>NZ_JAGIOP010000002.1:0-2400000 GCF_017876775.1 Mycolicibacterium lutetiense | reverse complement strand
CATGGCATCGATGCTGGTCTGCAGGTCGTCGGCCTGGTCGAGCAGATTCTTCAGGTTGGCCTGCGCGTAGTCGTTGTTCATCAACTGGGTCGTGCCGCTCTGGCCCAGCGCGTACGGGATCGTCGAGTGCTTGATCGGCTCGCCGTCGGGGCGGGTGATGGTCTGCACCTGGGCGATGCCGTGGACACTCTTGAGTGCCTTGGCGATCTTGTCGATGACCAGGAAGTCAGCCGGGTTCCGCAGATCGCGGTCGGACTCGATCATCATCAGGTCCGGGTTCATCTTCGCCTGCGAGAAGTGCCGGAAGGCGGCGTCGTACCCGACGTTCGTCCCCACGTCCTTGGGCAGGAAGATGCGGTCGTTGTAGGTGGTGTGATAGCCCGGCAGGGCGAGCAGGCCGACCAACGCTGCCACGATGGCGCACACCAGGATTGCACCCGGCCAGCGGACCGTGGCGGTGCCGACCCGGTGCCATCCGCGGGACTTCGAATGCCGCTTGGGCTCGAGGATCTTGCCGAATCGGCCGAACACCGAGATGACTGCCGGCCCCAGGGTCAGTGCCATGGCGACCACGATCACCATGCCGACCGCCAGTGGGATGCCCATGGTCTGGAAGTACGGCAGGCGGGTGAAGTGCAGGCACAGTGTCGCGCCGGCGATAGTCAGGCCCGACGCGAGGACGACGTGCGCCGTGCCGTGGAACATGTCGTAGTAGGCTGCTTCTTTGTCCTCACCGGCTCTTCGCGCTTCGTGATATCGGCCGATCAGGAAGATCGCGTAGTCGGTGGCCGCGGCGATGGCCAAGGTCACCAGCATGTTGGAGGCGAACGTCGTGAGGCCGAAGAAATTGTGATAGCCCAGTAGCGCGACAAGTCCACGGGCGCCGGACAATTCGAGTACGACCATTCCCAGCACGATCAGCGTGGTGATGATCGACCGGTACACGCCGAGCAGCATCACCGCGATGACGCCGAAGGTGACGAACTCGATGAGCTTCATGCTCTCGTCGCCGACGATGTTCTGGTCGGTGCTCGATGCTGCGGACCCGGTGACATACGCCTTCACGCCGTCGGGTGCGGGGGTTTCGGTGGCGATGCGCCGCACGGCCTGGACCGATTCGTTGGCGAGCGTCTCGCCCTGGTCGCCGGCGATGTAGACCTGCACGTAGGCGGCCTTGCCGTCGCGGCTCTGGGCGCCCTTGGCGGTCAGGGTGTCGCCCCAGAAGTCCTGCACATGCTGCACGTGGGTGGTGTCGGCGCGCAGCTCACGCACCATCTCGTCGTAGAACATGTGCGCTTCGAGGCCCAGCGGCTTGTCGCCTTCGAGTACGACCATCACCGAGCTGCTGGTGTCGTACTCCTGGAACTTCTTGCCGACCTCTTTGATGGCGATCATCGACGGTGCGTCGTTGGGACTCATCGACACCGCGCGCATCTTTCCGACGACCTCGAGCTGAGGGACGACGGTGTTGAGCAGTGCGACGATCACGATCCACGCCAGGATGATCGGCAGGGCGAACGCTCGAATGAGGCGCGGGATCAGTGGGCGTGGAGGTGCCGCGTGGCGCCCGGTGGCGATGGCGTCGGTCGGGGTGTCGTCGGTCTGGGTTTCGTCCGTGGTGCTGCTCATGCTGCCTTCACAAAGCAAAAGGTTTGTGCGTTCACTCCAGTAGCCGTTCTCTCTTCTTTGACCTCGTCATCGACGGTGACTCGGCAACTGATGCTGTCCCCGTCGCCTTGCGCCAGGATGTTGGGCTGCACCGACGGCAACGTGGTCTGCAGCGTCACAGTCCATGGCAGAGGCACGGTTCCGGTGCGCTGGGGTCTGCCTTCGAGGTCCATGTAGTTGATGACGGCAGTGCCGCCGGTACCGAAGATCTCGTACGTCACGACCTTGGGGTTGAAGTCCTCGGCGTTGTCCGATGTGGTCTCGGTGATGATGACCGGATGTGAGCCGAAGACCTTGCGGACGTTCATCACGATCAGCACGCCGGCTCCCATGGCGATGACGATCAGCACAGGGAGCCACGATCGGCGGATGACTTTCAGCATTGCGGCGGCGAGGGGAGGGTGGTGACCTGCTGCCGATCCTGGACTGCAATCAATTGGGGCCTCCCGACGTTCGATGCGCTCGCTACGACAGGGGTATGGGGCAGCCCACGCAATTCAGGCGTAAAGTTAGCCGAATAAGTGGATAGTTTCAATCCACTTATGACTTCGATCACTTAAGCTGAGAGATATGACCCAGGAAACTCCCCGCGTGCTGCGCAAGGATGCAGAGCGCAATCGGCAGCGGGTGCTCGATGCCGCGCGGGAGTTGTTCGCCGAGAAGGGTCTCGAGGCAACGCTCAACGACGTGGCACATCACGCCAACGTCGGGGTGGGCACCGTCTACCGGCGGTTCGCCACCAAGGAGGAGCTGGTTGCGGCCATCTTCGTCGACGGTATGGAGCAGCTCACCGCACTGGCCGAAACTGCGCTGCAACACCAAGATTCGTGGCTGGGGTTTGCGTGGTACGTCGAGAGTATGTGTGAGATCACGGCGACTGACCGAGGTCTGCGGGAAATCGCATTCAGCAAGGCCTATGGCTGCGAGCGGGTCAAGGCCTGCCAGGACCGGCTCGTCCCGGTGTTGACCAAACTCGTCGGGCGGGCACAGGCCGACGGTTACCTGCGCCCGGAACTGTCGTCGACGGACATGCCACTCTTCGGGCTCTTGGCCGGCACCGTAAGCGAATTCGCGGGCAATGTCGACGCCGGCCTCTGGCGCCGATATGTGGCCATCCTTCTGGACGGCATGCGGCGCCATGATGACCAGGCGCCGATCCCGGTGCAGGCGCTCGACTCAGAAGCGCTCGAGCGCGCGATGCAAACCTGGGCGCCTGCCGGGCCGCCTCGGTGAGCAACGCCTGCCCGGGCACAATGTCTACGTGGCTGTCAACGGTGACTCAGATCCGGGCTCGTACCCATTGTTCTGCGGTGTCGAATTGGCCCGGCAAATCGAGAAGGCCGAGGCGGACCTGATCGTAGCGGCGACGCGCGCTGCCGGGCACCGTGGCGCCGACGGGCTGGTCCTGCCCGTCGCCGGTGGGTACGCGTGTTTCGCCGAGGCTGCATCTCCGATGAACAAGGTGGTCGGCCTCGGCTTCGACGGGTTGCCCGATGAAGCGGTGCTGGGTGAGATCGAGCGTGCGTTCGCGGCCCGGGGCGCCGCCACCCGGGTGGAGCTGTCCAGCCTGGCCGATCCCGAGATCACCGCGTTGCTGTCCGGCCGCGGTTATCGCCTTGACGAATTCGAGAATGTGCTGGGCAGGCCGATTCACGACGAGCGCCCGCCGGTGACCGATGTGCGGGTGCGCCGGGCCGACAATCTCACCGCATGGGTGAACGTCGTGGTGGAGGGCTTCGCCCACCCCGACGGTGAGGGCCCGGTCAGCCATGAGCATTTCCCTGCCGACATCATCGAGCGGGCCGAACGGGACATCGAAAAAGCCGGGGCCACCGCGTATGTCGCGCTGTGCGACGGAGTCGTCGCCGGCGGCGCGATGATGCGGCTGACCGACGGGATCGCCCAGTTGGCCGGAGCGGCGACAGCACCGGCCTTTCGGCGCCGTGGCGTGCAGGCCGCGTTGCTGGCGGCGCGGCTGGCCGAGGCCGCCGACGCCGGCTGCGAGATTGCTGTGGTGACAACGGCGCCCGGCTCCAAGTCCCAGCGCAACG
The DNA here is from genome assembly GCF_017876775.1 of Mycolicibacterium lutetiense. Taxonomy (NCBI): domain Bacteria; kingdom Bacillati; phylum Actinomycetota; class Actinomycetes; order Mycobacteriales; family Mycobacteriaceae; genus Mycobacterium; species Mycolicibacterium lutetiense. The sequence goes on along the minus strand of NZ_JAGIOP010000002.1, from coordinate 2,396,281 downwards.
TCCAGCGCCGGGGTTTCCAGCTGCTCTACACCCGGGCGATCCTGGTGAAACCGGTTGAGGCGTCTCAGTAGAGCATCGTGCGTAGGTTGTCCTCGCTGTAGTACGCGTCGAGTTCCTGTTGGGTCTGATCGGGTTTGAACGCCTTGGCCATCTGCGCCACCGTGGGCACCGCGGTCGGGTTCCAGGTCTCGGGCTTCCACGCCGCAGAGCGCAGGAAAGCCTTGGGGCAGTGGAAGAACACCTCTTCGATAGCGATTTCCAAAGCCAGGATCGGACGTTTGCCGTTCACCGCCATGTCCTCGAAGTAGTCGGCATCCGAAAGGATCCGGGCGGTGCCGTTGATCCGCAGGGTGTCGCCGCGGCCAGGGATCACGAACACCGTGCCGACCTGTGAGCGCTGCAGAATGTTGAGGTAGCCGTCGGCGCGACGATTGCCGGGGCGTTCCGGGATCGCGATCGTGGTGTCGTCGATGATGTGGACGAAACCAGGCGGGTCGCCTTTGGGGGAGACGTCGACGCGGCCGTGTGTGTCGGTGGTCGCCACGAAGCCCAGCGGTGACTGTTTCAGCCAGTCCTGCTGGGCTTCCGACAGTCGGGCGGTCACCTTGTTGGCGACGGCCGCGGTGGGGTGGCCGACGATGGCGCGAAGGTCATCGACGGAGGTCACTTCTCGGCGCATGTACCCATCATGCCTGCGATGGCGAACGGTTTATCGGTCACCGAATCGCGACATGAGCGCCCGGCGGTCCACCTTGCCGATGCCGCGACGGGGCAACTCGTCGACGATGTACACCGCGCGCGGTGCCGCGGTGGCATCCAGCGTCTGTGACACCTGTGCCCGGAGGTCGGCCACGTCGGGGGCTGCCGAACCCGGGGCCAGCACCAGCGCGGCCACCACCCGCTGGCCGAGGCGTTCGTCGGGGACCCCGAACACCGCACACTCGGCGATCGCCGGATGGCCGGCCAGTGCCGATTCGACCAGTTGTGGCAGCACCGTCAAACCGCCGGTGCTGACCGCGTCGTCGACCCGGCCCAGAACGCGTAGGACACCCGAATCATCCATGACGCCAAGGTCATCGGTGCGGAACCAGCCGGCCTCGGCGAACGGATCGGGTGTGATCGGGTCGCGATATCCCTTCGCCACCGTGGCGCCGCCGAGCAGGATGCGGGAATCGTGCACGCGCACCTTCACGCCGTCGAGTGCCACGCCGTCGTACACGCAGCCCCCCGCCGTCTCGCTCATCCCGTAGGTGCGCACCACGTTCACTCCCGCCGCCTGCGCACGTTCGGCCACGCCGGCGGGCATCGGCCCACCGCCGATCAGCACGGCATCGAGTTCGGCCAGCGCCTCCGCAGCGGCCGGGTCCTGCAATGACTTGTCCAGCTGCACCGCCACCAGTGAGGCGTAGCGCCGCCCGCTACCCAAAGCGGCTACCGCAGAGGGCAACTGGCTCGGGTCGAAGGAAGCCGGGACGGCGACGGGCGTGGTGCCGGCCAACGCGCTGCGCACCAGGACCTGCAGACCGGCAATGTGATAGGCGGGCAGGGCGAGCAGCCAGCGACCTTCGCCGCCCAACCGGGCGTGGGTGGACTCGGCGCTGGATCGCAGCGCTGCCGCGGTCAGCAACGCGCCTTTCGGTTTGCCGGTGGTGCCCGAGGTCGAGATCACCACGGCAACGTCGTCGTCGATTTCCTCGCCGGCGCGCAAAGTGGTTGTCAGTAAAGATCTTTGACGTTCGTCGTCGGCGGGAACCGGCAGAATCGCCGACCCGCGTCCGGTCAGGATGTCGCCGAGGGCCGCCAGCAACGCGTCCGTCGCGGATCCGACGGCGATGGGGCGCAGGACGGCTATGCCGGGCCCCCTGGGTCTTTCGGCTCGCCACCGTTGCTGCGGTCGGTGTCGACGGAGTCCTCGGTATCGCGCGGATCGTCCAACGGCCAGCCCTTGACGGCCAGTCGTTCCCGTACCCGCTCGACATCTTCGACGCGGGGCAGCTCGTCGGTGATCTGGGTGATCAGCACACCGATGTCGATGTGATCGAAGTCACCACGATTGATGAGATCCCGTGCGACGGCTTTGACTTCGTCGTTGGTCAGTCGTCGGGTCAGTAGTGCCAACAGCGGCACCCGATCTGGTCCGGGCACCCCGTCGGGGTACCCGGCGTTCAGCCAGGCCGCGATCTTCGCGAGAAATTCGTTCACTGCGCCTACTCCTGATGGTGCACCCCGAGGCTGCCGTCCCCAATTCGGCGGGACAGGAACCGGAGACGGCATTGATCGTAGTGCTGCCGGCCGACTCTGGCATGCAGTGAATTTATCGGCTGTGCCGGGAACGGCAAATGGCCCCGGCAAACAGTGCGGGTTGCCTAGGTGAACACTGGGTGAACTCATTCGTAGCGTATCCGAATTCCCAGCTCAGCACGGTGTTTCCGGCTGGTCAAAATCGCCTGCGGTCCGACAGAATTACGGCCATGAGCGCTGAGCTGATCGTCCTGGTGCTATTGATAGCAACAGCACTGGCTTTTGACTTCACCAACGGCTTTCATGACACCGGTAACGCCATGGCCACCTCGATCGCCACCCGCGCTCTCAAGCCGAAGACAGCGGTGCTGCTCGCCGGGGTGCTGAACCTGGTCGGTGCATTCCTGTCGGTCGAGGTCGCGATCACCGTCACGAGCTCGGTGCTGAAGATTCAGGACTCCAAGACCGGAGCCTTGATCCCGACGATCGACGCCTCGACCGGGCTGACGATCATCTTCGCCGGCCTGATCGGCGGCATCCTGTGGAACCTGCTGACCTGGCTGTTCGGCATCCCCTCGAGCTCGTCGCATGCACTGTTCGGTGGGCTGATGGGCGCCGGCCTGGCCGCCATCGGCCTGGCCGGCGTGAACTGGGCCGGCGTCAGCCAGAAGGTACTCATCCCGGCGGTAGCCGCCCCCGTGATCGCCTGCCTGGTGGCGGGCTGCGGCACCTGGCTCGTCTACCGGATCACCCGCAATGTCGCGCAGAAACGTCGCGAAGCGGGCTTCCGCTGGGGACAGATCGCCACCGCTTCGCTCGTCGCGCTCTCACACGGAACCAACGATGCGCAGAAGACCATGGGCGTCATCGCGCTGGCCCTGATCACCACCGGCCACCTCAGTGGGGACGTGAAGAACGACGGTCTCCCGTTCTGGATCATCGCCTCGTGCGCGCTGGCCATCGGCCTGGGAACCTACATCGGTGGCTGGCGGGTGATCCGCACCCTGGGCAAGGGCCTGGTGGAGATCGAATCCCCACAGGGCCTGGCGGCCGAGGCGTCGTCTGCCGCGATCATCCTGAGCTCGAGCGCCGCCGGCATGGCCCTGTCGACCACCCACGTGGCGACCGGGTCCATCCTTGGCAGCGGCGTGGGCAAGCCCGGCGCCGAGGTGCGATGGGCGGTCGCCGGCCGCATGGCCGTGGCCTGGCTGGTCACGCTGCCCGCCGCGGGCATCGTTGGCGCGCTGGCCTTCTGGCTGTCCCACGGCATTGCATCGCTGACGTCCTCGGCGCTCGCCGGTGACGGGCTGATCTTCCTGGTGCTGGTCGCCCTGTCCGGGTACATGTGGTGGCGCGCCCAGCAGCAGAAGGTCGACCCCAGCAACGTCAACGCCGATTGGGACGACTCCACCAACTCGGTGGTGCCCGCCGAAGTGCGCCATGCCGCCAACTCCACGCCGAACAGTGACAAGCCTGCCGGTACCGCAAAGTCCGGTGCCGACAAGGCCGCGGTCTGACACAAGGAATCGTAATGACTTATCTGGAAGCCATTTTCAAGGTTCTCGCGGTCGGGTTGGTGCTCGGCGCCGGTCTGCCTGCGGTGTTCGCCGCGGGACTCGTGGCCTACTCCAACGGTGGCGGCGGTGTGGGTGCCGACGGCACCACCCACGCCCCCAATGCGGCCCTGAGGTTCCTCGGGTTGGCGTTGTTCACCCTGGTCGGTGTGGTGATTCTGGTGGCCATCGCGTGGATCACGCGGACCACGATCATCCACCACACCGGTGTCGACCTGTTCCCGTTCCTGCCCACGAAGTGAGCTGAGCGTCATGGCTGAAACAACGAGCTTCCTGGACAACGTCCTGCGCTGGCTGCGTGCCGGCTATCCCGAGGGCGTGCCGCACAAAGACCACTTCGCGTTGTTGGCGCTGCTGACCCGATCGCTGACCGAGGATGAGGTGGTCAAGGCCACCCATGACATCCTGCGGTCCAGCGACGGGCACAGCCCGGTCACCGACGACGAGATCCGCGTTGCGGTGCACAACGTCATCGAGAAGGAACCCAACCCCGAAGAGATCAACCAGGTCGCCGCGCGGCTGGCTTCGGTGGGCTGGCCGCTGTCTATTTAGTCACGGCAGCACGCTGCCTGAATCCCCGGCGTAGGAGGATCTGCGCGCCGGCGATCTTGTGAACGCCTGGACCGGGGGGGTGGAGTCCGGCGATCCCCGCGTACGGCAATGCCTCGCGCCGCGCCATCAGGGCCGTTCCCGGCTTCAACGCATAGCTTCTTTGGCTGCGGTCATTCGTTCCACAACTGCGCGATCAGCTTTTGCGCGAAGGAATTTCGGCGAATCGGGCCTGACGCCTGACGCCTGACGCCGCTTGACGGCGATGTCGTCGAACACACCGAAGTGGCGCCAGGGCGGTCCGTCTACGGACTCAGCTGGTAGTAGACCGAACCCCCTTGGCGACGCCCAGGCCGCCACCCGGCTGTGCCGTGCGTTGCCCCAACTCTCCCTGTTGCCACCATCCGGTTGACCACACGGCTGGGCCTATTTGGCCAGTTGGTTAGTTCTACTTATACGACCGGCTTGCTTGAAGTAAGCCGCTTGTATAACTTAAGTCCCGTCGATGACCGCGGTCATCTGGTTCGGGTGGACGGCAGGGTGCAGGAGGAGGCGGCGATGAAATTGCTCAAACGGGTGTGGTTGCCCTTGGTCTTCGTGGCGGTGATCGGCGTAGTGGGGTTGACCGTCGACCGTGTCCGCGGCGTATTTGCATCCGACCCACCGCTGACCACACCGGTGGAGTTCGCGAACGATCCCGACCCGTTCGATCCAAAAGTGTTGACGTACGAGATCTTTGGTCCGGAAGGTGCCGCTGTGGATGTGAACTATGTGGATCTGGAAGGCGAGCCGCAGCGGGTCGACGGCGCCATCCTGCCGTGGTCCATAACGCTGCAGACCACCGAGCCGTCTGCTGCCGCCAACATCGTGGCGCAGGGCAAGACCGACTTTTTGGGATGCCGGGTGATCGTCGACGGTGAGCTCAAGGACGAGCGCACGGCCACCGGCGCCAATGTTCAGACCTTCTGCATCGTGAAGTCCGCATGAGCAGGCACAACGCCGATGCGCCCACCGGACCCATCACCCGCACCGCTCCAGCCCGCTACGAAACCGCCCACTTCGGCAAGATCGCCCGCGTACTCCGCAAGCTTTCGGTGCCGATCATCCTGGTCTGGGTGGGTATCGCCGCCTTTCTGAACGTCGCGGTGCCGCAACTCGAGGACGTCGGTGAGATGCGGTCGGTGTCGATGAGTCCGCAGGAAGCGCCCGCGGTCATCGCCACCCAGCGCATCGGCCAGGTGTTCGACGAATACACGTCGAACAGCTCGGCGATGATCGTCCTGGAAGGTCAGGAGAAGCTGGGCGAGGACAGCCGCCGCTACTACTCCGAGCTGATCGAGAAGCTCCGCGCCGACACCAAACACGTCGAGCATGTCCAGGATCTGTGGAGTGATCCGCTGACCGCGTCCGGGGTTCAGAGCGGTGACGGCAAGGCCGTGTACGTCTCGGCCAACCTGGCAGGCGACCAGGGCGAGGCACTGTCGCTGGAATCCGTCGAAGCCGTCAAACGCATCGCGGAGAGCATCCCCGCGCCCGACGGTGTCGAGGTCTTCGTCACCGGGTCCGCGGCGATGACCGCCGAACAGACCGAGGCCGGCCACGGCAGCATGCGGCTGGTAGAGGCGCTGACCTTCCTGGTCATCATCGTCATGCTGCTCACCATCTTCCGGTCGATCATGACGACAGTGCTGATCATCCTTATGGTGGCGGTCAGTCTGCTGACGGTCCGCGGTGCGGTGGCATTCCTGGGCTACTACGAGATCATCGGTCTCTCGACCTTCGCGACCAGTCTGCTGGTGACGCTGGCGATCGCGATCTCGGTCGACTACGCGATCTTCTTCGTCGGCCGCTACCAGGAGGCCCGACATAGTGGCGAGGATCGAGAGTCGGCCTACTACACCATGTTCGGGGGCACCGCACATGTGATCGTCGGATCCGGCCTGACCATCGCGGGCGCCACCTACTGCCTGAGCTTCACCCGGTTGCCGTATTTCCAGACTCTCGGTGTGCCGCTTGCCATCGGCATGCTGGTGCTCATTGCCACCGCGCTGACGTTCGGCCCTGCCATGGTTACCGTCGCCGGCCGGTTCGTGGATCCCAAACGTGCGATGCGCGTGCGTGGTTGGCGCAAGGTGGGCGCCGCCGTGGTGCGTTGGCCCGGCCCGATCCTGATCGCCACCATCGCGGTGTCGCTCATCGGACTGCTGGCGCTGCCGGGTTATAAGACCAGTTACAACGACCGCCTCTACCTACCCGGTGACATCGCGTCCAATCAGGGCTACGCGGCCGCCGAACGGCACTTCTCGCCGGCCCGGCTGAATCCCGAGATGCTGATGATCGAGAGCGATCGCGATCTGCGTAACCCCGCCGACTTCCTGGTTATCGAGAAGATCGCCAAGGCGGTCTTCCAGGTGGAGGGCATCGGCCGGGTGCAGACCATCACCCGACCCGACGGTACGCCGATCAAGAACACCACGATCCCGTACATGATCAGTCAGCAGAGCACCCTGCAGCGGCTCAACGAGAAGTACAACACCGACCGCACCGCCGATATGACCAATCAGGTTGCGGATATGCAGAACACCATCGAGAGCATGGACAAGATGACCGCCATCACCATCGAGATGGCCGATACCACCAGTCAGATGGTGTCGTCGATGGACGGCATGGTGGCCAACCTCGAAACACTGCGCGACAACATCGCCAACTTCGACGATTTCTTCCGGCCGATTCGGAACTACCTCTACTGGGAACCGCACTGCTTCAACATCCCGATGTGCTGGTCGATCCGCTCGGTGTTCGACGTCATCGACGGCATGGACGTGATGACCAGCGATATGAACGAGATGATGCCGCAGATGCGTCGGCTCAACACGTTGATGCCGCAGATGATCGCGATCATGCCCGAGATGAAGCAGACCATGGTGAACATGCGGGAGATGATGCTGACCATGCAGCAGACCCAGCAGGGTATGCAGGAACAGCAGCGCATCATGGCCGAGACCTCGACCGAAATGGGGAAGGCCTTCACCGATTCGATGAACGACGACTCGTTCTATCTTCCCGCCGAAGCGTTCGAAAACCCGGATTTCGCAAAGGGTCTGGAGCAGTTCCTGTCCCCGGATGGGCATGCGGTGCGGTTCATCATCAACCATGAGGGTGATCCGATGTCCGCGGCGGGCATCGAGCGGATCGACTCGATCAAGAACGCGGCCAAGAAGGCGATCAAGGGCACGCCGTTCGAGGGGTCGACCATCTACCTAGGCGGCACCGCAGCCACCTTCAAGGACATGGCCGACGGCACGAAGTTCGACCTGATCATCGCCGGGGTTGCCGCGGTCGGTCTGATCTTCCTGATCATGCTGCTGCTGACCCGGGCGATCGTGGCCGCGGTGGTGATCGTCGGCACGGTGGTGCTCTCGCTGGGTGCGTCCTTCGGCGTTTCGGTGCTCCTGTGGCAATACCTGCTGGGGATCGAGCTGCACTGGATGGTGCTGCCGATGGCGGTGATCATCCTGTTGGCGGTCGGTGCGGACTACAACCTGCTCGTCGTCTCCCGGCTCAAAGAGGAGATACACGCCGGGCTGAACACCGGCATGATCCGGGCGTTGGGTGGCAGCGGTTCGACGGTGACCGCCGCGGGCATGGTCTTTGCCTTCACGATGATGGTGATGGCGGTCAGCGATCTCACGATCATGGGCCAGGTCGGTACGACGATCGGTCTGGGTCTGTTGTTCGACACCCTGGTGATCCGCGCGTTCATGACGCCGTCGATCGCCGCACTGCTCGGCAAGTGGTTCTGGTGGCCGCAGCGGGTGCGGTCGCGGCCGATTCCGCAGCCGTGGCCCCCGATTCAGCGCCAGCCACAGGAGGCTCTGGTCTAGTGCGGATGTCATGGATGAAACGCGGAACGATCGCGGCGGTGGCGATGGTTGCCGCCGCGGTGGGACCGATGGGTGCCACGCCGATCGCTCACGCCGATCCCGATCAGGAGTTCGCCGAGCAGTTGCACACCTACGGGATCTACGGGCAGAGGGACTACAACGCCTGGATCGCCAAGATCATGTGCAAGCGGCTGCGCAACGGCCTTGACCCGGACGCGTTCGCGTCGGCGAAGTTCGTGCACGCCCAGCTGAACAACGACGCCACGACCGACCAGGCCTGGCAGTTCGTCGGCGGTGCGATACCGGCCTACTGCCCGGAACAGGCGCCCGCGCTCCAGCGCGCCGCCGACGAACGCTGAGGAGTTCAAACCCCATGCGAAGCAAGAGATTCATCGGTACCTACCTGGCTGCGGCCGCCGCGGCCACGACCTTGGTTTTCACGCCGGGCGTAGCGGCCGCCGACGCCACCGACGAGTACCCGATCCCGAGCAACATGCTCAGGACCACCTGCACCGTCGACCAGTACATGGCCGCGGTGCGGGACACGAATCCCGTGTACTACGAGCGTTACATGATCGACTACAACAACAAGCCCGCCGCCGATCAGCAGGGCGCCCGGGACCGTATCAACTGGTTCTTCTCGTTGGACTACGCCGGCCGCCGCCAGTACTCGGAGAACACGGCCACCAACGCGTTCTTCGAGAACATGTCCTGGCGCTGGCCGAACTGGGCCAAATTGTTCTTCAACAACAAGGGCGTCGTCGCGCACGGCACCAAGAACTGCGCGACCTACCCGCCCGCCGATCCGACGGTCTGGACCTGGTAGCGCTCGATTCGCACTGCGCTCACTCGAAATAGGATGAAGTGCGCATCAATTGCTGCGAGGCTTCCAACAGCGTGCGGCGCAGATCTTCGTCGCTGACGTCCTCCAGTGTCTTGTCGGTCACGGCGGCGAAGACGCCGTTGGTGACCATGGATATGACGGCTCTGCCCGCGGGCTTGTGGGCGTCGCCGAGCAGCAGGTTGGTGAAGCGCTCGGTCAGCTCGGTGAGGTCCTCGCGTGACTGGATCAGGTGCTCCAGCGCCGGGTCGGCCTTGAGCACCGCGGCCAGCCGGCGGTGCCGCACGCTCAGGTCGATGAGGCCGCTGATGGTGATCTCGCGGCGGGTGGCCGGGTCGGAGACGGCGTCGGCGATCGCCATCACCCGCGCCATGTCGTCGAACATCGGTTGGGCCGCGGCCGCCACGATGTCTTCCTTGGAGTGGAACTGGTAGTAGACCGACGCCTTACCCACGCCGATGCTGTCGGCGATCATCTGCAATGTGGTGCCGCTGACGCCGTGTTCACCGAACAGTGTCAGCGCGGCCTCGAGCACCCGTGCGCGCGCGGAGCCACGGCCGAGCACTGATTTCGCCACGGCGGTCTCCTCGTCAGTCCCGGGTGTCTCGCCGCAGCGGGTGGGTGTCGGGCACCTGAACGAAAATCAGGGTGATGCCGTCCGGATCGATCACATGCATCTCGTGCAGACCCCACGGCTCCTGGGCTGCGGGTCGGGCGATGGCCACCCCACGGCTTTCCAGCTCCGCCTGAGTGGCATAGACGTCGCGCACCTGCAGCCACAGCGCCCCGGGAAACACACCTGATTCGGTCGGGCTGTGGTGGCCGGCCAACTCGATCAGTGACTGCCCGGCGTAGAACACTGTGCCGGCACCGTATTCACGCGCGATGGCCAGACCGATCCGGTCGCGGTAGAACTCGACCGACTTCGGGTAGTCGACCGGCCGAATCAGCATCCGGCTGGCCAGGATTTCCATGACCCTTGTCTACCACCGCGGCCAGGCGGGCCGCGCCATGACACGTCAGACCGGCTGGACCCGTTGCCGTTTCATCACGGCGTCGACCAGTCCGGGTGCCACGGTGTTGATGGCCTTGGCCGTCACCGCCATCCGTGGCGCGATCTGCACCGGGCGGGTACGCGCCGCGGTCAGCATCCACTCGGCGGCTTCGGAAGCTGACAACCCGGGCAGCCCGTCGTAGGCGCGGGTCGGGGCGATCATCGGGGTCTTCACCAACGGGTAGTACAGCGTCGTGGAATGCACGCCGACGGAGGCCCATTCGGTTTCGATGACCCGGCTGACCGCGGCCAGGGCGGCCTTGGAGGCGTTGTAGACGGCGAACAGCGGTGAGGATTCGTTCATGACGCCCCAGGTGGCGACGTTGATGATGTGCCCGTCGCGGCGTTCGCGCATGCCCGGGGCCAGACCGCGGATCAGCCGCAGCGGTGAGTAGTAGTTGAGCGTCATGGTGCGCTCGACGTCGTGCCAGCGGTCCAGCGATTCGGCCAGTGGGCGCCGGATCGACCGGCCGGCGTTGTTGATCAGGATGTCGACGCCGCCCAGATCGCGTTCGATGGTGGCGACCAGTTCGTCGATGGCATCCAGGTCGGACAGGTCCACCGCATGGGCGCGGGCGTCGCCGCCCTTGGTGGTGATCCGACCGACCAGGTCGTCAAGCAGTTCCTGGCGGCGGGCCACCGCGATGACGGTGGCCCCCTTCGCGGCGAACTTCTCGGCCGCAGCCTCACCGATACCCGAGGAGGCGCCGGTCAACAGGATCCGCTTGCCGGCAACGTTGATGTCGCCACGGGCCTGCAGTCGTTCGGTCAGCGGCGGACGCATGCTGGTCAGCAGCACCTGTTCGGACAGCCGGCGCAGCGGGTTCTTACTCATGGGCCGAGTTTAGGTCGCCTAGCTTTCTGCGATGACTTGTGGGCCTCTGCCGAGTCGATACCGCTATGACGATCACGGGCAAGCTTGACCAGCGCTTCAGCGAGGCGACCGAACCGATCACGTGGCAGGCCGTCGCGGGCGCACTCGACGCCGCCGCGCTTTACTGGCTCACCACGGTGCGCGGGGACGGTCGGCCTCACGTCACGCCGTTGGTCGGGTTGTGGACCGACGACGCATTCGTGTTCTGTACCGGGCCCACCGAACAGAAGGCGCGCAATTTGCAGGCGGGGACGGCTGTTGTGGTGACGACCGGAACCAACACCTGGAATGCGGGCCTGGACGTGGTTGTCGAGGGGACCGCCGTGCGGGTGACGGGTCTGCAGCGATTGACAGCCCTGGCCGATGCCTACCGGGCCAAGTACGGCGACGACTGGGATTTCGCTTGCGACGATCAGGTTTTCGACCCGGACGGTGAGGCCGCGATCGTCTACCAGGTCAGGCCGGCCAAGGCGCTCGCGTTCGCGAAGTCACCGCACGGCCAGACCACCTTCCGGTTCTGACCCCGCGATTTGGGTGCGTTCAGCAGCGCTGACCGCCGCTGAACGCACCCAAATCCCTCAGAAGTAGCGCGGGAATCCGCTCCAGTCCGGATCGCGCTTCTCCAGGAAGGCATCCCGGCCCTCGACGGCCTCGTCGGTCATGTAGGCCAAGCGGGTGGCTTCTCCGGCGAACACCTGCTGGCCCACCAGGCCGTCGTCGATCAGGTTGAACGAGAACTTCAGCATCCGGATGGCCTGGGGCGACTTGCCGTTGATCTCGGCCGCCCACTGCAGGCCGACGGACTCCAGCTCGGCGTGGTCGACGACGTCATTCACCGCGCCCATCTGGTACATGGTCTCGGCGTCATAGGCGCGGCCCAGAAAGAAGATCTCGCGGGCGAACTTCTGGCCGGTCTGGCGGGCCAGATAGGCGCTGCCGAATCCGCCGTCGAAGCTGCCGACGTCGGCATCGGTCTGCTTGAACTTCGCGTGCTGGCGGCTGGCCAGGGTCAGGTCGCAGGTGACGTGCAGGCTGTGCCCGCCGCCGGCTGCCCAACCGTTGACCAGGCAGATCACCACTTTCGGCATAAACCGGATCAGCCGCTGTACCTCGAGGATGTGCAACCGCCCGGCTCGTGCCGGATCGACGGTTTCCGCGGTTTCGCCATCCGCGTACTGGTAGCCGGACCGGCCGCGGATGCGCTGATCGCCGCCGGAGCAGAAGGCCCAGCCGCCGTCCTTCTCTGACGGGCCATTGCCGGTCAGCAACACCACGCCGACATCGGGGGACATCCGGGCGTGGTCGAGGACGCGGTACAGCTCGTCGACGGTGTGGGGCCGGAACGCGTTGCGCACCTCGGGCCGGTCGAATGCGATCCGCACCGTGGGCTGCCGGGCGCCGTCGGCGACGTGACGGTGGTAGGTGATGTCGGTCAGTTCGTCGAAGCCGGGCACCGGCTCCCAGGCCGTCGGGTCGAACGGGTTGTCTGCACTCACGTGCTCGACTGTAGAACGAGGACGACGCGACGTTTCACAGGTACCGTCGCTGGGTATCAGACCTGGCGCGATGATGCGTACGGCGCGTCACCAGACAAGAGAGGGCCACGATGACGAAGTTGGCAAAGGTGTTGATGGCGGGCGCGGTTGCGGGCTCGGTGCTCGTCGGATGTTCACCCGCGATCACCGGCGGTGACACCAAGTGCAAGGACTTCATCGGCCAGGACGAAAAGACGCAGAACGAAGCGGTGGCCAAGATGCTCAAGGACGAGAAGGGCGCCGATGCCGCTCAACTCGAGATCACCGGAACCCGGTTGGCGGTGCAGACCTTCTGCCAGACGGTGGGCAAGCAGGACTCCAAGATCAAGGAAGCCCCGCACCTGAGCTGATACGGGCGCGCTAGACCGGGTCCAGCCGGAACACCGGGCAGCGCCCCGCGAGTGCCTCGAACTCGTCGGGGTGGGGCCCGGTGACCAGTCCGGCACTACGCATGAACCCCACGCCGGTCGGAACCAGGATGGGGAACTGACGCAACAGCGGCCGGGCCTGCTCGGCGGGGATCTCCACGACGCGCACCTGTTGGTCTTGACGACCCTGGTGCACGGTGGCCTCACCGGCGGCCCGGGCGTTGGCGGCCCAGTCGCCCCCGGGCAGTCCGGCGACGATGTAGCGGTGCCCGTCGACGGTCATCGGGGTGACCGGCGTCGACCTCGGTTTACCGCTCTTGCGGCCCGGTACGGTCAGCACGACGGGACCTTTGTCGCCGCCGACGCCGAGCTTGTTCAGCCCGATCATCACCTTGTTGACGTACTTCAGCCACCATGGTGGCCGGATGCGGTCGTCAGCCATGACTCCACCCTAGGCGCGGATACCGACACCCTGCAGGGCTGCGATCAGTCCGTCCGGCCGCTCGGTGGTGGTAGCGGGTCGACCAGCGCGAATCGGCAACCTACCGCGCGGGCGCCGCCGTCGGCTTCCTCGCTGTCACCGACCATCAGCGTGTCCGCAGCGGCCACACCCAGGCGGTCCAGTGCTGTGGTGAAGATCGCGGGATCCGGCTTGACCGCACCCACCTCGAAGGACAGCACGAACTCGTCGACGTGCCCGGCGGCGCCGATCGCCGTGAAGGCCGGACGCACATCGAAAGCGATGTTGGAGACGACGGCCGTCCGGAGTCCTTGTGCCTTCAGGTTTTTGAACACCCTTGCGGTGTCGGGGTAGGCGGTCCAGCTGGCCGGGTCGATCACCCGGTTGTACAGCGATTCCGCGTGGTGGTCGGCCAATCCGGATTCCCGCAGCACATGCAGGTAGGCCTCACGGTGCAGGTGTGGCGCCAGGTCGCGGTTGGCCCAGGCCCGGTACTGCTCGTCGGTCATGGTCACGGACCGCCCGGTCGGGGCGGTGAGCCGGCGCATCAATTCGGTTTGCACGTGGCCGTCGACCGCGCGTTCGTCGACGGCCATCCCGGCGAACCAGCTGTCTTGTTCCTCGAGGCGGAACAAGGTCCCGGAGAAGTCGAACAACACTGCCGACAGCATGTCCGCCATCGTGCCACGATGTCGGCCGTTATCAGCTGCGTTCGCGGATCGCCTTGTCCACCAGTACGTCTCGCTCGCGTTCGTTGTCGGTCAGGGCTGCAGCGCGGTCGAACTGTTCGGCAGCCTCGGTATGCCGGCCGAGACGGGACAGCAACTCGCCGCGCACGCTGGGCAGCAGGTACGAACCGTCGAGGCCTTCGATAGCGTCGACGAGCGTCAGTGCCTCCTGCGGGCCGGAGCGCATGGCGACGGCGACCGCCCGGTTGAGTTGCACTACGGGGGACGGGGCGATCTGCAACAACGCGTCGTACAGGGCGACGATGCGCGCCCAGTCGGTGTCGGCCGCGGTCGGGGCGACCGCGTGGCATTCGGCGAGTGCGGCCTGCAGCGCGTACGGACCCCAACCGCGTTGCTGCCGTGTGGCACTGGAGCGCTCAAGGGCCGTGGTGCCCCGTTGGATCTGTGCCCGGTCCCAGCGGGCCCGGTTCTGGTCCTCCAAGAGGATGGGCCGGCCGTCGGCGTCGGTGCGTGCCGCGAAGCGTGAGGATTGGAACTCCATCAGCGCCAGCAGGCCGTGGACCTCGGGTTCCTCAGGTGCCAGTGCGGCCAGCACGCGGCCCAATCTCAGTGCTTCGGTACACAGTTCGTCGCGGATCCACCGCTGTCCGGCTGACGCCGAGTAGCCCTCGTTGTAGATCAGATAGATGACCGACAGCACCGCTGACAGTCGTTGCGGGTATTCGTCGCGCGGCGGCACTTCGAAGGGCGGGTTGGCTTGTGTCAGGGTCTTTTTGGCCCGGGTGATGCGCGCGGCCGCGGTGGCGGTCGAGGTGAGGAAGGCCCGGGCGATCTCGTCGGTGCTCAACCCGCCGACCATGCGCAACGTCAGCGCGACCTGGGCCTCACGCGACAACACCGGGTGCGCGGCGATGAAGATGAGCCGCAGGACGTCGTCGTCGATTCGGTCGGGGTCCCAGGCCTCATCGACATGCTCGGCCAGATCGTGGGCCAGCACGGCGTACTTGGCATCGAGGTTTTCCGCGCGGCGCCAGTGGTCGATGGCCTTGCGTTTGGCCACCGTGGTCAGCCAGGCGCCGGGGTTGCGGGGCACTCCGGTCTGCGGCCATTGCGTGAGTGCGTCGAGCAGTGCCTCGTGGGCGAGGTCCTCGGCCAGACCGACATCGCCGACGGTACGGGTCAGGGTGGCCAGGATCTTGGCCGCCTCCATCCGCCAGACCGCGTCGAGCGTGGCGCGCATATCGGTGGGCGCCGGGGTTTCAGCCACCTCACCCATTCTGCCGAGCCGCCCATTGTCACGCTGGCGTGGCGGTCGAGCACCAGAGCCACTCCAGCGTGACAAAGCGGCGCAGATGCGCCAGAAAACTAGCCGATCGAGCGGGCGGAGCCCTCCCAGAACTGGGCCCGGACGGTCTTCTTGTCGGGCTTGCCGAGCGCGGTCACCGGCACGGAGTCGACGATGATGACCTGCTTGGGCGATTGGACCGAGCCCTTGCGGTCCTTGACCGCGGCCTGGATCTCGGCGGTCACCTTCGCGACGGCCTCGTCGTCGGACGCGGCGTCGGGACGCAGCACGATCACCGCGGTGACGGCCTCGCCCCACTTCTCGTCGGGGGTGCCGATCACGCACACCTGCGCCACCGAAGGATGTTCGGCCACAACGTCTTCCACCTCACGCGGGAACACGTTGAACCCGCCGGTGACGATCATGTCCTTGACGCGGTCGACGATGAACCAGTAGCCGTCCTCGTCTTCGCGGGCCATGTCGCCGGTGTGCAGCCAGCCGCCGGAGAAGGTATCCGCGGTGGCCTCGGGCAGCCTCCAGTAGCCGCCGGCCAGCAGCGGTCCGGACACGCAGATCTCGCCGACCTCGCCCTGCGCAACAGGCTGGCCGGAGGCGTCCAACAAAGCCGTCCGGGCGAACAGGGTGGGCCGGCCACAGGAGGTCAGCCGCTTCTCGTCGTGGTCCTTCTTGCCGAGGTAGGAGATCACCATCGGGGCTTCGGACTGGCCGTAGTACTGCGCGAAGATCGGCCCGAAGCGCTTGAGGGCCTCGGCCAGCCGCACCGGGTTCATCGCGGAGGCGCCGTAGTACACGGTCTCCAGCGACGACAGGTCGCGGGTGTGCGAGTCCGGGTGGTCCATCAGCGCGTAGATCATCGACGGCACCAGCATGGTCGCGGTGATGCGACGCTCCTCGATGACCCGCAGCACCTCGGCCGGGTCGAACTTGGGCAGCACGATCATCTCGCCGCCCTTGACGATCGTCGGCACGAAGAACGCCGCGCCGGCGTGCGATAGCGGGGTGCACATCAGGAAGCGCGGGTTCTCGGGCCATTCCCACTCGGCGAGCTGGATCGTGGTCATGGTGTTGATCGAGCGCACCGTGCCCATCACGCCCTTGGGCTTACCGGTGGTGCCACCGGTGTAGGTGAGCCCGCCGACATGCTCGGGGTCGAGTTCGGCGGCCACCAGGGGGGCCGGGGCGTGCTTGGCGGCTTCGGCCACCAGGTCGGCGACCGACGCGTCGACGGCGGCCAGCGCCTCGGGCACCGGGCCGATCGTCAGCACCTGCCGCAGCGACGGCACCTTCTCCAGCAATCCGACGGCCCGCTCCACGAACGCGGGTGTGGGGTCGATGATCAGGGTGCTCACCTCGGCGTCGGCCAGCACGTAGGCATGGTCGTCCAGCGAACCGAGAGGGTGTAGTGCGGTGCGGCGGTAGCCCTGGGTCTGGCCGGCGCCGATGATCATCAGCACCTCGGGCCGGTTCAGCGACAGCAGGCCGACGCCTTCGCCGGAGCCGGCGCCGAGCGCTTCGAAGGCCTGAATGTACTGGCTGATGCGTTCTGCGAGCTCGCCACCGGTCAGTGTGGTGTCGCCGAGGAACAGCACGGGCTTGTCTTTGTTGCGTTTGAGCGCCCCGACGGTGAGGTGGCCGGAATGGATGGGATGGTGCAGCAGCGCATCACTCATGGGGTCCAGACTAGAACGTGTTCCAGAAATTGTTGAGCCGATCCCCCGATGTGGGTGTAACACGACGTCATCGCGGACCGAAATACGGGTAGTGCGCTACTCGTGTCGACGTGGTTGGCGCTGCTTAAAGTCTCAGATGTGGGGGGCGGGAGCCGAGCCCCGGCGGGTTAGGGACCGCCGGGGCTTGTGCTCTGATCAGCGATTGGCTGCCGCACGGGCGACCTGCGCCACCCTTTCTGCCAGGTCGGCCTTCCACTGGATCTCTTTCTGAATCCACTCGTTGTCCTGCGGAAATTCCTCGGTTTCGCTGACCCGGCGGACCTCGAGCTTCACGCCGCAGCCCAGTGGGCACTTCCGTGCCCACTGCTTGGCCTCCTCTTTCGAGGACACGTCGAGGATCCAGAACCCGTTGAACAGCTCCTTGGCCTCGGTGTACGGCCCGTCGGTGACTACCGGGGGGTCGGCATTGAAATCGACGACAAAGCCCTCATCGGGGTCGGTCAGGCCCTCGCCGGCCAGCAGTACACCGGCCTTGATCAGCTCTTCGTTGTAGCGGCCCATCTGCGCGATGATCTCGTCGAAGTCGATGTTCTCCTCGACCATCGCGGCCTCGGCCTCGGGGGTGGACCGCATGATCAGCATGTAGCGCGACATTGTGTGTCTCCTTCGTGCGTCGGGAAGGGGCTCGCCCATCGTGCCCTCGTTACCACGTCGATCGGCAACCCCCGGAAATCGACATGACGTCAAGAATTTCTTCCGGACGCGCGTCTCCACCCCTACCATCGCGGGCATGGGCAGCCCGAACGCGACAGCCGATCTCGTCCTCTACGGAACCATCCTCACCGTCGACGACACGCAACCCACCGCCGAGGCGCTCGCGGTGTCCGGTGGACGCATCGTCGCGGTCGGCTCCCGGGCCGATGTGGCCGGCTGGGTGGGGCCGGGCACCGACGTCCGCGAGGTCGACGGCTGCGTCATGCCGGGTTTCGTTGAGGCGCACGGTCATCCGTTGATGGAGGCGGTGGCGTTGTCGGGTCGCATCGTCGACATCCGTCCGGTGACGCTCGCCGCGGCGCAGGAGGTGCTCGACGCGATCAACGCCGAGGTCGCCAGGCGCGGAGCCGACGGTGCATTCCTGAACGGCTGGGATCCGCTGCTGCAGAACGGCTTACCCGATCCCACCCTGGCCTGGCTGAACAGCGTCGCCCCCGAGACCCCGTTGGTGATCGTGCACAACTCCGGTCACAAGGCCTTCTTCAACACGGCGGCGGCCCGCCGCGCCGGGCTGACGAGAGACACACCGGACCCCAAGGGGGCCAAATACGGCCGTACCCCCGACGGTGAGCTCGACGGCACGGCCGAGGAGACCGGGGCGGTGTTCCCGCTGCTGGGCGATGCCATCTCGGTGAGCGACTATCCGGCGATGCTGGCCGCCGAGTGCGCGCGGCTGAACCGGGCCGGGTTGACCACGTGTTCGGAGATGGCCTTCGACCCGATGTTCCGGCCGATGCTCGCGCAGCTGCACGACCAGCTGACGGTGCGGCTGCGCACCTACGAGATGTCCACCGCGGCACTGCACACCGATGCCACTCCGTTCGACGGCGACGACGTGGTGCGCCAGATCGGTATCAAGATCTGGGTCGACGGGTCGCCATGGATCGGCAACATCGACCTGACGTTCCCGTATCTGGATACCGATGCCACCAGGACCATCGGCGTGGTGCCGGGGTCCTGCGGCCACGCCAACTACACGAAAGAGCAGCTCACCGAGATTGTCGGCACGTTCTTTCCGCAGGGCTGGCAGCTGGCCTGTCACGTGCACGGCGATGCCGGGGTGGACACCATCCTCGACGTCTACGAAGAGGTCTTGCGTGCCCATCCCCGCGACGATCACCGGCTGCGGCTGGAACACGTCGGCGCCATCACCACCGCGCAGTTGCAGCGTGCGCACGGACTCGGGGTCACGTGCAGCCTGTTCGTCGACCATCTGCATTACTGGGGCGACGTGCTCGTCGACGGACTGTTCGGTCCCGAGCACGGCGGCCGGTGGATGCCTGCGGGGTCGGCGGTGGCCACCGGCATGCGCATCTCCCTGCACAACGATCCGCCGGTCACCCCGGAGGAGCCGTTGCGCAACATCAGCGTGGCGGTCACGCGGACCGCGCCGAGCGGCCGGGTCCTGGCCCCCGAAGAGCGATTGACCGTGGAGCAGGGGATCCGGGCGCAGACCATCGATGCGGCGTGGCAGTTGTTCGCCGACAACGTGATCGGCTCGCTTGAGGTGGGCAAATACGCCGACCTCGTGATCGTCTCGGCCGACCCGCGTAACACCGCCCCAAAGAGCATCGCCGACCTGGAAGTACAGGCCACATTCCTGGCGGGGCGGCAGGTTTATCCGAAAGCCGGTTGACGGCTCGCGCGCCGTGGCACGCTCGGGGCATGTCAGATTTGCCGGTTCCGAAGTTCCTCGACGAACGCGTCGCGCACTGGGCAGCGACCAAACCTGACGAGGAGGCGGTCACCTATCTGGGCCGCACCTGGACCTGGTCGCAGTGGTACGACCGGGTCCGGCGGTTGGCCGGTGCGTTGAGTGCCTGGGGTGTCGGGCGTGGTGATGTGGTGGCGTTCCTCGACAAGAACCACCCGGCCTGCGTGGAGATGACGCTTGCGGCCGGGATGCTCGGCGCGGGCAACGCGATCATCAACTTCCGGCTGGCGGCCGAAGAATTGGACTACGTCCTCAACGACTGCGGGGCCAAGGTGCTGGTAGTCGGTGAGGAGCTCAGATCGGGCGTCGACGCGATCGCCGACCGGCTCACGTCCGTCGAGCACATCGTGACGGTGACGCCCGAGGGCTCGGACGGCGACGAATATGAGGCGCTGCTCGCCGGCGCCTCACCCGTGGATCGTTCGCCGGAGGTGCGGCCCGAGGACACGGCCATCGTCATGTACTCCTCGGGCACCACGGGCCGGCCCAAGGGCATTGCGCTGACCCACACCAACATCATCGCCCACACTCTCAACGCCTTCGAGGGCTGGACGCTCACCGACGGGGACAAGAGTCTGGTGGCGATGCCGCTGTTCCATGTCGGCGGCTCGTCTTACATGCAGTGGGGGCTGCACCACGGGGCGCCGTCGTTCATGACGCGTGATATCGACGGCATGGCGTTGGCCGGCGGAATCCTCGCCGGGGCGAACCGGACGTTCCTCGTGCCTGCTGTGCTGGCCAAGGTGTTCGACACCGGCGAGGATGCGGTGAAGCTGTTCGGGGCGCTGAAGACCTTCGCCTACGGTGCGTCCCCGATGCCGTTGCCGCTGTTGCGTTCTGCGCTGACGGCGTGGCCGGAGACGGAGTTCATCCAGGTGTACGGGTTGACGGAGGTGTCGGGGGCGATCAGCCGGCTGGGCCCGGATGATCACCGTGCGGCCAGTGAAGCGCGGCTGATGAGTGCGGGCACCGTGGTACCCGGCTCCGAGGTCAGGGTGGTCGACCCAGATACCGGCGCCGAGGTTCCCGTCGGCGAGCAGGGTGAATTGTGGTTCCGCTCACCGCAATTGATGCGGGGCTACCTGAACCGGCCGGAGGACACGGCGGAATCGATCACGCCCGAGGGCTGGTTCCGTACCGGCGATATCGGTCGCGTCGACGACGGCGGGTACATCTTCGTCGAGGACCGGCTCAAGGACATGATCATCTCCGGTGGGGAGAACATCTACTCGATCGAGGTCGAGCGCGTGCTGGGCGAGCATCCCGCGGTCGTCGAGGTCGCGGTGATCGGCGTGCCCGACGAGAAATGGGGCGAGTCGGTGAAAGCCGTTGTGACACTGGATGGGGACGTGTCCGAACAGGAACTGATCGCGTTCGCCCGGGAACATCTGGCTGCTTACAAGTGCCCCAAGACGGTTGATATCGTCGATGAACTGCCCCGCAATCCCACTGGCAAGATCCTCAAGAAGGATCTACGCAAGCCCTATTGGGAGGGCCGCGACCGCACCACGGTGTGAATTGACTGGCCGTTGCTCTGTTTTTCCCGCTCCGAACGGAGTATTTTCGGGCCATACGTGTGTGCGCGGAGATGTGGGGTGGCGGACATGGCGGATACGTATGTATTGCAGGGGTTTTGCCGCGGGCCGGCGATCTTGTCGGCCCTGATGTTGGCGATGACGGTCGGACTGCTCGGACCGGCGCCGACGGCAAATGCCTGGTCGAGAGCCGGTTTGCCCGTCGAGGTGGTGTCGGTACCGTCGGCGTCCATGGGTCGCGATATCAAGATCCAGTTCCAGGGCGGCGGGTCTCACGCGGTGTACCTGTTGGACGGCCTGCGGGCCCGCGACGACTTCAACGGGTGGGACATCGAGACCCCGGCCTTCGAGTGGTTCTACAAATCCGGGCTGTCGGTGGTCATGCCGGTGGGCGGCATGTCGAGCTTCTACTCCGACTGGTACCAGCCCGCGGCGGGCAACGGCGGCGTGCAGACCTATAAGTGGGAGACATTCCTGACCAGTGAGTTACCGCAATGGCTGGCGGCCAACAAGCAGGTGTCCACGTCGGGCAACGCTGTGGTCGGACTGTCGATGTCGGGCAGTTCGGCGCTGATTCTCGCCGCCTACCACCCGGGGCAGTTCAGCTATGCGGGGTCGTTGTCGGCGTTCCTGAATCCGTCGGCAGGTCCGTGGCCCGGGCTGATCGGGTTGGCGATGGGCGATTCGGGTGGCTTCTCGCCCAACGCCATGTGGGGGCCGCCGGGCGATCCGGCATGGGCGCGCAATGATCCGACGCTGCAGGTGGGGCGGTTGGTCGCGAACAACACTCGCATCTGGGTCTACTGCGGTTCGGGGACGCCGGGGGAGTTGGGCGGCAACGACGTCGCCTCGACCTTCCTCGAAAACACGGCCCTGCAGAGCAATTTCAATTTCCGCGACCAGTACGTCGCGGCGGGCGGGCACAACGCGGTGTTCAACTTCCCGCCCACCGGCACCCACACCTGGGGTTACTGGGGTGCGCAGCTGAACCAGATGAAGCCCGACATTCAGCGGACACTGGGCGCTGCCTGACCGGGTTGGGCATCATTGACGGCGTGATGGACACGGCGCCGGCATTGGGCGATCTCCTGGACCGTCTGCACGTGGTGTCGCTGCCGATGCGGGTTCGCTTCCGCGGCATCACGGTTCGTGAAGTCGCGCTGATCGACGGCCCGGCCGGCTGGGGTGAGTTCGGCGCGTTCCTCGAATACGAGGCGCCCGAGGCCGCGGCGTGGTTGGCGGCCGGGATCGAGGCCGCGTATCGGCCGGCCCCGGTGGTGCACCGAGCACGCGTTCCGATCAACGCCACTGTGCCCGCGGTCCCGGCCGTCCAGGTGCCCGAGGTGCTGGCGCGGTTCCCCGGTTCACGCACGGCCAAGGTCAAGGTTGCCGAGCCGGGGCAGACACTGGCTGACGACGTCGCGCGGGTCAACGCGGTGCGCGCGCAGGTTCCGGTGGTGCGGGTCGACGCCAATGGCGGCTGGACGTTGCCGCAGGCCGTGGCCGCCGCTGCGGCGCTGACTGCCGACGGACCGCTGGAGTATCTGGAACAGCCGTGTGCGACGGTCGAGGAGTTGGCCGCGCTGCGCCGCCAGGTCGATGTGCCTATCGCCGCCGATGAGTCGATCCGCAAGGCGTCTGACCCGCTGCGGGTGGTGCGGGCCCGCGCCGCGGACGTCGCCGTGCTCAAGGTGGCGCCACTGGGCGGGGTGTCGCGGATGCTCGACATCGCCGCGCAGATCGACATCCCGATCGTGGTGTCCAGCGCTCTGGATTCCGCGGTGGGCATTGCGCGGGGACTGTTGGCCGCGGCGGCACTGCCCGAGTTGGAGCATGCGTGCGGGCTGGGCACGGGAGGATTTTTCGTGGCGGACGTGGCCGAGGTGCCTGCGCCGGTCGACGGCTACCTGCCGGTCGAGCTGGTCGTTCCGGATCCCGCGCGGCTGTCCGCGTTGGCCGCGACGCCGGAGCGGCGGCAATGGTGGATCGAGCGGGTGCGGGAGTGTTACCCACTGACATTCGAGTAGGTCCTTACTCTAAGCAAACCGGTCCGGGCGTTCGACACTCGCTGGATGACTCGTTTCCGCGTCGGCATCATGGACCCCCTGATCGCCGCACGCCCCGCTGTGGACACGTTCACCAGGGCCAATTACCTGAGCGCGGTGGCCGGGCGGGTGGACTCGCTCTGGGTGCCTGACCACCTCAACGCGCTGTTCCCCCGGTCGTTGTGGCAGCCGAAGTTCTGCGGCGGCGCCAAGATGCTGCCGTCGGCCGATGCGTATCTGGAGACGTGGACGATGCTGGGCAATCTCGCTGCCCGCAATCGGGTCGCCCGGCGCACGTTGGGTGTGTCGGTGACCGACACGGGCCGGCGCAACCCCGCCGTCACCGCGCAGGCTGCCGCGACGATGAACCTGCTGACGAAGGGCCGGTTCATCCTCGGTGTCGGCACCGGGGAGCGGGAGGGCAACGAACCCTACGGGGTGGACTGGGCGAAGCCGGTGGCCCGGTTCGAGGAGGCGATGGCCACGATCAGGGCGCTGTGGGATTCGAAAGGGCAACTGGTGAACCGTGATTCACCATTCTTTCCGCTGCGCAACGCGATCTTCGACCTGCCCGCGTACCGCGGGCGGTGGCCTGAGATCTGGATCGCCGGGCATGGTCCACGGATGCTGCGGGCCACCGGTCGGTATGCCGACGGGTTCTTTCCCGCGTTCGCCCATACGCCGCAGGAGTACGCCCAGCGTCTCGACGTCGTGCGGTCGGCGGCCTCCGATGCCGGGCGCGATCCGATGGCGATAACCCCCGCCCTGTGGTGCATGGTGGTGCCGGGGCGCAACCGCGCCGACGTCGACGAGGCGCTGGAATCCGAGGTCATCAAAGCGGGAGCACTGATCGCCCCCGATGATTTCTATGCCCGACACGGCGCGCAGCACCCGCTCGTGTGGGTTTCTCGGGTGCGCAGGACCTCCTGCCGCAGGACTGGGACGAACAGACCGCGCTGTCCTACATCAAGTCGATTCCGATGTCGCTGCTGCGCGAGATGTACTTCTGCGGGACGCCCGCCGAGATCGTCGAACAGGCGACTGCGTGGCGCGACAACGGTGTCCGGTACCTGGTGATGGTCAACATGGGTCCGGTGCAGCGGAGTCTGCGCAAGGGGTTGGTGTCGCAGTTGCAGTTCAGCCAGATCGTGAGCAGGCTCAAGAAGCTGTAAGTCCGGTCTCGGACCGTGCGGGACCACAAGCACTGTGCTCTGGAAATGTAATACCGCCCGTGATATCGGGTTTCGAAGTCGGTTATGCCTTCGAAACCAGCCGCCGAGCGAGGCGGCTAGTACAGATCGCTCAGTGAAATCGAAGGCCGACCCGAGAGTTTGTGAATCATCCACTGGTTCAACGACACTCCCTGTTCAGCTGCCTCCACCGCCAGCTTGGCGTGCAACGTCGGCGGGAGCCGCGCCAGCAACCTGCCGCTGTAGTGATGGTCGGTGAGGGATTGTGGCGGCTCATCTTCGGCGGCCCGGATGATCGCCAACTCCTCGGTGACCTTCTTCTCGACAGCGGCGATCGCCTCGTGTGCGGTGAGGCCATTCGCCGACAGATTGGGAAACTCCAGACACATTCCCAGGTACCAGCGGTCATCGGGCATCCATTGAGCGCGGTAGGTGTACTCGGTCATGCCGCGGATCGTCGCAACACCGTCCGACAATCCGGCGAATGTCCTGATTTGTGGGGTGCATGGCGTAGACGCCATCGCCACGGTCGCGAACACTGAAGGCGTGACGCGATCGGTGGTGATCCTGGGCTACGCCGGGGTGCAGGCGTTGGACCTGGCGGGGCCCTTCGACGTGTTCTCCACCGCCACCCTGGCCCTGGCCGGCCTGGGCCAGGCCGGCGGCTATGCCGTCACGGTGGCCTCGGTGGACGGTCAACCCGTCACCACGCTCACCGGGTTGGAGTTCGTCGCCGCGCCACTACCCGACCCCCACGCTCCGATCGACACGATCGTCATCCCCGGCGGAATCGGTGCCGATGCCGCCCGGGCCAACCCGGCGGTCATCGACTGGATCAGTACCGCCTCACGTCACGCCCGCCGCGTCGTCAGCGTCTGCACCGGCGCATTCCTGGCCGCCCAGGCCGGGCTGCTCGACGGCTGCGTCGCCACCACCCACTGGTCCTCGGCCCGCCGGATGGCCGACGAATTCCCCAAGGTCGCAGTCGATCCCGAGCCGATCTTCGTGCGCAGCTCCGAGCAGGTGTGGACGGCGGCCGGGGTAACTGCGGGGATCGACCTGGCGTTGTCGCTGGTCGAGGACGACTACGGCACCGACATCGCCCAGACCGTGGCGCGGTACCTGGTGCTGTACCTGCGCCGGCCGGGCGGCCAGACCCAGTTCGCCGCGCCGGTCTGGATGCCCCGCGCCAAACGTGCCCCCATCCGCGAGGTGCAGGAAGCCATCGAGGTCGAACCCGGTGGGGTGCACAGTATTTCCGAGCTCGCCCGGCGTGCGGCGATGAGCCCGCGTCATTTCACCCGGGTGTTCACGCACGAGGTCGGTGAGGCGCCCGGTTCCTACGTGGAACGCATTCGCACCGATGCCGCCCGCCGCCAGCTCGAGGAATCCGATGACACCGTCACCGCCATCGCCGCCCGCTGCGGATTCGGCACCGCCGAGACCATGCGGCGCAACTTCGTTCGACGCCTTGGTATTTCACCCGACCAGTACCGCAAGACTTTCGCCTGAAAGGAAGAACCATGCAGATCGCCATCGTGCTGTACCCGAGCTTCACCGCGCTCGACTTCATCGGACCCTACGAGGTGCTGCGCAACCTGCCCGACACGGAAGTGCGGTTCGTCTGGCACGAGCCCGGCCCCATCACCGCCGATTCCGGCGTACTGATGGTGGGCGCCACCCACACGTTCGACGAAACCCCTTCGCCCGATGTGGTGCTGGTGCCGGGCGGGCCGGGCACCACCATGGTGGCGCGTGACGAAAAGGTGCTCGAGTGGCTGCGTCGGGTGTATCCGGGGACCACCTGGATGGTGTCGGTGTGCTCGGGCTCGGTGGTGTTGGCCGCGACGGGCCTGCTCGACGGGAAACCTGCCACGTCGCACTGGTCGGCGCTGAGTGCGTTGAAGCTGATGGGCGCCACACCGGTGGGGGATCAGCGGATCGTGCGCGCCGACCCCGACGGCAAGCTCGTCACCGCGGCGGGAGTATCGGCGGGCATCGACCTGGCGATGTGGCTGGCCGGCCAGATCGGGGGCGAGGCGAAGGCCAGGGCCATCCAGCTGATGATCGAGTACGACCCGCAGCCGCCGTTCGATTCCGGACACATGTCGAAGGCGAGCGCGGTCACCAAGGCCAGTGCCACCGCGCTGCTGGGCAGGGACATGGTCAAGCGCGAACCACTCAAGGCCGGGGTGTTGCTGGCCTGGGATCAGGCGATCCGGAGGGTGCGTGGGTTTCGCAGCGCGTGAGCGCTCAGACCGCTGCAGCGCGTGAGCGTGAGCGCCCCGACGGCCATCAAGTAGCGTCGGCCGGGTGAATCTGGCATATGAGGAGCGAGGCAAGGGCGATCCGGTGCTGTTCATCGCCGGTCGAGGGGGCGCCGGCCGCACCTGGCACCTG
Organism: Mycolicibacterium lutetiense; assembly: GCF_017876775.1. NCBI lineage: Bacteria > Bacillati > Actinomycetota > Actinomycetes > Mycobacteriales > Mycobacteriaceae > Mycobacterium > Mycolicibacterium lutetiense. The sequence continues at coordinate 2,369,578 of NZ_JAGIOP010000002.1, read as the reverse complement.
CACCAGGTCCCGGCGCTACAGCGGGCCGGCTACCGTGTCATCACCTTCGACAATCGCGGGATCGGCGCCACGGAGAACGCGCAGGGGTTCGGCATCGAGCAGATGGTGGCCGACACCGCCGAGCTGATCGAGAAGCTCGGAGCGGCTCCGGCGCACATCGTGGGTGTGTCGATGGGTTCGTTCATCGCTCAGGAACTGATGGTGGCCCGTCCGGATCTGGTGCGGTCGGCGGTGTTGATGGCTACCCGTGGCCGCCATGACCGGGCGCGCGAGTTCTTCCGCACCGCCGAGCGAGACCTTGCGGCCTCAGGTGTGCAGTTGCCGGCGACGTTCGACGCCAAGCTCCGGATGATGGAGAGTTTTTCGCCCAAGACACTCAACAACGACGTGTTGGTGCGCGACTGGAGCGAGATGTTCACCATGTGGCCCACCAAGCAGACCCCCGGTCTCGTCGCCCAGTCCGACGCCGCTCCGGTCGTCAGCCGGCTGCCGGCTTATCAGGCCATCACGGCTCCGGTGCTGGTCATGGGTTTCGCCGATGATGTGGTGCTGCCTCCGCATCTGGGTCGTGAGGTGGCCGACGCGATTCCCACGGCCCGTTACCTGGAGATCCCCGACACGGGCCACCTCGGCTTCATCGAGCAGCCCGATGTCGTCAACGCCGCACTGCTCGAGTTCCTGGCCGGGCAGACCGGACAGACCGGCCAGTACTGACGAATAAGGTGGACTGGTGAACCCATCGACGGCTCAGGCGCGCGTAGTCGTCGACGAACTCATCCGCGGCGGTGTCCGCGACGTCGTGCTGTGCCCGGGCTCGCGTAACGCGCCGCTGGCGTTTGCGCTGTCCGATGCCGACCGCACGGGTCGGATCCGGCTGCACGTCCGCATCGACGAGCGCACGGCCGGCTACCTGGCGATCGGTCTCGCGGTCGGGGGAGGCACAGACGAGCGGTCCCCTGTTTGCATCGCGATGACCTCGGGTACCGCGGTGGCCAATCTCGGCCCCGCGGTCGTGGAGGCCAATTACGCCCGGGTGCCGCTGATCGTGCTGAGCGCGAACCGGCCCTACGAAATGTTGGGCACCGGCGCCAACCAGACCTTCGAGCAGTTGGGCTATTTCGGTACCCAGGTGCGGGCCAATGTCAGTCTGGGCCTGGCTGAAGACCGTCCTGAACAGCTTGATTCCCTGAACGCCCAGTGGCGTTCGGCGACCTGCCGGGTCCTGGCGGCGGCCACCGGATCACGCACCGCCAACGCCGGCCCGGTGCAGTTCGACATCCCGCTGCGCGAACCGCTGGTTCCTGACAGCGCACACGGGGACGCGTCGTTCCCGGCGGGCCGCCCGGACGGCAAGCCGTGGACGTACACCCCGCCGGTGAGCTTCGATCAGCCGCTCGAGATCGACCTCACCCCGGACACCGTGGTGATCGCCGGGCACGGCGCCGGCGCGCACCCCACCCTGGCCGGGCTGCCGACGGTGGCCGAGCCCACCGCACCGCGTCCGGCGAACCCGCTGCATCCGCTGGCGCTGCGCCTCGTGCATCCCAAGCAGGTCATCATGCTGGGTCGGCCTACCCTGCACCGGCCGGTCTCGGCGCTGCTGGCCGATCCGGCGGTCCCGGTCTATGCGTTGACCACCGGCCCGCGCTGGCCCGATGTGTCCGGCAATTCGATGGCCACCGGGACCCGGGCGGTCACCACCGGCACCCCGGATCCGGCCTGGCTGAACCGCTGCGCCGAGGTCAACCGGCACGCCGTCGAGGCGGTCCGTCAACAACTCGCGGCGCACCCGCTGACCACCGGCCTGCATGTGGCCGCGGTGGTCGCCGATGCGCTGCGCCCCGGGGATCAGCTGGTGCTTGGGGCATCCAACCCGGTGCGCGACGCCGCACTGGTCGGGCTGAACACCGAGGGCGTCAAGGTGCGTTCCAACCGCGGTGTGGCCGGTATCGACGGCACCGTGTCGACCGCGATCGGCGCGGCGCTGGCGCACGATCGGCTGGGTGACGGGAACGGGCCGCGCCGGACCGTCGCGCTGATCGGGGATCTGACCTTCGTGCACGACAGCTCGGGTTTGTTGATCGGGCCCACCGAGCCGACGCCGCGCAACTTGACGATCGTGGTGTCCAACGACAACGGTGGCGGCATCTTCGAGCTGCTGGAGCAGGGCGATCCGCGGTTCTCCGACGTGTCCTCGCGCATCTTCGGCACCCCGCACGATGTGGACATCGCGGCGTTGTGCCGGGCCTATCACGTCGAGTGCGGACAGGTTGAGGCCGGCGCGCTCGCCGCCGCGCTGGCCGAACCCTTCGACGGCATGCGGGTGCTGGAGGTGAAGGCCGACCGGTCGTCGCTGCGTGCCCTGCACGCGTCGATCAAGGCGGCCCTGTGAGGCCCGCGCAGATCGCGGCGCGATTCCGGGCGCTGGTGCAGACATTGATCCCACACCTGTACGGCGAACCGGGGGAGACTCGCTCGCAGCGGATTATCCGGCGGGTGCGGATCGGCGTGGTGATCACCGCCTGCCTGGTCACGCTGCAGTCGGGGCTACTGGTGGCGGGCGCGTGGCGCAACGATCAGCAGATCGAGCGGAACATGGGGGTGGCGGCGGCCGAGGTGCTCAGCGCCGGGCCGCGGCGCTCGACCGTCGAGTTCGTCACGCCGGATCGGGTGACCTACCGCCCCGAACTCGGGGTGCTGTATCCCTCCGAGCTCGACGCCGGGATGCGGATCTACGTCGAGTACGACAAGAACAATCCGGACCTGGTGCGGGTGCGTGACCGCAACGCGTCACTGGCGATCATCCCGGCCGGATCCATCGCGGTGGTGGGCTGGCTGGTGGCGGCCGCGGCGCTGGGGCTGCTGGCCTTCCTGCAGCGACGGCTCAGCGCAGCCGGCGCCGGAACCGTCAACTCCTCGGTGTAGCAAGCAGTTTGGCCAACCAGTCCGGGTCGCTGATGTCGACGACCTCTTCGCCGACGAGGTCGTAGATCGCCGGGGTGGACACCTCGTACTGGGTTTCGCTGAGCAGTTCGGCGTTGGCCTCGTTGAGCTGATCGGAGTCGATGGCCTGCTTACCGGTGGCGATCTTGTCGGTTTCCTCGGCGCCGACCCCGCTCTCGGAGGCCATGGCGGAGAGCGCGTCGTCGGTCGGGCCGGGCGAGCCCTCGGGCTCCTGATGGCCCCAGAGATCCTGCACGAACGCCTGGAATGCCGTCCCCGTGGTGTTCGGGCCGGCGGCCAGGAACATGGCGTTCGCGACATGGGCCGAGTACTCGGTGATCCCCTGGTCGAGAAACGTCAGGGGCCGATAGATCACGGCCAGCCGGCCCTGGCCGACGGCGGCGGCGATGGCGTCGCCGGATTCGTGCTGCAGGTGCGCACACGCCGGGCACTGCGGCTCGGTGAAAAACTCGATCCGGGCGGGTGCATCCGGATAGCCGATCTGGATACCCCAGCCGTCCCCGGTGATCTCGCTGCCGGGCTTGCTGCCGTTGGCCTGGGCGGCGCCGTCGACCAACCGGGTACACCCGGTGGTGGATCCCGCAACGCCCAAGGCCAGCACGGCCAGCATTGCTGCAGCAACGCGCGACAATCGCATGTCGCAACACTAGCCCCGCGCATCAGGTTTTAGCGTGTCGTATCCCCGGGCGCTACCTGGGCGACAGGTGCCGCTGGGAGCATTCTGGTGTGCGCGTTGCGATCGTTGCAGAGTCCTTCCTCCCGAATGTCAACGGCGTCACCAACTCGGTGCTTCGGGTGATCGAGCATCTCCGCCGCACCGGCCACGAGGTACTCGTCATCGCCCCGGACACCCCGCGCGGTCAGCCGCCGGCCGAACGTGTGTATGACGGTGTGCGCGTGCACCGGGTGCCCTCGCGGATGTTTCCCAAGGTGACCTCGCTGCCGTTGGGCGTACCGCGGCCCCGGATGGTGAATGTGCTGCGCGGCTTCGACCCCGATGTCGTGCACCTCGCCTCACCCGCACTGCTCGGCTGGGGTGGTGTGCACGCCGCCCGCTACCTGGGGGTACCGACGGTGGCGGTGTTCCAGACCGATATCGCCGGGTTCACGGAGAGCTACGGGGTCGGCGCCCTGTCCCGGGCGGCGTGGGCCTGGACCCGTCGCCTGCACGGCAAAGCCGACCGCACCCTGGCCCCGTCCACCTCGGCGATGGAAAACCTGGAGGCCCAACGCATTCCCCGGGTGTTCAAGTGGGGACGCGGGGTCGACATCACCGGGTTCGCCCCGTCGGCCCGCGACCAGAAGTTGCGGGCGTCATGGTCGGCTGACGGTAAGCCGATCGTCGGGTTCGTCGGACGGTTGGCGCCGGAGAAGCATGTGGAACGGCTGGCCGCATTGGCCGGGCGCGACGACCTGCAGCTGGTGGTGGTCGGTGACGGGGTGGACCGGGCCAAGCTTCAAACCGTCTTGCCCACCGCCGTTTTCACCGGGGAACTGCACGGGACGGAACTGGCCGCCGCCTACGCCAGCATGGACGTGTTCGTCCATCCCGGCGAGCATGAGACGTTCTGCCAGGCGGTGCAGGAGGCGATGGCGTCCGGTCTGCCGGTGATCGCGCCCGACGCCGGCGGCCCCAGGGATCTGGTGGCGCCGTACCGCACCGGGCTGCTGCTGCCCGTCGATGAATTCGAGTCTGCCCTGCCGGCATCTGTCGAGCATCTGATCGCCGAGCGGCCCCGTTATTCGGTGGCTGCCCGGCGCAGCGTGCTGAGCCGCACCTGGCCCGCCATCTGCGATGAGCTGATCGGCCACTACGAGGCCGTGCAGGGCCTGCGTCAACTGCGCGCCGCCTGACTGGGCTTCGGCCGCAACGCAGCCCGGATCTCGCCGAGAGAAATCAGCCCTGCGCCAGGACCGACACCGGCTGCCACTGCTCCCAGGTCGCCAGCCGGCTCTCGTAGTCGGCCTTGGCGAGCTGCAGCGGCAGCTCGCCGAAAAACACACGCAGCGGCGGGTTTTCGGCGTCGACGATCTTGAGTACCGCCTCAGCCGAGGCCTTGGGGTCGCCGGGTTTGGCGCTGCGCTGCGCGCGGGCACGTTGCGCCGCCGCGCGGGCCTCGTCGTAATCGGCAAGCGGCGCAGCAATTCTGGCCGAGGATCCGGCCCAGTCGGTGGAGAACCCGCCCGGCTCGATCAGCGTCACATGGATACCGAACGGTGCGACCTCCTGGGCCAGCGACTGCGAGAACCCTTCCAGGGCCCACTTGGACGCGTGGTACATGCCGACCAGGGGGAACGCGGTGATGCCGCCGATCGAGGACACCTGGATGATGTGTCCGCTGCCCTGGGCGCGCAGGTAGGGCAGCGCGGCCTGGGTGACCCACAGTGCGCCGAAGACGTTTGTATCGATCTGATCGCGGGCGTCGGCCTCCGACAACTCTTCGATGAACCCGAACTGGCCGTAACCCGCGTTGTTGACGACTATGTCCAGCCGGCCGAAATGATCGTGGGCCTGTTCGACGGCGGCGAAGTCGGCCTCGCGGTCGGTGACGTCCAGTCGGATCGGCAGCAGCGCGGCGCCGTACTTGTCTGCCAGATCGGCCAGCGTCGCCGTGTCGCGGGCGGTAGCGGCCACCTTGTCGCCCCGGTCCAGGGCTGCGATCGCCCACTCCCGGCCGAAGCCCCGCGACGCACCGGTGATGAACCACACTTTTTCGCTCATGATCATGTTCAAGGCGCCCCGGTGAGCGCCAATTCCCGGTCGCAGGAAGTTCACAGGGATCAGTACGGGTACCGTCGGCGGCGTGAGCCGAGCGAGTCTGGAGAAGAACCCCCACGAAGTGGCATCGATGTTCGATGCCGTGGCGCGGCGCTACGACCTGACCAACACCGTGCTGTCGCTGGGGCAGGACCGGTTCTGGCGTCGCCAGACCCGCGCGGCGCTGGGCATCGGCCCCGGGGACAAGGTGCTGGACCTGGCGGCTGGCACCGCGGTGTCGACGGTCGAGTTGTCGACGTCGGGCGCGTGGTGTGTGGCCGCGGATTTCTCGGTGGGCATGCTCGCGGCCGGGGCTTCGCGCCCGGTACCGAAGGTGGGCGCCGACGCCACCCGGCTCCCGTTCGCCGATGGGGTGTTCGACGCGGTCACCATCAGCTTCGGGTTGCGCAACGTCGTCGACCATGTGGCGGGCCTGCGTGAGATGGCCCGGGTGACCCGGCCCGGCGGCCGGCTGGTGGTGTGCGAGTTCTCCACACCGACCAATGGTGCGTTCGCCACGCTCTACAAGGAGTACCTGATGCAGGCGTTGCCGCGGATGGCCACCGCGGTGTCGAGTAACCCGGACGCCTATGTGTACTTGGCCGAGTCGATCCGGGCCTGGCCGGATCAGGCCGAGCTGGCCCGGCGCATCGGTGACGCCGGCTGGTCACAGGTCAAGTGGCGCAACCTGACTGGCGGCATCGTGGCGCTGCACGCGGCGACGAAGCCGTCTCCGTAAGCACCCCGAGCGACCGTGTCTGTACGTTGACACGCCGCAAATCGCGTACCGCAACGGTCTTTCGGCCGGCCGCATTTCAGCGGTGAGCATTGGCGATCAGTTTGTGGACGATGGTGGCTGCCTGGTCCCGGATCTGATAGCCGCACACCTTGGCCTCGAGCGACATGTTGGAGACCGACGACATGGCATGCTGGCATGCCCATCCGTCGGTGTCTTCGCGGGTGGTGGTCTGTTTGATCAGGTCTCCGTCGACGACGAGATCGCCGATGGTCCAGGTGCGGTCGCTGGTTTCATCGCCCGATTTCTCGCGGATCGGGATTGAGGATCCCGCGCATATTCCCCACCACTTCTTGGCGCCGGTGAGCCTGGATTGGGCTTCGGCCTCGGACGCGTAGAGCACTGTGGTCTGCTGCACCCAGTGGCGGTGGTCGGAGTCGGGATCCTGGGCCACCTGGTTGCGGACGGCCGTCCAGTAGGAGAACAGATATTCGGTGTCTTCGGCCGGAAAGAGCGCGGACATGCACTTCGGATCTCGAACCTTCCAGAAGTTGTTGTCCATGTCCGCGGACTTGCTGGTGAACCTCAAGTTGTTGGCTCCGACGATCGCCTTGAGCTCGTCGATCGGCAGCATGATCTGCTCGATCTTGGATTCCTCGGGTGACGGAGCCTTGGTCTGTGCCGTGCCGGACACGATGCTGGTGCACCCGGTGAGGCCGATCAGTGCTGCCGTGACAGTCACACACCACATTCGAGTTCTGCGCACCCGGTCATTCTGGCCTCTCCCGGTGGAAGATCAGGACAGGGCTCGGCTGGTCACCGCGAACCGCTGTAGCGATCGCCGATCGCGGGCGCTGACCGTCGTCCCCGTCAGCTCGGCGGCCCGCGGATGTTGCATGGCCCGGATCGCCCGCCGCGGCACGGCCCGTGGCCACCAGTCCGTCGGTGCGAACATCTGCCGGCGGAAGGGCTCGAAGTGCTCGCCCGCCGCCAACTGGGTGCGGCAGGCGTCCTCGAAATATGTGCAGAACTCGGGCCAGCTGGCCGGCATCGGGCGGCTGGAGATTCCGTAGCGCCGGTACCACGCACAGCACTCCTGATAGAGCTGCTCGTGGTCGTCGCCGTCGAGCTTCCGGATGAAGGTATTCACCATCAGCACAAGGCTTTCCACATAGGTGGCGTGCTGGAAGTGGAACACCTCGGGGTCCAGCGCGTGGTACTTCCGCCCGGCCGGGTCGCGGCCCTTGACCTCTTCATGTGCGAACCGGATGTACGGGCGCATGTCGACCTCGGTAAAGGCGATCCTGATCGCCTGGGTCACCGTGCGTTTGTGGTGCAACCAGACTCGCCGGTGTAGCAGGGCGTGCTGCGTGATCCCGGTGGCGATCGTCGGATGAAGCGACTGCAGGCAGACTGCCCTCGGCAGGACGAACAGGAACCGCCGATCCTGAAGGTAGCGCCACAGCAGCGTGTCGGGTCCCAGCTGCGTGGCGGTCTCGTTCAGATCAGGGCCTTCTTGCGACGGATCCGGCGCCGTACATCCTTGATCAGCACCGAGTAGTTGCCGGTGCGCAGCGATTTGGGCAGGAACCGGTTGACCACCGCGACGAACAGGAACAGATGCTCGAAGCGGCGCCGGTCGGTGTCGGTCCATTCCAGTTCCATCGCGTCCCGAAATACCGGGGCCAGGAAGCCGATGGTCAGGAAGCGCAACAGCGGTGCGAGGATCAACCGCATCGGCCAGTTGATCATGCGCAGTTCCACCAGAACCATGAGGTAATCCCGCACGAACGGGGTCATCTCGACGCGTTCGCAGGCGGTGTTCCAGTAGGCGTCGAAGTCGGCGCGGGTGGCCGGCCACATCTCCTCGAGCACCTGCAGCGTGGTGCCGATGGTCATCGCGCTCTGGTAGAAACCTTCGGCCTGCTCCTCGGTCATCTTGCCGTAGAGCAACTGATGGGTGTCCTCGTAGAAGATGAAAAGGCATGCCGCCACCCACAACTGCAGTTCCCGGTTGAACGCGTTGTATTTGACCGGGCTGTCGTCGGTGGAGCGAACCTTCCGGTGCGCGACGTTGACGGCCTCGCGGTAGGCGTTCTTCTCCTCGTCGGTGCCGAGAATCGCCACGGTCAGGTATTGCGCGGTGGTGCGCAGCCGCTTCCAGGGGTGGTGCACCAGACTGCCTGACTCCACCCGGCTTTCGGCGACACCGTACCCGACCTCGGGCCAGCTCATCTGCATGACGACGTTGGCCGCCGCCCCGGCCGCCGACCAGAAGTCCAGCGCGTCGGAGAGGTCGACGTCCTTCTTTCGGATCCACCGCGGGATCTGCTGAGTGACGGTGATGCGGGTCTCGGTGGTGGTCAGCCGCGCCTCGGCGGCCAGATCCACGTACGTCGCTGGCATGGAACTCCTCTCTTGGACAAACGGGACGAACGGGGGCTACACGGTCTGCACGTCGTCGACAATCCAGCGGTCACCGCTGCGCACCAGCTTGGCCACCATCCGATACTTCTGGTTACTACCTTGTGGCGCGGTCACATTGGTGACGTGCTGGTCGACGAATGCGACGACGGTTGCGGTGTCACCGTCGAGCGAGTCGACGACGACGTGGTCGGCCGTCGCGGTCGCGACACCCTTGCTGGTCACCACGATGTCGCGCAGCGCCTTGACCATTTCGTCGTATTTGGCCGCGAACCCGGGGGTGGAATTGGCGACGATGTGCTCGCGGTTGGCGTCCATCTTCTGGTAGTCGAATGCCGCCATCGCCACCAGATAGTCGCGTGACATCGCAACGGCGTCGGTACGCAGGGCGTCGTCGCGGCGGTGGTGATACTCGCCGATCGACAACATCACCAGAGCGGCCGTGGCGACAAGCAGCACCAGCGCGATCAGCGCCGCGATCAGGCGGCGTCGGGTCCGGCCGGGCGGGCTGGGTTCGGACGCGGGTTCGGCGACCTCAGGGTCAGCGTCCTCGGAGGGTTTCTCCAACGTCAGCACCGATTCGCTGCGGTCGTCGTCGACGGAGTCGTCTTCGGGTTTGCTCACTGCGGGCCGCCTTTCAGGATGCTGCGCCATTTGTAGGCCAGCTGGGCCAGGGTCGGGATCTTGACCGGATCAGTGACGACCTCGGGTCCGATCGGATATCCGGGGGTCTGTGAGGTCTGCAGGCCGAGATCGTTGGGTCGGGGTGCGTTGACCGCGCCCCGCATCAGCATGTCGGGCGCGGGCGGGCAGTACATCACCAGGTTGGGTTCGGTCGGGCTGACGTCGCCGATGGCTCGGCGGTCCACGTCGTAGTTGCAGACCGGCCCCTGCGTGGCGATCAACGAGAAATCGGCCCGGGTCTGGCCGGTGGCATCGACCTTGACGATCGAGGTCAGATCCTGCAGGCCCTTGGGGATCGTCGACAGTCCGGTCTGCAGCGAATCGGTGCGGTCACCGATGACCGGGGTCACCGTCGCCAGGTTGGCCAGGGTGGCGCCGAAGGTGCCCTGATAGGTGTCCAGAATGCGCTGCAGGGAACTCAGTGCGGCCGGTGACCGGTCGGTCAGGTAGAGGAATGCCGGTCCGCTGCCGTCGAGTTGGTTGGCCAGTCGCGCGCTCGCTGCCATGCCCCGAACGAATGGATCGCCCTGGCCGGCCATCGTGGTGACCAGCTCAGCGGTGCCGTCGATCAGTGGCTGCAGCTGGCCGGTCTGGTTGCGGATGCGGGTGGACATGTCCGACGCGTTGTCGATCAGCATGGCCAGGTCGGGGCCCAACCCGTCGAAAGCGTTCGACAGTTCGGTGCCGACATCCCGAACTGCCTGGGTGTCAATGCCTTTCACCAGATGCGCGGTATCGCCCATGATCCGGTCCATCTGGATGGGCTGGCGGTCGGCGGGCGCGGCGATGGTGTCCCCTGAAGCCAGGTAGGGGCCGGCGTCGGACTGCGGCATGATGTCGACGCTCTGGATGCCTGCGGCCGTGCCCATCCCGACGGTCAGGATCGCATCGCGCGGGATCCGGGTGTCCGGGTCGATGGCCAGCCGCACCATCGCGGTGCCATCCGGAGCCAGCCAGACGTCGTCGACGGTGCCGACCTGCACGCCGCGCACCGTGACACTGGTCCCCGCGGTCAGGCCGAACGCGTCGGCCATCGTCGCGGTCAGCGTCATCGGTGTCCGAAAACCCTGCGGCCCGGCCACATAACGGATGCCGAACGGGATGACGATCGCGGCGATCACCGCGAAGATCGCCAGCTGAACCACCACCAGGCGTCTCATTTCAGACCTCCCGACAAGAACCCCTCCAGGGCCACGTCCCCGGTGATCGGGGTGCCGTTGACGATCAACCCTCCGGTGAGGAGTTTGTCGATGGTGCCCGGAATGTCCAGGGCGCCATCGAACATCAGGTAGTCGCCGTGGACCGAGTTGCCGAACTTCTCCAGGAACGTATTCATCGCGGTGAGCATCCCGCCGAGCCGGTCGTTGAAGGCGCCCATCGTCTGCACGACGGTGCCGGCGTCGGTCACCATGGCTTTGAGGTCGGTCGACGACAACACGTTGTTGGCCGTCGCGGCCAGGGCGGTGGTGGAAGAGAACAGGGTCTGCAGCTTGGCGCGTTGCACGTCGAGCAACGCCACCACCTTGGGCACCGCGTCCAGGTAGCCCGCCACGGTCTTCTGTTCGTGGTCGAACTGCCCGGTGATGTTGGCGGCCAGGCTCATTGCCTGGTCGAATTCGCCCTGATGTTCCGACGCCTTGGCCGCCAGCAACGACATCGAATCGATCAGTCCGCGGACCTTCTCGGCGCGGCCACCGAATGCCTTGTCCAATTCGGTGACGATGGTGGCCAGTTGGTCGACGCCGCTGCGGGACAGCAATGCGCCGAATGTGGCCAGCGCACTTTCGATCTGCGGCCCCAGCTCGGTGTGACTGGGCGGAATCACGTCGCCGTCACGCAGCGCCCGCTCTGGCAGCTGCCGGGGACTGCTGAGCCGCACGAACGGATTACCCAGGGCCGAGGGCAGTTCCACGCTGGCCACGGTCCCGGAATCCAGGCCGTCGGCGTCGGCCAGGCTCAGCTGCACCGAGGCACCTGAGGCGGCCAGGTTCATCCCGCTGACCCGGCCCACCACTTTCTGCCCGTTGCGGACGTCGGCGCCGATCGTGATGCCGTCGGCGGTGGGCAGCACCACGGTGACGGCCATGGTGTCGGTGGGGGAGGTGCGACCGAGCGGTAGATCCTGAATGCCGACATCGCTCAACGCCCACACGCCGGCAGCGGCGACGATGACGGCGCAGCCGGTGGCGGTGCGAACCAGGGATACACGCATGGTCACCTCGGGTACTTCGGGTTCGGCGCCGGTGCGTTGCCGGTCACGGCCGACACGATGCCCAGCGGGTCCGAGCGGCTGATCGGATAGGAGATCGGGTTGGTGATCCCGGCACCCACACACATCGGCAGCATGTTGCGGTCGCAGAAGTTCTGGGCCGCGGCGAACTGGGTCAGCACCGTGGACACGTTCAGCCGGATCCGGCCGCGCCGGTCGGGGCCGACGGTGTTGGACAGGTTCTGCATCATCAACGGCACCAGGTCCATGAACTCGGCGAGCTGCGGTTGCTTGGCGGTCAGCACGTCGCCGACGGCGTTGAGGTTGGCCGCGATGGTGCCCAGATCGTCGCCGTGCTGGGCGACGAAGGTGTCGACCTGATCGAGCACGACCTTGAGATCGGCCATGGGCGCGGCGATGTCGACGTTGGCGTCGGCCCAGCTGCCACCGACCTGGCCGAGTTCGTCGACCATCTGGTTCAGCGACACCTGCCGCTGATTGAACGCGGCCATCAACGTGCTGAGGTTGTCCACCACCGCGCCGATGTCTTCGGCCCGGGCGCCGAGGACGCCACTGGCGGCGCTGAGGTTGCGCATCGCGGAGTTGAACAGCTTGCCCTGGTCGTGCCACTGTTCGGCGCCGCGGCTCAGCACCGCCCCGATGTCACCTTGTTGCGGACCGATCGCCGAGGTCAGTGTGCTCAGGCTGCCCAGCATGGTGTCGAAGGTGATCGGGGAGTGGCTGTGGTCGGCTCCGATGACGTGCCCGTCGGCCAGGGTGGGTCCGGAACCGCTGTAGGCCGGACCGAGTTCGACGCTGCGGTCGCTGATCAGCGCCGGGCTCACCACGTAGGCATCGGGCTCGGCGGGCAGCGTGACGTCGTCGGGCAGCGTCATGGTGACCCGCACCGTGGTGCCCTGCGGTGTCACTGCGGTGACCCGTCCCACCGGCACCCCGAGCACGGTGACCTTGCTGCCCGGGTAGATGCCGTTGATGTAGCCGAAGTCGGCGTGCACGGTCCGGGCCCGGTCGGTGCGGCCGAAGACGTACCAGCCGCCGGCGGCCACGCACACGACGACGATGAGGGCGGTCGCAATGCTCCGGTTTTTATGCGTCATCGGCACTCCCGCTGAACATTGAGGAAGCACAACAGGTTGTCGGGCATCACCACGGATGGTGAGTTGACGTCGGCCCAGGTGCCGTTGCCGGTGGAGTTGGTGACGGCGCGGATCGCCGGGGGCATCTTCAGCAGGGTCTGATCGATCTTGTCCACGTTGGCTTTCAAGGTTCCGGTGACCGCGGTGAGGCCGGTGATCACGCTGCCGAAATCGGCCTGCTTCTCGGTGTAGATCGCGGCCAGGTGCTCCGTGATCGCGGTCAGGTTGGCGACGATGTCGGTGAGCGCCTGACGTCGCGCGGCCAGTGAGGACACGATGTACTGCGCGTTGGCCGCGGTGTCGGCCAGTGAATCTGTCTGGTGGGACAGCATTTCGGCCATCGACCGGCTGATCCGGAGGATTTCGTCGATCTTGTCGCCGTTGTCGGCGAAGGCCGAGCTGGCCGCGCTGATCCCGGCCAGTGCCTGGCCGAGTTCGGTGCTGTTGCCCGGCATGGTCTCGGCCAGCGTGTTCATCATTGCCGTCAACGGTTGTGGGTCGACGTGCTCGGCGGTGTCGGCGGCTTTGCGGCCCACCTCGTCGAGGCTGTAGGGCACCGTCGTGCGCGACAACGGAATCACATTGGAGTCCATGCCATTCACGGTTCCCGCGGGCATGACGTCGAGAAACCGCTTGCCCAGCACGGTCCGCAGCCGCACCGTGACCGTGGTGCGGTTGCCCAGCGCCTGCGCCTTGTCCAGCCGGAAGCCGACGCGGACCCGGTCGCCGGCCAGGGCTACGTCTTCCACGCGCCCGGCCGGCACCCCGGCGACGTACACCGGGTCGCCCCCGGACAGGCCGCTGGCGTTGGCCAGCTCGGCGACATACGCATTGGTCCGCACGTGGTAGACCGCGCGGGGGATCCCGACCGAGACCACCATGATGGCGACCAGGGTGATGGTGCCGATCATCCCCAGCGCCAAGGGAATTGACGGGTTGTGTTTGCGCTGATCTTTGACGAAGAGAAAGATCACCGCGCCGACGAAGAGGTCGATCAGTTTGACGAGGAACATCACAGACACACCTCGGAATGTCTGCTGCCGAAGATGTTGGCTTCGTGGCTGCGGATCTTGAGGGTGAAGTTGCACAGGTACAAGCTGACGAACCCGCCGTAGCTGGAGGTCCGGTTGATCGCATCACCGAACTCCGGCAGCCGGGCCAGCAGCGTGGTGAACTGCTCGGTGTTGGGCTGCCAGGCCTGCAGCATGGCATCGAGATTGGTGATGGTGTCTCCGTATGCGGCACTGGAGTTGTTGACCGTGTTGGCCAGCGTTGCCAGCACGGCGTTGCCCTGGTCGATGAGCGTCTCGAACTGCCGGTCCCCGGAGGTCACCGCGGCGCTGAGCCGGTTGAGTCCGTGCAGCATCTGCTCCAGCTGGGGCTGCCGGGTGTTCATCGTCCGCATCAGTGCCGACATGTTGTCGATCAGCTGGGTGAATATGCCCGCATTGCTGCTCAAAGACGAAGTCATTGCGGCGATCTGGGTGAGCAACGTCGTCAAGGTCTGGGCCTGGCCGCTGAAGGTCTCGACGAATCCCCGGGTCAGGGTGTTGACCTGCTCGGGAGCCAGCGCGTCGAACAGTGGCTTGAATCCGTTGAGCAGCGCGGTCAGATCTACTGCCGGCGAGGTCTGGGCCAGTGGGATGACGCCACCGGCGGCCAGGCGCGCCGGCGGATCGTCGGTGGAGACATCCATGATGGCGCCGCCCGGATCAGCGAGCGCCACATAGCGGGCACCGAGCATGTCGCCGTAGCGCACCGCCGCGGTCACATTGCTGGTGAGGGTGAAATCGGAGCTGACCTCGATGTCGACGTCGGCCCGGCTGGTGCCGTCGGCATCGGGGGCGAACCGGATCGAATCCACCCGTCCGATCCGAATACCGTTCATGGTCACCGGGTTTCCGACGTTGAGGCCCTCGACACTGCTGAACTGCGCCTGGTACGTGACGGTGCTCCCGCGCACCGGCACCGACAGCGTGTTGATCACCAGCACCGCGCTGAGCACCCCGGATGTGCCGAAGGCGCCCAGCTTGGCCCACGACTGCCACCCACTGTTGCGGTTCATGAGACCTGCACTTCCGTGCCGCGCACCAACGGGCCCAGCATGAGCACGGTGGCGATGTTCGGTTGAGTAGAGGGGGCACCGGTCGGGGGCACCAGTTCGTCCTGCAGCACCGCCAGCGCGTGGGCCTGGCCGTCGGCGTCGATCACCGCGGACGCGGGCGCGGCACCCGGAACCGATTCGGTCGGTATGGGTGCGGACTGCGGCAGCCCGGGGCCCGGCGGCAGGAACGAGTGCGTCGGCAGGTGCGGCGCCGGCGCGGTGAACGGAGTGACGGGCAGGTCGGCGGCCGGGCGGGCCAACACGTCCACCGGCTGATCTGGCACCCCACCCGTCGGCGCGGATTCGGCACACCGGGCACCCTGGGTGTTGTTGCCGTACACCGGACAGTCCTGCAGTGAGTACGGCATCGGCCCGGCGAAGGTCGCCACGGCCGTGATGTTGAACTTGCCCGTCGCGAATACTTTCGCTCCGGCTTCACCGAACGACTGGGCGCCGGCCAGGGTGTCGACCAGCCCGAGCGGTTGGGCGGCGGTGGTCGCCATGATCTTGCCTGCCGAGTCGATGACGGTGATCAACTGCTCGCGGTGATCGGACATGAACGCGGTGAGCACCGAGGAGAACCGGGCGAAACCGTCCAGCGCCGAGGCGAACTTGCGCTGGTCGTCGACCATCCGGTTGGACACCGATGTCGCGGCCGACAGGGTGGAGATGATGTCAGGGGTGGCAACGTTCAGCGAGGCCAGCACATCCCGGAATTGCGGTGTGGTGTCCAGGAATCGGACCAGTGCCGGGGTCAGCACCTGTGCGCTGGCGCTCAGGTTGTCGATCGTGGTGCCCAGTTCGGTGCCGCGGTTGCGCAGTGACTGGCTGATCGCGGTCAGCGCGGTCTGCATGCGCTCAGGCTTGATCTGTGAGAACAGGTCGACGATCTTGGTGAACACGTCGTAGAGCGCCATCGCGTCGGGGCTGTCGTCGATCGCCACGGTGTCGCCGGCCTTCAGCCCGGTCGCCGACCGGTTGCCGCTCGGGTCGACGAGTTGCAGGTAGATGTCGCCGAAGAAGGTGCGGGGCACGATCCGGGCGACCGCCGAGGACGGGATGACGCCGAGGTAGTCGGGTTCGATCGCCAACCGGACCCTCGACGTGCGGGTACCCGACTCGATGTCGGCGATGCGTCCGACGTTGACGCCGTGGTAGCGCACCGGAGATCCGCCGGTGATGAGCCCGGCCGACACCGGAACGCCCACAAATACATCGGCACTGCGTTCCAGGTGTCCCGATGCCCGGGCCACCAGCACCGACGCCACCGCGACCGCCACGGTGGCGGCGGCCAGGCCGCGCAGAGCCAGCCTGGCCCGGCTGGGGTCGGTGCGCCTACTTCGCTTCCTGGATTGCCTTGGCCCCTTCACATTCCCATCCCGGGGATCTCGGGGACCAGACCCCACAGGGCGAAGGTGAGCAGCACGTCGAGGATGCCGACCGCGAGGATCGCGGTGCGCAACGCGCGGCCCGCGGCCTGTCCCACCCCGGCGGGCCCGCCCGAGGCAAAGTAGCCGTACGTGCAGTGCACCAGCGCCACCACGATCGCGAAGACGATCGCCTTGATGCCCGAATACAGCAGGTCTTGCGGGCCGAGGGCCAGATGGAAGAAGTAGTCGTAGGTGCCGGGGGAGGCGCCGTTGAAGAACACCACCACGGTGCGGGTGGACAGATAGCTCGCCAGCAGTCCGATCATGTAGATCGGGATGACGCAGACCACCGATGCCAGTACGCGGGTGCCGACCAGGTAGGGGATGGAGCGCAGCGCCATCGCGTCCAGCGCGTCGATCTCATCGGAGATCCGCATGGCCCCGATCTGGGCGGTGAAACCCGTCCCGACCTTGGCGGCCAACGCGATTGCCACTACCACCGGTGCCAGCTCGCGGGTGTTGGCGATCGCCGCCAGCATTCCCGACAGCGTGTTCATCCCGACCAGGTCCAGGCCGCGCTGGGTCTCGACGCCCAGCATCATTGCCGCGGCCAGCGACATCGCGAACACGATGCCGATGGTCCCGCCGCCAGACAGCAGCGAGCTGGTGCCGAAGGTGACCTCGCCGATCTGGCCGAGGGTGTGCCTGCGGTAGCGCACCAGGGCGTACGGCAGTGAACCGAGCACCTTGGCGTAGAACGTGACGTGCTGGCCGGCCACCGCGAGTGCGTCGTATCCGGCGACCGCGGGTCGTGAAATGCGGCGCAGGGCAGCACTGCTGGTGATCGCGGTCATCGGTAGCTGCCCACGGACGGAACCACCACGGTGTAGAGGGCCGACATGGTGGTGTTGAGGATGAAGACCAGCGCGAAGGCCAGCACCACAGCCTCGTTCACCGCGTTGGCCACTCCGCCGGCGCCGCCCTTGGTGTGCAGCCCCTTGAAGGTGGCGATCAGGGTCGCGGTGAGTCCGAACACCGCCGACTTGATCAGTGCCATCACGAAATCCGACACCTGGCCGTACTGGCTGAAGGTGGCCAGGAACGTTCCGGCGGGCAGATGCTGCACGCTGATGTGGTAGAGGTAGCAGGCCATTACGCCGCCGAAGGTGACGATCGAGCACAGGGCCAGGGCCACGATGACGGCGGCGACCAGGCGGGGCGCGACGAGGCGTTCGATCACGTCGAGGCCCATGACTTCCAATGCATCGATTTCCTCGCGGATGGTGCGCGATCCCAGGTCGGTGCAGATCGCCGAACCGGCCACGCCGGCCATCATCAACGCGCACACCAGGGCCGCGGCCTGGCCGACGATGATGAACGCCACCACGGCTCCCGAGTAGCCTCCGGCGCCGATGCGCCCGGCGAGCTCGCCGACCGACACCGCGATGAACACGCCGATCGGCATCATCAGGAGCAGGGCCGGCCCGGTGCAGACCCGGCCGATGAACAGGGTCTGATTGACGACCTCGTCGAGTACCAGGCGCCGGCGTACCACCGCGGTGACGACACTGACCAGCGCCTGGACCGAGAAGCCGAGCACGTAGCCGCCCTGGACCAGGACGTCCCGAACAGGGCCCTTGGCCGCTGGTAGCTGGTAGGTCATCGAGTTCCTTCCGCGCGTGTCATGGCATGCGCGGGGCCGACCGGTGGCTACCGGCTGTGCTGAGCACCGTTTCGACCCCCCGGTCGCCTGTGGAGCATGTCACATTTCGGGACGCCAATGCAAGAATTAAGTGAATCATCATTCTCGAGTACTTCCGCCCGGTATCCAGTGGTCCGGACAAGTTGGAAGGCCTGGTTTGTGATTGTCAGATCGCGCCGATTGGAGTGAATTCAACACGGCGTGTCGGACCGGCGCGCGAGAGAATGGCGATTAACTTAACGCCCACATGGGTTGCCGAGCTGAGGTGGTGTCGGTATGTCGGGTGGGGTCGGGGAGCGTCATCTAACACGGCGGTCGTTTCTGGCCGGGACGGCGACCGCGGGGGTGGCCGCCGCGACACTCGGAAGACCGGCGGCCGCGCGCGCCGCACCTGGTTCGACAGTGGCCATCTTCGGTGCCGGGGTGGCAGGTCTGACCGCCGCCCATGAACTGGCCGAACGCGGATACCGCGTCACGGTGTTCGAGCGAAAAGCGCTGGGCGGCAAGGCGCGTTCGATCGCAGCGCCGTCACCGTCGGGCAGCCCGCTGCCTGCCGAGCACGGCTTCCGGTTCTTCCCGGGCTTCTATCGCAACGTCACCGAAACCATGCGACGTATCCCGTTCGCCGGCAACACGTTCGGTGTCTGGCAGAACCTGACTCGGGCCACGTCATACCTGCACTCAGGCCTGGGGCGGGCGGATCTGACCATCCCGCTGCCGTTTCCGATCCCGACGCTGCCCAACCCGATCACCCCCAAGGCGTTTGCCGAGTCGGTGGCTGCAGTGTTCCAGACGTTGTTCCGGCTGCCGCCGTTGGAGGCGGTGTATGCCGCGCAGAAACTCGCCGTCTACGTCACCAGCTGTGACGAGCGCAAGCTCGGCCAGTGGGACAACATGACCTGGGAGAAATACATCGGCGCCGACCGGAAGAGCAAGGAGTACAACCGGTATCTGGCCGACGGCATCATCCGGAATCTGGCCGCCTCCAAATCCAAAGATGCCAGCGCACATTCGATCGGGTTGGTCGGCGAGGCCTCGGTGTGGTCGATCCTGTTGCTGGGCAACGATATCGACAACAAGGGGTTCGACCGGGTGCTCAACGGGCCCACCAGCCTGCAGTGGATCGATCCGTGGGTTGCGCATCTGCAGTCTCTGGGGGTGACGTTCCGGCTCGGTCAGTCACTGGCGCGGCTGACCCCCAACGGCCGCCACATCGCGTCGGCCACCGTGGTGGACGGCAATGGGGTGGCCCAGCCGGTGGTCGCCGACTGGTACATCTCGGCGGTGCCGTGCGAGAAGCTCGCCGCGGTGCTGACTCCCGACGTGGTCGCCGCCGATCCCAAGCTGGCCTCGGTGGCGGCGTTGCGCACCGAGTGGATGAACGGGTTGATGTTCTTCCTGCGCGAACGTGTCGACGTCACCAAGGGCCACGTCAACTACGTCGATTCGGGCTGGGGGCTCACCTCCATCAGCGAAGCCCAGTTCTGGAAGCGGCCGCTGACGTCCTACGGCGACGGCACCGTCAAGGACTGCCTGTCGGCGATCATCTCGGACTGGAGCACGCAGGGGAATTTCAACGGGCTCAGTGCGAGGCAGTGCACCCCGCCGCAGATCGCCGCCGAGGCCTGGGCGCAGATCAAGGCGCACCTCAACGACACCAGCATCGTGGTCACCGACAAGATGGTGCATTCGTGGTTCCTCGACCCGTCGATCATCGACTCGGGCACACCCAACGTGCGCAACGACGAGCCGCTGTTCATCCAGGACCCGGGATCGTGGGCACGTCGGCCCGAGGCGGTCACCGGCATCGACAACCTGTTCCTGGCCGGCGAGTGGATCAAGACCGACCAGAACGTCACGACGATGGAAGGCGCGAACGAGGGCGGCCGTTACGCCGCCAACGGGGTGCTGCTGGCCTCGGGCTACTCAGGGCCGAAGGCCAACGTCCTCGGGTTGTTCCAGGCGCCGTGGTGGGGCCCGTTCAAGGCTGCGGACAAGGCGCGGTACCGGGCCCGGCTGCCCCACGCGCTGGACATCGTCGACACCCGCTGGCCGACCTGACCCGGTGATTTCGGTGCGTTCAGCGGCGCCCACCGCCGGTGAACGCACACAAATCGCGCCCTACGATGGCCCGGTGACGTCGACCGGATCTGTACCCGTGCTGGCGGTCGCCGGGCATCTCGGCTCCGGCAAGACCACACTGCTCAACCACCTGCTGCGCAACAGCCGCGGCGTCCGGATCGGTGCGCTGGTGAACGACTTCGGCGCGGTCAACATCGACGCCATGCTCGTCGCGGGTCAGGTCGATGCGATGGCGTCGCTGTCCAACGGGTGCATCTGCTGTGCGGTCGACGGTGAGGAGGTCGGCGAGATGCTGGGCAAGCTCGCGGCCGTCAAACCCCGGCTCGATCTGATCGTGGTGGAGGCCAGCGGTGTGGCCGAACCGGCCTCCCTGGCCCGCACCATCGTCACCGTCGACGATTCCCGCTTCCACTACGCCGGGCTGGTTCTGGTCCTCGACGGCATGCAACCCGACCTGAGCCACGGACTGCCGGTCGCCGATCTGGTGGTGCTCAACAAGGTGTCCGCGTGCGCCGACGTCGACGGTCTGCTCGCCCGCATCCGCGAGCTCAGCCCCCGGGTTCCGGTGCAGCCCACTGACTTTGCCCGCATCGACCCCGAGCTGCTGATCGACCCGCCGCAGACCCGTGCGCCGCAGGCCCAGCTGTCCTTCGACGAACTGCTGGACGATCACCATGATCACCACCATCCCGAGTATCAGAGCATCGAGTTCCGCACCGATGCCGTCGTGAATCCGCGCTTGTTCATGGAGTTTCTGCGGGACCGCCCCGCGGGGCTGTACCGCGCCAAGGGATTCGTCGACTTCGGGTCCCAGCGCTTCCTGCTGCAGTTGGTCGGCAGCTCGCTGCGCTTCGAGAAGCGGCGGGCGGGGGCCACCGAGTTGGTGGTGATCGGCACCGGGATGGACCCGTCGGCGGTGCGCGCCGGGCTCCGGCGGTGCACCGGCGAACCTGCCGACGAGAACGCGATGCTCGGGGTGCTCAAGTACGTGGTGTAGCCGGCGGCGGCGGTTCGCCGTCCGGCTATTCTGGCCGCTCACCCGAATTCAAGGAGCCGCATTGTTCAAGGTCAACGAGTACTTCGGCGGCGACGTCGCATCGATCGCCTTCACCACGCCGGAGGGCAATGCGACCGTGGGCGTCATGACTGTCGGCGAGTACGAGTTCGGCACCTCCCAGCTCGAGATCATGCGGGTGGTCTCCGGCGCGTTGACGGTCAAGTTGCCCGGCAGCGAGCAGTGGGAAACCTTCGCGGCCGGTGCACAGTTCACTGTGCCCGCCGACAGCGCGTTCCAGGTGCGCGCCGAGACCGAGACGGCCTACCTGTGCGAGTACCGCTGAGCGGGGGCTCTACTGGCCTCTCTGTACGCCGCTTTCTACCTGGGGGCTGTTCCGCGGCGCGAAGCGCAGCCCTGGCGTAGAAAGCGATGCACGGCGCGCACGTGTGCGGACCACCCGATCCGGGTATGTAGTTACCCATGCGCCCGATCACCCTGGCCAAGACGGCCTCTGCAGCATTGACCACTGCGCTCGTCGGCGGGCTGGCCAGTCGGCCCGCCCAGTCCACCTGGTACGAGCAGCTGCGCAAACCGTCCTTTCAGCCTCCGCGACAGGCCTTTCCGATCGTCTGGCCGATCCTGTACGCGACCATCGCGGTGGTATCGGCGCGCACGGTCGACCGGCTGCGTACCGAAGGGCGCGACGACGAAGCCCGCGCGTACACCGTGGCGCTGGGCGGCAACCTGGCTGTCAATGCCGCGTGGTCGTGGGTGTTCTTCTCGCGCCGTCAGCTCGGGGCGGCAGCCGTCACCGCCGCGGCGCTGACGGCCAGCAGCGCCGACCTGACCCGTCGCTCGGTCCGGGCGCAGGGCGCCCCCGGGGCCGCTCTGACGCCGTACGCAATGTGGTGCGCGTTCGCGACGGCGCTGTCCACCCGGATCTGGATGCTGAACCGCGTCAGCTGAACGGTGTGCGCGGATCCAGTCGCCGCGAGGCCAGGCCGGCCGTGCGCCATACCCGTGCGATCCAGTCGTTGTCCTCTTCGGTGACCAGGTTGCCCATCACCCGCACGGCGATGTTCATCAGGAACGACGACCGCATCGCGGCCGGGCCGGTGGCCGGCAGGAACCGGGGCAGCGTGAGCAGCACGGCCAGCCGACGGGCGATCGAGAAACCCTGGGCGTAGTGGGCCTGCAGCAGTGCCGGCCAGGCGTGCGAATAGTCACCGGACCCGATTAGCTCGGCCGCCAACCGGCCGGTTTCCAGCCCGTAGTCGATGCCCTCCCCGTTGAGCGGGTTGATGCAGGCTGCCGCATCTCCGACGAGCATCCAGTTCGGTCCGGCCACTCCGGACACCGCACCGCCCATCGGCAGCAGCGCCGACAGCGCGGCGCGGGGTTCCCCGGAAAATCCCCACTCCTCGCGGCGCAGCTCGGTGTAGTACGACAGCAGCGGCCGCAGCGCTGCGTGGGCGGGACGTTTGGCCGTCGCCAGCGCGCCCACACCGATGTTCACCTCGCCGTTGCCCAGCGGGAAGATCCAGCCGTAGCCGGGGAGCACCTGACCCTCGGGGGAGCGCAGCTCCAGATGCGAGGTGATCCACGGCTCGTCGGCGCGTGGTGTGGCGATGTAGCCGCGGATGGCGGTGCCGTAGACGGTTTCCTTGTGCCACGTGCGGCCCAGCACGCGGCCCAGGGTGGAGCGGGCCCCGTCGGCCACGATCAGATGGGCGCAGCTGATGGTGGTGCCGTCATCGAGCTGTACGGACTCGACCCGTCCACGTGAGTCGTAGTCGACCCCAACGGCTTTGACACCCAGGCGCATCTTGGCGCCGTCATCGGCGGCGACCGAACGGATCCGGTCGTCGAGTTCGGTCCGCGGGACCGCACTTCCGGTGGACGGGAACGACGGTCCGGGCCACGGCACCTCGACGTCGGCGCCGAATCCCGACATCCGCAGACCGTGGTGCCGGATCCGGGTGTCGAGCCACGGGCCCATGCCGAGCCGTTCCAGTTCGGCGACCGCGCGCGGCGTCAGTCCGTCGCCGCAGGACTTGTCCCGGGGGAACTGGGCCGCGTCGATCACCTGCACGTCGCGACCGGCTCGGGCGGCCCATGCGGCGGCCGCCGACCCGGCCGGTCCGGCGCCAACGACGACCACGTCTGCCTTGATATCCATTGCTCCCAGTATGTTGGACGAATGAGGACACCAGCGACTGTGGTGGCAGGCGTTGATTTTGGGGACGCGGCGTTCGCCGCCGACGTCCGGGACAGCGTCGCCAGGATCGAACAACTGATGTCTGACGAGCTGGGCAAAGCCGACGAGCTCATGGCCGAGGCGGTCCAGCATCTGTTCCAAGCCGGCGGAAAGCGGTTCCGCCCGCTGTTCACCGTGCTTGCGGCGTCGCTGGGCCCCCGTCCCGACGATCCCGAGGTCGCGATCGCCGCTGCGGTCATCGAGCTGGTACACCTGGCCACGCTGTATCACGACGACGTGATGGACGAGGCCCAGATGCGGCGCGGTGCCCCCAGCGCCAACGCCCGCTGGGGAAACAACATCGCCATCCTGGCCGGCGACTACCTGTTCGCCACGGCCTCGCGGCTGGTTTCGCTACTCGGACCCGACGCGGTGCGTGTGATTGCCGACACATTCGCCCAACTGGTGACCGGCCAGATGCGCGAGACCCGCGGTGCGGCCGAGCATGTCGACTCCATCGACCATTACCTCAAGGTGGTTTACGAGAAGACCGCGTGTCTGATCGCAGCATCGGGGCGGTTCGGCGCGACGTTCTCGGGTGCTGATGACGAGCAGATCGAGCGGCTCCACCGGTTGGGCGGGATCGTGGGCACCGCGTTCCAGATCTCCGACGACATCATCGACATCGACAGCGATCCCGATGAATCGGGCAAGGTTCCGGGTACTGATCTGCGTGAAGGCGTGCACACCCTGCCGGTGCTGTATGCGCTGCGCGACTCGGGGCCGGATTCCGACCGGTTGCGCGAGTTGCTGGCCACCCCCGTCGAGCGTGACGAGGACGTGGCCGAGGCGTTGACTCTGCTGCGTCGGTCGACCGGGATGGCGCGGGCCAAGGAGACGGTGGCCGGGTACGCGGCGCAGGCACGTGACGAGTTGGCGAACCTTCCGGCCGGGCCCGGACGTGACGCGCTGGCCACACTTGTGGACTACACGGTCAACCGTCACGGCTGATTCCGGAACCCCAGGAGGTAACTGAGCGTTTGATCAGCGATGGTTGCCGAGTAGTTGCCTAGGAAGGGAAACTGCGATGAGGTGGAACCCGCACGCGAACCGGATCAAGACATTCCTGTTGCTGGTCGGTTTTTCGGCGTTGATCGTGTTCGTCGGTTCGTTGTTCGGCCGGAACGTGATGTACCTGGCGGTGCTGTTCGCCGTCGGCATGAACGTCTACGTGTACTTCAACAGCGACAAGATGGCGTTGCGCGCGATGCACGCCCAGCCGATCACCGAGGTGCAGGCGCCCGAGATCTACCGGATCGTGCGGGAGTTGGCCACCACGGCGCATCAGCCGATGCCGCGCCTGTACATCTCCGACACCGCCAACCCGAACGCGTTCGCCACCGGTCGTAACCCGCGCAATGCCGCGGTGTGCTGCACCACGGGCATCCTTCAGCTCCTCAACGAACGTGAGCTGCGCGCGGTTCTGGGGCACGAGCTCTCCCACGTCTACAACCGCGACATCCTGATCTCGTGTGTGGCCGGCGCGATGGCATCGGTGATCACTGCCCTGGCCAACATGGCCATGTTCGCGGGGATGTTCGGCGGTAACCGTCAAGGTACGAATCCGCTTGCCATGCTCCTGGTTTCGCTGCTCGGCCCGATCGCGGCCACCGTGGTGCGGATGGCGGTGTCCCGCCAGCGTGAGTACCAGGCTGATCAGTCCGGCGCCGAATTGACCGGTGACCCACTGTCATTGGCCTCGGCGCTGCGCAAGATCTCCGGTGGCGTCGAAGCGGCACCGCTGCCCCCGCAGCCACAGTTGGCCGATCAGGCGCATCTGATGATCGCCAGCCCGTTCCGGGCGGGCGAGCGCATCGGCAAGATGTTCTCGACGCATCCGCCGATGGAAGAACGGATCCGCCGCCTGGAGGACATGGCCGGCCGCGGCCCCGGCCACTACTGATCCCTTTTGGTTCCTTCGCACCGCGAGTGTGCGTGTCTACATGTGTGACACGCCGCTCGCGGTTCGCGTTCTGCGCACGTTGGTGCCACCGGACTGACGAGACACCGCGAGCGTGCGTGAACTGCGGCCGACGGTGTGTCGGCCAACAGACACGCACGCTCGCGGTGCCCAGTGCCTAGTGCCCCGGTGGGTGGGGACTCCTACGCGGCGTCGACGAGGGCCTCCACGTGGGTGGGAGTCACCCGCATCACGGCGGCGCTGGCGATGTCGTAGAACAGGCCGATCACGTTGACGCGCCGGGCCAGCGGGTGCGCCTGCAGCGTCTGAACCTGCACCGCGATGTTCACCATCGACAGCTGATCGACCATGCCGAAACCGGCCTCGGCGGCTGACCGAGCCACCGGGTGGCGGCCCTCGTCGAAGGCCGCGAGGGAGGGATCGCCATAGGCCAGCCAGGATTCCAGGTGCTTGTCGCCCACGTCGGTCTTGCCCAGCATCGCGGTCATCGCGCCGCAGCTGGAGTGCCCGCACACCACGATCGAGGAAACGTTGAGCTTGTCTACTGCGAACGCGATGGCGGCTTCGATCGAGGAGTCGGTCTGGCCGGCCGGGATCATGTTGCCGACGTTGCGCACGGTGAACAGATCGCCCGGACCGCTACTGGTGATGACGTTGGGCACGACCCGCGAATCGGCACAGGTCAGGAACAGTGTCTCGGGCCGCTGGGCGTGCGCCAGCTCCTGCATGTGCGGGCGCAGCACCGGGGCGGTGCGACGGTGGTAGGCGTCCAGTCCGTGCAGCACAGACGACATCTCCTCGCGCTGCCAGGAGCTCCACGGCACCACGCCGGAGCGCTTGTCGAACGGGGTGAAGCCGCGGATGGGCGGACCGGTGACAGCGCTGCCCATCTCGACTGCGCCCACGTCGTGGATGTCGACCGTGCCGCCGGTGGCCACGTGCTGGCGCTGCCACTCTTCGAGGGTCTCGTGGGCCGCGTGGTCGAAGAAGTCGACCGACAGTTCGACGGTCACGGCGGTACCCAAGGGCACACTGGCCAGCACCCGGGTCAAGGTGGGCAGGGACAGGAACGTGCAGGAGCCCTCGATCGCGACGCGCCAGGTGTCCGTACCGGTGGCCTCGGCGGTGATGTTGGTCCGCACCACGCGCCACACGGTCAGTGCGACCGCGAGTGCGAGTCCGATCAGCACGCCTTCGAGCAGGTTGAGGAACACCACGCTGACGACCGTCACTGCGTATACCGCGAAATCACCTGTACGCCTGGCGGTTTCGATGTGTGCACGCTTGACCAGCTGGCAGCCGATGACGATCAGCAGGCCCGCCAGAGCGGCGGTCGGGATCATCTGGGCCAGGCCGGCGAACGGCACGGCAAACGCCAGGATCCACACACCGTGCAGGATCGCCGCCGCCCGGGTGCGAGCTCCGGCGGCCACGTTGGTGGAACTGCGCACGATCACGCCCGTGACGGGCAGCCCGCCGATGGCGCCCGAGGCGATGTTTGCGGCGCCCTGGCCGATCATCTCGCGATCGAAGTTGGTGCGCGGGCCCGTGTGCATACGGTCAACCGACACTGCCGACAGCAGGCTCTCGACGCTGGCGATCAGCGCAACGGTGAGCGCGCCGGCGGCGAATGCCCCCCAGTTGCCGTCGGGCAGGCTGGGCAGCGACAGGGCGTCCAGCAAGGACCCGTTGATCTGGATGCGCGTGACGTCACCGAAGGCCGGAAGCAACGAGAGCGCGGTCACGCCGACGATGGCCACCAGCGGGCTGGGCACCTTCTTCGCAGCGGCGGGCATCCAGCGCCAGCCCACCAGGATCGCGATGACCAGCGCGCCCAGGATGACGCCGTGACCGTGAGCATTCATCAGCTGACCTGGCAATTCGATGACATTGGCCCAGGCCGAGCTGTTGGAACTGCCGCCGAGCAGCACGTGGACCTGCTGCAGCGCAATGGTGATGCCGATGCCGGCCAGCATCGCGTGGACGACGACGGGGGAGATGGCCAGTGCAGCGCGCGCCACCCGGCTCAATCCGAACAGCACCTGCAGCACGCCGGCGCACACGGTGATCGCGCAGGTGACGGCCCAGCCGAACTGCGAGATCATGCCGGCGACCACCACGGTCAGCCCGGCTGCGGGCCCGCTGACCTGCAGGGGCGATCCGCCCAGGGCGCCCGCGATGATGCCGCCGACGATGGCGGCGATGATGCCGGCCAGTACCGGAGCACCCGAGGCGACAGCGATTCCCAGCGACAACGGCAGGGCAACCAGGAACACCACCAGCGAGGCCGGCAGGTCGTAACGCAGTACGGACCGGGCCCGTTCTGCGAAATCAGTGGTTTGCTGCATGGAACGCCTCCGTCTGGAGTTGGTGATACGCGGGCACGCCTCTTCGCGGGTCCGCGCACAGTTATTGACGCCGTTGTCGGTGAACAACTTCGAAAGATGTTGGGGTACAGCGGAACACGGGCCTTTGTCTGGACCCGTCGAATCTCGGTAGCACCCAATTGCTAAGAGCGAGAGTATTTATCGCTGTGAGCTGGTGCAAGGAAGTTTGGGCCATGCATAGAGAACCCAAATATTTCGAAGAAGTAACTCCCCGCGAATATGCCTGGTGTGCAGGGCGAGTCGCCAGGAACGGAAACGGTGGCGGCGCCAACTGTTCACCCGTTCGTTGAAAATTGTATATATAGCAATGCGTTTGGGGCAAATCACACCAGGTCGCCAGGGTGACGAGTGTCATAGAAAGGCCCGTTGGAGCGGCGTTCTCTTAGAACTCCATATGAACCCCGTGACAACGGTCTGTGTAGTCCGCACAATAGAAATATGACAACGGTGTCCGTTTCCCCCCGTGCCCAGCAACCGCGCCAGGCCATCCTCGGACAGTTGCCGAAGATTCATCGCGCCGATGGGTCTGCGATTCGCGTACTGCTGGTCGATGACGAGCCGGCGCTGACCAACCTCGTCAAGATGGCCCTGCATTACGAGGGCTGGGAGGTCGAGGTGGCGCACAACGGCCATGACGCGGTCGCGAAGTTCGACGAGATCGAACCCGATGTCGTCGTGCTCGACATCATGCTGCCCGACATCGACGGCCTGCAGATTCTGCAGCGGGTCCGGGAGGCCGACGGCTACACGCCCACGCTGTTCCTGACGGCCAGGGATTCGGTGCTGGACCGGGTGTCCGGCCTGACCGCCGGCGCCGACGACTACATGACCAAACCGTTCAGCCTCGAGGAACTGGTCGCCCGGTTGCGCGGGCTGCTGCGCCGATCCAGTCACACCATGCCGCCGGCCGACGAGACCCTCAAGGTCGGGGACATGGTGCTCGACGGGGCCAGTCGCGAGGTGACCCGCGGCGGCGAGCCGATCAATCTGACCGTGACCGAGTTCGAGCTGCTGCGCTACCTGATGCGTAACCCCCGCCGGGCGCTGAGCCGCGCCGAGATTCTCGACCGGGTGTGGAACTACGGGTTCGGCGGGAAGTCCAGCATCGTCGACCTCTACATCTCCTACCTGCGCAAGAAGGTCGACACCGACCGTGAGGCGATGATCCACACCGTGCGCGGGGTCGGCTACATGTTGCGGCCCGCCTAGTGATCCGTTAATGCCACCCAGACTCTGGGGACCGCGCTCGCTGCGCAGGCGATTGGTGCTCGGGGTGAGTGCGATCGTCACCGTGGCGCTGTTCGCCGTCGGGGCTCTGTCGGTGTACAGCCTGCATACCTATGTGACGACGATGAGCGACACCGAGGTGTCGCGATCCCTGGCGGCGTTCAGCCATTCTCTTGAGAAGTGGCGCGAAAGCCAGGACGGGCACGAGATCGCCGCGGACGCTGACGCGCTCACCGCGTTCGTGGGGCAGGCTCCCGGCAACCTGATTGCGGTACTGCACGACGGCGAGGTAATTCAGTCGGCCGTGTTCTCCGACGGGGAGCCGCAGCCGGCTCCGGCGGAGGTGACCCGCGCGCTCGACACGTACGACTGGACCGACGAGCATCCCCGCACGGTGAAGCTTCCGGTGCTCGGCTCCTATCGGCTGGCCAGCCAGTCTTCCGGCACCGGCGATGTGCTGGTGTCGGGGGTGTCGCTGGACAGCGCGAACCTGGTGATCGCCCGCAAGACGGTGACCGTCGCGGTGATGATCGTGATCGCGCTGATCGTCACCGCATTGGGCACCATCGCGGTGGTCCGGATTGCCCTGCGGCCGTTGAGCCGGGTGGCAGCGACCGCGGCGAAGGTGGCGACGTTGCCGTTGGACGGTGCCGACAATCGCATCACGACCCGGGTCCGCGACCAGGACACCGATCCCGACACCGAGGTCGGCCTGGTGGGAGACACGCTCAACCGGCTGCTGACCAATGTCGACAGCGCCCTGGCCGCGTTGGCGGCCTCCGACCGGCGCACCCGGCAGTTCCTCACCGACGCCAGCCATGAGCTGCGGACCCCGCTGGCGGCGATCCAGGGGTACGCCGAGCTGACCAGGCAGGACAGCGCCAACCTGCCGCCGACCACCGAATACGCACTGGCGCGCATCGAGGCCGAGGCGCGGCGGATGACGGGTCTGGTCAGCGACCTGCTGTTGTTGTCGCGCCTGAGTGAGGGTCAGGAACTCGAGACCGATGACATCGACCTCAGTGATCTGGCGGTGGACGCGGTCAACGACGTGGCGGTGGGTGCACCCGAACATCACTGGGTGGCCGAGCTGCCCGACGAACCGTTGTGGGTGCGTGGGGACCTGGCTCGGCTGCATCAGGTGATCAGCAATCTGTTGACGAACGCCCGGATACACACGCCGCCCGGTGTGACCGTCACCATTGCATTGACCGAGGTCGGTGAATTCGCGGAATTGACGGTGACCGATGACGGTCCCGGAATTGATGCCGAATTGTTGCCGAATCTTTTTGGACGGTTTGTCAGGGCGGACAAATCGCGGTCGCGGGAATTGGGTAGTACCGGGTTGGGGCTGGCGATCGTGGCCTCTATCGTTCAGGCCCACGACGGTACCGTCGCAGTCGCCTCGAAGCCTGGTCGCACCGTGTTTACCGTGCGGATCCCGCTCGCCCGTGCGGCCGAGTCGGAGGCCGCGACCAGCCGACCGAAGAATATGAATTCGGCCTGAATTCTCTTTGGGATCTGGCCGTATGCGTGAATTCGTATGCGTTCAACATGAGTTGATGGACCCCGGCTGAATAGCTCTTTAGGCTGGTACTACACCAGCGAGAGAAAGGCCAGGTAATTCAATGATGAACATCTGGAAAAATGTTGCCGTCGTCACCGTGGGGACCGGCTTGGCGGTGGGCGCGTTGACGCTCGCCGGCCCGGCCGCTGCGGCACCGGGTGGCAGCGGGTCGGCCCAGCAGACCATCAAGCAATTGGAGGACGAGGGCTACCGCGTCATCCTGTCCCGGGTCGGCACCGGTTCGATCAAGGACTGCAACGTCAAAGCGGTGCGGCCGGGTCGGGAGATCACCGAGCTCAAGAACACGCGGCGGGGCAACACCGAGGAGCGGGTCCGTTACACCACGGTGTACGTCGACCTCGCCTGCGGCGACCAGAAGTAGCCGCGCTCCGCAGCGGTGGACCGCGCCATCGCCCCGAGTTAGGGTGGCGGCGTGTTCAGCAGAGTGGTGTTTGGCCTGGTGAGTGTCGCGGGTGCGGCAGTGATGGGCGTGCCAGGGGTGGCGCAAGCCGACCCTGCGCCGGCTCCCGCCGTCCCGAACGTCAATGCTTACCCACCGGTCAAGACCTCCGAATACGCGGTGATGGACAAGACCTGGTACGCATTCAACATCCCTGACGGCATCACCTGCGTCATTCAGCGCAACGGCACCTACGGCTGCAGCGGACCGATCCCGGCCGCGCCCAACGGAGCCAACCTGGTCAGCGGCGGGCCGGGAGTGCCCGGGTTCGCCAGCTCGCCTGCCCCGGTGTTCGCCGTCGTCGAGAATCCCAAGCCGTTGCCGCCGAACTCTCGACTCAGCTATCAGACGGTGACCTGCGGCACCGACGGCGTGACGACGTCGTGCATCGACGGCCGCAATCAGTCCGGTTTCGTGATCAGCCCATCGGGCAGCTTCGTCATCGGTGAGCAGGAGTCGGACTTCAAGCCCACTTTTCAGATCGGCTGAGGCTCAAAGGCTTTCAGAACCCCGAGCCGTGCACCTCGTGGCCGGGTTTTTCGATCATCAATCCGTTGTAGGCGTCCTCGACGGTGCACCCGTGGTTGATCACCGCGTCCACTTCGCGGGCGATCGGCATGCTCAGCCCATAAGCATCGGCGAACTCCATGACCACGCTGGCGGCCTTGACCCCCTCGGCGACCTGATTCATCGAGGCGATGATCTCGTCGATCGTCTTGCCCGCGCCCAGTTGCTCGCCGACGTGGCGGTTGCGGCTGCGCTGGCTGGTGCAGGTGACGATGAGGTCGCCCATGCCGGCCAGGCCGGCGAAGGTGTCGCGGTGCCCGCCCATCGCCTCGCCGAGTTTGGACATCTCCCGGATCGCCCGGGCCATCACCATGGCGCGGGTGTTCTCCCCGATTCCCAGCGAGTAGCCCATGCCGACGGAGATGGCGTAGACGTTCTTGAGTGCCCCGGCCATCTCCACGCCCACCACATCGTCGGTGGTGTAGGTACGAAAACGCTTGGTGCGGAACAACTGTGCCAGATTCGCAGCCAGATTCTGGTCGGGCATGGCCAGCACGGCGGCAGCGGCATAGCCCTCGGCGACCTCACGGGCGATGTTCGGCCCGGCCAGGATGCCCGCCGGATGTCCGGGCAGCACCTCGTCGACGATCTCGCTCATCCGTTTGTTGGTGCCCTGCTCCAGGCCCTTGACGAGGGAGACCACCGGCACCCACGGGCGCAGCTCACGGGCCAGCTCGGTCAGCACGCCACGAAAGCCGTGCGAGGGCACTCCCATCACGATCACATCGGCGCAGTTGGCTGCCTCGTTGAAATCGTTGGTGGCTTTGAGGCTTTCGGGCAGGGCGACCTCGTCACCCAGGTAGCGCGAGTTGCGGTGGTTGTCGTTGATGTCCTTGGCGGTCTCCTCCGAGCGCACCCACTGCAACGTCGGCCCGCGCCGGGCGCAGATGGACGCGACGGTGGTGCCCCAGGATCCGCCGCCGAGGACGATGACGTTGGGTTCGCGTTGCGCTGGTGCCATGGCGACCAGAGTATTGCCGAGACACGGTTGCTGAGCCCAAGTTGTCGAACTGGGTCTGCCGGTGTCCGGATCCCGGTGGATGGTGACCCAGATCGCGCGAGATGTGCCGAAACCCGACTGACATCGCCCGTAGTCAGTAGACTTCGGCGCAGCGGTGCGCCCAGGTATCGGGCGTCACCCGATGGGGCAAATCTGGCAACTGTTTTCGCGGTTTCTCGACGATCGGCAAAGTTAACGTGCATCCCGGGTACGGATTCCGTGGTGAGTTTGTCCCCGGGGCGCGAATCTGGGCCGCGCGGGCGACAGTATTTATGCCAGCGTCAATATAGTGAGAACCCGCTGAAGCCTGAATGCACTGCATTTACACGTGTTACGAGAAATGACACGCGCATCAGCGGCGCGATGGGGTGGAGGGGGTGGGTGTCAGCGGCGACGACGGATTTGCGGGCAATTGATGAGCCAATCTCGATAAGTGAATGATAATTCGGCAAAACATTGACGGGGGATGAGCGCCGACGATACGGTGCCAACCACTGCGAGTTATCCGGCCGGCGGTGGCCATACCTCAGCCTGGGGAGGTTGATCTGTGTTCGTTCTGCTGCTTAATGAGAGAGGATGACGGCGCCGCCTGAGAGCATGGCTGATGAGGTCGAACCGCAACGGGGAATCGACGCCATCGAGAATTGGGCCACCGGCTATGCCCGGCGTCATCCGCTGGCGTCACTCGCCACGGTCGGGGACCAGTTCGTGCTCGGTGTCCGGACCATCCAGATCCTGTTCCTCGACCTTCTGACGGGTCGCTTCCAATGGCAGGAGTTCGTCCGCCAGGGTGCCTTCATGGCCGGCACAGCCGTGCTCCCCACGATTCTGGTGGCCCTGCCGATCGGCGTCACGCTCTCCATACAGTTCGCCCTGCTGGCCGGTCAGGTCGGCGCGACGTCACTGGCCGGCGCGGCCAGCGGTCTGGCAGTGATCCGGCAGGCCGCGTCGTTGGTCGCGGCCGTTCTCATGGCCGCTGCGGTCGGGTCGGCGATCACCGCCGACCTGGGTTCACGGACCATGCGCGAGGAAACCGACGCCATGGAGGTCATGGGGGTCTCGGTGATTCAGCGTCTGGTCGTGCCGCGCTTCGTCGCCGCGATCATGATCGGCGTCGCGCTCACCGGGGTGGTGTGCTTCGTCGGCTTCCTCGCGAGCTTCCTGTTCAACGTCTACTTCCAGAACGGCGCCCCCGGCAGCTTCGTGGCTACCTTCGCCTCGTTCGCCACCACCGGCGACATGGTCGTCGCGCTGCTGAAGGCGGTGATCTTCGGCGCCATCGTGGCTGTGGTGTCGTGCCAGAAGGGGCTGTCCACCAAAGGTGGCCCGACCGGCGTCGCGAACTCGGTGAACGCGGCGGTGGTGGAATCGATTCTGTTGCTGATGGTGGTCAACGTCGCGATCAGCCAGCTCTACATCATGTTGTTCCCCCGGGTCGGGCTGTGACATGACAGCGTCGACGTTCGTCCCACCGTTGTTCGCACCGTTGGTGCGGCTGTACAAACGTGCCTCCAAGCCGCTGATGCGCTTGGGCCACATGATGGTGTTCTTCGTCCGGGCGCTGGCGGCCGTGCCCGTCGCGTTGCGGCACTACCGCGGAGAATTCGTCCGGCTGCTCTCCGATATCGCCTGGGGCAATGGCTCACTCGTGGTCGGCGGCGGAACCGTCGGGGTGGCGGTGGTGCTGGGCATCACGGTGGGTGCACTCGTAGGGATCGAGGGATACAACTTCCTCGATCTGCTCGGTCTCGGCCCGGCCACCGGCATCATCTCGTCGCTGGTGAACACGCGCGAGCTGGCGCCGATCGCCGCCTCACTGGCCTTCGCGACCCAGGCCGGTTGCCGGTTCACCGCACAGCTGGGGTCGATGCGGATCGCCGAGGAGATCGACGCGCTCGATGCCATCGCCATCCGCCCGATCCCGTACCTGGTCACCACCAGGCTGATGGCCGCGGTGGTCGCGGTGATTCCGCTCTATGCCCTCTGCCTGGCGGTGAGCTACCTGACCACGCAGGCGGTCGTGTACCTGATCAGCGGCGGCTCCAGCGGCTCCTATCTGCATTACTTCAGCCTCATGCTCTCCGGGCCGGACATCCTCTACTCGGTGCTCAAGGCGGTCATCTTCGTGTGGATCGCCTCCACCGTGCAGTGTTACTACGGGTTCTACGCATCGGGCGGACCGGTGGGCGTCGGTGTGGCAGCCGGCCATGCCATGCGGGCCAGCATCACGGTGGTGATCATCGTCAACATGTTGCTCACCATGGCGCTGTGGACGGTCGATTCAGGAGCGAGGTTCGGCGGCTAGATGGGTAACTCGCTGGAAACCGACGGGCGTGGGCCGTCCGACCGACAGCTGATCGGCTGTGGTGCCGCGGTTCTCGTAGTGGCGGGATTGATTTCGACGTTTCTTCTGGTGAAGGCGACCGGAAAGCTGGACGACCGGGTGCCGGTGGTGGCCGCCCTGACGAACGTCGGCGACGGGCTGCCGCAGCGGTCGGACGTGAAGTACCACGGTGTGCTCGTCGGGATGGTCGACGACGTCGTCCCGGCGGCGAACGGCGATCCGAACTTCGTCCACATCGACCTCAAACCCGAATATGCCGGCTCCATCCCGAACACGGTGACCGCGCGGGTGGTCCCCAGCAACGTGTTTGCGGTGTCCTCGGTGCAACTGATCGACCGCGCCGGCGGGCCGGCAAATGGTTCGAGCCGTGGCGCACCGATCGCCGAGGGCGCCCAGATCCCCGAGGACACCGAACTGCCGACGGTGCTGTTCCAGACCACGATCAGCAAGCTGCGCGACGTGCTGGCCGCAACCGGGCGCGGCCGGGAGGACAAGACGGTGGGCATCCTGGCCGCCGTGAACGCCGCGACCGAGAACCGTCGTAAAGAGTTGCTCGCCAGCGGAGCGCAATTGAATCGGCTGATCGACCAGCTCGACTCGGTGGTCGCCACCGAACCCGGACCGACCACGGTGTCCGCGCTGATCGAGGCGACCCAGGGGCTGCAGCAGACCGCGCCCGATCTGCTCGATGCCCTGCACAAGGCCGTGCAGCCGATGCAGACCCTGGTCGAGCAACGCTCACAGTTGAACACGATGATCAACGGTGGGATCAACACCGTCGGTACCGCGCACACCGCGCTGGACAACCACACCGACCAACTCGTCAAGACCACCGCGAACCTCACGCCGGTGATGGGTGTGCTGGCTCAGATGCAGGGCAACTGGGTTCCGGCCTTCGTCAAGCTCAACCAGCTGTCAGGAAGGTTCTTCGAGCATGTCTGGATCCCGGGGAACGACATCGGCAACATGCGGGTGAACCTCTCGCTGACGCCGAGCTACGCCTACACGCGTGCCGACTGCCCGCAGTACGGCGAGCTCAAGGGCCCCAGTTGCTTCACCGCCCCGCTGGTGCCGACCCGCGCGTCCCTCCCGGATATGTTGCTACCGGAGAACTTTCAACCACCGGCAGATCTGGCGCCGCCTCCCGGAACGGTGCTGGGCGCCAACGGCAATCTCATCGCGGTCGGTCCGCCCTTGGTGAATCCGAACCCGAACCTGGCCGACCCGAATCCGCCTCTGCCGTCCTGGATGCCGCCGGCCGGGCCGGTGCCGGGGACGGCGAATCCCGCTTTGGCACCGACCCCGCCCCCGCCGGTGCCGCTATCACCGGTCGCGCCGGTGGCACCGCGGCCCGGAGACCCGCCTCCGGCCGGTGCACCCGCGCCGGGACCCGCCGGCCCGTTGCTGCCCGCCGAGGCTGCACCGGCTGCCGCACAACCTGTTTCAGGAGAGGGGGGCCAATGAAATACCGTGGTGCGGCGATCGGCCTGTCGTTGTTCATGGTGGTCGCGCTTACCCTGACCTGGTTGGTCTACGTGACGCTGCGCCGTGATGTGGCGGGCAAGACGATGCCGTATGCAGCGCTGTTCTCCGATGTGTTCGGCCTGCGCGAAGGCGATGACGTCCGGATGGCCGGCGTACGTGTCGGACGGGTCGAGAAGATCGAACTACAGGGCCCGCTGGCCAAGGTGTCGTTCGTGGTGCAGGACAACCAGCCGATGTTCGGCCGGACCGTCGCTTCGGTGACGTATCAGAACATCGTCGGCCAGCGCTATCTCGGCCTGTCGCTGGGCAGTATCGGTGACCCGGGCCCACTTGCCGCCGGCAGCGTCATCCCGGTCGAGCAGACCGATCCGTCGTTCGACGTCGGGGCATTGCTCAACGGGTACGAGCCGCTGTTCAGCGTGCTCAACCCCCGTGATGCCGACAATCTCACCAAAGGGGTGATCGCCTCGCTGCAGGGCGACGACGCGTCCATCGTCGCCCTCGTGGACCAGACCGCGCAGTTGACCGATTCCTTCGCCGGCCGCGATCAGGAACTCGGCGATGTGATCAACAACCTGAACGCGGTTGCCAAGAACCTGGCCGAGCACAACGACAGTCTGGATGAGGTGATCACCCAAACCCGGGGGATGGTCACCACCTTCGATGCCCGCCGGCCCGAGATGGTGGACTCGCTGGGCTCGATCTCCAAGGTGGTACAGCAGCTGTCGACCATCAGCGATGAGGTCTACCCGTCGCTGAACGAGTTGGTCACCCGGCAGCCCGGGTTCGTCTCGCACATGGTGGGTATCGAACCCCAGCTCGCGTTCACCGGTGCCAATCTGCCGTTGCTGCTCAAGGGGTTCGCCCGGATGACGAACGAGGGCGCCTACGCCACCACCTATGCGTGCGACCTGAATGCGACCGGATTCTTCCCGGGTCTCAACGACGTCACACCGATCATCGTCGATGCGGCCACCCCGGGGAACAAGGCGCAATACACGCCCAAGTGCAGGAACATGGCCAATGGTTGAGCAACTGACGAAGGCGGAGACGCCGACGGTGCCGAAGGCGCCGAAGAAACGGCGTCCGCTGGAGAGCTACAACCGGACCTGGCTCGGGATCATCGCGATCGCCGTGGTGGGAGTGCTGATCGGCGGGATGCTGATCATCAAGGTGGCCGACGTCGGCTACCGCCAGTACAGCGCGCGGTTCCAGCAGGCTGCGGCGCTCAAGGCCGGTAACCCGATCACCGTTGCCGGCATGCCGGTGGGTGAGGTCCAGAGCATGAAGTTGGCCGGCGACCACGTCGAGGCCACACTCAAGGTGCGCGACGACGTTCCGCTCGGAAAGGACTCCCGCGCCGTCATCAAGATCACCACGATCCTGGGCTCGCGCTATCTGGCCCTGCAGCCCGCGGGCCCGGGTTCCCTGCCCGACAACACCTTTGACCTGACCCACACTGAGGTGCCCTATGACCTTCAGGAGGCATTGGGCGACGTCACCACCACCTTCGAGCAGGTCGACTCCGACAAGTTCGCCCAGACGCTGAGCGTCCTGGGCAAGCAGCTGGAGGGTCTGCCGGCAGTGGTGCCCAAAGCGCTGCAGAACACCCACACGTTGGCCACCATCATCGCCGACCGGCGCGACCAGTTGGGTTCCCTGCTGGAAACCACCGATGTGATCGGCAAGACGCTGCGTCGCCAGCAGGCCACGATCGGCAACCTGGTCAACCAGGGCAACGACCTGCTCGGTGAATTCGTCATGCGCCGGGCGTCATTCCAGGCCATGCTGGCGTCGCTGACCAACCTGGTCCAGACGCTGACCGGCATCGTGGTCGACGACCGGCCGCAGCTGGAGAAGTTGCTCACCGATCTGCGCGGCCTGACCGACATGCTGGGCCAGCATGACGATCTGCTGCGCAGCACGCTGCAGTCGGGTCCGGTCGCCCTGCGTGGGCTCGCGAATGCCACCGGCAACGGCAACGCCGGAGAGATGTACGTGGGCAATGGGCTGCTGGTCGACTCCTGGATGTGTGCGATCAGCGGTCGAGCCAAGCAGTTCAACATGATCCAGTACTACAAGGACTGCAAATGAGGTTGATCCGAAGCAAGGTTCTCACGCTGTGCGTGGCCGGGGCGGTGCTGGTCGCCGCGGTCGCGGGCGCCGGCTGGTGGTTCCTCAAAGATCGGACCGACACCATCACGGTGACGGCCCAGTTCGACAGTGCGGCAGGGCTTTACGAGGGCAATACGGTCGCCGTGCTGGGTATGCAGGTGGGCCGCGTCACCAAGATCACGCCCAAGGGCAACTATGTCGAGGTCGAGTTCACCGTCGACAAGGACGTCGCGGTGCCCGCCGACGCTCAGGCCGTCACCATCTCCAATTCGATCCTCACCGACCGTCAGATCGAACTGACCCCGGCCTATAAGGGCGGGCCGACCTTGAGCAATCACGACACCATCGGTCTGAACCGCACCAGGACCCCCGTCGAATTCGCCCGGGTGCTCGACGTTCTGGACAAGTTGTCGGCCTCGCTGAAGGGCGACGGTAAGGGCAATGGACCGCTGGCCGACGTCGTCAATGCCAGTGCCGCGATCGCCGACGGCAACGGACAGCAGATGAAGGACGCCCTCGGTGAACTGTCGGACGCATTGCGACTCAGTTCGGATCGTGGGGCAGTGACCCACGACCAGCTCACCACGATCGTGCGCAACCTGAGCTCACTGTTCGACGCCGCCACCCGCAACGACGCAACGCTGCGCGAATTCGGCTCCTCGGTGCGTCAAATCAGCCAGATCCTGGGTGACGAGAACTTCGGCAGTGGCACCACCGGCAAGAAGATCAACCAGGTGATCGAGCAGGTGGGCGAGGTGCTGGAAACTCACCGCGACGAGGTGAAACAGATTGTCCTCAACGGTAATACTGCGCTCACCACGACGGTGGACCAGCGTCGGGAGCTGGCCGAGTTCCTCGATCTGGCCCCGCTGACACTGGACAACGTCTACAACATCGTCGACCAGAAGAACGGCTCGGCGCGGGCCCACGTTCTCGTGGACAAGGTGCTGTTCGATTCACAGACCGTCAAAGAGGTGTGCAACATGATGGGGCTGCGCAGTTGGGATGCAGCACCGGAACAGTTCAGGACTTCGGTCCCGACTTCGGGCTCTCATACATGCTCGACGGCATGGCAGCGATGGGGCAACGATGAACAGCTCGGTGCGAAAATTCGTTCTGCCCGTGGTGATGACGGCATGTCTCACGATGTCGGGATGCGCCTCTGAGGGCTTGGCCAGCCTGCCGTTGCCGGCTCCTGGGGTCGGCTCGGGCGGCTACCAACTGACCGCGATATTCTCCAACGCCCTGAACCTGCCGGCCAATGCCAAGGTGAAGCTGGCCGGTGCGGATGTGGGTGAGCTCGAGTCGATGGTTGCCCGCAACTACACGGCGGTGACCACGCTGCGCATCATGGACGGGGTGCGGCTGCCGCGCGGCACC
Source organism: Mycolicibacterium lutetiense (assembly GCF_017876775.1). Classification (NCBI taxonomy): domain Bacteria; kingdom Bacillati; phylum Actinomycetota; class Actinomycetes; order Mycobacteriales; family Mycobacteriaceae; genus Mycobacterium; species Mycolicibacterium lutetiense. The sequence continues at coordinate 2,329,681 of NZ_JAGIOP010000002.1, read as the reverse complement.
GAGGCCGAATTACGTTCGGCGACACCGCTGGGAGATGTGTTCGTGTCGCTGCGGCCGCCGACCCCGGTCGACCTGAACGCACCGCTGCTCACCGACGGCGACACCATCGGTCTGGACGACACCCACGCCGCCGCGACGGTGGAATCACTGCTGGGTTCGGCGGCGATCCTGGTCAACGGTGGTGCGGTGCGTAACTTCACCAACATCATCAACGGCCTCGGCAAGGCCACCGGGGACCAGGGTCAGGCCTTCGGCACGCTGATCTCCAAGACCAACCACACGTTGGGCACCCTCAACGCACGATCGGACCAACTGTCGACCGCGATGAGCGAGACCGCGCGGCTGCTGCAGCAGATCGAGGACAAGAACCAGACCGTCAGCGAGTTGATGGATGCGGCCGGGCCCGCCACCGAGACGCTGGCCGAACACACCACCCAGATCGCCGATCTCATCACCCAGATCGGCGACACCTCGGCACAATTGCGCAAATTCCCGTCTATCGCGGGGACCGACACCAGCGGACGTAGCGTGATCGCTGATGCGAACACGGTGGCGGGCGCCTGGAACGATGTGGCGTTGGCCCCCGATGCCTCGCTGTACGCGCTCAACCGGATGATGCCGCCCCTGGTGAAAGCGACCTCGGGCAGCGGCCTTTCGGTGCGCGCCAGCATCGACCGGCTGATTCTCGGTTCGATTCCCGATATCGGGTTCGCCGGCGATACCGGACTGCACGGCCCCAAGCGCTACAACTGGCATCAGCTGGTCGGCTCGCTGCAGTACACGTTGTTGCGGCTGCAGGAGCGCGTCGTGGGTCGTGGTCCTGAGGTGCCACAGATGCCCGTGATCCCCAGTCCGACCGAACCCGGCGCGATCATTCCGGCTCCCGAAGTTCCCCCCGCGGCACCGCCCCCTCCGGCACCCGCACCCGCATCGGCGGAGGCACCGCGATGATCAACGCCCTCGCGGATCTCGTGGTCGGCGCCGTCCGGGCCGGGTATCGGCGTCGCGCCTGGCTTTCGGCGGGTGCGCTGGTGATGACCCTGGTGGTGGCCGCCGCCTACCTGATGATCGGGGCGCTGCGGGTCCAACCTTTCGCCTCCGACTACCGCATCACCATCGAGTTGCCGGAATCGGCCGGCCTGCTGCCCAATCAGGACGTCACCTTGCGGGGCGTGCGGGTCGGGAAGGTGGAACGGCTCGACATCACGCCGTCCGGTGTCAACGCGGTGGTGAACGTGAGCTCGGCAGTGTCGATCCCGAAGGCCAGCGATGTGCGGGTGTCGGGGTTGTCGGCCGCAGGTGAGCAGTACATCGACTTCGTCGCGGACACCGGTGACGGGCCGTTCCTGTCTGACGGCAGTGTGATCGGCCTGGGCAAGGCCACCGTGCCGGTCAGTCTGGCCCAGCTGCTCGCCGACGCCGACGGTGCACTGGCCCAGGTCGATCCCGGCAAGCTCGAAGTGATCCGCCGGGAACTGAGCATGTCGCAAGCCGGCCCCGGCAAGCTCGCCGATGTCATCGACGGCGGTTCATTCCTGCTGTCGACGCTGGATTCGGTGCTGCCCGAGACGGTGAGCCTGCTGCGTAACAGCCGCGTCGTGTTCAACCTGATGTCCGAGAAGAATGCCGGGATCGCAGTGGCCTCGGACAACCTCAGCTCGACGTTCGACGGGATAAACACGATGCGTGACGGCTTCCGTCGTCTCACGAATCAAACCCCGGGAGCGTTGAACTCGGTCGACAACCTGTTCGCCGACAACTCCGACACCATGGTGCAGCTGCTCGGAAGCCTCGCCAGCACATCGCAATTGCTGTATCTGCGGGTGCCGGCGCTGAATGCGTTGTTCCCGACCTACCGCACCTCGATGCTCGACGCCTTGGGCAGCGTCATGCATGACAACGGACTGTGGGCGACCGCCGACATCTACCCGCGCTACTCCTGTGACTACGGAACACCGCGCCGGCCACCGGCGTCGGCGGACTACCCCGAGCCCTACATGTACACCTACTGCAGCGACGATCATCCCGGCCTCCTGGTTCGCGGCGCCAAGAACGCGCCACGTCCGGCCGATGACGACACGGCAGGCCCGCCGCCCGGGGCCGACCTGGGACGCACCACCGACCCGACACCTCGGGGTCGCTACAGCATTCCGACGCCGTACGGTGGTCCGACGCTGCCGATCGAACCGCCCCGCTAAACCACCCAACCTCACCCAAAGGAGATGACGGTGACCGTGACGACTGACAAGAAGACCGACGACGATCAGGCCGAGACCGCCGACGACGCAATCGGTATCGAAGAGACAGCTGAAGAGATCGTCGAGTCCGAAACCGAAGAGGCGACAGCGCTCGACCTTGAGGCAGCCGCGGTGTCGTCACGAGGCTGGCGTCGCCGGGCGCTCATCGGTGCGTTGGCCTTCGTCTTCGTTGCCTCGCTGGCACTTTCGGGCTTCCTGGGCTGGACGCTGTGGCAGACCAAGCAGGTGGCCCAGGCCGGCCAGCAGGCGGAGGACGCCGCAGTGGTCTACGCCCAGATCTTGACGAGCATCGACTCCGGCAAGGTCGACGAGAACTTCAATCAAGTGCTGGCCGGCGCGACCGGTGAGTTCAAAGACATGTACTCGCAGTCGAGTGTCCAGCTGCGCCAGCTGCTCATCGACAACAAGGCCACGGCGCACGGCGTGGTAGTGCAGTCGGCGGTGCAGTCGGCGAGCAAGGACAAGGTCGTGGTGCTGCTGTTCGTCGACCAGTCGGTGTCCAACAGCAGCGTGCCCGATCCGCGGATCGACCGCAGCCGCATCAAGATGACGATGGATAAGGTCGACGGGCAGTGGCGTGCAAGCAAAGTGGAACTCGCCTGAGGAATTGACATGTTGCGTATCGGCAAGCTGATCGGCGCGGTGGTCCTGGCGGCAGGCTCGGTGGTGGCCGTCCTGACCGCCCCGCCCGCCGCGGCGTCGGCGGAATCATTCTGTGACGAACTGGCCGGACAATGGGATGGGCAGGCCTGCCGCGCATCGGTGACCTCGGACCGAAAAGCGGTTCGTAACATCACGATCGCGCTGCCGGGTGATCTGGTGGAGAACCCTGTCATCCGGCAGTACCTAACCAATCTGATGAACAACTGGCGCAATGCCGCGCAGAAGATGGCTGCCGACAGCTTCGGCGAGGAGCAGTTCGAAATCTTCCAGCATGGCGACGCGACGACGGCCGTCTTCCACGAGATGTACTCGGGTACGTGGGGTACCGACGCCCTGTCACACCCGAACGCACCAATCGTCAGCGACGCCTACCGCACCTTCACGTTCGCCGGCGGCCGGCAGGTGCAGCTGGCCGACCTGTTCAAACCGGGCGTCGACCACCGGGCCGAGATCCCTCGCCTGGGTGAGCCGTTCATCGTCGCCGCACTCGATGCCGCACCGCCGCCGCACCAGCCCGGCACCTATCCCTTCACCCCGGACCGCTGGACCCCGGACAAGGTGTATTCGGGCGGCTACAAGGCCTGGGCGCTGACTCAGGACGAGTTGATCCTCTACATGCCGGACTACCCGGTCGGTCGCGACTCCCCGATCAATTTCACTCCGGGAGCGATGCAGTGGTCGATGGACGGCGGCACGGTGCAGGCGCACATTCCGCTCTCGGCGCTCGCCCCGGTACTGCAACCGCAGTACGGCGGCGCCTGACCGTCAGACCGGACGTCGTCTGACCCTTTCGATTCGTCGCGAGGCCAATTGGTGACTTGGCCGGCCTTCGTTGCCAGCATGAGCCAATGCGTTTATCTCATTCGGTCCTTGCGATGCTCAGTGCGCTCGTATTGGCCCTGACCGCGTGCGGTGCCTCCGGTGAGTCGGCGCGCACCGAAGACGGTAGGACCCTGGTGCGCTACCAGGGCTGGGCCGGTGAGGTGGAGCCCCAGGAGCTGGCCGAGGACCTCGGCTATTACCAGAAGATCAAGTTGGACTGGGTCGGTAACACCACCAGCGGTCCGCAGGACATTCAGTCGGTGGCCACCGGCGACATCGATGTCGGTGAGGCGTTCAACGGTGCAGTGGTCAAGCTCAATGCGGCCGGTGCACCGATCACTTCGGTGCTGAGCTCCTACGGCGCCGACGATGGCGAATACACCGGGTATTTCGTCTTGCAAGACAGTCCGATCCACTCGGCACGCGACCTGATCGGCAAGAAGGTGGGGATGAACACGCTCGGCGCCCACCACGAGTTCCTGGTTCGGGAGTGGCTGGCTCAGCAGGGCCTGACCAGCGACGAGATCAAGACCGTCACCCTCACTGTGGTACCGCCGGTGAACACCGAACAGGCGTTGCGGGAGAAGCAGATCGACGTCGCGGCCCTCAATACCATCTGGCGGGAGACCGCGACCGCGCGTGGCGGCATCCGACCGCTGTTCACCGACAAGGCGTTGTTCGGTGCGTTCAGCTACGGCACCTATGTGGTGCGCGACGACTACCTGGCCGAGAACCGGGACGCGGTCGCCGACTACGTGCAGGGCACCGCCAGGGCCATCCGCTGGACTCAGGTGACGCCGCGGGACGAGGTGGTGACCAAGTTCCGCGACATCATCGCCAAGCGTCACCGCAATGAGGACAGCAGGACCATCGAATACTGGCGCAGCTCAGGCATTCCCGCGCCGGGCGGGGTGATCGCCGAGCGGGAGCTACAGACCTGGATCGACTGGCTGGTCCGCAACGGCGAGCTCAAGGACGGGCAGTTGACAGCCGAAGACCTCTACACCAATGAGTTCAACCCGTATGCCAACGGCGCCTACCCCGAGGGTAGCGGTCCCGACGGCAAAGCGTTGGTGCGCAGATGATTACCCAGCCGAAACTGCAGCTCCGCAACGTCACCAAGCGGTTCGCGATCCGTGGTGAGGAGGCCGATTTCACGGCGATCCAGGACATCAGTATCGACCTGGCGGCCGGTGAGTTCCTGGTCCTGGTCGGCCCGAGTGGCTGCGGCAAGTCGACGCTGCTCGACCTGTTGGGCGGGCTGAGCCGGCCGACGTCGGGGGAGATCCTGCTCGACGGAACGCCGATCACCGGGCCCGGTCTGGACCGGGGCATCGTGTTCCAGCAGTACGCACTGTTGCCGTGGCGGACTGCCCGCAAGAACATCGAATTCGGCTTGGAGGCCAAGGGCCTGCCGGCATCGCAGCGTCGGGAGCGAGCCGAGCACTACCTGGAACTGGTGGGCCTGCAGGCGTTCGCCGACCGCTACCCGCACGAGCTGTCCGGTGGCATGAAGCAACGCGTCGCGATCGCCCGCAGCCTGGCCTTCGATCCCGAGGTGCTGTTGATGGACGAACCGTTCGCCGCACTGGATGCCCAGACCCGCGAGTCGCTGCAGGACGAGCTGCTGCGCATCTGGCAGGCCACCGGCAAAACCATCCTGTTCATCACCCACGGCATCGACGAGGCGCTGTATCTGGGGCAGCGGGTCGCCGTGCTGACATCGCGGCCGGGCCGGATCAAGAAGATCGTCGACGTCGACATCGACCGCAATGTCGAGGACATCCGCTCCAGCGCAGGGTTCCGGGTGCAACGCCACCACATCTGGTCCCTTCTGCACGACGAGGTCGAGCGCGCCGGGTCCGAGGAGGTCGCCCATGTCTAGTGCCCTTGCGTTGCCCATGGTGCACGCGCCTGTCGAGGTGGCGACGCCGGCGGCGGCATCCCCCGGCCGTCGGCTCGCTCCGCTGCTGTGGCGTCTGTTGCGTCCCGCCGTCGTCATCGGCACATTCCTGGCGTTGTGGGAGACCGCCCCACGGATCGGGCTGGTGGACAGGGTCTTTCTGCCGCCGTTCTCCGAAGTCGTCAGCGCCTGGTTCGTTCTGCTGAGCAACGGTCAACTCGTCGAACATGTTTTGGCGAGCTTGTCGCGCGCGCTGGTCGGCTTCGCGATTGCCATCGTGGTCAGCATTCCGCTCGGGGTGGCGATCGCCTGGTATCGCCCGGTGGCGGAGTTTCTCAACCCCATCCTGGAGTTGTTCCGCAATACCGCTGCGCTCGCCCTGCTTCCGGTGTTCGTCCTGATCCTCGGGATCGGGGAGACCTCCAAGGTAGCGCTGGTGATCTACGCCGCCTCGTTCCCGATCCTGCTCAATACCATCTCGGGAGTACGCACCGTGGATCCGTTGCTGATCAAATCAGCACGGTCACTGGGGATTTCCCCGGTCCGGCTGTTCCAGAAGGTGATTCTGCCCGCAGCGGTGCCGACCATTTTCACCGGACTGCGGATGGCGGCGGCCTCCTCGATCCTGGTGCTGATCGCGGCCGAGATGGTCGGGGCCAAGGCTGGATTGGGTTATCTGATCACCGCCGCGCAGTTCAACTTCCAGATCCCGAACATGTACGCCGGGATCATCACCATCGCCTTGGTGGGGGTCACCTTCAACGGGATCCTGGTGGCGATCGAGAGCCGGCTGTCGGGCTGGCGGACCACTTCGTAGAGGAGAAAGACGTGACGCGACAGTTTCATCTCAACGCCTTCCTGATGGGTGTCGGCCACCACGAGGCGGCGTGGCGGCACCCGCGCACCGATGCGCGAAACCTGACTGACGTCAAACACTTCCAGGGTCTGGCCCAACTGGCGGAGCGAGGCAAGCTCGATTCGGTGTTCTTCGCCGACGGGTTGGCGGTCGGCCCGCGCGTCAAGCACAACACGCAGGCAATCTTCGAACCGATCACCTTGTTGACCGCGATGGCTACGGTCACCGAGCACGTCGGGCTGATCGCCACCGCGACCACCGGCTACATCGATCCCTTCACCTTGGCCCGCAACTTCGCATCGTTGGATCACATCAGCGGCGGGCGGGCCGGATGGAACATCGTGACTTCGGCGGGCGAGGACGAGGCGGCCAACTTCGGGGTCGACGGCATCCCGGATCACGCCGGGCGCTATCGGCGGGCGAACGAATTCGTCGATGTGGCAACCGCATTGTGGGACAGCTGGGAGGACGAGGCCCTGGTCCTCGACGAGTCCACCGGCATCTTCGCCGACCCGGAACGGGTGCACCGCATCGACCACGACGGGGAGCACTTCACCGTGCGCGGCCCGCTGAATTCACCGCGCTCGGTGCAGGGCCGTCCACTGCTGGTGCAGGCCGGGTCCTCGGAGTCCGGCAAGGATTTCGCCGGGCGCTACGCCGAGGCGATCTTCACTGCGCAGCGTTCGGTGGCCGACGGCAAGGCGTTCTACCGCGACGTGAAGGCGCGGGCGGTCAAGTTCGGCCGCAGCGCCGACGAGGTGAAGATCCTGCCCGGCATCGTGCCGTTCATCGGGCCCACCGAGGACGCCGCGCGCGAGTTGGAGCAGCAGTTCACCGACCTGATCTCGCCCGAGTATTCGCTACGGCAGCTGTCGCAGATGCTCGGGGTCGATCTGACCGCGCATGCGCTCGACGCGCCGTTGCCGCCGCTGCCGCCCATCGAGCAGATCCAGGGCAACAAGAGCCGATACCAACTCGTGAAGGATCTGGCCAGCAGTGAAGAGCTGACCGTGCGGCAGTTGATCGCCTCGCTCGGTGGCGGCCGTGGGCACCGGACCTTCGCCGGGACGGCCGAACAGGTAGCCGACGACTTGGAGTTGTGGTTCACCGAGGGCGCGGCAGACGGGTTCAACATCATGCCGCCGTATCTGCCCGGCGGGCTGGAGGATTTCGTCGAGCAGGTGGTGCCGATCCTGCAGCGGCGCGGACTGTTCCGCACCGACTACACCGCGACCACCCTGCGCGGGCATTACGGGCTGGCGCGCCAGCCGAGCCGTTATACGGCGACGGCGACCGAAACCAGCGCGTAGACGCCGAGCAGTCGACTAGCGCCGAATCGATTCTGCGCTGAGGGCGCGAAACCTCGAGAAGGCAGCGCCCTCACCGCAGACTCGACGTGCCGTCCTATCAGCGGTAGTTGACGAACTGCAGTGCCACCTCAAGGTCGGCACCGCGCAGTAGCGCCTGGACGGCCTGCAGATCGTCACGCTTCTTCGAGCTGACCCGGATCTCCTCGCCCTGGATCTGCGCCTTGACGCCCTTGGGGCCTTCGTCGCGGATGAGCTTGGTGATCTTCTTGGCCTGCTCGCTGGTGATGCCCTCCTTGATGTCCCCGGTCACCTTGTAGGTCTTGCCGCTGGCTTGCGGGTCGCCGGCGTCGAAGGCCTTCATCGAGATGTCGCGGCGGACCAGTTTTTCCTTGAACACGTCGACCGCGGCCTTGACCCGCTCCTCGGTGGTGGACGTGAGTTCGATCACCTCATCGCCCTTCCAGGCGATGCTGGTGTCGGTGCCGCGGAAGTCGAACCGGGTGGACAGCTCCTTGGCGGCCTGGTTGAGCGCGTTATCGACCTCCTGGCGGTCGACCTTGCTGACGACGTCGAAGCTGGAATCCGCCATCGGACGCCCCTCCTCTTCCCTCGGTGAATGCTGCCGGTTTGTAACTTTGGTACATCCTCGTTGTACCCTGCTAGTCGCACCAAACCGGAAACGGGGCGGGGCGAAACCAGGCAGATTGCCCGAGCGGCCAATGGGAGCGGACTGTAAATCCGTCGGCTTACGCCTACGCAGGTTCGAATCCTGCATCTGCCACCCGAGTCAGGCCCCCTCTCCGGAGGGGGCCTGTTTGGTTTCTGAAGCCGTGAGTGAGCCCGGACAGACAAACAGCTCGACAGCGCCGGGAGAATCGACGTCATGACTACGCACCGCGTCGTCGACGACAAGCTGTTGAACTTCGCCAGCCACATCGACGACAACACCATCGAGCAGGCGAGGCAGACCGCCTCGATGCCGTTCGTGCATCCTCATGTCGCCCTGATGCCTGATGCCCACAGCGGCAAGGGGTCGGCCGTCGGCACCGTCATCCCGACCATCGACGCCGTGATCCCGGCCGCGGTCGGCGTCGACATCGGCTGCGGCATGATCGCGGCCCGCACCGAATTCACCGCCACCGACATCCAGGGCCGTGATCTTGCGGCGCTGCGCACGGCGATCGAGGTGGCGATTCCGCTGTCGCCGGGTAACTACAACGACACGCTCACCCGCTTCCCGTTCACGGCAGGTCGGATCACCGACCTCGAGCACCTGGCCAAGGACGGTGGAATCGACCTGTCGCACTCGCCCAAGTGGCGCGAGCAGCTCGGCTCCCTCGGCGGCGGCAACCACTTCATCGAACTGTGCCTGGATCAGGACGACCGGGTGTGGTTGTTCCTGCATTCCGGTTCCCGCGGTGTCGGAAACAAGATCGCGCAGAAGCACATCAAGGTCGCGCAGAAGCTCATGAAGCGGTGGTGGATCGAGCTGCCCAACCCGGACCTCGCCTACCTACCTCAGGGCACCCCGGAGTTCACCGACTATCTGCGCGATCTCAACTGGGCGCAGCGCTTCGCTTTCGAGAACCGCGCCGAGATGATGGACCGCTACATGTGGGTGTTTGCCGCGTGGATGGGCTATGCCCATCTGGACCAGCCCAAGACCGCGGGCGACTTCGAGGTCGAACGGATAAACACTCATCACAACTACACCCGCAAGGAACACCACGGTGGCCGGGAGGTGTGGCTGACCCGCAAGGGTGCGATCGATGCTCATGCCGGAGTCATGGGGCTGATCCCGGGCAGCATGGGCACTCGGTCGTATGTGGTGCGCGGCAAGGGAAATCCTGCCGGCCTGTGCTCAGCTCCGCATGGTGCCGGGCGCCGGTTTTCCAGGAACGAGGCACGTCGGCGTTTCACCGCCGACGACCTCGCGCAGCGGATGCAGGGCATCGAGTATCGCCATGGCGAGCAGTGGGTCGATGAGATTCCCGACGCGTACAAGGACATCGACGTCGTCATGGCTGACGCGGCGAGCCTGATCGAGATCGAACACGAGCTCCGTCAGGTGCTCAACGTGAAGGGCACGTAGGCAGCTGCGGACGAGGAACCCGGCTAGGGACTGCCCGGCATCGTCGTCACCGGCGAGCCACCGTAACTGCCGCTCCCAGAGCCACTACCGCCGCCGAAGAGGCCGCCGCTCGACGACCCGCCGCTCGATGACGAACTACCGCCGGACGACGAACCGCGCCCATACGGGGAGTCGCCACCGAACGGCGACTGCGGCGCCACCGTCGTCACCGGAGCTTGAGTCACCGGCGCCTGAGTCACCGGAGCCTCGAAGGTCGGCTGTTCGACCGGGGGTGTGTACGTCGGCACAGTGTGGGTCGGCACCTCGATGGGAGGTTCCGACGTACGGGTCGGCGGAGCGACAGTGGTGGTGGGTGGCGCGGTGGTGGTCGGCGGTGCCGTCGTCGTGGGTGGTGCGGTTGTCGTCGTCGGCGGGGCCGTGGTGGTCGTGGGCGGCGCCGTCGTTGTCGTCGGGGGAGCCGTCGTGGTGGTGGGCGGCGCGGTAGTGGTCGGCGGGGTCGTCGGGGGAGTCGTGGGCACCCGCGTCGGCAGCGTCGGCCAGACGACCGGCGGAACGGGGATCGGAACGGGAAGCGGGATCGGAATGGGCACCGGAACCGGAACCGGCGGAACCACGACGGGTGCGGGTGCCGGGATCGGCGCAGGAGGCGGGGCCACCGGAGGAGCCTGGTTGACCGGCTGGTTGCCGATGTCCTGGCGCACCTTGGGCGCCGCGGGTGCCGCGGGCGGGGGAGTCAGCACCGAGACGGGCAGGGCGACCGGATCTGGCTCGTGCGGGACCGGCGGAAGGTAGTTGCCGGGCACGGTCGCCGCCTGCTCGGTGGGCGCGGGCTGCGCGCGCACATCGGCCGTGGGCCGGACGTTGATCGCGACCGTGACGGCCAGTGTGGCGAAGCTGACGACCACGAATGCCAGGGCGCTGCCCATCAGCAGCATCCGCGGTGGTGGCGGCGCGATGACGGTCGTGTAGTCGGGGTCCTCGTCTTGTTCGGGGACGAACTCGTTGACCGCGTCCATCGGCATCTCGTCGGCCCACGGCTGGTCCTCGGGGTCCTGTGAGTAGGCCAGGTCCGGCCCGACGGCGGCATCCGCACGGGCGGGTGTCGCCTGGGTGGCGTCGGCGGCGGCTGGTGCCATCTGGGTGGCGTCGGCGGCGGCTGGTGCCATCTGCGTGGCGTCGGCCGCGGCAGGAGCCATCTGCGTGGCATCCGAGGCCACGGGCGCCATTTGCGTCGGATCTTGTGGCACACCGACGGCGGGCGCCATCTGAGTGGATGCACTGGCCGGTGCGATGTCGTCAACCAGCTGGGCAGCGCCCCGGGCGATCGCATAGCCGGCGTCCGGCGCCAGCTCGACCGGTGCGGTCGAACGAAGCTCTGCCGCAACAGAATCAAGATCGAGTCGTTGGCCGACCAACAGCACGCGAGTCGGGGCCGCGTCGGCGGGCACCCGCCTGAGCACCGCGGCGCACGCGGCGGCGGCCCCGGCGGTGCCGATCGGCATGGTGGCCAATGCCGTCGTTGTCGATGCGGGGGTCCCGGTTCTCTGACCGATGGTCGTCAGCGACACGGTGTCGTCGTCGGCCAGCAGCAATGCGGCGTCGGCGCCCACGCTGCGGGCCAAGGCGGCGGCCGCCTCGGCTTCGGTCACCACTTCGACGTTGGGCACTCCGGCGTCGAGCACGGTCTGGCGCAACGTGTCGGCCGCCGAATCGTCGGGCAGGCACAGCCGGGTCGCGGTCACCTGGTTACCGGACTCGGTCACCGCGCGGTGCGTGCCGATGATGGTCTCGGCCAGCTCCGACATCTCGGCCACCAGGTCGTCGGGCAGGTCGAGTGCGTACTGATCCAGAACCTGTCCGCCGCTCGCGGGCGATCCGATCATGGCCAGGCGCGCCACACGCCCGGTGACCGCAACGCCGAGGACTACGTCCACGGTTCCTCTCCTTGCTTCGTGCATGTACAACGGGCCCCGACAGACAAATCCAAGCTACCGCACAGCCTCGGCGGGCCTTGGTGGCCGAACGACCGCGGCTGCCAGCGCCGCTTGTGCGCCGGAGCAAAAGTGAGCACGCTGGTTGGGTCCCGTGCGGGGTCACTCATAGAGAGGAATCGGTACGTGAGCGACGAGCGTTACGACGCGTCCGCCACCGTCGAGGTGGCAACCGCGGCCGCGCCGGCTGCCGAGCGTTCTCCTCGGGTCGGTTATGTACCCAGCCGGACCAACCGGGTGCGTGACGGCCTCGCCGTGGTGCTGCTCGTCATCGCGATGCTCCTCCCGTGGAACCTGGAATTCGGCGTCGGTGTCCCCGGCAGTGCCGGGTCGACGTTCGTCCTGCTGGCCGTCGTGACGCTGCTGGCGATCGCCGCCGCACTGGCGCCGCACCTGGGTCCGTTCCGCCTCGGTACTCCCAAGTCCGATGTTCGTCGTACCAGCCTGATCCGGCTGGTGCTGAGCGCCGCCTACCTGATTGTGGTCATCGGTTTCGTCGGCTATCACGTGGTGCAGACCGTGCGCGGCGGCGGCACCGGGGCCGTCCCGCCGGGGGTGGGTCCGGGCATGCTGCTCGGAGTCGCGGGTGCACTGTTGGCCGGGCAGCCGCCGATCACGTCGATCACGATCGAGGACAACAAGTTTCGGCGCTGGTATGCGATAGCGCGGGTGATCGGTTTCCTGTCGATCGCGCTGGCGACGCTGTCGGTCGCATTCAACGTCTACTGGCGGCTGCGGTATCTGTTCGTCACCCAGGTCGAGTTCGGCGGTCACGACATCGCCGTCATCGTCACCACCGTGCTCTACGGGGCGGAGGCGATGATCGCTCTGGTCATCGCCTCACGGTGGCTGACCGAGCGCACCGGGGCGGCCCGATTGGCCACGACGGCCATCGCTGTCTCGGGTGCGATCGCCGCCACCCTGGTGTGGTTGGTCGGTATCGGCCGAGATATCGACGCCTTTCACGGCATCGCCCAGAACACCTCGACGGCGGCCGTGGGCTACGAGGGCTACCTCGCCTGGGCCGCGGCGGGCGCGATCGTTGCGCCGACGACGCTGTACGCCGTCTTCCTGATCAAGCCGCCGACCATCGGTGCCTACCGCGGCGCCGCGCAGAAGTGCCTGACGCTGATCGCTTTCTGGGCGTTCGCCGCGGCGGCGCTGCGGGTCGTCGACTTCGTGATCGCCCTGTCGCTGGATCTCCCGCGCGCGTTGTACGACACGGTCGCGATGACGGTGTTCAACCTGGTGACCGCGTTGGTTGCGCGGTGGTTGCACCGCCAGCTCGACAGGGGGCTGACGTCGACGACGGTGGCCGCGGCATTCAGCGCCGTGTTGTTCGTCTTCACCGTGGCGAACGTGGCGATCGGTGTGGCCCTGGCACCGCGCTACGCGGGGCCGGCGCCCGCGGCGATCTACGGTAACAACCTGGCCCAGCAGATCACCAGCACCTTCGATGTCGCGGTGTGTGTGCTCAGTGTGCTCGTGCTGGCGGTGATGGTGTTCACCGGACCGTTCGCCGGCTATCTGGTGCGACGCGAAACCCGTTCGGCCAAGCCTGCGGCCCCGGAACCGCCGACGGAGGTCGTGCCGGCCAGGCCTGCTGAGGATTCCGCGCCCCCGACCATCGTCCGGCAACCCCGGGCGGCATCGGTGCCGAGAATCGTTCGGCTGAAGGAGGATTCGACGACCGTGCTGGCGGCACCGCCGACGACCGATCTTCAGGTGCCGACGCAGGCGCTGCGGATCCAGCGTCGTCCGCAGCCCCCACGCTCGGACGGTTAACCCGCGCGGTCACCCCGGTGCTGCGAGGGGCGGTGGCGCTGCGAGTGGGTGGATTTCGGGTCCGGCTTGGCCGGCTTGGCCGAGCGAATCGTCGATCGGATCTTCGAGCGAACGGAATCCCGGTCGTTACCCTTCGCCCCCGGGGCCGCCTTCGATCGCGGCGCCACACCGGTGTGCGGCGAGTCCGATTGGATTCTCGCGGGCCGACTGAGACGACGAGTAGGTGTGGACTTCGGTGCGGCGACGGCGTTCTCGTCGCCGGTCTCATCCGCCACCTCAACGGTTTTCCGGGCCGGTGCTCTACCGCCGATGTCCTGGAACACCTTCGCCAGCGGCCTGGTGGCACCCGTCACCACCGTCCCCACGTCGACCACCACCTGGCGCAGCGCTTGTTCGAACGGTGAGGTGCCCACCGGATCGGCCGGATGCTCGGGCAGCGGTGTGTCCGGTTCGGCGTCGGAGACGACGGGCTGGGGAAGGGTCGGAACAAACTTCTCGCCGCGCAGGATCGCCAGGGACTGCTCGAACGCACCGGGCAATGCGTTCAACGCTTCGTGGATCTTCTCGTCGGGGGTGGTCCAGCTGAATTCCTTGACCCGGCTGGGGTCTGCGGTGCGGTCGTATCCCATCTCGACGAAAACCCGCAGCACGGGGTCGATGGCGTCGACGAATCGTTCGGCACCGATCAACGCCGCGGGAATCCGCAGCGGTGCCAGGAGAGGAAGGTGCTGGGGCAGCATCACGTAGGTGGTGTTGCCGACCTGGGTGGACACGGCATTGGGCGCGTCGGGATACTCCAGCACGTAGCCGGGGAAGGCGTGCTCAAAGACCTGTCCGGCAAGGGCGTTCGCGATGGACAGCACGTTGAAATATGCCGGGAAGTCGGCGATACCGTCGTATTGGTTCTGGTAGAAGGTGGTCTTGAACGGGCTGTCGGAGGGGCCCGGGCGGCCGAACGGGAAGATGTCACCCAGCACCGGCAGGTCGCTCCAGGAGGCAAAGCGGGCCAGGATTCCGCCGTTGGGCTGATATGGGTCGCCGAGCAAGATGAACTCGTAATTCTCGGCATTGGCAACATAATTCGAAAGTTTGGCCATCTCGGTACGCGCGATCTCGACGACCTGCGTGCCCTGCGATACGCCGATGATCCTCACCTTCTCGCCGGCCGGCGTTCTGGCGATGTCCTGCAGCAGGTACCCGGCACCGATCGCCTCGGACCGTTTCAAAGACTGTGTCCAGTAGGGAAGGTCGGACAAGCCCGGCAGGTCTGAGATGACCGGGAGGCTGATGCTGATCTGTGCCGGATAGGGGACGGTGCGGTACGTGTCACCTTCCGGAACGATGCTTCCGTAGAAGAACATCGGGATGCTCAGACCGAACGCGTCGTATGACGCGCCCACCCCGATGGTTGTGCCGGCCAGTCGAACCGCGGCGCTGTAGGTGGCCGTCGGGGTGCTGACGGTGGCTCCCGCCGAGACCGCGACGACGACGCCACCGGCCATCAACATCGCCCCCCACCGGCGTGCACGGCGCGGCGGCGCCCCTCGTCGACCCCGACTCATCATGCCTGCGCCTTCTTTCCCCGCTCGTCGGGTGCGAAAGTTACCAGCGAAATCGGTGCCCCATAGCGAGATCGGCGCATCTTCTCGAAGGGCAGTTGTGGACTTGAGCCGTCAAGAAAGTGTCAAGAGTTATTGGGGCAAACAAAGATTCGTCGACAGTGCTGGTCGCACCGTCGACGAAACCCTTCAGGCACCGGCGACGGCTAACTTGCGTGCGCGCTGTCTTGCCGTGATTGCCCGGTGCGCTGACTGCCTGCCGACTTCGCGGCCTGCTGTGCAGCGCGTCGCGTTGATCGATCCGATGCTCGGTCGGAGTGATCGGTTCCCGTTGACGAGCGCGCTCGCCGCTCGTCGGTCGACGTGCGGGTGGGTGCGCTGTTCACGTCGCGCTTCCCGGAACCACCGGAATGCGGGACCGCACTCAGTCGCCGCTGCGCCGAATCGGTTTGGGGAGAGGCCGTTCTCGCCCGCCCGTTCCGACTGACATGAGTGGGTTTCGGCGCGGTGTCGCTATCGGCCTCGGGTTCGGCTTTGGCCACGGTGTCCGGGTCGGCGGCGACCTTGGCAGTCACTTCGGCAGTTTCCGGCGCGGTCCCGTCAACCGGTTCGACGGCGTGCTTCGGCGCTGTTGCCTCACCGATGGCCTGTAGCACCTTGGCCAGTGGGCGGGTTGCCTCCGACAACGCCTTCGTCACGTCGACGACGGTGTGGCGTACCCCTTGTTCGAATGGCGAGGTACCCACGGGATCGATCGGATGCTCGGTCACCGGAGTCTCGGGCTCGGTGCCGGAGACCACGGGCTGGGGAAGCGTGGGGGTGTACTTCTCGCCGCCTAGAATTGCCAGCGACTGCTCGAATGCACCGGGCAACGCGTTCAGTGCCTCGTGCACCTTCTCCGATGGGGTGACCCAGCCGAATTCCTTGACCTGGCTGGGATCTGCCATGCGGTCATATCCCATCTCGATGAACACCCGCAGCACCGGATCCATGGCATCGACGAACCGTTCGGCACCGATCAGGGATGCGGGAATCCGCAGCGGTGCCAACAGCGGCAGATATTGGGGCAGCATCACGTAGGTGGTGTTGCCGACCTGGGTGGACACGGCGTTGGGGGCGTCGGGATGTTCCAGCACATAGCCGGGAAAGACATGCTGGAACAGGATCCCGGAGAGAGCGTTCGAGATGGACAGCACGTTGAAATACGCTGGGAAATCAGCGAAGCCGTCGTACTGGTTCTGGTAGTACGTGGTCTTGAAGGGGCTGTCGGACGGTCCCGGCCGACCCAGCGGGAAGATGTCGCCGAGCACGGGCACATCGCTGAACGAGGTGAAGCGGGCCAGTATGCCGCCGTTGGGCTGGTACGGGTCACCGATGAAGACGAACTCGTAATTGTCCGCGTTGGCTACGTAATTCGGGTCCTTGGCCATCTCGGCGCGCACAATCTCGGCTACCTGGGTGCCTTGTGACATGCCGATGATCGTGACCTTGTCGTCGGCCGGTGTGTTGGCGATGTCCTGCTGGAGGTAGCCCGCCCCGATCTGGGCGGACCGCTTGAGCGAGTGCGGCCAGTACGGAATGTCGGACAGGCCCGGCAGATCCGAGATGATCGGGAAGTCGAGGCTGATCTGGGCGGGGTAGGGGACGGTGTGGAACGAGTCGCCTTCGGGCACCGTGCTGCCGTAGAAGAACAGCGGGACGCTCAACCCGAATCCGTCGAACGAGGGCCCCACGCCGATCGTGGTGCCGACCAACCGCACCGCAGCGCTGTAGGTGGCGGATGGAGTGCTGACGGTGACCCCGGCCGATGCGGCGACGACGACTCCGCCGGCCATCAACATCGATGCCCAACGACGTGAACGGCGCTGCCGGCGCTCACTGCGCGGCGGCACCCCCCGGCGACCCCGACCGTTCATGCCTGTTCCTTCTTTCCTCGTGGTTCGTCCGGTCGGCCAGATGTCTGGACGCCGCCGAAATTTCTAGAGGGACTACCGACACATCAGTGGTGAACTGTGACGGGCGCCACGCCATGCGCAGCCGAAAGTTACCAGCGGGTAGAAGTTATGGCAAGGGTGACTGTTTGCAACAAGAACTCTTGTTGCAAACGTTCTGCGAGTTCAGCGCGCCGACGCCGCGATCCCGGCGCGAACCACCGAGGTGAACGTCGTCATCGTGCCGATCAGGGTATCGATAGTCGGCGGCGAGTCGCTGTTGATCTCTCGTTGATGCAGCCAGTCGGCCACGCTCTCGAACAGGCCACCCACGGTGGACACCGCCAAGCCGTGATAGTCGACCGCGTCGTCCTCGGGCAGGCTGGGAAACTCGCGCTGCCGCCACAGTCCTTCGAGAAAAGCCGCGGTCCAGCGGCGATTCTCGCGACGAAGCCGTTCGACACGCGGCGAGATCCCGGCGCATTCACCGAAAGCCACCACCGCCACGCGGGGATCGTCGACAAGCGCGTGGGCGAACGCCGACAGCAGGCGGTGGACCGTTTCGTCGGGATCATCGGGGGCATCGGCGAGTGCGTCGACCGCCTGCTTCTCGATTCGCTCTGCAATCTGAGTCAGCAGGGCCAGATAGCAGTCCTCTTTGTTACCGAACACCTCGTAGAACGCTTTGTTGCCGACATATGCCGCCTGGCAGATCTGCTCGATCGAGGTGTTGGGGTACCCGTCGCGCGCGATCAGCTCGAAGGCAGCCGTCAACAGTTGTTCGCGGCGATGGGCGCGACGCTGCTCGGCATCGAGTCCGCGGATCGTGCGCTGCCCGCGGGGCTTTGCAGTGGGCTCCGGCGTTTCGTGCGTCCCGGGGGCCACCGGCGGTCTACCCATGGATCGCAGTGTAATGGCGCCATTGCCACGCAGATCCACTGATGCCGGCAGGCCGCCGGGTCCCCTGATCGTGTCATTGCCGAAAGATGTTGCAGGAAAGGGACTTCGCTGGAATTGGGTGGGCGCGCCGGGGTCGAATGGACGCGAAACCCCTTGGCCCACTTCCTGAGAGTTCTCTTTGGTTCTTGAGGGAACTCTATGCTTCGCACTCTCGGGGCGCGATCCACGCTGTGCTGTGTCACAGTGAATTGGTGCGGAAGCGCGGAAGTGCTGCTGTGGTCGCCGTCCTTGCGGGGGCGGCTTCCGTGCTGAGCACCGCGACGATGCCGTCCACCAATGCGGCGCCGTGTCCGGATGCCGAGGTGATATTCGCCCGCGGCACCATGGAAGCGCCTGGATTGGGCGATACCGGCGAGGCGTTCGTCAACGCGTTGCGCGCCAACGTGGGTACCAAATCGGTGGAGGTCTATCCCGTCGATTACCCCGCCACCACTGACTTTCCCACCGCCGTCCAGGGAATCGCCGATGCGCGAGCCCGCATCATGACCACCGTTGCCAACTGTCCTGACACCAAGATGGTGCTCGGCGGGTTCTCTCAGGGTGCGGCCGTCGTCGGCTTCGTCACTGCGAGCGTTGTGCCCGACGGGGTTTCACCGGCAGACGTGCCTGCGCCGATGCCGTCGGATGTGGCCGACCATGTTGCGGCCGTCGCGCTGTTCGGGAAACCGTCGCCGCGATTCATGAAGGTGCTCAACAATCCCTCGGTGGTCGTCGGGCCGAATTACACCGCCAAGGCCATCGACCTGTGCGTCGACAACGACCTGGTGTGCGACCCACAGGGCCGAAGCTTCGGTATCCACACCCAGTACGCGGAGGCCGGTCTGGTGAACCAGGGCGCGGCGTTCGCGGCGAGCAAGCTTCAGGACGACTGGGCGCAGCAGACGACCGAGGCGGTTCCGCCGGCCACGCTGGTCGGTACCGGCCCGTCGCAGCCATCGCAGGTCCCGCCGGTCCGGCCGGCGCAACACATGGGACCGGCGCCGCAGAACCTTCCTGGCCCGGCCCCGGCACTGAGCCCCGCAGCGCCGACCCCGGCCACGCCGGCTGCCCCGCCGAGCGCGCCGGGTCCGGTCGCGCCGCCGCCGATTGCGCCGGTATAGCCGTGCCTGGTGACCTGCTCAGTGCTTCGGGACGTCGACGCCGGAGTTGTCCGTAGATCGCCGCACCCATGTGTAAGCCACGCCACACCGGTAACCTGACTGATGACTGACTAGGCAGATCGGGGGATCGGGATGGATCTCGTGCTCGGCCTCGCGATGACTTCGAGAGCCGTTCGGTGGGTGCTTGTCGAAGGCACGACGGGCGAGGGGCGTCCGGTTGACCGCGGCGCGATCTCCCTCGATGACGTCGCCGGTTATGACCCCGACGGCCTGCTGCGCGGCTTGGTGGACGACACCGAACTCGAGGGCGGGCATCGCATTCACGCGATCGGTGTGACCTGGACGAATGATGCTGCGCCGCTGGCCGGCCACATCATGCAGTCCCTGGACACCCGGGGCTACGGAAATGTGTTCGCGGTGTCGGAGATCGAGGCGACGGGCATGTTGGCCAGTGGCATCGCCGAGATCACCGAGCACGACGACATCGCGGTCTGCGTCGTCGAACCCGACGCCGCGGTAGTGGCGATCGTGACGCCCGACGATGTCAGTGCCGACCGCATCGAGCGTTCTGAGACGTTCGTCGCCGACATCGCCGGGCTCCTGGCCCTCACCGGCCGACCGATCAGTGCCCTGTTCGTCCTGGGTTCCGATGCGGACGGTCCGATCGTTGCCGCACTGGCTGAGTCCATCCCGGCCGCGGTGATCACCGCCAACGAATCCGATCTGGCGTTTGCCCGGGGTGCGGGCCTGGCAGCAGCGCTCGCGGTGAATACCGCGGCCGCGCCCGCCAAGGCGGTGCACTGGACCAAGGTCGGAGCCCTGTCGTCGGTGATCGGTGGGGCATTGGTGGCGCTCGTCGTCGCGACCTCGGCGGCGGTCGGCCTGCATCTGCATCCGGGAGCGGTATCGGAGACGGCGCAGGCCGCCGGTATCCATGAATCGGCCCCCGAGGCGGGGCCGGCACCGAAACCGGTACACAAGTCGGTGGACAAGGCTGCGACCAAGCCGGCACCAGCGGCGCCGCCGCACACTCCCGCGGCCCCGCCGCCGGCGCAGGCGGTCGAGCAGGTCAGCCCGCCGGCACATCAACCGCCCGCTCAGCTTCCTGCCGCTCCGGCACCCGCGCCGGCTCCGGTCTATGTGCCGCCCGCGCCGGCCCCGGTCTACAGCCCTCCGCCGTATGTGCCGCCGCCGGTGACCTACCCGCAGCCGCGGCTGCGGGACCGGATCATCGAGCGCATCCCGATCATCAACCGTTTCCACTGAACCTGGTGGTGAGCCCGGACCGGGCGATCCGGGCCTGCTCGGCCCGCACCACCTCGTCCTGATGCGGGGGAGCCTGGTCGGGGTGCTGGGCCAGGCGGCGGATCTGCTCGTCGACGGTGCCCCTGGCCAGCAAGCGGTAGACCCGCACGGTGTGCAGTTCGCTGAGCCGCTGGGTGCGTCCGATCAGCTGCCGTTCGGCGCGCGGCTGCCACTGGGGTTCGGCGATGATGAACACCACCGGGGCGTCCAGTCGGCGCAGGTCCAGCTTGCCTGCACCGATGTGGGCCAGCAGGGTGGCCGGCCCGCGGTCGGTGGCGAATGCGTCGACGACGGCCTGCTGATCGGGTACTGATGCGTCGATGGTTCCGAAGGTGTTTCCCGGCAAGGCTTTCCGAATCACCTCGAGCACGGCGGGAAAGTGGGAGAACACCACCACCCTGGCCCCATTGATGTGGGCCTCGTTGGTGAGTTCGACGAGTCGGTCCAGCTTGGCGGCCGGCGTCGGCGAACCGGACGGCCAGGCCGCCTGCCGGATCGCGCTGAAGTTGCCGCTGGTGACGGCCTGGCCGTAGCGCTCGCGGTCCGCCCGAGTGGGCCGCACCCATTCCTCGGTGGAGATCCGCACCGGCAGTTCGTCGACCACGTCGCGGTAGTCGCGTCGCAGGTACACCCGGTCCACTGCCCGGCGGAAGGCGATCGATCCGCGGTCGCCCGCGTTCGGCGCCACCTTGCCCGCGACGTCTGGCTGCAGGAAATCGGCGAGGTGGCGGAAACCACCGATCCGTTGGTGCATCGGCACACCCGACAGGAACAGCACGCGGTTGTCGGAGGTCAACACGTTGCGGACGGCGCGGGACCGGTCGGATTTCGGGTCGCGCAGCAGGTGTGCCTCGTCGACGATGACCAGGCCGGGACGTTCGGGCAGCTTGATGCGCGCCACGGTGTCGTAGGAGACGACGGCCACGCCTCCGGCGGTCTTCCAATTCTCCAGGCGGGCATCACGCTCACGGCCGCGGATCTCGATCGCCCGCAACGTGGTGTGCTTGGCTGTTTCTGCGGCCCAATGGATTCCGGTGTTGGGCTGGCAGATCACCAGGGTGTGGCGCAGCTGTTCGACGGCGGCCAGGTGCGCGACGACCGCCAATGCCTGCAGGGTTTTGCCGAGCCCCAGGTCGTCGCATAGCAGAACCCGTTCGCGCGCCACCGCATAGCGGGCGCCGAACTCCTGGTACCCACGCAATTCGGTCTGCAGCAGTGAGCGGTTCAGTACGGTCTGCTCGACCTGCGCGGCCACCTCCGCCCCGACAAACCCCTGGCTGGCATCCACATCGGTTGTCCCGGAAGCGAATTCACTCATCAACTGGTCGATCGGCCGCGGGTCGGCGCGGTACGAACCCCACGGGTCGCCCTGGGAGTGGTGGGCCTCCTCGATCCGGTCGACCAGCTCGCCGACCGATTCCCGTAACTGATCGGAGGCGGTATGGCTGCGCAGCCGCGGCATCAGTCGGCGCAACTGTTTGACCGGGGCATCGGCGTGGACCAATGTCAGCAGCGAGGTCAGGAGCGCGGTGTCCTCATCGCGTAGCTGGGGGCGCGTGGTGGTGCGGATGTGTTCGGCCATCGCCTGTGCCGCGGCCTGCACCGACTGTGCGGCCTCGATGTCGACCCCGGGCACCTGGGTCAACAGCCGGGCCGGCACGGTGAGGACGTCGGCGGCCGTGCGGTACTCGGAGTTGGCCAGCCCGCCGAGACGGGCGCCCCGGGCCAGGTAGGGGCGCACGTGCTCCAGTGGCGCGGCCTGCAGCGTCCGGTTCACCACCCCGTCAGTGCTCGCGTGGATGCGGTCGGCGATCTCGGCACGAAGTTTGCCGATACCGGCGAGCGCCGCATCGGCATGGCGGATCAGCTGAGCGGGGTCGGAGCTGTCCATGGCAAATCATCATTGCACTGTCGGGCCGGGCCCGGGTGCACGGATTCCGCCGGGGTGGCCGGGCTGCTCTTCGCGAAGTTCTCGGTTCCGCTCACGTTCATCACAGGGAATGCCCAGCTGGCGGAGCTAACTTGGAGTTGCACCATACAAAAACATATGGAAGGTGGCGGATCATGCGAATATTCCCTGCCGCCGCGCTGGCCACGGCCGGCGTCGCGGTGTCTCTCATCTTGGCGCCCCTGGCGGGAGCCGCACCGGTAGCGACCGGCAGTCAGCACATCAAGCCGGCCCCGCAGACCTGCACTACCACCAACGTCGGCAGTATGTGCATCTCACCGGGCAACGCGCAGATCAACGATGCTCCGCCGTTCATCAACACCTTCCCGATGTACGGGAATTTTCCGTGGATCCTGTGATGCGCGGTGATGAGGAGGTCGGGGCATGGCCGTCGATAACCGGTTGGAGTCGCTGCTAGATCACCATCACCCGGCCAGGGTGCTGCACGAACGCGTCGATGAACTGCAGTTCGGCGGCGGCATACCGCAAGTGCCGGCCCGCTTCCCGACGGTTCGTTTGGGTCGGCACTGGGTCAACGCGCTGTGGTTGATCGCCCTGGGTGCCGTCGGCCTGCTCGTCGCTGTCGCGGTGGCCCAACAGCTACGTGAGTACGGCTGGATGCAGGGCTTCATCACGCGCTATCCGGGCACCTCGACCAGATACGCGCCCGCGGTAACCGGCGGTTTCCCGGCGTGGCTGCGGTGGCAGCACTTTTTCAACATCGTCTTCATGCTGTTCATTCTGCGATCCGGGCTGCAGATCCTGGCCGATCATCCACGGCTGTATCTGAATTCGGGTTGCCGGCCCGGCACCGAGTGGTTGCGGATGCGTGGCCAGGTGCCCGCCGACCGGATGGACAAGAGCGATCCGGCGCGGGTGTGGACGTCCAAGGACGATGCAGTGAGTTTGCCGAAATGGTTGGGAATACCGGGTTTCCGACACTCCATTGGTTTGGCCCGATGGTGGCATTTCAGTTTCGACCTGCTGTGGTTGATCAACGGTGCGCTGTTCTACGTGCTGTTGTTCAGCACCGGGCAGTGGCAGCGGATCGTGCCGCAGTCGTGGGACGTGTTCCCGAATGCGCTGTCGACCGCGGTGCAGTACGCCTCGTTGAATTTCCCGGTGAACCAGGGGTTTACCGCCTACAACGGCATGCAGATCCTGGCCTACTTCCTGACGGTCTTCGTGGCCGCGCCACTGGCATTCGTCACCGGCCTGCTGCAAGCGCCGGCGATCGCGGCCCGGTTCGGCACCGGCCGGGGACCGTTGAACCGTCAGGTCGCCCGGACTGTGCATTTCGCAGTCTGGTTGTGGATGGTGGTCTTCATCGTCATCCACGTCACCATGGTGATGACCACGGGCGCGGTGGAGAACCTCACTCACATCACACTAGGTACCGACACCGATTCCTATTGGGCGCTGGCGGTATTCGGCCTGGCGGCCGCGCTGGTCGTCGCTCTGTGGTTGGCGGCCTCGCCGGTGACGATTCGTTATCCCAGGGTGGTGCAGAACGCCGGGCGGTTCACTGTCGGGTGGGCGAAGGCCTGGATGGAGCGCACTCATCCCCGAATGTCATACCGGGACAAGGATATTTCTCCCTACTTGTGGTCCAACGGCACCCTGCCCAACTCCGAGAATTACCGCTGGCTGCAGCGCGGGGACTGGTTGCAGTACCGGTTGCGTATCGAGGGCCTGGTCGCCAATCCCGTTGAACTGTCCTATCCGGAGCTGCTGGCGATGCCCAAACATGAGCAGATCACCCAGCACTACTGCATCCAGGGCTGGTCGGGGGTGGCCAAGTGGGGTGGGGTGCGGATGGCCGACATTCTGGCGCTGGTGCAGCCGCTAGCGGAGGCGAAGTGGGTGGTGTTCTACTCGTTCGCCGAAGGGGCCGAACCCGGTCATGGGCGCTACTACGACTGCCACCGCATCGAGCACATGCGTGAGCCGATGGCGTTGTTGGCCTATGAGATGAATGGCGAAATGCTCAGCGAGGCGCACGGTGCGCCGTTGCGGCTGCGTAACGAGTTGGAGCTCGGCTTCAAACAGGTCAAGTGGATCGAGGCGGTCGAGTTCGTGGCGGATTTCCGTGAGGTCGGATGGGGACACGGCGGGTACAACGAGGACCACGAGTTCTACGGCTACCGCATGCCGATCTAGATCATCTCGTGCTTCGTCAGCCAGCGCATCACCGGCCAGCCGATGAACACCGGCAGCCAGCAGGTCAGCACCCGGTAGAGCAGTACCGCGGGCACCGCGATCCCGGCGGGCACGCCGAAGGCGGCCAGACCACCGATCAGCGCGGCCTCGACCGCGCCGACACCGCCGGGGGTGGGGGCCGCTGAGGCCAGGGTGCCGCCGACCATCGTCACGACCGTGACGGTGACGAATGAGGTGGTTCCGCCGAATGCCTCGACGCTGGCCCACAGTGCCAGGGCCGCACCGAGAGTCGTGCCTGCCGCGCCCAGCACGATCAGGGCCAGTCGTTGAGGTTCGCGGGCCAGTTTGACCAGGTCTGCGGTGACCTCTTCGAGTTTCGGCCGCACCGAGGACGCCAGCCAGCGTCGTAGTTTGGGCACGGCCAGGAACGCGCCGATGAGTCCGAGCGCGAGCCCGGCGATGAGGTACAGGATCGTGGAACTCGGCACGAAATGCGATAGGTCGGCCGAGGCGCCGGCCGCGGTGCTGAACAGGATCAGCAGGATCACGTGCACGATCACTTGCACCGACTGTTGCAGGGCCACCGCGGCGGTGGCGCGTGTCGTGCTCAGCCCGCCCTTCTGCAGGAACCGGGTGCTCAGGGCCAGGCCGCCGACACCGGCGGGTGTGGTGGTGGCGGCAAAGGTGTTGGCCACCTGCATGATCGAGAGGTTGCGGAAACTCACCAGCCCGTCGGCGCACGCCCACAGTGCGGCCGCCGCACCGACATAGGTCAATGCCGAGACGGTCAGCCCGAGTGCGGCCCATGACCAGTTCACGGTGCGCAGTTCGGAGAAGAACGTCGGCACGGTGCTGATGAACGGGTAGGCCACATAGACCAGGGCCCCCAGCAACACCAGCTGGATCACCTGGGTTCGGGTGAACCGCGTGATGGTTTCGGTCTGGATCTGGTCGGCACCCGTCTGGCGTTTCACCTCGTCGCGCGCGGCGGCCATCACGGCCTTGGCGTCGGGAACGGCGTCGCGGACCCGGGTCGGCACCGCGGCCTTGGTCAGGCGGCGTGACGCGGTCAGCACGGCGTCGCGGCCGAACGCCTCGATCGCCGCGGCCACTGCGGACTGCGGGTCGTACAGCGCCGTGGTGGTGACGAGCAGTTGCGCGATATCGGACTGCAATTGGGCGTCGGTGGCACCGTATTCGGCGCTGCCGAACCCACCGAACAGCACGGCGCTGTCGTCGACGGTGATCTCGTTGGAGTGCAGGTCGCCGTGGGAGATCTGGTGGTCGTGCAGGGTGCGCAACGCGTTCCACACCCGCCCGACGGTGGTCTCGTCGGTGCACTGGTCCAGCGGGATGCCGCGTTTGCGGTTGTGCGCGTACAGCGTCCAACCGCGGTCGAGCGCGGCCATCGACATGGTCGAGGTGCTGGCCAGGCCCAGGTCGCCGATGGCGATGGCCATCAGGGCCCGGTGCTCGACGGCCCGGCGCATCGAGGTCTGCAGGGGTGCGGTCTCGTTGGAGCGCAGGCGCAGCTTTCGCCACACCTGACGTACGGCGCCGCCGCTCTGTTGGTTGGGGCCGTAGAGCTCGACGACGGCGCTGGAGTCCGGATCCTGGGACGCCGCGTCGAGCGTCAGCGGGCCGGTGCCGGCCGGGCGCACCACGGTGAGCGCCGAGACGACGAAGCCGCGCCGGGCCAGGGCGCGCACCGCACCGTCGAGGGGGACTTCCAGCGCGGGGGTGCCGACGATCCACACCACCAGGGCGCCGACGAACCAGCCCGCGGACAGCCCCAGCAGTGAGCGGGCCGGCACCACGGCGCTGACCACGAGGTGGATGGGGACGAACGCCAGCAGCAGCGTCCACCACCAGCGCCGCAGCCGGCGGGACAGCCACGGCCCGGACACCGTGAGCACCGCGGCGAGCATGCCGATCCAGCGGGGGTCGTCGAGGAACTGCGACAGCTGCGAGTCGAGCCGGTCGGACAGGTCGAAATGCCATTTGGGGGCGGCGATGCCGTTGGCGGAGATCGACAGCGACACGATGGTGATCAGGGCCGCGGCGGCATAGGCGCCCAGCAGCTTCCACTGCCGCCCCAACACGATGCTGACCAGGATCACGAACGGCAGGGCCAAGATCGCGATGCCGTAGGCCAGGTACACCAGATTGGACTGGGTAGGGGTCAGAACGCCGACGATCTCGGAGATGGAGCGTTCCAGTGCCTCCCACTCGTAGCGGGTGATCAGCGAGCTGGTGATGACGGTGGCCAGGAAGATCGCGGCCAGCGTCAGACGCAGGATGTCGTTGGTGCGCCGGGTCGGGGGTTGCAGGAGGCTGCCGGTGACGGTGATGTCCCGTCCGTCGACGCGCATGTTCCCCCTTTCCCGCCCGTTATAGAGACGCGCTATCAAAGCCCGCGACCAAGGTAGCGGGCTCGGATGCCGATATCGGCGTTTGGTGGCGATCTGGACCGTTACGAATTCACATCGGTCTCACGCGTCACCGTGGGCGACAATTTTTGCTCGCCTGATGTGATCTGGACCGACACATGCGAGCAACGTGATGTAGCTTCGATCGACATGCCGACGCCGAATTGGCCGCTCCGGAGGAGTTGAACGGTGGATTCAACCCCATTCGGGCACTATCAGCTGCAGAAGCTGATCGGTCGGGGCGGGATGGGCGAGGTTTACCAGGCCTACGATTCCGACACCGACCGCATCGTCGCGCTCAAGGTTCTGCCTCCGCATCTGGCGCAGGATGCGACGTTCCAGGAACGGTTCCGTCGCGAGTCGCACGCCGCGGCGGGGGTGAGCAACCCGCATGTGGTGCCCATCCACGGATACGGCGAGATCGATGGCCGGCTCTATCTGGACATGCGGCTGATCGAGGGCCGCAACCTCGGCGCCATGCTCACCAAGACCGGCAAGCCCTTGGACGCGGCGTTCGTGGTCGGGATGGTCGGGCAGGTGGCTGAGGCGCTGGACGGGGCGCACGCGGCCGGGCTGATCCATCGCGACGTCAAGCCGTCGAACATCCTGATCGCCGACAACGACTTCGTGTACCTGATCGATTTCGGGTTGGCCCGTACCGCGGGGGACTCGGGGATGACCACTGCGGGCAGCACCCTGGGCACGCTGGCCTATATGGCGCCGGAGCGGTTCGACGGTGGCAAGGTCGATCCGCGTTCGGACATCTATGCCCTGGCGTGCGTGCTCTATGAATGCCTCACCGGGGAACGGCCCTACCCGGCGGACAGCCTCGAACAGCAGATCGCCGGGCACATGGTGTCCCCGTCGCCGCGGGCTTCCGACAAGGACCCGCGCTTGGCGGCCTTCGACGAGGTGATCGCCAAGGGCATGGCCAAGAAGCCGTCGAAGCGCTATCAGAGTGCCGGGGCGCTGGCAGTGGCGGCCAAGGAAGCGCTGTCGGTCCCGGTCCGTGCCGCCGGGCGGTCGGGACGGCATTCGGCGCAACGGGTTCCGACCCGGGTCCGGGTGTCCAAGAAGGTGGCCGCGATCGCCGGTGCGACGGCGCTGGTGGCCGCCCTGTGCGCGGTGGGGGTGTGGCAGCTGCGGGGGAGCGGTCCGGACCGGGTGGCCAATGCGGTGGGTTCGGCGGGTTCCGGTCCGGTGCAGGCGCCGACGGGTGCGGTGGACGAGATCGCGAAAACGGTGCCGGCCGACATCCGTGACTCCGGGCGGTTGGTCGTCGGGGTGAACGTGCCGTATGCGCCCAATGAGTTCAAGAATTCCAGCGGCGAGATCGTCGGGTTCGACATCGACCTGATGAAGGCGGTGGCCCGCGCGATGGGGCTGGTGCCCGACTTCCGCGAAACCGGTTTCGACGGGATCCTACCGTCGGTGCAGGACGGCAACTTCAACGTCGGCATGTCCTCGATCACCGACACCGCCGAGCGCGAGCAGCAGGCCGACTTCGTCACCTACTTCCAGGCGGGCACGCTGTGGGCACGGCGGCCCGGCTCGTCGGCCGATCCGGGTTCTCCGTGTGGACTGCGAATAGGCGTGGCGTACAGCACGATTCAGGACACACAGGAGATCCCGGCCAAATCGGACGCCTGCGTGGCGGCGGGGCTTCCTCCCATCGAGAAGGTGGTGCGCACCCATCAGGATGAGGTGACGGCCGCGTTGATCGCCGGTGAGGTGGACGCCATGACCGCCGATTCACCCGTCACGGGGTTCGCGATCAAGCTGAGCGGCAGTGCGTTGGAGCCCGCCGGTGACGTGTTCGATTCGGCGCCCTACGGATGGCCGGTGGCCAAGGGTTCCGGTTTGGCAGAGTCGTTGCGGTTGGCGCTGGAGCACGTGATGGGCACCGGCGAGTACCGCACCATCGCCACCATGTGGGGTGTGGAAAAAGGCATGATCACCCAACCCGTGATCAACGGGGCGTTCCACTGACGCCTCGCGGCAGTCAGACCGCGTTGCGCCCGGCGATGGCCTTGGCGAGTTGCACCACCTGGTTATCGGTCAGGTCGGTTCCGGTGATCCGCACGTCGACCACCAGGTTGGCCACGGACAGGATCGCGCGGCGGCTGCCCTGCTGCGGGCTGGTCGGCGTCTGCTCGTTGGTGACGTCGACGTCGTCGACGACGCTCGGGTTGCCGAGTGTGAAGGAGCTGGGCTGACGGTTGCCCTCGTAGGTGAGCCTGAGCGTGTCACCGGCGCATTGCCGCCAGGTATCGACCGTGCGGGTGACGAGTGCCCGCGCCGCCGTGGGCGTATCGAAGGCGGTGACGGCCTGATCGACTTCGAGGTCAACATCCTCGTCGGCGAACAGTGACTCGCGGAACTGCCGGAATCCACTGTCGCGGTATATCTCGTCCATGGCGTTGCCGATGACGGCCAGGCAGACCGGGCGTGAGGCGCGCTCGTCGGCGTCGAGCCTGGCGGGCTGACGCAGCGCGGTCTTGGGGCGTAGGCCCGTCGTGCCCAGGATGGTGTTGAGTTCCGATTCGCTGGCCAACATGCTGCCCAGGACGTCGACCTGTGTGCTGTCGGGGTCATTCGTTTGCTTGACACTGCAACCACCGAGGGCAGCGCCTGCCAGTGCGATAGCGGCGATGGCCGGGGCGACCGCACGTTGCACATACATGAGACCCCCTTGACCGTGTTTGCTGATCGTAAACGGTCAGGGGGTCCGGCGCACGTTTCGGATCGAGAGGCCTGGAGCTACATCTAGCGCTTCTTGGGGTTCAGAACGTCATCTGTGGACGACGTATCGCCACCTTTGACACGTTTGGCGGACCGTTTTCTTTGAGGGATTTGCCGGACTTCTTGGCCAGGCTTTGCCGCGGCGATTTGTCGGCCATGTCGGCCCCGTTGATGTGGGGGCCTGTGTCGGTCCCGGTTCCTGGAACCCTCCGCCTACGGTCGGCTATGCGCAACGGCACAGGTCGGCGCGGTTGACAATGCCTGTGGTGCAGCGTTGACTGGTGTTCTGGCCCGGATCCCGCCAATAGGCACAATCGATCCACGCGCTAGCGGAAAGCAGCGAGTTTTCCTGCGGTATCGCGAAATTCGGTTCAGTTCATACACGGTCTTGACGCGCTCGGAGTGGCCCGAGATGTCGGCCGTGAGCCGAAGCGAGGGCAGTACATGACGCACATCACCGAGCCGAGGGTAATCGGCAACCATGCGGATATGGGACCGTCAAAGTCGAAAGATGTTGACGATTCAGAAGTTTCCATCGCGGCCTTGGCCACGATGGAAGCGCTTCGCGCCCAAATCATGTCGGGTTCGTCTTGAGCGCTCCGGCCGTTCTGCACTTGCCGACCGGCCCCAGAGGGGTGCGTGCCTATCCCGATCCTCTGAGAGTCGGGATACTCAGTACGTATCCGCCGACTCCTTGTGGTCTGGCGACTTTCAGTGCGGCGCTCGCGGATGGTTTGTCCGCTACCGGTACGGATGTGAGTGTCGTTCGAGTCTCTGATGGTTCGCCGTCTGGCGGGGGTCGGGTCGTCGGTGAGTTGGTCAACGGATCCGCGGCATCGGTCGCGGCCAGTTCGGATCTGCTCAATCAGAATGACATCGCCGTCATCCAGCACGAGTACGGCATATACGGGGGTCCTGACGGCGCCGAGGTTGTCGACATCATCGGTGACCTCGATGTTCCGTCGATCGTCGTTCTGCACACCGTTCCCAAAGATCCGACGCCCCAACAGCGTTCAGTGCTGGAGATAGTGGCGGCACTGGCGGATCAGGTCGTCGTCATGTCCGAGTCGGCTCACCGGCGACTGTGTCTCGGCTTCCACGTTGAGCGGAGAAAAGTCACCACGATCCCGCATGGTGCGATTGTCCCGGCGCCTGCGCAGACCAAGCGCGGAGG
This sequence comes from Mycolicibacterium lutetiense, assembly GCF_017876775.1. NCBI lineage: Bacteria > Bacillati > Actinomycetota > Actinomycetes > Mycobacteriales > Mycobacteriaceae > Mycobacterium > Mycolicibacterium lutetiense. Next base: position 2,298,693 of record NZ_JAGIOP010000002.1, on the reverse strand, counting down.
CAGGCCCACCCTGTTGACTTGGGGTTTGCTCGGGCCGGGAAAAGGTATCGAGCGGGTCATCGACGCAATGGGCGACCTGCATCAGCTCAACGGTCGGCCACGGTATCTGGTAGCCGGCCGGACGCATCCAAAGGTGCTCGCTGCAGATGGCGAGGATTACCGCGACTTCTGTATCGAAAAGGCACGGCGTAGTGGCCTGGCCGACGCGGTGCACTTCGACTCCGGCTATCTCAACGGGGCGTCGCTGACTGCTCTGCTCCGCTCCGCGGCCGTAGTGGTGCTGCCCTACGACTCGACAGAGCAGGTCACCTCCGGGGTGTTGGTCGACGCGGTCGCCCATGGGCGGCCGGTTGTCGCTACCGCCTTTCCTCATGCCGTTGAGCTGCTCGGGAGTGGGGCGGGCATCGTGGTCGACCACGAGAATCCAGAGGCACTCACCTCCGCCTTGCGCAGCGTGCTCACCCAACCGCGCCTCGCCGGCGCGATGGCAGCCGAGGCGCGTCGGTTGGCACCGATGATGTCGTGGTCAGTCGTCGCCAATGCCTACCTGTCGACTGCACGGAAGATCCTGGCCGACCGGTCGGAACTCCAGTGACCGACCTGCCGATCCCCCGCTTCGACCACCTACTGCGGATGACGGACGGCAGCGGAACCTTCGAGCATGCCCGTCTGGCCGAGCCGAGAGCCGAAAATGGTTATTGCACAGACGATATGGCGCGCGTACTGATCGTCGCCACGCGCGCACCCGGCCCCGACCGGGACCTGAACCATCTCGCGGGCGTGGCGATGCGCTTCCTCAACGAGGCGCAGACCCTCACCGGTGCTTGCCGCAACCGGATGGAAAGTTCCGGCGCGTGGGTCGACGAACCGGCGTTGGAGGACGCCTGGGGGCGTTGCCTGTGGGGCTTGGGAACCGCCGCTGCACACAGTGATGTCGGCATGGTCCGCAAGATGGCTGCCAATCAATTCCAGCGTGGCGCACAGCGGAGGTCGGTGTGGCCACGGGCGATGGCGTTCGCGGTGCTGGGAGCGGCTGAGCTGCTCTCCGCCCACCCCGGGCACAGCGTCGCCCACTCGCTCATCGCCGACTACGTCGCCGGTATTCCTGCGCCCACCGGTGACCCGGCCTGGCCCTGGCCCGAACCGAGACTCACCTACGCCAATGCGGTTCTCGCCGAAGCCATGATTGCCGCGGGCGTCGCGATCGAAGACTCGGCGCTGTACAACCGGGGCCTGGACCTGCTGGCATGGCTGGTCGAGCGCGAAACGGCCGGCGATCACCTGTCGGTCACCCCTGCCGGCGGCTGGGGCGTCGATGATCCGCGGCCGGGATTCGACCAGCAGCCGATCGAGGTGGCCGCACTGGCAGATGCATGTGCCCGCGCGGCTGCTGTCGATCCGAGCGCGATCTGGCCAGAAACCGTGCGGGCCGCCGCCGCCTGGTTCCAGGGTGCCAACGATATCGGCGAGCTGATGTGGGATCCCGAGACCGGTGGCGGATTCGACGGGTTGCACGCCGATGGGGTGAACCGCAATCAGGGTGCCGAGTCGACGCTGGCAGTGCTCTCGACTTTTCAACAGGCACAACGCTTTTCCCATGTCGCCCCATGACGTCGATCCGTCCGCTAACACTCACGCGCAGTTCTCAGTGGTTGATACCTGACCATTCGCGGGTGATCACACAGCTGTTCGTGCCGGGTCAGGAGGGTTTCGAACTTCAGGAATCCCGGGCGGGCAAGGTTCTCAGGCGGATCCTGGATCTGGACGAGATCCAGGTGCTGGCGGCGCTGGACGATGTCTTTCTCAGACACGGTGATCGCCACCACGGCCTCATCGACACGTTTCGGCGCCATGCCGCGGAGCTGGCCGACCGGCTCGCTTTGGGTGCGAAGCTATCCGAGTCTCGAATGTTGTTGCTTGGCGCGGTGTTCACCAGTGAATACGCGATCGAGGGTGCCGCACTGTGCAACCCCAGCATCGTCGTGCACCCGGATCAATCCGGAACCGCGACGGGCAGTGTGAGATTCGTGATGAGCGTGCGGGGGATCGGGGAGGGGCACCGGTCATCGATCGGCTTCCGGACCGGCACCGTCGATGATGCCGGCCGGGTCGTGGTCGACGACCCGGTACCGTTCGCCTCCCTCGGTGCAACTGTGCCGACGCTCCTCGACGCGGATGTGTTTCGCAGCGAGTTGGCCTGGCTGGAAGGTCGAGGCGAGGCATCCGACTATGTGCTCGATGCGCTCGGCGATCGGTTCACCCGTGCCGACCTGGATGAGCGGCTGGAGCAGTTGCAGCGACACCGCAGCACCCGCCGGCATGCACCGGCGACAATCGCGTTGATTCGAGCGATCGCGGACCGCGCGTACGGGGTCGAATTCTCCGGCGATACCGCACTCTCAGAACGTGTGCTGTGGCCCGCAACCAGCGCAGAAGCCGCCGGCATGGAAGATGCGCGTTTCGTGCGTTTCGTTGACAACGACGGTGCGGTCACGTTCTACGCGACCTACACGGCGTACAGCGGCTCGCAGATCAGCCAACAGCTTCTTGCGACCACCGATTTCCGGTCGTTCACCTCGGTGCCGATGGTCGGACGGGCCGCCGCGAACAAGGGACTTGCCCTGTTTCCGCGCCGGATCCGCGGACGATTCGCGGCCATGTCGCGATCAGACCGGGAATCGAACACGATCGCCTATTCGGACGACCCGGCGGTGTGGACGAGCTCGTTGCCGTGCCAGCAGCCGACGCAGCCCTGGGAGGCGCTCCAACTGGGAAACTGTGGTCCACCCATCGAGACCGAGGATGGATGGCTGGTGCTCACCCACGGCGTCGGCCCCATGCGCACCTACCGGATCGGGGCCCTCCTGCTCGACCTGGACGATCCAACCCGGATTCTCGGTCGGCTCACTGAACCGCTGCTCAGTGCGGCGGACGACGAACGCGACGGTTACGTGCCCAATGTCGTGTACTCCTGCGGCGCGCTCGTGCACGCCGACACCTTGGTGCTGCCGTTCGGGGTCGGCGACGCCGCAATCCGCATTGCCACCGTCCCCCTGCCCGAACTGCTGGGCGCATTGCACGGGGAGCGCAGCGTATGACCAGGTCAGGGGTGCTCGACGTCGCGCTGTGGCAGAGATCCGCATCCGCACCTAGGCTGAAGGCACTCACTCCCAGGTGGCCCGGACCCATGCCGCCCTACACAGACGGACCTGGAAACTGACTATCAGAGATATCGCGGCATACTCGAAGTTGAGCTGCGCGGACATCGACGCGATCGCGGCTCAACTCGACACCATCCGCAGCGACATCGAGAATTCACTCGGTGCGCGGGATGCTGCTTACATTCGACGCACCATCGTGTTCCAGCGGGCGCTCGAGGTAGCCGCACGGTTACTGATCGCCGGCACCCGGTCGAAGGCCGGATTGCTTGCCGGGACGGCGACGCTGGCTTACGCGAAATCCGTTGAGAACATGGAACTCGCGCACAACGTCGGCCATGGCCAGTGGGATTGGATGAACGATCCCGAGATCCACTCCAGCACCTGGGAGTGGGACATGGTGGGCCCGTCGCCGCAGTGGCGGTATTCGCACAATTACCGACATCACGTGTTCAGCAACGTGCTGGGCGTGGACGATGACCTGGGCTTCGGGATCCTCCGGATGAGCCGCGACCAGCAATGGGAACGTCAACATCTGGTGCAGCCCCTGCGGAATGTGCTGTTGGCCCTCATCTTCGAATGGGGCATCGCCCTGCACGACTTCTACTCCGCTCGGGACCGGGCGACCACCGACAGCGGTAAAGATGCCGCGCGGCAGGAGTTGCGCGCGAAGATCGGCCGTCAGCTCACCAAGGACTACGTCGTGCTGCCGGCGCTGAGTGGGCGGCGCTGGAAGCGGACCCTGGTCGCGAATCTGACCGCGAATGTGCTGCGCAATCTGTGGGCGTACGTCGTGATCGTCTGTGGACATTTCCCTGACGGCGCCGCGAGGTTTGGCCCGGAAGTGCTGCAAGAGGAGAGCCGCGGTGAGTGGTACCTGCGGCAGATGCTGGGCGCAGCCAACTTCAAAGCCGGCCCGGTGCTGGCATTTTCCAGTGGGCACCTGTGCTACCAGATCGAGCACCACCTGTTCCCGGACCTGCCCAGTAATCGCTTGCCGGAGATCGGCCTGCGGGTGCGCGCATTGTGCGACAAGTACAACCTGCCCTACACCAGCGGGTCGCTCACCCGCCAGTACCTGCAGACTGTGCGGACTATCTTCAAACTCGCGCTGCCCAATGCGGGGTGGCGCGCGGTGTTCCGAGCGGCGCCACCCATCTGACCGGGATCCCGAAAAGGAACGTTACTTCTGCAGTCCCTGTGCCGTTGGTGGTCGAACAGGGAGAAGCTGTCGATCAACGGGTGGCGCGCCCTGTACTCCCAGTAGACGCCGATATGGGGGCCGTGTCAACGTTGCCCGAATGTTGATTGTAATCCGTTGCAGCGCAATGGTTTTGATGCCGGATCCCGATCATTCAGACCAGGTCGGCGCCTTCCTGTGACGGGGTGGCGATACCGCAGGCCGCAGCGAACTGCACCGGGTCGAGGCCGTCGGCGGAGTTCATATCGCAGTTGCCGAACGGCGGTGCGCCCTGCGGCAATCCGAAACCGAACCCGCTGCCGTCGGTGTACTGGTGGGCGACCTTGCCGGGATAGTCGGGGTTGCTGCCGTACGCGGCGACGACGAGCCGGATCCCGCCTGGTTTGGTGCGCCACATCCTGTTCAGGTCGCCGACGTTGCCGTAGCCGATGATTCGGGCGCGGTCGCCGGTGTAATCGGACAGATTCCCGTAGAGCAGGTTGATCCAATCCGAGCCGTCGCCGAGCGGGTTACCGCCCTGCTCGACGTCGAGCATCAGGGCGATACGCGGGTGCACGCCCCCGTTGGCGTCGATCATCGCGCGCACGGTGGTGGCGTTGGCCAGCCAATTGGGCCGGCAGTAGGTGTAGACGATGCCGAATACCAGCCGCCCGGAATCCAGGGCGCTGCGCATCCACGAGTAGTTGGCCGCGAAATTGTGGTCGCGGTACGTGCCGTCGCTGACCCGGATCGAGAGCACCTGGTACGGGTAGCTGTCATCGACCGGGCGTTGCCACTCAGACACGTCGGCAAACAGGGTGTCTTTGATGACGGCGGCGGCTTGCACCACCCGTGGGGCTCGGCTGGTCTTGCGCAGCTTTCCCCGCGCGACCTTTTGATTCACCGCACCACTGGCCATGGTCACACTCCTATGACCAGCGTAGGCCGGCCGGAACCTGGCCGGGCTCGTTCCCCCGATCGGGGGACATGGGATTCGTCCGGTCGATGGGCCGGTCGGTCGATACACCCGAAGGTCGGATCGGCGCATTCTTATTTCAACGCCGGAACGGACACCGGAAGCAACGAAAAGCCTTATCCGACAAAGGAGTCGACATGAGCACCATCGCCCGCCGCATCGCCGCAGGATTCACCCTGGCCGCCGCTCCCGCGTTGATCGCCCTGGGTGCCGCCACCGCTCACGCCGATTCCGCCACCCTCAGCGCCGGGCCGTCGTCCAGCTCGCATCAGGCCTTCCCGCACCAGCACAACATGCCTCAGCCCGGCTCCTCGGTCCATCACCACCATCAGCGCAACCACGCCAAGTAGGCCTGGGGGAGGCAAGGCCCGGACGCAAGCCGGCGTCCGGGCCTTCGGCTTGCCGCCACTGCTCGTATGGTGGGGTTATGGGTGGTACCGCGTCACTACCGCCGGGGCCGCCGTTGCCCCGGGCCGTACAGGCCGCATTGATGCTCCGTTACTGGCCGCGGTTCGTATCGGCCTGCCGGCGACGCTACGGCGACGTATTCACGCTGCGAATCACGGCGATGGGCACGATGGTGTACCTGGCGGACCCGGCCGACATCAAGGTGGTGTTCGCCGGAGATCCGACAATTTTTCATGCCGGGGAAGCGAATTCGGTGCTCAGTACGCTGCTCGGCGACAGTTCGGTACTGGTGATCGACGAGGACGAACACCGCGAACGCCGCCGGCAGATGCTCCCGCCGTTTCACCGCGACGCCGTGGCCCGCCAGACCGAGATCATGGCTGAGATCGCCGCAGCGAACGTCGCGAGCTGGCCAGTGGGCACTCCCTTCGCGGCGGCGCCGAAGATGGCTGAGATCACCCTGGAGGTGATCCTGCGAACCGTCATCGGGGCGTCGGATCCGGCCCGGCTGGCCGCGTTGCGGGAGGTCATGCCACGGCTGCTCAGTGTCGGCCCGTGGGAGACGCTGGCCATCGCCAGCCCGGGCCTTCAGCGGCGGCGTCCGTGGCGGACCCTGCAACGCAACATCGAGAATGCTGACCAGCTGTTGTTCGCCGAGATTGCCGATCGGCGCGCCGACCCGGAGTTGGCGACACGCACCGATGTGCTGGCCATGCTGGTGCGTTCCGCCGATGCGGACGGGCACACGATGACCGACCGTGAGCTGCGAGATCAGCTGATGACCCTGCTCGCCGCCGGGCATGAGACGACCGCGACCGCACTGTCGTGGGCGCTGGAGCGGTTGACCCGTCATCCCGCGGTACTCGACAAGGCGGTGCGGGCCGCGCGTACCGGCGACGACGAGTACCTGGACGCCGTGGCCAAGGAAACGTTGCGGATCCGGCCGGTGGTGTTCGACGTGGGTCGGGTGCTGAAACAACCGGTGGAGGTGGCCGGCTACCGACTGCCCGCCGGGGTGATGGTGGCCCCGGGCATCGGGCTGGTGCACGAACGCGACGACGTGTATCCCGACGCCGACCGGTTCGACCCGGGCCGCATGCTCGGCGTGACGCTGGGGCCCACCACCTGGTTCCCGTTCGGCGGCGGCAACCGCCGGTGCCTGGGGGCGACTTTCGCGATGGTCGAGCTGCGGGTGGTGCTGCGCGAAATCCTGTGTCGGGTGGATCTTTTCACCACGACCGCCGCGGACGAACGGCAGCAGGTCAAGCACGTCACGCTGGTGCCCGATCGTGGGGCGCGGATCTGTGTGCGGACCGTCCGCGAGCCCTCGGTCGAGGACGATCGCAGCCGGGCCGAGGCCACCCCGCGCTAGCCGATCCCGTAATCGGGCAGGTCGAGGTTGTCGCGCAGACTGCCGGCGAACAGCCCCGCCACCGGGCGTCCGAGGTTCATCGTGCGCATCGCGACATCGCGGAACCACAACCCGAACCGGGTCCTGGTGGCGAAGAAACCCAGCAGTCGTTCGGCACCGGCCTGCTTGCCCTCGATGAACGGCCGCAACAGCGACTCGTAGCTCTCGAAGGCGCGGCGGTGATCGTCACCAGCGCGGGCGAGTTCCCCGGCCAGGGCGTATGCCTCGGTGATCGCCAGCCCGGTGCCCTCGCCGCCCAGCAAGGAGATGCAGCCCGCCGCATCGCCGATCAACAACACCCTGTCTTCGGACCAGCGGTCCATCCGGATCTGGCTGACCACGTCGAAGAAGAGATCCTCGACCTGGTCCACCGCGGCCAGGACCTGTCGAGATTCCCATCCGGCATCGTCGAACTGGTTGTGTAACTGCTCTTTTGGCGTCATACCGCGGTCGTCATGCTCATCGCGGAACACGAACAGGAACATGGTGCGGTCGCCGCGCAAGGTGAACTGCCCGATCTGGCGCCCCGGAACGCTGTACGTGAGATAGGCGTCGGAACCAGACCCGCCGCGGTAGCCGTCGACCACACAGGCAGCGACCTTGCAGCCCAAGTAGTGCTCGAACCGCTCCTCGGGACCGAACGCCAGGCGGCGCACGTTGGAGTGCAGGCCGTCGGCGCCGATGACGAGGTCGAAGTCGCCGGCCGGTGCGTTCTCGAACGTCACCCGGACCCCGTCGGAATGCTGGTCGATGCCGGTGATGCTGTCGTCGAACAGCGTCGGCACGGAGCCTTCGATAGTGCGGTAGATGGCGGCGGCCAGGTCGCCGCGGGGCAGGCTGGTGAGATCGTCGCCGACCATTCGGCGGAACACATCGACGCGAAGTTCGGCGCGGGTGGCGCCGTCAGATCGCAGCGAGCGCACCGCCCCCACTTCATAGCCCGCGTCGCGGATGGCGGATTCGATGCCCATCTTTCGGGTCACCCGATAGCCGATGCCCCAGAAGTCGATCATGTAGCCGCCGGTGCGGAATGCCGCCGCCCGCTCGATCAGCGTCGGGCTGTGGCCGGTGCGGTGCAGCCAGTGTGCGAGCGCCGCCCCGGCGACCCCGGCTCCACTGATGGCTATCCGCATAGCAATTCGATGCTACGCGAGTGGCGGTTTCAGGCGTGCGGGAGTGTTTGCATCGAAAGGCCCGGACGTGGTTACGCCCGGGCCCCTCCTTCCCCCTGGCTTATCCGGCGAGCCGAGTTGACGGAGTCTCAACGCTTTTTCGGGTGTAAAACTCCCTCGGTCGAGTGTGGGTCGCCTGCGTTGTCCCGCTTGGCCGCGCGTTTCTCCTTGAGCGACTTCCCTGATTTCTTGGTCATACTCTGGCGTGGCGACTTGTCAGAAATGGTCGGCCCCTTTGACTTGGGGGCCTGTGTGGTCCCGATAGCTTGACCCTACGCGCGGTCCACTGCACCCGCAACGATGTGTGCCAACAGTGTTGACAGCCGGTGGAGAGATGCTCCCGCTGTCAACGATGTAGAAACCCATTGCGGGCATGCGATGTAGTCTGGCGCTCCCAGTCATTTGGAGGAGTCGTCACGATGGCTAAACAGGCGACCGCGGCACGGCGTGGTGTGGACGGTCAGATAAACCGTTCGGTGATCCTGCAGGCTGCACTGCGACTGGTGGACCGCGACGGCGTCGATGGCCTCTCGATGCGCCGGCTCAGTGAGGAGGTCGGCCGCGATCCTGCCGTGCTTTACCGGCATGTGCCCAACAAGGCCGCGTTGCTCGACGGGGTCACCGAGATGGTGATCGGCCAGCTGCGCGTCGACACCGCCGATCCAGACTGGGCCGGCCAGCTACGAACGGCGGCGCACAGGTTTCGCCAGTTGGCCCTGGATCACCCAAATATCGTGCCGCTGATGGTAACTCGTCCGCTGGCCACCACTCTGGGGCAGCGTCCGCCGGGGATGCTGCGGCCACTGGAGGATGTCCTGACGCTGTTGACAGCAGCAGGATTCTGCGGGACGGATGCCCTGTACATCTACCGAATGCTCTTCGGCTACCTGCACGGCCACATCCTCACCGAGTTACAGGAGGTCGTCGAACGGCCAGAGGAGTCCGACGATGTGCTGCGGCTGGGTCTGCACCGACTGTCCATCACGGAGTTCCCGCAGGTGCGCGCACTGGCTTCCGCGCTGGGGTCCTACGACGGCGCAGCCGAACTCGACCGCGGCCTCGACGTGCTGCTCATCGGGTTGGAGACCACCATGGGCCCACACCCCGGCTGAGGACCGTCCCGGCATCGGGGCGGTCCTCAGGTCGGAGGGCTACGGCATCAGGTTCACGGCCACCCCTCCGGAGAACATCGAGTCGTGCAGCTCGATGCGGGCCGGCGTCGCACCCTGGGGCATGTCGTAGACCAGTTTCACGGTTACGGCGTTGCCGGGGTTGATGTTGTCCCACAGCGGAATATCGGAGTCGCCGAGGGCGATCTGCGCGGACGCGTCCGTCTCGAAGCTGCGACCGTCGGTGTCGAACAGCTTCTGGTTGTCCGGGCTGAATCCCTGGGCGCGGTCACCGATGTTCTGCACGCTGAGCGTGACGATCACGAACTGGCCCTGGGCCCGCTGCTGCAGGTACGGGTTGTCGCCGACCTGGGCCAGGCCGGGTTGGACCGTGCGGACGACGAACTCGAACTTGCCGTCGCGCACCGGGGTGTTCAGCGTGGCCGCCGCAGACTCGGGTTCGGGTGCCGCCGCGGTCGTGGGGACCAGAGCGGCACGGGTGTCGGGCTTGGTGTCCTCCTTGTCGCCGTTGGCGAACGCGGACATCGCGATCAGAAAGATCACGACGCCGAAGATCCACGGCCACTTCCGTCCCTTCTTGGCCGGTGCGACGGGCTGCGGGTACTGACCGGGGGCGGGCGGATAGGGAATGCTCATGTCGTTCCTTCGTGTCTGGTGCCTGGTATCCACGCCAGGCGAACAGGTGAACGTACAAACAGTCACCGACAAGTGCGTGGACTCGGAAACCGGCGCCCCGATGTCCAGCCGAGCGTCAGACTCGCGTGCCAAGCTGGAGATATGGCTGCGAAACGTTCCCCGCACCGCGCCGACCTCGTGCTTTCCGGCGGCGGGGTCAAGGGCATCGGCCTGGTGGGAGCGATCGTCGCGCTCAAGGACGCCGGGTACGCGATCGAGCGGATCTCCGGAACCTCGGCCGGCTCTTTGGTCGGCGCCGTGGTGGCGGCCGCCGAGCAACGCAACGACCTGACCAGTGCGCAGCTGCGCGAGCTCGCCTTGAACGTGCCCTACCGCAAGTTCCGCGACAGCGGGCCGATCGAACGCATCCCGGTGCTGGGGACCGCGTGGGGGTTGCTGCGTGAGACCGGTGTCTATCGCGGGGATTTCGCCTACGACTGGATACGCAGCGAGCTGAAGAACCTGGGCGTCAAGACTTTCGGTGACCTGGCGATCACCGATGATCATCTGCTCCCTGAACGTCGCTACCGGTTCGTGGCCACGGTGACCGACGTGACGACCCAGCAATTGGTTCGTCTGCCCTGGGATTACCGACGTGTCTATGGCCTGGACCCCGACGAGCAACTCGTCGCCGATGCGGTGCGGGCCTCGATGGCCATCCCGTTCCTGTTCAATCCGGTCACACTGAACACCGCTGCGGGCGAGCCGTGCACGCTGGTCGACGGCGGGGTGCTGTCGAACTTCCCGATCGACTCGTTCGACCGTCCCGACGGTGCCGAGCCGCGCTGGCCCACCTTCGGGGCGGCCGTGGTGCCGTACCTGCCCGCGCCCTCGGCCGAGCAGCTCATCCCCGGGTTGGGGATGTTGCGCTGCGGCGAACCGACCTTCCTGGAAAGCCTGCTCACCACCTTGCTGGTCGGTCACGACCAGGCCCATCTGAGCCTGCCGTGGGTGAAGGTGCGTGCGATCCAGGTGGATTCGACCGACGTCGGGGTGCTGGACTTCGACATCACCCGCAACGAGGCCGAGACGCTGTACGACAAGGGCTACGCGGCGACCACGGAGTTCCTGTCCACCTGGGACTGGCCGGCCTATCTGGACCGCTTCCGCCGGGCCCACCGGGTGGATCCGCACTAGTGCGAATCAGATACTCCGCACCGGGCCGGATCAATCTGATCGGTGAGCACACCGACTACAACCTGGGCTTTGCACTGCCGATTGCTCTGCCGCAGCGGACCTTTGTCAGCTTTGATCCGGATTCATCTCGTGCTCTAGAGGTTTCGAGTTCGTTGAGCGACGGGCCGGTGCGGATCGGTCTGGACACCGTGCCGGGAGAGGTGACGGGGTGGGCGGCGTATGTCGCCGGGGTGGTGTGGGCGCTGCGGACTGCCAGGATCGCGGTGCCGGGTGGAACGATGGCGATCACGAGTGAGGTTGAGACCGGGTCGGGGCTCTCGTCGTCGGCAGCATTGGAATGCGCGGTGCTCGGCGCGCTACTTGCCGCAGACGGCGACGATCTCGATCGCGTCGATCAGGCGCGGATTGCCCAGCAGGCGGAGAACGAGTACGTCGGTGCGCCAACAGGACTGCTCGATCAGCTGGCGTCGCTGTTCGGTGAACCCGGACAGGCCATGCTGATCGACTTCCTCGACATCACCGTGCGGCCAGTGCGTTTCGATCCCGGGTCATCCGGGGTGGCACTGCTGTTGATCGACTCCGGGGCCCGGCACGCGCACGCCGGTGGCGAGTACGCGGCCCGGCGGGCATCGTGCGAGCGGGCTGCCGCCGAGCTCGGGGTGGCCTCGCTGCGTGAGGTGTCTGCCTTCGCAGCGCTCACGGCGGTGAGAGATCCGGTCGATGCCCGGCGGGCACGCCACGTGCTTACTGAGAACCAGCGGGTGCTCGATTGTGTTGCCGCGCTGGCGTCGTCGGATTTCGCCGCGGTCGGTGAGCTGTGGACCGCGTCGCATGCCTCAATGCGCGACGACTTCGAGATCACCACACCTCACCTCGATCTGATCGCTGACACTGCGGTGAAGGCCGGCGCGCTCGGGGCGCGGATGACCGGTGGCGGGTTCGGTGGCTGCGTCATCGCGCTGGTGCCGCAGGAGCGGGTGAATGCGGTCGGCGAGGCGGTGTTGGGGGCGGTGCGTGAGGCGGGATATCCGGAGCCTGGCATCACCAGGACGCACGCGGGTGGTGGCGCGGGGCCGGCTACCGCAACTTGACCATGCGCGTCGTCGAGCTTTCGTCCAGCTCGACGACATCGGTCCGTGACCGCAGAAAGTCGCTGAAAGATTTGAAGCCCAAGGACTTCTCACTGAACGACGGGTCCATCCGTTTCATCTGGCGTTTGACCGCGGAGTTGTGCAGCCACTCGACGTCGTCGTCCTTCTCCAGGCCGATCTGAAGGGCGCGGGTGAGCAGCGCGGTGGCCTCGGCCTGCGGGTCGGGTTCTTCCGTCTTACGGGTGCGCTTCTGCTGTCTGGGTTCGGGCTCGGGAGTGATCGTGGGGACTCCGGGAAGCGCGTCGTAGATGACGAACTCGTCGCATGCCGCGGCCAGCGCCCGGCTCGAGGAGCCCGCGACTCCGATGCCGACGACGTAGCGGCCCAGGCGTTTACAGCGCTGGGCCAGCGGGATGTAGTCGGAGTCGCCGGCCACGATCACCACGTGGGTGAGGTCGGGCAGGCGGAACATGTCTTCGACGGTGTCGACGGCCAGCCGGATGTCGGCGCCGTTCTTGCCGTAGGCGGCGGCGGGGAAGAGCTGTACCAGGTCGACGGCGCGGCCGACGAGCTGCTGCCGGTACTCGGCGTTGACCTCGGCCGACCAGTCCGCGTAGGCGCGGGTGAGCACCAACGTGCCGAAGGACGAGGCGAAGTCCAGGATCGCGCCGATATCGACCGTAGCCTTGGTGAGCTTGTCGGGTTCCAGGCCTTTGGCTTTGTCCTTCTGAAATGAGTTGCGGCCGTTGACCTGGTCGTAGCGGGAGATCACGATGTTGTCGAAGTCGAGGTAGACCGCGACGCGGGTGTTGAGTTCGGTCATGTCAGTCCTCGGCTTCGGGTTGCCCGATGAGATTGCGGGCGCCGGTGGGGCCGAGCAGTTCCCGGAACGCCTGGATGGTGTAGCCGATGACGGTGGCGTCGGTCTTCGCGCGCGCGGTGGCCGACCGGGGCAGGCTGAACAACGGCCCCATCTCCCCGAAGTAGTCGCCGGGCCCGACGATCTTGATGACTTCCTCACCGCCGGAGGACAATTCGCGGACCAGGTCGATCTCGCCCTCGCTGATGATGTAGATCAGGTCGCCCATCTCGCCCTGGGAGAACAGCACCTCGCCGGCCTCGATGGTCGTGGTCTCGGTGTTCTGATGCTCGACGGCGACGTGTGGAACAAGCTCCACCACGTGGTCGGCCAGGGGCAGGATGCGGGTGTCGTGGGTGGCGACGACGACGACGTGCTCGCCGCTGGCGAGCTCACGGATGAGCCGCAGCACTTCCTCCACCTGAATGAAATCCAGGTGCGCGGTCGGCTCGTCGGCCAGGATCAACGGAGGATCGAGCGCGATGGCACGGGCCACCGCGACGCGTTGCTGCTGCCCGCCGCTGAGATCGCCGGGGCGGTGGTGCAATCGGCTCTCCAGGTTGACCCGCGTGAGCAGTTCGGTGGCGCGTTCGCGGGCTTCATGCCGTGTCTTGCCGGCGGCGCGCAGGGGCACCATCACGTTCTCCAGCGCGGTCAGGCTGGGTACCAGGTTGAAGGCCTGGAACACGATGCCGACGGTGTCGCGCCGGTAATCCGAGAGCGCTTTCTTGTCGAGCGTCGTCACGTCGATGTCGCCGAATTCGATCCGGCCCGCGGTCGGCTTGAGGATCCCGCCCAGGCACGATAGGAGCGTCGTCTTCCCGCAACCGCTGGGGCCCAAGAGAATTGACAGCGATCCGGCGGGGACCTCAAGGTCGAGCCCGTCGATCGGGCGTACCGCGTAGCCGCCGCTGGAGTACTCCACGACGAGGTCTTTGACGACTAAGTCGGCCATGTCAGGGTCCTCGGAATGCCAGGGCTGGGTCGACGTTCACGGCGCGGCGCAGGCCGGCCACACTGGCCAGCAGGCCGACCACGACGGCGACGATCGGTAGCGCGACGAATGCCACGGTGGGCACGTCGCAGCGCATCGGGAAGAGCGGTCCGAGCAGCAATGACAGCCCCGCGCCCAGCACCGCTGCCAGCAGTGCGACCGTCACGGCCTGCATCGCAAGGCCGGCCATGATCGATCGGCTTGCCACGCCGACGGCCTTGAACACCGCGAAGTCGCGGGTGCGTTCCAGCGCCGACAGATAGATCACCGAGCCGACGATCAACACCGCGACCGCCCACAGCAGGCCGGCCATCAGGCTCATTGCCTGGTTGGCGCCCCGCAGTGGGCGCACCATGTCGTCGATGGCGCCGGACCGGTCGACGATGCGGAATTCCGGTGGCGGCGGGCCCGGGGTACCGACGATGCCGACCGAGGAGATCAGCTTCTGCCCCGAGAACAGCAGTTGTTGGGCGCCGGGCACCGTCAGGTAGATGTTGTCCTGGGCGGCCAGGGCGGTGAGGTCGTCGACCAGGCCGACGACGCGCAGTTTGGCCGCCCCGACCGGGACATCGGAGCCGATCGGCTGGTCCATCGTCGTCGATACCGCGACCTCGTCGGGCGCGTGCGGAGCCCGGCCTTCCTTTAATGCCGGTGTGCCCGGGCCGGCATCGGGTACCCCGAACACATTCACGTTGCGCGGGGTGCCGTTGTTGGGGATCGTCGAGGAGCCGTAGACGAGCGGGACGGCTGCGGTGACGCCGGGCAGGCGCGCGGCACGCTGGACGTCGGTGGGCGGCAACGGTGCCGAGCCGAGGAACGGGCCCGCCGCACCCTCCTTGATCATGTAGGCGTCGAGGCCCAGCGCGTCGACACTGCGTTCAGCCTCGACGCGGAAACCGTGAGCCAGGCCCGTCAACACCAACGTCATGGCAAAGACCAAGCCGGTGCCGACGGCGGCGATCAGGAATCGCCGTCGCCGCCACTGCAGATCGCGTAACGCCGCCATCAACACGTCAGTGCCCGCCGCATCTCTGCCGACGTTACCGAGGTGGATGTTGCTGGAGGTGGTTATTGGGGCGTTTGGTCACACGAGCGACCGAGGATCGACGGGTCAGCCGGTGGCGCTGTCCACCTGAACAGTGATGTCGAGGACGTACTCGCCGCCGTCCCCGAGCAGCACGGGCATCCCGATCAGTGCCTGTCCGGTGTCGGCGATCGCGCACAGGTCGTCGTGTTCGAAGGTGCGTGAGACCCGTCCCAGAGCGTCGTCGGCGGAGAGCGTATCGATTTCGAGGCCGCCGACAGCGACGGTCAGGTCACCGGGATCGCCGACGTTCACCACGAGGTTCAGGCTTCGGGCGTCGCCGGCTCCGACGTCGTCGATCTCGCCGGTCGACACGATTTGGGCGCGGCCCCTGCCCGGCAGCACGCTCATGGTGAACCTGACCTCGTCGTCGCCGGGACCGCCGGTCGTCTGCAGGCAACGGAACCCCGTCAGCGTCACCGTGACATCGAGCGGCCGCTCTGTCGGTAGCTGTTCGGTGGTGGTGTCGATGGTGGCCTCGACACCGTAGTGGTCCGACATGTCACGGCCGCGGGTCCACTGTTCGACGAGCACGCGCGAGGAAGAGACATGTTGCTGGTACAGGATTCCGGGGAAGGCGAAGATGTAGTCGAGGCGCTCGGAGCTCGACCCGAACCGCTCGCCGGCGTCGGGTTCGCGGGCCGGATGGTCCGGCTGGAACGACGAGATCTTCGACGAGTCGCTTTCGCTTGTCGCCAATGGTCTCGGGACCGGTGTGCCGATCGCCGGGGCCGTATCTCCGGGCGTGCCGAGGGCGGATACCAGGAAGTCGTAGAGGTCGCGATGCTTGAAGAACTCGACGTTGAAATCGCCGAACAACAGGGCGGGTCCCATCGGGTCGCGGCTGGCGCGGATGAACGCTGCGAGGTGGCGGATCTGGCCCTCGACCGCGTGCCGCGCACCTGCGGTGGTACCGCCGACCGTCGGCTCGGCGGCCTGGGTGTGGGTGAGGAAAGTATCTATCGGAGTGGGGTTTCCCCTCGGCTGGATGCGGGCGTGCAGGACGCCTTTGTTGGCCAGGCAATCGTCACCCGAGCATTGGCGGTACACCGTGGACCCGGCCGCAATGATCGGGTGCCGGCTCAGCAACAGGAGACCGCCGTCCATCAGCTCGATGTCGCCCAATGGGGTCTCGATAAGTGGGTCGCGCGGGCCGACACGGCTGTAGGGGTAGATGTCGGCCAATTCCTCGGTCACCCGGGAACGGTCGGAGTCGGTCCACATCTCGCTGAGCCCGACGATGTCGGGTTGGCGTTGCCGCAGGATCGCGATGAGGTGCCCCAACGCGCGATCGCTGTCGACGCCCTTGTACAGCGGCCCCGGCAGCAGACCCATGTTCTGTGCGTAGATGGTCAGCGGGGTGTCATGTTTCAGAGTCCCGAGTCGGCCGCCCAGTGTCCGGGTTCCGTTGACGACGTCGTGGATCACCGATCTGTCCTGGTGGTGAATGACATACCGATCCTGCTGCCACGTGATGCGGGCGAACGGGTTGCGGTAGCGCGGGAATTCGTCCTCGACCAGATTCGCCCCCGCGTACCGGGACGGTCCGTCGTAGTCCATGATCAGCCAGTCACCGTGGGGCACCGCGTAGGAACAGGTGAGGGGCCCCAGGCCGTGGACGCCGGTGAGGTGGACGCGTGATCGGGTGACCGCCGCGATGAATTCGCTGAACCCGCCGAACTCTGCGGCATCGCCTACCTGGGTGATGAACACGTTGGTGGGACCCTCGGCCCGGATCTCCCGGTCCTGCCACGGGCCGCCGCTGCCCCAGTCGGTTTCCAAGGCGCTGAACAAGCCCACGTAGCTGTCGCCGACGGCGCCGAAGAACCACCGCGCCGAGTCGAGATTGCACCGGGCCGGTTCCGGGCCGATGCACGTGTCGAACTGGTGTTTCGGAAACCACGCGTGGGTGCGTTCGCCGAACAGCAGCCGCTGAATCTCCTTGGCCTGGTAGGCGATGATCGCACTGCCGCCGTGCTGGACGACCCGGGGTTGCACCGCATTTCCGGTCCACCAGTTCGGGCCGTCGTGCCCGGCCGGGAAGATCTTCTCGTCGACGTCCAGATCGGGAATGGCGAGGGCGCCCACCAGTAGGCCGATCGGCCCGCCGACGATCAGGCCGAGCATCGCCCATGCGGTCGAGCCGATGCCGAAGGTCAGCCGGCCTCCCGCTGACGGATACGACGTCCACACCATCGCGCCGTTGGACAGTGCGGCCACACACGGCATGCTCTGGAAACTGAGCTGGCCCCGGCGAAAGTTCTGGACACTCGCCAGCATCGCGCCACCGCAGTGGTGGGTGTAGATGTTGGCCCGGGACAGGACCGAGCCTTCGGTGATGACGGAGGCCATGTCCGCGGCGTCGACTTCGTGGAAGTCAGGGATCGACGAGGCGAGAGCCGCACCGCCCGCGGCTCCGGCGATGGCACCCACCGGGCCGCCGACAGCGAATCCGACTGCTGCGCCGGCTATTCCGCCGAGGATGCCCGCACCGACGTCCTCGGCGGTGTCGATGAGGGCCGCGGCGTTCTGGATCTGCGGGATGATCGTGGAGAAGGGCGGGGTGTCGAGCAGTCCGTAGTCGGCGCACACCTTGTGCGTTCCGAGCACCGTCTGCTTCGTCGCGTAAGCCGCACGACTCCACCAGAATTCCATGTCATCGGGGGTCGAGTAACCCACCCCATAGTGGTGGGCTTCGTCGAAGTTGATGGATACCCGGGTGCGGCTGGTGAAACGGTCGGGTGGACGTTGCGCGATGCGGACCAGAACGTCGGCCGGTTCGTACGACGGCGATGTCGCGAGGAAGATCGCCGCGTTGCTGACGCCGACGTAGTGACCGGTGGTGTTGAAGAGCAATTCGCCGCAGTCACGCACTGATTGGCCCCATGAGCAGTTCTTGTGTTCGAAGTACGCCCGCCCCGCCGAGCCGGCGAACGCGCCGCCCTGTTGGTTGACCGCGAGGTCGAAGATGAGCATGTCGAGGACCATCGCGGCTTTGACCCGGACCACTTCGTCGACGGCGAAATCCGCCAGGTTCAGCAGCGGCAGTAGGTCTTCCACGTAGTAGCCGGGGGCATTCCATTCCGCGAACCCCAGGCGCAGGCGTTCATCGAGCCAGCGCAGCGCGCGGGCGCGTCCCTGATCGCGATGGTCGGCACCGGTCACGTCACCCTTGCGGAGCGGACCGTTCGGCCCGTCCTTGCGGTAGTTGCGGGCGGAGATGAACATGTCGTCGGGCCAGAACTGGCCGGCGAGGTATTCCGCTGTCGCGAACAGCAGCCGGTGGTTCTCCGACCAGTACGTCATGTCCGCGCCCGGATCCATCTTCTCGTGGATGTTGATGCGTTTGCCCTCGTCGGTGGATTGCTCACGAATCTCTTTGGCGGTACCCGAGAATTCTTGGCACCGGAACGGGTCGTCGAACCAGTATTTGAACGAGGTGAACTTCTCGTGCAGCTGGGCGGCCGCATCGGCCGGGAAGTTGGCGTCGCAGCCGAGATCTTCGGGGCCGCGCCACCGCAATGCGTCGTCGCGCAGGTGTTCTGGGGTGTCGGCGAACAGGTACAGCATCCGCAGGAGTTCGTTGGCGCCGAAGTCGGCGGTATCGAGCAGATACTCCATGTGTAGCGATTCCAGTTGCGGCCCCCAGTAGGTGGGGATGTCGATGTCGGTCTTGCCCCAGCCGAACAGCTCGTCGATCCGATCGGGATAGGCACGAGCCAGGGTGATCCGCGCAATCGCCGCGCTCCGGTTGTCGCCGCGCAGCCGCTCGGCGAGCCTACGGACTCGCTCGTCGGGAGGCAGCTCGCGAAGGGCCTGCTGAACCTCCACCAAAGGCGGATCGAGTTGGCGCATTCCGACGTCGTGGATCGCGTCGCACACGGTGGCGTAGCCGGCTTCGTAGCGGCTGACCATCTCGGGTGGGTCGCTATCGGGCTTCTTCACCGGGTGCTCGCGGCGTTCCGTGGCGATCCATTCATCGAACCGTTCGGACCGGATGAACGCTTTGACGGCAATCCGTTCCAGGTAGTCGATTCGCCGTGCATCGTAGTCGATCTGATCGGCGCCGGCCGCCATGCCGGGTGGACCGAAGGGTCTCACGAGAATGCGGCGTCGGTCGACTCGGTCCAGCTGCCCCCGCTGAGGGTCCATTTCGGCATCGAGCCGTCGGGCCGGGCGCGGACCAGATCGGAGGCCACCCGGAAGGTCCACGGATCGCCGACGGGGGTCTGCCCGTCGTCGCTTCCGGACTGGGCCTGTAGGTCGTTGACGAGCGAAACCCACAGCGGACCGCCGACATCCAGCTGTTCATCGGTGGTGGGGATGACGCCGGTGTGCAGAAACTTCTCGAAGGCCTCCTCGAATCCGCGGCGGATGGGGATGATCACCCGCGCGGAACCGGAGGTGAGGAACCTGGCGAAGTCCCGATCGGATTCTGCGGACAGCAGCTTGCTCACCCAGGAGGCCTGGGCGCCCCAGAAGTAGGGGTGGAAGGCGTAGGCGACGCGGTCCCACTCGACCGCGTGCTCGAAGAACCGGATGTAGGGCGAGAGACCCGCGACGGCCGCGGTATTGGGATACGGGAAGCCCATCGCGTCGATCTGGTTGGCGTTGAAGCCGCCGAAGTTCTGCGCTGTCAGGACCTCGAGCGCGGTGCGTTTCATCTCGGTCGTGACGATTGTCGCTTTACGGGCCGGCGTCAGGCTCTGCAGGAAGATCCGGGTGGCTGCGTCGCGGTTGGCCACCGCCTCTTCGTATTCCTCAAAGCGGCGCCGGTTGGCGTCGAGGATCTGGCCGTGGGCCTTGACCTGCCAGGCCGACGTCGTCTCTTCGGTGGCCTGGCAGACGATCTCGATGCCGACGGTGACCTCGGAGGCACCAAAGTTGACACCGTCAGCCGTCACGTGGATCGCCACCGGGATGCTCTCGGTTTCCTTGTCGAGTTTCCCGGTCTTGGAATACCAGCCGTTCGGTTCGGCGATGGAGAAGCTCTTGTTACCGATCGACACGCGCATCCAACCGGCCGGATAGCTGCTCGCCGAGATGCGTGCCCGGTAGCTGACGGCGCGGTAGCCACGCGGGATGCGTGTGGTGCGTGCCTCGGCGGCAGTCAGGGTGTTGACGGCTGCTTCGTTGGAGAACTGGTCTTTCGACTTCTGACCGAAGGCTTCGGTGACGATGAGGTATTCCGCGGGCGGGGTGTCCACGCCGGTTGCGTGGTGTCCGGTGGCGTAGTAGTCCCAGTTGTCGACGTTGAGTTTGGAGGAGTCGAGTGTGAATTTGGCGGGCCGGGTGGGTAGTCCGAGCCCGCTGCGGGGACGGCCGACGGCCTCGCGGAACACCGCCGCGGGTTCGGGGACGACGATGTCATACAGCAAGCGGGTCCCGTAGCTGAAAGTCTGTGCCGAGTACACCTTGTCGAGCCACTGGTACACGCCGTAGGTCGACGTGTTGCCCGCGGTGTTGTCGATCAGATGCTGGTGGGTTTCTTCGGTCTCATGAATCTCACGCAGCTCGGCGAGTTTTCGGGTGCGTCGGCTCGATGAGGACGACACCTGGTCGGTGACCGACTTGGCGAAGCTGCTGGGGCCTTCGGCGGCGACGGGGCCGATGCCCGGGCCGACCGCCTGCACCGTTGTGTGGGAGTTGTCGGTCTCGGCGATGGACTGGGCCTGCGTGGTCAGGTCGAGCGACTCGGATTCGGTGGTGGTCGTCGTCTCGGTGCGGTCCAGGCGGCGCACCTCGTGGGTGAGTTTCTCGTGTGCGATGGTGTTCTCGATGTGGGCGATCTCGGATCGCTCGTACTTGGCGATGTGGGTGCGCACCAACAACAGGTCAGCGACCCCCAGTGGCTTCACCTCGACGTGTGTCGCCGGAGGCGTGGTGTTCACGGGCTGTGGAACTTCGGGGTCGTCGACCGGATCGAGGGCCCACTTTGAGAAGTCGAGCTGCGGCATGATCGGGACGATCCCTGTGAGACGCGCCAACGATCCGGACAAGGTGCGCAATCGATTTCCGACATTGATGTGCTCGATCTCGACCCGGTCGAACATCTCGCCGACGGTGTTGGTGGCCACGTTGAGGTTCAGACCCGTCAGCGTCTGCTTGACCGGATTCGGCAGGAGGTTGAGCGTCCCGGCCGAGAAGAGGACGTTGCGCCGGTCGGCGGCGCGCAACAGTTGCGAGATCGGCTGCCGCTCATCGGGGGTTTGCACCGGCTGCTTCACGTCAGCGTTCACGTCAGCGGCATGGGCCGGCCCGTCCGCCGCGATGGCCGGCGAGGAGGGGCGCGGGTGATAGAGGTCGATCAGCGTCTTGCGGACATTGCCTTCGGACAGGTCGAGTTCGTCTTCGGCGTGATACTGAAATTGATTCAGCGCGGTAGTCAGGTTCTGATGTTGGGCGCTCAAGGTATTGATCTGGGTGGCCAGCGCCTGGGCCTGCTCGGCTGGTGTCGGCTGCGGAGTTCCGGCCGCGGCCTTGGAGAGCAGCGGCGGCAGGTAGCCGGGCAGGGCAATCGGTCCCGACACGATAGCCTGCAGCTGAATTCTGCTGGGGGATCGGCGAAGTACCGCGTCGGCCACACCGTAGGCATGGACCAGGGTTTGCGCAACCTTCGGATTCGGCCCGGTGGCGAGCAGGTATCGGGCGAGCACGCTGTCGCGGGCAAAGATCGCATCCGTGGCGAATGCGTCGGGGTCGTTGCCGAGGATGCGCCGGACTTCTGTCTTGACGGTTTCGACCGGTGGCAGCGGTGCGCTCTGCAGCCGCTTGGTGAGGTCGATCAGTTCCTGGCCGTGTGCGACCTGCGCCGGCTGGGACAGGAAGGTTGCGGCGACAAATCGATCCGCCAGTGCCGCCGCATCTTTGCGGGGCTGCGTCGACGTTCCGAGCGCCCGCAGGGAAGTCTGAAATGCGGACTGCGTATCGAGAGTGAGCTCAGGGCGATCCGCCGGATTGTGGGGCCGTAGCGCAGCGAACTTCAGGATGGTGTCCACGGTGATCTCCCCTTCGACAGGTGTCGGCGCGCTGTCCGCGCGAAGTCGTCACCGCAAGTATTGGGTCGTCGCCGAGGATTGCCACGAGTAGTGGACTACCCGAATCACCGTCACCCGCACCACAAGTTGGCTGGTGGCACGCCAGGCAAGTTGAGTAGCGGCCTACTCTATTGGCCCCTGCTCGGATCTGTGAACCTGATGTCATGCCGGTGCTGCCGCATCGCAGGGAAGGGGACCACCATGAGCGACCAGACCATCAAACTCGGTTCGACGGGCGAGGCAGTCGTGAAGGCGCAACGCGAGCTCATGCTGCGCTACTACCTCCCGCCGGGAAGCGATGACGGTACATTCGGCCCGATCACCCGGAACCGGGCGCTGCGATATCAGCTGGACCGCGCCGATCACGAATACCAGTCGCTGTCGTTCCCGCTCGACGTCGACGGGGTGGTCGGCACGAAGACCTGGGCGCGGCTCGCACCTGCTGTGGTCAAGCGGAACGACGAAGGGGATTCGGTCCGGTTGGCCCAGGAGATCCTCAAGCATTACGGACGCACCGCGTACGACCCGGGAACCGTCGACGGGAAGTTCGGCGATTCGACCGAGACCGCCGTCACCAACTTTCAGCGGGACCACTCCGAGCCGGACGGCAGGCCCCTCGATGTGGACGGCATCGTCGGACCGAGGACCTGGCGCGCGCTCTGGAGTTGAGCTGTCGTCCGATTCGAGTCGACGCCAATCAGTTGAACGCGGTGCTGCCGGCCACGGCGTGCGTCGTGCTGACCAGCTTCGCGTAGCAGTGATTCCGATCGAAACCGTGGTCGCTGCACCAGGCCAACGCGCCCCTTGCCTCGGAATAGGAGATAGGCGCGATGGTGACCCAGAAGTTGGGCGCGTCGAACGTCGACCAGTCGCCTGACCACAGCAGCTTGGCGCCATACTCCTGGCGCAGCCGCAGGTGCTCCTCCAACGTCAACGCGTTGTCCCACACCACACCTTGGTCGACGACGCCCGGCCGCTTGGAACTCAACTGCGGCACCCATCGATCGGCGCCCTGGGTGCTCACGACGGTGTGGTCTCCCAGCGAGATCTGGCGTAGTTGAGCAGAACTCGACGTTTCCGGGTTGCGGGTTGTCGTCGGTGTGTACGTCGGCGTGTACGACGGTGTGGAGGTCGGGGATGCCGGCACCGTCTTGTACACCGTCGGCCCCGCGACTGTCACACTCGGTGGTGGCGTGAGTGCCGATGTCTGTGCTGGTGACGAGTTGACCGCCGGTGCAGGGCTTTTCGAGAGCAGCAGACCGATGACGAGGCCCACCGCGCCGAGCAGAAGCGCAGCCACCAGTCCGACGGCCGCCAGCGGCACCAGTGATTGCCGCGGGGGCGGGCCGGGTTCGACGGGGCCGGAGGCGATGTGCCCGACGACGGGAGGTGCGGCGAGCAGGGGCGGTGAAATATACGGCGCCATCATGGTTTCGGCGGCGGCCGCGATCGCCTCGTCCGTCGTGTGCAATGCGCGTTGCGCGGCGCGACCCAATGCGCCGGCACTGCCGTAGCGGTCATCGGGTTCCTTGGCCATGCCGCGCGCGATGACGGTGTCGAGGGACGTCGGGATTCCCGAGTGGGCCGTACTCGGCCGTGGTGGCGGGGTCGAGAGGTGTGCCGCGATCAGCTGTTCGTGGCTGTGGGCGGGGAATGGCGCATCGGCGGTCAGTGCCTCGTAGAGCACGCAGGCCAGCGAGTAGGTGTCAGCGGCCGGTGAGCACGGCCCGTCGCCGAACCGTTCCGGTGCCATATAGCTGAACGAGCCGATCCGCACGTCTGCCTGGGTCAGGCCCGAATCGCCTTGGGCCTGAGCGATGCCGAAGTCCAGCAGATAGGCGAAGTCCGCAGAGGTGACGATGATGTTCTGCGGCTTGACGTCGCGGTGGATCAGCCCGCGAGCGTGGGCGGCATCCAGCGCGGCGGCGATCTGCTCGACGATGGTTGCCGCGCGCCGCGGCTCGAGAGGGCCGGTGTTGATGAGGTCGTGCAGGGTCTGACCGCGGACCAGGCGCATGTCGATGTAGAGGTTCCCGTCGACCTCGCCCCAGTCGTGGATCGGCACGACATGGGGCTCCTCCAAACCCGCCGCTGCCTGTGACTCGCGGAGGAACCGGGTCCGGAACTGCTCGTCGTGCGCAAACTCCGCGCGGAGGATCTTCAACGCGACGGTCCGGCCCTTGTCGGTGTCGACAGCCTCGTACACCTCGCCCATGCCGCCGCGGCCGAGCAGCGCAGTCAGCTCGTACTTGCCGAAACGGCTCCCCACACCCGGGGTGTTCTCGACCATCGTGTGCCTCCTCGACTGGCGAACAGGCGAACGTAGCGCGGGGTGCCGACAAGTCGATTCGCGTTTGCGGGTCCCGTAGGCCGAATTGGCGCGTCGCCGGTGACGGCACCGGCCGTAGGCTCATCACCATGCGATTCGCCCCCGTTGGCGCCGCGCTGCTCGCCGCGGTGATGATTGGCGTGAGTGGCTGCACCGGTGCGCCCGACCGTGAACAGGAAGCACTCGACATCAAGAACCGCATCGCGGCGATGCCGGGGGTAACCGAAGTCGACGTGATCTATGACAACGGCATCCTGGAAGGCACTCGGTTCGAACTCGACGTTGCCATGGAGCAGGCAACCGATCAACAGGTCGGCGCGGTGGCCGCCCAACTCGACGAGCTACGCGGCAACGATTTCGCGAAGTTCGACCAGTCGATGAAGATCAGTGTGGCCAAATGGACTTCGATCTCCGGAAGCGTCGATCTACCCGATGACGTCGAGCAGGTGACCGGGCTGGTGCGTCGCCTTCGGTCCGAGGCTCCGGCCGGAGAAATCAGATGGTTCAGCGGCGCCGGGCCCGATGCATCGAAGATCGAGGTTCGGGATGCCGAGGAATCTGGTGCCGCCGTCGACGCGATCCTGCGGATCTTCGCCGATCGGCCACCCAGCGACATCGAAGTCTCCCCAGGCGACCGGGTCGGTGATGCGCACTGGAAGATCTTCACCCGGTTGTCACCGGCCGACAAGCAACGCATCGACCGGCAATTGGCTGCGGCGGCGCCCGTCGACCCTGGGTGGGTCAGCGTCCGGGACAGACGGGTCGTGCACCTGACCTTCGGTGTGCCGAGCCGGGCGACCGCCTACCAGGACATAGTGCGGACCATCCACGCGACCGAGGCCGGTCCGGAGCATCCTGTCAGTCTCACCTGGGGCTGGAACGGCGACCGGGCCCGCTTCGACGAGCCGCGTTGGGCGGGCAGCGCCATGATCGGCAAATGCGAGTACTTCAACGGCGACCGCACGAAGTCCGAACCGCTCGTGCCGGAAGCGTTGGCGCTGCAGCAGCGCATCCGCGACGAGTTCGACACCTGCCTCAAGTAACGGGCGTCAGCTTGATCGCGGCGAGGTGCTCTCGGTCGACCGCGTCGGTGAACTCCTCCAGCGTGGGGATGCGCTGATCGCGGAACGTCAACCCCATCATCCGCTGGCCGCGTTTGACGCCATAGGACTCGGCACAGCGGTGAAACAGATCCGCCACGGTCGCGGGATCGTGAATGAGTTCGCCGTGCATGGATGTTGACTGCCCGTCGTGCAGGACCTCGGCGGTGGCGCCGTCGCGGAAGTTGTATTTCCATGCCGCGTCGGTCAGCGCATAGAGAGTGCTGTCGATGACGTGTGCGCTCAACGGAATTGCATACTGCCGTCCGGTCTTTCGGCCGCGCACCGTCAGCACCATGAACTGTTTGCGCGCGGAGCCGGTGAACGGCGTCCGCACCAGCACTCGTAGGATCGGGTTGACGACGCGCAGCATCGCCTTCGGCGGGTGGGCCACGGTGACCGCGGGCTCTGTCATGTCCTCACGCTATGCCGATTGTTCGACGCTGCCCAGGTGCGGCCGTCTATGCAGTGCTGACGTTGCCTGTTGGCCAGGCACGCCGAACCCACATCGCCTCGAGGTTGGGCTTGACGCGCTCAGCCCCTGGCGGCAGGGGCACCGAATCGATCACGTCGTGCACATCTTCCATGCAGGACTGCACGATTGAGCCTGCACGACGCTCAGACATTCCCCAGGAGGCTGCTTCTCGTGCCAGGTCGTCGACGTCGATAACGTCGATCGAGGTCTTGCCATTGATGACATGCCCGGTGCCCTTGTACTTGGAATCAAGATATGCGGTCGGTGCCGCGTCGTAGAGCGGTGCCAGGGATACCTGACCCCGTTGGTCGATCATCAGTGAGTAATTCTTGGAGTGCGCGTCTCCGTTGCCGATCACGACATTGAATGTCACGGCTCGCAGCAGCGTTGCGCGAAGATCATCGGGGTCTGCGGCACGCGCGGCGGCTGTCCGGGCGATCCGCTTGAGGCGCGACCCATGGCGTTTGGACTCGGCGGTACTTTCGTATTTGGCTTGTGGCGGAAGGCCTATCGCCTGGCAGAAGTCCTCTTGATGCCGACGTTGTCCAGCTGCGGTGCGGTCGTAGCGGGTGACAACAATCGCCGCGCGGTCTTCGAATGTTGCGAGCCGCGATTCCGCAGCTGCTAAGTTGGCGGCGCGGGCGACGTGCAATGCCCAGTTCTCGGTCTGGATGAGGTGGGAAAGCGCTCCGCTCAAGGGTTCCGGTTTGATGATGTGCGTCGAGGCGGCACCTTGCTCGGGCCAACCCCAGCTGCCGTCATCGAATGTGGTGAGTAGCACCTTGTCCTGGATGCCGGCCAATGACGCTTGCGGTGTGGCGCCCTCGGGCAGGTGATAGGTCGGCAGGTCCGCAATGAGCCGTGTTACTTCGTCCTCGGTGAGCCGGCGGACATGACCCGGACCGGGAGCCAACCTGGTGTCGAGAATCTGTACGGCTCCAGCGCATTCGGCCCCGACTCGGCGAAGCAGCTCCATGCTGTCGGTGACGGGCACCCGAGCGTCAGCGGCGATCTGTTCGCGCAGATTGCCTTCGGGTAGGAGACCCGCGAGAAAAGCCGATACCGGCATCCCAGCGCCGGGGCTCTTGCTGTCAGCGACCGGCCGGCGAGTGATCGGTAGCGCCAGCGACAGCACACGACTGCCTTCACCGAAGGTATCCAGGGCATCTTCGGTGAAGTCCAGGCGGTAACGGAATCGCGTTGGCTCTCGTAGCTGCGCGATGTGCGTTCCATACAGCCACACGTTGAGTGACCTAGTGGCCATCGAGCACCGCTACGCGTGCGAATTTGGGTGCAATCGCGATCGCATGGCCGCATTCCGACAATGCCCGCAACGCCGTGTCGACGCTGACGGATTCACCGCGTTCGAGGCGCGAGATCGTCATCCGGGTGACCCCGATGCGGTC
The DNA here is from genome assembly GCF_017876775.1 of Mycolicibacterium lutetiense. NCBI lineage: Bacteria > Bacillati > Actinomycetota > Actinomycetes > Mycobacteriales > Mycobacteriaceae > Mycobacterium > Mycolicibacterium lutetiense. Next base: position 2,271,071 of record NZ_JAGIOP010000002.1, on the reverse strand, counting down.
TGCGAGTTCGTCCTGACGTAGACCCTTTGCATGACGGAGGGCACGGATACGCTCACCGAACTCTGCGGTGTCGTATAGCAGTGCTTCGTGATGCATTTATCGAGCATAGCAATCAATACCTTGAATGCTCACTATTTCGATCATTGGGCCTAATGGTCGGAATGCTCGAAATATCACGCATGGCGAGGCGTGCCTCAGCTTCAGCTTCGGGCGGGTCAGTGGGCGTCCTGCCATGCCTGCCAGATGTCGGGGCGGAGGCGGCCGCGGTCGGGAACTGTCAAGCCTGCTTCGCGGGCCCAGGCTCGGACGTCGGCGGTGCTCGGTTGGGAGGATGGTGTGCTTTGATCGACGACGGTGACGTCGACGCGTACTTGTGAAATACGTTGCAGCGCAGATTGTTCTGCGAGTGCCCAGGCATGTGAGGCCGCGAGAAACCGGTAGGTCCATTCCTCGGCGAGTTGGCGGGCTTCGCAGAACACGATCGGGACGTTCGGCCAGCGGACCTGCACTTCGGCGAGCCCGTCGGCGACCACAGCGGGACGCACGTAGTCGAGTTTGAACAGCTGCGAGTAGCGGTCTTCGACGACGACCGCTGCCCGGGGGAGGGCGGCCAGGTCGGCGAGTTGATAGCGCAGTCTGCCGCTGGTGAGGCTGGAGGTCAGATCGGCCAGGGATTTGCGTTCCACGCTGGCGACCAGCATGCCGTCGATGACCACGCCGTAATCTCCGCACGGCAGCGCCTGCTGCACGGTGGTGACCTGCTGAGCGCCGAACTTGTAGGCGTAGCGCTCGTGGCTGTCGATCACGATCTGCAGCTCGTCGATGCCCTGGGCGCGTGCCGTCGGGGTCCGCACGTTCGGGCGCGCCTGCTTGCGGGTGCGCGGCGACTGCCAGAACACCGCGTCCCGGCCGCGGGCGGTGGTGAACACCAGCTGGGAGCGGTTCTCCCGAGCCCGCTGCAAAATGACGTCGATGGCCGCACCCCGGCGCTGGCACGACCGCATTTCGAGGCGTTCGACGATCACCGCGTCGGACGGCCACTCATCAAGCCCGACGGGATGGCAATACAGCGCCTTGGCTCGGGGCCACGTCCCCGACGTCCGAAAGAGCAGGTCACCACCGGGTTGTGGAATCCGCAGCAGGTAGCGCAGCCGGGAGCTTTCATCGGGGTTGAGGGCTATGACTAACTCGGCCACACCGCGATTCTGCCGGTGACTTCAACACACGGGGTGTCTTGTCACGGCGCGTGTTGACGCTCGGCCCGCCAGGTACGGCGGATTGCAGCCGGCGGCCGTGCGCGCAACCATGGCGATATGACCGGTTTCGTGACGGTCAGGGCATACGCCGAGCTCATCGACTTCTTGGAGGCCGGCTCGCGCGGCCGGACCGTGCGCCGTCCCTGTCAGAGCCATCAGACCGTCAAGGATGTCCTGGAGGCCATGGGCATTCCGCGCACCGAGATCGACCTGATCCTGGTGAACGGGGAACCGGTGGGCTTCGGGCACCGACCGGCGGCCGGGGAGCGCATTGCGGTGTACCCGATGTTCGAGGCGCTCGATATCGAGACGACGACTCGGCTACGGCCCGAGCCACTGCGTGATCCGCGGTTCGTGATCGACGTCAAACTTGGTCCCCTGGCGCGGCTGCTCCGGGTACTCGGGTTCGACGTCTGGTGGTCGAATGACGCCGACGATCAAACGTTGGCCGATATCAGCCTGGAGCAGCAGCGGATCTTGCTGACCCGCGACCGCGACCTGTTGAAGCGTCGGGCGATCACGCATGGCTTGTTCGTCCACTCCGAGCAGCCGGAGGAACAGACGCTGGAGGTCATCCGGCGGCTGGACCTGAGACGGCGGGTGGCGCCGTTCTCCCGGTGCCTACGGTGCAACGGGGTGTTGGCCGCGGTGACGAAGGATGAGGTGTCCGACCGCCTTGAGCCGTTGACCCGCCGCCATTACGACGACTTCGTCCGCTGCGGAGATTGCGGGCAGATCTATTGGCCCGGAACTCATTTCACGAGATTAACCAGTCTCGGCGACGGCCTTCTCGACCAACTCTGAGAGGTACGGCGGAGCGCGACTGACGTCGCGGATCTCTTCCCATTCTCAATATACGGCCGGGGGTGGGGCTTGTGGCAAGGCCCCTGTCGTGCTGCACAATCTGTCGGTCCGTGACCAGATGGGGGAGATTGTGACGAGTACGCCGAAACCGTTCGAAGTGCACGAGTCGGGTGCGCTGCTGCATGGCACCAAGGCTGACCTGGCGGTGGGTGATCGCCTGGTGCCCGGACGCGAATCGAATTACGAAGCGGGCCGGATCATGAACCACGTGTACGTCACCCGCACGTTGGATGCCGCGGTGTGGGGAGCCGAGATGGCCGTCGGTGAGGGGCGGGGCCGCATCTACATCGTCGAACCCGAGGGTGCGCTGGAGGACGATCCGAACGTCACCGACAAGAAGCTTCCCGGCAACCCGACCCGCTCCTACCGAACCCGTGAGCCGGTGCGAATCGTCGGGGAGATCACCGACTGGGTAGGCCATTCACCCGAGCAGCTGCAAGGCATGCGGGACACCTTGGCCGATCTTCGGCGGCGGGGGCTCGACGTCATCTACGACTGATATCTGGGGCTCAACGTTTTGCCGGCGGTTCCGCTCCTATGTCCCGTGCGGGGCGCTGTGACGAACGTGCAGCTTTTCCGGCCAGACCTGCACACATCACGTGGAAAACCTGCACGTTCGCCACAACACCGCACCTACCACCTCTACCTGTAGGCCAGTTCGCTCGATAGCGGGTTTTGGCCCCAACCCCCGTACCCTTCGATGGTGACCGCGATCGATCCCGACCAGCTCAGCACGTGCCTGCGGGTGCTTTCCGAAGTGGAGGCGCTGCCGCCGGAGCATCCCGATGCCGTTGCTGTGCGCCAGGCCACCGCGAAGCTGTTCAAGGCGGTGAAGAAGGCCCGCCGGGACGCCAGACGTGATGCGATCGCGACCGCGGACCGCGCCGTCATCGCGGCCACCGCCACCGGCGCACCCGGACGGATCGACGACGAAACGCAGGGTCTGCCGCTGGTGGCCACCGCGGTCGGGGCCAGTGCGGGCACGCTGCTGCGCTCGCGGGCCTGCTACATCTGCAAGAACCACCACACCGTCGTCGACGCGTTCTACCACCAGCTTTGCCCGGAATGCGCCGCGGTCAACCGGGCCAAGCGCGATGCCCGCACCGACCTGACCGGGCGCAGTGCCCTGCTCACCGGTGGGCGCGCCAAGATCGGCATGTACATCGCGCTGCGGCTGTTGCGCGACGGCGCTTTTACGACCATTACGACGCGGTTTCCCAACGACGCGGTGCGCCGCTTCGCCGCGATGGAGGACAGCGCGGACTGGCTGCACCGGCTGCGGGTGGTCGGCATCGACCTGCGTGACCCGGCCCAGGTGGTCGCTCTGGCCGACGAGGTAGCTGCGCAGGGACCGCTGGACATCCTGATCAACAACGCCGCGCAGACGGTGCGCCGCCCGCCCGGCTCATACGCCGCGCTGGTCGAAGCTGAGCGCACACCGCCGCCGGCGTTGGTGGACGTGATCACCTTCGACCATGTCAGTGACGCCCACCCGCACGCCCTGGCCGGCAGCCTCGGCGAGCATCCATCGGCGCACGCGCTCACCGAGTTGGCCCTGACCGCGCGCAGCGCCTCGCCCGAGCGGATCTCCGCCGGGACTGCCATCGACGCCGGTGGGCTGCTGCCCGATACCGCGTCGGTCAACAGCTGGACCCAGCGCGTGCACGAGGTCGACGCGATGGAGCTCCTCGAGGTGCAACTGTGCAATCAGACCGCGCCGTTCATTCTGGTGAGCCGGCTGCGCCCGGCGCTTGCCGCCTCACCCGCCCGACGCAAGTACGTGGTGAACGTGTCGGCGATGGAAGGCCAGTTCGGCCGCGGCTACAAGGGGCCTGGGCATCCACACACCAACATGGCCAAGGCCGCGCTGAACATGCTGACCCGCACGAGTGCGGGGGAGATGCTCGAGCAAGACGGCATTCTGATGACCGCCGTGGATACCGGCTGGATCACCGACGAACGCCCGCACCCGACCAAGCTCCGGTTGGCCGAGGAAGGCTTCCACGCACCGCTGGATCTGGTGGATGGTGCTGCGCGCGTTTACGACCCGATTGTGCGGGGCGAACTGGGCGAGGATCTCCACGGGTGTTTCTTGAAGGATTACTCGCCGGCTAGTTGGTAGGGGCTTCCGCGCTCGCGGCCGGCGTCGGCATCTACCGGGCGCAGCGCGCTCGCAGAAGGTCGTGCTGCGCAGCGGACTCTGGGCAGGCGTATGCGGCTTTCCTTGTCCCTGCGCGTAGTTCGGCGATGCGTGCGATGACATCGTCGTAGCTCAATCCGGATTCAGCGAGCAGGCACCCGATCACTGTGCCGGTCCGGCCCTTCCCGCCCCAGCAGTGCACGTATACATTTCGGCCGGCGTCCAACTCGGAGTGGATGCGCGTCAGTATTGCGTCGTAGCCCGCATCATCGATGACGCCGAAGTCAGGAATCGGATGCGCGAAGTGCCGCGCTGTGCGCCCGGATTTCTCGGCCGCTGCGCGGAGCAGCGCTCGGTAGGACGTCAGACGGTCACCTTCGGTGGTGAGGTCGATGACGGTGTCGATTCCGGCGTCGAGCAGGACGCGGATCTTGGCTTCTGCGTTCTCGGGTGTGGTGGCACCCGGGTATTCACCGGCCAGCAGCCGGTTCGGCTGGACCCACCACGCGTGAAGGACATCGTCGTGTGGCCACTCCATGCTGCAGAGGTTAGCGACCCCGTCAGGTGAGTTGCCCGAGCGCCGCCGACACCGCTGCGCGCACTGTCGTGGAGATGGTCTCGGGGGACGCGGCATCGAATTTGCCGTCGAGGTGCAAGAACGCCAGGCCGTGAACGAGCGCCCACACGGCATTCGCCATCGCATCCGGATCTGACGTGGGAATCGCCTGCTGCACAATCGCTCTGAGGTACTCGCTGATGGCCTCCACTGCAGCGACCCGTTCGGGGCTGGTGGGATCGCAGGGTTCGGCGAACATGGCCCGGAACAGACCGGGGCGTTTCAGCGCGAAGTTCACGTAGGCGATGGCGATGTCGGCGAGATCGTCCGGAGTTTTCGGCGTGGGGCTCGCTGCTGCCAATTGGGCGGCCAGATCGCGATAGCCCACCGCGGCGACCGCGGACAACAAAGCGTCGCGGTCGGCGAAATGACGGTAGGGCGCGGCGGTGGATACGCCCGCACGCCGGGCCGCCGCGCGCAGGGACAGCTCGGTCGCGCCGCCTTCCTCGAGCAGTTCCAGCGCGGCCTGCACGAGCGCGCTCGGCAGGTCGCCGTGATGATACGACCTTGTTGACGTGGCCATACGGGACGTTCCTCACAAGTGTTGACACCGCTTACATCTTGGTCGTATGTTAGCACCAAGCAGAAGTAAGCACTGTCAACATTGTTTATAGGGAGTTTGCATGTCGAGCACGTCGGAGGCTTTGTTCGCGCCCCTGCAGCTGAAGTCCGGTCAGGTGTTGCGCAATCGGATCGCCAAGGCGGCCATGGAAGAGGGCATGGCCGGACGGGTGCAGCTGCCGGATGAGCGCCTGATCGCGCTGTACCGGCAGTGGGGCGCCGGCGGAACCGGACTGCTCATCACCGGCAACGTCATGGTGCATGCCGAGGCCATGACCGGGCCGGGTGGCGTCGTGCTGGATGCGGACTCACCGCTGGAACCGTTCGCGGCGTGGGCGCGGGAAGGACGGCGCGACGGTGCAGCGATGTGGATGCAGATCAGCCATCCCGGCCGGCAGGTCCAGGCCAACATGCCGGGCGTGGTGTGGGGGCCGTCGGACGTCGCGGTCGACCTGGGCCGGCACTCCAAGAGATTCGGCCAGCCCGTCGCGATGACGGCCGAGCAGATCGGCGACACCATCACCCGCTTCGCCACCACGGCGCGGCGTGCCGAGCAGGCCGGGTTCGACGGCGTCGAGGTTCATGCCGCGCACGGCTATCTGCTGTCGCAGTTCCTGTCGCCGCTCGTCAACACCCGCACCGACGAGTGGGGCGGCTCGCTGGAGAACCGCGCCCGTTTGCTCCTGGAGATCGTTCGCGCGATCCGTGCCGAGGTGTCGCCGGGCTTTTCCGTTGCGGTGAAACTGAATTCAGCGGACTTCCAGCGCGGCGGCTTCGACGCTGACGACGCTCGCAAGGTGATCGACATGCTCGCGCCGCTCGGCGTTGACCTGGTCGAGCTGTCCGGCGGCAGCTACGAAAGCCCGGCCATGACCGGCCGCCCGGCCGATGAGCGCACTGAGGCCCGCGAGGCGTACTTCCTGGAATTGGCGGCCGAGCTCGCCGTGAGCAGCCCTATTCCGCTCATGTTGACCGGTGGGATCACCCGGCGCACGACTGCCGAGCGGGTGCTGGCCAGTGGCGTCGCCGTGGTCGGCATGGCCACCGCGCTCGCCGAAACCCCCGACCTGCCCGCGCGCTGGCGCCGGGGCGCGGAGGCGAACGGACGCCTGAAGCCCGTGACCTGGTCGGACAAGTCGCTGGCCTCCACGGCCAGCATGGCGATGGTCCGCTACCAGATGCGCCGGCTCGGGGCGGGGAAGACGCCCGCACTCAACATAGGCCCGGCGTTCGCGCTGGTCGCCGATCAATTGGTGTCGAGGCGTGCCCTTCGTGGGTACTCACGGTGGTTGAGGTCCCGGCCGCGGACAGACCGCGTCGTTGGCACGCAACACGTTTAAGAGGAGACGGACCATGACGAAAGTTCTGATGGTGATCTCGGCGGCCGACCGCTGGACACTCAACGACGGGACGGTGCATCCGTCGGGGTACTGGGCCGAAGAGGTGGCGCGGCCGCACCAGATTTTCACCGAGGCCGGGTGGGAGATCACGGTGGCGACGCCGGGCGGTAATGCTCCGACGCTGGACCAGCTCAGCCTCGGCATCTCCGGCGGCATGCCGTGGAAGCGCCGGGAGGTCAAGAGCTATCTCGACAGCATCGCGAACGTGCTGGCCCATCCTGTGGCACTCGACACCGTGAACGCCGACGACTACGACGTGGTGTTCTACCCCGGCGGGCACGGCCCGATGGAGGACCTCGCCTACGACCCGGTTTCTGGTGCGCTGCTCGCGCACCGTCTGGAATCCGGCAAGCCACTCGCGCTGCTGTGCCATGCACCGGCGGCGATCCTGGCCGCTGGTGGGCCGGACGGGGTGTCGCCGTTCGCCGGCCGGCGGATGACCGGGCTGTCGAATCGGGAGGAGCACCTGAACAGCTTCGGGTGGAAGGCGCCTTGGCTCTTGGAGGGCAGGCTGAAAGAGCTCGGCATCGACTACTCCAAGGCGCTGCTTCCGCTGCGCCCCCACGTCGTGGTCGACGGCAACCTCTACACCGGGCAGAACCCGCAGTCCTCGGAGAAGTTGGCTGAGCGACTCGTGGCGGATGTGGGGAGGGTCTGATGTCGGTTCAGGACGTCGTCGAGGTCGACCTCGGCGGGCACCTCGTCGCCGTGCCCAAAGGCGGTCTGTACGACCGGTTTCGGATGCAGACCGATCTCGACGAGATCGAGCGCGATCCCCGGGTTTCCAGCGTCGACTTCTTTCGCAAGCTACCCAAGGCCGAGGTGAACTCGGTGATCGGCCCGACGCTGACCCCGAACTTCTACTACCGCATCTCGACGGCACGGCTGGTCATGCTGGCTCGCTCCCGCGAGATCCGTACCCGGTTGCCCAAAGCGCTTGCACCCCTGGAGGTTGCACCGGGGATCGGTCTGGTGTCGGTGATGTTCTTCCGCTACGACGTCTGCGACATCGACTTCTACACCGAGGCCGCCGTCGGCGTCGCCGTCCGGCCGGCGCGGCACGGCAAATTGGGTTTCGCCGACCTTGCGAGCAGCCTGGCCAACGATCACCTGCATTCGTATGTGCTGTCGCTGCCGGTGAGCACCGAGATCGCCCAGGTGCGCGGGCATGACGGGTATGGCTTCCCCAAGTGGGTGACGGAACTCGACGTCACTATCGACGCGGACCGGGTAGTCGCGCGCGTTGGGAACGACGCCGGTGGGGTGGATATCGGGTTGTCGGCTGTCACGCCGGCTCAGGCGAAGTATGGGACGGGGGAGCGGGTTTCGACGCTCACGTCCTACACGTCACTTGGCGGTGCGTGGCATTCCACGTTGAGTCAGACCAACGTGCTCTCGGCCGGAGCCGCGCGGTTCCCGCGGGGTGTGGATCTGCAGATCGGGCAGGGACGGATGGCGGACGATCTGCGAGCGCTCAAACCGATCAAGACCATTCAGTTCGATGTCGTCACGGAAGGCCAACTCGCCCTGCATATGCCGGTGCCGATCTCGGTTCGGGGCTGATCCGCGCTGCCGGGGCCGGCCAAGCGGGGCCGGCCCCGGTGTGACGAGCTACGGCGTCTGCTCCACCGTGCCGCCTCCGGAAAACATCGAATCGTGCAATTCGATGCGTGCCGGCACCGCGGCGGCCGGCATGTCGTAGACCAGGGACACGTCGACGGCGTTGCCGGGGTTGATGTCGTCCCAGATCGGGATATCTGAATCGCCCAGGGCGATCTGAGCCGACGAATCGGTTTCGAAACTGCGGCCCTGGGCGTCGATCAACTTCTGGTTGGACGGACTGAACCCTTGTGCCCGGTCACCGATGTTCTGCACGCTGAGCGTCGCGATCACGAACTGACCCTGAGCCTGCTCGCGCAGGTAGGGATTGTCGCCGACCTCGGCCAGGCCAGGCTGCACCGTTTTGACGACGAACTCGAACTTGCCGTCGCGGACCGCGGTGTTGAGCCTGGCTGTTGGGGTGCCCTCGTCGGTTGGGGCCTGCGTCGCGAGTGCGGCACTGGGCTTCGTGTCCTGCTTCTTGTCGTCCTTGTCGGAGAAGGCGGACATGACGGCCAGGAACACGACGCCGCCGATGACGATCGCCGGCCACTTGCGCTTCGTCGCCCGAGGTGGCGTGTACTGAGGGAACCCCTGCCCGGCAGGCTGATTCGGGTCGGTGGGCTGCTGATAGGGAGTGCTCATGACGGTGTTCTTTCTGTCTCACGCCCGGGCACCGATGCCAGGCGAACAGGAGAACGTACAACAGGCTGCCGACAAGTTCGGGGCTTCAGCGTTCGCCCCGGTTGGCCCATACGGCGACGTACTGGGTTGTCGGTGGCGGATGCAACGATGCGCGGTTCACTTCGAAACCAGGAGGTTGTGATGAATAGTGTGTTGATCGCCGCGGCGACGGTTGGCGTGGCTATTGCACTGAGCCCGGCGGCATCCGCGGAGCCGACATGGTCGATGCCGAATTTGATCGGAATGGACCTGCAGGGTGCGCAGGATGCGATCCAATCGTTGACCGATGGTGAGGTGTGGTTCAGCAGCTCAACCGATCTCACCGGCAAGGGACGGGCGCAGATCAGCGACCGCAATTGGCAGGTGTGTAGCTCGACTCCGCCGGCCGGGGCGAAGTTCACCGTAAGCACCAAGGTCGATTTTGGGGTGGTGCGGGTTTCGGAGGAGTGCCCGTGACGGTTTCCGTCCGGCTGGCCCGTCCATGCGGCGGGCCAGCCAGGCTCCTCGCGTTTCGGCGTACAAATCCGCGATCATCCCGCGATCGGGCGACGCACCTCCAGCTGCGCAAGGTCTGCTGCAATCCGTCCGGCCGTCCATCCAGCACCGCTGGAGGCCAACATTTCACGGGGAGCAGTCGCTGGGAAGAGGCGGTTGGTGAGGTCATCGGTGGCCTGGCTGCGTGCTGCCAGTACCGGAAGCAGAGTGCTGCGATCCACTTCGGTGGCAACTGTCGCGGAGGTGGCGGCGAGGCGTTCACCGATGCGGTTGGCGTAGGAGAGCAGAAACGATTGGCGGAACGATCGTGTCCGGGTCTGTCCGCCGCTGGTTTCTCGGCCCGCGCGCAGCATCGCCCGGGTGGCCTGGACCAATAGCGAAGTAGCGAGCAGTTCAACGAATTCCAGGTCGCACTCGGTCCCGATGACGGCGACGAACCCGATCTTTTCCGCGCACACCATGCGGCACCGGTTGGCCGTTGCCACGGACTGCACCAGTGCCGCCTTGGCGCTGACGTAGGGGTTGTCGATCCAGATCCGCCGAGCGATGGCCTCCGCTACGCGGCCACGCTCGTGGTCTCGAATCGCGTGGTGCAACGAGTATCTGCTCATCAGTTCTTGCGCCTTGGCTGAAAGCGCTTCCGCTTCTTCGGGAAACTTGGTGGCCTCTGCCTTGGCGAGTAGTCCGCGCACGCGGCTGAGCGCTTTCGCATCGGCCGTGTTCACCGGGATCGTCGAGTGCTGGTGCTCACTGGGCAACGGCAGAAAGGGTTCCAGGATCGTAAGGGTTGCCAGAAGCCGCAGTACCTTCAGTACGACCGTCAACGCTCCGTGATGGTCGACGGCATTCGTGTTCGCCCAGTCCCACATCTGCGGAGCGCCGTGATCGATGTCCACGTGTAACGCGGCGAGCTCGGCGCGCCATCGCGGGTGTAGTGCGGTGACGGGATAGTGCCGCGACTCGCGAACGATGGCCTCGTCCAGGTAGCCGGTTGCCGCTGCGTCGAGACGGCGACGAGCGAACTCGTGCAGGTCGTTGGGCGACCAACCCACCTGCCACGCTCTGCTGATGGCACCGGCCAAAGTGCCGTCGGCGGCAAGGTCGAGATCGTGTGTCCGGCCCGGGAACTCGTCGAGCAGCTCAGCGGCGTGGAATTCCGCGTCGTGGTCGGGACACATCGCGTAGTTGTACAGCGCCGCGGTGAGGCGGTCGAGCAGGGCGACCCGGTCGTACCCGGGATCGGTGTGCCAGCGTTTCTGGTGGGTCGTTGTGCGCCGGCGGTCCCTCTGCTTGGCGGCGCGCTTTTGGCGGTTGCGGCGGCTCATGTCCGGATTCTGGTGGAAGGGTCTGACATTGAGTGGCGTCTGCGGTGTCACCGCACCGCGCGCCAGCCTTGGACCCGGGAACGTACGAATCGCTGCTCGTCAACGGCAGCTGAAAAGCTGATCAGCCGTCGGCCAAGGGGCTCGCCCGGTGGAAACTGGTGCATAGCGCGGTGGCCGTCATCGGTGACAATGGATATCGGCACATGTATTCGGGGAGGTCGATGATGCTGGTGGATCCGGAGGTCCTGAGGACCTTGGCTAGTCAGGCAGATGCCGCAAGTTCGACGATTTCTTCTGCGGACGTCGGTAGCAAGGCAACGTCGGCGGCAGATGGCCTTCCAGGTTCAACCACGCAGTGGGCCGCGCGAACCGTCGGTGAGCACTTCTCGAATGCGGCCATCAAGCTCGCCGACAACGTCACCAAAATGGGGCAGGCGGTCCGTGGCGCGGGCGATGCTTTCGAGGTGACGGATGACGCGCTCGGCAGCGACTTCGACGGATTGTTCTAACCGATGTTGCCATCTCGTCCCACCTTGATTGGTTGGAATCCAGACTCCTTGACCACGTCCGCAGCTGCGATCAAGTCGGCTGCGGGATCCGTCTCGGGTGCGGTGCAGGGAATTAATCAATCGTGCCAGGAAATGCCCGCGATGAAGTCATGGTCGGGCCGTTCCCATGAAGCGGCCGCTGCGATGTTCACCCGTGCAGAGCGCGATGCGCTCAAATTTTCTGGCTACGCCGACGCTGTGGCGGCTGCGCTCAGCGGTGGTGCGGAGTCGATTGGGAGTGCGCGCAGGACGTTGCTTGCGAAGGCTGACGAGGTCGACGCCGGCCCGCTGAATGTGACTGATCAGTGGGTGGTACTGGTGGACCCGTCGCTGATGTCAGAGGAGGAGATGACCAAGCTGCAAGCGTTGGCGCTGGAGGAGCAGGGGGCCATCAACCGCATGCTGATCGCAGTTGGCGACGCTGACGATGCGACGGCAAACGCGGTGGTGGCTGCTGGCCATGAGTTCGGGTACATCGAGCCGGGGCCGGCAACTGATCTCGGCGGTTTGTTGCTTCCGGCGGCGCAGCGGCCTCCTGATCAGGTACCTGACCCGACGACACCTGTTGGGGTGGTGGGCCAGGAGGCGATCCGGTCTGCCGATGAGCAGATGCATGTCCGCGAAATCATCGAATCAACCAACAAAAACGGCGAGGAGACGAAGACGGTCATCAAACAGGACGGCAGCAAGGCGGTGACCACGCGAATGGATCCTTTCGATTGGCCGAGTAAACAGAACTTCTACCAGATCGAGGAGTTCGACAAGAACGGTGAGCGGGTGGCGACGACGAGTTCCTGGCGCGATGCGGGAACCGGCACCGACTACACGTCGATCACCTATGCAAATCAATCGAACCTCTTGATGTCTAGGGACTCGTCCGGGTACCGGAGTGCGACCTTCACACCGCCGGCGGGGCAACCAAGTACAGTGCCCGTGGATTTGATCGATAAGTTCTCGACGAGTACCACGGCGGGGATGTCAGGCCTGGAAAAACACATCGCACACGGCGGCTCGTTGCCGATGGTCACTGCCGAATCCTTAGAGAACGTCGGTAAGACCATGAAGTACGGTGGTCCCGCGCTAACAGCGGCAACGACGGTGTTCGACTACGTTATGGCGGATTCTGACAAAGACAAGTGCATCGCGCTGGTTGCGGGTGCAGCCGGTGGCGGTGGTGGCTGGGCGTTGGCGGAAGGCGGTGCAGCATTGGGGCTCGCGACAGGTCCATTCGCGCCAGCTGCCGTCCCGACGTTCGCAATTGCGGGTGGCCTTCTCGGAGGTTTCGGTGGCTCAGAGATGGGCAAGTTCGTCGGGGACGCCCTGTGCCCGAACTGAATCTCCCCGAACCAAAAAACTGGGCAGAAGCTGGCAAGCGCGTGTTCTGGGTGGCCCTAGCCGTATTCGCGGGCGTGGCCTATTTCATTATCCGCGGGATCCTTGCCGGACTGCGCGGCAATTACTTGACGACGGTTTTGACTTTCGGATTCGTCACGTTTCCCATCCTGATGATGGCTGCGCTGCTGCTGGCGGCAGCCGGCAAGACGCAGACGCGGACGTCCAGCGACGCAACAGGGTTTACCGTGTGGCCGGATAAGCGATTCAGCATGCTGTATCTGACGGGATTCGCGGTGGCGGGCCCATCGGCACTGCTTCTCGCTTTCTTTGTGCCGCGAGGCGCGATCGATATTCCCATGTCGCGGGGGATGCAGATCTTCTCGCCTGCGCTGTTCGTGGCTTTTGCCGTGTGGGCCGCCATCGGCTTGATCGCCTGGGTACGGCGTGGAGGGGTCGGGTACCTCAAAGTCACACCGGCAACGGTTGAGATCGCCGACGTGATCAAAACCAGGGCGGTGGAATGGGATGACATTGTCGACATCAAGGATCATTCGGAGACCAAGGACGGCAAGAAGGCCGGCAGGTCGGTGGTGCTGTGCCTACGCGATGGCAGCGAGAAGGTAATCGGCGCCCTCAATTTATACGTGCCGCGCGGTGTGGCCCTGTACTGGTTGGTGCGGCACTACTGGCGGCATCCCGAGGATCGGACGGAGTTGGTGGACTCGCGGGCTCCAAAGCGGTTCCGCGACGGGCGGTTCGATCTCAGATAGCGCTACGACCTGCGGTCGACCGCAGAGTAGTGGCCTTCCCCGCGGGTTTCTTGGGAGTGTGGGGATCGGCCGGCTCGGAAGAAACAGCAACATCCCCGACAGTGTCACCACACCGCGCTACCCTCCCCGCGTGGACGTCGGCCTGTACGAATCCCTGCTCACCGAGCGGCTCAACACTGCCCTGAGGCAGCGACCCGACCTGCAGCCCGAGCTCAGCACGGTCGATGAAGCTGAGCAGGCAGGAACGATCGCCCGTCATCTCACTCCGCTCATCGAGCGCCAATTACGTGCTGCACGTAGCGCCGAGGAACGCGCCGAGCTGCTCCGCAGCATCCTGGCGGTGCTCGGCGACGCGGACGCGCTCACCGAGAGCCTGCACCAGGACGACCCGGCCAAGATCCGGCGCCTCGACGCGGTCAGCGCGAAAACCCTCGGAACCCTGGCACTTCCACGCCCGGCCACACCGCTGTCCGATGCGGCGCTGATGACCAACGCCCGCAATGAGCCGACGCTGGCGGCGGAACTACGGACCGAACTTGCCAGCGCCGACCATGTCGACCTGTTGTGCGCGTTCGTCAAGTGGCACGGCCTGCGGCTGCTGGAGCGGGAACTGACAGAGCTGCGTGAGCGCGGGGTGCCACTGCGGGTCATCACCACGACATACTTGGGCGCCACTGACGCGCGAGCGCTCGATGCTCTGGTCGACGAGTTCGGCGCCGAGGTCCGCGTCAACTACGAGACCGACCGCACCCGGCTGCACGCCAAGGCATGGCTGCTGCGCCGCAACACCGGCTTTCACACCGCCTACGTCGGCTCGTCCAACCTGTCGCACGCCGCGCTCGTCGACGGACTGGAATGGAATGTGCGGCTGTCGGCGATCTCCACCCCGCACCTGCTGGAAAAGTTCCGTGCGACCTTTGACTCCTATTGGGAGAACCGCGAATTCGAACCCTATCGGCCGTCCGAGGACAGTGAGAAGCTGCGCGGCGCATTGGAGATCGCTTCTGGGAAGAAGCAACGTGACCCGCTGGCGGTGACGCTGTCCGGGTTGGAGGTAACCGCCAAGCCCTATCAAGCCGAGCTGCTCGAACAACTCGACGCCGAACGGGTGCTGCATGACCGGCACCGCAATTTGATTGTCGCGGCCACCGGGACCGGTAAGACGGTGATCGCTGCGTTGGACTATCGCCGGCTGGTGCGCGAGGTGCACGGTCGTGACCTGACGCTGCTGTTCGTCGCGCACCGCAAGGAGATTCTGGCCCAGGCTCGCCGGATGTATCAGGAGGTGCTCACTGACGCGACATTCGGCGAACTATTGGTCGACGGGGAGCAACCGGCCCGGTGGCGCCACGTCTTCGCCAGCATCCAATCGCTTTCTGCGGACCGGCTTTCCACCATCGAGCCGGGGCATTTTGACATCGTGGTGATCGATGAGTTCCACCACGCGCAAGCGGCGTCCTATCGCCGACTGCTTGACCACATCGAGCCGCTAGAACTGCTCGGGCTCACCGCCACCCCGGAACGCGGCGATGGGATTGATGTGCGGGCGTTCTTTGGCGGACGGGTCGCCGCGGAGCTGCGGTTGTGGGATGCCCTCGAGCAGAACCTGCTGTGCCCGTTCCACTACTTCGGCGTCCACGACGGCACCGACCTGGAGACGCTGCAGTGGAAACGCGGCGGTTATGACCTGGCCCAGCTGAGCGAGGTGTACACCGGCAACGATGCGCGCACCCGCATCGTGCTCGACCAGCTGCGCGACAAGGTTGCCGATGTCGGTGCCATGCGGGCGTTGGGATTCTGCGTGAGCGTGGATCACGCCCGCTACATGGCCGAACGGTTTGTGGCGGCGGGGATCCCGGCGCGAGCCGTGGTTGGCCTCGACGACAGTGCTGAGCGGCGCGCCGCGCTCGCCGCGTTACGCAACGGCGAGATCAACGTGTTGTTCACGGTCGACCTCTTCAACGAGGGCCTCGACATTCCGCTGGTCGATACGGTGCTGTTCCTGCGGCCCACCGAGAGTACGACGGTGTTTCTACAGCAGTTGGGTCGCGGGCTGCGGCTGGCCCCGGGCAAGTCGGTGCTGACTGCACTGGACTTTGTCGGACACCAGCGCCGGGAGTTCCGGTTCGACCAGCGGTTCCGCGCGTTGACCGGGCTGGGGCGCAAACAGCTGGAAAAGCAGATCGAGCAGGGGTTTCCGTTCCTGCCATCGGGTAGCCAGATCGTGCTCGACGGGGTCGCGCAGAAGCTGGTGCTGGAGAACGTGCGTCAGCAGGTGTCGCCGAAGAAGGCGGCGCTGGTGTCTGAGATTCGGGCGCATCCCAACGATCGGCTGGCGTCCTACCTGGAGGAGTCGGGCCGTGGCATCGAGGACATTCTGCGGGGTACCCAGCCGGTTCGGTCGTGGACGACGCTTTGTCGCGACGCGGGGAAGCTGGGGGAGGAACCCGGTCCGCGGGAGACGGAATTGGTCAAGCGGGTGAAGGCACTGGCGCATGTGGATGACCGACGACGCGCAGAAGCGTATCGAGCACTGCTGGCCGGCGGCAGTGTCATTGAGCAGCGGTTGGCGGAAATGCTGTTCTACTCACTCTTTCCAGACGGTGGCGGATTTGATAGTGCCGCAGCGGGACTCGATGTGCTGTGTGGGGAGGCGGTGGCTGACGAGATGCGTCAGGTCGTCGACATCGCCTTCGATGCGGCGCACCGCAGCACGTACGCGCTAGGCGATGTGGCGCCGGAGTTGGCTGAGGTGCCACTAGCGCTGCATGCCACCTACTCGCGTGAGGAGGTTCTCGCCGGGCTCGGCTGGGTGTCGGACAAGCGGACGCCGGCCACCATGCGCGAAGGGGTGGCGCGGTGCGAGTCGATCAATGCCGATGCATTCCTCATCACCTTGAAGAAGTCGGACAACGATTACTCACCCACGACCATGTACCGGGACTTCGCGCTGAGCCCGGATTTGTTCCACTGGGAGTCGCAGTCGACCACGTCGTCGGCGTCGCCGACCGGGCAGCGCTACATCCACCACCGCCGCGACGGCTCGCACATTCTGCTGTTCGTGCGGGAGGCCAAGACCAATGCGCTCGGTGCCGCGCCGTACATCTTCTTGGGCCCGGCGGACTACGTCTCGCACGAAGGGGACCGGCCGATGGCGATCACGTGGCATTTGCGTCAGGCAATGCCTACTGAGGTGTACTTGGGGGCGCGGGCTGCGGTGGCGTGAGGCCTGTATACAGGGCGATTCACGGAAAGTGGCGTGGCAGCCTCAGCTCATGTGGTGTCCCCGACATAATCAGGAGGTGTCGGTCCCGTGAGGCGCGGCGAAGGGAACCCGGGCAGGTGCGGCCGAACGATAGCGTCGAACATAAATGTCAAGCTGATGACTAGGATCGCACGGTGAACAGCGGTGAGTCAGTCGAAATCGCCTGCGACGAGTCAGGCTCAGATGGCGAGAATCTGGTGGCTGGCACCTCCCGCGTTTTTGCCCACGGAAGCACCGACCTTTCCCTGGACGAGGCGAGCCGGCTGATTGCTTCATTGCAGAGCGACATCCGCTTTGGTGGATCCGAATTGAAGTCGCAGCGCCTCTTGAAGGGGAAACACATTGGGAGGACGCTGCGACTATTCGAACCTGGCGGAGCATTGCACGGGCGAGTGAAGGTCTCGATCACCGATAAGGCATACATGGCTGTTTGCAAAGTCGTCGACCTCGTGATTGAAGAAGACGCCTATCGCAAAGGAGTTCAGCTGCATGAATCCGGTGCCGCCCGCCAGATGGCTCGCGATCTCTTCGCTGAGGGGCCAAGGGCTTATGGAATGGAGACATGGAACAACCTCCTAGGCGAGTTCGTCTCTTTCGTGCGGAGCACCCAACGTAAGGGGGCCAAAACCACGCTGGAACAGCTGCTCAAAACCATCGACGACCTACGGCTGGTTTCTCGTCGTAAGAGAGTCGAGACGGCAATGCAGTGGCTATGGGAAGGCCGCACGGAGCTGGAGGCCTATGCCATCACCGAAGGGTCGAGGCACGATGAAGGACTGAGGATGTTGGATCCACTGATCCCCGCATTGATGCAGACAGCCAGAGTGTGGCACGAAGCCACCGGGGCGGCGATCGTGCTTGTGCATGACCGGCAGTCGGTGCTGACCGATGAGGCATGTTCCCTGTTGATCCGTGCTGGAAACAGCCCGCATCCGGACTTCCCGATCAGAGTGCCAATCGAAGCGATAGTGCTGGCTGACTCGCGCGATGACCCGCGAATTCAGATCGCCGATATCGTCGCCGGCGTCGGAACCATGGCTGGTAGAGCCGTCCTCGATGGGGAGCTGGAGGACCGTGTGCGCCAGGCGATTCAGCCATCGCTGATTGACTCGTCGCTATGGGGAGACTCAGAAAGTTGGCGACAACTATTTAACTAATCACTCAAGTGTCACCACGCGCGGCGTGCGCACGAGAATCTCGAAAAGGCGATCTTTGGGGTGACAAAAATCTGTCCGACAGTCTGAGGTGAGCCCTTCGTAGTGGTCCAGTTGTTGTGCGACTCTGTTGCCCGAGTGTTTGGGCAGGAAGAATCGACGACGACATGGCAGCGAACAAGCGCCGGCGGCATACGCCGGATCAGATCATCCGCAAGCTGGCCGAGGGCAACAAGCTGCTCGGGACGGGGCAGGAACTGTCCGAGGTGTGCCGGCATCTGGAGGTCACCGAGTCGACCTGGCATCGCTGGGTGGCCCAGTACGGCGGGATGAAGGCCAACGACGCCAAACGCCTCAAAGAGCTTGAGGCCGAGAACGCCCGGCTCAAGAAGCTGGTCGCCAACCAGGCCCTCGACATCGACATGCTCAAGGAGATCTCGTCGGGAAACTTCTGACCCCGAACCGCAAGCGCAGCGCCGTGGCGATGCTGCGCGAACGGTTCGGGGCCTCCGAGCGACGCGCGTGTGCGGTGGTGGGCATTCACCGCTCCACGATGCGCTTGCAACCGGCACCGGTCAGCGATGAGGAAGCCGAGCTGCGGGCCTGGCTGCGGAAATTCTCTATCGACCGGCCCCGCTGGGGCTGGCGACGAGCAGCGATCGCAGCCCGCAAAGCTGGTTGGGACATCAACAACAAACGCGTCCGCCGGCTGTGGCGCGAGGAAGGCCTGCGAGTCCCGCAGCGCCGCAAGAAGAAACGGCTCACTGGTATCGGGACCGCGGTCGGTGCGATGTGCCCGATTAGGCCGAACGTGATCTGGGCGATGGACTTTCAGTTCGACACCACCGCCGACGGGCGAACGTTGAAGATGCTCAACGTGATCGATGAGTTCACCCGTGAGGCCCTCGCTATCGAAGTCGATCGGTCCATCGACGCCGACGGCGTGGTTGATGTCCTCGAGCGTCTGGCCCTGATGCATGGCCCACCGCACTACGTGCGCTTTGACAACGGCCCGGAATTCGTGGCGCACGCGGTCAACGATTGGTGCCGGTTCAACGGCACCGGCTCACTGTTCATCGATCCCGGCTCACCCTGGCAGAACGCCTGGATCGAATCGTTTAATGGCCGCCTGCGCGATGAGCTGCTCAACTCCTGGCGGTTCGACTCGCTCCGAGAGGCCCGAGTGATCATCGAGGATTGGAGGATCGACTACAACGCCAACCGGCCCCACTCCGCCCACGGCGAACTCAGCCCAGCCGAGTTCGCCTTACAGTGGACCACGACCCACCAACCCCAAGCCGCATAGCGACTGGACCACCAAATGGGTCCCTCTCAAGTCGAACTCGGCGCATCGGCTCGTTGGTCGGATTCAGCCGGGAACACACCAAGCGATTCACACCGTCGAATATTCAACGAGCGGCATCTCCGCTCGCCGGTACCGTTAAGAAGTAGCCGCCATGCGATGAGTATCTGCCTCGTTCGGGCGGTTCGCCTGCGTTCGCGAACTCTGGCTCTCTCAGCCCCAGTGCGTTCGCACGTAATCGAGCGCCTCGGCAACATTCAGTCCGCGGGTCGCGTTGTTGAGACGAACGAACAGTTCCGCTTCGCCTTTGACCCCCTTGACAAAAACAGGTGCAGACGAAGCCTTGACGTCGACCCGACAAACCGTCGCTGCGCCAAAGCTCTCGAAGAACACCCCGGCATTGGCAACTGCAGCGGGGCCCATCTTGTTATCGAGCAGGTTACTTAACCAAAGCGCATAACCATCAAGATTTGCCTTCCGCCCCAGCGTTGGCAGATCCGCCTCGATTCCGGTGATCTCACCATCATCCTTGACGCCGACCAGAAGGGTTCCGCCTGCTGAGTTGAGGAAGCCTGCGACTGCCTTCACAACCATCTGCTCAAGCACAGGATCCCTTTGCCCGGTATGACTATTCAACCGACCCGTCTGTTTGAACTCGATGTGACGACCCTCTCCTTGCTCGATCAGCACTGAGACTGATTCGCGCTGAACGGATTCGACATCTGCGACTGCCTTGGCTTGCGGCACTGCATCCAGTGCGTCTTCGGTTTTGTCTGGCTGTTCAGGAACGTCAACCCAATACTCATGTCCTGTGTCACGTTCGATGTAGCTGAAGGCCGTCTTGGCGTAGTCGTGCGCCGCTAGCTTCTTGAGTTGCTCCTTGACGCGGCGCCGGCCCTCCAACGCAAACTCCAAGTACTCGCGCAGCTCAGCACGCGTCCACTCGCCATGCGGGTGAAGGATTTTGAGCAGGCCTGAAACGGTCTTCCGCACACTTTTCTCGTCTCGCGCTGACAAGCTGGCACCGAGAGCAAATTCTTCGTCGATTGCACGTACGAAGCTGTCCTTGCGTAGCTGTCGTAGCGCCTCTGCGAAATAGTCGGAGACGAATCCGAAGTGGTTGGTAAATAAGCGTGACTCAAGCTTCGGGGTCTCCCAGCCAGGAAGGTAGAAGTGAATCCGGTCGAGGAAAGCAGGGTCGATCATGGCCGGAGGAAGATCCGCGAACAGGTGAGCGGTGCGCACCAGGTCGGTATGGGGCTTGCTCGTATTGCCGATCAGGACGACCGAGGCCTCTGCAGGAACCTCTTCCTTGCCGCGGGCAAACGACCCAGACTCCATGTAGTCCTTCAACATGTTCACGACGGAAGTGTCGGACATTTGCAGGCCTGCGACCTCGTCGAACGTGACAACGTCCCACGTGCCCAGCAGGCCCACGCGCCCGCTAGACATGTTGATGAAAAGCTGCGCGACAGTGACCTTTCCGCCGGATATTAGAATGGCGTTTGGATTGGATTCTCGGTACACAAAGCTCTTGCCCGTGCCCCATGGCCCCAACTCAATCAAGTTGTAATTGCGCTCAGCCATTGGAATGAGCCGCGTCAACGCAAGCAGCTTGCCTCGGTTGCTGTACTCATTTGGTTCCAGGCCAATCGTGCGCATCACGAGGTCAAGCCAACTATCTCGGCTGAACTGTCGGCGTCCATCGAGGTATGCGTCGCGGTCGAATGCGGCGACTTGAATAGGCTTAAGTGACTTGATGTAGAAGGGTCGCTTCTTGTCTTCGTCGTCCTCGGCGTCGTAGATGAGGTCGAGTTGGGACCAGGCGCCGCCCTGGAGGAGTCGGTCGTAGCGGTAGACGAGGTCTTCGCCGATGTGTACGTACTTGTCATTGAAGTTCTGAAGGTGAGCCCAAAACTTGTCTTCGCTAGCGACCAGGCGAACGTCCACCTTGTCGATGAGGCGTACCTGGCCGCGTTGTTTCACGCGTGCTTTGGTCAGTTCGGCCTCATCGGGACGGATGAAGTTCTCCCGAAGCGTCTGGTTCACGACCTCAAGTCCCGCTGCGATGGCGGCGGGATCATCCGTGGCGGCATATTTGCCGATCAGAAACTCCAGCACGTAGACAGGCACGTTCGAGCCAACTTTGACTTGGCGTACGAGGTCCTTCCGAACGACTCGCCCTGCAAACGTCTCGTTTGCGAGCTTGTCGAGAGAATCCAAGGCGCTAGTCAAGTTCATCCTCCACGATTACGGGCGCAGCTACCGAGACCGTCTGTTTCGCAACCGTTCGGCCGGTGGCGGCGTCGAGTGCCTGCAGGTCGATCTTCTCGCCTTGTGCGAGATTGGCGGTCACCTGGAACGTCACCACGCTAGTGCGTGCTCCGGACAGCGTGACGGTCCCGCTTTGGGCGTCGACGCCGTCGCCTGAAACTGGACGGGCGACCGGCTGACCGTGCCGGCTGGCGACTGGCCTTAACGTGAGGTCGTCGGCAAACAGAGATGGGTCAAACTCCAAGGTGATTGCAAAGACGCCCGTAACGATGCGATCACCTGCCAGGCCCAAACGTACGGTTTCACCATTGGCCTGCGGAGGATCGTCCAGGTCGATGACAATCACTGGGACAATGAGCTCTTGCGGTGACAGGCCGCCGTGAAAGAATTGTGTTGCGCCGCCGGCCCTGAACACCGCAAGGCCTCGGGGAACGGTGATCTCGGACTCGCTGGTCACTCCGCAGGCAGATAGTGGCAGCTTGGCAGTAGCTGTCTGGGGAACACCGCCGTGCCCCACAAAACACCTCCGTTTGAGAACACCCACGGCGCCACTCGGAGGGTCGACGATGCGGTGTGCGCCGATGCCTTGACTGAGAGCGATGAAGCCATGATCCGCGCCCAGCACGAAACGACGGATACCTGCGCTGGCAAGCCGTGTGATGACTGTGGCAAGCAGCTGGTTGACCGCGGAAAACGTCGTCCACGCCGCGGCCAGCATTCCGCTCTCGCCGGCCGCGTCGACTTCTTGTGACCGGACGACCACGAGCGAAGCGTCCTGTATCGAGCGGTGTAGCGCTTGCTCTGACTTGTTTGTTGCATCGTTGAGATCAAGATCGACGACGGCGCCATGCCTCAGCCGTAAGTGTGAGATTCGATCAGCGACGGTCTTCACCGCCTGATTCCCTACCAACACCACGATCGAGTCGTTGTCTACTTTCACCTGCAAACTCTCGGCGGCGCCAGGTAGCAGTGATGCCATCCCAACTGGCGTGATCGTCGGCGCTGCGGCAACCGCAGGCAGGAGTTGGATCTTTCCGGGCAGATTCTTTAGCGCACCGACGAGGTCCTGCGCGAGCTCGTAGCGCAGCGCGTCAACCCAGATGTATGCGACGCGCTCATGTCCCGCGACTAGGCGGTCGTGAATCTCGCCTTGGCGCATCATGTCGCCCGGATCAACACCCTCGCTGAGAGTGGCGTCAACGAAAACGTTTAGGAGTTCGTTGAGCCACACATCGTATCGGTCGCGGGCGTGGTTGAGCAGACCGTCGAGATCTCCCAATGCACCGACGGTTGTTCGCACCAGCTCCAAAGCCCGATGTGCGCGATCGACCGTGTAGCCGCGTTCGGCGTACCACGCCAGTTGGGAGGAGACTGAACCCGGGTTGACGGGATTCGTGTCAATCGAATCCTCGAGCGTTGCCATCGCTTCGAGCACCCGCCAGCGCGGCGCCCACTGTCTCGCCTCGTCGACGAATGGGCTTATGCTAAGACGTGTTTCGGCGATCGTGCGGGCTGTGTCCCGGTCTCCCACTCGAAATTGCTCAATTGCCCTGTCGAGGGCTAGTTGCTCGATGCTCTCCGTGCCTGGCAGCATAGCGAGCCGATCGTCCCAAGCAAGAGTCTGCGCGATATTCAGTGTCAGGTCGGTCTTTGCCGTTAGCGACCTGTAACTCTCCCGGCCTCCGGGCGTCGACAAGACCTGACGCAGCACCAGACGCGACCGATCACGTTGCTTTGCGGACGCCTGCGGAGTCGCAGTCGCTAGGTCGCCGTCGGGCGGGCCGCCGAGCGCACCTGCGATATCGTTGAGCAGCAGACCCGCGAAGATGGCCTCCTGTCTCTTGGACGCCGGCGGAATCTGAACTCCCACCATCTGATCAACGAAGTCCCGTGCGATCTCGTCCGCGGCGGCTATTGTAATCGCGTCGTCGCGGCTACCGAGGAGCAGTGACACAAGCATCGTCGTGGAATCAGTAGTGCCCAGTGCCGAGATCAGTCGTGCGTCTGCCGATTCGTCGGCGCTCAAGGCTTGTTCCGCGCCCGTAAGTGTGAAGGTGGTCCGGGCCAAATCGTTGATCCGCGTTTGCGTCAGTTCACCGGTGAGTGACTGGCTAATAAGCGTGGCAAGCCGCAGCGTGAAACGGCTCCCCATCGACCGGACTTCCGCTAAAGGGTCCTCGGAGGGTGCCTTCGCCGCGACGTACACAACCAGTCGTGGCGGTTGATCGCCGCCGATCGCGTCATCAATGCGACGACGTAGCTCATACCAACTGCCAGTGAACTTTTCGAATCTGGTGTCAGCGGGGCACATGGTCTCGGCGACATCGCTGTACTCCTGAGCGTCGTCATTCCAGATCACAAGGCCGTGCGCATCAACCTTTCGAGCGAGCTGCTCCGTCAGGCCGGAGCGCAGGTTCGTCATAAGTGGTCTCTCCAGTTGTGGGTGCTGGCCCAGGGAGTTTTGTCGGTTTTGGTGTAGTTGAGGGTTCTGGCGAGTTCAGGCCAGTCGGGGATGAGGGTGGTCAATGGTGCTGCGGTGAGGGGGAATCCGTCGTTCAGATCGGGTGTCCAGCCGCTGTTGGCGATGCGTTCGGCTTCGCGGCGGAAGGTGGCGAGTTCTTCGGCGAGTTCTTGTTCGGCGGTCAGTGCCGTCATGACTTGATGGGTGGAGCGACCGGCTCCGCCGGCGTCGCGTTCGGCTTGTAGGCGGAGCAGTTCGCTTTCGGCGCGGGCGATTCGTGCGGCTGCGGCGCCGGCGATGGCGAAGAGGGTGTCGCGGCGCAGGGTGGGGGCGTAGAGCCAGAGTCCCCATTTTCTGCTGGGGACGGTTAGTGGCCAGTACAGGGGTGCGGTGCGTTTGCTCTTGGAGTAGCGGGTGCGGTGGTGGCGGAAGAACCGCCGCCGGACCAGTGCGCGGAGATCTGCGGCATCGAGGATGGTGGTGAGTTCGTCGAGGATGGCGTCGGGGTCGGCGAACAGTTCCACGACGGCATGGGTGATGGCATTGACGATGTCGTGGGGGTGTCCGGGTTCGTCGAATAGCAGCCCGTCGGAAGGCAGGTGAAGCGGATAGCCGGCCGGTGCGGTCGTGGCAGGGAATCCGTCTGAGCCAACGAGCATGCCTGGCGGGCAGAGCGGTACGGGGTCGAGCGGATCGGGCCGAGGCGGCGCCAAGGCGGGGTTGGCGCCGATACGAATGTCCCAGCGGCCAAATGCGGTACCAATCAGATAGGACAACAGGTCGTGAGCGCTGGATGCGGGCTCGCCGTCGGGCAACGCGCCGACCGCTAAGCCGTCAACCAAAGATCGCGGATGAACCCCCTCCAGCGTCGCAGCCAACTCCAACCGACGATCCACGACCTGATGCTGCAGTCCGATCCAGCGTGTAATTCCAAGTTTTTCGGTGGCCAGTTCGACGATCTCACGCACCGGCCTGCTCAGCAGCGAAGAATCCACCGAAGCGTCGGCGGGCAGATCGGTCACCAACGGCCCGTCGGCCTCATACAACGCTGATGCCGATTGTCCTTCCGGGTCCAGCGCTGCGGATAAGGCGCGGTCGATCTCATCATGGGCATCAATCACCATCAGCGCGGTGGAGAGCCGCCGGCGATACGCTGCCGCTGCACGCTCACGAATAGTCAGTCCCTCGGCACTCGCTACTAGGGGCGCTACGAACCGCCGCGCCGACTCATCAAACTCGTCCAACGTCGCGACCAGTCGGGCTGCCCTGACAGAAGATTCGGCCAGGTCCTGCGCTAGAGCGGCATTAGCGGTCAACGGATCAGGAAGGTCGCGGACGGTACCGACTTGATAACTTCGTGAAAGATCACTTTGATTCTCGTCGGCACCCGCCAACATCGTGTCTACCAACAGTCGCGCAAACCGCGAATTAAGCCATGACACGGCCGCATACGGCTGCTCGCTGAAGAGGCTCGGCCCCATGTCTCCGAAGATGCATCCTTCTGGCAGTAAGCGGAGGGACAGTGCGCTGTTGGTACGACGAAGCCAGGTTAGGCCCTTTCGGAAGTAGAAGGGTTCGTTGCGGATGTAGGCCTTGTCGAAGTCCTTTAGTCGTTGGCCGTTGTCTTGGTAGTCGACGACGAGGTGGATGTCGGACCAGTAGGGGGCGTAAGCACCGCCCTTGGCGAAAGGGACCCAGCGGCGGGTGGTGGTCTCCGCTTGGGTGCGGGCGATGGTCCTAGGGTCGACTTCCCAAAACGCGCGGACGAACCGGTTGTCGTCAGCGGTCGTGAGGCCTTGCTTTGCGTCGGCGTGCTGACCCATTGGGGGGAGTTCGGTGAAGAGGCGCAGGATCGCGTTGCTGGCGGAGTAGGCGATGGGGGAGCCGGGCAGGGTGGCGAAGGTGGCTTGGGGGATGCGGTAGATCCGGCGGTCTGGTGTGTGGGAATGGGTGTTGGCGATCGCTTGGGTGAGGCCGCTGGCTTTGTCGGCGTCGCGCAGCATGCGGATGAATGTGGCGGTGTCGCCGGGCTCGGGTGTTTGGTTGCGGACGACGTACGCGGCGGCTTCCACTTTGGCTTGCGACATCACGCGGTAGCCGAGGTCGGCGAGGGTGATGAGTTGGTGGCCGAGGAGTACTTGTTCGCGCCACGGTTGGAAGGTACTGGTGGCCAGGCCGGCTCGGCTGGTGATGGCGCCGAGGTATCCGCCAGGTTTGCACAGTTCCAGACCGCGTCCGACGAAGATGGCGAGCAGGTCCAGTCGGGTGGGTGCCCAGGGGTAGGCGGCGCGCAGATAGTCGCGGGTTTCGGTGATCGGATCCCCGAACGGCGGATTCATCAAGACCACGTCATAGCGTTGACTCAACGCCTCGACGAACCGTAGTGCATCGTCACCGCCGGCGGCGAAAAGACGTTCTGCTGCAGTCGATGTCGTCGCATCCGCTAAGTGCGTCAGCGCATCGTGCAGGATCGCTTCATCTTCGGCGAACGCCCCGTGCTCGGCGGTCAGGGTGGGTTGCGCGGCGTTGGCTGCGGCGCTCGGGAGACCGGCGCGGCCAAGGCGGTCCTGCAACGCCAGTTCGGCTTTGAGTGCCGACCCCAACAGCGGGGCGTCTTTGAGTGCTTCGGCGACGTCGGTCAGCACCTCGAGATGGTAGGTCGACAGACCGAGGTGCTCCAGGATGGCGGGGTCGAGATCGGGCAGGCCGCGGGCGGTGACGATGTGCGGGCTTGGCAGCGGTTGATGCTTCGCGCTGAGTCGTGCGCGCAAGGTCACCGCCGTGGCGGCGACCTGAGCGGGCCGTAGATCGATGTCGATGCCCCACAAACTATTCACGATGGAGGGGGCAGCGTCAGCCGGAGTGACGCCGGCGAGCTCCCACGCCAGCTCCAGCAGATCGTAGGCGCCGAGCAGGAAGTGGCCACTGCCCACCGCGGTTATGCGCTCTACTTGGGCGTGTCTCACCACCGAACCGTCTGCACACCGTTACCGTCGGCACTGACGCGCCAACGGGCGGCGGATCCGGAGGCTGGGACATGAACCCCGAAGGGCGGATTCTTGTATGTGGCAGGAGTCGGACGGTGCCGTCGGTGACTTGCTGACGTCGCACGTGCTCGGCCGAGTGGGTCAGATCGATGACCCGGTCAAAGTGAGTGCCTGGTGGGCTGATCACGGAATCGCGATTGACCCGGTCGAACTCAATCGCGATGCGCTGTTCGCAATCGCCGCACAGTGCCGGGAGAACGCGGATGCGGATTGGGTGTCTTTCCTGTGGCACGTTCTCGCCTGGGGCGTGATGGGTGACTATCGAAACGCACCCACGATCGTGGCGAGCGCAGCCGGTTGCGACCAGCGGATCCGGCTCAACGACATTCTGCGCAGAGCTGCTTACGCCAGCCATCGCGGCGAAATCCGTTCCGCTTACATGGCGATCCGCCGCAAAGTTCCACGACTGGGGCCGGCCTTCTTCTCGAAATTCCTCTACTTCACTGCTGACCGAGATTCGCCGGATCCAAGTTCAGTAATCCTGGATTCGCGCGTCAGCGCCGCGGCCTTCACGCTCACCGGCCGCGACTACTCGGAAGACAAGGCGGCGACATACGAGCGCTTCTGCAACGACATGCACATGTGGTCCCGGCAGTTTGGTGCACCCGCGGACGTCATCGAGTTTCGCATGTACCAGTTCGGCCAGCTGATCGACTCGCGCCGCTGGAAGTGGCTGCACGCCGAGGCCTCGCTGTACCGAGAGGGACACGAGCAGGTCGGGTTCGACGACATTGCCGAACGGCGAGCCCATCTCGCGGGCTGGAGAAGGTAACGCCAGTGGAGCTCTACTACGCGGATTGGGACCTCGTATCCGAAGGCGACTGCGAAGGCCTCGCCTCAGGCGATCCTCCAATCGTCCAGGACGGTACGCCGATCATCGTGGACGACGAGATGCGGCCGCTGGAGCCATGGTGCACGTTCCTGCGGCTATACAGCCAGAACCTGCGACCGAACTCGGTTTACGCCTACGCCCGCGACGCGTTGGAGTTCGGAAAGTTCTTGGACACGAGAGGGATTGGGGTGCTGAATGTCTGCGAGCACGACCTCGTCGCCTTCCGAAAGCACCGTCGCAGCGAAGGTGTGTCAGCGCGGTCCTGGTCACGACACCTGGTCGTCATTCGAGCCCTGTTCGCCTACCTGTACGAGACTGGACAGCGCGACAGCATGCCCTGGATTCAAGTCGGGAGCAGGTCAGTTGTCACTCCCAGGACACCACACACGGAGATGGATGTCCGAGCACTCTCACATGCGCAATGGCTTACCCTGCGTAACATCGGTTTTGGCGGAGAGCTGCCTTCTGGGGAGCTGGACCGGTCCTATCGTGGCCAATCGACCGTCCGCAACGTGTGTGCGGTCGACCTGGCCCTGACCAGCGGTATGCGTCTCACCGAGTGGTCCACGCTGCTGGACGTCGAGGTGCCTTCATCCGACGGTGGCGCGTCGCTGGTGCTGGAAGCATGCGCGAAGAATGAGCGTCGCCGGCGGGTCTATATCCCGGCCTCGACCGTCAAGGCCGTTGAACTCTACCGCGGCACAGAACGCAAATCCCTTGTCCGCAAGGCTCAGAATGCTCTGCGGCGGAAGCTGCCGACACTGGCAGTCGTCACACATGTTGACCCGGCGGCAGGCAAGCTCACCTACCGGTACAAAGGGATCGATAAGCGCGATGAGTTCGCTGCGATCCCTCCCGACGTGCGCCGTCTCTTGGTCAGAATCGACGAGGCTGGCTCCATCGAGCCCATGTCGCTCTTTGTGGGCAAGGGCGGCCGCCCGCCGTCACAGCGACGCTGGCATCAGTCCTTCCAGGACGCCAACAACCGCCTCGCCGCCTTCGGCAGCGCCACGCCCACCATGCCCCCGGCCGTCACACCCCATGACCTGAGACACACATTCGCCGTCGTCATGCTGCGAAGCCTTCAACGGAGAGCGGCGCAGTTCGAGCAGTCCCGGCCGAGAACAGGATTCGGCACCATCAGCGAACATGTCGTCCACAATCCGCTGCTGACACTGCAACGCCTGCTCGGGCACGCCAGCCCGTCCACGACGATGGTCTACCTCCGCTATGTCGACGAGTCAGATGAGTTGATCCAGCGAGCTTTTGAATCCTGGAACGACGACACCCGCGACTACTCCACGTACGTTCTGGACGAGCTGGAGGCGCAATCGTCGTGACACCCGATGACCGTGAACCGCGAGTCGTTATCTTCCCGCCTGGTGGTCCGATGAAGTCCGCCCGCATCAGTCCGAGTGACTATGTGGCCACGCGACTGGTCGCCGAGCTCGCCGATGCGTGGAAGGAGAGCGCTGAGACACTAGATCTCACCCCCGGAACGATCTCCCGGCAAGGCGGGGTCATCAGACGGGTCGGCGAGTTCTTAACCGATCGCGCCGACCGATTTCTCACGTTGTCCGGCGATGGGGCGGATGTTGCACGTCGGCTACACGACTGGGAATCGGCGATGATCGTGCGCTTTCCGCCGCCCAGCGTGCACGCGAAAGACCTCGGTATGGAGCTGCGCAATCACGTCGCTCGATATCTCCAATCGCACGAGATATTTGATGGAGTGCTTGCGGACTGGGCCAGCGGATGGGTCTTGGACGGCAGCGTGTGGGAGGGATTGCCGCTCGACGAGTTCAACAACAACGAACGCCTCCAGCTCGAGCAGACATGTCGAACGATCGTGCGCGATACCGAAGAACGGCTCGCCCACGGCAACGCCCTCCTGGCGGCCGGTACGGATCCTCGCCCGGACGGATGGAATCGGGTCGAGAATGTTCTGTGGGCTCTGCGGAACCTTCCCTACGACGACTCGTTCCATGTCCATCTTGCCGGGCCGCGTCGAGCGCTGAATGGATGTGACGTCGACCAAGAGTCAGGCGTCAACCGGGATGCCCGTTTGAAGGCCCGCCCGCTGGTGACGGCCGTGGGCGCCTACCTCACGCCAGAGGACGAATACCTTCTCGCCATCAGAGTGCTACTCCACCTGCAAACGGGGTGGGCACCCGAAGAGAGCCGCCGACTCCTTCGCAGCGACATCGAGTTCGGAGACTCGTCTGTCAGGGTGCGAGCGACCAAGCTGCGGGCGCAACGAATCCGTTGGCACACCCTGCCCTCGACGCAACAGCCGCCGTGGGGATGGAAGGCCGGCGACCTCATTCGACGCGCCGCACACGCGATGCAGCATGCGCACGCACTCACGCCCGACGAGCCCCTGTTCTGGGTGACAGGGATTCGCTCAGCCCGGAACCGGCGCGCCGACGAGTATCCTCAATATTTCATCCGTGCAAGGCATTTCGGCGGCCCCAACTCGCTCAACAAGCTGATCGGGCGCTATGGACTGTCAATCAGCGAACCACACGACATGCGTAGGATCCGCAAGACGGTGAAAAGCGCGCGAGCCGCGTTGCTCGGTACTCTCAACGGCGCAGCCGGCGACGACCACTCCGTCGAAGTCTTCAGGGGACATTACGCCCAGACCACCACGGTTCACACCATCGCCGCGCAGACGGTCCTGCGCGCCCAACGCAAAGTCCTCGACCGTGCATCAAATGGACCGACGTTTATCGATGCGACGGCCGCCGACGTCGCCGCCAGCCCAATTGACTCCGATGTAGCTGCCCTCGTCGCGTCAGTCGCAGAAGAATCACCGACCGAGCAGCAGCTGACACTTTCAGCGTGCCGAGACCCCTACGAACCGCCCGTGGGACAGACAGGTTCGTTGTGCCACGCATCGCCGTCGCTGTGTCTGCAGTGTCGCAACGCGGTCATCTTCCGCGACCACTTACCACGCCTCGTCATATACCGCGACCTGCTAGATGACATCGAAAAGACCATGCCACCAATACAGTTCAGTGAAATCTACGGCCAGCAACGAGTCAACATCGACGCCGTGCTCAATGAATTCACCAGTGACCACATCGAAGCAGCGCGCCAACAAACCGCTCACCTTCATCGACCGCTCGGACAGAGGGCAGAACAGTGACCCGCCAACTCACATCACCGATCTCGGCGGCGTGGGATCCACCCTTCGCCGCCGACGAACCGGTCCTACCGGCTTCCCGCCGCATTGCACCCGGCCCTGAACCGCGATTCGGTGACATGCCCCGCTGGGATCTGACCGCCGGCGGAATCGCCCCCAACTTGAGTCCGTCTCGTGCGCATCTGCGGTTCGATGGTCTCCCCGAGGCATGGGTGCCGATCGCCAAGACGTTGGCAATGGCCATGCTGCAGCCGACCCACAGCATCCTTCGGGAAGCGCACGTCTACCGGTCCAACCGGCCCTACAAGATCAAGTCGATCCAGCACACGCTCGCCGAGCTCCGATACCTCGCGAGATGGGCTGAGGACCATGATCGCACCGCTGATCTGTCGCAATGGATCGACGACGACAGCGAGGCCTATCTCGCATCGGTCCGCGCCACCCGCGCGCCCACCGCCGAGCATTCCGCCAAGGATCTGCTGCGTCACCTGGTGGAATTCGGACCCCTGATGCACAACGGTGGGTTGCGGGTGACGGTGGGGGCGTCCAAGACCGGGAGCTCGGGCGAGATCAAGACCCCGGTTATCCCCCCGGACGCATTCTGGCCGCTGATCCGCGCCTGCTGGACCTACATCGATGTATTCGCCCCCGATGTCCTTGCGGCCCGCGAAGACATCGAAACCCTGGATGCCAGTCCGCATCCCGCAAAATGGCCAGCAGCACAAACCATCGACAAAGCGATCAACTCCTGGCTGACCTCGCCCGATGCCTTCATTCCATTGCACATCTACACGCTTGGACGCGGAAAAGCCGGCGAGATCAACTGGGACGGCCTGGCACTATGTACCACGCCGCGGATCCGGGCAGTCAACTTCTACAACGGCAGCGGACCAGCCCGACGGCAACGAGTCCGCGACGCGATCGCCGGCGGCGTGCCCACCAAGTTCGGCTACTCCTCCGTTCCACCCACCGTCGTTGATCGACCCGACGGGACACGTGGGCCATGGATCAGCGGATTCGACCGCGTCATCGTAAGCAAAGAGCTCACCCAAATCCGCAACGCTGCTTATATTTTCGTCGCAATCATGACGATGATGCGGGACAGCGAAGTCCAGGGAATCGCCGCCGGAGCGATCGGCACGCACTATGGCGCCCCCGCGATCACCAGCACTGTCCATAAAGGCCAGACGGGTGCGGGTACACCACAGCGCTGGTGGGTAAGCCCGCCGGTCGTTCGCGCCCTCGAAGTCGCAGAACGCATTACCCGTGACCCAGGCAGACTGTTCGGCAGCGTCCGCACTGGCGTCAACCGTGACCTCGCCGGGTTCGACCAGCACGAACAGATCCGGTTGTTCATCAACTGGGTCAACGACCACTCACCCCGTAACGGGCTGGAACCGATCCTCGCAACAGCGTTGGCGCCGCATATGTTTCGCCGAACCATGGCCGTCATCACCGCCAACGAACCTGACGGCGAGATCGCCCTCGGAATCACCCTCAAGCACAACGCCACACGAGCACTAGCCAACGCGACTACCAGTGGGTATGGGGCACCCACACCGGAGTGGGCCAAAGAGTTTGAACACCACGCCAAGGAGGCCGCCGCCGCAGAACTCGTCGCCGACTGGGCACGGCACGCCAACGGTGACCGAGAAGTGCGCGGCCCCGGCGCGACCACATTCGTCAACAGCCTCGACAGCGTCACCGACCGTGCGGGCAGCACCGCCGCGGTAGGCAACGAACGCATGCTCCGAAACCTGCTGCGCGACGAATTCGCCACCATCCGCCTGGGCACCCTCAACCACTGCCTCGGTGACCCGAGCAAGGCACTCTGCCTGGAAGGCGCGTCCGCCGCAGTTAAAGCTGGCGGACCCATCCCGAGCATGTGCCAACCGGCCACCTGCCGAAACTCGGTCATCACCGACAAACACCTCCCGGTCTGGCGCCACGAGGAGGCCGACCTCGTCGAGAAACTCAAGGACAAGAAGATGGCCACCGTCCACCGCCAGCGCCTCGAAACCCAACTCGCCGACGTCCGACGAATCACCCAGCAGGACCCCAAGTGACCGCCGTCAGCCCTGCGACGGAGAAGAAGCTGCGCGACGCCATGCAGCGACTCCTCACAGGCCAATCCAGACGGACCGACGGGCGGCTCACCAAAGCCAACCTGCACGTCGAAGCCGGTGTCAGCCGCGCCACCATGAACCGGGCCGACGCCGTCCTCGCCGACTGGAATACCGCTGTCGGCGCCCGGGTCGCACCGCGGGACTCCCAGATCATCGAGTTGCAGGGAACAGTCACCAAGCTCAAGCAGACCATCGCGACGTTGCGGCAAAGCAACACCGACCTCGAACGCAAGAACCAAGCCGCCGTCACGGTCATCGCAGAACTTCACGCACAGTTGCGTGCAAAAAATGGAGAGGTGCCGACTGGCACCGTCACGCCCTTGGCTGCCAGACGGAATCGTAGACGCTGGTAATCCACGTGCTTGGGGACATCTCAGGTCACGACTTCAGTAGTTCTGCACGAGGATGCGCAAGTCACTTGCTAATGTCGACGTTATAGAGTCGACATCTCGGATTGGAGGTAGCCATGACTGACGAGCAACGTAGACGTCGCCCCCACGGCGAGGTGAAGAACGCGATGCGCGAATACCTGGCTGGCAAGAAGGGGGAGCCCGCCAGCATCGCCGAAATCACGGCAGCCCTCATGCCACAGATCGGTGAAGCGCCAAAATCCTCGTACCGCTCCGCACTCCAGGATGAACGGTACTTCGAGCGCGTCTCACCCGGCGTCTTCCGTATCCGTGGCTAGGCGCATCGTCACCTCCTCGTCGGTGGTAGGTGAGACGATCCCGGGTATGGGCGGCGTGAACTCTCTTAGCGACCTCGCACGTCTCTGCGTGGACCTTGGCGCGGACACCGTGGGTGAGCTGTCTTCCGACGAGAAGGCGCTTGTCTCCGCAGCGGAATCCCCGTTGGTATCCGCCGCGGTGGCGCGTGCACGTGCAGCGATCAAACGCGGGGCTGATCCACTCGGTGACACGTACTGCCGCCTGTTATCTCCCGCCGAGCGCCGTCCACTTGGGCAGACATACACCCCGTCGCCGATCATCGCCGCGATGACCGCCTGGGCATCGGCGCAGGGCACTCCCACCCGCGTCGTGGACCCCGGCGCAGGCTCTGGACGGTACCTAGTCGCGGCAGCCAAGAAGTTCCCCAGCGCCTCGGTGGTTGCCGCCGAGGTGGACCCTGTTGCCGCACTAATGCTCCGCGCCAACATCGCCGTGCACGAGCTAGGTAACCGCACTGAGGTGCGCCTCGGCGACTACCGCGCACTAGATCTCCCTGAAGTTGATGGATCGACCCTGTTTATCGGCAACCCACCGTACGTCCGTCACCATCAGATCAACTCCGAATGGAAGCAGTGGCTCGTCGACACTGCTCGGGCACGTGGCCTGAAAGCGAGCGGACTAGCGGGACTGCACGTGCATTTTTTCCTTGCCACCGCGCAACTCGGCAGGCCTGGCGACTTCGGGACATTCATCACAGGAAGTGAATGGATGGATGTCAACTACGGCAGCCTGGTTCGTCAACTCCTGCTGGACGGGCTGGGCGGCGAGTCGATCCACGTCCTGGACCCTTCAGCCGCGCCATTTGCCGATGCAGCGACCACCGGCGCGATCACGTGCTTCAAGGTGGGCGATGCCCCAGCGTCGATGAAGTTGCGTCGTGTCGAGAAAGTGAGCGACCTAGGCAATCTGAGCAAGGGGCGCAGGGTGTCCCGCCAACGGCTAACCGAGTCGAGTCGCTGGTCCGTGCTAACCCGGGTTACCCCGAAACTGCCGACCGGGTACGTCGAACTCGGAGAGCTGTGCCGAGTGCACCGCGGCGCGGTGACGGGCGCCAATGCTGTTTGGGTGCAGCGTCACACCGACATTAAGCTCCCTGAAAGTGTCCTGTTCCCGTCCATCACGAAGGCTCACGAACTGTTCAGCGCAGGTGACCGTTTGGCGTCACCCAACGGGTTGAAGGTAGTCATCGACCTGCCCGTGGACCTGGACCAGTTCGACAGCAATGATCGCAGGCAGATCGACCAGTTCCTCCGAATTGCCAAGGGACGCAAGGTGCACGAAGGATATATTGCCGCCACACGGAGAGCGTGGTGGAGCGTTGGTCTTCGTAACGCAGCACCACTACTTGCGACCTACATGGCGCGGCGCCCACCCGCGTTCGTGCGTAACGAAGCGGACGCCCGACACATCAACATTGCGCACGGGCTGTACCCGCGGCAAGAGCTGAGCACCACAGTGCTGGACAACCTTGGCGCGTACCTGCGCACTGCTGTGTCGCTTACTGAAGGACGTACGTACGCAGGCGGATTGACGAAGTTTGAGCCGAAGGAAATGGAACGCATCGTGGTGCCCAACATCGACATGCTCACAGCAGGTGTCACCGCGTGACCCCAGCACCGTCACCCCGCTGGACCAAGGAGCAGTTCGCTGCTGCCGCCGAGGCTGCGCGAAGGGAATTCGTGGAACTGCGAATGCAGGAGCCGTTGGAGCAGTACCTGGATCGCTTTGAGGAGTTCCGCTTGACCATTGAGGAGCTGATCGAAGGCACAGTTGACCTGTCACAGATAACTGAACAAGCCGTAGACCTTCTCACTAAATCTTCCGACATGCTGACCTCCATCAGGTATCTCGCCGCTCCACCCATCAGCGAGGACGACCTCAAGGAGATCGCGGATACGCGACTGAGCACCAAACAGCTCACATCTGAGGATGGTGCTGGGGCACAACGGGTCATCGAAACGGTGATGCAGGGTCTCGACCGCAACCGATTCCCTTGGGTATCGGAGAACCGCGAGCCCACACCGACAGAGCGGGAAGTCGCCGTAATCTCCACGGCAGCGCTCATCGCTGCCCGAAAGGTGGAGACGGCACGGCGCAACGAGTCGAAGAACGAGCAGGAAGACCACGTCGCCGAATACTTGATCAGTCAGGGGTTCGTCCAAGTTCCTACCCGAACGGTGACCAACCTCAGCGAGTTACCGTCGCAGGGTGAATTCTGCCGCGAGAGCCTGTTCGGAGAACGCAAGGCCGACCTGATCGTGCGCCTCTGGGACGGTCGCGCTATGCCCATCGAGTGCAAAGTTTCCAATTCCTCCACCAACAGCGTCAAGCGCCTCAACAACGATGCAGCGGTGAAAGCCGTTCGTTGGATCGAGGACTTCGGAAGGAAGCTCGTCGTGCCCGCCGCCGTGCTTTCCGGGGTATTCAAGGTGCACAACTTGGAGTCCGCGCAGCAGGACGGCCTCACGATCTTCTGGGCGCACAATCTCGATGCTCTCGGCGCGTTCCTCGACGCGACCAAGCCAAAGGGGATATGACGCTTCGCTTCTGAACCCGGGATTTCAAGTTGCGCGTTCTCCGCAGAATTAGCGCGAAACCACGTCTAGGCGCAGGCCGTTTTGATGTCTCTTGAGACGTCAAAATTTCGCATAATGAACGGATCGAGCACCCGGATAGCGTCCAAATCCCAAGGTGTGCCGCAGTATTCAGGTGTATCGACCAGCAACGAAAGCTGCGATGCCAGCTGGCCGGTCGGATCGTGGGCGACCAGATGGCGGCCCAGGGTGTTCTGGACCAGATAATCGACGACGTAGCCGGGGGTGAAGAACTGGTTTCGGACCGCCAGTTCCCGCGAGGTACGCGGAGTCGCCGACGCTTCGCGCATCGCGTCGCGTTCTTCCTTGCGGTTGAAGAACTGATAGGCCCAGCCCAACGTGTCATCAGCAGCCCACAGATCCGACAAGGCCGGGTCGGCGAGCACGTCCACTAGTTCGTCCAACGCCGATGGTGATGGCATCAGCTTCAACAACGGGTTGCGTGGATCGAACAGTTGTGGGACGTCGCCGGCCAACTCATCGCCGCACAACGCCAGATACGTTGCGTAGCCGCGGGTGTCGTCATCGACCAGGGCGGGAGCGAGTTCGAGAAGATCGGTGAAACCATGGGACCCGCGGCCAGCGGCCAACGACTGGGGAAACAACCCGGACTGCTCGGCGATGCGAATCGACAACAGCCGATTCAAGTGCGTGAACACGGCCTCGCGGATCATGGCTGTTACTGCCAGTTCATCACCGGATCCCTGCAGGCGCAGATACTCCAGAACCGTCAACAACTCCCGGCGATCAGCCAACTCGATCGGATCCAACTGCAGCTGATCCTCATCGACGACACGTCCATCGGCATCGATGCCGTACCTACCCGCAGCCACCGACACCAGATCAGCCTCAAGCAACCCCCGCGCCGCCAACACCAGATCCTCCAAGCGGGCACGCTGGTCAACCGTCAACGACGTCACAACAACCTCACCTGACTCTTGCCCTCAGCCCACCAACCCTCTACGCCTTCGCGGATCAAATTCAGTGCGGCATTGAGCGAGTCTTCGTCGACGATCGGTTCTGGTACCAAGCTCGCAATCTCAACCCGAGCGAGCTGGCCTTGTGCTCACAACTCCTCCAACTGCGCGGCCGCATCACTAGCCCGAGCCCGCGCGCTATCGATACGTGCGATCGATGTGGCTGCGGGGAAATCGTCTGCCTCAGCGGGAGGTGTCATCTGTTCAAGCACTCGAGCGGCTTCTTCGACGACGTTTGGATCCATATCTGGGTAGGCGATATCGATTCGTTGTCGCAAGTCGCGTATCTCATCCTTGAGTTTATGTGCAGCATGTCGGTTCGCCTCTTGACGCGCGGTGCGGATG
Source organism: Mycolicibacterium lutetiense (assembly GCF_017876775.1). Taxonomy (NCBI): domain Bacteria; kingdom Bacillati; phylum Actinomycetota; class Actinomycetes; order Mycobacteriales; family Mycobacteriaceae; genus Mycobacterium; species Mycolicibacterium lutetiense. The sequence goes on along the minus strand of NZ_JAGIOP010000002.1, from coordinate 2,233,224 downwards.
GCTTCCGTCAGGCTCGATACACGCGCGACATGGTCCAAGAGGTCGCTACCCGACAGAAGCTCGCAAAGGTCGCGGTAGTTGTTCTCCTGCTCTGAGGAAACCTCTGAGCCGTGGTGCCGGGCCTCGTCGACGGCGGCACGAAGATCTTCTAGTTGGGTCGACATCGTCGAGTGAGCTCGCTCGATGGCGGGCAAATCGCTCGCTAGGTCTGCTCTGCTCGCGAGGGCGGTGATGACAACTCCGTCGTCGTCTGCCGTCGCCACCTGCTTAAGAAGGTCAAGCGTGCGGCTCACTGCCGCCGGTGTCGCTAAACCAAGCCCTTTCAGTTGGGAATCGACTTCCTGAGCGATCGGCTGATACGGCGTCGCATAGCCACGAACTATTCCAGCCAACACGTCTGCGCCGAGGCCAGGAACCTGGACGCCGTGGTCCTCCAGCCATTGAGCCAGCTCGGCTCGATCGTCGGTCGTGACGCCCGATCCCGATGACTGCGGCCGCAATAGCGCCGTGCGGAAACGCGGCAACGTTGTGAGCACGGCGTCCAGACGACCATCGGTGGGATTCCGCATCACTTGGCCTTGATGTACTGCTTCCAGGAGACCAGTTCGCAACGCCGCTGCGGCAAGCACCTGGATTACTTCAACGGATGCCCCCCATGGCGGACTGCTGAAGTGCCGCTCGAGGGCGTCGCCGTTCGCATCCTGGCTGTAATTTGCCCGCTTGCGCGCCTCCAGGACCAACTCTGCCAATGGTCCTGTGTCAGTGTTGAATTGAGGCCCTTGGGGCGTTTCATGCGTTAGTCCGATACCGTCTGGCCCGAGATAATTTGGAAGTGCTCGCAGATCGCTCGTGCGCAGCACCGTCAGAATGTCTTCGCGGCGTACAGGTGCTGTGAACTCTCGAATCTGCGGGTAGATGTCGGGAACTCGGCTAGCTACGGAGAGCTGGGCGGCCGTTCTCAGGTCGGCACCGGTTGGTTCCTCGACTGTGCCTCGGAAGAAAATGCGCCCGGAGATTAAGTCTGCGGCGAGTCTCACCAGGGCCTTTGCTTCGTTGCGCCGTTGGCGTTCCCTTTCCTCGCCGAGGAGCTCCAATTCAGCGGGTGTCTTCGTCGGCGTATCTCTTCGCTGGATGATTTCCCGACTCCGGTGAACTTCGAGCAGAGTCTCAAACGTCGTCTCGGATACTTGATAAGCCCACGTGATCCGGGTGCTCTGGTCTTCTCGCCGAGACCGCGCCCGCACCTCGTCGTAGTCCTGTTCGGGATGGTCTTCGAATGACAGCGTCAGGTCACCCGGGTTCACCGTCTCCCCATCCACGTCCACTCTGACCCGGAAGGTTCGTGTGTCCGTGACGCTGAGTCCGCTCAGTGCTCCTCTGATGATCTCGCGACGCAGCCGAGTGGCTCCGCCCGGTGACAGATCGATACCGCGGCGAGTCTGCTCCCAATCCTTCTGCTCAGACGACTGAAGTCGATAACCGTCATTGCTCTCCCGAATTCGATCGTCGGCCAGCTGATTGGCAACGGCCGCTTCCACTGCGACACGGACGCTTTCGGCGCCCACGCTCGGATGCAATAGGACAGCGATGTTGTCCGCTTGCAGCGGGAGCGCTGGAACCTCGGAGCACAGTGCGATCACCTTCAGCACCTTGGTGTCGAAGCTGTCTTGACCGTAAGTGGCGGCCACCTGCTCTATTTCTGAACGCCAGGCCGTAGGAATGAGCTCGGTGAGTAGGTCGTAACTTCGATCGAGAGTCACAAGACCGCCGACGTCGGCAGAGCCCAGACCGGACCGAGGATCGATCACCAACTGCTGAGCATGACGAATGATCGTTCGGGCCGCGCCGCCGATTGTTGGCGAAGCCCCCCCTTGGGCTCGCCGTGCGGACACGGCGTCAATGAGCAGCTGAATTTGGTACGGAACCATGGGGTAGAGCCGCACCACTTCATCGCGCGACGGGGACTTAGCTCGAGTCGGCGAATTCAACTGAGTATGAGCAGACAACTGATGCCAAGACTGCTCGACTCGCTGCTCGACTTCTGACCGTCCAGCTTCGGTCTTGTCTAGAACGCGCTTGCTCGTGACTTCCTCGATGTCTTCGGGTAGTAGGTCGACGCGGAGTGGGAAACGGGCTTGAGCTCGTGCCAGCTCGACTTGCCGGGCTTCCAGACTGTCTACTACGTCGTTGAGTCGCTCCTGCGACGTAACAACAAGCCATAGCTTGCCCAGCTTCTTCTGAAACGATTCGGCCAGACCCTGCAGATCGAGCATTCTCTGGATCGACCGGGCCACATACTGGCCGGCTTCGTCGACGACGAAGCACAGCCGTTTGGCACCGTGGCCACGCCGCTCCAACAGCTCGATCGCCCGAGCAGCGAACCAATCGGCGTCTACGTCGGGTTGCGTTGCGCCCCGGGCCCATGAGTCCGGGCTTGAGTATGTTTGCGGGTCCAGTTCATGAAGTACTCGGCTAGCTTCGTTACGGGCTCTTCCGACTTAGCAGGGGCGGAGCCTGGTTCTGGATGGCGCTCGCCGTGATTGGCGGGTGCAGGCCCACCGTACGCGGCGGCGTTGGTTGTCCGGTGTTCTGAATCCGAACGCGATTCGGCCGACGTGTTTGACGATTCTGTTGTAGCCCTCGCTGCGGGCGTTGGACAGCCCGGTGGTGATGGCCAGGATCATCGGTTCCTGCCACGCGGAGATGGTTTCGGCGAGCTTGACGATCTCGGGTACCGAGCACGCCGCGCAGAACGTGTAGAACCGGTACAGCGCGTCGCCGATCTCGTAGCGCAGACCGCCACGGTCGGTGCAGGCCAGCACATCTCGCAGCAGTTCCTTGGCGATCCAGGCCGCCGCGATGTCCCCGTTGGGGTCTGCGCAGGTCAGTTTCTCGAACAGCGTGTGGCGTTGATCGTCGGTCAGCCGTTCGGCGGCGCGCAGCAGCCGGCGGCGGTTGATCCACTCCGGATCGCTCTTGTGCCCGCGGCGTCCGCGGTAGGTCTGGGTGACGCGGCGGCGAACCCGATCGACCATCTCGTTGGCCTTCTTCACGAGATGAAAGCGATCCACGATCAGCTTCGCGTGCGGCAACGCCTCGCGGGCGGCCTTGGCGTAGGCCCCCGACATGTCGATCGCGACGAACTCGATCCCGTCCCTCCACGCCTGCTCGCGCTGGGTCAGCCAGTCGGTCACCGGCCGCGCGGCACGCCCGTTGACCTGGACCAGCAACCCGCCGGCGCCGGTGATGTCGACCAGGCCGCTGTCCCAGCGGTCCACCCACGCCCGGGCCCCGGTCTCCGGGCAGGTCTCCCACTTGGCCTTCCCGCGGCGGGTCTCATCGATGCCCAGCACCCGCACCGGGGGCGGTTCACCGGCCAGGACCGGATCCGCGGTGGCGATCACCGCGTCATGGCAGGTGTTCCAGCTACAGCCATACGCGGCGGCGACGGCCTTGACCGAGCGGTCGTCGTCGAGGACCGCCAGGGCCATCTCCGCCTTGGCTCGCACCGTCACCCGAGCCCGCGGCGGGATCGACGGCGTCGACTCAGTGAATGACCTGCGTTCGCAGGAGGTGTTGGTGCACAACCATTTCCGCTTTCGCCACATGATCAGCGGCCGGTCCGCACCGATCTTGATGTCCCGGGGCCGAGTCGTGACCCAACCCCTCGACCGCGACGATCTGGTTCGGCAGTCCGGGCAGATCCCGACCCACTCGAGCGCTGTGCCCACCTCAACGATGCGGACATCGCCGTCATCGACTTGCACGGACTCCACGGTGATGCCGTCGAGTCCAAGCAGCAGGGAACCACTATTGTCAGACATGCTCGCGCCTTTGCTCTGGATGCGTAGAGAACACCCAGTTGACAAGGGCGCGAGCCCTCAATCAGTCACCGACACGAACCCAATCGGTCACACCAGACCCCCATCAAGTCGGAAGAGCCTCGTTACGTGCAAGTGCCGTGAATCTGCGATCGGTCCACGACCGACCGTGAAGCTCGGTGAATTTGTCGACGAAAGTTGGCAGTAACCCGTCGTTTTCAAGAGTTATTTCGAGCTCTGCAAGCAAGATATTGCTTGCGTATCCCAGCTTCTTCAATAGCGCTCGGTACACCGGGAGTACGACACTATCATCCTGTCGGCCAACGACATCCGAGCCGGTGGCGAGGTTCAACAAGACGGTCAGTGTCGGCGCTTGGGCGTGGATCGTTGACAAAATGGCTTTGACTTCTGGGGCGTGCGTTCGCGCGAAGAACCGATCCACGGCGGTGGCGTCGTCGATGACATTGTTCTCTAGAAGGAAACCGATCATCTTCGCCCAGCTGGACTTGCCAGATCCGAAGAAGCCTGAGACCCAAACCGTGCAAGACTCGTTTGGAGTGAGGATTGATTCTTGGTACTCATTGAGCACGTGCTTCATCTCGGACACGATGTGATCAGTAGCCACATATTCATCCAACTCAGACGCGACGACGTCCGGTTCGGTCATATCGACCTTGACTACTTCCTCGATTCGACGAAAAATGTCGCGACGAAAAATGTCTTCGATTTTCATATAATTCGCTCCCGGGTAACGATGTCTGCGCGGTATCCGTATGCGGGCTCTGATCGCCCCATGAAACTCAAGCCGTAGTCGCCGATGAGCCGCCCGGGATAAAGCAAGGTCACCGGCCGTAGGAGGTGTCCTTGAAGGTCGTCTAGCAGCGTAGATGTCCGGTACGCCGGATATAGCACTCCAGCCTGATACAAAAATACGGCCGTCCGCGAGTGTTGATACTCTTTCACCGCGCCGATGACCCGCTCAGGCAGAGTGGGAGAATGCCTGAGGATTTCCCCGACGGACTCGAAAATTTCATTGAGTTCGGCACTACTCGATGCGTCGCGCTCCTGTGCGATCAACTCTTCGAGAAACCCAGAGTCGTCGAGAGCCTCCCAAAAGAGCTGCGCAAGGGAAATTGATGCGCAATGGACATTTTGTTTCGGAAGCTGAAGCCACCGATTCAATTGCCGAAGGTCCTGTCTCACATTCCACTCTTGATCGGGAGTGTACTGATAGACAGTGAATGGCGGATGTGACTTTTGGTCATCGAAATACGAGGTGATTTTGTGCCCAACCGTCTGTAATTCAGCCCGCAACGGCACTCATAACCTCCTGCAAATTGCTGGCGTGCCAGTCAATGCGCACCGCCGACCCGGCCGTTGACACCGACATCACACCAAGGCGTGTGGCTTGACGAAAAAGATCTGAGACGCGCGTCGCGTCAAGTAACCAGCGGCGCCACACGTGACTATCGGAGAGCGAGCGCGAGGATCCTCCTACCTCGTGCAGGCGCCAAGCTACGTAGCTGAAACCGCGCGGGCTGAGATTTGGCGGCACGATCAGCTTGGTGTTGTCGCCCGCAAGGATGCCGAAGTCTCGCAGTGCAGCGAGCATCCCTCGGGCGACCTTAAGCCGGACCGTGTCAGTCCATGTCGGCAAGTGGCCGCGGACCGTCATCTGCACTTGCCACGCTATGACCTCTGGGATGGTGACGCCGAGGCGGCCTTCGTTCCACATCGCGTATAGCGGTTCCTCAGCAAACAACGCCAGGAGCTTCTCGTCTCGCGACGTCTCGTAATAGCATGCCTCGCGGAAGGCCTGTCCGTCGCTGAGAAAGCTCTTGAGGGCAGGAATAACGTGCGGCCCAGGCTCGATCAGCCGTGGGCGGATGATTCGGCGTATGACGTCTTCCGCACGGGTTCGGGATCGCTTCGCGAGCAGGCCCTGGTCGACGATGCGCGTGAGATTGTCGGCTTCGCTCATGGACGGATCCCAAACTTCCACCACGCGACGGCAGTCATCGAGAAGTGCCCCACCCTTTTGAATGTTGCCTGTCAAACCTGTTGTCGCCGAAGTCATACGGCGTCAAAATAGGGGATCTGGAGTGGGCTTGGTGTGGTCACGTAGCACTTCGCTAGTTGCTGGACAAGAGCTGACGTTTCGGCGGGGTCCTGCAGGGAACGTACATCGACGGTACCTAGGCGCAGGTTGCCGGCAACTAGCTCAACATCGGGCGTGCTGCCGCGTAACCAGCTGTCAATTGACATCACCGCGTTATCTTTGTCGGTCCAGTTGGCGAGTTCATCGAACAGTGGGTCTACGGGCACGGTCGTCTTCTGCTCGGCTAGCCAAGCGTTTGCCCAACCAAGCGCTGGGAGGTGAGGTGAATATAGGTGGATTGCACTCGGCCGACCGCTGAACGCGTGGCCATGCCATCGGGCGCAGGAGAGCATCAAGAGTTGGCCAGCGGCTGGCTTCCATGTGCGCGGGAAACTTCGTGATAGCACGTAGCGCCCGGTCCGCGAATAGAGTCGAGTGCTCCACCAGCCGGCCAGGTCCGATTCGCCAAGGCGAGCGATACCCAGCAGGATGCGCACGTCGTCCTCCGCGCTCAGTTCACCCACCCCGCATCTATCGTGTCGAACGTCGACTGCACGGTACCCGATCTCCTGGGCAGGCACGTCTCGTTCCGTCTTCCTCACAGTCCACCGATTCGCATGTCGGTATTCTCCCGATTATTGAGCTTCGGCGATGACTGGAACGCAAAATGCTCGTGTCCTCCGAACGGGCGAACCCACTGCTTGTACAGCCCTAGTGCACCAGATCGTGATCGGCAGGATATGCGAATCAGCAGGGTACTCTCGCCGGCTTCGCCGTCCGCAGCTTCGGTCTCCGGCTAGCGCCATCCGGTAAAGCAACAGCGGTGGACCGACTCCTCCTGACGACCGATGTTGCCACCGAATACAAACGCCTATCTGCGGACTCGGACGTCGATGGATGTCCGGAACGCGGCCGGCACCACAGAGTCCCATCCACGCCTGGTACCCCATGCCATCCTGATCAGCTCGCCACCCGCGGGCGGCACAGCCCAACGGATGGAGACACCAGTGATTGCCGACGGCCCGAGACGAGCGCGCACCCCCGACGACGGTGACGCCGCGCTCTTCCTTACGATCCGCGGCAAATTAACGCGCGCAAAAATACCAACGGAGGTGGCCGGTCCGTGGTTACATATTCCAGCTGTTGTGTCAATGCGGACGGCAGCAGCCCCCTGCACGCTCGTGGTGCAAAACGTCATGAAGGCAGAGGTGTAAGCCGTGAACTCCGTTGACCGTCACCAACTCATCGGACAGACCCTGACGACGCTGGCCGGCGGCCTCTCACCGTTTGTTGCGCAGACCCTCAACCGTGTTCTCCCGCCCGGGACCGACTGGGTGGACTTGCTGCGTGCAAAGGATGCCGCCAACGGACGCCGTGGTGGCGAATACCAGAGCCGCGACCTGGCCCTGATGCTGCGCGCCATGACCGAACGCCTCGGCGACCTCGGCTACCCGTTCAACCGCGCCATGCCCCGGCAGGCCGAGATCTATGCCAAAGAGCTGCGCGAGGTCCGTAACACGTGGGCCCACACCGGTGAGTTCAGTGACGCGGAAACCTACCGGGCGATCGACTCGGCGGAGTTGCTGCTGCGCGCGATCGGCGCCACCGACGTCGCTGTCCGGATCAACAAACTCAAAGCTTCCGTCGCACCTGTCGCTGCCACAACCGCGCCGCAGCCGGAGCCGACGAAAGAAGCGGACCCGACGCCGGAGCCGACTCCCGCGCTCGCGGCCGACGCCCCGCGTATCGACATCTCCGCCATCTCGGACCTCAGCTACGCGATGGCACACTGCCGTATCCCGGTCATCGACCACATCACCGTGGACAACACCGGCGGTGACCTCCAAGGTGCGGTCATCGAGGTCGACGTGGTCAGCGCCGAAGGCTCCCACGGCGGCCCCGCCGAAATCCACCTCGACCTGCTGGCCCACCAGCCCACAGTCCTGAATTCCGTTGACCTCAAACTGGACCCGGCCTCGATGCTGCGGGTCGATGAGCAGCGCCCCGGTGACATCCGCGTGGTCCTGCGCGACAGCGCCGGCCAGGTCCTCGCCGACGCTGCCAAAGAGGTCAACATTCTGGCGGCCAACCAATGGAAGGCCACCCCGCCGCAACTTGCGCTCGAGATCCTGGCCGCCCACATTCAGCCCAACGCCGCCGCCATCGCCACCTTGATGGTCGATATCTCCGACCGGTTGCTCGGAGAGACACGCAACTCGGCCATCGACGGCTATCAGAGTGAGAACCCCGAACGCGTCGACGCCATCGCCAAGGCTGTTTTCGACGCCATGAAAGCCCGCGACATCCGCTATGCCGAGCCGCCCGCGAGCTGGGGCGACATTGGGCAGAAAGTGCGCACCCCCGCCGAGGTTCTCGACGGGCGCTTGGGCACTTGCCTGGACACGACCCTGGTGATGGCGGCCGTCCTCGAGCAGTGCGGCATCAACTCGACGATCTGGCTGATCCGCGGCCACGCCTTTCTGGGCTATTGGCGCATCGACGGTGCCCTCGGCTCGGTCTCCACCACCGAACCCGTCGAGGTCGTCAACCAGGTTGACCTCAACAACCTCGGGCTCATCGAAACGACGATGGTGACGCAGTCCGCGGCTGACGCGACATTCGACGATGCGCGCCGAGCACCACGCCTCCGTCACCTGTCCGATGACCTGACAAACATCGTCGGCGTCACCGACGTGCGTCAGGCGCGTCAGGCGCGCATCTATCCGCTACCCAGCCGCAGTGTCGATGAACAGGGCAATGTCGTTGTCGCGGAATACAAACCGGGCGCCGGACCCGTCTTCGAACCCTATGTGGCCAGCGAAACGAAACCGGCGGCGCAGACCGAGTCCGTCCCCGCCCGCATCAGGCAGTGGAAGAACGCGCTGCTCGACCTCAGCCTGCGCAACAAGCTCATCAACTACACCGACCGCGCCGGCTACCGCCTCGAAGTTCCGGCCCCCGCGCTCAGCCGTTTCGAGGACGCCGTCAACGCCGGTGCCGGCTTCAGTCTGCTGGGCTCCGACGAGGTACAGAACGTCGATGTCGCCCGCGGTGTTCGCTTCGGGCGGGACCTGCCCGAAGGCGAACGCGAGATCCTGCTCGCCGACAAACGCAGCGCCTACATCGACATCACCGCGGCGTCGTACAAGAACAAGCTGAGATACCTTGCCAACAAGGCGAAAACGATCCGTGAAGAGACCAGCGCCAACAATCTCTACCTAGCCTTCGGCATGCTCGACTGGAACCTCAACGACCGTCCGCTGCGGTCACCGCTAGTACTGGTGCCGGTGACACTCAGCACCACCAACCGCGGTGAGCGCTACGTCATCACCATGGACGACACCGGCGCCTCCACACCGAACTACTGCCTCGTCGAGAAGCTACGCACCGCGCTCGGCCTGGAAATTCCCGGGCTCGCCCAGCCGAACGAAGACGCGTCAGGTATCGATCTGACCGGCGCGTTCGATGCCGTCCGCCGCGCGGTCGCCGAGGCGGGACTCCCGTTCCGGGTCGAGGACAGTGTGCACCTGGCGATCCTGCAGTTCGCGAAGTTCCCGTTGTGGAAGGATCTGGACGAGTCATGGAAAGGGCTGTCCCGCAACAGCTTGGTCCGCCACCTCATCGAAAATCCGCAGAACCAGTTCACCGATCCTGTCGCCGGCACTGTCGACACTGACCTCGACGAGCTGAGTACCTCGGTGCCGGTGCCGGCCGATGCCTCCCAGTTGCGAGCCGTCGCCGACGCCGTCGGTGGCCGCACCTTCGTGCTGGAAGGCCCACCGGGAACCGGTAAATCGCAGACCATCACCAACTTGCTCGCACATGCGATGGCGGCCGGACGTCGCGTCCTGTTCGTCGCCGAGAAGCGGGCCGCTCTGGACGTGGTGAAGAAGCGCTTGGAAAGCGTGGGTCTGGGGGAGCTGTCTCTGGACATCCACGACAAGTCCGCACGACCCGCCGCGGTGCGGGCACAGATCAAGAACGCGTTGGAACTGCGACTGAGCCATGACGCGGACCTGCTGCGCACCAAACTGCAGGTCGCCGAATCGAGCCGGCACAGCCTGGCCCGCTACGCAAACCGGCTGCATGAGCGCAACGCCGTCGGTCAGTCCCTTTACACCGCTCGCTCGTCTGAGCTTGCGGCAGATCAGGACGTCATCCCGCTCGACGTGCCGAGAAGCCTTGTCACCAATACGGATCCGGCGCTGTTCGACGCGGTGGCGCAGGTTCTGCTTGCCTTGCCGGAGAAAGTCGACGACGCGCGTCCCCGGCCGGACCATCCCTGGGCGTTCGTCGATGCCGTCCCGCAATCCGGCCTGGATGCCGCCCGCATCCACGCCGCCGCAGTGGCGTTTGACACCGCCCTCGCTGAACTGCAAACCGGCGGGATCGCGCTGGATGTGATCGGCAAGTGGCAGAGCCCGGACATCATTGACACCTGGGCGCGGCTGACCAACGAGCCGCGCTACCCGCTGGCGGCGGTGGACAGGCTCAGTACACCCGAGTGGCAGGCCCACGTCGTGGGGATCGAGCACCTGCTCGCCAGCCTGCAAGCCGGGAAACCGGACTGGCTGGCTATCGCCACGCCGGCAGCCATGGACCTGGACATTCCGGCCATTCATGCCGCAGCAGTGGCGGCCGACGAATCGGGAATCTTCGGCCGCAAGAAACGCCGCCGCGCTGTGCTGGCACAGCTCACCGATGTGCTCGCGGTGGAACCCGCACAGATCAAGCTCAAGACTCTGTCGGCGCGGACCGCGGACATGCAGAACAGCCACGCTGCTGTCGCTGACCTGCGACAACGGGTTGCCGCACTACCGGCGGTGTTGTTCGATCGCCCGTGGAACCCGTTCGTGGCGGACGATGTTGCGCATCTGACGGCGAACTTCGCGGCGCTGCGACGCGTGGGCGAGGTGCTGTCCAAGAATCCGACGGCGCCGCAGATTGCGGATCTGCGAAAGTTCTACAGCGACACTCAGACCGGAAGAATGGCAGCGACTCTGCAGGCGCTGTCGGCCGGATGGCGCCAGCTGACGGAAGCCACCGGAACCACCGCGGCACAGCAACAGACCTGGGCCGGTGAAGTCTCCTTCATTGGCCAGTGGTGGGCGACTCGCGGTGCGCGAAGGGTGGCAACCCCGGCGACCATTGAGGCCTGGGTGGCACTCCTCCAGCATGTCGAACCGCTGCTGCGCGCTGACATGAGGGAGGCGAGGAAGGACATCCTCGCGGGCAACGTCGTGGCCGAAGACGCCAGCCTCGCGTTCGACCGCGGTGTAGCCATCGCGTCCATCGCCGAGCGGCTCGAGGCCAGCGGGCTCAGCGACTTTGATGTGACCGCACACGGCAAGGCCATCCAACGGTTCACCACCAGCTCGTCGGCGATCCGTGACGAGCTGCGCCGGTCCATTCCCGCGCGGCTCCTCGCGGACCGCACGTTTGACGCCTACACCGAGAGTGGCCAGATTGGTCTGCTGAAACGGCAACTGGACCGCAAGCGCGGTGGCATGAGCGTGCGCAGTCTGATGGACAACTTCGGGGACCTGATCACCCAGATCCTGCCGTGTACGTTGATGAGCCCCGACTCGGTGGCCCGGTTCTTCCCGGCCCAGGCCGAGATCTTCGACGTCGTCGTGTTCGATGAGGCATCCCAGATCCGCGTCGCTGATGCCATCGGGGCGATGGGCCGCGCGAAATCTGTTGTCGTCGTCGGAGATAGCAAGCAGATGCCGCCCACCAGCTTCGCTGACGCCAGTGCGTCCGTTGATGATGGTGAAGAGGATGTCACCCCTGAGGTCGTTGCCGATGAGGAGTCGATCCTCAGTGAATGCGTGCAAGCGTTGGTGCCGCAGCAGTGGTTGTCCTGGCATTACCGTAGTCAGGATGAGGCGCTGATCGCATTCAGCAACATCCATTACTACAACGGCCGGTTAGCCTCGTTCCCTGCGCCCTTGGCGCCGGCCACCGGTCACGGCATCTCCCTCGTCCGAGTCGATGGACAGTTCGAGCGGTCCGGCCGTGGGAAGACCCTGCGTACCAACAGGGTCGAGGCCGACCGCATCCTGGCGGACATCCGCAGTCGGTTCGCCGCATCACCCGAGGTTGCGCCGTCGATCGGGGTGATCACCTTCAACGCCCAGCAGCGTGACCTCATCGAAAACCTGCTGCGCGACACCGGGGACGAGCGGCTACTGCAAGCACTTGACGAACCAGACGGACTGTTCGTCAAAAACCTCGAGAACGTCCAGGGCGATGAGCGTGACACCATCCTGTTCTCGGTCGCGTTCAGCAAGAACGACAAAGGTGTCGTACCGCTGAACTTCGGACCGCTGTCCCGGCCGGGAGGGGAACGTCGCCTCAACGTGGCGATCACCCGTGCGCGACGCGAGGTGGTGCTCTACGCGAGTTTCGATCCCGCAGACCTGCGCGCGGAGGAGACGACGCAGGTGGGTACCAAGCACTTGCGCGCCTACCTGGAGATGGCTCACCGAGGTGTCGAGACCATCACCCAGGGCGGACGGCGAAACGCCGTGATCGACCGGCACCGTGACGACATCGCCGAAGCGCTTCGCCGGGAAGACTTCGTCGTGCGGGCGGATGTCGGGCTCTCCGACTTTCGCGTCGACCTTGTCATCGCCGATCCGGACGAACCCGACGTTCCACTGGTCGCGGTCCTGTTGGACGGTTCCGAATGGTACGAGCGCAGGACCGTGGCTGACCGAGATGGGCTACCGGTCGACGTGCTGTCGACTCTTCTGCATTGGCCTGGAGTGGAACGGGTTTGGCTGCCCGAATGGCTGAGCCAGCGGGAAGCGACGATCACGCGCTTGCGGGATGCGGTGGCTGCGGCCAAGCAGCGTCGGCTGGAGCCGCGGGTGGAGGCGCCACAGCCGCAGGGTGTGGCGGAGCCCGCTTCGGTGTCAGAGGTAAGCGAAGAGGTCTTCGCCTTCAAGTCAGCGCCTGCTGTGGTGTCGAAGCCGGAACCTGTCGCCCCGCGGCGGCATGCCAACGTCGTGGACTTCAGCCCGTGGATGCCGATCGTTGTCGGCGACATCAGGGTGTTGGATGAGATCCACACCGCCTACAACGAGTCCAAGGTCGTGAAGGTCGTCGAGTCGATCGTCGACACCGAGGGGCCGGTCCATCGGGATCGGCTGGCCAAACTCGTCGCAGGTGCATTCAGCCTCGGCAAGGTTGCAGAGTCGCGCAGGCGAGCGATCCAACGGGTCGTGCCTGCCCGGTACCTGCACACGTGTGATCGAGATTTCTACTGGCCCAACGGCATTGATCCGGTCACCTGGCGGACCGCACGGGGCTCGCAGAAGAGGGAGGGGCGGCCGCTCGGGGAGATCAGTCTGGTCGAGATCGGCAATGCCATGGCGATCGTGACTGAGCAGGCCGGCGGCATGGCCGTCGAGGACCTGAAGCGTGACGCGTTGGCGCTGTTCGGTGGGAGTCGCATCACGCAGGCCATCGGCGCGCGGCTGGATGAGGCGCTGGATCGGGCACTGTCTATCGGGGCGCTCAAGAAGCTGCCGTCTGGGATCGTCGTGATCGAGTCTGCATGAGTGACGCCCCGTTCGATGATGACCTCTTCGACCAGGTGTCGGCGGTGGCGGGGCCCGGCACGGTGATCTTGACGTTGTCCAGCAAGAAGCTGAACAGGATCATCGACGTGGACCGCGACGGCGTCCTTGTCGAAACCGAACGTTCATTGAGCCTCGGATCCGGGCCGCAGCGTGTTCCGGCATGGATGATCGCTGCGGCGTGGAACGGGTTGTGTGACAAGGGGGAGCTGAGTCAGCAAGAGCTGCTCAATGAACTGAACGTGAAGCGGTCGGCGTTCGTGTGCTCGCTGGTGGCGAAGTTCCCAGAAGTCCGGATTCGTTCGACACGTCCGACTGTTCTTGAACTACAGCGAGATTAGAGCTGTGCGGGAACACCGCACGCACGAGTTGAAAGGGGGTCGGGGAGCGGAGCTGTCAAGCGCAGACCGCACCCCTGACGACCAATGGCACGTTACGTAGACGCAAAGTCCTCCCGAAAGCTCATTGATTCGCTTGTCGATGAGTGGAAGCAATCATGCCTGCTTGAGTCCGGCTCGCTGCTGTTCTCGGACCGCGCGGTATGGACTGCGGCGCACCTAAACGACCTCCGAGAGCGATTGGTGGTCAACCCGATTCTCGGTGCGGACCAGAGCTTCGGGCAGAAACTCGCGCACCAGCTCGATACCGCGAGCGACGATGTGAAGTGGCTCGCCGTAGAGCTGTTGACGATTTACTTCCTGATCTCACGTGGTGGAATCAGCCCTTCGCTCAAGAAGTCCACGCTGAAAGCGGTTGCACCCGGGGGCCAGCCGGATCCTGCCGGATGGCAGCGAATCATCGACACCATGGACGAGGGGATCGCCAACCCTGGCGTTGGTTACAACATCAATCGGGACCAGCAGCTCGGATATCTCATCGATTTTTGCCTACGGTTCAAGGCCATCGGCGAACAGGACAAACAACGTGAACTGCTCGACGACCCTTGGAAGCTCCGTGATTTCGCTGACGATGTCAGTGAGGGCATCGCTGTGCGCGAGATGCGCCATGTTGTGCTGCACTTGCTCCGCCCAGACGATTTCGAACGGATCTCCAGTCGCACTCACAAGAGGAACATCGTCGATGCATTTGCCAAGGAGTTTCTGGCCGACGACGTAACGGGCGACGTCGATGAACAACTTCTCATGATCCGTAAGCGGCTCGTCGAGCTGGCGGTGACGACGGAAGGCAACGGCGATGTCATCGATTTCTACTACCCACCGCTGCGAGCGATCTGGGATCCCGGTGCCGACCAGGCTGACGGTTCGAGCGACCTCGATCTGTTTCTATACAAGAAGCAGATGGTGCTCTTCGGTGCGCCAGGTACCGGCAAGACTTATCGAACTCGACAACTAGCCGACCAAATCATTCGGCGAGTTGCGCTGGAAAAATGGGGCGCGGCCAAGTTCTTCACCGAGCAAGACCAGCTCGCCAAGTACGTCGATGCCAATACGCACTGGGTGCAGCTGCACCCGGGGTACGGCTACGAGGACTTCATCCGCGGGCTGAGGCTTGCCGGCGATGGCAGCACGGTGTTCGTGGCGGGGCTGCTTCCACGGCTGGTCGCAAAGATGACCGCTGTTCCTGAGCCGGAACGGCTTCCGGTTGTCCTGGTGCTTGATGAGATCAACCGATGCGACGTCAGCCGTTTGTTCGGGGAGGCATTCAGCTTGCTGGAGAACCGCGGTTCCTCAGTGCTGCTGCCGGGAATCGACGAGAACAGCGAACCTGTCGAACTGGCATTACCCGACAACTTGTATGTGATCGGGACAATGAACCTGATTGACCAATCAGTTGAAGAGCTCGACTTCGCGCTGCGGCGAAGGTTCTTCTGGCGGCCAGTCACGTTCGACTCCAGTGTGATTCTTGCGGTGAACGAAGAAAGGTGGGCCACGCAGGGTTCCAAGAAGTGGGGTTGGGACAGGGCCGTGACCGACATGACCAAGCTCGCTGAGCACGCCGAACTGCTGAACAAGGCAATCAGTGCCTCGCCGCATCTCGGACCACAATATGAGCTTGGGCAGTCCTATTACTTCGACACCGCGTTCTTTGTCGGGAACTGGCTGCGTGGTCGAAAGTCGTTGAGCGGTGGTGTGCTCTGGACAAAGGCAGGCGCGCCCCGGCCGCCGTTGACGGACTTGTGGAGATTCTCGCTGGAGCCGTTGGTCATGCAGTATCTCGCCGGCCTCGACATCGATGTGGCTACCGCCGAATGTGAACGGCTGAAGGCAGTCCTCATGACCGGCAAAGAGGCATGAATTGCCCTGTAGTTCTTCGTGACTTGTCGTCACACGCCGCCGCTGATCCGGACGAGGACCAATGGCTGGCCCGCCTTGCGGACCATCTGGTCGACGACCAGCATGTGATTCGACTGAGCGACGCCATGGGCCGCCGCACCGATGACGAGGACGACCCCGCGCTCTCGCGAGGGGCGGACGGAATGTGGTGGACGGGGCGGTATATAGGAGAGCTCCGCTTCGAAGACCGTGAACTGCGGATAGAGCCCCGCCTTGGCATCGATGTGATTGGCGCCTGGCTCGCATATGCGCTCAATGTGACTGCAGTGCCGAACACGGCGACGAAAGCATCCGATGGACCGCTGATCGTTCAGATCATCGACCGGGTATGGTCATCCGCTGTCGCCGATGCTGCCCGACACGGGACACCCCGGTTGCGTCGTGCCACTCACCACGACAACGTATTTGTTCGTGGCCGTCTCGATATTGCCGGCACTGTCCGGCATCGCGCCGCAGGGCGGCCGTTGGTGACGATGGAGCGCAACGAGCGTGACCTGCACAACCCGGTGTCGCGAGTGTTGGTGCTGGCCGACCGCGTACTGAGGTCGCTCCTATCAGGCAAGCCAACGTGGCGTCCCGCGCTTACCGAGAACGTCCTCGGACATCTCCGTGGAGCGGTCGGTGCGCACCCGCAGCTACCAGATCGTGCGGAGCTTCGCGCGGTTCGGTACACACCCATCAGCCGCCGTTATCAGCGTGTTGCCCAACTTTCTTACGAGATTGCGCGCCGCCAAGGGCATTTCACGTCAGCGAAGAGTTCCGACGTGTCCGGTGTGCTAATTGATGTCGCGGAGCTCTGGGAGCTGTTCCTCGTGCACTGTGCACGAATAGCCTTCGGCCCGAGCCACGTAGAACACGGCACAGCTGAGCGCGAAGGTGCCTACCTGTTGCGGTCAACCGGCGGCTTGGCGTCGCTGGGGCGGCTCAAACCCGACATTCTGGTACGGGATTCTGACGGCAACTTGCGGGCGGTGATCGATGCCAAATACAAGCGCCTTCGGTCATGGGCGGGCAGCCCGAGCGGTGTCGATCGTGGCGATCTGTACCAACTCGCCGCATATTTGGCCGGCCATGAGGTCCCGTTGGGCGTGCTAGCGTACCCACCAAGCGATAGCGATTCTGCTGCAGGCCACCTCAATGGGCCATGGAAGACCCGGGAAGGCCAAACGGCACGCTTCGAGCGGATTCCGGCGACCGCTGTAGATGCCTCGAAATACCTTGCCGCGTTGCTTGGTTGAGCAGACGATCCAGAGTTTGGATGACGGTATGGCAATAGGAATAGCGGTCCGGCAGGGCGCTTCGAAGGGACAGTTTTTCGCACTCAGATCGACTGCAACTTGCTCCGAAACGCAGCGGATCCGCCGTGCAGTGTAGGTGCTTCTGCTCGACCCATCAGGACGGATGGTGATTGATATCGTCGGCCATGGAACCAATGCTCTGACAGTCCGTACTCGTCATGTAGAAGATGCCGCTGCTAGGAAGTGCACTCCAGTGACTTCGGCTCCCCATCTGTAATCGCAGTCGGCGACAACCCTTTCTCGATCATGAACTGAAGCAGGGCATTCACGGCGAACTGTGCCGCGGTCAGCTGCGAGATCTTCGGCGACTTTGGATCATTGAACGCCTTGAGGCGGTTGAGAATCGCCGAGATATGGCATTCGAAATCAGTGAGCTGATACCAAAGTGCGGAATCGTGTGGCAGGTCGAGCATCTTGCGGGCGTGCTCGGTCGCCACGCGCATCATCAGCTTTTCCAGATTGGGCGCAGCGGCTTCTGCCGGTGATCCGCTGACGGCTGCGGCCGCGGTCGTTGCGGCGCCCGTACCTGCCAGACCGCCGAGCATTGCCAAGCCTCCGACCATGCCGCCGGGGCCGAACGCTGCCAAGCCGCCCGTGATCGCGGCCGCTCCGAATGCTCCTGCGGGAGCGGCCACCGCGAGGCCAACGGGTCCGGCGGCGATCAGGGCGACGCCTGCGGCCGCTGTTAGGACTCGTCCCCACGGGACGCCACCTTTGCCGCTGACACGGGCTTGGACTTCGTCGATGGCTCTGGCAACAGTCTTACCGATCTGGCGTTGAAAGCCGAGTTCGACAGCGATGTCGGCTAGCGCGAGCTTCGGTGCGTCACTCGGGTCGATCTCGTACGGCGTGACACAGTTGGTGAGGGCCAGAACGACTAGTTCCCCCACAGCTTCATGGATCTCCCAACGGTGTGGGAGACGGGGCAGGATGCCGTTGCTGAGTTCCACCATCTCAGGCGAAAGCAATTGGCCGGTTGCTGCCTGTTGGGTGAGCTGGGCAGCGAGGTCATCCCGCAGGATCTTGAGCGTGGCGCGATACCTGTCGGCCCGCTCGGCATCTTTGATGTTGTGTGCCACTGCTTCTGCGAAGTGTTGAAGGAGGAGGGTGGATGCCTCTGCCTCGTTCATACGAACCGCGATATCGGCAGCTGCCCGCACGACATCTTTAGGCGGGTAGAGGGCTGCTGCGACGACGCTCACCACGGCCGCGTCGCCGAGGTAGGTGGCGGCATCGTGGCCGCTGATGCCGTTGAGAATGAAGTCCTGCGCGCCGGGGAATGTGCTGGCCAAGCCGCGGCCACCGGTCACGATGTCGCGGACATTGAGGAAGTTTGACCAGTCATCGACGCGGGCGTACGGGAATCTCTTGAGTAGCCGTTCACTGCCGTCGTGGAGTGCACGGATGCTGGCCGGGCTCCCGATAGTGACGAAACGTCGAACTTTGACCTCATCCGGAAGGTGATCGAGTAGGTCGATGGCGACGACCGATCCGAGACTATGGGCGATCAGCATGATGTCGCCATAGGACGGTAGGAAATCCAGGATGTGGTTCATGACGTCGGCACGAACTTTGTCGTCGCGGACATAGCGACGCACCTGATCGAGATCAAGGATCGGCAGCCGCGTGAACACCGTCTCAGGAACTGCGTCCCAAACGGCGTCGGGAATTGCGTTGAAACCAAAGGCCCGCACATCGCGGTACCAGTGCAAGAGGCGCTGAACGTTCGCCTGACGACGTTCGAACTCGCGCCGTGCAGTCGCCTCATTCTTAGGCGGCTTATACGTCTGTGGTGGTAGCTTTCCGTTCCGGCCGCCGGTCTTGAGATACGAGCTGTAACGGGGCGCAACCACTTGTTCACGATCCAGCAGCGGGTGCCCTGCTTGCGCGAGACCTCGGTTCAGTCCATCGAGCCATTCGAACTTGGGGTCACCGTCACCAATGCCGTGCAGAAATACGACCTTCATCCAGTGCGTCCCTTCGTCCTGACGGCTCGCCGACAGCGAGCGCCGACGGTCGAGTATGGACCAGCGGACCGACACGTGTGCGCAAAAGACCATTTCAGATGACAATGCGTAGTCGCTCGACATGTTGTCCCACCCTGACGTTGCTGAATGACCCCGCGTGCGGGCGCGTCCACGTTTGCGCGACGTGCCGCTGGCATCGATGGTTCGGGCATCGAGTCTGCTGGGCGTTGCAGCACCAAGCGGGCCATCCCTCCGCCGCTACCTCATTGTGCGCCAGTGGTTCCCATTGGGCCGCTCTATGTCCCGCGTCCTGACTAGGGTGTTTGTTCGTGGGGCACCTATTCGTCGCCCAGGGCGATCTGACCAAACTGGCGTGCGACGCGGTGCTGATTCCCTGTGACTCCCGGCTGAATGTGAACCGCGCGTGGTCGAACGTTCTGCCATCCGGCCTCCCGGCGGGAGATGCAGGGTGGCTGCGACTCCCCGGAAGCTGTAACGCCAATGGGACCGTCGCGCTGGATGACCACGATGGCAGAAAAGTGCGCGCCTTCATCGCCGTCGAAGGACGCACGACGCCAGACGATGTGGTTCGCCGCATGTGGACTGCCATCGACCACGTGTCACAGGGCTTGGAGGCCGGCGATGGGCGGGCACGTCCGCTTATAGGAGTTCCGGTGCCGGGAACGGGGGAAGGCGGGCTGAGCGGCCGACGCGGCGAAGTGATCGACAAATTGCTCGAGCAGTATCGCGAGGTCGAGCAGTCATGCGACATCGCACTGATCCTGTTCGATCAGAGGGACTTTGCAGCGACTCAGAACCGACGGGATCCGAACCGTGATTGGTCAGAACTGTCCGACGAACTGATCTCAGAGGCGGACCGTCTCGGTGAGATGGGCAGGCACGGTCAGCTCTCATTGTTCGTAGGGTCAGGCGTATCCCGGCCAGCCGGCCTGCCCGACTGGACATTGCTTCTGCAGCGACTGGCAGACGAAGCGGGCCGTTCACATCCTGCCCACGAGACGGCACCCGAGGATGCCGCAACTGAGGTTGTGGCCCAGCTGGGAGACAGGTACCACGGGCTTCTGTCTGGGCTGCTCGACGTTCCACGCCATGCGATCGGACATGCGTTGTTGGCAAGCCTGCGGGTACAGAAGATGGTCACGACGAACTTCGATCCCTGTCTGGAGCTTGCGCTCGACTCCGTGATGTCCAGTGAATACCGCGTCCTCGCACGCCAACTCGCCGACGGAAGTCTTCCGTGGCTGCTTAAGCTGAACGGTGACATCAGGGTCCCCAAATCCGTTGTGTTGACCCGCGAAGAATTTGATCGGCACGAGGCGGAAAGCCAGGCATTACGGGGCGTGGTTCAGGGTCTGCTGCTCACCAGCCACCTGTTGTTCGTCGGCTATAGCTTCCGAGAACAGAGCTTTCTGGAGTTGGCGAGCGAGGTCACCAAAGTTCGAAAGCGAGCACTCTGCGAAGACTGGAATCGGGCTGGCACCGCGATCGCACTCATGGACAGCGCCGTCGCAGACTTCGGCTACCAGGATCTGTACTCAGTATCGATGGGTGCGACGTCGTACGTCGAGGGGTCGCGCCGGCTGGAGATATTTTTGGACCGTCTCTCCTGGAAGGCGGCGTCCAGCGACGAACGCGCCGCTCAGTATCTTCTGGACGACGACTACAAGAGTGGCTTGCGTGCGAATGAGCGGGCACTGCGCGATGCCGTCTACGAATTTCTGCACACCGTCGAACCCGCGGCGAAGACGAGTCCGGGATGGTCGCGGATCGCTGAGACTCTCAGAGGGATGGGCGCGACCACCGACTAGGAGGTGGTGAGATGCCTTGTGCGGCAACGCGCCAATCTTGTCGGCGCGCAGCCAACCTGCCCCGTGCACCTCGGCGGCTCGACGGGGTTCGCTGCATCGACCGATTTCACAACCGCCGACGCCTGGCCGGCCTGACAGACGTCAAAGAAATCCTGCAAGAATAGGGCGATGTCCGACGGGCCGATCTTTGTCGATGTGGTGAACCCGACGCCGGCGGAGATCCGCACCTGGGCATACAGCGGAGCGTTTGAGCCGATGCAGGACTGGGATCTCATCGTCGCCGACATCGACAACCTGGAGTTGCTCTTGGAGCTTATCGGCGACCGAGCGTGCCCTGCCCGAGAATATCTACTCGACTGCTTGTATTGCCTGGTCGGTCATTCGAATCTCAGTGACCCACGTCTGTTGAGTGCCGGCGAGGCGGCCCGGGCATCGTCGGATGCGTGGATCGCGACGTGGGGCCGGCGCATCTGTCACGTCGCTAAACATGCCTCCGATTTCCAACGTGCGGATTGGTGTGGCCGGGGCGGTTATCGGTCCGACCCGGACGGATAAGGTCTCGGCGGCTACTCGCGACTAGGCATCGTCGAACTCTTGTGGCACTTCCAATCCGGTGTGGATGAGAGAGAAGTGGTTCGCGGTCCAGCGGCAGGCTCGTCATACCAACTGAAACCCTGCGTTGCTGTTTCGCAAGGTTGTCGGTGGTCTCTGTCAATCTGTCCGGCTGGCCTGAACACAGGCTGTGCCATTGATTGCGAGAGGATATGGACAGTGACCCATCTGCAGGATGGCCGCAAGACTACGGTCGAACTCGACGACGAGCTGTTGGAGCGCATCACGGAAGTGGCCTCCGGAAGCGATGTCATCCAGACGTTGAGTAACAAGCGCACCAACTGGATGACGTCGTTCGACCGTGCAGGCGTATGGGTGGAGACCGAGCGGTCCCGGGCGCGTGCGTCCGGACCTCAGCTAGTGCCGGCGTGGATGATCGTGGTCGCCTGGGAACAGTTGTGTAAGAACGGAACTCTCAGCCACATCGAACTGCTGAACTACCTGAACATCAAGCGGTCGGCGTTCGTCTGCGCGTTGCTCGCCCAGTTCCCTGATGTCGTGGTGGTGCAAGACCGCCCGACCGTCCTGGAAAGAATCACCAACCCGTGAAACGCCCAACTAGGACGCCGAGGCGCGGCCGAGAGTATCGGCGCTCAAACGTATTGATGACGACCGCCTCCAGTGGCTGGCGATCAGCCGACGCGCGGGCAGTCATCGACCGATGCAAGGTGGACGTTTGATCCCGGATCGGCGGATATTTCTGGCGAATTGGCGTCGCATGGACGAGTATCTGGAGGTATGTGGTGAGCAGCAATAAGAGCTCCTCGGGCGTGGGTGGCCTGATCTTCTTCGTCTTCGTGCTCATCGCGCTGGTCCCGAAGCCGGTGTGGATCGCACTCGGCGTCGTCACTGTGGTGTCTGTGGTGGGGTGGGCCGGCTACCAGATTGTCGTTGCACTGGAGCAACGCAGCTATGAGGCGCAGGAACGCGCTCGTATCGAGCAGGCGGCGCTGGCTGCGGATGCCAAACATCAACGCGAAGAACGGATCCGCAAGGAGAAGCAACGGCGCATCGATACGCTCGGCAAGCAGAACGCCGGGCTCGTGGAGTCCGCACTGAGCGCGGTGAAGCAGGTGACCGCGTCCGAAGCCGCCCGCGCCGGATGGTTGGGTGACGTCGACTTCAGCGCCGACGTCAAGGCGATCACCGACAACTTTGAGAAGGCACACGCGCTGCGCGGGGTGATCGGAAAGTTGTCGGCATTGGACAAGCCCAGCGCCGAGGATCGCAAGATTCTCGCCGAGGCGAAGACCACTGCCGCCAACCTGGAACTCGTTGCGATCGAACGGGTGGAACTCGTCGGCAAATGCGCCAAGGAAGCCCAGCTCATCGACAAATCACTACGGACCGAACGTGAGGACGCCCGGGTCGCCGAACAACGCGCCGAGCTGCACGCGAAGCTGAGCGGCATGCTCTACGGCATTGAGGCCACCCCAGAAGCCTCGCAGCAGGATTCGGCGGTAGATGGGGTGATGGCGCGCGTGCAGGCCTACCGGGAGATCAAGAACCAGATTCAACAAGCCCGTGACGGGGGGAGCCGCGTAGCTGCGGCGCGCGCCGAGGACGCCAGCAGTCACCGGGCCGTCGTCCCGCGGACCCATCCCGGCAGGAACCCGATGTCCAACCGCGCACTCGACTTATAGCCCGACCACGTCGCAATCCCCGGCGGCTGGCTCGCGTAGACCCCGCGGGCCGCAGCCACTACCCGGTTGTATTCAGTGGTCCAACGGATTTCGCTGGCGATCTGCTCCAGCTTCGCCTGATCGCGCCTCAGCACCTCCGTGACGATTTCTACCGCCGGCAGCGCGTGCCGTTTGTCGGTGTTACACCGCGCGCAGGCCAGCACGAGGTTGGCCAGGCCGCATAGCGACTGGACCACCGAATGGGTCCCCCTCAGCAGGTGGAACCCACTTCCCAAGCCGAAGGCACGGTCAACACGGTGCCGTTGAAGGTTCCTACCGCCGACGTACCACGGCGGACCGGACCGGCGGCAACCGTGGCGAACGTAAACTCCACGAGGAGTTCGTCAGCTGCCGCGGTTGACCGCTGCCTCATGAATGGCGGTCTTGAGTTCGTCGTATGTGCACTGGTGCGGACCGAGGGCTATCAGCGGTCCGAGACGAATCTGCTTCTGCTGCGGTACTTTACGGTTGAGAACACTCGTCGGCAGTACATAAAACGTCCATTGCGCGACGTCGAGCGGGTCGACATGTTCACGCTCCGTACCGTTGAGCAGACAGAAGACGTACACGGCGGCGCTCCGCTCCGCACTGGCCCCATAGGTGTTCGTGCCGGCGTCCCAGCCCATTGCGGGGCTGATGCCGAACGAGATCGTCGAAGGCCGGGTTTCCCACGATTGCAAGTAGGCAGCCGATTTCACCTCTACCCCGACACCGTCGATTTCGAGGTCGTGCTTGTGCCATTCGACGCGTTTCGTGTCGAGGGTGCCCAGTGCTTTGGCCACGATGTACTCGGCCAGCACACCACGGGTGGTGTTAGCGAGTAGGTCGTCGTACGCCCACTCGTGGAACTCCTGTGGGTTCAGTCGAGTCATCGTCGAGTCCTCATCGCTTGAGCAGTTCCCTTTCCCAGTACGGTCGTCACTTTGTGCCGGTCGATGTCGTCGAGGGTTAGCACCGCTTCGGGTCGGGTGATCCGCTTGATGTCCCCGGCAGTCGGCTGCGGCACCAGCAGTGCCAGTTCGCGCGCCTCATAAACGTCGATGTTTGTGTGTATCCACTGGCACTGATCGGTGAGCTCGTGGTCGACGCTCACGAACCAGTTCGCCATGAATACTTGCAGGTACGGGATCAATGTCGACACCTTGCGCCGGGCCAGCGCCGACCGCGCATCAGGCCGGGTGAATGCGAGCCAGGCGAGTGCTCCACTGTCGGCGTCGGTGAGCTTCCAGAACACCCGGCCGTTGTGCGCCAGGACATTCGACGATCGGGTGGCGGCGATCTCCTGTCCGATTTCGCGGGCCAGCCTTCTGTAGTCGGGAAGAGTGTCGGTGTAGTTGGGAACACTCTCGAAGTAGTCGTGCGGCCGTTGGTCGCGCCGTCCCAGGCGCTCGCCGCGAACGTCGTCCATCGATCGCATCCCCTCATCCGGCGAAACCACTGCGCCCGCTTGTCGGCCATCGTCGAGTCGCCTGGCTCCGCGAACTGAGCCCCGCCGGGTTCACCCTACAGTGGACCACGACCCATCAACCCCAAGCCGCATAGCGACGGGACCACCGAATGGGTCCCCCGCGCTCGTACCCGCGCACAGCGAGGTCAACGGTCCCCATGTCGGAGCTCATGTAGAACGTGATTGTCACGCGAACACGCTGCGGTTCAGCCGTTTTCGAACCACGGATGATGCTTAGCGGCCACCGGGTACATGGCTCACGCTTTCGGTTGCTCATGGTCTCCTTCTGTTGGTTGGCTTCTAGTCGAACGAGGCCACGAGCGCCGAGTGGTCGGTCTCGCCGGCAAGCCGCGGTGCATGGTCGAATTGGCACGCCACCACACGCTCTGCGAACTCTGGCGCGGCGAAGATGTAGTCGAGGCGAAACCCGTTGTCGCCGGGGCGGCTGAACCAGGAGTACTCGCGGGCGGTCGGGTGCAGCGACCGCCACACGTCGGTGTATCCGGTGGCGATCAAACGGCCGGGCATTTCCGGTCCGATGAACTTCGTCCCCTTGGGATCTTTGTCGAGATCGTTGTTGCCCGTGTTGAAGTCGCCGATGAGCAGGTCGATGCCGCTGCGGCGGGCACGGTCGATCAACGCCTCCCAGTAGGGCAGCTTCGCGTGGGCCTGCGGCAGGTAGACGCCGCAGACGAGAGTCCCGTCGAACTCCGCGCACCACAGGTGCCGGCCGGGCAGATCCCGGGTGAACGGGGCCGCCCGGTCGATGGGGGCGCGGGAAGCGATGAGCACGGTGTTCTGCTTCGGCTCGGCCATGGGATGTGTGGTCGTATATCCGGCGCGTTCGAGTTGGGCGACCAGAGCGGTGCCCGCGTCGTTGGCCCGGAACTCGGTCACGACGAGCAGGTCGGCGTCATAGCCGAGCAGTCGCGTGCTGAGTGCTGCACCGAACTTGCTGCCACCGTGGCGGATGTTCAGTGTCGCGATGCGGATCGTCATGCCGGAGTCCTCTCGCTCGGCATGGAATCTCCAGCGAGCCGATCAGTATGAAGAGGGGCACCGACAACTCGGTCGAGCCCGACTCACGCGCCGATGCACTGTCGGTGGGCACCTCTACTGTCTCCCCATCGAAACCCGCGGGAGGTGAGACATGGTGCAGGTGCCTCAGGCCCGGCCCAGGCGCGTCGACCTGGTGTTCGCGCGCCCGCGCCCGGCCGAGTCGATCGCGATCGCGGTCGCCGAGACGGCGTTCGGTTACCGGTATGCCGCGGTCGGGGAGTCCTGGTCGTGTGCAGGAGTGGTGGCGGCGCCCAATCCCGAGGTGGCGGTGCTCGATGCCATCGGCGTGGTCTGCGCCGGGCACGAGGGGCCGGAGCGGTTGCGGTTCGTCGTGAACCTGACCTGTGGCAGCCCGCTGTGGCGCTACGCCGGGCAGATCTCCGAGGCGGCAGGCGACTGGTGGATCGAGCGTCCCGACCATGCCGATCGCTCATTGCTGGCAGCGGCCGTCGCGAGCGTGCAGAATGCCTACCCGGCACAGCCGGTACCGCTCCCATCGCCACGCGCGGTCGACGGCGGGCCCGTCACCGTGGCGACCGACGGCTCCGTGCGTCAACAGCACGCCGGGTTCGGCTGGCTCACCTCGTCCGGGGACTACGGACTGGCCGGATATCGGTCGTCGTCCAAACGGGTCGGTACCGAACCGGTGCTCGTCGCCGAGCTGCGGGCGATCGGCGCCGCGGTGTCCGCGTTACCCCGCCATCACCTGACGGTGTTGTCCGACAGCCAACACGCGATCGCCATGGTGAACGGCTGGAAGCGCGGCCAGCCGGCCATGCCTGCCGAGTACCCAGCAGAACAGCCCGCTCGCGAACACTGCCTGTACGCCGCCCGGCGCCGCATTTATGCCGAGCGCGATCGGATCGAAATACGATGGGTGCCTGGGCATTCCGGCGTTCCGTTGAACGAGGGGGCGGACGCGTTGGCGCGGTTGGGCTCTCGCTACCGACGCGGCGACGCCGATCTCGACGACGACGAGTGCCACCGCCGCGCCGCGGGAATCGCGCAGGCGTTCGCCGCGGAGTTCTGCCGGGTCGCCAGTGTGCCGGCGTAGTGTGGTCACCCTCAACGGCGCACCGGGGAGCGTGACCGCATCGGGCGATGACGCGCAGTGATACACCATTGCCACGGTGCCACCTGAATCGGGCACCATGGGCACATGTCGCTATCTGAATCGACGCTGCTGACCGTCGCCGGCGATTTGATCTATGCCCGCGGCGAAGACTACGTCCGATATGTCCGCGGGCTACGGACCACGGAGTCCAAGGCGTACGCGTCGATCCAGGCCAAGCGGGTTTACACCGTCGAGCTTGACTGGTCCGGCCCGCTGCCCGACGGATACTGCACGTGCCCGCACCATGCCGACGGCAACTTCTGCAAGCACCTGGTCGCGACCGGGCTCGCCGCGATCGACAGCGGACGCGTCGCCGTCGACGACGTCACCGCCGGTACTGCGGATGACCTGCTGGAAGCTGCCGTGCAGTCGATGAACGTCGACGAACTACGGGAGCTGGTCCTGACCATCGCGCAGCGCGACGGCGGAGTGCGGCGCATGCTGGAGATTCGCGCCACCGCGACCTCCGGTGACGACACCCAGGTCAAAGCCGAGTTGGAAGCCTATGTGCGAAACATGTTGGAGTTTCGCGGCTTTGTCGACTACCGACGTTCGTTTGACGTCGCGAAGGACGCCGGTGAAATGCTCGACGAGCTCGAGACGCATGTGAACGGCGGGGCCGCCGAGATCGCGCGGCCGGCGTTGCTGCGGGCGGTCACCCGGTTGCGCAAGCTCCTCGGACAGGTCGACGACTCTGCGGGCGTGATCGGTGACCAATGTCAGCGCGCCGCCGAGCTCTACGCGCAGGCCTGTCGGCTGGGCCGGCCCGATCCGGTCAAACTTGCGACCTGGCTTGTGAAATTCCGCGCGGACTCACCGGGATGGCCGAATGTGGTCTTGGCGGATTTCGTCGACGCGTTCGACGAGAAGGCGCTCGGAACCTACCGCCGCGCTGTGGCGGCGCTGGACCGAAAGCTGGCCGGCACAGACCATTTCAAGCGTTTTGAGGTTGACACGATGCTGCTGGAGCTAGCCGATCACGACGGCGATCTCGACCGGGCCGTCGACCTGCTCAGCCAGGGGGAACACGTCAAATTCGGTGCGATCGTCGACCGGTTGCACGCCGCCGGACGCGTCGAAGACGCGACGGCATGGATGGATCGCGCAGTGGCAGAGGGGCGCATCAGCAGCCACGGCGGCGGCAACGACTACTGGCTGAGCCCCGACCAGGTCGCCCAGACGTATAAGAAATTGGGTCGCATCGACGACGCGGTGGATGCCCTTCGCGCAGACTTCGTCCGTCAGCCGTCGGTCGGCACCTACCGTGCCCTCCTCGACTTCGCAGTCAGCATCGACCACGTTGATACCGAACGTAGTTGGGCTGTGGATCACGCGCATCGCCTGGCCGAGACGGACCGCTTCGCCCTTGGCACGGTTCTGGTGCAACTGCACATGAGCGACGGCGACATGGACGCCGCCTGGCAGGCCGCCGACCGCTACGGAGCAGGTGGGGCGTGGCGAGAACTGGCGGTCCGAGGCGCCGAGACTCGACCGATCGCCGCCGCAGACCTGTATCGGCCCGCACTCGAAAAAGATCTGCGCTATCCCAACTCCAAGATCTATCCGGACATCGCCGAGACCCTGGCGACGATGGCGGCACTGTATGAACGGGGCGGTCGCCGTGACGATTTCGCGTCGTTCATCGCGCAGATCCGCCAGGACTACGGCAAACGACCTTCGCTGATGAAAGCGCTGGACGCCAAGCGGCTCTGAGTCGTGGCGCCGCCCGCGGCGATACGTTACCGGCGCACTCCTGTGGCGATCCGCCCCCCGAGGTCCTCCAGTTCATCGAGTACCAAACCGGCACCCCAGATCTGGTCTCGCTTCCGATCGGTCAATGCGCGGAGAACGCCGGCTTCGCATAGCCGGCCGATGGCGTCGAACACGCTGCTTCGTGGCGCGTCGACCAGAGCGACCGCGTCATCCGAAGACAGAATCGGTGTGCAGGCAACACATTCAGGAGCTTGGCGGCAGCGCTGCCGCGTCGCACGGGGCCCGTCAATTCCCGCCACTGGTCGGGGATTTCGTGCAGGTGTTGCGCTGTGCTCCGCGATTCGGCCGAGGCGATTCGGGCGGATCGTACGAAGGTGCGCAGTAGTGGAGCAATTTCACCGGAGCGATAGCTGCCCAGCACGTCGAAGTAGTCGTCACGGCGCGCGACCAATGCCGAGGCCAGAGGCACCACCACACGAGTAGTGGTTCCTCGACGCCGCAAGATGGTGTTGATGAGGGCGCGACCGATGCGGCCGTTGCCGTCGGTGAAGGGATGGATCGACTCGAACTGCGCATGTGCGATGGCAGCTTGTAACAACACCGGCATGTCGTCGCGGTTGGCGAAGGTGATGAGGTCGTTCATATAGCCCTGCACCGTTTCCGGTGGCGGCGGGATGTAGAGCGCACCTCGTGGGGAGAAGTCGCTGCCACCGATCCAGTTCTGCACGGTGCGGAGTTCACCTGCCGCCGAAGATTCCGAGCGATCGCCGCACATGAGCGCTGCGTGGGCCGAAGTGATTGCGGAAAGGCAGATGGGTCTGTTCGAGCCGACCGCCCCGATCATTGCCTCCAGTGCGGAGGTCGCCGCAGCCATGGCAACAGCCGAGGAGTTCGCGCGGACACCGTGCAACGCGCGGGCATAGTCGTCGACGCTGGCTTCGATCTGCTCGATTTTCGATGACGCCACCGATTCGGTGTGGAGCAGCAGAGTGCCCAATGCTGACAGGTCGTCGGCGTAGGTGCCGTCGAGCTTGGTGATCTCGGATGTCGCCGCTTCCAGATCAGCCGCGGTTTCTGAGCTGAGAGCGATTGCGCGGTCCGCGATGAGCGGGGGCAACGACACAACGATTGAGTGGAGCATGCGAGCGTCGCGTGTGCCGCCGCGGTGTGCCTGTGCCCAATCGCGGGGTTCCTGGCGATGCAGTGGCCATGCATGTCCTGCTGACGTCATGACCCTCCTAACTCGGACTGAATCACCCCGGGTTTGATGCACACCTTCTTTCGAGGGAAGGTAGTTCGCATCATGCCGAAGAGATACGACGAGGAGTTCAAGGCCCGAGCGGTCCGGTTGGTCACTGACCATCTCGAGGAGTACGACACCCGCACCGCCTGCATCACCGCGGTCGCCAAGCGGTTGGGAGTGTCCTACGAAACGCTGCGGCGGTGGATCAACCAAACTGAGGTCGATACCGGGGTCCGCGACGGGGTATCCACCGACATCTCGCGCGAGAACCGGGAACTCAAGCGTAAGAATCGTGAGCTTGAGGAAACGATCGAAATCCTCAAGGCGGCAACAAGTTTCTTCGCGCGGGAGAGCGACCCGCGACGCCGTTGATCTGTGCGTTCATCGCCGAGCATCGTGCTCGGTTCGGGGTCGCTCCGATCTGCCGCGTGCTCACTGAGCACGGCTGCAAGATCGCTCCGAGAACCTTCTACGCCTGGCTGTCGCGGCCCCCGTCAGCGCGGGCCTTGTGGGACACCGTCATCACCGAGGTGATGGCCGGCTACTACGAGCCCGACGAGGCGGGCCGCCGCAAGCCGGAGTCGTTGTACGGCGCGGTCAAGATGTGGGCTCACCTGCAACGCCAGGGCATCACGGTGGCCCGCTGCACCGTGGAACGCCTCATGCGGGCCAACGGATGGCAGGGGGTGACCCGGCGCAAAAAGGTCCGCACCACGATCGCTGACCCGGCCGCAGCCCGCGCTGCGGATCTGGTCAAACGCCGGTTCCGGGTGCCCGCCCCCAACATGCTGCTCGTCGCCGATTTCACCTACGTGCGACTCGCCTCTGGGGTGTTCGTCTACACCGCGTTCGCCATCGATGCCTACGCGGGGCGGATCGTGGGCTGGACGTGCTCGGCCAGCAAGGAGGATCGGTTCGTACGCCAAGCCATCCGGCACGCCGCGCTACTCAGAATGAGTCAGGGCAATCCGTTGCTGGGCAACACTATTCATCATAGTGATGCGGGGTCGCAGGGCGGATTCAACTGGTCGTCGCAACACCTTGATCACGGAGGTGTGGTGTGGCCAAGCGTAAGGACGCGGAATCGGTTGGTAGGCGACGGCAGTGGGCGGCTGACCGTGCGTTGCGGCCTGCGATGCGCTCACCAGGGCGCCCGGACCCGTCGCGGTCGGTGCAGCGTCAGTTTTGGCGGCTGATCGCCCAGGGTGTCTCCACCGACGACGCAGCCGCAGAGGTCGGCGTGTCGACACCGGTGGCGACCAGGTGGTTCCACCACGCTGGCGGCATGACGCCGATCAGTCTGGATGAGCCCACGGGCCGGTATCTGTCGTTCGCCGAGCGGGAGGAGATCGCACTGCTACGCGCCCAGGGCGCCGGGGTGCGTGAGATCGCCCGCGAGATCAAGCGTGACCCCTCGACAGTTTCGCGGGAACTGCGGCGCAACGCAGCCACCCGCAGCGGCACGCAGGTGTACCGCGCAGGGGTGGCGCAGTGGAAGGCCCAGCAAGCAGCAAAGCGCCCGAAACCCGCGAAACTGGCAGTCAACCCGCAGCTGCGTGAGTACGTGCAGCAGCGGCTCGATGGCAGTGTCCGCGGACCCGACGGCACCGCCGTCGCAGGTCCGCAGACCAAGGCCTGGAACGGCCGCAACAAGCCGCACCGACAAGACCGACGGTGGTCGACAGCATGGAGCCCGGAACAGATTGCCCACCGCTTACCGCTGGATTTCCCCGATGATGAGTCCATGCGCATCAGCCATGAGGCGATCTATCAGTCCTTGTTCATCGAGGGGCGTGGGGCGCTCAAACGGGAATTGGTCGCGTGCCTGCGGACCGGTCGTGCGCTGCGGGTCCCGCGGGCCAGGACACAGAACAAACCGCAGGGACATGTCACCGCGGACGTCGTGATCAGCAAACGCCCTGCCGAAGCCGCCGATCGCGCAGTTCCTGGGCATTGGGAGGGTGATTTGATCATCGGTGCGGGCCGGTCGGCGATTGCCACCGTGGTGGAACGCAAGAGCCGCTCGGTGATGCTGGTTCACCTTCCCCGCCTCGAGGGGTGGGGTCTGGCGCCGCCGGTGAAGAACGGGCCGGCGCTCAGCGGCTACGGCGCCGAGGCGATGAACGCTGCCCTGATCGCCTCACTGGCACAGCTACCCAAGCAGCTGCGTCAGACGTTGACATGGGACCGCGGCAAAGAGTTGGCCGCGCACGCCCAGTTCACCTTCGACACCGGAACGAAGGTGTTTTTCGCCGACCCGCACTCGCCATGGCAGCGGCCTACCAACGAGAACACCAATGGCGTTCTGCGTCAGTACTTTCCGAAAGGCACCGACTTATCTCGATGGTCGGCTCAAGACCTCGAAGCGGTCGCACTGACGCTCAACAACCGACCCCGAAAGGTCCTCGGCTGGAAGACTCCCGCCGAAGTCTTTGCCCAACAGCTACACTCACTCCAACAACCCGGTGTTGCAACGACCGATTGAACCCGCCCAGTACACCTCGGTGCGGTTCGGAGAAACCCTGTCCCTGTCGGGGCTGATCCCGTCAATCGGAACGGTCGGGGACGCCTTCGACAACGCCCTGGCCGAAACGACCATAGGGCTGTACAAAACCGAAGCCATCCGCGACGACTCGCCATTCCGACGGGGCCCGCTGCAACGGCTGGCCGACGTCGAGATGCTCACCGCCGACTGGGTGCACTGGTACAACACCGATCGGCTCATGCACCGCCTGGGCCGCATCCCACCGACCGAATACGAGGCCATCTACTACGCTACAAACACAGCCCAACCAGAGGCTGCACACCCATAACCACGTGTGCATCAAACCCGGGGCGATTCAGACTAACCCTGGCGCTAATCCGAGTTAAGTTAAATAAGTCAGATTAAGAACTGTTGGGGTCCGAGTTGCGCTTCGCCGGCTCGCGCGCAGACATCGTCTGCGTCCGCTTGTACAACCACAAAAGCACGGCCGCGAACCCGATCACCCCGATAACGGAGGCGAACGTCCCGTCGTTGCCGGTGAAGATCGCGAGCGGGTCGTCGCTTCCGGTGCCGGCGACGAACCCGGCGAAGACGACGCCGTAGAGGCTCTCGCCGACGATCATGCCGGTGGCCAGCAGCACGCCGAGGCGTTTCTTGCGTGCGGTGCCCGCCGCGGAGTCGCTGCGATCGGCCCACCGGTTGTAGAACCAGCCCAGCAGTGAGCCGAGTGGGATGATCAGCGTCAGGCTCATCGGCAGGTACATGCCCATCCCGACCGCCAGGGGTGGCAGGCTGAACCGGGTAGTGCGACACAGGATTTCGTCGACAATCACGATCCCCACCCCGATCGCCGCACCCAAGCCGATCAGCGACCAGTCGAGGGATCCGCCGAACACCCCTTTGGCCAGCGAGGAGATCAGCGCGGCCTGCGGCGCGGCCAGGGCATGGTCGGTGGCCCCCGGCGCGCCGAGGAAGCCGAAGGCGCGTTGCATCAGGTCGAGCACCGGCGGGATGACCGCCGACCCGAACAGAACCCCAATGATCAAGGCCACCTGCTGTTTCCAGGGTGTGGCGCCGACGAGTTGGCCGGTCTTGAGGTCTTGCAGGTTGTCGTTGGAGATGGTGGCCACGCCGAACGTGACGGCCGCGACGAACAGCGTGAAGGCCACCAGTGCGAGGGACTGGTCATCGTCGGCGCGGCCGAAGACCACCTTGATCAGCAGTGCGGCGATCATCACGGTCAGGATGCCTACCCCGGAGATGGGGCTGTTCGACGAGCCGATCAGGCCGGCCATGTAGCCGCACACCGCGGCGATGACCAGCCCGATGACGAAGACGAACACCAGGCTCGCCACGATGATCCCGGCCGAACTGCCCTGTAGTGCGGTGCCACGGGAGAATTCCCACAGCAGCGCCGCGATCGGAATCAGCATCGCCACGATCACCCCCACGACGAGGGGGAACGGGATGTCGCGTTGGGTGATGTCGACCAGTTGTCCGCCACGCCGGTCCCGGGCCGAGGCCATCGCCTCGGTGATGCCCTTGATGATCGGGCGCAGGATCTTCAGCAGCGTCCACACCGCGGCCACCGCGATCGCCCCGGCGCCGATGAACCGCACCTCGTGCACGAACACGCCGTCGATCACGTCGGCCACCGACTCACCGGTCCCGAACGTCCCGATGGTCCGGATCGGCAGCAGCACCCCGAAAGAGATGATCAATCCGACGAGCATCGCGATGCCGACCGTCATCCCGATCAGATGCCCCACCCCGATCAGCGCCAGCGACAGACTGGCGCCGAACATCGACCCGCCGACCCCGACGCGGAAGTAGGCCGCCACATAGTTGGCCAGCACCTTCAGGTTGGCCAACAGCCCGAATCCGGCCGATACCAGCGCGCCGAACGCGATGACCCGGATGCCGATGCGGTTCTCCTCGGCGCCACGCGTGCTGTCACCGACCTTGAGCACCTCGGCCGCGGCCACGCCTTCGGGATAGGGCAGATCCGAGCCGGTCACCAGGGCCCGCCGCAGCGGGATGGAGTACATGACGCCGAGCGTGCCGCCGACCGCGCACACGGCGGCGGTGATCCAGTACGGGAACCCGGTCCACCAGCCGATCATGATCAGCCCGGGCAGCACGAAGATGATCGCCGAGAGCGTGCCGGCCGCCGAGGCGACGGTCTGCACGATGTTGTTCTCGACGATGGAATGGTTGGCGAAATTGCGCAGGAGGGCCATCGAGATCACCGCGGCCGGGATGGCGGTGGCGAAGGTCAGGCCGACTTTGAGACCGAGATAGACGTTGGCCGCGGTGAACACCAGCGTGATCGCCCCGCCGAGCAGGATCCCGCGGAGGGTCAGTTCGCGCAGCGTCGGCGTGGTGGGGTTCGCGGAGCTTTCGACGGCCAACTCGGCATCCTCTCGGTTGCTGGTGAATACACGGTAGGCACTCAGCTGCCTCGGCGCGGCGCGATCGGCTCAGTTGGTGCGATCGTGTGCCCGACAGCTAACTTTGCGGACCGCGAATTGTCATAGTTCAATGGGATAATTGAGGTATGTCGCAAACGATTCACCACCGTCTCCACATCCTCGAAGCCGTCGATTGGAAGGACGGCATAATCACGCTGTTGGAGCCGCGCTCCCCGTATCGGCCGTGGCGTTACGCGTTCGGAGAGTCTCGTCCCGGCGACTACGCGGTCGTCGTGTTGGGCACCGATCCCGTCTCGGTGGTGACGCGGCTGGCTCGCATCGACCACGAGGGCGGCCTCGGCGGTGCGACGCTGAATCCGTACGGCGTCGATCTGGTGGACCTGGCCACGCTGGCGATGGTGCTCGACCTCAGCGATGCGTTCGTCAGCTGGCACCTCGATGATGACGACGCCGAGCGGGTCATCCTGGCCATTCACGAGAGCCCGGTGTACGGGGGACCGGAGAACCGCTGGGGCCATTCCTCGGTGGCGGCCGCACGCAATCTGCTCAAGTTCGACGGTGACTGCCACGGCTGTGGCGCGCCAATCGACCTCAGTGAAGCCGACGCCCGCGACCTGGTGCACATCCATACCGTCGACCCGCTGCCGCGTTGGCACCCGGATTCACCGATCCGAACTCCGGACAGTCCACGCATGCGCGGCCCCTTCCGCGCGGCGGTGCGGAGCGCCGCCAAGGACTGGCCGGCCGTCATCTGCCGACGCTGCCGAGACCGGATGCGCGACGGGAACTTCCGGTCGTTCATCGACTTCAAATTCGCCCAGAATCCCGAATGTCCGCAGTGCGGCGGGCAACGGACCCAGACGATTCGGTACGGCATGCCGGCTGATCCCGAGGCGTGGGGACCGTGGCTACACATCGGCGGCTGCTGTCCTACGGAGGAGAAATGGTGGTGCAGCGTGTGTGATCACGCGTGGGTGTGAGTGGTCGAGAGAAGTTGTCGGGGCACCGTGCCATTCTGGTCGGCTCAGACGAGGAAGGGTTTCGGACCAGATGACGTGGATTTGGGTCGCCGCCACCACGCTGACGACGTGGTTCATGGTCGGCATCTTGGCGCTCGGCGCGACGGTGTTCCGCAGCAGGCGCTGGGAACAGGATTTCGCGAAGGCCGCGAGCCGGGAACAGGAACGCCGCGGGCTCACCGACAGAAAGTTGACGGTTGACGAGCACGACGCCGTCGACACGATGGACGGGAACAAGCCCGCACATCCTGACAATCTCGGTGTTCCGTTCCGCGGTTTCGGACTGCGCGCAATCGCGGTTCTGGCCGGGTACAGCGACTCTCGGGAGTTGGCCATGCTCATCGCCGGCCGACGTAGGGAGCTACTCGGCCGGGCGCTGGCACGTCAATCCGCGCAGGCGCTTCGATTCGCAACGGCGCGCTGGACGGCCCGCGCCTGGATTCTGCAAAAGAGAATCAGCCGAATAGAATTGGCTGCCAAGGGAATCGCGTGGCTGGGGCGGCGGTCAGTGAACGAGGTCACAGCGATCGTGAAGGAGTACTCGACGAAGCTCGGCGTTGTCGCGGTGTTCGCCAGCTCCCCGTACTGGCTGCTTACCCGCGACCTCGAAGGCGCGGTGTCTGCACCAGACCTCATCGGGCTCGTGACCAAGTTGGTCCTGCCTGGCCTCGTCCTGTGGGCGATGGGTGTCCTGCTGTGCCGGATTGTCGTCGCTCACGCCGGTTCCCCGCGGACCTGGCCGCGTCGAAAGGTCATCGCCGCATCGCTGACAGGGTTCATCAGCATTGCAGCGGCTGCGGGTGCCCAACTGGTCAGCTTATCGCTCGCAGATCGGAAATGGAGTTGGTGGGCCGACTCGGGTAGCCACTCGCACAACGGTATCCGGGTTGGTGCTGCGATCGCTGCGGTGACCTTTCTGTGGATGACGGTCGTGGCAGCGTGGAGAGCCTGCAACCGGCGATTGCTCGCCAGTGTGCGGATCGCCGCTGCCGGACTATCTGCTTTCCTGCTCGCGATAGACCTTCTTGCCGCGGACCTGGCTGTCACTGGTGCGGTCACTCCCTCGCTGCGAACCATGGCGATCTGGTTCCTCACGTTGGCTTGCTTCGCTATCTTCCTGAGTTGGGTTTTCACGGCATACGAGTTGTTTGGCCGCTACACGACCCTGGTCCGTGCCGGCGTGGAGGTTCCTCGCCGTGGGCTCTCGCGATGGCTCGTAGGGGTTTGGTTTTTGTCCGTCGCAACGGTTGTCGTCTTCGCTGCTACTCCTGACGCCACGCACAACACTGCAGTCGGCCTGGCGTTGATCGTGCCGGCGATGGTGACCGCACTGGGGACGGTGCCCGTAATGGTGGTTACCGTGGCGTTCGTGCGTCGAGTCAACGCCTACTTTGAGCGCCACGCGACCGCAGTCACCGAGGGCTGTCTTCCAGATCAGGTCTCGGGCGATGCTCAACGCTTACTCAACCGCCGCAACGCTTCCCGAAACATCGGGTTCGGATTGGCATCGGGCAGTTCCGCGAGCACATCCGCTAACGCTTGCTCGGCGCCGACATCGCAGGACTGCGCACCGTAGAGCGCCGCCACCGTGGGCGTGCGGCTGTAGGACTCGACGCAGTGCACCAGCACCGTATGCCCCTGTGCGCGAAGCTCTTCGATGGTGTCCACCGTGTCGAGCAGGACGAAATCCAGATGCGGATTCTCGTCGGTGTCGGTCTTGTCGATCAGTCGTGCCTCGACGTGCGGCATCCCTTCGGGCACATCGCTTTCCGGAATCCGGCAGAGCGACACCACCGCAGTCACCTCGGCCGGCAGTTTCCGCAGCGCGCCCACGCTACCCAGCAGAACCTTCGAGTCATACGGGTGGGGGACGAGGACGTCGGCCCGCGACCACGAGTAATCCGGATCGGTGCTCGGTTTCTTCTGTTCGATCGCCGTCGCCAGCCTGACCAGGCCACGCGCCCGCATCCCGGGCCATCCATGCAGCAGCGTTCGCCACTGCAACGGAACCGCCGACGCCCCGTACGCGGCCCCGAGCAGTCCGCCGGCAATCGCAGCCACGGTGTCGGTGTCATTCCCGGAGCGCACGGCCGCATCGATCCCGCGGCGTAGGTGCTCAGGACCTCGGCCTTCGCCGGCGGTCGTGACGATCGCCGACCACGCCGCCTGCAACGCCCCGACCACCCACCCGTTCTTCGGGAAGTCCGCCGGACGGGATCCCTCGGCCTCGTCGAGTCGCTGCGACCACAGGGCGCGACGGTCAGGGGCGATATGGTGCAGGCCGATCCGGGCATCGAGCTCGGTGGTCAGTACGGCATGGCGAATTGCGCTGCACCACAACACCGTGGCTTCCGCAGCGTCGGCCTCGAAATGGGTGAGTTCGCTGATCGCGCGGGCCGCCTGGACCATGGCGTCCTCGTCGTCGAGGTAGGCGATCGCCACCGGCGCAGTCCGCATCAGTGATCCGTTGCCGCCGCTGCGACCCTCACGTGCGTGTAGGTCGGCGGCCGCGGCCCGCGCCGCGGCGGCGGTGATGGTGCCGCCACGACCTGCGGCAGAGAGCACCGAGCGGGTTTGAATTCCGACATCCTTTGCACCCCGCGACCATTCGTACCAGCGCGTCACGATCGCGTCTTGCGCCTCGCGGTCCCGCAGGTCGGCTCCGGTGGCGGCGACCTCGGCGATCGCGATCGCCATCGAAGTGTCATCGGTCCATTCCCCGGGCCCCCACGGCCCGCCACCGGCCATCCCGACCGGCAGTTCCGGTCCGCGCGGCGGCTGGAACTCGTACGGCGCCCCCAATGCGTCGCCCGCTGCGGTGCCCAGTAGTACGCCTTCAACGCGGTCGTTCAGTGATGCCTTGGCACCCTCCTCGATATTGCGCGAATACGCGCTAATTAATGAATCACTGTACGCTGGGCCACTGACATGGACAAGCATGTGTATCGGGACACCAGCGGCAAGGCGCTGGAGGACTACCCGCGCCCCTCGGTCGCGGTGGACACCGCGGTCCTGACGGTCGACCCTGATGCCGGCCTGGTGGTGCTGCAGGTCTCCCGTACGCGTGGGCGCGGCTGGGCGTTGCCGGGCACGTTCCTGCGCGAGGGGGAGCTCCTTGCCGATGCGGTGCGGCGGTCGCTGGCGGACAAGGCCGACATCCACGGGCTGGACCCGCGGCAACTCCAGGTGTTCGACGCGCTGAAGCGTGACGACCGGGGCCGCGTGTTGTCCGTCGCGCACCTCGCCGTCGTCCCGGCGGAACGCTTGGCGACGCGCTCCGCTGAGACGACGCGCCTGGTGTCCACCGATGTCCGCGGTGAGCTGGCCTTCGACCACGACGAGATCATCGAACTGGCCGTCGCGGACGTGCGTGCTCGCTACGAGAAGTCGCCGGACCCCGACTACCTGCTGGGTGAGGCATTTACCTTGCGCGACCTGCGACTCGTCCACCAAGCGGTCGCGGGACATGCGCTGCAACGCGACAACTTTCGGCGTGCCATGGCCGGTCAACTCGAAGCGACCGGCGACTTCACCGCAGGCGGTCGTGGGCGCCCCGCCGAACTGTTCCGGCGCAGTACCTTGACGTGACGTGAATTCCTCTGCTGCAGAATAAGTTTGCGGCGATACCGGCGTAAGTCACTCTCCTCATCGACGCTCACGTCAGTACTGCCGTACGGTCGAAATATGGCTGTGTACAACCAGGCTTTCGAATGGACAGATACCAATCGACATTGGCTGATCGAGGTTCCCGTTCGGGTTGTCGCGTACATCGTTGTCGCGTTAATCATTCGATTTTTGCTGCAGCGGATGATTGACCGCGCGACCACCGGCAGGACCAAGAAATCCGTTAGCGACGAACTTGAAGGGCAAGCGAAGAAGCCTCCGCTGCTGCGCTATCTGCGCGACCGGGCGTCGGCGACGACGAACGGCATTCGGGCGGCCGAACGCCGCCAGCAACGGGCACAGACCATTGGGTCGGTGCTCAAGTCGACGGTGTCGATTGTGCTGCTGGTCTGGGTCGTGCTGGCGATCCTCAGCGTGCTCGGGGTCAACATCGCGCCGTTCATCGCGTCGGCCGGGGTCGTCGGGCTCGCGATCGGTTTCGGTGCTCAGAACCTGGTCCGCGATTTCGTCAGCGGCGTGTTCATGCTGCTGGAGGACCAGTACGGCGTCGGCGACAACGTCGACCTGGGCGAGGTGTCCGGGGAGGTACAGAGTGTCGGGCTGCGGATCACTACGGTCCGCGACATCGACGGCACACTCTGGTACGTCCGCAACGGCGAGATCGCCCGCGTCGGGAACATGAGCCAGGACTACGCGGTGGCCCGCCTCGAGGTACCCGTCGCGCTGACCGCGGACGTGGACCGCGCCGAACAGCTCGCCGTAGAAGCCGCCCACGAGGTCATCTCCGATCCGTCGATGGCCGGCAAGATCATCGGCGAACCGGAGATGCTCGGCGTGCAGTCGCTGGCGGCGGACCAGCTCACGCTGCGGATGACCTTGAAGACCCGGCCGAACGCGCAATGGTCGGTCGAGCGCAAGCTGCGCCGGGAAATCCTGCGCGCCTACGACGAGAACGGCATCAGCCTGCCCTACCCGCAGGGCCGCATCCATGCGGTCGTCGGCGGTCAGGAGACCAACGGCACGTAATGGTCCGGGTTGATCCGTGTTTCACCCGACCATCGGTAGGCCATCAACGTGCCACCTTTCACCGCGCTGAAGTCCACGCACGCGGTGTAGTCCGTCCAATCCTGCAGGTGTTCAGGGGAGCCCTGTCGCCAGTAATGCCCGTAGAACACCGGCACCCCCGGCGGATAGACGTAGGACAGATCGTTTCCCGACAGGTCCAAATCAGGCAGCGGCGGGTAAGGACCGCCGGCCTCGGTGGTGAAATTGCCTCCCATTTCGGCGAAGTCGCGCAGCGTGACGGCATCGCTGTTCCACCACCGCATGCGCGCGTTGCCGCGTGGGATGCCGTCCTTGTCCAGGTATTTGCGCTGACCGTGGTTCACCAGACTGACCTCCGGCCCCTTCAGTAGCGTCTCGATCGCGAGGTAGAGCGGATGGCCCTCGTCGCTGGCCGCGACCAGATGGTCGATCTCGGCGAACGGGGTGCGTGAACCACACTGCGTTTCGACGATATCGATCGAATCCTGATGCCAGCAGGCGTGCACGACGCGCAGATCGCCGAGATCCAGCCACAGCGGAATGGTCTTGAACCACTCCAGGTATCGCCTCCGGTCCGTGCCGGTGACCTGCTCGAGAAATGCTGCGTGCTGCTTGGCGTTCTTCACCGACCACGGACTGTCGGGATCATCGTGTGCCCGCAGATACTTCCCGCTGCCGACCGGCCATTCGGTGTCATAGGCCAGAGCATTGAATTCGTGATTGCCCATCACGATCTGCGCGCTGCCGGCATCGACCATGCCCTTGACGATCCGCAACACCTCCAGTTGCTCGTCACCGCGGTCAATCAGGTCGCCTACGAAGATGGCCTGGCGATCTTGATGGCGGTATTCACTTGTGCTGCTGGCCGTCTCGTAGCTGAGATCGGCCAGCAAGGCCTCCAACTGTGCGGCGCATCCGTGGACGTCGCCGATGATGTCGTAACCCTGGACGGAATCGGTCATGTAGGACTCCATTCTTCCAATCGATGGTCTGGTTGCCGGATCGTGTGCCGGCGGCGAGAGATCGCACACCGCACTGCGGGGCAGAGGCGCTGCCCGGCGTCGGAGCGCGTCACATCTCTTGATCGGTCTCGACGATAACCGGGAGCGCCGACACGTACGGCGACTCGAGAGATCCGGGACTTGTCGGTGTCATGTGTCAGTCTGATCGGCTCGCGTGAGCGCGGTGTCACCGCTGACGAGAGGAACGACCATGACAAACCAGTACCCAGTGCCCGCGCCCGGTTGGCATCCGGACCCCGAGGGCCAATCCGGCCAGCGCTACCACGACGGCCGCCGCTGGACCCAGCACTTCGTCCCCACCCCGCCGCCGGTCCCGGTCGCGCCGGCCGTTGCGGTTGCCGTCGCCACCGGCGCCGGCGGAGCCAACCACGGATTGCACCTCGTGCTGACCCTGCTGACCTGCGGGGCGTGGTTGCCGATCTGGATCCTCGTTGCCCTGTTCAGCGGAGGTTCGTCGTCCTCGGTGGCCGTATCCGGCCCCGGCGCCATGGTCCAGACCTCCAACCGTCGACCTGCGCTGGTGGTGGCAGCCGTGCTGGGTGGGCTGTTCGCGCTGGGGGTGATCGCTGAACACCCCTGGCTGATCGGGGTTTTGGCGGTGCTCGGCGTGGCGGCCGGGTTCGGCGTCTGGCTGTTCAGGTCGGCTCAGCAGCGCGAAGAACAGCAGCGCGCCGAGCAGTACCGCCGCGACGTGCTCGCCGACCGCGCCGACTACGAGGACAGGCTGTACCAGGAGCGCGACCCGCGCGGAATGCACGGCCGCTATCCGCCGCCGCCGGAGTGAGGATTTGCGGCATCCTCGCTGTTGGGGGAGAGTCTCGCCGAGTTGGTACCTGATTTGGTACCAACAGGAGTACTGTCAGCTTATGCCTTCATTGAACCTCGACTTCGACGACGCCGAAATGGAGCAGATTCGGGCCGCGGCCCGAGCCGACGACCTGTCGTTGAAGAAGTTTGCGCACGCGGCCGTCATTGAGCGCGCCAGCATGCACAAGCGCAGGGTGGCCGAGGCGGCGCGGGTCGTGGCTCAGCGTTCGGCCGAACTCAACCGACGTTTGGCGTGATCGAGTATCTCGACCGCGATGACGTACTGACCGCGGGATCAATCGCATTCGGCGGTGGACTGCAGGTGCGTGACTATGGCCTACTCGACGCGGCCGTCGCCCGGCCTCAGGCGACGGTCTTCGGGGTGGATGCCTACCCGCACATCTGGGAGAAGGCCGCGGCACTTCTGCAATCGCTTGCCCGCAATCACGCCCTAGTCGACGGAAACAAGCGGACCGCCTGGGCATCAGCGTGGACGTTCTTGCACATCAACGGAATTGAACTCGCACCCGATTTCGACGTCGATCGAGCCGAGATTCTGATGAACGAGGTGGCGACCCAGGATGGTGAGCTGGGTGAAATCGTCGCTGCGCTGATGAGTTTCAGCGTCGCCGGCACCTGATATCACCCGTGATATCGGGTTTCCCGACCACACGTGTGTAGGCCTCGCGGTGCCCAAGTGGCAGGTGGGAAATGTGAGCACACCCCAACTGACGGTCCCGACAAATTTGTCGGCCTCGGGTAGTTAAATCGTTGCATGCCGCAACAGGGTGGGGCCGCAGGTGCCGAACAGTCCGTGCACGACGTCATCTTGGAACTGCTCGGGGACGACGGTGCGTTGCCCGACGCAGCCAAGGACGTCGTGCTCAACGCCTTGGCGGAGGTGTCCGGCGGGGCAGCTGAGCAGACTCAATCCGGACCGGCGCCAACATTTCTCAGCTCGATCTCGGTCTCCGGATTCCGCGGCGTCGGCCCGTCCGCGCGGCTGGACCTCTACCCGGCGCCGGGCCTGATGGTGGTCAGCGGCCGCAACGGCTCAGGAAAGTCCAGCTTTGCCGAGGCGCTGGAGCTCACCCTGACCGGAACTAGCTATCGCTGGTTCAACAAGAAGGAGAGCCTCTGGGCCGAGGCCTGGCAGAACCTCCACCACCCCGACCCATGCGAGATCCAGGTCGGATTCACCCGCGAGGAGGCCGGTCCGTTCACCGTCGGAGTTGACTGGGGTCAGGGTGCGAAGCTGGATGGCTGCAGCACCTGGACGCAGGCCGGCGGCGGCAAGCGGATCGACGGCACCGACGCCCTCGGGTGGTCGCGGGCCCTGGAACTGCACCGCCCGCTGCTGTCGTATGAAGAGCTGGGCCGGCTGTTCGACGGCGGACCCTCCGCTCTGTACGACGCGTTGGCCAAACTGCTCGGCCTCGACGCGCTCGCCGACACCGAGAAAATTCTCACGGCGCGCCACAAGGCGATCAAGGCCGCCAGCGACACCGCCGACGCCGAACGTAAACGCGTGCTGGCTGCGCTGTCCGAGCATGCCGATGAACGCGCCGAGCGCGCCACCAAACTCCTCCGCAAACGCCCTGTGCCCCTTGATGATATCCGCGCCTTGGCAACCGGAGCGGGGGAGGCTCAATCCGACGCGGTGCCCGCCTTGCGGGCACTGTCTCAGCTGGAGGCGCCGACCATCGACGGCGTCGAGGAGGCGACCCGGCAACTGCGCGCCGCAGCCAAAGCCGCGGCCGACTCAGCGACCGCCGCGATCGACCTCACCAGTCAACGCGTCGAGCTGTTGCGCACCGCGCTGCGCTTCCACGATCAGGGCGGTGACGCCGACTGCCCCGTGTGCGCGCAGGGGCGCCTCGACGCGGGCTGGGCCACGGCCGCGCAGAACAGCATCGCGGACAGCGAGGAGCTGCTCGACGAATACCGCGCTACTGCACAACAACTTAAAACCGCACGGTCGAATCTCACCGCCCTGATCCAGGGGCTCACTCCGGCGGCCGCGGTGCCCGGCGTCGAACTCCCGGCGCTATCGACCTACAACGATGCGGTAGCCGCCGCCCGGAAGATCCCGGTCGGCGACGATGACCTGGCGGCGCACGCCGAGTCGACGCTGACCGAGCTGATCGCCGCCGCCGAAACGCTGCGCGCCGAGGCGGCCGACGAACTCGCGCGACGCGAAACCGCGTGGGCCCCGCTGGCCACGCAACTGGGCGGCTGGGTTGGCCTCGAAGAACAGGCCAGGGCAGTGGACGACGAGCTCGACGCCGTCGGTGCGGCCAAGAAATGGGTCACCGAGCACGCTGCCGCCTTCCGCAATCTTCGGCTCAAACCCATTGCCGCCCAGGCCCGCGACATCTGGCATCAGCTCCGTCAGGAAAGCAACGTCGACCTCGTCGAGATCTCACTGGAAGGCACCGCCACCCGGCGCAAGGTGGTGCTGGAAGGCGCCGTCGACGGCAAGCCCACCAAGGCGCTGTCGGTGATGAGCCAGGGGGAACTGCACGCGCTGGCGCTGGCGTTGTTCCTGCCCCGCGCGACCTCGGCGAAG
The DNA here is from genome assembly GCF_017876775.1 of Mycolicibacterium lutetiense. NCBI lineage: Bacteria > Bacillati > Actinomycetota > Actinomycetes > Mycobacteriales > Mycobacteriaceae > Mycobacterium > Mycolicibacterium lutetiense. Next base: position 2,188,459 of record NZ_JAGIOP010000002.1, on the reverse strand, counting down.
AGCCCGTTCCGGTTCGTCGTCCTCGATGACCCGATCCAGGCGATGGACCCCTCTAAGCCTTGATCCACCGATGAATGGGCTGGTTGTTGGGGTGTCGGAATGAGGAAAGTGCCCTCTGAGCTGGAAAGATTGGTGTTCTCTACGCAACAATCCGACCAGCACAAGAAAGGCACTTCCAGTGCGAGTGTCCCACACGTTCGGTCCCGACTCCGCGGTGTTCGACGAGGACAACCTCGTGTCGTGCGCCGGGCTGGTCCCGGTGATGGCCCTGGCCGAGCAAGCTGGCCTGACACGGTTGTTGGACAACACAATTCACATCAGGTCGTCTCGGGTCAAGTCCGGGGCGGCTAACCCTCGATCCACCGATGAATCGCCTGTTCGGAGGGTGTTGATGTAAGGAAAGTGCCCTTTGAGCTGGGATGATTGGAGTTACCACACTTCGATCAGCCCACGTTCAGAAAGGCGCTTCCGGTGCAAGTGTCCCATAGGTTCGCCGTGTCGTCGGCGGTCTTCGATGATGCACATCTCGTGTCGTGCGCCGGGCTGGTGCCGGTGATGACCCTGGCCGACCAGACCGGTCTGTCGCAGCTATTGGCCGACAAGATCCGGTTCACCTGTGAGCGGATCCGTTCGGCCGCGGCCCATCCGTCACCGAAGCTGACCACGCTGATCGCCGGGATGTGCGCCGGCGCGGACAGCATTGATGACCTAGACGTTGTGCGCTCGGGTGGGATGAAGACCCTCTTCGGTGGTGTGTACGCCCCGTCGACGATCGGAACCTTATTGCGGGAGTTCACCTTCGGGCATGCCCGCCAGCTCGAATCTGTCCTGCGCGAACACCTGGCCGCGCTGTGCGGGCGTGTCGATCTGTTGCCCGGCGCCGACGGACGGGCGTTCATCGACATCGACTCACTACTACGCCCGGTCTACGGGCACGCCAAGCAGGGCGCCAGCTACGGACACACCAAGATCGCCGGCAGGCAGATCCTGCGCAAAGGCCTCTCACCGTTGATCACCACGATCAGCACCGACCACGGTGCGCCGGTGATCGCCGGGGCGAGGTTGCGGGCGGGCAAGGCCAACTCCGGCAAGGGCGCAGCCCGCATGATCGCTCAAGCGGCCGCTACCGCCCGTGCTGCCGGGGTCACCGGGCAGATCCTGGTGCGTGGCGATTCGGCCTACGGCAATAGCACCGTGGTCACCGCCTGCCACCGAGCAGGTGTCCGGTTCTCGCTGGTGCTGACCAAGACCGCAGCAGTTGCCGCCGCCATTGACGCAATTCCCGAGACCGCGTGGACCCCGGTGAACTATCCCGGTGCTGTGCGTGACCCCGACACCGGCGCCTGGATCTCCGATGCCGAAGTCGCCGAAACCACCTACACAGCCTTCGGTTCCACCAAGACTCCGGTGACCGCCCGGTTGGTCGTGCGCCGGGTCAAAGACGCGCGGTTCCTCGATGCGCTGTTTCCGGTGTGGCGGTACCACCCGTTCTTCACCAATTCCGACGAACCCGTCGACGCCGCTGACATCACTCATCGCCGCCACGCCATCATCGAAACCGTGTTCGCCGACCTCATCGACGGACCTTTGGCGCACATGCCCTCGGGGCGGTTCGGCGCGAACTCGGCCTGGATCCTGTGCGCCGCGATCGCCCACAACCTGCTGCGCGCCGTCGGCGTCCTGGCCGGAGGTGCCCACGCGGTCGCCCGCGGGGCGACACTGCGCCGCAAGATAATCACTATCCCGGCCCGCCTGGCCCGTCCGCAACGCCAACCTATCCTGCACCTACCAGCGCACTGGCCCTGGACAGAGCACTGGCTCACGTTGTGGCGCAACACCATCGGCTACAGCCCACCAGAAATCGCCACCACCTGACCATATGCCGAAAGGCCCGACCGGAGCGCACAGGAACAGCTGGACAGACCAGCAGATACCCCCTGCCCGCGACCAGGACCAGCCCTCAACAGCCCAGCGAGGCACACCTACCCCAATTCATCAGTGGATCGAGGCTAAGATCGACGGCTTCGTCCAGGTGCTGTGCGAGATCGCCAAGACGCACCAGGTGATCGTCTTCTCCCACGACGACCGGCTGGCCTCGGTCATCCGGGACACCGGCGTCGACGCCCGGCTCATCGAAGTGGTCCGCGAGAAGGGGTCACGGGTCACCGTGCGCGACAACGTCAATCCGGCACTGCGGCAGGTCGGCGACATCTTCGCGTTGATCAAGGACGACAAGATGCCCGACGACATCAAAGGCCGGGCCGCCCCGGCGCTGTTCCGGATGGCCCTGGAATCCGCTGCCAAACAGACCTTCTACGCCAAGGAAGCACTTGCCGGCCGCGCACTCACCGAATCCGAGGACAGATGGTTGTCGGCCAAGAAGACCTCCAACCGGCTGGCACTGGCGATCCACGGTGATCCGCAGACCGATCTGACCGCCTGGCTCAAACCCGAACGCAAACGGGCACTGTGGATCTGCAACGCCGGCGCTCATGGTGACGCGAAGCCGGTCTCCATCCACGACGCCCGGGACCTCGAGAAGACGGTGCTCGAAGTGCTGGCGTTGCGATGAGTGCTCAGATGAATGCGACGGACCTGCTCGGCCAGGCGCAACGTGTCCTGCGGGCCCCCGGCTCAGCGGAGGGATTGTCGTCACGGGTCGCGGCGTTCCTGGCCCGCCAGGCCTTGGAGGAGATCATCGATCAGCGATGCTCTGCCCTCGATGCGGATGCACCCTGGGCGAATTCGCGCAGCAAGCTCGTCGTGCTCAAGTCCCTGGACACCGCCGAGGCCGCCGACCGCGCCGCGCTGGCGTGGAGCCGTCTCAGCGTCGCCTGCCATGTGCATGCCTTCGAGATGCAGCCCTCCACCGCCGAGGTCGAGTACCTGTGCGAGGTGGTCGCGTCACTGATTCCCGCCAAGTCCTTCTGAGCCGAGTCCTTCTGATTGGCGAGGCGGCGGACTAAAATCCCCACATGGCTCGGGCCATTTTGGTGCTGTTGTCAGGAATCGTGATCGCGGGCGCTATCGCGACACCCGCCCACGCCGATCCGGCGCCGCCCTGCACTTTCACGCTGTCGCCGCCCGCCGTCGTTAACGTTGGTGGCGCCGACATGGTCAGGGCGACCGTCGCCCCGGCCGCGTGTGGAGCCCCGGCCGACCCGCGCCTCAGCGTGGCCTGCGTGCAGCGTCAGGACAACGCCTCGCCCATCCAGTGCAATCAGGGCAGGGGAGCCCAACCGGCGGAGGTGCTGACGCCCTACCGACCCGGAGCGACCTACGTGTCCACCGGCCGGGGATGCGGCGGGTGGATGGGCATCGCGGAGATGGCCCCGCAATGCCAGGTGCTCGGACCGCTCACAGTGCCGCTGTAACCAGATGTCTCTCTCCGTTCATCTGTGAAATCCCTGTCAGTCACCTGTGCCAGGCAGGCTCACCCGAGGCACCGGCACAACTGAAGAGGGTGGCGAAATGACAACGGCGAGACTGGCCGCAGCCCTGACCACGGTGGCAGCGCTGATCCTGGCGGGCTGCTCCACCGAGGACAAGAAGCCGGAGACCCCGAAGGCGACCTCGCCCATCGACTGGAACCTGCCCGACGCCGACCGCTACCACCGCACGGCCACGTACCCGGTGTATCTGAACAAGCCGGCCGAGGCTCCGGTCGACGACGAGACCGTCGCCGAGATCTCCACCGTCACCCCGGACGGCAACACCCTGATCTACACCGACGCCGCCGCCAAACGCATCGGATTCGTCGACATCACCGATCCCGCCAAACCCGTTGGCAAAGGCACACTTTCCCTCGCGGAGCTGGGCCACAACGATGACCAGCCCACGTCGGTGGCGGCCGTCAAAGACCACGTCCTCGTCGTCGTCGACACCACCGGCGGCGACTTCGCACACCCCTCCGGTCGCGTCGACATCGTCCGGACCAGCGACCGAACCCCCGTGCACAGCATCGATCTGGGCGGCCAGCCGGACTCGATCGCCATCAGCCCCGACGGCACGTTCGCCGCGATCGCCATGGAGAACCAGCGCGACGAAGAGTTCACTCCGCCCGGCAAGGAGGAAGGGGACCTTCCCCAGCCGCCGACCGGATTTGTGCAACTCATCGACCTCACGAGCGCGCCGAACAGCTGGACACCCCGCAAGGTCGACTTCGATGTCGACGCGGCCCGGAAAGCCGGCCTGGACACCCCCGAAGACCTCGAACCCGAATACGTCAGCATCAACGCGCGTGGCCAGGTCGCGGTGACCTTGCAGGAGAACAACGGCATCGCCGTCATCGACGGCCGGACCGGCAAGGTCACCAAGATCTTCAACGCCGGAACACAATCCGTCGACGGCATCGACACCAAAGAGGACATCTCCATCGACCCGACGGGTTCGATCAAAGACACCCCGCGCGAGCCTGATGCCATCGGCTGGATCGGTGACGACTACTTCGCCACCGCCAACGAAGGCGACTGGAAGGGCGGCACCCGCGGCTGGACGATCTTCGACGCCAACACCGGCAAGGTGGTGTGGGACGCCGGCAACTCCCTCGAACAACTCGCGGTACGCACCGGCCTGCACATCGAAGGCCGCGCGGAATCCAAGGGGCCCGAGCCGGAAGGCCTGGCCATCACCAACATCGGTGGCCGCCCCACGGCGTTGATCGCGTCGGAGCGCAGCAACTTCGTCGCCGTCTACGACGTCAGTGAACCGGCCGCTCCGAGGTTCCGGCAGATCCTGCCCACCACGCCCGGCCCCGAAGGCGTCCTACCGATCCCGTCGCGGGATCTGCTGGCCATCTCCTCGGAGGCCGACGACGCCGACGCCCGTGTGCGGGCCTCGGTCAACCTCTACGGATACGGCGAATCATTCGCCACCGCAGGCAAACCGGACTTTCCGTCCATCGTCTCCGGCGATATCGACGGTGCCCCGATCGGTTGGGGTGCACTCGGTGCGCTGTCGGCCGACCCGAAGGATCCCAACCGGCTCTACACCGCCACCGACATCGCGTACGGGCCCGCCCGCATCCTCGGCATCGACGTCAACCGCAAGCCTGCCCTGATCGACACCGAACTGCCGATCACCGAGGACGGTAAGCCCGTCACCCTCGACACCGAGGGCGTATCGGCCCGACCCGACGGTGGATTCGTGCTGGCGGTCGAAGGCGAAGACGGCCCGGGCAACCAACTGGTCTACGTCGCCGCCGACGGCCGTATCGAGAAGCGGGTGCCACTGCCCAAAGACATTGCAGCCCAGCTGGGTAGCCAGGGTCTCGAAGGTGTCGCCTTCGAGTCGAGCAGCACCGGAGACGCCGTCTGGGTGGCGCTGCAGCGCGAACTCAAGTCCGCCCCGTTGGGTGTGGTCCGCATCGGCCGTTACACGCTGGCGGGGGACAAGTGGCAATGGTTCGGCTACCAGTTGGAGCCCACCGACACCAAGGACGACTGGATCGGGGTCTCCGAAATCTCCGTCCACAACGGCGAATTGCTGGTCCTCGAACGCGACAAACTCAACGGACCCGACGCGCGGCTCAAAGCGTTGTACCGGGTCGCGATCCCCGAGGGTGAAACCGCGGCGACGGACAAGCCAACGGTTCTGCCGAAGACGTTGGCCCGCAATCTGGTACCGGATCTGCAGGCCACCAATGGCTATGTGCAGGAGAAGGTCGAAGGCTTCGCGATCGCCGGCAACCAGAACCTGTACGTGGTCACCGACAACGACGGGCTCGACGACGCCAACGGTGAAACGGTGTTCCTCGATCTCGGCCCGGCGGCGGAGGCGTTGAAGGGATAGCACTGGTTCCCGCCCTTGAGCCTGCCGACGTGAAAAGATGACGCGCATGACGGCGGTGTTCATCCGATCCGACAAGCTGTTGATCTTCGGTGGCCTGGCCATCTGCGTGCTGGCCGGGCTGTCCCATTACGGCGGCTGGCCGCACCTTGTCGCGTTCGGCGTCAGCGCGCTGGCGGTGGGTGTGCTGGCATCGCTCGTCGGCCTGGCCGTCGACCAGCTCGGCGACCGGTTCGGTCCCGGCGCCACCGGGGTACTGCAGTCGGCACTGGGCAATCTGCCGGAACTGTTCATCTGCATTTTCGCGCTCAAGGCCGGACTGGTGGACGTGGTGCGGGCCGCGCTGATCGGCTCCATCCTCGCCAATCTGCTGCTCGTGCTGGGCTTGGCATTCCTGGTCGGCGGGCTGAAGCACGGCCCGCAGAAGCTCGGTTCCGCGCAGGTCCGGACCATCCTGGTGCTGATGGTGCTGTCAGTGACCGCGATGGCGATTCCGTCGATCGCACACGAGGTGCATGCACCGGCCTCCGAGCACGAGGTGTCCTTCTCGATGATCGTGTCGGTGGTCCTGCTGGTGCTGTTCGGGTTGTCGCTGCCGTACTCGCTGAGCCGCGACAGGGACAAGGCAACGACCAGCGACCCGGTACCGCAGCCACACAAGGAGGCGCCGCGCTGGCCGGTCGGGGTGGCGATCGGCATGCTGGCCATCGCCGGGGCGTCCGCGGCATTCGTATCGGACTGGTTCGTCGCCGCGCTGGAACCGGCGATGGACTCGCTGCACATCTCGCAGGCGTTCGCCGGCCTGGTGATCGTGGCGATTGCCGGCAACGCGGTGGAAAACGTCGTCGGTGTGCAACTGGCCGCCAAAAACCAGTCCGAGTACGCCTTCTCGATCATCCTCAACAGCCCGATCCAGATCGCCCTGGTGTTGGCCCCGGTGCTGGTGTTGGTGAGTCAGATCTTCGGGCTCGCGTCGCTGACCCTGGTGTTCGGGCCGATGCTGATCGTGGCGCTACTCGTCGCCGTCATCCTGGCCGCGATCATCGCGTTCGACGGGGAATCCACCTGGTTGGAAGGCGCGGCGCTGATCGCGTTGTACTGCATCATCGCCGCCTCGTTCTGGTGGGGCTGACGGGTCAGACCGCGAACGCCAGCCAGTAGCCGATGGGGATCGTCGCGAAGTACCCGAGGACGCCGACGGGGATGCCGATCAGCGGCGTCCACTTCCGCCGTTCGGCGAATGCCGCGCCGGCCAACGCTGCTCCGCCACCTACCGCCACGCACATCCACGGAATCCAGACGAGCATGTTCTCACCGGTTACGGACAGTTGACACACCTTGTCGGTGCTTCCGTCATGACAGCCGGCGGTCGCCATGGCGAGCGGCAACACGAGCGCGGCGGCGACCGTAACCCCCAAAATGCCCATGCCACCGAGCAGCCCGGTGAACCACGCCCAGTGCTTCCCGCTGTTGCGGGTTCGGGCAGGTGGTTCCGGGTCCGTCACCGATCAGCCCTCCGCAGCCACCAGAGACGTCAGCTTGATGTCGGGGTTGTCGCGCTGGAAACCCTCCAGCCGCCACGGCGTGGAGAACAGCACGAGCATGACGCCGTCGCTGCGGGTCAACACCTCGGCCGACACCTGACGATTCACGAAGTCCGCGTCTTCGGGCGAAACAACCCGCGCGACCTGGTATGGCAGGTTCTCCAGCGCGATCGGCGCGCTGAGTTCGGTGGCCATCCGGTGTGCGGCCACCTCGAACTGCATCGGCCCGACGGCGGCGAACACCGGCGCCTGCTCGCCGCGCTTGTCCGAGCGCAGGACCTGCACGACGCCTTCCTGCTCGAGCTGCTCGATGCCCTTCCGGAACTGCTTGTGCTTGCTCGGGTCGGTGCCGCGGGCCACCGCGAAGTGCTCGGGCGAGAAGCTCGGGATCGGCGGGTATGCCACCGGGACGTCGCGGTACAGCGTGTCGCCGGGGCGCAGCGCCGCGGCGTTGGCCAACCCGATCACGTCGCCGGGCCACGCGTCATCCAACGTCGAGCGCTGCTGGCCGAACACCGACTGCGCGTACTTGGTGACGAACGGCTTGCCGCTGGCAGCGTGGGTGAGCACGTCACCGCGTTCGAAGGTCCCCGAGACGACGCGCGCGTAGGCGATGCGATCGCGGTGCGAGCTGTCCATACCGGCCTGCACCTTGAACACGAACGCGCTGAACGGCGAGTCCACCGCGCGGTGAACCCCGTCGACGCCCAGTGATCCGCTCGGTGCCGGGGCCAACTCGACCAGGATGTCGAGCAGCTGGTTGACACCGAAGTTCAACGCGGCGGAGGTGAACAGCACCGGCGAGGACTCGCCGGACAGGAAGGTCTCACGGTCGTAGTCGGACCCGTCGATCGACAGCAGCTCGGATTCCTCGACCGCGGTGTCCCAGTCATCGCCGGCGGCGGCGTGGGCGTCGGCGGCGGCGATGTGCTCCTCGGGGGCCGCGGTGGCCCCACCCGCGGTGCGGGTGAACCGGATGAACTTCTCGGCCCGACGGTCCATCACCCCCTTGAAGTCACCGGCGATACCGACCGGCCAGGTCAGGGGAGTGGTGCGCAGCCCGATCCGCTCGTGGATCTCATCCATCAACTCCAGTGCGTGCCGGCCCGGGCGGTCCCACTTGTTGATCACCGTGATGATCGGGATGCCCCGGTGCTTACACACCTGGAACAGCTTCAGGGTCTGCGGCTCGAGGCCCTTCGCGGCGTCGATGAGCATCACCGCGCAGTCCACGGCCGTCAGCACCCGGTAGGTGTCCTCGGAGAAATCGGCGTGCCCGGGGGTGTCGAGCAGGTTGATGACGCAGTCGCGGTACGGGAACTGCAGCGCCGTCGACGTGATCGAGATGCCGCGGGCCTTCTCCATGTCCATCCAGTCCGACACCGTGGAGCGCCGGCCCGCCTTGCCGTGGATCGCGCCGGCCTCGGTGATCACCCGGGCATGCAACGCCAGCGCCTCGGTGAGCGTGGACTTACCGGCGTCGGGGTGGCTGATGACGGCGAAGGTGCGGCGACGGGCCCCCTCGGCGGCGATCTTGGCAGCTTGGGCGGTGTTGGAGGCTTGGGGGGCCAGGGCGTTTTCGGTCATCTCGACTAGCGATGGTATGGCGGTTTGGGTGCAAACCCGTAATCGGCGACGTACGCGGGCAGGGACTGTGGGGTGAGGAAATGCAGTATCGCCGGTAGTACTCCATTTCCGAATCGACTATTGGTCCCCTCTCCGGTGCTGATGTGACGCATGTGGCCAACATCTGAAACGACGGACAACCAAGCGGGCATCATCGTTCGTGATGAACATCTGTGTCTTCCTGTCCGCCGCCGACCTCGATGAGCGGTACACCGAACCAGCGCGCACCTTCGCCGAACTCCTCGGCAAGGGAGGCCACACGCTCGTCTGGGGCGGGTCCAACAAGGGCTTGATGAAGGTCGTGGCCGACGGAGTGCAGGCCGCCGGCGGCCGGTTGGTCGGGATCTCGGTCGAGTTCCTGCGACAGCAGGCCCGGGCAGGAGCCGACGAGATGGTGATCACCGGCGATCTCTCCGAGCGTAAGGCGCTGCTGCTGGAGCGCTCCGACGCGCTCGTAGTGATGGCCGGCGGGCTCGGCACACTCGATGAGGCCACCGAGATCCTGGAACTGCGCAAGCACCGGCGCCACGACAAGCCTGTCGTGCTGCTGAACACCGCCGGCTTCTATGACGGCCTGGTGATCCAGTTGCGCCGGATGGAGCAGGACGGGTTCCTGCCAGTGCCGCTGGATGACCTGGTGTTCGTCGCCGAGGAACCCGCCGCGGCGTTGGCGTACCTCGAGCGTGCCGTCAGCTGAGCAACGACACCGCCACGACTCGCCCACATACCTGAGGCGTTGCGTCGACGACGAAGTGGCCCGGCTACCATTGAGACACTGATCACCCCCTGATCAATATGGCCCTCGCCGAACCACATTGGAGTGATGTTGACGTCTGTTCGTCGTGCCTATCTGGCGGTCGCACTTGCCGTGCTGGCCGTGTCGGGTGGCGTTGTTGTCTCGGCCCTGCCGGACTGCGCGGAGCACTGCCAGACGTTGGCCGCGGCACCCCAGGGTGCCCCGCAGCCCTCACCCACCGAACCGGCCAAGCTCACCATCACCCCCAAGCCCGACGCCGAGGTCGACCCGCTGGCCCGGGTCTTGGTCACCGCCGACACCGGCACCGTCGCGCGCGTGACGATGGTCAACGACGCCGGCAAAGAGATCCCCGGCATCCTCACTCCCGACTCCAAGACCTGGAAGCCGACCACCGCGCTCGGTTATGGCCGCAGCTACACGCTGAAGGTCGACGCGCGCGGCCCCGGCGGCATGCCGACCCGGAAAGCCACCACGTTCTCCACTGTGACCCCCGGCTACCAGGCCCGGGTCTACCTCAACGGCACGAACTACGCCTCGCTGCAGGACGGCGCCACCTACGGCGTCGGCACGGTCATCGTCGCGCGATTCGATGAACCGATCACCGACAAGGCCACCGCCGAGAAGCGGATGAAGGTCACCACCGAGCCCAAGGCTGTCGGCTCGTGGAACTGGATCGACGACCAGACCGCGCACTGGCGCCCGGAGAAGTACTACGCACCGGGCACCAAGGTCACCGTCGATGCCGGCATCTACGGCGCCAAACTCGGCGACGATCTCTACGGCGCGCAGGATGAGAAGGTCTCGTTCAACATCGGGGCCTCCCACGTCACCGTCGCCGACGACACCGACAAGCAGGTCAGGGTCTACGACAACGGCAAGCTGGTGCGGACCATGCCGACCTCGATGGGCATGGGCGGCACCGAGACGGTCGGCGGCACCACGATGAGTTTCTGGACTCCCCGCGGCGTCTACACCGTGATGGACAAGGCCAACCCGGTGATCATGGACTCGTCGACCTACGGTCTGCCCGTCAATTCGCGGCTCGGCTACAAGACGACCATTCCGTGGGCCACGCGCATCAGCATCGACGGCATCTATCTGCATCAGCTCAACTCGACGATCTGGGCGCAGGGCAAGGAGAACGTCAGCCACGGCTGCCTGAACCTCAGCGGCGAGAACGCCGAATGGTTCTACAACTTCTCGGTGCCCGGCGACATCGTCGAGATCCGCAACACCGGCGGTGACCCGCTCAAGCCGGTCAACAACGGCGACTGGTCGATGCCCTGGGCCGAATGGGCCAAGGGCAGCGCCCTGCACTGAGCCTCGTCACTAGAACACCCGACATGGCGGCGGGGGTTTCTTCACGATGGCAGGCAGGACGAACGTCTCGATGTAGCGTCGGGCCGCGTCGGGCTCGGTGATGCCGGGGACGGCCCTCACCAGGAAGCCCAGCGCGGTCGCGATGATGAACTGGGCGAGGTCGTGTGGGTCCAGCCCGGAACGGAACTGACCGGCGTCCTCGGCGATGATGCCTTCGATGGTGGTCGTCACCAGTTCGGTCAGATCAGAGTCCCCAGCGATCAACGAGGCGATCGTGCCCTCGGGCGTCTGATCGGCGATCGTGTTGAGCAGCGGATCCGACACCAGTTCGGTCGCGACGATCACCAGACTCTCGACCAGCAGCGCGATGGGCCCGGCACCCTCGGGTATCCGCGGCAGGATCGACCCCATATGCCGCTGGGTGGTGCGCTGCACCATGGCCGCGATCAAATCGTCGCGGTTGGTGAACTGGCGGTAGATCGCCGTGCGGGAATAACCCGCCTCGTGGGCGATGACCTCCATCGTCGACGCCCGGTAGCCGCGGGTGACGAACAGATACTCGGCGGCATCCATCAACACCTCGCGCGCCTGCTCGGCGGTGTTGCCACCACCCACGGGTCGGCCCCGGGGGCGACGTTCTGGTGCTGGCAATCGACTGTCCTGCTCGGCGGCGGGTGGGGTTTCAGTATGCCGGACGGTCCCGCCGAACAATAAAGAAACATTTTCAGCTATTTGTTCTATTTTCCTGCGGAAGTCCGACGACGGCGGTTAGCGTGCCTGCGTGACCACACGGGGGCGAACAAGTCATGCAGTGGCGGCGATCGGATGGGGCGTGCTGGTGATCGCCCTCTGGATGGGATTGATCGCGGGAACGGCCGCTACGGCCCACGCCGATCCCGGTCACGAAAAGTCAACCACCCAGTCCGCCAACGACTCCGGAGCATCGACGAAACAACGCGGCCCCGCCTCCCGGCTCGGCCCGCACAAGGAGAAGCCGCGCCGGGAGGGCGACACACCGGTGCATCAACGCCCGCGGCTATCCGCGCCGAAGTCCCTGCCACCGCGTTCCGACGTGCGTGGCCTGGTCGACAACCTCACCACCCGCACGCGGACCGCCCTGACCGACCTGGCCGATCGTGCGGCGAACCTCCGTTCCGCACAATCACTTCCGCGCACCAAGGTCGCCACGAAGCGGGACGTGCCGGAGCTGCCCGAGGTCGCCGACGCCACCGTGGCGGAGAAGGTGGTACCGGACATCGCGGACGCGATCGATGTCATCACCCACCCGGTCGAGGTGAAGGCGCCGCCCGCCGGCGTCGACGCGGTCCTCGACCGGGTCACGAGCCCGGTCCCGGCCCGGGGCCGCCAGATCGTGAAGCCCGTCGCCGCCATGGCCACCCCGATCACCGCACCGCGGTCGGTACCGGTGGTCAACATCGTCGGCTCGCTGGTGTTCAACGTTATCGGCACTGCGCTGCAGGTGTTTTCGGGACCGCCGGTGCTCCCGCCCGGCAGTAACGTCACCGTCCGCACCTCGACATTGGACATACCGGGCACCAACCAGACTGTGCGCGCCGACTGGTACTTTCCCGAAGACCCGGACTCCGCCACCGGCGTGATCTACCTGCAGCACGGATTCATGGCCACCGGCCCGATGTACAGCTACACCGCGGCCTACCTGGCCGAGAACACGAACAGCATCGTCGTCGTCCCGTCCCTCTCGTCAAACCTGTTCGACCCGAACGGCGAATGGATCGGCGGCGAACCGATGCAGCAGTCGGTGGCCGACCTGTTCGCCGATGACCGGCCAGAACTGACCGCGAGCGCCAGTGCGGCAGCCGGTCACCCCGTCACCCTGCCGTCCACGTTCGTTCTCGTCGGTCATTCCCTGGGCGGAATGCTGGTTACCGGTGCCGCCGGACGCATGGTCGACAACGGCGCGGTCGAGGACCTCGCCGGGGTGGTCCTGTTCGACGCGGTGGATACCCACAACGACATGCCCGACGCCTTCGACCAACTCAGCGGACCCAATTACCGCCCCGTGCTGCTCATTTCATCCGATCCGTACGTGTGGAACCGCAACGGGACGGTGGGCCAGGAACTGCAGGCCGCGCGGCCAGGCGGGTTCAACGGCGTGATGCTGGTCGGTGGGCGGCACATCGACGGACTTCAGGGTGGCAACGTCATCCTGCAATTCGCCGAGTACCTCGTCGCCGGCTTCTCGCAGCCGCAGAATGTCGATGCGGTCAAAACGATTGCGGCCGGGTGGATCAACGACATGTACCGCGGCACCGACGACGGCGTCTACGGCGCACCGCAGGAGAGCATCGAGGTTCCCACCCCGTCGGGTACCGCCACCGCGGTGGTGCTGCCCTTCACCTCGACCGAGCCGGTGCAGGCGACTCCGTGGGACGGGCTGGTGGGGCCGATCCTGGATGCCCTGTTCCAGTACGCGGTGTACGAACCGCTGGCCGGACAGTCGGTACCGGTGACTGTCTGACGGCAGAAATCGGTGCCTGCAGCCCCGGGGTTCCGCCTTTATCCTGGTGAAGACGTCGAACCGGGGGGGGGTGCTGTGGGGGAGTCACCACCAGAGGACTACCCGCACGAGTGGGTCGACCGGTACGGGCCCCAGGCGTACCCGCCCCACGCCTACCTCCCGCCACCCCCCACGGATCGGCACTACCAACTCGTGCTGGCCATCCGGTGCGTCGCTGCGGTCATCGGCTGCGGTGCCATGGCGTTCTGGGCGCTGATCGTCTACGTGATGCTGAGTTCGGCCTTCGACACGAACCCGGCCACCGATCCGCACGGCTACGGGATCGTCTTCGGTGTCATCACCTCAGTGCCGCTCAGTCTCTTCTGCGCCGTGGTGTTGCCGTTCGCCGCACCCAGGCGCCGGTGGGGGCGGGCGTTCGCGATCTCGTTGCTGAGCCTTATCGCCGTCAACGCGCTGGTGTTCTGGGCGCTGTGCGTCTCGGGCGCCGGGTAGGTCCGCACCGGAGTTCGCTGGGACGCGCTGAACAAGGCATATACCAAGCTCAGCTATACATTTTGCCGCGAAATCGTTAACCGAATTGGTGCGGCATCTATGTGTGATTCAGCCCACGGACGATGTACATTGTGATCGCTGTCATACGAAAGGGGCGTGCAATGCTCAGTGCATTTGTGGGTGTACTTCTGCTGGTGCTCGGCATCGGCGCGGTCGCCGGCGTTGTTACGGCCGTAGTGATGGGGTTACCTACCCTGGCGCTCGTGATCGGTCTCGTTTCCGGCGCATTTTTCGCCGGACGGGCCGTTTAGAGCTTCAGCCGCTTTCGCAGGCCGGTCGCTCGGACTGCCTGCCGGGCGATGGCCGCGCGGATTTCCGCTTCGGAACCCACGACCCGCACCCGCGTCTTAGCCCGGGTGACTGCGGTGTAGAACAACTCCCTCGTCAACAATCGGGAGTCTTCCGGCGGTAGCAGCACGGTCACCTCGTCGGCCTGGCTGCCCTGGGACTTGTGGATCGTCATGGCGTGCATGGTCTCCACCTCGGTGAGCCGGCCCGTCGCAAACGTTCCCGACCCACCCACGGTGGCGCGCAGCCCGTCCGGTGTGGCCACGGTGACGCCGGTATCGCCGTTGTAGAGCTTGAGCCCATAATCGTTGGCCGTCACCAGGATTGGCCGTCCTGGGTACCACAATGCCCACGTGGGCTCCCCGGTCGCCTCGGCCAGCCACCGCTGCACCTGACGGTTCCACTGCGCGACACCGAACGGACCGCGCCGATGCGCGCACAACAACCGGTGCTCGTCGAGGATGGCCAGCGCCGTGCTTGCATCCCCGAGAATCGCCGCCTGGCGCAGCGCAAGGGCATGGGGCACAAGTACTTCCCGCAGCCGCTCGCCTGCGTCGGTGGACACCCACTCGACATGCTCACTGCCGGCCGCCAGTACCTCGACCGCGCCCGAGGCGTCCCCGGACCGAATTGCTGACGCCAGCGCGCCGATCGACTCACCGAACCGGTGCGAGGTTTGCAGCGCCGCCACCCCACGCGACCCCAACCCCTCGACCAGATCGGCCAACACCGCCCCGGCCTCCACCGACGCCAGCTGATCGGGATCGCCCACCAGTAGTAGCCGGGTCTGCGGACGCACCGCCTCCAACAATCGGGCCATCATGGTCAACGACACCATCGACGTCTCGTCGACGACGATCACATCGTGCGGCAACCGATTTGCCCGGTGATGACGAAACCGCGACGACGTGTCCGGACGCGACCCCAACAGCCGGTGCAATGTGGTTGCCTGCAGCCCGGAGATCCGCTCACGGTCCACGTCATCGAGCCGGTTCACCTCAAGCTGCACGGTCTCCTGCAGCCGGGCCGCGGCCTTGCCCGTCGGCGCGGCCAGCGCGATCCGCAGCGCCGGCCGGCCGGCCAGCGCGGCCTGCTCGGCCAAAAGCGCCAACAACCGAGCCACCGTGGTCGTCTTACCGGTGCCCGGCCCACCGGTCAGCACCGTCAGTCCCTGCGACAACGCCACCTTCGCCGCCGCCCGCTGCTCCTCGAAACCCGGTGGGAACAGCCGCGCCACATCGGGAACCACGCCGCCCAGCTGGGCGCCCACCAGGGCCAGCACGTCGTCGCACACCTGCTGCTCCTCCAACCAGTACCGGTCGAGGTACAGCAGATCCCCGAACAGCCGCAGCACCGCAGGCGTGCCGAACAGCGGGCTGGCCGTTACGGCCGCCAGCCACTCGTCGACCGGCGGCCAGGGCAGCTCGGGGCGCTGGGCCTGCTCGGCCACCGAGCGCAGGTCCACACACACCGAGCCGCCGCGCAGCGCCCGCACCGCCAGGGCCAGAGCGAGTTCGACGGACGGGTCAGTGTCTTCCGCGAGCGTGCACAACCGTTGGGCCACCTGCACATCGGCAGGCTCGAGGATCTCGGCGAACGCATCCAACATCACCGGGCCCCCTGATCCAGTAGCTCCGACATCGCGACAACCAGTGCGGCGGGCGGCTCCCAGCCGAACACGCCGGCCGGGTGTCCGTCGACGACGGGCGTCTGCGGCCCGCACATCCCGCGCACGAACAGGTACATCGCCCCGCCCAGATGTGTGCCCGGATCGTAGTCCGGCAGCCGCCAGCTCAGGAACCGGTGCAACACAACGCTGTACAACAACGCCTGCAACGGATAGTCCGAGTGCAGCATGGCTTCCGCCATCCGGCCACGCCCGTAATCGGCCGCGGTGAGCGGCGCGTCGCCGTTGCCCAGCCAGTTGGTCTTGTAGTCGACGATCACGAAGCGTTGCCCGATCCGCAGCACCACATCCACCGAACCGGACAGGTAGCCGCGCAGCGGCTGATGGCCCAGCAGTCCGGTCGACAACCGCTCGGCATAGACGGCCATCGGATCGTCGGCAGGGAGATGCTCGTCGAGCAGGGCCCCGATCTCGGCCAACCGGGCGTACTCACCGCCGCGCAGATCGCCGCCGGCCATTGGGAACTCGAAGTCCAACTCGCACAACCGGTCCGCCAACCCGATCTGGCGCAGCGTCATGCCGGGGGCCAATGGGCCCAACGGAGTGTCGTGCATCGGCACCAGCGCGGCGGCGAGTTCGTCGGCCTCGATCTCGACGGGCCAGCGGGCCGCGTGGCGGCGGACCTCGGCCAGCAGTTCGGATGTCAGATCCGCGGCCAGCGGGTCGGCGGTCTCCAGCACCGCGTGCACAAGCGATCCGAACGCGGCCCCGGTCGGCAGCGACGCCATCGGGGAGGGCACGTCGGCACCCTGGGCGGGGGCGACGACGGCGATGTCGGTCGACTCGTCGTCGAGCTCGGCGACCTCGGGCTCGCTGGACACCCCGGAATTCCCGGCGTCTTCGGCCGCCCGCAGCAGCCCCGAATACGACGTGCGCCGCCACGCGGTGTCGATGGAGCGATGAAAATGCCGTGCCGCCAGATCATCCGGTATCGCCTGAGCCGGCACCGGCATGACCGCACCGATCACCGACTCCTCCAGCAGCGGACCACCCGCGGCCTCCCAGGCCCGCAGCCGGGCCAGCGCATCGTCATCGGAGACCCGGGCCGGTGCACAACGGTCGGGCACCACGGACTGCCCGGGCGCACGGCCCCGCAACAGGCGCGACAGGCCGCCGTTCGGCTCGTCGTTGGACGGCGCCCACCACGCCACCACCTGCGACTGGGCCCGGGTCATCGCCACATAGGTCAGGCGGCTGTCATCGGCGGCGGCCTCGGCCCGCCCGGCGCGGGTAACCGCCGGATCGGGGCCACCGATCTGCAGGCAGCGCACCCCCTCGTCGTGGAACAACACCAGATCCGGCTCCGGCACATACCGATTGAACGCGAACGGCAGATACACGATCGGGAACTGCAGTCCCTTGCTCACCCACACCGTCATGATCTGCACCGCGGCCGCGTCGCTGTCGAGGCGACGGTTGCGTTCGGACGAACCCCGGCCCTCAGACCGCTGGGTGCGCAGCCAATCCCGCAGGGCGGCCAGCCCGAAGCCCTCCCGGTGCGAGGTGTCGCCCAGGAGCTGGGTCACCTGCGCCAGATCGGTCATCAACCGCTCGCCACCCTGCCACGACAGCACCCGCCTGCTCATCCCGGCCAGCTGCGCAGCCTCGAATATCGCCGCCACACCCCGATCCCGGGCATGACCGGCCCAGGTGCGCAGCGTGTCGGCGACCCGGTCGGTCAACGCATCACCGCCCGCGGCAAGAGTTTCCGCGGTCTCCCCGAAGAACATCGTGGCCGCCGCGGCACGCACCAGCCCGGTGCGGTGCGGCTGATCGAAGGCCTCCAACAGATACAGCCAGTCCCCGGCCGCATCGGAATTGAACACATCCGAATCCCCGGTGTAGACCGCGGGGATACCGGCGTCGAGCAGCGCGGTATGGCAGGCCCCGGCGTCCTTGTGGGTCTCGACGATCACCGCGATATCGCCCGCTTGCAGCTGCCGGTCGGCATAGGTGGCGCCGCTGGCCAACAATGCCCCGATGTCGGCGGCCAGATCCCGACCGATGTGGTGGCGCAGATCGGCGATCGGAATCACCTTGGTGCCGGTGCGGTTCCGCGGCACCACCCGCAGCCGGAAGGGATCGTTGTAGGGCGCCCCGGCCAGCCGATGACCCTGATGGTGTGCCTGCACGTCGTGCACCACAATGTCGGGGCCCCCGAGTTCGGCACCGCGCAGCACCGCCTGCAACCGCTCGACCAGCACACTGTCGCTACGCCAGTTGGTGCCCAGCGTCTGCTTGTCTCCGGCGGTCGCCGCGGCCCGCAGATAGGTATCGATGTCGCCGCCGCGGAATGCGTAGATCGCCTGCTTGGGATCACCGATGAGGATCAGCGTGGAATGCCCGGAGAACGCCCGCTCGATCACCTGCCACTGCACCGGGTCGGTGTCCTGGAACTCGTCGACCATCACGATCGGCCAGCGCTGCGCCATCCGTACCCCTGCCGCGGAATTCTCGGCAGTCAAGGCGCCGGCCAGCCGGGTCAGCAGATCGTCATAGCCCAGCACGCCGCGCCGCCGCTTGCGAATCTCCAACTCCGCCAGCACCGCCCGCGCGAACGCCACCCGAATCCCCGCCGGGGACTCCGGTTCAGGGTCCAGCGGGCGCAGCTCGGTCGCCGGATTGGCCACCACCACCCGGGCCAGTTTCAGCGCCTCGGCATACCCCAGCTCCGGGGTTTCCCGCAGAGCGCCGAAGTGGGCGAGATAGAGATCGTCCACGATCTCGCAGACCAACTCGTCCAGACTCTCGACCAGCGTCACACCCGAATCGCTGTCTCCGGCCACGCCAAGGGATTTCAGGACGATCTGGCAGAACTGATGTGTGGTGGCGATCGTTGCCGCGTCGAAACCGGCCAGGGCGTCGCGCAGCCGCTGCCCGCGGGCCTGCTGGTCCTCGGCGATCAGATACCGCAGTAGATCGTTGTCGGCGCGAGCCGGGTCCTCCAACGCCGCCAGCGCACCGACGATCTGGGCCCGCACCCGCTCCCGCAACTCCTGACTGGCAGCCCGGCCGAACGTGATGAGCAGCATCTGATCCAGCGTCGCCGAGCCCTCGGCCACCAGGCGGGTCACCAGACCGGCCAGCGCAAAGGTCTTGCCGGTGCCCGCGCTGGCCTCCAACACCGTGGTGCTGTTGGCCTTCGGCAACGGGCCGAGCAGATCGAAGACGTTCACCGGCGCGACCTTTCGGCCTGCAGGACGGGCAGCCACAACCGCTCGGCGTACTCGACCAGCCCGACCAGCCGGCTCAACGGTGCACTGCGGCCCCACGCCCGCACATGGGCCGGCGCCTCATCCTCGCCGGGGAATCTTCCACTGCGCCATCGGTAGGAGGCCTCGCGCTCCGGGTCGTCACCGGCATGGCGCGCTGCCGCCCACGCATAGGAGGTCTTGACGGGCAGCGGCAGTGGCTCCCGGCGGCCCGCGTCATAGATGGCCACCAGATCGCCGAGTAGCGCGACCGGATCGTCCGGGCTGTCCAACGTTTCGATGAGCGGGGTGTCGCCGCGCCGGGGCCGCCCGATGCACACCGCCGACCAGTCCCGGCCGGAATGCCCGGCAGCCAACGCCAACAACGGAATCCAGGACTGCAGGAGGTGCTTGCCGCCGAGCTTGGAGTAGGTCACCGACACCAGCCGGTCACCGAACACCGGCGAGACCGTCCCGGTGATCCGCCGCCCGCCGCCCAGCTGGATATCGACGTCAAAGGCCTGCGGGTCGGCGTCCCGGTACCGCAGCGCCTCGGTGGCCAGCAGTGCGCACCGATCGCGCAGCGCGATCGCGCGGCGCCAGCCCAACTGTCCCGGCGGCAGGGTGCCGCGCCGCCACTCGGCCTGCTGGGCGTCGGCCGGGGTCATGCCCCGCATGATGTCGCCGAGCATCCGATCGCCGACAGTCCATTCCTCCAGGGCATCGATATCGACCGGCATCACATCCGACACCCCGTCCACATCCCAGGGCAGCGTGTAGTCCAGCGCCCGGAAGAAGCCCTTCACCGGATCCCTGAAGAAGGTGACGAGATCCTCCAACGCGACGTCACCAGTGGGAAGGGCCGGCAGCTGATGCGCGAAGAACGGCGGCCGGCTCGCCCGCTGCCCGGCGCTGGCCTGTGCCGCGGTGAGCACGGTGGGGTCGAAGGTGAACGGCCCGTCGGGTAGCAAAGCGCCGGGCGTGACGTTGCGAATGTCGAAGGGCTGCAACGGGTGTGTGGTGACAACGGCCGGGGGTTGCTCGGCGGTGACCCTGAGGGTGTCGAGCAGCTCGGCCAGCGGCACCGCCGGCGGCCGGGCCTGACCGGAGTACTCGTTGGCGCCGGTATAGGTGACCACGAGCGTCTGCGTGGCCGCGCTGATCGCGTCGAGCAGCAACTGGCGGTCCTCCGAGCGGATGTCGCGCTCACCGGTGCGGGGATCGCGGGCCAGCACGTCGTCGCCGTCGACGGCCCCCAGTCGCGGAAACACACCGTCGTCCAGTCCGACCAGGCACACCACCCGGTGCGGAACCGAGCGCATCGGCACCATGGTGCACACCGTCAGGGTTCCGGTACGGAAGTTGGCGCGCGTCGGACGACCCGCCAGATGCCGATCCAGCAGCGCCCGAACATCACTGAGCCGCAGCGGTGTTGCTGCCGCACCTGCGGCGTCGGTGATGTCCGCGAACTCGCGCTGCACCTGGGCCGCAGGCCACTCCTCGTCGGAACAGGCCAGCGCCTCGATCCCGGTGCTCAGCGCCGATAGCCACTCGTGCAACGGTCGGACACCGCTGAGCTGACGGACCGTGTGGCTGAGCGTCTCCACGAAGTCGGCGAACCGGCCGGCCAGCTCGACCCGGTTACTGCTGACGTCATCGAGCGGCAGCGTGGTGCCCAGCCAGGCGTGCGAGTCATCGGACATCGCCACCCCGGCCAACACCCGGTCGATGCCGAAACGCCAGGTGTTGTGTAGGAACTCGACGCCGTACGGGCCGCGGTGCTCCTGGTCGAAACCCCACCGGATGTTGGCCTCACGTACCCAGGCGGTGATGGCCTCCAGATCATCGTCGGTGAACCCGAACTGGGCCCGCACCGGATCGGACTCGGCCAGGTTGAGCACCTCGCTCGCGGTGGCCCGCCCGCCGGCCAAAGCCAGCACCGACGCGGCCACCGACAGCAGCGGATTCGTCTGTACCAGGGCACGATCGGCCAGCCGCACCCGCAGCCGGTGCGCCGGATGCGCGCCGCGTACCACATCGCCCAGCCCGAACCCGGCCGTGATCAACGGTGCGTAGGTCTCGATATCGGGGCACATCACCAGGATGTCGCGGGGCTCCAGTGTCGGATCGTCGGCGAGCAGGCCTAGGAGCACCTCACGCAGCACCTCGATCTGACGGGCCGGGCCGTGGCAGCTGTGCACCTGCACCGAGCGGTCCTCCCGCCGCGGCACCCGCCCGGTCGGCCGCACCGCGTTGGCCGCAATATCCGACTGCAGCCAGCCCAGGACTGTATCGGGATAGCCTGTGCCACTGAGATATTCGTCGGTGTCCGGAATCGGCAGCCCGCGCTGCAGCTCCCGCAGATCGCGGCCGAGGGTGGCCAGCAGCGGGTGGCCCACCACGCGGTGACTGTTGTCCTCGCGACGGGGGAGCGCGCCGGTGTGCGCGGCCAGTGACTGCCACAGGCCATCGCTGGGGTGCGGCAGCCACAGGTGCAGATCGTGATGGGTGGCCAGCGCGGTGAGCAGTTCGATCTCGGTGGCCGGTAACCGGGTGTGCCCGAACAACGACAGCCGCTCGGGCAGATCACTGGGCGATTCCATCAGCCGGGCAAGGGTTTTCGCGTGCCGCAGGTGCGGGGGATCGGCGTCGATCCGCTCGAGCAGTGCCTGCCACAACGGAGCCTGCCAGGACAGGTCCTCGGGCAGCTCCGCCCAATCGATCAGCAGTTGCGGGCGCTGCCGCGCATACGAGGCGAACAGTCCGGCCAACCGTCGGGCCACCGCATAGCGTCGGCCCTGACGCAGCTCATACTCGTCACCGGTCTCGAAGTGACCGAGATGGGTGGCCACCGGCGCACACCACGGCTGATCCAGGTTGTCGTCGATGACCGCCAGCAGCGGCCAGGCCATCGCGTCGGCCGACCACGGATCGTCCTCGGCGGTCCCGGTCAACTCGGCGATCAGCGAACGCGGGTTGCGGAACTCGACCGCCGCGCACACCCCCAACCGGTTCGACAGCCGCTGACTCAGCCAACGCTCCACACCCTTGGCCGGCACCAGCACCAACTCCTGGGCGAACGGGTCAGCCGGCGGGTGCGACAGCAGATCTGCCAGCCCGTCGGCGAGCAGATCGGTGCGCTCGGCCCGGTGCAGGTGCAGTGCCATCGACAGACACGATAGGAGACCCGGTCAAAGAGTTGCTGGGTTTGGTGCCGACAGCGCGGCGGGTCGGGCCGCAAGTGCGACCGCGAGGGTCAGCGCGCCTGCGATGACGAACGCCACCCGCACGCTGAACATGTCGGCCGCGCCGCCCAACAACGCCGCGGCGAACGGGCGCGACCCGAGGAAGCCGACCAGCCACAGCGCCATGATGCGGCCCCGCAGTTCTTCGGGTGCCCGCTCTTGAACGACGGTGCTCAGGCCGGTCATCGCCCAACCGAAGCCCAGCCCCGCGACCGCGAAACCGGCCAGCGCCAAGGGCGTGACGGTACCCAGGGCGAGCAGTCCGCAGCCCGCCACGAGCAGCCACAGCCCGATCGCCGACACCCGGGCGGCCGCCAGCCGTCCACGCATCGACGCCAGTGCCACCATGCCGACCGCCGCGCCGATGCCGAACGCCGCCGACAGCGCACCCACCAGGTGAGCACCGCCGCCGAGCTCCTCGGCCATCGACGGGGTGAGCGTGATCGACGGATCGGAGGCGAATCCGACCGTCGCCACGGCCAGCAGGGCCAGCAGCAGCGGGCGGTCCCGCCAGACGTATGCCACCGCCGCGCGCACACGGTAGTCCCGGTGCGGGCTGCGCTCCGGTCGGGTCGGGAAGGTGACCAGCAGCAGGAAGATCGCGAATACCATGTGCAGGCCCGCGCTGATCGCGAAGCCGGGCGCCGCACCGAGACGGGCGGCCAGTAGGGCGCCGATGGCCGGACCCAGGATGCGGCCGATGGTCATCGGAATGCTGTTGAGCGCCATGGCCGTCGCCAGCTCGCCGTCGCGGATCAGGCTCGGGACGATCGACTGCATGGCCGGGCCGCCGATGACGAACCCGAAGCCGACCAGGGTGGAGCCGACCAGCACGGGTACCGCCGCCGCAGTGCCCTGCAGGTCGGGGGACAGGCCCAGCCACAGTGCGGTCGAGCCCGAGCCGATGATGCACAACACCCGGCCCCACAGAATCTGGCGGGCGGGGTCGCCGATATCGGCCCACTTGCCGCTGGTGGGGCTGAGGATGAGTTGGGGCAGGAACTGTGCGACACCGACCATGCCCACCATGACCGCCGAACCGGTGGCGT
Source organism: Mycolicibacterium lutetiense (assembly GCF_017876775.1). Taxonomy (NCBI): domain Bacteria; kingdom Bacillati; phylum Actinomycetota; class Actinomycetes; order Mycobacteriales; family Mycobacteriaceae; genus Mycobacterium; species Mycolicibacterium lutetiense. The sequence goes on along the minus strand of NZ_JAGIOP010000002.1, from coordinate 2,164,913 downwards.
CGAAGATCACGATGGCCGCGACGATGCCGTGCGTCCACACCGCGACGACGGAGAAAATCTTGCCCCAGAACAGGGCGCCGAAGACCGGGTCGAACATCAACCGCAGGGCGCCGCGCGGCTGCGGGCGGGCAGTGGTCTCGGCTGTCACGAGCTGACCCCCCGCTCGAAATCGGTGACCAGTCGCTCCAACAGGTCGACGAGGGTGTCGACGTCGGACTCCGACCATTCGGCCACGGTCTCGGCGACCATTTCCCGGCGCCGCTCGGTGACGTCGGCCAGGGCCTTGCGGCCGTCATCGGTAAGGGTGAGGGCGCACCGGCGCTGATCCTCGGCGTCGTGGGTTTTGGTGAGCAGCCCGGCGGCGACGACGTTGCCGACCGTGCGGCTGGCGGTGGAGTGCTCGACGGCCATGTACTCGGCGACCTCGCCGACCGAAGCGCTCTGCCCGGCCTTCTCCCGCTGCTCGACGGCGCGCAGCGCCCGCAGCGTCGACAGCGACGGGACGCCGCCCGACGCGTCGATCAGCCGGCGCCGCCAACCCGGGCGCTGCCGGACGATGTGGATGCGCACCAGGAGCTCATCGAGTTGGTTGTAGCGAGACACGATATATGCATAGCACATACATGTATTACGGGGCGAAAGCGTGCGCAGCTGTCGGTAAGCGGGTGCGGGGCGGGGAACGCGCGGTGTTGACTACGTGCCTGCCCCTCCGCTGACCTAGCCGGAATGGTTGGGCCAGGTCGCGGACTGGTTGCGCCAGCAGGCTGCACGTCTGGGGGCTGAAGTGGCAGGTGCGAAGCGCCGGAGCCCCGGCAAACCTAGCCCGCGAATTCGGTTGCCAAGCCGTCGATTCCAGCGCGAATCGCGGTCAGGGCCTCGGCACGGGCCTTGAGCTTGCTGGCCACGTGTGCACCGGTGTTCAAGGTCGCGGCAGCCTCCGCGGCCACCTCTTGGGCGCGCGACAGCACTGCATCGGCCTCCACGACCTCATCGAGCCAGCCGCCGGCGATGGCCGCGTCCCCGGTGAACACCGCAGCCATGGCGATCCCGCGCTGAAAAGCGGCCCGGGTCAAGCGCATCCGCATGATCTCGATGGCCGAGATCGGCAGCGTCATCCCGATCTTCACCTCGTTGGCCTGGCACCGCGACGTCACCGCGCCGACCCGGTGATCACCGGACAACAGCAGGAACGAGCCCATCGCGATGGCATGCCCGGTGGCAGCCATGATCACCGGCACCGGGAAGCTCAAACACCGCACCGACAACTCGAAACCGCCGGCGAGCATGCCCAGGGTTGCCGCCGCGTCGCCCGACGAGAACACGCTCAGGTCGAACCCGCCGCTGAACACCTTGGAATTGCCGGCCAGCACCACGGCTTTCACCTCGCCGGCCGCCGCACCGGCAGCCGCCTGATCCAGTGCCGCATTGATCTCGGCCTGCATGGCAGGCGACAGTGCGTTGACCTTGCCGTCGTCCATCGTGATCGTGACCACGGCATTGTTGAGCTCGTAGCTCACCAGGCTGCTCATCGCACTGATGCTAGCGAGTGGGCTCAGGCCCGATGACGCCTGCCGGAGGAAGGCGGCTGCGTGATCAGATCGGTCTCGGGATCGTCATCGTCGTAATCATCGTCGTCATCGTCATCGCCGGCCTCGTAGCGGTCGCGCCAGCGGGACCGCAGCTCGGCGCCCAGGGCATTGATGCGGTTGATCTCCGAGCGCAGCTTTTCCTCGTCGGATTCCTTGGCCGCGTACTGGAAATAGGTCAGCACACCGCGCAACAACTCCAGCTTCTGTTTCTCCCGGCGGGCCTGGTCGTGCGTGGTCAGCAGTTCCATGCGGTCCACCGGCGGCAGCGTCGCCCAATCCAGCACCGCGGTGTTGCGCAGCTTGCGGCCGCTGGGCTTGCCGGGGGAGCCAGGCTCGTCGTAGTAGGTGACCGCCCCGTCGAAACGGGAAGCGATCGACTCACCGAGTTGCTTACGGTCCAGCGCCGAATCCCACACGATGCGCCACTCCTGCGACGGCGCCAGGTAAGGGATCTCGGCGGGCAGGTTCAACGGCACGATGTCGACGAACTTGTCGTCATAAGAGCTTTCGTACTTGCCGACGGTCGGCGGATTCGCGAATTCGAACCGCAACCCGTAGGCCGGCCGCTGACCGTAATTGCGGACGACCAGCTCCACCAGGTGCCAATCGGCCCCGCTCGGCTCCATGAACATCGACACGTTCGGCTGGGTCAGCTCGGCGCGGCGGTCCCTGGCCTTCAGATATTGCCGCCACACATAGATCAACGCGACGACGACGACGGCAATCGCCACCCATGCTGCGAGTGCAGTCCATGCACCCGGTTCGAAACTAGCCAACTCCCGCCCCCGCTCCGTGACTGAATCGATAATCCCCACCAGGTGGGTATATCACGGACCTTCGGTTGGGCGGCGGGCCTAACTCAGCAAACTTCAGCCAAACCGGCACGCTTCACGAGGCGACGGCGGTGAGAATGTCGCGCTGCACCGGCACCGTCACGGGCGTGTGGACCAGGCGCTCACCGCGCGCCAGCCACTCGGTGTCGGTCCATTCGAAACGCGCGGGCAGTCGCCGCCAATAGTGCGGATGCGAACGCAGGTACACCTCGACACTGGCATGCACCTTGGCATCCAGCGGCGGCCGGCACCGGCCGATCGCCGGCGCAGTCCCGGCCAGGGCGTCGAGATCGGTGGGGCAGGCGCTGTGATCGTGAACCCGCAGCCCCGAGGAGATGGCCCCGTCGAGCATCCAGTCCAGAGCGATGTCGGCCAGCGGCCAGCACGCGCCGGCGCCGCCGGTGACATCGCCGTGGGATCCACGGAACCAGACTTCGTCCAGGCGTTCGCCGTACCGCATCGACCGGCGACCGCCGTCGATCGCCACCGCGTGCCGGCCGGACTCCACTGTCGGCAGCGGACCCTTGTTGTGCTTGGTGCCCGGAGTGGCCGTGGCATTCCACAGCCCGACGAACCGCACCGGCACGGCCGGATCGCGTTCACCGAACAACTGGGCCGCCAACACCCTGATCTGTCGCCAGTCCTGGGGCGTGCGCGCCGTACGGGGCAGGACATAGGTGGCCAGTGCGTAGTCCAGAACGTCATCGGAATGAGCCGGCAACAAGCCGACCGTGCCGAGGAGCGTGGCCAGTTCACCGGCGCGATGCCCACCCTCGCCGCCGCCGAACACGAAGATCCGATCTCCGGGATCCCACGCGTCGCCGAGGAAGCGATACGCCTCGGCGATGGCCGTCCGGGCTTCGCTGGCCGAGTCGCCGCGGCGGCCCGGCGTGATACGTCTGCCGGGCTGCGTGGCCGCGCCGCTGTGATACCAGGTCAACTGATCGGTGTCGTCCAGCAACCGAAAAAGTATCTCGGCATTCGACGCGTCACGGAGTCCGGGATGTTCATCTGAGTGGTCGAAGCAAAGCGCGATGTTCTTCACGGCGACCCCCGGCAGGACTGTCAACTACTGCTCAACTGATGCTGACCAATACTTTGCCGGGTCTGCGGGCTGATGTCCTGAGTATTGCACTACTCGAATCGCGCAAAACGGTGCGTAGTTCCCCATGCAACCGCTTGGGCAACGAAATCCGTGGCAGCGCTACCGCTGCAAGGCGGAGTTGCTCCGTTTCATGATCGTCAATTCAGTGGAATCCGCACTTGGTCGAACTGAAACGATCCATCAGCCACCCATCAACATGTGCCATTGCTCGAGGTTTGACGCCCGGTACACGTAGTTGCTGCGTTTGACTTCTTCGAGCGAAGCGCTCGGGTCGGTCGAGTACCAGTGCCCGGGGAAGACGGTCGGGTCGCCGGGCAGCTGGGCCAGCGCTTGCAGGCTGCGGAACATGTCGTCGACGTCCCCGCCGGGAAAGTCGGTACGCCCGCATCCGTCGAGAAACAGCGTGTCGCCGGCGACCAGTCGGCCGTCCAGCAGGAAGCACTGACTGCCCGGCGTGTGACCGGGGGTGTGGAGTAGCTCGATCTCCAACGCGCCGATCGCGACCTTGTCGCCGTGGACGTGCGAGGTCAGCTCACTGGGCGCGATCCCGGTGACCCGGGAAACCCAGTCGGCCTCGTGGGTGTTGACGTGGACCGGCACGCTCTGACGCTCCAGCAGTTCGGCGAGACCCTTCAGGGAGAAGCCCGCCATCGTGCCGCCGACATGGTCGGGGTGGTGGTGGGTGACCAACACCCCGGAGAGATGCATGTCGTCGGCTTCGAGCGCATCGACCAGATCGTTGGCCGCATACGCCGGGTCGACCACCACGGCGTCGCCGGTCTCGCGGTCGCCGATCAGATACGAGAAGTTGCGCATCTGCTGTGCGATCGGGTCGCCGGCCGCGTAGTCGCGGCCCGACAACAACTGGCGGAAGTACAAGCGGTCTGCAACCTGGGGCTCGGACATGCGCCAAGCCTATTGGCGCCGCCGAACAGTGCCGGCGCAGGCATCCGCGCAGGTCCAAAAACCGCATGTCATGACGTGTTTGACCCCACACCGATAAAACTCGCATCAAAAATGCGGAATTACTACGGTCAGAGCCATGCACCTCACCCGGTTCACCGACCTAGGGCTACGCACGCTGATGCTGCTGTCCTCGGGTGAATCAGAGGAGCGGCGCATCACCACCCGCACCATCGCCTCGGGGGCTGCCGCCTCCGAACACCACGTCGCCAAAGCCGTGTCCAGATTGTCCGAGCTCGGCATGGTGCACGCCCGCCGCGGCCGCGTCGGGGGACTGGTGCTCACCGACGCCGGGCGCAACGCCTCGATCGGCTGGCTCGTGCGCGAACTCGAAGGGGACCGCGAGGTCATCGAATGCGGCGGGGATTCCCCCTGCCCGCTGATCGCAGCCTGCCGGCTACGCCGGGTCCTGGCCGACGCAAAGGAGGCGTTCTATCGCGAACTCGACAAATACACCGTCACCGACCTGACGGCCGACAGCCGCCTACCGATTGTTCTGCAACTCACCACCCCCGAAAGGAATCCCCGATGACCGTCACCAGCCCCGAGCCGTCTGCGGTACGCGACGAACTGGAGCCCAAGCACGCCGAAATCGTCTCCGCGACACTGCCCCTCATCGGCGCGCACATCGACGAGATCACCTCGGAGTTCTACCGCCGGCTGTTTGCCAACCACCCCGAGCTGCTGCGCAACCTCTTCAACCGTGGCAACCAGGCTCAGGGAGCCCAGCAGCGCGCACTGGCGGCGTCGATCGCCACGTTCGCCACCCACCTGGTCAACCCCGACCTGCCGCACCCGTCGGCGCTGCTGGCCCGCATCGGGCACAAGCACGCCTCGCTGGGCATCACCGCCGACCAGTACCCGATCGTGCACGACAACCTGTTCGCCGCGATCGTCGAGGTGCTGGGCGCCGACACCGTGACAGCCGACGTGGCCGAGGCCTGGGACCGGGTCTACTGGATCATGGCCGACACCCTGATCGCGCTGGAGCGTGACCTCTACGCCGGCGCCGGCGTAGAACCCGGTGACGTCTTCCGGCGGCTGCGCGTCGTCTCCCGCGTCGACGACCCGTCCGGTGCGGTACTGGTCACCGTGCGTGCCGCCGAGCCGGTCAACTTCGTGGCCGGACAGTACGTCTCGGTCGGCGTGACGATGCCCGACGGTGCCCGCCAGCTACGTCAGTACAGCCTGGTCGGCGCACCCGGATCCACCGATCTGACGTTTGCGGTCAAGCCCGTCGACGCCGTCGCGGACCAGCCCGCCGGCGAGGTCTCGTCCTGGATCCGGGCCAATCTCTGCATCGGCGACCTGCTCGACGTCACGCTGCCGTTCGGAGACCTGTACACCGGCGGCCGGCCCGACGGCCCCCTGGTCCTGGTGTCCGCGGGCATCGGGATCACCCCGATGGTCGGCATCCTGGAGTTCGTGGCCGCCGAGGCGCCCGACACCCACGTGCGGGTCCTGCATGCCGACCGCAGTGACAGCGGCCAGCCGCTGCGCGAGCGTCAGCACGAGTTGGTCGACGCGCTGCCCCACGCGAGCCTCGACCTCTGGTACGAGGACGGTGTCACCGGTGGCGCCCAGGGCGTGCACGCCGGACTGCTCAATCTCGACGGGGTGGAACTGCCCGCCGACGCCGCGTACTACCTGTGCGGTGGGGCCGGCTTCGTCGATGCGGTCCGCACTCAGCTGAGCCACCGGGGGATCGCCCACGAGCGGGTGCACTGCGAGCTGTTCGCGCCCAACGATTGGCTCCTGGACTAGCCGACCAGGCAAAACAGCTCCCCGGCGGCCATCCTGACCTGCGGTTTGGTTTGGCTGCCGGGGAAGCTGTACCCTCTTTAAGGCCCCGCAGCTACGGCTCCGGGACACGCCCCCTTAGCTCAGTCGGTAGAGCGTTTCCATGGTAAGGAAAAGGTCAACGGTTCGATTCCGTTAGGGGGCTCGGTGGACGCTCGGGCGTAGCCCCGTCCGCGTCGATCGGGGCGGTGTAGCTCAGCTGGTTAGAGCGCACGACTCATAATCGTGAGGTCGGGAGATCGAGCCTCCCCACCGCTACAGGAACAGCAACAACAGAGCGTGATTTGAGCAGGGAGAACTGACGTGGCGTCGAGTACCGACGTACGGCCGAAGATCACTTTGGCGTGCGAGGTGTGCAAGCACCGCAACTACATCACCAAGAAGAACCGCCGCAACGATCCCGACCGGCTCGAGATCAAGAAGTTCTGCCCGAACTGCGGCACCCATCAGCCGCACAAAGAGTCGCGGTAGCCAGACGCTCGTGGCCCTTTCGTCAAACATCGTCGGGATGCACTACAGGCATCCTGAGCACTACGAGGTCGGACGCGAGAAGATTCGCGAGCATGCGATCGCGGTCAAGAACGACGATGCGTTCTTCCACGACGAAGCCGTCGCGGCCGAGATCGGATTCGACTCGCTGCCCGCGCCGCTGACCTTTATCTGCATCTTCGGTTACCAGGCACAGTGGGCGTTCTTCGAGTGGGCCGACATCGGCATCCAGGATGCGCAGATCGTCCAGGTCGACCAGGAGCTGAAGTTCCTCAAGCCGGTCAAGGCGGGCGACAAGCTGTACTGCGACGTGTACGTGCATTCCGTACGCAAGGCGCACGGCACTGACATCATCGTGACCAAGAACATCATCACCGATGACACGGGTGATGTGGTCCAGGAGGCCTACACGACCCTGGCCGGGCGTGCAGGCGACGGAGAAGAGGGTTTTAACTGATGGCGCTGCGCGAGTTCAGTTCGGTCAACGTCGGTGACACGCTTCCGGAGCGGGTGATCCCGCTGACCCGTGGAGATCTGGTCAACTACGCCGGCGTGTCCGGTGACCTCAACCCGATCCACTGGGACGACGAGATCGCCAAGCAGGTCGGCCTCGACACCGCGATCGCCCACGGCATGCTGACCATGGGCCTCGGTGGCGGCTACGTCACCGCCTGGGTCGGCGACCCGGCCGCAGTCACCGAGTACAACGTCCGTTTCACCGCGGTCGTGCCGGTTCCCAACGACGGCGTCGGCGCCGAGATCATCTTCAACGGACGGGTCAAGTCCGTGGATGCCGAGCAGAAACTTGTCACCCTCGCCATCTCGGCGACCGCAGGTGGAAAGAAGATCTTCGGGCGGGCCACAGCGACCGCGAAACTGGCGTAAGGAGATCTGGCCATGGCACTGAAGGCTGACATCCTGGGCATCGTTTACGAGTACCCCGAGGTTTTCGAAGTCGGTCGTGAACATGTGCGGCAGTTCGCACGGTCGGTCAAGGCCGACGATCCGGCCAGCTTCGACGAGGAAGCCGCAGCCGCCCTCGGCCACGATGCGCTCGTCGCGGGCCCGACCTTCTCCTCCATCTTCGCGCTGCAGGTGCAGGCCGACTTCTTCCGCAATGTCGACCTCGGCATGGAAACCATGCAGATCCTCCAGGTTGACCAGAAGTTCGTCTACCACCGGCCGGTCAAGGTTGGCGACCGGCTGCACGCCACGATGGTGATCGCCTCGGTTGATCGACGCTTCGGCGCTGACATTGTCGTCACCCACAATGTGTGCACCGACGACAACGGTGAGGTGGTGCTGGACGGATACACCACGCTGATGGGTCACGAGGGTGACAACTCCGTCCAGGTGAAGTGGGATCCGGAATCCGGGCAGGTTATTCGCAAGGCTGCCGGGGAGTAGCAGTCGGGATTAGTGTCTGGCGCCCACGCCGGGTACACTCGGCACTCGGGGTTTTTCCCATTTCAGCGCGCTGTCCGTTGGCTTGACCATGAACGGGCCGCGCGTGAATTGTGTAAGGCTCGGCGCAGTACGGTGGCGGAAGCGCCAGCATGTCACCGACAGAGGGGCGTAGCTCAACTGGCAGAGCAGCGGTCTCCAAAACCGCAGGTTGCAGGTTCAAGTCCTGTCGCCCCTGCTCAAACTGAATACTCGACAACATGTGGACACTGGAAGGTGACCGCAACAAACCAGTCCGCTAGACATGAACGGAGCATGCGGTGAGCGACGAGCGTGAAGGTGCCGGCTCCGCAGACGACACCGGAACCGACGCTGGCACCGACGCCGGGGCAGTGGACACCACCAGCGGTCAGACCGCGGTGGCGACCGGGCCGCTGCGTCCGACCGGGCCGCTGCGTCCGACCGGTAAGCGGACCCGTCGCGTGGTCGGTGAGGTCGACAGCGACGAAGCCGACAGTGACGCGTCGACCGACGATGCCAAGGCCGACTCCGGAAAGTCGAAGAAGGCCAAGGCCAAGAAGGCCAAGAAGACCGGGCCGTCGCGCAACCCGATCATGTTCGTCGTCAATTATCTGCAGCAGGTCGTAGCCGAGCTCCGCAAGGTGATCTGGCCGAACCGTAAGCAGATGGTCAGCTACACCACCGTGGTGCTGACCTTCCTGGTGTTCATGGTCGCGCTGATCTCCGGCACCGACCTCGGACTCGCGCGACTGGTGTCGCTGGTGTTCGGCACCTGATCTGGAATTTGAGAGAGGACTGACAACGTGACCACGTTCGACGGCGACGAGACCGTTGCCGACGATCCGGCTCAGGATCAAGGGGCCGTCGACGGCGTCGAGTCGCAGACCGACGATCTGGCCGACAGCGAAGAGGCTGCCGAGACGGTCGACGAGACCGAGACGGTCGACGAGACCGAGGCCGAGGCCTCCGATGAGGCGCCTGCTGCTGACGAAGAGACTGTCGACGAAGACGAAGACCCGGCAGTCGCGCTCAAGAAGGAGCTGCGGCTCAAGCCCGGCGACTGGTACGTCATCCACTCTTACGCCGGCTACGAGAACAAGGTGAAAGCCAACCTCGAAACCCGCGTGCAGAACCTGGACGTCGGCGACTACATCTTCCAGGTCGAGGTGCCCACCGAAGAGGTCACCGAGATCAAGAACGGCCAGCGCAAGCAGGTCAACCGCAAGGTGCTGCCGGGCTACATCCTGGTGCGCATGGAGCTCAACGACGAGTCGTGGGGCGCGGTGCGCAACACCCCGGGTGTCACCGGATTCGTCGGCGCCACCTCGCGTCCGTCCCCGCTGTCGCTGAACGACGTGGTGAAGTTCCTGCTGCCGCAGGGCGCAGCCAAGAAGCCCGCCAAGTCCAGCGCCGCCGCTGCGGCCGGTGCCAGCACCGAGGCCACCCTCGAACGGCCCGAGATCCTGGTCGATTTCGAGGTCGGCGAGTCCGTCACCGTCATGGACGGCCCGTTCGCGACGCTGCCCGCCTCCATCAGCGAGGTCAACGCCGAACAGCAGAAGCTCAAGGTGCTGGTGTCCATCTTCGGCCGCGAGACACCTGTCGAACTTACCTTCAACCAGGTCTCCAAGATTTAGTCGCTCCCAGCGGCTAGTAACAACGGGCGTTTCACGCCCTTGGATGAGCAAGTAAAGGAACACCAGAAGCATGGCCCCGAAGAAAAAGAAGGTCGCCGGGCTCATCAAGCTGCAGATCCAGGCCGGGCAGGCCAACCCCGCCCCGCCGGTCGGTCCTGCACTTGGCCAGCACGGCGTCAACATCATGGAGTTCTGCAAGGCGTACAACGCCGCGACCGAGTCGCAGCGCGGAAACGTCATCCCCGTGGAGATCACCGTCTACGAGGATCGCAGCTTCACTTTCGCACTGAAGACCCCGCCCGCCGCCAAGCTGCTGCTCAAGGCCGCCGGTGTGCCCAAGGGTTCGGGCGAACCGCACAAGACCAAGGTCGCCAAGGTGACCTGGGATCAGGTTCGCGAGATCGCCGAGACCAAGAAGGCCGATCTCAACGCCAACGACATCGACGCTGCGTCGAAGATCATCGCCGGCACGGCCCGCTCCATGGGCATCACCGTCGAATAATTTCGGCACTACTGCAAGACGTGGGAGGGCCCGCTTCGGCCCGCCAACCACAGACTCTGAATTGGAGATTCAATGAGCAAGAACAGCAAGGCATACCGCGAAGCCGCGGAGAAGATCGACCGGGACAAGCTCTACACCCCGCTTGAGGCTGCGAAGCTGGCCAAGGAGACTTCCTCCAAGAAGCAGGACGCCACCGTCGAGGTCGCCATCCGCCTCGGTGTGGACCCCCGCAAGGCTGACCAGATGGTCCGCGGCACCGTCAACCTGCCGCACGGCACCGGTAAGACCGCCCGCGTCGCCGTGTTCGCCGTCGGTGAGAAGGCAGAGCAGGCGCTGGCCGCCGGCGCCGATATCGTCGGCAGCGACGACCTGATCGAGAAGATCCAGGGCGGTTTCCTGGACTTCGACGCCGCGATCGCCACCCCGGATCAGATGGCCAAGGTCGGTCGGATCGCCCGCGTGCTGGGCCCGCGCGGTCTGATGCCGAACCCCAAGACCGGCACCGTCACCCCCGATGTCACCAAGGCTGTGGCCGACATCAAGGGCGGCAAGATCAACTTCCGCGTCGACAAGCAGGCCAACCTGCACTTCGTGATCGGCAAGGCGTCCTTCGACGAGGACAAGCTGGCCGAGAACTACGGCGCCGCCCTCGACGAGGTGCTGCGTGCCAAGCCGTCGTCCTCGAAGGGGCGTTACCTCAAGAAGGTGACCGTCTCCACCACCACGGGCCCGGGTATCCCGGTTGACCCGTCGGTGACCCGGAACTTCACCGAGGCGTAATTTTCTCTGCGCGAGCAGACACAAAAGTGCCCCAAATCTACGGATTTGGGGCACTTTTGCGTCTGTTGGGGGTTTAAGGGGTGATGCATTCGGCGAGGCGGCGTCGCAGGAAGGCGCGCGCCGGCTCAGACCCAGCGCTCTCGCCGTCGAGCGCGATGCGGTACCAGCGCTGGGCTTCGCTCAGCCGGCCGGCCCGGCGCAGCAGGTCCGCCCGGATCGGCGCCACCGCGTTCATCCGGGCCAGCCGCGGATCATCGGCGACCTCGTCGAGTGCGGCCAGCCCGGCCGGGAATCCATCGCGAAAGCCAACAGCGAGTGCACGATTGGCGCGCACGACCGGCGAGTCCGTCATCGCCGCCAACTGGTCGTAGGCCAGGCAGATGGTGCCCCAGTCGGTGAGCTGCCAGGTGGGTGCTGTCGCATGCAGCGCCGCGATCACCGCCTGCGGAAGATATGTGCCAGGTGCGCCGTCGGCCAAACGCAACTGCTCCAGCCCCCGGGAGATACGGCAACGATCCCAATGGCTACGGTCCTGCTCATCCAGCGGTGTCAACGCCCCGCTCTCGTCCACCCGGGTCCGGCGGCGTGAATCATGCAGCAGCACAAGCGCGGCCAGAGCATGGGCGTCGCGGTTGCCGGGCATCAACGAACACAGTTCACCCGCGAGCCGGACACCCTCATCGCACAACTCGTCACGGATGGCCGAGGGTCCGCCGGTCGACCAGTAGCCCTCGGTGAACACCGAGTAGATACAGCCGAGAACGTGTGGCGTGCGCTCGGCAAGGAGCTCCGGTGGCGGAACCCGCAACGGGATGTTGGCCTGGCGAATCTTGTTCTTGGCCCTGGTGATTCGCTGACCCACCGCGGCCTCGGACTGCAGCACGGCACGGGCGATCTCGGTGACGGTGAGGCCGGAGATCAGACGCAGCGTCAGGGCCAGCTGCGCGCTACGGTCCAGTGCAGGATGAGCGCAGGTGAACATCATCCGCAGCTCGTCATCGCGCACCGGGTGCAGCTCGGTACCGTCGGATGCGTTCACCTGCTCGTACACCGCTGCGAGTTCCTTTCCGGGACGGGAAGATTCACGCCGAAGGCGGTCCAGGGCCCGGTTGCGTGCCACTGTGGTCAACCACGCACCGGGATTGGCGGGCACGCCGTCGGCCGGCCATACCTGGAGCGCCTGTGCGCAGGCCTCCTGGACGGCGTCCTCGGCCACGGTGAGATCACCCGACCAGCGGGCGATGGTGGCCACCACCGGGCCCCACTCGCGCCGAAAGACGCCGTCCAATGCGGTCATTGACGATTACAGGCCCGAAACCCCGGCCAACTGGCGGACCTCGATGGCCGATGCCGGAATCATCGACGCCAGCTTGACCGCCTCCTCCCGATCCGATGCCCGCAGCACGTAGAAGCCGTTGGCCACCTCAGCGCCCTCGGCGTACGGGCCGTCGGTCAGCACCACCTTGCCGTCACGCACGCGCACGGTGGTAGCGGTGGACGGTGGATGCAGCGGCGCGCCGGCGAGCGTCCTGTCGCCGATGGTCTTGGCGAGTTCGACGTGTCGGCCCGCCTGCTGGTTCCATTCGTCGGTGCCAGGCGTGTTGACGTCCTCCGGCCGCTCCAGTAGCAGGGCCAGCCAATCGTTGCCGAGCGGCTGTTCGGGGGCCTGCCAATGGACCATCGGCCACACCTCGACCGCGCCGAACTGGGCGACCGGGATATCGCGGGCCAGGGCCAGCGCTTCGTCGAGATTGTCGGCCTCGAACACGTAGTAGCCGCAAGCCACCTCGGCGCCCTCGGCGTACGGGCCGTCGGTGACCGTCGGGTGGTCGGGGCCTCCGGCGATACGGGTGGCGGCAGCGCCTTTGTCCAGCGCGTCGCCGGCCCGGATCGCCGACGTGGCCTTGGCGTGAAATGCCTGGAAGGCAGCCATGCCCTCGGCCCGCTGCTCAGGTGCCAGTTCTACGTCCTGGCTGATCAATAAAGCGAAGTAGTACATCGTCATCTCCCGGCGTCGGCGAGTGAGAACCCTCTGTTCCACTCTCTACCCATCCGACGAACGACGGCGCCGTGATCCGACAGCTCGCGTGAAACTACTTCTGCAGCGTGAACTGATGCACGCTGATGTGGCCCGAGGCGAAATATTTCTGGCAGCCGTTGAGGTACTTGTCGTAGCGGTCGTACGCCTCTTGGCCCTGGATCGCGATGGCCCGGTCCTTGTGGGCCTCGAGCGCATCGGCCCAGATCTCGAGCGTCCGGACGTAGTGAGGACCAATCTCCTGGCGCTGGGCGAGCGTGAACCCGGCGTCGGTCGCTTTCTCCTCCTCCATCGACACCGAGGGCAGCCGGCCGCCGGGGAAGATCTCGGTCATGATGAACCTGGCGAACCGGGCGTCTTCGAACGTCATGGGCAGGCCGAGCTTCTGGGCTTGGCGAAGGTCGAATCCGGTGATGTTGTGCAGCAACATGGTGCCGCCGCCGGGCAGCGCGTTATAGGCCGTCTCGAAAAACGCCGGATACCGCTCGAATCCGAAATGCTCGAAGGCGCCGATCGATACGATGCGGTCGACCTTGTCATCGAACTCTTCCCACCCCTGGAGCCGAACCTCGACATTACGTTCGGTGGGAATCCTGGAAAGCTTTTCGACGGCGTATTCACGCTGCTCGCCACTCAGCGTCAGTCCGATGACGTTGACGTCGTACTTCTCGATTGCGCGCGCCATGCCTGCGCCCCAGCCGCAGCCGATATCTAGCAGCGTCATCCCTGGTTCAAGCCCCAGCTTGCCCAGCGACAGATCGAACTTGGCGATCTGGGCTTCGTCGCCGGTCATGTCTTCGCGCTCGAAATAACCGCAGGTATAGCCCATTGTGGGGCCTAGAAACAGTTCGTAGAATTCATTTGAGATATCGTAGATCGACTGCAGTTCTTCATATTTCGGTGTCAATTTGGACATATTAGATATGCTCCAAGCCGTAGAGTTCTGCTCGCGAATCCAGGGTACCGCAGACACCCCCGCTGAACCGGTTGTCGTCACCGTCAATGAATTCACTGGCAAACAAAACGGATTACTTCTGAAACGCCAATTGGGCAGGATGTCCCGGGGAAAGCGTTCAGGCGGTACGGCGTCAGCGAAGGAAATTAATCCACGACATGCAGGGTGAACTGGTTGACGTCGATGTAACCGGTCCGGAAGCAGCCCGCGCATCCGGTCAGATAATGCATGTACCGGTCGTAGACCTCTTGAGACTGGATCTTGAGGGCCTGGTCACGGTTGGCCTCCAGGTTGGCTGCCCAGATGTCGAGGGTGCGCGCATAGTGCGGCTGCAGTGACTGCCGCCGGGTCAGTCGGAAGGACGAGCGCGCTGCATGTTCGGTGACCATCTCGATCGACGGTAACCGTGAACCGGGGAAGATCTCGGTAACCATGAACTTGATGAATCGGGCGACCGCGAACGACAACGGCATCCCGCGGTCGATGATCTGCTGCGGTAACAGCCCGGTGATGGTGTGTAGAAGCATCACACCGTCGGCGGGCAGGGCATTGTGGGCGAAGCGGAAGAAGTCGTCGTAGCGGTCGTGCCCGAAATGTTCGAATGCACCGATCGACACGATGCGATCCACCGGTTCGTCGAACTGTTCCCAGCCCGCCAGCAACACCCGTTTGGTACGTGGGCTGTCGGATTCGTCGAACCGCTGCTGCACGCGAGCGGCCTGGTTACGGCTGAGCGTGAGGCCGATGACGTTGACGTCGTGGCGTTCGATCGCACGCATAGCCGTTGCACCCCAACCACATCCGACGTCGAGCAGGGTCATTCCGGGTTGTAGGCCGAGCTTGCCCAACGCCAGGTCGATCTTGGCGATTTGAGCCTGTTCCAGCGTCATGTCGTCACGCTCGAAGTACGCGCAACTGTAGGTCCTGGTCGGATCCAGGAACAGGGCGAAGAAATCGTCGGACAGGTCGTAATGGGCTTGTACGTCGTCGAAATGGGGTTCGAGCTGCTCACGCTGATTTGGCATACGTCACCTATCAGAAGGGGACTACCGGGCGGGAGCTTGCGCTAGGCCACTTCTTGACCTGGCCGTCCCCCCAGACTGCTGGAAAATACTGTAGAGCGTGTTTCCCCAGCTACCGAGCTTTCAAACCCCGGCAAACCCAAGTTCCGGTAATTAACGTTGCAGATGCAGAAATCAGTGGGAACTGGCGAAGTTCGTCTTCAGCTCGCCGACGATCTCATCCCACACCGGCTCCGGTAGCTCGTGGCCCATCCCGTCGATCAACACCAGCCGCGCACCCGCGATCGCACGGGCCACCGCCCGGCCCCCGAACGGGCGCATCAACCGGTCGGAGCGTCCATGGATCACCACGGTAGGCGTGTTGATCCGCTTGTCGTGATGGCGCAGGCTGCCGCTGCCGAGAATGGCACCGAAATGCCGGGCGATCCCGGCCGGGTAGTAGGCGCGGTCGTACAGTTCGGCGGCCTGGGCCCTGATCTCGGCCTCGGGAGTGGGATAGCCAGGGCTGCCGTTGATCCGGCTGATCCGAACGGAGTTGTCGATGATGGCGTCTCGCGACGAATTGGCGGGTGGGCCGGTGACCACCGACAGCAGCTGCTTGATGCCCGGCGGCGGCAACAGCGGCTGATTGTTGCTGGAGAAGATCACCGCAAGTGACTTGGTGCGCTGCGCGTGCCGGGACGCAAACACCTGGGCGATCATCCCGCCCATCGATCCGCCGACGATGTGGGCAGTGTCGATCTTGAGGTGATCGAGCAGGGCGGCGGCGTCGTCGGCGACGTCTTCGAGCGTGTAGACCGACGGGCTCCGGAGCCCCAGAAACGACCGGGCCATCCGCAGCGGCAGCGGCGAATCCACCCGCGTGCCGGACAATTTGGTGGACAGACCGACGTCGCGGTTGTCGTAACGGATGACACGTAGTCCCTGGCTCACCAGCATTTCGCAGAACCCGGTGCGCCACAACAGCATCTGCGCGCCCAGGCCCATGATCAGCAGCACGGCCGGATCATTCGGGTCGCCCATGTCCTCGTAGTAGAGGTCGACATCGCCGGGTTCCGCGGATGACGTGGCGAAGCCGGTCCGCACGTTCATGCCGGCCATTCAGGCCTCGTCCCCGTCGGCGTCGGAATTTTTGTGCTCGCGGCTGATGTCCACCATGAAGTTGGCGAAATACCCGGTGAGTTGGGGATCGTTCATCATCTGCCACTTCGGGGCCAGCAGCTTCATGTAACGCTCCACGTAGAGGAACTGCTTGCCGATCAACACCAGCTCGCGGGGCAGCTTGACGTCGTAGGCGTCGGCCAGCGTGGCAAGCTGCTTGCCGATTTCGGCGTAGGACATATCGCCGAGCGACTTCATGGTCAGCGGGGTGGCGAACTTCTCCAGGTCCTTGGCCGCCTCCGCCTCGGGCTTCACGGTGCCGACCGCGCCCATCAGCACGACGATCTTGCCCGCGGCCGCATGGTCCTTCTTGACCAGCAGGGCAAAGACCAGCTCGCGCAACAGCCAGCGGGTCCGTGGGTCGATACGGCCCATGATGCCGAAGTCGAAGAACACGACCTTGCCTGCGTCATCGACGTAGAGGTTGCCCGCATGCAGGTCCCCGTGGAACAGGCCGTGCTTGAGGCCCCCCTCGAACACGCTGAACAACAGGGCCTTGACCAGATCGGTGCCGTCGAAACCCTTCTTGCGGATTGCGGCGACGTCGTCGATCCGCACCCCGGTGACCCGCTCCATGGTCAACACCCGCTGGCTGGTCAGGTCCCAGTACACCTGCGGGACCCGGATGTTCTCGCCCAGCGGCGAGGAGTGCATGTGCGACACCCAGGCGTCCATCGACTGTGCCTCCAGCCGGAAGTCCAGCTCCTCGGCCAGGTTCTCGGCGAAGTCGGCGACCACATCCTGAGCCGACAGCCGCCGGCCCAGTTTCGCCAGCTCCACCAGCTGTGCGCCGCGCTTGAGGATCTGCAGGTCGGCGGCGACGCGGCGGCGGATCCCCGGACGCTGGATCTTGACCACCACCTCCTCGCCGCTGTGCAGCGTGGCGTAGTGCACCTGGGCGATCGACGCCGAGGCAAACGGCTTCTCGTCGAAGGTCTTGAACAGGTTCGTGGGCTCGTCGCCGAGCTCTTCCACGAACAACTTGTGCACCTCGTCGGTATCGGCCGGCGGCACCCGGTCGAGCAGGCTGCGGAACTCGCGGCTCAGTGGCTCACCGAAGGCGCCCGGGCTCGACGCGATGATCTGGCCGAACTTGACGTAGGTGGGACCCAGATCGGAGAACGTCTGCGGGACCTGCCGGATGACCTTCTGCTGCAGGGAACCCCTGCCGAACATGCTCGCGGCAACACGGGCCCCGGTGCGGGTGATCTGCCAACCGGTGGCGCCGATTCGGGCGGCTTCCACGGGCAGCGGCACCCGGCTCAACCGGGCGACCTCGCGGTGCTTGGTTTTCGGCGGCGTAGTGCTCATAGCTGCAGTGTCTCAAAGGCCGCGGTCGGGCGAAAAACATCTGTGCCGCGCGTCACACCGAGGCGAAACTTTCTTCGACCTCTTCACGGCTCAGGGACGGGTCGGTTCCGGGCACGTAAGTGGGCTCGGTGTGCGGCACGGTGGTCCCGGCGGCGACGCGTTCTTGCGCCGCGCGGAACTCCGGGGTGTCACCGGCCGCGGTGTGCAGACCGTTGATGATCGACCACACCATGGTGCGCCGGGCCGCCCGCTCGATCGGATTGGGATCGGTGTGCCCGATCATCTGCTTGGCCCACTTGGGCATGGTGTCGCGGATCGCCCAGTCCACCGCGCTCTGCGGCATCGGCAGGTTGGGGCCGGTGGCCATGGCCGCGCCGTAGGTGAGCGCCAGCTTGGGTAGATACGAGTGCAGGCACTCCAGAGTCTCGGCCTTGGTTGCGGGCAGGTCGGTGCCGCCCAGCGCGTGCCCGACGCGGATGAACTCGCCGTAGTAGCGGTCAAGTTTCTTACCGCGCAACGGGTTCGGGTGGTAGATCTCGTGCGCGGTGGCCAGCCCCCACACCACGGTCGCGTAGTTCCAGCGCAGCCAGTCCGGATCGTCGGCGTCGTAGACCGCACCGTCGGGACGGGTCCCCTTGATGGTGTGGTGCATCGAGCGGACGGTCTTGGCCACCCGTTCGGCGGTTTCGGTGTTGCCGTAGGCGGTGCCGATGAAGAACGCGATCGAATGCCCCAGGCGCACCGCGGCGCCCCGGGGGTCGATGACGGGAACGGCGATGCCGTCGTCATCGCGTTTGACCAGCCGCGAATGGTGCATGCCCATCCAGTAGATCGAGGGATCGAGGCGTTCCAGGTATGCCGCGCACTGCAGGCCGAAGACGAGTGCCTCGGTGTGGGAGTGCACGTGCCAGACGGCACTGCCCGGGCCGAACCACCCCGGATCGCCCACCGGACCGGCGAACTCCATGCCACGGAAGTAGTGCTGACGAATGTCCGTGTCGAACTTCCGCTGCAGCATCTGCTCGAGGATTTGGTGCGGCATGTCCACGCGGGACCCCCTTCTGGTTACGTCTGTAGCCAGAATACATTTTGGATACGGGTGTGACCAGACTTAGTCTGTACGGATGTCGAGCCCGACGCGATGGGCCGGCGTGCCGCTGACGGACCGCCGGGCCGAACGACGCGCCCTGCTGGTGGACGCGGCGTTCCGGCTGTTCGGGGACGGCGGAGAGGCCGCGGTGTCGGTGCGCTCGGTCTGCCGCGAATGCGGACTGAACACCCGCTACTTCTACGAGAGCTTTTCCGACACCGACGACCTGCTCGGGGCCGTGTACGACGAGGTCAGCGCGGCCCTTGCCGTCGACGTCGAGGCCGCGACGGCCGGAGCCGGAGACCACCTACGGGCCAGGACCCGCGCCGGAATCGCCGCGGTGCTGGGCTTCAGCTCGGCCGACCCGTGGCGAGGACGGGTGCTGTTCACCGACGCCAGGGCGAACCCGGTACTGGCCGCCCGACGCACAGCGACCCAGGACCTGTTGCGCGAGGCTGTCTTGTCCGAGGGTGGCCGGCTGCATCCGGGTTCGGA
The DNA here is from genome assembly GCF_017876775.1 of Mycolicibacterium lutetiense. Lineage (NCBI taxonomy): Bacteria > Bacillati > Actinomycetota > Actinomycetes > Mycobacteriales > Mycobacteriaceae > Mycobacterium > Mycolicibacterium lutetiense. The sequence continues at coordinate 2,145,718 of NZ_JAGIOP010000002.1, read as the reverse complement.
CCCGGTCGCCGCCCAGGTCGGCGCGGCCATGTACACCGGTGCGATGGCCGAACTCGCCCAGCAATGGCTGAGCGGCAACCTGGGCGACGACCTGGAGGTGGTGGTGGACTGTGCGCTCCGGTTGGTCCTCGGCCGCTGATCCTCAGACGGCGGCGGGCCGCCAGCGCTTGATCCACTCGGTCTCGGGCCACTGCTCCTCGGCCGCGAGCAACTCGTACATCGTTGCGCGGTCGATCGATTCGCGGATGATGTCGGCATGCCCGGCGTGCCGGCTGAGTTCCTCGATCAGGTGCATGGCCACCCACCGGACCGACCAATTGTCGACGTCGTCCGGAAACCACGGCACTTCGTGGGGCACCGGAACCGCGGTATCGAGGTCCCGTTCGGCGAGCACCCGCAGCGTCTCGACGTTCTGGGCCTTGAACCCCTCGAGCAGCCCGGCCAGGGTCTCGTCCTCACCCATCACGTATTGGTCGGCGTAGTCGGCCATCTGCTCTTCCATCGGCCGGGGATCCGACGGCGGAAATTGCGGCGCGTGCTCGACCCGGGCGGTCCACGCCTGCTGCATCCCGGTGACGTGTTTGATCAGCCCGCCGATCGACAGCGCGCTGACCGACGGTGTGGACCGGGCCTGCTCGTCGGTCAGTCCGTGTGCCACCGCGAAGTAGGCGTTCTGCTGAAACGCGACGAACCCGATCAGGGTCTGACGTTCGTCGGCGGACGGAGGGGGCATTCCTGGCATGGTTCAGTTCTCCTTGTTGTGGGATGAGTGGGCGTAAAGGTCACGGATGCAGGCGATTTCGGCGCCGTGGTGGATTACCTCCCGGTTGATGTGCAGGACCAGCACGGCCATCGGCTCATTACCGTAGGGCCCCTCGGCGGGCCCGCACGGGCGCTTCAGGTCATCCTCGCTGAGTGACCTGACCCCGTCGATCCAATTTCGGTACGCGTCGTCGAGTTGGCTCAGGGCGGTGGCCGCATCGGTGGCGTACGGCCACGACTCGTAGTCCGCCGGCGGCCCGCCGAAGTGCGAATGGTTGCGCATCGCGAACACGCCGACGATCACGTGCGCCAGCCGCCACGCGATGGTGGTGAACGGTTCCGGTTGCGGCGGCGGATAACTGAAGTCGATGGCGCCGTCGGGGTGAACGGTCCAGCAGTCGGGGACGGGTGCCCAGAAGTATTCGTCGTCGGTCAGGCCGTCCAATCGCGGCCTCAATTGATTGGTCCAGTGGAAGTCCAGTTGGTCGGCCAGAAGATTTATCCACATTGGACTACCGTCTCACGCATATAGGACAGTTTCGGTCCTAAAAATGCGGCAGACTTCTTGCATGGCCGTAAGCAGCGAAACCACCGGCCGGGTGTTGCAACTCCTCGGACTGTTGCAGTCGCGTCGGGCCTGGACGGGCCAAGAACTGGCCGAACGACTCGGTGTCACCACCCGCAGCGTTCGCCGTGACATCGAGCGGCTGCGCGAACTCGGGTACCCCGTCCACGCCAGCAAGGGACAGGGCGGGGGCTACCAACTCGGCGCGGGCGCGGCGCTGCCCCCGCTGCTGCTCGACCCCGACGAAGCCGTCGCGATGGCCGTCTGCCTGCGGCTGGCCGCCGGCGGAAGCGTCGCCGGCGTCGGCGAATCCGCCCTGCGGGCGCTGTCCAAACTCGACCAGGTCATGCCCGCACGCCTGCGGTCACAGGTCGCGGCGGTGCACGACTCCACCGTCACCCTGGCCCCGAACTCCTCGGACTCCCCGGTGGAACCCGAGGTACTGATGACCCTGGCCCGCGCCTGCCGCGACCGCGAGCACGTCAGCACCGACTACACCGACATCCGGGGCAACCACACCCAGCGGCGGCTGGAGCCCTATCAACTGGTGACCACCGGCCGGCGCTGGTACCTGATGGCCTACGACCGCGACCGCGAGGACTGGCGCAGTCTGCGCTTGGACCGGATGACCGCGGTGGTGGCCCGCGGCACCACCTTCGCGCCGCGCGAGGCTCCGGATGCGGCCGACTATGTGCGTCGCTCGATCAGCTCCTCGCCCTACCGCTACGTCGCCCGGGTGCGCTATCACGCGCCGCAAGAGGTTGTGGCGCAGAAGTTTCCACCGGCATCGGCCACGGTCGAGGCAGACGGACCCGACGCCTGCATCGTCACCACCGGCGCCGACGACCCCGAGCGTATGGTCCTCTATTTCGCCACCGTGGGCCATGACTTCGAGGTACTCGAGCCGCCCGAGGTGGCCGCTGCCGTGCGCACAGTGGCCGATCGCCTGCGCCTGGCTGCGCGCAGGAACGTCAGGTGATCCCGAGCCGGTCGAGGAGCATCAGAAATGCGGCAGCGAAGTCGTTGTCGGCGGTGGCAGCACGCACCACATCCCAGTCGACCTGCTCGCGCACCGCACGGCTGGCCGGAAGCAACGCCGCGAAGTCGCAATGGTGTTCGTTGAGCGACCGCAACTTTTCCGACACCACCACCGTCGGCGGCAGCACCGGCATCCGGATCGCCAGCACATCGAGCACCTCGGCCGAACCCAATATGGCCGCATCCACCGATGCCCCGTTGAGTCGATAGAGCACATCGACCAGCACGTCGTCGTCCGGATAGGCCTTGAACAACCAGTCCTCGGGAACATGCACGATCTGAAATCCGGCCTTACGCAACGCCACCTCGGCCGCGTCGGCGTCGGCCTCGGCCACCACGAAATCGACGTCGTGCACCGGTTCGGGCGCACCGTAGACCCACAGTGCATAGCTGCCGCCCAACGCGAAGCGTGGCCCATGCGCCTTGAACGCTGCCGCGGCCCGCTTCAGCGCGTCACGCAGGTCGTCGTTGCGGTCGAGCATGTGGCCATCCCGGTTCGTCGGGCATCGCCGCGGTGAAGGCGATGCAGAGTGGGTACTGAGTACCCATGCGGATGGCCACTTTCAACATCCTGCACGGACGCAGTGTTCACGATGGCGACGTCGACCTGGACCGGTTGGCCGCCGCGGTGGCCGAACTCGACGCCGACATCCTCGCGCTGCAAGAGGTCGACCTCGATCAACCGCGCTCGGGCAGGGCAGATCTGACTGCCGTGGCCGCCCGGGCGATGAACGCCGTGCACCACCGGTTCGTCGCCGCGATCTCCGGAACCCCCGGCGCCACCTGGATGGCTGCGACCGGCCGCGAACAACCCGGAACCGCCGCCTACGGCATCGCCCTTCTCACCCGGTACCCGGTCGAGAACTGGCAGGTGTTGAGCCTCCCTCGGATACCGGTCCCGTTTCCGATGTACGTCTCGGGGATCCGTCGGTTCCGGATCATCCACGAAGAACCCCGGGCCGCGATGGTCGCCCGCATCGACACCCCGTTCGGTGCACTCACCGTGGCCAACACCCACCTGTCGTTCGTACCGGGGTGGAACCGGGTGCAATTGCGGCATCTGGTGCGGGATCTGAGCGGCTTCCCGGGGCCGAGGCTCCTCATGGGAGATCTGAACTCGGGCGCGCCGGCGCACTGGCGTCAACTCGGGGCCGCCCCGACCTTTCCCGCCGACTCGCCGACGACGCAACTCGACCACATCCTTACCGACGACCCGGCACTGTGCGCCACTGAATGCGTGGCGCCGCACCTACCGATTTCGGATCATCGAGCGTTGGTCGTCGACATTTCGGCGCACTGAAGTCGTAGGGTTTCGGCATGCGCGTCCTGTCAGCGGAGACGACGGAGCTGTTTGCCGGGCCGGAGGATGCCCCTCGGCAGTTGGTTCGGGTGCGATACGAGGGTTGCACCTCGCCGACACCGGTGCGGGTGGACGGGGACGGGCTCTCCGGTGAGGCGATCGCCACGCCCGGAGACAGCATCGTCGAGGTTCCGATCGACGTCGAGCGGGGCGTCCCCGGCGAGATCCGGCGCGCGCGGGCGGGGGAGACGACCTTCGACTTCACCGTCGCCGAACCCGGCTGGACCATGTACATGATCAGCCACTTCCACTACGACCCTGTCTGGTGGAACACCCAGGCCGCCTACACCAGCCTGTGGACGGAAGATCCACCCGGCCAGTGCAGGCAGACCAACGGATTCGACCTGGTGCACGCACACCTGGAAATGGCGCGGCGTGAACCGGAGTACAAGTTCGTCCTGGCCGAGGTCGACTATCTCAAGCCCTACTGGGATGCCCGCCCGGAAGACCGGGCCGATCTACGCCGGTTCATCGCCGACGGGCGCGTCGAGATCATGGGCGGCACCTACAACGAGCCGAACACCAATCTCACCAGCCCGGAGACTGCGATCCGGAATTTTGTGGCGGGCATGGGTTTTCAACGCGATGTGATGGGTGCCGACCCGGCGACCGCGTGGCAGCTCGACGTGTTCGGGCACGATCCGCAATTCCCCGGCATGGCGGCCGACGTCGGCCTGACCTCCAGTTCGTGGGCGCGCGGGCCGCATCACCAGTGGGGGCCGATGCAGAACGACGGCGACCCCGAACGTATGCAGTTCGCCAGCGAGTTCGAGTGGATCGCACCGTCGGGCCGTGGGTTGCTCACCCACTACATGCCCGCGCATTATGCGGCGGGATGGTGGATGGACTCCTCGGCCTCACTGGCCGAAGCCGAAGAATCCACCTACACCCTGTTCACCAAACTCAAGCGGGTTGCGTTGACCCGCAACGTGCTGCTGCCCGTCGGCACCGACTACACCCCGCCCAACAAGTGGGTCACCGAAATCCACCGCGACTGGAACTCGCGGTACGTCTGGCCGAAATTCGTGTGCGCGTTGCCGTCCGAGTTCTTCACTGCGGTGCGAGCCGAAGCCGACGCGCGCGGCATCATGCCGTCGCCGCAGACCCGCGACATGAACCCGATCTACACCGGCAAGGACGTCTCCTACATCGACACCAAGCAGGCCAACCGGGCTGCCGAGGACGCGGTGCTCGACGCCGAACGGTTCGCGGTGTTCGCCGGACTGCTGGGCGGCGCGGACTATCCGCAGGCCGCCCTGACCAAGGCCTGGGTGCAGCTGGCCTACGGGGCGCACCACGACGCCATCACCGGCTCGGAATCCGATCAGGTCTACCTCGACCTGTTGACCAGCTGGCGCGACGCCTGGGATCTGGGCGTCACCGCGCGGGACAATGCCTTGCGCCTGTTGTCGCAGGCCGTCGACGGTTTCGGTGGGCAGGAGCGTAGCGACCCGGGGTTGAGGACGGTAGTGGTGTGGAACGCCGTGGCGCACAACCGGACCGACATCGTCACCGCGCACCTGGACACCCCCTTTCCCGGGGCCGTGTTCGACAGCGACGGCAACGAGGTTCCCGTCCTGGTCGAGCACGACGGAGCGACGGTGAGCTGGCTGGCCCGTGACGTGCCGTCGCTGGGCTGGCAGTCCTACCGATTCGTCGCCGGCGCGGCGCGCGGCTGGGAACCGCTGGCCGGTGACGAGATCGCCAACGGGCGCTACCGGCTACGCGTCGATGCGGCCCGCGGCGGCGGGGTGTGCTCGCTGACCGACGACGGGCGAGAGCTCATCGCAGACGGCGGCGTCGGCAACGAACTGGCGGTCTACGAGGAGTATTCGGCCCACCCCGAGGCCGGGGAAGGGCCCTGGCACCTGCTGCCCACCGGGCCGGTGGTGTGTTCCTCGGCCGCTCCGGCCGAGGATGTGCAGTGCTACCGGAGCGCGCTCGGGCAGCGGGTGATCGTGCGGGGCCGCATCGCGGATCTGTTGAGCTACACCCAGATCATCACACTGTGGTCCGGTGTGGACCGGGTCGATTGCCGCACTGTCATCGACGAGTTCGTCGGGGCGGACCGCCTGGTCCGGTTGCGTTGGCCCTGCCCGGTGCCCGGCGCGCTACCGGTGAGCGAGGTCGGCGACGCCGTGATCGGCCGGGGATTCGGGCTGCTGCATGAGCATTCGGCCCACCACGCGGTGGACGCGGCGCAACACCCGTGGACGTTGGACAACCCGGCTTACGGTTGGTTCGGGCTGTCCTCGGCCGTGCGGGTATGCATCGGAGTCGATGCGGTGCGAGCCGTTTCAGTGGCCGAGGTGGTCACTCCCGACGACGGCACCGACCCGCGGGATCTGATGGTGGCCCTGGTACGTGCCGGGGTAACGGCCACCTGCAGCGCCGCCGACAAACCCCGATACGGCGATCTCACCGTGGACTCCAACCTGCCCGACACCCGGTTCGCGCTCGGCGGCCCGGACGAAAACCCCTTCACCGCAGCTGTTCTCGCCGAATCGGACATCGCCTACACCGACGAGTTCAAACGCCAGATCGACGCAACCGGATCGGCTCGCGTCTGGGTGCCTGCCACCGCGCCGTTGACCGAACAGTGGGTGCCCGGTGCAGACTTGCGTGGGGTGCGTACCTTGCCGGTCCTGATCCTGGCCGGCGACCTCGAGGCGGTGGTCGATGACCTGGGTGACGCCGAGATCGTCGTCACCCAGCAGGCCCCCGCGGTGACCGCGCCGTTCGATGCCCGCACCGTCGCGCTGCTGAACCGTGGGGTGCCGAGCTTCGCCATCGAGCCCGACGGCACCCTGCACACCTCACTGATGCGCTCCTGCACCGGCTGGCCGTCGGGCACCTGGATCGACCCGCCACGCCGTACCGCCCCGGACGGATCCAACTTCCAATTGCAGCACTGGACACATACATTCGACTACGCGCTGGTCACCGGCGCCGGCGACTGGCGGGCCGCGGGCGTCGCACCCAGCGCCGCAGAGTTCAACCGGCCGTTGCAACCGGTGGTGGTCGATCCGGCCGCCGACGGCGGACTGCCGGCGACGGGGTCACTCTTGGAGATCGAGCCGGCGGGCACCGTACAACTGGGTGCGCTCAAGGCCACCGGCAATCCGCTCGCCTCGGGCAGCGTCCGCCGTACCGATCCGGCCGACGGAGTCACCGCGCGCCTGGTCGAGATCACCGGCAACGCTACCGAGGTCACCATTCGCTCCGGGTTGCGCGCGGTGTCCGCCGCCGCGAACCTGAACCTTCTGGAAGAGCCTGCGCCGGAGCGGCCGTCGGATCTGAGTCTGCACGGATACCAGATCGCCACCATCGCCGCTCAGTTCAACCTGCCGAAGGTGTTGCGGGGCGAGCACCGGCCGTTGGCGCCCGAAGCTGAGGCCGCACAGCCGCTCTACGCCCGGTACTGGCTGCACAATCGCGGTCCGGCGCCGCTCGGCGGCCTGCCTGCGGTCGCGTACCTGCATCCGGAAAGCGTTGCTGCGCAACCCGGTACCGATGTCGTCGTGCGATTGACCGCGGCGAGTGACTGCACCGATGCCGCACTGCACGGCCGGGTCAGGCTTTCGGGCCCGCCGGGGTGGGAGGTGCAACCCGCCGAGTTGCCCTACGTGTTGCCACCCGGGGAATATCTGGAAACCGATGTGGTCCTGAGTGTCCCGGCGGGAGCAGGGCCCGGGCTGTACCCGTTGCGGGCCGAACTCACGGTGACCGGCAGCGGATCGGATGCGCTGCCGCCGTCGTGGCGGCAGGTGGTCGAGGACGTCTGCATCCTCACGATCGGTGAACCCAGTGGCGCCCAGGTGCTCAAGCTGGTGTCCGAGCCGCAGTCCGTCGACATCACGGCCGGTGAGACCGCCCGACTGTCGATGACGATCGGCACCGATGCGCTCGCCGCCCTGAGCGCCGAGGCGCATCTGATCAGCCCATGGGGAACCTGGGAGTGGATGGGGCCGGCCGCGGTCGGCGTCGAGGTACCCGCGTCGGGCACCGCCGAGATCGGGTTCGACATCGCGCCCCCATCGTGGGTCGAGTCGGGCGAGTGGTGGGCGTTGATCCGGGTGGGTTGTGCCGGACGCCTGGTCTATTCGCCGGCAGTAAAGGTGACGGTCCGATGAACCCGGTGACCTATGCGGCACGAGTAGCCGGAAAACCGGTGTTCATCAAGGAGATCGACGACCGGGAGGCCACGCTACGGGCGGGGAACCGGGCCTCGGCGCTGCCACGCCCCGGGACCAGCGAAGGGCGCCAGTTACGCCGCTGGCTCACCCAGTTGGCGGTCGCCGAACGGGTGGTCGCCGACGAGGCCGCCGCGCGCGGCCTGTCCGGCCACGGCGCACCCGGCCAGGACGAGGTGCTGCCCGATACCGCGGCCCGGCTGGAGATCGGCAGCGTCGCCGCCGCCACCCTGGGTACCCCGCTGGCCCGTGCGGTGTTCGCGGAGGTGACTGCGGCGGTCGATATCTCAGATGCGCAGGTGATTGCCTATCACGCGCGGAACCCGTTGCGGTTCGCGCCGATACCGGGGGGCCCGCACGGCTGGCGCGGCCGGCCGGTCGCGCCGTCGCTGGATCAGGTGCACCACCGGATAGCCGCGCATCTACGGTCGGCTTCACGCAGGCAGGCGTTCCGGCTGTGGCTCGACGCGCGGTGCGCGGCCCTGGTGGAACTGGCACCGGGGTACGAGCATCCCGGGGATCCCCGTCAACCGGACAACACCCACAAGCACTAGGAGCGCCCGTGACTCTCACCCTCGCGCTCGATATCGGCGGCACCAAGATCGCCGCCGGCCTGGTCGACGCCGAGGGGCGACTGGTGCATCGGGCCCAACTACCGACCCCGGACGGCGACGCCGAGACGGTGTGGGCCGTCGTCGAGAAACTGCTCGGCGAGACCATGCAGACCGCGGACGGGGCGGCGACCGGCGTCGGCGTCGCCTCCGCCGGACCCATCGACCTGCCCAACGGCACCGTCAGCCCCATCAATATCGCTGAATGGCAGCACTTCCCGATCGTCGATCGGGTTACCGACACCACTCGGTTGCCGGTCCGGCTCGGTGGTGACGGGCTGTGCATGGCGCTCGGCGAGCAGTGGTGCGGTGCGGGCCGGGGCGCGCAGTTCCTGCTCGGCATGGTGGTGTCGACCGGGGTCGGCGGTGGCCTGGTGCTCGACGGCGCCCCGTACGACGGCCGCACCGGCAACGCCGGGCACGTCGGCCATGTCGTCGTCGCCCCCGACGGCGGTGACCCGTGTGCGTGTGGCGGGCATGGCTGCGTCGAGACCGTCGCGTCCGGGCCCAGCATGGTGCGGTGGGCCCGCACGCAGGGGTGGGCCGGCACCGACGCCAAGGTGCTGGGTGAGGCAGCAGCTCAAGGAGATGGGCTGGCCATCAAGGCATTTCATCGAGGCGCGCGGGCAGTGGCGGCGATGATCGCCTCGGTGGGCGCGGTCTGCGACCTGGACCTGGTGGTGATCGGCGGGGGAGTGGCCAAGTCCGGGGCATTGTTGTTCGACCCGCTGCGCGCGGCGCTCGCCGACTACGCCGGGCTGGAGTTCCTGCGGGGGCTGCGGGTCGTCGCGGCCGAACTCGGTGGGGATGCCGGCCTGGTGGGTGCGGCGGCTCTGGCGCGCGGCTGACGCTTCTGTTTCTGGATCTCCATATGGGTGCGGCCCCATTCGCACAACGCGCCCAGCACCGGCGCCAACGTCTTCCCGTACTCGGAGATCGAATAGTGCACGCGTGGCGGCACCGTGCCTGCGTCATGGCGATCGATGATCCCGGCGTCGACCAGATCGTGCAGATGGCGGATGAGCATCCGCTCGGTGATGTCGGGAATGCTGCGGCGCAGTTCGGCGGTGCGCATCGGCCCGTCGGCCAGCCGCCACAGGATGGTGCCCTTCCAGCGTCCGTCGATGACCGACAACGTCGCGTCGATCGGGCAGTCGCCGACCTCTTTCTTGGAAACCGCCATGCTCAAACCCTTCGCGGATGCTGACTAATTTGTCAGTACCTTGTTTTCTGGCAGCATACTGATCAGCCTAGATGGCATGGAAGAAATCGTGCAGATGCTCGCCGTCATCGTCACCGGACCGCTTCTCGGCGTCGAGTTCGGCGTCGCCGCATTCACCAACCCGATCCTGCAGCGGCTGCCCGATGCCGCCTACCGGCAGGCCCGCGGCACCGGTGCAGGGATTCTCGGAACGGCGATGCCGTTCTGGTACGGCGGCGCCATCGTGTTGCTGATCGCCGCCGCAGTGGGGAGCCCAGGGCCGCTGCTCATCACCGCAGTGGTTCTGATGGGGCTGGTCATGCTGCTGTCCGTCACCACACTGGTGCCGATCAACAACCGCGTCGCGGCGGGATTCGGCGGATGTGACGATGCCGGTGAGGACGCCGAACAGTTCCACGAACTGGCCCGCCGCTGGGACCGGCTGCACTGGCTGCGGGTCGGATTGCTGGCTGCGGCATTCGTGCTGCTGGTGGTTGCGGGCTGAAGACGCCGCGGCCGACCGCGCAGGTACGGCATTCGCGGCGGTGCAAACGGGGCCGCGTTTTGGCTGATCGGTGGGTGCTCGGCTAGTCTGGTCGAGTTCCACCGAAGACCGTCGGTCACCGAGCAATCGGTTGAAGGCCCCGGAAGTATCCGGGCGGCCCACGCAGGAGGACGAGGCTAGACCAGTTTTCGTGCTGGGTATATCTGCGCCCCGACCTTATGCGTCGGGGCGTTCGTCATTTCCGGACCTGAAACAGGCCGGTTGGCGGTTCGAGGCGGAACGCCCGATACCCACCACAAGGAGGCATGCATGGCCAAGGCTGATAAAGCCACGGCGGTTGCCGACATTGCTGAGCAGTTCAAGGCGTCGACGGCCACCGTCGTCACCGAGTACCGCGGGCTGACTGTGGCGAACCTGGCTGAGCTGCGTCGTTCCCTCGGCGACTCCGCCACGTACACCGTCGCCAAGAACACTCTGGTGAAGCGCGCCGCGTCTGAAGCTGGCATTGAAGGTCTCGACGAGCTGTTCGCCGGTCCCACGGCGATCGCGTTCGTCCAGGGTGAGCCCGTTGACGCCGCCAAGGCGATCAAGAAGTTCGCCAAGGACAACAAGGCGCTCGTCATCAAGGGCGGCTACATGGACGGCAAGGCGCTGTCTGTGTCCGAGGTCGAGAAGATCGCTGACCTCGAGTCGCGCGAGGTTCTGCTCGCCAAGCTGGCAGGTGCCATGAAGGGCAACCTGTCCAAGGCCGCAGGTCTGTTCAACGCGCCCGCTTCTCAGATGGCCCGCCTCGCGGCGGCGCTGCAGGAGAAGAAGGCCGGCGAAGAGGCCGCGTAGAAGCTTCCGCTTCACTCGCCGCTTGAACTGCGCAATCGCAACCGCACAAACCACCCCCCATCTGTAAGAAAAATCAGGAAGGACCATAAACATGGCCAAGCTGTCCACCGACGAACTGCTCGACGCTTTCAAGGAAATGACCCTGCTGGAGCTCTCTGAGTTCGTGAAGCAGTTCGAAGAGGTCTTCGAGGTCACCGCCGCCGCTCCGGTCGCCGTTGCCGCCGCCGGTGGCGCCCCCGCCGCCGCCGAGGCCGCCGAGGAGCAGTCGGAGTTCGACGTCATCCTCGAGGGTGCCGGCGAGAAGAAGATCGGCGTCATCAAGGTCGTCCGCGAGATCGTCTCCGGCCTGGGCCTGAAGGAAGCCAAGGATCTGGTCGACGGCGCTCCCAAGCCGCTGCTGGAGAAGGTCACCAAGGAGGCCGCCGAGGACGCCAAGAGCAAGCTCGAGGCTGCCGGCGCCAGCGTCACCGTCAAGTAGTCCATACCTGGACCGCAAGAACCCCCGAATCCCCAGGGATTCGGGGGTTCTTTGCTTGCATGGGCACGATTGATCCGGCGGCAGCACGGGTACTCCCGAATATTGGGAGACATGCCTGTGTGTGCGATGCGCCGTGCGCTATGGTGACTCAAGCCACAGGCCGCAGCAGGTGGTTGGGTGAGCCGCAGGCGGAAGGATCTTTGATGGGCGTCCAGATCGACGTGACGGGACTGAGCAAATCTTTTGGATCGTCAAAGATTTGGGAGGATGTCACGCTGACGGTTCCCGAGGGCGAGGTCAGCGTGCTGCTGGGCCCGTCGGGTACCGGCAAATCGGTGTTCTTGAAGTCTCTGATCGGCTTGCTGCGCCCAGAGCGCGGCTCCATCGTCATCGACGGCACCAACATCCTTGAGTGTTCGGCCAAGGAGCTCTACGAGATCCGCACGCTGTTCGGTGTGCTGTTCCAGGACGGCGCGCTGTTCGGCTCGATGAACATCTATGACAACACCGCCTTCCCGTTGCGTGAGCACACGAAGAAGAGCGAGAGCGAGATCCGCAACATCGTCATGGAGAAGCTCGACCTGGTGGGTATGCCCAATGACGGGCACAAGTTCCCCGGCGAGATCTCCGGCGGTATGCGCAAGCGCGCCGGCCTGGCTCGGGCCCTGGTGCTCGACCCCAAGATCATCCTGTGCGACGAGCCGGACTCCGGTCTGGACCCGGTGCGTACCGCGTACCTGTCCCAGCTGCTGATCGACATCAACGCGCAGATCGACGCCACAGTGCTGATCGTGACGCACAACATCAACATCGCCCGGACCGTGCCGGACAACATCGGCATGCTGTTCCGCAAGCAGCTGGTCATGTTCGGCCCCCGCGAGGTGCTGCTCACCTCGGAGGAGCCCGTCGTCAAGCAGTTCCTCAACGGTCGCCGGATCGGGCCGATCGGTATGTCGGAGGAGAAGGACGAGGCCACCGCGGCCGCTGAGCAGGCCATGATGGAGGCCGGCCAGCATGACGGTGGTGTCGAGGAGATCGAGGGTGTGCCGCCGCAGTTGATGGCGACCCCGGGTATGCCCGAGCGCAAGGCCGTGGGCCGCCGTCAGGCCCGGGTACGCGAGATCCTGCACACCCTGCCGCCCGCTGCACAGGCCGCGATCCTCGACGACCTCGAGGGCACCCACAAGTACGCGGTGCACGAGTTCGGAGACGAGCCGACGGCGCGCCACCAGCGCCCGGTCGGGGACGACGACCCGACCGGGGTCATCGAGGTTCCTCAACAGAGCTGAGTTTCATCACGTCAGGCCGGGCCCAAGGGTCCGGCCTGACGTGTATTCGCAGACAGTGCAAACAGCAGGTGCGGCGAACGTGTTGTGGGGAGAGTCCGGCCGCACCGAACCGCGCGTCACCTCTTGACGGACGGCCAGAGACAGGCCAATCTGTTGGGCAGCATGTGTGAAGGGTTTAGTGGACGCCAGCCAGCGCCGGGTGACCCGATTCATGCAGTGGTGGTGTGGTGCCGAGGGATGCTCGTTGAATAAATGGCGGACGTGCGCTATCGTTGGACGTTGCGCTGGCTGCACCCTGCCTACCCTCACCTGATCTGCACATAAAGTTCTAGCCTGAGCGTTGCTCAGCATCTAGTCCCGTGCCGTGCGTTTGAGGTTCCGGGCAGGTCAAAGCCAGCCGAACCGACGCAGAATCGCGGCCAAGAAGGACGGCTCTTGCTGGCCTTTTCAAAAGTCGCATGAGGTGCTGGAAGGATGCATCTTGGCAGTCTCTAGCCAGAGCACAGCGAACGCTAACACCAATAACTCCGTCCCAGGAGCACCGAACCGAGTTTCATTTGCCAAGCTCCGTGAACCACTTGAGGTTCCGGGGCTACTCGACGTTCAGACAGACTCCTTCGATTGGCTCGTCGGAGCGGACGGATGGCGTCAGAAGGCCGTCGATCGCGGCGAGACCGCCCCCAAGGGCGGCCTCGAAGAGGTGCTCGAAGAGCTCTCGCCGATCGAGGATTTCTCGGGCTCGATGTCGCTGAGCTTCTCCGATCCGCGCTTTGACGAGGTCAAAGCACCGGTGGACGAGTGCAAAGACAAGGACATGACGTACGCGGCGCCGCTGTTCGTCACGGCCGAGTTCATCAACAACAACACCGGTGAGATCAAGAGCCAGACGGTCTTCATGGGTGACTTCCCGATGATGACCGAGAAGGGCACCTTCATCATCAACGGCACCGAGCGTGTCGTGGTGTCCCAGCTGGTGCGCTCGCCCGGTGTGTACTTCGACGACAGCATCGACAAGTCCACCGAGAAGACGCTGCACAGCGTCAAGGTGATCCCCGGCCGCGGTGCGTGGCTGGAGTTCGACGTCGACAAGCGCGACACAGTCGGTGTCCGCATCGACCGCAAGCGTCGTCAGCCGGTCACCGTGCTCCTCAAGGCGCTGGGCTGGACGAGCGAGCAGATCGTGGAGCGCTTCGGCTTCTCCGAGATCATGATGGGCACCCTCGAGAAGGACAGCACCGCTGGTCCCGACGAGGCGCTGCTCGACATCTACCGCAAGCTGCGTCCGGGCGAGCCGCCGACCAAGGAGTCCGCGCAGACCCTGCTGGAGAACCTGTTCTTCAAGGAGAAGCGCTACGACCTGGCCCGCGTGGGTCGCTACAAGGTCAACAAGAAGCTGGGCCTGAACGCAGGCCAGCCGATCACGTCGTCGACCCTCACCGAGGAAGACGTCGTCGCCACCATCGAGTACCTGGTGCGCCTGCACGAGGGCCAGACCAGCATGACGGTGCCCGGGGGCGTCGAAGTGCCGGTCGAGGTGGACGACATCGACCACTTCGGTAACCGTCGTCTGCGCACCGTCGGTGAGCTGATCCAGAACCAGATCCGGGTCGGCCTGTCGCGTATGGAGCGTGTCGTGCGTGAGCGCATGACGACCCAGGACGTCGAGGCGATCACGCCGCAGACCCTGATCAACATCCGTCCCGTTGTGGCGGCGATCAAGGAGTTCTTCGGCACCAGCCAGCTGTCGCAGTTCATGGACCAGAACAACCCGCTGTCGGGTCTGACCCACAAGCGTCGTCTGTCGGCGCTGGGCCCCGGTGGTCTGTCCCGTGAGCGTGCCGGCCTTGAGGTCCGCGACGTGCACTCCAGCCACTACGGCCGCATGTGTCCGATCGAGACCCCTGAGGGTCCGAACATCGGTCTGATCGGCTCGCTGTCGGTGTACGCCCGGGTCAACCCGTTCGGCTTCATCGAGACGCCGTACCGCAAGGTCGTCGACGGTGTGGTCTCAGACCAGATCGACTACCTGACCGCCGACGAGGAGGACCGCCACGTCGTGGCGCAGGCCAACTCGCCGATCGATGCGGGCGGCAGCTTCACCGAAGACCGCGTGATGGTCCGCCGTAAGGGTGGCGAGGTCGAGAACGTGGCCCCGTCCGACGTCGACTACATGGATGTCTCGCCGCGCCAGATGGTGTCTGTCGCGACCGCGATGATCCCGTTCCTGGAGCACGACGACGCCAACCGTGCCCTGATGGGTGCCAACATGCAGCGCCAGGCGGTTCCGCTGGTCCGCAGCGAGGCCCCGTTGGTCGGTACCGGTATGGAGCTGCGTGCCGCCATCGACGCCGGCGATGTCATCGTCACGGAGAAGGCGGGCGTCGTCGAGGAGGTCTCGGCCGACTACATCACCGTGATGGCCGACGACGGCACCCGGCACACCTACCGGATGCGCAAGTTCGCCCGCTCCAACCACGGCACGTGCGCCAACCAGCGCCCGATCGTGGACGCCGGGCAGCGTGTCGAGTCGGGCCAGGTGCTCGCCGACGGACCGTGCACCGAGAACGGTGAGATGGCCCTGGGCAAGAACCTGCTCGTGGCGATCATGCCGTGGGAGGGCCACAACTACGAGGACGCGATCATCCTCTCGCAGCGCCTGGTGGAGGAGGACGTCCTGACGTCCATCCACATCGAGGAGCACGAGATCGATGCCCGCGACACCAAGCTGGGCGCCGAGGAGATCACCCGGGACATCCCGAACGTCTCTGACGAGGTGCTGGCCGATCTCGACGAGCGCGGCATCATCCGCATCGGCGCCGAGGTCCGCGACGGCGACATCCTGGTCGGCAAGGTCACGCCCAAGGGCGAGACCGAGCTGACCCCGGAGGAGCGGCTGCTGCGTGCCATCTTCGGTGAGAAGGCCCGCGAGGTTCGCGACACGTCGCTGAAGGTTCCGCACGGCGAGTCCGGCAAGGTCATCGGTATCCGCGTGTTCTCGCGCGAGGACGATGACGATCTGCCGGCCGGCGTCAACGAACTGGTCCGCGTCTACGTGGCCCAGAAGCGCAAGATCTCCGACGGCGACAAGCTCGCCGGACGCCACGGCAACAAGGGCGTCATCGGCAAGATCCTGCCGATCGAGGACATGCCGTTCATGCCTGACGGCACCCCGGTGGACATCATCCTGAACACCCACGGTGTGCCGCGTCGTATGAACATCGGCCAGATCCTGGAAACCCACCTCGGGTGGGTGGCCAAGGCCGGCTGGAACATCGATGTGGCCGCTGGAACGCCGGAATGGGCGGGCAAGCTGCCCGAAGGCCTGCTCTCGGCCCCGGCGGACAGCATCGTGTCCACCCCGGTGTTCGACGGTGCGCAGGAGGGGGAGCTCTCGGGTCTGCTCGGCTCGACGCTGCCCAACCGTGACGGTGACGTCATGGTCAACGCCGACGGCAAGTCGCAGTTGTTCGATGGTCGCAGTGGCGAGCCGTTCCCGTACCCGGTGACGGTTGGCTACATGTACATCCTCAAGCTGCACCACCTGGTGGACGACAAGATCCACGCACGTTCCACTGGCCCGTACTCGATGATCACCCAGCAGCCGCTCGGTGGTAAGGCCCAGTTCGGTGGCCAGCGGTTCGGTGAAATGGAATGTTGGGCCATGCAGGCCTACGGTGCCGCCTACACCCTGCAGGAGCTGCTGACCATCAAGTCCGACGACACCGTCGGCCGGGTCAAGGTGTACGAGGCCATCGTGAAGGGCGAGAACATCCCCGAACCCGGTATTCCGGAGTCGTTCAAGGTGCTTCTCAAGGAGCTGCAGTCGCTGTGCCTCAACGTTGAGGTGCTCTCCAGCGACGGCGCGGCGATCGAGATGCGTGACGGCGATGACGAGGACCTGGAGCGTGCCGCTGCCAACCTCGGTATCAACCTGTCGCGCAACGAGTCCGCTTCTGTGGAAGACCTTGCGTAGGTCTCGTCCGAGAATTTCTAGTCCCGAAAGGGGAAAGGGAGTTACGTGTTAGACGTCAACTTCTTCGATGAACTCCGCATTGGCCTCGCCACTGCGGACGACATCCGTAACTGGTCGTTCGGCGAGGTCAAGAAGCCGGAAACCATCAACTACCGCACGCTCAAGCCTGAAAAGGACGGCCTGTTCTGCGAGAAGATCTTCGGACCGACTCGCGACTGGGAGTGCTACTGCGGTAAGTACAAGCGCGTCCGCTTCAAGGGCATCATCTGTGAGCGCTGCGGCGTCGAGGTGACCCGCGCCAAGGTGCGTCGTGAGCGGATGGGCCACATCGAGCTGGCCGCGCCCGTCACGCACATCTGGTACTTCAAGGGTGTTCCGTCCCGGTTGGGCTACCTGCTCGACCTGGCCCCGAAGGATCTGGAAAAGATCATCTACTTCGCGGCCTATGTGATCACCGCGGTCGACACCGAGATGCGCCACAACGAGCTGTCCACGCTCGAGGCCGAGATGGCCGTCGAGCGTAAGGCCGTCGAGGATCAGCGCGACTCCGACCTGGAGGCCCGGGCGCAGAAGCTCGAAGCCGACCTGGCCGAGCTCGAGGCCGAGGGCGCCAAGTCCGACGTGCGCCGCAAGGTGCGCGACGGCGGCGAGCGGGAGATGCGTCAGCTCCGCGACCGGACCCAGCGTGAGCTGGACCGGCTCGACGAGATCTGGACCACCTTCACCAAGCTGGCCCCCAAGCAGCTCATCGTCGACGAGCTGCTCTACCGAGAGCTGCAGGACCGCTACGGCGAGTACTTCAACGGCGCTATGGGCGCGGAGTCGATCAAGAAGCTCATCGAGACCTTCGACATCGACGCCGAGGCCGAGTCGCTGCGCGACACCATCAAGAACGGCAAGGGACAGAAGAAGCTTCGTGCCCTCAAGCGGCTGAAGGTCGTCGCGGCGTTCCAGATGAACCGCAACTCGCCGATGGGCATGGTGCTCGACGCCGTGCCGGTGATCCCGCCGGAACTGCGTCCGATGGTGCAGCTGGACGGTGGCCGCTTCGCGACCTCCGACCTCAACGACCTGTACCGCCGCGTGATCAACCGCAACAACCGGCTCAAGCGACTGATCGACCTCGGTGCACCCGAGATCATCGTCAACAACGAGAAGCGCATGCTTCAGGAGTCGGTCGACGCGCTGTTCGACAACGGCCGCCGGGGACGTCCGGTCACCGGACCGGGCAACCGTCCGCTCAAGTCGCTGTCCGATCTGCTCAAGGGCAAGCAGGGCCGCTTCCGTCAGAACCTGCTCGGTAAGCGCGTCGACTACTCGGGCCGTTCGGTCATCGTGGTCGGCCCCCAGCTGAAGCTGCACCAGTGCGGTCTGCCGAAGCTGATGGCACTCGAGCTGTTCAAGCCGTTCGTGATGAAGCGTCTGGTCGACCTGAACCACGCGCAGAACATCAAGAGCGCCAAGCGCATGGTGGAACGTCAGCGTCCCCAGGTGTGGGATGTCCTCGAAGAGGTCATCGCCGAGCACCCGGTGCTGCTGAACCGTGCACCTACCCTGCACCGCCTGGGTATCCAGGCCTTCGAGCCGCAGCTGGTGGAAGGCAAGGCCATCCAGCTGCACCCGCTGGTGTGTGAGGCGTTCAACGCCGACTTCGACGGTGACCAGATGGCCGTGCACCTTCCGCTGTCCGCGGAGGCGCAGGCCGAGGCTCGCATCCTGATGCTGTCCTCGAACAACATCCTGTCCCCGGCGTCGGGTAAGCCGCTGGCCATGCCGCGTCTGGACATGGTGACCGGGCTGTACTTCCTGACCACCGAGATCCCCGGCGACACCGGCGAGTACGTGGCCGCCGCCAAGGATCGTCCGGAGCACGGCGTGTACAGCTCACCGGCCGAAGCCATCATGGCGCTGGATCGTGGTGCGCTTTCGGTGCGCGCCAAGATCAAGGTGCGGTTGACGCAGCAGCGTCCGCCGGCCGCCGTCGAGGCTGAGCTGTTCGAGAACGGTTGGAAGCCGGGCGATGCCTGGACCGCCGAGACCACGCTGGGTCGGGTGCTCTTCAACGAGCTGCTGCCCAAGGGTTACCCGTTCGTCAACGAGCAGATGCACAAGAAGGTCCAGGCTCGGATCATCAACGATCTGGCCGAGCGCTTCCCGATGATCGTGGTGGCGCAGACCGTCGACAAGCTCAAGGACGCCGGCTTCCACTGGGCCACCCGTTCGGGTGTCACGGTCGCGATGGCCGACGTTCTGGTGCCGCCGCAGAAGCAGGAGATCCTGGAGCGGCACGAGGCCGAGGCCGAGGCGATCGAGCGCAAGTACCAGCGCGGCGCGCTGAACCACAACGAGCGCAACGAGTCGTTGGTCAAGATCTGGCAGGACGCCACCGAAGAGGTCGGTAAGGCGATGGAGGAGTTCTACCCGGCGGACAACCCGATCATCACGATCGTGAAGTCGGGCGCCACGGGTAACCTCACCCAGACCCGCACCCTGGCCGGCATGAAGGGCCTGGTGACCAACCCGAAGGGTGAGTTCATCCCGCGCCCGATCAAGTCCTCGTTCCGTGAGGGCCTGACGGTGTTGGAGTACTTCATCAACACCCACGGTGCACGTAAGGGTCTGGCCGACACCGCTCTGCGTACCGCCGACTCGGGTTACCTGACCCGTCGTCTGGTGGACGTGTCGCAGGACGTCATCGTCCGCGAGACCGACTGCGAGACCGAGCGCGGCATCGTCGTCACGCTGGCCGAGCGCGGTCCCGACGGCAAGCTGATCCGCGATGCGCACGTCGAGACCTCGGCGTTCGCCCGCACCCTGGCCACCGACGCGGTGGACGAGAAGGGCAACGTCGTCATCGAGCGCGGCCATGACCTGGGTGACCCGGCCATCGACGCGCTGTTGGCTGCCGGCGTCGCCCAGGTGAAGGTCCGCTCCGTGCTGACCTGCGCCTCGGCCTCCGGTGTGTGTGCCAAGTGCTACGGCCGCTCGATGGCCACCGGCAAGCTGGTCGACATCGGCGAGGCCGTCGGCATCGTCGCCGCCCAGTCCATCGGTGAGCCCGGTACCCAGCTGACCATGCGTACCTTCCACCAGGGTGGTGTTACCGGTGGTGCCGACATCGTCGGTGGTCTGCCTCGCGTGCAGGAGCTGTTCGAGGCCCGTATTCCGCGGAACAAGGCGCCCATCGCCGACGTCGCGGGCCGGGTCCGGCTGGAGGAGAGCGACAAGTTCTTCAAGATCACCATCGTTCCCGACGATGGTGGCGAGGAAGTTGTCTACGAGAAGCTCTCCAAGCGCCAGCGGCTGCGCGTGCTCACCCACGAGGACGGCTCCGAAGGCGTGCTGTCCGACGGTGACCATGTCGAGGTCGGCGACCAGCTGATGGAAGGCTCCGCGGATCCGCACGAGGTGCTGCGTGTCCAGGGCCCCCGCGAGGTGCAGATCCACCTCGTCAAGGAGGTCCAGGAGGTCTACCGGGCCCAGGGCGTGTCGATCCACGACAAGCACATCGAGGTCATCGTCCGGCAGATGCTGCGTCGCGTCACGATCATCGATTCGGGTGCGACGGAGTTCCTGCCCGGTTCGCTGACCGAGCGTGCCGAGTTCGAGACCGCGAACCGTCGCGTCGTGGCCGAGGGCGGCGAGCCCGCGGCCGGACGTCCGGTGCTGATGGGTATCACGAAGGCATCGCTGGCCACGGATTCGTGGCTGTCGGCGGCGTCGTTCCAGGAGACCACCCGCGTGCTGACCGATGCGGCGATCAACTGCCGCAGCGACAAGCTGCAGGGTCTGAAGGAGAACGTGATCATCGGCAAGCTGATCCCGGCCGGTACCGGCATCGCCCGTTACCGCGACATCCAGGTGCAGCCGACCGAAGAGGCCCGCGCTGCGGCGTACACGATCCCGTCCTACGAGGATCAGTACTACAGCCCGGACTTCGGTGCGGCCACCGGTGCCGCGGTGCCGCTGGACGATTACGGATACAGCGACTACCGCTAGTTCGACAGGGAAAAGCCCCCGCCCATTTGGGTGGGGGCTTTTTCTTGTCCCGGTCGGAGCGCGAGTGGTCACCTATGGCGCATCCGCGGATATTTCTTGTGCAACAGGTGGACACGCGGGGGAGCAGATCAACCGTTTTCAACGGCTTCCTGACGAGTAGGTGAACTAACGTCAGCGTGGTGACCGCGGTTGATGACTCGGTAACCGAAACAGCTCCCGCGCCATCGGGTGCTGCAGCCCGTGCCCGTCGACTGCGCATTCTGCGGTATATCGCGATTACGGTGTGGGCCGCCGTCGTCATCTACCGCACCGCCACCGACGGCTTTGCGTTCAACCGGGAATTGTTGCTGCTCTACATCGCGACCGGCCTATTGGCAGCCAGCATCGGTCAGGGGCGGCGGATGCTCTACGTCATCCGTGACTGGTTGCCGTTCGCTCTGGTGCTGGCCGCCTACGACCTGAGCCGCGGGGCGGCCAACCTGATCGGCCGTCCGACGATGTGGCACTGGCAAGTCGACGCGGATCGGTGGATGTTCTTCGGCACGGTGCCCACGGTGTGGCTGCAGGAACGGCTGAAACTGCTCTACCCGCCGTGGTGGGAAGTCGTGATCAGCACGGTGTACATGTCGTTCTTCATCCTTCCCTACGTGGTGGCGGGTGTGCTGTGGCTGCGCGACCGCGAGGAGTGGAAGCGGTTCGTGCGGTTGTTCGTCGGACTGTCATTCGTGGCATTGGTCATCTATGCGCTGCTGCCTGCCGCGCCGCCGTGGGCTGCGGCGCGGTGCACGGCCGATGACGTCGACAGCGGCCCGTCCGGACCTCGGTGCATGTTCCGATCGGCGCGTGAAGCCGTCGACGGAGGGCTACTGGGCGCCATGCAGGGCAGTCGCGACGGCGCACACGAGTGGATCGAACGGATCGTCACCCGTGGCTGGGGCAAGCTCAATCTGCACACCGCGACGGCGTTGATCGACCAGGGGCAGGCCAGCGTGAACCTGGTCGCGGCCATCCCGTCCCTGCATGCGGGGCTCACCGCCGCGGTCGCGGTGTTCTTGTGGAACCGGGTGAACCGCGGCTGGCGGCCGCTCTTGGTGGCCTATCCGCTCATCATGGCCTTCACGCTGGTGTACACCGCCGAGCACTATGTGGTCGACATCCTGCTCGGCTGGGCCTTGGCGGGCGTGGTGCTGTTCGCGCTGAATCGTTACGAAGCGCGGCGATCGGCACGGTCCGGTGACAACGACGAGCTCCCGATTGCCGTCGCCGAACTCGATCCCGCCTGAGTGAACCCCTGAACCGCACCCGGTTTGTCACGCCAGAGTGGCGCTGCCGGGCGGGAGCCACTCCAGCGTGACACTGGGGGGAGGGTGCCGCCCACCTGCGGGCCATCGCTCAGCCAGATCATTACAAGTATTGTGCAGTTGTCGGGAATTTGTAACACTGGGTGCATGGCCGATACGCACGTCGTCACCAATCAGGTCCCTGCGCTGGAGGGCTACAACCCCGCCACCTCCCCGGTGCTCGCCGAGGCTCTCATCCGCGAAGGCGGGGAGTGGGGCATCGACGAGGTCCACGAACTCGGCGCGATCAACGGCAGCGCCCAGGCTCAGCGCTGGGGCGAGCTCGCCGACCGCAACCAACCCGTGCTGCACACCCACGACCGCTACGGTCACCGGGTCGACGAGGTCGAATACGACCCGGCGTACCACGAACTGATGAACGTGGCTGTCACCCATGGTCTGCACGGTGCCCCGTGGGCTGATGACCGTGAGGGTTCGCATGTGGTGCGTGCCGCCAAGATGTCGGTGTGGACCGTCGAACCCGGGCACGTCTGCCCGATCTCGATGACCTATGCCGTGGTGCCTGCGCTGCGGTTCAACCCGGAGCTCGCCGCGATCTACGAGCCGCTGCTGACCAGTCGGGTGTACGACCCGGAACTGAAGCTCGCGACGACGAAAGCCGGCATCACGGCGGGTATGTCGATGACCGAGAAGCAGGGTGGTTCCGACGTTCGCGCCGGTACCACCGAGGCCACCCCCAACGGCGACGGCACCTACTCGCTGCGCGGCCACAAGTGGTTCACCTCGGCACCTATGGGCGACATCTTCCTGGTGCTCGCCCAGGCGCCGGGCGGACTGAGCTGTTTCTTCCTGCCGCGCATCCTGCCCGACGGCAGCCGCAACCGGATGTTTCTGCAGCGGCTCAAGGACAAGCTCGGCAACCATGCCAACGCCTCCAGTGAGGTCGAGTACGACGACGCCACCGCCTGGCTGGTCGGCGAGGAGGGTCGCGGCGTCCCGACCATCATCGAGATGGTCAACCTCACCCGGCTGGACTGCACGCTGGGCAGCGCCACCAGTATGCGCAGCGGCCTGAGCCGCGCCGTGCATCACGCTCAGCACCGAAAGGCGTTCGGCGCCTACCTGATCGATCAGCCGTTGATGCGCAACGTGCTGGCTGACCTGGCCGTGGAGGCCGAGGCGGCGACCATGCTGGCGATGCGGATGGCCGGTGCCACCGACAAGGCAGTGCGCGGCGACGAGCGCGAGTCGTTGTTGCGCCGTATCGGGCTGGCCGCCGGCAAGTATTGGGTGTGCAAGCGGGCCACCCCGCACGCTGCCGAGGCGATGGAATGCCTGGGCGGCAACGGCTATGTCGAGGAATCCGGCATGCCGCGCCTGTACCGGGAAGCCCCGCTGATGGGTATCTGGGAAGGTTCGGGCAATGTCAGCGCGCTGGATACCTTGCGCGCCATGGCAACCCGGCCCGAGAGCGTCGAGGTGCTCTTCGACGAACTGTCCAAGACGGCCGGGCAGGACCCGCGCCTGGACCACCACGTCACCACGCTGCAGAACGACCTGACCGACCTGGAGACCATCACCTACCGGGGCCGCAAGGTCGCCGAGGACATCTCGCTGGCACTGCAGGGCGCGCTGCTGGTGCGGCATGGACACCCGGCCGTGGCCGAGGCGTTCCTGGCCAGCCGGCTCGGCGGGCAGTGGGGTCAGGCGTTCGGCACCCTGCCGACCGGGCTGGACCTCGCCCCGATCCTCGAGCGGGCGCTGGTCAAGGGATGAGCGTCGAAACGCTCAAGACGATGACCTATGAGGTCACCGATCGGATCGCGCGAATCACCTTCAACCGTCCCGAAAAAGGCAACTCGATCGTCGCCGACACCCCACTGGAACTGCAGGCCCTGGTCGAGCGCGCGGACCTCGATCCCAATGTCCACGTGATCCTGGTATCCGGTCGCGGTGAGGGCTTCTGTGCCGGATTCGACCTGTCTGCCTACGCCGATGGAACAGGTGAAGCCGGGGGAGGTCGCTACGACGGAACGGTGTTGGCCGGGCAAACCCAGGCCGTCAATCACCTTCCGGATCAACCGTGGGACCCGATGGTCGACTACCAGATGATGAGCCGGTTCGTCCGCGGCTTCTCCAGCCTGATGCACGCCGACAAGCCGACCGTGGTCAAGATCCACGGCTACTGCGTCGCCGGCGGAACCGACATCGCGCTGCATGCCGACCAGGTGATCACCGCTTCCGACGCCAAGATCGGCTACCCGCCGATGCGGGTGTGGGGTGTTCCGGCGGCCGGCCTTTGGGCGCACCGGCTGGGGGATCAACGCGCCAAACGTCTTCTGTTCACCGGGGATTGCATCACGGGCGCGCAGGCCGCCGAATGGGGTCTGGCCGTCGAGGCAACTGAGCCGGACGATCTCGACGAGCGCACCGAACGTCTCGTCGCACGCATCGCGGCCATGCCGGTCAACCAGCTCATCATGGCCAAGCTGGCGTGCAATTCCGTGTTGCAGCAGCAGGGGGTGGCGACCAGTCGGATGGTCAGCACGGTGTTCGACGGCATCGCGCGGCACACCCCCGAAGGGCACGCATTCGTCGCCGACGCGGTTGAGCACGGTTTCCGCGAAGCAGTGCGCCACCGCGACGAGCCGATGGGTGACTACGGGCGCAGGTCTTCCGGGGTCTGAGATGGCCGCGCTGAAACGGATGGCGGCTCGCTCGGTGGTGCTGAGCGTGCTGCTCGGCGCGCATCCGGCGTGGGCGAGCGCCGCCGAGCTGATCAGGCTGACGGCCGATTTCGATATCAAGGAACCGACGCTGCGGGTGGCGCTGACTCGGATGGTCAGTGCCGGTGACCTGGTCCGCTCCGAGGATGGCTACCGGCTGTCGGACCGGCTGTTGACCCGTCAGCGTCGCCAGGACGACGCGATCGATCCACGGTTGTGTGAGTACGACGGTCAGTGGCTGACGCTGGTCATCACCAGCGTCGGTACCGATGCCCGCACCCGGGCCTCGCTCCGGAATGCCCTGCAGCAGTATCGGTTCGGTGAACTGCGCGAGGGTGTGTGGATGCGCCCGGACAATCTCGACCAGGCGTTGCCGCAGGAGATCACCGACCGGGTGCGGGTTCTGCACACCCGGGACGACGATCCGGCCGGTCTGGCCGTCACGCTGTGGGATCTTCCCGGCTGGCGGCGCACCGGCGAGCAGTTGTTGGATGAGATGGCCGACGCGGCGGACGTTCCTGGGCGGTTCGCTGCGGCCGCGGGCATCGTGCGTCACCTACTCTCGGATCCTGTGCTGCCCGACGAGCTGCAGCCGAACAGTTGGCCGGGCGCTGATCTGCGTAAGGCCTACAACACCTTCGCCGCCGAACTCGTTGATCGGCGCGACGGTACTGAATACGTCGCGACCCGCGACGACAAACTCATGGAGGCGACGTGACCGAAGCTGTCCGGGTCGAACGCAACGGCGCGGTGACCACAGTGATCATCGACCGTCCGCACGCTCGCAATGCGGTCGACGGTCCCACCGCCGCGGCCTTGTTCGCCGCGTTCGAGCAGTTCGACGCAGACCAGGACGCCGCCGTCGCGGTGCTGACCGGCGCCGGCGGAACCTTCTGCGCCGGAGCGGACCTCAAGGCGTTCGGTACGCCCGACATGAACCGGGTGGACCCCGCCGGACCCGGGCCGATGGGGCCGAGCCGAATGGTGTTGTCCAAGCCGGTGATCGCCGCGATCAGCGGCCATGCGGTGGCGGGCGGTCTGGAACTGGCGCTGTGGTGTGACCTGCGGGTGGTGGAAGACGACGCGGTGATGGGGGTGTTCTGCCGCCGATGGGGGGTGCCGCTGATCGACGGGGGCACTGTCCGGTTGCCCCGGTTGATCGGGCAGAGCCGCGCCATGGACCTGATCCTGACCGGACGCGCCGTCGACGCCGCCGAAGCCCACGCGATCGGCCTGGCCAACCGGGTGGTGCCGACGGGGCAGGCTCGTGCGGCGGCCGAGGAACTGGCCGCCGAACTTGCCCGGCTCCCTCAGCAGTGTCTGCGGGCCGATCGACTTTCGGCGCTGCACCAGTGGGGTGAATCAGAGCAGGCAGCAATGGAATTCGAATTCGCCAGCATCGAGCGGGTCGCGGGTGAGGCGGCCGAGGGCGCGGGCCGGTTCGCCGGCGGTGCCGGCCGGCACGGAGCCAGCGCCTAGGGCGAGACCGACCCTGACTCCGGTTACTTATCGGCGCCGGCGCGGTGTTTACTGCTGCCGTTGCGTGTTTTGGCGGCGCCCCTCACGTCCTTGGCTAGCTGTTTGGCCTGGTGGCGCACGCCGTGGATCGATCGCTTCGGGTCTTTGGATGCTTTCCGGCCCACTGCCACGGTCTGTTTGTCTGCTGTCGCATCCGAGGCGGCGGGCGAGTCGGATTCTGCGCCGGCCGAGTTCGGGCTGCTGATGACCCGGCCTGTTTGACCGAAACCGGCTTCAGCCGCCTCGATCTCGGTTGGGATACCTGCCGTTCGGACGCTCGAGACGCTGCGTTGCGGGGCGACCGACAGAGTGACGGTCTTGCCCGCGTTCACCGCGGTGGGGGTGCCCACCGTGACGCGGCCGGCGGTATCGGCGTGATCGGCTTGAGGCAGGCTCAAGACTCCGGTCGGTACGTCTGCGGCGGGAGCCGCCGGCGCGGGCACTGCCCTGGGTCCCTGCCAGCCAATGGCTTTCGCGATCGTCTGCGGCAGCGTCACTGTCAGGCCCTGGATCAGTCCGCGGTTGAACACGGCATTCGACCAACTGAGCAGGCCGGATGTCCCACCGCCGGTCTCATGGAGGTAGCCGTTCAGGATGGCGCCGGTGAGCACAGCGGGAGCGTTGACTAGCGCGCTGAACGCCGCCGCGGGATCGCCGGCACGGACCGCGTCGAGAACGTCCTGGGCGCTGTCGCCGGCCGCAAGGATGGCACCCTCCACCGGATTCAGGACCGCGAGGCCCACGGGCATCAGCAGGTCCGGCACCGCGGCGAACGCGTTGACAGCGTTACGGCTCATCGCGATCGGGATCTGCATGATGTTGATCAGCGGATTGGCAAAGGCAAACAGGCGGAACACGACCTCCTTCAAGACGGCTGCCGCGTCGGTGACATTGCCCGCCGCGAGGTAGTCGGCAGCTTGGCGGGCAAAGTATTTGAACCTGTAGTCATCATCCGATGTAAAGAATTGGGTGTAGCTGTCGGCAGCGGATTGCAGCGAGGTGATGAGGAGCTGTCCGTAGCCCGCCTGGTTGGTGATGATCTGGTTCAGGACCGGCAGAGGGTTGGCCGACATGTCGATACCGATCTTCGTCGCGTTGGCGAGCGCGGTCCCGAGTACTTCAGACCACACCGTGATCGGGTCTTCAAACGCGTCGGTGAGGGCGGTGAGTTCGACTGGGGCCGAAAGTGAATGCGGTAGCGAAACGGTGGCGTCGCGCAGGGGGACCGGGCTGATCGGACTGACCGCGATTGCGCCGGCGCTTGCCAACGCGACGCCGGCAGTGAGTGTCGATCGGATCGCTACGTGCATGGAGGACTCTCTCTTCTGCTGTTGTTGTGCGGCCATCTCGCGTAGATGCACGCGCTGGATCCACGCGGTGACGCAAAGTGGTTTCGCCGTCAGGCGGGGGGCGGGCACGTCGTGCGGGGAAAAGGTGACCAGTGTGAGTTCGTGACCGTCCGGTTCACAGTGCGCGACTCTAACAACGGACAGAGGTCCGTGCGGACAAATGAATGCATTAGTCGTGAGATGTCAATTTTTGAAAGGTGTTACAAAAAGCGAACTACCATGCGTGTTCGTTCCGATCCGCTTGATCTGGAGCAACCATGGACCAGACTATGCATTCAAAATGGCGTAAGCCGGTCTGACGATTTCGCTCCGTCTTCCGGGCGAAGTTCGGCGACGATTCCACATGAAAAGGCCCGTCCGTTCAGTGAACGGACGGGCCTTTGGCGCTTCGGTGGGATCCGGTGAGATCCAGTGGGGTCCGGGTAGCTATCCCTTGCTGACCGTGTTGTTGCTGCCGGTGTTGGTGACTTTGGGGTCACCCGCTGCATAGCTGACCGTGTTGTTGAGCCCGATGATGGTGAGCCCCTTGTCGATCCGCTCGAAGGTGATCTTGTTGTCGGATCCGCCGATGTTCACGTTGGCGCACGTTCCCTTGACGGTAAGCGTGTTGTTGGTCCCGCCCACTGTGAGGGATTTGCCGTCGGCGCAGTCGATGTCGGTCGTATTGCCGACCGACATGTAGTTGATGGTGTTGCCAACCTCGACGTTGACCCCGGAGCTTCCCGCGGTGGCGCTGGGGGAGTTGGTGTCCGAGCTCTCAGATCCACAGGCGGCCAGGGTGAGCGCACATGCGGCGGCGCCGACCCCGAGGATCAGTTGAGCGTGGGGGATATGGGTGGGCAAGGTCTGCCTCTGCTTTCTGACTCAGGCTTCGTCAGGCGGGAACGCGACTGATCTGGTTGACCATCGCCAGTTCGCGGCCGCGGTCGACGATAATCGGGTCGCCGTTCTTGAAGAATACGGTCTGATCCCAGCCGTACACGGTGATGTCGTTGACGACGTTGTCGGCGACGATCACGTTGGACGTCCCCTGCACGGTTATCGCCCAGCAGGTGCCGAACGCATTGACCCGGTTGTTGGATCCGTTGACGAGCAGCGTGCCGTTGTTGCAGTCAATGGTTTGTTCGAGGCTCTGGCCGGTGACGGTGGTGTCACCGTTCTTGGCTGCCGCGCCGGGCGCGCCGACGGTCAGCGCCAGAGGTAATGCGAGCGCGCCCACAGCCAGTGCCCGGCCCACAACTTTCGAGTTCACGGTGAGTCCCCTTCCGATCCGCTGCGAGAAGAGTACGTGGCCTCCTTGCGGTGGCGGCAAGTGTTGACCAGTTTGATGGGCGGCTGTCGACAGGTCGCGAGCTGAGTGCCTGCTGGGTACCGTATTCAGCAATGCGTCGGTGTGTTGTTCAGGCTGCTGCCGTGGCAGTCACAGCCGTGGTGACCGTCGCGGGGTGCTCGCACACCATCGACGGAACTGCCGAGCGCGCATCGGCCGATACCGCCGATCCCGATCGCAGTTTCGGCTATGTCGACGACCGGTGTGGACTGCTCGTCGACAGCACGATCCAGGAGATCCTGGCCGCCGACAACGTGGTGCGTCCGTACAGCGGTGCGGTCTGCCAATACGTGCTGTCACGCAAAGCGGGTGCCGCGCCGAACGCGGACCCCCAGCCGATGCTCGACGTGATCTTCTCCTGGTTCGAGGCAGGTTCGCTGGGGCGGGAGCGGGAGTTGTCCCAGCGCCGGTCCGCCGAGATCACCGACATCGTGATCGAGCGGCACCGGGCGTTTCTGGCGCGACGGGACGTGACCGGCGCGGCCTGTTCGGCGACTGCGGCGGCCGGGTCCGGCGTGATCAGTTGGTGGGTCCAGTTCCGTGGTGCAACCAATGCAGGCAAGGGCGATCCGTGCCAGGACGCCAAGAAGCTGCTCTCGGCCACCCTGCAATCGGAACTCTGACGTGGCGTACCGCTCGCTCGCTGTCATGTGCCTGGCCAGTGCGGTCCTCGCGGCGCTGGTGACCGCGTGCGGGCCGACGGATACGTCGTCGGCCCCCGAACCTGCGGTCCCCGGCGGCGGTTTTCAAAGCGCGGACTGCAGCGGCATCACCGATGCCGACATCGTCGATGCCGTCGGCTCGTCGATGTTCGCCAAGGCCGTGGTCAGCGACAGCGGGTGCTTCTGGCAGGAAAACTCGGTACTGGGCACCTTCGGTGCCGGCATGGGCATCTCCACGTGGTGGTACCGGGGCAGTGATATGGACACCGAACGGACGCTGGAGGCCCGGGCCGGGCGCACCCTCACCGAACTGTCGATCGACGGGAACAAAGGCTTTCGGGCGGCCGACGCGAATGTGTGCAGCATCTATGTGGCCAAGGGTGAGGACGTCATCACCTGGTCGATCCAGACCATGAATCCGGCCATGCTGCCGGATCTGTGTCAGGTCGTCGAGAAACTCGCCCGGCTGAGTCAGGGCCGGGTCAACTGATCTGCGCTGTCTGAGGGGCTACAGTTTCACCGCGCCCCCAACGGCGGCGTCAATCACATCGACTCGAAGGCAGTACCTACATGTCAGCTCGGCCGGAGCCACAGGCGGCTGGCACGCGACGTTCCCAGTCCCGGCCGGCACGGACCACCAAGCTCAGCCGTGATGCCATTGTCAACGCGGCGTTGACGTTCCTGGACCGTGAGGGTTGGGACGCGTTGACCATCAATGCGCTGGCCAACCAGCTCGGCACCAAGGGCCCGTCCCTCTACAACCATGTGGACAGCCTTGACGACCTGCGTCGTACGGTCCGGATGCGCGTGATCGACGACATCATCGAGATGCTCAACACCGTTGGTTCCGGCCGCACGCGCGACGACGCGGTGGCATTGATGGCCAGCGCCTACCGCAGCTACGCCCACCACCATCCCGGTCGCTACTCGGCGTTCACCCGGATGCCGTTCGGCGGCGATCCCGAGTATTCGACGGCGACCAGGGCTGCGGCGGGGCCGGTCATCGACGTGCTGACCTCTTACGGGCTGGAGGGTGAGAACGCCTTCTATGCCGCCCTGCAGTTCTGGGCCGCCCTGCACGGCTTTGTCCTGCTGGAAATGACCGGCGTGATGGACGATATCGACACCGATGCGGTGTTCACCGATATGCTGCGGCGGTTGGCCTCTGGTATGGGGCAACTCGGGTCGTAGCGTCTGACCTGGTAATAGGTCGTCGTGAGCGGGTTTGGTCCGGCGCGGCCAGCCCTGGTATTGTGGTAGATCGTGCCTGGCCGGAAGGCGCATGCGGCTGTGTGTTTCGCTAGCGTGCCCGCACGCCGGGCCAATTTGCATGTCTAGCACGCATCGGCACTTCGTCGGTGTAAGAACGTGCGACACGCCCGGACGCGGGGTACGCGACCGGGGGATAACTGCAGTACAGAGACTTAAAACAGCAAAGAGCAACACAGAGAAAGCCGGTACATGCCAACCATCAACCAGCTGGTCCGCAAGGGTCGCCGCGACAAGGTCGCGAAGGTCAAGACCGCGGCGCTCAAGGGCAGCCCGCAGCGTCGTGGTGTGTGCACCCGCGTGTACACCACCACCCCGAAGAAGCCGAACTCGGCGCTTCGCAAGGTCGCGCGCGTCAAGCTGACCAGTGGGGTTGAGGTCACCGCCTACATCCCCGGTGAGGGTCACAACCTGCAGGAGCACTCGATGGTGCTGGTGCGTGGCGGTCGTGTGAAGGACCTTCCGGGTGTCCGTTACAAGATCATCCGCGGATCGCTGGACACCCAGGGCGTCAAGAACCGCAAGCAGGCCCGTAGCCGCTACGGCGCCAAGAAGGAGAAGAGCTGATGCCGCGCAAGGGTCCCGCGCCGAAGCGTCCGTTGGTCAACGATCCGGTCTACGGGTCGCAGCTGGTCACCCAGTTGGTCAACAAGGTTCTGCTGGACGGCAAGAAGTCATTGGCCGAGCGCATCGTCTACGGCGCGCTCGAGCAGGCTCGTGACAAGACCGGTACCGATCCGGTCGTCACCCTCAAGCGTGCGCTCGACAACGTCAAGCCCGCCCTCGAGGTGCGCAGCCGCCGCGTCGGTGGCGCCACCTACCAGGTGCCGGTCGAGGTGCGC
This sequence comes from Mycolicibacterium lutetiense, assembly GCF_017876775.1. Classification (NCBI taxonomy): domain Bacteria; kingdom Bacillati; phylum Actinomycetota; class Actinomycetes; order Mycobacteriales; family Mycobacteriaceae; genus Mycobacterium; species Mycolicibacterium lutetiense. The sequence continues at coordinate 2,113,910 of NZ_JAGIOP010000002.1, read as the reverse complement.
CCCGAGCGCTCCACCACGCTGGCCCTGCGCTGGCTGGTCAGCTTCTCCAAGGCCCGCCGCGAGAAGACCATGGTCGAGCGGCTCGCCAACGAGATCATGGACGCGAGCAACGGCCTCGGCGCCGCGGTGAAGCGTCGTGAGGACACTCACAAGATGGCCGAAGCGAACCGGGCTTTCGCGCACTACCGCTGGTGATACCCGCGCCCGGCATCCAGCGTCGGGTGCCAGTGGGCGCGCAATCGAACACCTAATCAAGCAAGCGAAAAGTTGGGAAGACTTCCGTGGCACAGGACGTGCTGACTGACCTGAACAAGGTCCGCAACATCGGCATCATGGCGCACATCGACGCCGGCAAGACGACGACGACCGAGCGCATCCTTTATTACACCGGCGTCAATTACAAGATCGGCGAGACGCACGACGGCGCCTCGACGACCGACTGGATGGAGCAGGAGCAGGAGCGGGGTATCACCATTACCTCCGCAGCTGTCACCTGTTTCTGGAACGACAACCAGATCAACATCATCGACACCCCCGGGCACGTCGACTTCACCGTTGAGGTGGAGCGCAGCCTGCGAGTCCTTGATGGCGCCGTTGCTGTGTTCGACGGCAAAGAAGGTGTCGAGCCGCAGTCGGAGCAGGTGTGGCGTCAGGCCGACAAGTACGACGTGCCCCGGATCTGTTTCGTCAACAAGATGGACAAGCTCGGTGCGGACTTCTACTTCACCGTGCAGACCATCAAGGACCGCCTCGGTGCCAAGCCGCTGGTGATCCAGCTGCCGATCGGTGCCGAGAACGACTTCGAAGGCATCATCGACCTGGTCGAGATGAACGCCAAGGTGTGGCGCGGCGAGACCAAGCTCGGCGAGAGCTACGAGGTTGTCGAGATTCCCGCCGACCTGGCCGACAAGGCCGCCGAGTACCGCAGCGAACTGCTGGATACCGTCGCCGAGACCGACGAGGCACTTCTGGAGAAGTACCTCGGCGGCGAGGAACTCACCATTGATGAGATCAAGGGTGGTATCCGCAAGCTGACCGTGAACAGCGAGTTGTACCCGGTGCTGTGCGGTAGCGCGTTCAAGAACAAGGGCGTGCAGCCCATGCTGGACGCCGTGATCGATTACCTCCCGTCGCCGCTGGACGTCGAGTCCGTCGTCGGCCATGTCCCCGGCAAGGAGGACGAAGAGGTTGTTCGCAAGCCTTCGACCGACGAGCCGTTCGCCGCGCTGGCGTTCAAGATCGCCGTACACCCGTTCTTCGGCAAGCTCACCTACGTCCGGGTGTACTCGGGCAAGGTCGAGTCCGGTGCGCAGGTTGTGAACGCGACCAAGGGCAAGAAGGAGCGGCTGGGCAAGCTGTTCCAGATGCACGCCAACAAGGAGAACCCGGTCGAGTCGGCGTCTGCAGGTCACATCTACGCGGTGATCGGCTTGAAGGACACCACCACCGGCGACACCCTGTGCGACCCGAGTCAGCAGATCGTGCTGGAGTCGATGACCTTCCCGGATCCGGTGATCCAGGTGGCCATCGAGCCCAAGACCAAGAGTGACCAGGAGAAGCTGGGCACCGCGATCCAGAAGCTCGCGGAAGAGGACCCGACCTTCAAGGTGCACCTGGACCAGGAGACCGGCCAGACCGTCATCGGCGGTATGGGCGAGCTGCACCTGGACATCCTGGTGGACCGCATGCGTCGCGAGTTCAAGGTCGAGGCCAACGTCGGTAAGCCCCAGGTGGCTTACAAGGAGACCATTCGCAAGAAGGTCGAGAAGGTCGAGTTCACCCACAAGAAGCAGACGGGTGGATCCGGCCAGTTCGCGAAGGTGCTCATCTCCATCGAGCCGTTCAGCGGCGAGGACGGTGCCACCTACGAGTTCGAGAACAAGGTCACCGGTGGCCGCGTCCCGCGCGAGTACATCCCGTCGGTGGATGCCGGTGCGCAGGATGCCATGCAGTACGGCGTGCTCGCCGGCTACCCGCTGGTAAACCTGAAGGTGACGTTGCTCGATGGCGCCTACCACGAGGTCGACTCCTCGGAAATGGCGTTCAAGGTGGCGGGTTCGCAGGTGCTGAAGAAGGCCGCCCAGGCGGCCCAGCCGGTCATCCTGGAGCCCATCATGGCTGTCGAGGTCATCACACCCGAGGACTACATGGGTGAAGTGATCGGCGACTTGAACTCCCGCCGTGGTCAGATCCAGGCCATGGAGGAGCGCAGCGGTGCGCGTGTCGTCAAGGCGCAGGTGCCGCTGTCGGAGATGTTCGGTTACGTGGGCGACCTTCGGTCGAAGACCCAGGGCCGGGCAAACTACTCCATGGTGTTCGACTCGTACGCCGAAGTTCCGGCGAACGTGTCGAAGGAAATCATCGCGAAGGCGACCGGGCAGTAACCTCGGCTGTCGAGCAAGCACAACTGAACAACATCAACACTCTGCTTTTAAAAGCACCAATAAGTCCAGGAGGACACCACAGTGGCGAAGGCGAAGTTCGAGCGGACGAAGCCGCACGTCAACATCGGGACCATCGGTCACGTTGACCACGGCAAGACGACGCTTACTGCAGCAATCACCAAGGTTCTGCACGACAAGTACCCCGAGTTGAACGAGTCGCGCGCATTCGACCAGATCGACAATGCACCTGAAGAGCGTCAGCGCGGCATCACGATCAACATCTCCCATGTGGAGTACCAGACCGAGAAGCGGCACTACGCCCACGTGGACGCCCCCGGTCACGCGGACTACATCAAGAACATGATCACCGGTGCCGCCCAGATGGACGGCGCGATCCTGGTGGTTGCCGCGACCGACGGTCCGATGCCGCAGACCCGCGAGCACGTGCTGCTGGCCCGCCAGGTGGGCGTGCCCTACATCCTGGTGGCGCTGAACAAGGCCGACATGGTCGAGGACGAGGAGCTCATCGAGCTCGTCGAGCTGGAGGTCCGCGAACTGCTGGCCGCTCAGGACTTCGACGAGGATGCCCCGGTCGTCAAGGTGTCCGCACTCAAGGCGCTGGAGGGTGACCCGACGTGGGTCAAGTCCGTCGAGGACCTCATGGAGGCCGTCGACGAGTCGATCCCGGACCCGGTTCGTGAGACCGACAAGCCGTTCCTGATGCCCGTCGAGGACGTCTTCACCATCACCGGCCGTGGCACCGTGGTGACCGGTCGCGTCGAGCGTGGCGTGATCAACGTCAACGAAGAGGTCGAGATCGTCGGCATCAAGCCGACCGTCACCAAGACCACCGTCACCGGTGTGGAGATGTTCCGCAAGCTGCTCGACCAGGGCCAGGCGGGCGACAACGTCGGTCTGCTGGTTCGTGGCATCAAGCGCGAGGACGTCGAGCGTGGCCAGGTTGTGGTCAAGCCCGGCACCACCACCCCGCACACCGAGTTCGAGGGCAGCGTCTACATCCTGTCCAAGGACGAGGGCGGTCGCCACACGCCGTTCTTCAACAACTACCGGCCGCAGTTCTACTTCCGTACCACGGACGTGACCGGTGTTGTGACCCTGCCCGAGGGCACCGAGATGGTGATGCCCGGTGACAACACCGACATCTCCGTCGTGCTGATCCAGCCGGTCGCCATGGACGAGGGCCTGCGTTTCGCCATCCGTGAGGGCGGTCGTACCGTCGGCGCGGGTCGCGTGACCAAGATCATCAAGTGATGATCTGACCTAGCACTGCAAAACCCCCGAGATCTCCGGATCTCGGGGGTTTTTGCTTGCGTGTGGCATGTGTGGCATGTGTGGCCTGTTACCGGCGCTGGGGCGACGGGTGTAACGCACGTGGTGCGTGAGGCGATGGACCCCACAGAGACAACGGGTATGGGGGTCGGGTGATGTTTCGAACGATAGCTGCGCTGGTAGGCGCCGGTGTGGTCGCCGCTGCGGCACTGATCGGTTTCACGGGACCGGCGGCAGCGAGCCCCGGGTGCCCCGACGTGCACTGGATCGGTGTCGCCGGTTCGGGTGAGCGCGACAATCCGACGGTTGATGCCGGCATGGGCCGGGTGGTCTACAACTCTCTGCGTGATCTGTCCGTATGGGTGCAGCAGGACGGTCGGTCGATGACGGCCGAGGCGGTGGCCTACCCGGCTGCGCCGGTGCCCGCGGACGGCGATCTGCTGGGCTGGGGCGGTTTCATGAGCAGTGTCGATGCCGGGGTGGCGGCGTTGGCGAATCAATATGCCGGATTCACCCAGCGGTGCCCGTCCAGCGAGGTTGTACTGGCCGGCTATTCGCAGGGCGCGATGGTGGTCCACCGCAATCTGGCCACATTGGCGGAGAGCCCGAATCTGACCGCGGCTCTGTTGGTCGCCGACGGTGACCGCTTGCCGGCCGATCCCACCGTCAACCTGGGTACGGCCACGATGGTGAGCGGCACCGGCAAGGGTGTCGCGCAGGATTGGCCGCTCCTGGCCCACGCCCCGGCACCGCTGTTGCCGTCGGTCGGCAGTCGCACGATCAGCGTGTGTGATCGCGGCGATGCGGTCTGTGACTACGACGAGGACGCCGACGAGGTGACGGCCACCGCGGTGGCGGTGCACACCAGCTACGCGCGCTCGAGCAGCGGTGGCTATCGGTGGACCTGGCCCTTGTACCGGATGCTGGGCCCGTCGCCGATGCAGCAGCAGACCGTGCCGGTGGACGGCGCGACGGGCGGCGTCGTTCACTCCTGATCAGGGTGGCCGTGGGCGCTAATCTGAGGGCGCCCAACCGACGGCAGGAGCCTGTGATGTCCACATTTTGGCGGTACGTGCGCATTCAGTCTTTCGTGTTGATGTGCGGCATCGTCGGCCCGATCTTCCTGGTCATCTACTTCGTCTCCGGAGCCGATCCGATGATGAAGTGGATGTTCTGGGCGGGCCTGTTGATCACCGCCATCGACGTGTTGATCGCGCTCGGGATTACGGCCGCCGGGTCGAAGTCGGCGGCGCAGAACGAGAAACTCGAACAGGTGGGTGTGCTGGCCCTGGCCCAGGTCACCGGTATCCACGAGACCGGCACCCGCATCAACGAGCAGCCGTTGGTGAAGTTGGATCTGCAGATCTCCGGACCCGGCATCGCACCGTTCGCCAGTCAGGACCGGGTGCTCGCCTCAGTGTCGAGGCTTCCGATGATCACCAACCGGAAACTGGCCGTACTGGTCGACCCCGCCACCAACGAGTACCGGATCGATTGGGAGAGAAGCAGTCTGGTCAGCGGGCTGATGCCGGCGACGTTCACGCTCGCCGCGGACAACCGGACCTATGACCTGACCGGTCAGTCCGGCCCGCTGATGGAGATCCTGCAGATCCTCAAGGCAAACGGCATCGGCATCGACAACATGGTCGACCTGCGGGCCAATCCGGCGGTGCGTGAGCAGGTCCAGGCCGTGGTGCGGCGCGCGGTCACGCAGCAGACGGCGTCGGCCCCGCAGGCAGCCGCTCCGGCTCCGTCGTCGGCACCGTTCCTTGCGCCACCGGCGCCCTCTACCGCGCAACGCCTTCAGGAACTGGAGACCCTGCGTGCCACCGGTGCCATCAGTGACGACGAGTACACCGCGAAACGGCAGCAGATCATTGCCGAGCTCTGATCCCATTGACCGGTACCAGACCAGGAACACGTTCTACTTCTGCTGTTAGCCTGTGGCCAGACTCACGGAAGGGGCCCTGGCATGGCGGCAGGTAACGCAACACTGGAAGGCCGCGTGGCATTCGTCACCGGCGCCGCACGCGGCCAAGGGCGCGCGCACGCGGTGCGGTTGGCCAACGAAGGCGCCGACATCATCGCCATCGATGTGTGCCGCCCGGTCGACGACACGATCACCTACCCGGCCGCGACGCCGGAGGATCTGGCCGAGACCGTCGCCGCCGTGGAGGCTGCGGGCCGCAAGGTACTTGCGCGCGAGGTCGACATTCGCGATCTGGCCGCCCAGCAGCAGGTGGTGGCTGACGGCATCGAGCAGTTCGGCCGGCTCGACGTCGTGGTGGCCAACGCCGGGGTGCTCAGCTGGGGCCGGCTGTTCGAGCTTTCGCCCGAGCAGTTCGACACCATCGTCGACGTCAATCTCAACGGCACCTGGCGGACCATCCGGGCTGCCGTGCCCGCCATGATCGAGGCCGGTAACGGCGGCTCGATCATCGTCGTCAGCTCCTCGGCCGGGCTCAAGGCCACGCCGGGCAACGGCCACTACTCGGCGTCCAAGCACGGCCTGGTCGCACTGACCAACGCACTGGCACTTGAGGTGGGGGAGTTCGGCATTCGGGTCAACTCGATCCATCCGTATTCGGTGGACACCCCGATGATCGAGCCCCAGGCGATGGCCGAGGTGTTCTCGAAGTACCCGAGCTATCTGCACAGTTTCGCGCCCATGCCGTATCAGCCGGTGGGTCAGGCCGCCGAGGGCCTGTCGGCATTCATGACGCCGGCCGAGGTCGCCGATGTGGTGGCGTGGCTGGCCGGCGACAACTCGGCCACCCTGTCGGGCAGCCAGATCGCCGTCGACCGGGGTGTGCTCAAGTACTGACGCTCCTTCGCGGTCAGCCCGGGAGAACAAGCACCGGAACCGGGCTGTGCCGCAGGATCTTTGACCCGTGTGAGCCCAGGAAGACCCGGGCCACCGCCCCGCCGGGCGAGGTCCCGATCGCCAGGATCTCGCCGTCGAGCCAGTCGATGGCATCGATCGCATCGCTCCAGGTGTTGCCGGTGACGACCTGCAGATCCACCTCGTCGCCGATCACCTTGTCATCCCTCAGGCGGAGCAGCGCCCGTCGGGCCTGTTTCGCCCACTCCTGCAAGATGGCGTCCTCGGCGTGTAGTCCTACGGTCGGCGGGTACATGTTGCGTCCCCGCACCGCGAACGTGACCAACCGCATCGGGGTGCCCAGACGCCGGCTCAGGTCGGCCACCTGCTGGACCACCGCCACCGCTTCGGGGGTTCCGGGGTAGGCGCAGGTGATACGCACCAGTGCAGCCGATTTCGGCCGTCGGTAGCCGCGCGGGCTGAGTGCCAGTGGAACCGGGCAGGAGTGCAGCAGCCGATCGGCGGTGGAGCCCACCACCACCTGGCCCAGCTGGCCCTCCGATGCGGAGCCGAGAACGAGTAGTTCGGCCTCGAGCTGCTCGACGGCTGCCATCAGGCCGTCGGATACCGAACGGTGCGCGTACTTGTGGAAGCTGACCTCAAGGCGATCGTCGAGCGCGGTCACGTATTCGCGCGCCTGCTCGGCCGAGGATTTCGCCAATTGTGCTGCGTACTCGGCATATTCGGCGTCGACGCGGGCCGGTGACGGGTTCAGCCATGGGCGCGGGACGACGGTGGCCACCGCCAGCGAGGTGTTCAGGGTACGGGCTGCACCCACGCCGAGGTGCAGCGCCGACGCCCCGCCCTTGCCGGCGAGATACCCGACGACGACGGTCATCGGGCCTCCTCGGTCCCGGGTGCGGTCGTCACATCGTCCCCACCGGCAGCCGCTGCGGGGAGGTAGCCGTCGCCGCCGTCGTTGAGGGCGCTGTGATGCCGGCTCCACAGGAGGTAGAACGTCAGCACGAGGGCGACCCAGATGCTGAACCACAGCCAGGTGATGTGCGGCAGGCCGTAGAGCACGAACAGGCAGGCCAGCACCGAAAGGACCGGCGTCACGGGGTAACCGGGAACCTTGAAGGCCCGCGGCAGGTCCGGTTCCCGGACCCGCAGGATGATTACGCCGGTCGACACCACGATGAACGCCACCAGCGTGCCGATCGATACCAGATCCCACAGGTAGTCCAGGGGCACCAATCCGGCCAGGGTGCCCGTGACCGCGGCGACGACGATGGTGTTGTTGACCGGAGTCATGGTGCGCGGGTTGACCTTTGCGAACATCGACGGCAGCAGGCCGTCACGGCCCATCGCGAACAGGATGCGGGTCTGGCCGTACATCACCACCAGGGTCACCGAGAAGATCGAGATGACGGCGCCCATGGCCAGCACGGTGCTGGCCCAGGTCTGACCGTGCAGGATGTTGGTGAGCATCACCGACAACCCGGCCTCGGACTGCTCGTCGGAACCGAACTCGTCGGCGGATTGGGTGCCCACGCCTGCGAAGGCGACCAGGATGTAGATGCTGGTGACGACGACCAGCGCCACCAGGATCGCCCGGGGCATGGTCTTCTGTGGATTCTTCACCTCGTCGCCCGCTGTGGACACCGCGTCCAGACCGATGAAGGTGAAGAAGATGGTGCTGGCCGCAGCGGTGATTCCGGTGAACCCCTTGTCCCAGAACCCGGCGAAGTGATCGGTGGTGAAGGCGGTGAACGCGATGGCCACGAACATGCCGAGCACACACAGCTTGAGGATCACCATGACCGTGTTGACCGCGGCCGACTCGCTGGCGCCCCGGATCAACAGGAGCGCGCACATGACGATCAGGACTGTCGCGGGCAGGTTGATCACACCGGGGTTGTCGCCCCACGGGGCCGCGGACAGTGCGTGCGGCAACCGCCAGCCGAACAGGTTGTCCAGCAGTCGATTGAGATAACCGCTCCAGCCGACTGCGGTGGCCGACATGGAGACGCCGTATTCGAGCAACAGGCAGGCCGCGACGCCCATCGCGATGAACTCGCCCATGGTGGTGTAGGCGTAGGAGTAGGTTGACCCCGAAACCGGCACGGCCGAGGCCATTTCGGCATAACAGATCGCCGACAGGCCGGCGGCGATGCCGGCCACCACGAACGACACCAGTACAGCGGGGCCGGCTTTGGGGACCGCCTGTTGAAGCACGATGAAGATACCGGTGCCGACCGTGGCGCCGACACCGAACAGGGTCAGTTGAAACGTGCCGATACTTCGTTTGAGGTGATCAGACGCGCCGTGCGCCACCGGCGCTCCGATGACCGGCCTGCGCCGCAACATCTGGCTGGTCAGGTTGTTGGCTGGGGCGGACATAGTGCCTCCTTGCTGCCGTTCAACCGATTATCGGCGCGCCTGCACCAGGGTGTCGGCGAATTGGTCAACGGCCCAGTCCAGCTCATCGGCCGTCACCACCAGAGGTGGGGCGAACCGCAGGGTCGATCCGTGGGTGTCTTTGACCAGCACGCCGCGTTCGGCCAGCGCGAGACCGATCTGCTTACCGGTACCCAGGTCTGGGTCGATGTCCACTCCGGCCCACAGGCCCATGCCGCGCACGGCAGTCACGCCGCGCCCGATCAACCCGGTCAGTCGGGCGTGCAGGTGTTCTCCGAGTTGGGTTGATCGCAGCTGGAATTCGCCTCGACGCAGCATCTCCACCACGGTGGTGCCGATGGCCGCGGCCAACGGGTTGCCGCCGAAGGTGGAGCCGTGCTCACCGGGGTGCAGCACTCCCAGGATCTCGCGGTCGGCCACCACCGCGGACAGTGGCACCACTCCGCCGCCCAGGGCTTTGCCGAGCAGATACATGTCGGGAACCACGGCCCAGTGCTCACAGGCGAAGGTCTTGCCGGTGCGGGCCAGGCCGGACTGGATCTCGTCGGCGATCATCAGGACGTTGTTGCGCGAACAGATGTCGCGGACCCTCGGCAGGTAGTCGTCGGGCGGAACGATGATGCCTGCCTCGCCCTGGATGGGCTCGATCAGGACCGCGGCCGTGTTCGCATCGATCGCCTCGGTCAGCGCCCGATGGTCCCCGAAGGGCACCGAGCGGAAGCCGGGCGTGTAGGGGCCGAAGCCGCGGCGCGCAGCGTCGTCGTCGGAGAAACTGATGATGGTCGTGGTGCGACCGTGGAAGTTGTTATGCGCCACCACGATATTGGATTCTCCGGCGGGCACACCTTTGACGTCGGTGGCCCACTTGCGGGCCACCTTGATACCGCTCTCCACGGCCTCGGCACCGCTGTTCATCGGCAGCACCATGTCTTTGCCGCACAACTCGGCCAGGGCCTCGGCGAACGGACCGAGCTGGTCGGAGTGGAAGGCGCGGCTCACCAGGGTCAGCCGGTCCAGCTGGGCGTGTGCGGCGGCGGTGATCTCGGGATTGCGGTGGCCGAAGTTGACCGCCGAATAGGCGGCCAGGCAATCGAGGTAGCGCCGGCCGGTCACATCGGTGATCCAGGCCCCTTCGGCGCTTTCGGCGACCACCGGCAGCGGTGAGTAGTTGTGGGCGACATGGCGGTGGTCGAGCGCGATCGCGGCTGCGATCGCAGGGTCCGGGGTGGTCTGGTTGTCCACGCTGTCCACCATGGTCATGGATACCGCTCCAGGGTGCAGCATTTGACGGATCCGCCGCCTTTGAGGAGTTCGGACAGGTCGACGCCGATCGGCTCGAAGCCGGCCCGGCGCAGTTGGTCGGCGAATCCCGTGGCGGCGGAAGGCATCACGACGTGCCGGCCGTCGGACACCACATTGAGGCCCAGCACGTAGGCGTCGGCCGAGCCGACTTCGATGGCGTCGCCGAACAGTTCGGTAATCCGTCGGCGGGCGTCGTCACTGAAGGCCGGGGGATAGTAGGCGATCGTCGAGTCGTCGAGCACCGCCAGCGCGGTATCGAGGTGGTAGAAGCGCGGGTCGATGAGTTCCAGGCCGGTCACGTCCAGGCCGGTGGCGGCCGCGATCTCGGCGTGGGCACGCCGGTCGGTGCGAAAACCGTATCCGGCCAGCAGGTTTGACCCGACGAGCAGCAGGTCGCCCTGGCCTTCGTTGACGTGGTGGGTGAACACGGTCCGGTAGCCGGCGGCGGTCATCCACTCGGCGTAGGCGTCGGCCTCGCCGGCGCGTTGTGGATAGGCGAAGCGCGCCACCACGGCGGTGTCTCCGACCAGGAAGCCGCCGTTGGCGGCGTAGACCATGTCGGGCAGACCTCTGCGCGGTGTCACCGAGTCGACGGTGTGGCCCAGGTCGGCGTACACCCGGCGCAGCGTGTCCCACTGGTCCAGCGCGAGTGCGGTGTCCACGGGGGTTGCGGTGTCCATCCACGGGTTGATGGCGTATTCGACGGTGAAGTGTTCCGGGGCCGTCATGGCGTAGTGGCGGATCGTCATGGTCCGCGCGGGGGACACCGCGGTACCGGATGCGGGCACAGCGTCAGGCATGACTTCATCGAAAATCGTCATCTTTCGACGATATGAAGGGTTGATGGCGCAATCAATCTCTACCTGTTGCGTCTTGGGCAGGGATATATTGCATTTGCCCGGTGATGGCGGCGGTTTGTTGCGTGGAGGTCGATGTGGAGCGTCTGGACGACACCGACGAGCAGATCCTGGCCGTGCTCACCGAGCACGCCAGGGCAACGTTCGCCGAGATCGGCCAGCGGGTGAACCTGTCGGCGCCCGCGGTCAAGCGCCGGGTGGACCGTATGGTCGCCGACGGGGTGATCCGGGGTTTCACCACGGTGATCGACCGCAATGTCCTGGGCTGGCGCACCGAGGCGTACGTGCAGGTGTTCTGCCAGGGCACCATCGCCCCGGACCAGCTGCGCGCGGCCTGGATCGATATTCCCGAAGTGGTCAGTGCGGCAACGGTCACCGGTACCGCCGACGCCATCCTGCACGTGCTGGCACGCGACATGCGCCACCTTGAGGAGGCCCTGGAACGTATCCGCTCAACGGCGCGCATCGAGCGCAGCGAAAGCATCGTGGTGCTCACGAATGTCATCGAACGGGGCCGGTCCTGAGGTGAGCCGGTGGCCTGCGCAAACATAGGGTGCCCTACAACACTCAACCGCGATCGTGTAAAAACCCCACGTGACTACTTCAACGGGATCAGCTGCGGGCATTGTCATCGTCGGTGGCGGCTTGGCCGCGGCCCGGACGGCCGAACAGCTCCGTCGATCGGAGTACACCGGGCCCATCACGATCGTCAGCGACGAGAACCATCTGCCCTACGATCGGCCCCCGCTGTCCAAGGAAGTGCTGCGCGCCGAGACTGACGACGTCACGCTCAAGCCGGCCGAGTTCTACGCCGAGAATGACATCACGCTGCGGCTCGGCTCGGCCGCGCAGTCGGTCGATACTGCCGCCAAAACGCTGAAACTGGCCGACGGCAGCGACGTGGCCTACGACGAGCTCATCATCGCTACCGGGCTGGTGCCCAGGCGCATCCGGTCCTTCGGCGATCTGGCCGGAATCCACGTGTTGCGGTCCTACGCCGAGAGCATGGCCCTGCGCGAGCACGCCGAGCGGGCTCAGCGGGCAGTGGTGGTCGGTGCCGGCTTCATCGGCTGCGAGGTGGCCGCGAGCCTGCGCAAGCTGGGCGTCGAGGTGACGCTCGTGGAGCCGCAGCCGACGCCGCTGGCCTCGGTGCTGGGTGAGCAGATCGGTGCCCTGGTGACCCGCCTGCATCAGGCCGAGGGCGTCGACGTGCGCTGCGGTATCGGCGTGAGCGAGGTGCGGGGCGCGGACAAGGTCGAGCAGGTCGTCCTGGGCGACGGCACCGTACTCGACGCCGATCTGGTGGTGGTCGGTATCGGTTCGCAGCCGGCGGTCGAGTGGCTCGAGGGCAGCGGGATCGCGCTCGACAACGGTGTGGTGTGCGACGAGGTGGGCCGAGCCAGCGCCGCGGGTGTGTGGGCCATCGGCGATGTCGCGTCGTGGCGTGATCACGTGGGTGACCAAGCGCGCGTCGAGCATTGGAGCAACGTCGCCGATCAGGCGCGGGCCATGGTGCCGGCGATCCTGGGCCAGGAGGCCTCGCCCGTGGTGTCGGTGCCGTACTTCTGGAGCGATCAGTACGACGTCAAGATCCAGTGCCTCGGTGAGCCCGAGGCCGACGATGTGGTGCACGTCGTCGAGGACGACGGCCGCAAGTTCCTGGCTTTCTACGAGCGCGACGGTGTCGTGGTCGGTGTGGTCGGCGGCGGTATGCCCGGCAAGGTGATGAAGGCCCGCGGCAAGATCGCCGCAGGCGCCCCCATCTCCGACGTCCTGGGCTGACTTTCCCCGCGATTTGGGTGCGTTCATCGGCGGTGAGCGCCGGTGAACGCACCCAAATCGCTCTAGAACTGGCCGAGGTAGAACCGGCCACCCTGGTCGTCGGTGCACTCGGCCATCAATCCGTAGGGCTGTCGTGACGGCTGCTGCAGCACGGTGCCGCCGGCCCCAATGACGCGGGCGACCGCGGCGTCGATATCGGCGACCGTCCACATCGGTACGGCTACGGCACGTGCGCCGCCGCCGGCCATCCCCGACATCGGCTGACTGCCCTGCACGCCCCACCCGTCGGCGACTCGGCCGGGTTCGAAGGTCCAGAAGAACAGCCGGCTGTAGAACGCCTTGAACGCCGCCGCGTCAGGTGCCTCGTAGGTGAGGTACGAAAGTTCGCCTGGCCCTGCGCCGTTCAGGTCCGGTCGCGGCGTGCCCGGAGCGGGCAGGAACACCGCGAACGGTGTGCCGGCCGGATCGGTGGCGTCCAGCACGGTGCCGAAGTCGAATTCCCGGGTCTGGCCGGGTTGGCCACCACCGGCCAGGATCGCCTGGCGGGCCCCGTCCAGATCGGTCACCGCATAGCAGCAGAACAGGTTGCCGGGGCCTGCGACGCCGAAGATGCCGATGGGCTGTCGCGTGTTGGTGACCTGGCCGGTGACGGCGTCGTAGGTCCAACCCAGCACGTGGCCGTAGAAGGCTGCGGCACGTTCGGCATCGGGGGCCCAGACCGAGACGTACCCGACGTCGCCGTGCTGGATGGGCACGCCGGCCCCGGTGACCGGCCCGGACAGCATCCAGCGGTGGCCGGACGGGTCGATGATCGCCGCGTTGCGGGTGCCGTAGTTCTCGTACGGTTCCCGCTGCACCTGCGCACCCAGCATGCGAGCCCGCTCCAGGGCGGTGTCGGTGTCGGGTACTTCCAGCATCAAGCTCACCGAATTCGCCTGTGGTGTGGGTCCTTTAAGGCCGATCTCGGGATACTCGTCGGCCAGGTAGAACACGCCGCCGGCCAGTGCGAGCTCGGCATGGCCGATGCGGCCGTCGTCCATGACGATCGGCTCACCGACCTGAACTGCACCGAGCGCATCGATGTACCAGGCGATCGCGGCCCGGGCATCGGGAACGGTCAAGTAGGCCACGACGGCAGATCGTGGGGCCACCGGCGCAGCGGTCGGCTGGTTCAGTTCGGCGATGGCAGTTTCGGTTCCACTCATGTCGACTCCTTCGGTGTGGTCGGGAAGGGTGAGGGCCGATTCCAGCCGCGCGCGCAGCCGGGCCGCGAACGCCGGGTCGGGGGATACCGGGTGGTCGTCGCCGCTCAGCACGGTCAACGGATCGTGGCTGTTGATCACGACGTCCCTCCTTCCGGTGTCGGGTACTGCGCTCTGAAGGCGCGGCGGGCCCGGACCAGCAGGGCCTCGGTGGCGTGCACTGTGCGGCCGATCAACTCCGCGCACTCGGGCACCGAGCGGTCGTCGAGGTAGCGCAGGGCGAGCACGGTGCGGTGCTGTTCGGGTAGCCGAGCCAAAACCGATTCGGCGACAATGCGATCCAGCTCGGCATCCCAGTCATCGGCCGGGTCGACGGGTTCGGGTAGTTCGGCCACCGGCACGGTGAACCGGTCGTGGCGGCGGCGGTAGTGGTCGGCGAGCTTGTGCCTGGCCACCCCGATCAACCAGGCCACCGAGATCGGTGGCGGCGACGGTCTGCGGGCCGCGTCCATGGCGGCCAGGAACGTCTCCGACGTCAGGTCCTCGGCGGTTCCGCGGTCGCCGCACCGGCGTACGAAGTAGCCGTACACCGCCGGCAGGGCCTCGTCGTAGCACCTCAGCAGCGCCCGCGGAGCGTCTGTTTCGGCGCTCACACCCTTATCGTCGCCGCCGGGCACCGAACTCCGACGGTCTTGGGTGAAGTTTTTTCGCGGGAAATTCGGTGGCGCCGGTCAGTCGGGGTGCGTCATGGTGGTTGGTGTGGTGGATGTCGAGGTATTCAAGCGGGACGGGTTCGTCAAGGTCGAACAGGCCGCTCCGGCCGAAATCGCCGATGCGGCCCGGGATCTGCTCTGGACGCAGATCGGGCTGTCTCCGGATGCGCCGGCGTCGTGGACCAGTCCGGCGGTGTGGGCGGCTGACCTGACCGGTACCGGCCCGTTTCGGCAACTGGTGGGCAATGTCGCGCTCACCGATGCCCTCGACGCGATCTGCGGACACGGAGGTTGGCTGCGGCCTGGCGCCCTGGGCAACATCCCGGTCCGGTTTCCGGTCGATCCGCCTGCGGAGGACCGGGGCTGGCACATCGACGCCAACACCCCGCTGCCGGGCGGTGAGTGGACCGTCAGCGGACGTCCGCACACCGTCCTGGTGTTGACCCTGCTGTCGGAGGTGGGACCTCTCGATGCGCCGACGCGGATCCGGGTGGGTTCCCATCGTGAGGTTGCCCGGGTGCTGGGGCCCGATCCCGTCGCGTTCCTGGAAGCCGGTGCCGTGGTGGACGAGGCCAGCCGAACATGTCCGGTGGCCCACGCGACCGGCCGGCCCGGCGATATGTACGTGCTGCATCCGTTCACGGCGCACGCCGCCGACGTGCATCGCGGCAGCACACCGCGTTTCATGTCGCAGACGCCGATCATGCTCACCGAGAGGCTCGGTCCGCAGGGACCGGCCGCGCTTGCCTCCGTGTGGGACGGGATACCGCCGGATCAGGTGTCGGCGGGCAGGGCTTCCAGGCCGGGCCGCGCCAGCTCGAAGGCTTCGGCAATGGCGCCGGCCAGTGCGACCGACTCATCGGCTAGCCAGTGCTCATAGGCCGACAGCGCGACGCCCAGCATGAGCCAGCCCACGGTCTGCGGCATCAGGTCGCCGGGGGTCGCGCCGATGCGTTGTGCCACGTAGGTCGCGATGACCTCACGCCAGCCGGCGTACATCGTCATCGAATACGCCTGCAGCCCCGCGGTTTCCAGGATGACGCGCATGCGCCGGCGGTGTTGGGCCATCTCCTGGGCGTCGTAGGTGTTGAACGACAGCAGCGCTTCGCGCAGTGCTTCGGCCAGCGGGATCTCGGTGCTCAGCGCGGCGAGTAGGTCGCGCAGGTGCTGCAGGTGCGCGTCGAAGTCTCCCCAGGGGATGGCGTTCTTGGAGGAGTAGTAGCGGAACAGCGTGCGTCGCGCGATGCCGGAGGCTTTGGCCACGTCGTCGACACTGACCTCGTCGAAGCCGTGGGCGGCGAACAGTTCCAGTGCGACGTCGGTGATGTGGTCCTGCGTGGTGGACGGACGCCGACCGACACGGGGCCCGGACGCCTGCTGCATAGAACCCGCCCTTCCATTTGTGCACTCGATGCCATATTATTGCGACTCAGGTCACAATTGTCGAGACCCACAGTTACCGGAAAGGTGCGATTCATGGATCAAAACCCGCAGGCAGAAACCGAAACCCAGCTCGTCACCGAGACGCTCGTCGAAGAGGTCTCGATCGACGGTATGTGCGGGGTTTACTGACCGTGTCCACACAGGTCGCCGATACGGCTGCGCAAACCGGCGTGGTCTTCGACCCGGACTCCAGCTGGCGGTTACACCACCAGGTGGCGGTGCGGCCGGAGCCGTTCGGCGCCCTGCTGTATCACTTCGGAACCCGCAAGCTGTCGTTTCTGAAGAACCGGACGGTCGTCGAGGTGGTCAACGCTCTGGCGGATCACCCCGACGCCCGGTCCGCATGTCGCGCGGTCGGCATCGCCGACGCCGACCAAGGCCCCTACCTCCACGCGCTGAGCGTGCTGGTGTCCTCGAAGATGCTCATCCCCGGGAATCCACAATGACTTCTGTTGCGCCCGCGCGCACGCCTGTTCCAAGGCTCGTCGAGCAGTTCGAACACGGACTCGACGCCCCGATCTGCCTGACCTGGGAGCTCACCTACGCCTGCAACCTGGCTTGCGTGCACTGCCTGTCCTCTTCGGGTAAGCGCGATCCGCGCGAACTGTCCACCCAGCAGTGCAAGGACATCATCGACGAGCTGGAACGCATGCAGGTGTTCTATGTGAACATCGGTGGTGGCGAACCGACTGTGCGCCCGGACTTCTGGGAACTGGTCGACTACGCGACCGAGCATCACGTCGGGGTCAAGTTCTCCACCAACGGGGTGCGCATCACGCCCGAGGTGGCCGCGAAACTCGCTGCCAGCGACTACGTCGACGTGCAGATCTCCCTGGACGGCGCCAATGCCGAGGTCAACGACGCGGTGCGTGGCAAGGGCTCATTCGACATGGCCGTGCGCGCGCTGGAAAACCTTGCCGCCGCAGGCTTTTCCGATGCCAAGATCTCGGTGGTGGTGACCCGCCACAACGTCGACCAGCTCGACGAGTTCAAGGCGCTGGCCGACCGCTACGGTGCCACGCTGCGGATCACCCGGCTGCGCCCGTCGGGCCGGGGCGCCGACGTCTGGGACGAGCTGCACCCCACCCCGGACCAGCAGCGCCAGCTGTACAACTGGTTGGTCGCCCGCGGTGAGCGGGTGCTGACCGGTGACTCGTTCTTCCACCTGTCGGGCCTGGGCGAGCCCGGCGCGCTGGCCGGGCTGAACCTGTGTGGTGCCGGCCGAGTGGTGTGCCTGATCGATCCGGTGGGCGACGTCTATGCCTGCCCGTTCGCCATCCACGACAAGTTCCTCGCCGGAAACATCCTGGAAGACACCGGCTTTGGCGCCGGATTCCAGAACGTCTGGCAGAACTCCCCGTTGTTCCGCGAGCTGCGCGAGCCTCAGTCGGCCGGCGCCTGCAGTGGCTGCGGGCACTACGACGCCTGCCGCGGCGGCTGCATGGCGGCCAAGTTCTTCACCGGTCTGCCGATGGACGGGCCGGACCCCGAGTGTGTCGAAGGCTGGGGTGAGCCGGCCCTGGCGGCCGAGCGCATCAAACCCAAGCCCAGCGGGGATCACTCCCGCGGCACCAAGCAGGGCCCGGTGGCACTGAAGTTGCTGACCATGCCGCCCGCCCGAATCTGTAACGAAAGTCCGGTGTAAATCCATGGCTCGTGATACCTGGTTCGAGACCGTCGCCATCGCCCAGCAACGGGCGAAGAAGCGGCTCCCCAAGTCTGCCTACTCATCGCTGATCTCCGCCAGCGAAAAGGGCGTGACGGTCACCGACAATGTCGAGTCGTTCGCCGAGCTCGGTTTCGCACCGCACGTGGTGGGTGCCACCGAGAAGCGTGAGATGGCGACAACCGTGATGGGCCAAGACATTTCGATGCCGGTCATCATTTCGCCGACCGGAGTGCAGGCCGTCGACCCCGACGGTGAGGTGGCCGTGGCCCGGGCGGCGGCGGCACGGGGCACCGCCATGGGGCTGTCCTCGTTCGCCAGCAAGCCGATGGAAGAAGTCACCGCCGTCAACGACAAGATCTTCTTCCAGATCTACTGGCTCGGGTCCCGCGACGAGATCGCCGAGCGGGTGCAGCGGGCCAAGGACGCCGGCGCCGTCGGGCTCATCGCCACGACCGACTGGAGCTTCTCCCACGGCCGCGACTGGGGTAGCCCGAAGATCCCGGAGCGTATGGATCTCAAGCAGATCATCAAGATGTCCCCGGAGGTGCTCACCAAACCGCGCTGGCTGTGGAGCTTCGGTAAGCACCTGCGTCCGCCGGACCTGCGGGTGCCGAACCAGGGCCGGGCCGGCGAGCCCGGGCCGACCTTCTTCGAGGCCTACGGGCAGTGGATGGGCACGCCGCCCCCGACCTGGGAGGACATCGCCTGGCTGCGTGAGCAGTGGGGCGACGCGCCGTTCCTGCTCAAGGGCATGGTGCGTGTCGACGACGCCAAACGTGCCGTGGATGCGGGTGTTTCGGCGATCACGGTGTCCAACCACGGCGGCAACAACCTAGACGGCACCCCGGCGTCGATCCGCTGCCTGCCCGCCATCGCCGATGCGGTGGGCGATCAGGTCGAGGTTTTGCTGGACGGCGGGATCCGCCGGGGCAGCGATGTCGTCAAGGCCGTGGCGCTGGGCGCCCGGGCCGTCATGATCGGACGCGCCTATCTGTGGGGCCTCGCCGCCAACGGCCAGGCGGGTGTCGAGAATGTGTTGGACATCCTCAGCGGTGGCATCGACTCCGCGTTGCGCGGGTTGGGCAAGTCCTCGATCCACGACCTGACACCCGACGACATCCTGGTCCCGGAAGGCTTCACCCGAGTGCTCGGTGTGCCGCGAACCGGCGCCTGACGGCTTACCGTCACCCTAAGGTGCAGCGTGACAGGGGTGGCGGGAGGGACGTACGTGATGCCTACGGGCGGTGCCGGCAAGGCTATGGCAAATCAATTGCTGCCTGTGCACCAACAATTGGCGCACAGTAGGTGAATTCGGCCTACCATCGGCACGTGGCTTTTCCCAGCGGGCTCGGGAACTCAACGTCGAAGCAGCTACACAGCCTGTCGCCAATGTTGATGGTCCCCGTGGGCTCTACCGAGCAACATGGCCCGCACCTGCCCCTGGATACCGACACACGTATCGCCGCCGCCGTTGCGCACGCCCTGCTCGATCACGTCGACGGTGACTGGGTGGTCGCGCCGCCGGTCTGCTATGGCGCCAGCGGCGAGCACGAGGGGTTTCCCGGCACGGTGTCGATCGGCACCCCGGCGCTGCGATCGTTGCTGCTGGAGTACGGACGTTCTGCATCGAGCTGGGCGTCGCGACTGGTCTTCGTCAATGGCCACGGGGGGAATATCGAGGCGCTGGTCGCTGCGGTGTCCCTGTTGCGCGAGGAGGGCCGCGACGCCGGTTGGGTTCCGTGCACGGCCGCGGGCGCCGATGCACACGCGGGGCATACCGAAACATCTGTATTGCTACATATTTCGCCCGGCGACGTCGCCGCCGGATATCTGACTCCGGGAAACACCGCCCCACTGGCCGAGCTCATGCCGGCGATGCGCAGTGGCGGGATCGCGGCGGTCAGCGAAGTCGGCGTACTGGGTGACCCGACTACCGCCACGGCCGCCGAGGGGGAGCGTATCTTTGCTGAGATGGTCAACGGCTCTGCCGGTCGGATACGGCGGTGGGAGCCGGGCCGGAACGGATTGCTGACATGACCGGACCGAGGCTGCCCGACGGTTTTGCCGTGCAGGTGGATCGCCGTGTCAAGGTGCTCGGGGCCGGTGCGGCCCTACTCGGCGGGTCGCCGACCCGGTTGCTGCGGCTCGCGCCGACGGCGCAGACCATGCTCAGCGGCGGCCGCCTGGAAGTGCACGACGCGCAGAGCGCGCAGCTGGCCCGCACTTTGCTCGACGCCACGGTGGCTCATCCCCGTCCGCCCAGCGGGCCGTCGCACCGAGACGTGACGGTCATTATTCCGGTGCGCGACAACGTGTCCGGTCTGCACCGGCTGATCGCGGCGTTGCGGGGTCTGCGGGTGATCGTGGTCGACGACGGCTCGGCGGTTCCGGTGGCGCAATCAGAGTTCGCCGGGATGCACTGCGATGTGCAGGTGCTCCGGCACGTCCGGAGCAAGGGGCCGGCGGCCGCCCGTAACACCGGTCTGGCGGCGACGCAGAGCGATTTCGTGGGGTTCCTCGACTCCGACGTGGTGCCGCGGCGCGGGTGGCTGGAGGCGTTGCTCGGACACTTCTGTGATCCGGCCGTGGCGTTGGTGGCGCCCCGCATCGTCGGCCTGCACACCGCCGACAATGTGGTGGCCCGGTACGAGGCGGTGCGTTCGTCGTTGGATCTCGGACTGCGGGAGGCGCCGGTGGTGCCGTACGGTCCGGTGTCCTATGTACCGAGTGCGGCCATCATCTGCCGGCGCTCGGCGCTGGCCGCGGTGGGCGGGTTCGACGAGACAATGCAGTCCGGCGAGGATGTCGACCTGTGTTGGCGACTGGTGGAGACCGGCGCCCGACTCCGGTACGAGCCGATAGCTCTGGTTGCTCATGACCATCGGACAGATCTGCGAGAGTGGTTCAACCGCAAGGCTTTCTACGGCACGTCGGCGGCACCGTTGAGCGTTCGGCATCCGGGTAAGACCGCGCCTGTGGTGATCTCGGGGTGGACGTTGATGGTGTGGCTACTCCTGGCCATGGGGTCGGGTTTCGGGTACCTCGGCTCGCTTGTGATCGCGATCTTCACCGGCCGGCGCATCGCACGGTCCCTCAGCACGGTCGATCCCGAACCCACCGAGGTCGCGGCGGTGGCCGCGCGCGGGCTGTGGTCGGCGGCGCTGCAGCTGTGTTCGGCGATCTGTCGGCACTACTGGCCGGTCGCCCTGGTCGCCGCCCTGATGTTCCGGCGGGCCCGGCATGCGGTGCTGGTGGCCGCGGTGCTCGACGGCGTGGTCGACTGGGCTACCCGGCGCGGTAATGCCGACGACGACACCAAACCCGTCGGCCTGCTGACTCACATCCTGCTCAAGCGTCTCGATGATCTCGCCTACGGAGTCGGCCTGTGGACCGGTGTGGTGCGGGAGCGTCAACTGGGCGCGCTCAAGCCGCAGTTGCGGAGCTAGCCGGAATTGGAGCGCGACGTCCTGATCGTCGGTGCCGGAAGTGCTGGATCAGTTCTGGCTGAACGGCTTTCCGCCGATCCCAGCTGCCGGGTGACGATCGTGGAGGCCGGCCCGGCGCCCAGTGACCCGCGGGTGGCGGCACAGATCACCGATGCCCTGCGGCTGCCGATCGGGGCGGCCAGTTCGGTGGTCCGTCACTATGCGTCGGTGTTGACCGACAACCCGCCCCGGCACACCGAGATCATCCGCGGGTCGGTGGTGGGTGGCTCCGGGGCGGTCAATGGCGGTTACTTCTGCCGGGGGTTGCCCACGGACTTCGACACCTGGGCGGTGCCGGGCTGGAGTTGGCAGGACGTGCTGCCGCACTTCCGCGCCATCGAGACCGACCTGGATTTCGACACCGCCCTGCACGGGGGCGGTGGCCCGATAACTGTCCGTCGGGTACGTGAATTCGACGGGTGCACAGCATCATTCGTGGATGCAGCGGCGAGTGCCGGATTCGGCTGGATCGACGACCTGAACGGCTCGGATACCGGTGCGATGCTGCCTGCGGGGGTGGGGGCGGTTCCGCTGAACATCAACGGCGGCAACAGGGTTGGGCCAGGAGGTGCCTACCTGCAGCCAGCCCTGGGCCGGCCGAATCTGGGGCTGCTGACCGACACCCGGGTTGACCGCGTGCTGTTCCGCGCGAATCGAGCTGTCGGAGTTCAGTGCGGTGACGGCTCCGTTCTGCATGCCGATCGAATTGTCCTGTGTGCCGGTGCAATCGGATCGGCATACCTGTTGCTATTGTCCGGAATCGGGCCGTCGGCCGAGCTGGAGGCGCTCGGCATCGAGGTGATCTCCGGGGTTCCGGTGGGTATGAACACGGTGGACCATCCGGAATGGGTGCTACCCGTTTCCTGGACGCCGACCCGCGACCTGCCGCCGCTGGAGGCCGTGCTCAGCACCGCCGATGGCATCGAGGTGCGTCCGTACACCGCCGGCTTCGCGGCCATGGTGCACGGGCACGGCCATGACCCTGCCGAACTTCCGCACCTCGGGGTGGCGCTGATGCGGCCGCAGTCGCGGGGCCGGGTCCGGTTGGCGTCGGCCGACCCGAAGGTGGCGCCGGTGATCGAGCACCGCTACGACACGGTGGCCGAAGATGTCGAGACGCTGCGTCGGGGAACTGAGCTTGCTCGCGAATTGGTCAGTCACACAGCTGAAGTCGGTGATGCGTCATGGTCGACATCGCAGCATCTGGCCGGCACTGCTCCGATGGGGACAGGACCTGAGGCGGTACTCGATCCGACTTGCCGGGTGCTGGGGGTCGAGGGGCTGTGGGTGGTGGACGGGTCGATCATGCCGGCCATCACCAGCCGCGGCCCCCACGCGACCATTGCCATGATCGGTCATCGGGCTGCGGAGTTTCTCTCGACCTGAACCGGCGCACCACAGCGATCTGCCGGCCGTCACGGCCGGGCGCCCACACGGCGACGAAGACCGCGGCCACTCCCAGTACTGCCGCCATCACCAACAGGGCCGAGTTGGTCGCCTCCAGGAACGCCTGCTGGGCCAACCGGGCGAATGCCGCGCCTTGTGGACCCAGGTGCTCGGACACCGTGAGTGCCTCGGCCAACGAGTTCGTCACCGGGCCGTGCAGAGTGTCGGGAATGCTGTCCAACGCGGGGGCGAGGTGGTCCTGGTACTGCGCGGCCAGGATCGAACCGGATACCGCGATGCCAAGGGCGGCACCGATTTCGCGGGCGGTGTCGTTGACGGCAGACGCCACGCCCTGCTTCTCGTCGGGAACCGCGCCCATGATGGCCGATGTCGCCGGGGCGGTGGACAATCCGATTCCGGTGCTCATGATCAGGAGCGGCCAGGTGAAGTCCAGGTAGGACGAGTCGAGTTCGAGCAGGCGCATGCACATCAGGCCGGTCGCTATCAGCAGCAGGCCGCCGAAGACGGCCATCCGCAACCCGATCCGGGGTAGATACAGATGGGTGGTGGCGCCGAGGATGAGTACGGGAAGGGCCAAGGGGCACAGCGCAAATGCAGTCTGGATCGGGCTGTAGCCCATCACCAGCTGGATGAACTGCATGCTGACGAAGAAGAATCCGAAATTGGCGAAGAACAGGAACGTCACCCCGATCGATCCGGTGGCGAAGTCGGGCCTGCGGAGCAGTCGGACGTCGAGCAGCGGGTGACGGTGCCGCAGTTGGGTGATGGTGAACAGGGCGGCCAGGGCGATCCCGGCGATCATGCAGCCCCAGACCATCGGGTGCGTCCAGCCGCGGACCGGTGCCTCCACCACGCCGAGGACGAACACGGCCACCGCACCTCCGATGAGGATCGCGCCGATCCAGTCCAGCGGCGCGGCGTCGGGGTCCCGCGATGACGCGACAGTGCAGGTGAGGATGAACATGGCGACGGCCATGATGGTGAATGTCAGGAAGATGGACTGCCAGGGCCAGAAGTGAAGGAGCCCGCCGGTGACCAGGAATCCGGCGATGGCACCCGATCCGACGACGGCAGCCCAGATACCAATTGCCTTGTTGCGTTCCGATTTCGGGAATGCGGCGGTGAGCATCGACAGGGTGGCGGGCATGATGAATGCCGCTCCGGCTCCGGCAATGGCGCGTGCCACGATCAGTTGAACCGGATCGTCCCAGATCAGCGGTGCCGCCGATGCCAGGGTGAAGACGGTGAGCCCGATCAGCAGCGCGCCGCGCCTGCCGTAGCGATCTCCGATGGCGCCGGCCGGGAGTAGCAGGCATGCCAATGCCAGGGTGTACCCGTCGATCACCCAGGTGAGTTGGGCCTGGGTGGCGGAGGTCTGGGTGGCGATGTCGGGCAGCGCGGCGTTGAGGGCCACCATCGATGAGACGACGATCGATACATCGAGGCACGCGACGACGAGTAGCCAGTAACGCTGGCGGATCGACAACTCGGCCATGCCTGGGTCGATATCCTGGCCAGGCTCGACGAGGGTGTCGGTCATGCTGGGCACTCCTTGGTCGACGAACTTTCGAGACTAGCAGTCTCGGAGCGAGACGGTAAGTATGCTTTCTGGAGGTGACGGAGATGACTGCCGACAGCGGTGACCCACGTCCGGCCCGATCGCGAGCCCGGTTGCTCGATGCGGCGACGACGCTGTTGCGGTCAGGTGGTCCGAGTGCGGTGACGGTCGACGCGGTCACCAGGGCTGCGAATGTGGCCAGGGCGACGTTGTACCGGCACTTCCCGAGTGGAAATGACTTGCTGGCCGCGGCATTTCGAGCCCTTATCCCCGCTGCGCCGATGCCACCGGAGGACGGCCCGCTGCGGGACCGGCTGATCGCGCTGGTTCAGGCGCAGGCCGACTCGATCGCCGAGGCTCCGATCAGCATCACCGCGATGTCATGGTTGGCGCTCGGCGGCGACATGGAACAACTGCCGTGGCGGACCGGTGACAGCGCCGAGGTGCGGACCCTGCGTGAGCGGGTGGCCGAGCAGTATGCGGTGCCGTTCGAGGCGATCTTCGACAGTCCCGAAGCTATCGCCGAACTCGGTGAGGTGGATCGCACGCAGGCTGCCGCGCTGCTGCTGGGTCCGATCGTGCTGGGCAAGCTCAGCACGCTGCCGGGATTCGACTACACCGCCTGCGTGCGCGCAGCAGTGGATGGCTTCCTGGCCACCCACCGGCGGCCCGAGCGTCAGCGCAGCGAGTAACGAAGCGGCAGGTGCTTGAGTCCGCCGACGAACGTGGTCGCGGAAAGCTCTGGCGTGCCGGCCAATTCGATGGAGTCCAGTCGGCCCAGGAGCTCGGTGAACAAGCTGCTCATCTCCATCCTGGCCAGTGCTGCCCCCAGGCAGAAGTGCACGCCGTATCCGAACGCCAGGTGCTTGTTCGGGTCCCGTCCGACGTCGAAGCGGTGCGGATTGTCGAAGACTTCCTCGTCACGGTTACCCGAAACGTAGGCCAGATAGACGGATTCGCCCTTGGCGATCGGCACGCCGCGCACGGTGGTGTCGGCCGTGGCGGTGCGCATGAATTCCTTGACCGGGGTGGTCCACCGGATCATCTCCTCGACGGCGGTGCCCATCAGCTCGGGCTGCGTGCGCAGCCTGGCGAGCTGGTCAGGGTTCTCGATGAGCGCGTGCAATCCGCCGGAGATCGCATCCTTGGTGGTGTCGTGTCCGGCGCTGGCGACGATGACGTAATAGGAGGCGGTGTCGACGTCGGACAGCGGTTCCCCGTCGATGGTGCCGTTGGCGATGGCCGAGGCCAGATCCTCAGTCGGGTTGGCGCGGCGCGACGCGGTCAGCGATGAGAAGTAGGCGAAGAAATCCAGCAGGACCGCCAGGCCGTCCTCCAGGGACTTGCCGCGCTGGTACTCCTCGTCGTCGCCGCCGAACATCTCCTGGGTCAGCATGTGCATGCGAGCGAAGTCATCCTCGGGCAGCCCGAGCAGGGACATGATCACGTAGAGCGGGAAGTCGACGGCGATCGCGGTGACGAAATCGCACTCGGGCCCGATGTCGCGCATCTTGTCGACATAGCGTTTGGCGAGCTCGTCGACGCGGACCTTGAGCGCTCGCATTGCCTTGGGGCGGAACCAATCCGCGCCGATGGCCCGAACCTTGCGGTGGTGCGGGTCGTCCATGTGGATCAGCGTCCGGAGGCCCATGCCGGCCTCCAGCTGTTGCTTGGCCATGTCGTCGGCGGCCGCCGTGGCCAGCAGCGGGCGTGGCTCGCTGATGAAGAGCTCGTTGTCGCGCTCGACGGCCATGATGTCGGCATGCTTGGTGATCGCCCAGAACGGTCGATAGGGCCGGTTGTCGACCCAGGCCACCGGATTGTTGGCGCGCAAATGGGTCAGCGCGGTGTGCAGGCGTGCATCGTCGGCGTAAGCCGCCGGATCGGCGAGCACCTTCGCGGCGTCATCCATCGTCGGCGCGCTCATTCGGACTCCTCACTACCGGGACTTGACGGGTGTCAACTACCACCATATGTGATCGGCGCCACGTAAGGGAGCTGATTTTGGCGATCCGCCCCGTACGCTCGCTGGCATGCGGTCCGGGCGTCGCGTCGTCGCGTTGCTGGCAGTGCTGGCGATGCTGGTCGGAGGTTGTGCGTGGGGTGGCGGTCGCGGTGCGACGCCGAGTGATCCGGCCGTTCATCCGCCGGGGCACGGGCAGGGGCGGAACCCGGCGCTCGTCCAGACCGCAGCCGGAACCCTGCGCGGCACAGTGGCATCCGACCACCGCCTGTTCGCCGGCGTGCCGTACGCCGCCGCGCCGGTGGGGCCCATGCGGTTCGCCGCGCCGGGCCCCGCGCCGGGATGGCCGGGGGAGCGCGACGCCACCCGGCCCGGGCCGCGGTGCATCCAGGACCCCGATCTGGATCCCGAACGCGGGGCCAACACCGCCGAGGACTGCCTGAGTCTGAACGTCTGGACGCCGCCGGTCTCGGATAAGTTGCGCCCCGTCATGGTGTGGATCCACGGCGGCGCGTTCGCGGGCGGCAGCAGCGGTATCTACGACGCGGCGCGGTTGGCCGTGCGCGGTGACATCGTGGTGGTGACGATCAACTACCGCCTCGGCACGTTGGGGTTCCTGGCTCATCCGGCCCTGGGGTCCGCTGGTGACATCGGCAACTACGGCCTGGCCGACCAGCAGGCGGCACTGCGGTGGGTCCGCGACAACATCGCCGATTTCGGTGGCGATCCCGAAAAGGTCACCGTTGCCGGGGAATCCGCGGGTGGAATGTCGGTGTGTGACCATCTGGTTTCGCCGGGTTCGACGGGATTGTTCCGGGCTGCGATCCTGATGAGCGCACCGTGCCAGGCGCAGGCCGGCCTGGCCACCGCGACGCGACGCTCATCCGATTACGCGGCCGCGGTCGGATGTCCCGATCTCGTGGTGGCGGCCACCTGCTTGCGGGCACTGCCGGTGGACCGGTTACGAAAGCCGGTGTGGTACTTCAATATCGGCAGCGACGAGCTGACCGGTCCGGTCACCGGTTCGGCGTTGATTCCTCAGGACCCGTTGGCGGCATTCGGATCTGACCGCGCCGATCCGGTGCCGGTGCTACTCGGCACCACCCGAGATGAGTTCACGTTGTTCGTAGCCCTGCGCTATCTGCGGCACGGTCAGCGCTACTCGGCGGCGGATTATCCGCGACTCCTGTCCGAGACCTTCGGCGTCGACGCTGCAGCGGTCGGCGCGCACTACCCGATCGATCGGTACGGCGGCGTGGCACAGGCATATTCGGCGGCCGTGACCGACGGTGCCTTTGCCTGCGTCTCGGAGCGGATGGCCGGTGAGCTGTCCCGGACCCGGCCGGTCTATGCCTACGAGTTCAACGATCGCTCCGCCCCGGCGCCGGAAGTTCTGCGAACTCTGCCCTTCCCGGTCGGCGCCAGTCACTCGCTGGAGCTTCGCTACCTGTTCGACGTCGGTGGGGCGCCCCCGTTGGCTCCGGCACAGCAACGGCTCTCGGACCAGATGATCGACTACTGGAGCGCTTTCGTGCGCACCGGCAATCCTGCGGTCGATGGTCAGCCGGGCTGGCCAGGCTTCGATCCGGGGGGCGACGGCGCCCGAATGTCGTTGCAGGCCGACGGCAGTCGTGTCGACAGTGGCTATGCACGCGAGCATCAATGCCCCTTCTGGGCCGGGCTGAGGGAGAAGTGAACTCGATGGCGACACCGGATCCACATGCGTTCGCCGAGGAATGGGTGAACGCATGGAATGCGCACGACGTGGAGGCGGTGCTGGTGCACTTTCACGACGATGTGTTGTTCAGTTCGCCGGTCGCGGCGCGTCTCCTGCCCGAGACCGGGGGTGTGGTGCGGGGCAAGGATGCGCTGCGGCACTACTGGACCACTGCGCTCGTCGGGATGCCGGATCTGCATTTCGAGGTGCTCGCCACATACCGTGGCGAGTCGGCCCTGGTGATCCACTACCGCAATCAGAAAGGCGGGTTGGTCAACGAGGTGCTGCTGTTCGACGGCGCGCTGGTGCGCGAGGGTCACGGCACCTATCTCGACTAGCGCCGCTGGAACAGGACCGCTAGACCGGTGTCACCCAGGTGGTGATGTCGGCGTGCACCACCTCGACGCCGTGGCGGTCGGTGATGCTGACCGGCACCACGATGTCGGTGCCTTCGGTGATGGTGCCGAAATCCGGCGGGGTCAGCTCGGCCCTGGCCTGCAGGGAGGTGGTGGCCTTGGCGAGGTACTGAACGTTCATCGCCTTGGGGATCCAGCGGTGGGTCGTCGGCACCGTGGCCTCCATCAGCATGCCCATCGCCATCTCGGCGGCATTGCACGATGCGATCGCGTGCACGGTGTGCAGGTGGTTGTAGACGTAGAACCACTTCGGCACCGTCACCTCGGCCAGGCCGGGCTCCATGCGGACGACGTGGGGGAGGATCGAGGCGAAATAGGGCACCCGGGCCATGGCCGCCGCGGAGAACGCCCAGCTGCCACCGGGCAGCGGTGACAACTTCTTCCATGCCTTATAGGTAGCGCTGGGTGTCCTCACAGGAGACTGCGTCATGCGCCATACCTTACTCAGAAGTAAGTTCGGTGGAACGGGGCTGTCGCGTGCGAAGCGCGGTGGCGGCCGGACGAGCATTTTTCCGCCATGGCGCTACATAAGCGGACTGCATCCGGCCGGTCCCCGACCTGCTCGATCGTGGATTTGGAGCATGCCCGGATCTAAGGCATACTGTTCGGGTTGCCTTGCGCCGGGTATTCCTGGCCAGGCATACGACCCGCGCCCCCACGGGCGCATCCGGTCCCAACACTAGATCGCGACTGAATTCCAGGGCGAGATAGTGTGCGCGAAGGCGACACGCCCGACCGCGGGGGCCGGTGGACCACAGACAGGTAAACAGCGGCGGCAATTCTCGGCGCACCCGCGCCGAGGCACAGGCCCGACGGGTTTCGGTGGGATCTCCCATCGAGGCTTCGGTACGGCCGGCCAATGTACGAAGTAGAGGTAGGAGAAGCGTGGCGGGACAGAAGATCCGCATCAGGCTCAAGGCCTACGACCATGAGGCCATTGATGCCTCGGCGCGCAAGATCGTCGAGACGGTCACCCGTACCGGTGCCAGCGTCGTGGGCCCCGTGCCGTTGCCGACTGAGAAGAACATTTACTGCGTCATCCGGTCGCCGCACAAGTACAAGGACTCGCGCGAGCATTTCGAAATGCGCACCCACAAGCGACTGATCGACATCCTCGACCCGACGCCGAAGACGGTTGACGCGCTCATGCGTATCGACCTGCCGGCCAGTGTCGACGTCAATATCCAGTAGGAGACCCGAGAAAAATGGCTAGAAAAGGCATTTTGGGCACCAAGCTGGGCATGACGCAGGTGTTCGACGAGAACAACAAAGTCGTCCCGGTGACGGTCGTGAAGGCCGGCCCCAACGTGGTGACCCTTATCCGTACCCCCGAGCGCGACGGCTACAGCGCCGTGCAGCTCGCCTATGGCGAGATCAGCCCGCGCAAGGTCAACAAGCCCGTCACCGGTCAGTACGCCGCCGCGGGTGTCAACCCGCGCCGCCACCTGGCTGAGCTGCGGGTCGACGAAGCTGCTGCCGCCGAGTACGAGGTGGGCCAGGAGCTGACCGCCGAGATCTTCGCCGACGGTGCTTACGTCGACGTGACCGGCACCAGCAAGGGCAAGGGCTTCGCCGGCACCATGAAGCGTCACGGCTTCGCCGGTCAGGGCGCCAGCCACGGCGCCCAGGCCGTGCACCGCCGCCCCGGCTCCATCGGTGGCTGTGCCACCCCGGGCCGCGTGTTCAAGGGCACCCGGATGTCGGGCCGCATGGGCCACGACCGGGTGACCACGCAGAACCTCAAGGTTCACAAGGTCGATGCCGAGAACGGCGTGCTGTTGATCAAGGGCGCCATCCCCGGACGCAACGGTGGTCTGGTGGTTGTCCGCAGCGCAATCAAGCGAGGCGAGAAGTAATGACTCTCAAAATTGATGTGAAGACGCCGGCAGGCAAGAAGGACGGCTCCATCGAGCTGCCCGACGCCCTGTTCGACGTCGAACCCAACATCGCTCTGATGCACCAGGTCGTCAACGCTCAGTTGGCCGCCAAGCGCCAGGGCACGCATGCGACGAAGACCCGCGCCATGGTCTCCGGTGGCGGCAAGAAGCCGTACCGGCAGAAGGGCACCGGCCGGGCTCGTCAGGGCTCGACCCGTGCGCCGCAGTTCACCGGCGGTGGCGTCGTGCACGGCCCGCAGCCGCGCGACTACAGCCAGCGGACCCCGAAGAAGATGATCGCCGCCGCCCTGCGCGGTGCGCTCTCGGACCGGGCCCGCAACGAGCGGATCCACGCGATCACCGAACTGGTGGAGGGTCAGACCCCGTCGACCAAGAGCGCCAAGGCGTTCCTGGGCAGCCTGACCGAGAACAAGAAGGTTCTCGTCGTCATCGGCCGCACCGATGAGGTCGGCGCCCGTAGCGTCCGCAACCTGCCTGGTGTGCACGTGATCTCGCCGGATCAGCTCAACACCTACGACGTGCTCCGTGCGGACGATCTGGTGTTCAGCGTCGAGGCGCTGAACGCGTACATCGCTGCGAATACGAAAGAGGAGGTGTCGGCCTGATGGCTACCGTGACCGACCCCCGCGACATCATCCTGGCTCCGGTCATCTCGGAGAAGTCGTACGGGCTGATCGAGAACAACGTGTACACGTTCGTCGTGCACCCGGATTCGAACAAGACGCAGATCAAGATC
Organism: Mycolicibacterium lutetiense; assembly: GCF_017876775.1. NCBI lineage: Bacteria > Bacillati > Actinomycetota > Actinomycetes > Mycobacteriales > Mycobacteriaceae > Mycobacterium > Mycolicibacterium lutetiense. The sequence goes on along the minus strand of NZ_JAGIOP010000002.1, from coordinate 2,082,846 downwards.
GCCATTGAGAAGATCTTCGACGTCAAGGTCAGTTCGGTGAACACCGCCAACCGCCAGGGCAAGCGCAAGCGCACCCGCTCGGGCTTCGGCAAGCGCAAGGACACCAAGCGTGCCATCGTCACCCTGGTCGCCGGCAGCAAGCCGATCGAACTGTTCGGAGCCCCGGCGTAAGCCGGGAACTAAGAGGATTTAACTGATATGGGAATTCGCAAGTACAAGCCGACGACTCCGGGTCGTCGCGGTGCCAGCGTCTCCGATTTCGCCGAGATCACTCGTTCGACTCCGGAGAAATCGCTGATTCGCCCGCTGCACGGCAAGGGTGGTCGTAACGCCCACGGCCGGATCACCACCCGGCACAAGGGTGGTGGCCACAAGCGTGCCTACCGCGTCATCGACTTCCGTCGCCACGACAAGGACGGCGTCAACGCCAAGGTTGCGCACATCGAGTACGACCCCAACCGCACCGCGAACATCGCGCTGCTTCACTACCTGGACGGCGAGAAGCGCTACATCATCGCGCCCCAGGGCCTGAAGCAGGGCGACGTGATCGAGCAGGGGCCGAACGCCGACATCAAGCCGGGCAACAGCCTGCCGCTGCGCAACATCCCCGCCGGTACCGTGATCCACGCTGTGGAGCTGCGGCCCGGTGGCGGTGCCAAGATGGGCCGCTCTGCCGGTGTCAGCATCCAGTTGCTGGGTAAGGAAGGCACCTACGCCTCGCTGCGTATGCCGTCCGGTGAAATCCGCCGCGTCGACGTGCGCTGCCGCGCCACCGTCGGCGAGGTCGGCAACAAGGAGCAGGCCAACATCAACTGGGGTAAGGCCGGCCGTATGCGGTGGAAGGGCAAGCGCCCGACCGTCCGTGGTGTCGTGATGAACCCGGTCGACCACCCGCATGGTGGTGGTGAGGGTAAGACCTCTGGTGGCCGCCATCCGGTCAGCCCGTGGGGTAAGCCTGAGGGCCGCACCCGCAAGCCCAACAAGCCGAGCGACAAGCTCATCGTCCGTCGCCGGCGCACCGGCAAGAACAAGCGCTAGGCAGCGGAAGGAGTAGGAGCGATGCCTCGTAGTCTCAAAAAGGGTCCGTTCGTCGACGGCCATCTTCTCAAGAAGGTCGACGTTCAGAACGACAAGAACACCAAGCAGGTCATCAAGACCTGGTCGCGTCGGTCGACCATCCTCCCCGACTTCATCGGGCATACCTTTGCGGTGCATGACGGCCGCAAGCATGTCCCGGTGTTCGTCACCGAGGCGATGGTCGGGCACAAGTTGGGCGAATTCGCCCCGACGCGCACCTTCAAGGGTCACATCAAGGACGACCGGAAGAGCAAGCGGCGATGAGTACCACAGTCACTGAATACCCATCCGCGATGGCGCAGGCACGTTTCGTGCGTGTCTCCGCCAGCAAGGCCCGTCGTGTCATCGACCTGGTCCGCGGCAAGAGCGTCGAGCAAGCCCTCGACATCTTGCGGTGGGCGCCGCAGGGTGCCAGCGAGACGGTCGCCAAGGTGATCGCGAGCGCTGCCGCCAACGCGCAGAACAACGAGGGCCTGGACCCGACGACGCTGGTGGTTGCGACCATCCACGCCGATGAGGGTCCGACCGCCAAGCGCATCCGTCCGCGTGCCCAGGGGCGTGCGTTCCGGATCCGCAAGCGCACCAGCCACATCACGGTGATCGTGGAGAGCCGTCCGCCCAAGCAGAAGGGTGCGCCCGCCGCCTCGGCACGCAGCCGTCGTGCACAGGGCAGCAAGGCCGCCGCCGTGAAGGGCACGGCCGAGACGAAGGGAGGCTCGGAGTAGTGGGCCAGAAGATCAATCCCCACGGCTTCCGGCTCGGTATCACCACCGAGTGGAAGTCCCGGTGGTACGCCGACAAGCAGTACAAGGACTACGTGAAGGAAGACGTCGCCATCCGGCGTCTGCTGGCTACGGGTCTTGAGCGCGCCGGCATCGCCGACGTGGAGATCGAGCGCACCCGGGACCGGGTCCGCGTTGACATCCACACCGCGCGTCCCGGCATCGTCATCGGTCGCCGCGGCACCGAGGCCGACCGCATCCGTGCCGACCTGGAGAAGCTGACCAAGAAGCAGGTTCAGCTGAACATCCTCGAGGTGAAGAACCCCGAGTCGACGGCACAGCTCGTCGCTCAGGGTGTGGCCGAGCAGCTGAGCAACCGTGTGGCGTTCCGCCGCGCGATGCGCAAGGCGATCCAGTCGGCCATGCGCCAGCCCAACGTCAAGGGCATCCGGGTGCAGTGCTCGGGCCGCCTCGGTGGTGCTGAGATGAGCCGCTCGGAGTTCTACCGCGAGGGTCGGGTTCCGCTGCACACGCTGCGCGCGGACATCGACTACGGCCTCTACGAGGCCAAGACCACCTTCGGTCGGATCGGCGTGAAGGTGTGGATCTACAAGGGCGACATCGTCGGTGGCAAGCGTGAGCTGACCGCCGCCGCACCGGCCAGCGACCGGCCGCGTCGTGAGCGTCCGTCGGGTACCCGGCCGCGTCGTAGCGGTTCCTCGGGCACCACGGCGACGAGCACTGAGGCCGGCCGCGCTGCGACCGGAGATGCGCCCGCAGCTACTGAGGCCGCTGCTGTCGAGGCTGCGCCGGCCGCTGAGAGCACGGAGAGCTAAACCATGCTGATTCCCCGTAAGGTCAAGCACCGCAAGCAGCATCACCCGCGCCAGCGCGGCATCGCCAGCGGTGGCACGTCGGTGAGCTTCGGTGACTACGGCATCCAGGCCCTCGGCCACGCCTACATCACCAACCGGCAGATCGAGTCCGCTCGTATCGCCATCAACCGGCACATCAAGCGTGGCGGCAAGGTCTGGATCAACATCTTCCCGGACCGCCCGCTGACCAAGAAGCCTGCCGAGACCCGCATGGGTTCCGGTAAGGGTTCGCCGGAGTGGTGGATTGCCAACGTCAAGCCGGGCCGCATTTTGTTCGAGATCAGCTACCCCGACGAGAAGATCGCCAAGGAAGCACTGACTCGCGCAATCCACAAGCTGCCGATCAAGGCACGCATCGTGAGTCGAGAGGAGCAGTTCTGATGGCAGTGGGAACTACTCCTGGTGAGCTGCGTGAACTGTCCGACACCGAGTTGACGGCAAAGCTGCGCGAGTCCAAGGAAGAGCTGTTCAACCTGCGCTTCCAGATGGCAACCGGTCAGCTGGCCAACAACCGTCGGCTGCGCGTCGTGCGCCAGGAGATTGCACGGGTCTACACCGTGCTGCGTGAACGTGAGTTGGGTCTGGCTTCCGGACCCGTTGGTGAGGATTCGTAATGGCAGAGACTAAAGGCCCCAAGCACACGCCGGCCACCGAGAAGCCCCGTGGCCGTCGCAAGACCGCCATCGGCTACGTGGTGAGCGACAAGATGCAGAAGACCATCGTGGTCGAGCTGGAATCTCGTAAGAGCCACCCGCTCTACGGCAAGATCATCCGGACCACCACCAAGGTCAAGGCGCACGACGAGAACGGCGATGCCGGTATCGGCGACCGCGTCTCGTTGATGGAGACCCGGCCGACGTCGGCCACCAAGCGGTGGCGGCTGGTCGAGGTGCTGGAGAAGGCCAAGTAGCCTTCTCCGCGCGAGCAGACTGAAAAGTGCCCCAAACCTTCGGGTTTGGGGCACTTTTGTGTCTGCTCGCGGGTCTGGTCAATTCACCGTCACCCAGACAGATGGTGCGATCAACGTATCCATCTGATCTCCTCACGATTTGCTGCACGGTTTTCAGCAACGCGATATCCATTTGTTTTGTGCGCGACCCGAATTCCCGCGAAGTCGCTGATCTGGAGCTACGGGTCGGATCGGTCCGGCGATTCGCCTGCAGATGCGGTTGGGCGAGCAGCATAATTTGCTCGCATGGATCCCGATTCGAAGTCGCAAAGTGCCGGTGAGAACAACGAAGTCCGTGCGCAGTTGCCGCGGCGCAAGCTGCTGGGGGGCCTGGCTGTCGCCGGTGTCGGCACCGTGGCCGTGTCCACGCTGCTGGCCGGCTGTGACAGCGACTCCGGCGGATCAGCCGGCGGCAGTGGCGGAGTGAAGACCGACAACAGCGTCAAAGGCGCGACCGACGCGACCAAGGCAGCCAATCAGAAGCTACTCGATACGCTCCCGTTCAACGACAAGGCTGATTTCGAAGACGCCAAGCGGGGGCTGATCGAACGTCCGGAGACACTGACGATCAAGGACGCGAATGGCAATGTCGTGTGGGACCTTGAGGAATACAAGACCTACATTGCCGACGACAAGCCGGCCCCGGAGACCGTCAATCCCAGCCTGTGGCGTAATGCCCAGCTGTGTATGGAGTACGGCCTGTTCGAGGTCGTGCCTGATCGGATCTACCAGGTGCGCGGCTACGACCTGTCGAACGTGACCTTCATCAAGGGTGACACCGGCTGGGTCGTGATCGACACGGCGATCTCGCCCGAGACCGCCAAGGCCGCATTGGATCTGGCGAACACGAAGCTTGGGAATCGCCCGATTGTCGCCGTGGTCCACAGCCACTCGCATGTCGACCACTACGGTGGTGTGCGCGGCCTCGTGAACCAGGCTGACGTCGACTCCGGCAAGGTGAAAATCATCGCGCCGCAAGCCTTCGTCGAGGATGCGGTGAACGAGAATGTCATCGCCGGCAACGCGATGTCGCGGCGCGCGATCTATATGTACGGCGCCCTGCTGCCCCGAAACGCGGAGGGTGGCGTCAATGGTGGTCTGGGGCAGACGGTGTCTACCGGGGTGCCGACGCTGATCATTCCGACCGACATCATCAGCACGACCGGAACCAAGATGACCGTCGACGGTGTCGACATGGAGTTCCAGATGACTCCGGGCACCGAGGCGCCGACCGAGATGAACACGTTCTTCCCGCAGTTCAAAGCCATGTGGATGGCCGAGAACACCACCAACACCATGCACAACCTGCTGACGTTGCGCGGGGCGCAGGTGCGTGACGCGCTGAAGTGGGCCAGCTTCCTCAACGAAACGATCCGGACGTACGGGCCCAACACCGAGGTCAAGTTCCAGAGCCACCACTGGCCGAAGTGGGGCAATGCCAACATCATCGACTACTGGAAGAAGCAGCGTGACATGTACAAGTACATGCACGACCAGTCGGTGCGCATGATGAATCAGGGTCTGGTGGGTTCGGAGATCGCGGAAGAGATTCAGTTCCCGCCCGAAATCAACACGTACTGGCCCGACCGTGGTTATTACGGCACCCTCAAGCACAACTCACGTGCGGTGTACCAGCGTTACATGGGCTGGTACGACGGCAATCCGTCCGACCTCGACGACCTGCCGCCGGTGGACGCGGCCAAGAAGTACGTCGAGTACATGGGTGGTGAAGATGCGATTCTGGAGAAGGCTCAGAAGGATTTCGACAACGGCAACTACCGCTGGACCGCCATGGTGCTCAAGCAGGTGGTGTTTGCCAATCCGGACAGTGCGAACGGAAAGAACCTGCTGGCCGACAGTTACGAGCAGATGGGCTATCAGGCCGAGTCCGGCCCGTGGCGCTCGGTGTATCTGCAGGGCGCCTACGAGCTCCGCAACGGGGTGCCGACTGCCGGTGGCACAGATACCGCGAGCCCCGACACCATCGAGGCCATGCCGCCCGAGATGATGTTCGACTACCTCGGGGTGCGGTTGAACGGACCGAAGGCGGCGGGCAAGAACATCAAGCTCAACGTCACGTTCGACGACCTGAAGCAGGACTACACCCTGTTCGTCGAGAACGGCGTGCTGAACTACGCACCAGGCAAGATCGGCGATGCCAATGCGAGCCTCACGCTGTCCAAAGAGACGATGAACCAGATCCAGTTGGGGAAGCTGAAGCTCGATGACGGCATCGATCAGAAGAAAGTCGCCGTCGACGGAAACCGGGATTCGGTCAGCGAGTTCATCGGACTGATGGACACCTTCCCGTTCTGGTTCAACATCGTCACGCCGTAGGGCCTTACGTCAACACCCTTGAGCTAGTGCTGCGGGTCAGTCTTACTTAGGTGGTACACCGCCACCCGAGAAGAAACCCGTGCACACTGTTTTCGAACGAAGCGTTCCCGCCGACAGCCTCATTGAGCGTTCGTTGGCTACCACCGTCCTGCGGCCGTTCTGGCTCGACGATGTGCCGGCTCAGCCCCGCCATCCGGCGCTGACCCGGGCCTCGTCGCAGTACGACCTGGTGGTGGTCGGCGGCGGGTACACGGGTCTCTGGTCGGCCCTGCTGGCCAAGCAGCGTGACCCGGGCATGCGGGTGGCACTGCTCGAGGGGCAGACGCTCGGATGGGCGGCCTCGGGCCGCAACGGCGGTTTCGTCGAAGCCTCGCTCACCCACGGTGAGGAGAACGGACGCAACCGCTGGCCCGATGAGATCGACGCCCTCGACCGGTTGGGGATGGAGAACCTCGACGCCATCGAGAAGACCGTCGGTGCACTGGGTCTCGATTGTGATTTCGAACGGACCGGCACCATCGCGGTCGCGCTCGAGCCCTATCAGGCCGACGAACTGGCGGCCGCCCCGCCGCGGCCGGGACATCTGTATCTAGATCGGCAGGCCATCCGGGCGGAGGTCGATTCGCCCACCTACCTGGCCGGCAGGTGGGCAAAGGACAGTGCGGCACTCGTGCATCCCGCCAAGCTCGTCAACGAACTCGCCCGTGCGGCAGTTGAACTCGGTGTGGACATCTACGAACACAGCAAGGTGCTCGGTGTCGGGCCCGACCGCCGAGGCGGGCGGTTGACCGTGCGCACCGAACGCGCGTCGCTGCGAAGCGACCGAGTGATACTGGCCACCAACGGTTTCCCGTCGCTGTTGAAGCGCTACCGGTACCACACGGTCCCGGTCTACGACTATGCGTTGATGACCGAACCGCTCACCGATGCCCAGTTGGCCGACATCGGCTGGGGTCACCGGCAGGGCATCAGTGACATGTCGAATCAGTTCCACTACTACCGGTTGTCCAAGGACAACCGCATCCTGTGGGGCGGGTACGACGCCGTGTATCACTTCGGCGGCCGGATCCGGCCTCGATACGAAGACCGCGATGTCACCTATCGTCGGCTGGCCGGCCATTTCTTCACCACGTTCCCACAACTGGAGGACGTCGGGTTCAGCCATCGTTGGGCGGGCATGATCGACACCTCGACGCGATTCTGCGCCTTCTTCGGGTCGGCGTGTGGAGGCCGGGTGGGATACGCCGCGGGGTTCACCGGCCTGGGCGTGGCAGCCACCCGTTTCGCCGCCGAGGTCATGCTCGACAGCTTCTCGGGTACGCCGACGGCGCGGACCGAACTCCAGATGGTCAAGTCGATGCCGCTGCCGTTCCCGCCAGAGCCGTTGGCCTCGGCCGGAATTCAGGCCACCCGCTGGTCACTCGACCGCGCCGACCATCGGCAGGGGCGTCGTAACGTCCTGTTGAAGGCGCTCGACGCGGTCGGGCTGGGGTTCGACTCATAGGGTTCCGGTGCGCCGAGGCGCTGCAACGCCGCACAATGGGGCAAGGGCGGTGACATGAGTGCCGGAGGCAGTGCGGATGGGCCGAACGTTGAAATCCGAGTCGCCACGGCGACGCCGGCGGCAGACCAAACAGGGCGTGGTCCTGTCCGAGGAGCTCATCGTCGAGGGTGCACTGCGCGTGCTGCGGCACCACGGCGCGACGGGCCTGACGGTCCGGCGACTCGGCACCGCCCTCGGCGCTGACCCGACCGCTCTGTACCGCTACTTCCGCGGCATTGAGGACGTGGTGCTCGCCATCACCGACGAGCTGCTGCGGCGCGTGGTCGAGGGGTGGGAACCGACCGGTCGGTGGCGGGAAGACATGCGGGAACTCGGCGTGCGGGTGCACCGCGTCTATGTCGAACACCCGCAGGCCGGGGTGCTGGCCGCGAGCCGGGTGACCGGAGGGCCCCACGAGATCCAGGTCATCGAAACGGTTCTGGGGCTGCTGCGGACGGCCGGATTTCCCGAGCGCGAAGCCGTCGACGTGTATCACGCCTTCATCGACCAGATGCTCGGGTTCGCCGCGCTCGATGCCGCCTTCGAAGCGCTGCCCGCCGAACATCAAGCCCACGACGACGACACGTGGCGCGACACGTACGCCCGGCTACCCGCCGAGACGCACCCCAACATTGCCGCCACCAGCCGTCTGCTCGACGAGTCGATGCGGGGCAGTGGGTTTGAATCGGCCCTCAATCTCCTGCTCGACGGCATTGCCGCGCGACTGAATTCGTGACGCGGGTCGGCAGCTGGGCAGCTCCGTCAGTTTCCCCGATAAACACCAGCGAGCAGGTGTAATCTCTGCGCGACCAGTGCTAGCGGTGCCGAATCGCCAACCGGAGTGAGGTCGCCATGGCTACCGTTTTCAATTCAGCGGTCAACTCAGCGTTCAACGGCAAGATCGAATTGGATGTCCGGGATTCCGAACCGGACTGGGGGCCGTATGCGGCACCGACCGCGGTCGAGGATGCCCCGAACGTCCTGTACCTGGTGTGGGATGACACCGGCATCGCCACCTGGGACTGTTTCGGTGGCTTGGTGGCCATGCCCGCGATGAGCCGCATCGCCGAACGCGGCGTCCGGTTGTCGCAGTTCCATACCACCGCGTTGTGCTCACCCACGCGGGCCGCACTTCTCACCGGCCGTAACGCCACCACGGTCGGTATGGCCACCATCGAGGAGTTCACCGACGGATTCCCCAACTGCAACGGGCGAATTCCTTTCGAGACCGCCCTGCTGCCGGAGGTGCTCGCCGAGAACGGCTACAACACCTACTGCGTGGGCAAGTGGCACCTGACGCCGTTGGAAGAGTCGAACCTTGCTGCCACCAAACGGCATTGGCCGTGTTCACGTGGATTCGAGCGGTTCTACGGATTCATGGGCGGCGAGACCGATCAGTGGTACCCCGACCTGATGTACGACAACCATCCGGTCGATCCGCCGGCCACCCCCGAGGAGGGCTACCACCTGTCGCAGGACCTGGCTGACAAGACCATCGAGTTCATCCGGGACGCCAAGGTGATCGCCCCGGACAAACCGTGGTTCACCTACCTGTGCCCAGGCGCCGGCCACGCCCCGCACCACGTGTTCAAGGAATGGGCCGACCGCTATGCCGGCCGGTTCGACATGGGCTATGAGGCCTACCGCGACATCGTGCTGGCGAACCAGAAGCGGCTGGGCATCGTGCCGCCCGACACCGAACTGTCACCGGTCAACCCGTATGCCGATGTGACTGGACCCAACGGTGAACCCTGGCCTGCCCAGGACACCGTGCGGCCGTGGGACAGCTTGAGTGACGACGAGAAGCGGTTGTTCGCCCGGATGGCCGAGGTGTTCGCCGGGTTCCTGACGTACACCGACGCTCAGATCGGCCGGGTGCTGGACTTTCTGGAGGAGACGGGGCAACTCGACAACACGATCATCGTGGTGATCTCCGACAACGGGGCCAGCGGCGAGGGCGGGCCGAACGGCTCGGTCAACGAGACCAAGTTCTTCAACGGCTACATCGACACCGCCGAGGAAGGGCTCAGGTTCATCGACCGGCTCGGGTCGCCCGAGACCTACAACCATTACCCGATCGGCTGGGCGATGGCGTTCAACACCCCCTACAAGCTGTTCAAGCGCTACGCCTCTCATGAGGGTGGAATCGCTGACACCGCAATCATCTCCTGGCCCAACGGTATCGGCGCCCACGGCGCGGTACGCGACAACTACATCAACGTCTGCGACATCACCCCGACCATCTACGACCTGCTCGATATCACCCCGCCGGCGAGCGTGCGCGGGGTTCCGCAGAAGCCGCTCGACGGAGTGAGTTTCAAAGTGGCGCTAGATGATCCGGACGCACCCACAGGGAAAGAAACTCAGTTCTACACGATGCTCGGTACCCGCGGCATCTGGCACAGAGGCTGGTTTGCCAACACCGTGCACGCCGCCACCCCGTCGGGCTGGTCCCACTTCGACGCCGACCGCTGGGAGCTGTTCCACATCGAGGCCGACCGCAGCCAGTGCCACGATCTGGCCGACGAACAGCCGGAGAAACTCGCCGAGCTCATCGCGTTGTGGTTCAGCGAGGCCGACAAGTACAACGGGTTGCCACTGGCCGATCTCAACCTCCTCGAGACCATGAGCCGGTGGCGGCCGTACCTGGCCGGTGAACGGTCCAGCTACACCTACTACCCGCACACCGCCGAGGTCGGTCTCGGCGCGGCGGCCGAACTGCGCGGGCAGTCGTTCACGGTGCTCGCTGATGTCACCGTGGACGGGGCCGACGCGCACGGCGTGTTGTTCAAGCAGGGCGGTGCGCACGGCGGTCACGTGCTGTTCATCGCCGACGGGCGGCTGCACTACGTCTACAACTTCCTGGGCGAGCAGGAGCAGTCGCTGGTCTCACCCGACCCGATCCCGTTGGGGCGGCATATCTTCGGCGTGCAATACGAGCGGACCGGCACCGTCGAAGGCAGCCACACCCCGGTGGGGGACACCACCTTGTACGTCGACGACGACGCGGTGGCCGAGTTGGCCGGGATGCAAACCCACCCCGGCATGTTCGCGCTCGCCGGGGGTGGCATCTGCGTCGGCCGCAACACCGGATCGGCGGTGTCACAGCAATACCGGGCACCGTTCGCCTTCACCGGCGGCACCATCGGGCACGTCACCGTCGACCTGTCCGGTGAGCCGTATCAGGACCTCGAGCGCAAACTTGCCGTGGCATTCGCCAAGGACTGATCGATGAAGCCGGTGGCGATGGGTGCGGGTGCGCTGGCAATCGCCGTGTCGGCGGGCTGCGGCGCCGGCGGCCCCGTCGACCGTTCGGCTGTCCCCTCCACCACCGTGGCGGCACCGGTCACGACGGTTCCGGCGGCGACCATCACGTCGAGCCGGCCCGCACCCAGATTCGCCCTGCCCGCCTACGGTGTCGAACCGACGACGACGCGGGTGTTGGCTGCCGGTGAGGTCACCTGCCCACCCCCGGACGGACGGACCGTCACGGTGCGCAGTCCGGCGCCGGGATCTCCGACGCTCACCGTCGGGGTACCCGACGGGTTCACCGAGGCGACGTCCGACACGGAGGCGGTGCGACTGACCGGACCGGCCGGGATGGCCGCCGAGATCACCGTGAGCCCGACCACCCGGAACGCACAGGACGCGTTCGATCAGTACAGCGACGACCGCATCGCGAAGTTCTCGATCCACAGCGTCAGCGTGTTGCCCGGCGACTTGTGCGGCTACAGCGGGCAGAAGCTGATGGGCATCCTGGCCGACCGGCCGGGCGAGGGCACCCAATATGCCGACCGGACCGTGCACATTTGGACCAACAGCGGCGATTTCCTGGTCGCCGAGCGCGTCGAGGCCCCCAGCGGAACCCCGGGGTTCGACCAGGCCAGTTCGGCGATGCTCGCCGACTTCGGAATCACCATGCCGGGCTGAGCCGTTCGGCAATCGGCGGTGACTAGCCTCGGTGCCGTGGCCACCGAACTCCTTGAGCTTCCCGGCGGAACCTTCCGGATGGGTTCGACGGCGTTCTATCCCGAAGAAGCTCCGGTGCACACCGTCACCGTCGGTGCGTTCGCCATCGAGCAGCATTCGGTCACCACCGCCCAGTTCGGTGAGTTCGTCGCGGCCACCGGATACGTCACGGTCGCCGAGCAACCGATGGACCCCGCGCTGTATCCCGGAGTCGACGAGGCCGACCTGGTGCCTGGGGCCCTGGTGTTCCGGCCCACCGGCGGTCCCGTCGACCTGCGGGACTGGCGTCAGTGGTGGGACTGGGCGCCCGGAGCCAACTGGCGCCACCCGTTCGGGCCCGATCGGGACCCGGCTGCCGCCGACCACCCCGTCGTACAGGTGGCCTATCCGGACGCGGCGGCCTACGCGGCCTGGGCCGGGCGCCGACTGCCCACCGAAGCCGAATGGGAGTACGCCGCACGCGGGGGAGTCGAGGGCAGCTACGCGTGGGGTGACGAGGCCACCCCGGGCGGAGTGCTCATGGCCAACACCTGGCAGGGCCGGTTCCCGTATCGCAACGACGGCGCGCTGGGCTGGCGCGGCACCTCACCGGTCGGCAGCTTCCCGACCAATGCCTTCGGGCTGGCGGACATGATCGGCAATGTGTGGGAGTGGACCACGACCCGGTTCGCCGGGCAGCACCGGCCCGACGCCGACGCGCCGGCGTGCTGCCCGCCGCCCGCCGACCCCGATCCGATGGTGAACCAGGTGCTCAAGGGCGGTTCGCATCTGTGCGCGCCCGAGTACTGTCACCGCTACCGGCCGGCCGCGAGGTCACCCCAATCACAGGACAGCTCGACCACGCACATCGGATTCCGCTGCGTGCTCAGCTGACGGTGTGCGGTCCCCTCGGCGGCGATTTGGCGCATTCGCCGTGCTCACCTACTATGTAGGGGTTGCCTTGGGCAGACCTCGGCTGACTGCTGTTTTGGGTCAGCCCTGCGTGCCCTTCGGTGACAAAGACCGCGCACGTCCAGGTCGGTATCTGGCGTGCATACAAATCCAGGTCAGGAGATCGAGTGATTCAGCAGGAATCGCGGTTGAAGGTCGCCGACAACACGGGCGCCAAGGAGATCTTGTGCATCCGTGTGCTCGGTGGCTCATCGCGACGCTACGCAGGCATCGGTGATGTCATCGTCGCGACCGTCAAGGACGCCATCCCGGGCGGCAACGTCAAGCGCGGCGATGTCGTCAAGGCCGTCGTGGTGCGCACCGTCAAGGAGCGTCGCCGCGCCGACGGTAGCTACATCAAGTTCGACGAGAACGCCGCCGTCATCATCAAGGCCGACAACGACCCGCGCGGTACCCGCATCTTCGGGCCGGTCGGTCGCGAACTGCGCGAGAAGAAGTTCATGAAGATCGTCTCGCTGGCTCCGGAGGTTTTGTAAATGAAGGTCCACAAGGGCGACACCGTGCTGGTGGTCTCCGGTAAGGACAAGGGCGCGAAGGGCAAGGTCATCGAGGCCTTCCCGACCCGCGACAAGATCCTGGTCGAGGGCGTCAACCGGATCAAGAAGCACACCGCGCAGTCGCAGAACGAGCGTGGCGCATCGTCGGGTGGCATCGTCACCCAGGAAGCCGCCATCCACGTGTCCAACGTGATGGTGGTCGATTCTGACGGCAAGCCGACTCGTGTGGGTTACCGCGTCGATGAAGAGACCGGCAAGAAGGTCCGCATCGCCAAGACCAATGGCAAGGACATCTGATGACTGCACCAGAGAAGGTTCAGCCTCGGCTGAAGCAGCGCTACCGCGAAGAGATCCGCGAGTCGCTGAATCAGCAGTTCGAGTTCGCCAACGTCATGCAGATCCCCGGTGTGGTCAAGGTTGTGGTCAACATGGGCGTCGGCGACGCCGCCCGTGACGCCAAGCTGATCAACGGCGCGGTTGCCGACCTGGCGCTGATCACCGGCCAGAAGCCGGAGATCCGTAAGGCCCGCAAGTCCATCGCACAGTTCAAGCTCCGTGAGGGTATGCCGATCGGTGCCCGCGTCACGCTGCGCGGCGACCGGATGTGGGAGTTCCTGGACCGGCTGATCTCCATCGCCCTGCCCCGTATCCGCGACTTCCGCGGGCTGAACGGCAAGCAGTTCGATGGCACCGGCAACTACACCTTCGGCCTCAACGAGCAGTCGATGTTCCACGAGATCGACGTGGATTCCATCGACCGCCCCCGCGGCATGGACATCACCGTCGTCACCTCGGCGACCAACGACGACGAAGGCCGTGCGCTGCTGAAGGCGCTGGGCTTCCCCTTCAAGGAGAACTGAGCACATGGCAAAGAAGGCGCTGGTCTACAAGGCCAACAAGAAGCCTAAGTTCGCGGTTCGCGCGTACACGCGGTGCAACAAGTGCGGTCGCCCGCACTCGGTTTACCGCAAGTTCGGGCTGTGCCGTATCTGCCTGCGCGAGATGGCGCACGCGGGTGAACTGCCCGGTGTGCAGAAGTCCAGCTGGTAACAGCAGCGACCAGCGCAGCAGACCACAGACCAATCCAACAGGTTGCGGAAGGCCCTGAACAGGGAACCGCCGCGAGAAAGGTGAGCCGGTTGTCATGACGATGACTGACCCGATCGCAGACTTCTTGACACGTCTGCGCAACGCCAATTCGGCGTATCACGATGAGGTGACCCTGCCCCACTCGAAGATCAAGGCGAACATCGCCGAGATCCTCAAGAAAGAGGGCTACATCTCCGATTTCCGCACCGAGGATGCCCGCGTCGGCAAGTCCCTGGTGGTGTCGCTCAAGTACGGCCCCAGCCGTGAGCGCAGCATCGCCGGCCTGCGCCGCGTGAGCAAGCCCGGTCTGCGGGTTTACGCAAAGTCCACCAATCTGCCTCGGGTGCTCGGCGGCCTGGGCGTGGCGATCATCTCCACGTCCTCCGGCCTGCTCACCGACCGTCAGGCGGCACGAAGCGGCGTGGGCGGCGAAGTCCTCGCCTACGTGTGGTGAGGGGATAGAAGACATGTCGCGTATTGGTAAGCAGCCGGTCCTGGTTCCCACCGGGGTCGATGTGACGATTGACGGCCGCAACGTCTCGGTCAAGGGCCCCAAGGGCACCCTGACCCTGGATGTCGCCGAGCCGATCACCGTCGAGCGCAACGACGACGGCGCCATCGTGGTCAGCCGTCCCGATGACGAGCGGCGCAGCCGCTCCCTGCACGGGTTGTCTCGCACCCTGGTGGCCAACCTGGTCACCGGTGTCACCGAGGGTTACACCCGCAAGATGGAGATCTTCGGCGTCGGCTACCGCGTGCAGCTCAAGGGTTCCAACCTGGAGTTCGCGCTCGGTTACAGCCACCCCGTGGTGATCGAGGCGCCCGAGGGCATCACGTTCGCTGTCGAGACGCCCACCAAGTTCTCGATCACAGGCATCGACAAGCAGAAGGTCGGTCAGATCTCGGCGGTTATCCGCCGCCTGCGCCGCCCCGACCCGTACAAGGGCAAGGGTGTGCGGTATGAGGGTGAGCAGATCCGCCGCAAGGTCGGAAAGACAGGTAAGTAATCATGGCTGCTAAGACTGAAGCTGCCGCCGTCCGCAAGCCGGTGGGGCAGAACATCTCTGAGACCCGCCGTAACTCCCGGCTGCGTCGGCACGCCCGGTTGCGCAAGAAGGTTTCGGGCACCGCGGAGAACCCGCGCCTGGTGGTCAACCGCTCGGCACGGCACATCCACGTCCAGCTCATCGATGACCTGGAGGGCGTCACGCTGGCGGCCGCCTCGTCGATCGAGGCCGACGTGCGCGCCGTCGAGGGCGACAAGAAGGCGCACAGCGTTCGGGTCGGTCAGTTGATCGCCGAGCGTGCCAAGGCTGCCGGCGTCGACACCGTGGTGTTCGACCGTGGTGGCTACACCTATGGCGGCCGGATCGCTGCGCTGGCAGATGCCGCGCGCGAGGGCGGGCTGAAATTCTGATGACTGTCAACGAGAGGACTGCATGATGGCCGAGCAGGCAACTGGTGCCGGCGGCCCAGGCGCTTCCGACAACCGGGGTGGCCGCGGCCGCCGCGACGACCGCGGTGGCCGTGGTGGCCGCGACAGCGGCGAGAAGAGCAACTACATCGAGCGCGTGGTCACGATCAACCGCGTCTCCAAGGTGGTCAAGGGTGGTCGGCGCTTCAGCTTCACCGCGCTGGTCATCGTCGGTGACGGCAAGGGCATGGTCGGTGTCGGCTACGGCAAGGCCAAGGAAGTTCCGGCCGCGATTGCCAAGGGTGTCGAAGAAGCTCGCAAGAACTTCTTCCGCGTCCCGCTGATCGGTGGCACCATCGTCCACCCGGTCCAGGGTGAGGCGGCCGCTGGTGTGGTCATGCTGCGCCCGGCCAGCCCCGGTACCGGCGTTATCGCCGGCGGTGCGTGCCGCGCGGTGCTGGAATGCGCCGGGGTGCACGACATCCTGGCCAAGTCGCTGGGCAGCGACAACGCGATCAACGTGGTGCACGCCACCGTTGCCGCGTTGAAGATGATCCAGCGTCCCGAAGAGGTTGCGGCCCGTCGCGGTCTGCCCCTCGAGGACGTGGCGCCGGCCGGCATGCTGAAGGCCCGGCGCGAGAGCGAAGCGCTGGCTGCCGCAGCAGCGCGTGAGGGATCGGCGTAACCATGGCAGAAGTCAAGATCACCCAGGTGCGCGGGACCATCGGCGCACGCTGGAAGCAGCGCGAAAGCCTGCGGACCTTGGGGCTGAAGAAGATTCGTCAGTCCGTGGTTCGTGAGGACAATGCGCAGACCCGCGGTCTGATCAAGGTCGTACATCACCTCGTCTCGGTTGAGGAGGTCTAGGAATCATGAGCGTTATCAAACTGCACGACCTGCGGCCCGCCCCAGGAGAGAAGAAAGCCAAGACCCGCGTTGGTCGTGGTGAGGGCTCCAAGGGTAAGACCTCCGGTCGTGGTACCAAGGGCACCAAGGCGCGCAAGAACGTCCCCGTGACGTTCGAGGGTGGCCAGATGCCGATCCACATGCGGCTGCCGAAGCTCAAGGGCTTCAAGAACCGCTTCCGGACCGAGTACGAGCCCGTCAACGTCGGCGACATCGCCAAGGCGTTCCCGAAGGGCGGCACCATTGGTGTCGACGAGCTGGTTGCGAAGGGTCTGGTTCGTAAGAACCGCCTGGTGAAGGTCCTCGGCGACGGCAAGTTGGCCGTCAAGGCCGACGTCACCGCCAACAAGTTCAGCGGTAGCGCCCGTGAGGCGATCACCGCTGCCGGTGGTACGGCCACCGAGCTGTAATTTCTCTGCGCGAGCAGACACAAAAGCCCCCGCTTCGGCGGGGGCTTTTTGCGTTGACGGGATGGGGCGGCCGTCAGCTCAGCTGCGGGATCACCTCGGCGGCGAGCCGTTCCATCTGCTCGCGGTCCTCGGCGATGGTTGCGCCGGTGGGGTTGAGCACGATGGTCTGCGCACCCGCATCGAGAACTTCGCGCAGGCCCCGCGCCACCTCGTCGGCGGTGCCGGCCACCGCCACATCTCCCAGCCCGGGCCGGTCCCCGTAGATTCGCCCCAACCCCGCGTTCACCAGCGCCCGGGCGCGGGAGCTGTCGTCGTCGACGATCAGGTACACGCGCTTACCGATCCGGAAGGTGGCCGGGTCCTTGCCCTGCTCGTCGATCTCCCGGCGCACCGTGCGCACCGCCTCGGCGAAGGCCGCGGTGGTCGAGGAGCCGGCCCCGAGGAACGCGTCGCCGTGACGCACCGCCCGCGCCAGTGCCCTCGGCGCATTGGCTCCGAACCAGACCGGCGGGTGGGGTCGCTGAACGGGCTTGGGGCTGATGGCCAGGTCGTCGACATCGCGGAAGCGGCCGTGGAACGTGATTCGGGGTTCATCCGACCAGGCCGCTTTCATCAACTCCAGACCCTCGGTGAAGCTGGCGATGAAGGTGGAAGGCTCCACCCCGAACGCCGGAAACTGCCGGAAGTTGCCGCCAGGGGCCACGCCGACGTCGAGGCGGCCATGGCTGAGCCGGTCCACCGCGGTGATCGCCGAAGCCAACTGCAGTGGGTCGTGCAGCGAGGTGACCAGGACCGCCACGCCCAGCCTCAGCGTCGTGGTGACCGCCGCGGCATAGGACAGCAGCTCCAGTGGGGCGATCGTCGGGGCCGGGCCCACGGTCTGCTCTAGCGTCCAGCCGCCCTCGAATCCGAGTTCCTCGGCGCGAGCCAGATACGCCTTGAAACCCGTGTCGTCGAAGCCGTCGTGATCGAGCTGCGGGAGCGAGATGGAAAACGTCACCCGTCTCACGGTACGACCGCGCGCCCGGTAGGCGTCGACTTCTCGTCGACGCGCGAAGGATCCGTGGATCGGTAGGCTCGGTTCATGTTCGCCTTTCTCCCCGGGCTTCCCGGCCAGGACGATCTCAAGGCATTGGCCCGGCGCGTTGACACCGCCCGGCACAACGGCGTTCCCAGCGGGTGTGTGCTGGAGTTGGATCTGACCTCGCTACCGCCGGAGACCGCCGGGTTCGATCCGCTGGCGATGATCGCCGGGGGCGGCCGCCCGCTGGTGTTGCGCCAAGCCGTCGCGGCGATCTACCGGGCCGCCGAAGACGACCGGGTGGCCGGGCTGATCGCGCGGGTGCAGTTGCCCGCCGCCGCGCCCGGCCCGGTACAGGAACTGCGTGACGCCATCGCGGCGTTCAGCGATGTCAAGCCGACGGTGGCCTGGGCCGAGACTTACCCCGGCACGCTGTCCTACTACCTGGCATCGGCCTTCCGTGAAGTGTGGATGCAGCCGTCGGGCACGGTCGGGCTGGTCGGTTTCGCCACCAACGCGATGTTCCTGCGCGACGCGCTCGACAAGGCAGGTATCGAGGCGCAGTTTGTCGCGCGTGGTGAATACAAGTCTGCAGCAAACGTTTTCACCGAGGACCGATACACCGATGCGCAACGTGAGGCCGACGGTCGGATGATCGAAAGCCTGCAATCGCAGGTCTGGCAGGCCATCGCCGAATCCCGAAGCCTGACCGTCGAGGCGGTCGACGCACTGGCCGACACGGCGCCGGTGCTCCGAGACGACGCCGTCACCGCCGGTCTGATCGACCGTATCGGGTTTCGTGACCAGGCGTATTCACGCATCGGGGAACTGTCCGGCGGGCCGGCCGGGCCGGACGCCGATGCCGACACCCACCCTGATGCCCTACCGCGGCTTTATCTTTCGCGCTATGCGCGGACCACCCCGAAGGTTCCTGCACCACCGATACCGGGCCGCAAATCCAAGCCGACGGTTGCGGTGGTGACGCTGCACGGCTCGATCGTCAGCGGCCGTGGCGGGCCACAGGTGCTGCCGCTGGGTAATTCCAGTGCCGGCGGCGACACCATTGCCGCGGCGCTGCGTGAGGCCGCCGCTGACGATGAGGTGTCGGCGATCGTGCTGCGCGTAGACAGCCCCGGCGGCTCGGTGACCGGATCGGAAACCATTTGGCGCGAAGTGGTTCGCATCCGCGAGCGCGGCAAGCCCATCGTTGCCTCGATGGGTGCGGTGGCCGCCTCGGGCGGCTACTACGTGTCGATGGCCGCAGACGAGATCGTGGCCAACTCCGGCACCCTCACCGGATCCATCGGGGTGATCACCGGCAAGTTGATCTCACGCGAACTCAAGGACAAGTTGGGAGTCGGATCGGATTCCTTGCGTACCAACCCCAATGCCGATGCCTGGTCGTCGAACGCACCGTTCACCGATGAACAGCACGCCCACATCGAAGCCGAGACCGACCTGTTCTACACCGATTTCATTTCACGGGTGGCCGAGGGGCGCAAACTCACGGTCGAACAGGTGGACGCGGTGGCGCGCGGACGGATCTGGACGGGTGCCGATGCCTTGGACCGCGGCCTCGTCGACGAACTCGGTGGACTCCGTACCGCAATCACCCGGGCCAAGGTCCTGGCCGGGCTGGATCCCGACACCAAGGTGCGGGTGCTGAACTATCCGGGCTCGTCCTGGCTGGACATGTTGCGACCCAAGCCTTCCTCGCAACCGGCAGCGGCTTCGTTGCCGCAGGCAGTGGGCGGTCTGCTCGGCCAGTCGGTGCTGTCGATCCTTGATCAGGCCGAACGCACCGTGACCGGCGCGAATGCGCTTTGGCTGGGGGAGCACCGGTTCTGAGGCAGACCCGCCGGTGGCGGCGGTGGTATTTCGCGTCGTGGGCGCGGCACGGTAACGTCGGCCGAGGAGCAAAGGTAGCCGATAAAACTACGTTCTGGCCCTGCGGTGTTGATCTGAATCAGCCGACGTCGACCATGTGATTCGACGGGAGCAGTGTCGTCAGACACGAGGAGGGTCCCGTGGGCACCGCGCACTCGGACAGTACGAGCAGTTCCGGCACGACGTCGGATTCGCCGGAAACGGCTGCGCCGGTAAACGTCGAGGAAACGCCGCCCGAAGTGCAACGACGTGCCGTCGCCGCATCGGCGATCGGTAACGCCACCGAATGGTTCGACTACGGTATCTACGCCTACGGCGTGACCTACATATCTGCGGCGATATTCCCCGGTAGCGCGCAGCACGCGACACTGTTGGCACTCATGACCTTCGCGGTGTCCTTCCTGGTGCGGCCCCTCGGCGGGTTCGTCTGGGGTCCGCTCGGAGACCGGATCGGCCGAAAACAGGTCCTGGCTTTGACGATTCTGTTGATGGCCGGCTCCACCCTGTGTGTCGGGCTGGTTCCGACCTACGCCTCGATCGGTGTCTGGGCGCCGGTGCTGATGGTGCTGCTGCGAATGGTTCAGGGCTTCTCGACGGGCGGGGAATACGGCGGCGCAGCGACTTTCATGGCCGAGTACGCCCCGTCGCGGCGGCGCGGATTCCTCGGCAGCTTCCTGGAGTTCGGCACGCTGGCCGGGTTCTCGCTGGGTGCGCTGATGATGTTGGGCTTCTCGACGGTCCTCACCGAGGACCAGATGGGTTCGTGGGGTTGGCGATTGCCGTTCCTGGTCGCCGCACCACTGGGGCTGATCGGTGTCTACCTGCGCACCCGGCTGGCAGAGACCCCGGTGTTCCGTGAGCTCGCTGAGGCAGGGGAGGAGGAACCGCAACCCTCCACCGAACTCAAGGATCTGCTGCTGCAGTACTGGGGGCCGGTGCTGCGGTTGGGCGGTCTGGTGGTGGCGCTCAACGTAGTGAACTACACCCTGCTGACCTATATGCCGACGTACCTCAAGAGCACCATCGGCCTGTCCACCGATATGTCGCTCGTGGTGCCCATCATCGGGATGCTGGCGATGATGATGTTCCTGCCATTTGCCGGGCACCTCTCGGATCGTGTTGGGCGTAAACCGATGTGGTGGTTCTCGCTGATCGGCCTGTTCGTGGCGGGCATACCGATGTTTCTCCTGATGGGTACCAGCGTCATCGGCGCCATCGTCGGCTTCGCCGTGCTCGGGTTGCTGTATGTACCCCAGTTGGCCACCATCTCGGCGACCTTCCCGGCCATGTTCCCCACCCACGTCCGGTACGCGGGATTCGCGATCGCCTACAACGTGTCGACGTCGATATTCGGCGGCACCGCGCCGGCGGTCAACGACTGGTTGGTCAACCTGACCGGCGACGGCCTGGTGCCGGCCTACTACATGATGGTGGCGTGTGTGATCGGCGCGGTGGCACTGGTGAAAATCCCGGAGACCGCTCGATGTCCGATCAACGGTACCGAGATTCCCGGCACACCCGAGGCCCCGCCGCCCGTCGAATACGACCCCGAGGGGGAGAACTCGACGGACAAGGCGGCCTGACCTGGGTCCTGAGGGTCAGTCCAGAGTGCCACTGACGTAGACGATTTCACCCATCGGGTCGTTCTCGTCGCGGTCCGGAACCGGCAGACCGTGTCGGGCGAACAGTTCTGATCGGGCGACCCCGGTCATCTGCCAACCCTTGGCGCTCAGATAGTCGGCGGCCGAACGCCTCTCGCCGTGGTAGATCAACGACGGCATGTCCATGTTGAGACCCATCTGGCTGAACACCGCGGTGGCGGCCTGGGCCTTCTCCGGGTCGAAATCCTTGAGCCCGGGCACGAACTCGGTGGCCACCGCGCTGCCGGGCGCGCTGAGCGCGGCAATGTTGTCGAACAGCCGGTCCTGCGCCTCGGGCGGTAGGTAGATCAGCAGCCCCTCGGCGCACCATGCCGTCGGCTTTGCCGGGTCGAACCCGGCCGCCTTGAGTGCGGCCGGCCAGTCGTTACGCAGGTCGATCGGCACCGTGCGACGTACCGCCGTCGGTTCTGCGCCCAGATCGGCCAGCGTGCGCGTCTTGAATTCGATCACCTCGGGCTGGTCGATCTCGTAGACCACCGTGGCGTCGGGCCAGGGCAGTCGGTAGGCGCGCGAGTCCAGACCGGAGGCCAGGATCACCGCCTGCCGGATGCCCGCCTTGCCTGAGTTGATGAAGAAATCGTCGAAGAACCGTGTGCGCACGGCCATCTCGTCGATGTTGGAGCGAGCGCGCTCGGCCGCATCCGGTGCGAGCTGGGCCAGCGTATCCAGACTCAGCTCACCGTCGACCATCTTGGTGAACACCTCGATGCCCACCGCGCGCACCAACGGCGCAGCGAACGGATCGTCGATCAGCCCGTGGGAATCCTGGCTGGCGATCGCCCGCCCGGTCGCCACCAGCGTTGCGGTGGCGCCGACGCTGGAGGCCAGATCCCAACTGTCGTCATCAGTACGTGCCATGGCGTGGCCTTCCGGGTCGTCTAGTTCGATGTATTCAGGGTCGCAGACAGATAACCAGAATCACCTGCCAGGTCGGCAAGCTCCTCGGGATACGGGAAGCCGTGGGACTCGTAGGCCGCCCGGGTGGGTTGCACGGTGGCGTCCCATCCCAGCGCGGTGAGGTGATCGCGGGCCGCGGTGCGCTCACCCGAGTAGAACAAGTCCATCAGATCCACATCGGACCCGACCTTCTTGGACCATTCGGTGACCCGCTCGGACCACTTCCCGGTGAGCGAGGCGGCGTCCATGTGTTCGGTGGCCAGTCGGCTGCCCGGGGCGCTGAGTGCGGTGATGTTGGCGAGCAACCGGTCCTGGGCTTCCGGCGGAAGGTAGATCAGCAGACCCTCGGCAATCCAGGCGGTCGGGACCTGCGGATCGAAGCCATTGTCACGCAGGGCTTTCGGCCAGTCGTCGCGAAGGTCGACCGGCACTGTGTACAGCTCGGCGGCCGGCTCCGCCCCGAGCCCGGTCAGGGTGCGGGTCTTGAACTCCAGTACCGCAGGCTGGTCCACCTCGAACACCACGCTGCCGGCCGGCCAGTCCAGCCGGTAGGCGCGGGTGTCCAGACCGGAGGCCAGGATCACCGCCTGGCGGATCCCGGCGCGTCCCGCGTCGGCGAAGAAGTCGTCGAAAAACCGGGTACGGACCGCGATCTGTTCGCACATCCGCTGCTTGTCGAGCATCAGATCGCCCTCGACGCACACCTCGCCGTCGGCGAGCCGGATGCTGTGTCCCAGGCCCACCGCCCGCACCAGCGCGTCGGCGAACGGGTCGTCGATGAGCGGGTCGGTTTGTTTGGTGGCCAGCGCGCGGGACGCGGCGACACCGGTCGCGGTGGCCCCGACGCTGTTGGCCAGATCCCAACTGTCGCCTTCGGTGCGTGTCATGGGAGGTTCCTAGTCTCGTATGGCGATGACGGCCTGTGAATTACGTTGCGGCGCGGCGGCTTCTCCGGTGGGGAAGGTGCGGCCGTATTCGGCGAACAGTTCGGGCCGGGTCCGTGCCGTCACCGACCATCCGCTGCCGGAGAGATACTCGACCACTGAGTTGCGCTCGCCGTCGTACCACAGGTTGGCCAGGTCGAGGTCGAGTCCGTGTTGGCGCCACTGCTCGCTCATCGCGTCGCCGCGCTCGCGCAGGTTTGCCGCGATGTCGGGATGGAACTCGGTGGCCAGCCGGCTGCCCGGGGCACTGAGTGCGGTGATGTTGTCGAACAACCGATCCTGGGCGTCCGGCGGCAGGTAGGCGAGCAGTCCCTCGGCGCTCCACGCGCTCGGCGCCGTCGGATCGAAGCCGGCCGCTCGCAGTGCTGCGGGCCAGTCGTCGCGCAGATCGACGGCGACGGTGCGCCGCTCGGCCGTGGGGGTGGCCCCGATCTGCGTCATCGTGGCGGTCTTCGCGCCGATCACTTCGGGCTGGTCGATCTCGTAGACCACGGTGCCTTCCGGCCACGGCAGCCGGTAGGCGCGCGAGTCCAGACCGGAGGCCAGGATGACGGCCTGCCGGATACCGGCGTCACCCGTCGAGGTGAAGAAGTCGTCGAAGAACTTCGTCCGCACCGCCATGATCCCGATCATCAACTCGGCGCCGGCCGCCAACTCACCGTCGAGCGCGATCTCACCGTCGACGAGCTTGGTGAAGAACTCGACCCCGACCGCACGCACCAGGTTCGCGGCATAGGGGTCGTTGATCAACGGCTCGGGTTCGGCGCTGGCGATCGCGCGGGCCGCGGCGACCATCGTCGCCGTCGCACCCACGCTGGAGGCCAGATCCCAACTGTCGGCGTCAGACCGTGCCATCGCGTCCCTACCTCACTTCTCGGCGCTGATGTAGAGCACCGATGCCGCGTGGGCCTCATCCTCGACCGGCGGCAGGCCGGTACGGATCAGCAGGTCATTCGACGAGATACCGGTGGCCTTCCAATCGTGACCTTCCAGGTACGTCGTCACGTCGGCGCGGTCGCCGAAAAAGATCAGCTCGTTGAGGTCCATGTCCAGGCCGTGCGCACGCCACCGGTCGGTGAACTCCTGCATCTTGGCCCGGATCGTCTCTTCGTCGTTGGACTCGGTGGCGGGCACGCCCTCGACACCGAAGCGGCTGCCGGGCGCGCTGAGCGCGGTGACCTGGTCGAGCAAGCGGTCCTGAGCATCACCGGGCAGGTACCCCAGCAATCCCTCGGCGATCCACGCCGTCGGTACCGACGGGTCGAAGCCGGCCTCGGTCAGGGCCGCGGGCCAGTCGAAGCGCAGGTCGACGGCCACGGTGCGGCGGTCGGTTGTCGGCACCGCACCCAGGCCGGCCAGGGTGGCGCTCTTGAATTCGATGACCTCGGGCTGGTCCACCTCGTAGACCACGGTGCCGGCCGGCCACGGCAGCCGGTAGGCGCGTGAGTCGAGCCCGGCAGCGAGGATCACCACCTGTCGGATACCGGCGCGGCAGGCACTCAGGAGGAAATCGTCGAAGAAGCGGGTGCGGGCGGCCATGCCGTTGGCGAATCGGATCAGGCCGGTCGCGGCCTCCTCGTCGAGGCCTTCGGTGGTGAAGTTCTCGTCGGCGAGCTTGGTGAAGAAATCCATCCCGACGGCGCGCACCAGCGGAGCGGCGAAGGGGTCGTCGATCACCGGATCATCGGCATGGGAGGCCATTGCACGGGCCGCCGCGACCATCGTTGCCGTGGCACCCACGCTGGACGCCAGATCCCACGAGTCGTCAGCAGTCCGGGCCATGCATCCTCCTTGTTGTTCAGTCAAAATCAACGTGTTAGTTAGGTGATGTAACGAGCTGCCGCCGACTGTACGCTCCGATTCTGAAGGGAGGCTTTGCTCCTCAGACCGGCCGGATCGAGGCGAGCCGCCGCGGGTGCATGGCGGGAGGGCCGGGCG
The DNA here is from genome assembly GCF_017876775.1 of Mycolicibacterium lutetiense. NCBI lineage: Bacteria > Bacillati > Actinomycetota > Actinomycetes > Mycobacteriales > Mycobacteriaceae > Mycobacterium > Mycolicibacterium lutetiense. The sequence continues at coordinate 2,057,759 of NZ_JAGIOP010000002.1, read as the reverse complement.
GCAACTGTTACTCTCGTAGACTGATTTGACGGCTGAGTTCGCAGGCTGCGCGCTTGCAGGGAAGCTGTACATGACTTGACCATTGACGCTGGCTCCACCAGCCCGTTTGGCACGCCGCGCTGAGAGGTCGGCTGCGCAGGAGGAAGAGTGCTTTCGGCTTTTATCTCATCGCTGCGGACGGCCGACCTCAGACGCAAGATTCTGTTCACGCTCGCGATGGTGATCTTGTATCGGGTCGGCGCAACCATCCCGTCCCCAGGCGTCAACTATCCGAATGTGCAGAAATGCATCGAGCAGGTCAGCGGTGGTGATTCGGCGCAGGTCTACTCGCTGATCAACCTGTTCTCCGGTGGTGCGCTACTGCAGCTGAGCGTGTTCGCGGTGGGCGTCATGCCCTACATCACCGCCAGCATCATCGTGCAGCTGTTGGTCGTGGTGATCCCGCGTTTCGAGCAGCTGCAGAAGGAAGGCCAGGCAGGTCAGGCCAAGATGACGCAGTACACGCGTTATCTGTCGATCGCGCTGGCCATCCTGCAGGCCACCAGCATCGTGGCGTTGGCCGCCAACGGCGGGCTGATGCAGGGCTGCAGCCTCGACGTCATCCAGGACACCTCGATCTTCGGCCTGATCGTCCTCGTGCTGGTGATGACCGCGGGCGCATCGCTCGTGATGTGGATGGGTGAGCTGGTTACCGAGCGCGGTATCGGCAACGGTATGTCGCTGCTGATCTTCGCGGGTATCGCTGCTCGCATCCCCTCCGAGGGCCAGATGATTCTGGAGTCCCGCGGCGGATTGGTGTTCACCCTGGTCTGCGGCGCTGCGCTGCTGATCCTGGTCGGTGTCACGTTCGTCGAGCAGGGCCAACGCCGTATCCCGGTCCAGTACGCCAAGCGCATGGTGGGCCGCAAGATGTACGGCGGGACGTCGACCTATCTGCCACTGAAGGTCAACCAGGCCGGCGTCATCCCGGTGATCTTCGCGTCGTCGCTGATGTACATCCCGATGCTGATCACCCAGCTGATCCAGAGCGGCAGCTCCAGCCCGGGCACCGGCTGGTGGGACACCTTCGTGGCCGAACACCTGACCAACCCGGCGGATACCGTCTATGTCGCCATCTATTTCGGCCTGATCATCTTCTTCACGTACTTCTACGTGTCGATCACGTTCAATCCCGACGAGCGTGCCGACGAGATGAAGAAGTTCGGCGGGTTCATCCCGGGCATCCGCCCCGGTAAACCGACCGCCGACTACCTCCGGTACGTGCTGAGCCGCATCACCCTGCCAGGGTCGATCTACCTCGGTGTGATTGCGGTGCTGCCGAACGTCTTCCTGCAGATGGGCAGTGGGGCCACGCTACAGAACCTGCCATTCGGCGGTGTGGCCGTTCTCATCATGATCGGTGTCGGTTTGGACACCGTCAAACAGATCGAGAGCCAGCTCATGCAACGTAACTACGAAGGGTTCCTGAAGTGAGAATCGTTCTACTCGGACCGCCCGGTGCGGGCAAAGGCACGCAGGCAGAGAAGCTGTCCGAGAAGCTCGGCATCCCGCAAATCTCCACCGGGGACCTGTTTCGCAAGAACATCGGCGACGGCACGCCGCTCGGCCTGGAGGCCAAGCGCTACCTCGACGCCGGCGATCTGGTGCCTGCCGAGCTGACGAACCGTCTGGTCGAGGACCGTATCGACCAGGCAGATGCCGCCGACGGATTCATCCTGGACGGCTACCCGCGCTCGGTCGAGCAGGCCGGTGCGCTCAAGGACATGCTTGCCGCCCGCAACACCCAGCTCGATGCGGTGGTGGAGTTCCAGGTGTCCGAGGACGAGCTGCTGACCCGGCTCAAGGGCCGTGGCCGTGCAGACGACACCGACGAGGTCATCCGCAACCGCATGAAGGTCTACCGCGACGAGACCCAGCCGCTGCTGGAGTACTACCGCGACGACGTGAAGACCGTCGATGCGGTGGGCGCCCTCGACGAGGTGTTCGCCCGCGCATTGCAGGCACTGGGTAAGTGATCAGCTTGCCGGGGTTGCGGAAGCGCAAGATCGTCGCGCAGCGCAGCGCCGGAGAATTGGACGCGATGGCGGTGGCCGGGGCGCTCGTCGCCTCGGCGCTGCGGGCCGTGCGTGCTGCCGCGACGCCGGGCGTGTCCACCTTGGAGCTGGATCAGATCGCCGAAGCCGTCATCCGTGACGGTGGCGGCACCCCGTCATTCCTCGGCTACCACGGATTCCCGGCCAGCATCTGCGCGTCGGTCAATGACCGTGTGGTGCATGGCATTCCGTCGGCCGGCGAAGTGCTGGCCGCCGGCGACCTGGTGTCCATCGACTGCGGAGCGATCGTCGACGGATGGCACGGCGACTCGGCCGTCACCTTCGGGGTCGGCACGCTCATCGCCGCGGACGAAGCCCTTTCTGCGGCAACCAAATCGGCCATGGAGGCCGGCATCGCCGCGATGCTGCCCGGAAATCGTCTCACCGACGTCTCGCACGCGATCGAGGTCGAGACCCACGCCGCCGAGGCCCGCCACGACCGCAAGTACGGCATCGTCGACGGCTACGGCGGCCACGGTATCGGCCGCCAGATGCACATGGACCCGTTCCTGCCCAACGAGGGCTCGCCCGGTCGCGGTCCGTACCTGGAGCCGGGCTCGGTACTGGCGATCGAACCCATGCTGACCCTGGGCACCACCGAGACCAAGATTCTCGACGACGAGTGGACCGTCGTCACCGCCGACGGGACCCGTGCGGCGCACTGGGAGCACACCGTCGCGGTCACCGACGACGGGCCCCGAATCCTCACGCAGTAATTAACGCCAGCAATCACTATTCGAATCGCGTGTCATCGCTGGCGTCAGCCCGCGCGCAAAGGTAGTAATTGAACCGGATCGCCTCCAACGTCGTATCACAGACGGAGGTGGGAAGTGGATGATCCGGAGGCCGCCATGATGCGGGTGCTCTACGACGAGCATGCCGCCGCGCTGTGGTGCTACGCCCTGCGACTCACGGGTGACCGGGCCCGGGCCGAGGACGTGGTGCAGGAAACGCTGCTTCGTGCGTGGCGTCACCCTGATGTCACCGCCGATACCGACCGTTCAGCGCGGGCGTGGTTGTTTACCGTGGCGCGAAACATGATCATTGATGAACGTCGGAGTGCCCGCTTTCGGAACGAAACCGGGGTGCCCGACCCCGAACAGGTCGCAGACTATTCAAAGGCTGCCACCACCCCCGACCAAGTGGATAACGCGTTGGATCGAATCCTGTTGAGCACGGCACTGAGCCAGCTTTCCGACGAACACCGAGCAGTGGTCCGCCGGGCGTACTACCAGGGCTGGACCACCGGGCAGATCGCCGACGATCTGCAGATACCCGAGGGCACCGTGAAATCACGGCTGCACTACGCGGTCCGCGCGCTGAGATTGAACTTGCAGGAAATGGGGGTGACACGATGACGCAGTTCGGTGGGCCCCACACTCCTGATCCAGTGGCGCTCGACAAGTACCGGACCTGGGATGCGGCCTATGTGCTGGGTTCGCTGGAGAGTAGCGAGCGACGCGAGTACGAGGCGCATCTGGAGGGCTGTGCACAGTGCCGTTCCGCGGTGTCCGAGCTGACCGGCATGCCCGCCCTGCTGGCGATGCTCGAGCTCGATGATGCGCTTGCCCTCGAATCCGAACAGCCCGATCCGCCGCTGCCGCCCGAGGTATTGCAGTCGGTGCTGGCCAAGGTCAGCTGGGGTCGGCGCCGTTCGCGCTGGGTGACCACGGCCGCCGTGGGCGTGGCCGCCGCCCTGCTGGCGCTGGGGGTGGTGGTCGGCGTTCGTCCTGCGGTGTTCGGCCTACACGGCGGCTCCGAGCAGCAGAGCGCGCAGATGATGGCGATGAACAAGGTCTCTGATACACCCATCAACGCCAGTATTGGGATGTCCAGTTACTCCTGGGGTACCCGCATCGACATGGCCTGCAGTTACGGGAGCTGGGGCAAGCAGGACGCGCCTCCGCAGAACCTCGGCATGGTGGTGGTGGGCCGGGACGGCAGCCGCGACGAGATCGCGACGTGGATCGGGTTGTCCGGCGCCACCGCGCTGCCCAGCGGCAACACCCAGATGCCGATGGCGGATATCGCTGCGGTGCAACTGGTTACGTCCCCCCAGGGCAAAGTGCTGCTCGAGAAGCAGCTCTGAGCCCCGCCACGTCAGCCGCCTTTGTGTGCGGTCAGCAGGAAGCCGGACATCGTGATGTGGCCGGCACCGTCGCGCTCGACGCCCGGCGCTGATGCCGGCCCGCCTGCCGGACCGTCGTTGCCGTACAGCTTGGCCGGGCGTACCTCGTCCACGGTCCAACGGGTGGCGACGGTGTCGCGCAACTCGTCGGCGGTGAAGCCGTTGGGGCCCGGAGCGTCCTCGCCGAAGGGCCTTGTCGCAAAGGCCAGGATGTACAGCCGTGCATCCGGTGCCGAGGCGCGGTGGATGGCCTGGATATAGGCCTGGCGTCTGTCGATCGGCAGCGCGTGCAGCAGGCCGCTGTCGAGCACGGTGTTGAACCTGCCGTCGTAACCGGTGAAGGCAGTCATGTCGGCTTGCGCGAAACTTGCTGCGGTCAAACCACGTTCGGCTGCGGTGGCTGCCGCTGCTGCGATCGCCGTCGGGCTGGCATCCAGCCCGACCACGGTGAAGCCCTGCTCGGCCAGCGCCAGCGAGAGTGCGGCATGGCCGCACCCGGAGTCGAGAACCTCGCCGTGCACCTTGCCCTGCTCGATCAGTCGCGCAAGCTCGGGTTGCGGGGCGCCGATGCTCCACGGCGGTGGGGTTTCCTGACGATAGGCGTCTTCCCAATCGATACCCGGCTGTGTCATCCGATGCCTCCGATCACGGGGTTCCTGCGGTCTCCGGTAACAACGACCCCCCGTCCTCCACTATCCCCCTCGGTTCCGGCTGATCTTGATGGTGTCCTGAGCATTTCCTGCGGTATTGCCAGGAGTTCGGACGAATCCGTCCCAACGGTGAACCGCCGCCGCCTACGGGTCGTGTCACTGGCAGAGCACGGAAGTAGGTGACACATGGTCAAGGCGCACAGGGTGGTGGACCACATCGTCGGCTATCTGGCCGCGAATGGGATCTCGCACATCTTCGGCGTGGACGGTGCCAACATTGAGGACGTCTACGACGCGGCGTACTTCCGTGACGACATCGCCGCGGTGCTGGCGAAACACGAATTCTCCGCTGCCACAATGGCGGACGGCTATAGTCGCAGCGGCGCCGGGATCGGCGTGGTGGCGGCGACCTCCGGCGGCGGCTGCCTCAACACCGTGCCCGGCCTGGCCGAATCGCTGGCCAGCCGCGTTCCGGTGCTGGCCCTGATCGGCCAGGCGCCGATGACACTCGACGGCCGCGGCGCCTTCCAGGACACCAGTGGGGACAACGGGAGCCTGGACGCGCACGCCCTTTTCTCGGCGGTCTCGGTGTACTGCCGCAGGATACTGAAGCCCGAAGACATCCGCACCGCACTTCCGGATGCGCTGGCCGCCGCACGCACCGGTGGACCCGCGGTGTTGTTGCTGCCCAAGAATATTCAGCAGGCAGAGCTGGTGGAGGCCGGTACAGACGATGGCAGTGGCAACGGGCGGCCCGGGGGGAACGGGTCCGGGGGCCGCCAGTCCGATCTCGCCGGACTCGAGCAGGCGTTGCGCCGCGCCGATGGCACGATCACGATCATTGCCGGCGAGCAGGTGGCCCGCGACGACGCCCGCGCCGAACTGGAGCGGCTTCGCGCCACGCTGCGGGCGCGCGTGGCCACGGTGCCCGATGCCAAAGACGTCGCGGGAATCCCGGGATTCGGCTCATCCTCCGCCTTGGGGGTAGCCGGTGTGATGGGCCACCCCGGGGTTTCCATTGCCGCAGCTCAGAGCGCGATGTGCCTGCTGGTGGGCACCCGCATGACGGTGACCGCGCGGACCGGTCTCGACGACGTGCTGGGCAAGGTGGCGACCTATTCGATCGGCTCGCAGGTGCCGTTCCCGGCCTGCACCCACGCCCACTCCGACGACCTGCGCCGGTCGCTGACATACCTGGCCCGGGCGCTGTCCGGACCAGGTCGGCCGGTCCAGGTGCGAGTGCCGGATCTGGTGCCGCGCACCGAACTGCGGCCACCGGCACATCACGGTCCGGGTATCCGGTACCGCGACGCGATGTCGGTGCTCGACGCGGCACTGACCGACGGAACCGACATCGTCGTCGACGCCGGCAACGTGGGGGCCTCGGCGATCCACTACCTGCCCGCCCGGCGTGACGGACGCTTCATGGTGGCGCTCGGAATGGGTGGCATGGGCTACAGCTTCGGTGCCGGGATCGGGATGACGTTTCACCGGGCCTCTGATGCAGCCACCGCCGGTCCTGCCCGGCGCACCGTGGTGATCGCAGGCGACGGATCATTTTTCATGCACGGCATGGAGATTCACACCGCGGTGCAGTACCGGCTGCCGATCACCTTCGTACTGTTCGACAATCACGCTCACGCCATGTGTGTCACCCGCGAGCAGCTGTTCTACGAGGATCGCTACTCCTACAACAGGTTCGGACCCAGCCGACTGGGTGCCGGACTGGCCGCGATGTTCCCCGGCCTGCCGGCCTACGACGTCACCGACGTCCGGCAACTGTCGCAGGCGCTGGGCATGGCCCTGGACAGCGACGGACCATCGGTGCTCAGCATCGAATGTTCGGCCGACGAAATCCCGCCGTTCGCGGCATTTCTCGCCACCACAGACAGCGCCCCTTCCGATACAGAGGAGAACAGGTCCCATGTCACTGCCCGCGCTTGAAGACATCACGGCCCATCGGGGTACCCGTACCCCGATGGACGGACTCATCCGGATCGAGACCTCGCCCAAGGAGCAGGCCACCCCGATCATCATGGACATGATGCGGTCGGTCTACCCGCACGACCAGGTGTTCGGTCAGTACTGCACGGTCAACGACTACATCGAGTGCCCACCCGACGAGCTGTTCGACTACCTGTCCGACACCCGCTGCCTGGAGGAATGGACCTACAGCCTGCGTGGTTTCACCCAGACCGAGGAGCCCGGGCTGTGGCTGGCCCATGACCGGCTCGGCGCCGGGCCGTCGGGTCCGGGAAGCACGATCTACACCCGTACGGTGGCCAACCGCGACGCGCTGACCGTGGACTACCACTGCGCCTGGGACCAGGGCAAGCACCTCTGGATGATCTACCTGATGCGGATCGTCGACGCGCAGGTGGTGTTCGACAAGCCGGGATCGGTTGTGCTGTGGACGAATTGCCACCATCCGTTCTACGACGAGAACCCCTACCCGGAGACCGCGCCCCCGGCGCGACCGGTCTGGGTGGGGGATTTCTGGGACATGTTCGGTCCCGGCCACCTGCTGGAATTGCGAAACCTCAAGGCAATCGCCGAATACCGGCACCGCAACGGTCTGTCGGTCACCCCGGCCTGGATGAAGTGAGAGCCGTACATGTCCGAGAACAACCCCGTCAGCCTCATCGACCTGTCCACCTACCTTCCGGGTGACCCGATCAGCGCCGACTACTACGCCGGGTTCGCCGAAACCGACGAGCTGGCCGAGAACGTGATGTTCCGGGCGCCGCGGTTCCGTCATCACGTCGGGCCCGAAGAGACCGCGATCGACATGGTCGAGCGGGCCGCGGCCGGGGTGATCGAACGGCACGGTGCCGACGTCATCACCGAGGCCGATGTGCTGATCACCCACACCCAGCTGCCCGACATGCCGTTCTACGGTGGCGGCGGCGGCATGGCGCACCGGCTGGGGATGAAACCCAACTGGGTGATCGACCTGCACAACGGTGGGTGCGCGGCATTCGTGCTCGGGCTCAAGGTGGCCCGCACCCTGTTGAGCGCGGGAGAGGGCCGCACCGCGGTGATCGCGATCGCCCAGAATTCGGCCGGCCAGGTCTTCGATCAGCAGACCATCCGGCGCAAGGCGCAGTCGGCGGTGCCCGGAGACGGGGCCGCGGTCGGCCTGGTGACGTTGTCGGACGAGTCTCCCATCCTGGACATCGAATGCCGTACCTACGGGGAGTACGCCGGGGATATGACCGTCGTCATGGACCCGCCGCGCAAGTGGTGGCAGGCCGGCCCGGGGGAGGCCTGCATCGGCTTCACCGAGAGCAAGATCACCAAGGTGCTGGCCCGGGGCAATCGGCAGGTTCCCGAGGTGTCCTATTCCGTCTGCGACCGGATCGGTGTGCAGCCCAAGGATATCGACCTGTTCGTGACGAATCAGCCCAACCGCGTGTTCCTGCGCAACTGGCGTGAGGCGTTGGAGTTGCCGTCCGAACGTCACGTGGACACCTTTGACGAATGCGGAAACCTTTTCGCCGCAGGCATTCCCGTCAACCTCGACCGTGCCGTCACCGACGGGCGGGTGAAGGCCGGCGACATCGTGCTGATGGCCGCCTTCGCCCACGCCGGTGACTTCGCCGGGGCCGCCGCGGTCCGGTGGGGTGGCCGCGGCGACTCGGGGAACGTGTGATGGTGGCTCCCCGGACCGCCCTGCTCGACGCTGTCGGCGCGCTGCCGCAGGCGGTCAACCCGTTCGCGTTGTCGCTCAACGAATGTCCTTTTCCGCCGCTGCCCGCGGTGCGCTCGGCCCTACGGGCGTGCGATGAGGCTGCCAACCGGTATCCGGAGTTCCTGCCCCAGCGGTTGCGCTCGCTGATCGCCGATCACGACGGAATGGCCGAGGAACAGGTGATCGTCGGTGCCGGCGCCACCGGGGTCATCATGCAGGTGCTGCATGCGGTGACCAGTCCCGGCGACACCATGGTGATGGCGGAGCCCACATTCGACGGATATCCGATCTTCGCGCAGATGGCGCGGTTGCGGACGGTCACCGTGCCGCTCGACGAACACGGCCGGCACGATCTCGACGCGATGGCCGAGGCTGCGAAGACCGCGAGGGTGGTGGCGGTCTGCCGGCCGCACAACCCGACGGGCACCATCGAATCGGTCATCGAGATCGAGCGGTTCCTGACCCGGTTGCCCGAGGACACCGTCGTGCTCCTCGACGAGGCATATGTGGAGTTCTTGGCCGCCGAACAGTGCATCGACGGGCCGAGCCTGGTGGCCCGGTTCGGCAATGTCGTCGTGGTGCGCACCTTTTCGAAGGCGTACGGCCTGGCCGGCCTGCGGATCGGCTACGGGTTCTGCGCCCCGGACCTCGGCCGTCAGCTGTGGCGGATGCAGCTGCCGTTCGGAATCGGGCTCAGTGCCCAGGTGGCCGTGGCTGCTTCGTACGATGCAGAAAATCAACTGCGCCAACGTATCCGGATGATCGCAGCGGAGCGGCGCTACCTGCAGATGCGGTTGCGGGCGCTGGGCGTCTACAGCACAGATGGGCAGGCCAACTTCCTGTACCTCCCGGCCGGGTCCTCACCGTGGCCGGAGGTGTTCGATGGGACCGGCCTTCAGCTCCGCTACTACACCGACGGCGGAGTGCGGATCACCATCGGGGCGCGGCAATCCACCCGGGCAGTGCTGAGCGCGGTGACGGCGGCGGCCTGAACCGCGCATCGCTGCGCGGCGCCGCGCCGTGATGCGGTAAGAAGAGGCGTGCCCTCGCCACCGGACAAACGTGACCCCATCGCGCAGGCCCGGGCGAACTGGGAGGCCGCCGGTTGGGGCGAGGTGGCCGATGGCATGGTCGCGGTGACGTCGGTGATGCGCGCCCATCAGATTCTGCTGGCCCGGGTGGAGTCCGCGCTGCGACCTTACGATCTGAGCTTCTCGCGGTTCGAGTTGCTGCGGCTACTGGCCTTCAGCCGGGCCGGTGCACTGCCGATCACGAAGGCCTCCGATCGCCTCCAGGTACATGTCACCAGCGTCACGCACGCCATCCGGCGCCTGGAAGCCAGTGGGCTGGTGGAGCGCATCCCACATCCCACCGATGGGCGCACCACGCTGGTGCAGATCACGAAGCTCGGGCGTTCGACGGTCGAGGATGCCACGGTGACCCTGAACGAGCAGGTGTTCGCCGACGTCGGGATGTCGGAGGAGCAGTCGCGAGCCCTGGTCGCGTCCATCGAGACCCTGCGCCGACACTCCGGTGATTTCTGAGGCCGGTTTCTGGGCACCCCACTACCGTTGAACGAAGTGGAGGGAAGTGCCGATGAATGCCAAACGGGTGGGTGCGGCGTTCGGCGCCGTCGCTGTCGTGTTGATGGCGGCCTGCAGCACCACGACCACCGGGGTGGCCACCGCCCCCGATGACGTCACACCGTTCACGACGGCGTCCAAGGCGCCCAACCGAACTGCCACACGCAGCCCCAAACCACCCGCCGGGTCGCCGCGCGGTTCGGCGGGGTTGTCGCCGCAAGCGTTCGCCGAGGTCCGCGCCGCCGGCATCCAGGGTTCCGACAATGCCATCGGGGATCAGCTGATGATGGCCTGCATCATGGCCGGCGGCAGCTTCAACAAGACCAGGCAGGATGTCGTCGACGTGCTGACCAGGATGGGCAGCAAACTCCCACCCGATGCGCTCATGACGATCGTGAACGTGGCGTTGAAGTACGAGTGCCCTGAACTCGCCGGGAAACTCGGCGGCTAATCCGCAAAGCGGAGGCTGAGGAAGTCGGGGGTGAGCTTGTTCAGGCCGATCTTGTTGGCATGTGCGACCCATCGCGGAGCGGGCATCGGATACTCCTCGCTTGTGGAATCAATGATCCCGAGCGTAATCCCGGCCGCGGTCCCGCCGACCTGGCCGAACGCTGAGGACTCGATCTACTACGTGATGGCGGAAGGCAGCGGGATGGATGCGGTCACCGTGGTACCGGCGCCCGGCCTCGACCGGATATGCAACCGGCCGCCGACAATCTCGGCCCGCTCGGCCATGGACAACAACCCGTAGCCGCCCATCTCGTCACTGCCCAACGGATGCTCGAAGGTGTCGAATCCCTTTCCGTCATCGACGATTTCGAGTCGAGCCACCCTGTCGTCGACCGAGAAGGTGAGCCGGGCCCGGTCCGCCTCGGCGTGTTTGACCACGTTCTGCAGGCATTCCTGGGCGATGCGGTACAGCGCGAGCTCGATGTGGTCGGGCACCCGGGTCTCGGCGAGGTCGACGTCGATCGGGATCCGCGGGATCGAGCGGGCCAGGCTGGCCAGCCCGCCGGACAGGCCGAGATCGTCGAGCACCGGCGGGCGCAGCCCGCTGATCGCGGCCCTGGCCTCCTGCAGCGTCAGCGCGACCAGTTCGCGGGCGGCCGCCAGCTGTTCGGCCACCGTCTCGGCGTCGACCGCGCGGGCCGCGGCGTCGAGCCGGTACGACAGCGTCACCAACCGCTGGGAGATGCCGTCGTGAATGTCGCCGGCCAACCGGCGCCGCTCGATCTCCTGAGCCTGGATCACCTGCTCGACGAAATTCTCGTGCGCCCGCTCGCGCGCCACCAGCTGGCGGTGCAGGCGGGCCTGGTGCAATGCGCCGGCGATGAGCCGGCCGATCACCAGCAGCAACTCGACGTCGCGCGGCGTGAACTCACGGCGGTCGACGGTGTGCACGTTGAGAACCCCGACCAGCCCGCCCGGCCCGGTCTCCATCGGGACCGACACCATCGAGGTGAAGTCACGCCCGCGCAGCGACTCGAAGGGCATGTAGCGGGGATCGGACTCCTTGTCGTGGCTGATCACCACGGGCTGACGATGGCTGGCCACCCAACCCGAAATGCCCTGGCCGAGCGGCAGTCGGATCTTGCCGATCTCGGCGTCGAAAGGAGGTGTGGCCCCGGCCAGTGTCAGGGCCCGCTCAGAATCGTCGAGCACGTGGACGAAACACACATCGGTGGCGGTCGACGCAGTGATCATCCGGGCGGCCGCGGCGGCCAACGGCTCCACGCCCGGGCCACTCGATGCCGCGCGGATCAGCTCGCGCAACAGCGCCAGTTCCCCCTCGGCGGTCAGCGCGATGGGACCGAGTTCTCGGGCAGTTTTCTCTGGTTTGGCACTCACTGGTAGATCCCCTCCCGCAACGCAGTGGCCACCGCGCCCGCCCGGTCGCTGACCCCGAGCTTGCGGTAGATGGAGCGCAGGTGGGTCTTCACGGTTTCCTCGCCGATCACCAGCTTGTTGGCGACCCCGCGGTTGGACAGGCCCGCGACCACGAAGGACAAGATCTCGCTCTCGCGTTGGGTCAGGCCCTGCCGGGCGCCGGGCCAGAACTCGTCGCGCTGCAGTCGGGCCGCGGTTCCGGCCGCCCGGGCCGCCATCCCAGGATCGATCGCCGTCTGCCCGCTGTGGGCGAACTCGAGCTGACGTACCAGCTCGTCACTGCTGATGCTCTTGAGCAGATATCCGGACGCGCCCACCCGCAGCGCCTGGAACAGGTACTGCTCGTCGTCGTAGACCGACAGCATGACCACCCTGCGGTCCGGATCGCGTTCGCGCAGCACCCGGCACAAATCCAACCCGCTGGAACCCTGCATCCGCACGTCGCACAGCACGATGTCGGGGTTCAGTGTCTCGATGACGCCCAGCGCCCGCTCGGCGCCGACGGCCTGGCCGACCACTTCGACCCGGTCCTTGAACGCAGCAAGCATGGCCTTGAGACCCTCGATGACCATTTCGTGGTCGTCGACCAGCACAAGGCGCACTGGATTGGAGGGCGCCATGGCATCACCCTAAGGGTGGTACTGGGCGCTGAGGGCTGGAGCAGACGAACATCAACTCGCTTAATCCCCCATAGGGGGGACGCGCGATAGGTGTGACCTGGGCCACTGTCATGGGGTGTCGTCAACACAAGAGAAGTCATGGCGGGCCGGGCGGTTCTGGTGGGACTGTTCGCAGCCTGACACGAGCGCCCATCCGCTGCGTGCGGTGATCCTGGATCTCGATGCGCTGTCGGACCTCGACGTCGACGGGCATCGCGTTGTCTTCAACGCCGCCTTCGCCGCGCACGGTCTGCCCATCGAATGGGGTGTTGCGCGCTATCAGCAGCTGCTCGCACTGCACGACGAGCACCAGCGGGTCACCGCCGAGCTGCGCAAGCGCTGCGTGGGGCCGGACTGCGATGTGCTGACCGCAGTGCTCGCCGACGAGATCTGCATGACCAAGGACATGATGTTCGACGAGATGATCCTCGACGCCGGCCTCACGCCGCGGTCGGGTCTGGAGGATCTGGTGAACGATGCATTCCTGGCCGGGCTGCCGGTCGGGGTGGTCGCGGCCGGCCGTCGGCGCTGGGCCGAACCGCTGGTGCGCCAGCTGGTCGGGGACGGTGTGGTGGAAACCGTCGTCACTATCGATGACGTGAGCGCACCCGGCGCCGAGATGTACCGGCAAGCCTTGGCCGAACTGGGCGTGGCAGGCCACGACGCATTGGCCATGGTGGGCTCGGCCACGGGTCTGCGTGCCGCCAACGCAGCCGGGATTGCCGGCGTGTTGATCGACCCCGACGCCGGTGCGGTTTCACCCGGTGCGGTCGCAGTGCGGCCCGACTTCGCCGGTGCCGACGCGCTGCGTCTGCCGGCATGCCAGCGCCTGCACACCCAGTGGTGGGCGCAGCGCAGCCCGTCGGCCGCCTAGGTCAGCCCGTCCACCCACGTTTGTAACCAGATGGCGGTGGAGCTCGAATTTCTCCGCCATCCGGTTACAGACGTGAGGGTGTCGGTAGGCGCGGGCACACTTCTCCCGCATGGTGGAACCGTTCATCGGTAGCGAGGCGATTTCGGCCGGGAAGCTGACCCGCCACGAATTGCGCGCCCGGTTCATCGCCGTACACAAGGATGTCTACCTCCCGCGTGGAACCCGGCCCACCGCAGTGTTGCGCGCCAAAGCGGCTTGGCTGCGGTCGCGGCGGCGGGGCGTGCTGGCCGGGTATTCCGCGTCGGCGCTGCACGGGGCCCGCTGGATCGATGCGGCGCTACCGGCCAACATCCTCGACACCAATCGGCGACCGACCCGAGGCATCGTGGCCTGGGCCGACGCGATCGACGACGACGAAATATGTCGGATCGGCGACATCAGGCTGACCAACCCGGCCCGCACGGCGGTAGACCTCGCCTGCCGACTGCCCGAAGATGCCGCCGTGGCCGCGATCGATGCGCTGGCACGCGCCGCTCGTCTGAAAGTTCCTGACATCGAACTGGCCGCGGGGCGCCACTCCGGACGCAGGGGCATCAAACAGGCACGGGCGAGCATCGCCTTGGTCGACCCGGGAGCCGAGTCACCGCAGGAAACCTGGTTGCGGCTGCTGGTTATTCGCGCGGGCTACCCGCCGCCGCAGACGCAGTACCCCATCTACAACGAGTACGGCGCCTTGATCGGGGAGGTCGACAACGCGTGGCCCGAGCTGAAGATCGCGATCGAGTACGAGGGGCTGCACCACACCGATCCCGACGTTCTGCACAAGGACATCGCCCGGATCGACGAAATCCGCGACATGGGCTGGATCGTCATCCGGGTGACCTGCCGCGACGGCGAGGCCAACGTCCTCGGCAGGCTCGCCAAGGCCTGGGCTTCGCGTTTGTAACGGGGTGGCGGAGAAACTTGAATGCCACCGCCACCCGGTTACATTCGCGGCCCGTTGTCAGCTACGCAGCGTCTCGATCACGGCACTGAAGTCCTTGTCGGCGTGGTCGGCAGCGAATTTCGCGTAGATCTCGGCTGCATGCGTGCCGAGTGGAGCCGAGGAACCCGTCGAGGACACCGCGGCCATCGCCAGGCCGAGATCCTTGTTCATCAGTGCGGTGGCGAACCCCGGCGTGAAATCGTTGTTGGCCGGGGAGGTCGGAACCGGGCCGGGCACCGGGCAATTCGTGTGAACTGCCCAGCAGTTGCCGGTCGCGCCGGTGATCACGTCGAACAGTGCCTGCTTGTCCAGGCCCAGATGCTCGGCCAGCACGAACGCCTCACCGACGGCGATCTGCTGCACAGCCAGCACCATGTTGTTGCACACCTTGGCGGCCTGGCCCGCACCCGCGGCGCCGCAGTGAATGATCTTGCCTGCCATGGGTTCCAGCACCGTACGGGCCGCATCGACCGCATCATCGGAACCGCCGACCATGAAGGCCAGCGTGCCGGCCACCGCGCCCTTGACCCCACCTGACACCGGCGCGTCGAGCTGGGCGAAGCCGTGCTCGAGCGCGACCTTGTGCACCTCACGGGCATCGTCGACCGAGATCGTCGAGCTGTCGATGAACAGGGCCCCATCGGTGGCTGCGGGCAGCACCTCGGCGTAGCAGCTCTTCACCAACGTGCCGTTGGGCAACATGGTGATCACCACGTCGGCACCGGTGACTGCCTCGGCGCCCGTATCGAACACGTTGACGCCGTTGGCCTTTGCTGTCTCCTGCGCGGCCGGTACCGGGTCGAAACCGCGTACGGTGTGCCCGGCCGTCACCAGGTTGGCGGCCATGGGCCCGCCCATGTGGCCCAGCCCCAAGAACGCGATCGTGCTCACGTACATCTCCTATGCAGAGTTGCGGGCGCGTGCTGATTCGGAGCGTCCGATCACCACACGCATGATTTCGTTGGTTCCCTCAAGGATGCGGTGCACCCGCAGATCCCGGACGATTTTCTCCAGACCGTACTCAGTCAGATAGCCGTAGCCGCCATGCAACTGCAACGCCTGATCGGCCACCTCGTAACACGTGTCGGTGACATACCGCTTGGCCATCGCACACAGCGTCACCTTGTCGGGGTGGTTGCCATCGAGCGCGGAGGCTGCCCGCCACAACATGTTTCGTGACGTCTCCAAACCGGTGGCCATATCGGCCAAGGTGAACCGGATGGTGGGCTCGTCGATCAGGGCGCCGCCGAAGGCCTGACGGTCGGCCAGATAGCTCAACGTCTTGGCGTAGGCGGCCTGAGCTCCGCCCAGCGAGCAGGCAGCAATGTTGATCCGCCCGCCGTTCAGGCCGTTCATGGCGATCCCGAATCCGGTGCCCTCGGTGCCGCCGAGCAGGGCGTCGGCCGGGACGCGCACCCCTTCGAAGATCACCTGTGCGGTGGGTTGGGCGTTCCAGCCCATCTTCTGCTCCTGCGCACCGAAACTCAGCCCCGGCGTGTCCTTCTCGACCACGAAGGCCGAGATGCCCTTCGGGCCGTCGGCGCCGGTTCTGGCCATCACGATGTACATGTCCGAGATGCCCGCGCCGGAGATGAACTGCTTGACCCCGTCGAGGACGTAATGATCGCCGTCACGAACCGCCCTGGTCCGCAGCGCCGCCGCATCCGAGCCGGCACCTGGCTCGGTCAGACAGTAGCTGGCGATGGTCTCCATCGAGGCCAGCTTCGGCACCCAGGTCTTGCGCTGCTCCTCGGTGCCGAAGCTGTCCACCATCCAGGCGCACATGTTGTGGATGGACAGGAACGCCGCCAGCGTGGGGTCGGCGGCCGCGAGTTGCTCGAAGATGCGTACCGCATCCAGTCGGCGCAGCCCGCTGCCGCCGGCGTCCTCACCGCAGTAGATCGCGCCCATGCCGAGTTCGGCAGCCTCGCGCAACACATCGGTGGGGAAGTGGTGCGTCATGTCCCACTCCAACGCGTATGGTGCGATGCGCTTTTCGGCGAACGCGGCCGCCGTGTCGGCGATCACGCGTTCGTCGTCATCCATCTCGAACATGGTGGTGAACGTCCCTACTTGAAGGTCGGGATGACGAACTCGGCGCCATCCTTGATGCCCGACGGCCAGCGCTCGGTCACGGTCTTGACCTTGGTGTAGAACTGGATCGACGCGGTCCCGTACTGGTTCAGATCGCCGAAGCCGGACCGCTTCCAGCCGCCGAAGCTGTGGTAGGACACCGGAACCGGGATCGGCACGTTGACCCCCACCATGCCGACCTGCACCCGCGAGACGAAGTCGCGGGCAGCGTCGCCGTCACGGGTGAACACCGCCACGCCGTTGCCGTACTCATGCTCCGAGGGCAGCCGCAGGGCTTCTTCGTAGTCGTGCGCACGCACGATGCACAGCACCGGTCCGAAGATCTCGTCGGTGTAGATCG
Source organism: Mycolicibacterium lutetiense (assembly GCF_017876775.1). NCBI lineage: Bacteria > Bacillati > Actinomycetota > Actinomycetes > Mycobacteriales > Mycobacteriaceae > Mycobacterium > Mycolicibacterium lutetiense. Next base: position 2,040,775 of record NZ_JAGIOP010000002.1, on the reverse strand, counting down.
ACATGTCGGTGGTGACGTTGTCGAACAGGGTGGGGCCGATGAAGTAGCCCTTGGATAGATCGTGATCGCCGAAGGCCAGATCGTCGCTCGCCCGCTCGCGACCGTCGACCACCAGCTCGGCCCCGGACTCGACGCCCTGGCCGATGTAGTCGCGGACCCGCTCGAGGGCGGCACCGGTGACCAGTGGGCCGTAGTCGGCCTTGGGGTCCAGGCTGTGCCCGACCCGCAGCTGGTTGATCCGCTCGACGAGCTTGTTGCGCAACCGGTTCGCTGTCTCCTCGCCCACCGGGACAGCGACACTGATCGCCATGCAGCGCTCGCCGGCACTGCCGTAGCCGGCGCCGATCAGCGCGTCGACGGCCTGATCAAGGTCGGCGTCGGGCAGCACCACCATGTGGTTCTTGGCGCCACCGAAGCACTGGGCGCGCTTACCGTGGGCGGCCGCACCGGAGTAGATGTACTGCGCGATGTCCGAGGATCCGACGAAGCCGATGGCCTTGATGTCAGGGTGCTCGATGATGGCGTCGACGGCTTCCTTGTCGCCCTGCACCACCTGCAGTACGCCCGGCGGCAGGCCGGCCTCGGTGAACAATTCGGCCAGCCGCAGCGGAACCGAAGGATCCCGCTCGGAAGGCTTGAGAATCAGGGCGTTACCGCACGCGAGTGCCGGACCGGCCTTCCACAGCGGGATCATCGCCGGGAAGTTGAACGGGGTGATTCCGGCGACCACCCCCAGTGGCTGGCGGATCGAGTAGACGTCGATGCCGGTGCCCGCGCCCTCGGTGAACTCGCCCTTCATCAGGTGCGGGATGCCGACGGCGAACTCGATGACCTCGATGCCGCGCTGGATGTCGCCGAGCGAGTCGGGGACGGTCTTGCCGTGCTCCTTGGAGAGCAACTCGGCGAGCTCATCGGCATTGGCGTTGACCAGCTCGATGAACTTCATCAGGACGCGGGAGCGGCGCTGCGGGTTCCAGGCGGCCCATTCCTTCTGGGCTTTGACGGCCGAGGCGACCGCGGCGTCGACGTCGGCGGCCGAGGCCAACAGCACCTGCGCCTGCACCTCACCGGTGCTGGGGTAGAGCACGTCGGCTGTGCGGGTCGATCCGGCGTTGGTGCGCTGGCCGTCGATGTAGTGCTGAATTTGTGTGGTCATGACATCCATCCAAGAGATATGCGCGTGGCGAGGCCCCGGAAGCGCCCGAGATACTTGCATATCCTAGTAATTGGCCGGAGTCTTTGGCAAGGGGTTCGGAAGTGGCCTTTTTCGCGGGTGACACCGACGAGATGCGGCGGTATCTCCGGGCTGTCTACCGTCAGGTCGGATTGCTGCCCTGAGCCTTCTGTTGCTGCCAGCGATCCAGCAGGGTGGGGATCTCGGCCATCAGAAATGCGTAGAAGTCGCGCATCTGGGTCAGGCGGTGGTAAGCCGGGCCGTTGCCGCCGGTGTCCGTGATGCCGGCGTCGGCGGCGGCTTGCATGGCCGCGATCGTCTCGTTCTGGCTGGTGAACAGGACCGCCCACGCGTCGTCACGTAACCGGAAGTGGTCGCGTCGGCTGGCCGGGGCGGGAACCCGCTCGGCCAGGCCGACCGACGTCAGCATCTTCAGGGACCCCGAGATCGACCCGGCGCTGGCCTGCAGGGTTTCGGCCAACTCGGCCATCGTGACGCTGGATTGTTCGGAGAACAGCAGGGTGGCGAGCACGCGCGCGGGCATCCGCTGCATGCCGTGTCTGCTGAGCACCAAAGCCAGCTGCTCGGCTCCGTGCTGTAGGTCTGTGGACTTCGGCACCGCGAATCCTCTTCGCCAAGAATAGTCTTCAATAATTTCTGAAAGTTTAGTACAGTCGTGGACACTCTGGAAAGCGTGGAGTGGAAATGTTTCCTCCTGCATCGAAGGGCACTGATGCTTACTGCGACCGATGTCATCGACGTCCGAGGGCTGACGTTCACCTATCCCAAGGCGACCGAACCGGCCGTGCGCGGTATGGATTTCAGCGTCGCGCCCGGGGAGATCTTCGGTTTCCTCGGGCCCAGCGGTGCCGGGAAATCCACCACGCAGAAGCTACTCATCGGTCTGCTGCGCGGGCACGGCGGCCAGGCCACGGTGTGGGGCCGCGACCCCGTGGACTGGGGACCGGACTACTACCAACGCGTCGGCGTGTCCTTCGAACTTCCCAACCACTATCACAAACTCACCGGCCTGGAGAACCTCCGGTTCTTCGGCTCCCTGTACGACGGGCCGACGGCCGACCCGATGGAACTGCTCGAGGCGGTCGATCTGGGTGACGCCGCCAACACCCGAGTTGCCCAGTACTCCAAGGGAATGCAGATGCGGCTGACGTTCGCGCGGTCGCTGATCAACAACCCCGAGCTGCTGTTCCTCGACGAACCCACCTCGGGGCTCGATCCCGTCACGGCCGGCAAGGTGAAGCGCATCATCCTGGACCTGAAGGCTCGGGGCCGCACGATCTTCCTCACCACCCACGACATGTCCACCGCCGATGAACTGTGCGACCGGGTGGCTTTCGTCGTCGACGGTGCCATCGTGGCGCTGGATACCCCGGCCGAACTCAAGATCGCCCGTAGCCAACGCCGCGTCCGGTTGCAGTACCGCGCCCCCGACGGGCTGGCCACCGCCGAGTACGGGATGGACGGCCTGGCCGACAATACGGATTTCCATGCGATTCTGCGCAATCACCACGTCGAGACGATCCACAGTCGCGAAGCGAGTCTCAACGACGTCTTCGTCGAGGTCACTGGGCGACGGCTGTCATGAGCCGGTTGCTCACCGCGATGAGGCTCGAACTGACCGTGGCGACCCGGCAGAAGTTCCTGCACGCGGGTGTGTTCTCCGGTCTCATCTGGCTGGCGGTACTGCTGCCGATGCCGCGCGACCTGCGCCCGGTCGCCGAACCGTACGTGCTCGTCGGTGACATCGCGATCATCGGCTTCTTTTTCATCGGCGGCTCGGTGTTCTTCGAGAAACAGGAGCGGACGCTCGGCGCCGTCATCTCCACCCCGTTGCGGTTCTGGGAGTACTTGACAGCCAAACTCTTTGTGTTGTTGTCGATCTCGTTGTTCGTGGCAATCGTGATATCAACCATCGCCGACGGATTCAGCTACCATCCGGTGCCGCTGGTCCTCGGGGTCCTGCTCGGCACTCTGCTGATGCTGCTGGTCGGGTTCATCACGTCGCTACCGTTCGCCTCGGTCACCGACTGGTTTCTGGCCGCCACCATCCCGCTTGCGGTCATGCTGGTGCCGCCACTGATCTACTACTCGGGGCTCTGGCCGAACCCGGTGTTGTACGTCGTGCCCACCCAGGGTCCGCTGCTGCTCTTGGGTGTGGCGTTCGATCAGACGGCGTTGACGAACTGGCAGCTGCTCTATGCGGTGCTGTATCCCGTGCTGTCGCTGGTCGTTCTGTGGCGGTCCGCTCACGTGCTGTTCGGACGCTATGTGGTCGAAAGGTCGGGTGTGCTGTGACCGCAGTACTGAGTTCCGCCACCGGCCGAGCCCTGGCTGCGTTCGGCCGCAACGATATTCGTGGCACCTACCGTGATCCGTTGCTGGTGATGGTGGTGTTCGCACCCGTGATCTGGACCAGTGGCGTGGCTCTCCTGACGCCCAAGGTCGCTGAGATGCTGGCGCAGCGTTACGACTTCGACCTCGTGCCGTATTACCCACTGGTGCTCACCGCGTTTCTCCTACTGACCAGCATCATCATCGCCGGGGGACTTGGTGCGTTCCTGATGCTCGACGAGGTCGACGCCGGCACGATGGCGGCACTGCGCGTGACGCCGGTACCGATGTCGACGTTCTTCGCCTATCGAGCGGGCACAGTCATGGTGGTGACCACGGTCTATGTGATCGCGACATTGTCGTTCAGTGGCATCCTGGAGCCGGGGCTGACCGGGGCACTCCTCCCGATCGGGTTGGTCGCCGGACTGTCGGCCGTGGTGACGCAGCTACTGATTGTCAACCTGGCGGGCAACAAGATTCAGGGCATCGCGATGCTGCGTGCGTTGGGCATGCTGATCGCCGGCCTGCCGTGCCTGCCGTGGTTCATCGACTCGCCGTGGAACCTGGCCTTCGGAGTGCTGCCGCCGTATTGGGCTGCCAAGGCGTTCTGGGTCGCCAGCGCGCATGGCACCTGGTGGCCGTATCTCGTCGGCGGATTGGCATACAACCTCGCGATTGCCTGGCCGTTATCTCGTCGGTTCGTCGCCAGATCTGCGCTGTAGACGGCGTCGCGGTCAATAATTCGAACCCCGCACAGAATGCGAATGTGTCTCAGCTACTTCTCAGTTACGGTCACGCGGCCAGCGGCTGCTGGCGCCTCGTAGCACAGAAGGAGAACGAGTGAGACTCGCTCTACGGCCGTATATGACCGCCGGCGTCGCCCTGGTCGGCGCCGGTGTCATCGCAGTCACCCCGGTGACTGCCCCGCCGCCCGAAATCCAGACCCACGCAGTGCAACTCAGTGGCACGGCCATTGACGATCCGATCGCCGTGTTCAGCCCGGTCTTCGAGCGGGTGGACACGCTTGTTCAGCAGGCCATTCAGGCGCAGATCGACAATCCCTTCCCGATCGTCAACGGGTTGATCGGGAAGGCGATGTCGGATGGTCAACTCCTGGGCGGGGTCGCGACAGTGGTCGGTCAGCAGGTCTCCACCGTGGCAGCCAATTTTCCGGCCGCCATGGGCAGAGCGGCCCAAAGGGCTGCCACGGGTGACTTCACCGGCGCGGTCGGCGAGTTCACCCCCGTCTTCAGTGGGCCGATCTTCCAGCTGATCCAGCAGTGGCCGGCTATCCCGGCCTATGTGCGGCAACAGTTCGTCGTCGCGGGGCAATTGGTGAGCGAAGCCATGGGGGTAAGTTGGTCGATCACCATGGGGCAGGCAATGAGAGTGTTCACTGTGGTGAACGCGGTAGCTGGCGCCCTCGATGAGCTCGCAGTCGCGATTCCGGCAGGTGATGCCGGGCGGGCGGTCAACGCCGTCCAGCACGGCATCGCCAATACCGCCGACGCAGTGCTGAGTATTGCCGGCGGGGTAAGGGTGCACCTCGATCGCAGCCGTGTCAGGGTCCGTAACATCCTCAACCCGCCTCCGCCCGCACCTGCGACTGCGGAGCGGTCCGGCACACCGGCGGTTACGGATGCTGTGACGTTGTCGCTGCCGGCGGCAGCACCGGCCAAGGAATTGCCGGCCACGACGGACACCGACGCAACCCCCGTATCGGCGGTTGACGCGCCCGAACCCGAGCCGTCGACGACGGAACCGTCGGGCGAGACGGAACAAGTCAAGAAGACCACGAAACCCCTTGTCCGGCAGAGCCTCATCGCGGTTCCGGGCAAGAGCGGGATCGACCGGGCCGGGTCTGATCGGTCGGCCAAGGTGGCTTCCGATGTGAGAGACACGATCTCGTCGACCGTCAAGAAGGTCGATGAGGGGATCAAGAAGGCGTTCGCCAAGCCTGAGAAGAAGGCGGCGTCGGGATCCCACGACAGCGGCACCGGTTCGACCGGCAAGGGCGACGCCGACTAAACCGGTGAGCTGACGCGCGGGTACCCCAAATGTTCACCCCGGGGGTACCTGCGCGTCTGTTCATGCTCGTCAGCCGAGGGGTTCGGCCCGGCCGGAGCGGGCCGATCGCACCGCGCCGATGCCGGCGACCGTGACCAGGGCGACACCGAGGTAGCCGAGAACTCCGATCTGCTGACCGAGTACCACGAGCCCGGCAAGCGCGGCGGCGACCGGTGACAGGCAGGTCAGCACGGCAAATGTGGCGGGCGGCAGCCGGCGCAGGGAGATCAGCTCCAGCGAGTACGGGATCACCGACGACAACACCCCCACCGCGGCGCCAATCCCGAGGACGCGCCAGTCCAGTGCCTGCAGGTGCGCCGAGGCGACCGCAAACGGGGCGACGACAAGTGCGCCCATGGCGGTGGCAAGTGCCAGGCCGTCGACGCGACGGAACTCCACGGCGGTACGTGCAGACGCCAGGATGTAGCCGGCCCAGGCCACCCCCGCCGCGGCCGCGAAAGCGAATCCCGTGGCCTCGAAATGCCCGCCCCCGGCGTGCGGCAGGCCCAGCGATGCGACGCCGGCGAGGGCCAGCACCGCCCACAACCATGCGGCCCGGCTCTGACCGGTCACCACCGAGAGGATCAGTGGACCCAGGGCTTCGATGGTCACCGCGATTCCCAGTGGGATCCGCGCGATGGCCAGGTAGAAGCAGAAGTTCATCGTGGCCAGCGTCGCGGTCAGGGCGATCGCCGCACCCCAGGCCTGTCTCGTCAGGCCCCGAACGGTCGGACGTACCGCCGCACACAGGATGACCCCCGCCACCGCGAACCGGGCGAACAACGCTCCCACTGTCCCGACCGCGGCGAACAGGCCGACCGCGAACGCCGCGCCCACCTCCTGGCTGACCGCGGCGATCACCACCAGCAGCGTTGCCCCGAGCGGGGCGCGGGTGGTCACACCGTCACCGGAAGCTGCGCCCCCGTCGCGAGTTCGGCATAGCCCCGCATCAGCCGCAGCGCGGTGGCCCGGTCGAGGTCGGGATCTCGTGCCACGATGCGGTATCCGAGATAGTCCTCCATCGCCATCAGGGGCATCGCGATATCTCGGGCGGGCGCTGTCAGCGTGAATGTGCCTGCCGCAGATCCAGATTCGAGAATCTGGGCGTAGAGATCGACCTGGCGGTGATAGATGTGCTGGACGTCGGGGCGTTGATCGAGCACGAACCCGGCCGCCAGGACAGCCCGCAGGATCGCCCGCCACTCGGCGTCCTCCGGTCCCGACGGTAGGCCGGCGGCGATCATGAAAGCGATCTGATCGCGGGCATCGGCGGTGCGCTGCACCACGGCGAGCCGATCGTCGTAGAACTTGCGGTCGGAGCGCTGCGCGAGTGCCGAGAGCAGTTGGTCCATCTCCCGGAAGTAGTACCGCACCGCGTTGGGGGTCACCTTGAGCTCAGCGGCCACGTCCGCGATCCGGAGGCCGGTCAGATCCTTGCGTTCGATCAGAGTGATCGCAGCGTCGAGGATCTCCTCGCGTCGTTGAGCTTGTCGATTCGGCCGTCCCACGGGTCACATCCTTACCGGTTTTCGCCGGTTCGGTTGCATCGAGCGGCGTCGGCAGCCATTATTTTCCAATCTTGAAAACAATTTTGCCACCACCTTCCGGGGGAAGCGTGCCCGAGTGCTCCTCGCGTCCACGCCCCCGAGCCCGCGACATCGGCGTCGTCATCGGTGAACATCCGACCGGTCCGAAGAATGCCATCACCGATGTGGCCGGAGTGTCCGTCGGCCACCACACGGTCCAGCGGTCCGGCCCCAACCCGGTCAACACGGGTGTCACGGTCGTGGTCCCGCACCCGGGGATCTTCACCGAACCGGTCTTCGCCGGCGCACACCGACTCAATGGCAACGGCGAGCTCACCGGCCTGGAATGGATCCGCGAATCCGGCGAGCTCACCACGCCTATCGGGCTCACCAACACCCACAGCGTCGGTGTCGTTCGCGATGCCCTGGTCGAGGCGCAGGTGCAGGCCCGCGGCGAGGGGTTGTACTGGTCTCTGCCGGTGGTCGGGGAGACCTACGACGGGCTGCTCAACGACAGCAACGGCTATCACGTCCAGGCCGAGCACGTGTTCGCCGCACTCGACGATGCCACCGATGGGCCGGTCGGTGAGGGCAATGTCGGTGGCGGGACGGGAATGATCTGCCACGGCTTCAAAGGCGGCATCGGCACCGCCTCGCGGGTGACCGACACGGTGGCCGGGCAGTACACCGTCGGCGTGCTGGTGCAGGCGAATCAAGGTCGGCGGGAACGTCTTCGGGTCAACGGCGTGCCGGTCGGCGAGATGGTGGGCCCCGAACTGGTGCCGACGCCTGATCTGCCGATGCGCTACCCGGCCGGAGCCGGCTCGATCATCGTCGTCGTCGCCACCGACGCGCCGCTGCTGCCGCTTCAATGCACCCGGCTCGCGCAGCGGTCCGCCCTGGCCGTCGGCCGGGTGGGCGGAACCGGTGAGCAGTACAGCGGCGACATGATGCTGGCCTTCTCCACCGGGAACCGGGGGATTCCGCCGTACGGATGGGATGAGAACCCCGATGCCAACCGGCCCGAGATCGGGGTGCGCATGGTGGCGCCGCAGCTGATGACCCGGCTGTTCGACCTGGCGATCGAAGCCACCGAGGAGGCCATCGTCAATGCGCTGGTGGCCGCCGAGACCATGACCGGCCGGGGTGGATTGACCGCCCATGCGCTCGACCACAAGCTGCTGCACGCCGCGCTGCTGCTGGAGGGGCACTGATCCCATCCGCCGTGTCAGCACGGGCGCGGGAGGAACAGCGACCAGCACATGTTGGGCGGCTGCCACGGATAGGGCGGTGGCGGGTTGTCCCCGTCCCAGACCGTGGACGAAACATTGCCCTGGCCTTGGTTGACGTAGTGGTAGCTGTGGCAGACGTTCCAGTCCCAATTCGGTCGGGCGTCCGCCGGCGAGTTGAACCCGCCGCCGTAGCCGCCCGGTTCATCGCCGGGACACCACTGGTACGGACCAGCGGCCTGGGCGGCACCCGTCCCGAGTGTCAGGCCGGCCAGGCCCAGACCGCCGGTGGCCAGAAGCGTCGTCGCCAACCGCGAAGTTCGGTTCATCGTGATCTCGATTCGATGGGCGCGTGTTGCGTTGATGCGCTCATCGTCGTCGGACCCGGCCGGGCCGTATGCAGTAGCCGACTACCTCAATTCACGTCCCGGACGATTCAGTCCCGGACGCGGGCGCGCAGCTCGTCGACGAAGGCGCGGGTTGCGTCCCACGTCGGCAGGAGCCCGGCGGCGCGGACCTGCTCCAGCGTTGGGGCGGCCGCGTCGCGCTCGGACAGCACCGGCTCGCTGACCGGCCAGTCGATCCCCAGATCGGTGGCCAAGATGGTGTGCTCCTGCCCCGGGCTGTACGGCGCCGAACACAGGTACATCACCGTCGAGTCATCCTCCATCGACAGGAAGGCGTGGCCGAGGCCCTCGGACAGGTAGATCGAACGGCGACTGTGTTCGTCGAGCAGCACCGAGTCCCACTGTCCGTAGGTCGGGGACCCCACTCGGATGTCGACCACCACGTCGAGCACGGCACCGCGGACGCAGGTCACGTACTTGGCCTGGCTGGGAGGCAACTGAGCGAAATGCACACCGCGCAGCACCCCGGCCGCCGACACCGAACAGTTGGCCTGCCGCAGGTCGAAGTGGTGCCCGGTCATCTCGGCGAACCCAGCGTCGGTGAACCATTCGAAGAACAGCCCGCGTGCGTCGCCGTGCAGCCGAGGGGTGATCTCCCAGGCGCCCGGGACGGTCAGCTCCCGCGCGGTCACTGGCCGCGTCCCGTGTAGGCGTCTTCTACATCCTTTTTCAAAGGGCTCCACCAGGATTCGTTGTCCCGATACCACTCGATCGTGGCGGCGAGCCCCTCATCGAAATCGGTGTGCTTGGGCGCCCACCCCAATTCGTCGTGCAGGGTCGACGGGTCGATGGCGTAGCGCAGGTCGTGGCCCTGTCGATCGGTGACATGGTCGAAGTCGTTCGGGTCGCGGTCCATCAACCGCAGCAGGGTGCGCATGACGGTGAGGTTATTGCGCTCGCATTCTGCGCCGATGAGGTAGGTGCGGCCGGCCTGACCATTCATGAGGATCTCCCACACCGCACGGTTGTGATCGTCGACGTGGATCCAGTCGCGCACATTGGCGCCGGTGCCGTAGAGCTTGGGGCGCCTGCCGGTGAGGATGTTGGTGATCTGGCGCGGAATGAACTTCTCCACGTGTTGATAGGGGCCGTAGTTGTTGGAACAGTTCGAGATCGTCGCGCGCACACCGTAGGACCGCACCCAGGCCCGCACCAGCAGATCGGCGGCGGCCTTGGTGGACGAATACGGGCTCGACGGGTTGTACGGCGTGCCCTCGGTGAACCGGCCCGGATCGTCGAGCTCGAGATCGCCGTACACCTCGTCGGTCGAGATGTGGTGCAGCCGTACTCCGTGCGCGCGGACGGCCTCCAATACCGTGAACGTGCCGACGACGTTGCTGTGCAGGAACGGTTGCGGATTCGCCACCGAGTTGTCAACGTGCGTTTCCGCGGCGAAATGTATGACGGCGTCGGCCTCGGCGACCAACTGGTTCACCAGATCGGCGTCGGCGATATCGCCCTGCACCAACCGAACCTGATCGGCCACCGGTGCCAGCGATTCGCGGCTGCCCGCGTACGTCATCGCGTCGAGCACCGTCACCGAAGTGGTCAGTGCATCTCCGACGGCGAGGCGCACGAAATTCGCCCCGATGAACCCGGCGCCGCCGGTGACCAGTAGCCGCATGGCGCCAACCCTAACCGGCCGCGTCAGCCGTTCAGGCCCAGCGGTCCGGCCAATGCGGCCAAGGTCGGGATCAGCTTGTCCGGACCGCCCAGGACCTGGATCGCAACGTGGTCGGCGCCGCTGGCGACGTGTTGTTGCAGACGTGCGGCGATGTCCTCGGCAGTGCCGTGCGCGACGACCGCGTCGATCAGCTTGTCGCTGCCGGGTTTGGCGATGTCGTCTTCGGTGAAGCCGAGGCGGCGCCAGTTGTTGAGGTAGTTGCTCAGGTTCAGATAGAAGTCGACCGTCTCGCGTCCGATCGCGCGGGCCGCCGGACCGTCGGTGCTCAGTACCACCTTGTGCTCAGGGGCCAGGAACACCGAGTCGCCCAAGACATCTCGGGCATGGGCGGTGTGTTCGGGCGTGGTCAGGTACGGGTGGGCGCCGGCGCTCCGCCGCGCCGACAGCTTCAGCACCTTGTCGCCCAGCGCGGCGATCACCAGCCGACTGGTCGGCACCTTGGCGGCGTCCAGCGCATCGAGGTACTCCACCAGCGCGTCATACGGCTTGCGGTATTCCTCGGTGTGCTCGGGATGACCCACGCCGACGCCGAGCACGAACCGGCCCGGGTACGCCGCCTCGATGCGGTGAAAAGATTCGGCGACCGCGTTGGCGTCGGCCGTCCAGATGTTGACGATGCCGGTGGCCAACTGGAGAGTCTGCGTCTGCTCCAGAATCGGTTCGGCGAACGAGAGGTCGGCGGCGGGGGACCCACCCACCCACAGCGCGCCATAGCCCAGCTTCTCGATCTCGGCGGCCTGCTCGGGTTTCACCGCGCCGAACGTCCATGCCCCGTAGCGACCCAGATCCGGTTTGAGCGACAGTGATTCGGTCATCTGCGAGTCCTTTTCTATCGCGGCCTGTCGGCGCGTCTAGCCCAGGCCGAGCGGCCCGGCCAGTTCGGTCAGTGCGGGTACCAGCTTCTCCGTTGAGGTCAGCACCTGTACAGGTACGTGGTCGGCGCCGGCTTCGCGATGCTGCTGCAGCCGAGCGGCCACGGCATCCACGGTGCCATACGCGACGACCGCGTCGATGAACCGGTCACTGCCCGGTTTGGTCACGTCCTCGTCGGTGAAGCCCAGCCGTTTGAAGTTGTTGAGGTAATTGGTCAGACCCAGGTAGACGTCGAGTGCCTTGCGGCCGACGGCACGGGCTTTCTCGGTGTCGGTGGTCAGCACGACCTTGTGTTCGGGGGCCAGGAACGCGTCGGGGCCGATCAGCTCGCGGGCCTGCGCCGTGTGTTCGGGCGTGGTCAGGTACGGGTGCGCGCCGGCCGACCGTGCCGCCGACAGTTGCAGCACCTTGGGGCCGAGCGCCGCGATGACCCGGCGGTGTTGCGGAACGCCGTACTCGTCGAGCTTGTCGAGGTAGTCGGTGAGCGCGTCGAGTGGCTTTCGGTACTCGCCGATCGCCTCGCGGTGCCCGACCCCGATTCCCAGTAGGAACCGGCCCGGATAGGCCGCCTCGATGCGGTGGAACGACTCGGCAATCGGGCCTGCCGCCGCGCTCCAGATGTTCACGATGCCGGTGGCCAGCTGCAATGTGTTGGTAGCGGCCAGGATCGGATCGATCCACTCCAGTTCGGCCGGCGGAGATCCGCCGGCCCAGATCGCGCCGTAGCCCAGCCCCTCGATGTCCCGCAACTGCTGCGGGGACAGCTGCTGGAACTGTAGGTAGTGGCCGAACGCGCCGAACGTGCCGAGGTCCGGCTTGGCGCCGGGGATGTCTGTCATGGTTGCCTCAACCCGCTCTCCCGTTGCGGCTATTCCGAAAAACTCACGACGATTCAGCCGGTTCCGCCGCCAGCAGGGACTCCGGCGCGGTCGCGACCAACGGCAACAGCACGATGAACCGGGTATCGCCCGGCCGCGACTGCACGCGCAGATCGCCGCCGTGCTTCTCCACCACGATCCGCCAGGCCAGGTCCAGGCCGAGTCCGGTGCCCTCGCCGAACGGTTTGGTGGTGAAGAACGGCGTGAAGATGCGCTCGAGATCTTCCTGGGGGATGCCGGGCCCGTCGTCGCAGATCTCCACCCGGATCATGTCGTCGGTCTCGCGGCTGGTGCGCAGCGTCAAGGTGCCGTGGCCGCCCATCGCCTGTATGGCATTGTCGATGATGTTGGTCCACACCTGGTTGAGATCAGCTGGGTAGCAGTGCAATTCGGGCAGTGATTTGTCCAGTTCCTTGGACAGGGTGACCGGCTTGTCCTTGCCGACCTTGTCGCCGAACATCATCAGAGTGCTGCGCAGACCCTCGTGGACATCGGCAATCTGGTAGGAGCCGCGGTCCATCTGTGAGTACTGCTTGGCGCCGGCCAGCAGCGTCGAGATCCGCTTGCTCGCCTCGGCAACCTCGTTCATCCGCAGCTCGGTGTCGATGGTGTACTTCAGCCAGCCGAGTGCTCCCGGCAGCGTGGCCGAGCAGTCGACGCCGCTGATCGTTGCTTCGACGCGTTCCAGCCAGTCGATGTCGAGACCGGCTTCGACGAACGTCGGGGCGTAGTCCCAGGCGTACACGATCTCGTGGGCCTCGAGCCAGTCGCCCATCTCGTCCTCGCGGTCCGAGGTCTCCAGCGCGGTGAGCTCCAGCCCCTTGTGCTTGGCGACCTGCTCGGCGACTTCGTCCTGGATGGTCACCAGCATCCGCAGCGCCTCGGGGGTGAACTTGCCATCGGCCAGCATCGCCAACTTGTGGCGCATCTTGCCGACGCCTTCGCGCAGGTCGGCCACGGCGCGGGCGGTGGCGGCCGCCGGATTGTTGAGCTGATGGGTCAGGCCCGCGGTGATGTTGCCCAACGCCAGCAGCTTCTCGCGGTGGCCGATGATCTGCCGTTGGCGGCGCCCACCGACCATGTGACCTTCGAGCAGGTGCACGGCCATCGGGAACTCGTCGCGCATGAACTTTGCGAACGCACCGGCGTCGAGCACGAAGAACCGCGACGGCCGGGTCACCCGTACCGACGCCTGATAAATCTGTTCCTCACCGGGGATGTAGGCCGACCACGCGCCGCAGTACACGCCGCGCTGCGACGTCCTGCTGGTCTCGATGTCCGTCCCGGCCGAGCGCTTGGACATCACCAACTCGCCGTCGATCAGCACGTAGAAACACGTCGCGGGATCGCCCTCGGTGATGATGGGGCCGGGCTCGAACACCGCGATGTGCCCGTTGTCGCACAGCGTCTGCAGCTGTTCGTCGGTCAACGCCTCGAACAGGAACAGGGTCCGCAGTTCGGAGGGCAGGCAGGTTTCGCCCATCGCTCAGTTCCTCTCAGCCTCGCCGACGGTGCCGGCCATCACGCTTCTGCCAGGTAGCGGTGCACCAGCATGACCGCCATCGACCCTTCGCCGACGGCGGCTGCCACCCGCTTGGCGGACTCGGCACGCACGTCTCCTGCAACAAACACACCGGGCACACTTGTTTCCAGGTGATGTGGCGGCCGTTCCAGGGTCCAGCCGCACACGTCGCGCAGGTCGGGCCCGGCCAGGATGAACCCGTGGTCATCGCGGGCCACCACGCCGTCGAGCCAGTCAGTGCGCGGGGTGGCGCCGATGAAGCAGCACAGCCGCGCCGCGGGCACCTTCTCGTGCTCGCCGGACTGCCGGTCCACGAGCTCCAGTCCCACCAGATGATCGTCTTCGCCCAACGCGGAGACCACCTCGGTGCAGGTGCGCACGTGGATGTTCGACGTCTGCTCGATCTGCTGGATCAGGTAGAACGACATCGACGCTTCCAGCGACGGTCCGCGCACCAGCAGCGTGACCGACTTGGCCTCGCGCGACATGAACATCGCGGCCTGGCCGGCCGAATTGGCGCCGCCGACGATGTAGACGTCCTCGCCCTTGCATTCGGAGGCGTCGGACACCGAGGCGCCGTAGTAGACACCGCGGCCGACGTAGTTTGCCGGATCGGCAGGGTCATCGAAGCAGCCCGGAACCGGGAGCTGGCGGTACTCGACGCCGGTGGCCAGGATGACCGCGCGGGCGCCGATCGTCTCGCCGTCGGCGAACGTGATGGTGCGGGCCGCGCCCGCGATATCGAGAGCGACGGCTTCGCGGGTCGTGATCACCTCGGCGCCGAATCGCTCGGCCTGCCTGCGGGCGGAGGTGGCCAGCTCGGCCCCTGACACCCCGGTCGGGAAGCCCAGGTAGTTCTCGATCCGCGAACTGCGGCCGGCCTGCCCGCCGGTGGTGGTGCCCTCGATCAGGACCGTCCGCAGACCTTCGGACGCGCCGTAGACCGCGGCGGCCAGGCCGGCCGGGCCGCCGCCGATGACCGCGAGGTCATACATGGTCAGCGAGGGGGTGGTCGACAGGCCCAGCATGTCGGCGAGCTCACCGTCGCTGGGTTCGACCAGCGTCTCACCGCCCTCGGTGATCACCACGGGAAGCTGCAGGCCGTCGAGCCCCGCGGCCTCCAGGAGTTGGCGGCCCATGGGCTCATCGGTGGTGAACCCACGGAAGGTGTGCTGGTTGCGGGCCAGGAACTGGCGCACCTCCCAGGACCGCGAACTCCACTGGTGCCCGATCACCTTGGTGTGCGGGATGGCCCGGTCGCCGACGGTGCGCCACTGCTCCAGCAGGCCGTCGATCACCGGGTAGAGCTTCTCCTCGGGCGGATCCCACGGCTTGAGCAGGTAGTGGTCGAGGTCGACGATGTTGATGGCGTCGATCGCGGCGGTGGTGTCGGCATATGCCGTCAACAGCACGCGCCGGGCCATCGGGTAGAGGTCCATCGCGGATTCGAGGAAGTCGATGCCGCTCATCTGAGGCATCCGGTAGTCGGCGACGAACACCGCGACGGTGTCGCCGCGCAACTTCAGTTCGTTGAGGGTTTCCAGGGCGTCCGGGCCGGATTCGGCGCGCACGATCCGGTACCGCTCGCCGTAATGGCGGCGCAGGTCACGGGCGACCGCACGGGATACCGCGGGATCGTCGTCGACGGTCAGGATTACGGGTTTACGGGGCTGGGAGGCGGGGCCGGTCATCGCTACCAAGTATGCGCCGCCAGTCCAGGGGATATCGGGCCGGCGCTTCAGCGGCGCAGCAGACACAGGCCACCCTCTCGGTGATCAAGCGCGCCGCCGAGGCCAGTACCGCGATGCCCCCGACGACGAACGCAGACGCGGATCAGTCCGTACCATCGGAACCCTGAGTCGCGGCCTCGCCGCGCACCAAATCTTGCCGCCAGAGCTGATCAACCGTGATTTTGGCGCAGGCCGTTGAGCGGGTATTGTGGACCAATGGTGCGGCTATCGCGCCGACTTTTTGCGTGCCCCGTCTTGGAACTGCTGATTTTCTGCAATTCCGTCTCGATCCGGCTCACGTAGTGAAGTTGGTCGACGCAGCACCACGACGGGCTGCATTGCGACTGATGAAGCTACGAAACGAAAGCAAGGATCGCCGAAAAGTATGGCCAAGAAAGACGGTGCCATCGAGGTCGAGGGTCGTGTGGTCGAGCCTCTGCCCAATGCGATGTTCCGCATTGAGCTGGAGAACGGACACAAGGTCTTGGCCCACATCAGCGGCAAGATGCGGCAGCACTACATCCGCATCCTGCCCGAGGACCGGGTAGTGGTGGAGCTCTCTCCCTACGACCTGTCCCGGGGCCGCATCGTGTACCGGTACAAGTGACCCGATAGAAGCCCGACCAGTAACGACGAGAAACGGCGACGTGCGTACCTGCGCGTCACCTACAGAGCCAGAAGGATCGAACAGCCGTGAAGGTGAACCCGAGCGTCAAGCCCATCTGCGATAAGTGCAGGGTGATCCGCCGGCATGGGCGGGTCATGGTGATCTGCAGCGATCCCCGCCACAAGCAGCGGCAGGGCTGATGAGCGGCTGCGCGAAGTAGTAGTAGTCGCGCCGCCGCCCGTCTCACCACAACTGAATGATGAATCCCCAGCACCACTGAGCGGATCCGCCGCTCATACGCGATGAGAACTCATCCACGTCCGGCACGGAGGCCGGACCCCGGAGAGCCCTTAGGGGCTGATGGGAACGGGCTGGGACCAGACCTCCGCAGCGAAACAAGAGGAACAGCACACAATGGCAAGACTTGTGGGCGTAGATCTCCCGCGCGACAAGCGCATGGAGATCGCGCTGACCTACATTTTCGGCATCGGCCGTACCCGTTCGAACGAGATTCTCGCCGCGACGGGCATCGACAAGGACATGCGCACCAAGGATCTGACCGATGATCAGGTGACCGTCCTGCGCGAATACATCGAAGGCAACCTCAAGGTTGAGGGTGACCTGCGCCGCGAGGTGCAGGCCGACATTCGCCGCAAGATCGAGATCGGCTGCTACCAGGGCCTGCGGCACCGCCGTGGCCTGCCGGTGCGCGGCCAGCGGACCAAGACCAACGCGCGTACCCGCAAGGGCCCCAAGCGCACCATCGCCGGCAAGAAGAAGGCTAGGTAACCCCGATGGCACCACCGAAGAAGGCCGCGGGCGCCAAGCGCGGTAAGACCACCCGGCGCCGGGAAAAGAAGAACGTCCCGCACGGCGCTGCGCACATCAAGAGCACGTTCAACAACACGATCGTCTCGATCACCGATCCCCAGGGCAACGTCATCGCCTGGGCATCATCGGGCCATGTCGGCTTCAAGGGTTCGCGTAAGTCGACCCCGTTCGCCGCACAGCTGGCCGCCGAGAACGCTGCCCGCAAGGCGCAGGAGCACGGCGTGAAGAAGGTCGACGTGTTCGTCAAGGGCCCGGGTTCGGGCCGCGAGACCGCCATCCGCTCGCTGCAGGCCGCCGGCCTCGAAGTGGGCGCGATTTCCGACGTCACGCCGCAGCCGCACAACGGCTGCCGTCCGCCCAAGCGGCGCCGGGTCTAGGAGGATTTAGAAAATGGCTCGTTATACCGGCCCCGCCACCCGCAAGTCGCGCCGTCTCGGCGTCGACCTCATCGGTGGAGATCAGTCGTTCGAAAAGCGCCCCTACCCGCCCGGCCAGCATGGTCGCGCGCGGATCAAGGAGAGCGAATACCGCACCCAGCTGCAGGAGAAGCAGAAGGCTCGCTTCACCTACGGCGTGATGGAGAAGCAGTTCCGCAAGTACTACGAAGAAGCCAACCGCAAGGCCGGCAAGACGGGTGAGAACCTGCTCCAGATCCTGGAGAGCCGCCTGGACAACGTGGTGTACCGCGCCGGCCTGGCGCGCACCCGCCGGATGGCACGTCAGCTGGTCAGCCACGGACACTTCACCGTCAACGGTGTCAAGGTGAACGTCCCGAGCTACCGCGTGTCGCAGTACGACATCGTCGACGTCAAGGAAAAGTCGCTCAACACCCTGCCGTTCGAGGTTGCTCGGCAGACCGCGGGTGAGCGCCCGATCCCGGCGTGGCTGCAGGTCGTCGGGGAGCGCCAGCGCGTCCTCGTGCACCAGCTGCCCGAGCGCGCGCAAATCCAGGTGCCGCTCGCCGAACAGCTCATCGTCGAGTTCTACTCGAAGTAATGACCTACCGGTCATCCGACCGGTGGGTACCAGACGGCATCAAATAGCGGGTGCCGAGAAGGAGAAACACCATGCTGATCTCTCAGCGACCCACACTGGCCGAGGAAACCCTCGCCGACAACCGCTCCAAGTTCGTCATCGAGCCGCTGGAGCCCGGTTTCGGTTACACGCTGGGTAACTCGCTGCGGCGCACGCTGCTGTCGTCCATTCCGGGCGCGGCGGTCACGAGCATCCGCATCGACGGTGTGCTGCACGAGTTCACCACCGTCCCCGGGGTGAAGGAAGACGTCACCGACATCATCCTGAACCTCAAGGGCCTGGTCGTGTCCTCCGAGGAGGACGAGCCGGTCACCATGTACCTGCGCAAGCAGGGCCCGGGTGCCGTCACCGCAGGTGACATCGTGCCCCCGGCTGGTGTGACGGTGCACAACCCGGACATGCACATCGCCACCCTCAACGACAAGGGCAAGCTGGAGGTCGAGCTCATCGTCGAGCGCGGTCGCGGCTACGTCCCGGCCGTGCAGAACAAGGCTTCGGGCGCTGAGATCGGCCGTATCCCGGTCGATTCGATCTACTCGCCGGTCCTCAAGGTCACCTACAAGGTGGAGGCCACCCGTGTCGAGCAGCGCACCGACTTCGACAAGCTGATCCTCGACGTCGAGACCAAGAACTCGATCAGCCCGCGTGACGCCCTGGCGTCGGCCGGCAAGACCCTGGTCGAATTGTTCGGTCTGGCACGGGAACTCAACGTCGAGGCCGAGGGCATCGAGATCGGGCCGTCGCCGGCCGAGGCAGACCACATCGCCTCGTTCGCGCTGCCCATTGACGATCTCGACCTGACCGTGCGCTCGTACAACTGCCTCAAGCGCGAGGGTGTGCACACGGTGGGCGAGCTCGTCGCCCGCACGGAGTCCGACCTGCTGGACATCCGTAACTTCGGCCAGAAGTCCATCGACGAGGTGAAGATCAAGCTGCACCAGCTGGGTCTCTCGCTCAAGGACAGCCCGGCAACGTTCGATCCGTCTGAGGTTGCGGGCTACGACGCCGCTACCGGCACCTGGACCGCGGACGCCAGCGGCTACGACCTGGATGACACCCAGGACTACGCCGAGACCGAGCAGCTCTAAAGAATTCCGTCCCGGTCCTACCTGATACGGGGGCCGGCCCCATTTAGGAGATAGTCGCAATGCCCAAGCCCACAAAGGGTGCCCGCCTCGGCGGGTCGTCCTCACACCAGCAGGCGATGCTGGCCAACTTGGCCACCTCGTTGTTCGAGCACGGTCGCATCAAGACGACCGATGCGAAGGCGCGGGCATTGCGTCCCTACGCCGAGAAGCTGATCACCCACGCCAGGAAGGGTGAGCTGCACAACCGGCGCGAGGTCCTCAAGAAGATCCGCGACAAGGACGTCGTGCATGTCCTGTTCGCCGAGATCGGCCCGTTCTTCGCCGATCGCGAGGGTGGCTACACCCGCATCATCCGGGTCGAGAACCGTAAGGGCGACAACGCCCCCATGGCGGTCATCGAGCTGGTGCGGGAGAAGACCGTGACCTCCGAGGCGGACCGCGCTCGTCGCGCCGCCGCCGCGCAGGCCAAGGCCGAAGAAGCGCCCAAGGCTGAAGAGGCCGCCGCTGAAGAGGCTCCGGCCGAAGAGGCTGCTGCTGAAGAGGCTGCTGCTGAAGAGGCTCCGGCCGAGGATGAAGCCAAGTCCTAACCAGGCATTGAACGACATGCCCGCCATCGATTCCGGTGGCGGGCATGTTCGTTTGCGCCTGGACATCGCCTATGACGGCACCGATTTCGCGGGTTGGGCGGCGCAGATCGGTCAGCGGACGGTGGCCGGGGTGATCGAAGAGGCGCTCTCGACCGTGTTCCGCACGGCGGTGGTGACGCGGACCGCGGGCCGTACCGACACCGGGGTGCATGCCACCGGTCAGGTCGCCCACGTCGACATCCCGACCGACGCGCTTCCCCGCGCCTACCCGCGGACCACTCGTGCGGGCGACGCCGAATTCGCTCCGTTGGTGCGGCGGTTGGCACGGTTGTTGCCGACCGATGTACGGATCCGCGACATCGTGCGGGCGCCTGCGGGTTTCGACGCCAGGTTCTCGGCGTTGCGCCGGCATTACACCTACCGGCTGGGCCTGGCCCCCTATGGGGTCGAGCCCGCAGAGACGCGGTTCGTCACACCGTGGCCGAAACCTCTTGATCTCGACGCGATGGCCGCCGCGTCTCGGGAATTGTTGGGGCTCAATGATTTTGCAGCGTTCTGCCGCCCCCGTCCCGGGGCCACCACGATCCGCGACCTGCAGCGGCTGGAGTGGGTCCGTGACGGGAGCTATGTGACGGCGTATGTCACTGCAGATGCCTTCTGCTGGAACATGGTTCGCTCGGTGGTCGGTGCGATGCTGGCGGTGGGGGAAGGTCGGCGGTCGCCCGAGTGGACCGCCGGGCTGTTGGGGGAGACGAGCCGGTCCAGCGATTTCGCCGCAGCGCCGGCGCGCGGGCTGACTCTCGTGCAGGTCGACTACCCGCCTGATGATCAACTGGCCGGCCGCAACACGGTCACCCGGGACGTGCGCACGCTCTGAGTCAGAGCCGGGCGGCGACGAACTTGGCTGCCTGCGCCACCATGCCCGAGCGGATGTAGCCGGGCGCCAGATGGTCCTGCCACCCGGCCCGCCAGGTGTACGGGCTGCTCGGATTGCAGATCGGGTCATCGCTGTGGCACAGGTCGATGGTGCGACTCTGATACGTCGGGTTCAACAAGGTGATCGGGCCCGCCCAGTTTGCGCCGTTGCCGAACAACGCCACCGCCGCGATGTGGCGATCGGTGCCACGCGGCAGCGGACTGTTGAAGGTGAACGCTGAAACCGGCATGGCCAGAACGAGATCGGTGGCGGCGGCGCCCAACGAATAGCCGCCCAGGACCAGCTTGGTTCCCGGGCAGTTGCGGGTCATCCACTGCACGTGCCGGCTCATGTCGTTGGCGCCCACGTCGACCTGGGTATCCGCCGGGTACTTCACCGGATAGAAACTGATATTCGGACCTCGAAGGGCCCGCAGTGTCTTGATGAATGCGGTGCCGACCTGACCGGGACCCGGGGGTTCCATCCGGCCGCGGGCGAACACCACTTCCGCCGGTGGACACACGGCGCCATGGGCGACGCCAATCATGCTGGGAGCTACCGCCATCGGCGTCACGACGGCAGACAGGGTGGTGATGAGCGCGGCGAACATCCGACGGACAATCACGCATTCGATGGTATTGACGGCCACGTCGAGAATAGGTGCCGGTCAGGCAACGATCCGGCGACGAACGTCCGACCTCAGCGGGCGGTCGGCGTCAGTTCAGACGACCCGCCACGAAATCCGCGGCCTGGTTGACCATTCCGCCGTCGATGTAGGCACCGGCCAGGTGATCGGGCCAGTTGTTCTTCCAGGTGTCGGGATCGGCGGGGTTACAGATCGGATCGGCACCGTGGCAGAGCTCGATGGTCCGGTCGGCGTAGACCGGGCTGAAATTGGTGATGGGACCGACCCATGCGGCGCCGTTGCCGAACAGCGAGACCGCGGCGATGTGCCCGTCGGCGCCCGGGGGGAGCGGACTCTTGAAGCCGAAACCGGTGAACGGGACGGCAAGCACGACGTCGGCGACTGCCGCGCCCAGCGAGTACCCGCCGACTACGAGCCGGGTGTCCGGGCAGTTGTTCATCATGGACTGGATGTGCTGGCTCATGTCGTTGGCGCCGATGTCGACCTCGGTGTCCGCCGGGTACCGGACGGCATAGGCGCCGATGTTCTTGTTGACCTTGGAGCGAAGGGCACCCACGAATGCGTTGCCGAGGGTGCCGAGGCCGGCCGGCTCGGTACGCCCGCGGGCGAACACCACTTCGACAGGAGGGCACGGGGCGGCATTGGCCACCGCTGGGGAGCCGGGCAGGACAGCCGATGCGGCGGGCAGGACTACAACGGCTGCCGCAATGATGGCAGCCACACTGAACAAGCGCCGAAGCAGTCGGCTAGCAGGAAGTTCGACCACCTCAGCGATCGTAGCGGACGCGAGTTACAACAGCCCGGCAACGAAGTTTGCGGCGTCATTTGCCGGGCCCTCATAGGCCCGGTGCGCCTGAACGCTGTCGCCGTCGCCGCAGATCGGATCGCCGGGGTTGCACAGGTCGATGGCGCGCGATCCGTACACGGGGCTGGAGGTCAGCGGCAAACCGAGTTTGGCCGACGGGTTGCCGAAGACGGCGACCGCGGCCACGTGCTCGGGGACGTTCGGCGGCAATGGTGCGTTGAAGCCGACGGCCGGGAACGGAACGGCGGCGATCACGTCGATCACTGCCGCACCCTGCGAGTAGCCGCCGAGCACCAGTCGGGTGCCGGGGCAGTTGTCCACCATCCACTGGATGTGGCCGGAGGCGTCGTTGGCACCGCCGGCCGCGGCCAGGAAGTCGAAGGTGGCCGGGTAATTCACCGCGTAGGCGCCGACCGAGCGGCCACCGACCTTGTTGCGCAGCGAGCCGACGAAGGCGTTGCCGATCCGGCCGAGACCCGGCGTGTCATTGGTGCCGCGGGCAAACACCACCTGGATGTCCGGGCAGTCCGCGGCTTTGGCCGTGGGCAGGCCTACGCCGAGCCCGGCGGTGGAGGTGGGCGCCACAACAGGTGCGGCGACGGCCGTGGCAGCGGTGAGCGCTGCCGCCACGAACACGGTGGCACGACGAATGAGAGCAAAGGTCACGCTAAATCCTAACGTCAGGTGCGGACTAGACGATTCCGGCGACGAAGTTGGCGGCCTCATCAGCCATGCCGACGTAATCGCTGTGCGCGAACGGGTTACGGCCGCGCGAGCAGATGGGATCCCCGTCCTTGCAGATGTCGATCGCCTTGCCCCCGAACACCGACGAGGTGATCGGAATGCCGAACTTCGCCGACGGGTTGCCGAATACGGCAACGGCGGCGACCTGAGGCACGAGATCGCCCGCGAGCGGCGGCGCGGACCCGACCTCGCCGACCTTGTTGCCGAGCGGCGGGATTCCGGCCAGCATGTCCACGACCGCGGCGCCCTGCGAGTAGCCACCGAGCACGACCTTGGTGGACGGGCAGGAGGACGCCAGCGTGGCGATGCGGTTGGCGGCGTCGTTGGCACCGTCGGCGGCGGCCAGGAAGTCGTAGCTGGCCGGGTAGTTCACCGCGTAGGTCGCGACCGTGCGGCCGCCGAGTCGAGAGGCCAGCCCGTCGGCGAAGGCCTGGCCTGGCCGGCCCAGTCCGGGCAAGTCATTGGTGCCGCGGGCGAAGATGACCTCGACGTCGGAGCACTGCTCGGCCATGGCGGGTGCGGCGAGCGTCAGCGGTAAAGCGGCGCTGACCAGGGTTGAGGCAATCGCGGCCACCCGGGCCGACTTCCGGAGGAGACTCACGGGGGACATCGTCACACAAAGTGGTTAGCCGCGGCTAATCGTTTGCGGTCTCCGCCGCCTCCCGCAGCGGCAGGTCGGGCCAGGTGGCTCGCTCGATCTGGGTGGCCGTCTCGGGGTCCGACTGCTCGCCGCGATCGCCCTGACGCGCCAGCGCCAGGCCTACGAGTACCACCAGTCCGCCGACCGCCTGGCTCATCGACATGGCCTCGCCGAGCATGATCCAGGCGATCAGCACCGCGAACAACACTTCGGACAATCCGACGAGGGAGGCGAAGCGCGGCTTGAGCCGTGCGATCCCGACGATGCCGAGGGTGTATGCCAGGGCGGTGGGGATCAAACCCAGGGCGATCACCGGCACCAGCCACGTCGTGGCGTGCCCGGCAAGGGTCACGGCGTTGGTGGTGAAGGTCAGGGGCATGACGCCGGCGACGCCGAGGAGGGTCACGGCGGCGGTGCCGACGACGAGGCCGCCCGCGGCCAGGCTGACCGGGCTGAGCCCGTCGCCGTCGGTGCTGGCCTTGCCCGACATCATGAAGTAGCAGGCCGCGCAGATGGCAGCGGCCAGTCCCCAGCTCACGCCGATGAGGTTGATCTGGGCGCCGCTGAACACGTCGAGGACCAGGACGATGCCGGCGATGGCGACTGCCACGCCGCCGAAGGTCATGGCGCTGGGGCGGTGCCGCGTGGTGGCCCAGACCCAGCCGACGACGAGGATCGGCGCGGTGTACTCCAGTAGCAGGGCGACGCCGACCGACAGATGTGCGACGGCGTTGTAGTAGCAGAGTTGCGCGCCGGCGATGGGGATCAGGCCGTAGCCGACGACGGTCTTGGCGTGGTCGAGAACCTCGCGGATCCAGCCGGGGCGGACGACGGTGGCGAACGCGGCCATGATGAGCGCGCCACCGGCGAGCCGGGCGGTGACGGCGGCGGTGGGGCTCCAGCCGGATTCCATCAGGGCTTTGGCGAACGGGCCCGATGAGCCGAACGCCAGCGCGGAGCTGATGGCGAACAAGAGTCCGAGCCGGAAGTGGTTATCGGTGGTCGTGCGGTCGTGCTGGGTTTCGGCAGTCATCGGTACACCTCCCCTGGGGTATGTCATGAGTAAAATGGATTATGGTAATGACGGTAGCGTCGACGCTACGGCGACTGGGGGTCATGAGTCAAATGCTTTTCACCTATGACACGGAGCTCACGCTCCGGGCCGCGATGGTGCTGGTCAACACCGATCGGGTAGAGGGGGAACAGCTCACCGACCAGGCCGCACTGAACGCCTACCTGGACGAGTTCGGTTGGACCGGGCGGCGCGACCGCAACGACGCCGAACTGGCGGCCGTGCGCGGCCTGCGCGGGCGCCTACGGGAGATCTGGGCGGTGGCCGACGACGAGGAGGAGACGGTCCGTCAGGTCAACGCCATGCTGAGCGACACCAAGGCGTCGCCGTGGCTGACCCGGCACGCAGAGATGCCGGAATGGCACCTGCACCTGGCATCGGTCGACGACCCGCTGGCGCAGCGCATGGGCGCCGAGATGGCGATGGCACTGGCCGACCTGATCCGTGGCGGTGAGCTGCGCCGTCTCAAGATCTGCGCGGCGCCGGACTGTACGGCCGTGCTGACCGATCTGTCGCGCAACCGCTCCCGCATCTTCTGCGACACCGGCAACTGCGGTAACCGCCAGCATGTGGCGGCCTATCGACAGCGTCAACGGGCCGACTGAATCGGTGGGCGGGTGACCCTCGTCTGGTCAGTCTTTGTGTTGACTCCCAGTGCTTTCCGCCGCTGACCGCATGCCACTCAACAGGGTGAAGAGGACGACTTCGACGTCCTTGGCGGTCTGGTCCGGATCATTTCCGGCCGCGACGATCAGTACCGAATTGCAGAACAGGCTGAACAAGACGTCCGCGGCGGTCGCGACCGGAACGGGGACAGCTTCGCCTGCCTCAATGGCGTCGGTGAGCACAGCCCGGATCAGGGGCAGTGACATTTCCTCGTCGAGCTCACGGACCCGGTCCCAGCCCAGCACGCCTACGGCTTGCCGGAGCAGCATTCGGGCGTCGTCGTCGACGACATAGCCACGCAGAAAGGCCCGCGTTCCGGCCTCCACGCGCTGCCACGCGGTGGTGTCGGTCGGCATCGAGGCGACAGCGGACTGAAGCACCGTGGCCTGGGCGCCGCGGAAGACCTCGGCGAAGATCTCCTGCTTGTCTCGGAAGTGGTGGTAGACAGCGCCATTGCTCGATTCGGAGGCTCGGGCGATCTCGTCGATCGACGTGGCCTCGAACCCCTTGGTGACGAACAGGCGTCGCGCGGCGTCGAGCACTGCCGTGCGCGTGAGCGCGGCGCTGATATCGCGCCGGCGGGGCTTGACGGAGCTCATAGAGGCGAGCATAGTGTCCGACTATAAATCGGTAACAGAGTGACACTCTGTGAAATGGATCCGATAGCGGGAGAGGATGTGGATTCGATGGGGGATCTCGACGGGCCGGCTGACGTCGACCTGATGCGGCGCGATGTGGAAGAGCTGGTCAGGTTCGATCGTCGAACTGCGGGCGCGGGCGAACGAGCTTCTGCGCGTTACCTCGGTGAGCGGCTGGGTGGGCTCGGTGTGAAAGACATCGCCAACCCGACATTCCGCAGTCAATCATCTTGGGCACCTGCACATCTCGTGCATCTCGCGCTGGGTGCCGGTCTCGCGGCGCTACCGCATCCGGTGGCGCGGTGGTTCGGTGCGACCGTCGCGGGGTCATACGAGCTCGAAGTCTCGGGGCGCTTGCAGTGGGCTCGTCGCCTCCTGCCGGCGCGGCGGGGCGTATCGGTGTGGGCGAGGATTCCCGCCGCAGGTCGCTCGCGACGCACGTTGGTGCTCTGCGCCCATCACGATGCCGCGCACATGGGCGCGGTGTGGCATCCGTACGCGGTCGCGGCGAGCCGTCGGCTGGCCGCGACCACCGGCCATGCGGTGCCCAGCCACGCCATCCCGTTGACCGCACTGGCGGCTGCCGCGATCCCGTCCCGCCGGATCAGGATCGCGGCCGGCGCTGCCTTGGCGCTGAGTGCGACGCTCATGGTGCAGTCGATGCGGAGCCGGACCGCCCCCGGGGCCAACGACAATGCCTCAGGTGTCGCCGCCGTGCTCGAGCTCGCCAGACAATTCGTATCTTCACCTCTCCCGGAAACCACCGTGCTGGTGGTGTTTCCGGGCGGCGAAGAGGCGGGTAACACAGGAATCAAGGACTGGCTGCACCAGTACCGGCGGCAACTGGACCCCGAGCACACCCTGGTGATCAATCTCGACTCGGTTGGCAGCCGTGGGCCGGTGGTCGTGTCTGCGCGAGAGGCGTTGACGAACACACTGTCGGCAGATGCGGTCGAGCGGGCCCATCGCGCCGCCGCCGAACTCGATCTGGACCTCGAGCAGGTCAGCTTCCCCAATGCCACCGACGCCGCGATCATGACCCACACCGGCCTGCCCGCGGTCTCGCTGTTGTCCGTGGAGGACGGGTGGGTCAGTCACCTGCATCGCCCGTCCGACACATTGGACAACGTCGACTGGACCACTGTGAGCGACGCTGTCCGCTTGGCGGGGCAGATCGCCCGCACGTGGGTGCGGGACGCACAGGATGTCGTGGCGGCATGAGAACCTCACCGCGACTGGTCACCGAACAATCCGATCGTGTGCTCACGGTGGCTTTCGACAACCCGCCGCGACACTTCTTCGACGAGCAGATGAGCATCGAATTAGACAATCTCACCAGGGAATTGCGCCGCGACTCGGCAATTCGGGCGGTGGTGTTCACGGGCCGCGATGACACATATCTCACTCATTTCGACGTACCGTCACTGATCCGGGGAGCCGAATCGGTGCCGGTGCGTGTCGGGCATGGCCCGGCCCGGGCCGTCATCGCGGGTGCGCGGGCGGCCGTCGCCAACCGGAGTGTGGATTCCGTGCTGCGTCGTACCGGTCTGCGAAACACCCTGTTCCTGGCCCGGACCTACGGGTCCCTGGAACGGCTTTCCCGGCTGGACCAGGTGGTGATCACCGAGATCAACGGTCTTGCCCTGGGGATGGGAGCGATATTCGCGCTGGCTTGTGACATCCGAATCATGGCCGAGGACACCAAGATCGGGTTGGTCGAGTCAGGAATCGGGCTGCTGGCGGGTGCCAGTGGGACCCAACGCCTCACCCGGATCGTGGGCCCCGCGGCCGCCGTCGAACTGCTTCTCGAAGGGAGCTGGCTAACGGCGGACGATGCTGTTCAAATCGGCATCGTCCACCATGTTTGTCCACGAGAACGACTGCGCGCGTTCACAGTAGCGCTCGCCGACCGCATGGCGGCCAGGTCGCCGGCCGTCACCCGGGAGATCAAACGCGCAGTCTACGACTCGAGCACCCGGCCGACCGCTGCCTCAATGCGGCGGGAAGGCGCGGGCCTGGTCCGGACGCTGACCGATCGGGACACCAAACGTTCGATGGCTGCCTACCGCACTTATCTCGCCACCAACGAGCCGTTGACCGACGAGGTGATCCTGCGTGGCTGGGAGCGCATCGGGAATTCGCGCCAACTTCATCGCTGACCAATCGTCAGACCGATAGGGAGAATCAATGCCTGACAAACTAACGCACGACGTCGCAGTCTTCGGATCCACCGGATACACCGGAAAGCAGATCGTCCGTGAACTTCTCGCTGCCGGCCGCTCTGTGGTGTGCGTGGGTCGCGATCTCGACAAACTGAACAAGCTGGCGGCTGATATCGGGCAGTCGGTTCGGGTGGAGGCCGCGGCCCTCAGCGACCGGTCGCGAATCGAGGAGATCTGCTCGTACGTGCGAACCGTCGTCAACGCGGCCGGGTCGTTTGTCGAAACCTGCGAACCGGTCGCCCACGCCGCGATCGCCACCGGGACCCACTACGTCGATATCAGCGGTGAGCAACGCTCGATCCAATACGTGTTCGACGAGCTGGGCGCTGCGGCAGCGGGCGCTGGTATCGCCCTGATTCCGTCCGCAGCGTTCTACGCGGCGCTCGCCGATGCGTTGGTCACCCTGATGGCGGCTGAAACGGGGCGGATCAACACCGTCGACATCGCGTACCACATCACAGACTGGACGCCGAGCGGTTCCGCCTATGCCAACTTCCTGCGCGGGATGGGGCAACCCATTGTCCAGTTCGACCAGGGGTACGTCGAGGTGAGAACACCCCTGCTCCGAACGGCTGAGTTTCCCGGTCCGGTGGGAACTCAGACGGTGTTCACCTACCCGGCACCGGATGCCATCACCGTACCGCGCCATCTCGACGTCGGATCCGTCCGAACATGGATGTCCGCCGGCACATTCGGCACCCCGGTACCGGACCGTTTCGTCCCGCTGGTGATCCGGGGGATCGGTGCGGCACTGCGGAGTCCATTCGGTTCGCTGGCCGAAACGTTGTTCAGCGCGACGACCCGGTCCACTCACACGCGAATCGACGACGACCCCACGCGGTTCTGGATATCGGTCAGGGCCGAAGGAGAATCGGGCGTACGGATGGCAACCCTGAGCGCCGCCGGCATCTTCGATCTGACGGCTCCCATCGCGGCCTCGATCGTGGGCTCAACTCTCGAGGACACATTCGTCGCCACCGGAGCTGTGAGCCCTGCGCAGATCGTCGAGCCGCGAGCTTTCCTCGACGGTCTTGGCGGGAACGGGCTCACATATGAGTTGATCTGACGCCGCCGAGGGGCGCCGGCATGTGAAGGCCGCAATTACTGCGCGGGGCGTGTCCCGGACCAGGTTAGGGTGATTGCCGGGGGACACATGGCAGGGCGATCAGCCACTCGGCTACAGCTCAACGGGCAACGATTCCTGTTGCGGCGCATGGCGCACGCGTTGGTTCGCGGAGACGCGCGGATGCTCGATGACCCGCTGCGCGCACAGGCGATCGCCTACGGTGCGGGCTGTGCACTGGCCGTCGTCGCGATCGCGGTGTGTGCGGTGCTCGCGCTGATACGCCCCGGTTCGGTGCCGGGCGATGCGCCGATCCTGATGGTGCGCGACACCGGCGCGTTGTTCGTCCGTATCGACGACACCGCCCACCCGGTGCCCAATCTCGCCTCGGCCCGGCTCATCGTCGGTACCCCGGCGGATCCGGTGCTGGTCAACGATGCTGCGATGGCGAAGCTTCGGCGCGGTCCGCTGGTCGGCATCCCGGGCGCACCGGCCCAACTCGGTCAACCACTGAGCCTGGACGAATCGGACTGGGCCATCTGCGACAGCACCGAACCCGCCGAGACGGTACTGCTGGCCGGTCGTTCCGACCGCGGGATGGTGGCGTTGGGTAGCGGTCAGGCGCTGTTGGTGTCAGCGCGCGCGGTGGGAGGGGCGACGTACCTGCTGGCCGACGGGTGGCGGGCGCGGGTGGATCTGCGCGACATCGCCGTGGTTCGGGCGCTGCATCTGGAAGGTGTTTCGGTCCAGCCGGTTTCGCAAGCCTTGTTGGACTCGGTGCCGGAGGCTCCGGCGTTGCAGGCACCGTCGATTGTCGGCCTGGGAAACCCGGGACCGGCCGCGCTGGGCGGCCTTGCGGTGGGCACCGTGGTGCGCGTGGTGCGTGCCGGACCCGCCGAGTTCTATGTGGTGCTGACGGACGGCCTCCAACGCGTCGGCCGGGTGGCGGCCGACGTCATCCGCTTCAGCGTGGCACAGGCGCACGGCGAACCACCCGTGGTTCCGGCCGACGTGGTGGCCGATGTGCCGGTCGCCGACAGCCTCGCCGTCGCCCGGTTCCCCGAGCGGGTTCTGGCGCGGACGCGGGCGGTGGTGTGCGCCCGCTGGGATCCACGACAGCCCGGCTCGGGTACGAATACCACTGTGGCCATGGCTGATTCGCTGCCAGATCGCAGTGTGCTGCTGGCGCAGGCCGATGGCGACGGGCCGAACGTCGACCGGGTGCAGATCCCGGTCGGTCGCAGTGTGCTGCTACAGGCCGGAGGTGTGACACCGGACGGTATCGACGGCGGGCCGCTGTATCTGTTGAACGATCTCGGCGTGCTGTTCGGCGTCCGCGACGGGGCGACCGCCGAAACACTCGGTCTGGCAACCGACGCGGTTCCTGCGCCGTGGCCGATGCTGGCCATGCTGCCCCGCGGTCCCGAACTGAACCGCGAAGCGGCCTCAGTGGTGCGGGACACGCTGCCCGGTGTCGGGGCAGCGCCGGCGTAACCGCATGGCCGCCAGTGCCAGTGCGGTCAAGACCGTTACGCCGATACACGCGGCGGCACCGCCGAAGGCGATGCGTCGGGCCTGCGGATCGATCGCCACCGGCGCGGTCGGCGTCACCGAGGCCGGCGCGGTCGGCGCGGACGTGGATGGTGGTGTGCCGCTGCTGACGGCGGCCAGGGCGTCGACGACGCCGTGCCCGACCAACGGATTCCAGCCGTCGGCGGGGGTGCGGGCGGTGTCCTCGATGCGGCGCATCACCTCGCGCGCGCTCAGTTGCGGGAACCGGGCCCGCACCAGTGCGGCAACCCCGGCCACCACGGGCGCGGCATAGTTGGTTCCAGAAATCGGGGCTTCTCGACCGATCGTGTCGATCAAGCGCTCGCCGTCGGGGTGCAGCGACACGAGATTCTCGCCGGGCGCGGCCACGTCGACCCATGGGCCGGCCAGGCTGAAAGCCGATGCCGTGCCGCCGGATCCGACCGAACCCACGCACAACACCAGGTCGTCGTACCACCCCGGGCTGGATACCGAATGCACGTTGTCCCAGTCGCGCCCGGCGGGCTCATTCTGCTGCGTGCAGCCCGCGCCGACGTTGCCGGCCGCGGCCACCACCACGACGTTGCGGACGTCGACGGCGTAGCTCAGCGCGGCGCCCAGAGCACGGTCATCGGGTGCATCGGTGGCTGATACGCAGGCCGGAGAGGAGATGTTGATGACGGTTGCACCGAGGTCGGCAGCGGTGCGCACAGCCATGGCAAGGGTGTTGACGTCACCGACACCGGTCGAGCCGCCGTCGGCGGCGAACTTGTTGCTGGACTGCCGGATAGCCAGGATGACGGCATCGGGTGCCACCCCACTGAAGCCGGCACTCGGCGCGGCACCGGCAATTCCGGCAACGATCGTGCCGTGGCCGTCGCAATCGGCGGTGCCGTCGCCGCGTGACACATAGTCGCCGCCGCCGATCAGGTGCGGCAACAGTCGGTGCCGCGCGACACCGGTGTCGATCACCGCGATCTTCTGGCCCCCGCCGCGGGTGAGCGGCCAGACCGCCTCCAGGCCCAGCGGGTTGCCCGGCACGGTGGTGGTGTCGGCCGGGGATTGATAGCAGGGTTGGCGCTGCTGGGTTCGCTCGACGGGCCCCGGCGGCGCCGGCCGGGGGACCAAGGTCGCATCGACGGCCGGCGGTACGACCGCCGCGGCCGGCGCGATGGGTAGCAGCGGAAACCCGACGATCAGCGCCGCGGCCAACCTGCCCGACCGGTTCACCCGTGACCGGTTCACTTCAGTGCCAGGTCGCGAACGACGTCGAAGCCGCCGGCGAGCCAACAGGCCAGCGGCACCACCGCGGCCAGTGCCCCGTACTCGACGGCATCGGCCACGCGGGCTGCCATGGGACTTTGGATCGCGATCGGCCAGACCAGGGCTATCCCGGTGCCGACCGCGAGTAGTGCCGTCCAATTGCCATGAGTGGGAAGCCAGGCCACCACAAGACTGAAAGCCGCGGTGAGCGAGAGGAATCCGGAGGTGCTTGCCGCGGCGCGGCAGCTGCCCGACGCATAGGTGCGTGAGCGCAGCAGCAGCGCCGCGCCGACGGCCGCGACGAACGCGACCTCGACGGCGGTGATCCGCTTCGGACCCGCGAAGACGAGGATTACGGTTCCGAGTGCTGCCGCGGCCGAGCAACCGGCGACCAGGCTCACCAGGTGTCGATGCCCGATACGGGCACGCGCGTCGGGGTCGAAAGCGGAGTCGTCCGAGTCTTCCTCGGCACCGGGATATTCGGGCACCGGCGGCGTCAGACCGGCCAGGGCAATGGACAGCCGTGGGGCCAGCGGTAGCAGGCCCACCCCGAGCACGCTCACCAACGAACCCAATACGGGTGTGGCCACGGGCCACAACACAGCGAAGCCGGTCGCCGCGGCGACCACCCCGGCGACCGTCACGACCGCGAGCAGAATCCCTGTGCCGCAGCCGGATACCCGCATCAGTACCGCACCCAGCGAGCCGACAGCCGTCGCGGCCAGAAAGAAGTTCGCGGGCGCGGGTCCGGCCGGAACGACGAGGAAACCGAGGACCGCCACCTGCACCAGGGCGGCGACGTTGAGCGTCGCCACCGTGGCCGAACTCAGACCGAGGCGTGGCGCGGCCACGGCCACGGCGGTGACAGCCGCCGCTACCCCCGCGGCGGCGGCGATGCGGTCCAGTCCCTGACCGGTGAGCCCGGCCCACGTCAACGCCACGGCACCCAGCGCGCACGCCCACAGGCAGGCGGCCACTCGCAGTCCCGCGGACAGGACGTCGTCGGCGGAGCCGCCGGTCAGTGCGGCGGTCGGCGACCGATCCGGCGTGGGAGTTTCGCAGGTCGCGGCAAGAACCAGCAGGTCGCCATCGTGAACATCATTCTGCGCCAGGGTTTCTGACGCCTCCAGACTGCGTCCATCCAGGTATGTCAGGCGCCAGCATCGCGGTGTACCGTCGCCGGCGCCGAGCGCATCGACGATCCACGGCAGCAGTTCGCCTACGGTCATCGCGGCGGGCAAGGACAGGTCGACCGTTGCGCCGTGCCCCGCCTCGCCCGGCGCGCCACCGTGAATCGACACGTGGCGCAACAAATCCGGCATCGCATCACCCCCCGGTTGACGCCGATATCTGCCACGCTAACCGACTCGACAGGCCCGCCTGCGCACCAATTTTTCCGTGTGCACCGGGAACCTGACGAGGCCCGCGCGCGTCCAAATACCGATGGAACCAATCCGCGAACCGGAGTCGCCGACTACCGAGGTGGTGATCGACGCACCGCCTGCGCTGCCGCGCCACAACCTGGTCAGCCCGCTGACCAGGTTGTTGCCGCTGCTGGTCGTGGTGGCGATGGGCGGCATGGTCGCGGTGTACGTCACCTCCGGCGCAGCGGCCACCCGTGGTCCAGCCGCCATGATGTTCCCGGTCATGATGGCCATGTCGGCGATCGGCACGGCCGCGTACAGCCTGAAGAGCGGGGGTCGCGCTCAGCAGCTCCACCGCGACCGCGGTGAGTACCTGCGTTACCTGGACGGGATCGACACCGCGGCCGGTGAATCCGCCCGCGCCCAATGGCTGGACCTGCACGCCGCGCATCCGGAGCCGGGGTGCTTGTGGACGCTGGCCGGTGGCGAACAGATGTGGCGACGCAGCCCCGGTGCCCCGGGGTTCTGTGAGGTGCGGATCGGCGTGAGGGAGAGGCGACCGTCGACCAGGTTGATCGCCGGTGGCACCGACTCCGGGCGGGAAGCCGATCCGGTGACGGCATCGGCTCTGGCGCAACTGATCCGGCGTCGGTCGACGGTGGCAGGCGTCCCGGTGACGATGAACTTGCGGGGCCTCGGGCACGTGACGGTGGGCGGGCCGGTCGACGCGGCACGCGCCCTGCTGCGCGCAGTCATCTGCCAGCTGGCCGTGACGCACAGTCCGCGATACGTCCGCGTCGCCGCAGTCGTCGACGTATCGACGGCAGGTGACTGGGAATGGTTGAAATGGCTTGGTCACCACTGGTATCCCGACAGCCACGGCGGACCGGTTGCGCTGCGGCTTCGCACACTGGCCGAGCTGCCCGCCACGGAACCGCCTACTCATACCATCGTCATCGTCGATTCCGCCACGGCCGGCCCGGTAGGGCCGCTCCCCGGGGCGGGTGTCACCGTGTTGGCCGTCGCGGCTCATTCCGGGATCGCCACCGCAGACCTGCATCTGGAGCTCGCCACCGACGTGGTGCGATTCGGTGCCGGCGCGGCGCGGCCCGACCGGATGAACCATGAGCAGGCCGTCACGTGTGCCCGGTGGCTGGCGCGATGGCGTTGCGCGCCCGTGTCCGAAGCCTCCGGCTGGCCAGACCTGATCGGTATCGACGACCCGGCCCTCTTCGATCCGCCGAGCGTGTGGACGACATCGGATCCCAAGCGGTTCCTCCGGGTTCCCGTCGGTCGGTGTGCCGACGGCACCCCGCTGCACCTTGACCTCAAGGAGGCGGCGCACGACGGCATGGGCCCGCACGGGCTGTGTGTCGGTGCCACCGGCTCGGGAAAGTCGGAGTTTCTGCGCACGCTGGTTCTGGGGCTGATAACCACACATCCGCCCGAGGCGCTCAATCTTGTCCTCGTCGATTTCAAGGGCGGCGCAACATTTCTCGGCCTGCACGGAGCACGTCATGTCAGCGCGTTGATCACCAACCTGGATGAGGAGGCGCAGCTCGTGGCCCGGATGGCCGATGCGCTGTCGGGGGAGATGACCCGCCGTCAGGGACTGCTTCGGGCAGCCGGGAACCTGGCCAACATCGCGGAGTACCGGCGCCGCACCGATCTACCTGCCCTACCCGCCCTGCTGATCGTGGTGGACGAGTTCTCCGAACTGCTCCAGCAGCACCCGGATTTCGCAGAGTTGTTCGTGGCGATCGGCCGCCTCGGGCGATCGCTGGGCATACATCTGCTGCTGGCCAGCCAGCGGCTCGACGAAGGCCGGCTACGCGGACTGGAGAGCCACCTCTCGTACCGGGTATGCCTGAAGACATTCTCGCCCAACGAGTCCCGATCGGTGCTCGGAATCGCCGATGCGTACGAGCTACCGACCACACCGGGTGCGGCCTACCTGAAGACACCATCCGGCGACATCGTCCGGTTTCAGACCGCGTTCGTCTCGGCGACCGGCACGTTGCCCGAACAGGTGCCCGCGGTGCCGCAGGAGACACCGGGGCCCCGGCGTTTCGCAACGTCCTGGATGCCGGCCGACCACCGGCCGTCCGCATCCGCGACGACGACCGTGTTGCAGCAGGTCGTCGATCGGCTGGCCGGGTACGGTACACCGGCACACCAGGTATGGCTGCCTCCGCTGCCGTCTGCCATCCCGCTCAGTGACGTCCTGTTGTCGGATCCCGGTCCACTCGACGTCGCGATCGGGCTGATCGACCGCCCCTTCGAGCAGCGCCGGGACCGACTGATGCTGTCATTGGGCGGGGCGCAGGGCAACGTGGCGATCGTCGGTGGTCCCCAATCCGGAAAATCCACGGCAGCCAAGACTTTGGCGGTGGCGCTGGCCGCCACCCACCATCCCCGGGACGTGGCGATCTACTGCCTGGACTTCGGTGGCGGAACGTTGAGCGCACTGCGGGCCCTGCCACACGTCGGCGCGGTCGCCGGACGTACCGATACCGATCTCGTCCGGCGCACCGTCGCCGAGATGCAGGCCCTGGTCAACGTCCGTGAGGCACGATTCGTCGCTCTCGGC
Organism: Mycolicibacterium lutetiense; assembly: GCF_017876775.1. NCBI lineage: Bacteria > Bacillati > Actinomycetota > Actinomycetes > Mycobacteriales > Mycobacteriaceae > Mycobacterium > Mycolicibacterium lutetiense. Next base: position 2,005,026 of record NZ_JAGIOP010000002.1, on the reverse strand, counting down.
ATCGGTTCCATGGCCGAATACCGGACGCGTCGTGCCGCCGGGGTGATCGACGATCCGTGGGGCGACGTATTCGTGATCATCGACGGCTGGTCGACCTTCCGCACCGAGTTCGATGCGCTGGAGCCACAGATCACCGCGCTTGCAGTGCAGGGGCTTTCACTCGGCATTCATGTGGTGGCGACCGCGTCGCGGTGGGGGGAGTTCCGTCCCGCGTTCAAGGACCAGCTGGGAACCCGCATCGAGTTGCGGCTCGGTGATCCGGCCGAATCCGAGATGGACCGCAAACGCGCCCGTCAGTTGGACCGGTGCGCACCCGGGCGTGGACTCACCCACGACGCGCGTGAGTTGTTGGTCGCGTTGCCCCGCCTCGATGGGACACCGTCGGACTCCGGAATCGGTGCGGCGCTGGCACGGATCGCCGATACCCTGAAGACCCAGTACGGTGCGGCTCGCGCGCCGGCTGTCCGGCTGTTGCCGGCGCGGGTGAGCGAGCACCAACTGCGCCGGGTGTCCCGCGGCAGACCCGCCACCGAGGTGCTGCTGGGGCTCGGGGAACACGAACTCAAGCCCGTGTTGGTCGATTTCGATGCGCAGTCCGATCTGGTGATCTTCGGTGACACCGGATGCGGCAAGTCGACCGCGCTGCGCGCCCTGTGCGGCGACCTGGTGGCGGGCAACGACCCGGAGGGCGTGCAACTGCTCATCGTGGATTTCCGTCGCGCGCTGCTGGGCGCGGTGGAATCGGAGCATCTGGCGGGATATGCGGCGTCGGTCGTGGCGTTGGATGCGGCGCTTCCGAGAGTGCTTGAGACCCTGACGAACCGGATGCCGGGACCCGAGGTCACCCAGCGAGCGCTTCGCGACCGGTCGTGGTGGACCGGTCCCGAACTCTATGTCGTGGTCGACGACTACGACCTGGTGGCCGGAGGTGGGTCGAATCCGCTGTCACCGCTGTTGAACTACCTGCCGCACGCCCGCGACATCGGACTGCACCTGCTGCTGGCCCGCCGGTCGGGCGGTGCGGCGCGGGCGATGTTCGATCCGCTGCTGACTACGGTCAAGGACCTCGGCTGTATGGGCCTGACGATGAGCGCTGGCCCCGACGACGGCGTGCTGCTGGGATCGGTACGGCCGGTTCGGCTTCCCCCCGGGCGCGGCACGCTGATCACCCGTACGGCGCCCGATCAGCTGGTTCAGGTCGTCCTGCCCGGAGGGGACGAGGCGCGGTGATGTCGCCCGTCGTCGAGGTCGGGCCGGTGACCGTGCGCGGACCCGGCCCGGTGTCGGCGGATCTTGCGGCAGTCTCGGTCGCGAGTATCGACGACGACATCGCCCTGGTCGACGACGAACCCGTTGCGGTGTCGGATCTGTGGGCGGAGGTTCTCGGCGCGGCCGGTGCGGGGGCACGGGCGGTCACCCTGGTGTGCCCGACCTGGTGGTCCGCTGACCGTTGTGACCGCGTGCGGGCGGCCGTGATGGATTCCGACGTTGTGGTGATGCGGCGGGTTGAGGCCCTGCGCGATTCCCCGCCCGGTGCGTTTTCGGTGGTCGTCGAGATTGCCGACGAGGTCGTCATGGTGTCGGGCGTGGACACCGGTGGCGTCGCACTGGCCCGTCACGTCGAGCACGATCTGAATCCGGATGCAGTGGTACGTGCAGTGATAGCGCTCGCCGGTACGTCGGCAGAGGTGGTCGTCGATGCTCCGGCAGAGGTGGCCGGAGCTGTGACGCTGGGCAACGCGGTGGCGGCCGCGCTCCGCCGTCGTGGCGTGGTGGTGAATGTGGCCGATACCCGGTTCTGGCGCGACACCCAGGTCGGCCCGGACACCCCGGCCGAGGAGCAGATCGGCAGCCGGATGCGGACTGGCAAGGGTGCGATATGCGCCACTGCGGCTTTGGCGTTGATGTTGGGTGGGATCGTCGTCGCGGCCCGGGGCGGACCTGCGGACCATCCGTCGATGACGGTGCTCGTCGAGGGCCGGGTAGGTATGCAGATTCCGGCTGACTGGAACGTGCGGCGGGTCACTGACGGCCCGGGATCGGCTCGGGTCCAGGTGGTTCGCCGGACGACCCGCAGGTGATGATTCACCTGACCCAGTCCGGTGTCGGTGACGGTACGGTAGCCGACACTGTGGGGCGCGCACTCAAGGAGCAACCTGCGGACGTGTTCGTCGACTTCGATCCGTCTGCGGTCGTCGCCGGTCGGTCGGTGGTCAGCTACCGGGAGGTCCGGACCGGGCGGGAGATCCGTTGGGCGGTATTCGTTGACGGTGCTGTGCGAATCGCGGTCGGGTGCCAGAGCACACCGGGACGTGAGGAGGTCGTGCGTCCGGCCTGCGCGGCGGCCGCCGGGTCCGCGCATGCGGTGTTCTGAAATTGGATGGAACCAAATCGGGCCGGGCTGCGTCGAATTGTTATATCCCGCAAGACAAGACCGGAAGGCCAGAGGACATGCCAACAGGACTGACGGGGCCGTTGGGCGCCGACTTCGAGATGATGACGAGCGTGGCAGGCCGGATCGACGTGCTCAACGACGATGTCCGGGCCATGTTGGCGACCTTCATCGGAAAGATGAGCAGTGTGCCACCGTCGGTATGGGGCGGCGTGGCTGCAGTACGGTTCCGCAGCGTGGTGGACCGCTGGAACGGCGAATCGCTGACCCTGCACACCGCACTGGGTCGTATCGCCGAGACCATCCGGACCAACGAGCGCACGTTGCGTGCCGCTGCTGACGCGCACGCGCAGCGGCTCGGTGTCGTCGGCGACGGCATCTGATCGGCATCGGCCATGGATCACGTGCTGTCATACAACTTCGGTGAGATCGAATACTCGGTTCGCCAGGAGATTCACACCACGTCAAGCCGGTTCAACGCCGCGCTCGATGAATTACGTTCGCAGATTGCGCCTTTGCAGCAGGTCTGGACGCGTGAGGCCGCGCAGGCCTACACCGTCGAGCAGGTCCGCTGGAACCAGGCCGCAGCGGCTCTCAACGAAATTCTGTTCTCCCTGGGCAATGCGGTGCGCGACGGTGCCGACGAGGTGGCCGCGACCGACCGCAGCGCGGCCAACGCTTGGGGAGTCTGAGGCCGCTCACCCCAGAAAAAGACATGTGCGGTCCCGCTCGGTGGAGAGGACCGAGCGGGACCGCACACTTTCGTCTTTAGCGGGCCGAGCCGGAGTCGCCGCTGCGGCGGGGACGGCGGTTTCCGCCGCGCTGTCCGCCGGCACCGGCACCGGCACCGGCACCGGTCCCGGACCGGGCTGCGGGGGCACCGCCGCCATTGCGGCTGGAGCTGCCGGGGCGGTTGCGATTCTGCTGCTGCCCGGACCGACCACCCTGACGCCGCGGCGCGTGGGTGGCCTGAGCGACCGGCTCCTGGTGGATGGGATCACCGAAAACCCGTTCCCCGGGGGCGATCTCACGCAGTACCGGGTGGTCCATGGTGTTGATCCGGGTGATGGTCGGCTTGACCCCGGCCTTGCGGGTCAGGTTCCGCACATCCGAGACCTGTGAGTCGTGCATCAACGTCACCACGGTGCCCTCGTTCCCGGCGCGGGCGGTGCGCCCGGACCGGTGCAGGTAGGCCTTGTGCTCGACGGGCGGGTCGGCGTGAACGACCAGGCTGACGTCGTCGACGTGGATACCGCGGGCGGCGATGTCGGTGGCCACCAGAACGGCCGCCGATCCGTCGGAGAATGCCGTGAGATTGCGCGTGCGGGCATTCTGGGACAGGTTGCCGTGCAGCTCAACAGCGGAAACGCCACGCGAATTAAGCTGGCGAGCAAGGTTTTTCGCCCCGTGCTTGGTGCGGGCGAAGACGATGGTGCGGCCCGGCGCGGCAGCCAGATCGGCAACGACGTTGACCCGTGCGGCGTTGTCCACGTGCAGCACGTGGTGCACCATCGCGCTGACCGGTGACTGTGCCGAATCGACACTGTGCACCACGGGGTCGTGCAGATAGCGCTTGACCAGCACGTCGACGCCGGCGTCGAGCGTGGCCGAGAACAGCAGGCGCTGGCAGTTTTTCGGGGTCTTGTCCAGCAGTCGCTTCACGCCGGGCAGGAAGCCGAGGTCGGCCATGTGATCGGCCTCGTCGAGCACGGTGATCTCGACCGCGGACAGGTCGGCGTGACCGGACCGCATGTGGTCCTCGAGCCGGCCCGGGCAGGCGATGACGATGTCGATGCCTCCCCTGAGTGCGGAGATCTGGGGGCCGGGGCCCACTCCGCCGAAGATATTGACCGACTTCAGGCCGGTTGCCGCGGCGAGCGGAGCCAGCGAGGCCTGGATCTGGGTCACCAGTTCGCGGGTGGGCGCCAGGATCAGTGCGCGGGGCCGGTTCGGTGCCCGGCGGGTGCCGCTGGTCGCCAGGCGGGCCACCAGCGGAAGCAGGAATGCGTACGTCTTGCCGGAACCGGTCCGGCCGCGGCCGAGCACGTCGCGGCCTTTGAGGGAATCGGGCAGGGTCGCGGCCTGGATCGGGAAGGGGGACTCCACGCCGTTTCCGGCCAGGGTCGCGACGATCTCGGCGGGCAGGCCGAGGTCAGCGAATGTGGGCACAGCAGTGCCAGGGATTTCTTGGACAGACAAAATGAAAGCTCCGAAAATAGAGGGCGGTCGTCCTGCCCGGCGCGAGTGATATCTCGCGGCGCTCGGTTGACGATCGAGAAGGCGGCAAAGGCAGAACAGACAAGCCGCCGTGCCCCAACTATACGGGTAGTGGCGTGGATTCCCCGATTTCTGCAGGCTGGCCTACGGGTGGTATCCATCACAGGTCTGGCTGGTCAACTATCCTTGCGGACACGCGTGAATGCCATGCCGATGGTCCGACGCCGGGAGCGTGATTGCCGTGGCTGCATCCAGAAACGCGGGAGGCCGGGTGTCCGCCCGGGCACAACCCGCGAAGGTGCGCGCCATCCATGACCTGTTCATCGGGGGCCAGGTAGACGCCGCTTCCCTCGATTCCGCCCCCGTGCGCCGGGTCATCGTGGAGAGCTGGCAGCGCAGCCTGGCGACGGGCGTAGACCCCGATCTGGGCACCCGGGCGGCGGCCGCAGCGGCGGCGCTGACCGAGTTGCGCGACATCCATCCGCTGGCGCCCACGCTGCCGCTGATCCGTCGGCTCCTGGTCGACGATGCGGTCGATTCCGGAGTGGTGGTGGCCATCACCGCGGCCGACGGCACCCTGCTGTGGGTCGAAGGTGACCCCGGCGTGCGCCGCAAGGCCGAGGCGATGAACTTCGTGCCCGGGTCGGACTGGAGCGAGCGGGTTGCCGGGACGAACGCGCCGGGTACGGCGTTGGCCCTCGACCGTGAACTGCAGATCCTGGGGTCGGAGCACTTCTCCCGCACCGTGCACTCCTGGAGTTGCACCGCGGTACCGGTGCACGATCCGGCGACGGGGGTGCTGCTCGGTGCCATCGACCTGACCGGCGGCGCCGCGGTCGCGTCTCCGCAGACATTGGCCCTGGTCAGGGCCACTGCGGTTGCCGTCGAAAACCAGTTGGCCCTGCTGCGGCTCACCGGGCCCGCCGCCCCGACCGCGGCCGACGGGGCCCGGCTGACCGTACTGGGCGCCGACCGCCCGCGCTGGCACGTGACCGATACCGCAGGCCGCCCGCAGTCCAGTGCGCTGACCGGCAGGCACGCCGACATCCTGGTCCTGCTGATCCGGCACCCCGAGGGCCTGAGCGCCGATCACCTGGCCATGCTGCTCGACGACAAGGACCTCGATGTGGTCACCGTGAGGGCCGAGGTCTCGCGGCTGCGCCGGGTCATCGGCAGCGCCTACCTCGAGTCGCGGCCCTACCGCCTGTTGGCGCCGGTTGCCAGCGATATGGGGGACGTCTACGACGCGCTGCAGACCGGGAATGTCTCGGCCGCCCTGGACACGTATTCGGGGGCGCTGTTGCCGCAATCGGTCTCACCGGCGATCGCGCGGCTGCGCACCGAGCTGAGTGCCGGCCTGCGCGAGGCCGTGCTGACCGGAAGTGACCTGGGCCTACTGCGCCGGTGGCTGGCACTGCCCGACGGCCGCGATGATCGGCAGGGCTGGCGGGCATTGCACGACCATGCCCAGGCCGATCCGGTGGCCAGGGCGCAGGCCCGCGGCCATCTGGCCGGAATCGACGCTGAACTGGGCTGAATTTGTCGGCCCGCCGACGTGCTGAATTTGTCGGCCCGCCGACGTGCTGATTCCCGGCATTCCGAGGTGGACAGCCCAGTCTTCTGGGATCTGCAACGTTCCGTTTATCTGTGCAACTGTGCTGCAACGTACTCCTGACTACCTTTAGTGATCACCGACACATTTTCGGTGTCCGAATGCAGGAGATTGCCATGACTGTTTATGCCCGTCCGGGTGCCGATGGCGCCGTGATGTCCTTCGAGTCCCGCTACGACAACTTCATCGGCGGACAGTGGGTCGCGCCCGTGGAGGGCCGCTATTTCGAGAACCCGACGCCGGTCACGGGTCAGGTGTTCTGCGAGGTGGCCCGCTCCACCGAGGCCGATGTCGAGAAGGCCCTGGATGCCGCGCACGCGGCTGCGCCGGCGTGGGGCAAGACCTCGCCCGCCGAGCGTGCGATCGTCCTCAACAAGATCGCCGACCGGATCGAGGAGAATCTCGAATCCGTGGCGCTGGCCGAGTCGTGGGACAACGGCAAGCCGATCCGCGAGACGCTGAACGCCGACATCCCGCTGGCGGTCGACCATTTCCGGTACTTCGCCGGTGTGCTGCGCGCCCAGGAAGGTTCGCTGTCGCAGATCGACGAAGACACCGTCGCCTACCACTTCCACGAGCCCCTCGGCGTGGTGGGCCAGATCATCCCCTGGAACTTCCCCATCCTGATGGCGGTGTGGAAGCTGGCCCCGGCGCTGGCCGCGGGCAATGCGGTGGTGCTGAAACCGGCTGAGCAGACCCCGGTTTCGGTGCTCTACCTGATGTCGCTGATCGGTGACCTGCTGCCCGCCGGTGTGATCAACGTGGTCAACGGATTCGGTGTCGAGTGTGGCAAGCCGCTGGCCTCGAGCCCCCGGATCGCCAAGATCGCCTTCACCGGTGAGACCACCACAGGTCGGCTGATCATGCAGTACGCCAGCCAGAACCTGATCCCGGTGACCCTCGAGCTCGGTGGCAAGAGCCCGAACATCTTCTTCTCTGATGTGCTGGCCGCTGCCGACGACTTCCAGGACAAGGCACTGGAAGGGTTCACCATGTTCGCCCTGAATCAGGGTGAGGTGTGCACCTGTCCGTCGCGGTCGCTGATCCAGGCTGACATCTACGACGAGTTCCTGGAACTGGCCGCCATCCGCACCAAGGCCGTGCGCCAGGGCGACCCGCTGGACACCGAGACGATGATCGGCGCGCAGGCCTCCAACGACCAGCTGGAGAAGATCCTGTCCTACATCGAGATCGGAAAATCCGAAGGTGCCCAACTGATCACCGGTGGTGAGCGGGCCGATCTGGGTGGCGACCTCAACGGCGGCTTCTACATGGCGCCGACGATCTTCACCGGCCACAACAAGATGAGGCTCTTCCAGGAGGAGATCTTCGGTCCGGTCGTGGCGGTCACGTCGTTCAAGGATTACGACGACGCCATCTCGATCGCCAACGACACCCTCTACGGCCTGGGCGCCGGCGTGTGGAGCCGCAACGGCAACACCGCCTACCGCGCAGGCCGGGACATCAAGGCCGGTCGGGTGTGGACCAACTGCTACCACCAGTACCCCGCACATGCGGCGTTCGGCGGCTACAAGCAGTCCGGTATCGGCCGGGAGAACCACAAGATGATGCTCGACCACTACCAGCAGACCAAGAACCTGCTGGTGAGCTACGGCAACAAGGCCCAGGGCTTCTTCTGAGCGTGACGGCCTGAAGCGTTGTGGCAACGGTACTGCCTGAGAGATCACACAACCGGATAACAACAAGAATCGGCCGACAGGAACATCTTTCACGAACGGAATGACTCATGACCCAGACTCTCGACGACGGTGTCAGTGCCGGCAGTGCCGGCATCATGCGCGCCGCGGTCGTCACCGAATTCGGTGCGCCGCTGCAGGTTTCCGATCTTGAGTTGCCCACGCCCGGTCCGGGTGAGGCCTTGGTCAAGCTCGAGACCTCGGGCGTCTGCCACACCGACCTCCATGCCGCACATGGCGATTGGCCGGTGAAGCCCAGCCCGCCCTTCGTGCCGGGTCACGAAGGGTGCGGCACGGTGGTGGCGCTGGGGCCCGGGGTGACGGACCTCAAGGTCGGTGACAAGGTCGGCAATGCGTGGCTGTGGTCGGCGTGCGGCAGCTGTGAGTACTGCCGTACCGGGTGGGAGACCCTGTGCGAGCAGCAGCGCAACGGCGGCTACAGCGTCGACGGCAGTTTCGGCTCCTACATGTTGGTCAACACCGCCTACGCCGCCCGCATCCCCGACAACGTCGACCTCGTCGAGGTGGCACCCATCCTGTGTGCCGGCGTGACGGTCTACAAGGGCCTGAAGGTGACCGACACCAGGCCGGGCCAGTGGGTGGCGATCTCCGGTGTCGGGGGACTGGGGCACATCGCCGTGCAGTATGCCCGGGCGATGGGTCTGCGGGTCGTCGCCATCGACATCGACGATGCCAAGCTCGCGCTGGCGAGCCGGTTCGGCGCCGAGGTGACGGTGAACGCCAAGACCTCCGATGTGGTCGAGGAGGTGCAGAAGGCGACCGGTGGGGTACACGGAGTGCTCGTCACGGCGGTGCATCCGCAGGCGTTCGGCCAGGCCATCGGGCTGGCCCGGCGTGGAGGCACCATCGTGTTCAACGGTCTTCCGCCCGGAGATTTCCCGGCACCCATCTTCGACATCGTGCTCAAGGGCCTGACGATCCGCGGCTCGATCGTGGGTACCCGTCAGGATATGGCCGAGGCGCTGGACTTCTACGCCCGCGGCCTGATCCACCCGGTCGTCGAGACGACGTCACTGGATCAGATCAACGAGGTGTTCGGTCGGATGGAACGTGGGCAGATCGACGGTCGGGTCGTCATCGACTACCGGTAGTCGATGAAGCCGATGGCTCCGCCGCGCTAGTTACTCAGTAAATACATTGTCGGACTACATGATTCGACCACGCAGTGAAGGAGTTCGACATGGCAGGTGTGGAAGAACACCTGGAGAGTGCTGACTATCTACAGAAACGTCAGCTCAAATCCGGAAGTGCGGGCTGGCTGCTGCTGGCCGGCCTTGGCGTCAGCTACGTGGTGTCCGGCGACTATTCCGGGTGGAATTTCGGGCTGGCGCAGGGCGGTTTCGGTGGCCTGGCGATCGCCGCGGTGATCATCGCCGGCATGTACCTGGCCCTGGTGCTGGGCATGGCCGAGCTGTCGTCGGCTCTGCCTGCGGCCGGCGGCGGCTATACGTTCGCCCGGCGCGCACTCGGGCCGTGGGGCGGATTCGCCACCGGCACAGCGATTCTCATCGAGTATTCGATCGCTCCCGCGGCCATCGCCACATTCATCGGTGCCTATGTCGAATCGCTCGGGTTGTTCGGCATCACGAACGGCTGGTGGGTGTATCTCGCGGCGTACGCATTGTTCATCGGCATCCACCTGTCCGGTGTGGGTGAGGCGCTCAAGGTCATGTTCGTCATCACCGCGATCGCGCTACTGGGCCTGCTGGTGTTCGCGATCGCCGCGGTCGGCCATTTCGACGTGTCGAACCTGACCAACATCGCCGTGGACGACGCCGCCGCCGGCGCGTCGGCGCTGCTGCCGCACGGATACCTGGGGATCTGGGCTGCGATCCCGTTCGCGATCTGGTTCTTCCTCGCGATCGAGGGCGTGCCGTTGGCGGCCGAGGAAACCGCCAACCCGGAACGCAACGTCCCGCGCGGCATCATCGCGGCGATGGGTGTGCTCCTGGTGACCTGCGCGACGGTGCTGGTCCTGGCGACCGGTGCCGGTGGTGCCGAGCAGATGTCGGCGTCGGGCAATCCGCTCGTCGAGGCGCTGGGTCACGGCCTCTCTTCGAAGCTGGTCAACTACATCGGACTGGCCGGGTTGATCGCGAGCTTCTTCTCGATCATCTACGCGTACTCGCGCCAACTCTTCGCCCTGTCTCGTGCGGGGTACCTGCCCACCGCCCTGTCGGTGACCAACACGCGCAAGGCGCCGACGCTGGCCCTGATCATCCCGGGCGTCATCGGCTTCCTGCTGTCGCTGACCGGCCAGGGTGACCTGCTGCTCAACATGGCCGTCTTCGGCGCCGCACTGAGCTACGTGCTGATGATGACCAGCCACATCGTGTTGCGGGTCCGTGAACCCGAGATGCCACGGCCGTACCGCACCCCGGGCGGGGCGTTCACCACCGGAATCGCGCTCGTCATCGCGGTCTTTGCGGTCATCGCCACCTTCCTGGTCAACCCGGTCGCCGCGGGCCTGTGCCTGGCGGTGTTCGCCGTGTTCATGCTCTACTTCGCGCTCTACAGCCGTCATCGCCTGGTGGCCAACTCGCCCGACGAGGAATTCGCGATGCTCGCGGAAGCGGAGAGTGCGCTGAAATGATTTACCACCAGCAGGTTTCGGGGGTGAACTACAGCTTCGACGGTCTGGTCGAGGTGATGGCCAAGGCCACCCCGCTGCGTTCCGGCGATCAACTCGCCGGCTGCGCGGCCGAGCACGACGGTGAACGCGCCGCGGCCGCCTGGGTGCTCGCGGACCTGCCGCTGGACGTCTTCCTCAACGAGGAACTGGTGCCGTACGACACCGATGAGGTGACCCGGCTGATCATGGACAGTCATGATCGCCAAGCCTTTTCAGAGATCTCGCATCTGACCGTCGGCGGGCTGCGGGACTGGCTGATGGACGTTACGGCGCACGATCACAGTGCCGAGCGGCTGGCCGCCGTCGCGCCAGGGCTGACCCCGGAAATGGTTGCGGCGGTCAGCAAGATCATGCGCAACCAGGATCTGATCGCGGTGTCGGCCGCCGCGGAGGTGACCGCGGCGTTCCGGACCACCGTCGGTACCCGCGGCACCCTGGCCACCCGGCTGCAGCCCAACCACCCCACCGACGACCCTCGGGGGATCGCGGCGGCGGTGCTCGACGGGCTGCTGCTGGGCTGCGGTGACGCGGTGATCGGGATCAACCCGGCCACCGACTCGCCGCAGGCCACCGCCGACCTGCTGTACCTGCTCGACTCGATCCGCACGCGCTACGACATCCCCGCCCAGTCCTGCGTGTTGTCCCATGTCACCACCACCATCGGATTGATCGAGGCCGGGGCGCCGGTGGACCTGATGTTCCAGTCCATCGCGGGTACCGAGGGGGCCAACTCCGCCTTCGGGGTGAACCTGCAACTCCTGCGTGAAGGTAATGAGGCGGCGCGCAGCCTGGGCCGCGGCACCGTCGGCGACAACGTCATGTACCTGGAGACCGGTCAGGGGTCGGCGCTCAGCTCCGGTGCGCACCTGGGCGTCGGCGGCAAGCCGGTGGACCAGCAGACGCTGGAGGCCCGCGCCTACGCGGTGGCCCGCGACCTGCAGCCGCTGCTGGTCAACACCGTCGTCGGGTTCATCGGGCCGGAGTACCTCTACGACGGCAAGCAGATCATTCGCGCCGGGCTGGAAGATCACTTCTGCGGCAAACTCATGGGCCTGCCGATGGGCGTCGACGTCTGCTACACCAACCATGCCGAGGCCGACCAGAACGACATGGACACCCTGTTGACCTTGTTGGCTGCGGCGCAGGTGGCCTTCGTCATCACCGTGCCGGGTGCCGACGACGTGATGCTGGGCTACCAGAGCTTGTCGTTCCACGACGTGCTGACCACCCGGCGCACCCTGGGCCTGCGGCCTGCCCCTGAGTTCGAGGCATGGCTGCGCAGAGTCGGCATGGTCGACGACTCCGGCAAGCTGACACCGTTCGACCTGGAGCGCTCGGTGTTGCGGTCCCTGACTTCTGCGGAGACATCATGAGTTCCAATGAGGTTGCGGTTCAAGAGTTCTGGGATGAACTGCGCAGGACGACCCAAGCGCGGATCGGGCTGGGCCGGGCCGGCAACGCGCTGCCGACCCGTCGGGTGCTCGAGCTGGCCGCCGCGCATGCCGCGGCGCGCGACGCCGTACATGTGCCACTGAACGTCGACAAGGTCGCCGACGAGGTTCGTGCGGTGGGCATCGGTGAGCCGACACTGGTGACCAGCAAGGCCAGCTCACGCGACGAGTATCTGCGCCGGCCCGATCTGGGCCGGGAACCCGCGGAGGGCACGGCTGTGCCCGACACCCCGGCCGACATCGGCTTCGTGCTGGCCGACGGATTGTCGCCGACTGCGCTCGATCGTCACGGCGCGACGCTGCTCACCGCGTTGGTGGCCGAGTTGCGGGACCGCTACACGCTGGCCCCGCCGGTGATCGCGACGCAGGCCCGGGTCGCGCTCGGCGACCACATAGGGGCACAGTCGCGCGTCCGAACTCTGCTCGTCATCATCGGGGAGCGGCCCGGGCTGAGCGTGGCCGACAGCCTCGGCATCTACCTCACCCACCTGCCGATACCCGGCCGCACCGACGCCGACCGCAACTGCATCTCCAACATCCACCCGCCCGACGGCCTGGGATACGCCGAAGCCGCGCGGGTGGCGGCCGGACTGGTCGACGGTGCGTTGGCGCTGGGTCGCTCCGGCGTCGATCTGAAGGACACCTCACGAACTTCGGCGCTCGGTAGCTCGATTGTCGCCGAACTCACCTGAACCCTCCCGAAGGCGCGTTTTGACCTGCGCGGAAGCCCACAGGTAAGCTGCTCCGTTGGTGTGTGCTGCCCTAGGGCAAGCGGGTCCCGGGTCAAAGTCGGTCGCCGGGAAATCCGAGTACATGCGCCGCGACCGGCACCCGGGTCACCGGGAGTCAACCCGAGAATAGAAGAGGTATGCGCTGTGCCTACGTACACGCCGAAGGCGGGTGACACCACGCATTCGTGGTACGTCATCGACGCCCAAGACGTGGTGCTCGGCCGGCTCGCCGTCGAAGCAGCCAAGCTGCTCCGCGGCAAGCACAAGCCGACATTCACGCCGAATGTCGATGGTGGCGATTTCGTCATCGTCATCAACGCCGAGAAGATCGCCGTCAGCGGCGACAAGCTCACCAAGAAGTTCGCTTACAGCCACTCGGGTTACCCGGGCGGTCTGCGCAAGCGCTCCATCGGAGACCTGCTGCAGAAGCACCCGACCCGCGTCGTCGAGAACGCGATCATCGGCATGCTGCCCCACACCAAGCTTGGTCGGCAGATTCAGAAGAAGCTCAAGGTCTATGCCGGCCCGGATCATCCGCACGCCGCTCAGCAGCCGGTTCCGTACGAGATCAAGCAGGTGGCCCAGTGACCGAAACGATTGAGAACGGCGACGTCGTCGAAGCCGTGACCGAAACCGTCGAGGTGGTTGAGCAGGAGCAGGCGCCGGAGCAGGAGTACCGCGAGCCGATCATCCTCGACCGTCCCATCCAGACCGTCGGCCGCCGCAAGGAGGCCGTGGTGCGGGTGCGCCTGGTGCCCGGCACCGGCCAGTTCAACCTGGACGGCCGCAGCCTGGAGAACTACTTCCCGAACAAGGTGCACCAGCAGCTGATCAAGGCCCCGCTGGTGACCGTCGACCGCCTCGAGCACTTCGACATCTTCGCCCACCTCGATGGTGGTGGCCCCTCGGGTCAGGCCGGCGCTCTGCGCCTGGCAATCGCCCGTGCGCTGATCCTGGTGCAGCCGGAGGACCGGCCCGCACTGAAGAAGGCGGGCTTCCTGACGCGTGACCCGCGTGCCATCGAGCGCAAGAAGTACGGCCTCAAGAAGGCCCGTAAGGCTCCTCAGTACAGCAAGCGCTGATCTGTCGCCTTTATGGCCGAACGAACCCGCCGGGTGTGTCATGTACACACCCGGCGGGTTTGTTTTTGCGTGTTGACCTGCGTCGTTTTCCACACCCGAGTCGTTGTCGGGGCCCGGCCACGACCCTGGTGCCGAAAGCGGCGCGCGACCGCCCTCAAGATTTTTCGCGGATTCGAGTTTGAGGACCGCCACGGCGTGGAAGTCCTCTGGGCGGAGAGCAGGGGGCCGCTTTGTGTCAGCAGGGTTGTGCTCGCAGGACCTTCCTGCCACCGGTGGACGTCGTATCGACGTCGGGGGCCGGGGTGCCGCTTTCTTATCGGAAGGAGCAATTGTGGGGAACTTCGTGAAGACAGCCACTGCGGGAGCCGTGCTCGGCGGGTCGCTGCTGTTTACCGTCGGCCTGGGTATCGCCAACGCGGCGCCCGAAACTGCCGGAGACGGCAAGGTCAACCTCACCCTCGGCAACGTCTCGGTCCTGGAGAACATCGACGACGCCGCGGCCGCGCAGATCGCTGCGGGGGTGTGCGAGAACACCGACACGGCATCGTTGACCACCGCGGTTCAGGGGGTCGATGCGAACAGCGGCGACCACGTGGTCTGCACCAACAATCTGGGGACCATCTCGTTCAGCCAGAACGGCACCACTGAGCGTCCGGGCGGCGTCTCCGAGGGGACCGCACCGCACAGCCTTGCGCCGACAACCGAACCCATGGCGCCCGGCGGCAGCCACTCGTCGTCAGACACCGGTTCCCGCTAGCGAGGTGTCACCGATCATCGCCCGTGCCCATTCGTGGGCGGTGATCGGTGATCTCGATGCGGTCTCAATTGGGGACCAGGCTGGTCGCTGACCTCGTCGGTTGTGCCTACGGCGGCCAATTATGAGAAGTTTAAGGGCATGGGTCGACTGTTCGGCACCGATGGGGTGCGCGGGGTCGCCAATCGCGATCTGACTGCTGAACTGGCAGTAGCACTCGGTTCGGCGGCGGCACGGCGTCTCGGCACTTCTGCCGGGCATGGCCGGCGGGTGGCCGTGGTGGGCCGCGATCCGCGGGCGAGCGGCGAGATGCTGGAAGCCGCGGTGATTGCCGGTATCACCAGTGAGGGTGTCGATGTCCTGCGGGTCGGCGTCCTGCCGACGCCCGCGGTGGCGTATCTGACCAGTGCTTATGACGCAGGTTTCGGGGTGATGATCTCCGCGTCGCACAACCCGATGCCCGATAACGGCATCAAGATCTTCGGTCCCGGCGGGCACAAGCTGGACGACGCTGCCGAGGATCGCATCGAGGAACTTGTGCACGCGGGTCCCGGGCTCAGGCCCGTCGGGGCCGGCATCGGCCGGGTTCTGGACGCCGAGGACGCGTTGGACCGCTACCTGCGGCACGCAGGCAAGGCCGTCACCACCCGGCTCGAAGGCCTCACCGTGGTCGTCGACTGCGCACACGGTGCGGCGTCGGCAGCCGCTCCGCGGGCCTATCGGGCTGCCGGGGCCAATGTCATTGCGATCAACGCCGACCCCAATGGCCTCAACATCAACGACGGCTGCGGATCCACCCATATGGAGGTCCTGCAGGCCGCTGTCGCCGAGCACGGGGCCGATCTGGGGCTGGCCCACGACGGTGATGCCGACCGGTGCCTGGCGGTCGACGCCACGGGCCGGGTCATCGACGGCGACTCGATCATGGTGGTGCTGGCGTTGGCCATGCAGGAGGCCGGCGAGTTGGCCTCCGACACGTTGGTGGCCACAGTGATGAGCAATCTGGGCTTGCACCTAGCCATGCGGGCGGCCGGTATCGAGGTCCGCACCACCGGTGTCGGCGACCGTTATGTGCTCGAGGAACTGCGGGCCGGCGAGTTCTCGCTCGGTGGTGAGCAGTCGGGTCACATCGTGTTGCCCGGCTTCGGCACGACCGGTGACGGCATCGTCACCGGCCTGCGGCTGATGTCGCGGATGGCTCAGACCCGCACTACCTTGGCTGCGCTTGCCGCACCGATGCGTACGTTGCCGCAGGTGTTGATCAACGTCGCGGTCGAGGACAAGGCTGCGGTGGCCAAAGCGCCGTCCGTGCAGTCCGCGGTGGCCCAGGCCGAGGCCGAACTCGGCGACACCGGCCGAATCCTGTTGCGGCCCTCGGGTACCGAACAGGTGGTTCGGGTGATGGTCGAGGCCGCCGATGAGAACACGGCCCGGATGGTCGCGGTTCGCGTGGCAGATTCGGTCAGCGGCCAGTCGTCCTGAGGGAACCGAACGGTGCCCGGCTGCGTCTAAACCGGGCATGGGAGATGTAACTGCCGCCAGTCTCGACGGCGCAGCACTGGCGGCAGTGGCCGCCGGATATGACGCCGTCGCCGCCGATCTCGATTCAGTGGTGCGTGACCGTCTGCGCGGGCCGGTATTCGACGGCGCCTCCGCCGGGCGTCACCACGTTGCCGACGGGGATGCGGTGCGGACCGCCGTCGACGAGGTAACGGACGGGTTGCGTCGGTGGTCGCGGGCCAGCGCCGAGGTCGCGGCCGTGCTGCGCAGCTCCATCGATCGGTACTGGGCTGCCGATGCGCGTGCTGCAGCTCGGGTGGGTTGAGCCGTGGTGCCCAGCCTTGATGTCGCGGCCCGGTTGGATGAGGGCCAGTCCGCTGTCGACACGATCGCTGAGTACGTCTGGGCCTGTCAGCTGCTCGGCTTCTCCCACCCCGACCTGACGCGGTATCGCGACCAGGTGCACGACTGGTATGCCGCCGAGGACGGCCTGGATCTACGGGTGCTGGATGCCGAATGCGCATCGCTGGCAGCTGCTGCTGCGGCGGCCGAGCAGGCAGAGCGGCTGCAGGGCAGCCACTTCCAGGATCTGTCCCAAGCGTGGCAGGGTGCCGGGGCTCGGGCTTCGACGGGCTTTCTGGACCGGCATGCGCGCTGCGCGGCTCAGGTCGCCACCGGTATCCGCGGCGCCGCAGCCACCTTGGGCCGGTTGCGCGACAACCTGTGGCAGGCGGTCGACGCCAAGGCGGCCGCTGCGATACAGATCGAGGGGCGCCAGGCCGGTCAGCGTGGAACCTGGCTCGCCGCGGCACGCACTGTGAGCACCGGTGCGGGGGACCGTTCGGCGGCCAGTGAACTGATCGACGCGCAGGTGAAACCGTTTGTAGCCAACGACATCGGCGGGGAGTGGCTGACCGCGATGCGCGGCATGACACGCGCGGTGGCCGATGCGTACGCGCAAGCCCTCACCGCGTTGCGCGCCGAGGTGTCCCCGATGTTCGGCATTCCGGGGGAGCTGGGGCCGGTCTGGCTTCCGTCGACGCCCGAGTCCCGGCACCCCGCGCTGGCCTTGGCCGCCGATACCGCCGACCGGTCTTCGGTTGCCGGTGCGCGTGGGGGATTCACCGCGCCGGTGGCACCTGTCGGGATGCCGCCGGTCGAGATGGCGGCCGGCGCTCCGCCGGTCGGGCCGCCGGTCGGGCCTGAACCAATGGTCGCGGCCGGAGCGCCCAGTGAGTCGGCGGCTCCCGCCTTTGCCTCGCCGGCGGGCCTCGGCCAGGGCCTCGGCGGCGGTGGACTGCCCGGTCTCGGTGGCATGCCCGACATCGGGTCTGGGTTGACGGGGACCGGCCAGTCATTGGCCGACCTGTTGGGCGGGCTGATCGGGTCGTCTGCCGATGATCTGCCCGAGGACATCGGTGGTCTGGAGGACGAAGACATCGATCCGGGGGCTGACGATGACGCACACGACGAGGCCGAAGACGACACGAACGACGATTCCGACGAGACTGCGGCCGACGAGGACGAGGACGAGGACACCGCCGAGGGGCAACCTGCGGGGCAGGAGGATCCTGGTGTGGAAGTGACTGAATCGCAGCCGGATCCACTGCCGGCGGCCACGGAGGTGCCCGAATCCGTCGCGCCACCGCCCACGGTGCCCGGGCCCGCCGCCGAACCGCTCGCCGCGCCCGCCGGCGACACGCCGTGTGCGATCGCCGCCGACGAGTTGCCTCAGGCGGGGCCGTGACCAGTTACCGCAGGTGGGGCGGTTAGCCGTCTGCGTCGAATCGGATTTCGATCCCTGCCAGTGGGACTTTGGCCGCCGGAGGGGCAACCTCAGTGTTAGACCTGGTTGTGACGTGAACCACAGTTGCCGCGAGACTTCGGAGGGGTCCTTGATGTCCATGGAATCCGAGTGCGAGGTACGCGAGATCGAAGCCGAAGCACCGCCGGCGCGTTTTGCGCGTGGCTGGCACTGCCTCGGACTGACTCGCGACCTCGGTGACGGGGAGCCTCACGCGATCAACGTATTCGGGCAGAAGCTTGTCGTATTCCGCAGTGGTGACGGCAAGATCAACGTGCTCGACGGCTATTGCCGGCACATGGGCGGTGACCTGTCCCAAGGCGAGGTCAAGGGCAACGAGATCGCCTGCCCCTTCCACGACTGGCGGTGGGGCGGCGACGGGCGCTGCAAGAACGTGCCGTACGGCAAGCGGGCACCCCGGCTGGCCCGGACCGTCGCCTGGACGACCCTTGAGCAGGACGGGATGCTGTTCGTCTGGAACGATTCCGAGGGCAAACCCCCGCCCGCCGATGCGACGATTCCGCGCATCGAAGGTGCCACCAGCGATGAGTGGACCGATTGGCATTGGTACACAACGGTCGTCAATGCCAACTGCCGTGAGTTGGTGGACAACGTGGTGGACATGGCGCACTTCTTCTACGTCCACGGATCGATGCCCACCTACTTCAAGAACATCTTCGAAGGCCATATCGCGACCCAGTACATGAACGCGGATAGCCGTGCCGACCGCCACGATGTCGGCGGCTCGGCGATGCTCAGCACCACATCAGTGGCGTCGTACTACGGACCGGCCTTCATGATCGATGACCTGACATATCACTATCCGGACGCCGATCATCACAGCGTGCTGATCAACTGTCATTATCCGATCGACGCGAATTCGTTTGTCCTGCAATACGGCATCATCGTCAAGAAAGCCGAGGGCGTGTCCGGAGCGCTGGCCCTGCAGAACGCCATCGCCTTGGGCGATTGGGTCAAGATCGGCTTCGAGCAGGACGTGGCGATCTGGAAAACCAAGGCACGCATCGACAACCCGTTGCTGTGCGAGGAGGACGGGCCGGTGTACCAGCTGCGCCGTTGGTACGAACAGTTCTACGTGGACGCTGACGACGTGGCCGCCGACATGGTCGACCGGTTCGAATACGAGATCGACACGACGAGCGCTCGGCATGCGTGGGCGCAGGAGATCGAAGACAACCTCGCTGCCCGCGCCACCGTCCGGTCAGCGCCGTGACCGTCCGTCTCGATCCTCGGCTCGAAGAGTTGCCGATGATGCCGGTGTCCTGCCGACGCTGCGGCGCAGTCGTACTGGCGCGCAAGAGCAGTTGGCAGCAGACCTGCGTGCAGTGGAACGCCACAGCGGCCGGGCAATGCCCGCAGCGCCGCGACGCTGAGGCGCTGGCCGGCCACGGCGGTCGTGGAGTGTTTCTCGGCTGTACCTCGCTGCGGGATTCGGTCGTGGCAGCCGCCGTCGACGGGGTATTGCCGTTGGCGGACGCGGCTAACGGGTCTGACGGCCCCCCAACCGGGCCAGGATCGGCGCGAGCCGGCTGACGCTGTCGCGGATCGCTGTCTCGCTGAGTGCGCCGTATCCGATCACCAGGGCAGGTGGTGCGGAATCCGGGTCGGCCCAGTTCCACCGGGCACCGTCCAGGCGCAGGCCCTGTTCGCGTGCGGCGGCGACGATCGCATCCTCATCTGACCCGGTTGGCAAGCGAAGGTAGACGTGCAGACCCGCGTCGATGCCGGTGGGCTGCGTCTGAGGCATCGACGCGCTGATCGCCCCGAGCATGACGTCGCGTCGTCGGCGGTACACCGAACGCACCCGTCGCAGGTGGCGGGTCAGGCCGCCCGTGCCGATGAACCGGGACAGGGCGAGTTGCTCGAACACGGAGTTGCCCATGTCGTCGTAGAGTTTCTCGGCTGCTACCGGCTCGACGAGCCAGGGCGGCAGCACAATCCATCCGATTCGCAGGGCGGGGGACAGCGTCTTGCTCACGCAGCCGGCATACGCCACGTGTTCCGGCGCGAGCCCTTGAAGGGCGCCGATCGGGCTTCTGTCGTAGCGGAATTCGGCGTCGTAGTCATCTTCGATGATCAGTGCGTCGCGGTGGCGTGCCCAGGAGATCAACGCCGCCCTGCGGTCCGTGTCGAGAACGACACCGGTCGGATAGGAATGGGCCGGTGCCACCAGGACTGCGCCGACATCGAGTTCGGCGAGTCTGGCGACATCGAGGCCGTTCTCGTCGACCGGTACCTGTGTCACGCGAAGTCCGGTGCGGGCGATGGCATCGCGGTGAAATCCGAAACAGGGGTCCTCGACGGCGATGGCGTTGCATCCTCGGGCCCGTAACGCGCGGGCCAGCAGCGTAATCCCTTGCGTGAGACCTGACGTGACGATCGTGTGGTCGGGCGTGGCCACGACGCCGCGAATCCGGGCCAGATATTCGGTGAGGGCTTCGCGTAGCGGACGGGTACCGAGCGGCCCGGGGTAACCCAACTGGGAGTTGGGTGCTGCAGTGAGGGCATTGCGATAGTGCCGCAGCCACTCGGTACGGGGGAACAGCGCGGGGTCGGGAAGTCCGCCGCCCAAGGGGACTGCGGGGTTGCGGACGTGGTGTGTGCGCGGAGGTGGTTGTGGGGCAACGGTTCTCACCCGGGTTCCGGACCCTTGGTGTCCGGTCAGGTACCCGTCGGCCACCAGGTGTTCATAGGCGGCGACGACGACGCTGCGCGCCACCCCGAGCTGTGCGGCCAACACGCGCGACGGCGGCAGCAGCGAGCCCGCCATGAGCCGACCCTGTTGGATCCCCGACCGCAGCTGGTGTTGCAGCTGGACAGCCAGTCCGTCGCGGGACGTCCGGTCCAGGGCGAGTAGAAGGTCCGGGGGAAAGCCGGTGTCAGCAGAATTGGTCTGCTCATCTAGATCAGAATTGGATCCTGACATATACCAATACTAGGAGCGATCGTCATGACATGACTTCGATCAACAACTTCTCCTCACCTGCCGTCCGACCGCTGGTCACGTCCTGGATGCCTGGGCCGGCCCCCGCCGGCGACGGCCCGGTCGTCGTCAGTGTCACCGAATACGCCGCGCATTCGCTGCGTCACCTCCCCGGTGTTGCCTACAACGGAATGCGCATGAGGGAAGGGTGGTACGCCATGCCGGGCGCCGTCGGGCTGTGGTTGTGGAGCCTGCCCGTCGGTGGTCGGGGAGGCTCGATCTCGGTGTGGACGGATACTGAAGCGCTGCAGCGGTTTATCGGGCTGCCGCACCACGTCGACATCATGCGGCGGTATGGGGACCGTGGCGAGGTGCGGTCCACCACGTGGGACGCCGCGCCATTCGACCCCGCGGCGACCGTGGTGCGGGCGCGCGAGTGGATCATGCAGCGTCAGAACGTCGGCATTGACAACTGACGTAGTCGCCCCGGCAATCGGGTATCTGGGTCAAGATGGTCGGATGAGCTCGGCCATGACCACCAAGGCCGGACCCGGGCGGCCCGCGGGCATCGATAGCGGCGACACCCGCCAACGGGTGATCGAAGCTGCCTGCCTGTGCTTTGCCCAGCTCGGCTACGGAGCCGCGACCAACAATCAGATCGCCGAGATGGCCGGTGTGACAGCGGGTTCGGTCTACTACCACTTCCGGACGAAGAACAACTTGTTCGCGGCAGTATGCGATGACGTGTACGGCAAGATTCTGGCCAGTGCCGCACCGGCAATCTCTGGGCCGCATTCGATGCACGAACTGCTGAGTACCGCGCTGGCCGAATCGATACGGATCAACCGCGAGTTTCCCGACCTGGCCGGTTTCGTCGCGACCGCGCCGATCGATGCGCGTCGACACCACGAGTTGGCCGAAGCCTACGCGCGGCAGGGGGCGCGGATCACGGACGCGCTGGCACGCTCGGTGATCGAGGGGCAGAGGGGTGGGTTGATCTCGGCCGATCTCGATCCGGTTCAGGTGGCGCGGGTGATCGGTGCGATCGTCGACGGATTCGCGCACGCGGCAGCTGTGACCGAACCAAGTGAAATGTATGGCGTCAACCGGTTATTCGAAACGCTGCTCCTGGACGCGGCAACCGGCAGCCGCTCGGCCCACAAATCCGCTGACCACCGCGACCCTATCGGGTGAGCTCCACCAGTTCCTCGCAGAACTTCATGGTCTCGGCGGCATCAGTGGCCATCGGGTGCACCAGCATTGTGGTGACCCCGGCCTCGGCGTAGGCGGCGAGGCGTTCCTTGACGAAGCCCTTCGGTCCCACGAGCGACACGTTGCGCACCAGATCGTCGGGCACCGCCGCGATGGCCTCGGCCTTCTTGCCGGCCAGGAAGAGGTCCTGGATGTGGTCGGCGACCTCGCCGTAGCCGTACCGGGTGGCCAGCTTGTGGTAGAAATTCTGCCCGCGGGCGCCCATCCCGCCGATGTACAGCGCCAGTTGGGGTTTCGCCCAGGCCAGTCGATCGTCGACATCGTCGCCGATGGCCAGGCTGGCGCTGACCATGACATCGAGCGGGCCCAGTTCCGGGTCGCGCTTGGCGGCGCCGGCGCGCAGGGCGTCGCCCCACACGTCGTCGGCCTTCTCGGGGAGGTAGAACACCGGTTGCCAGCCTTCGGCGATCTCGGCGGTCAGCTCGACGTTCTTCGGCCCCAGTGCCGCGATGGTGATCGGAATGCGTTCACGCACCGGGTGATTGATCAGGTGCAGGGACTTTCCCAGTCCGGTGCCGCGGTCGGCGGGCAGCGGCAGCTGGTAGTACTTGCCGTCGTAGTCGAGGTTCTCGCGGCGCCACACCTTCCGGCAGATCTCGACCACTTCGCGGGTGCGGCCCAGCGGGGCGTCGAACGGTACGCCGTGGAAGCCCTCCATCACCTGCGGGCCCGACGTGCCGATGCCGAGGCGGAACCGGCCGTCGGACACGTAGTCCACGCCGGCCGCGGTCATCGCCATCAGCGCCGGCGTGCGGGTGTAGATCGGGACCACCCCGGTGCCGAGTTCCATGGTGGAAGTCTTGGCGGCCAGGTAGCCGAGCTGGCTGATCGCGTCATAGGAGTAGGCCTCGGGGACCAGGGCGATGTCGATGCCCACCTTCTCCAGGTCGACGATTTGGTCGGCTGCCTCTTTGAAGCCGCCCGAATAACTGAGGAAGATGCCTGTCCGCATGAAGGAGTTATATCACCATCAACCGGTTGGTTGAGTATGGAGGAGTCGCCGGCCTGAAGGCGCAGGCTACTGTTCGAGGCCGATCAACAGACAGGGGAGAGTCGAAAATGGAACCAGAGCACCAATTGACAGCCGGGCAGAAGGCCAAACTCTATGCGCAGGCCGCGGGCGCGTTCGCCCGTAATCCCAAGGCGTTGGTCGCGCTGGTGAAGTACAAGCTCTCCGAGCGGAAGTCGGCAAAAGAGGCGGGCTGACGCCCCGTCACGGCTTGAGCAGCGCGACGACCTTGTCCTCCAGTGCCACCGGATCGGCGTTCGGGTCGGCCGTTTCGGTGTGGGGCAGCGTGGCGTCGGGATCGGCGAAATCGCGGTAGGTCTTATCGCCGGTCAGCGTCGCCAGCAGATAGCCGGTGAGCAGGGCGCGCACGATCTTCTGGGTGTCCTTGTCGGCGCCGGGCAACCCGATGAACCGGGCCAACCGGCGCCCCTCGACCAGGCCGCCGGCCTGTGCCTTGCTGACCGTCCGCAGCGTCGCGCCGTCCCACGCCCGGGCCAACTCCACGGCGTTCGAACGCAGTGTCATCGGGTCGCCGGGAGCGGTGAGCACCAGGCCGGGTACCCGCAACGTCGACGCGGGTTGTTCGGCCGGCGGCTTGGTCACCGTCGGAAACATTGACACCACCGCTTTGGGACGCTGGGTGGAACCGCCCATTCCGGCGGCGGCGAATACCGCCGCGGACCCGCCGAAGCCGTGCCCCACCACGCCGCGCTTGCCCGGGTGCACGCTGATCTTGCCCGTACCCAGCCGCACCCCGGTGATGATTTCGAGGGCTGCGCCCAGGTCGAAGGCGAAATTGAGCACCGACGGAGCGACGCTGGTCTCGGTATCGGGTGCCGCCGCCACGATGCCCCAGGACGCCAGGTGCTCGAGCGTGCCCGTGTAGTTGTCCGACCGTGTCATCCACTCATGGCCTAAGACCACACCGGGCAGGTTCAGGCCGGACTCGGGCGTGTACACCACGCCCGGCATACCGGCGAACGCCAGGTCGCCCCGCAGGACTCGATGCGGTCCGCGGCGGGTCAACCCTGCGAAGAGCTTCTTTGTGCTGGCCACGCGTTGACCGTAGCGCAGGGAGCCTGAGCGGCGCCCGGGTGCGAACACGGTGATCTGCGTCAAAAGCCGTCGCGCAGAATCGGACCAGCGCTCCGGCTGCACTACCCTGGGATCCTATGTGTGGAATCGTCGGCTACGTCGGGGCTCGCCCGGCCCTGGGCATCGTGGTCGACGCGCTGCGCCGGATGGAATACCGGGGCTACGACTCCGCAGGAATCGCGTTGATCGACGGCAACGGCGGGTTGACGATGCGGCGCCGGGCCGGGCGGCTGGCCAACCTGGAAACCGCCCTCGCCGAGACCGACGAGGGCGTCCTGACCGGTAATACCGGGCTCGGCCACACCCGCTGGGCCACCCACGGCCGCCCCACCGACCGCAACGCCCACCCGCACCGCGATGCGGCAGGCAAGATCGCCGTCGTCCACAACGGCATCATCGAGAACTTCGCCGTCCTGCGCGCCGAGCTGGAAGCCGACGGTGTGGAGTTCGCCAGCGACACCGACTCCGAGGTCGCCGTGCACCTGGTGGCGCGGGAGTACGCCAAGGGCGACACTGCCGGAGACTTCGTGGGCTCGGTGCTCGCCGTGCTGCAGCGCCTGGAAGGCCACTTCACGCTGGTGTTCGCCAATGCCGACGAGCCGGGCACGATCGTCGCCGCGCGCCGGTCCACCCCGCTGGTGGTCGGTATCGGCGAGGGCGAGATGTTCCTCGGCTCCGATGTGGCGGCATTCATCGAGCACACCCGCAACGCCGTCGAGCTGGGGCAGGACCAGGCGGTGGTGCTGACCGCCGATGGCTACCGGATCACCGACTTCTTCGGCCGGGACGATCTGCAGGCCGGCCAGGACTACCGGGAGTTCCACATCGACTGGGACCTCGACGCCGCCGAAAAGGGTGGTTACGACTACTTTATGCTCAAGGAGATCGCCGAGCAGCCCGCCGCGGTCGCCGACACCCTGCTGGGGCATTTCGTCGACGGCCGCATCGTGCTCGACGAGCAGCGCCTGAGCGATCAGGAACTGCGCGAGATCGACAAGGTCTTCATCGTCGCGTGCGGCACCGCCTACCACTCGGGTCTGCTGGCCAAGTACGCCATCGAGCACTGGACCCGGCTGCCCGTCGAGGTCGAGCTCGCCAGCGAGTTCCGGTACCGCGACCCCGTGCTGGACCGCAGCACCCTGGTGATCGCCATCTCGCAGTCCGGCGAGACCGCCGACACGCTGGAAGCGGTGCGGCACGCCAAGACGCAGAAGGCCAAGGTGCTGGCGATCTGCAACACCAACGGCAGCCAGATCCCGCGCGAGGCCGACGCGGTGCTCTACACCCGGGCCGGGCCGGAGATCGGTGTGGCCGCCACCAAGACGTTCCTGGCCCAGATCGCCGCGAACTACCTGGTGGGGCTGGCCCTGGCGCAGGCCCGCGGGACCAAGTACCCCGACGAGGTGGAGCGCGAGTACAACGATCTCGAGGCCATGCCGGACATGATCAGTCGCGTGCTGGCCGGCATCGAGCCGGTCGGACAGTTGGCGCAACGGTTCGCGAAGTCGCCCACGGTGCTGTTCCTGGGCCGGCACGTCGGCTACCCGGTGGCCCTGGAGGGTGCGCTCAAGCTCAAGGAGCTGGCCTACATGCACGCCGAGGGCTTCGCCGCCGGTGAGCTCAAGCACGGCCCGATCGCGCTGATCGACGACGACCTTCCGGTGATCGTGGTGATGCCGTCACCCAAGAACGCGCAGATGCTGCACGCCAAGCTGCTCTCGAACATCCGGGAGATCCAGGCTCGCGGTGCGGTCACCATCGTCATCGCCGAAGAAGGCGACGACACGGTGCGGCCGTACGCCGATCACCTGATCGAGATTCCGGCGGTGTCAACGCTTTTCCAGCCGTTGCTCTCGACCATCCCGCTGCAGGTGTTCGCGGCCGGGGTGGCCCGGGCCCGCGGGTACGACGTGGACAAGCCGCGCAATCTGGCCAAGTCCGTCACCGTCGAATAGGGCCGAAGCTCGGTATCGAGGTCTATGGATCTGCGTGTTCCCACGGTCAACATCGCCCGGCGGTGGGCGCGCGGCCGGCTTGGGGCGTACGTCTCCGACGCCGCGTTCGAGCATTTCCTGACCACCTACCGAGACGGTATGGCGGCCCTGCCGACCTTCGAACTGTTCGACGTGCCAACCTCATTCGGTATCGTGCGGGCCTACCGCTTCCCCGGCCCGGGCAACGGTGCCCCGGCGGTTCTGCTGCCCGGGCGCAATGCGTCGACGCCGATGTACCGAACCAACCTCGGCCCGCTGCTGGAGCGCCGCACCGTGTACGGCATCGACCTGCTCGGCGAGGCAGGTCTGTCGGTGCAGCGCAACGTGATTCGTGGTGCACCGGATCAGGCCCAGTGGCTTGACGAGGCTCTGGCCGGCCTCGGTCTGAAACAAGCGCACCTGCTCGGGGTATCGATGGGCGGCTGGACGGCCGCGAACTGTGCGGTGCACCGGCCCGGGCGGATCGCGTCGCTGACCCTGCTCGATCCGGTGTTCACCTTCACCGGTGTCCCGGCCAAGGCGATACTGGCCTCGGCAGCGATGATTGCGCCGGGAGCGCCGGAGGCCTGGCGGCGCCGGGTGCTGAGCTGGATATCCGGCGGCGCCAATATGGAGGCCGCCGCGATCGAGGCTGCGCTGATCGATGCCGGGTCAAAGGATTTCACGCTGCGCACACCGGTGCCGAAGCTGTTGAGCGATGCGCAGTTGGGTGGGCTCGATGTGCCGGTGCTGGCGTTGATCGCCGGGCGTAGCGTCATGCTCGACCCGGTACGCGCCGAGGCCCGGGCCCGCACGTTGTTGCCGCGCGGGCAGGTCGAACTGTGGCCGGACGCCTCCCATGCCATCAACGGCGAATACCCGGACGAGATCGCACTACGGGCCGGTCAGCTCTGGGATGGAGTGGACTCCTGATGTCGGGCACTTGATCGCGCGGCCTCGTCGGCGCGAATCGGTGACTGTTTCCAGCAAACACACGTAACCTGTTGGCGCGCGGCAAAGTCGAACACACATCGAGCGGGGCGGGAGGCTGATGCAGTACTACTACTCTGCCGATGCGATCCGTGAAGCGGAGGCGCCGCTGCTGGCATCGCTGCCCGACGGTGTGCTGATGGGCCGAGCCGCATACGGACTGGCGACGGCAATCGGAGCTGAGCTGAAGCTGCGGACCGGCGGCATCGCGGGCCGGCGGGTCTGCGCGGTGGTGGGTTCCGGCGACAACGGCGGCGACGCGTTATGGGCGGCCACCTTCCTGCGTCGTCGCGGGGCTGCCGCTGACGCCGTACTGCTCAACCCGGAGAAAACACACGCCAAGGGCCTGGCCGCGTTCCGGCGGGCCGGTGGTCGCGTGGTGTCCGCCATCGCCGCGGGAACCGATCTGGTGATCGATGGCGTCGTCGGGATCTCCGGACACGGTCCGTTGCGTCCCGACGCCGCGGCCGTATTCGCGGCCAACGCGGCGCCGGTAGTCGCTGTCGACATTCCCAGCGGGATCGATGTACAGACCGGCGCGACCGACGGCCCGCACGTTCGCGCTGCGCTGACCGTCACGTTCGGCGGGCTCAAACCGGTGCATGCACTGGGCGAATGCGGTCGCGCCGAACTCGTCGACATCGGGCTGGACCTGGCGCCCACCGGCCTGGCCGGCCTCGAGGCGGCCGACGTCCGCGCATGCTGGCCCGTCCCCGGTCCGCACGACGACAAATACACCCAAGGGGTGACCGGCGTGCTGTCGGGTTCGGCCACCTATCCCGGCGCGGCGGTGCTGAGCACCGGGGCCGCGGTGGCCGCCACCTCCGGCATGGTCCGCTATGCGGGAAGCGCTGGACCGCAAGTGCTTTCGAGCTGGCCCGAGGTGATCGCCGCACCCACTCCGCAGGAGGCGGGCCGGGTGCAGGCCTGGGTGGTCGGGCCCGGACTGGGTACCGACGACACCGCGAAGGCCGCATTGCGGTTCGCGCTCGAATCCGAGCTGCCGGTGATCGTCGACGCCGACGCTCTGACGCTGCTGGCCGCCGATCCGGGCCCGCTCAGCGGGCGCAGCGCTCCGACCGTGCTGACCCCGCATGCCGGGGAGTACGAACGGCTGGCGGGAGATCCACCAGGCCCCGACCGGGTGGCCGCAGCCCGCGGCCTGGCCGAACGACTCGGCGTCACAGTGCTGCTCAAGGGCAACGTCACCATCATCGCGTCACCTGGTGAAACCACGTACCTCAACCCGGCCGGGCAGTCCTGGGCTGCCACCGCCGGTTCCGGCGACGTGCTGTCCGGCATCATCGGCGCCCTGCTGGCCGCCGGCCTGCCCGCCGGCGAAGCCGCCGCCGCGGCAGCGTTCGTCCATGCCCGCGCCGCCAATCTGTCGGCGGCCGATCCCGGTCCCAATCCGGCGCCGACCTCGGCGTCGCGCATCCTCGCCCATGTCCGTGCTGCGATCGCCGCGCTGTAGAAGAAAAGGATCTCCATGCCGCACAAGCACCCCCGCACCCCGCATATCTCGCCGGCCTACACCGGCAGGTTGGCGATGGCCCCGGTTCCGTCGCTGCGCCTGCCCGATGACGCGATGGAACCCGGTGCGGCGTACCGCTTCATCCACGACGAGCTGATGCTCGACGGCAGCTCCCGGCTGAACCTGGCGACGTTCGTCACCACCTGGATGGACCCCGAGGCCGAGAAGCTGATGGCCGAGACATTCGACAAGAACATGATCGACAAGGACGAGTACCCGGCCACCGCCGCGATCGAAGCGCGCTGCGTGAGCATGGTCGCGGACCTGTTCCACGCCGAAGACCTGAGCGACGAGGATTCGTCGGCCGCATGCGGAGTGTCCACGATCGGCTCGAGTGAGGCCGTCATGCTGGGCGGTCTGGCCATGAAATGGCGGTGGCGCGAGAAGGTCGGTAAAGACTGGAAGGGGCGGACCCCCAACCTGGTGATGGGCTCCAACGTCCAGGTGGTGTGGGAGAAGTTCTGCCGATATTTCGACGTCGAGCCGCGGTACCTCCCGATGGAGAAGGGCCGCTACGTGATCACCCCCGAGCAGGTGCTCGGCGCGGTCGACGAGGACACCATCGGCGTCGTCGGGATCCTGGGCACCACCTACACCGGGGAGCTGGAGCCGATCGCGGAGATCTGCGCGGCGCTGGATCAGCTCGCGCAAGACAAGGGCCTGGACATTCCCGTGCACGTCGACGCCGCCAGCGGCGGATTCGTCGTCCCGTTCCTGCACCCCGACCTGGAGTGGGACTTCCGGTTGCCGCGCGTGGTGTCGATCAACGTCAGCGGCCACAAGTACGGCCTGACCTACCCGGGCATCGGCTTCGTGGTGTGGCGCAACAAGGAGTACCTGCCCGAGGACCTGGTGTTCCGGGTCAACTACCTGGGCGGCGACATGCCGACCTTCACCCTGAACTTCTCGCGGCCCGGCAACCAGGTGGTCGGCCAGTACTACAACTTCCTCCGGCTGGGCCGGGCCGGATACACCCAGGTGATGCAGTGCCTGTCGCAGACGGCGCGCTGGTTGGGTGACGAGCTGCGCGACAGCGAGCACTTCGAGCTGATCACCGACGGGTCGGCGATCCCCGTGGTCAGCTTCCGGCTCAAGGGCAATCCGGGGTACACCGAATTCGACGTGTCCGAGGGGTTGCGCTCCTTTGGTTGGCAGGTGCCGGCCTACACGATGCCCGACGACGCCACCGACGTCGTAGTGCTGCGAGTCGTGGTGCGTGAGGGGTTCTCGGCCGATTTGGCCCGGGCACTCAAGGAAGACACGATCACGGTGCTCCAGCGGCTCGACAAGCTCAAGCCACGCGGAGCGTTCGACGACCTGCAGCCGTTTGCGCATTAGATGGGCCCGCAGTAGGTCCGCTGATCTGCCCCGATACCTGCTTCTGGGACAATGGTCGGCGGTGACATGACATGCAGACGACCGAACGCGCAACATCGCTGACCCCACACACATCGCCGCGGGCGATGGTGGACCTCGGCGCGATCGACCACAACATCCGCCTGCTCCGTGAACATGCCGGCCACGCCCAGGTGATGGCGGTGGTCAAGGCCGACGGGTACGGGCACGGTGCGGTCGAGGTGGGCCGGGCCGCGTTGGCCGCCGGAGCGGCCGAGCTCGGGGTGGTGACGATCGCCGAGGCAGTCGCGCTGCGGGCCGGCGGGATCACCGCTCCCGTGCTGTGCTGGCTGCACCCGCCGGGCACCGACTTCACGCCGGCGCTGGAAAACGATGTGCAGATCGCGGTGTCCTCGGTACGTCAACTCGACAATGTGCTGACGGCGGTACGCCAGACCGGGCACGCCGCGACGGTCACGGTGAAGGTGGACACCGGCCTGAGCCGCAACGGCGTCAGCCCGGCAGATTTCCCCGCGATGGTCGCCGCGCTGGGCCGGGCCCAGGCCGATGGTGCGATCCGGGTGCGCGGCATCATGAGTCACCTGGTGCACGGCGACGACCCCGACAATCCGTTCAACGAACTGCAGGGCAAGCGCCTGACCGCGATGCGTGAGCAGGCCGCCGAGCAGGGCGTGGTGTTCGAGGTGGCCCACATCGCGAACTCGCCGGCGGCGATGACCCGGCCGGATCTGGCGTTCGACATGGTGCGACCCGGGATCGCGGTCTACGGGCTGAGTCCCATCCCGGAGCGCGGCGACATGGGTCTGCGCCCTGCAATGACATTGAAATGCCCTGTTGCGCTAGTCCGTTCGGTGCGCGCAGGCGACGGAGTGTCCTACGGTCACCGGTGGATCGCCGACCGGGACACCAGGCTGGCGCTGCTGCCGGTGGGCTACGCCGACGGCATCTTCCGCTCATTGAGCGGGAAGATCGAGGTGCTGATCAACGGCAGGCGCTGCCCGGCCGTCGGGCGGATCTGCATGGACCAGTTCGTCGTCGACCTCGGCCCGGACGCCACCGATGTCGTCGAAGGTGACGACGCGATCCTGTTCGGCCCCGGCACCCAGGGTGAACAGACCGCCCAGGATTGGGCCGAACTGCTCGGCACCATCAACTACGAGGTGGTCACCAGCCCACGCGGCCGGATCACCCGCACCTACCTGCAGGCAGGTCACGAGCGTTGAGTCGCAATGCTCAGTGGCTGGCCGGTGCCGCCGGGCTCACCGCCGTGAGTTCGGTGGCGGGCAGGTCGGTGGCGCGGTCGCTGACCCGACGCAGCACCGGTGAGGATCCTTACTTGGGTGAGGATTTCGAACGCCTGGACGCCGACCGTAGTTCGGTGGTGACAACCGACGACGGGGTACCGCTGGCGGTACGTGAAGTCGGCCCCAACGACGCACCGCTGACCGTGGTTTTCGCCCACGGATTCTGTTTGCGTATGGGCGCCTTCCACTTCCAGCGCATCCGGCTGGCCGAACAGTGGGGCCCGCAGGTGCGCATGGTGTTCTACGACCAGCGCGGCCACGGCCAGTCGGGAACTGCATCGCCGGACACCTACACCGTCGAACAACTCGGTCGTGATCTGGAAGCGGTTCTGGCCGTGACAGTTCCACGCGGACCCGCGGTGCTGGTCGGCCATTCGATGGGCGGCATGACCGTCCTGTCTCACGCCCGGCAGTTCCCGCATCGCTACCCGAAACAGATCGTCGGTGCCGCGGTCATCTCCTCTGCGGTCGAAGGCGTGGCGCGCTCACCGCTGGGGGAGATTCTGCGCAACCCGGCGCTGGAGGCGGTGCGGTTTCTGGCCCGCTATGCGCCCGGCACGGTGCACCGCGGCCGCGGCGCGGCCAAGTCGGTGATCGGGCCGATCCTGCGCGCGGCGTCCTACGGCGACGAGTCGGTCAGCCCCAGCGTGGTCGAGTTCTCCCAACGGATGATGCACGGCACGTCGATCACCACCCTGGTCGAATTCCTGCACGCCCTCGAGGTCCACGACGAGGCCGGCGCCCTGCGGGTGCTGGCCAAGGTGCCGACGCTGATCGCCTGCGGTGATCGGGACCTGCTCACCCCAATGGAATACTCAAAGGCCATGGCCGCACAGCTACCCCGCTCCGAACTGGTGATCGTCGGGGGAGCCGGTCATCTGGTCCAGCTTGAGGAGCCCGTGGTGATCGACGACGCACTGGTCCGTCTGGTGGAGCGGGCCACGCCCTCCAAACTGGTGACGCTGTCCCGCCGGGTCCGCGATCGGGTCCGGTTCCGTGGCTGAGCGCAGTGCCGGTACGGCCGAGCTCGCCACCACCGAGGACACCCTCGCCCTGGGCGCGACGCTGGGTGCCGGGCTGAAAGCCGGTGACGTGGTGGTGTTGTCGGGTCCGCTGGGGGCCGGCAAGACGGTGATGGCCAAGGGGATCGCGGCGGCCATGGATGTGGACGGGCCGGTGGTCTCACCGACGTACGTGCTGGCCCGGGTGCATCGCGCCCGGCAGGCCGGCCGGCCGGCGATGGTGCACGTGGATATGTACCGGCTGCTCGATCATCCCGGCGTCGACCTGCTGGGAGAACTCGATGCGCTCGACCTCGACACCGATCTCGACGACGCCGTCGTGGTGGTCGAGTGGGGTGAGGGCCTGGCCGAACGGCTCTCCGATCATCACCTGGACATCCGTATCGAGCGGGACACCGACACCGAGACGCGCACGGTGATCTGGCAGTGGAGCGCCCCATGAACATCTTGACCATCGACACCGCGACCCCGGCGGTCAGTGCCGGCGTGGTCCGTCGCGCCGAGGACGGGACGGTGCAGACCCTCGCCGAACGGGTGACCGTCGACGCCCGCGCCCACGCCGAACAGCTCACGCCTAACGTGCTCGGTGCCGTGGCCGATGCCGGACTCACCGTCGCCGATCTCGACGCGGTCGTCATCGGGTGCGGGCCCGGCCCGTTCACCGGGCTGCGGGTGGGGATGGCCAGTGCCGCGGCGTTCGGCCATGCGTTGGGCGTTCCGGTGCACGGGGTGTGCAGCCTGGACGGCATCGGAATCCACACCGACGGTGATGTATTGGTGGTCACCGATGCGCGGCGGCGCGAGGTGTACTGGGCGCACTACCGCGACGGAGTCCGGGTCGACGGCCCGTCGGTCAACGCACCGGCCGATGTGGCGGCGGTATTGGCGAGCTCGGTCGCCGCGGTCGCCGGTTCACCCGAGCACGCCGCGTTGTTCGCGCTGCCCCGTCTCGACGTCGTGTACCCGACGCCCGCGGGCCTGGTCCGCGCCGTGACCGATTGGGCTGATCCGAAGCCGCTGGTGCCGCTGTATCTGCGCCGGCCCGACGCCAAACCTTCTGTGGCGGTGCGGAAATGACCGTGTTCGACGCACTTGGCCGTGCTGATGTCACGCGGTGCGCCGAGCTGGAGGCCAAGCTGTTCGTCGGTGACGATCCCTGGCCGGCCACGGCATTCCTGGCCGAACTCGACGCCAAACACAATCGCTACATCGCGGCCCGCAGCGACGGGGAACTGGTCGGGTACGCCGGTATCTCCCGGCTGGGCCGAATGCGTCCGTATGAGTACGAGATCCACACCATCGGTGTCGACCCCGACTTCCAGGGGCAGGGGATCGGGCGCCGGCTGCTCGACGACCTGCTCGACTTCGCTTCGGGTGGAACGGTTTTCCTGGAAGTCCGCACCGACAACGAACCGGCCATCGGGCTGTACGAGAGCGTCGGATTCGTCAACATCGGCCTGCGTAAGCGGTACTACCGCGCCAGCGGTGCCGACGCCTACACCATGCAACGCCTTCCCCAAGGGGGCCCGACGTGATCATTTTGGCCATCGAAAGCTCGTGTGACGAAACGGGAGTCGGCATCGCCGAGCTCGGCGAAGATGGAACCGTCAAGCTTCTCGCCGACGAAGTCGCCTCCAGCGTCGACGAGCACGCCCGCTACGGCGGTGTCGTACCCGAGATCGCCTCGCGTGCCCACCTTGAGGCCCTGGGCCCGACGATGCGTCGCGCCCTGGATGCCGCCGGCATCGACCGGCCCGACGTCGTCGCGGCGACCATCGGACCCGGACTGGCCGGGGCGCTGTTGGTCGGGGTGGCCGCCGCCAAGGCGTACGCGGCCGGCTGGAACGTCCCCTTCTACGGCGTCAACCATCTGGGCGGGCACCTGGCCGCCGACGTCTACGACCACGGACCGCTGCCCGAGAGCGTCGGCCTGCTCGTCTCGGGTGGGCACACCCACCTGCTGCATGTGCGGTCGTTGGGGGAGCCGATGGTCGAGTTGGGCAGCACCGTCGACGACGCGGCCGGGGAGGCCTACGACAAGGTGGCCCGCCTGCTCGGGCTGGGTTATCCGGGCGGACGGGTGCTCGACGAGCTGGCCCGCACCGGTGACCGCGACGCCATCGTTTTTCCGCGGGGCATGACCGGGCCGCGTGACGATCCGTATGTGTTCAGCTTCTCGGGGCTCAAGACCGCGGTGGCCCGGTATGTGGAAGGCCACCCGGAGGCTTCGCAGGCGGATGTGGCGGCCGGTTTCCAGGAGGCCGTCGCCGATGTGCTGACCGCCAAGGCTGTCCGCGCGGCCACCGATCTCGGGGTGTCCACGTTGCTGATTGCCGGCGGGGTGGCGGCCAACTCACGCCTTCGTGAACTTGCCGAGGAACGCTGCGCGGCGGCGGGCCTGACGCTGCGGGTGCCGCGGCCGCGGTTGTGTACCGACAACGGCGCGATGATCGCCTCGTTCGCCGCACACCTGATCGCCGCCGGCGCGGCGCCGTCGCCGCTGGACGCGGCCAGCGATCCGGGGCTGCCGGTGGTTCAGGGGCAGGTGGCATGAGCGCTTCTCCCGACAAGCTGGCCGACAAGCTGGCAGTCACCGAGCTGCTGTATCGGTATGCCGAGCTGATCGACGCCGGTGACTTCGACGGGGTCGGGGAGCTGCTCGGTCGCGGCTCGTTCATGGGTGTGGCGGGTGCGCCGGCCATCGCCCAGTTGTTCGCGTCGACGACGCGTCGGTTCCCCGAGCACGGCAATACCCCGCGGACCCGGCATCTGGTGCTCAACGCGATCGTCGACGTCGATGGTGAGCGGGCAACCGCCCGCTCGACGTTCTGTGTGGTGCAGAAGACCGACACCGTGGCGCTGCAGCCCATCGTGGTCGGGCGCTACGCCGACGTATTTGCCCGTGACGAGCACGGCTGGTTCTTCACCGAGCGCCGAGTCGATGTGGAAATGGTCGGCGACGTGTCCGAGCATCTGAACATCGCGATTTAGGGCAGGCGCGTCGGCTCGACCGGGTTACGCGGCCGCGTGGATGTTCACGACATGGATGTCGCTGGTGAATACTCGCGCGCCGAGGGGTAGCGGCGGTGCGGTACTTCGATAGGTGCGCCCGGTCGGTGTCGTGAGCTCTGTGGTGTGGCGGCCATACCGGTCGTAGGTGGTCGCGGTCAGCCACCCTGGGCTTTCCTTTGTGTAATTGCAGCGTTCGCAAAGCCCTTGGCCGTTGCCGGCGCTGGTCGGACCGCCGTCGGCGTGGCGGGTGATGTGATCGACGTGGCGAACCGGTGCGTCGCAGTAAGGGGTGCGGCAGCGCTGGTCACGCAAGGCGATCAGCCAGCGCAGCCCCTTGGGGAACGCCCGGGCGGTGGACTCCAGGGCGACCAGGTTGCCGGTGTCCGGATCGGCGTAGAGCTTGCGCACCGCGGCCTCGACCTGGGGGTCCAGCAGCGCCGCCAAGGCCATCTGCCGGGCCACCGGCGCCGGAATGGGGCCGTATCCCTGCAGCACCGCCGGATCGGGACCGTGCGCCAACAAGCTCTCGTCGGAGACCACCAGATTGAGCGCGACGGGGACCGCGGCTCCGACCTCACGCCCGGTGACCCGTCGATAGAAGGCATCGGCCATCAACGGGCCCCGCCCCTCGCATCCACCTCCGGCGGCGATCGAGGCCGCCGCGGCCGCAGCAGCTTCCGCCTGCAACGCCTGATAGGCCGTGACACCTTCTGCCGCGGCCAGCAGCGCCGTCACGTACGCCATGCCGTGCGGAGCGGGACGCAGCGTGACAGTGCGATCGCACTGATGGCGGCTGATGCGCTCCATCACGGCGTCGTGGTCGAGCCGAATCGCCACCCGCCCGGCCTCGGCCTCAACCTTCCTGTCCCCGAGTCCGTCCAACACGTCAGGATCGGCGCACAGTTCGGCGTCCATCGCGTGTCGATCTGCTGGTGACAGGCAGGTGGCTTGGTCCGCGATGATCATCGCCCGGTCTTCGGTGAGCGCTCCGGACTGCAGCGCTGCCAGCGTGCAGGGCATGTCGTCGACCAGGATCCGGGACATCTTCAGATACTTGGCCCCGTGCCAAGGGGAAGCCTTGCGGGCCAGCCCGACCTCGGAAGCCAGGCCTTTCCCGCGCTTGGCGGCAGGCACGCCCCGGGTGGCCGTGCGCTCGTGACGTTTGGCTTCCAGCATCGCCGTCACGCGTACTTGCCCCGCCGCGATGCTGGCGGTGGCACGGGCCATCGCGGCAAGCTGATCGGCCAACGCGGCTTCCGTGGCGTCGGGGTCAATTGTGAAACACTGACCGAACATATGTTCGAATATACACGATCTCGCCGACGGTGGCGGACGACGGGTCATTCAGCCCTGAGCGAGTTCGCGTGGCCCGCACAGGCCCACCCTTGAGTGCTAGCACTCGCATGTATAGAGTGCTAGGTGGCATGCGGCCAGCCCCAGCGCCGGCACCCGCGACGACGGAGCGAGGGCACGGGCGCTTGCCGAACACCTGGTAACCGGCATCTGGGGATCCCCCCGGATCCACACCCCGACAAGTGGAGGGCTTCCATCGTGGCAGTCAACATCAAGCCACTCGAGGACAAGATCCTCGTTCAGGCCAACGCGGCCGAGACCACGACCGCTTCCGGTCTGGTCATCCCGGACACCGCCAAGGAAAAGCCGCAGGAAGGCACCGTCGTCGCAGTTGGCCCCGGCCGCTGGGATGAGGATGGCGAGAAGCGGATCCCCCTGGACGTTGCCGAGGGCGACACCGTGATCTACAGCAAGTACGGCGGCACCGAGATCAAGTACAACGGCGAGGAGTACCTGATCCTCTCCGCGCGTGACGTGCTGGCTGTCGTCAACAAGTAATCACTCGTGTAACCGCCCCGGAGATCCCCGTATGCGTACGGGCGATATCCGGGGCGGTATGCGTTCTCAAGCAGAAAGACATCTATGAGCAAGCAGATTGAGTTCAACGAGACTGCGCGCCGTGCCATGGAAGCAGGTGTCGACAAGCTGGCCAACGCGGTCAAGGTGACCCTGGGTCCGCGCGGCCGCTACGTGGTGCTGGCCAAGGCCTTCGGCGGACCGCAGGTCACCAATGACGGTGTCACCGTTGCCCGCGAGATCGACCTGGAAGACCCGTTCGAGAACCTGGGCGCCCAGCTGGTGAAGTCGGTGGCCACCAAGACCAACGATGTCGCCGGCGACGGCACCACCACCGCGACGGTGCTGGCGCAGGCCCTGGTCAAGGCCGGGCTCCGCCATGTCGCGGCGGGCGCCAACCCGATCGAACTCGGCCTGGGTATCGGCAAGGCCGCCGACGCGGTGTCCGAGGCCCTGCTGGCCGCGGCCACCCCGGTATCGGACAAGACCTCCATCGCCCAGGTCGCCACGGTCTCCTCGCGCGACGAGCAGATCGGTGAGCTGGTCGGCGAGGCCATGACCAAGGTCGGTCACGACGGTGTGGTCACCATCGAGGAGTCCTCGACGCTGAACACCGAGCTCGAGGTCACCGAGGGTGTCGGTTTCGACAAGGGGTTCATCTCGGCCTACTTC
Organism: Mycolicibacterium lutetiense; assembly: GCF_017876775.1. NCBI lineage: Bacteria > Bacillati > Actinomycetota > Actinomycetes > Mycobacteriales > Mycobacteriaceae > Mycobacterium > Mycolicibacterium lutetiense. The sequence goes on along the minus strand of NZ_JAGIOP010000002.1, from coordinate 1,967,081 downwards.
GTCAACGACTTCGACTCGCAGGAAGCGGTTCTCGAGGACGCGGTGGTGCTGCTGCACCGCGACAAGATCAGCTCGCTGCCCGACCTGCTGCCGCTGCTGGAGAAGGTCGCCGAATCCGGTAAGCCCCTGCTGATCATCGCCGAGGACATCGAGGGCGAGGCCCTGTCCACGCTGGTCGTCAACGCCATCCGCAAGACGCTCAAGGCCGTCGCCGTCAAGGCGCCGTTCTTCGGTGATCGTCGCAAGGCGTTCCTGGATGACCTGGCGGTCGTTACCGGTGGTCAGGTCGTCAACCCTGACGTGGGCCTGGTGCTGCGCGACGCCGGTCTGGACGTGCTGGGCTCCGCCCGTCGCGTCGTGGTCACCAAGGACAGCACCGTGATCGTCGACGGTGGCGGCTCCAAGGACGCGGTCGCCGATCGCGTCAAGCAGCTCAAGGCCGAGATCGAGTCCACGGATTCCGACTGGGATCGGGAGAAGCTGCAGGAGCGGCTGGCCAAGCTGTCCGGCGGTGTCGCGGTGATCAAGGTCGGCGCGGCCACCGAGACCGACCTGAAGAAGCGCAAGGAAGCGGTCGAGGACGCCGTCGCGGCGGCCAAGGCTGCCGTCGAGGAGGGCATCGTCACCGGTGGCGGCGCCGCACTCGTGCAGGCCCGTTCCGCACTGGATTCCCTGCGTGGCGAGCTCAACGGCGACGAGGCGCTCGGTGTCGACGTGTTCGCCTCCGCGCTGTCGGCTCCGCTGTACTGGATCGCCACCAATGCCGGCCTGGACGGTGCGGTCGTGGTGAACAAGGTCAGCGAGCAGTCCAATGGGCAGGGCTTCAACGCCGCCACCCTGACCTACGGTGACCTGGCCGCAGAGGGCATCGTCGACCCGGTCAAGGTGACCCGTTCGGCTGTGCTCAACGCCGCATCGGTCGCACGGATGATCCTGACGACCGAGACGGCCGTCGTGGACAAGCCGGCCGAGGAAGAAGATCACGGGCACGGCCATCACGGCCACGCTCACTGAGTTCGTTTCGCGAAACACCCCCGGTCATTTGGCCGGGGGTGCTTTCGTTGATCTGGACAGCTGTGCCGTTACGGGCCGGTCGCGCCGCCCGCGTTGTCGCGGACGTTGTCAGCTGCCCGCTGAGCTTCGAACTGGCTGTAGAACGACTCGCCCGACGCTGCCACCTTGTCGCTCGACCGCCAAGCGCGCCAGCGCCAGTTGCTACCGAAGTCCTGGTAGACGTCGTAGCGAGCAGTCCGAGCGCCCACCCTGAACGAGATGGCGGCAGTCTTTGCCGCTGCGGTTGACGAGAACGTCTCGCCGGCCCACGCCACCATCTTGTGGTTCCCGCTGTACAGCCACCATGTGGGCTTGCCGGCAGTATCGTTTCCAACGACGAAGTACACCGTGGTACCTCTTCCTGTGTTAAAGAATCGCGCCATTGTGACGCGACTCGGTAACGCGGGCAAGGTTAAGTTTCGGTCACGGCGTACCCGCGTAATTACACGGAACGCACGTAATCCTGATAGTTTGGCTACCTACCACCACGTAGAAAAGCACAAGCCTCAGAGCCCGGAACCTCCCCAGGATTCGGACCTGGGGCTTGCTGCGTTAGCCGAGTTTACCCCGGCGTCACGACAACACCCAGGGGTAGGAATCCCATCGATGGAATTCTCAGAGAATCATTAGCTAAGCCATTCATCATGCGCCACATGTAAACACATTCATGCACGACACGCCGCAAATCGGCACGAGCGATGTCGGAGTTCTCTGGTAGCGGGGCTTGGCGGCCTTTGCCTCCTTTCAACATGACGATTCCAGATAATCGGCCTGAGCTTGTCGCCCTGCGGGTCTACGCTCTCGTCAGTCTGAGAGAAGGGGTCCCACGATGAACGCTCCGCAACCCGCGCCGGGTTGGTATCCCGATCCGTCTGACGCCGGAAATCGGATCTACTGGAACGGCTCTGCGTGGATTGGGCCAGCGTCGACACCCACCGCGACGGAAAACGCCAACAAAGGCAAGCGAGCCGCTGTTGCCGCCGGCGTCTGCGTGCTCGTCGTTATCGGGCTTGTGATGTCGATGCAATCGGTGAGCCTCCTGACGGGATCGGGTCCGGTGTGGACCGGGGTCGCCGTCGTGGCTGCCGGTACGGCTGTCGCCTTCTTCCTGGGTGCTGCGAGGTGGGTACGCATCGTCGCGGCTGTGCTGCTGGCGCTCGCTCTGGTGAACGCCATCTACATCGAGAATGAGATGTCGGACAAGCGAAACGAGATCTCGCGCATGTTTGACCAGTAGCACGTCTGCCAGCGTCGAGAGTCGGCCCAACTCGTGCGCTAGGAAACACTTCGTCCAATGCAGCCCACGGGCTGCATCAGCAGCGTCTGCGTCGCCGCCTGTCTGGACTGCTTGCTCGCCAGATGTCGAGCTGTCCGCGCGACTGAACTCGCGGCGCTTGGGGCGGACTCGGAATCCGAGTGCCGTGCACCGGAACTAGTTGAAGAAAGAATGGGTCTGGACCAGCGTGTATCCAGCGGTACGGTCACATTTTGGTTACTGTCACTGTCAACCGGGCAACCAACGGTGGTTGGGAGATGTTTTCTTGAGCTTGGGAGCGGCATAATGCATGATCAAGCCAGGTTTTCAGTTCTCGTTCAAGTTGCGAATCTACAATTTAGGGTGTACGTCCCCCTAGAAGAGGGTCGCAGATGACGCACCAGATAGGTCCCCGCCCAAACCCAAAGCAGAGACGTTCCATCGGTCGAATTCTTGGCCTACGCCAACCTCCTTCAGGGGCAGATAACGCGCAGGCGGCAATGCTTGCCCAACAGAGCAGGGCCGCCCAAAAAGAGACGGACGAATCGGCAAAGCTCTACAAGATCGCGTTCGACGAAGCCGTCCGCACTCTGAAGCAACAGAGCGAAGAACTGTCGGCGATTCGGCAGCGCCTTGTGCAGTTCTTAGCTTTCGCAGGAACTGCTACCGCATTCCTGGTCGGTACCGCCTTGCGTCCTTCGGAGGGGGTGGCAGCGGTCAATAGGGGGCTCGATTTCTACATCCTGTGTGGCGCGGGCACCATAACACTGGGTTTGACGTTGGTACTGACACTAATTCTGTTGTTTCCCAACAAGACTAAGCTCACGGTGGTCTCGCGTTCGCGAGACATTCTGGACGGCATACTGCGCGACGTGTCCCCGACCGATACCGAGGCTCATCTGTACTATGACTTAGCTTGGTACTACGGCGGGTATATCGAAAAGAACATTAAGATCCTCAACGAAGCTCGTTGGATTTATTTTTCGGCGATCGGGACTGGCGCACTCCAGCTGGGTATCTGGATTGCCCTTGTTTGGACACAGGTGAACCCGACTCAATAATGTCTGAATCTGACAAAACAATCAGCGGGGGAACGGTGAGAGGTAAGAGGTTGCCGCCTAGGTCGCCTACGCCGCCGCCCACGACTCCGCCGCCAGGGCCGAATCCTGGGAAGAAACCGCCATGGGGCACCCCGCCAGGCCCAGGCCCAGGCATAGAGGGGCCAACCGGCATAGCAATAGCACCCGACCCCCGCGACATCATTTTGGCTCCAGTGGTTTCAGAGAAGTCGTACTCGCTGATTGAGGACAACGTGTACACGTTCGTCGTGCACCCGAAGTCGAACAAAACGCAGATCAAGATTGCGGTCGAGAAGATCTTCAGTGTCAAGGTCGCTTCGGTGAACACACTTAACCGCAGTGGCAAACGCAAGCGCACCCGTACCGGCTATGGCCAGCGCAAGAGCACTAAGCGAGCGATCGTGACACTAGCCCCCGGGCAGAAGGCGATCGACATTTTCGGAGCCGGCCATTAGCCAAGCTCTCCCGGGAGTCTCCTGCCTCGATACGGCTGAAGACTTGGAAACCCGTACACGATAGGGCGGCCGCATTACCGACCGGTCGGGGAGTGCGGGTAGGTGGATACCCCCTGGGGTACCAGGGCCCGCGACCAGCGGCCGCGCGTTGACCACGAGGCACTGCGACCACGAGGCGGGGCGGGCGACTGGCGCCGCATGAGGCCGGCCGAGGAAGAAGATCACGGGCACGGCCATCACGGCCACGCTCACTGAGTTCGTTTCGCGAAACACCCCCGGTCCGGTTGGGCCGGGGGTGTTTTCGTCTTTTACGCGTCACTGTGTCGACGGAGCGTCGTCAGAGCCCGAAGATGACGATGCCGACGCCCACGACGATCGACACCGAGAGGGATACCAACAGAAAGCTGACGATCTGTTCCTTTGTCGTGGAGGCCTGGTGGTCGGCCGCTGCGATCGGCGCGAGTTTGCGGCCGGCACCCCATGCCGCGGCGAGCAGCGTCGCCAGCCAGTTCGCGTAGGCGGAGTACACGATGAGTACGACTGCCACAACTGCCCAAGCGTGTGGCAAGTGGATGTATGGCCAGAGCAGCCCGAGTAGTACGAGGAACATGCCGTTGAGAATCGCTTCGAGGTGGCTCGACAGCGCCATTCGCGGGTTTTTCAGCGTCGGCACCGCGAACCCGGTGAGCAGGCCGATCAGAAACAGGACCAGGCCAAGGGTGAACAGCAGTGTCTGCATGTCAGAACTGTAGGGACGGGTGACCGCGTGCGCCTCGGATTGATCGTCAACCTGCGGCTGCAGTGCGCGTCCACGTGCTTTAATCGCCCGTTATGGGGGAGCCCTTGGTCGACGCCGATAGTTCTGACGAGTGGTTGACGACGATCGGTGATATTGCTGTTTCGCAGTACTGGATATCGACGCCGATCGGCCAATTTCCGATCCGTGGAACCGAGTGGTCGGTCACGGACCTGTCCACCTCCGAAGAGCACCTCTCGACCAGTAGGGTCATTCTTGCGATCGTGGGTTCCTTGTTCTGCCTGCTGGGGCTCCTTCTCCTGCTGGCGAAGGACGTGCGGCAGGTTGGGTTTATTCAGGTCACGGTCCAGGGCGACGGTTTCTGTCACTCGACGATGATTCCGGCGACGCACGCTGACACAGTTCTAGATGTCAGCGATGAAGTTGACTATGCGCGCGAGTTGGCGGGTCAGCTGCCCTAGTTCACGCGGGTTGCAGGCTCGATGAGTTTCTGAGCCGCCGGCGGTCGGTACGGGTATGTCTGACGAAACCATGACCGCCGCATGCACCATCAACGCGCCGGCCGACACCGTGTTCGCGGTACTCGCCGACCCGACCACCCATCAGGCGATCGACGGCACCGGCTGGGTTCGGGAGTCGCTCGACGGCAAGCCGCTGACCGAGGTCGGCCAGATCTTCCGGATGGCGATGTACCACGACAACTACGGCGGCATGCACTACGAGATGGCCAACCGGGTCGAGGTTTTCGAGCCGCCGCGGGCGATTGCGTGGCTGCCGGGCCAGGGCGCTGACGATGCCAACATCGAGTTCGGCGGCTGGGTCTGGCGCTATGACCTTGAGCCGCGCGGCGACGACCGGACGAACGTCACCCTGACGTACGACTGGTCGGCGGTGCCGCCCGCGCTTCGCGAAGAGATCGAGTTCCCGCCGTTCGACCGGCAACACCTGGACAACTCGCTCAAGCACCTGTCCGGGCTGGCGCAGGATCGGGCGTAGCGGTCGGCTGAATGGACACCAACCGGAGTGCGTCCGGCCGGGTGTCGTCGGCTACGAACTGGACCACAATGCTGTCCGGCGGAAACTTGGTGGCCAGCTCATTGAGGGTCCTGGGCAGGAACACCCGGGCCTTGGCGTTGCCGTACCAATTGGGGTCGGAGGGGGAGGTGTCGAGGTCACCGACCCTGTCGATCGAGGCGTCCCATTCTTGAACCGGATCCGGCGGTGTGTCACCGAATCCGGCCGATTTCAGGTACGCATCCGCTTGTCCCGCAAGGGTGATTGCTGACCCGCCGCCGACCGGCGTCCCGGTGATCGTGCCGTCGATCACGTCGGCCGTCACGGATGTCAGCCGTGTTGTGCAGACGTTGTCGACGGGGTTGGACGGCACACAGAAACTGGGCAGCGGCCCGGCGTGAGCCGGGGCGGCAGTCAGGACGGCCAGTGCTGCCGTGGCTGCACCGGCCGCGGCCACTGCACGAGGCCAATGTTTCGGCATCGGCATCTCCTTTCAGGCGCGGTGAGACGTCGGGACCGCGCTGACCTGTATGTCGTCCCGCCCGCCGAGCGAGTTACAGGCTGTGGAGCGGAAAACACCGCCGGGCACCAGCCCGCGGGTGTTTTGTTTCGACATGGACCGGATCTTTCAATGGGTGTGGGATCGGTACGGACCGGTGTATTCGTGGGCGGTCTGCGCGCTGGTATACGCCGCGGGGCTGTCGGTATACCTCGCCTACCCGTTGCTCATCGTCGCCTTCGAGGGGTCCGACCGCTACGTCGAGGCGGCCGTCATCGGCTGTGTCGCCATGCTGGTGCGCGTTTACCTATTGGTTCTGCCCGGCTCGAAGCCGTTGCGCCTGATTGAAAAGTGGGCAGCAGGGCACGAGGTCGATCCGATGGAGGTGCTCCGCGCCACCTTCAGCTACGGGCGGAGGACGACGGCCCGAGTGCTGGCGACCGATGTGGTGTGGGCCCCGTGCCTGGGCGTCGTTGTCGCCGCGATGGTCGGGGCGACCGGGGGGAGGCTGGTCCAGTACGGGGTTGTCGGTGCCGTGTACGGAGTGGCCGTCGGGGTGTTCGGTGTGCACAGCTTCAGTGAGGGATCGCTGCGGCCGGTGCGGACCGCCATCGCCGGTGACACGGGAATCGGCGACGCGCTACCGCGCTCGCACCCGACTTTTGCCACGTGGTCCAACATCACCATGCTCGCGATGGCGTTGGCATTCGCCACCGGGGCCGCGCTCACAGCGTCCGTGATCGATCGCGCCCGCGAGGATCCCGTCGTGTCCGTGGTCATCGGGTGCGCATTGATGCTGATTGCCGGGCCGGTCGCGGTCATGACGATCTCGCCCTTCTTGCGACCGATCCGCGATCTCGCCGAGGGGACCGATCGGGTTGCCGTCGGTGACTACAGCCAACGTCTGCCGGTGGTTCAGGACGACGATCTGGGAGCCCTGTCGGCTTCGTTCAACCGAATGCAGGCGGGACTGGCCGAGCGGCAACGCCTCCAAGCGGCATTCGGGACGTATGTCGACCCGGCTTTGGCGGCACGGCTGCTTGAGCAGGGTGACGATGTGTTCGCCGGTGAGCGTCGTGAGGTGACGGTCGCGTTCGTCGACGTCCGCGATTTCACACCGTTCGCCGAGGCCAACAGTGCCGAGGACACCGTTGCCCAGCTCAATGCGCTGTTCGAGATCGTGGTGCCTGCGGTCGTCGATGCCGGCGGGCACGTGAACAAGTTCCTCGGCGACGGTGCATTGGCGGTCTTTGGTGCCCCGAATGACCTTGCGCACCATGCCGATGCGGCGGTGAGCGCCGCCGTGACGATTCAGCGGATCGTCGGCGAACGATTCGACGGTGGCCTTCGGATCGGGATCGGCATCAATACCGGTGTGGTGATCGCGGGCACCATCGGCGGCGGAGGCAAGCTTGAATTCACGCTGATCGGTGACACCGTCAATGTGGCCGCCCGTGTCGAACAGCTCACCAAGACCACAGGCGACGCGATCTTGCTCACCCAGCAGACGTTGGACGCCTTGGTGTCTCGTCCGACCGGACTGGCCGACCGGGGAAGACATGCCGTGAAAGGCAAGGCAGCCGAGGTGAAGGTTTTCGGGCTTGATCCCGCAAGCAAGAAGGCGCCCGGGTGACGAATCGGTACCGGACCGAGACCACGACACATCTTTCGGTGGTGCGTCTCTGCGCCACAGGCAGCCCACAATGCGGACATGACGGAACCGCGCGGGGTCTCGCGTCAGACGTTCCTGCGCGGTGCCGTCGGGGCGTTGGCCGCCGGCGCGGTGTTCGGGTCGAGCCGGGCCAGTGCCGCTCCGGCCGGTTGGGGCGACCTCGCGGCTGCAATCCGCGGCCAGGTGATCCTGCCGGACAACGGCGGGCAATTCTCCTCGGCCAAAAGCGTTTTCAACACCAATTTCAACGGCCTGACGCCCGCGGCGGTGGTCACGCCGTCGTCGGCGGTGGATGTCCAGAAGGCGCTGGAATTCGCTGCGGCCCATAACCTCAAGGTCGCCCCACGTGGCGGCGGGCACTCCTATGTGGGCGCATCAACAGCGAACGGCACCATGGTCCTGGACCTGCGCCAGCTGCCCGGCGACATCAACTACAACGCGGCGACCGGGCATGTCACGGTGACACCCGCGACCAGTCTGTACGCGATCCATCAGGCGCTGGCCGGAGCCGGCCGGGGGATCCCGACGGGCACGTGCCCGACGGTCGGCGCGGCCGGTCATGCCCTGGGCGGTGGGCTGGGCGCGCAATCACGGCATGCGGGTCTGATGTCCGATCAGCTGGTGTCGGCGACGGTGGTACTGCCCGGTGGTGCCGGGGTCACGGCGTCGGCCAACGAGCACCCGGACCTGTACTGGGCTTTGCGCGGTGGGGGCGGCGGCAATTTCGGGGTGACGACCGCGCTGACCTTCGCCACCTTCCCGATCAGCGACGTCGATGTCGTCGGCCTGCACTTCCCGCTGGAGTCCTTCCCGCAGGTCCTCCTCGGGTGGCAGGCCTGGCTGCGTACCGCCGACCGCAGCAGTTGGGCACTGGCCGACACCATCACCGATCCGCAGGGCGCGCACTGTCGCATCCTGGCGACCTGCCCGGCCGGGTCAGGCAACAGCGTGGGAGCTGCCGTGATCAAAGCAGTAGGGCTGCAGCCCGCCGGCATCGAGAACCGCACGTTCAACTACCTGGATCTGGTGAAGTTTCTGGCCGCCGACAATCTCAACCCGTCGCCGCTCGGTTATGTCGGCGGATCCGACGTCTTCCCGACGATCACTCCGGCCGCCGCCCAGGCGATCGCTGCGGCGTTCAACGCCTTTCCCGGTGGCGCCGGTCGCCCGATCGTGATCATGCATGCGCTCGACGGTGCGCTGGCCACCGTCGGCCCGGGTGACACGGCCTTTCCGTGGCGGCGGCAGTCCTCATTGGTGCAGTGGTATGTGGAAACCTCCGGTTCGCCTGCGGCAGCAGCCAACTGGTTGGCCACCGCCCATCAGGCGGTGGCACCGTACTCGGCCGGCGGCTACGTCAACTACCTCGAAGCGAACCAACCGGCGTCGCGGTATTTCGGGGCCAACCTGTCCCGGCTGTCCGCCACCCGGCAGAAGTATGACCCAGGCCGGATCATGTTCTCGGGCTTGAATTTCTGATCGCGGAATAGCAGGGTCCCGGCGCGCAGCTTGAGTTTCGTTCCGCGTCAAAGGCCTCTCGTTCGGCAACCTCTGCGGTGTCGAGCAATGGAACTGGAGTAGTGAGCTACGCGTTTCCCGTGGCTGCCGCCTGGATACTTTCGTGCTGGGCGGGTCGTTCAGCCCGCACGAAAAGTGTCAAAGAGATCAAGTTGGGGGTAACGAAATGACTGAAGTGACAGACCCAGCGGCGGCGGCCCCTGGTACGACCGGATGTGCCCAGATGCGGCAGTCTCTGGCACGTTTGACGGCGCAGCTCGCCGAGCTGGAGGGGCTGACCTGTGCGAAGGAAGCCGAGGTCGAAGAACTCAAGTTGCAGCCAGATCCGGACCAGGGCCGGATCGATCAGTTGGAAGCTGAGATCGCGAGCAACTATGTCGAGATCGATGGGTTGACGCTGCAGATCTCAAGCCTCAGTCAGGTTATCGACGAGCACTGCTGACAACGTCCGATCGAGTTCCGCGGTACCAGGTGTACCCGCACGAAGCTCCCCCCGGTCCGATTGGGCCGGTGTCGACCGTCGCGTAATTCCCCCGGGGTGTCCGTCACGTAATTCCGCCACCGGTGGGCCTCGGTGTAGGTCTACCGGGATGGCTTGGTGTTGTCTACCGGCGCGCTAGCGCCGGGTCTTTTTCGGGGTCTGTAGCTAGGGCCGTCCATCAGGATTTGGTGGCTGGTATTGATCAACCGGTCGAGCAGTGACTCGGCGACGACGGGGTTGGGGAACAGGTTGTACCAGTCCTTTGGTGATCGGTTGGAGGTCAGGATGAGCGGTTTGCCGTTGACGGCGCGGTCGGAGATCAACTCGTAGAGGTCGTCGGCGTGCATCGCGGTGTGCTCGCGCATGGCGAAGTCGTCGAGGATGAGCACGAGCGGTTTGGTGTATTCGCGGATGCGTTGACCCCAGGTGCGATCGGCGTGACCGCCGGCGAGGTCGGAGAGCACCCGGGAGGTCTTGGCGAAGCGGACGTCGCCGCCGCGGCGGGCTACGGCGTGGCCAAGTGCTTGTGCCATATGGGTTTTCCCGACGCCGACGGGTCCGTAGAGGATGACTGATTCGGCGGCGTCGAGCCACCGCAGTGCGGCCAGGTCTCGCAGCATCGCGGCGGGCAGTTTGGTGTTGGCGGTGAAGTCGAAGGATTCGAAGGTCGATTGTTCCTCGAAGCGGGCTCGGCGGATGCGCCGGGTGAGGGCGGCGGATTCGCGGCGGGCGATCTCGTCTTCGCAGAGAACTTGGAGGAAGTCGAGGTGTCCGAGGGTGCCGTCGCGGGTTTGGGCCAGCCGGGTGTCGAGGGTGTCGAGCATGCCGGTGAGTTTGAGGGTGCGTAGCGCATTGCGCAGGGCGGGGTCGAGAATGCTGCTCATAGGTTGATGTCCTTGGTTCTGATCGAATGATGTTGATTGACAGTCAGATACGATGCGGTGGTTACGCGGTCTCGCCGGTGGTGGTGTCGAATGCTTGCGGTCCGCGCAGATGGGCCGCGGCCTGCGGGGCGGCGGATTCGGGAATGCCGTCGAGTTCGGTGCCGGCGACCAGGATCCCCTTGACGGTGCGGTAGCTCGGATCGCCCACAGCTATCGAACGGGCGCAGGCGGCCTCCAGGCGGACGTCGCCGACGGTCTTGCGCAGTGCGAGGACGCCTTGGGCGCTGCGCAACCGGTGGATGGCGTTGACTTCCATGAACTCGGCGATGACCTGGGTGCAGGCCGGTCCGACCTCGGCGGCCACCCGGCGGCACCAGGTCGGGTTGCGCATCGTGAAGGCGATCTTCTCCGGCGGGTAGTGCTCAAAGTCGGTGGCCCGCCCGCGGTGATGGGTGACGTGGGTGGCCACCACGTCACCGCCGTGCACGATCTGCACGATGTCACCGCAGGTGCGAGCATGGACCTGCTGGCCCATCAGCCGCCACGGAACCGAGTACAGCGCCTTGCCGACCTTGACGTGGCAGTCGGTGGCGACCTTGCCCGTCGACCACACCGCGAGCTGAAATGCGTTCTGAGGCAACGGTAATAATGCACGTCGTTCGACGGTGGCGAAGACGAACCCGGGTTGCTCACCGTCCAGCGCCCGCGACTGTCGCACCCCGGCGACCTCACGGCACCACGCCACCGCGGCGGCCTGCATCTGCTCCAGCGAGGTGAACTCCCGACCCCGCCAGAACGAGTCCCGAACGTATTGCATCGGCCGCTCGACGCGTGGTTTGTCCTTCGGCTTGTTCGCCCGCGCCGGATCGACCAGGCAGCCGTAGTGCGCACCCAGCTCGGCGTAGGCCTTGTTGATCTTCGGGTCATAGAGATCCGGTCGAGTGACACCGGTCTTCAGGTTGTCCGGGACCAGCCGGGCCGGGACACCCCCGAAGAACTCGAACGCCGCCACATGCGAAGCGCACCAGGAGGATTGATGCATCTTCAGGACCGGTTGGACGAACAGGTGCCGTGAGTGAGCCAGCACCATCACGAACGCCCACACCGTGACGCGTCGACCGCTGACCGGGTCGAACCACATCCCGAGCTTGCCGTAGTCGATCTGGGCTTCGCTGCCCGCCGGCACCGGCCCGCGCGGCACGGTCACCTTGTTGCGGGCCGCCTCCTCGGAAAGGTTCCCCGAGATCCACCTGCGCACTGAGGATTCCGAGGCGGCAACGCCATGCTCGTCGCGCAGCCGCTGCGCCACCGTCGCCGCACTGACCTCGGCTTTGAGCCAGTCACGGATCCGGTCGCGGTGCACCTCGATCCCGGGCCAGGTCGTGGCCCGCAGGCCGGGGTCGGCGATCTCGGGGAACCACCGGCCGACATGGGCCGCCCACGCCGTCTCGGTGATCGGCACTCCGCCGGGGGTCAGTGACTCCGCGATCGCCGGCGCCAGATACTTTGCGATGGTCTTGCGGTCGATGCCCAAACTCTCCGCGAGCTGGCGCTGGGACCGACCCGCATGCCAATGGGTCAACAACTCGATCAGGTCGAACACGTCGAAACTTCTCCTCGCCATCGGCGCCCTTCCTCACGAGTCGAACCGTGAGTCGAGCGAACCTGCCTACGAGGCCCACGAGCGGCTGCCACACCGCCCGGGTGGCGGAATTACGTGACAGACGGGGTGGGGGAATTCCGTGACGGACGACCCTCAAGCTGGGGGAATTACGTGACCGCTGACAGGGCCGGGGGTGTTTTCGTTTCCTGTGGTTCTGGAGCGGCTGGGCATTCATGGTTGTGGGTGATCACTCCGCGCGACAACGGACATCGGCCTAGCCTCGAAATATTGGGTCTCACCTGGCGGTGGCGACGGACGACGCGCGGGGGCTGGTCAACCGGGTGGCGCCGGCCGACGCTCTGGATGACGAGATCGAGGCGATGGTCGCGAGCATCGTCGCGAAGCCCCGCGTCGCCATCGCAATGGGAAAAGCCTTGTTCTACCGGTAGATTGACGTCGACATCGAATCCGCCTACGCCGACGCGGGGGCGACGATGGCCTGCAACATGATGGATCCGAGCGCCCTCGAGGGGGTGCAGGCGTTCATCGAAAAGCGCCCTCCCACTTGGTCGGTGGCACCGACGTAGTTGGTGACCGTCAGGCGGCGTGGCGACGGTGGGCGCCTGCCGAGTCCGTTACCAGGCCCTTCGATTCACCGCCGGGCAAAACCGCCATGGCGCGGCCCGAGGTGCGGTCTTGGTCTGCGGCGCGGTACATCTCGCGGTAGCGATCCACCTGACCCTGGTCGATGAGGGTGGAGAACATGCTCACATTGTGAGCCGGAGCGCCGGGTAGGCGGGTCGCGTTCAGCTTGCGGCCGCCGGCCCGGAAACCGGCCACGGCACCGCCGAAGGACACGATCAGTGCGCCGCCGGCGACGAACGCCAGGCCGCTGCCCAGCGCCATGGCCGCGACGAACAGGCCGAGCGAGACGAACGAGATGAGCAGGAGGACGTACGCGACGGTGGAAATCGGAATACGGCGGAAGGTCTTGAACATGGGGTCACCTCAATGGAGTCGAGTGTTCCAGCGAACGAAACGCTACGCGTAGCGTATCGGTCGATACGTATAGCGTAGCGCATAGCGGGGCTGAGATATTCCCGGCACGAAACGACGGGCGAGATGGAGACCGATGGCACAGCGACGCGTCGAGGACGGCATTGCCGAATCGACACTGCACCTGCTGCGAAGCGGCGGGCCGCGGGCGGTCACGGTCGAGGCGGTGGCCGCGCATTCGGGAATCGCCAAAACGACGATCTACCGACGCCATCCCAATCGACGGGACATGCTGGCCAGCGCACTGGCCGGCCTCGCCTCCCCGGACCCCTTGGATCCTGAGGCGGCAGCACCGGACCGGCTACGGTGGCTCATCGCCCAGGCCATCGGAACGATCGAGGACGGTATCGGCCTCGGTGGCCTGGCGGCCCTGCTTACCGAAGACGACCCCGAGTTCACCACGGTGTTCCGGCGGATTCTCGTCGACCAAAGGGCGGCGCTGGCGGCTGTGGTCGACGCCGCCAAAGCCGATGGTTCGATGCGCGCGGACGTCGACACCGTGACGCTGATCGATGCCGTGGTCGGTGCCTACATTGCCGAAAACGCCCGGACCGGCGGCGTCAAGGACGGCTGGGACGAGCGGTTGTTCCAGCTCTTCTGGCCCATCGTGCGGTGCGGTTGATCGACGGCTACCGCCGTTGCAGCTCGAATACCGGGATGACCCGGTCGGTCTTGGATCACGAAATCGCGGTCGTGGTGATGTGGACCGATGAGGTGAGGGTCTGATGTACCGGGCAGCGTTCGGCGATGCCCATCAGCCGATCCCGTTGGGTGTCGTCGAGGTCGCCGATCAACTCGATCTCGCGATCGATGTGGTCGATCATGCCCTTGGTGGTCTCGCAGTCGGTACAGTCTTTGGCATGAATACGTGAGTGCCGCAACGCTACTCGTACCTGCTGAAGCGGCCAGCCTTTGTGGTTGGCGTACATCCGCACCGTCATGGACGTACACGCACCCAGGCCGGCCAGTACCAGGTCATAGGGATTCGGGCCGGCGTCGCCGCCCACTGGGAGGGGCTCGTCAGCGATGAGTTGGTGACGCCCGGCGGTGATCTGCTGGGTATAGGTACCCGCGCCGGTCTCGGCCACCGTCACTACACCGACCGGCGGTGCGGTGTCGCGGCCGGATTCCTCAGATGTCATGGCACCCTCCCGACAAGTCGATCGATGGCTTTCCAGATCGGATCGTCGCATGAGTTGCCTGTTGCGGGAAGCGGGATTTTATGGCTCCCGCGGCGCGCGTTTAGCGTCGGATCGATGGAGCGGAATTTTCAGTCGGCCGGTGAGTTGGCGGTCGCGTTGCGCGCCGGTGAAGTGTCCTCGGTGGAACTGACCGAGGCGGCGATCGCCGGGATCGAGCGGGACGACCCGGTGATCAACGCGATCTGCGTGCCGGACTTCGACCGTGCGCGGGAGGCTGCGCGGGACGCCGACCAGGCACGTGCCCGGGGCGAAGATCGGCCGCTGCTGGGTATTCCGGTGACGGTCAAGGAGTCCTACAACATGGCCGGTGTGCCCACGACCTGGGGCATGCCGCAGTACCGGGACTTCCGGCCGGCCGAGGATGCAGTTCAGGTGTCGCGGCTCAAGGCCGCCGGAGCGGTGGTGCTCGGTAAGACCAACGTCCCATTGGGGTTGCAGGACATCCAGAGCTTCAACGAGATCTACGGCACCACCAACAATCCGTGGGATCGGGCTCGTACATCGGGCGGATCTTCCGGTGGTTCGGCGGCCGCCCTGGCCTCTGGGTTCGGCGCATTGTCCATCGGCTCCGACCTCGCCGGGTCGCTGCGGACCCCCGCACATTTCTGTGGCATCTACGCGCACAAGCCGACCCTCGGACTGGCCGCGATGCGCGGTATGACCCCGCCGCCGGCACCGGCC
The DNA here is from genome assembly GCF_017876775.1 of Mycolicibacterium lutetiense. Taxonomy (NCBI): domain Bacteria; kingdom Bacillati; phylum Actinomycetota; class Actinomycetes; order Mycobacteriales; family Mycobacteriaceae; genus Mycobacterium; species Mycolicibacterium lutetiense. The sequence continues at coordinate 1,951,872 of NZ_JAGIOP010000002.1, read as the reverse complement.
TTGCCGATCGAGGCCGACCTCGCCGTCGTCGGTCCAATGGCGCGCACTGCCCGCGACCTCGCACTCCTGCTCGACGTGATGGCCGGACCGGACCCGCTGACTCTCGGTGTGGCACACCGGGTAGCGCTGCCGCCCCCTCGCCACGACGGCCTTTGCGACTTCCGGGTCCTGGTCCTCGACGAACACCCGTTCCTCGCCACCGGGGCCGCGGTGTGCGCCGGCATCAACCGAGTGGCCGACGCTCTGCATGCCGGTGGCGCCCACGTCGAACGACACAGTCCTCTGCTGCCCGATCTGGCCGACGCCGCGGTGCTGTACACGCAGTTGCTGTTCTCGGGCTCCGCGGCGCGATTCCCCGTCGACGCCTACGAACAGTTGCGGATCCGTGCTGCCGGCCTGAGGGCAGACGACCGGAGTCTCGATGCCGCGCGGCTGCGCGGGATGGTGTTGAGCCACCGCGATTGGATCGAGGTGAACAACCGTCGCGAGCTCCACCGTCACGGCTGGCGACAGTTGTTCGGCGAATTCGATGCCGTGGTGTGTCCCATCACGCCGACCCCGGCGTTCCCGCATGACCACAACCCGGATCTGTTGGAACGTCGGATCGATATCGACGGCGTCGAATACGCCTACTTCGATCAGCTCGTCTGGGCCGGTCTGGCCACCATGCCCGGCCTGCCCGCGACCGCCATACCGGCGGGGCAGTCCGCCGAGGGTCTGCCGGTGGGAGTGCAGCTCATCGGTCCGATGTTCGAGGACCGCACCCCGCTCCGGCTGGCCGAACTGCTCGAACGGCAGATCGGCGGCTTCCGAGCACCCGAATAGGAGGCGCTCAGTCCGCCACCGTCACGTCGACCGACGCCAACCGGTCCGGTTCGCCGATGATGTCGATGACGTGAATCCTCCCATCGCGAATGTCAAGGCGCAGTAGGGACTTCAGCTGACCGGCGGGTGCGATGACGATGCCCGCCGCGCCGTCGAGCACCGCGACCTCGCCGCCACGCGCTGTCGCGGCGAACAGCTTGGACTCCTCGACAAATTCCCGCGCGCCGCGCAGCTCGAGGGGGATGTGCCCGCCGACCAGCACGCGGTCGACACGGCGCACCACATCGGGGTCGAGAATTTCCAGCAGCGCATCGAGATTGCCCTGTTGTGAGGCGGCCAGGAAGGTCCGCGCGATTTCGAGGTGATCGGCGGTCGGTCGAGCCGCGACGGTAGCGCCGTGCACCCGCTCCCGCGCCCGGCTGGCCAGTTTCTTGGTGGCCGCCGGCGTGCGGTCGAGCAGCGCGGCGATGTCGTCGAAGGGCACGGCGAAGGCGTCGTGCAGAACGAACGCCACCCGCTGGGCAGGGGAGAGCCGGTCGAGCACCACGAGCAGAGCGCGGCCCACCGACTCGGCCCCGACCACCTCTTCGTCGGCGGCGGGGGCCACGTCGGCGGGAACGTGCTCGTCGGCGCCGAGGATTTCGGCACGCCGCTTCCGCTCCCGCAGTCGGTCGAGGCATTCGTGCGCAGTCACCGTGGTGAACCAGCCGGTCGGATTGGCCACGTCGGCGATACCGCGCTTGCTGACCTTCAACCACGCGGATTGGACTGCGTCGTCGGCGTCATGCACCGAACCGAGTAGCCGATGGGCGACCCCGCGCAGGTGCTGCCGATCCTCCTCGAATCGGGCGGCCAGGGTCTCCAAGTCGTTCACAGCGTCACCTTTCGGGCGTCGGAAACGTCATCAAGGTGAACCACCAAGCGCAGCAACCGGACATGGGAGACGACCAACATGACCCTACAACTCGGCACGATCGCAGCCGTGATCGTCGTGATCGCCATCGCGGCCAATGGGGCGATGGCGATCACGGACCTGGCCGGAGCCCGTTTCGTGCTGGCCAACTCTGCAGAAGTCGGCGTCCCGCGGACGTGGTTACCGACGCTCGGGCTGCTCAAGGGTGCGGGCGCCGTCGGACTGCTCGTGGGCCTGTTGGCTTTGCCGCCGCTCGGCGTCGCCGCCGCGATCGGGCTGATCGCGTACTTCGTCGGCGCCGTCATCACCCACATCCGCGCGCGGGTGTTCTACAACATGGCCTTTCCCGCCGCGTTCCTCGCGCTCGCGGTGCTGGCGCTGGGAGCCTTCACGGCGGGCGTGTGACGTTTGCTGTGGGCGTCAGGCGCTCCGGCGTCGGATGCCCCGCTTGAGCAGAAGTTCGCGCTCGGCCTCGCTCAACCCGCCCCAGATGCCATACGGCTCGCCGACGGCCAGCGCGTGGGAACGGCACTGGGTGATCACCGGGCAACTGCGGCACATCTCCTTGGCGCGCACCTCACGCTGCGCCCGGGCCCGGCCGCGTTCGCCGTCGGGATGGAAGAACACTGACGAATCGACTCCACGGCAAAGTCCGTGCATTTGCCAATCCCAGATATCCGCATTGGGTCCGGGAAGTTGCTGCGGCTGCGGCATGTGGAAAACCCCTCTCTGCTCGCCCATTTCGCCAGAAAGTGGGCGGGTTTGAGTCGGTGGAACCGAACTGAGCTCGTGTCGCCGATGACCGCTCGTGCACATAAACTAGGTGCGTCCGATAAAGCGAGTCAATACCTTGCAGGTGTGTCAAAGGGCATAACCGCAGGTACAGAATTTACATCACGTTCATCATTGCGACGCGGTGACTGAGGCATCGCTGTTACGGATCTGCTAGAGGTCTTGGGGTTTTCCCTGTTGGGCCGGTTCGCAGGAACCTATGCAATTCCGGACATCCGACACTTAGTTGACGTGCCATTAACATTCAAGTCATCAATTGTTAACGAATGTTTATCGCGCAAGATCTTAATGTCCGGTTCCGCCGGTATCCGGTTCCCGCGGACCCTCCAAGCGGGCCGTATTGATAGCGTCGCCTACCGATGACCACATCCGCACCTGCTGCCACGACGCTGGCTGACGCGGCTTTCGGGGCCGACCCCGGTCGCTGGCCGCTGCCGAGCGCGACAACCCCGCACGAGCGGTGGCTGCGGGCCGTGGCCGCCGGCGGGCAGGGGCGCTACGGCTGTGCGCTCACCGAGCTTGCCGAGATCCTGCGGTCCCGGGACTCCGGTCCGTTGGTGTCGCTGGCGTACAGCACGCGCGCATCGTTCCTCCGCCAGCTGGGCGGGCACCCACGCGCCCGAGGCGCCGACGGTCAGGCGTGGGCGCACCGCGGTGACGACGACGAGGCCGCCGCCGATGCACTCGTCGGGCTCGCCGCGGACGCCCTCGGGGTCGGTCGGTTCGCGGTGTCGACCCGACTGCTGGACCGGGCGCGTGACATCAACACTCCCGACGAGTCACGACAGCGGGTCCGGCTGTCATGGGTGAGCGCCGAACTGGCGATGGTTCAGGGCGATGGCTCCGCGGCGGTTCAGCATGCCCGCCGCGGCGTGGCGGCGGCAGCCGGTCACCGCTCGACGCGGCACGCCGTCAAATCTGAGGTGGTGCTGGCCGCGGCGCTGTGCAGCGCCGGCGAGCTCGACGCCGCCAGAGAAGTCGCCGACGCGGCACTGCTGGCCACCGAGAAATCCGGGTTGATCCCGCTGCGTTGGGCGTTGGCGTGCGTGCTCGCCGACATTGGCAGCACCACACACGACGCTGCCCAAATCCGCCGGATCCGGGACCTCGGCGCCGATACAGTGCGTCGCAGAGGTGGGGTGTGGGCCGGCGCCTAAATCCGGCCACTGCACCCCGATCGTTATTGTTTAGCTGAGCCAATCCGCCGCGAGTGTCGGTGCAACGTAACGCTGGAGAGATCGCCCACGATGACAAGTTCGGGAGACCGTCTCGACATTGTCGTTGCTGACGCAGTGGCAGGTGATCGGAACGCGCTCTCGGAAGTGCTGGAGATCATTCGGCCGATCGTCGTGCGGTATGTCCGGGCGAGGGTGGGGGCGACCGAGCGCAGTGGTCTGTCAGCTGATGACGTTGCGCAGGAGGTGTGCTTGGCCGCCATTACGGCGCTGCCGCGCTACAAAGATCAGGGACGCCCGTTCCTGGCCTTTGTCTATGGCATCGCTGCGCACAAGGTTGCTGACGCGCATCGCGCGGCGGCCAGGAACCGTGCCGAGCCCACCGATTCAGTGCCCGAGCGATTCTCTCTCGACACCGGCCCCGAGCAGACCGCTCTCGACACCGAATCGTCTGAACGGATGGCCCGGTTGTTGTCCGTACTACCCGAGAAGCAGCGCGAGATCCTGATCCTGCGTGTCGTGGTCGGGATGAGTGCCGAGGAGACCGCCGAGGCCGTCGGGAGCACCGCAGGCGCCGTCCGTGTCGCACAGCACCGTGCACTGGCCCGACTCAAGAACGAGATCATGGCGACGGGGCGGGATCATGCCTGAATTCGGCCGCTGGACCTCAAACGGTGGTGATCCGTCCCTCAACGAGATCAACCGGTCCGAGAAGTTCATCGAGGCGCTGTCCCTCGAGCATCAGGTCTACGCGACCGACCGGGAGGAGGCCGAACTGGCCGTCCTGCTGGCCGGGTGGCGCGACGACGCCCGCCGCACCCCGATGTCGGGTATCGCGCCGCCGCGGGAGGCCGTCAAGGCCCTCGACAAGGCGACCGGGCAGGGGCGGGTGCGGTTCCCGATGGCTCTGGTGGGGTCGATGGCCGCCGCGCTGCTGTGCCTCGGCGGGTTCGGCGCGGCCGTGTACGGCTCCGGCCCGGGCGATGCCCTGTACGGCGTGCGCGGACTGGTCTTCGGGTCGGCGCCGGTGACGCGCGACGTGGGCGTCGAACTGGCGTCGAGTGAACTGAAGCAGGTGCAACAGCTGATCGACGACGGGCAGTGGGAAGAGGCTCAGCAGAAACTGCAGACCATCACTACCACCGTGGCCACCGTCGGCGACGAACAGCGCAAGCAGGAACTCGTCGACCAGTGGCAGCAGCTGTCGGTCAAGGTGGAGACCCGCGACCCGAACGCGACGGTGCCGGCCGACGCGCCGCCGGTGGTGTTGCCCGAGGTGACGATCACGACGACGCCGACCCCGTCCGAGAGCACGCCGGGGGAGACCCCAACGTCCACACCGACGACTGGGCCTTCGACCTCGCCGACAGAGACCACCCCCGGCTCGGAGACTTCCACGCCGTCCCCGACATCGACACCGTCTGCGACGTCCACGCCGTCGGCGGCCTCGACGTCGCAACCGACGACCAGCCAGCCGTCGACGCCGTCATCGTCGCCCACGCCGTCGAGCAGCGCCGAGCCGACTACGAGCGCACCCGCCTCGCAGCCGTCGACGACACACACCACGTCGGCTCCGACCACCTCGGCTGCTCCGGTGGCCGAAGCGCCTCCGGCGGCCACCACGACCGTCGCGCCGTCGGCGGAGCCGACATCGGTGCCGTCAGCACCGCCGGTGCGCACGACGCCGTCCGCCCCTGCAGAAAACGGCAGTGGCGGAGGTCACGAAAGCCCGTCGGGCGGGAACAGCGGGGAGGGTCCGGCGTTGCCGGGAATCGAACTGCCCCTGTTACCGGGGCTGGGCGGCAGTCAGCGGTAGCCGTCGGTTTCCGAGGTGGCCTCGTTGAGGGACGCGTCGGCGTAGCCGCGGCAGTAGTCCCATGTCACGTAGGCATCGGGTTCGGGGTCGTAGGCCGGCTCGTGCGGGCGCACCGTGCCGTCGACAAGCAGCTGCAGCAGGTTGGCCCGCAGCATGTCCCAGTCGTGGTAGTGATCCTGCTGGCATTCGTCGCAGCACACGACGAGACCACGAATTCCCTTGTGCGCCAACAACGCCTCGTACACCGCGAGATCGGCTAGATCAGCCTCGACAGCCGTCCGTTCCTGGGGGTCCAGAGGCTGGCCCGGCTCGATCGCGTCCAGCGCAGCAGAAGGATCGCAAGGATCGTCGGCAAACGGATCGGGCGGCAAACCAGGGGGGAGGTGGTCACGCACGAGTCCCACACTACGCAGCCGTGCAGGTATAGCGCCAGCTGTCCTGATGCGCGCCGTGATCTGCGGCGTGAGGTGCAAGGAGCGGCGACAGCACCGTCAATTCGCGAGCCGATAGAATCGACTTACACGCCCCACGCCTGCCACTGGAGGCCCCACCCATGTCGATCGCTGAAAGCAGCGTTCCCATCGCCCTACCGGTGCCGACCGGCGGTGACGATCCCACCAAGATCGCAATGCTCGGTCTCACCTTTGACGACGTGCTGCTGCTGCCGGCTGCCTCTGATGTGATCCCGGCCACCGCCGACACGTCGAGCCAGCTGACCCGAAACATCCGCCTGCGGGTGCCGATGGTCAGCTCCGCGATGGACACGGTCACCGAATCGCGCATGGCCATCGCGATGGCCCGCGCCGGGGGCATGGGGGTGCTGCACCGCAACCTTCCGGCCGCCGAACAGGCCGCCCAGGTCGAGACCGTGAAGCGGTCCGAGGCCGGTATGGTCACCGACCCGGTCACCTGCTCGCCGACGAACACCCTGGCCGAGGTCGACGCGATGTGCGCCCGGTTCCGAATCTCCGGGCTCCCCGTTGTGGACAGCGCGGGCGCGCTGGTTGGAATCATCACCAACCGCGACATGCGCTTCGAGGTCGACGAGAACAAGCCCGTCGCCGAGGTGATGACCAAGGTGCCGCTGATCACCGCGCAGGAAGGCGTGTCCGCCGAGGCTGCGCTGGGCCTGCTGCGCCGTCACAAGATCGAGAAGCTGCCGATCGTCGACGGTCACGGCAAGCTGACCGGGCTGATCACGGTCAAGGACTTCGTCAAGACCGAACAGTTCCCGTTGTCGACCAAGGACCGGGACGGTCGGCTTTTGGTCGGCGCCGCGATCGGTGTCGGCGATGACGCCTGGGCGCGGGCGATGATGCTGGTCGAGGCCGGCGTCGACGTGCTGATCGTCGACACCGCCCACGCCCACAATCGCGGCGTGCTCGACATGGTGGCGCGGGTGAAGAAGACCGTCGGCGACCGCGTCGAGGTGGTGGGCGGCAACGTCGCCACCCGTGCCGCGGCTGCTGCCCTGGTGGCGGCCGGTGCCGACGCGGTCAAGGTCGGTGTCGGACCGGGCTCGATCTGCACCACCCGAGTGGTCGCCGGTGTCGGAGCCCCACAGATCACCGCCATCCTGGAGGCCGTTGCGGCCTGCAAGCCCTTCGGCGTGCCGGTGATCGCCGACGGCGGTCTGCAGTACTCGGGCGATATCGCCAAGGCGCTCGCCGCCGGCGCATCGACGGCGATGCTGGGCTCGCTGCTGGCCGGCACCGCCGAGTCGCCCGGTGACCTGATCTTCGTCAACGGCAAGCAGTTCAAGAGCTACCGCGGCATGGGTTCACTGGGCGCCATGCAGGGACGCGGCGGTGGCAAGTCCTACTCCAAGGACCGCTACTTCCAGGACGATGTGCTCTCTGAGGACAAGCTGGTGCCCGAGGGCATCGAGGGTCGGGTGCCGTTCCGCGGTCCGCTGGGATCGGTGATCCATCAGCTGACGGGCGGGTTGCGGGCGGCCATGGGATACACCGGCTCGGCGTCCATCGAGCATTTGCAGCAGGCGCAGTTCGTCCAGATCACGGCGGCCGGGTTGAAGGAAAGCCACCCGCACGACATCACCATGACTGTCGAGGCCCCCAACTACTACACCCGCTGAACCGGTGGGGCAGGAGACTAAGAACAGTCATGCGCGACATGGTTGAAATCGGCATGGGCAGGACCGCCCGCCGCACTTATGAGCTCGACGACGTCACGATCGTGCCCTCGCGGCGCACCCGGTCGTCGCAGGACGTCTCGACGGCCTGGCAGCTCGATGCCTACCGCTTCGAGGTCCCGGTCATCGCACACCCGACCGACTCCCTGGTGTCGGTGGAGTTCGCTATCGAGATGGGTCGGCTCGGCGGGCTCGGCGTGCTCAACGGCGAGGGGCTGATCGGCCGGCATGCCGATGTCGGGGAGAAGATCGCCCAGGTGTTGGATGTCGCTGCGTCGGCCCCTGACGATTCGGCGGCGATCCGGATGCTGCAGCAGTTGCATGCCGCGCCACTGGACCGCGAGCTGCTCGGCGCCGCGGTGGCCCGTATCCGTGAGGCCGGGGTGACCACAGCGGTACGTGTCAGCCCGCAGAACGCCCAGGCGCTGACCCCGACGCTGGTGGCTGCCGGGATCGACCTGCTGGTCATCCAGGGCACCATCATCTCCGCCGAGCGCGTCGCGTCCGATGGTGAGCCCTTGAACCTGAAGACGTTCATCTCCGAGCTCGACGTCCCGGTCGTGGCCGGAGGCGTGCTCGACCATCGCACCGCACTGCACCTGATGCGCACCGGCGCGGCCGGCGTGATCGTCGGCTACGGCTCCACCGCCGGGGTCACCACCAGCGACGAGGTGCTCGGCATCAGCGTGCCGATGGCCACCGCGATCGCCGACGCGGCGGCCGCGCGTCGCGAGTATCTCGACGAGACCGGCGGCCGGTACGTGCACGTGCTGGCCGACGGCGACATCCACACTTCGGGCGACCTGGCCAAGGCGATCGCCTGCGGCGCCGACGCCGTCGTGCTGGGCACGCCGCTGGCGGTGGCTGCCGAGGCGCAGGGCGGTGGCTGGTTCTGGCCGACTGCGGCCGCGCATCCGTCATTGCCGCGCGGCGCCCTGCTACAGGTGGCGGACGCAGAGCGGCCGGGCCTGGAGCAGGTGCTGACCGGGCCGTCCGATGACCCGTTCGGTTCGTTGAACCTGGTCGGCGGTCTGCGCCGGTCGATGGCCAAGGCCGGGTACTGCGATCTCAAGGAGTTCCAGAAGGTCGGGCTCACGGTCGGGCGGTGACGCTCGTCTTTACAAGTTAGGGCTTCCTGTCTAGAAAGTTACCCCTCGGTAGCGTCATACTGGTCACATGCAGCCTGACTATGACGTCCTGGTGATCGGTTCGGGATTCGGCGGCAGCGTCAGTGCGCTGCGGCTCACCGAGAAGGGCTATCGAGTCGGTGTACTCGAAGCCGGCCAGCGCTTCACCGATGCGGATTTCGCCAAGACCTCGTGGGATCTGCGCAAGTTCCTCTGGGCACCGCAGTTGGGCATGTACGGCATCCAGCGCATCCATTTGCTGCGCAATGTGATGATCCTGGCCGGCGCCGGTGTCGGCGGCGGATCGCTGAACTACGCCAACACCCTGTACGTGCCGCCGGACCCGTTCTTCAACGACCCGCAGTGGAAGGACATCACCGACTGGCGGGCCGAGTTGATGCCGCATTACGACCAGGCGCAGCGCATGCTGGGCGTGGTGAAGAACCCGACCTTCACCGACGCGGACCGCATCGTCAAAGAGGTTGCCGACGACATGGGTTGCGGGGACACGTTCGTCGCCACACCGGTCGGGGTGTTCTTCGGACTCGACGGTGAGATGACTCCAGGCAAGACCGTGCCGGATCCCTACTTCGGTGGAGTCGGCCCGGCCCGCACCGGGTGTATCGAGTGTGGGGAATGCATGACCGGCTGCCGGCACGGGGCCAAGAACACGCTCGTCAAGAATTACCTCGGCCTCGCAGAGTCAGCTGGGGCACAAGTACATCCGATGACCACCGTGACCAGTTTCGAGCAGCGCGCCGACGGGCTGTGGGAGGTCACGACCGTGCGCACCGGCAGCAAGCTGCGTCGTAGGCGCAAGACGTTCACCGCCAAGCATCTGATCCTGGCGGCGGGCACCTACAACACCCAGAAGTTGCTGTTCAAGATGCGCGACACCGGAAAGCTCAACCGGCTGTCGGCCAAACTCGGCGTGCTGACCCGCACCAACTCCGAGTCCATCGTGGGCGCGCAGACCCTCACGGTGTCGCCCGACATGGACCTGACCCACGGCGTCGCGATCACCTCGTCGATCCACCCCACCCCCGACACCCACGTCGAACCGGTGCGGTACGGCAAGGGTTCCAACGCGATGGGTCTGTTGCAGACGCTGATGACCGACGGCACCGGGCCGCAGGGCACCGACGTTCCCCGCTGGCGGCAGTTCCTCGATCAGGGCCGCCAGGAGCCGGGCAAGCTGATCCGCCTCCTCAACCCCCAGCGGTGGAGCGAGCGCACGGTGATCGCTCTGGTCATGCAGCACCTGGACAACTCGATCACCACCTTCACCAAGCGCGGGCCCGGCGGTAAGCGGGTGATGTCGTCCAAGCAGGGGCACGGCGAGCCGAACCCGACGTGGATTCCGGTCGGCAACGAGGTGACCCGCCGGATGGCCGCCAAGATCGACGGCGTGGCCGGCGGCACCTGGGGCGAGTTGTTCAACATCCCGCTGACCGCGCACTTCCTCGGCGGGGCGGCCATCGGTGACAGTGCCGAGCACGGCGTCATCGACCCGTATCAGCGCGTGTACAACTACCCGACGCTCCATGTCATGGACGGCGCGGCGATCTCGGCGAACCTCGGGGTGAACCCGTCGCTATCGATCACTGCGCAGGCCGAACGCGCGGCGTCGCTCTGGCCGAACAACGGGCAGAACGACGAGCGTCCGGCGCAGAGTGAGCCGTACCGGAAGCTGGCGCCCATCGCGCCCGCGCATGCAGTGGTGCCGGCCGAAGCGCCCGCCGGACTGCGACGGCTGCCCATCGAGCCGATCAACTCGGGCGGTTAGCACCCGCCCGATTCCGGGTACCCAATTCTCGCCGGGCGGCGGGCGCCCGGCCCGGAGGGGATGACGATGCGCGAGGCGTTCCACGACGAGTTGGCGGCACTGAGCAACCAGCTCGCCGAGATGTGCGGGCTGGTGGTCAGCGCGATGCAGCGGGCCAACCAGGCGCTGCTGGACTCGGATCTGCCGTTGGCTGAGCAGGTCATCGCCGACCAGGAACACATCGCTGTGTACGGCCGACGTATCGAGGAGTCGGCTTTTCGACTACTGGTGTTGCAGCAGCCGGTGGCCAGTGAGCTGCGCACCGTGGTCGGTTCGATGCACATCGCGGCCGATCTCGATCGGATGGGTGCGCTCGCGGTCCACGTCGCCGACATCTCCCGCCTGCGTCATCCCGATTGCGCGCTGCCGGACGAGGTGCGCGCGAGCTTCTCCGAGATGGGTGCGCAGGCGGTGAGGTTGGCGCGGACCGCGCAGGAGGTATTGGTGTCGCGGGACCCCGATGTCGCCGCGCGCCTGCGTGATGAGGACGACGCCGTCGACGCCGAGCACCGCCATTTGTTCACCCTGCTGTTGGACCGTCGATGGGATGACGGGGTGTGCTCGGCGGTCGACGTCGCACTATTGGGCCGCTACTACGAGCGGTTCGCCGATCACGCGGTCGAGATCGGCAATCGGGTGATCTTCGAGGCGACGGGCGGCCGGCCCCAACACAAGAAGCTGGCCTGAGCGGTCACTGCCCGCCGGGGGTCGATTCCAGCAGGGCGGTGAACAGCCGGGTCAGCGTGTCCATGTCGACCGCGCCCGGTTGAAGCACCTCCTCGGTGGCGATACCGGAGCTGATCGTGACGACCAACTGGGCAAGCGCCGACAGCTGCTTCCCCGGCAGTGACGTGCCTGCCTGTTCGACGATGCGCAGGGCTTGATCGGCGGCCGCGCGACGGCGAGCCACGAGGCGTTCGCGCAGCTGGGGATCGCGAACCGCGCGCAGCCAGTACTCGATCAGCACGATCTGGTACTCGTGCTGATCGTGGATTGAGTCCAGCGTTGCGCGGCTGAGCGCTGCGGCGATCGCAGCAGTGTCCCCGTGCCCGCCGTCGAGTGCGGTGGCGATGAGTGCGCCGCGGCTCTCGAACTGCCGGTCCAGCAGGGCCAGGAACAACTCGTCCTTGGATTCGAAATTGGAATACACCGCACCCTTGGTGAATCCCGCCGCGTGACCGATGGCGTCGATGGTGGCGCCGGCGAAGCCCTCGGCCGCGAAAACAGTGAGCGCTGCATCCAGGATCCGGTCGCGAACCTCGTCCCGCGTGGGTCGGGTGCGTGCCAGTTTGACAGCCGTCATGACCAACACAATACTCGCTAGTATCGAATGGATACCAGCGAGTATCGAAAGGTCGGAGATGGAAGACAAGGACGACGCCGGGGCAGGCGTCGAGGATGCGCCGCAGATCACCGCCGCCGGACTCGGCGTCGACGGTGAGCACGGTCCGCTGTTCCGCGACATCGATCTGGAGCTCACACCCGGTTTTCACGCCATCCAGATGCCCGGGGGATGGGGCCAGACGGCACTGCTGCTGACTCTGGCCGGACGCTTGGCGCCCACCCACGGCACCGTGACCGTCTGCGGTGAGTCCCGGCCCCGCGACATCCGCCGGCACTGCGCGATCGCGGCCTTCGCCGACATCGACGAATTGGAGGACTCGGTCACCGTGCGCACCGTGCTCGCCGAGCAACGTCGATGGCTGGCCCCGTGGTATCGACGGGTGCCGGCCGAATCCGGCGACTCCGCACTACGCGAGGTGTTCGGCGACCTGACGCCGCCCGCACCGCAGACCTACATCAGCGAACTGTCCGACGTCGACCTGTTCCTGTTGAAGGTCACCCTGGCGCTGTTCTCGAATCGCCCCATCCTCGTGGTCGGTGATCTCGAACAGGTCCGGGACCACGGCCGGCGCGCGATCGCAGTCGAGCGACTCGGCGCCATCGCCACACAGCGCAGTGTCGTTGTCGGAGTGACCAATCCGCTCGGCCATGAAGCCCCCGACCACGGTCTGCACGACCACCGCATCCTGACCGGAAAGAACTGAGATGTTCGCTGGACTCACCGACCTGGTTGCGGGCTCGGAAATCAAACGCTTCGGCCGCAGCCGAATGACCCGGGCCGCGATCGTGGTGCTGATGCTGCTCCCGCTGGTATACGGCGCGCTGTATCTGTGGGCGTACTGGGACCCCTTCGGTCAGGTCGACAAAATGCCGGTGGCACTGGTCAATTCGGACCGCGGTGCGGTGGTGGCGGGACAGCACGTCAATGTCGGTGCCGAGATCGCCAAGAGCCTGACCGACGACGCCAGCCTGAACTGGCATGTGGTGGATGAGGACGAGGCACGCAACGGCGTCGACCACGGCACGTACTACTTCATGCTGGACCTGCCGCCGGATTTCAGTGAGGCGATCGCCTCACCGCTGACCGGTAACCCCAAGCAGGCCAACCTGAACGCGGTCTACAACGACGCCAACAACTACATCTCCTCGAACATCGGCCGCACTGCGATCGACCAGGTGCTCAACGCCGTCTCGACACGGATCTCGGGCCAGGCGGTCAACCAGGTGCTCTCCGTGGTGGTCAGCTCCGGTGCTGGGATCAAGCAGGCCGCCGACGGCGCGGCCCAACTCGCCGACGGCGCACTCAAAGTCGACGACGGCGCCGGTCAGCTGACCGCCGGGCTGCACACTGCGCGGTCCGGCTCGGCGCAGCTGGCCACCGGTGCCAAGCAGCTCTCCGCTGAGATCAACAAGGCCACCGATCCGCTGGTCGCGGTCACCTCGGCGCTGTCGAAGATCGGTGGCGACACCCAGGAACTCGAAGACGGGACCGCCGCACTGCGGCAGGCCAACGACCAGATCGGTGCCATCACCGGGGCGCAGGACTCTGCCGCGGCGGCGCTGACCTCGGTGATCGACCAGCTGTCGACCAGTCCCGATCCGATCGCCAACAACGCCGCCGGGACCCTGCGCGGGGTGGCGGATGATCTTCGGGCCCACCAGTTCACTCCACAGATCCGTCGACAACTCACCGATGCCGAGAACGCGGCGATCTCGATGACCTCGTCGTTGCGTAACCCCGGCAGCCCGCTGAACTCGGCACTCGATCAGGTGGGCAGCAAGAACTCCGATCTCAACGCCAAGCTGAACCAGCTGCGCGGGGGAGCCCAGCAGCTCGCCTCGGGTAATGCCGAATTGGCCAGTGGTATCGCCAAACTCGACACGGGTGCCGGGCAGCTGAAATCCGGGACCACCCAGTTGCGGAGCGGATCGGCCGAGTTGGCCACCAAGCTCGCCGACGGCGCCGGTCAGGTGCCGGATTGGACTCCCGCCCAGAAGGAGGCGATCGCCGACACCATCGGCGGCCCGGTTCATCTGCAGAACTCGGCCGAGAACTCCGCACTCAACTTCGGCACCGGGATGGCGCCGTTCTTCATCACGCTCGCGCTGTTCTTCGGTGCCCTGGTGCTGTGGATGGTGTTGCGTCCGTTGCAGAACCGACCGATTGCCGCGGAGGTGCTGGCGATCCGGGTGGTGCTCGCCAGCTACCTGCCCGCGGCAGTTATCGGGGTGTTCCAGGCGATCATCCTGTACTGCGTGGTGAGGTTCGCGCTCGGCATGCACGTGGTGCATCCGGTCGCGATGCTGGGCTTCATGATCCTGGTGTCGTGCGCCTTTGTGGCCGCGACCCAAGCGGTCACCGCCCTCGTCGGGCCCGCGGTGGGTCGGGTGCTGCTGATGGCCCTGCTCATGCTCCAGTTGGTCAGCGCCGGCGGGATGTACCCGGTGGAAACCACGTCACGGCCGTTCCAGGCGTTCCACAACTACGACCCGATGACGTATGGCGTCAACGGATTACGTCAGCTCATCCTCGGCGGGATCGATCATCGGCTCTGGCAGGCGATCATCACGCTGCTGGTGATCTGGGCCGGTGCCCTGACCATCTCGGCGCTGTCGGCGAGGCGCAACCGGATGTGGAACATCATCCGGTTGATGCCCGCGATCAAGATGTGAGTCAGACCGCCTGGAGCAGAGCGGCATCCGCGAGCGGGCGGCTGGGCTGCCCGTGGATGTCGACGGGCACGTCACCGGCCAGCGTCACTCGGTGCATCACCCGGCGCTGGTCGTCGTAGTCGTCGACCGCGCGGTGCTGGGTGGCCCGGTTGTCCCAGATCGCGACGTCACCGGGCACCCAGTTCCAGCGGACAGTGTTCTCCGGCATGGTGATCCGACGCTGTAGCAACTCCAGCAGGGTGGCGGATTCATGGCTGTCCAGACCGAGGAAGCCGCGGGTGAAGTCGCCGGCCACCAGGGTGCGTTCGCCGGTCTCCGGATGTACCCGCACCACCGGGTGTTCGGTGCGGAAATCGGGCTTCTCGAACGCGGCCCGCATCTGCTGCTGTTCCTCGCTCAGCGCGGCGACGGGTGCCGCCGCGTAGTCGAAGCGGTTGCTGTGGACGGCCCAGAGGTTTTCGGTGAGGGACTTGAGCGGAGCCGGCAGCCGGTCGTAGGCCGCCGCGGTGGAAGCCCACAGGGTGGATCCGCCGTATTCGGGCAGCGTCACCGCCCGCAGAATCGAGATGGCCGGGTAGTCGGGCACGAACGTGACGTCGGTGTGCCAGCGGGTGGCCTTGGCGTACTCGGAATCGAGCGGCGTGATGAGTGGGGCGTCATCCTGCTTGAGCGCGTGGTGACCGACTGGCTTACCCAGAAGGCGCGCGAAGGCGTGCTGCTGTTCGTCGGTGAGATCGTGCTGACCGCCGAAAAAGATCACCTTGTGTTGCAGGAGTGCGCTCCGGATGTCGGCGACCGTGCCTTCATCGAGGTCCCCGCCCAGCCGGACCCCTTCGATACGGGCGCCGATGCGGCTGCCCAGCTTGGTGACGGTGAGGCGAGCGGTGGTGGAAGCGGTCATCGGCTTTGTCCTTTGTGCTGGTCGAAGCGACTGTAGTCAAGTGACTACATCCGTACATGAGCTAGTGTAGCCACATGACTACACCGACGCCACCGGTAAAGGACATGGCCGGTCCGGTGGGCAAGGATGAGGTGGTGGCGGCCGCACTGACAGCCGCGGCGGAACTGTTCGCCGAGCGGGGGCCGGCGGCCACGTCGATCCGTGACATCGCGACCAGGTCCAAGGTCAACCACGGGCTGATCTACCGGCACTTCGGCACCAAAGAGCAGTTGGTCGGAGCCGTTCTCGACCACCTCGGCGGCAGGCTCACCGCGTTGTTGGACGACGGCGACTGCGCCGTCGAGATCGACGAGGCCATGGACCAACACATGCGGTTGATGGCCAGGGCACTTCTCGACGGTTACCCGGTGGGCCAACTGCAGACCCGGTTTCCGGGTGTCACGCGGCTGCTCGGACAGGTGCTACCGCGTTTCGACAACGAGCAGAGCGGACGGCTGGCAGTCGCCAACGCCGTTGCGCTGCAACTGGGTTGGCGACTGTTCGAGCCGTTCCTGAAATCGGCGACCGGATTGGACGAGATCGGCGACGACGACGTGCGCGCGGCGGTCGGCGCCGAGATTGCACGGATCCTCGAACCCGGCGCCGCCGCGGATCAGTCAGTCACCATTCCGGACTGACGATTCAACCTTCTCACCGAGCTGTTTGTCGACGTTCTTCCAGTATTCGAAGGCTCGCTCCAGCACGTGTTCGGAGACCCCCTTCGACAAATGCCCGGCGATATTGGAGACCAATCGGGCGCGCGCTGCGTCGTCGAGCACGTCACGCACCATCGTTCCGGCCTGGCCCCAGTCGTCGTCCTCGGCGTGCAGCGTGTAGGCGGTGCGGACCATGTCGCCGTCGGCGTGCCATAGCGATTCACCGGTGCGTGCCGGGTCGGCCTTCGGGCCGCCGTACGAATTCGGGGCGTACACCGGGTCGGACACATTCTTCATCCGCATCGCGCCGTCCTTCGAGTAGCTGTTCACCTCCACCTTCGGCGCGTTGACCGGGATCTGCTTGTAGTTGCTCCCCAACCGGTGGCGGTGGGCGTCGGCGTAGGCGAAGTCGCGGGCCAGCAGCATCTTGTCCGGGCTCAGGCCGGTGCCCGGCACCCGGTTGTTCGGTTCGAACGCGGCCTGCTCGATTTCGGCGTGATAGTCCTCGACGTTGCGGTCCAGGCGCAGGGTGCCGACATCGATCAGCGGATAGTCGCTGTGCGGCCACACCTTGGTCAGGTCGAACGGGTTGAACCGATAGTCCTTGGCCTCCTCGAACGGCATGATCTGGACCTTCAACGACCACGTCGGGAACTCACCGCGCTCGATCGCGTCGTACAGATCGCGCTGGTGGGCATCGCCGTCGATGCCGGCCATCTCATCACCCTCTTTCTGGGTGAGGAACTCGACGCCCTGGTCGGTCTTGAAGTGGTACTTCACCCAGAAGATCTCCCCGGCGGCGTTGATCCAGCTGTAGGTGTGGCTGGAGTAGCCGTTCATGTGGCGCCAGTCGCGGGGGATACCGCGATCGCCCATCAGCCACGTCACCTGATGCGCGGATTCGGGGGACAGGGTCCAGAAATCCCACTGCATGTCGTGGTCGCGCAGGTTGTTGGCCGCGCGTCGCTTCTGGGACCGGATGAAGTGCTGGAACTTCAACGGGTCGCGCATGAAGAACACCGGGGTGTTGTTGCCGACCATGTCGAAGTTGCCGTCGGTCGTGTAGAACTTCGTGGCGAAGCCGCGGGGATCACGCCAGGTGTCGGGGCTGCCGCGCTCACCGGCCACGGTGGAAAACCGGTTCAGGGTCTCGGTTTTGACGCCCGGCTGGAACACCGCGGCCTTGGTGTAGGCGCTGACATCGTGGGTCACCTCGAAGTGACCGAATGCGCCGCCGCCCTTGGCGTGCGGTTGACGCTCGGGGATGCGCTCCCGGTTGAACATCGCCATCTGCTCGATCAGGTAGTGGTCCTGCAGCAGGACCGGCCCGTCGGGACCGATCGTCAACGAGTGTTCGTCGCTGTACACCGGAATTCCGGCATCGGTGGTTGTCGGCTTGGGCTGGGTACCGGTCACTCCGTCGCTCCTTTCGCTGTGCAGCGGAAAGCACCGCGCACGGCGACGCGACCGCTGACTTCACCGCCGAGTACCCCGGGAGGCTCTGACTCCAAACCTGTCGGGCGATACTTATTGGCTGGTGTGACCGGTTCGCCGACGTACCGGTTCGCGGCCGGGCGGCTGGGACGGGGGCGGTAACAGCGGATGCCGGGGACGCACCTGGAGGGTGGTCGACTCGCGGGTGCTGAGTTGTACCTCGTCACCGGCGTGACGGATGGTCAGCGAACCGTCCGGGCCGTCACGCAAGGTGTAGGTGACGGTGTCGTGGTGCGCGTCGACGGTCACCCGGAATCCCTTCCACCGCAGCCGGAACCGCAGGCACGAGATGCCGTCGGGTAGGTGAGGGTCGAGCGACAGGACGCCCTCGTCGTCGCGTAGGCCGCCGAAGCCCGACACCAACGCGGTCCAGGCGCCGGCGAGCGAGGCGATGTGCAGGCCATCGCGGGTGTTGTGGTGCAGATCGCGCAGATCGATCAGCGCGGCCTCATACGCGTAGTCGTGGGCCAACTCCAGGTGGCCGACCTCGGCGCACATCACCGCCTGGGTACATGCCGACAGTGACGAGTCCCGGGTTGTGCGCCGCTCGTAGTAGTCCACATTGCGGGCCTTCTGGTCCGGGGTGAAGGCGTGGCTCTGCCATTGCATCGCCAGCACCAGATCGGCCTGCTTGAGCACCTGGGCCGGGTACAACCGCACATACGGTTCGTGCAGCAGCAGCGGGTAGGCGGTGTTGGCCGAGAAGTCCCACTCGGCCAGAGTGGTGAACCCCGTGCACTGCGGGTGCACACCGAGTTCCTCGTCGTAGGGGATGTGGGCGGCGTCGGCGGCGTCGCGCCAGGCCGCGGTCTCCTCGGTGGTCACACCCATCGAATCGGATGCGTCGGGATGGCGCATGCAGGCGTCGGCGGCCACCCGCAGGTTGTGGGCGGCCATCAGGTTGGTGAAGACGTTGTCGCGCACCACCGCGGTGTATTCGTCCGGTCCGGTCACGCCGTCCAGATGCCAGATCCCGTGGCGGTCGTGGTGCCCCAATGACATCCACAGCCGGGCAGTGTTCACCAGAACCGCGAGGCCGCATTCCTGTTCCAACGAATCATCGCCGGTGACAACGCGGTAGCGCTCGAAGGCGGCGGCGATATCGGCGTTGATGTGCCATGCGGCGGTGCCCGCCGGCCAGTAGGCCGAGCATTCCTCGCCCCGGATGGTGCGCCACGGGAAACTGGCGCCGTTCAGATCGAGGAGCGACGCGCGCTCGCGGGCCAGGTCCAGCGTGGAGGCCCGCCATCGCAGCGCGTCGGCTGCGGCCTGGGGTTTGGTGTACGTCAGCACCGGCAGCACGAAACCTTCGGTGTCCCAAAAGGCATGGCCGTCGTAACCCGGACCGGTCAGTCCCTTGCCCGCGATGGCCCGCCGTTCGGCGCGGGCACTGGCCTGCAACACATGAAACAAGCCGAACCGCACCGCCTGCTGGCAATCCGGATCTCCTTCGACCTCGACGTCGGCGCACTCCCAGAACTCGTCGAGGTAGGCGCGTTGGGAGTCCAGCAGGCCGCGCCAGCCGCTGTAGCGGGCTCCGGCGATGGCGCCGACGGCTTGATCGCGCAGCGCCGGACGTGAACGCAGGCTTGACCATCCGTAGGCGAGGTATTTCACGATGCGCAGCTTCTGGCCGGGCCGTAGCCCGCAGATGATGGTGGTCCGAGCCAGGTCGTCGCGGGAGTCGGTGCTGACCTCGACGCGCCCGGGCACCTCGACGTCATGGTCCATCGCGGCCGCCATCATCAGTCCGCTGCCGCGGGTCCGGTGCACCAGAAGCGCACCGTGGTCGTTGTTTTCGTGGTGTACGGCCTGCAGTGGGTGTCTGAGCACCGCCGAGACCCGTGGATCGTCGGAGGTCTCTGGTTGGTCCTCGTTGGTGACAAGCTCGGATTGCACTGTCACCCGGGTGAATTCGTCGATCGCTTCGACGATGTACTCGATGGCGGCGACACCGCGGTGGGCGAACGACACCAGGCGGGTGGAGACCACGCGGACCTGTTTTCCGGCCGGGGAGCGCCAGTGCGCGAGGCGGGTCAGGGTGCCGGCCCGCAGGTCCAGGGTGCGCTCGTGATCGATCAATTCGCCGTAGCGCACGTCAAACGGCTCGTCATCCACCAGCAGGCGCAGCAGCTTGCCGTTGGTGACGTCGACGACGGTCTGTCCGGCCTCGGGGTAGCCGAACCCGGCCTCGGCGTAGGGCAGTGGGCGGACCTCGAAGAACCCGGCCAGATACGTTCCGGGTAGGCCATATGGTTCGCCCTCGTCGAGGTTTCCGCGCAGGCCGATATGTCCGTTGGACAGCGCGAACAGCGATTCCGACTGTGCCAGCAGGTTGAGTTCCAGCCGGGTTTCACGCACCTGCCACGGTTCCACCGGATACGCGTCGTGGGTGATCATCATGGGCGCTACTTCAACTCGGCCAGGTCGGTGACGACGATGTCGGCGCCATCGTGACGCAGTTGGGCGGCCTGACCCACCCGGTCCACGCCCACCACGAATCCGAACTTCCCCGCCCGGCCCGCTGCCACCCCGGCCAGTGCGTCTTCGAATACCGCGGCCTGCGCGGGGGAGACGCCGAGTAGCTCGGCGGCGCGCAGGAAGCTGGCCGGTGCCGGTTTGCCCGGCAGGTTTTCGTCGCGCATCGTCACCCCGTCCACCCGTTGCTCGATGAATGCGTCCAACCCGGTGATCTTGAGAACCTCCTCGGTATTGGCGCTCGACGACACCACCGCCCGGCGCAGGCCCGCATCGGTCACGGCCTGCAGGTAATGCCGGGATCCAGGGAAGACGTGGACACCTTCGGACTTCAGGGTCTGATGGAACATGGCGTTCTTGCGATTGCCGAGATCCCCGATGGTGTCGTCGGGCAGGTCGATTCCGCGGCTGGCCAAGAACGAGCGGACACCGTCCTCGCGGCGCTTGCCGTCGACGTAGCGCAGATAATCGTCGTCGATGTCGAAGGCGACAAACTCGTCCCCGGTGCGTTCGGCCCGCGTGCGCAGATAGTCGTCGAACATGGCCTTCCAGGCCTTCTTGTGCACGCTGGCGGTATCGGTGAGCACGCCATCGAGATCGAACAGGCAGGCGGTGATCTGCTCGGGCAGGCCCAGCACAGCGTCCTCGCTTTCGCCGACGTCTTCTCCATCATGCGTAATGACCGCGCGAGGGATGGGTTCAAACACGCCTTCGGCTGCGATACCCGTCGCCACGCAGCGGTTCAGGCCCGCGCTGACCAGCCCACTAGACTGTTGCGGTGACATCTGCATCGCCCCGTCCTGTCCTCGTCGTCGACTTCGGCGCTCAGTACGCACAGCTGATCGCTCGCCGGGTCCGTGAGGCGCGGGTGTTTTCCGAGGTCATCCCGCATACCACCACGGTCGAGGAGATCAAGGCCAAGGATCCGCAGGCCATCGTGCTGTCCGGTGGCCCGGCCAGTGTGTACGCCGAAGGCGCCCCACGGCTGGACCCCGCGTTGTTCGATCTCGACATCCCGGTGTTCGGTATCTGCTACGGCTTCCAGGCCATGGCGCAGGCGCTGGGCGGCACCGTCGAACACACCGGGACCAGCGAATACGGGCGCACCGAGCTGAACGTCGCCGGCGGCGATCTACATGCCGATCTGCCCGATACCCAGCCGGTGTGGATGAGCCACGGAGACGCGGTGACGGCCGCGCCGGAGGGCTTCGAGGTGGTCGCCTCCAGCGCCGGCGCCCCGGTCGCAGGGTTCGAGAATCGGGCGCGACGGTTGGCCGGCGTCCAGTACCACCCCGAGGTGCTGCACTCTCCGCACGGCCAGCAGATCCTGAGCCGGTTCCTGCACGACTTCGCCGGTATCGGGGCGACGTGGACCGCCGCCAACATCGCCGAGCAGTTGATCGAGGCAGTGCGCGCCCAGGTCGGTGACGGCCAGGCCATCTGTGGTCTGTCCGGCGGAGTCGACTCCGCGGTGGCCGCCGCGTTGGTGCAGCGCGCCATCGGCGACCGGTTGACGTGTGTGTTCGTCGACCACGGCCTGCTGCGGGCGGGGGAGCGAGCCCAGGTGCAGCGCGATTTCGTCGCCGCGACCGGTGCCAAGTTGGTGACCGTCGATGTCGCCGACCGGTTCCTCGAGGCGTTGACCGGGGTGACCAACCCCGAGGGCAAGCGCAAGATCATCGGCCGCGAGTTCATCCGGGCCTTCGAAGGGGCGGTGCGTGACACCCTCAGCGAGGCCGACATCGAGTTCCTGGTGCAGGGCACGCTGTATCCCGACGTGGTGGAATCCGGTGGCGGCACCGGCACGGCCAACATCAAGAGCCACCACAATGTCGGCGGCCTGCCAGAAGATCTGAAGTTCAAGCTCGTCGAGCCGCTGCGCCTGTTGTTCAAGGACGAGGTGCGCGCGGTGGGTCGTGAACTCGGCCTGCCCGAGGAAATCGTTGCCCGCCAACCCTTCCCGGGTCCGGGCCTGGGTATCCGCATCGTCGGTGAGGTGACTGCCGATCGGTTGGACACCCTGCGGCGTGCCGATGCCATCGCCCGTGAGGAACTCACCGCCGCCGGTTTGGATCAACAGATCTGGCAGTGCCCGGTGGTGCTGCTGGCGGACGTGCGTTCGGTGGGTGTGCAAGGCGACGGACGTACTTACGGGCACCCGATCGTGCTGCGGCCCGTGTCGAGTGAGGACGCCATGACCGCGGACTGGACGCGGGTGCCCTACGAAGTGCTGGAACGGATTTCGACCCGGATCACCAATGAGGTGCCCGAGGTCAACCGGGTCGTGCTGGATGTCACCAGCAAGCCGCCGGGCACCATCGAGTGGGAGTGATCAGCGCGGTAGGTCTCCGCGCCAACGAAAACTGTTGACGTACTTGCCCATATCCAACGCCAGGTCCAGGTTGGCGCCGGATGGGATCCCTGGACCGAAATCAGGGCCGTATGCGTGGTACGGGCCTGTCGCCACGGCGATCAGGGCCAGGTCGTTCTTCACCGCAGTCAGAATGACCATCCGCATCCGCATGTAATCGCCGGTCGCGCTGTGCGGCCAGCTGTCGAGGACCATCCCGTACCCGGGTTGATAGCCGACCATGGCATTCGGGATCTCGTAGTCCAGATCGGCATCGGGATAGGTGTCCGCCACCAGGGTCGTCGCGATGTCCTTCGGTGTCCGCCCATTCGCGGGTTTTCCGATGAGTTGCATGGTGCCGCCGTCGCCGGCCAGGAAATCCGCTGTCACCCCGTCGTCGGCGGTGGTGATCCGGTAGGCCGCGCCGGACACCGGGTAGGACACCGAGAATGCGCCGTCCGGGGCGGTGAAGCGGGGGTTCGTCGCCACCGGATCGCTGGTCGGCGGACGGCCGCAATCCGGTGGACATCGATAGCGCGCGGGTGGACTGCTGACCATGGCCGACACCACGACAAGGGCGGCCGTCAGCAGCGCGACGCCAGTACCCCAGGCCCTCAGAAATGGTTCTCCGAGGCGGGGCGTCGTCCGTTGCAATGCGTGGATCGCCGTGCCGCAGTTCAGGCAGAACGCCATATCGGCAACCGAGTGATCGCATTGCCGGCACCGCACCGACTCGCCTGGGTGGATGGTGCCGTGCGCTTCGTACAGCAAGGCGAGCTGCAGACCGATTCGCAACGCCGGCAAGGCCAATGTCGCCACGGCCAAATGCACCGCCAGCGTCAAGATCTCAGGTACCGGTGCGACATCGATCAGGCCGAGGATCGCATAGGAGGCGGGCACGGATGCGACCGTCAGTGCCAAGGCCGCACGTACATGTCTCGGTTGCCAGGCGTTGTCCGCCCCCGGCGTGAACCACAGGACCACCCCCACGAGAGCCCCGGCGGCCGCAGCAGTCAAAGGCACCGCCACGCCCTGGATCCCGGCCTGGACCAACAGCCCGCTCAACGGGCGGTCATGGTCCACCAGTCCGTCGTCGAGCTGTGGAGCCAACCGGCTGAGCGTGGCCGCCGCGGTGAAAGCAAGTGCGCCGAGGGCGCCGATAACTGAGCCGTCCAACGATTCTCGGGTACGCGGCCCGAACAGGCGGATCACCACCACCGGGGTCAGCATCAACAACATGGCCCCGAGTGGGACGGCGAGACCGTCACGCATCACCCGCAACGGCGGTACGTCGACACCCATCGGCATGTCGTACTCGCGCGCCACGGCGGTTCCGGTCAGCAGCGCCCAGGCGGCGCCCAGTCCGGCGCCCAGAACACCGGTCAGCAGCAGGGTTCGAGCAGAAAGGCGGTGAACGACAGCGGATTCACGGAGATATGTGACGAACAGCAGCGGCAGACCGAACGCGGCCAGCGCGATCGTCGCGGCGGGTACCCGCAGCAGTGCGCAGGCGAGCACCGCGACCGCCAGCACGGCAATCCCGAGTCGATACCGCGTGCGCGAACGGTGCGGTAGCACCGGAAACAGTGAGCTGACCACCGACGGCCACAGCAGGTGCTCGCGACCGGCACAGTACGCCCGTGGCCTCAGCCACCCGGCCCCGTGGCGCTGCGGGTCAAGGTAAGCGCCACACACTCCACAGAATGTGCCCGCCGGCACGTCGATTCGGCATACCCGGCATACCCGGCATTCGATGGTGAGTGCAGGGCCGTCAGAGCCGGTTCCGGCGCTATTGCCTATGAGGGCTGCCGACCCCGTGCCGTCCGATGGGCGGCGCCGCCGGTTCTACGTGGGTGGGCGTGAAGCTGTTGGGGCTCCGGGTGGTGCCCTGCTTCTCGGTGGGCTCGGCCGGCGGTGGGGCCGACGGTGTCGTGGTCGTTGTCGTCGTTGTGGTGGACGGCGTCGTGGTCTCCGGTGCCTTCTCGCCGGTACCGCAAGCGCTGAGCCCGATCATCCCGACGATCGCGGCGGAGGCTGCGGCAACTGCGAGGCGACGAGTTGATCGACGTGACCTCATGATTAGTCCTCACTGTCCCCCGCGGACACACAGATGCAGGCCCTGAAACGGGTCTGCTAGCAAACTCTAGCCCAGCGCGCTCCGGCACGCGCGTCAATTGTGTATTTCGGTCGGATGCGTCAGGCGCGCGCACCGGGGCGGGTCAGCGGGCGGGATCTCCGCGCCACCGGAAACTGTTGACGTATTTCCCCATGTCCAGCGCCAGTTGCAGGTTGGCACCCGAGGGTTTACTGGCCCCCGAGCCGGGGGCGAATTCCCGATACGGTCCGACGCCGGACGCGATGAGTGCGAGGTCGTCCTTCACCGCGACCAAAACCAACACCCGCATCCGCATGTAGTTACTCGCGGCGCCCTGCGGCCAGCAGTCGGCGACCAGACCGAAACCGGGGTGGTAGCCGACCATCGCGTTGGGGATGTTGTAGGCGGTCTTGGTATCCGGAAATGTCTTCCTGACCAGAGAGTTGGCGATCTCCTCGGCGCCGCGTCCACGTGCCGGCTCGCTGAACAATTGCAGCATCCCGCCGTCGCCGGCCTGGAATTCCGCGGTGACACCGGTCGGGTTGGTGGTGACCTTGTACGCCGAGGACGCCACCGGGTAGGAGACCGAGAAGCTTCCGTCGGGGGCGGTGAATACCGGATTGATCGCCACCGCCTGCCCGGTCGAGGGCAGCCCGCACTCCGGTGGGCACATGTAGCGGACAGGGGGCTCGCTCGTCGCATGCGAGACCCAGACCAGCACGCCGGCAACCAGGGCGATACCGATGCCCAGGATCGCCAGTACTTTCAGGGCCGAGGTCCCGCGGATGGCCCGGGTTCTGCCGGTGGAAATGGGTACCGCATAGCCGGGGAAGAACGTGCTCATCCGGCATCGGATCCCGGGTCGCGCACCGGCCGGTGCGCGCGGCGTTCTTCACGGGAAGTGCGCGACGATGCGTGAGTGGCCGCACCGCAGTGGGGGCAGAACGACATGTCGGGCACGACGTGCCCGCAGCGTGCGCAGAAGATCGGTTGGTCGGAGGCGATCTCGTCCTGCGCTTCGTGCAGCAGCGCCAGGTGTAGACCGACCCGCAGCGCGAACAACGCCAGCACGGAAACCGCGAGATGCACCGCCAACTGGAACCATTGGGGAACCCGCGCCACATCGATCAGGCCCAGCCCGCAGTAGACGATCAGCACCGAAAATGCGCAGGAGAACATCACCAGCCGGACATAGCCGACGTGTTTGTCCACCTTGGTGGCGGGGCGGGTGAACCACAGTGCCGCGCCGATCAGGCCGCCGAGGGCCGCCGCGGTCAAAGGTACGGCGACACCGCGGATTCCGGCTTCGACGACCAGCCCGGACATCGGGCGGTTGTGCGCCACCATGCCGGCGGTGAGCTGTGGTGCCAGCCGGGCCAGGGTGGCTGCCGCGGTGAAGGCCGTCGCGCCGAGAGCGCCGATCATGAAGCCGTCCAACGATTCCCGGCTCGTCGGTCGGGTCAGCCGGACTGCGACCGCAGGCACGAGCATCAGAACCGCACCGCCCAGTGGAATTCCCAAGCCGTTGCGCATGATCCGGAACCCGGTCACCCCGGCACCGAGTGGTACACCGTAGGACTTGGCCATGAAGTGGCCGGTGAGAAGCACCCACCCCACGCCGAGGGCAATTCCCAGCACGATGGTCAGCGCGAGGTCGGTGCGCGGCAGGTCGCGGAAGGCATCCGACTCGTAGAGGTAGATCAAGAACAGCAAGGGGAGCCCGAGCGCAGCGACCGCGATCAGGGCCGCGGGCAACCTCAGCAGCGCGCAGACCACCAACCCGGCCAACAGGACGAGCATCGCGATGCGGAACGGGGTGCGGGACTCGTGCGACAGATGGGGGAACAGTGAGCTGGCGATCGACGGGCGCAGCAGGTGCTCATCGGGGGCGACGCAGGATGCACTGAGGCGCAACCACTCCGGCCCGTCGCCTCGCTCCTTGTCGACCGGCACCCCGCACAGCCCGCAGTATTTCCCGTCGGGCACATCGACCTTGCAGACGCGGCACTCGGTGGTGGGGACGTCGGGGACGTCGGTCATCGGTGTGCTTTCTGCAGAACAAGAATGTTCTTGGCCAGGTTCTCCACGTCGGGTGTGCCCAGCCCGGTCACCACGTCATACCCGGGCGAAGCGGTGGCCACCGCGTTGCCGCCGAGGCTGACGTCACGGAAGGCCGGCAGCGGGGCGCCGGAGGCGATCTTGTACAACAGCGGGTTGAGGTCGCCGAGCGCACGGCCGCCGTTGGCGATCAGGTACTGATTCATCACCGCGGCCATCCCGGCCCACAACGGTGCGGACTGCGATGTGCCGCCTCCCACCAGAACCTGGTTGTCCAGCACGATTTTCACGCCGGTGAAGGGGTCGGCCACTGCGGCCACATCCGGGGTCAGCCGCCGCCCGGCACTCGCATCGCCGGGTGCAGACACGTCGCGCTGCCACTCGGGGCGGTCGAAGATCGCCGAGACGCCACCGCCGGTGCCCTGCGACAGTGGGACGTCGAACCAGGCCTGCTCGGCCAGCCAACCGCCGTGGGCGTCGGTGGACAGCGTCGTGCCGCCGACACCGGTCATCTCCGGAAGGGAGGCCACCGAGTCCAGGCCGATGTCATCCTCGCCGGGTGCGGACGACCAGTCTTGTCCGCCTTTGCATTCCAGACCCGCGAGGTCGCCGCTGGCGTCGAATGCGGTGGTGCCGTGGGTGTGTGCGGTGGACAGGGCTGAGCGGACCGGGGCGAGATCGGCGGCGGTGATCAGCTTGTCGCAGCCCCAGCCGATCGAGAAGCTCCACACTGCACCGGGAAACTGCTGGTCCGCAGACTCGAGCATCTTCCCGATCTTCTCGTAGGCGCCGTCACCCTGGACTGTCGGCCGGGCATTGACCACGACCTTCTGTGCGTCCGGGGCGATGGCATGGGCGATCTGCAGATCCATGGTGGTCTCGCCGTGCGGGGCGCTCGGTTGCCCACCGACCACGATCGGTGTGAACGTCGGCAGCCCGAAGGTGGTGGCGAAGGTGTCCAGGTCGGCCTGATCGAAGCCGTCGAACGCGAAGAACACGATGGTGGTGCCCTTGCCGGTGAACCCCTGTTCCGCGAGGTTGGCGAGGTTGTAGGTGTTGCGCACCCCCTGCGGCGTCAACCCCTGGTCCGGAACATCGGTCGGCAGGTTGCGCAGATCCGGCAGCGACATCCGGTACGGCGTGTAGCCCAGGATGCGGCCGACTCCGGTGACCTCCCCGGACAACCGCTGGGGTATCGACGGCTGCTGTGGTGAAGCGTAGAACTCTTGACCGCGCCGGCCCAGGTAGTCATGGATGTCCACTCCGAAAGCGGTTGCCAGGTCTGCGGATTGGCCTTCGGCGATTGCCCAGGTATCGCCGGGCCGCCACCGGATGGACAGTGAATGCTCCTCGGCCCACCCGAACAGTTCAGCCGGTCGGGCGGCGCTGTTTAGCGTGACGGTGAGCTGCGCCGAGCCGTTCGCGGCTGGTCCGAGATCCGCTGAGGCAGAAAGTAGTTGGGCGTACGGACCCGTGATGTGAGTGGATCCGTACGCCGGGCCGTCCGGGGTGGGCGCAGTCCGCAGGTCAGACACCAGCAGGGCGCTGAACAGGATCAGTGCCAGTAACGCTCGCCCGGAGGCGATGTTCATCCCGGCCAT
This sequence comes from Mycolicibacterium lutetiense, assembly GCF_017876775.1. Lineage (NCBI taxonomy): Bacteria > Bacillati > Actinomycetota > Actinomycetes > Mycobacteriales > Mycobacteriaceae > Mycobacterium > Mycolicibacterium lutetiense. The sequence continues at coordinate 1,923,558 of NZ_JAGIOP010000002.1, read as the reverse complement.
GGCGAGCGACCGACTTTCTGCGCTCCGCGCCTAGTTGTCGCCGGGGATCGCGGTCGGGGCCGGAGGTGCCTTCACGCCGGGCGTGAACAGGTTGCCACCGGTGGGGTTGATCGACTTCTCGGTCGGCGCGACGGGCGGCGGTGGGGCGGGGGTGGCCGGCGTGGTGGTGGTCGTAGTCGTCGTCGTGGTCGGCGTGGTGGTCTCGGGACCCTTCTGTTCCTCGGTGCCGCACGCCGCGGTGAACGAGATCATCCCGATGACTGCCGCGCCGCCCGCGATGACGGTGAGCCGACGAGTCAACTGTCCTGACTTCATGATGCTGTCCTCACTGTCCCCGGTGCTGTCGCAGAACTCTGGTCTTCGGCGAATCGCGGTGGATTCCCACTACCTGTAACGCAAAGTCGTGGCCAGTCCCATCCCGAAGTGGGTTCTGGTGAGGGAACTCTAACTGAAGGTTCGCACGGCCGCAGAACCATTTCGGCCGGTCCCGCCCCCGGGGTGGCGGCCGCTTCCCGCAGCTTGACGCTGTCGGGGGGTGGGTGTTTACTCAAGAGATCGAACATATATTCGAACAAAGTGAGATGTGGATGGTGCGGGAGGTGTTGTTGTGACTGTAGCGGCAGAGCTTGATTTTCCCTCACTTACCCGTTCTGAACAGGTCGAACACCTCCGTCGCAAGATTGCCTCGGTGTCAGGGAAGGTGGGTCTCGCGCATCGCGGTGCGCCCCGGTCCGAAACCGTGATATCGGCTCCGGAATCTTTGCTGGAACCGTCTGAAACGCTGGTTGAAGCGTTGCCGGAGGGGCTGCCGACGACGCTGCCGCGTGGGTCTGTGGCAGTGGCAGCGGGTGCCCGGTCGCTGTCGCTGGGCATGGTGGCGGCGGTGACGGCCGCGGGCGGGCACGCGGTGATCATCGGCCAACCCGATGTCGGCCTGTTGGCCGCGGTGGAAATGGGCGCCGATCTGAGTCGGCTCGCGGTGATCCCCGATCCGGGTGCCGATCCTGTCGAGGTGGCTGCGGTGCTGATGGACGGGATGGATCTGGTGGTGCTCGGGCTGGGTGGGCGTTCGGTGCCGCCGAGTCGGGCCAGGGTGATGGTGGCGCGGGCCCGGCAGAAAGGCTGCACCCTGCTGGTCGTCGACGGTGACTGGCAGGGAGCGTCGGCTCGGCTGGAGGCCCGGGTATGCGGTTATGAGGTGGCCGGTGCCGGCCAGGACATCCCGACGCCCGGGCGCGGCCGGATCAGCCGGGTCCGGCTGGTCATGCGTGCCCGGGGACGGGGCATCGGATCAGCTTGTGCGGCAGGCGGATAGCTCGTGCCCGCGGATTCCAGGGTGCTGGCCCTCTGGTGTATGGACTGGCCGGCAGTGGCCGCAGCGACGGCGGCAGGTGTGACCTCGACGGTGCCGGTCGCGGTCACCCTGGCCAACCGGGTGATCGCCTGCTCGGCGTCGGCTCGGGCGACCGGGGTTCGGCGGGGCCTGCGCCGGCGTGAGGCGCAGGCCCGGTGTCCGCAACTACATGTCGTCACCGCGGACCCGGCAAGGGATGCCCGCCATTTCGAGAACGTGACGCTTGCTGTCGACGATCTGGTGCCGCGCGCCGAGGTGCTGCGTCCAGGATTGTTGGTGCTCTCGGTGCGCGGCGCGGCGCGGTACTTCGGATCCGAACCGGTTGCGGCCGAACGATTGATCGACGCCGTCGCCGCGGCAGGGGCCGAATGCCAGGTCGGGATCGCCGATCAACTTTCCACCGCGGTCTTCGCCGCCCGGGCCGGGTGCATCGTCGAACCCGGGAACGATGCACGGTTTCTGTCCGGGCTGTCGATCCGGCAGCTGTCCACCGAGCCTGCCCTGGCCGCCCCGGGCCGCGAGGACCTGGCAGACCTGTTGTGGCGGATGGGTATCCGAACTCTCGGGCAGTTCGCCGAGTTGTCCCGCACCGATGTCGCCTCCCGGTTCGGGGTCGACGCGGTGACGGCGCACCGGTTCGCCTGTGGGGAGCCGGACCGGGGTCCCTCCGGACGGGATCCGGACACCGAACTCGATGCGGTGATGAACTGTGACCCGCCGATCGAAAGGGTGGACGCGGCAGCTTTCGCCGGACGGTCCCTGGCCGGCGATCTGCATCGTCGTCTGGAGGCGGCCGGGGTGGGCTGTACCCGGTTGGCCATCCATGCCCTCACCGCCAACGGTGAAGAGCTGGAAAGGGTCTGGCGGTGCGCCGAACCACTGACCGAGGATGCCACCGCAGACCGGGTGCGTTGGCAGCTGGACGGCTGGCTGAACCGCCGCACCTCCGAGCGGCCCACCGGCCCGGTCATTGTGCTGCGGCTGCGCCCGGTGGAGGTGGTATCGGCGTCGGCGTTGCAGTTGCCATTGTGGGGCGGGCTGGGGGAGGAGGATCGGCTGCGGGCCCGGCGCGCGCTGCTGCGAGTTCAGGGGCTGCTCGGCCCCGAAGCGGTACAGGTTCCGGTGCTCAGTGGAGGGCGCGGCCCTGCCGAGCGCATCACCCTCACGCCGTTGGGGGACGAGCCGGTACCGCGAGCCGATCCGCGCCAGCCCTGGCCCGGCCAGTTGCCCGAGCCCTCACCGACCGTCCTGCTCGATGACCCGGTGGAACTGCTTGATACACAAGGAAATCCGGTCCGGGTCACCAGTCGTGGGTTGTTCTCGGCTGATCCGGCGCAGCTGGCCGGCGCCGGCCGCCGTGACGGCAGGTTGCGCTGGTGGGCGGGGCCGTGGCCGGTCGACGAGCGGTGGTGGGATCCGGAGAACCGAGGAGCCGGGCGCACGGCGCGGGTCCAGGTACTGCTGGGCTCTGGAGATAGGGACGAAGACGATCTCGCCCTGCTGCTGTGTTATCGGCAGCGCCGGTGGTATCTGGAGGGCGCCTATGAATGAGGCACGGTCAGCTCAGGCGCTGTGCGAACTCCCCGACCCGGTTGATGAACCGGTCGAAGAACACCGCCGGGTCGACTTCGGTGCCGATCAGCGCATTGGGCGGCCGCCCCCAGTGCCCGTTCCAGTCGGCCACCGTCATACCGCGGGTCAGGGTGCCGTTCAGCTCGACATCGACCGTGGTTTCCCGGTAGCTCACCAACTCCGGGTCCAGCGCGACCGCGGCTGCCAGGGGATCGTGCAGATGCGCCAGGTACCCGTCGCCGGTGTCGAAGTGGAACTCGAAGTAGAACCGCATGGCGTCTTCGAGGACGCGGATCAACGGGTTGTCGGCCGCCGACCGGGTGCCGCGCTCGTCGAGCACGCTCATCGGCGCCGACGGTGACCCGGCCGCGGTCGCGAGCCGGTTCAGCAGTGCCGGTGTCAACGCCACATTCTCGGTGAGGTTGAGACCCAGCACGATTGGCACATGCGCGGCGTCGTCGAGGCCCCAGGCGGCGTTCCAGCCGCTGAATACCTCGGCGGCGGACTCGGGGTCCACGCTGATGTTCCACTCCGACACCGGCGTGGTGTTGCCGCGATAGTCGAACGCCCCGCCCATGATCACCAGGCGGCGCAGCAGCTTGGGCAGCGTGGGCTCGACACGCATCGCCAGCGCCAGGTTGGTCAGCGGTCCGGTGGCCAGCCCGATCAACTCACCCGGGTGCGTGCGGGCGGCGCGGACCCAGGCCTCGGCGGCGTCGTGCGCGGTGAGCAGCCGGTCGCTGTCGGGTAACTGTGCGTATCCCAGGCCCTGTGGCCCGTGGGTGTCCTCGGCAGTGCGCAGCGGTGCGACCAACGGCTGCTCGGCCCCTTTGGAGACCGGGATTCCGGTCACCCCGCACAGCTCCAGCAGGCCCAGGTTGTTGGTGCAGACCTGTTGCACCGGAACATTTCCCGCGGTCGAGGCAATACCGACCACCTCGGCTTCCGGGCTGGCCAGCAGATATGCCAGCGCCATCGCGTCGTCGACACCGGTGTCGACGTCGGCGAACACGGGGACTGGCGGTGTCGTCACGACACCAACGATAGGACCGAATCGGCTACCAGTGCACGCCGGGCACCAACCGCACCGCTCGCTTGATCGGGCGGGCCACCGCGCGCGGAACCCGCAGGGTGCGGACGCTGCGGACCGGCCGTTTCGGTCGCCGTTGCGTCGGCTCGCCCGTCGTCGCCTGCGGGCTCTCGCCGATCTGCCCCTGCGCGGCCGCCGAGTCCGGATAGCCCAGATACAGCTGATGCAGGACGCGGCGCGACAGTTTCGGGGTCAGGTAATGACCGAAATCGGCGACGGTGCCCAACGGGGTGTCGATCCGGGCCGGCTTGTCGACCAGACCGCGCACCACCATGGCCGCGGCGTGCTCGGCAGAGATCGGCGGCACGGGGTTGAGCTTGCGCGAGGGTGCGATCATCGGCGTCTTCACCAGGGGCATATGGATATTGGTGAAGGTGATGTGATCCGAGAGGGTTTCGGTGCCGACTACCTCGGAGAAGGCGTCGAGGGCTGCCTTGGACGGCAGGTAGGCGCTGTACTTCGGGGTGTTGGCCTGCACACCGGCGCTGGACACGTTGACCACATGCCCGAACCGGCGTTCGCGCCAGTGCGGCAGCAGCGCCAGCACCATACGCACGGAACCGAAGTAGTTGACCGCCATCACCCGTTCGTAATCGTGCAGCCGGTCCGTCGAGTTCGTCACCGAGCGGCGGATCGACCGGCCGGCGTTGTTCACCAGGTAGTCGACGTGGCCGAACCGGCCGAGGATGTCCTTGACGGTGTGCTCGACCGACGCGGAATCGGTGACGTCGCAGGTGAATGCGTAGGCCTGCCCGCCGGCAGCCCGGATCTCGGCAACCAGGTCGTCGAGCGCCTCACCGTTGCGGGCCAGCGCGAAGACGCAGGCGCCGCGTTCGGCTATGGCGATAGCCGAAGCCCGGCCGATACCGCTGGAGGCGCCGGTGATGATGACGTGCCTGCCGATCAGGGCGCCGGCCGGATCATCGCGACGGGCGCGGTCGGGATCGAGGTGCTGGGCCCAGTAGCGCCACAGTTTCGGTGCATACGAAGAGAATTCGGGTACCGAGATCCCGGTACCGCGCAGCGCGGCGGTGGTGTTGTCCGCGGTGAAGGTCGGTCGCAGCTCGGCCACGTCGAGCACCTCGCCGGGGATACCCAGCTGGGTGGCGACGATGTTGCGCACCGCCTTGACCCGTCCCCGCGCCTGCAGGACCGGAGCCGCGGTGGCCCGTGGCAGCGACCCGCGCAGCGGAGGCAGTCCGGCCTCTGCTGCCACGCCACGGTAGATGTCGTGCAGCCCGGTGGTCTTCGGCGCGGTGAGGTGGAAGGTTTCACCGTCCTTGTCGTCGGTGTGCATCAACGCGACCATCGCCTCAACTACATAGTCCACCGGCACCACGTTGGTGCGGCCGCTGTCGGGCAGCATCATCGGCGTGAACTTGGGAAGCCCGGCCAGGCGTGCCAGCACGCCGAAGAAGTAGTAGGGGCCGTCGACCTTGTCCATCTCACCGGTCGCCGAATCGCCGACCACGACGGCCGGTCGGTACACCCGGTAGCGCAGTCCCGGCGTCGAGCGCACCAGCAGTTCGGCCTCGAACTTGGTCTGGTGATACGGCGTGGGCAGGTCCTGGGCCACGTCGAAATCGTTTTCGGTGAACACGCCCCGATGGTTGCCGGCCACCGCGATCGAGGACACGTGGTGCAACGTGGCATCCAGCTTCCGGGCCAGGTCGATCACCGCGCGGGTGCCTTCCACATTGGCCGCCCGCTGTTCGGATTCACCGATCGTCATGTCGTAGATGGCCGCGCAGTGCACCACATGCGAGACGTCACCCAACTCGGCGATATCGGTGTCGGACAGCCCGAGATCTGCCGCGGTCAGGTCGCCCACCAGCGGTTTCACTCGTTCATCCCAGTTCTGGGCCAGCTGCTCGAACCGCCTCAGCGACTCACGGCGTACCAGCACCCACACCTCGGCGCCGGGTTCGACGGACAGAATCCGGGTGATCATTCGGCGGCCGATAAACCCGGTACCGCCGGTAACGACATAACGCATGCGAGCCATCGTGGCCCTAGATCGAGCAAAGGTCAACAAGGCCGGTCAACTGAACCGCTGAGCCGCTATCGTCGGCACGCATGCCCCTCAATCCCGAAGCCATCGGCGAAACCACCGACCCGATTCCGTTCGAATGGACCGACCGCGACACCCTGCTGTACGCCATCGGGGTGGGCGCGGGTACCGAAGACCTCGCCTTCACCACCGAGAACAGTCACGAGATCGAACAGCAGGTGTTGCCGACCTATGCGGTGATCGCCTGCTCGGCCTTCCCCGCAGCACTCAAGATCGGCACCTTCAATTTCGGCATGTTGCTGCACGGTTCCCAGGCGATCCGGTTGCACCGGCCGCTGCCGCCGGCCGGGAAGCTCAGCGTGGTCTCCGAGGTCGTCGACATCCAGGACAAGGGTGAGGGCAAGAACGCGGTGGTCATGCTCAAGGGCATCGGCACAGATCCGGCCAGCGGCGAGGTCGTCGCGGAAACCCTTACCACCGTGGTGATCCGGGGCGAAGGCGGGTTCGGCGGGCAGCCGGGGCAACGCCCGGTGGCACCGCAGATTCCCGACCGCGAACCCGACGCCCGGGTGGCGCTGCCCACCCGTGAGGATCAGGCGCTGATCTATCGACTGTCCGGGGATCGCAACCCGCTGCACAGCGATCCGTGGTTCGCGCAGAATCTCGCCGGGTTCCCGAAGCCGATCCTGCACGGCCTGTGCACCTACGGGGTGGCCGGGCGGGCACTGGTCGCCGAACTCGGCGGCGGTGACGCCACCAAGGTTCAGGCGGTGGCGGCGCGGTTCAGTTCGCCGGTGTTCCCGGGTGAGACGCTGACGACGTCGATCTGGCGTACCGAACCGGGGCGGGCGGTGTTCCGCACGGAGGCGGCCGGGCCCGACGGTGCCGACGCCCGGTTGGTGCTGGACGACGGCGTCGCCGAGTATTCCGACTGATCGGGCAGTCGCGGAAATTTCCTCCGAAGCCCTGCACACCGCGGGGTGGATTGACAGGATCGAACCACTACGGTCGCATGGCGCGGTGCGGGATGGGTGGTGGCAGGTGACGCAGGTAAACCTGGTCGTTGGGTATCTGGCCACCCCCGGTGGCGCCGATGCGCTGGCATTGGCGGTTCGGTTCGCCCGGACGTTGGCCGCTGAGGTCCACATCTGCATCGTGCTGCCGCCCGACAACGCGCCGCCGGGCAGCGTTCCCAAGGGCGGCTACGAGGAAGTGCTGGCCGGGCAGGCGCAGGGTTGGCTGGATGACGCCCTGGCCCTGGTGCCCGACGACGTTGTGGCGCACACGCATCTGAGCTTCGATGACTCGTTCACCGACGGTCTGATCCGTGAGGCGCTGCGACTGCAGGCGATCGCGATCGTGGTCGGCGGCGCCGGTGGGGGCCTGGTCGGCAGCTACTCCCTGGGGTCGGTGGTTAACGAGCTGTTGCATTCCTCCCCGGTGCCGGTCGCGGTGGCTCCGCGCGGAACCCGCGATTCCAAAGTTGAGCGGGTGCATGAAATCACCTGCGCCATAGGGCAACGTCAAGGTTCGGATCTGTTGCTCTCCACTGCGGTGCGGGCCAGCCGCGTCGCGGGCATTCCGCTGCGGTTGGTGTCGCTGGTCGCGCTCGATCCGATTTTCGGCTCGCTGCGGGGCGACAGCGAGGCCGTGCGAGCCCACGCGCGCGAGCATGCCGAACGGACCTTGGCGGCCGCCAAAGATGAACTACCCGCGGATTTTCCGGTGACCTCCACCATCGTGAACGGTCCCAGTGTCGAGGCCGCTGTCGAGCAGCTGGGCTGGGAGGACGGCGACATCATCATGGTCGGATCCAGCCGGCTCAGTGCGCCGCGGCGGATCTTCCTCGGTTCCACCGCGGCCAAGATGTTGCGAGTGTTGGACGTGCCGATGGTGGTGGTGCCCCGGGATGAACTCAAGGACGGCGAGGATCACTCATGACAGAGTCGACATCGGAATCCGCGTCGCCTCAGAAGCTCGAATCCGCAGAGCGCTCTGCGGGGCTGGTCTCCAAGGGTCTGGCCACCGGGAAGGTCGGCACGTTCTCCGGTGCGATCCTTGGTATCTCGTGTGTGGCGCCCGGATACACCCTGACCGCGAGCATCGGGTTGATCGTCGCGGCCGTCGGGCTGAAGATGCCGGCGATCTTCATCGCCGGGTTCATCCCGATGTTCCTGACCGCGTACGCATACCGTGAACTGAACTCGCGTGCACCCGACTGTGGAGCATCGTTCACCTGGTCCACCAAGGCGTTCGGCCCGTATGTCGGGTGGATGTGCGGGTGGGGCATGGTGGTCGCATCGATTATCGTGCTGTCCAACCTCGCTGCCATTGCGGTGGAGTTCTTCTACCTGTTCATCGCCAGGGTCACCAACCAACATTCCATTGCGGAGTTGGCCGACAACAAGGCCATCAACATCCTGACCACGCTGGTGTTCCTGGCCATCGCCACCGCGATCGCGAGCCGCGGCATCACCACCAGTGAACGGGTGCAGTACGTATTGGTCGGATTTCAGATGGTGGTGCTACTGGCGTTCGCGGTGATGGCGTTCGTGCACGTGAGCCGCGGCGACGCGCCGGCCGGGCTGTCGTTCGACCTGGACTGGTTCAACCCGTTCACCGGACTCGCGTTGAGCGCCTTTGTGATTGGTGTGACCGGGTCGATCTTCGCTTTCTGGGGCTGGGATACCTGTCTGACGCTGGGGGAGGAGTCCAAGGATCCGACGAAGGTGCCGGGCCGGGCCGGGTTGCTGTGCGTGCTGTCCATCCTGGCGACGTATCTGCTGATCGCGGTCGCGGTGATGATGTACGCCGGCGTCGGGGAAACCGATCTCGGACTGGGCAATCCGGACAACGCCGAAAACGTGTTCGCCGCGTTGGCCGACCCGGTGCTCGGTACCTATGCCGGGCCGCTGCTGTTCCTGGCGATCCTGGCTTCCTCGGTGGCCAGCCTGCAAACCACGTTCCTGCCGGCCGCCCGGGCGATGCTGGCGATGGGTGCCTACAAGGCCTTCCCCGCGCGTTTTGCCGAGGTCAGTCCGCGCTATCTGGTGCCCGTGTTCGCGACCGTCACCGCCGGGGTGGTCACCGGGGTGTTCTACACCGCGGTGAGCCTGCTCTCCGAGAGCGCACTGTTGGATACCATTGCGGCCCTTGGCATCATGATCTGCTGGTACTACGGCATCACGGCGTTTGCGTGTGTCTGGTACTTCCGCCGTGAGCTGTTCGCCAACGCCCACAACGTGGTGTTCAAATTCCTGTTCCCGCTGCTCGGCGGAATCGTGCTGGCCGCGGTGTTCGTCATCTCGATCGGCGAGAGTATGAACCCGGACAATGCCAGCGGCGCCGCGATCGGCGGCATCGGCCTGGTGTTCTACATCGGCTTCGGCGTGCTGATCCTCGGTGCCGTGCTGATGATGATCTGGCGATCTCGCAGCCCCGAGTTCTTCCGGGGCGAGACACTGCGGCACGACACGCCGTCACTCGTCGAGTAACGGCTGCCGAAACGCCGAGTCAGCCGGCCGCGTTGCCGATGCCGGACTTGCCCGGATTGTGGGCAACGTGAAGCGGGTCGAGCAGATCCCACACTGTCGCGACGGCCTGGACCTTGAGGGCGGCGGCCGGGGCCTCCAGGTTGATCACGTCGGCGACGAGGTCGTAGCCGTAGTACACGAACGATCCCGGCGGCGTGGTCTTGATCAGCTCGTTGATGATGGTCTGCCGGGCATCCAGGGCGGCGGCATCGCTGCCGACCGCAGTCTCCAGGTTCGTCGCGATCTTGCCGATCGGGATGACGGCGTTGACCCACGGAACCATCTGGCTGCCCCGGTAGATCTGCTCGGTGGCTTCACGCACCAGGGGATCGAGCTCATTGGGCGAGGCATCCATCAGGGCGTTCCGGAGATCCATGATCGGCTTGGGGATGTCCTTCGGCTCCGGATCGTTGCCGCGGAACGGGTTGGGATCCCATGCCTGGCCATCGTCGGCGGTATCGGCCTGGATCTGCACTGCGCGCGGCGCGACGGTCTCGGTGTCCGGCTTGTCGGCCACTACCGGGGCCGGCTTGGGGGCCGCCGCCTGCTTGGGGGAGAGCAGGCCCTTGAGCTTGGCGACCTCGCCGGCCTCGAACTCTTCGACACTGGGCTTCGGCTTGGTCTTGCCGGCCGTCGGCTTGGCGGGTGTTGCGTCCTGTACGGCCTTGTTGACGCGTGCGGCCGCTTTCTCGATCTTGTCGGCCTGCTTGTCGAGGGTGTCCTTGACGTTGTCCTTGAACGTGGACAAAGGCTTGGGGCGCTTGGTCTCGCCGGCCTTGGTCTCACCGCGTTTGGGTCCGGCCTTGACGCTCGACACACTGCTGGTCGAGTCCTTGGCCGCGCCGTCGGTCGAATCAGCGTGGGCGGTGCCCTGGCCGGCCACGGCGATCGCCGCACCGACGCCCGCCGCCACCGCGACACCGCCGACGTAGCCGATGTACTTCGTTGAGGCCATGCCCGTCCTTCCACCGCAGATTCCCAGACCAGCAGCATCGTAGGGGTCGATGGCGTGGTCGGCATCACGAGGGGACGCACCCCGGTAGGTATCGAACAGATGTTCGATATGCTGGTGTGGTGAGTTGGCATAACGGGCCGCCGAGCTGGTCGGAGATGGAGCGGGTGCTGACCGGCAAGCCGCGCCGCTCCGGCCTGCCGTTGGAGCCCGCGGGCGACGGTGGGGACAGCCCGGCCTGGTCGCGTAAGCGCGGTGCCTATCAGCCGCCGGAACTCGACCGGCCGCGAACGTCGGTCCGTTATGCCGAGCTGCACACGCACAGCGCCTACAGCTTCCTCGACGGCGCGAGCACGCCGGAGGAGTTGGTCGAGGAGGCGGCCCGGCTGAACCTGCGGGCCATCGCGCTGACCGATCACGACGGGCTCTACGGCGTGGTCCGGTTCGCCGAGGCGGCCAGGGAGTTGGACGTGGCCACGGTATTCGGCGCCGAGTTGTCGTTGGGGAATGTTCCCCGCACCGAGGATCCCGATCCGCCCGGCCCGCATCTGCTGGTCCTGGCCCGCGGGCCGGAGGGGTACCGGCGGTTGTCCCGCGAGATCGCCAAGGCGCACCTGGCCGGTGGTGAGAAGGGTAAACCCCGCTACGACTTCGACGGGCTCACCGAGGCCGCCGGTGGGCACTGGCACATCCTCACGGGATGTCGTAAAGGTCATGTCCGCCAGGCGCTTTCAGAAGGTGGTCCGGAAGCTGCGGCCGCCGCGTTGGTCGATCTGGTGGATCGCTTCGGAGCCGACCGGGTCAGTATCGAACTCACCCATCACGGCCATCCGTGTGACGACGAGCGCAATGCTGCCCTGGCCGGGCTGGCTCAGCGGTTCGGGCTACCGGTGGTGGCGACCACCGGCGCGCACTTCGCTGCACCCGACCGGGGTCGGCTGGCCATGGCGATGGCGGCGATCCGGGCCCGTAACTCGATGGACACCGCGGCGGGGTGGCTGGCCCCGCTCGGCGGGTCTCACCTGCGCTCGGGGGAGGAGATGGCCCAGCGGTTCGGCGCCGAGATCGTGATGGCCGCAGCCGATCTCGGTGAGCAGTGCGCCTTCGGGCTGGCACTCATCGCCCCGCAGTTGCCGCCGTTCGACGTTCCGGCCGGGCACACTGAGGACACGTGGTTGCGGCACCTGGTCATGGCAGGCGCGGCCGAGCGGTACGGACCCGCCGGCAACGCAGAAATGGCCTATGCGCAGATCGAACACGAACTGCGGATCATCGAGCAGTTGAAGTTCCCCGGCTATTTCCTGGTGGTGCACGACATCACCCGGTTCTGCCGGGACAGCGACATCCTGTGTCAGGGCAGGGGATCGGCGGCCAACTCGGCGGTCTGCTACGCGCTCAAGGTCACCAACGTCGACCCGGTTGCCAACGGGCTGCTGTTCGAACGGTTCTTGTCCCCGGCCCGCGACGGGCCGCCCGACATCGACATCGACATCGAATCGGACCTGCGCGAGAACGTCATTCAATACGTCTATGAGCGTTACGGTCGTGACTACGCTGCGCAGGTCGCCAACGTCATCACCTACCGCGGCCGCAGTGCCGTCCGCGACATGGCCCGGGCGCTGGGTTTCTCCCAGGGGCAGCAGGACGCCTGGAGCAAGCAGCTCAGCCGGTGGAGCGGTCGCCCCGACTCGCCGGAGGCGGAAGACATCCCGCAACCGGTGATCGAGCTGGCCACCCAGATTGCCAATCTGCCGAGGCATCTCGGCATCCACTCCGGCGGCATGGTGATCTGTGACCGTCCGATCGCCGACGTGTGCCCGGTGGAGTGGGCCCGCATGGCCAACCGTAGCGTGCTGCAGTGGGACAAAGATGATTGTGCGGCAATCGGTTTGGTGAAGTTCGACCTGCTCGGCCTCGGCATGCTCTCGGCGCTGCACTACGCCATCGACCTGCTGGCCGAGCACAAGGGCATCGCCGTCGACCTGGCCAAGCTGGACCTGGCCGAACCGGCGGTCTACGAGATGCTGCAGAAGGCCGACTCGGTCGGGGTGTTCCAAGTGGAGTCCCGGGCGCAGATGGCCACCCTGCCCCGGCTCAAGCCGCGGGAGTTCTACGACCTGGTGGTCGAGGTGGCGCTGATCCGGCCGGGCCCGATCCAGGGTGGTTCGGTACACCCCTATATCCGTCGCCGCAACGGTCTGGAGGAAGTCACCTACGACCATCCGTCGATGGAATCCGCGTTGCGCAAGACGCTGGGCATCCCGTTGTTCCAGGAGCAGCTGATGCAATTGGCGGTCGACTGTGCGGGTTTCACCGCGGCCGAGGCCGACCAACTGCGCCGGGCCATGGGCTCGAAACGTTCCACCGAGAAGATGCGACGGTTACGCAGCCGGTTCTACGCCGGCATGGCCGAGCTTCACGGGATCACCGGCGAGGTGGCCGAGCGGATCTACGAGAAGCTGGAGGCTTTCGCCAATTTCGGCTTCCCGGAGAGTCATTCGTTGAGCTTCGCGTCGCTGGTGTTCTATTCGTCGTGGTTCAAACTGCATCATCCGGCGGCGTTCTGCGCGGCCCTGCTGCGGGCCCAGCCGATGGGGTTCTATTCACCACAGTCCCTGGTCGCCGACGCGCGTAGGCACGGGGTGGCGGTGCACGGCCCCGACGTCAACGCATCCCTGGCCTACGCGACGTGCGAGAACCGCGGCATGGACGTGCGGCTGGGGCTGGGCAGTGTCCGCCACATCGGTGACGAGTTGGCGGGGCGGTTGGTCGATGAACGAAATGCCAACGGACCGTTCGAAACTCTGGTCGACCTGACCAGCCGGGTGCAGCTGTCGGTACCCCAGACCGAGGCACTGGCCACCGCCGGTGCGTTGGGTTGTTTCGGGATCAGCCGACGCGAGGCGCTGTGGGCGGCCGGCGCGGCGGCCACCCAGCGACCGGACCGGCTGCCGGGGGTGGGGTCCTCCTCGCATGTGCCGCCGCTACCCGGGATGAGCGCCCTGGAGTTGTCGGCCGCCGACGTGTGGGCCACCGGCATCTCACCGGACAGCTATCCCACCCAGTATCTGCGCGCTGACCTCGATGCGCTGGGTGTGATTCCCGCCGACAGATTGCTGGAGGTCGTGGATGGCACCCGAATCCTGGTTGCCGGAGCGGTGACTCACCGCCAGCGTCCGGCGACCGCGCAAGGGGTGACGTTCATGAACCTGGAAGACGAGACCGGGATGGTCAACGTGCTGTGCGCCCCGGGGGTGTGGGCGCGCTACCGCAAGCTGGCGCAGACGGCTCCGGCACTGGTGGTCCGCGGCATCGTGCAGAACGCGAGCGGTGCGGTCACCGTGCTCGCCGACCGGATGAGCCCGGTCGAGCTGAGGGTCGGGTCCCGGTCGCGAGACTTCCGCTGAGGCTCAAGCTGGATTCAGCGCTCCGCACTGGTGGCCGGATCAGCGCTGGGTGCGGTGGTGCTGTCCTGGAGCCCGGACCGCAGCAGCGACCACGCCAGCCGCCGCGCGGCGGTGGCCCGATCGTGCAGCAGTCGCTGGACGGCGGGGACGGGGTTGGTCTCCGGGGTGCGACCCTCGATCACGTCGGCATACAGATCCTCGGCGACCTGGATCGCCATCAGCACCGCATCGTTGACCTGGTTCAGGGCGTCCTGCAGGCGGTCGTCCTGGCTGAGCAGGTGGGCGTTGTCCAGCTCGACCGAGACATCGCTCACCACCTGGCTGATCTGAGCGAAGAGCGCGTTCATCGCGGTTTCCCGCTCGGCGCGGTCCGGGTTGCGCAGTTGCGTCGCACCTTCGGTCCACAGCGCCGCCAGCATCCGCGTGTGGGCTCCGACCGCGCGAGATACCTCGATCATCGCCTGCTTCTGCAGCTGCTCGAGCAAGTTGTTGCGTTCGATGCGGGCCAGTTCCCGCTGGGCCACCACTTCGGCGTGGTGCAGTTTCTGCTGGGACTCCATCTGGGCCCGATGCCATTTCTGGGTCAGGGCGAGTTCCAGCGCCGAACGCTCGTCGGCAGCTGCCAGCTCACGCCGCAGGCGCTCGTCGGCCCGGGCGATGTCGTACTTGGCCTGGCGCTGGATGGTCAGGGTCAGCCACATCGTCACCGTCACGACGACGAAGACGACGGCACCGAAGAACCACTCGGCCTTGCTGCCGAGTTCGCCCGGACCGAAGAGCAGGAAGCAGACGATGGCCAGGCTGCCCAGGCCGCCGCATACCAACCATCCGATACCGGTCTTGGCGCCGACCGATATCGCTTTCGGGGCCGTGTGTTGATCCACGACAGCCACCCGCATCGGTTCGGTCACCTCGCCCACCTGGCCGTAGTTCGGCGGGGCACCCCCTGAAGACTCAGCGGCCCTTGTCGATTCAGTTAGTCCGGCCATGTCGACCTCCCGTCGGCCAAGCCTGCCACCGTGCCGGCGTTCAGAGTAGGGCCATCCTCGGCGGCGGCTGCTACCGGCCGGTGGCAGCCGCATCCGCATACCTTGTTTTTCGTCATTCTTCAAGTGCCCCTAGCGATGACGCGCCGCCCCGAAACCGCTAGTGTCATCGGCGTGCTTACCTGAGCGGCGGTAGATCGGACCCGATGGGTCCGGCAGTCGGCTGCTCGCTTCTGTTGATCTGTTCGCTTGAGAATTGAGGGCCCCATGGGACAAAACGCGACGCTGGAAGGTGATTCGGCGGTCATCGTCAGTCTGTCGGAAGCGGCGATGCACATGTATTCCGCCGCTATCGACGCACTGCCTTTCCCCGAGGACAAGAAGTTCCACAAGCGCGCCGACGTGGTCCTGTCCGGCCTGCGCAAGCTGCGTGCCTCGCTGACTGAGGCGGCCGGCAGCAACCGGCCTTCCCCCGCGGTGATCGTGGCGCTCAGCGGGGTTCGTCAGCGGTATGACTCGCTGATGGCCCACGCCGCGTCGGCGCCGGGTTCCTCTCTGGGACAGCAGATCTACGTCACCCGCATCCACGCCAAGCTGTCGGCCCAGGAAGTGGCCAACGGTGCCGGCCTGCGTGACGGACTGCTGGACCAACTCGAGGCCGGCGCAACACCGACGGACGCCGAGGCGACGAAGATCCGCGACACGATCGCAGCGCTCGGCGGGTTGCCCGGCGAAGATCACGGCATCCACGCCGTCCCGGCCTCGGCCGGCTTCGGGTCGTCCGACGATTCGCAGGCCAACGGCTGGGAGCCCGTGCTGGTCTCCGATAACGCAGGCTGAGAACCCCGCGCGCCGTCACGGATAAGGCGGCGGCGTGCAACCTTCATCGGTTAGCTGAGTTGTACTG
Source organism: Mycolicibacterium lutetiense (assembly GCF_017876775.1). NCBI lineage: Bacteria > Bacillati > Actinomycetota > Actinomycetes > Mycobacteriales > Mycobacteriaceae > Mycobacterium > Mycolicibacterium lutetiense. The sequence goes on along the minus strand of NZ_JAGIOP010000002.1, from coordinate 1,907,746 downwards.
CGGCGCACGATGATTAGAAGCTCCCCAGCAAACTGCTGGGGAGCTTCTCGGGTTTCCGGCGAGCCCGGTTGTAGTCTCGCGACATGACAGCCGAACCAGCCCTGAACTTGACCGTTGATGAACTCCTCACCACGACACGGTCGGTGCGCAAACGCCTCGACTTCGAGAAGCCGGTGTCGCGCGAGGTGCTCATGGATGTCAGCGGTCACGTATTTCCCCAGGTTTGAGGGGTTGTCCGTCACGTAATTGGTGCTCATGGATGTCAGCGGTCACGTATTTCCCCAGGTTTGAGGGGTTGTCCGTCACGTAATTCCCCACCCTGGCTGTCACGTAATTCCCCACCCTGGGCGGTGTGTCTGCCTGGTGTGGGCCTCGTTTACCGGTTCGCTCTGCATCCATCTGATGGTGGATGGAAGGGCGCTGATGGCGAGGAGAAGTATCGTGATGCTCGATTTGGTCGAGTTGTTCACCCACTGGCACGCGGGCCGTTCGCAGGTCCAGTTATCGGAGTCGCTGGGCATTGACCGCAAGACCGTCCGCAAATATTTGGCTCCGGCGGTCGCGGCGGGTATCGGCCCGGGTACCGAGCCGCTGACCGCGCCACAGTGGTCGGAGCTGATCGGCGGGTGGTTCCCGGAACTGTCCGATCCTGCGGCGCGGGCGCTGACCTGGCCGCTGATCGAACCGCACCGGGACCAGATCAAGACCTGGCTCGATGCCGATGTCACGATCGCCACGATCGCTCAGCGGTTGCGGGACGAGCATGCGGTAGCGGTGTCGGAGTCCTCGGTTCGGCGTTGGATCGCAACACATTTCGCGGAAGAGGTGGCACGAGCGAAGGTGACCGTGCCGCGCGGGCCGGTCGAGCCGGGCAGTGAAGCGCAGATCGACTACGGTCGCCTGGGCATGTGGTTCGATCCCGCGGTGGGCCGCCGGGTGGCGGTGTGGGCGTTCGTGATGGTGTTGGCGTGTTCGCGGCACCTGTTCGTGCGCCCGGTGATCCGGATGGACCAAACCACCTGGTGCGCTTGCCATGTCGCGGCGTTCGAGTTCTTCGGCGGGGTCCCGGCCCGGTTGGTGTGTGACAACCTCAAGACCGGGGTGGACAAACCCGACCTGTATGACCCGAAGATCAACCGCGCCTATGCCGAGCTGGCCACCCACTACGGCACCCTGATCGACCCGGCGCGGGCGTTCAAACCCAAAGACAAACCCCGCGTCGAACGGCCCATGCAATACATCCGGGATTCGTTCTGGCGCGGCCGCCAGTTCGACGGGCTGCCCGCGATGCAAACCGACGCCCAGCGCTGGAGCATCGAGGTGGCCGGGGCGAGGTCGTGTCGGGCACTGGAGGGCGCGCCGCCGTTGCGGGTGTTTGAAGCGATCGAAGCCAGCGCGTTGATCGGGTTGCCGCCCAGAGTATTTGAACTGTCCACCTGGTCGATCGGCACCGTCGGCACCGACGCGCACCTCAAGGTCGGCAAGGCGTTGTACTCGGTGCCGTGGCGGCTGATCGGGCAACGCCTGCATGCCCGCACCGCCGGCGACGTGGTACAGGTCTTTCACGCCGATGCGGTGGTGGCCATCCACGTGCGCCGCCCATCGGGGCGCTCGACCGACTTCGCCCATTACCCGCCGGAGAAGGTCGCGTTCGCGATGAAAACCCCGACCTGGTGCCGGCGCACCGCCGAACTGGTCGGCCCGGCCTGCGTCGCGGTGATCGCCGCGTTCATGGCCGACAACGCCATCCACCATCTGCGCGCCGCGCAAGGAGTGCTCGGGCTGCGCGACAAACACGGCTGCGACCGGTTGGAGGCCGCGTGCGCCCGCGCCATCGCCGTCGGTGACCCGTCCTACCGCACCATCAAAGGCATCCTGGCCGCCGGCACCGAACACGCCGGCGACGAACCGCCCGCCAGCACCGGCGCGGCGGGGGCGTTTCTGCGTGGCCCCGACCAGTTCGGCACCGATACCGGCATCATCGCCTGATCGTCACCAATTCCACACTGCTGCAACATAATCAACCTTCAAAGGAAGCCCACCATGTCTATCTGTGATCCGGCGCTACGCACCGCGCTGCGCACCCTGAAACTGTCCGGCATGCTCGACACCCTCGATGCCCGGCTCGCCCAAACCCGCGACGGCGGCCTCGGCCACCTCGAATTCCTGCAAGCCCTCTGTCAAGACGAGATCGCCCGCCGCGAATCCGCCGCTCTCACACGGCGATTGCGCCGCGCCAAGTTCGAAGAACAGGCCACCTTCGAAGACTTCGACTTCACCGCCAACCCGAAACTGCCCGCCGCGATGCTGCGCGACCTGGCCGCCCTGCGCTGGCTCGACGCCGGCGAATCAGTCATCCTCTACGGCCCCGTCGGCGTCGGCAAAACCCATGTGGCACAAGCACTCGGACATCACGTAGCCCGCCGCGGCGGGGACATCCGCTTCGTCAAATGCGCCCGCATGCTCGCCGACCTTGCCGGCGGACACGCCGACCGCACCATCGGCCAGCGCATGCGCGAGTACACCCGGCCCCTGGTACTGATCGTCGATGACTTCGCGATGCGTGAGCACACCACCACCCAATCCGACGATCTCTACGATCTGGTCTCCGACCGGGCCATCGCTGGCAAACCCCTCATCCTGACCAGCAACCGCGCCCCCAAAGACTGGTACCCGCTGTTCCCCAACCCCGTCGTGGCCGAATCCCTACTCGACCGACTGATCAACACCAGCCACCAAGTCCTCATGGACGGACCCAGCTACCGACCCCGGAAACGACCCGGCCGCACCACCACCTAGACAACGCCCGCCCCGACCGGTAAGACCAACACGAGGCCCACACCTGGGGAATTACGTGACAGCAACCCCTGGGGAATTACGTGACCGACGACACATGGAGTGTCTCGACCTGGCACTTCAAGCCCCGACCGGGTCGAATGCGCAAGGCTGGCAATGGGTTTTCGTTGAGGATCCGGCAAAGAAGAAGGCGCTGGCCGACATCTACCGGGCCAATGCCAACCCCTATCTCGATCTACCAAAGCCGGAGCGCGGTGATATCCGCGACCAGCAGATGGATGCGGTGACGAGCTCCGCCAGGTACCTCACCGACAACTTCGAGAAGGCGCCGGTGTTGTTGGTGCCGTGCCTTGAAGGGCGTCCCGACGGTGCGCCCGCCGGTATGAGCGCATCGTTCTGGGGATCACTGCTGCCCGCGGTGTGGAGCTTCATGTTGGCGCTGCGGTCGCGGGGTCTGGGATCGGCCTGGACGACGCTGCACCTGCTGGGCGACGGCGAGAAGCAGGCCGCCGAGCTGCTGGGCATTCCGTTCGACCGGTACGCCCAGGCGGGCCTGTTCCCGATCGCCTACACCAAGGGCACCGATTTCAAGAAGGCCAAGCGTCTTCCCGCCGAGCAGTTCTCGCACTGGGACAGTTGGTGAGCCCGGGGCTCCCGATGAAATTGTGAAGCCCCTGTATGAACACTCTGTGAGATTCGGGCGTGGGTCGCGTGTCGGCCCACGCCCGCGGCGTAACTAGACGCCGCCGGCGAACCCGTGTTGACGCCACGCCTCATAGGCGGCGACCGCCGCCGCATTCGACAAATTCAGTGACCGCCTGCCCGGGAGCATCGGAATGCGGACCTGAGCGGTGATATTGGGATCGGCCAGCGTTTGTGCATCCAGCCCGGTGGGTTCCGGGCCGAACATCAGCACGTCGCCCGGTTGGTAGGAGACGTCGGTGAATGAGGTCGATGCGTGTGCGGTGAACGCGTACACCCGGCCTGGCATCAAGGCGCGCCAGGCTGCCTCCAGATCAGCGTGCACCGTCACCGATGCCAGGTCGTGGTAGTCCAGACCGGCCCGGCGCAGCTTGGGTTCGGACAGATCGAAACCCAGTGGCTCGACCAGGTGCAGCTCGCACCCGGTGCCCGCCACCATCCTGATCGCATTGCCCGTATTGGGTGCGATGCGGGGAGAAAAGAACATCACCCGGAACATCCGTCGATGATCGTATGGCGACCCGCCTTGTGACGAATCGGGATGCAAATGCGGCCGTGAAATCTGTCCTCAAATCCGAGTGCGAAATCGGCACGCGATCCGGCAAGGACGTTGTTGTTTGCTCGATTACCACACGACTGCGCTACAGCTCGGTCACGAACTCTGTCTGTTCAGTAAGAATTGTGGAAACGCCCGCGAGCTGCTGTCATACTCGTGCAATTGCCAAGGCGTTTGACGCCCGCCCCAGCGTGGGTGGAAACAGCAGGAAGTCTTATGAATCACGCCCCACGAGTAAATTGCGGCCACGCAGCAGGTAGTGCGGTTGGGTGCCGATGACTGCCTTTACGCAGTTGAAGCAGGCTGACGGCACCCTCGTCGAATTCTCCCCAACGCCGTCGACTCCGGCCAAGCGTCCTTCCCGCTGGTCACCGGCCAATTGGCCGGTCAATCGGAAAGTCCTTGCCATCGTCATCGTGCCGTTGATCCTGGCGGCGACGTTCGGTGGGTTGCGTATCTATGCCAGTGCCGCCGTGGCTGGAGATCTCCGGTTGGCGGCCGACCGGGCCGAATTGATTCCGCACATCGACGACTACATGGCTGCGATGGAGGGCGTCCTCATCGCCGCTACTGAAGGCGGCGACGGGCAAGCGGCGATGTCCACGTTCGACGACCGGAAATCTGATCTGCAGCAACGCCTGGAAGCCACCGATGCGGCCGAAGATGTCGGCCAGGCGGTGGGCAGTCTGCTCACCAAGGGGCCGGAACTGGTCGACGCGGTGATGGCGAACTCGATCGACCTGCGCCAGCGCATCCTCGACTACGGCCCGCTGCTGCTGACCGGGGAAGCTGCCATCACCGGTTCGGTGCACAGCAACCAGCAGTCGGTTCAGGCCCAGGTGGAGGCGCTGTCCCGGGCGGTCGGTGCCCGCGGGCAGATGGCCATTCAACAGATGCTGGTCACCGCCGGCGGCGCTGAGCCGGAACCGTTGCTCCGCACCTCGATGATCACGATGGCCGGTACCGAACCATCCACGGTCGCGGCACTGACCAAGGTGCTGGGAGGTGGCTCCGAGGAGGCGGCCACGCTGCGCGCCGAGATGGTCAAGCGCATGGCGATGATGTCCAACCCGGCGATTCCGCTGGTCGGTAACCCGGACATGGTGGCCTCGTTGCAGGCCACCAACACGATTGCCGGGCAGATCATCGAGAACACCACCGCGTCGATTCCGGCTGCGGTCGAGGCTCAGGCCGACGATGCCCGCAACGACGCGATCCGCGACGCAATCCTGGTCGCGACCGCGATCATCAGCGCCATCGTCATCGTGTTGTTGGTGGCCCGCTCGCTGGTGCGCCCGCTGCGGACGCTTCGGGACAGCGCCCTGCGGGTGGCCCACCAGGATCTGGCCAAGGAGATCGAACGGGTCCGCGCCGGCGGCGAGCTGATCCCGGTGACCCCGATCCCGGTGCAGACCACCGAAGAGATCGGTCAGGTGGCCCATGCCGTCGACGAGCTACACGAGCAGGCGGTGTTCCTCGCCGGTGAACAGGCTCAGCTGCAATTGCAGGTCTCGGACATGTTCGAGACGTTGTCGCGGCGTAGCCGCTCCCTGGTTGACCAGCAGTTGTCACTGATCGACCAGCTGGAACGCAACGAGGACGACCCCCAGCGCCTGGAGAGCCTGTTCCGGCTCGACCACCTCGCGGCCCGCATGCGTCGGAACGGGGCCAACCTGTTGGTGCTGTCCGGGTCCAAGTTGGCACGCGAGCACAGCAAGCCGGTCCAGTTGGCGACGGTCATCAACGCCGCTGCCTCGGAAGTCGAGGACTACACCCGCGTGGTCACCGCGTCGGTGGCCGACGTCGAGATCACCGGTGCGGTGGCCGGCGACCTGATCCACCTCCTGGCTGAGCTGCTCGACAATGCGCTGCGCTACTCGCCGCCGATCTCGCAGGTGCGGGTGTCGGCCGTGCATGCGGCCAAGGGTGCGTTGGTGATCGAGGTCAGCGACGTCGGCCTGGGCATGACCGAGGCGGACCTGCGGGTCGCCAACACCCGTCTGCAGTCCGGCGGTGAGGTCAACCCCTACACCGCGCGTCACATGGGCCTGTACGTGGTCGGGCGACTGGCCACCCAGCACGGTCTGGTGGTGCGGCTGCGCAGCACCGTCGCCGAGGAGCCGAGCTCGGGCACCACGGCGGGGGTGTACCTCCCGGCCACATTGTTGGCCCGGGATGGTGGCGACCAGGTCGAGGACCTTCCCTATGGCAGGCCCGTCGACGCCCACGCCGGGATCGCCACGGCGTTGTCGTTGGACGCCGATCCTGCCGATGGCTCGAGCGTCGGATCCGGGCTCGACGAATCCCACCTCAATGGTGGCGAGGTTCCGTTCGACCTGCTGCCGCAGCGCAGTCCGGGAGCCAGCGGTATCTCGGAGCTGCCCGGCACGCTCGCCCCGCAACCGCAACCGGAACCGGTGGCTGAGGTGCCGGTCGAGGAGCCGGCGGACGAGTCGGTCAGTGAATGGCCGCAGCAGTGGCCGGTACACACCGAAGAGAGTGCGGCCCTGGCCAAGGGCCAAGCCGCCCCGGCGGCGGACACAGCACCGGGCGCGGCCGCCGACGACGAAGTGGAGTCCGGACGGCCGTCACGCACCAACACCTCGTCGTTCTTCGCATCCCGCGGGCAGGCCGCCACCCAGGGCGTCAACGGTGCTGGTGATCTCAACGGTCACAGTGGTCTGAACGGCCACAGTGATCTGAACGGTCACAGCGCTCCGGCGCATGATCCCGGCGAGAACCGGGAAGAACCGGTCGAATCCGCCCCGGTCCAGGCGGAGAGCCCGGACGTCCAGGGTGACTCGATCTATCAGTCGATGATGTCGGAATTCGAGATCGATCCGACGACCCACGTGCGCAGCGCCGACCTGGACTGGAAGACGGTCTGGGAGAAGGGGTGGTCGGTGGCCGCCGCGGCGCAGGACGCGCCCGTCGACCAGCACACCGAGGAAGGCCTGCCCATGCGTACGCCGGGCGCCCGCCTGGTGCCGGGCGGTGTGGCCGCTGTCGTGGCGGCTTCGGCCGACGCCAACGGCCGTCACCGCAACGGCGGAGTGCACCGCAACGACGATGGCTCGGAGACGGTAGCATCGGCAGACGAACCTGACAGCGGCATGTTCGCGGCGTTCACGCCGCGTGATCCTGAGGCCGTCCGCGCTAGCACCAGCAACCTTTTCGGGGGCGTGCACGCCGGGCGATCGCGTGCCCGTGAGACCAGAGGAACCGATAACGAATGACGCGTCCGACACAGCGCGACTCCCTGGACTGGCTCGTGTCCAAGTTCGCCCGCGAGGTATCCGGGGTGTCCCACGCGGTGCTGGTCTCGGCCGACGGACTGCTGATGGCTGCCAGCGAACACATGCCGCTCGAACGGGCCGATCAACTCGCGGCGGTCGCTTCCGGTCTGGCCAGCCTGGCCACCGGTGCCTCCCAGTTGTTCAACGGCGGTCATGTGATGCAGTCGGTGGTCGAGATGGAGAACGGTTACCTGCTGTTGATGCGGGTGGGCGACGGCTCCAATCTGGCGACGCTGACCACCCCGTCATGTGACATCGGGCAGGTCGGCTACGAGATGGCGATTCTGGTCGAGCGGGTCGGTGCGGTGGTGCAGTCTTCGCGCCGTACTCCGCAGCCGTCCTGAGTCCCTGATCCTTCTGCCCTTCGCGAGGTGCCTGTGGACGAACCGGAAACCACCGATCGACCGAGTTTGGTGCGGCCGTACACCCTGACGGCCGGCCGCACCGACTCTCGGGTGCATCTTCCGCTGGAAGCGCCGGTGCAAAAAGCCGACACGACACGTGAACCGCGCTGGACTGGGCACGATGTGCGCGCACAGATCGTAGAGTTGTGCACCGGCACTCCTTCGGTTGCCGAGATTGCCGCTCATTTATCTCTCCCGCTCGGCGTGGCGCGCGTGCTGATCGGGGACTTGGTGACGCAGGGTTATCTACGGGTGGAAGCCACCCTTGATGACTCGGCGAGCTTCGACGAACGCCGCGAATTGATTGGAAGGACCCTGCGTGGCCTACGAGCCCTCTGAACCCCGCTCGGCCTCCGGCGGCGGCGCCCGGCGTGGGGCCGCCTCGACGAAGATCGTCATATCTGGCGGGTTCGGCGTAGGGAAGACGACATTCGTCGGCGCGGTCTCCGAGATCATGCCGCTGCGCACAGAAGCGTTGGTCACCAACGTGTCCGAGGGTGTCGATGCCTTGGACGGCACCCCGGACAAGCGCACCACGACGGTCGCGATGGACTTCGGTCGGATCACGCTGGACGAGGATCTGGTGTTGTACCTGTTCGGCACCCCCGGGCAGCGACGGTTCTGGTTCATGTGGGACGACCTGGTGCGCGGTGCGATCGGTGCGATCATCCTGGTCGACGTCCGTCGCCTGCAGGACAGCTTCGCCGCGGTCGACTTCTTCGAGGCCCGCAAACTGCCGTTCATCGTCGCGGTGAACGAGTTCGACGACGCGCCAAAGCATCCCACCCAGGCGGTGCGCAAGGCCCTGGCGCTGCCGGAGCACATCCCGGTGGTCGCCGTGGATGCCCGTGACCGCAACTCGGCCAAGGCTGCGCTGATCGCGGTCACCGAGTACTCGTTGACCACGCTTTCCGCGTTGCCCGGCTGACGCGTGGTAGCTGACGAAACAACCTGGGCGGACAGGGAATTCACCGGGGTAGACTTCCGCGCCGAGGAATATGACGGAGCCCTGAGCCGGTTGCGCACTGAGCGCGTGGTGTTCACCGAGTGCAATTTCAGCGGCGTCGACATGTCCGAGTCCGAGCATTCCGGCTCGGCGTTCCGCAACTGTACGTTCCGCCGCGCCACGCTGTGGCACAGCACGTTCACCAACTGCAGCCTGCTGGGTTCGGTGTTCACCGAATGCCGGCTGCGGCCGATCAAGATCATCGAGTCGGATCTGACCCTGGCCGTGCTGGGTGGCTGCGATCTGCGGGGCGTCGACCTCTCGGACTGCCGGTTACGCGAGGCCAGCCTGGTCGGTGCGGACCTGCGCAAGGCGGTTCTGCGGCAGGCGGACCTGACCGGGGCGCGGGTACAGGACGCCAAGCTCGACGAGGCGGATCTGCGCGGCGCCCGCGTCGACCCCACCTTCTGGACCACTGCGAAGGTGCGCGGCGCCAAGATCGACATCGCCCAGGCGCTGGCCTACTCGGCCGCCCATGGCCTCGACGTCCACGGCGGGTAGCTCTCCCGAGTCCCTCTCGGACTCTCCGAGGCCGCTGTCGGACTCTCGGAGGCCCTCTCGTCGGCCGTTTATCACGCCAGAGTGGCTGCCGACGTCGAGCGTCACGCCAGCGTGGCACCCCAAACCGCACTGTCACACCAGAGTGGCGCTCGAGGTCGAGCGCCACTCCAGCGTGACATTGGAGAGTGAGAGCGCGACCGAGTACCGAGCGAGCTCAGCCGGCCTTGAGGCGGATCTTCCAGCGCACGAAGCTGACGTAGAACAACGACAGCGCGACGAGCATGCCCATGTCGAAGAGCCAGGCGCTGGTGGTGTGCTCCCAGTGCGCATCCTTGGGTGTCAGCGGGCCGGGGACCAACCGGATCAGATCTACGGTCGACGCCGATGAGGCGAAACCCCACCGGGCCGGGGTGATCCAGGACAGCTGATCCAAGCCGACGCGGCCGGTCACCGGGATCATGCCGCCGGAGAACACCAGCTGGCTCATGATCGCGACGACCAGGAGCGGCATGATCTGCTCGTTGGATTTCGCCAGCGCCGAGAGCGCCAGGCCCACCATGGCGGCGGTGACGGTGGTGGCGGCCATGCTGAAGAACAGCTCCAGTGACCGGTTGGGGATGAACACGCCGTGCTCGACCGCGCCTTCGCCCCAGCCCTTGCCCGCCAGCGTGATGCCTGTGACGATCGCCGACTGCACGATGGCGAACACCGAGTACACGCACACCTTGGCCAGCAGGTAGGCCGTGGTGGACAACCCGACCGCCTGCTCGCGGAGGAAGATCGCCCGTTCACCGATCAGGTCGCGGATGGTCAGGGCGGTACCCATGAAGATCGCACCGACGTTGAGCAGTACCAGGATCTGGCCCGGTTCATTGGGGGCATCGCCCATCGGGTTGGGGACGCCGAAGCCGTCGGTGCCGGGCACCGACAGGGACAGCACACCCATTATGAACGGCAGCAGTGCCAGGAAGATGAAGTAGCCGCGGTCGGAGATGATCAGCCGCATCTGCCGGCGGGCGATCGTGGAGAACTGCCGCAGCAGGCTCGTCTTGGCCGGTGCACCCAGGTCCCCGGGTTGGTTCGACGATGCCGCGGCCTCCGGGGCCGGGCCGGTGCGGGCCAGGTAGCGCCGGCCGGCCTCGGCCGGATCGCTCGCGACGGTGCTGAAGATGTCGGCCCAGTTGGTGGTGCCGAGCTCCGGGCCGATCTGATCGGGCGACCCGCAGAATGCGGTCTTACCGCCGGGCGCCAGCAATAGCACCTGATCACAGACATCCAGGTAGGTCAGCGAGTGCGTGACGACGAGCACCACGCGGCCGGCGTCGGCCAGCTGGCGCAGCATGGTCATCACCTGCCGGTCCAGCGCGGGGTCGAGGCCGGAGGTGGGCTCGTCGAGGATCAGCAGCGACGGGCCGGTCAGCAGTTCGAGTGCGACCGAGGCGCGCTTGCGCTGCCCGCCGGACAGCTTGTCGACGCGAGTGTCGAGGTGCTTGGTCATCTCGAGTTCCTCGAGCACCTGCATGACGACCTGTTCGCGGTCTTCCTTGGTGGTGTCCGGCGGCAGCCGCAGCTCGGCGGCGAACATCAGGGCCTGGCGGACGGTCAGCTGACCGTGCACCACGTCGTCCTGCGGGACCATGCCGATCCGGGAGCGCAGCGAGGCGTACTCGGCGTGGACGTCGTGGCCCTCGAAGGTGACGGTGCCGCTGGTCGGATGTGTGTAGCCGGCGACCTGCTTGGCGAACGTCGACTTGCCCGCACCCGAGGGGCCGATCACCGCGGTGAGTGTGCCGGGCCGGGCGTCGACGGAGATGTTGTCGAGCAGCGTCTTGTTGCCCTCGATGGTCCAGGTCAGGCCACGCACTTCGAGGCCGCCGGTGCGGGTGTCGGCTTCGGTTTCGCTGCGGCGCACGAGGGTGCCGCCGGTGAACACCAGGTCGACGTTGCCGATGGTGATGACGTCCCCGTCGTGCAGGACCGCCGACTCGACCCGTGTGCCGTTGAGGAACGTGCCGTTGATGCTGCGCTCGTCGCGGATCTCGGTGCCGCCGGGCAGCGGGATCAAGGTGGCGTGATGCCGCGAGGCCAGCACGTCGGGGATGACGATGTCGTTGTCGGTGTTGCGACCGATCTTCACCGCACCTGCCGGCGCCGGGGTGGTGCGACCCGGCCGCAGGATCTTGAGCATGCTGGTGGCGATGTTGCCGGCGGGCTCACTGCTACCGCGGTCCGAGGTGGCGGCCGGGCCCATCGTGGTGGGCGCCTGCGACGAGGACTGAGCCGGGTTCGAGTTGCGTACCGGTGGGGGCTGATAGGTCGATGGCCCCTGGGGATACCCGCTCTGCGGGCCGCTCGGGTAGCCGCCCTGCGGACCGCTGGGATATCCGGTGGGCGGTGTCGGGTAGCGCGGTTGCGGGCCGGACGAGTAGCCGGGGCGCTGGGCCGCGGGCGGCTGACCGTACTGCTGCCGGCCGGGGGCGGCGGGCTGGGTGGGCCAGGCGCCACTGGGCCGATTCGCGATCGGCACCGCCGCGGTCGGGGTGCGACCGACTGCTCCCTGATGCCGGCCGACCTCGAACGTCAGCTGCGGGCCGTCCGGGTTGCCGATGTTGACGACCTGGCCGTCATGGATGTCGAGCGTGGGCACCCGGCGGCCGTTGGCGTACATGCCGTTGAGGCTGCCGTTGTCGATCGCGACCCATCGGCCTTGGTCGAAACGCAGCACGACGTGGGCACGCGAGATCAGCGGGTGGGCGATGCGGACGTCGGCGCGGAGGTCTCGGCCGATGACGACATCGTTGCCTGGGGCAAAGGTACGGGTCGACCCGTCGTAACGAACGGTCAGCGCAGGGCTCATCGCGCTCAACTCTATCGGGTGTTTTCACCGGGGCTGGGCCGTTGCCTGGGTGTCGCGGCGTGTGACGATGGCACGCATGAGTTCTGAAGGGGTGCAGAAGGCCGCCGTCCGGGTCCTCGGCGTGCTGCGCCAGGTGGGCACGGTGCTGGCCGGTGCGGCGGTGGTCTGGTTGGTGTGGGCCGTGGCGTTGGGCGCCTGGGCGCGGCTGATTGCACCGCGCAGTGCAGGTGAAAGCGGCTGGTACGTCTTCGGCCTGCACCGCTGGGGCGACGCGTTGCCGAATCGGATGGTGCTGGCGGTGACGGTGATCGCGCTGGTGCTGCTCGCGGCGATGGCGTACAGCGTGTGGCGCGGACGTACGGACCGTGACCTTGCCGCTACCCCGGTCGGCGCGGCGGGCGTGGCGGCGATACTGGTCATCGCCTACGTCAGTCAGGGCATCCCGGCGTTCTATCGCAAGGTGATGGACAGCGCCCCGGTCACCACGGCATTGCCGCTCGGTGCGGCGGCGTGGTGCTTGTGTCTGGCTGGTGCAGTGGCGGCGTTCCTGGCGGCACGCGCCTTCCCGCGCTTGGAACGCGGCTCGGTGAAGTTGCTGGCGATCGGTGCAGCGATCGCCGTCGTCGTTGCCGCGGTGGTGACCGTGGGCGCGTTGCGGGCGGGTGACGACGGGCGCTTCGTGGACGCGACGACGGCGCCGGCTACCGATGTGCCCGCAGTACCCGCCGGGCTGGGGAAGCGGACGTTCACCGTGTCGGTGCCCGATGCCTTCGGTGATCAACGTTTGCCGGTCTATGACATGGACTCTGCGGGGGCCGGTTTCGCGGTGTATCGCGACGGCCGCATCACGGCCTACGGTTCTGACGGCAAGGAGCGCTGGCACTACGCGCGTACCGGCCCCGGTGATGTGGGCGTCGAAGCGATGCGGGTGGTCGACAACGGCGCCACGGTGCTGGCGTTCGTCGGCGGCGGCCTGGTCGGCTTGGATGCGGTCACCGGCGAATACCTGTGGGCCAGTGACGATGCGGGCTTGCAGGAGGCGGCCCGCGGACGTCTACGTTCTGCGACCGGTCCGTTCATCGTGGGGTGGGATGACCAGCACACCTGGACCCGGTATGACAGCCGGACCGGACATGCGTTGTGGAGTGTGCCCGCACCTCATCCCGGTTGCGGCATTGTCGAACCCGTGGTGACCGCCTCCGGCGTGGTGTCCACGGTCCAGTGTCAGGACGGCAAGGTCTGGTTGAGTGTCCTCGATCCCGAAACAGGGGAAATCGGTTGGGACACAGTTCTGTCGGAGAGGAAGATCGACCCGGCGGTGCCGATCGAACAGCGGTACGTCCAACTCGGGTCCAAGCCGGCCAACGGCATCGGGGTCGTCATCTCGCTGCAGGGCGCCGGTGCGCCCGACGCCGCCAGGTATGCCGACATCGTTCACCGCACCGTCACCGAATTACCGGCAGATGGCCGCTTCGCCGAATCATACGGTCCCAGTGATGATTTCGTGGTGTGGTTTCTGACTGACCGGACCACCCGGCTGACCCTGTTCGGGTCGGACGGCCGTCAACGGTGCCAGGTTCCCGACGGCGTCGAGGCGGTTCGGACGAACGTGCCGAGCCGACGAGTCGACCAGCCTGCCTACGTCGCGTTCCCCGACACTCTGGTCCTTGCCGACCGCGGCGTCCGGGGCACGCCGGGATCGCTGCGCACGTTCGACGCGAGGACGTGCGCGCAGACCGCGACGGCGCCTGCGGAATCGGTGGAGGGGCTCGTTCCGGCGCCGGGTGCGGTGTTGGTGCTACGGCGCGACGGGCAGACGCTGCAGATCGACGGCTACACCGGCTGAGTCGGCGTATTGGCCAGGGTCGGCACGGCTTCTTCCGGGTAGCGGTCCTGGGCGTCCCAGACGTCCCAGGTCTGCACGGCCCAGAACACCGCAAACAGCACAATCAGGGTGAGTTCGGTGGCGATGACACCGAAGTGCCACCCCAGGACCAGCAGCACGATGCCGGCCACGACGGTGACGAGCATGAGCGCCGCGATGGTGGCGTAGAACCGGGCCAGGTGTCGGCGCACGGCGGCACGTGCGTAGCACGCGTGGTAGACCGCGACGAGCGTGATGGCCAGGAACATCGCCACCGCGGCGATGACGTGCGCATGTTCGGCGAACCAGTCCCACAACATCAGCGGGGCGCCGGCGATAGCGATGATCAATAATGCTGTCGGGAGCCATTTTTCGACCCGAAGAAGCGCGGTGGCGACAGTCTTCCACAGGGTGGCGGCCTCAGCGCAGGACGGGGCGGAGGGCACCGGGGCCCGCTGCGGGCGCCGCCAGCGGTCCAGCGCCAGGTACATGCCGGTGCCGACGGCGACGGCCACGAACAGTGCGGCGACGTTGTTGGCGACACCCCCGAACGGGTCGCTCACCGTGGGAAGCCATGGCCGGCACAGGTCGTCGGAACCGGTGGGCACCAGGGCGACGATGAAGGCCATGAACCCGGAGTAGTTCAGCAGCGCGTCCTCGCCCACCCGGCTGCCCTTGTAGGCGATCAGGCAGATGCCGATCGCGCACAGGGAAGCCAGGAACACCGCGTGGGTGCGGGTGTAGAAGAACGCGCTGATCGACCCCTGCGGGCAGGTGTGCGCCCAGGTCAATGCCAGCGAGGTCAGCAGGAACACCACCAGCGCGACCAGCCCGACCCGCACGTAGCGGTAGGTCACCATGGTGTCGCTGATGGCGTCTGTGCTCACTTCACGAGTGTGTCGGGCGCTCCCGTCACCACGCAATGGGTGTGGCTGTAGATGGTCGGCATGCACTCGTTGCAGTGCGTGCACAGCGATTTGACCGAACCCTTGGTTTCCTCGGCCTGGATCCGGTTGAGCAGATCCGGCTCGGCGAGTAGCGCCCGGCCCATCGCGATGAACTCGAAGCCTGCCGCCATCGCCCGGTCCATGGTCTCGCGGTTGGTGATACCGCCCAGCAGGATGATCGGCATGGTCAGCTCGGCGCGGAACTTCTCGGCGTCGCGCATCAGATATGCCTCGTGGTACGGGTATTCGCGGAAGAACTTGTTGCCGCTCATCCGGATGCCCCAGCTGATCGGGGGTTTGAAGTTCGCGGCGAATTCCTTGACCGGCGCGCCGCCGCGGAACAGGTACATCGGGTTGACCAGCGAGCTGCCTGCGGTGAGTTCGATGGCGTCCAGGCCACCGTCTTCCTCGAGCCACTTGGCGGTCTGCAGCGACTCATCCATCGGGATACCGCCGCGGATACCGTCGCTCATGTTGAGCTTGGCGATGACGGCGATCTTGCGGTCGCCGTGCTTGTCGACGGCGTCACGCACCGCCCGCACCACGCCTCGGGCCACCTTCGCCCGGTTCTCCAAGGACCCGCCGAATTCGTCGGTGCGGCGGTTGATCAGCGGGGACAGGAACGAGCTGGCCAGGTAGTTGTGGCCGAGGTGCACCTCGACGGCGTCGAATCCCGAGTCGATGGCCAGCCGCGCGGCGTTGGCGTGGGCTTCGGTGACGTCGCGGATGTCGTCGATAGTGGCCTTCTTGGCGAACCGCATCGACAGCGGGTTGAAGAACCGCACGGGGGCCAGCGCCTTGGCCTTGTTGGTGCGCGAATTGGCCACCGGGCCGGCATGGCCGATCTGGGCGCTGATGGCAGCGCCCTCGGCGTGGACGGTGTCGGTCAGTCTGGTCAGCCCGGGCACCGCCTCGGGCCGCATCCAGATCTGCCAACCGTCGGTGCGGCCACCCTGGGACACCGCGCAGTACGCGACGGTGGTCATGCCGACACCGCCGGCCGCGGGCAGCCGGTGGTAGTTGATCAAATCATCGGTGACCAGCGCATCAGGGGTCGAAGCTTCGAAGGTGGCGGCCTTGATGATGCGGTTACGCAGCGTCAAGGGGCCGAGTTTGGCCTCACTGAATACATCAGTGAACACATTGGGCTGGGTGTTCATATGCTGAGCCTGCCACGTGGCTGACACAATGGCAGCCGTGGGTGCGATTGTGTTGGACGGTAAGGCCACGCGTGACGAGATCTTCGTGGATCTCAAGCAGCGCGTCGCGAAGTTGACCGAAGCGGGCCGCACGCCCGGGCTCGGGACCGTGTTGGTCGGTGACGACCCCGGTTCGCAGGCCTACGTGCGCGGCAAGCATGCCGACTGCGCCAAGGTCGGGATCACCTCCATCCGCCGTGACCTGCCTGCCGATATCACCCAGGCTCAGCTCGATGAGACCATCGACGAGCTCAATGCCAACCCGGAGTGCACGGGCTACATCGTGCAGCTGCCGCTGCCCAAGCATCTCGACGAGAACGCCGCACTGGAGCGCATCGACCCGGCCAAGGACGCCGACGGTCTGCATCCGACCAACCTCGGCCGGCTCGTGCTCGGTAAAGAGGCACCGCTGCCGTGTACTCCCCGTGGGATCGTGCACCTGTTGCGCCGGTTCGACGTGCCGATCGCGGGGGCGCACGTCGTGGTGATCGGGCGCGGGGTCACCGTCGGCCGGCCGATGGGCCTGCTGCTGACCCGACGATCGGAGAACGCCACGGTGACGCTGTGCCACACGGGCACCCGCGATCTGCCGAGTCTGACGCGGCAGGCCGACATCATCATCGCCGCGGTCGGGGTGCCGCACATGGTGACCGCCGACATGGTCAAGCCCGGCGCGGCCGTCGTCGACGTCGGCGTCAGCCGGGTGGACGGCAAGCTCACCGGTGACGTTGCGCCCGATGTCTGGGACGTGGCCGGGCACGTGTCGCCCAACCCGGGCGGGGTGGGTCCGTTGACGCGGGCGTTCCTGCTGAGCAATGTCGTCGAGCTCGAAGAGTCGAAACTGGCGTGACGGTGAATGAGTTCGTCCGCAAGGTGTTCGCCGGACAGTGGCCGATCCTGGTGGTCGGGCTGTTCTTCATTGCGGCGTTCGCCTTGGTGGCGGCGGGCTATTGGCGCCGCGGCGCGCTGGTCATCGGGATCGGCGTGGGCGCTGCGGCCGCGCTGCGGCTGGCCCTGACCGATGACCGGGCCGGGCTCCTGGTGGTGCGTTCGCGGACCATCGACTTCACGACCACCGCGACGGTGAGTGCCATCGTGCTCTACATCGCCTGGACCATCGACCCGCTGGGCACCTCGTAATTTTCTCGCCCGAGTGGCCAGTTCTTGCACTGAGCTGGGGAAACTCCGGGTAATAACTGGCCTTTCGGCGCACCGGCAAGGGCCTAGATGCAAGGCGCCTGATGGGCTCGGCACTCGCGATCCCACAGGAAATGCCCAGCGGGCAATATTGCCTAATAGGCAACAATTGGTCTAGCGTGGTGGCATGGAGCCGGGACTGCGGGAGCGTAAGAAGCGCGATACACGACGGGCGCTGAGCGATGCGGCGTTGACGTTGGCGTTCGAGCGCGGACTGGAGAACGTCACCCGCGAGGACATCGCCAATCTGGCCGGGGTCTCGCTGCGCACCTTCACCAACTACTTCGCCGGCAAGTACGACGCGCTGGCATACCGGCAGCAGGAGCGCTTGCGTCGCAGCATCGACCTGCTGAGGTCTCGCCCGGCAGACGAACCGCTGTGGACCGCGATCGCCGAGTCCGTGACCAGTCCGGTGGACGCCGATATGTCCGATGTCTACGGCGCGGAGAACGTGCTGCCGACCCGCCGGCAGCTGGCCGAGGTCCGAAAACTGCTGATGATCCCGGAGATGCGCGATGCGACCTTCCGAGGGATGTCCGACGAGTGGGTGACGGCGATCGCCGAACGGACCGGCACCGACCCGGAACGCGATATGTATCCGCGGCTGGTGGCCGCCGTGGTGCGTGCGGTCGGCGATGTCGCGATGGACGAATACGGGATCGCTGATCCACCAGTGCCTTTCACGTCACTGCTGCGTAAAGGGTTCGCGGCGGTGGCCGCGGGCCTGCCTGAGCCAGGAGGGAAGAAATGAAAGATCAGGTAGACGTCGTCATCTGCGGCGCCGGTCCCAACGGCCTGCTGGTGGCGGGGGAGCTGGCGCTGGCCGGGGTGCGGCCGGTGGTGCTCGAGCAGCTGCCCGAGCCGAGCCCCGAACTCAAGGCGAATGGCATTGTCGGGCAGGCAAATCGCGTGCTCGATCTGCGGGGTCTGTATCGGACGCTCAGTGGATCGGCCGAGGCTCCGCAGCCCATGGGCGGCTACATATTCGCCGGCATGCAGGTGCCGTTCGCCGATGTTGTCGAGAACCCCATGTACGGCATGGTGATTCAACAGCCCAAGGTGGTGCGCCAACTGGTGGACTGGGTGCAGGGCCTGGGGGTCGAGATCCGTTGGGGGCACGAGGTCGTCGATCTCCAGCAGCAATCCGATGGCGTCACCGTGGATGTCGCGGCATCCACGGGGAGCTACCGACTGTCGACCACCTACCTTGTCGGCGCCGACGGGGGCCGTAGTCCGGTCAGGAAGAAGGCCGACATCGAGTTTCCCGGGCTGACCTCCGAGGTGATCGCACGGGTGGCCCACATCAGCCTGCCGGAGGAGTTGCGTTCCGGCTACGGCGCGTTGAACATTCCCGGTGTCGGACATATCCCGTTCGGGCACAATCGGTTCGACGGCGGTGTACTGATCTATGCGGAATTCCAGCAGGGACGGTCGATGCTCGGGACCATCGAATACGGATCCATCCTGCCCGCCGACGCGCCGGACCTGACGATCGACGAGTTGCGTGAGAGCGTGAGGCGAGTGGTCGGCGCTGACCTGCCGATCGCGCCCCCGGACGGGCCGGGACCACATGCCCTGCGCCGGATCAACGGCCAGAACACCCGTCAGGCAGCGCAGTACCGGGCCGGCAACGTCTTCCTGGTGGGCGACGCCGCACATGTCCACTCGGCCATGGGTGGCCCCGGTCTGAACCTGGGACTGCAGGACGCCATGAACCTGGGATGGAAACTGGCCGCCACGGTGCAGGGTCGGGCACCCGACGGTCTGTTGGACAGCTACCACACCGAGCGTTGGCCGGCGGGGCAGCGGGTGATGATGCAGTCGATGGCCCAGGCTGCCCTGATGGCTGCCGGTCCCGAAGTCACCGCACTGCGAACGCTTTTCGGTGAACTCCTGGCGACGCCGGACGGCTCGGCGCACATCGCCGGGGCGCTGGCCGGCTCGGATGTCCGTTACGACGTCGATGACGAGCATCGGCTGTCCGGATTCTTCGTCCCCGATTTCGTCCTGGATGACGGTCGTCGGATTGCCGAGTTGCTGCAGTCGGGGAGGCCGTTGTTGCTCGACCTGTCCGGCGGCGACTACGCCGACGTGATCGAAGGCTGGCGCGACCGGCTGGAGGTGGCGGTGGCGACCGCAGAAGACCGGCCCGCCGCGTTCCTGCTGATCCGGCCCGACGGCTATGTTGCCTGGGCGGCAGACGATTTCGCCGAGTCCGACCGAGACCGACTACGTGGTGCGCTGCAGCGTTGGGTTGGGCCGGAATCGGAACTGGATGCGCTCAGCGCCTGAGGGCGCGGCGCCGGAGCGGACTAGGTCAGGGTCGCTCGGATACCGACCGTGACGTAGGGCAGCGCCAGGCCCGATGAATGGGCCAGCGCCGGATGGGTGGCCAGCAGTTCGCGGACCTGCTCCAGCGTCCGGGTGCGCACCTGCTCCGGTGAGGTGATGCAGTAGCTGCGGGAGGCCACCAGATCGATGAGGGCCTGCGGCGTCAGGTAACTCGTCCACTCCACCTGGCGGCGCTCGACGGCGCCGAACGGCTCGGCCAGCGCCACCTCGTTGTTCGGATCATGCTCGGGCCCGATGATGCGGCCCAGATCCTTGACCCAGCCGGACCGCTCGTCGCGCGTGTTCCACACCAGACCCAACCGGCCGCCGGGGCGCAGCACCCGGCTGACCTCCTTGACGGCCCGCTCGGGGTCGAACCAGTGCCACGCCTGGGCCACCAGCACCGCGTCGACGCTGTTGTCAGCCAGCGGGATCTCCTCGGCCGTGCCCAGCAGTGCCGGAGTGTCCGGCAACGAGTTCGACAGCAGCTCAAGCATTTCCGGGATGGGGTCGACGGCAGTGACGTTCAGCCCGCGTTCCACCAGCCGGGTGGTCAGCTTGCCGGTGCCTGCTCCCAGGTCCAGCACATCGTGGGCGCCGGTGGGAAGCAGCCAGTCGATCGCCTCCGGTGGGTACGACGGCCTGCCGCGTTCGTATGCCGCGGCCTCTGAGCCGAAGGACAGGGAACGCGCCGTGGGCGAGCTCACCGCTGCGCCAGCTCCAACGTGCGGCGGATCAACTTGCCCACCACTTCCGTCTCGACCAGGAAGCCGTCGTGACCGTACTCCGAGTCGACGACGTCGAGGCCGTTGCAGCCGGGAAGCAACTCGGCCAGTTCCTGCTGCAGCCGGATGGGGTAGAGCCGGTCGGAGGTGATCCCGCCGACGATGACCGGCACGGGGCAACTGCTCAGCACACTGGCTACGCCGCCACGGTCTCGGCCGACATCGTGGGTGGACAACGCATCCGAGAGGACCACATAGGTACCCGGGTCGAATCGGCGGGCCAATTTACCGCCCTGGTATTCCAGATAGCTCTGGACGGCATAGCGACCACCGGTGGTCGGATCCTCGTCGCCCTGCGCGTCGTTGCCGAATCGGTCGTCGAGTTCCTCTTCACCGCGGTAGGTCAGGTGCGCGAAGCGCCGGGCGATCTCCATGCCGGACAGCGGGGCCCGGCCGGTGCCGTGGTAATCGCCGCCCTGCCAGTCCGGATCGGCCTTGATCGCGGCCACCTGCGTGCTCTGGGTGCCGATCTGGTCGGCGGTGGCGCGGGCCCCGACGGCCAGCACCAGACCGGCGCGGACCTCTTCGGGATATCCGACGAGCCATTCCAGTGCCCGGGCTCCGCCCATCGAACCGCCGACCACCACGGCGACCTCGGTGATGCCCAAGGCGGCCAGCGCGGCCCGGTCGGCTTCGACCTGGTCACGGATCGTGATCTGGGGAAACCTTGAACCCCAGGGCTTTCCGTCAGGCGCGAGCGAGCTGGGCCCGGTGGAGCCTCGGCAGCCGCCGAGCACATTGGTCGAGATCGCGCACCACTGGTCGGTGTCGATCGGGGCGCCCGGTCCGGCCACTCCGTCCCACCAACCTGCGGTCGGATGGCCGTCGCCGGCCGGTCCGGTGACGTGCGAGTCGCCGGTCAGTGCGTGCAGCACCATCACTACGTTGTCGCGTGCGGGGGACAGCTCGCCCCATCGCTGCACGGCGATCGACACGTCAGGCAGGACGGTGCCGCTCTCCAGCGTCAGGGCACCGATGTGCACCACGCTGGTCTCGCCTTCGGCGGGCAATGGGAGGGTGGACACGGCGGGCTCTTCGGTGATCGTCATGCCGGTCGTCTCGCCGTCCTACACCGTCGCCGCGGTCTGCGCGACGCCGCTGAACGGACGGGCAGCGGCGAATCCCTGCTCCAGGTCGGCAAGGATGTCGTCGATGCCCTCGATACCGACGGCCAGCCGGACCAGACCGGGTGTGACGCCGGTGGACAGCTGTTCCTCGGGGGAGAGCTGTGCGTGGGTGGTCGAGGCCGGATGGATCACCAGCGAACGCACGTCACCGATGTTGGCGACATGGCTGTGCAGCGTCAGCGCGTTGACGAACGCCTTGCCCGCTTCCACGCCGCCGGCCAACTCGAACGCGAGCACCGCGCCGGTGCCCTTCGGTGCGAGCTTTTGGCCCAGCTCGTACCAGGGGGAGGTGGGGAGTCCGGCGTAGTTCACCGATGTCACGCCGGATTGCCCGGCGAGGTACTCGGCGACCTTCTGTGCATTGGCCACGTGGCGTTCAACACGCAGTGACAGCGTTTCCAATCCCTGCGCGATCAAAAAGGCGTTGAACGGCGAAAGCGCCGACCCTAGATCGCGCAGCAGCTGCACCCGGGCCTTCAGCGCGTAGGCGGGCGCTCCGAGCTCGGCGAAGATGACGCCGTGGTAGCTGGGGTCCGGCGTGGTAAATCCGGGGAAGTTGCCGTTGGTCCAGTCGAAGTTGCCGCTGTCGACGATGACCCCGGCGATCGCCGAGCCGTGGCCGCCCAGGTACTTGGTTGCCGAGTGCACCACGATGTCGGCGCCGAGGGCGATCGGCTGGATCAGGTACGGCGTGGCAATGGTGTTGTCGACGATCAGCGGGACACCGCTCTCGTGTGCCACGGCCGACACGTTCGGGATGTCGAGGATGTCGATCTGGGGGTTGGAGATCGTCTCGGCGAAGAACGCCTTGGTGTTGGGTCGCACGGCGGCCCGCCAGCTGTCCAGATTGTCGGGATCCTCTACGAAACTGACCTCGATGCCGAGCTTGGGCAGCGTGTAGTGGAACAGGTTGTAGGTGCCGCCGTACAGGCGCGGGCTGGACACGATGTGGTCACCGGCGCCGGCCAGGTTGAGGATGGCGAATGTCGCGGCGGCCTGACCCGAGGACAGCAGCAGCGCGGCGACGCCGCCTTCGAGTGCGGCGATGCGCTGTTCGACCACGTCGGTGGTGGGGTTCATGATCCGGGTGTAGATGTTGCCCGGCTCGGCCAGGCCGAACAGTGCGGCGGCGTGGTCGGTGTCGCGGAACGTGTACGACGTGGTCTGGTAGATCGGCAGGGCGCGGGCGTTGGTGGCGCTGTCCGGGGTCTGACCGGCGTGGACCTGCTTGGTCTCAAACGACCAGTTCGCGACACTTTCGGGGTTTGTCATGGCTGGGGTCTCCTCGGTGAGGGGATCGAAGGTAGATGTGTGGTCGGTTACCGGGGGTCGCGCCTGCCGTCAGCGACGACAGGCAGCAGACACTGGCAATTCACGGACACATACATACGGCTGACCTCCATCAGGTTTCCCTGTCTGTCTGGGGGCCCGTACCTTCGGACCCGCGCTTGCCTTGCAGCCGACCGGAAACGTTCCGTCGACTGCTCAACCTGGTCATCACCCGGGGCACCCCACCGCGGTTGGAGGGTTGCCGGCCAGCAAGCCGGGGCTTGATGCTGACACTCATGACCGGCCTGCAGCTTATCGCAACGCGCGGAGGCCGTGCCAGTCGGTTGTTCGGGATGTTTGCCTGTTCTGCGCCCGCGGGACTGGAACACGTTCGGTTCAGTCGGCATATGGAGGTGTCGGATGCGTCGCTGCGCACTAAAGTTACTGGTCAGTAACGAAAGCTGCCCCGCCGCGGTTCTCGGCGCCCTTGTAGTCTGGCCCGCGATACGACAGCAGCGAATAACCGCGGGTTACAACGAGTGATCCTCGTCGAACCGAACCTGACGCCGGGAGAGCAAACCATGACTGCCCAGCAGCCGACCATCATCTACACGCTGACCGACGAGGCGCCGCTGCTTGCGACGTACTCCTTCCTGCCGATTGTTCGCGCCTTTGCCGAACCGGCCGGTATCGATATCCAGACCAGTGATATCTCGGTGGCGGCTCGCATCCTGGCCGAGTTCGGTGATTACCTGACCGACGAGCAGAAGGTTCCCGACAACCTCGGTGAGCTGGGTCGCCTCACCCAGCTGCCCGATACCAACATCATCAAGCTGCCGAACATCAGTGCCTCGGTCCCGCAGCTCGTGGCCGCGGTCAAGGAGCTGCAGGAGAAGGGCTACGCGATCCCGGACTATCCGGGTGATCCGAAGACCGACGAAGAGAAGGCGATCCGCGACCGCTATTCGAAGATCCTCGGCAGCGCAGTGAATCCTGTTCTGCGCGAAGGGAACTCAGACCGCCGTGCCCCCAAGGCGGTCAAGGAGTACGCGCGCAAGCACCCGCACAGCATGGGCAAGTGGTCGCAGGCCTCGCGTACCCACGTGGCCACCATGAAGACCGGCGACTTCTACCACGGCGAAGAGTCGATGACGCTCGACAAAGCCCGCAACGTACGCATGGAGCTGGAGACCGCTGGGGGCGACACCATCGTCTTGAAGCCCGAGGTGAAGCTCGATGAGGGCGACGTCATCGACAGCATGTACATGAGCAAGACGGCGCTGATCGAGTTCTACGAGGAGCAGATCGAAGACGCCTACAAGACGGGCGTGATGTTCTCGCTACACGTCAAGGCCACGATGATGAAGGTCAGCCACCCCATCGTGTTCGGCCACGCCGTCAAGGTCTTCTACAAGGACGCCTTCGCCAAGCATCAGGCGCTCTTCGATGAGCTCGGCGTCAACGTCAACAACGGTCTGTCGGATCTCTACAGCAAGATCGAGACGCTGCCGGCCTCACAGCGCGAAGAGATCGTCGAGGATCTGCACCGCTGCCACGAGCACCGCCCCGAGTTGGCCATGGTCGACTCGGCCAAGGGCATCTCGAACTTCCACTCGCCGTCCGACGTGATCGTCGACGCGTCGATGCCGGCGATGATCCGCCTCGGCGGCAAGATGTACGGCGCCGACGGCCGCACCAAGGACACCAAGGCGGTCAACCCGGAGTCGACCTTCTCCCGGATGTACCAGGAAGTGATCAACTTCTGTAAGACCCACGGTCAGTTCGATCCGACCACCATGGGCACGGTCCCCAACGTCGGTCTGATGGCGCAGAAGGCCGAGGAGTACGGCAGCCACGACAAGACCTTCGAGATCCCGCAGGCCGGGACGACCAAGATCGTCGACATCGACACCGGTGAGGTGCTGCTGAGCCAGGAGGTCGAAGAGGGCGACATCTGGCGCATGCCGATCGTCAAGGACGCCCCGATCCGCGACTGGGTCAAGCTGGCCGTCAACCGGGCCAGGCTGTCCGGTATGCCTGCCGTGTTCTGGCTCGACGACGAGCGCCCACACGAGAACGAGCTGCGCAAGAAGGTCAAGGCCTACCTCAAGGAGGAGGACACCGAGGGGCTGGAGATCACGATCCTGCCGCAGGTGTGGGCCATGCGCTACACCCTGGAGCGTCTGATCCGCGGCCAGGACACCATCTCGGTGACCGGCAACATCCTGCGCGACTACCTGACCGACCTGTTCCCGATCCTGGAGCTGGGCACC
This sequence comes from Mycolicibacterium lutetiense, assembly GCF_017876775.1. Taxonomy (NCBI): domain Bacteria; kingdom Bacillati; phylum Actinomycetota; class Actinomycetes; order Mycobacteriales; family Mycobacteriaceae; genus Mycobacterium; species Mycolicibacterium lutetiense. The sequence continues at coordinate 1,882,636 of NZ_JAGIOP010000002.1, read as the reverse complement.
AGCGCCAAGATGCTCTCGATCGTGCCGCTGATGGCCGGTGGTGGCCTGTACGAGACGGGTGCCGGTGGTTCGGCGCCCAAGCACGTGCACCAGCTGGTGGAGGAGAACCACCTGCGCTGGGATTCGCTCGGCGAGTTCCTCGCACTGGGTGCCAGCCTCGAGGACCTGGGCAACAAGTTGGACAACGACAAGGCCAAGGTGCTGGCTACCGCGCTCGACACCGCGACCGGAGAGTTGTTGGGCGAGAACAAGTCTCCGTCCCGCAAGACCGGTGAGCTCGACAACCGGGGCAGCCAGTTCTACCTCGCGCTGTACTGGGCGCAGGCGCTGGCCGAGCAGACCGAGGACAAGGAGTTGGCCGCGCAGTTCGCTCCGCTGGCCAAGGCTCTCGGCGAGCAGGAGCAGGCCATCGTCGCCGAACTCAACGCGGCCCAGGGCAAGCCGGCCGATATCGGCGGCTACTACTACCCGGACGCCGAGAAGACGGCGGCGGTGATGCGTCCGAGCAAGACGCTCAACGACGTGCTGACGGCTTTCGAGAAGGCCTAGGTTTCGCCGCTCAGCCCGTCGCGCGCGTCGGATCGGTATGCCGGTCCACGAATTCGGTGATCACCCGGGTGATGGTGTCGGGTGCCTCGAACATCGGGACGTGTCCGACGCCCTTCAGGGTGGTGACGACGGCGTCCGGCGCCAGGCTGGCGGTGAAGTGCCGGGTGAACCGGGGTGCCGGCAGCACCCGGTCCTTTTCGCAGATCACCAGATGCGTGGGGGTGCGGGAATTCCGGATCTCCATCAGGCCCGCGGTGGTCAGCGCCTTGAGCATGAGCTTGAAGTACGCCGGGCAGTGTGCCAGGTCCTCGATCAGGTCGTGTCGGTCGCTGTCATTGAGCGCTTCGGGAGTCGCGCTCACGGCCAGGTAGGAGATCTGTTCGGACAGCGGCAGTTTCAGCACCTGCTGGCGTAGCGCCGCGGTGGCCAGGACGACCGGCAGGGCCGCCACGAACTTGGCGATGATCTCGTACTTGACCGGGGTGAACCGGGACCAGCCGCCCGCGGGGGCGATGCCGGTCAGCGTGCGGGCCCGGCCGCGGCGTTCCAGTTCGAAGGCCACCCAGCCGCCCAGTGAGTTGCCGACGATGTGTGCGGTGCACCAGCCGAGGTCGTCGAGTCGGCGTTCGATGTCGTCGGCCAGGGCTGTGACGTCGAGGAGCATCGGTGCTGGTGCGCCGCCGTGGTGGCCGGCCATGGTGGGGGCGAACACCTCGTAGCGACCGGTCTGCGCGAGTTGGGGTGCGACGTACTTCCACACGCTCTGTGACAGCAGGAACGGATGCAGCAGCAGGATGGGCTCGCCGGAGCCGAGGTGGATGGGTGCACGTTCAGCCATGCCGCCCGACATTAAGGTGATACCGCCGGTACCGCAAGGGGCCTGTCGGTGGGGGTCGGTAGGGTCTGGGCCGTGGCATCTCCAGGACCTCTGACCGTCAGCACCATCAACGTCAACGGTATTCGTGCCGCGGTCAAACAGCGGTCCACCGACAACCTCGGCCTGCTGCCCTGGCTCAAGGAAACCGACTCTGATGTGGTGTGTCTGCAGGAGACCCGGGCCGACGATGAGCAGCTCAACGATGCCTTGACCCCGGCCCTGGCCGACGGGTGGAACCTGGCGTCGGCAGTTCCGCATGTCAAGGGCCGCAACGGGGTTGCGGTGCTGTCCCGGCATCCCATCGAGGCGGCCCGGCTGCTGGTGTCCGATGAGTTCGAGGCGCACGGGCGTTATCTCGAGGTGGATACCGCGGGGGTGACGGTGGCCAGCTTGTACGTCCCGACGGGCGAGGCCGAGACGGACCGCCAGCTGGAGAAGGAACGGTTCATGACCACCATCGCCGCCCGGATGGCCGAGCTGCAGGCCCGTGACGCGGTGCTGTGCGGTGATTGGAACATCGCTCACACCGAGAATGACATCAAGAACTGGAAAGGCAACGTCAAGAAGGCCGGCTTCCTGCCCAGTGAGCGGGCCTGGCTCACTGAGCTCTTGGGCACCGGCTGGGTGGATGTGGTCCGCGTGCTGCATCCCGACGTGGCCGGGCCTTACAGCTGGTGGTCATGGCGCGGCAAGGCTTTCGACAACGATGCCGGCTGGCGCATCGACTATCACCTGGCCAGCCCGGGGTTGGCGGCGCGAGCTGCGTCGGCGCGGGTGGACCGGGCCGAGCTGTACGCGCTGCGGTGGTCCGACCACTCACCCGTGACGGTCAGTTACGGCTGAGCCCAACCAGGCTGCCGACACACCGATCGCGCGCTCGTCATAGCCCGCAGTCACCCTGGCCGGGATAGGCTTACAGGTGCTTACGCCGAGGATTGTGGTCAGTATGTGGCTGTAATCCTCGGCTTAGTGTTCGGCACAGAACGCCGACACAGATATTTGCGAGACACGCCCTAGATTCGTCGGGACAATTGCCCGTGGAGGTGGCGACGGTGCACGAAGTGGTCGAGTCGAAACGACATGAGGTCGAGGCGTTGTGCCGTGAGCTTTCGGTGCGTCGACTCGATGTGTTCGGTTCTGCCGTCGGGGACGCGTTCGACGCCGAGTCAAGTGATGTCGACGTTCTCGTCGAGTTCGAAGTGCGGGCGGACTTCGACTACTTCGATCAGTACTTCTCTCTGAAAGAAGGCCTTGAGCGGATATTCGGGCGCGCGGTCGACGTCGTGACGGTGTCGAGCATCAAGAACCCGTACTTCAAGCAACACGTTATGCGGACACGGGAAGCTCTGTATGCCGCGTGATGCAAGGAAATATCTTTGGGATGCGCGGCATGCGGTGACGCTTGTCCGTCAGTTCAGCCATGGGAAAACGTTTGCCGATTACCAGGCTGAGGCTCTGCTTCGTTCTGCGGTCGAATGACAATTGGAGATCATTGGCGAGGCCCTCAACCAGCTATCGAAAGTGGATGAGGGACTTTCAGCGAGGATTCCAGATCTTGCGCGGATCGTGGCATTCCGCAACATCCTGATTCATGGATACGCGGATGTCGATGATGCTTTGGTATGGCAGGTGATCACCGACAAACTGCCAGAGTTAGAGAACGTACTTGACGAACTTCTTCGTGAGTGAGTAATCAGTTACGGCTGGCGCCAGTCCGGCCGCCGGCCCAGGTGAGCCAGAATCCGATCGAAATCCGTTGTCGCCGAACCATTGACGGCCCGGCCGAATGGTGAGGGCGCACTGTCGCGAAAGTCGCCGTCGGGGATCGCCATGGCCAAGGGCAAGACGGCGCTGACCACGTCAGCGGGTAGCTCGTAGGCCGCTCCGAGGCTGGCCGCGACGTCCCAGCCGTGCACGGCGTAATCGACGAAGTGGAATCCGACCGCCAGCGCGCCCGGGAACGTCGCATCCGGGCCGAACTCGGGTAGTGCAAACGTCGTCTCCATGACCCCGTCATCGGCGAACGCGTCGAGCACGTCATGGGCGGCCTTGGCGTAGGTGCCGGCCGGGTCGGCGCGCACGGCGTCGGTCACCGTCTCGGCCTTCCATGTCGCCTCGTCGGCACCGTTTCCTCGTGCGGCGGCGGCGAACCCATGGTGCTGCGCGGTCATGTGGGCCAGGAGGCCGGTGAGTGTCCACTCCGCGCAGGGGGTGGGGCGGTCCAGGTCTGAGGGGCGGACCGCGTCGACGGCATCGATGGAGCGCAGAACGGCGACGCGATGCACGGGGCGTAGGTCGGTGTCGATAGTAGGCATACGCTTACGATAAGCGGAGGCACACGATATGGCAACGCCTACGATGAGCCGATGTCGAAGCGTCCGGATCTGGCAGCGATGCTCGCCCCGTTGATGCGGGACCTGATCGCCGCCGAGCAGCCCGTGCTGGACGCTCACGGCCTGACGATGTGGGGCTATGTCGTGCTGCTGGCCCTGGACCGGTCTTCGGTGCGGACCCAGGCGGCCCTGGCCGAGGCGATCGGCGCTGACAAGACGCGCATCATCCGCACCCTCGATGACCTGCAACAACAGGGCTTCATCGAGCGCGGGGCCGACCCCGACGACCGGCGGGTACGGCTGTTGAACATCACCGCGGCGGGCCGCGCGGTCAAGGACGCGGCGCAGCGGGAGATCCAGCGCGGGGAGGAGCGGTGGCTGGGTGAGTTGTCTGCCGACGATCGAAAAGTGTTCCTGCGGGTGCTGCAGCAGCTGACCCCCGAGTAGTCCGGATGACGCCAGTGCGAAAATCAGAAGATCATGAGTAGCGGAAGCAAACAGGTCGTATTCTCGGGCGCCCAGCCCACCTCTGACTCCCTGCACCTCGGCAATGCGCTCGGTGCCGTCACGCACTGGGCGCAGCTACAGGACGGTTACGAGGCGTTCTTCTGCGTCGTCGACCAGCACGCCATCACGGTGCCCCAGGACCCGGAGACGCTGCGCCGCCGCACACTGGTGACTGCCGCGCAGTACCTGGCGCTGGGCATCGACCCGACCCGGAGCACCGTGTTCGTCCAGAGCCACGTGCCAGAGCACAGTCAATTAGCTTGGGTGCTGGGGTGTTTCACCGGCTTCGGTCAGGCATCACGGATGACGCAGTTCAAGGACAAGTCGCAGAAGCAGGGTGCGGATGCCACCACCGTGGGGCTGTTCACCTATCCGGTGCTGATGGCCGCCGACGTGCTGCTGTACGACACCGACCTGGTGCCGGTCGGGGAGGACCAGCGTCAGCATCTGGAGTTGGCCCGCGACCTGGCGCAGCGGTTCAACGCCCGATTCCCGGGCACCTTCGTCGTGCCCGAGGCCATGATCCCCAAGGCAACCGCCAAGATCTACGACCTGCAGGATCCGTCGGCGAAGATGAGCAAGTCCGCGGCCAGCGACGCCGGGCTGATCAGCCTTCTCGACGACCCGAAGGCGACGGCCAAGAAGATCCGCTCGGCGGTGACCGACAGCGAGCGCGAGATCCGGTTCGACCCGGAGGCCAAGCCCGGCATCTCGAACCTGCTGACCATCCAGTCCGCGGTGACCGGTGCCGATATCGACAAGCTGGTCGAGGGTTATGCCGGCCGTGGCTACGGCGATCTCAAGAAGGAGACCGCCGAGGCCGTGGTGGAGTTCGTCACGCCGATCAAGGCCAGGGTCGACGAACTGCTGGACGATCCGACCGAACTCCAGGCGGCCTTGGCCGCCGGGGCGGAACACGCCCGGGAGGTCGCGGGGAAGACTCTCGCCCGGGTTTACGACAGGATAGGGTTTCTTCAGCAAACGCCGTAGGCGCCAGGGGAGGGGTTGGCGGTGGACAAGCCGGAGAAGCCAGGATTGCTGGCGAGGGTGCGTACGCGCTTTCCCTGGTTCAACCATGTGATGCTGGCGCAGGAGCGCTATGACGAATGCAGCGGCAACTTTTACGCCGCTGGCATCACCTATTTCACCATTTTCGCGCTGTTTCCGCTGTTGATGGTCGGCTTCGCCGCCGGCGGCTTCCTGCTGTCCCGGCGTCCGGACCTGCTTGAGGAAATCGACCACCAGATCCGTCAGGCGGTATCCGGTGATCTCGGCCAGCAACTGGTCACCCTGATGGACTCCGCCATCGATTCCCGCGGCACGGTCGGCGTGATCGGTCTCGCGACGGCAGTGTGGGCCGGGCTGGGTTGGATGGCCAACCTCCGGCAGGCGCTGAGCCAGATGTGGGGTCAACACGCCGAGTCCAACTTCGTCGGCAACAAGCTCTCGGATCTGTTTGCCCTGGTGTCGGCATTCCTGGCGATGGTGCTCACCATCGGACTGACCGTCCTCGGCGACCCCAGTTTGATGCGGAAGGTGTTGCGCTGGATCGGTCTTCACGATGGCGCGGTACTCGGTAGCGGGTTGCGGGCCATCTCGATCGCGGTGTCGGTCTCGATCTCGTGGCTGTTGTTCAGCTGGATCATCTCCCGGTTGCCGCGTGAGCCGGTGCCCTTCCGCCGGTCTCTCCGGGCCGGTCTGCTGGCCGCGGTGGGTTTCGAGATCTTCAAACAGGTGGCGTCGATCTACCTGCAGTCCGTGCTGAACGGCCCCGCCGGAGCCACGTTCGGCCCGGTGCTGGGCTTGATGGTGTTTGCCTATGTCACCGCACGGCTCATCCTGTTCGCCACCGCGTGGGCGGCGACGTCCACCGAGAGTCTGGCGGTCGCACCGGTGCCGCCACCGGACCCAGTGCAGATCGTCACGCGGGTGCAGGTCCGCGAGGGGATCGGGCTGCGGGGCGCCTTGGCCGCGGCTGCGATGGGAGCCATTGGCGCTCTGGGGCTTTCGCGGCTGTTGCGCCGTTAGCGGTTGCGCTCGCTCTCGTCCCGCTCTCCCCCCATTGTCACGCCAGAGTGGCGCCCGAGGTCGAGCGTCACGCTGGCGTGCAGGCCCGCCGCACCTTGTCACGCCTGAGTGGCGTTGGCGCTCGACAGCCACGCTGGCGTGACAAAGCGCCGGCACGAAACGTGGAGCGGCCGAGTTCTCGCGCCGTTAGTGGCTGACGACCTTGAGGCCGACGATGCAGCCGACGACGCCGAGCATGAGCAGCACCTTGATCACCGATGCGGGTTCGGCGCCGGTGAGCATCGCGTAGCCGACAGTGAGCACCGCGCCGATGCCGACCCAGATCGCGTAACTGGTGCCCGGCGGCAGGCTGCGCATCGCGATGCCCAACCCGATCATCGAGAACACGAGCGCGACACCGAAAATCACCGACGGCCAGAGCCGGGTGAAGCCTTCGGTCTTGCTCAGGGCGGTCGCCCACACGGCCTCGAGGACACCCGAGACCACGAGAATCAGCCAAGCCATGGCACACCTCCAAACACCCCGTCTTGTCGCTGGCCGGGTACGGGTGCGCCTCGTCCGGTGCCATGTGCTGGCGGTCCCCATAGTAACAACGACGTAACATTGCAGGTTGTGAGTTTGACAACCACCTGGTCGCGATCAATGGGTATTGATGTTCCAATCGTCAACGCGCCGATGGGTGGTGCGGCGGGGGGCCGACTGGCGGCTGCGGTCTCGGCGGCTGGCGGTCTGGGGATGGTCGGAATGGGCAGTTCGGCGACGGCCGAACAATTGACCGCCGAACTGAAGCAACTCGATGGGCAGCGATTCGGAATTGGCCTGGTGCACTGGGTCACCCAGGATCGGCCGGATCTGTTCGACGTGGCGTTGGCCGCCCGGCCGGCGTTGCTGAGCGTGAGCTTCGGTGTGGACTGGGACTGGGTGCGTCGGGCGCATGACGCGGGCCTGACGGTGACGACCCAGGTGGCGACCGTCGACGCTGCCCGCCGAGCGGTCGACGCCGGCGTCGACGTCCTTGTGGCGCGCGGCGCCGAAGGCGGTGGCCACGGAGAGCCGACGGTCGGCACCCTGCCGCTCTTGGCGGAGGTGCTCGACGCCGTCGACGTACCGGTGTTGGCGGCGGGCGGGATTTCTTCGGCACGAGCAGTGGCCGCAGTGCTGGCGGCCGGAGCGGCTGCGGCCTGGGTCGGCACGGCCTTCGCGGCGTGTGCCGAGGCGCTGACCCCGGCCCCGGCCCGTGATGCCCTGCTGGCCGCAGACAGTGACTGCACCGAGCTCACCACCGAGTACGACCTTGCCGCCGGATATCGATGGCCGGCAACAATTCCCGAACGTGTGCTGCGCGGCTCGCCGGTCAATGCGGGGCAGGGCGTGGGCTCGGTGCGGCGCCCGGCTGACGCGGCCGAGATCGTGGCGTCGCTGTCTGGCGATGCCGAGCAGCTCCTGCGACGTTGGTGATGGTGGGCCTGCCAAACCGTCGAGAGCGGCGACGGGTTGGCAGGCCCGGAATGTATTTAACCCGAGCGGTAATTAGTTGTCAGCCGAATCGGGCACATTCACCACCGGTTGCTGTCAGGGTGATGCGCCGGCGGTTCTGAAGTCTTCATATCGGGCGGTGGGCCCGTCCCCGGGGTGAAGTGCACCCCGGAGGAGTGGGCCCACCGGTCCTGGTGTGGTTACTCGCTGCTGCCGGCGCTCTTGGCGGCGCGGTGCTTGCCGCCGCTGCTCTTGTGGGCTTTGGCTACGTGCTTGTCGGCCTTGGATTCCTTCTTTGCAGCCTGTCGGTCACGCTGGCGTTCTGCCCTGGCTTGTTGCCGCGCGTCCCGCTTGGACTCCTTGTCGGCCTTGGCTTTTGACGCGTCCGTCGCATCGCTTCCGGTGCCCGCGGTAGCCGAGTCGTCGGTGTCGCCGGCGCCGTCGGTGTCAGCGGAACTTTCGACGGCGGTGGGGGTCTCGGTCACCGTAGCCTTCGAATCGACTTTCAACGTCACGGTCTTCACCGCATCGATCGCCGACGTAGCAGCGCTGGTGATGCTGTCAACTGTGCCGGTCACACCGCTCGCGAGTTCTTTGGCGGGTTCAGCGGCGACAAGTGTTTGATCGGCGTTTGCGGGCAACGCGTTGGGCGTTGTCGCGGCAGACAGTGATTTGGTGACGGGCGGACCAATCACTGACGTTTCAGGCGCAGATTCCACAGTAGTGGGTGCGACCGCCGGAGCCGGGGGCTTGATCGCCGCCGCGATGGTTCTGGGGAGGTCCACCACCAGCGCGGCGATGACGCCGGTATCGAAGAAACTCACGTACGGCTTGAGCGCACCGGTCAGGAAGGAGTCCGTCATCGCGGCGGGAATGTTCAGTACCGCGTTCACCGCGGAGAGTGGGTCACCGGCGTTCACCGCGTCGGAAACATTTTGCAGCTGGGCCCCAAACGCATGAAAGGGATTCGCCAGCATATTTATTGCGCCAAGACCGATGGGCTGGATGGCATTGGGAATCGTTTGCAGCACATTGGCGACGTTCTGCGCCATCATGGCCGGGATCTTCAGGTTGTTGATCAGCGGGAACATCGTCTGAAGTGCACCGACTATCGGGTAGACGACACCCCAGCTGAATGCCTCTCCGATCTGGCCTGCTTTGAGAAAGTCGGACGCGTACTGCAGGTAGAACGGCAGTGTGGAATTCAGAAAGTTCTCGAATCCGATGCGAAAGTTCTCGAACCCGGTGCCGACCAGGTTGGCGTAGCCCATCTGATTGGCGAGGATCTGGGTCAAGACGGGCGCGCCGTTACCGATGACCTGCCCGCCGAGCGCACCCAGGTTCTGGGCGGCGTTCGTGACGGTAGTGACCCATGCCGAGATGGGGTCGCCGATGGGGTTGACGGCGGCGGCGAGGTCCACGGCCGCTGAGTGGGTGCTGATCGTCGGCGCGTGGATGTCGGATGTCACGGGGCTGATCGGACTGATGGCGATGACGCTGGCGCCGGCCAGCGCTACGCCGGCGGTGACGTAGGGGCGAAGTGTGAGTTGCAACCGGATTCCTTTGTTGATCGGGCCAGGGCGGCCCTGACCGGCGCTGAATTTAGCAGTGGAGGTATGAATTCCGATCACTATTGGCAATAGTCATCACACATTCGAAAAATATCTCGAATGTGTGAAAAATATTGTGTAAATGCCGAGTGTGTATGAATCCAGCTAGCCGGTGTAGTCCCTGTTCAGGAGCTTGGAAAGAACCGGAGTCAATTAGCTATGCCTGCCGTTGTCGGCTAAATAGGTAAACGATGAATCGGCACGACTGAAACATGTTCATTTCCGATTTTGGAACCGCTGATGCTTGCCATTCCCATTGGCGCATGATGGGCAACGTCGCTTATGGGACGTGGAACCCGTGTGCGGTCAGAGGATGGTGCGGCGATTCAGCGACCGCGCGCCCATCATGAGCATGAACACGATGAGGGCGCCAACGATCGCGACGCCAACCCGCACGGGCAAGGTATCTGCCGGCGGCAGGACCGAAGCGGCTTGGGCCGCTGAGGGTTCCGCGGGCTTGGCCTTGAGTGACGGGTCGGGGTCGACGAGGGTTCCGACCTTGGTTCCCGGTGCAGTGGCGAAACCGTAGTCGAGCAGGTGCGCCGCCTGCTCCCACGGTGCGATCGGCACCCGGGTGCCCTTCATCAGGATGGCCACCAGGCGGCGGCCGTCGCGTTCGGCTGCGCCGACGAACGTCTGCCCGGCGTCGTCGGTGTAACCCGTCTTGCCGCCGAGGGCGCCCGGGTAGTTGTAGAGCAGCCGGTTGTCGTTTTCCACCGGGTAGGACGGATTGCCGTCGCGCCCGGGGAAATCGTAGGTTTGCGTCGATACGATGTCGGCGAAAGCCGGATGTTGCCAGGCGTACCGGTAGAACAGCCCGATGTCATACGCCGAGGTGCTCATGCCGGGGCCGTCCAGGCCCGACGGTGTGGCCGCCCGGGTGTCGCGGCCACCGAGCTTGCCCGCCAAGATGTTCAGCTTCTGCAATGCGGGGTCCATGCCGCCCAACTGCGCCGCCAGCGCGTGTGCGGCGTCGTTGCCGGAGTGCATCAGCAGCCCGTGCAGCAGATCGTTGACCGTGTACTGGCCGCCGGGGCCGACACCGACGCGGGTGCCCTCGGAGTTGGCGTCCTCCTGGGTGCCTGCGACCAGCTTGTTGAGGTTGAGTTCGTTGAGGGCGGCGGTGGCCACCAGCACCTTGATGATGCTGGCCGGGCGGTGCCGGCCGTGTGGGTCGCGGGCCGCGATGATATCTCCGGAATCCAGATCGGCGACCAGCCACGCTTCGGCGGAGACGTCGTTGGGCAGCGGCGCGGTATCGGGGGCGGTGATCACGCCGCAGCCCGACAATGCCGCGCCGCCAATCGTCTTGGTGGGCACCGGTAGCGGGCCGGGCGCGACCTCACCCGGTTTGGGGACCTCGGAGGCGTCGACGGCCGGCGGAGTTGTCACCTTGTACGGGCACTCGGGGGCGGGTTCGGCATTGGCCATACCGGCCGTCATCAGGGGTGCCGTCAGCATCGCCAGTGTCGCGAAGACAGACACGACGCGCTGGGTAGTCCTCCGCAAGATCGCCATCGTGTCCGAAGATTAGGCGATCGCGGCCTGATTTCCGGCTTGCCACGCTGTGACGTATGTGGTTTGTGTGACGAATGTGACCACGCTTCAGAGCGAGCCGCGCAACCGAGTCTGCGATGGCGGTTCGCCGAAGAAGCTGCGGTATCTGGCCGCCATCCGGCCGAGCTCGCTGATTCCCCACCGGTTGGAGACCGCCGCGACTGTCACCTGTTGACCGCCGGCAAGAAGGTCGGCTCGGATGCGGTGCAGGCGCATCCGGCCGATATACGACTGCGGTGACTCTCCGAGCGTCTCCTCGAACGACCGGGCGAGCGTCCGTCGGGACACCCCGGCCAGCAGTGCCAGCCCCTCGATGTCGAGACGTCTGTCGAGGTTCTGGTCGATGTGTGAACGGGTCAACTCGACGACTCTTTGACGGTGCCTGAGCGTGACGACGGGTAGCGGCGCCGGTTGCCGCGCGAAGTGGCCGATGAAGGCGGCGACGATATCGGCGAACGCAGCCGAATCAAGCTGCCCATGGTTGTCCTGATGCACCCGGGTCAGGTAGCGCGATATCGCCTCGAGATGCGTGCGTGCCAAGGGTTGTGGATGGATGCTGGTGCGCCGGTACGCGTTGGGGGAGAGCGTGAGTCCGTGGCGTTCGGCTTGGAGTTCCAACGTTTCCTCGTGCAGGGTCACCACGGCATAGAGGGAGTCCACGTCGTGGAATGCCTCGTGCTCGTCGCCCGGGCGAAACACGGTGATCACTCCCGAGTCGATCTCTCGCAGCAGGAGCCGGTTCCGGGGTGGAATCCGCAGGCCGACGGCGATCGACAGCGCGTCGGCGGACAGTGGGCCGCGGATCTGTACCCGGCTGTCGAAGCGTCCCGACGTGAACGCGATACCGGCCTGGTCAGCGTGGATCAAGTTGCCGCTGGGCGCCTCACGAGACATCTGGAACGCGTTCAGCCCGGCGGCGTTGACCGCATCGCTGAGATCCTCGAGTTGCGCGATCCGGGTCCGGACCAACGGCACGTGCATGACGTTGCAGTGTATGGCGTGATCGGGCTGTCCCATTCTGCATAGACCGAAATTGCCGGCTGGGCTGTGATCGTCGCAGCGGTCGCCGGACTGGCGTCCCTCGACGAAGGAAACGGTTCGAGTCGATGTTGGCAGTTGTATCCCCAAGTCCCCCAGACGAGCTGGATGTCGGTGACGGAGAGTGGCGGCAATGGGAGCGCTTCGGTGAATCGGCCGAGCTGCTCTACCGGGAGATCAACGCCGCTCTCATCGCCCGACACGATCTGGGGGTTCCCGACCTGCAGCTGCTCAATCTGCTCAATGCGGACGCGCGCCGGCCTGTTCGAATGGGCACTCTGGCCGATGCTCTGGTTCTGGCGCCGAGCCGGTTGACGTGGCAGGTCGGCCGACTGGAGGTGCGCGGATTTGTCCGTAGGTTTCCCAGCCGCGAGGACAAACGCGGAATTGTCGTCGGGATCACCCGGCAAGGCCAGAATCACCTGCGGCCGGCGCTGTGCACCTACGCCTTGTTCGTACGGCAGTTCTATCTGGCGCCGCTGAACCGAGAGCAGATGACCGCGCTCGGCGACGGCGCCAGGCGCGTCAGCGATGCCTTGAAGAACGATTGTGCCGCAACGCGTTAACCCAGGTCGCGGATCTGGGCGTATGCCAGCGTAGGGAAGGCGATCGTGGACATCCACAGCTTGCCCGCCGATTCTACGACGCCGGTGACGGTGCCGAAGTCTGGACGCGTGGTCTGCACGCCGGTGAGCACGTCGCCGGAGTCGGCGTCGAAGGCCAGCACCCACACCTGCGGATGGATCTTCGGCTGGAGTCGATTGGGCAACTGCCACAAAAGCTTTCGGATCAGCGGTGCTCGTGGTGCGAGCGCCTCTGCGGCAGCGTTCGGCGGAGACACCATCGCCACCCAGATCCGGCCGTCGGCGCCGGTGGAGATGTTGTCCGGATACCCCGGCAGGTGCACCGCCAGTGGCGTCACGGTCCCGGCGTGCGGCCCGCTCAGCCAGTATTTCGACAGCCGTCGGCCCTGGGTTTCGGCGAACACCAACGCCGATTCGTCGGCGGTGGTGGTCACTCCGTTGGCGAAGTACAGCCCGTCCACCAGGGTGGTGACGGTACCGTCGTTGTCCAGCCGGAACAGGCTGCCGCGCCCGCGGGCCTCCATGACGGCGCCGGCGAAATGTTCGAAATGGAACTGGCTGGTGGACTCGGTGAAAAATATTGTGCCGTCCGAGGTTTCGGTCACATTCGAGCAGAACCGCAACGGGCGGCCATCGACCGACTCGACCAACGTCGACAGCGCCCCGGAGTCAGGATTCAACGCCAGCAGCCCGCGGTGGCTGTCGCAGATCAGCACCCGACCGTCGAGGGCGACGTGCAGCCCTAGCGGGCGCCCGCCGGTATCGGCGACCACGGCCGTGGCACCGTCGGGCGAGACCCGGACGATGCGTCCGTCGACCAGGCCGGTCCACAGCTGCCCGGATGCGTCGACGACGACGTCTTCGGGACCTTCGCCGGGCATCGGCACGAGGGTGAGTTCGGCAGGACCGAAATCAGGTAGCGGGTCGATCGGAGGCGGTGTCCAACGGACCGGGTCGATCGGGGGTTTGTGTGGCACGCTGCCAGTCTGACGCCGAAATGGCATTCCGGCAGGGTGTTACTCGAACTTGTTCTGCTGGAATGCCGTTTCGGCGCAAGTAGTGCAACAGTGGCGAGCTACAGCAGCTTTCCGGCCTCGGTCAGCACGCCGTGCAAGATCTCGTAGATCGCGTCGAATTCGGCCTGACCACTGATCAGCGGCGGGGCCAGCTGGATCACTGGGTCGCCACGGTCGTCGGCGCGGCAGTACAGCCCGGCCTCCCACAAGGCGGGAGTGAGAAAACCTCGGAGTAACCGCTCGGACTCCTCGTCGTTGAAGGTCTCCCTGGTCGCCTTGTCCTTGACGAGCTCGATGCCGTAGAAGAAGCCCTCACCGCGGACGTCACCGACGATCGGCAGGTCGTAGAGCTTCTCCAGGGTGGCCCGGAAGGCCGGGGCGGCTTCCTTGACGTGGTCGTTGATGCCCTCGCGTTCGAAGATGTCGAGGTTGGCCATGGCGACCGCGGCCGAAACCGGGTGCCCGCCAAAGGTATAGCCGTGGCCGAAGACCGTCTTGCCGTCGTTGAACGGCTCGAACAACCGGTCGCTGGCCACCATTGCGCCCAGCGGTGAGTAGCCCGACGTCAGACCCTTGGCGCTGGTGATGATGTCGGGGACGTAACCGAAGTCGTCGCAGGCGAACATTGATCCGATGCGGCCGTAGGCGCAGATCACCTCGTCGGACACCAGCAGCACGTCGTACTCGTCGCAGATCTCGCGGACCCGCTCGAAGTATCCGGGCGGCGGCGGGAAGCAGCCGCCCGCGTTCTGCACGGGCTCAAGAAAGACGGCGCACACCGTGTCCGGCCCCTCGAACTCGATGGCCTCCGCGATGCGGTCGGCGCAGTAGCGGCCGAAAACCTTTTCATCGTGGGCGTATTCGGCAGGTGCCCGGTAGAAGTTGGTGTTCGGTGCCCGGAAGCCGCCCGGGGTCAGCGGCTCGAACGGAGCCTTGAACGCCGGGATGCCGGTGATTGCCAGCGCGCCCTGCGGGGTGCCGTGATAGGCGATCGCACGCGAAACCACCTTGTGCTTACCGGGTTTTCCGGTGAGCTTGAAATACTGCTTGGCCAGCTTCCATGCACTCTCGACGGCCTCGCCGCCACCGGTGGTGAAGAACACCCGGTTCAGATCGCCCGGTGCGTAGTTGGCGATGCGCTCGGCCAATTCGATGGCCGGCGGCGTGGCGTAGGACCACAGCGGGAAGAAGGACAGCTTCTCGGCCTGCTTGGCCGCGGCCTCGGCAAGCTCCTTGCGGCCGTGGCCGACCTGGACGACGAACAGGCCGGACAGTCCGTCGATGTAGCTCTTGCCCCTGTCATCGAAGATTCGGACACCTTCGCCGCGGGTGATGATGGGCGGCGTGATGCCCTCGCCGTGTCGGGCGAAGTGGCCCCACAGGTGGCGGTTGGCCTTGGCGGCCAGATCTGAGGTGGTGGCCGGTGAAGTCTTCGTGTTACTCATCGAGTTCCCCAATTATATTGCTGTTTAACAAGTTTCAGGTAAACAAGGGTTTCGGTGGATATCACTCCCGGCAATGCGCGGATCTTGGTGTTGAGTAGTTCGAGCAGGCTGTCGTCGTCCTCGCAGACCACCTCGCAGATGGCGTCGAAGGAACCTGCTGTCAGCACGACGTAGTCGACCGATTCGATGGCCGAGAGTTTCTCGGCCATCTTGAGGGTGTCGCCGGTGCAGCGGATGCCGATCATCGCCTGGCGGGCGAAGCCGAGTTGCAACGGATCGGTCACCGCGACGATCTGCATGACGCCGGCGTCGACCATGCGCTGTACGCGCTGGCGTACCGCGGCCTCGGACAGGCCCACGGCCTTGCCGATGCCGGCGTACGAACGGCGGCCGTCGGCCTGCAACTTCTCGATGATCGCCTTCGACAGGTCGTCGAGTTGAAAGGCGCCGCGAGAATTGTTGTTCACCCGCAGTTGTACGGGCTGAAGGTCGTCACCCTCAGGGTTGCTCATGCCTCTGATTGTGCACGGAATCCGTCGTTTGTGGCAATTGAATCGATGAAATCCCTTGTTTGAAGGGTGTCGAACGCGGGATTGCGTAGAGGTCGAGGCCGTCGTCGGTTAGCGTGGGGGCCCATGGGCGTGGCAGTAGATGTAACGAGCAGCTGGATCAACGGTGCACCGGTCGCGACGGCCGGGCCTGTCCATCGGATCGTCGACCCCGCCACCGGACAGGCCGTCGTCGACTACGCCCTGGCCACCCCCGTCGACGTGGACAACGCCGTGACAGCCGCCCGGGCGGCATTTCCCAGCTGGTCCAAGGCAACGCCGGCCGAGCGCTCGGCAGTGCTGGCCAAGCTCGCCAAGCTCGCCGACGAACATGCTGATCAGCTGGTGGCCGAGGAGGTCAGCCAGACCGGCAAACCGGTGCGCCTGGCCGCCGAGTTCGATGTCCCCGGCAGCGTCGACAACATCGACTTCCTCGCCGGCGCGGCCCGCCACCTGGAAGGAAAGGCCACCGCGGAGTATTCGGGTGACCACACGTCGAGCATTCGACGCGAGGCCGTCGGTGTCGTCGCCACCATCACCCCGTGGAACTACCCACTGCAGATGGCGGTGTGGAAGGTCATCCCGGCGTTGGCGGCAGGCTGCTCGGTGGTCATCAAACCCGCCGAGATCACCCCGCTGACCACCCTGACGCTGGCCCGGCTGGCCACCGAGGCGGGTCTGCCCGATGGCGTGTTCAACGTGGTCACCGGGGGTGGCGCCGACGTCGGATCCGCCCTGGCCGGCCATCGCGACGTCGACGTCGTCACCTTCACCGGATCGACCGCCGTGGGCCGCAAGGTGATGTCGGCCGCCGCCGTCCATGGCCACCGCACCCAGCTCGAGTTGGGCGGCAAGGCGCCGTTCGTGGTGTTCGACGATGCCGATCTGGACGCCGCGATCCAGGGCGCAGTGGCCGGCGCGCTGATCAACACCGGGCAGGACTGCACCGCCGCGACCAGGGCGATCGTGGCTCGCGACCTGTATGACGATTTCGTGGCCGGTGTCGCCGAGGTGATGGGCAAGATCGTCGTCGGCGACCCGCACGACCCCGACACCGACCTGGGCCCGCTGATCTCGTACGCGCACCGCGACAAGGTGGCGGGCATGGTGGCGCGGGCACCCGAACAAGGCGGCCGGGTCGTCACCGGAGGGGTGATCCCGGACCTGCCCGGCGCGTTCTACCGGCCCACCCTGATTGCCGACGTCGCCGAGACCTCAGAGGTGTACCGCGACGAGATCTTCGGGCCGGTACTGACCGTGCGGGCGTTCACCGACGACGACGACGCGATCCGGCAGGCCAACGACACCGACTATGGCCTGGCCGCCTCGGCCTGGACCCGTGACGTGTACCGCGCGCAGCGGGCCTCCCGCGAGATCAACGCCGGGTGCGTGTGGATCAACGACCACATCCCCATCATCTCGGAGATGCCGCACGGCGGCGTCGGTGCGTCGGGCTTCGGCAAGGACATGAGCGACTACTCGTTCGAGGAGTACCTCACCATCAAGCATGTGATGAGCGACATCACCGGGATCGCCGAAAAAGAGTGGCACCGAACAATTTTCAGCAAGCGCTGAGGCCGATCCGCCGCCGATCCGCCGCCGATCTGCCGCCGTCAGCCTCGAATGTCACGCTGGAGTGGCACTCGGCGGCGGCAGCCACTCTGGCGTGACACTCGGCGGGATTAAGCTTGGCCTGTGACCACTGCGGCGCGCACCGATGAGTTCGAGGCGCTGCGGCCGCACCTGCTGGCGGTCGCCTACCGGTTGACGGGCACCTACGCCGATGCCGAAGACATCGTGCAGGATGCCTGGCTGCGCTGGCATGACAACCAGACCACGATCGCCGACCTGCGGGCCTGGCTGACCACCGTCGTCAGCCGGCTCGGGCTGGACCGGCTACGTTCGGCCGCCCACCGGCGCGAGAAATACGTGGGGGAGTGGTTGCCCGAGCCCGTGGTCACCGGATTCGAGGCCAACGACCCGCTGGGTGCGGTGGTTGCCGGTGAGGACGCCCGGTTCGCCGCCATGGTGGTGATGGAGCGGCTGAATCCCGACCAGCGGGTGGCGTTCGTGCTGCACGACGGCTTCGCGGTGCCGTTCAACGAGATCGCCGATGTGCTCGGGGTCAGCGCCGCCTCGGCCCGCCAATTGGCGTCGCGGGCGCGGCGGCAGGTCGCCGATGCCCCGCCTCCGGTACCCGACGACACACACAACGAGGTGGCCGGCGCACTGATGGCGGCGCTGGCGACCGGTGACATCGATGCCGTGGTGCGCCTCCTGCATCCCGACGTCACGTTCACCGGCGATTCCAACCGCAGGGCTCCCACCGCGGCGCGGGTCATCCACGGCCCCGACAAGGTGGCCAGGTTCCTGTTCGGGCTGGCCCAGCGTTACGGCCCGAACTGGCTGGCCGACAGCCAGCTGGCCCTCGTCAACGGCCAGCTCGGCACCTACAACCCGGGATCGCCGGCCCTCGCCGGTTACCCGGAGATGATGCCGCGGGTCACCGCGATGACCATCCGCGACGGCCTGGTTTGTGCGGTGTGGGACATCGCCAATCCCGACAAGTTCACTGGATCCCCCCTTCGTGGAGCTGCCGAGCGTGGAGGTACGACGTGATGCCCAATGAGCCGGGAACCCTTACCCAGACGTTCAGCCGAATGATGTTCCGGGGCATGGACAAGATGCGTCACCGCGACGCCTTCGACATCGGCGACGCGACGGGAAGCACGTTCGCCGGATTCGAGAATTACCGGCAGATCGTGTTGGTGACCTTCAAGAAATCGGGTGAGGCGATACCCAGCCCGATCAACCACGGTGTGGCCGACGGCAAGCTCTACGTGCGGACGGATGCGTCGACCGGGAAGGTCAAACGCATCCGCAACAACCCGAATGTCCTTGTGGTGGCGAGTAGCCTGCGCGGCAAGCCCAGCGGACCCGTGGTGGCCGGCGTGGCGCGCATCCTGCCCGAGTCGGAACACGCGCACGCCGACGCGGTGATTGCCGCCAACTGGAGTGCACCCATGAAGCTGTTCGAGCGCAGCCTCGACGTGAGCAGTCAGACCCTTGGCGTGCCAATGGCTTTCATCGAGATCACGCCCGCGTCATAGCACGTAGGGGATCAGTGCCTTGCGGTCGGTGGGGTACTCGGGAAACTTTTCCCGATACCAACCGTGGGTGCCCATCGCCCGGGGGATCAGATTGCCTGCGGTGATCAACAGGATGGCTACGCCGGGCAATGCCCAGGTCAGCAGCGCGAAACCGGACCAGGCGATGATCTCGCCGAGGTAGGCCGGGCTGGTGACGAACCGGAAGCCACCGCCGAAGGGGATCCGGTATTCCGCCCCGCCGGGATTCTTCTTGTCTCGCAGGTTTCGCACGATCGATTCGGAGTTGACCAGCAGCGCGAATCCGCACAGGTAGATCACCAACCCCACCAGGAATCGTGGATCGGTCAGCCAGGCAGAGGTGTATTGCCCGAAGAAGTCGTGGCTGAACAGGGTTCCGTTGAGGTAGCCGTGCATGGAGGTGACGAGCATGCCCATCACGATCACCGAGACGTTGAAGGTGCCGCGCTTGCCCGGTGCCTGGCGGATCGCCAACGGGAAGAACCACCCCCGGTTGGCGTAGTGCAGCATCCAGATTCCCGCGAGCACAAGTGATGTCGGCTCGAATCGGTTCGGCCCGGCCAGGTAGCTGATCAAGAAAACCACGGTCGCCGGGATCTCCATCAGCCACCAGCCGAGCTTCGGGTTGAGGTTCAAACCGAGTTTCGTCGTCGAGAAGCGCCCGTAAGAACTCTGTGCGAAGAATCCGCCGATGATCACGAATGCGGCGAACGCGAAGGCCGCAGTCAGCACCGTGTCATAGAGCGTGTCGCCGGTGTACCAATGCATGGGCGTTTTGTATCACGCCCATGGCACGCGGCATGCATCCCCGGTGTTGAAGCCCTGCTCGGTGATGCCCAACGCCGAGTACATCCGCGACCGCATGTTCTCCACGCCGATCTGATAGGTCAGCTCGATCACGCCGTCGTCGCCGAAGCGCTTGCGCAGGTCGGCCACCTGCTCGTCGGTGACGGTGTGCGGATCGGTGGTCATGGCGTCGGCGTAGGCGATCGCGGCGCGCTCGTCAGGGGTGAACAACGGGGAGGTTGCGTAGTCGTCGATCGACTTGAGCCGTTCGACGTCGAGGTTCTCCAGCCGCATCAGCATGGAGCCGAAATCCACACACCATGAGCAGCCGACAGTGCGGGCGGTCCAGAACACCGCGAGCTCACGGACCGTGGCGGGTAGTTTCTTGGAGCCGCTCTGGAGCAGCATTTCGTGGACACCGTTGGCGACCAGCAGGCGCGGGTGGTGCGCGGCCACCGCGAAGGGCTCGGGCACCTCACCGAACTGGCGCTTGGCGTACCAGTACATGGCGCGGGTGAGCAGGCCGGCTTGTTTGGGGGTTACAGGGGCGATGCGTGTCTCGGTCATACCCGTTAGACGAGGCAGCCCCGCAATGTGTGACAGCGCAAAACGGGCGCCGACTCTGCGCTCAGATCGTGATTTCGCTCGAAAACACGATCTGGCCGCAGTGTCGACGCCCAAAGATCTAGCGCGCAAACATCAACGCGCGCTTGACCTCCTGGATTGCCTGGGTCACCTGGATGCCACGCGGGCAGGCCTCGGTGCAGTTGAACGTGGTGCGGCAGCGCCAGACGCCGTCGACCTCGTTGAGGATGTCCAACCGCTCGGCGGCCGCCTCGTCACGCGAATCGAAGATGAACCGGTGCGCGTTGACGATCGCGGCGGGCCCGAAGTAGGACCCCTCGCTCCAGTAGACGGGGCACGACGTGGTGCAGCAGGCGCACAGGATGCACTTGGTGGTGTCGTCGTAGCGGGCCCGGTCGGTGGCGCTCTGGATGCGCTCCTTGGTGGGCGGGTTGCCACTGGTGATCAGGTACGGCTTCACGGCGCGGTAGGCGTCGAAGAAGGGCTCCATGTCCACCACGAGGTCCTTCTCCACGGGCAGGCCGCGGATCGGCTCGATGGTGATGGTGAGCTGCTTGCCGGCCTTCTTGGGCAGCAGGTCGCGCATGAGCACCTTGCAGGCCAACCGGTTCACACCGTTGATCCGCATGGCATCCGAGCCGCACACGCCGTGTGCGCAGGACCGCCGGAAGGTCAGCGTGCCGTCCAGATAGCCCTTCACGTACAGCAGCAGGTTGAGCAGCCGGTCTGAGGGCAGGCAGGGAACCCGGAAGCTCTGCCAGCCTGCGGCGTCAGGGTTCTCCGGATCGAACCGGGCGATCTTGAGCGTGACCATGACCGCGCCTTCGGGCACGGGAGGCAGCGGTGGATCGCCGGCTTCAGGCTTGTCGATGACAGGTGCACTCATGGGTCAGTACTTCCTTTCCATCGGCTCGTACCGGGTCTGGACGACGGGCTTGTAGTCCAGCCGGATATCGGAGAGCAGGTCGTCGCCCTCCTTGTAGGCCATGGTGTGCCGCAGGTAGTTGGTGTCGTCGCGGTTCGGGTAGTCCTCGCGGGCGTGTCCGCCGCGGGACTCCTTGCGGTTGAGCGCACCCACCACGGTCACCTCGGCCAGCTCCAGCAGGAAGCCGAGCTCGATGGCCTCGAGCAGGTCGCTGTTGTAGCGCTTACCCTTGTCATGCACCGTGATTCGGCTGTACCGCTCCTTGAGTGCGTGGATGTCGGTCAGCGCCTGCTTGAGGGTTTCCTCGGTGCGGAACACCGCGGCGTTGTTGTCCATCGACTGCTGCAGCGCAGTGCGGATGTCGGCGACACGCTCGTGGCCGTGCTCGGACAGGATGTCGCCGACCCAGCCGACCACCATGTCGGCCGGGGCCTCGGGCAGGTCGACGTGATTGTGGTTGGCGGCGTACTCCGCGGCGGCGATACCGGCACGGCGGCCGAACACGTTGATGTCCAGCAGCGAGTTGGTGCCCAACCGGTTGGCGCCGTGCACCGACACACACGCGCACTCACCCGCGGCGTACAGGCCGGGGATGACGTTGGTGTTGTCGCGCAGCACCTGGCCGTTGACCGTGGTGGGGATGCCGCCCATGACGTAGTGGCAGGTCGGGTAGACCGGGACCAGTTCGGTCACCGGATCGACGCCGAGGTAGGTGCGGGCGAACTCGGTGATGTCGGGAAGCTTGGCCTCCAGCACATCGGCGCCCAGGTGGCGCACGTCGATGTAGACGTAGTCCTTGTTCGGTCCGGCGCCGCGGCCTTCGAGCACCTCGAGCACCATCGAGCGGGCGACGATGTCGCGTGGGGCCAGGTCGACGATCGTGGGCGCGTAGCGCTCCATGAACCGCTCGCCCTCGCCGTTGAGCAACCGGCCGCCCTCGCCGCGCACGGCCTCCGAGATGAGAATCCCGAGCCCGGCCAGACCTGTCGGGTGGAACTGGTGAAACTCCATGTCTTCCAGGGGAAGTCCCTTGCGGAAGATGATGCCGAGGCCGTCACCGGTCAACGTGTGGGCGTTGGAGGTGGTTTTGTACATCCGGCCCGAGCCGCCGGTGGCGAACACGACTGCCTTGGCGTGGAAGATGTGGATGTCGCCGGTCGCCAGCTCGTAGGCGATGACGCCGGTGGCCACCGGGCCCGCCGGAGTATCCGTCAGTGCGATGTCCAGGGCGTAGAACTCGTTGAAGAACTCGACGTCGTGCTTTACGCAGTTTTGGTACAGCGTCTGCAGGATCATGTGGCCGGTGCGGTCGGCGGCGTAACAGGCCCGGCGGACCGGGGCCTTGCCGTGGTCGCGGGTATGCCCGCCGAAACGACGCTGGTCGATGCGGCCCTCGGGGGTGCGGTTGAACGGCATCCCCATCTTCTCGAGGTCCAGCACCGCGTCGATGGCCTCCTTGGCCATGATCTCGACGGCGTCCTGGTCAGCGAGGTAATCGCCACCCTTGACGGTGTCGAAGGTGTGCCACTCCCAGTTGTCCTCTTCGACGTTGGCCAGTGCGGCGCACATGCCGCCCTGGGCTGCGCCGGTGTGCGACCGCGTCGGGTACAGCTTGGTCAGCACGGCGGTACGGACGCGCGGACCGGCCTCGACGGCAGCGCGCATGCCGGCGCCGCCGGCACCGACGATGACGACGTCGTAGCGATGTTCCTGAATCATTGGTTAGCCCCCAATATTCGGGTCGAAGGTGACCAGGACGTAGGTGCCCAGAACCAATGTGAAGCCTGTCGCCAGCAGTAGCAGCGAATTCAGGTAGAACTTCGTGACGTTCTTCCGGGCGTAGTCGCCGATGATGGTGCGCAAGCCGTTGGCGCCGTGGATCATCGCGAGCCACAGCAGGGCCATGTCCCAGATCTGCCAGAACGGGGAGGCCCAGCGCTGCGCGACGTAGTTGAAGTCGATGCGGTACACGCCGTCCTGCCACATCAGCATGATGAAGAGGTGGCCGAGCGCCAGAAAAACAAGTGCCAGACCTGAGAACCGCATGAACAGCCAGGCGTACTTCTCGAAGTACGGGATACCGCGGGGGCGACGGGGCGCGCGGGGGTGGTCCAGCGCGGCCGGTCGGTCGTGCTCACGTTCCAGCACCGGTGCCGGACGGCCCAACCGCGACTCGCCCGCTTCTGGCGCGCTCACAGGAACCGCTCCACCATGTGCATGCCGATGACTCCTAGTGCTGCGATGAGGACCACGGCAAAGATGCCGACGGCAACCGCGAGCATCTGCCGCTGGTAGCGGGGACCCTGCTGCCAGAAGTCGATGAGGATGACGCGGATGCCGTTCAGTGCGTGATACAGCACCGCGGCGACCAGGCCGATCTCCATCAATCCGACGATGGGGGTCTTGTACGTCTCGATGACCTCGTTGTAGGCCTGCGGGCTTACCCGGACCAACGCGGTATCAAGGACGTGTACGAACAGGAAGAAGAAGATCGTGGCACCGGTAATACGGTGCAGCACCCAGGACCACATGCCCGGATCACCCTTGTACAGGGTGCGCCGTCGTGATTTCCTGGGTTGCGGAGCCGGTACCTCCGTTTGAGTACTCATCGGGCCCTCCAACGCCATCGGTGGGACGTCTGGGACTGCGGAGTAATTAGCCCCAAACCTCGGGGCGACTCTAAACCCATTTGCAGTGGCGAACGAACTACGGTTGAGCAGTTCGGCCCACCAACCAAGCAAAAGTTAGGCTTACCTATCTTAATGTGCGGGTCGGGAATTGGGGTTTCGGAATGCATTCAGAGCCTATGTCCGAGGTTGTCGCATGACCATCGAAATCAACTGGAATCTGCTGCGTAGCAAGGCAATTGAGGCGTCATCGCGCGCCTACGCGCCCTATTCGGGCTTTCCGGTCGGTGCCGCCGCTCTGGTCGACGACGGACGGATCGTGACCGGCTGCAATGTGGAGAATGTCTCATATGGCCTAGGTCTCTGTGCCGAGTGCGCTGTGGCCTGTGCCCTGCATTCCGGAGGCGGCGGAAGGCTTGTCGCACTGTCGTGCGTGGGCCCGGACGGGGGTCTTTTGATGCCTTGTGGGCGCTGTCGGCAGGTGTTGCTCGAGCACGGTGGGCCCGAGCTGCTCATCGACCATCGGCACGGCCCGCGACCGCTGCGCGAGCTACTGCCCGACGCCTTCGGGCCCGAGGATCTGGAGCGCAGGTAAGACCAAGTGGTCCAACAACTCCGGGGCCCGGCTAGTTACCGGCGAGTAGGTTGACGGGCATGCCGCATCTCGACGCTCCGTCGGTCATCCGGACCAAACGTGACGGCGGGGTGCTGTCCGACGCCGCCATCGACTGGGTGATCGACGGCTACACCCACGGACGGGTCGCCGACGAACAGATGTCAGCCCTGTTGATGGCGATCTTTCTCAGGGGCATGACGCCGGCCGAGATCGCCCGGTGGACGGCGGCGATGGTCGACTCCGGAGAGCGGTTCGATTTCACCGACCTTCGCCGTGACGGCAGGCCATTGGCCCTGGTGGACAAACACTCCACCGGCGGAGTGGGGGACAAGATCACCATTCCGCTACTGCCCGTCGTGATGGCCTGTGGTGCCGTCGTTCCGCAGGCGGCCGGGCGTGGGCTCGGGCACACCGGAGGAACGCTGGACAAGCTTGAGGCGATCTCGGGGTTCACTGCAGAACTGTCGAAAGACCGGATCCGGCAACAACTTCGGGATATCGGGGCGGCGGTGTTCGCCGCGGGCGAGCTGGCGCCGGCGGACCGCAAGATCTACGCGTTGCGCGATGTCACCGCCACCACCGAGTCGCTGCCGCTGATCGCCAGTTCGGTGATGAGCAAGAAGTTGGCCGAGGGGGCGCGATCGCTGGTCTTGGACGTCAAGGTCGGCCGCGGTGCGTTCCTCAAGACCGAGGCGGAGTCGCGTGAGCTGGCGGCGACCATGGTCGGTCTCGGCAATGCCAGCGGGATCCCGACCCGCGCCCTGCTCACCGATATGAACTGCCCGCTGGGGCGGACCGTCGGCAATTCTGTGGAGGTCGCCGAGTCGCTGGAGGTGCTGGCCGGCGGCGGGCCGTCCGACGTGGTCGAACTGACGTTGGCGCTGGCCACCGAGATGCTCGACGCGGCAGGCGTCGACGGCACCGACCCGGCTGAGGCACTGCGCGACGGCAGCGCGATGGATTGCTTCCGCGCGCTGGTGGCGGCCCAGGGCGGGGACCTGACCCGCCCGTTGCCCATCGGGGCTGCCAGCGAGACCGTGACGGCCCCGCACGGCGGCATCATGGGTGACCTCGACGCCATGGGAGTGGCTCTGGCGGCGTGGCGGCTGGGAGCGGGCCGCGCCCAGCCGGGGGAGCCGGTGCAGTTCGGCGCCGGGGTGCGGATCCACCGCAGGCCGGGGGAGCCGGTCGCCGCAGGCGAGGCGCTGTTTACCTTGTACACCGAGACGGCCGAGCGGCTGCCCGGCGCACTCGCCGAGCTCGCAGGCGCCTGGACCGTCGGCGACACCGCACCCCCGTCGCGGCCGTTGCTCGTCGACCGAATCGGTTGACGCCCGACCCCGACGCGTCGTCCGCGGGTGGGCCGGTATTGGCCTGATCGTCATCGGCAACGCCGTGGTTTCGTCCGCACAGTTGCGGCTCCTGCGCCCATGATGGGGATATGAGTACGCCGCTGAGTCTGGACAAGATCCAGCACGCTCCCAAGGCCCTGCTGCACGATCACCTCGACGGTGGTCTGCGTCCGGCCACCGTGCTCGACCTGGCCGGTCAGCTCGGCTACGACGACCTGCCGGCCACCGAGGTCGACGAGCTGGCCACCTTCTTCCGCACCGCCGCGCACAGCGGCTCGTTGGTGCGCTACCTGGAGCCGTTCGCCCACACCGTCGGGGTGATGCAGACGCCGGAGGCACTGCACCGCGTCGCCTACGAATGTGTGGAGGATCTGGCCGCCGACAACGTCGTCTACGCCGAAATCCGGTTCGCCCCCGAACTGCACATCGACCGCGGCCTGTCGCTCGACGACGTGGTCGACGCCGTATTGGCCGGCTTCGCCGACGGGGAGAAGGCCACCGCGGCCGAGGGGCGCACCGTCACCGTGCGCTGTCTGGTCACCGCGATGCGCCACGCCGCCCGGTCGCGGGAGATCGCCGAGCTGGCAATCCGGTTCCGGGACAAGGGTGTTGTCGGTTTCGACATCGCCGGAGCGGAGGCCGGCTATCCACCCACCCGCCACCTCGACGCGTTCGAATATATGCGAGGCAACAACGCGCGCTTCACCATTCACGCCGGTGAGGCGTTCGGGCTGCCGTCCATCCATGAGGCCATCGCATTCTGCGGTGCCGACCGGCTCGGCCACGGGGTGCGCATCGTCGACGACATCACCGAGTTCGAAGACGGGACCCAGCGACTGGGCCGGCTCGCATCCATCCTGCGGGACAAGCGAATTCCGCTGGAGATGTGCCCCAGCAGCAACGTGCAGACCGGGGCTGCCCCGAGCATTGCCGAGCATCCGTTCGACCGGTTGGCGCGACTGCGGTTCCGGGTGACCGTCAATACCGACAACCGGTTGATGAGCGATACCACCATGAGCCAGGAGATGCTGCGCCTGGTCGAGGCCTTCGGTTACGGCTGGAGTGACCTGGAGCGCTTCACCATCAATGCGATGAAGTCGGCGTTCATCCCGTTCGATGAACGACTCGCGATCATCGACGAGGTGATCAAACCGCGGTATGCGGTACTGGTCGGCTGACGCTGCTGCAACAATCGAGCGAGCTCGACCTGGGGCCTACTCCGCCCGCAGGCGCGACTCGACGAAGCGCTCCAGCGCCTCCCACTGCTTGACGGCCTCGGCGTACGGGGCTTCGGGCTTGCGGGCGTTCTCGTTGCCGAGGACATAGCCCACGAACTTGCCGAGGGCCTTGGTGCCCGCCAGCGTTTCGTCGACGGTTTTGTCCTCGGAGTAGTCGCTGACATCGCGCAGCAACTCGACGGCCAACTCCAACTGGTCGTGGTCGACCGCGTCGGGGCCGTCGGCGAGGTCATCGGCGATACCGGAGAGGACGTAGACGTTCTCCTCGGCGACGTCGACCCGCAGCGAACCGTCGGTCGCGGCGGTCCGGATGTCGTCATAGGTGGCGAGGTCCGACAGGTCGTGGTCGTGTTCGTCGGCCAGGTAGCGGGCCAGGGCACGCTCGGAGCTGAACACGCTGATGCGACCGTTGCGGCCGAGGAAGACCGGATCGTCGTCGAGGTAGCAGCGCAGGGTGTAGACGGTGCCCGAGCCCGTCATGATGCGGACCGGGTCGATACCGACCTTCTGCCAAAAGTCCTCGTCGTCGCCCAGGACAGCCGTGTCGGCGGCGTTGCGCGCGGGTGCGGCCGCCGCGGTGTCGTCCTCGGCGTCGCTCTCGGTGCCGTCGTCTTCGGTGCCGTCGGTGAGGTCGTCCTCGTCCTCTTCGGGGGCCGGCTCTTCGAGCTCGGCCGCGGCCTTCTTGACCGCGCCCGCGTCGATGTCTTCGGGAATGGTGACGATCTCGTCGATGGCGTCGAGCACGCTGTCCCAACCCCGCCCGATCACGGCTTCGATCTCGGCCCAACGCTTGCGCCCGGACCGGCCGGTGAAGCCGTCCATCCCGCCACCGAGCGTGCCGAGCACGGGGTTGCCGTTGAAGAACTTGCTGATGGCCGTCAGTTCGCACACCGAGCCGATCGAGGACACCACGACCAGGGTGCGGTGCACGGTCGCGACGGATTCTTCGGTCGGCTTGTCGGCGACCAGGTCCGGCACGCCGACGATGTCGTATTCACGGTCGTCGGCCGACTGCAGCCGGTGGGCATTGGCCGCGGCCAGCTTCTCCCACGCCGGGTGGTCGGCGAGATCGTTGTCGGTGTTGGTGCGGACGAATGCCGCGAGGTCAGCGACCGATTCAAACGCGAACAGGGCGTCGCCCTCGCCGAGGAAGGCCTCCCACTCGTCACCGGCATCCCGCCAACGCGGAGCCCAGAGTGTGTAGAGGTCGCCCTTGGTCAGCCCGAGCCGAATTGGGACGATGTCAGCAGCCATGCGGCACAGCCTAGTGGGGCCCCTCCGACGCCGGTCAGGTTGTCTCCGGTTCGTGCGTCGGCCCGGGGGCCGACTACACCGTCGGCCGCCAGAACCCCTGAAAGCCCTGACCGGCATTCGTCGTTCGGATAGGCGACAGTTTCACCGGATCACCCGCCTCGATCATGGTGTTTTCGCCGACGATCATGGCGACATGGCCGTCCCATACCGCCAGGTCACCCGGGCGCAGCGTCCCCGCCGACACGGCTTTGCCGATGTCCTGCTCCTGCGCCAGCCGCGGAATATCCAGCCCGGCTTCGCGATACGCCCATTGGGTCAGCCCGCTGCAGTCCAGGCCAGCGCCCGGCGTCGTGCCGCCCCACCGGTAGGGCACCCCCAACTGGGTCAGCGCGTGCCGTACCGCGCTGGCTGCCACGCCGTTGGGTGCCGTGGCCGTGCTCCCGTCGGGCAGTCGCACCGCCACCCCCTCGCCGAACATGCCCGGGTCACTCAACCCGACCGCGGCCTCGGGGCCTGCGTCGCCACTCCACCCGCTTCGCGGCGACGCTCCGGACAACCCGGACAACCCGGACCACCCGGACGAGGGCGGCGGGAGGCCGCCCGAGCCCGCCGAGAACCCCGCCACGCTCGGCTGCATCCCGGCCGCCGGCGGCATTCCGGCGACCGCACCGGTCTGACGGTCCAGTTCGGCGCGCAGTTCCTCGACGACGGCTGAGGCCTCGGTGATCGCGCGTTGCGCCTCCGCCTTCAACTCCCGGGCTACTCCGGGCTCGTCCAGGTGGGGAGCCAGTGCCGCGGCGCGTTCCTCGAAGCGGTCGATGATCGCCTGTAGTCGAGTCCTGGCCTGGGCCACGGCCGAGCCTGCCTGCCCGGCCGCGGCGCTCAGTGCCTGTGCCCGGTCGGCCAGGCCGGCCACCTCCGCCGCGGTGCCTGCGGTGAAGTTCGCCGCCGCCGTCGCGGCGGTGCCCGACCAATCGTTGGCAGCGCGGTCCCACGATCGCCCGAGTGCCGCAGCGATATCCGACAGGGCGGCATGCGCCTCATCCAGCGCCGTCGCGGCCGGGCCGCGCGTCGGCCAACCGCTGCCCACCAGATCCCGCAGCTCATACAGCGGCGCGGCCAGGGCGGTGGCGGAGGCGGGCACGGCTACACCCGCGGCAGCAGCCGCGCGGCGCGCTGACCGGCCACGTCGTAGCCGGCCGCAATGACCCCGGTGCTGACGGCGCCGGTGCCGGTTCGGGCGCCGAGGGCCGCGACCGCATCGCAGTGCGCGCCGACGGACGCGGTGAAGGCGGTCACGAACCGTTCGCCGATCGGACCGAGGTCGACTCCCGGCGACGGCATCGACCGCAGGGTTGCGGCCACGGCGCTGAGATCGGCGGCATGTGTATCGAAGGCGCGGCCAAGGGCGTCGATGGCCGCGCTGTCGGCGCGCAGGATGTCGGCGGTCATGGGATTAGGACGTTCGTCGTCCCCGATCGGTTCCCTTGAAACGAGCGTGCCGGCACGTCGAGGCAGATCTGGCGCTTCAGATGGCGGTACCGCCGCCGTCGGCGTGCAACGTCGAACCGGTGATGAATCCCGCCCGCGGTGAGCTCAGGAACAGCACTGCGTGGGCGATCTCCTCAGGGGTGGCCGTGCGGCCGAGCGGCAGGGCGCGGCCGAGTTCCTCGTTGGTGTCGCCCCATTGGGCTTCGACGCCCTCGGTGCGGGTCGGCCCCGGCGCCACACTGTTGACTCGTACCCCGCCGGAACCGAATTCGGCAGCCCACGTGCGGGTCAGCGATTCGACGGCGGCTTTGGACGCACTGTAGGCCGAGGCGCCGGGCACCCCTTTCGACGCGACCATTGAGGTGACGTTGACGATGCTGCCACGGCCGCGTTCCAGCATGCCGCCCACCAGTTGAGCCACCAGGAAATACGTGCCTCGCACATTGGTGTCGAAAGTCCGCTCGAAGGAGGCGACGTCCTGGTCGACGGTGAGCGCACCCGGAAACGCGGCCGCGTTGTTGACCAGGATGTCGAGCTGATCACATTGCCGTGCAAGGGATTGCACCGAATCCAGGTCAGCAAGGTCGGCGCTGACGAACCGGACGTCACGACCGAGTGCGGCCGCGGCGTCACGTCCGCGCTGTTCATCTCGTCCGGTGATGGTGACCGCCGCGCCCGCTCGGGCCAGCAGGTCGGCACAGGCCAAGCCGATGCCCGCGGTGCCCCCGGTGATCAGCGCGCGGTATCCGCTGAGTTCTGTCGATTCGGATTTCATTGTGTCCTCTCGTTGTTCGTCACGCAACATCGGTCAACGCGGCCCGCAGGCGCTCGCGGCTCCGCGCGATGCGTGACATGACGGTTCCCAGTGGGATCTCCATGCGCGCAGCGGTCTCGGCATAGGTGAAGCCTTCGATATCGGCGTAGTACAACACCGTTCGGAAACCCTCGGGCAGCGTCAGCACCGCATCGCGGATCCGGTCATCGCAGAACTGGTCGAGCGCACGGTCCTCGGCGGATCGCTCTGCGGTCGCGGAATGGCTTGCGCTGCCGAACATGTCGCTGTCGGTGAACTCCGGGACCGCAAACGTGTCGGGACGGCGCAGTTTCATCCGGTGCGTGCTGATCCACCGGTTGTGCAGGATGCGGAACAGCCAGGCCCGCAGGTTGGTGCCCGGTTCGAACCGATGGAAACCGGCGTAGGCGTTCATCAGCGTGTCCTGCACCAGATCCTCGGCGTCGGCCTGGCTGTGCGTCAGCCGCCGCGCGGTACGCAGCAGAACGGGGTGGAACGGCATCGCCTCGTGCACGAACCGCACCGCCAGCACAGCATCGGTCGGCTGGGCGGCTGCGGGTGTCGGCATGATCAGAACTCCAGGGTCGGGGACGAGGACGAACGTCACCTGAGCCTGATGCGTGGCACCGCGTAGCGGACCCTTGATAATCCGTGGTCCATGGCGTGGACACCGGATTGACCTGCGTGGGGGCGGCGCCGACCATTAAGGTCAGCGCATGGATGTCCGCGTCGTCGACCACCCCCTGGCCGCCGCGCGGCTGACCACCCTGCGGGACGAGCGGACCGACAATGCAGGGTTCCGTGCCGCGCTGCGCGATCTGACGATGATGCTGGTGTACGAGGCGACCCGCGACGCGGCCTGCGAGCAGATCGCAGTACGCACCCCGGTGACCGACACCACCGGGTCACGGTTGGCCAACCCGCCGCTATTGGTGCCGGTGTTGCGGGCCGGGCTCGGGATGGTGGACCAGGCGCACGCCCTGATCCCGGAGGCGCAGGTCGGGTTCGTCGGGATGGCGCGCGACGAGACGACGCATCAGCCGACGCCCTACCTGGCGTCGCTGCCCGACGACCTGAGCGCGCGGTCGGTGTTCGTGCTCGACCCGATGTTGGCGACCGGCGGGTCGATGGCCCACACCATCAACCTGTTGAAGGACCGCAACGCCGTCGACATCACCGCGGTGTGTGTGGTGTGCGCGCCACAGGGGATCGCCGCGATCGAGAAGGTCGCCCCCGGTATGCGGCTGATCACCGCGAGCATCGACGAGGGGCTCAACGAGATCGCCTACATCGTCCCGGGTCTCGGTGATGCCGGGGACCGTCAGTTCGGCCCGCGCTGAGGCGCTACCAGCGGGCAGCGGCGTCGGCGAGGTCCTGGCTCAGCTTCTGGGCATGGGCGCGTGCCGTATTCAGATCGTCGGTCGGTGCACAACGAACCTCGGTGTAGGACTTGAGTTTCGGTTCGGTTCCCGATGGGCGCACCACCACCCGGACGGACGTGCCGGCGTCGTCGCCGGTGAAGATCAGCGCGTCGGTGCGTTGCTGCCCCCGCCGATCCAGCAGATCCTCGGCGGTCACCGCGATGCCGGCCAGTTCGGTCGGTGGGGCCTCGCGTATCCGGGTCATGGCGGCGCCTGCATCGTCGACGTGGCGGGTGACCGCGCCCGTCACGTGCACGCCATGAACCGTGGCGAGGGCATCGAGGGCATCGAGCATCGTGCGGCCCTGATCGCGCAGTGCAGCAGTCAAATCGGCGGCCAGGATTGCGGCGGTGATCCCGTCCTTGTCGCGTACCGCGGCCGGGTCGACACAATGCCCGATCGCCTCCTCGTAGGCGTAGACCAGGGTGTTGCCGGGGGACTGGGCGCGGGCCAACCACTTGAATCCGGTGAGGGTTTCGGCGTGTTGGGCCCCGTGCGCCGATGCGATGGCGGCCAGCATTCGCGAGGACACCACGGTGCTGGCGACCAGGGCGGCCTCGCTGACCGGGCCGGGTTCGAGCTGAGACAGGATGTAATCGCCCAGTAGCCAACCGGTTTCGTCGCCGGTCAGCATGCGCCAGCCATCCGGTCCGGGCACCCCGACGGCGCACCGGTCGGCATCGGGGTCCAGGGCGATCGCGATCTCGGCGTCGATGTCGTCGGCCAGGGCCAGCAGCGCGTCGACCGCACCTGGCTCCTCGGGATTGGGGAAGCTGACCGTGGGGAAGTCCGGGTCGGGGTTGAACTGTTCCTCGACCACGTGCACGTCGTCGAATCCGGCCAGGGCCAGGGCATCAAGGGCGTACTCGCCGCCGACCCCGTGCAGCGGGGTCAGCGCCACCCGCACCGAGCCGCCGCTGCGGCGTACCCGGGCGGCCCGCTCCAGATAGCCGTACACCTGGTGGCGCCCACCGGTCTCCACCGTGGCCCTGGGGATTTCGTCGGCATGCGGCGCCCGGGCCACCGCGGCCTCGATCTCTCGGTCGGCGGGGGAGATGATCTGCATGCCACCGTCGAGGAACACCTTGTAGCCGTTGTCGGTCGGCGGATTGTGTGACGCGGTGATCTGGATGCCGGCCACGGCAGGTAGGTGCCGCACGGTGTAGGCGACCACCGGCGTCGGGACCGAAGCCATCATGAGAACCACCTGGAAGCCTTCGGCAGCAAGGACTTCGGCGGCCGCCAGGGCGAACTCGTCGGAGCGGTGCCGGGCATCACGGCCCACCACCACGTGTGCCCCGCCCAGGCCTCTGTCCTTGAGAACCTGGGCCAGCGCCCACGTGGTGCGAAGGACGACAGCCAGGTTCATCGCATCGGGCCCGCCCCGCAACGGCCCGCGTAACCCGGCCGTGCCGAAGGTCAGCGGATGGCTGAACCGGCGGTCGAGCTCGTCGGGACTGCAGGCCGACAATTCGGCCGCGGTCTGTGGGTCGGGGTCATGCGCGATCCAATCGGCGGCGTCGGTCGCGACGGAGGTCATGACCCAAGTGTGCCCGGTTATCCCGCATCGCGGGTCAGAGCCGCGCGATCACCGAAGCCAGCAGGGAACCCATCCGGGTCGCGGACTGACGCCCGGCCTCGAGCACCTCGGCGTGGCTGAGCGGCCGGCCCGTCATGCCGGCGGCCAGGTTGGTCACCATCGAGATGCCCAGTACCTGCAGACCCGCGGCCCGGGCGGCAATCGTCTCGTGCACTGTCGACATGCCGACCAGATCCGCGCCCAGGGTGCGCAGCATCCGGATCTCGGCCGGGGTCTCGTAGTGCGGGCCGGGCAGCCCGGCATAGACGCCCTCGGCCAGGGACGGCTCGATCTCGCGGGCCAGCGCCCGAAGCGTGGGGGAGTAGGCGTCGACCAGATCGACGAATTGTGCGCCGACCAGCGGAGACCGCGCCGTGAGATTGAGGTGGTCGCTGATCAGTACCGGCTGACCCACCTGGTACTCGGCGCGCAGGCCGCCCGCGGCGTTGGTGAGCACCACGGTGGACACGCCGGCGGCCGCCGCGGTCCGGACCGGATGCACCACATGCTGCAGGTCGTGGCCCTCATAGGCATGGATGCGCCCGGCCAGCACCAACACCCGGTGATCCCCGATGCGCACCGAGTGCACCTGGCCGCCGTGCCCGGCGGCACTCGGCGGGGTAAAGCCGGGGAGATCGGCCATCGGCACCGTGGCCAGCGGCTCGCCCAGCTCGGCTACCGCGGGTGCCCAACCCGAGCCGAGCACGACCGCGACATCGTGGCGTTCGACGCCCGTCCGCACGGCAATGGTGGCGGCTGCCTGGGTGGATGCCTGGGGATCGGTCACGATAGGCGAGCTTAACCGCCAGCAACCGGCAGTGAGATACTGCGAGGATGCCGTCTGCCACCGCCTCGCTGAGCGTCGAGGACGCCATCAACCGGCGTGGTGGCGACCTCATCGCGCTCTCCCACTCGATACACGCCGAGCCGGAGTTGGCCTTCGCCGAGCACCGCAGTTGCGCCAAGACGCAAGCGCTGGTGGCCGAGTACGGATTCGAGATCACCGCGGCCCCCGGCGGGCTGGACACCGCGTTCCGGGCCTCGTACGGCAACGGCCCGCTGGTGGTCGGGATCTGCGCGGAGTACGACGCGCTGCCCGGTATCGGGCATGCCTGCGGACACAACATCATCGCGGCCTCGGCTGTCGGCACCGCGCTGGCTCTTGCCGACGTCGCCGACGAACTGGGCCTGACGGTTGTGCTCGTCGGTACCCCGGCCGAGGAACTCGGTGGCGGAAAAATCTTGCTGCTCGACGCCGGTGTGTTCGACGACATCGCCGCGACTGTCATGCTGCATCCCGGACCCGTGGACATCGCCGCCGCACGCTCGCTGGCGCTTTCCGAGGTGACGGTCAACTACACCGGCCGGGAATCACACGCTGCTGTGGCGCCCTATCTGGGCGTCAACGCCGGCGACGCGGTCACTGTCGCGCAAGTCGCCATCGGCCTGCTGCGACAGCAGCTGATGCCGGGACAGATGGTCCACGGCATCGTCACCCACGGCGGGCAGGCCGCCAACGTCATCCCCGGCCGGGCCGAGATGCGCTACACCATGCGGGCCACCGACATGTCGGCGCTGCGCGAGCTTGAGGACCGGATGGCCGGCTGTTTTTCGGCCGGAGCACTGGCGACGGGGTGTGAGCACCAGGCCACCGAGATCGCCCCGCCTTACGCCGAGATGGTGCCCGATCCGTGGCTCTCGGAGACCATCCGCGCCGAGATGCTGCGCCTGGGCCGTAACCCGCTGCCGGAGAATGTGGAGGCAAGTGTGCCGCTGGGCAGTACCGACATGGGCAACATCAGTCAGGTGATGCCCGGCATTCATCCGGTGATCGGCATCGACTCGGGTGGCGCGGCGATCCACCAGCCGGCCTTCACCGCCGCAGCGGCGGGTCCGAGCGCCGACAAGGCTGTGCTGGAAGGTGCAATCATGTTGGCCCGCAGCGTCGTTCAGCTGGCTGAGGCACCTGCACAGCGGGACCGGGTGCTGGAGGCGCTGCAGCGGAGGCGGGCATCATGAGTGTGCTGCAGCACGCGGCTGCCCGCTGGTTGTCGCTCAACTACGACGAGATGGTGTCGTGGCGGCGGCACCTGCACGCCCATCCGGAACTGGGCCGCCAGGAGTTCGCCACCACCGAATTCGTGGCCCACCACCTGGCCGAGGCCGGGCTGAACCCCAAGGTGCTGCCCGGTGGCACCGGATTGACGTGTGACTTCGGGCCGGAAGATCGTCCGCGGATCGCGCTGCGCGCGGACATGGACGGCTTGCCGATGGCCGACCGGACCGGCGCGTCCTATGCGTCCACGGTGCCCAATGTCGCGCATGCCTGCGGACATGATGCCCACACCGCCGTACTGCTGGGCACGGCGATGGCTCTGGCGTCGGTGCCGGAGCTGCCGGTCGGGGTCCGGTTGCTGTTCCAGGCGGCCGAGGAACTGATGCCGGGCGGTGCGATCGACGCGATCAATGCGGGCGTGCTCACCGGGGTGAGCCGGATCTTCGCGTTGCACTGCGATCCCCGCTTGGCCGTGGGCCAGGTGGCCACCAAGCCCGGACCGATCACGTCGGCGGCAGATTCCATCGAGATCACCCTGCATTCGCCGGGCGGGCACACCTCCCGCCCGCACCTGACCGGCGACCTGGTCTACGGGCTCGGGACCCTGATCACCGGGCTACCGGGTGTGCTGTCCCGTCGTATCGATCCCCGCCACGACACCGTGATGGTGTGGGGTGCGGTCAATGCCGGTGTGGCCGCCAACGCCATCCCGCAGATCGGCACCCTGGCCGGGACGATCCGCACCGCAAGTCGCGATACCTGGCTGACGCTGGAATCGATTGTGGAAGAGACGGTTACCGCGCTGCTCGCGCCGCTCAACGTCACGCACAGCCTCAACTACCGGCAGGGCGTGCCGCCGGTGGTCAACGAAGAGGTGTCCACGCGGATTCTCACCCACGCCATCGAGGCCATCGGCCCTGATGCGCTCGCCGACACGCATCAATCCGGCGGGGGCGAGGACTTCTCCTGGTATCTCGAAGATGTGCCCGGCGCAATGGGCCGACTCGGCGTGTGGAGCGGACAAGGGCCACAACTTGATCTGCATCAGCCCACGTTCGACATCGACGAGCGTGCATTGGGCGTCGGCGTGCGCACGATGGTCAACATCGTCGAGGCCTCCGCCTAGCCTCCCAAGGCTAGACATCCCAGGACCGTAAGTTGTCAAGCTGCTTGGGGGTTGTCGGTGGTTTGGCGGTGTGCCCAGGCTGTCTGTTCGTTGTAGCGGGTGCGGTGGCGAAGGCAGCCGTGCAGTATGCCGACGAGGCGATTTCCCAAGGCACGCAGCGCTTGGTGGTGTAAGTCGCCGGCGGCGCGGTGCTGGTCGTAGAAGCCTCGGGCGCCGGGACTGTTGTTCAGGGCGCAGAAGGCCCATTGGTCGATCGCATCGTAGAGACGTCGGTTGCGGACATGGCGGGCCAGCACCGCGCGTTTTTTGCCTGAGGCGACGGTCAATGGTGAGGTTCCGGCGTAGTTCTTGCGACACTTGGCCGTGGTGTAGCGGTTCGGGTCGTCCCCGAACTCACCGAGCACCCGGGCGCCGAGGATGACACCGAGTCCTGGCAGGGAGAGGTAGATGTCGGCGTCCGGGTGCGTCTCAAAATGTGTCGCCAACTCGGCCTCGAGAGCGGCGATCTGATGGTTCAACTCGATGATGATGCCGACGGTGGCGCGGGTGGTCGCGCCGAACGCCGCGGTGACCGCGGCGGGTGCAACGAGCTGTTCAGTGCGCAGCACCGTCTGGATCTCAAGTGCCCGGACATCGACGTTGCGTTGCCGCCCAGCGCTTTTGAGCGCTGATCGGATCTTGGAAAGGCTCAACCCTGCGGCCTCAGCGGGGCTGGGAGCCCGATTCAGGATCGCCAAGGCGTCCCGGTCGGCCAGGTCGTCGAAGGCGGCCAACGCGCCCGGGTAGTACTCGCGCAGCGCCGAGCGCAGCGCGTTGGTGTGCCGGTTGCGGGTCCAGATCAAGTTCTGGTGCCCACGCGCCAACACCTTGATCGCCTCGGCGTCTGGGCTGTCCCCGGCGATCGGGCGATGATTGTGCCGGTCGGTGCGCACCAGGTCGGCCAGCAGTTTGGCATCCCCTGCGTCGGATTTCGCGCCGGAGACGTGGTGGCGGTCGCGGTAGCGCGCGACCGCCAGCGGGTTGACCGCATACACCTGGTAACCGGCCGCGACCAGCGCATTGACCCACAAACCCCGATCGGTTTCGATGCCAATCACGACCTGGCCGGGGTCGGGGGCGTGGGTGGCCACGATGTCATGGAATCCGCGGATTCCGGGCAGCCCTTCGGGCAGCCGGCGCGAGGCCAGCCGTGTGCCGTCGTCGTCCATCACGTGGATGTCGTGATGATCTTCGGCCCAATCGTCGCCGATGAAGATCATCGAATCACCTCCTATGCCGAATTGGGGTGGAACCTGTTCGAGCCCAAGACAACCCGGCGGCGACCTAATGGATCAGTGCTCCAACCTGGCACGACACCCCATCAGCACTACAGGAAGCCTCACCAACCGGCCGGGGCACGATCTAGCCTTAGGAATCGAACATCACTCCAGGGACCGGAAGTGCTCACCGACCGGCGGCTCAGCGACCAGCGTCCCGCTGCAGGATCACTACCCGTTCGAGGCTCGCCGATCAACTGCCATTAGGGACCGATGTTGCGGGCGGGGCGGGTGCGCAGATCGTGCACATACGTATCCGGCGCCCCGGCGATCTCCGCGGCATCGGCCATCACCCCGATGTAGCGGGCCGAGGGCAGGCCGCCCTCCCAGGCGTCGACCACATACAGCCAGGCCAGCACCGGGTCGGTATTGGTATCCGACGACACCCGGTGGACCCGGCAACGGATCTTCTTGTGGAACCCGAGCTCGGAACCCTCCCAGTGGTCCAGGCTCTGCTCATCGGCGGGGGTCATGTCGTAGAGCACGACGAAGACCTTCGCCAGCGGGTCCTGGACGACGGTGGCCAGCGCGCCTTCCCAGCCGATGTCCTCACCGCCGAACGTCAACCGCCAGCCGTGGAGCCAGCCGGTACCCGCCATCGGTGAGTGCGGAGCCCGCTCGAGCATTTGCTCCGGATGCATATTGGACCCGTAGGCGGCGTAGAGCGGCACGGTAAGACAGCTTAGTGCGCAAAGTTGGTTAGGTTGGTGCGGTGGCAACCCGCATCGTGATCATCGGCGGCGGACCCGCCGGCTATGAGGCGGCGCTCGTCGCCGCGGCCCGCGGCCCAGAGGTCGCTCACGTCACCATCGTCGACTGCGACGGCATCGGCGGTGCCTGCGTGTTGTGGGACTGTGTGCCGTCCAAGACGTTCATCGCTTCCACAGGCGTGCGCACCGAACTGCGGCGCGCACCCAACCTGGGCTATTCGCTGGATTTCGAGCAGTCCAAGATCTCGTTGCCCCAGATCAACGAGCGGGTGAAGACCCTGGCGACGGCGCAGTCCGGCGACATCGCCGAGCGGCTGCGCGCCGAAGGCATCGACTTGATCGCGGGCCGCGGCGAGCTGACCGACGACGTCCCCGGCATGGCACAGCACCGTGTCAAGGTCACCGGACCGGATGGCGCGGTCAGCCAGCTGGCCGCCGATGTGGTCCTCATCGCCACCGGAGCGAGCCCGCGGGTGCTACCCAGCGCAGCTCCCGACGGCGACCGCATTCTCAACTGGCGCCAGCTCTACGACCTCGAAGCACTGCCCGAGCATCTCGTGGTGGTGGGTTCGGGCGTCACCGGCGCCGAGTTCGTCAACGCCTACACCGAACTCGGAGTGACCGTGACGGTGGTGGCCAGCCGCGACCAGATCCTGCCCCACGAGGATTCCGACGCCGCCGCCGTGCTGGAGGAGGTGTTCTCCGAACGCGGTGTCACGTTGGTCAAGAATGCCCGCGCCGAGTCGGTCACCCGCACCGAGCACGGGATCCGCGTCACCATGGCTGACGGTCGCACCGTCGAGGGCAGCCATGCGCTGATGACGGTCGGCTCGGTCCCCAACACCGGTGGCCTGGGCCTGGACCGCGTCGGCATCGAACTCGGGCCGGGCAGCTATCTCAACGTCGACCGGGTGTCGCGGACCTCGGTACCCGGCATCTATGCGGCAGGTGACTGCACCGGCCTGCTGCCGCTGGCCTCGGTGGCGGCCATGCAGGGCCGCATCGCGATGTATCACGCACTGGGCGAGGCGGTGGCGCCGATCCGGCTGCGAACCGTCGCCGCGGCAGTGTTCACCCGCCCTGAGATCGCCGCGGTCGGCGTTCCGCAGGCCGCCATCGATGACGGGTCCGTGCCGGCCCGCACCCTGACCCTGCCGCTCAACACGAATGCCCGGGCCAAGATGTCCAGCCTGCGCCGCGGCTTCGTGAAGATCTTCTGCCGCCCGGCCACCGGAGTGGTGATCGGCGGGGTGGTGGTGGCGCCGATCGCCTCCGAGCTGATTCTGCCGATCGCCCTGGCGGTTCAGAACGGCATTCCGGTGGATGAGCTGGCCCAGACGTTTTCGGTGTACCCGTCGTTGTCCGGATCGATCACCGAGGCGGCGCGGCAACTGATGAAACACGACGACCTGGACTAGGCGCCGAGGTCACGCCCTGCGGCGTCGTCGCAATATCGCGGTGACGATGAGCGTGACGATCCCGAGGAAACCCAAGAAGCCGCCGCCGAGCATGGCGAAAATACCGCCGACGAGCGATGCGGGTTTGGCGTCACCGCCCACCCCGAACTCGTCGGACGCAGTGCCTTTGCATGTGACGGCGTAGTCAGACGCCTTTTGCACGGTCACGGTGAACACGGCCTGCCACTGGTTGATCGTGAGCGTGCCGTCGTAGTTGTCCATCTTGATGTCGTCGTCGGAACCGGTTCGAGTGCGGACGTTGCACCGGACGTGGTGATTCTCACCAGGATTGGCGACGAAGATCGTCTTGGTCTCACCGGCGTCGAAGTGCACAGTCGTCGTCTCGCCGTTTCCGAAGGTGTGTTCGGCATCGGGCGCTGCGTCGGAAAAATTACCGATCATCCCCACGCCCCCGAGCGCCGCGACCAACAATCCGACGATGAGTAGTGCCGCGCCTACGCCGTACCAGAGCTTCTTCGGCGCCGATTTCTGTTGCGGAGGACCGGGAAAGTACCCGGGAGGCGGTCCGTATCCGTATCCCATCGGCGCGACACCACCGGGCGGGTACGGCTGGCCGGGAAATTGCTGCGGCCCAGGAAATGGTTGGCCCGGCAAGCCCGGGGGTTGAAACGACACGCAAGGGAACTTACCGTCGAGGGCCGGAGAATCAGGCGGATCCCACGCCACCCACGTAGCCTGGGGATCGTGACTGACCCGATCTCAGCGCCGGGCGACGGGCAAACCTTCCTCGGACCGCAGCACAGGGCGCAAGCCTGGCAACGACTCGGCAGTGAACAGTTCGACGTAGTGGTCATCGGCGGCGGGGTGGTGGGAGCCGGCGCGGCGCTGGACGCCGCGACTCGTGGACTCACCGTGGCCCTTGTCGAGGCGCGCGATTTCGCTTCCGGCACATCCAGTCGTAGCTCCAAGATGTTCCATGGTGGGCTGCGGTATCTGGAGCAGCTGGAATTCGGCCTGGTCCGCGAGGCCCTCTATGAGCGGGAACTGAGCCTGACGACGCTGGCGCCGCATCTGGTCAAGCCGTTGCCGTTCCTGTTCCCATTGACCAACCGTTGGTGGGAGCGGCCCTATATGGCGGCCGGCATCTTCCTCTATGACCAGCTCGGTGGAGCGAAATCCGTTCCGGCGCAAAAGCATCTGACGAAATCCGGGGCGCTGCGGCTGGCCCCGGGCCTCAAGCGCAGCTCGCTGATCGGCGGTATCCGCTACTACGACACCGTCGTCGACGACGCGCGGCACACGATGACCGTGGCCCGCACCGCGGCCCATTACGGCGCAGTGGTGCGCTCGTCGAGTCAGGTGGTCGCGCTGTTGCGCGAGGGCGATCGCGTCGTCGGGGTGACCTTGCGGGATTCCGAGGACGGGGCCACCACCAATGTCCGCGGCCATGTCGTGGTCAACGCCACCGGCGTGTGGACCGACGAGATCCAGGCACTGTCCAAGGAGCGCGGCCGGTTTCGGGTGCGCGCGTCCAAGGGTGTGCACATCGTGGTGCCGCGCGACCGGATCGTCAGCGAGGTGGCAATCATCCTGCGCACCGAGAAGTCGGTGCTGTTCGTGATTCCGTGGGGCACCCACTGGATCATCGGGACCACCGACACGGACTGGAACCTCGACCTTGCGCATCCCGCCGCGACCAAGGCCGACATCGATTACATCCTCGGACACGTCAACACAGTGCTGGCGACCCCGTTGACCCACGACGACATCGACGGTGTGTACGCCGGGTTGCGTCCGCTGCTGGCGGGCGAAAGTGAAGAGACCTCCAAGCTGTCCCGGGAGCATGCTGTCGCGGTGCCTTCTCCGGGACTCGTGGCGATCGCCGGTGGGAAATACACCACCTACCGGGTGATGGCGGCCGACGCGATCGACGCTGCCGCAGAGTACGTCCCGGCCCGGGTGGCGCCCTCGATCACCGAAAAGGTCCCGCTGATGGGTGCCGACGGATACTTCGCCCTGATCAATCAGACCGAATACGTCGGCAAGCAATACGGGCTGCACCCGTACCGTGTCCGGCACCTGCTGGACCGCTACGGCTCGCTGATCGGCGAGGTGCTCAAGATGGCCGAGGGTAGGTCCGAGTTGCTGACCCCCATCACCGATGCGCCGGTGTATCTGAAGGTCGAGGCCTACTACGCCGCCGCCGCCGAGGGGGCACTGCACCTCGAGGACATCCTGGCCCGACGGATGCGGATCGCCATCGAATACCCGCACCGCGGCGTCGATTGTGCCCGCGAGGTCGCCGAAGTGGTTGCGCCCGTGCTGGGCTGGACTGCCGAGGACGTCGATCGTGAGGTCGCCACGTATATCGCCAGGGTGGAAGCCGAGGTGCTGTCGCAGACCCAGCCCGACGATGAATCCGCGGATGCTCTGCGCCAGGCCGCGCCGGAGGCCCGCGCCGAGATCCTCGAACCCGTTCCGCTCAATTGAGAAAGGCCGGGTCCCAACGCTCGTCGCGCATGCGCT
This sequence comes from Mycolicibacterium lutetiense, assembly GCF_017876775.1. Taxonomy (NCBI): domain Bacteria; kingdom Bacillati; phylum Actinomycetota; class Actinomycetes; order Mycobacteriales; family Mycobacteriaceae; genus Mycobacterium; species Mycolicibacterium lutetiense. The sequence goes on along the minus strand of NZ_JAGIOP010000002.1, from coordinate 1,840,121 downwards.
CATCGGCGCCGCTGCCGGTGCGGGACGGACTCGGCCCGGCCCGGCTGCGGCTGTTGGGTGGAAACGTCCACGACGAGCTGCAGGAGCGGTTCGGTATCGGAGCGAAAGTGCTTGCCGGAGAAGTGGTTCTGCCTGACGGCAGGGTCGTCGATGCGGCCACCGCGCTGCCCCCGGGTGCGCACGTCTACTTCTACCGTGACCTGCCCGACGAGGTGGCAGTGCCGTTCGATATCCCGGTGCTGCACCGTGACGAGAACATCCTTGTGGTCGACAAGCCGCACTTTCTGGCGACCACGCCCCGTGGCGGGCACGTGGCGCAGACCGCGCTGGTGCGGCTGAGACGTGACCTGGACCTGCCGGAACTGAGCCCCGCGCACCGACTGGACCGGCTGACCGCGGGCGTGCTTCTGTTCACCGTGCGTCGTGAGGTGCGGGGCCGATATCAGCGGCTGTTCGCCGAAGGTGGAACCCGTAAGACGTATCTGGCCCGCGCCGGGGGTACCGCCACGGTGCGGTTGCCTGCCACGCTGCGCAGCCGGATCATCAAGCACCGTGGGCAGTTACAGGCCTTCACCGAGCCCGGAGAAGTCAACGCCGAGACCGTTGTCGAGGAGCTGGGAGAGGGGATCTACCGGCTGTCGCCTCGCACCGGGCGGACGCATCAACTGCGGGTGCACATGGCCTCGATCGGGCTGCCGATCATCGGTGATTCCCTGTATCCCACCGTGATCGACGTAGCTCCTGATGATTTCGACGATCCGCTGCAACTGTTGGCCCATCGCCTGGAGTTCACCGACCCGATCACCGGCGAGGACCGCGAATTTGTGAGTGCCCGGCTATTGGGCTGAAGCCTTGCGCGAGCGGACCGCGGTGATGTTCTACTGACGGGGTGAATCGTGAGACTTTTGACCATCTCTTCGATATGACCGACCGGACCGTGATCGTCACCGGTGGTACCCGAGGCATCGGATTGGCTCTCGCCGAGGGCTTTACGCTGGCCGGTGCCCGGGTGGTGGTTGCCAGCCGCAAGCCCGAGGCCTGCGAGCGGGCGGCCGAGCACCTGCGCGGGCTCGGGGGACAGGCGATCGGAGTGCCCACACACAGCGGGAACGTCGACGATCTCGGCGCGTTGGTGGAGCGCACGGTGGCCGAGTTCGGCGGGATCGATGTGGTGGTCAACAACGCCGCCAACGCCCTGGCCCAGCCACTGGGGCAGATGACACCGGAAGCCTGGGCCAAGTCCTATGAGGTGAACCTGCGTGGGCCGGTGTTCCTGGTGCAACACGCCTTGCCGTATCTGAAGGCCAGCGCGAAGGCCGCGGTACTGAACATGGTGTCGGTCGGGGCGTTCAACTTTGCACCGGCGCTGTCGATCTATGCCTCGAGCAAGGCCGCGCTGATGTCGGTGACCCGGTCGATGGCGGCCGAGTTCGCCCCGTTGGGCATCCGGGTGAACGCCCTGGCCCCGGGACCCGTCGACACCGACATGATGCGCAACAACCCTCGGGAGGCCATCGAGATGATGAAGGGCGGGACCCTGATGAAGCGGTTGGCCACGCCGGACGAGATGGTCGGTGCGGCCCTGCTGATGTGTTCGGACGCCGGCAGCTATATGACCGGGCAGGCCATCATCGTCGACGGTGGCGGGACACCTCGCTGACCTCGGCGAGGCTTCCGGTGCCCACGGACAGGATCTGGCTGCGGTTCTCGACGTGCAGCGCGGTCTCCAGACAGCCGGCGTCGAGGTTGGCCCAGAGCACCTGTTTGGTCGATTCCAGACCGAATTTACCGTAGCTGCACAGGGTTTCGGCGATTTCCAGGGCGGCATCGACCAAATCCGCGGTGTCGTCGACGATGCGGGTGACCAGGCCGAGCCGCAGCGCCTCGGCCGCCTCGACGGCCCGTGCGGTGAGGATCAGGTCGAATGCCGGACCCGCACCGATGATCCGGGGCAGGGTGTAGCTCACGCCGATGTCGCAGCCGCCGATACCCAGCTTGATGAACTGGGTGCAGAACTTCGCCGACGGGCCGGCGATGCGGATGTCGCTGGCCGCGGCCAGGGCGAAGCCGCCACCGTAAGCCGCGCCGTTGACCGCCGCGATGACGGGTTGACGCAGCCGGTGCAGTTTGACCGTGAGGTTCGCGATGCGTTCCTGCCAGCGCATGCCCGAGCGGGGAAACTCGGTGCCGCCGCCGGCCTCCGTCGGATTCGGGTCGCTCAGATCCAGGCCCGAGCAGAAGCCACGGCCGGCGCCGGTGAGAACGACGACGCGGCACTCGTTGTTGGCCGCGATCTCGTCGAGGGTGGTGTGCAGGGCCTCGACCAATTCGTACGACAACGCGTTCAGTTTGTCGGGCCGATTGAGCGTGATGACGGCGATGTCGGGCCGCGGGAAGGCAAGGTCGAGTGGCTGTGTGTCGGGCATGGGCCGGACCCTAATGGCAGTTGATCGGCGAGCCTCGAACGGGTAGTGATCCTGCAGCGGGACGCTGGTCGCTGAGCCGCCGGTCGGTGAGCACTTCCGGTCCCTGGAGTGATGTTCGATTCCTAAGGCTAGATCGTGCCCCGGCCGGTTGGTGAGGCTTCCTGTAGTGCTGATGGGGTGTCGTGCCAGGTTGGAGCACTGATCCATTAGGTCGCCGCCGGGTTGTCTTGGGCTCGAACAGGTTCCACCCCAATTCGGCATAGGAGGTGATTCGATGATCTTCATCGGCGACGATTGGGCCGAAGATCATCACGACATCCACGTGATGGACGACGACGGCACACGGCTGGCCTCGCGCCGGCTGCCCGAAGGGCTGCCCGGAATCCGCGGATTCCATGACATCGTGGCCACCCACGCCCCCGACCCCGGCCAGGTCGTGATTGGCATCGAAACCGATCGGGGTTTGTGGGTCAATGCGCTGGTCGCGGCCGGTTACCAGGTGTATGCGGTCAACCCGCTGGCGGTCGCGCGCTACCGCGACCGCCACCACGTCTCCGGCGCGAAATCCGACGCAGGGGATGCCAAACTGCTGGCCGACCTGGTGCGCACCGACCGGCACAATCATCGCCCGATCGCCGGGGACAGCCCAGACGCCGAGGCGATCAAGGTGTTGGCGCGTGGGCACCAGAACTTGATCTGGACCCGCAACCGGCACACCAACGCGCTGCGCTCGGCGCTGCGCGAGTACTACCCGGGCGCGTTGGCCGCCTTCGACGACCTGGCCGACCGGGACGCCTTGGCGATCCTGAATCGGGCTCCCAGCCCCGCTGAGGCCGCAGGGTTGAGCCTTTCCAAGATCCGATCAGCGCTCAAAAGCGCTGGGCGGCAACGCAACGTCGATGTCCGGGCACTTGAGATCCAGACGGTGCTGCGCACTGAACAGCTCGTTGCACCCGCCGCGGTCACCGCGGCGTTCGGCGCGACCACCCGCGCCACCGTCGGCATCATCATCGAGTTGAACCATCAGATCGCCGCTCTCGAGGCCGAGTTGGCGACACATTTTGAGACGCACCCGGACGCCGACATCTACCTCTCCCTGCCAGGACTCGGTGTCATCCTCGGCGCCCGGGTGCTCGGTGAGTTCGGGGACGACCCGAACCGCTACACCACGGCCAAGTGTCGCAAGAACTACGCCGGAACCTCACCATTGACCGTCGCCTCAGGCAAAAAACGCGCGGTGCTGGCCCGCCATGTCCGCAACCGACGTCTCTACGATGCGATCGACCAATGGGCCTTCTGCGCCCTGAACAACAGTCCCGGCGCCCGAGGCTTCTACGACCAGCACCGCGCCGCCGGCGACTTACACCACCAAGCGCTGCGTGCCTTGGGAAATCGCCTCGTCGGCATACTGCACGGCTGCCTTCGCCACCGCACCCGCTACAACGAACAGACAGCCTGGGCACACCGCCAAACCACCGACAACCCCCAAGCAGCTTGACAACTTACGGTCCTGGGATGTCTAGCCGAGTCAGTCGCTACGCCAGCCCGCGACGCCGACCACGATCATGCGGAGTTGCTTGCGTGCGGTCTGTTTGATGTCCTCCAGCGCCTTCGCGTCGTTGGCATCCTCGATGGATTCCGCCGTGACCATCATCGAGTTGACGAACAGCCCGGACAGAATATTGAGATCCTCGCTGCTCCACGTGGTCAAACCGGGTAGCCGGGACAGGTCGATGGCCAGTTCTGAGGTGATCAACCGGATTTCCGTGCGGATCGCATAGCGCACGACGGTGACCCCGGTGTTGCGTTCGCGACTGATGAAGCGCCAGTGCTCGGGCCGTTCGCTGACACTGTTGAACAGGATGTCGACCGAGGACTCGATGATGCGCTTCGGGTCGAGCTGACCGGCGCGACCACCGCGGAGCATCTCCCGCAGGGCGCGGAAGGACTCGTCGATCAGCACCAGACCGAGCGCATCCATGGTTTCGAAGTGCCGGTAGAAGGCGGCAGGCACGATGCCGGCCTCTCGGGTGACCTCACGCAGGCTGAGTGCGCTGAAACTGTCCTCTTCGAGCAACTTCAGGGCAGCCGTGATGATCGCGCGGCGGGTGGCTTCCTTGCGCTCCTCGCGAGACAGATTGTCCTTGGAGCGGGAGCTTGACGAGCGGCTCGACCGCCGGTCTCGTGAACTGGGGCTACGACTGTTCACCGAAAAAAGTTAGCACAGGGACGTCGAACGCCTGATCGGAACGCTTGTGTATGACATATAGGCACATTTGTTCACCACGTGATCCGCACAACAACCTGCGGCTTAACCCTTGACGTGAACGCTCGGGCGGCCTCATTGTGTACATATGTTCACCGAAACTTTGAGCCGCCGAATCCGGCGCTCCGCCCTGGTTGGGATCCTCACCGGCCCGCACGGCGTGGACCGGTACACCGAGGTTTACGACCGCACCTGGACCGTCAACGACGCCCGCGCCAAGGTGGTCGCCGTCCGTAAGCAGACACCGCGCAGCGTCACCCTGACCCTGCAGCCCAACGACGCCTGGCGGGGTTTCAAAGCCGGCCAGCACATCAACCTCACCGTCGAGATCGACGGCCGCCGTCGCACCCGGTGCTACTCGCCGGCCAACGCCGAAGGCAGCCCCGTCATCGAGTTGACCATCGGCCGCCACGACGGCGGTCTGGTCTCGCAGCATCTGTACCGCAACGCGGCGCCGGGCATGGTCCTGGGCCTCGACTCGGTCGGCGGCGACTTCGTCCTTCCCACGCAACGGCCCCGCCGCATCCTGTTGGTCTCCGGCGGCAGCGGCATCACACCGGTGCTCTCCATGCTGCGCACCCTGCGGGAGGAGAACTTCGACGGTGAGGTCGCCTTCATCCACTACGCCCGCAACCCTGAAGAGGCCGCGTACGCGACAGAGTTGGCTGCGACGCCTGGTGTGACGGTGCTGCACAGCTACACCCGATCGAACCGGGGCGACCTCACCGGGTACTTCGGTCCGGACCACCTGGCCGCCGCGATGCCGAACCCCGACGCGGTGTTCGTCTGCGGCCCACCGGCTCTGGTCTCCGCGGTCAAGGATCTGCTGCCCGGTGCTCAGTCGGAAAGCTTTGTGCCACCGGTGATCGCCGTACCGACCGAGGTGTCCGGCGGAACCGTCGCCTTCACCGAAAGTGCCGTCGCAGTAGTTGACGATGGCCGGTCGATCCTGGAGCAGGCCGAGGCCGCCGGGCTGAACCCCACGAGCGGTTGCCGGATGGGTATCTGCCACACCTGCACCCGCAAGAAGATCAGCGGGCCGGTGAAGAACCTGATCACCGGCGCGGTCTCGACGGACCCTGACGAAAACATCGAAATCTGCGTAACGGCGCCCTGCGGCGACGTCCAGATCGACCTCTAGCCACCCACTCCCAGCCCTTTTCGAACAAAGGACACACCATGACTCAACGCCCCGCCACCCTGACCCCCGAGCAGGCCGACGCGTTCGGTGCTGAACTCGACTCCATCCGTGAACGCGCCCTCGCCGACCTCGGTGAGCGTGACGCCACCTACATCCGCGACATCATCAAGCTGCAGCGCAAGCTTGAGGTCGGTGGCCGTGCGTTGCTGTTCCTGCCGCCGGCCTGGCCGGTCGGGACCGTGATGCTGGGACTGTCGAAGATCCTCGACAACATGGAGATCGGCCACAACGTCATGCACGGCCAGTACGACTGGATGGGCGATCCGGCGTTGCGCGGCCAGAACTTCGAATGGGATTCGGCGTGCCCGTCGAATCAGTGGCGGCACTCCCACAACTACATGCACCACACCTACACCAACATCGTCGACATGGACCGCGACATCGGCTACGGGGTCCTGCGGATGAGCGAGGACCAGAAGTGGAGCCCGTACTACCTGGGCAACCCGTTGTACGCATTCCTGTTGATGGTGTTCTTCCAGTACGGCGTTGCGCTGCACGAACTGGAGACCGAGCGCATCCGCACCGGTGAGATCAAGCTGCGCGACAAGAAGGACACGCTGCGCGAGATGTGGGCCAAGGTGCGCAAACAGACCGTGAAGGACTACGTCGCCTTCCCGCTGCTGGCCGGACCGTTCGCGCCATTTGTGTTTGCGGGCAACATGACCGCCAACCTGATGCGCAACGTGTGGTCGTACACCATCATCTTCTGCGGACACTTCCCCGAGGGCACCCACGAGTTCACCATCGAGGAGACCAAGAGCGAGAGCCGCGGCCAGTGGTACTTTCGCCAGCTGCTGGGCTCGGCAAACCTGACCGGCGGCAAGTGGTTCCACATCTTCAGCGGCAACCTGTCCTTCCAGATCGAACACCACCTGTTCCCGGACATTCCGGCGCATCGCTACGCGGAAATCTCCGGCGAGGTGAAGGAGATCTGCCAGCGCTACGGCCTGCCTTACAACTCGGGCCCGATCCACACGCAGTTCGCGTCGGTGGTGCGCAAGATCGTGCGGCTGGCATTTCCGTGGGGCGGAAAGCCCAAGGAGGCCGAGCCCGCTGCCAAGCAGCCCGCGGTCGAAGAAACCGCACCTGCCAAGCAGCCGACCTGCGAGCCCGAACTCGTCAACTGCTGAGTGGCGGCAGCGCAGGAACGAGCAGGTAGTCGGGGTCACCTGGACGTACCCTGGCGTCATGCCTTCAGTTCTTGTCACCGGAGCCGCCCGCGGAATCGGCAAGGCCATGGTCGAGCACCTGGCCGCTAGTGGGTGGGATGTCATCGCGGGAGTCAGATCGGAGTCCGACGGTGCCGCGGTGACGGGGCTCAACCCACAACGCATCTCCTCGGTGATTCTCGACGTCACCAATGCGGACCATCTCGCGGCTTTGCCTGCTGCGCTCCCGCAGCGGCTCGACGCGGTGGTGAACAACGCGGGCATCGTGGTGGCCGGTCCGATCGAGACGCTCAGCCCCGAGGACTGGCGCAAACAGTTGGACGTCAACGTGATCGGCCAATTTGCGGTGACCCGGGCGGTACTGCCGAAGTTGCGGGCCTCCCGTGGCCGTGCGATCTTCATCTCCAGCGTGAACGGGCAACTATCCTCGCCGTTACTCGGGGCCTACGCGGCGTCCAAATTCGCCTTGGAAGCAGCTGCCGACGCGCTCCGGATCGAGGTGCGACCGTGGGGCGTGCGGGTGGCTGTGGTGGAGCCGGCGCAGACCGACACCGACATGTGGCGCACCGCCGACGACATGGTGGTGGAGCTGGAAACCTCGATGTCGGCAGAGTATCGCGCCTTGTACGACAAGCACATTGCCGGGATGAAAAAGTTCATCCCGATGTCGAAGAAGATGGCGGTGCCGACTTCCAACGTGGTCGCGGTGGTCGAGGAGGCGCTCACCGCGCGTCGGCCCCGAGCTCGATACCTGGTCGGACTCGGAAGCAAGCTTCAGGTGTCGATCATGAGGAGTATTCCTGCAGCACTGCGTGATCGCGTAATTGCACGAGTTGCCGGCGTGCCGCGCACGCCGTAGCGGGACCACTGGCGTGACGGCGTGCCTCATTCACCATCATTGCCGCACAAAAAGGATTAGGTCTGGCACGCCGGGCACCAATAGGCCACCCGTTCACCGCCGGCGTCGGTCTCGATCAGTGCCCCGCAGCGGCGGCAGGGCTCACCGGCGCGGCCGTACACCCACAGTTGCCGTCCATGCCGGGTATCGCCGGTGGTGGTGCGATTCCCGCGGGACCGGTTGAGCCACAGCATGTCCCGGGCACGTTGCGCGACGCGCAGGGGATCGGTCAGTGAGCTCACCGGAGAGGTGGGCAGCCGACCGAACACGAAACACAGTTCGTTGCAGTACACATTGCCGATGCCGGCCATGACCCGCTGATCGAGCAGCGCCGGCGCCAGGGGTCGGTCCGGATCGGCGGTGAGATTGGCTGCCGCGGTGCGGGGTTCCCAGTCCGGGCCGAGCAGGTCCGGGCCCAGATGCTCGACTGCCGCCATGTCGGTGTCGCGGTCCAGCACTTCCAGCACGCCGAGGTCGATCCCGATGGCCCGACTGTCGGCGGTCTCCAGCACGATGCGGATCCGGTGCGCTGCGACTTTGGACCACCCGATGCGCCAACTGCCCTCCATCTTGAGATGGGCGTGGATGCTGGCCGGACCCACCCGGATGAACAAGTGCTTGCCTCGGCTGAGAACGTCATCGACCACCTGCCCGGCCAGATCCACCGTGGCGTAGCGGGGCACCCTGATATCGCAGCGGGACAACGTCTTACCCGCCAGCGCGTCGCGCAGCGCTGTTGCGGTATGGAAGACGGTGTCACCTTCGGGCATGGCGTTTGCACCTACCGAAGCCGCAAACCGCGCGGGGTGCGGGAAAACCCGGCACCGGTCAGCGCATCCTGCACGGCGGCGCGGTCTTCGTCGACACCGGGATCGAGTACCCCGACCCCGTTGATCCGCTCGACCAAGAGCGACGGGATCCGCCCGCCGCTCACGAGTTCGGCCAGTGCGCCCGCGGCGGCCCGTTGCGTCTCGCTATCGGAGGTGAAGCTGAGCAGGGTCTTGCCGCCGCGTTCCAGGAACCACGCCAGTTGGCCGTCGACCAACGCCACGAGGGCACCCGCCTTGCGGCCGGGCCGGTGTGTGTCCGCGTCGCCTCCGCGCTCGGGCCAGGCCAGAGCAGCGCCGTAAGGGTTGGCCGGGTCGGTCGCGGCGAGCATCACGGCGTGGTACTCGGGCCGCTGCGGATCGACACCGTCGAGGTAGGAGCGCAGTCGGTCGACGGTCGAGGCCGCCGCGAACTGTGCCCCGCCCAGTGACTCGACGAAGTAACCCCGCTGGCAGCGGCCGGCATCCTCGAACGCGGTCAACACCTTGTACAACGTGGCGAACCCCCCCGGCACCCCCTCGGCCGACGCCGCCCCCTTGGTCAGCACCCCATGCCGGTTGAGCAACAGCTCCGCCTGGAAATGTGAGCGGACGGTCGAATCCGGTTCAGCACCAGGCAATGTCGACCACCGCCCGGACACCATTGGATCTGCAGCGCGGCTGTGCGGGCGCGCGACGCTGTAACGGCTGAGCCTGGGTGGACGTTGACGCTGCCGGTGTGCCGGTGTCCCCGACCGTCGGGGGCCAGACAGCATCGCCCGCATCGGGGCGAACGTGTCCCCGGTGATCCAGCCGGCCCAGATCAGTTCCCACAGAGCATTTTTCAGTTCCGTTTCGGAGGCCTGATCGGTCAGTTGGCGGAAGAAGTACGCGCCGCCGTGACCGAGTGTCTCCATGATGGCCCGGTGCGTGTCGGTGAACTCGATTTCGGCAGGGGTGGGCAGGGTCAGCGGCGCAGTCTCGGCCAGGTGGAACGCCACCCAGCCGTCGCTGCTGCCGATCTGCCCGCCGCCCGACCACATCACTTCGCCCGACGCCAGCAGTTCATCGAGCATGGCCGGCTGGTAATCACGCACCCGCTGGCCGAAGACCAGCGCCTCCACGGCCGACGCGGGCAGGAGGACACCGGCCAGCTGTTCGATCACCGCCACCAGCCCGTCGATACCCGAGCTGTGGCTGGACCCGACATGCTGCCAGGACGGCAGGAAGCGGCCGTAGGCCGCAGTGCTGACCGGCTCGACCTGGGCGCGCAGCGCGGCCAGGGAGCGACGGCGCAGGATGCGCAGCACCTCGGCATCGCACCACTGGTCGCCGGGAAGGTCATCAACAAACTCGCCGCGCACCAGCCGGCCGTCGACGGCCATGCGGCCCAACACATCTGCGGTGACCCGCAGGCCGAGCCCGAACCGGGTGGCGACCTCGGTGGTGGTGAACGGGCCGTGCGTGCGGGCGTAGCGGCCGATCAGGTCTCCGAGCGGGTCGTCGACGGATTCGGTGAAGGCCATCGGCACCCCGACCGGGACCGGCGCGCCGACCCCGTCCCGTAGCAGACCGATGTCTTCCACCGCGGCCCACCAGCTCTGGCCGGCATAGGAGACCGGCAGCGCGCGCTTGGCGGCGTGCAACCCGTCGAGCCAGCCCCCGATCACCTCGGTGGTGGCGCGCGCAGCGATCTCGGGCTCGGTGAGGGGACCCAGCATCCGCAACAGGTCGGCCACGGCCTCGGCATCGCGCACGGCCCGTTCCTCGGTCAGGTGTTGCAGCTGTGCCGAAGTCGAGGCGACCACCGCCGGATCCAGCAGTTCGCGGAGTTCCACCCGGCCGAGCAGTTCGGACAGCAGCACCGTGTCCAGCGCCAGCGCGGCGGCGCGACGTTCGGCCAGCGGGCTGTCGCCCTCGTACATGAACGCACCCACGTAGCCGAACAACAGGGAGGCCGCGAACGGCGAGGGGGTGGCGGTTTCCACCTCCACGAGCCGCAGTCGGCGTTGAGCGACCCGGCGCATCAGTTCGGTCAGGGCTGGGACGTCATAGACGTCCTGCAGACATTCGCGCACCGTTTCCAGCACGATCGGGAAGTCGGGGTACTTGCGGGCGATGTCGAGTAGTTGCGCGGCGCGTTGCCGTTGATGCCACAACGGGGACCGCTTGCCAGGGTGTCGGCGTGGCAGCAGCAGGGCGCGCGCGGCGCATTCGCGGAACCGGGACGCGAACAACGCGGACCCGCCCACCTCGGCCGTCACAATGGGTTCGATCTCGTCGGCGTCGAACACGAACAGGTCTGCGCCGGGTGGGGTTTCGCCACTGTCGGGGAGCCGCACGATGATGCCGTCATCCGACGCTGTGGGCTTCTCGTCGATGCCGTACCGTTCCCGCAGCCGACGGCCCACCGCCAGGGCCAGCGGCCCGTGAACCCGCAGGCCGTACGGAGAATGCAGGATCACCCGCCAGTCGCCCAGCTCGTCCCGGAAGCGTTCCACCACGAACGTGCTGTCGCTGGGAACGACGCCGGTGGCCTCACGCTGATCGTGCAGTAGCCGGTGCAGATTCTCGGTCGCGAACCCGGCGAAACCCATTGCCTGGCACCGTTCGTCGAACTCGGCGCGGCCGAGGGAGGCGAGCTCGCCGGTGAACGCCCCGACCGCGGCCCCCAGCTCGGCCGGGCGTCCCACACTGTCGCCGCGCCAGAACGGCAACCGGGCCGGCTGCCCCGGCGCCGGGATCACCAGCACCCGGTCGTGGGTGATCTCGGTGATCCGCCAGCTGGTGGCGCCCAGGGAGATGACGTCGCCGGGGCGGGACTCGTAGACCATCTCCTCGTCGAGTTCACCTACTCGGGAAGGCTTTTCGGAATCGGTGGCCAGGTAGACGGTGAACAGCCCGCGGTCGGGGATCGCGCCGCCGGAGGTGACCGCCAGGCGTTGGGCTCCGGGGCGGGCGGTCAGTGTTCCGTGGTCGCGGTCGTACACGATGCGTGGTCGCAACTCGGCGAACTCGGTGGACGGATATTTCCCGGACAACAGATCCAAGGTGGCTTCGTAGGCGCTGCGCGGCAACGTGGCGAAGGGCGCGCTCCGCCGTACCGCATCGAACCAGCCGTCGGCGTCCACCGGTTCCAGGGCAGCCGCCGCCACGGTGTGCTGGGCCAGCACGTCGAGCGGATTGGCGGGGACGTGCATGGTCTCGATGTCACCGGAGCGCATGCGCTGCACCGTCACCGCACAGCCGATCAGGTCGGTGCGGTGCTTGGGGAACAGCACGCCCTGCGAGATCTCGCCGACCTGGTGCCCGGCCCGGCCGATGCGCTGCAGGCCGCTGGCCACCGACGGTGGCGACTCGACCTGGATCACCAGATCGACCGCGCCCATGTCGATGCCCAACTCCAGGCTCGAGGTTGCCACCACGGCGCGCAGCCGGCCACTCTTGAGGTCGTCTTCGACCTGGGCGCGCTGCTCCTTGCTGACCGAACCGTGGTGCGCCCGAGCCAGCAGCGGCGGTGCGCCGTTGGCCTGACCGCTTGCCATGAGTTGGGCCGGTGCACCACCGCCGACCTGCGGGTTGTGGTCGAGCGAGAGCTCGATTCCGGCACGTTCGGCGTGAATCTCGTTGAGCCGGGAGGTCAACCGTTCGGCCAACCGGCGGGAGTTGGTGAACACGATCGAGGACCGGTGGGCCTCGATCAGATCCACGATGCGTTCCTCGACCGCGGGCCAAATAGATTGGTTGTTGGGCGCGGCCATGTCGGGCACGGGGACCTGCACCGAGAGGTCGAACGTCTTTCCGGCCGGCGGCGCGACGATCGTGGTGGGCGCCTGGCCGGACAAGAACCGGGCGACCTCTTCGGGCGGACGCACGGTCGCCGACAATCCGATTCGCTGGGCCGGCTTGTCCAGCATCTGGTCGAGCCGTTCCAGTGAGAGTGCCAGGTGCGCACCGCGTTTGGTGGCGGCGACGGCGTGAACCTCGTCGACGATCACGGTCTGAACCGAGGCAAGGGTTTCGCGGGCCGCCGACGTCAGCATCAGGAACAGCGATTCCGGGGTGGTGATCAGGATGTCGGGGGGCTTGCTCAGCATCGCGCGACGCTGGCTGGGCGGGGTGTCACCGGAGCGGACGCCGACGCTGATCGACGGGGCCGGCACCCCGTGCCGCTCGGCGACTCGGGTGATGCCGGTCAGCGGGGTGCGCAGGTTGCGTTCGACGTCGACGGCCAGCGCCTTGAGCGGCGACACGTACAGCACCGTCGTCCCGGCGCGGGGACCCGGCGGCAACTGCGCCAGCTCGTCGATGGCCCACAGGAATGCCGCCAGTGTCTTACCCGATCCGGTGGGCGCGATGACCAGGGTATTGAGCCCCTCGGCGATTGCCGACCAGGCCTCGGACTGCGCGGCCGTCGGTGCCGGGAACGCAGCCGTGAACCACTCCCGGGTCAGCGCACTGAACCCGGCCAGCGGACCGGCCGGCGTGGTGGTCATCTAGCCATCTTGCCGCGACGCACCGACAAGCGGGTTTCAGCGGTGTTCGGGAGCAGCTGCGCAGGCCAGTTCGGCCGGCAGTCCCGGGACCCGGCCGATGGCGTCGAGCAGGGCATGGGCGCAACTGTCGGCGACGAAACCCGCGTCGATCGAGGGGTCCTTGAGCCGCTGCCGGCACATCTCGAAGGTCAGAGCCAGCCAGCCGTAGACGGTGGCCCGCAGATCGCGCTCGACCTTCGCATCCAGGGACTCGGATACCGCGTCGCTGATCCGGCCCATGATCCGTTCGGCCTGGCGGTCGTTGTCGACGTCGTCCTCGCCCCGCAGTACCGGGTCGGTACGGCCCAGACCCAGGTAGGCAGCCCAGGCGCCGTGCGGATGTTCCTCGTCGTAGCGCAGGTAGGCCAGAACTCCGGCGCGCAGCTGGTCGAAAAGGCTTTGACCTGGCTCTCCGGCCGTGCTGGTGGCCTCGAACAGTCTCTCGCCCTCCGCCCGGACCACAGCGGCGAAGAAGGCCCGCTTGTCGGGGAAGTAGTGATACATCAGGGCGCGCGACACCCCGGCACGCTCGGCGACTTCGTCGATGCGGACCTCGTCGTACGGTCGCTGGCCGAACACCTCGGCTCCCAGCGCCAACAGCTCGTTGCGTCTGTCGGCGGGGGACAGTCGGCGTCTCGACTCGGCACCCACGTGTGGAGCCTAACGCGAAAGGATCTTACTTGACACATGTATAACAAGGCGGGATCTTGGTGTCATGACCGTCGTGGGCGCGCGGACCTCACCTGAAGGTGCCAAGTATCCGAAACTGCCCCACCCGCCGCGACGCGTGCCCCTGCTCGGTGACGTCTTCGGCCTGCAGCCCGACTCCTCGATGCAGAACGCGCTGGGCATGGCCGAGCTCGGGCCGATCTGCGAATTCCGTTTCCTGGGTGCGCGCTACGTGGTGGTCACCGGCGCCGACGCGGTCAATGATCTCAACGACGAAACCCGCTTCTGCAAGCACGTGGGCCCCGATATCGAGGCCCTGCGGATCGTGGCCGGCGACGGGCTGTTCACCGCGTACAACGACGAACCAAACTGGCATCTGGCCCATCAGCTTCTGATGCCCGCGTTCAGTCAGGCCGCGATGCGTCGCTACCACGCGGTGATGTTCGACGTCGCCGATGAGCTGGCCGGTGATTGGGACCGGAAAGCCGATCGGGGTGACACCGTCGATGTCTCGGCCGACACCACCCGGGTCACCTTGGAGACCATCGGGCGTTGCACGGCCGGGTACTCGTTCCGGTGTTTCCAGAGCGACACGGTGCACCCGTTCGTCGCGCACATGGTGTCGGCGCTCCGGGGCGCCGACCGCTTCGGCGTGATGCGTGAAACTTTCCTGCCCGCCTTCTTCTTCCGGAGCTACGAGCGCCGGCTCCGCCGCGACGCGCGCTATCTGCACGGGCTGGCCGACGATATCGTCTCGGCGCGACGGGCACAGGGATCGAGCGGCCATGACGACCTGCTGCAGATCATGCTGGAGTCCGACCTCGATGCCGCCAACATCCGCTATCAGCTGATCAACTTTCTGATCGCCGGACATGAAACCACTTCCGGTGCATTGTCATTCGCGCTGTACTTCCTGTCGCAACACCCGGAGGTGTTTGCCCGTGCCCGCGATGAGGTCGAGGAGGTGTGGGGCGACGAGCGGCGGCCCGAGTTCGAGAAGGTCGCCAAACTGCGGTATCTCCGGCGGGTTCTCGACGAGTCGCTGCGGTTGCAGCCGACGGTGCCGGCCTACTACCGCGCCGCCCGCGAGGACACCGTGCTCGCCGGAATCCACCCGATGCGCAAGGGCGACTGGGCGCTGGCGCTGACCTCAACCCTGCACCGCGACCCGAGGTGGGGGAGCGACCCAGAGGTATTCGACCCAGACCGGTTCACCCCGGAGCAGATGCGGACCCGCCCCGGCGGCCTGTACAAGCCGTTCGGTACCGGCGAAAGATCCTGTATCGGAAGACAGTTCGCTCTACACGAAGCCGTGTTGATGTTGGCGGTGCTGATCCGACGCTACGATCTGATCGCCGATCCGGACTACCGGTTGCAGGTACAGGAGCGTCTGACCGTGATGCCGTCCGGCTTCCAGCTCGGGTTGCGGCGACGATAGCCGTCCGTACCGCGCATGAAATGCGCCGATTCGGGGTACCGTTTTTGAGGACAGACCCGCAACGTCGGCAGGTCCGCGCATGGAATGGTTCAACGCAGACGAATATTGGTTGGCCCGACAGGTGTTGCAGCGGGGGACCGCCGCGATCTACCTGATCGCGTTCATCGTGGCGGCCCGGCAGTTCCGCGGGCTCCTCGGTGAACGGGGCCTGCTGCCGATAACCCGGTTCCTGGCCGTCAACTCATTCCGCAGCGCCCCCAGTGTGTTTCAGCTGCACTATTCGGACCGCTTCTTCGTCGCAGTGTGCGTAGCCGGGGCGGTGCTCTCCGCGGCCCTGCTCGCCGGCTTCGGCGACGTGGTGCCGCTGTGGGCCGCGATGCTGATCTGGCTGCTCGTGTGGGTGCTGTACCTGTCGATCGTCAACGTGGGCCAGGCGTGGTATTCGTTCGGGTGGGAATCCCTGCTGCTGGAGGCCGGGTTCCTGGTCACTTTCCTGGGCAACGACGACGTGGCCCCTCCACTACTGGTGCTGTGGCTGGCCCGCTGGCTGCTGTTCCGCGTCGAGTTCGGCGCGGGGCTGATCAAACTGCGCGGCGACCGGTGCTGGCGCAACCTGACCTGTCTCTACTACCACCACGAGACCCAACCGATGCCCGGCCCGCTGAGCTGGTTCTTCCACCACCTGCCCAAACCGCTGCATCGAATCGAGGTGGCGGGCAACCACTTCGCCCAACTCGTCGTGCCGTTTGCGCTGTTCGCCCCGCAGCCGGTGGCCAGTGGGGCGGCATTCGTCGTCATCATCACCCAGCTGTGGCTGGTCGCATCGGGCAACTTCGCCTGGCTCAACTGGATCACCATCGTCCTGGCGTTCAGCGCAGTATCGGATTCCAGCGCTGCGGTGCTGCTTCCGTTGTCCGAACACCAATTCGGTCAGACCCCAGTGTGGTTCGCCGTCGTGGTGGTCGGATTCGCGGTAGCGGTGGCCTGCCTGAGTTACTGGCCGCTGCGCAACCTCATCTCCAAACGGCAGCGGATGAACGCGTCCTACAACCGGTATCACCTGGTGAATTCCTACGGTGCCTTCGGCACCGTCGGTCGCACCCGTGACGAGGTGGTCTTGGAGGGAACCTCGGACACCAGCCTGGGCGAGCACACCGTGTGGAAGGAATACGAGTTCAAGGGCAAGCCCGGCGATGTCCGCCGGCGGCCGCGCCAGTTCGCGCCGTATCACCTGCGGCTGGACTGGCTGATGTGGTTCGCGGCCATATCGCCGGCGTATGCCCAGGGCTGGCTGCGCATGCTGCTGACCCGGCTTCTGGAGAACGACCGAGATGCGCTGAAGCTACTGCGTTGCAATCCATTCCCCGACGAGGCGCCCCGATATGTGCGCGCCCGGCTGTACCGGTACGAGTTCAGCACCTGGACGGAACTGCGCCGCGATCACGTCTGGTGGCACCGAATCTCACTGGGCGTGTACGTCCCACCGCAATCGCTTCCGTCGGCCGGGCGCTCATCGGCCGGCGCGCAGTGACCGCTGGTAGCGGCGCATCCCCGCGATCCACCGGTCGTAGTCGGACCCCTTGCGGCGGTACATGTCGAGCACCTGAAGGTGGGGTAGCACGAGAAAACGGTCCGACTGCACTGCCTCGACCGTGGCTGCCGCGACATCCTGGGCACTGATCACCGCACCGGACTGCACAATCGACGCGGCGCCGGCCGCGGAATCCGGATCCGCCGACGCCCGCACCGCGTCGAGTAGCGGGGTGTCCACCCCCAACGGGCATACACAGCTGACCCCGATGCCGTCATCGCCGTACGTGATCGCCAGCCATTCGGCGAATCCGACCGCCGCGTGCTTGGTGACGGCATATCCGGCCGCCCCGATCTGGGATAGCAGGCCGGCTGCTGAGGCGACCGACACGAAGTACCCGCCGCCGCGCGACTGCCATTGCGGGACAAGCACCTGCGCCGCTCGGACGTGGGAGCGCAGGTTGATGTCGATAATCGAATCCCAGCTCTCGTCGGTGCCGAGACCCGGCGCCCCGATGATCCCGGCGTTGGCGACATAGATGTCGACCGGTCCGTAGCGGTTCTCCGCGAGGGTGATCAGCGCGGCGATATCGGTGGAATCGCCTGCGTCGGCCCGCATCCCGACGGCCGCACCGCCGGTGCCGCGGATGTGCTCGGCCGTGCGGGCGGCCGTGTTCAGATCACCGATCACCACGCGGGCCCCGGCCCGGGCCAACCCCTCGGCCAAGGCCCGGCCGATCCCCGAACCGCCGCCGGTGACGATCGCGACGCTGCCCTCGATATCCATGGGTCGTTCCTACCCGAAATGCACACCCTGGGCCAGCGGGAGTTCCGAGGAGTAGTTGACCGTGTTGGTCGCGCGCCGCATGTACGCCTTCCAGGCGTCTGAGCCCGACTCGCGGCCGCCGCCGGTGTGCTTCTCGCCGCCGAACGCACCGCCGATCTCGGCGCCGGAGGTTCCGATGTTGACGTTGGCGATACCGCAGTCGGATCCGTCGGCGGCCATGAACCGCTCGGCCTCCCGCACATCGGTGGTGAAGATCGCCGACGAAAGACCCTGCGGTACTGCGTTGTTCAGGGCGATCGCGTCGTCGATCTCGTCGTAGGTCAGCACGTAGAGGATCGGGGCGAAGGTCTCGGTGTGCACGACGGTGGTCTGAGCCGGCATCCGCACCACCGCGGGGGCGACGTAGAACGCACCCTCGTCACCTAGATCGTAGCGCTCACCGCCGAAAACCTCGCCGCCGTCGGCGCGGGCCTGCTCCAACGCCCCGACCATGTCCCGGTACGCGCGGGTGTGAATGAGCGGGCCGACCAGCGTCCCGTCCACGCTCGGGTCACCGATCGGCAGACTCTGATAGGCCGAGACGATCCGGGACAGCAGGTCGTCGGCGACCGACGAGTGCACGATCAGCCGCCGCAGCGTGGTGCAGCGTTGTCCCGCGGTACCCGCGGCCGAGAACACGATGGCCCGCACCGCGAGGTCCAGATCGGCCGACGGCGTCACGATCGCGGCATTGTTGCCACCGAGTTCGAGCAGCGTCTTGCCGAACCGCGCCGCGACCCGTGGGCCGACCTGCTGGCCCATCCGCACCGAGCCGGTCGCACTGACCAGCGCCACCCGCGGATCGTCGACGAGCTGTTCGCCCAGCTCACGCCCGCCGAGGACGAGCCGGCTCACCGTTGTCGGTGCACCTACGTCCGATGCCGCGCGCTCGATCAGGGCCTGGCATGCGATCGCGGTGAGTGGAGTCAGCTCCGACGGTTTCCACACGACGGTGTCGCCGCAGGCCAGGGCGATCGCGGTGTTCCATGCCCACACCGCGACCGGAAAGTTGAATGCGGTGACCACGCCGACGACGCCCAACGGGTGCCAGGTTTCCATCAGGCGGTGCCCGGGCCGTTCGGAAGCGATGGTGCGGCCGTACAACTGGCGTGACAGGCCGACCGCGAACTGGCAGATGTCGATCATCTCCTGCACCTCGCCCAGCGCCTCGGAGGTGATCTTGCCTGCCTCCACTGTCACCAGCGTTGCCAGATCGGCCTTGTGTTCGACGAGCAACTCGCCAAGGCGTGCCACCAGTGCACCGCGTACCGGTGCCGGGGTGGTGCGCCAAGTCGAGAAGGATTGTGCGGCAGCGGCAATCGCAGCATCAACCTGTTCGGGGCGGTCTTCGGTCAGGGTGAACAGCACGTCCCCGCTGATCGGGGTGCTCGCATGCAGGCCACCGTCCGAGGCGGTCGGATCGCCCAGGTCGACCCGTGCACCGACGGCCTCCAGGGCCAGCCGCACCCGCCGGCGCAGCTCCTCGCTGGTGGGAAGATCGGTCCGTTCGGTGGTGGTCATCGGGTGCCTTTCTGGTTGACTGCGGCCATGGGCGAAGCCGATGAATACGTGCTCGACGACACCGACCGGATCCTGGTCCGCACACTGGTGGCTGACGGCAGGGCCACCCTGGCGCAATTGGCCGCGGTGGCCGGATTGTCGGTCTCGGCGGTGCAGGCACGCGTGCGCCGGTTGGAGTCGCGGGGAGTGGTCACCGGGTACGCGGCACGGCTCAATCCCGAGGCGCTGGGCAACATGCTCTCGGCGTTCGTCGCCATCACCCCTCTCGATCCGTCCCAACCCGATGATGCACCCGCCCGGTTGCAGGGCATCCCCGAAATCGAATCGTGCCACTCGGTGGCCGGTGAGGAGAGCTACGTCCTGCTGGTCCGGGTCGCCTCGGCCCGGGCCTTGGAAGAACTGCTCCAGCGGATCAGGACCGCGGCCAACGTCCGCACCCGAAGCACGATCATTTTGCAGACATTTTACAGTGAAAGAAGCTATGTTCCGTAACTGTTACGGTCAATTAAGGTAAACGCCGTAAAGATTCCGCTAAAATGGCGTCATGACTGCAGTGCTGACGACCACGCCATGCGTGACTCCTGACCGGGTACGAGCTGTCCTGGCGCGCAGCATCCTGACCGACGGCTTCGATTTCGTCCTCGATCTGGACCGTTCCCGAGGGTCGTATCTGGTGGATGCCCGCACCGGCGTTCGGTTCTTGGACATGTTCACCTTCTTCGCCTCGTCCGCACTCGGCATGAACCATCCGGCGCTGGCCGGGGATTTTCCCGGCGCTGAAGCCTTCCGGTCGGAACTTGTTCAGGCCGCGGTGAACAAGCCGAGCAATTCCGACATCTACAGCGTGCCGATGGCTCGGTTCGTCGACACCTTCCGCCGCGTGCTCGGCGACCCGGACCTGCCGCATCTGTTCTTCGTCGACGGCGGAGCGCTGGCGGTCGAGAATGCACTCAAGGTGGCGTTCGACTGGAAGAGCCGCCACAACGAGTCCCGCGGGATCGACCCCGCGCTGGGCACCATGGTGCTGCATCTGCGCGGAGCCTTCCACGGCCGCAGCGGCTACACCATGTCGCTGACCAACACCGATCCGGTCAAGGTGGCCCGTTTCCCGAAGTTCGACTGGCCGCGCATTGATGCCCCATACCTTCGTCCGGGCGTGGATATCGCTGCACTCGAAGCTGATTCGCTACGTCAGGCAAGGGCGGCATTCGAGGCCGACCCGCACGACATCGCCTGTTTTATCGCCGAGCCGATCCAGGGTGAGGGTGGTGACCGGCACATGCGGCCGCAGTTCTTCGCCGCAATGCGGGAACTGTGCGACGAATGCGATGCCTTGCTGATCTTCGACGAGGTGCAGACCGGGTGCGGCATCACCGGAACTGCCTGGGCCTACCAGCAAATGGGGGTCACACCGGATGTGGTGGCCTTCGGGAAGAAGACCCAGGTGTGTGGCGTGATGGCCGGCCGGCGCGTGGACGAGGTCGCCGACAATGTCTTCATGTTGAGCTCGCGGATCAACTCGACCTGGGGTGGCAACCTGGTGGACATGGTGCGCTCACGGCGAATCCTCGAGGTCATCGAGGGCGAGGATCTGTTCCGCAACGCCGCGGTGACCGGCGCCTATCTCCGCGGCCAGTTATCTTTCCTGGCAACGGATTTCCCCGACACAGTGCTCGATCCCCGTGGTCGCGGCCTGATGTGTGCATTCAGCCTGCCCACCGCGGCCGCGCGGGATGAGCTGATCCGCCGATTGTGGGGCAACCACGTCGTCATGCTGCCGAGCGGGCCTGACTCGGTGCGGTTCCGGCCGGCGCTGACCGTGACGCGCAGGGAGATCGACGAATGTCTCGACGCTGTGCGGGCCGCGCTGAGATCGCCTCTGACAGGCTAAGGCGCGAGTTCCGGCGACGCAGCTCGGCGCAGGATCGACTTGAGCCTGGGCAGGTCGGCTCCGCCCACCAACTCGCAACCGTGAAGCTCGGCGAGTTTGCGTGCGGCCGGAGTGAATTCGTTGTTGGTCACCACCATGGTCCTGGTGCAATCCTGCATCGGCGCGCCCGCGACCACCTCCTGCACGGCGCCCGCTCCCACCGGCCGTGACAGTCGTTTGCACTGCACGGCAATCCGGTTCGGCCGGTGACCGACGATCAGATCCACACCCCAGTCACCGGTGAGGGGAGTCATCATCACCGGCAGCCCACACTTTCGCGCGATGTGGGCCACGTGGTCCTCGAACTCCAGACCGGTCATCTCGGTCGACGCTTGCTCGCGGACGCTGGGAGTGGCGGCCCCATGGAATGCGCCCAGCAGCAGGCGCGGCGTGGCGGCCAGGACCAGCGGCATCAGGACGCCGATGACCAGGCTCCATGCCACGTCGACGCCGGCCAGGTGACTCGCGGCCGCCGCCGCCGCACCGGCCGCGATGGAGAGCTTGATCCGAAGCCGTATCACGGCGCCGAATGTAGACCCCACCTGTGACAATCGGGTGCGTCGCCGCCAACTCGACGCGATATTCTCGTTCCGTGACGACTGACCCGGCTGCGGGGAACCCCGAGTCACCGGTCGAGTATGCGCTCGCCGGCGGCGAGCCGCAGCGTGTCGGTTGGTTCCGGTTCTACTTCGCCGACGAGCGCTGGGAGTGGTCCCCACAGGTGGAGCGGATGCACGGCTATGAGCCCGGCACGGCTCACCCAACGACCGAGCTGGTGCTCTCGCACAAGCACCCCGAGGACTACGGGCAGGTGGCTGCAACCCTTCTGGAGATCCGGCGCACCTCGGGCGCATTCAGCACCCGGCACCGGATCATCGATGTGGCCGGTGCTGTCCGCCACGTCGTCGTGGTCGGGGACCAGCTCTTCGACGACGCCGGTGCGATCATCGGAACACACGGCTTCTATGTCGATGTCTCACCGACGATTACGCAGGTACGCGAGGACGCTGTCACCGAAGTGGTGGCCGAGATCGCCGAGGCCCGCGGTGTCATCGAGCAGGCCAAGGGCATGCTGATGCTGATCTATCGGATCAATGCCGACGCGGCGTTCGAACTACTGAAATGGCGCTCGCAGGAAACCAACACCAAACTGCGTCTCTTGGCCGAACAGCTGGCAATAGATTTCCTGGAGCTCGACTACACCGAGACGCTGCCCAGCCGCGCGGTCCTGGATCGGCTGCTGCTCACCACCCATCAGCGGGTCAGCCGGGAGGTTTAGCCCGGCCTCGTCCAGGGAAGTCTCCCGGCGCTACTCGAAGCGAACCGGGAGGAATGATGAAGGGCCCTGACGATCCGGTCGACCACGCCAGGACAACCCGGCCGCATGCCGGCGAGTCGATGAAGGACAACCGCAACATGCCCGCGCTGGTTCTGGTGGGCCTCGGTGTGGTGATGTTCGTCGCGTGTCTGGTGGGCTTCGCGACCGGCAACACCGGCATCGGGGTACTGCTCGCGATCCTGGCCGCTGTGGGCCTGCTGGCCGGCGGGCTGTGGCTCGCCGTCGCGCACCTGCGCGTGCGGCGTATCGAAGAACGTTGGTACGCAGAGCACCCCGAGGTGATCAGGCAAGCACCGAACAGCTGAACTGAGAACATAAGAGATGGGCCCAGCCGACGTCGGCTGGGCCCATCTCGTCAATCAGGCCGCGCTAGGGACGCTGATGCGCCTGCTCTCGCTTCTCGGCGGCCTTGGCGCCCGCCCGGGCCGACTCGGCTTCAGCCTCCTTCTTGGCGACGTCGCGCTGAGCGTCGGCCTTGTCCTGCTGGGCTTTGCCCTCGCGCACAAGGTCTTCGCGGCCGGTCACGGTGCCGACTGCTTCCTTCGCCTTACCCTTGACATCCTCGACGACGCCCTTGATGCCTTCTTCAGGTCCTGAGTTCTTCTCGGTCATGCTTTACCTTTCCGCTTCTGGAGTGGATTGGTGATTACTACGCGGCTTCTCCACGCACCCCCTGGATTTCCCAGATGCGGCGGCCTTAAACGTGACGTGACGAACGGAGTTGTACCCGCCAGGGAAGTTTGCGAAATGCCCGGGTGGGTACCGAATAGAGGTGCTGTCCGGAAGAAGCGAATTGGCTGCTGAAATGGCCGTAGAGACCATTGCCGTTGGCGCTGAGGGCGTTTACCGACCCCAGCACGACTCCTGGTTGCTGGTCGAAGCACTGGAGCGAAGTGGGGCAGTGGCGGGCTGCACGGTGGTGGACCTGTGTGCCGGGAGCGGAGTGGTTGCCATCGCTGCGGCCAATCTCGGGGCCAGCGCGGTGGCGGCGCTGGACATTTCGCCCAGCGCGATCCGCTGTACCCGGGCCAATGCGCTCGCCGCACAGGTCGACGTCGATGCCAGGCTCGGTTCCTGGACTCAGGCGCTGGAAGATGAACCCTTCGATGTCGTGGTGTGCAATCCGCCCTACGTGCCGGTAGCGCCGGAAACCTCCACGGGAGTGGTCGTGTCGACCGATCCGGCGGCTTCCTGGAACGGTGGTCCGGATGGCCGGCTGGTACTTGACCCCCTGTGCCGCTCTGCCGCGGCCATCCTGGCCGATGGCGGGTCCCTATTTCTGGTCCAGTCAGAATTCGCCGATGTCGGGCAGTCAGTGAGGCTGTTGCGCGAAAGCGGACTCGATGCGGATGTTTTTGCCGTGCAGCGGATTCCATTCGGTCCGGTGCTGCACTCACAGACTCGCTGGCTTCGCGACACCGGGCGGCTGGCGGATGCCAGGACCGAAGAGGAACTGGTGGTCATCAGGGCGGACAAGCCATGACAGAACGTCGGGAAGTGCGGGTGGTTCAGGGCGGACCGATCCTCGTCGAGGGGCCGGTACGGATCGAACTACCCGATGGGAGCATCGTGGAGTCAGATCGGTTCATGGTGGCCATCTGTACATGCCGGCGGTCCAAGTCCTATCCGTTATGCGACACCAGCCATCGCAAAGTTTCGCGATCAGGCAAGCGGCCGGGGTAGCGAGCTGCGGCCCGCCTGCCAACTCTCCATCAGGTGAGCGGCCAGCCGGTCTTCCAGCGCGTCGAAGGCTCGAATCCCGAACACCACGTCCGTGTCCAGCTCAGGTTCGCGGCTGACGAGATTGCCCACCACGTCGTGACGGACAACCTGTTCGTGCACTGCGTCGGCCTCAACGTGCTCGCGGTAGAACCGCACACACGCCTCGGGAGCGCCCAAGCGCTCCAAGGCGGCGACCATCCGCTGCGATCCTGGTGAGGAGGTGATCTCGGTGGCCGCGAAATGACCCGCAGCGGCGCCCCGCAGTCGTCGGTGCAAGCCGAACATCGACATCAGATTGACCAGCGCCAGGCTTTCAGCCGGTACGGCATCCAGGTAGCCGAGGTAGCGGTTGTCCAGGTCGGCTTCTCTCAAGAGGTCGGCGAACAGGTTCTGGTGGAGGCGGCTCGCTGAGCCCGCCCCGTACTCGTCGTATTCGACGGCGACGAAGGAGGCTTTCGCCTGGCCGGCCAGCCGGGGGATCAACCAGGCGTGCGGGTCGCCCTCTTTCAGGTGGTACAGCGACCGGTGCACGAAGTACTCGCGCATCTGCTCCCACGTGCCTTCATCGCGAAGGTGATACGACGGGCCTGCCCCGTCGGCGGGCTCGATGGACAGACGAGCCATCTCCCGTTCGGCGGTGTCGTCAGCACCGATCTGGCCGACCTCGCGGCGGACCGCCGCAAGAAAGATCCGTTCGAACTGCGACCGCAAGTGCAGCAGCCCGGCGTTCCATTCCCAGTCCTGATCGACGCCGGCGAAGCCCCGGTAGTGCAATTCGTAGCAGATGTAGAGCGCCAACTGCAGGTCAAGTTGGAGTGGGTCGACATCGCGCAGCGGCACCCACACCGGCTCGAGATGATTGTGTGGGGCGCGGTCGCCGAGCCGCTCGATCAGGGCGGCGGAAATGGGCCCCTTCGCGGGCGGGAGCCCTGGTTGCAGAAGGGCGGGGAGCGTCGTCATGGCGGATGAGGAATGCCCGCCAGGGGGTTCTGGTAAACCCGCGTGTCGGTTTGTCGGGGTACCTGCGGGGGTATTCAGCAGTCTGGCGAAGTTGAGGTGAGGAACATGGCCAGGTCAGCACAATCCCCGTCAGTCCAGGGCGGGCGAGAAGTCATCTTCGAGCGGATCGCAGAGGTTCTCGAATCGCAGCACCGGCAGGCCCTCACTGAGTACGCCCTCACCGAACTGCTGTGGCACTGCCCTGATGATCTGGTCACCGACGGCGCAGAGCCGGAGATTCCCGGCTGTAGCCGACGCGCAGCGTGACGTGGGATGACGCTACGACGCAACCTCATTGCTTCCGCCGCTTCGGTTTGGTGCTTGGGCGACTTTGGGTACGCTGAGGTTCCCCAGAAGTAGTGGACATCTGAGATAGCGGGACGGTGGTCCCCTTGGAAGGATGTTCGTATGTCTGGTCGTCGGCGTTCGTTTACCCCGGAGTACCGGGTGGAGGCCGCGCATCGGGTGATCGATTCGAATCGGCCGGTGGCTGAGGTTGCCCTGGAGCTGAATCTGCATGAGAACCTGCTGCATAAGTGGGTGAGCCAGGAGCGGCGACGGATGGCCGCCGCCGAAGGCGGCGGGGTTGCCGATCCTGGTGATGGGCAATCGCTTTCACCGGATGAACGTGCTGAGTTGGTACGGCTGCGGGTGAAGGTCACCGAGCAGGCAAAGGACATCGCGTTCCTGGAAAAAGCCTCGGCGTACTTTGCGGGCAAGCATCTAAAGTGAGCCGGTTTGAGCTCATGGCCGCAGAGTGCGCCTCCCACGACGTGACCCGCATGGCCCAGCTGCTGGGGGTGTCCACCTCGGGCTACTACAAGCATCGGTACCGGCTGTCGGCCAGTGAGCCGACGCCACGGGTCCAACGACGCCGGGATCTGGAAGTCAAGATCTTGACCCACCACAAGGACTCCGGCGGCACCTACGGCTCGCCGCGGATCACCGCTGATCTGCACGACGCCGGAGAACGGGTATCGGTCAACACCGTCGCAACGATCATGGCCGACCTGGGCATCGAGGGCATCAGCCCACGCACCTTCAAAACGACCACGGTCGTCGATCCTTGTGCGTCGTTCCCGCCTGATCTGGTCGGCCGCCGGTTTGACCAGGGTCGTATAGATGCGGTGTGGTCCTCCGACATCACCTACCTGAGCTGCGGGGAAGGCGACATGTACCTGTGCGCGATCCGCGATGAGCATTCGCGCCGCGTCTTGGGCTGGGCGGTCGATGACCACATGCGCACCGGGTTGGTGACCACCGCGGTGGATCGGGCGGTGTTCACCCGCGGCGGCCACGTCAAGGGCGTCATACTGCAATCGGACCGCGGCACCCAGTACACCTCCCACGATATGGCTGCCGCAGCCAGCGCCCACGGGCTGCGGCGCTCTATGGGTGCCACCGGCATCTGCTGGGATAACGCCGGCGCGGAGGCGCTGTGGTCGACGTTCAAACATGAGTACTACTACCGGCACACTTTCGCCACAATGGCTGAATTGATTGCAGCAGTTGACAATTGGATGCGATTCTACAATCATCAACGTCGGCATTCAGCGATCGGAATGCGCTCACCCATCACCTACGAGCGCAGCCTGAATGTCACCCTGGAAGCAAGCTAACCGCGTCCACTTTTCCTGGGGAACCCCACGCGATGAACATGTCATCGTCAGGCCGCTTACCGAGGCTCCGGCTGACTGTGGTGCACGGTCGGCGAATACCCCACTCGGGATATGGCCACATGCTGGGATCGCGAGCTGTCGAACTCCGGGTTCCCGCTCATACGCGGGCGCTGACGGTAGTGAGATCGATGACGGGTTCCCTGGCCGACTATGAAGAGCTGGATGGCGATACGGCTACCGACTTGGCACTGGCGGTGGATGAAGCGTGCACGGTGCTGATCGGCATGGCCGAGCCCGGCTCCGACCTGGTACTCATCGAAGAACCCCGCGTACGCGAGGTCGACGTTCGGGTGTCGGCGATCTGTGACCGAGTGCATGTGGCCCCCGGCAGCGTCTTCTTGAGCGGTTTCAGCCGCCGGGTACTGGAGGCGTTGACCGACAAGGTCGTCACCTTCGTCGAAGAAGCTGATTATGCGAACAGCGGCAGCGGCCAACCCGTACTCGGTATCACGCTGACGATCCGGCGGCGTTGGGCTCTGTCCGGCAGTTAGCGAGGCAAGTTGACCAACTGGATGGGCCGTGGCTGATTGCGGAGCATCGACAGGGCGGCAGGCAGGCCGGTGGAGGTCGGCAGGGCACAGGCGGGATCGCAGATTCCGAGCACTCGGGACACTGCGGTGCTGGGAATCATTACCCAGTCCATGTTTTCGCCGGCGCAATGCACGTTGAGGCTGTGCAGGCAGGCGAAGCAGCCGGTACCGAAGAACTCGACCGCACTCAGGTCCAGGACGAGTTGTCCGCTCGGTCTGCTGTGCTGGGTACCGCATTCGGTCAGCTCTGCGGCATTGGATGCGTCCAACTCGCCGTGGACACTGATCACCGCGGTAGCCGGCGACAGCCACTGGGCGCAGAATTGGGCGCGACTGTGATGGTTGGCAGAAGACATCGCCGTTTTCACGGCGCTGATGGTGGACATCTGTGACTCCTCAGTACAAACACTGTGGTCACGTCACGCTTCAGGCTCTGTGGGCTCGAAACCCCTGGATACAGGGAGTATCGCGACCCTGCACCCGATGACGTTTCGGGGCGGCTGTGAACTCAACCTGAATGGAACTCTACGCCCCATGACAGGCTCGGACAATCGATCGGGGTTCTCCCGCGTCAGATCCGGGCAAGCAGAGTTGTCGCGCCCTCGCCAGAGAGTTCCTCGGCGGCCTGTCTCCGGCCGGTCATTGCCAGCAGCAAGGCCTCGCCGGTCCCGGTGACCTCCGGTCCGCTACCGTGCGCCCACTCGATGTCGTTGGCGCGCAGCCGAAGTCCTTTGATTCGCCGGCCCGCTCCCAGCCGTGGGTTGCCGGGCACCCGGGGCAGGATCTGTTGTAGTCGCTGCGCGGGCACGGTGCGGGGGCGGCCCAGTGCGCGGCGGATGTCCTGATGATGGACTGTGCCGTCGACCAGGCCGATCATGCCGCCGAATCCTGCGGTCAGACCGTGTGGCCGTAGATGCTGGTTGAGGAATTCGAGCAGTTCATCGGTCGACATGGTCGAGTATTCCGCCACCCCGACCTCGTTGGCGCGCACGATTCGACCCTTTGTAAATCGCTTGAGCAGTCCGGCGAGATTGAGATCTTCATAGCTGATGACGTGCGCTACAACCTCTTTCACGGTCCATCCCGTGCACAGAGACTCGGTCTGCCATTCCTGAGGGGCCAGCGTGGCGAGAAATTCGGCAAGGTCGGTCCGCTCATCACTGGCCAGATCCATCAACGAGGGTTGGTCGGCGTTCATCCCGATGCCTCCTTCGGGTCAACTCGACCCTAGCGCGATCGGCCTTGCCCCAGGTTTGACCCTCGCGTCAGCGGGGTACATCGCATGTCATGAGACTTGGTGGATTGTTCGGAACACTCGTGCTCATCTGGCTGATCATCGGTGTGGTGGCGGCCTGGCAGCGCGACTATTTCCATGGTGGATCAACAAACTGTGCGACCGCGGGCGCCATAGCGCTCACGGTCATTGCCGGTCCGCTCAACTATGCGGGCGTCAACCCGAAGGTGGACGAATGCCGTCTGCCGCAGCCCAGCGCGATGACCCCCATCGCCGCGGTGAATTGAGGTCGACATGGTGGTACTCGGTGCAATTCTGCTCATTCTCGGCTTGATCTTCAACGTGTACCTGCTCTGGGTGGTGGGCGTGATCCTGCTGGTCATCGGTGGCGTGTTCTGGCTGCTCGGGGCCATCGGGCGTCCGGTCGCCGGCCGGCGGAGCTGGTACTGACCAAGGGAGGCAAGATGCCGAATCCGTCTATCAAAGACGAGAAGCTCTACGAGGAACTGCGTGACGAGGGCAATTCGAAGGAGAAATCCGCGCGGATCTCCAACGCCGCTGCTGCCCGGGGGCGTTCGAGCGTCGGCCGCGCAGGCGGCAAGTCCGGCTCCTATGACGACTGGACAGTCGATGATCTGCGTGGCCGGGCGAAAGAGCTTGGTATCATTATCCGGCCCTCGGGGGCGCATCAACCCCAGGTGGTCGATTCGGTCAGCGGTCGAGGCGGTGCAGGTGGTCGGTCAACGCGTCGGCGACACGGTGGTGGCGGGCGGCTTCGTCGAGCCAGCCACGGGCGCGGGCATCTGCTTCGAGGGTTTGGATGTCGCTGCGTTGTGCCTTGAGTGCGCCTTGGAACTCGGGGCCGGTGACGAAGTTGTCGCAGGTTTCGCAGATGTTGGCATAGGGACAGGCGCCGGCACTCTGGTGGCGGGCGCAGTAGCCGTGGGCGACACGTGTTTTGAGCATCTCACTACCGAGCCAGCTGACCGCATCGGGGACGATGGGTTTGCCGACCGGAGTGAGAGTGAACTGTCGTCGCATCTTTCCCATGGCCTGGTCGTAGGCATCGCGCAGCGTCGGGGAGGCCAGGGTGGCGTAACGCAGCGTCATCTGCGGGGTGACATGTCCGAGCAGTGCCATCAAAGCCTGCAGGCTCATGCCCGCGTTCGCGAGTTCGGTGGCCCACGTGTGGCGTAGCTGATGCGGGGTTACCACCAACGGTGCGCCGCCAGTTCCGTGCAGCCCGCAGGACTCGACGGCGGCGAGCAGGCCTTTGCGTAACCGCGTCTGCCCGAGGCGGCGGCCGTGCGCGACGAACAGGAAATCGGTAGGCGCTCCGGTACGGGGATGCGGCAGTGGGCGGCAAACACCACGTCTGCTGGTCCACTGGTCCAACGCGGCAATGGTGTTGGCCGAGAGTGGAACCATGCGTTCGGTGGCGAGCTTGCCCAACGGAACTTTCAACCAGGTGCCGGCGGGTCCGTAGTCGATGACGCTGTCGAGTTCGAGGTCGAGCAGTTCCCCTATTCGCAGCCCGGCCCCGCGCAGCACCGTCAACCCGACGCGGGTAAACGTATCCTCCAGCTGGGCAACCGCGTTCATCACCGCGGCGTCGATATCAGGTGGCAGGGCGCGTGGCAGGGGTTGATCGAGTTTCGGGATATCGACGGCGAAGACCAGACGACGCGGCGGTGCCTGCTCCCAACCCCATTCGGTGATGTCATCGAGGAGGTTGCGCACGCTCAGCACCGTCGATTGGATCACGGCCTTGGAGATGGTGCGTCCTGCGCCGGCGGCGGCGCGTTGCCCACGCCAGGTGCGGGTGCGATTCCAGACCAGGAAACCCTCGATGTGACGGCGATCCAGATTCTCGAATGAGGTGAGTTCGGGATGAGTGGTGCTGAGATAGTCCGCGAACGGCAGCAGATCGTTGATCAACGATTCGACGGATTTCGGCCGCAGCACCGATGCCCTGACGGTGACGTAACGCAGCAGCGTCTGCCGGATCGGGCCGGTCATCGCCACGTCGGCGAAGCGTTGGGCGTAGCTGCGGGCCCACCGCCGACGCTGTGGTGGTGTGTCGACGATGCGGGCGTGAAAAAGCATCTGCCGCAGCCCGGCGATCCGGTTGCGGTAGGCGCGCCTCGACGATGCCGGGATCGACTGTGTGGCAGCCAGTGCGGCATCGAACTTGTCGACCGTGCCGTTGGTGACATCGTGGACGAGTCCGCCGTGCCAGGCGAGCAGCACCGCCAGGCATTCACCCAGGACCGTCTCGATCCATTGCGGTGTCCAGCCCAAGGCCAGCCCGGCCGTGCGCACGGCGGCGAATCCGTCCGGGTCGCGGTCCTCGACGGCCCGGCCGAGGCCAGTGAGGTTCTTGACGGCCGCGAGTTCGAGGTCGAGCCGTAACGCGCCCCGGCCAACGACATGACACAGCAATGGCCACGCCCCGCTGTGGCGCAGCTCGGCCAACCGCTCGGCCGCCGGTCGAGTCATCCAGTCCTGCAGATCCGGGTGCTCGGTCAGGAAGGTGCTCGCGCTGCGGGTGCGACCACGCACCGACCTGCCACTGAGACCTAGGCCGGAAACGTACTCGAGATAGTCGTCCAGCACCGCATCCGAGTCGGCCAGTAGGTCGATCGATGCGAGCGTCCGGTTGGTCATCGTCGTGTCCCAGCGAGGCTGGCGCGAGCCGCACCGTATTCGGCGGCGAGTTGTTCGACCGACAGGTGCACGTAGCCGGCGGTGGTTTCCGGGGACACGTGGCCCATCAACTCCCGCAGCACCATCAGATCGATGCCAGCAGAGGCGAGTTCAGTGCCGTAGGTATGACGGAGCCGATGCGGACGTACCCTCGTCGCACCGGAGTGGTCTCGGTGCCGCCGAAACAGCGACCGCAGTCCGGCCTCGCTGACCGGGGCCCCCGCGGAGGGTCCGCGCAGCACCACGAAACACTCCTCGGTCGCCAACCCTGGTGGGCGTTCCAGGCGCAGATAGGCCGACAGTTCGGTGAAGAATGCTGCATCGACCGGCACCACCCGTTCCTTTGAGCCTTTGCCGAGCACCCGCACTCGTCGCCGGCCGAAGTCGATGTCGGCCAACCGCAAGGATCGCACCTCGGCGCTGCGTAAGCCCCCGAATAGCATCGCCCACACCATCGCCCGATCCCGATGGGTTCGCAACGACGCCACGAACCGCTCGACTGCATCCGCGTCGAGGGACTCGGGCAGCAATCGCGGTTGCCGCACCAGTCGGCCTCCGGCCCGAGGCCGACCCGGGCCCAGATGCCCGAGCGGCCCCCGCGCCACCGGTCGCAGTCCCTGCCCGCGCCGCGGTGAGGGCACCGGGTTGTCGGTACGTATCCCAGTCATCACCAGGTACTCGAACAATGCCCGCACCGCCGCGACCCGCCGGTTAATCGTCGATGCCGCCGCGCTCCCGCCATTCCTTCTCGCCGGGTTGCACCGGGGGTCACGGCGCACGTCCTGCCAGTCGATCCACTCGAACACCTCCACCGGCGTCACCGCCGCCACCGCGAGATCACGGTCGAGCAGGAACCGAGCCAAATTGAGCACATCGAAGGCATACGCCCGCACCGTCGCCGCACTGAACCCGCGTCCGACCAGATGCACCAGGAATGCGTTCGCCGCTGCGCACCCCTCCCACGGGCCGTCGATCGCATAGCCCTCGCTGCTGGTACGCACCCGAACAGTCATCGCCTACCCCTCTCGGCCCTGTCAGCATGCGCCCCGCATGACCGGCGGCCTCGAACCTCACGCCGCATCCACGGTCGTGTCGTGGGAGGGCCGGTTAACCGATAGAGGGTATTCCGACAAGAACAAGCGCGAGCTGATCGGGATGCTCCGGAATCACTGATTGCTGGGCCGGCGGCCCCTCGGAGGGTACGCAGATCATCCTGGTGTTTTCCTGGCCAGACCTGCCCAGGCGATCTACCGTGGAGGCAGCCCATGTAGGCAGGTGGGGCGAGAAGTGGCGGAAGGAGCAGCCATGCATGGCCCAAAAGATCCGGTTGACCACGCCAGGACGACCCGGCCGCATGCCGGCGAGTCGATGAAGGACAACGTCATCATGCCCGCGCTGGTACTCATCCTCGTGGGATTGGTGCTGTTTGTCGGCACCTTGGCGGCGTTCGCCACCGGCCATTCCGATGTCGGCTTGATGGTGGGCACGTTGTCTGCCGTCGGGTTTGTCATCGGTTCGATGTGGTTGGTACTCGAGCACATGCGGGTGCGTCGCATCGAGGATCGCTGGTATACCGATCATCCCGGTGTGGTGAGGCAGCGGCCCAGCAGCTGACCCTGCGCAGACCGACCCGGTCGCGGGAGCGGCCGGGTCCCTGTCTTGTGAGGCGGGTGTGCTCAGAAGGTGAGTGCCAGAACCGCGAAATCGATGGCCAGCAAGGCCAAGCCGGCCAGGGGAACCAGAACGCCGTACCGCAGCCGCGAGGTGAACATCGACACGGCGATCGTGACCACGGGCACCACGGGTGCGCCGTAGAAGAGAACCCCGAACCAGAATTCGCCGGGGCCCTTGCTCGCACACACGTCGCCGGTACACCCGGCCATGCCCATCACCGCACCCATGCCGTAGAGGAACACCGCGACAGCCGCCGGCACCGTCAACAAGGCCAGCACCCATGTCGTCGAGATCCGTAGCCGGCGATCGCCGGTGTGTTGTGTCTGAAGAGTCCGTGATTCGGTCATAGCGTCCGGATACCCAGTTTCGTCAACTTCTCCACGGGTATCCCAGCGGCATGGCCAGATTCGGATACACCTTGATGACCGAGCAGAGCGGCCCGCGACAGCTCGTCGACTATGCGGTGTCGGCAGAGCAGGCGGGATTCGATTTCGAAGTGAGCAGCGACCACTACAGCCCGTGGCTGGCCAGCCAGGGTCATGCTCCCAACGCATGGCCGGTGTTGGGAGCAGTGGCGCACGCCACCGACACCGTGCAGCTGTATTCGTACGTGACCTGTCCGACGATCAGGTATCACCCGGCGATCATCGCCCAGCAGGCCGCGACCGTGCAGAATCTGGCCGACGGCCGGTTCACCCTCGGCGTCGGCAGCGGGGAGAACCTCAACGAGCACGTGGTGGGTCAGGGTTGGCCCACGATCGGACGTCGGCTCGACATGCTGGCCGAGGCGATCAAGCTGATTCGTGAACTCCTCACCGGCGACTTGATCGATTTCCGGGGCGAGTTCTACGAGGTGGACTCGGCACGCATCTGGGATGTGCCGGACGTTCCGGTGACCATCGCCGTGTCGATGACCGGGCCGAAGTCCGTCGAAAGGCTGGCCGTGGCCGCCGATCATCTGATCAATGTCGCGCCCGACCGGGAGACCGTGGCGGGCTGGCATCAGCGAAGGCAGATAACCGGCGTCCTGCCCGAGGGACGGGTAATCGGACAGGTCCCGGTGTGCTGGGATCCCGACCGCGATACGGCGGTGGCGCGGGCCCACGAACAGTTCCGCTGGTTCGGGGGCGGCTGGGCGGTCAACGCAGACCTGCCGACCCCGGCGGGATTCGCGGCGGCGACCCGGTATGTGCGTCCGGACGATGTCTCCGCGGCCATCCCGTGCGGGCCCGACCTGGACGCGATCGTCGCCGCCGTCGCACCCTACGTCCATGCGGGATTCACCGATGTCGCCCTGGTCCAGATCGGTGACGAGGGCCAGCAGGCGTTCCTCGACGAGGCGGCAAAACCGCTCCTGGCTGCGCTGCGTGCCGAGTTCGACTGAGGAACGGGTCCACACCTAAAGCGGGCTGCCGTCCTAGGTTTCAGGTCGCGCCGCGATGGGCATCCCTGGCCGGAGATCCCACGCCGGGAACCAGCATCCCGACTGGGATACTGTCGGTCCGAGATGTCAGGAGGTGAGATGGCCGAAGAACAGGGCCAGCCCAACCTGCCGAACCGCGCGGAGCGGTCGGTAGAGATTAGGGTCGCCGCCAGGTTGGAGAACCTGGCTGTAGTGCGCACGTTGGTCGCTGCGGTAGCAGCATTCGAAGACCTTGATTTCGACGTCGTCGCCGACCTGCGGCTGGCCGTGGACGAGGCCTGCACCGCCCTGATCCGGGCCTCGACCCCGGATTCGAGCCTGCATCTGACCGTCGACCCGGGTGAGGAGGCGGTGGTGGTCACCGCCTCAACGACCTGCACGGGTGCCCTCGTGGTCGAGCCGGGCAGCTTCAGCTGGCACGTTTTGAGCTCCCTGACCGACGAGGTCAAGACTTTCACCGACGGTGACGGGCCCGACACCGGCCAGGTATTCGGCATCACCCTGACGACGAGGCGAGCGAGCCTGCTGCGGTGACGTCGGAATATGCGGATGTTCGCGACATGTTTCGCGAACTCAGCGGACTGTCCGAGGAATCCTCGGACTACGAACGCCAACGCGAGCGCATTGTGCAGCGGTGCCTGCCGCTGGCCGATCACATCGCGCGGCGGTTCGACGGTCGCGGTGAACCTCGTGAGGACCTGGTCCAGGTGGCGAGGGTCGGCTTGGTCAACGCGGTCAACCGATTTGACGTCGAGGCCGGCTCTGACTTCGTGTCGTTCGCGGTGCCGACGATCATGGGCGAGGTCCGGCGTCACTTCCGGGACAACAGCTGGTCGGTGAAGGTGCCGCGCCGGCTCAAAGAACTACACCTGCGGCTCGGCGCGGCGACTGCGGAACTATCTCAGAGGTTGGGCCGTGCCCCGACGGCCTCCGAGCTTTCGGTGGAACTCGAGATGGACCGCGAAGAAGTGATCGAAGGACTCGTCGCCGGCAGTTCCTACAACACGCTGTCGATCGACAGTGGCGGTGGGGGCGACGAGGAGGCGCCGGCGATAGTCGACACGCTCGGCGATGTGGACACCGGCCTGGATCAGATCGACAATCGAGAAACGTTGCGGCCGTTGCTTGCTCAGTTACCTGAGCGGGAGCGTACGGTGCTGTTGCTGCGATTCTTCGAATCCATGACGCAGACGCAGATCGCCGAGCGTGTCGGTGTCTCGCAGATGCATGTGTCGAGACTTCTGGCGAAATCGCTAGCGCGACTTCGTGACCAGCTGCAGTAGCGGGTTTCTGCCATTGAGCGTGGACAGTGCCGAGGCCACGCTGTGACGGGTGTCCAACGCCGAATCCGGGTCGCAGATGCGTAGTAGCCGGTTCACTGCCCTGCTGGGCACCAGCACCCAGGCGACATCGGCCGTCGAGCAATGTAATTCGATCGCCATGAGGGCGGAAAATCCTGCGGTGCCGAAGAATTCGACATCGGTGAGGTCGATCACGACTTGCTCGACCTTGACGGTGTGCCGCAACGCGTAGTCGGTGAAATCACCTGCGTTTACGGCGTCGATCTCACCGCGGGCGCTGATCACCTCCGTTGACGGCGGCAATCGGCGGGTCGCAAACATTGCAGGCGATTCGTCGGTCCGGTCAATCAGTGCATTTGTCGAGAAGACGGTCATGGGTAGCTCCATCAGTCGTAATACGTGTATTCGTACTGTTGGTGCGGCGTCGATCGACAATGATGCAAGTTCCCGCGCGTATGTCGATGACGCTCGCTGCGGCTGTGAACTCAACCTGTTGGTGACCCTACCGTCATCAAGGTCAGCGGACAATTTATCTGAGTGGATTCTTAGAGTCCCAGGTCAGACTGTTGGCATGTCGAAGGCCGACGAAGTTGCCGGTGTGGTGCTGGCCGCCGGTGCGGGCAGCCGCTTCGGGATGCCGAAAGTGCTTGCTGAAAAGGGTGTTTGGCTCCGGCGGGCGGTGACCGCACTTGCCGACGGTGGCTGCGACGAGGTGATCGTGGTGTTGGGTGCCGCGGTGGTGGACGTGCCCGCCCCGGCTCGCGCCGTGGTGGCCGCACGCTGGGCCGACGGTATGAGCGCGTCGGTCCGCGAGGGGCTGGCAGCCGTCGGCGACGCGGAATGGGTCGTCCTGCATACCGTCGACACGCCGGACATTGGGGCCGACGTCGTCGGCCGGGTCCTGTGCGCGGCGCGTGAGTCCGGTTCCGGTCTGGCCCGCGCCCGCTATGACGGCCGACCCGGTCATCCCGTCGTCGTGGCCCACAGGCACCTTGCGGGGCTGGCCGCCGCGCTGCGTGGCGACCAGGGCGCCCGAGCGTTTCTCGGCGGCCGCGACGACATCGTCACCGTGGAGTGCGGTGATCTGGCCACCGGCCTGGATATCGACGTGCGCTGAGCGGGCGGGATCAGGTGTGCACTTCCAGGCCGAGGATTTCCGTGGCGTACCGCCGCACGGTGTCCTCCGAGATCGCGGCGGCGTCCTCGAAGCCGGGACGGCCCCGACTACTCAGGAATCCGGTGACGGGGTCGAGGATGACCTCGGCGAGCAGCTCGCCGGTGGTCGGCTCGCAGACAGCCCAGGTGTACCGCGTGTCATCGGCCCAGCCGTCCTCGGCGTCGTGAACGTAGTCCAGGTCGTCCTCGCCCAGGTCGGCGAGCGCATGCCGGTCGTCGACGCGGTCATCGGCACGCAGTCCGCGCAAATACCACTGGCCGTTGTTGATCTCTACGGGTTCCATCAGGCCTCCACAGTGCCGAATCCACAATGCCGAATGGCCACTTACGACACAGGATTCACGAGAATCCGTGTCACAAGTGGCCATTCGGCGTGAAAAAAACTACTTGATCTCGGCGATCACGGTGCCCTGGGTGATGGCGGCACCGGCCTCGACAGCCAGACCGGTGATGACGCCGTCCTTGTGGGCGGTCACCGGGTTCTCCATCTTCATGGCCTCCAGGACCACCACGAGATCGCCGGCGGCCACTTCCTGGCCCTCCTCGACGGCCACCTTGACCACGGTGCCCTGCATCGGCGCGGTCACCGAGTCACCCGATGCCGCCGTGGCGCCGCCGGCGCCGCGCTTGCGGGCCTTGGGCTTCTTCCGGAGGGCACCGGCGGCAGCACCGCCGCCGCCACCGCCGAGCGCCAGGTCACCGGGCAGGGAGACCTCGAGGCGGCGTCCGCCGACCTCGACGACCACGGTCTGGCGAGGAACGGTGTCCTCTTCCTCGATCGGATCGCCACCGGTGAACGGTTCGACGGTGTTGTCCCATTCGGTCTCGATCCAGCGGGTGTGGACCGTGAAGCCGTTCTCGTCGCCGATGAAGGCGGGGTCGGAGACCACGGCCCGGTGGAACGGGATGACCGTGGCCAGTCCCTCGACGTTGAACTCAGCCAGCGCACGGCGCGAGCGGGCCAGCGCCTCGTCGCGGGTGGCGCCGGTGACGATCAGCTTGGCGAGCATCGAGTCGAACTGCCCACCGATGACCGAGCCGCTCTCCACACCGGAGTCCATCCGGACGCCCGGGCCGGTCGGGGCTTCGAACTTGGTGACCGGGCCGGGGGCGGGCAGGAAGCCACGCCCGGCGTCCTCACCGTTGATGCGGAACTCGAAGGAGTGCCCGCGCGGCGTCGGATCCTCGGTGAGGTCCAGGGCCTCGCCGTTGGCGATCTTGAACTGCTGCAGCACCAGGTCGATGCCCGAGGTCTCCTCGGTGACCGGATGTTCCACCTGCAGGCGGGTGTTGACCTCCAGGAAGGAGATCAGGCCGTCCTGGCCGACCAGGTACTCGACGGTGCCAGCACCGTAGTAGCCGGCCTCCTTGCAGATCCGCTTGGCGGACTCGTGGATCTCCTTGCGCTGCGCGTCGGTCAGGAACGGGGCCGGGGCCTCCTCGACCAGCTTCTGGAAGCGGCGCTGCAGCGAGCAGTCGCGGGTACCGGCGACGACGACGTTGCCGTGCGTGTCGGCGATCACCTGGGCCTCGACGTGGCGCGGCTTGTCCAGGTAGCGCTCGACGAAGCACTCGCCGCGACCGAACGCGGAGACGGCCTCACGGGTCGCCGAGTCGAACAGCTCGGGGATCTCCTCGAGGGTGCGGGCCACCTTCATGCCGCGACCGCCACCGCCGAAGGCGGCCTTGATCGCGACGGGCACGCCGTACTCCTTCGCGAACGCGACGACCTCGTCAGCGTCCTTGACCGGATCCGGGGTGCCCGGAACCAGCGGGGCCTTGGCCTTGGCGGCGATGTGACGCGCGGTGACCTTGTCACCGAGGTCACGGATCGACTGCGGGCTCGGCCCGATCCAGATCAGCCCGGCATCCAGCACGGCCTGGGCGAAGTCGGCGTTCTCCGACAGGAAGCCGTAACCCGGGTGGATGGCGTTGGCGCCGGACTTCGCGGCGGCGTCCAGGATCTTCTCGAAGACCAGGTAGGACTCGGCTGAGGTCTGGCCGCCCAGGGCGAAAGCTTCATCGGCGAGCCGCACGTGCGGTGCATCGGCGTCAGGCTCGGCATAAACGGCCACGCTGGCCAGTCCGGCGTCTTTGGCGGCGCGGATCACCCGGACCGCGATCTCCCCGCGATTGGCGACCAGCACCTTGGAGATCTTTGAGCTGGCGTGGTTGGCCACGGTGCCTCCTCGGCAGTGTTCTCTAAGAAACGTCTTTAAGAATCTATCGCGGGCAGTTTATGCGCCGCACCTTGAGGCTTCCCAATCCGGTATCGGTTACCGGTGAGTAGGTTTTGGTCGAAATCTGTCGATGGGCACATCTGTCCTGTTGACGCGCGAAATTCCGGTCTCGACGGGCAGTCCGACGCAATTACTGTTAGTCCGTGGGTCCGGCGATATTGGTCATTGTTGTGGGCGTGTTGGTGGGCGGCGTGATGGCGGCCTCGCCACGGCGCATCTGGTGGGTCACCGAGTCTTGGAAGTTCCGCAATCCGGAGGCCAACGAACCGAGCGACACGGCCTACGGGATGACCCGGGCGGGCGGGGTGTTCGTGATCCTTCTGGCGTTGTTCCTGGGCGCGTCGATCATTCACAGCGACCTCCAGCGGCAGAACCGCCGTGAAGCGGAGGAACAGCGAAAGGCGGCCGAAGCGGCCTTTGTGGTTCCGCCGCCGGAGGATCGGGGAGGTCTCCCGGTGGTCGGCTATTTCGCCGACCCGACGCCAGGCGGCATGCGGGTCTACGTGTATTACCTGGCGCCCGGGGGCGCAGTGCATCAGTACATTCGCACGATGTCGGACAAGTTCAGCTATCCGTGTTACACCTCGGCGAGCGTGACCAAGGCCGGAGGTGATCGAATGAGCGCGAATCCTGAACTCTATTGGGCACCAAAGAAAATCGGCGATATGTCGAGGTCGGACATGTGTCGTCCCGGGACCGGGCTCGTTGTTCATGGGGTGTCGCTGGATGATGTGACGGCTGAGACGACGATCGTCACCGACTCGGCCATCGTCGACAGGGATGGAGCCGAGATCATGCCCGCCGCGCCGGGCAACGTTGTTCCCAAGCTCGTCGAGGGACTCCGTACCGCCTCGTGAAGCCGCTCAGGCCGCGCGCAGCCGCCGCTTGATACGCGTCAGCATCGCCGACATACCCCGTAGCCGTAGCGGGCTGATCAACGCGGCCAGGCCCAGCGCGGTGTAGAAGTCGTCGGGCACCGCCAGGATGTCCTCGGCTGACTGGCCGTCCAGACCGGTGGCCAGGATGGCGGCGAAGCCGCGCGTCGTCGGAGCTTCCGGGGGAGCGCTGAAGTACAGCCGTACCTTGCCCCGATCGGACGTGTCGACGTCCAGGAACAACGGCGACTGGCACTCCGGCACCGGCTCCATCGCCGCTTCCTCGAGATGAGTCGGCAAAGGCGGCAGCTCGTTGGCGAACTCCAACAAAAGCTGCAACTTGTCCTGGCCGGCCACCTCCTGGAAGTCGGAGACCACCTCCGCCAGGGCGGCCGGCATTGAACTCACGGGGCGCCCGGGGCTTCACCTGGGTCGGGGCCGACAGCGACCGGGACCCGCACGGCATTACCCCATTCGGTCCACGAGCCGTCGTAGTTGCGCACGCCGGGCAGCCCCAACAGGTGGGTCAGCACGAACCAGGTGTGGCTGGAGCGCTCGCCGATGCGGCAGTAGACCACCGTATTGTCGCCGGGGTTGAGGAAGCCGTAGAGCTCCTCGAGCTCGGCGCGGCTGCGGAACTGGCCGCTGTCCCGGGCTGCCTTGGCCCAGGGGATCGACTTCGCCGTCGGGATGTGCCCGCCGCGCAGCGCACCCTCTTCCGGGTAATCGGGCATGTGAGTGCGTTCGCCGGTGTACTCCTGGGGCGAGCGGACGTCGATCAACGGTTCCTTGCCGAGGATGTCCAGCACGTCGTTGCGGTAAGCCCGGATCGGGGCGTCGTTGCGCTCCACGACCGGGTAGCCGCTGGACTGCTTGGTGGGCACCTCAAGGGTGGTGTCGCGGCCGTGAGAAACCCATAGGTCGCGGCCGCCGTCGAGGAGGCGCACGTCGGGATGACCGAAGAGGGTGAACACCCACAGCGCGTAGGCCGCCCACCAGTTGCTCTTGTCGCCGTAGATGACGACGGTGTCGTCGCGGCTGATGCCCTTGCGGTCCATCAGTTCGGCGAACTGATCACCGTTGATGTAGTCACGCACGTTGGGGTCGTTGAGGTCGAGATGCCAGTCGATCTTGACCGCACCCGGGATGTGCCCGGTGTCGTAGAGCAGGACATCCTCGTCGGACTCGACGATGGCCAAACCGGGCCGCCCCAGGTTGCTGGCCAGCCAATCGGCGGTGACCAGACGCTCCGGGTGGGCGTACTCGGCAAGAGTAGGGCTGGGATCAGCAGGCAGTGGCACCCCATGAGCGTACCGTCGGGCCGAATATCTGCGCTGCGGCAGTGGTCGCGACTGAGCGCAATGCCGTCTAAGCGGTGAACGCCACCTCGTAGGCCACGGCGAAGCGGCGGGCGCCATTGTTGGCGCGGAAGAGCGAGCCGCCGTTCTGGGACCAGGTCACCACCCGCAGCAGACGCTTGCCCGGAGACAGTCGCTTGGAGATGATGTCGGCGAATGCAGCGCGCAGCCGCTCCAGATCGCATGTTTCGAAGTCGCGCGCCACGCGGACATCCCACATTGTTTCTTCGACTGGCATCGGCCCAGTGTCAACCCGTGGTTGAGACTATTCGGGACATCGGCACGGCGCGCCGCTATTAAGAATGTTGCAATTTGGTCACTGCGGTCGGCGCGCCCAGAGGGCCGCAACGGAAACCCCTGCGGCAGCGAGCATCCGACGCAACAGCGGCAGGCTCAACCCGATCACATTGGACGGATCACCCTCGATGCCGTCGACGAACCAGCCGCCCAGTCCGTCGATCGTGAAACCGCCTGCGACACCGAGTGGTTCGCCGCTGCTCAGATACGCGTCCAGATCCGCTTCGGTGGGCGACCCGAAATGCACTGCGGTGACGCCGGTATCGGCAAGACGATGGGTGACGGCTCCGTCTCGGACGACGAGCACCGCGTGGCCCGAGTACAGCTGAGCAGTCCGGCCCGCCATGGTCTGCCACTGCCGCCGTGCGGAATCGACGTCTCCGGGCTTACCGCATAACCGTCCGTCGAGAAACAACATCGAGTCACAACCGATGACGACGCAGTCCTCGGCGATGACGGCGGGCACATGGCTGAACACCTCGTCGGCTTTGGCCGCGGCCAGTCCGCTCACCACGCGCTCGGGTGGGGCATCAGCCAACGATGCGATGACGGCGTCCTCGTCGACCCCTGACACCACGACCAACGGATCGAGGCCGGCCTGGCGCAGAACGCCAAGCCGGCCTGTCGATGCCGAACCCAGGACGACCCGGGTCATCTAGCGCCGCAGGTGGGTGCGCTCCAGTAGCGTCACCCGCTGCCAGCTGAAGATCGAGTAGCGCAACTTGTCCACCGGGTGACCCCACAGGTTGCGATCTCCTGCCGCGGGTTCGGCGTCGCCGCCACCGGCAGTGCCGAGGATGGCCATCAGTGCGGCCATCTCATGATCGCTGGGCTCACCACGCAGCACCTTGATGTGTGCCTCGTGGTCGGCTTGCTGTTCAGCCTGAGCCTCGTCGGTGGCGACGTCAGCCTGCACGTCGGCGCTCACAGTGGCTGAATCGTTCGCCCCGCTCACAGTGGGATGTTCCCGTGCTTCTTCGGCGGCATCTGGATGATCTTGCGTTCCAGCAGTCGCAGCGCGTTGGCCACGTAGCCGCGGGTGTGCGACGGCGGGATGACCGCGTCGACGTAGCCGCGCTCGGCCGCGATGTACGGGTTGACGAGGGTGTCCTCGTAGGTCTGCTGCAGCTCCAGGCGCAGCGCGTCGACATCTTCGCCCTCGGCGGCCGCCTTCTTCAGCTCGGAGCGGTACACGAAGCCCACCGCGCCCGAGGCGCCCATCACGGCGATCTGGGCCGTCGGCCAGGCCACCACCACGTCGGCGCCCATGTCCTTGGAGCCCATCACGCAGTACGCACCGCCGTAGGACTTGCGGGTGATGACGGTGACCTTGGCGACCGTGGCCTCACCGTAGGCGTAGAGCAGCTTGGCGCCGCGCCGGATGATGCCGTTGTACTCCTGGTCGGTGCCGGGCAGGAAGCCGGGAACGTCGACCAGCAGGACGATCGGGATGTTGAAGCAGTCGCAGGTCCGGATGAACCGCGCTGCCTTCTCCGAGGCGTTGATGTCGAGGCAGCCGGCGAACTGGGTGGGCTGGTTGGCCACGATGCCGACCGGGCGGCCGTCGACCCGGCCGAAGCCGACCACGATGTTGCCGGCGTAGCCCGCCTGGACCTCGAGGAACTCGTCGTCGTCGAGGATGCGGGTGATGACCTCGTGCATGTCGTACGGCTGATTCGGGGAATCCGGGATCAGCGTGTCGAGCTCGACGTCCTCGTCGGTGAGGCTCTCCTCGATCGAGCCCTGGGCGGGGGCCACCGGGTAGCGCGGCGGGTCGGCGTAGTTGTTGGGCGGCAGGTAGCTCAGCAGGTCGCGGACGTACTCCAGAGCGTCCTGCTCCCCGGAGGCGACGTAGTGCACGGTGCCGGACTTGGACATGTGGGTGTGGGCGCCGCCCAGTTCCTCCATGGTGACGTCTTCGCCGGTGACGGTCTTGATGACGTCCGGTCCGGTGATGAACATCTGGCTGGTCTGGTCGACCATGATGACGAAGTCGGTCAGCGCGGGGGAGTACACGTGCCCGCCGGCCGCGGCGCCCATGATCAGCGAGATCTGCGGGATGACACCCGAGGCCTTGATGTTGTTGTGGAAGATGCGGCTGTACAGGCCGAGGGAGACCACGCCCTCCTGGATGCGGGCGCCTGCGCCGTCGTTGATGCCGATCAGTGGGCGGCCGGTCTTGATGGCCAGCTCCTGGACCTTGACGATCTTCTCGCCGTAGACCTCGCCGAGGCTGCCACCGAATACCGTGGCGTCCTGGCTGAAGACACAGACGTCGCGGCCGTCGATGGTGCCGTAGCCGGTGATCACGCCGTCACCCAGCGGCCGGTTGTTCTCCAGGCCGAAGTTGGTGCTGCGGTGCTTGGCCAGCGCGTCGAGTTCGACGAACGACCCCTCGTCGAGCAGGGCCAGGATGCGCTCCCGGGCGGTCAGCTTGCCCTTGGCGTGCACCTTGTCGACAGCGGCTTCGCCGACGGGATGCAGCGCCTCCTCCGCTCGCTTCTTGAGATCAGCCAGCT
The DNA here is from genome assembly GCF_017876775.1 of Mycolicibacterium lutetiense. NCBI lineage: Bacteria > Bacillati > Actinomycetota > Actinomycetes > Mycobacteriales > Mycobacteriaceae > Mycobacterium > Mycolicibacterium lutetiense. The sequence continues at coordinate 1,795,834 of NZ_JAGIOP010000002.1, read as the reverse complement.
TGCCTGCAGTGGTGTGGATGTCCACCTGGTGCTCGGCGGACGGCTCGGTAACGCTCGTCATGGTCACGATGTTATCGGTAACCCTAAGACTGGTCTAAGAGTGGTGGGCGTGGCGCGCGTCACTCCGGTGTGCGTTGTGTGCTGTGGCCCGACGCCGGCACGGCGCTGCGCCTACGCTCTCGACCATGACCACCGGGCCGCTTGTGCTGTCCGAACTGGGCACCGATCCCGCATCGGTACTGCGGCTCATCGCGCAATTCGATGCGCTGGAGGAGCGGGAAGTCAACGCTGACGCCGCGGTGCGGTTTGCCGCGTTGGTGGCGGAGTGCCCGGTCGGTGTCCGCTGGCCCGGGGTGACCGTCGTCCGGTACGACGCTTCCGGACACCTCATTCCGGTCGAAGACGGGGACGCGCCGACATCCGATCGGCACGAGACGCTCGTCTGGGTGGAACGTGCCGGATCCGGGCACCCACTGGACGAGGTGCTGCTCGACCGGCTGCGGCGGGTACTGGGGCGTGTTGCCGTGCGGACCGAGGTGAGCGGGAGTCCCCACCTCGGCGACCCCGCACTGCTCGAGGTCGTGTTGTCGGCCAAGGAGCATCGCGAAGACCGGGCCCGGGCCATCCGGCTGCTGGGGCTCGACGAGACCAGGCCGACGTGTGTGCTGGCGGCATCCGGGCATTCGCCGCGGGAGACGGTGCGCCTCATCGCCGGTGAACTGCCCGGGCCGGCGGTGCGATCCGCGGTCATCGGTAACGCGACAGTCATTGTGTGCCAGGGGTCCTTCGATATGCGTGAGTTCTCGGATCGTCTGGAGCGCGTCATAGTCGAGCGGTTTCCGACGGTGGTGAACGTCGGCACCGCGTCGGGCCCGTGGGTCGGAATCGGGTCGGTGGGCAACGCCTTCAGCGCCTCGACCTCGTGGCATGAAGCCGTGCGCGCGTTGCGGTTCGCCTCGTCGACCGGATTCGGCAGGCGGGTGGTGGCTTACGAGCGGCTGAGCTCATTGGAACTGCTGGCCGACCTCCCGATCGACAGGGTGCAGCGCAACCGAGATGTGGCCCGTATCAACGATATTGCGTCGACACATGCCGGGGATCTCGATGTGCGGACCGCTGAGGCGTTCTTCGTCTACGGCTCGCTGCGGCGGACCGCCACCGAACTGCACGTGCACCACAGCACGGTGGCCGCCCGATTGGCGCGCGTGCAGGCCGCGATGGGATGGGATTTCGAGGACCCGGTGGACCGCTTCCTGGGCATGTTGGTGCTCATCGTCCGGCGGATCGCGATGTCGTCGGCAGAACTTGCCGATGTGGATCTGTTGTAAGCGTCCGCGAGATCAACGCCGTGGTCGCTCACCACGCGGAAGAGCTGCCATTGCGTCGCTTTCGCGGATCGGGTTGCCAGCCCCGCGACAGCAGGGCGGCGCGTGCCTGCTCGACGATGTCCGCGCTGGAGTCTTCCTTGATGACGTGGATGACGTGCCAGCCAAGCCGGTTCAAGGTTCGGTTCACGCGTACGTCGAGCACGTACTGATGTCGACTGGTGAGGTGCTGCTCCCCGTCGTACTCGGCCCCGACCTTGAACTGCTCCCAGCACATGTCGATCCGGCGAATATAGTGTCCAGACTCGTCGTAGACCACGAATTGTGTTGTGAGGCGGGGCAGTCCGGCCTTGATGAACAACAACCGCAGCCGCGTCTCCGGTGGTGACTCCCCGCCGGCGTCGGCCAGTGACAGCGCCACCCGCAGCCGTCGCATGCCTCGGGCGCGCGCATGGCGCTTCGCGATGAGCGCAACGTCCTCGAGATCGACCGGGTAGGCATTCATCAGCGCGTCCATTCGTTCGACGGCCCGATCCCTGGGCAGGTGACGGCCGAGGTCGAAGACCGTACGCGCCGGCGTGGTCACGCGAATGCCTTCGACCGTGGTGGCCTCGTCTTCATGCAGGGTTTCCCGGCGCACGATCAGCCCGGGCTGACGTCTCACTGCAGCGATGAGTTCGACGGGAACGTGGTCGTCCACCCATTTCGCCCCGTGTATCGCAGAGGCGGCCACGCCGGCAACCACAGTGTCAGGGGAGGCGAATGCCGCACCGACGATCCTGTCGTACAGGCATATCCGATGCTCGCGAGGTACGTAAACGTCGCGATAGATCGGCCGATACCGGCTGCGCAGCTGACCCCTGGTGAGATGCCCGGCCTCCACGGCCTCACTGCCGATGAACGGAACTTGCACACCTGTTGGACGCGGGCCACCGAGATTCGGCTCCCGCGTGTCTCGAAAACAACGCTATGGCTGCTCCAGGCGCCGATGAACGACCGTAGTGTCGCGTTCGGCGCCTGGGGCGCTGCGGGTCCGACAATTGTCGGATGAATTGGCGGAATAGACCGACGCGTGGCGGGTGACGGGGATCGCCTCATTGGCCAAGATTGCGGTGCAGCCCAAAACTGAGCAAGGAGGCCGGTATGGCCATCATCGACCCGTCAAAGACCTGGGTCCCCGTGGAAGAGCGGCTCGCCGTCACCACCAACGAGCGGCACCGTCAGGTGCTCAGCGTCGTTCTCGAGCACATGAAGGCCGAGGCTGAGCCCGATATGGAACGCCTGATGGCCACCTTGGCTCCGAACCCGGACTACCACTTCTGGTACGCCAATGCCGACATGGGTCCCAAGACCACCGAGGGCGTGCGCGCCTATTACGAGGCATTCGTGGCCAGCGGTGCCAACCACCTCGTTTTCGAGATCGATCGCCTTGCCGTCGACGATGATCTGGTGATGACCGAAGGCTGGATGAAAATGATCTATCCGGGCGCGGCCGCCCAGGCGATCGGCGTCGAGGTCGACGACCCGGACGGCGACTACCTGCTGCTGTTCCGTCAGCTCATCAACTGGCCGATCGATGCCGACGGCCTGATCATCGGTGAGGACGCCTATCAGACCGGCCCGGTCAGCGTGACTCTGTTGAGCCAGGAAGAGCTGCCGCAGAAGTACATCGACCAGAAGCGCGCCGCCGCCGCCCATGCCTGACATCCGGACTGACATCGCGTCGCTGCTGCTCGACCGGGTCGGCGACCAACACCTCGGCCTGCGGACCCGCGACCGGGACTGGACCTGGGACCAGGTGGTCGCCGAATCTGCCGCACGCGGCGCGCTGGCGCAGGATATGCGGGTTGACGGCCCGCTTCACATCGGCGTGCTGCTGGACAACGTGCCGGACTTTGTGTTCTGGCTGGGCGGGGCCGCCCTCGTCGGCGCGACGATTGTGGGGATCAACCCGACCCGCGGTGCCGCCGAGTTGGCAGCCGAAATCCAGCTTGCCGATTGCCAATTGATCGTCACCGACACCGCGGGGGCCGCGCGTCTGCGTGACCTCGACCTCGGGTTGGCGCCCGAGCGGTTCCTGGTGGTCGACAGCCCGGACTACGCCGCGCAGCTCGACGCGCATCGCATCACCCCCGCGGTCGCGCCCTCGGTCACCGAGGACTCCCTGATGCTGCTGCTGTTCACCTCGGGAACGACGGGAGCCTCCAAGGCGGTCATCTGCAGCCAGGGCAGGCTGGCCCGGATCGCCCACGCGGCCACCGAGAAGTTCGGCCACGTCCGCGACGACGTGGAGTACTGCTGCATGCCGCTGTTCCATGGCAACGCCATCATGGCGCTGTGGGCGCCGGCACTGTCGGTCGGTGCGACGGTGTGTCTGACGCCGTCCTTCTCGGCGTCCGGATTCCTGTCGGACGTGCGGTTTTTCGGTGCCACCTTCTTCACCTACGTGGGCAAGGCGCTCGGCTACCTGATGGCCACTCCCGAGCTACCCGACGACGCGCAGAACCCGTTGATCCGTGGATTCGGCACCGAGGCCTCACCCGATGACCAGAACGAATTCCGGCGCCGGTTCGACGCCGAGCTGTTCGAGGGCTACGGCTCCAGCGAGGGCGGCGCCGCCGTCGCCCTCGCCCCGGATGCCCCGCCGACCGCGCTGGGCCGCCCCGCACACGCCGGTGTGGCGATCGTCGACCCCGAATCCCTTGATGACTGTGCGCCCGCGGTTTTCGATAAGCACGGCCGCGTTCTCAACCCCGATGACGCGGTGGGGGAGATCGTCGACAAGTTCGGCACCCGAACGTTCGAGGGGTACTACCGCAACGACGAGGCCAACGCCGAACGTATCCGGAACGGCTGGTACTGGACGGGCGATCTCGGGTATCTCGACGAGCAGGGGTTCATCTACTTCGCCGGCCGTCGTGGCGACTGGATCCGGGTGGACGGCGAGAACACCTCGGCGCTCAACATCGAGCGGGTACTGCGGCGTCATCCCGACGTGGTGGCGGCCGGTGTCTACGCGGTCCCCGATCCGCGCTCGGGTGATCAGGTGATGGCCGCGATCGAGGTATCCGATCCCGCCGGGTTCGACGCCGCAGCGTTCATCTCCTACCTGTCCGACCAGGATGACCTGGGAACCAAGGCGATTCCGCGGCTGCTGCGGGTGTCGAAGAACCTGCCGGTCACCGGGTCCAACAAGGTGCTCAAACGTGAACTGCAACAGGAACGCTGGCGCACCGATGAGGTGGTGTACCGGTGGGCGGGACGCGGAGAACCGGTGTATCGGGCCATGGGCGACGATGACAAGCAGTCGCTGGACGACGAGTTCGCGCAGTACGGGAGGCAGCGATACCTATGAAGACGAGCTGGGATGCCGAGTGTGACGTCCTGATCGCCGGGTCCGGCGGTGGCGGAGTGACCGGTGCCTACACCGCCGCCCGAGAAGGGCTGTCGGTGATCCTGGTCGAAGCCAGCGACAAATTCGGCGGCACCACAGCGTATTCCGGTGGCGGCGGGGTGTGGTTCCCGTGCAATCCGGTGCTCACCCGGGCAGGTACCGACGACACCATCGAGGATGCGCTGGAGTACTACCACGCTGTTGTCGGCGACCGCACCCCCCGGGAACTGCAGGAGACCTACGTCCGCGGTGGTGCCGGTCTGATCGAGTACCTCGAGGCCGACGACAATCTGAAGTTCGCGCCGATGCCGTGGCCCGACTACTTCGGCAAGGCGCCCAAGGCCCGGATCGACGGCCAACGCCACATCGCGGCCCGGCCACTGAAGGTGGAGAAAGCCCCACACCTGCGCGAGCTGGTGCGCGGGCCGCTCGACGCCGACCGGCTCGATGCCGAACAGCCCGATGACTACTTCATCGGGGGCCGAGCACTGATCGCCCGGTTCCTGAAAGCCATTGAGCAGTACCCGAATACCTCGCTTCGACGCAACACCTCGTTGGTGGAGTTGGTCGTCGAAGACGGGGCCGTGACCGGTGCGATCGTCGAATCCGACGGTGGGCGACAGGCCATCCGGGCGCACCACGGCGTGCTGCTCGCCGCGGGCGGCTTCGAGGGCAACGACGAGATGCGCAGGCAATACGGGGTTCCGGGTGTCGCCCGCGACACCATGGGGCCGCCGGCGAACCTGGGCCGCGCGCATCAGGCCGCGATGGCCGTCGGCTCCGACGTCGACCTCATGGAGCAGGCCTGGTGGTCCCCGGGCCTCACACACCCCGACGGGCGGTCGGCCTTCGCGCTGTGGTTCACCGGGGGCATCTTCGTCGACCAGGACGGACAGCGTTTCGTCAACGAGTCGGCGGCCTACGACCGGATCGGCCGGGCGATCCTGCCACGGCTGGCCGACGGTTCGATGACGTTGCCGTACTGGATGATCTACGACGACCGGGAGGGGGAAGTCCCTCCCGTCAAGGCCACCAACGTCTCGATGGTCGACACGCAGCAATACATCGACGCCGGGTTGTGGCACACCGCCGACACCTTGGAAGAGCTGGCTGCCACGATCGGCGTCCCCGCCGAGAATCTGGCCGCCACCGTGGCGCGCTTCAACGGCTTCGTCGCCTCCGGTTCGGACCAGGATTTCGGCCGCGGCGACGAGGCGTACGACCGGGCCTTCTCCGGCGGGGCATCACCGCTCGTCGCAATCGAGAAGGGCCCGTTCCACGCGGCCGCCTTCGGCATCTCCGACCTCGGCACCAAGGGTGGGTTGCGTACCGACACCGCGGCCCGGGTACTCGATATCGACGGACAGGTGATCACCGGACTGTATGCCGCGGGCAACACCATGGCCGCCCCGAGCGGCACCGCGTATCCAGGCGGCGGAAATCCGATCGGAACCAGCATGCTGTTCAGCCACCTGGCGGTCAAAGACATGTTAGGACGAGAAGTATGAGCGACATCCGGGAAATCGACGCCGGCGCGGAGATGACGCGGTTCGCCCGCGGTTGGCACTGCGTCGGGCTCGCGGACACCTTCCGTGACGGGCAGCCCCACGGCATCGAGGCGTTCGGCACCAAACTTGTCGCCTACGCCGACTCCGCGGGCGAACTACACGTGCTCGATTCCTATTGCCGACACATGGGCGGCGACCTGTCGATGGGTTCGGTCAAGGATGACAACCTTGCCTGTCCGTTCCATGACTGGCGGTGGGGCGGCGACGGAAAATGCAAGCTCGTCCCGTACGCCAAGCGCACCCCGCGGTTGGCGCGCACCCGCAAATGGCCGGTCCAAGAGGTCAACGGTCAGCTGCTGGTCTGGCATGACCCGGAAGGGTCCACGCCGCCGGCCGAGCTGATCCCGCCCACCCTCGACGGCTACGACGACGGCATCTGGTCACCGTGGCAATGGAATTCGATCCTGATCGAAGGGTCGCACTGCCGCGAGATCGTCGACAACAACGTCGACATGGCGCACTTCTTCTACATCCACCACGCCTATCCGACGTTCTTCAAGAACGTTGTCGAAGGCCACACCGCGAGCCAGTTCATGGAGTCCAAGCCGCGTCCGGACTACGTCACCAGAGAACTCTGGGACGGCACCTATCTGCGTTCGGAGGCAACGTATTTCGGCCCGGCCTACATGATCAACTGGTTGCACAACGACCTCGCCCCGGATTTCACCGTCGAGATCGCCCTGATCAACTGCCATTACCCGGTGTCCCACAACTCGTTCGTGCTGCAGTGGGGAGTGGCGGTTCAGCGGAACTCCGGATTGTCCGCGGACAAGGCCGACAAGCTCGCGGAGACGATGAGCCGGACCTTCGGCGACGGTTTCATGGAAGACGTCGAGATATGGAAGAACAAGACGCGCATCGACAATCCTCTGCTGACCGAGGAGGACGGGCCGGTCTACCACCATCGCCGGTGGTACGAGCAGTTCTACGTGGACGTCGCCGATGTCACGCCCGAAATGACCGATCGTTTCGAGCAAGAGGTCGACACCACGCATGCCAACGAGCTCTGGCAGCAGGAGGTCGCCGACAACCTGGCGGCACTCAACGAGAGGTGACGGCCGGCCGCTGCACCCCCGTAAGCTGGCCGCGATGAACACAAGGCCAGCGCTGGACGTGACGACCTTGCGCGACGGGCTGGACGGCCTGTCGTGGCGACGCGTCGACATTGTCGAGGAGACGGGATCCACCAACGCCGATCTGCTGGCGCGGGCAGCGGCAGGGGAGGACATCTGCGGCACGGTGTTGTTCGCCGAACATCAGAGCGCCGGCCGAGGCAGGCACGGCAGGCACTGGTCGGCACCGCCGCGCTCACAGGTGATCGTGTCTTTCGGTGTCGACGGATCGGCGGTGTCCCCGAACCGGTGGGGCTGGCTGCCTTTGGCTACCGGCCTGGCGATCGTCGATGCGGTCGCGGAGGTCACCGGGACTCGGGTCGGCCTGAAATGGCCCAACGACGTCCTGGTCGGTCCCCGCGGCGGAAAACTGGCCGGCATCCTCGCCGAGGTGGCCTCGCCGGCGCCGGTCATCATCGTCGGCCTCGGTGTGAATGTGACGATGAACGCCGACGAAGCGCCCGATCCGCGTGCCACCTCGCTCACCCAGATCGGCGCGGCGACCGTGGACCGCACGCCGCTGGCGCGGGCCCTGCTACGGCATCTCGATGCCCGGATCACCGGCTGGCGCAACGATGATCCGTCGCTCGCCGCTGACTACCGGGCCCGCAGCGTCACCATCGGCAACCGGGTACGCGCGATCCTGCCGGGGGACACCACATTGGTGGGCACTGCCGCTGATGTCGACGAGCTCGGGCGCCTGATCATCGACACCGCAACCGAACGGGTCATGTTGTCGGCGGGTGACATCACGCATCTGCGCCCCGAGGAGTCGTAGAGTGCTGCCGTGGGTTACCCGGAGAATGTGCTGGCCAAAGACGAGCAGGTGGTGCTGCACCGGCACCCCCACTGGAAACGGCTGATCGGTCCGGTCCTGGTCCTGGTCCTGATCACCGCGGCCTCGGCGTTCGTCGCTGCCGTGGTCAACACCATGGATTGGCAGGCCACTGCCAAGAACGTCCTGTTCATCGTGATCGGCGCGATCTGGCTGATCGTGGTCGGTTGGCTGACGGTCTGGCCGTTCCTGAGTTGGTGGACCACACATTTCGTCATCACCGACCGGCGGGTGATGTTCCGGCACGGCCTACTGACCCGCTCGGGAATCGATATCCCGCTCGCGCGGATCAACAGCGTCGAATTCCGCCATGGACTGACTGACCGGCTGATGCGCACCGGCACCTTGATCATCGAATCAGCGTCGCAGGATCCCCTCGAATTCCACGACATTCCGCGCGTGGAACAGGTGCATTCACTGCTGTATCACGAAGTCTTCGACACCCTGGGCTCTGAAGAATCTCCGAGCTGACGCGCTTTCGCGCGGCGGCCAACCCGGCGCAGCGGTGTCACGGTCGCAGGCTGGTGGAGTTCGGCATGGTTCTCCAGCGATTCGGCGATGCCGCCGTCCGTGAGCACGGACTCCAGCGTCAGATCTGGCTTGCCGACGAACTCGTCGGGGAACACCCAGCGCCGGAACGCCCAGAACCGGAACGCCATCTGCAGCAGGTTGCCGATGATGTAGGCCGAGATGAAGTCGGCGATGTTCTCCGTCATCAGCGACACCTCGGGCACCCGCAGCCCCAGCACATAGCTGGAGAAGTACAGCGGCATCATCGACAGCAGCACACCCACGCCGCTGACCCCGAAGAACAGCAGGGCCTCGTGGTGGCGCTCGCGGCCGCCGCGGTTCTGGAAGCTCCATTCCCGGTTGAGGATGTAGGAGGCGATGACCGCGACGATGCCGGCGATGATCTTGGCGGTGACCGGCTTGGGCTCCAGAATGGTGAGCTTGAGCGTGTAGAAAATCGCCGAATCGATGACAAACGTCGTCGCGCCGACGATCGCGAACTTGATCAGTTCGTGATGCCGCTCGGCAAAGGGACGGACGAATTGCGGCAATCGAGCGATCGTCGCATCGGCAAAGGACACAACTAGGCATTGTACGGAAATGCACCGTTAGATGCCGCATCGCTGCAGACCCCGGACCTTAACCGCAGGTCAATGCATCGGTCACGACGATGACATGAATCCACGCATGACACCATGGAGCGCGTGCCGACAACTCCCAAGAAGCCGCCTTCCCCCGTGAGCGGGGCATCCCCTGTCGTGGTGATGATCGGCGGCGGCCAACTCGCGCGGATGACGCACCAGGCGGCCATCGCCCTCGGACAGACCCTGCGGGTGCTGGCGACGTCGCCGGACGAATGCGCCGCTCGGGTCACTCCCGATGTTGTCATCGGTTCCCACACAGACCTCGAAGCCCTGCGCCGGGCGGCGGCCGGAGCGTCGGTGCTGACGTTCGATCACGAGCATGTGCCGACCGAACACCTCGAGACACTCGTGTCCGAGGGGGTCACGGTCAACCCGCCGCCGCAGGCTCTGGTGCATGCCCAGGACAAGCTGCTGATGCGGCGCAAGCTGCACAGCCTGGGCGTCCCGGTGCCGCGCTTCGCCGAGATCACCTCGGTCTCCGACGTCGAGGCGTTCGTGCAGCAGATCGACGGTCCGGTGGTGATCAAGACCGTGAGTGGCGGCTACGACGGCAAGGGTGTGGTGATGGCCGACGACCTGGCCACCGCACGCGAGACCGTGGCCGGTTACCTGGCCGACGGGGTGCCGGTGCTGGCCGAGGAACGTGTGGCGATGCGCCGGGAACTGGCCGCGCTGGTGGCGCGTTCGCCGTTCGGGCAGGGCGCGGCCTGGCCTGTGGTGGAAACCGTTCAGCGCGACGGCATCTGCGTCGAGGTGTACGCCCCGGCGCCCGGGTTGTCCGACGAACTCGGCTCGGCCGCACAAGAACTCGGCCTGCGGGTGGCCAATGAGCTGGGCGTGGTCGGGACGCTGGCGGTCGAGTTGTTCGAAACCGTCGACGGCACACTGCTGGTCAACGAGTTGGCCATGCGGCCGCACAACTCCGGGCACTGGACCATGGATGGCGCAGTCACCAGCCAGTTCGAGCAGCATTTGCGGGCGGTCCTGGACTACCCGCTCGGCGACACCTCGGCGATTGCGCCTGCCGCCGTGATGGCCAACGTGCTCGGGGCACCGCAGACACCGACGATGTCGATGGACGAGCGACTGCACCACCTGTTCGCGCGGATCCCCGACGCGAAGGTGCACCTGTACGGCAAGGGTGAACGGTCCGGGCGCAAGCTCGGGCACGTCAACATCATCGGCGCGGATATGGATGAATTGCGCGAGCGTGCGGTGCGGGCAGCGCACTGGTTGTCACACGGTGAGTGGACCGACGGATGGGATGAACATGCCGAGTAAGCCAACAGGCACAAGAGTCGGGCTCATCATGGGCAGCGACAGCGACTGGTCGGTGATGTCCGACGCGGCCACCGCACTCGCCGAGTTCGAGGTGCCGTTCGAGGTCGGTGTGGTCTCGGCGCACCGCACTCCGCAACGCATGCTCGACTACGCCAAGACCGCCGCGGACCGGGGCATCGAGGTGATCATCGCCGGAGCCGGCGGCGCCGCACACCTGCCCGGCATGGTGGCGTCTGCCACCCCGCTTCCCGTCATCGGAGTGCCGGTGCCGCTGGCCCGCCTCGACGGCATGGACTCGTTGCTGTCCATCGTGCAGATGCCCGCGGGGGTGCCGGTGGCCACGGTTTCCATTGGCGGAGCGCGTAATGCGGGCTTGCTGGCCGTGCGGATCCTGGGCTCATCCGATACCGTGCTGCGGGCCCGGATGGTGAGATTCCAGGCTGACCTGGAAACCATGGTGCTGGCCAAGGACGCCGCCCTACGCGATCGCCTGTTGGGCGACGGCGCGTGACGTCAATCGCCGATTAGGCCGCGAATGCGGGGCGCCAGGGACTCGATCGGTTCATCGGTCGACATCACCACCACTGCGGTGCGGCCGCCACTGCCCCGGTAGATCGGCCACGTCGCGGCCAGCGCCTCGGCCAGGTCTGACCGTGGGTCGGTCACGTCACCGCGCAGCCAACGGCGCAGAACATGGTTGTGTGCTGCGACCACGGCGTTGGCGAACAGTTCGGCGCGCAGGTCCGCCGTCCAATCCTCGGCCTGCGCGGTCCGCAGGTGCTTGCTGAACAACCGGACATACCGCGAGACGACGGCCGTTTCGAAGTCGCGCAGGGCAGGTACCGAGCGGGTGAGCCGGTACCGCGTCCGGGCGCGCTCGCCCTCGGCGAGATAGTTCTCGAATACCGACGTTGTGGCCACCGCGATTACTTCGGCAGGCAGCGCTTCGGTTGGCGCCGTCGACAGCCTCTCGTCGGCGCGGCGCAGCAGCGTCTCGTGATCGGGAAAGATCAACGCCTCTTTCGATCCGAACTGACGAAATGCGGTGGTGCGTCCCACCTGGGCCCGTGCCGCGATGTCGTCGACGCTGGTGGCCTCATACCCACGTTCTTCGAACAGCTCGAATGCCGCGCTCACCAGACGCTCCCGGGTGCTTGGCAGGTCAGACATGGGCGCCTCCTGAGGTACTCAGTACCGGTGATATGGTACTGAGTACCAAAAGTAGCAGGGCGGTGTACTCGATGTGCAGTCCGGGCAACGATTGAACCAAGAGAGCCAAGAGCTGAGAGCTAAGGAGAAGATGATGGCTGGATGGGGCGGAAATCCGTCGTTTGATCTCTTTCAACTGCCTGAGGAGCACCAGGAGCTCCGGGCCGCGATCCGCGCCCTGGCCGAGAAGGAGATCGCCCCGCACGCTGCGGATGTCGACGAGAACGCGCGTTTCCCGCAGGAAGCCCTCGATGCGCTGAACGCGTCGGGTTTCAATGCGGTGCATGTGCCCGAGGCCTACGGCGGGCAGGGCGCGGATTCGGTGGCGGCGTGCATCGTCATCGAAGAGGTCGCCCGCGTCGACTGTTCGGCCTCGCTGATCCCGGCGGTCAACAAACTGGGCACGATGGGGCTGATCCTGCGCGGCAGCGACGAACTCAAGCAGCAGGTGCTGCCCTCGATCGCCGACGGCGCGGCGATGGCCTCCTATGCGCTATCCGAGCGTGAGGCCGGCTCGGATGCCGCAGGTATGCGGACCCGCGCCAAGGCCGACGGTGACGGCTGGATCCTCAACGGCACCAAATGCTGGATCACCAACGGCGGCAAGTCGACCTGGTACACCGTGATGGCGGTAACCGATCCGGACAAGGGTGCCAACGGTATTTCGGCGTTCATGGTCCACAAGGATGATGAAGGCTTCGTCGTCGGGCCCAAGGAGCGCAAGCTCGGAATCAAGGGCAGCCCGACCACCGAGCTGTACTTCGAGAACTGCCGCATTCCGGGGGACCGGATCATCGGCGATCCCGGCACCGGCTTCAAGACCGCGCTCGCGACGCTGGACCACACCCGCCCGACGATCGGCGCCCAAGCCGTCGGTATCGCGCAGGGGGCGCTGGACGCCGCGATCGCATACACCAAGGACCGCAAGCAGTTCGGCCGTCCGGTCAGTGACAACCAGGGCGTGCAGTTCATGCTCGCCGATATGGCGATGAAGGTGGAGGCCGCCCGGCTGATGGTGTACCACGCTGCGGCACGTGCCGAGCGCGGTGAGCACAACCTCGGATTCATCTCGGCGGCGAGCAAGTGCCTGGCCTCGGATGTGGCCATGGAGGTCACCACCGACGCGGTGCAGCTGTTCGGTGGCGCCGGCTACACCGTCGACTTCCCCGTCGAGCGGATGATGCGTGACGCCAAGATCACCCAGATCTATGAGGGCACCAACCAGATTCAGCGCGTGGTGATGAGCCGCGCCCTGCTCAAGTAGTCCCGCGAGCAATAGCTCCTATGTCAAGCCGCCACTGATTGTGGCGGCTTGACTGGGTTTTGGTGGTCGTGGGCGTCGCGGCGTAGGGCTTGGTAGACGCGGCGAGCGATTCGGCGTTTGACGCAGCGCAGCGCCGCGCGTTTGGTTTTCCCGGTCTCGATCAGTTTTTGGAAGTAGATCTGCCCGAGGCTGCCGGTCATCCGAATCTGGGTCAGGGCGATGCGGTGGATGGCGGCGTTGAGTTGACGGTTGCCGGCCCGGCTTAACCGCATCTGCCCGGCACTGGCCCCAGACCACGCCGGGATGGGCGCAACCCCGGTATGGCAGGCAAACGCTGCCTCACTTGTGAACCGGCCGATGCCGGCGACCTCGCCGACGATCTTGGCCGCCGAGAGCTCCGCGCAGCCAGGAATCGCCAGCAGCGTCGGTGCGACCTGGCCGATGCTGGCCGCCAAGCGGTTGGTCAAGGTGTTGATCTCACTGGTGAGCCGGATGATGTCGCCCACCTCAGCGCGGGCGATTTCAGCGACCACACCGGGCCGCTCGGCCAGCCACACCATCAGGGCCTTCTGATGCTTGAGAGCAGTCAGTGAGCCCAACGCGGCGGCCCACTCGGGATCGAGGTCATGAACATGCCACAACACCCGGTTGATCGCCGAGGTCCGTTGTCCCACAAGAACATCACGACGATCAGTCAACAACTTGAACTCCCGCGACACTTCGTCGTGCGAAGCGACCGGCAGATCAGGTTCGCGCAGCACTGCCCGCGACACCGCAAGCGCATCGATCGGATCGGACTTGCCTCGAGCGCGCGCGGACTTGCGGGTGGCGGCCATCAGTTTGGTGGGTACCCGCACCACCTTCTGCCCCGCACCGAGCAGGTCACGCTCCAGCCGTGCCGACATGTTGCGGCAGTCCTCGATGCCCCAGATCAACTCGACACCGAACTGCTCGCGGGCCCACATGATGGCCTTGCGATGCCCATCAGTGGTGGCCTTGACGGTCTTCTCGCCGAGCTTGCACCCGACCTCATCGACCGCGACAAAGGTGTGGGTGGACTTGTGTACATCGGCTCCAACAACAACCATGATGGTTGCCTCCTTCAGTCATGAAGAGGGTGTGTTGAGGTTGGGCCGGTCGGCGGACACTTCTCAGTCGGGGGCGATGCCACGCTCCTATCAAGTCACGCCGTCCGGTCCTTCACATCTGATGCCGGCACTACTGCTCAACGCCAACCCACCAAAGGGGCGGCAGACACAAAATGAGCCAGACACCAGATGATCCAGACCCAACCACCGCAACGCGGCAATTGCCAGACTGACACTGAGACAGAAAACTGCCCCTTTTCACGCGAAAAGGGGCAGTTTTGTGTCTGCTCGGCAAGAGAACGTCAGCCGCGGGTGACCTTCTCGGTCGTGCGACGCCGTTCCATGGCGTCGGGATCGGCGTTGGCCACCTGCACCAGTGACGCGCCGGCGGCGAACACTGCGACCAGGTTCGCGATGAGCTCATCGGGTGTGTCCCAGCGCGCGGTGGACAGCACGCGATCGGAACCGGTGAAACCCTGTGTGGCGGCAGAGGTTTGCGCGACATCGAGCACCTCGGATGCCGAACGCCCGGCCAGGGCGGCGCCCGGGACGCGCTCGGGCACGATCTGATCGCCGTGTACCCGCACCGCGGTGGCGTAGTCGGTGACGCCGATGGGCAGATCCGCGGCCGACTTGCCGAACGGGTCCAACGACAGCACCGCGACCTCGCCTCCGGACACCGCGTCGTCGGCCTCATCGAGGCGATCCCGGGTGCACAGGGCTACGTCGGCGTCCCCGTCCAGCACGACTTCGGCGCCGATCCACCAGATCCCGAACAGCACCGCCGCGGTCTGCCAGTGCGCGGGCAGCAGCACCGCCACCCGGGTGCCGGGGCCGGCACCCATCTCGTCGCGCAACAGGTTGGCGGTCTTGGCGGCCCAGTTGGCCATGGTCACCGTCGAGAGTTCGATCCGCTCACCGGTGGCGTCGTCGTAGTAGGTGATCCGTGGCCCGGCCGGGTCCGCGGCCAACAACGGATCCAGGACCGCAGCGCTGACTGTGCTCATAGGCTCTGGTTTTACCCGAGGACGATCAGTTCACACACTTGGGATCGTCCGAACCCGCGTTGAGGATGGGCGACGGCGGTGGTGGCGGGCTCTGTTCGCCGGTATCGCTGTACGGATCGCCGGCAGAAGCCGGATCCACGATGCCCGCCGACGGATCCATACCGTCGGAGCCGGGCCCGGTGTAGTCGGCGGCCAGCACCACCCGCACCGCGCCGGGCGGCAGCGACGAATCCTCGTTCACCGGCAGCCCACCGAGATCTTTGGACACCGCCTGGGCGCCGAAGTCGTCGGCCTTGGCAGCCAGCACCTGGCTGGACGTCGGCGGCGCACCTTCGTGATTCCCGGTGGCGCCGGGAAGGAATCCCTTGTTGCTGAGCACCTGCAACACCGCGGCGGCCAGGCCGTTGATGTCGGTGCCGTTGACCACCTCGACCGTGGTGTTGTCCGGGGCATAGCTGAGCTGTTCGGTCTTGCCCTCTTGCTGGTCCTGCAACAGGCCCGACACCCACTGGTGGACGTCGTCGGGATCGACCCGGACCACGCTCTGCATCCCGTCATCGCTCCATCCGTCCTCACGCAGGATCGGGATGGTGGCGAACGCGACGCTGCCGGCGGCCAGCTTCTGCAACTGTTCGACGAAATCCATGATGTCCCAGCCGTCGGAGATCACCACCGACCGCTGCACCGCGGCCTGCAGACGACCCAGGGTGCCCGGGCTGGACAGCGTCTTGCTGGAGATCACCTCATGGGCCAGTGACGCCATCACCGACTGTTGCCGGGTCACCCGGTCCAGGTCGCCGCGCGGCAGGTCATGGCGTTGGCGAACGAAGCTGAGTGCCTGCGGACCGTCGAGCTTCTGCCAGCCTGCCGGAAAATCGGCGCCCGAAAGAGGTTCGTACACGGCATCTTTGAGGCAGACGTTGACGCCACCCAGGGCGTCGGTGATCAACGCGAAGCCGAGCAGCCCGATTTCGGCGTAATGATCGACTGTCACACCGGTCAGTCCGGCGACGGTCTGGATCAGTTCCTCGCGGGCGGCCTCGGTGGCCTTCGGTTCGGCGACGGCCGGATCTTCGCCCTCGACCTCGACGAGCTGCTTCATCCGGTCGAGCTTCACGTCCCCGAACACGCCGTTGATCTTCATCTTTCCCCAACCCGGCGCCTCGACGTACGAATCGCGCGGAATGGAGATGGCGGTTGCCGACCTCCCGTTGTTGGGAATGCGGATCAGGATGATCGTGTCGGTGTTGGTCGAGACGTCGTCGCCGGCACGCAGCGTCTCCAGCTCCTCGGCTGACAGCGGGTTGCCGTGGGCATCGGTGCGACTGTCCATCCCGACCAGCAGGATGTCGATGGCGCCGTCCTCGCCGCCGCCGCCCAGCGCCGCCGAGCTGATGTGGTTGATGCCCGACTCGAAGGAGCGGATCTGGCTCCAGGCCACCCCGGTTCCGAGCACCACAGCCGACGCCGTGACGGCAGCGAGGGAGCGAAGCAGGGGGAATGGCACGTGCCCAGGCTACTTGCGGCGTGGGCGTGAGCCGGGTAACGGCGACCGGCGTGCCAGACTCGGCGCATGGCGCAACGGATTGTGATCACTGGGGCCGGCGGGATGGTTGGCCGGGAATTAGCTGATCAGGGGCGTCGTGAAGGCCGTGACGTGCTGGCCCTGACCTCTGCAGACTGTGATATCTCCGACGCCGACACGATCCGACGATTCGTCGAGTCCGGCGACGTGGTGATCAATTGCGCGGCATATACGCAGGTGGACGCCGCCGAGACGGACCAGGACAGGGCCAACGCCGTCAA
Organism: Mycolicibacterium lutetiense; assembly: GCF_017876775.1. NCBI lineage: Bacteria > Bacillati > Actinomycetota > Actinomycetes > Mycobacteriales > Mycobacteriaceae > Mycobacterium > Mycolicibacterium lutetiense. The sequence continues at coordinate 1,778,791 of NZ_JAGIOP010000002.1, read as the reverse complement.
CGCCGTCGGTCCGGGCACCATCGCCACGGTGTGCGCGCAGGTCGGAGCCCGTCTGGTGCACATCTCCACCGATTACGTATTCGGCGCGTCCCATGAGCGTCGTACGCCGTATGAGGTCGATGACGTGACCGGACCGGTCAATGTCTACGGCCACACCAAACTGGCGGGGGAACACGCCGTGCTGGCCGCCAAGCCGGACGCACACGTCGTCCGCACCGCCTGGGTGTACCGCGGCGGCGACGGAAAAGACTTCGTGGCGACCATGCGCAGGCTGGCCGCCGGAGACGGCCCGGTGGATGTGGTCGCCGACCAGATCGGGTCGCCGACGTACACCGGTGACCTGGTCACGGCCCTGCTGCAGATCGCCGACGGCGATGTGCGACCCGGCGTGCTGCATGCCGTCAACGCCGGACCGGCCAGCCGGTTCGAGCTGGCGCAGCAGACCTTCGCCGCAGTCGGTGCCGATCCCGAGCGGGTCCGCCCGGTCGGCAGTGACCTCCATCCGCGCCCCGCGCCCCGGCCGGCCTACACCGTGCTGTCGGGGCGCCGGTCCGCCGAAGCCGGGCTGGCCCCGCTGCGGGATTGGCGGGAAGCACTGGCCGCCGCGGTGGGAGACCCAGCGGTTGGAAAAGAGCACCAGTCCGGCCCGCTACCCTCTACGCCGTGACTGAGGATGCGGCCCGCCCGCTCGTGGTGGTGACGGTGACGTACTCGCCGGGCCGACACCTTGACCGTTTTCTGGCATCGCTCGCGCTGGCCACCGATCGGCCGGTGAAGGTCATCATGGCCGACAACGGTTCGACGGACGGCGCACCCGAACAGGCGGAAAAGCGTTACCCGAACGTGCAGCTGCTGCACACCGGCGGCAATCTGGGATACGGCAGTGCGGTCAACCGCGCCGCGGCCCAGATCTCCGACGGCGACTGTTCGGAATTTTTTATCATCGCCAACCCCGACGTGCAGTGGGGACCCCATTCGATCGATCTGCTGCTCGACGCCGCCCAGCGGTGGCCGCAGGCCGGAGCGTTCGGACCGCTGATCCACGATCCCGACGGATCGGTCTACCCGTCCGCGCGCCACCAGCCCAGCCTGATCCGCGGTGGCATGCACGCCGTGGTGGGTCCGTTCTGGAAAACGAATCCGTGGACAGCGGCCTACCGGCAAGACCGGCAACAGCCGAGCGAACGTGAGGTGGGCTGGCTGTCCGGTTCCTGCCTGCTGATGCGCCGGGCCGCCTTCGACGCCGTCGGCGGGTTCGACGAGCGCTACTTCATGTACATGGAAGACGTCGACCTCGGTGACCGGATCGCCCGGGCCGGCTGGCAGAACATCTACGTGCCGTCCGCCGAGGTGCTGCACCACAAGGGGCACTCCACAGGCCGTGACCCGGCGCGCAACTTGGCCGCCCATCACCGCAGTACCTACACTTTCCTGGCTGATCGATACCCGGCGGCTTGGCAGGCGCCGTTACGGTGGACAATTCGGGGCGCGCTGGCAGCACGTGCGGGCCTGGTGGTCGGTAGTTCTCGACGTAAGCAGGCGAAAGGGCAACTGACGTGATCAATCCCGCGGAGGTGGACGCTGTCGTCCTCGTCGGTGGACGAGGCACCAGGCTGCGGCCCCTGACCCTCTCGGCGCCCAAGCCGATGTTGCCGACGGCGGGCGTGCCGTTCCTGACCCATCTGCTGGCCCGGATCGCCGCGGCCGGCATCAAACACGTCGTGATGGGCACCTCGTACAAGGCCGAGGTTTTCGAGGAGGCGTTCGGTGACGGCTCCGAACTGGGGCTCGAAATCGAATACGTCACCGAGACCGAGGCACTCGGCACCGGTGGTGCCATTGCCAACGTGGCGGACAAGCTGCGCTACGACACGGCAATGGTGTTCAACGGCGACGTGTTGTCGGCAGCCGACCTCGGTGCGTTGCTTGAATCGCATGACACCCAGCAGGCCGACCTCACGCTGCATCTGGTGCGCGTCAGTGACCCGCGCGCGTTCGGCTGCGTACCCACCGATGCCGACGCCCGCGTGACGGCATTCCTGGAAAAGACCCAGGATCCGCCGACCGACCAGATCAACGCCGGCTGCTATGTGTTCAAAAAGCATGTCATCGACCAGATTCCGAAGGGCCGGCCGGTGTCGGTCGAACGCGAGGTGTTCCCCGGCCTACTCGCCGATGGGCTGAAGGTGTGCGGGTATGTCGACGCCTCCTACTGGCGGGACATGGGCACGCCCGAGGATTTCGTGCGCGGCTCCGCCGATCTGGTTCGTGGCATCGCACCGTCGCCTGCGCTCAACGGCCAGCGCGGTGAGTCCCTGGTCCACGAAGGTGCGGCGGTCGCTCCGGGGGCATTGCTGATCGGTGGCACGGTGGTCGGCCGCGGTGCCGAGATCGGCGCCGGGGCACGTCTCGACGGCGCGGTGATCTTCGACGGGGTGCGCGTGGAAGCCGGTGCGGTGATCGAACGTTCGATCGTCGGCTTCGGAGCGCGCATCGGCCCGCGGGCACTGATCCGCGACGGCGTGATCGGTGACGGCGCCGACATCGGTGCCCGCTGCGAACTGTTGCGTGGTGCCAGGGTGTGGCCCGGGGTGGCCATTCCCGACGGCGGTATCCGGTACTCGACTGACGTCTGAGGCGTCAGAAAGCGCCGTCTCGGCCTTGATAAAAGTGTGTTTGCCGGACCCCGTCGCCCCTTACGCTTTGATTGGCGAAAGGGGAGGGCCATGGGGTTGTTCAAGGGACTGCGGCGCAATGCGTTGGCGCCGATCACGGCAGTGTTGGTGCTTGGAGCGGTTTTGGGGGCCACCGCTCCGGAGGCTGGGGCCTGGCCGATACCGCTGACCGCTCAAGACACCAACTATCTCAAGGCCACGCGCGGTGTGTTCCCCGGCGATGACGACCAGTTGCTGTTGGTCGGTCGGGAGATGTGCCGCCTGCTCTACACCGGGACACCCGCACAGGCGGTGATCGACCAGATGGCAGGCCAGTACGCGGCCACACCTCAGCAGACCGCGGTCGCGCTGCGTGCCGCCCGCCGGGCGTACTGCACGCAGGCCCCGGGTTAGGTGCTGACCATCTCCAGGCTGCGATCCCAGAGTTGTTGTGCCAGAACAGGATCGTGGGCCTGTTTGTTCGGCCGGCCGGGTTTGCGCCGGGCGTAGTACTCTCCGGAGGTCCAGTCGGAGCCTGGGGTCGACGTGGTCAGCCATACCAACTGATCTGCCCCCTTGTCCGGGCTGATCAGGATGAGCTTCTTCAGCGGTGTGCGGTAGGCGAGTTCCAAGGCCGGGTTGTTGGCCTCGGCGCCGAAGTTCGACGCCACCGAGCCCGGGTGGAACGCCGCCGTGGAGATCCCTGCCGAGTGGTAACGGCGGTGCAGTTCCTTGGTGAACAGGATGTTGGCCAGCTTGGCGTCGCCGTACGCCTTCTGCGCCTTGAATCCGCGTTCGTGGTTCAGGTCGGTGATGTCGATGTGGCCGAACAGCCGGTTGCCGACACTGGACGTGTTGATCACCGATGCCCCGGCCGCGATCAGGCGATCCAGCAGCAGGGTGGTCAGCAGGAACGGGGCCAGATGGTTGACCTGGAAGGTCTTCTCGAAGCCGTCGACGGTCGCCTGCCGGGTTCCACTCATGATGCCGCCGGCATTGTTGGCCAGTACGTCGATGCGCGGATACCGATCCAGCAACTGGGTGGCCAGGTCGCGGACCTGGCCGAGTTCGGCGAAGTCGGCAACGAGGTAGTCGGCGCCAAGTGCACCGGCCACCGCCGCGGTCTTGCTGGGGGACCGGCCCACCACCACGACATTGTCGCCTCGCCGGCTCAACTGGCGGGCGGCTGCGGCACCGACGCCGTCGCTGGCACCGGTGATGACGATGGTCCTGCGCTCCGGGTTCACCGGCCCAGACTAGACGGTTCCGGTGACAGAGTCGGCCAGTTGCTGCAGGCCGAAGTCGGTGCCCTCGGGCAGCGCATCCAGTGGCCACCAGCGCAGATCCAAAGACTCATCGCTGCAGGCGATCTCGGCGCCTTCGGGCGCCCGGACCACGAACTGCATGTCGAGGTGACGGGTCGGCACCCCCAGCGAGCAGGTCACCGGATGCACGTGCAGCGCGGCCAATTGCGGGTCGACGGTGAGCCCGGTGATCCCGGACTCCTCGGTGGCCTCGCGCAGCGCGGCGGCGCGAATGTCGGAATCCGTTTCCTCGCAGTGTCCGCCGAGTTGCAGCCAGCGGCCGAAGCGCGGATGCAGGGTGAGCAACGTCCGGGTGCCGGTGTGGTCGACGACCAGTGCCGAACCGGTGATGTGTCCGGGCACGCATGACCGCAGGCAGGCATCGGGACGGGCGGCCAGAAATGACAGCACCGCGTGGCGCAGCGTGTCCTGACCGGGATCGGCTGTCTGCCAATGCGTCAGCACCTCGACGGTGGACGCATGCAGGCTCTCGGCGCTCACTTCACAACCAGCAGGCCGTCGGTGGGCACCGGGTCGCGGGGCGATGGCGGATCAGCGGAGTGACCGATCGCGATGGCTCCCAAGGGCTCCCAATCCGCCGGAAGATCGAGCTCGGAACGGACCAGATCGCCGGCGAAGATCGTGGAGCCGATCCAGCAGCTGCCCACCTCACGCACCGCCAGCGCCACCAGGAGGGCCTGCACGGCCGCGCCTACGGCAACGGTGAACATGGTGTGCTCGGCCTGAGTGCGCGCGTCGTCTGGATAGCTGTGGGCTCCGTCGGGAACCATGAAGGGAATCACCAGTTCCGGAGCGTCGTACAGGATCTGACCGCGATTCACCCGCCGCTCGACGGACTCGGGATCTCGGCCGTCGCCGGTGAGATCGGTGCGCCACTGGTCTTTCATCCGGTCCAGCAGTCGCACGCGGGTGGCACCGTCCTGTAGCCAGACGAAGCGCACCGGGCGGGTGTGATGCGGCGCGGGCGCGGTGAGCGCCTCGCTGACGGCGGCTTCGATGAGTGCGTGATCGACCGGCTCATCGGAGAAACTGCGCACCGAGCGACGCAGTAGCTGGGCTTGGCTGCGTCCCATCTGGATTGCCTCGGCGGTCCCGAGCCAGAACAGATCGTCCTCACCGGAGCGGACCAGTGTGCGGCCGTTCGACCCGTCATCGGTCAGTTCCAGACCGCGCACCACTGCGACCGGGATCGCGGTGAGTTTGCCTTTCACCAGATCGGCTGCGGCGGCGATCTCGTCGGCCACCGCGACTTCGGTGACCAGTAGTTCGTTGCCGTGCCGGTCGTACGCGCCCGCGTAACCGTGCAGCACGGTGAGCCCGGATGCGCCGATCGCGAAATCGGCTTGGCCGTTTCGCCAGGCACGGCCCATGGTGTCGGTGATCACGACAGCGACGGTGATGCCGAACCGTTCACGCAGGCCTTCGCGCAACGCCTGCGCGCTGCTGTCGGGATCGATGGGCAGCAGTGCCAACTCGTTCGAGTCGACATTGGATCCGTCGACGCCGGCGGCGGCCTGGACCAGTCCGAAGGCGTTCTCGGTGATGAAGGTGCGACCCTTACGTGCCAGTACGCGAACCGCCTCGCCGTCGATGAGTTTGCGCCGCATGGCGTCCCGCTCGTCGGGATCGGAAGGGGCCGTGACGATGCGGCCTTCGCACTTGGACACGATCTTGCTGGTGATGACCAGCACATCCCCGTCGCGCAACCATGGTGCCGCCTCGGCGAGGGCAGCGGCCAGATCATCTCCGGGACGGAACTCGGGAAGCCCCGGTACCGGGAGAATCTCTACCCGGCCGGCGGATCCGTGCTCGGTGTGCACCCCGGTGGTCACAGCCGAACGCCTGCGAGATCAAGGCCGGCCCGCACCATCTCGGCGGTCGTAGGCGGGTCCGTCATCAGCAGGGGCACTGCACGCACCCGAACCCCCTCGATCTCGGCCTGGTCGCCTTCGTGTACCAGCCAACCGTCCAGGATCCCGGTGCCCGACCGGGCCCCGAAGTGCTGACCGACGGCCGATGAGGTGGATTCCACCCCGATGATGGACAGGCACTCATCTGCCATGCCACGCAACGGTTTTCCATTGATGATGGGGGAGTAGCCGACCACCGGCGCCTTGGTCGAGCGCAGCGCGCCGCGGACACCGGGGATCTGCAGGATCGGTCCGATGCTCACGACCGGATTTGACGGCGCCAGCAACACCACGTCCGCCTCGGCGATCGCCTCGGTGACGCCCGGCGCGGCGGTTGCCTGTTCCGCACCGACGAACGCAAAGCTGTGCGAGGGCACCTGTGCGCGGTAACGCACCCACCACTCCTGGAAGTGGATCGCCCGCTTGGCACCGTCCTCCGGATCGGTGATCACTACGTGTGTCTCACTGCGGTCGTCGGTGACCGGCAGCAACTTTGCGCCCGGTGACCAGCGCTTACACAATGCCTCGGTGACCTGTGACAGTGGGTAGCCGGCGCGCAGCATCTGGGTACGGACCAGATGGGTGGCGAGGTCCCGATCGCCGAGGCCGAACCAGTCGGGTTGTACGCCGTATGCGGCGAGTTCCTCCTTGGCGTGCCAGGTCTCGTCGCGGTGGCCCCAGCCACGTACGGGATCGATACCGCCGCCCAGCGTGTACATGCAGGTATCGAGGTCCGGGCAGATCCGGACGCCGTGCATCCAGGCGTCGTCACCGACGTTCACGATCGCGGTGAGTTCATGCTTGCTGTCGGTCTCCGCGAATTGGCCGAGGCCCAACAGGTGCTGTACTCCCAGCAAAAACCGGGCGCCTCCGACGCCGCCGACCAGAACGGTGATCCTCACAACGTCCGACCCTAGGCGTTGAGGGCGTGCGGATGGAAACGACGTCGTCACGGGCAGGACACGCCGATGTCGCGACGCGCCGATTTGACATAACGAGATGGTATGAATTCGCGCTCTGGCGCTTGACCCTGGCAGCTAACACGTGTGTAATCACAGTTGTGTCATTTCCCGGTTGGTGACCGATTCCGGTGTCGCGGACCGAGATTCGATCAACTGTTCGAATGGAGTGACCGCGCATCGCAATAGTGGGGCTCCACTTAGGATCTATGAGACCGAGTGAGGAGGCGGGGGAAAATGTCTTATGAGAGCGGCGATTTCGATCATGTGGTCCGATTTGACGATCGGCTACTCGGCTCGGTAGACAACGCACCGCACATCAACACGGGAATGACACCGATGGGGGCAGGACGCCCTCAACTGAGTCTGGTCCCGGTGAGTTCGGTTCCCGAACACATTGATGTGGATCCGGAAGACGAAGACGACCAATGGCAGGAACGTGCGCTCTGCGCGCAGACCGACCCGGAGGCGTTCTTCCCGGAGAAGGGCGGGTCTACCCGCGAGGCCAAGCGCATCTGCCTGGGCTGCGAAGTCAAGGATGCCTGCTTGGAGTACGCGCTCGCGCACGATGAGCGCTTCGGTATCTGGGGAGGATTGTCCGAACGGGAGCGTCGCCGGCTCAAACGCGGCATCATCTGACGCTTGACGTCAGTCGTCGTCGATCGTTGGGTCGATGACTGACGGTTCGACTCCCAAATAGGTGGCCACTTGGGCCACCAGGATTTCATGCAGCAGGTCTGCTAGCTCATCGGATCCTTTGACCCGGCGCTCGATGGGCTTGCGGAACAAGACAATTCGAGCCCGGGTCGCATTTCCTCTGACGTCAACCCCAGCAGGTATCAGCCGCGCCAACGCGATCGGGCCATCGGCGATGACCTCGGGTGGCCATTGCACACTGTCGGGATCTTTCGGGGACATCCGCGGTATCTCATCGACGGCGACATCGAGATCTTTGATCCGCGACGCCCACCGCCGCTCGATCGGCTCATAGGCCTCGAGCACCGCCATGTCGAACCGCTCGGCACGGCTACGCCAGCCGGGAACCGAGCGCGGAAGCAGCGGTCCGCGCATATCGCGGCCGCGACGCGATCGCCATGGGTTGCGCTGAGCCACGGCGATGATCGTAACGGTTCGGGATCTGGACCCGACGGCTGCGCGTGTCCGGCACCGGACAGCGATCGTCCAAAGTAATCTCTGATGCGTGAATGTTCCCCGTCGCTGCTGCCGGCCCGGGTGCCCGCACTACGCCGTGGCGACGTTGACCTTCGTCTACTCCGACTCCACGGCGGTAGTCGGACCTCTGGCCACGGTGTCTGAACCCCACTCCTGGGACCTTTGTGTCGGCCACGCCGGCCGCATCACCGCGCCCAGAGGCTGGGAGTTGGTCCGTCATGCCGGTCCGTTGCCCACCCATCCCGACGAGGACGATCTGGTGGCACTGGCCGACGCGGTCCGGGAAGGGCAGGCAGGTGCGGTTCCCCGCGGCGGGGTGGTGGCCGGATTCTCCGATCCCTCCGCAGGTGTGGGCGCCAGCGCGATGATGGCGCCGCAGGCACGTCCCGCCGAGACCAACGGCCGCCGACGCGGGCACCTGCGGGTGTTGCCTGATCCCACCGATTAAGACCTGATTAGACGTCGACCGGCCCAAGAGTAGTGAGCGTGTCGACGCCGCCCGACGGTTAGGCTGGCGCCAACGATCCCGTTTCACAAGGAGCTATATGTCTAGGCCAGCGGCGGCCGTTCACGATGTCATCAAGGCCTATGACGTCCGAGGGCTGGTCGGCAGTCAGATCGATGAGGCGTTCGTGGCCGAGGTCGGTGGTGCCTTCGCTCGGCTGGTCCGCGCCGAGGGCGCCGCACAGGTGGTGATCGGCTATGACATGCGGGAGAGCTCGCCTTCGCTGTCGGCCGCCTTCGCCGACGGCGTGATGGCCCAGGGGCTGGACGTGGTCCGCATCGGGCTGGCCTCCACCGATCAGCTGTATTTCGCCTCGGGTCTGCTGGACTGCCCCGGAGCGATGTTCACCGCCAGTCACAACCCGGCCGCGTACAACGGGATCAAACTGTGCCGAGCCGGGGCCAAGCCGGTGGGCAAGGACACCGGGCTGACGGTCATTTCCGACGAGGTGATCGCCGGGGTGCCGGCCCATGACGGCCCGGCCGGCGTGAGCTCCGATCGTGACGTGCTGACGGACTACGGCGACTTCCTTCGGTCCCTGGTCGATCTGAGCGCGCTGCGGCCGCTGCGGATCGCCGTCGATGCGGGCAACGGCATGGCCGGCCACACCACGCCCGCGGTGCTCGGGCGGATCCCGGGCGTCACGATTCTCCCGCTGTTCTTCGAACTCGACGGCAGCTTCCCCAATCACGAGGCCAATCCGCTGAACCCCGCCAACCTCATCGACCTGCAGGCCCACGTGTTGGCGAGCGGTGCCGATATCGGCCTGGCGTTCGACGGTGACGCCGACCGCTGCTTCGTGGTCGACGAACTCGGGCGCCCGGTATCGCCGTCGGCGGTGACCGCACTGGTAGCCGCCCGTGAGCTCAACCGCGAGATCGGTGCCACGGTGATCCACAACCTGATCACCTCGCGTGCGGTTCCCGAGCTGGTGATCGAGCGTGGCGGCACTCCGGTGCGGTCCCGCGTCGGGCATTCCTACATCAAGGGACTGATGGCAGAGACGGGCGCCATCTTCGGTGGGGAACACTCGGCGCACTACTACTTCCGTGACTTCTGGGGCGCCGATTCGGGCATGCTCGCGGCACTGCACGTGTTGGCCGCACTCGGCGAGCAGGACCGCCCGCTCTCGGAATTCATGGCGGACTATCAGCGGTATGAGGCGTCCGGCGAGATCAACTTCACCGTGAGCGATGCACCGGCGTGTGTGGAAGCCGTACTGAAATCGTTCGGCAGCTCGATCCAGTCCATCGACCACCTCGACGGCGTCACCGTCGATCTCGGTGAGGGGCGTTGGTTCAACCTGCGCACGTCGAACACCGAGCCGCTACTGCGGCTGAACGTGGAAGCCCGTACCGCCGAGGATGTCGCCACGCTCGTCGACACAGTTTCGGCACAGATCCGTGGGGTGAGCGAGCCGGTGCCGTGAACGCCGTGGACGCCACGGTCGACCTGGGCGACGGCGACGGACTTCTCGCCGCTGATCGCAACGGTCTGCTGCGGGCGGTGGCCATGGCGGGTGCCCAGGTTCGGGCCACGGCCGCGGCCCTGGCGGAGGGCGTGCTCGACCCGCTGCGCGCCGATTATCCACCGCGCACAGTGATTTGGGTTGCCGGCCGCGGCGCCGCTGAGCATGCGGGCGCCATGTTGGCCGGTGCACTCAGCGCATCGATCGCATCCCCCATCGTGGTGGTCGCCGAGACTCCGCCGTGGCTGGGTGCACTCGACGTGGTGATCGTGGCCGGTGACGACCCGGGCGATCCGGCTCTGGTGAACGCGGCGGCCGCCGGTGTTCGCCGCGGTGCCCGGGTGTTGATCGTGGCACCGCACGAGGGTCCCTTGCGTGATGTGGCGGCCGGACGCGCGGTGGTGCTGGCACCCCGGCTGTGGGTTCCCGACGACTTCGGACTGACCCGATATCTGGCGGCCGGTCTGGCCGCACTCCACGTGGTGGATCCCGGCATGCGAGTGGATCTGGCCGCGCTGGCAGACGAATTGGACGCCGAGGCGCTGCGCAACAGCGCGGGGCGAGACCTGTTGACCAACCCGGCCAAGGCCCTGGCCGAGCGGATGTCGGACAGCGCGGTCGTGTTGGCCGGCGACAATCCGGCCACGGTGGCGCTGGCCCGGCACGGGGCGACGGTGATGCTGCGCCTGGCCGGGGAAGTGGTGGCTGCAGCCGGACTGGGTGACGTCCTCGCCGCGATCGGCAGCGGAGCGGTCGGGCTGCCCGCGGCCCGATCGCTGTTCCACGACGAGGAGATCGACGGACCGCTGCCGCGCCGCATGCTTACGTTCGCCTTGATCACCGACACCGAACGACAACTGGTGGAGGCAAGGGTCAGCGGCTTTGACGATATTGCGGTGATCGGTGCCGAGGACGTGCCGGACCAGGCCGGGACGACCCTGTCGCCCGGGCGCCCGGAACAACAACTGGCGGTTCTGGCTGTCCGCATGGAGATGACGGCCGTATATATGAAACTGGTTCGAGGATAAGAAGTGCATCTGCTACGGGGAGCGGTGCGGACCTATGCCTGGGGTTCGCGTACTGCAATCGCTGATTTCACCGGAAGGCCCAGTCCGACAATCCATCCGGAGGCTGAGCTGTGGCTCGGTGCGCACCCGGGCGACCCGGCCTGGCTGCAGACCGAGCACGGTGAAGAGTCGCTGCTGCAGGCGGTCCAGGACGACCCCGAGGGTCAGTTGGGCAGCGTGGCAATCGGCAGATTCGGCGATGCGCTGCCCTTCCTCGTCAAGGTTCTGGCCGCCGATGAACCATTGTCGTTGCAGGCCCATCCCAGTGCCGTGCAGGCGAGGGAGGGTTTCGACCGTGAGGATCGGCTCGACATTCCGGTGACCTCACCCATTCGCAATTACCGTGACCGCAGCCACAAGCCCGAATTGCTGGTTGCGCTTGGACAATTCGATGCGTTGGCCGGATTTCGCACGGTGGACCGCACGGTCGAGTTGATGCGGGCGCTGGCGGTCTCGGACCTCGACCCGTTCATCAACCTGCTGTCGGATCAATCCGATGCCGACGGGTTGCGCGCCCTGTTTACTACCTGGATCACCGCGCCCCAGCCCGATCTCGACGTGTTGGTGCCTGCTGTCCTCGACGGGGCCGTTCACTACATCCGTTCCGGGGCAAAGAAATTCGCCGCCGAGGTCAAGACGGTGCTGGAACTCGGCGAGCGATACCCCGGTGATGCCGGTGTGTTGGCCTCCCTGTTGCTCAACCGCATCAGCCTGCGGCCGGGGGAGGGCATCTACCTTCCCGCCGGAAATCTGCACGCATATCTGCACGGTGTCGGTGTCGAGGTGATGGCCAACTCGGACAATGTGCTGCGCGGTGGGCTGACCCCGAAGCACGTGGACGTGCCGGAACTGCTGCGGGTGCTGGACTTCGCCCCGACTCCCGAAAATCGGTTGCGACCGGACACCGTCACGGACGGGCCGGAAACCATCTATCAAACGCCCGCGCAAGAATTCGCGGTGTCGGTGCTGACGGTCGACGGCGAGCGCATCGGCGACGAGATCGACGTGCACTCCCACCACGATGGTCCGCAGCTGCTGCTGTGCAATGAAGGCGCCGCGGTGATCTATGCCGATGACGACAAGCTGACCCTGGAGCGCGGAATGGCGGCCTGGGTGGCGGCCGAGGACGGTCCGATCCGGTTGACTGCTGCGGAGCCGACGAAACTGTTCCGTGTCACCATCGGAATCTAAAGCGTGTCGAACAACTCGGTTGAGTGTCTGGCACCGCCCTTCTCGGGCGTCGTCGGTTCAGCCCGCTGGTGCGGTGTGAACGTCGGTTCCCGCGTCATCCGGGCTGGTTTCACCAACACGAGGGTATTGGCCAGCGCCGTCCCGTCGGCGGACATTGGTGGCCCGGCCTCCTGCTTGGGGGTCCGGGGATCGATGGGAGTCGTGATCGGCTTGGCCCCAGCGGGCCAGATTCACCGCGGCGTTGGTGTCCCTGTCGGCGGAATATCCACAGCTACAGGTGAACACCCGATCGGCCAGCGTCATTGCATGGTCAACTGCCCCGCAGTGCGGGCATAGACGGGTCGAGGGAAACCAGCGGTCGGCTTCGACGAGGTGGCCTCCGCGCCACGCCTGCTTGTATTTGAGCAAGCGAGCGAACTCGGCCCATCCCGCATCCAAGATCGCCCGTGCCAGCCGGTGGTTGGCCACCATGCCTGCCACGTTGAGGTTCTCGATGACGATCCGGTCGTGGGTCTTGACCAGCTCACCCGATACCTGGTGCAGGAAATGCCGCCGTACATTGGCGACACGATGGTGATGGCGGCCCAACCGGGCCGCAGCGTCCTTTCGGTGTTGTGATCCCTTCCTTTTGCGTGACAACGACTTCGATAATCGTCGTTGCTGTTTGAGCCCGGCGGCCAATGCTTTGGGCGCATCGCTGACTCGGGCAACTTCTGTGCCGTCGGCGGCGGCGGCGACCACAAACGCTGACAGGCCGCGGTCCACACCCACCCAGCGGACCTCGTCAACGGGGTCACCGGTCGGGTGCTGGTGGGCGGGGTGCAGGTCTGCGGCCTCGACGTTCAGCGAAATCCACCATCGGCCCCCGTGGTAGCTGATGGTCACGAAACAGATCTTCGCCCGGCGTTTTGCGAGTAGTTGCCGCAGCCGGCGAGTGTCGTCATGAACTGCGACCTGCCCGATGCCGGGCATTGTGACCGACCGAGGCCGCCTGTTGTCCCCGATCCGGATCGCAGCGGGTTTGCCCTTGGGGTGTTTGTTGCGCAGCCGAAACGACGCAACAGCCGCGGCCTTCTTCTTGAACCGGGGGAACCCGACGCGCTTGCCTTTACGCTTACCTGATCGCCAGTCCGACCACGCCTTGAGGCCCTTGCCCAGATCGACGGCCGCTTCCTCGAACACCTGCTGACACACCTCACGACGCCACGACAGACCTGTTATCGCCAGGTCAACACCGCCGTCGACATCGACGGTGAAGACCCGGCCGGCGTCTTCGGTCTTTTTCCACGCGTTGAACGTGTTGATCAGATCAAACCCGGTCCACGGGACATCAACGCTCGGGTCGGTTTTGCGGTGGGTGAGCGCGGTCTTCACAATGCGTAGGCACTGGTTGAAGGCGAACCGCGATGCCCCGGCATGACGGGCCAGCACCTCGCGCTGCTCGACCGTCGGATCGAGACAGAACCGGAATGTGGTGTGGCGCGCCATCACCGATCAGCGTCTCATGTCAGACCGACAAACACGCTGGCCAGCGCATTCGTGACGGTACCCGTGATGATGATGTGTGGTCATGCGGCCGCCGACCGACCGCGGCCGTCGACTCCTCGTCGGTCAAAGCCTGGGCGGTGGCCGGGCCGCGGGGCTTCGACGGAGCGAAGAGAGTCAGCGGCGTCAACTGCCCCGACGACTCGACCGCGGCCAGTTGTTTGAGAGGGTTTAACGGGCCCCGCCGCGTCCCGGCGGCAGGGTCTTGGATCCGCGGGTGTCAACAGCTCAGACCGCCGGCCGGGCCAACTTACGCTGCCACTCATTTTGGTCCCGCGCGCGCCGCGTTGCCATTACGGTATCCGTGAAATGAGAAGAATTCTTAGGGCCTCGCCAGGGTCCGTCGCGCACTGGCGGTGTGACCAAAGCGGCGGGGCTCCGGCGGCAGGGGTTGCCAAGCGGCTCGCGGCGCCGGGGGTACGCAGCCGTTCACCTGCGGGCGGAGTGGCTTCAGCGACCGGGTCGCGGGATGCCCGAGTTTGCCTGGCGCCGTAGGTTTAACGAATGCGCAACAACTCATGGCACAAAGCTGTGGCTGAAGGCGTGATTCGACTCTCAGATTGATACCCTCTGCAAGGCCCCTCACTTATCAACGGATAGGAAAATGACAACGGTCGGCGACGCGGGTGACACTCCAGAGGACCTCTACATCGACAGGGTGGAGGCCCTCTCCTTCGCGACGACTCGACTACGGTTCGACCCATTCGTCGACATCGACTGGGATGCGCCTGAGAACGTCCTGGACAAAAATGACTCCCGTTGGCAGGTGCGCGCTGAGACCAGTCCGCTTGCGGCGACCGCCTGGTATGCCGAGCAGCCACTTCAAAAGCGTGTGGACATAGGCCGATGGATCACGGCCAACACGTTCAAAGTCGGGATTCAGTTCGAGATGATTCTGATTCGCGGCGTAGTGCATTATGCTGGAAAACTTTCTAATTCTGATCCAGTATTTCGGTATCTCATGCATGAAGTCACCGACGAATGCAATCACATCCAGATGTTCCAGGAATTTATTAATCGAAACGATCAAGATGTGCCTGGCATGCGACGCATGTCGCGGATCTTGGGTCCTCTCGTAGGTTTCCTCAGCGGATACCTCAGTGTCCTGCTCTTTATTGGTGTGCTTGGCGGTGAACAGCCAGTTCATTTTCAGCAGACACTTATGCTGCGGGGGCAACATCGGGTGCCTCCGTTGCTTAATAGGATTCTATATATTCATTTGGCAGAGGAATCCCGTCATATTACTTTTGCCGACGACCATTTGGTTGAGCGCGTGCAATATTCGGGGCGGTGGAAGCGGGCGGTTTATGCGGTAATGTTCCCGCTTTTTCTGCGCTGGCTGATGGGCGAAATATTTACTCCGCCGAGGACGTTCGCGCGTGAATTTGGGGTGCCACGACGAGCTTTCAAGTCCGCCTACTGGCGAAGTGGACACTCGCGTCAGATGATGGCGGAGTCCGCCGCGGACGCTCGGAGGGTCGCGGATCGGCTCGGACTTCGGACGGTGTGGTCGCGCTGGATCTGGCGATTGCTGGGCATCGATGGCCGTATCCCGCGCTATCGCAGTGAGCCGAATCGCTTATTCGAAAGTTCGACGGTTTCCCAGCTTGCAGAGATCCGTACGACAGTGTGGGCTCGTGTCGTGGCTGTAGCAGCGATGGCGAGCGTTGCCCTGCTTGCGACTCCGGACGGAGTGCGGATCATCGCGTGCGCCGCTGCCGGTGCGGGCGTGTGGGCGGTCTACCACCTGCTACGGGAGCGCCGTGGCGGTGTGGTCGGCAATCAGTCGTTCGAATGGCCGCGGCTTTTCGTCTGGGTCGTGGTGTGCGTGGTCATGATTCCTGTAGGCGGCCTGATCGGGCTCGCTTTGGTGGTGTTGATGATCTTGGCGCTCGCTGAATTCACGCCGACTCTATGATGGACTGAGCCTGTGCTGCGTCGGCGGTTTTTCTCGCTTGCCTGGCCGGGGCGGCAAAAGAAAAACCGGCACGGCAGTGCCGTATCGGTCAGTCAATGGCCTTCAGGCAATGGGGCTGTCAGCTCGAACTCATGTGCCCTCAGGCGGGCTTATGGAACGTGTACACCCGGTACTGGATGAGGCCGAGCTTGGACAGCCACTTCATCCACCGGGTACCCACCATCAATACCTGCTGCGCGTCCGCTGACCCCTGTTCGCGGCAGAACTTGAGTATGAACGGATATGTCGGCAGCGTGTTCTTCCGGATATTGCGGTTTGCTTCGAGCTGAAGTCCCGCACGTTTGCCCATGGATTTGTAGCCCCGCAGAGGCACACTCCCGAGCGTTCCGTAGGACTTGGCGATCTGGGTTCGAATCACCATCCAGAACGGGGTCTTGCCGAGGAACGTCAGGGTCGGAACGAAGTCGGAGACCGCCAGATAGCCACCCGGCTTGAGCACCCGTCCAGCTTCGGCGAGGAACTTCTCACGGGATGGGAAGTGGAAGATGCATTCGACGGCCAAGACGCGGTCGAAGGAATTGTCCTCGAACGGCAGCTGGCAGGCGTCGGCCTCGACCCAGTCGATCTTGTTCCCGTTGACGGGCTTGGTCTGCGTCCCCGCGGCGGCGAGCTGGCGGGCATCGATGTTCAGGCCGGTGAGGTCCATGCCGGAGTGCTCGGCGTTGATCTGCTGAATGGTGCCGCCAAATCCACAGCCGGCATCCAGCAGCTTCTGCCCGTCGCCGACCCGTCCGGCCTTGAGTAGCTCGCGGTTCATCTGCTCCATGGCGGCGACATAGTCAGCCCGGGTGTTCTTGGCGTTCTTGGGGTTCTCCCAGTAGCCCCAGTGCACCTGGTTTTCCCACAGTTGGCCGGATTCGCCGCCGCCCTGCCGTTCGCTGATGAGCAGGTCAAAGTACGGGAGGTCTGCCATGCGCGGACCGTATCACGATCGGCAACGACTGTGATGCAAGCCCCACGTCGGCGCGACGGGATCGTTCTGACCGCAACTTTGTGCGTCCTACTCAATTGGCAGCCACCGTGGTGGGAACATTGCGTGACCCCGGCCAGGATGTGAGGCAAACCGAACTATGTCCGCCCTTCGGCGAATCAAATCAGTCGAGCAGTCCATTGCCGACACCGATGAGCCGTCGACCCGGCTCCGCAAGAACCTCACGTGGTGGGACCTGACGGTTTTCGGTGTGTCGGTCGTGATCGGCGCGGGCATTTTCACCATCACGGCCTCCACGGCGGGAAATCTGACCGGACCGGCGATCTCGATCGCCTTCCTCATCGCCGCCGTGGCGTGCGGTTTGGCCGCCTTGTGTTACGCCGAGTTCGCCTCGACGGTGCCCGTGGCGGGCAGCGCGTACACCTTTTCCTATGCCACGTTCGGTGAGTTCGCGGCGTGGATCATCGGATGGGATCTGATCCTGGAGTTCGCCGTCGCGTCCGCGGTGGTGGCCAAGGGGTGGTCGAGCTACCTCGGAACGGTGTTCGGATTCGGCGGCGGGATTGCTGATGTCGGCGGTGTCGCGGTCGACTGGGGCGCGCTGGTGATCATCGTGCTGGTGACGATGCTCCTGGTGGTCGGCACCAAGTTGTCGGCACAGTTCAGTCTGGCGATCACGATCATCAAGGTGTCGGTCGTGTTGTTGGTGGTGATCGTCGGTGCGTTCTACATCAAGGCGGAGAACTACACCCCGTTCATCCCGCCGAACGAGGCCGGTGCGGGTGCCACCGGTGTCGATCAGTCAGTGTTCTCCTTGTTGACCGGGGCTGCGGGCAGCCACTACGGCTGGTACGGCGTGCTGGCCGGCGCCTCGATCGTGTTCTTTGCGTTCATCGGCTTCGACGTCGTCGCGACCACCGCCGAGGAGACCCGCAATCCGCAGCGCGATATGCCCCGCGGCATCCTGGCCTCACTCGGCATCGTCACCGTGCTGTACGTCGCGGTGTCGGTGGTGCTGTCGGGCATGGTGTCCTACACCGTGCTGCGCGATGCGCCCGACGGCCACGCCAACCTGGCCACAGCCTTCGCCGCGAACGGTGTGTACTGGGCGGCGAAGATCATCTCCATCGGCGCGCTTGCGGGGCTCACCACGGTGGTGATCGTGTTGATGCTGGGGCAGACCCGGGTGCTGTTCGCGATGTCACGTGATGGTCTGCTGCCGCGGCGGCTCGCCGTCACCGGCAGCCGTGGCACACCGGTCCGGATCACCGTGATCGTCGGCGTGCTGGTGGCGATCGCGGCCTCGGTGTTCCCGATGGGCCGGCTGGAGGAGATGGTCAACATCGGCACGTTGTTCGCCTTCGTGCTGGTGTCGGCCGGGGTGATCGTGCTGCGGCGGACCCGGCCTGACCTGCCGCGGGGATTCCGCGTGCCGTGGGTGCCGGTGTTGCCGATCGCCGCGATCCTGGCGTGCCTGTGGCTGATGCTGAATCTGACGGGGCTGACCTGGATCCGGTTCCTGCTCTGGATGGCGATCGGCGTGGTGGTGTACGCCGCCTACGGCCGGAGGCATTCCGTGCTGGGCAGCCGGTCGGCGGGAGAGATGCAGCCGCTCTCGTAGCGGAAACCTGGTTTTGACCGATGGCGATTCTGCGCACCCTTGCTGGTTTACAAATAGCTATCAAATGTCTAGACAGGCGACACGGTGACGCATATAGTCAAGTCATTGCAGTGACAGCTCTCACATAAGGAGACTCATCGTGGTGGCGGAACTCTCGAACGGACCGGACGTCGCAGACGTCGCGCAATGGCGGGACAAGAAGCGGCATCTGTGGCTGATGGGGCTGATTCCCCCGACGGCGATATTCGTGATGCTGCCCCTGGTGTGGGGGCTCAATCAGGCCGGTTGGCACGTGGCCGCGCAGGTGCCGCTCTGGATCGGCCCGATCCTGCTCTACGTCTTGCTGCCGCTGCTGGACCTGAATTTCGGTCCCGACGGCCAGAACCCGCCCGACGAGTTGATGGAGCAGCTGGAGAACGACAAGTACTACCGGTACTGCACCTACATCTACATCCCGTTCCAGTACGCCAGTGTGGTCATGGGCGCCTACCTGTTCACCGCGTCGGACCTGAGCTGGCTGGGCTTCGACGGCGGGCTGGGCTGGCCGGCCAAGATCGGTATCGCCCTGTCGGTCGGTGTGCTCGGTGGAGTGGGTATCAACACCGCCCACGAGATGGGGCACAAGCGTGAGTCGCTGGAGCGCTGGCTGTCCAAGATCACTCTGGCCCAGACCTGGTACGGCCACTTCTACATCGAGCACAACCGCGGCCACCACGTCCGCGTCGCCACCCCGGAGGATCCCGCGTCGGCCCGCTTCGGCGAAACATTCTGGGAATTCCTGCCGCGCAGCGTGTTCGGAAGTCTGCGTTCATCCTGGGAGCTGGAGGCCCAGCGGTTGCGCCGGCAGGACAAGTCGCCCTGGCACTGGTCCAACGACGTACTCAACGCGTGGGCCATCTCGGTGGTGTTCTGGGGTGCGCTGATCGCGATCTTCGGCGTCGGCGTCGTTCCGTTCATGGTGATCCAGGCCATCTACGGATTCAGCCTGCTGGAATCGGTGAACTACCTCGAGCACTACGGACTGCTGCGGCAGAAGACCTCCAGCGGACGCTACGAGCGGTGCGCGCCGGTGCACAGCTGGAACTCCGACCACATCGTGACCAACCTGTTCCTCTATCACCTGCAGCGGCACAGCGATCACCACGCCAACCCCACCCGCCGATACCAGACCCTGCGCAGCATCGACGGCTCGCCGAACCTGCCCAGCGGATACGCGTCGCTGATCGGGCTCACCTACCTACCGCCGTTGTGGCGCAAGGTGATGGACCACCGGGTGCTGGAGCACTACGACGGTGACATCACCAAGGTGAACATCCAGCCGCGGCTGCGGGCGAAGGTGTTGGCGAAGTACGGAACGGCTCGAGCATGAGCGCCTACGAATGCCCCGGGTGCGGCTATATCTACGATGAGGTCAAAGGTGCTCCGCGCGAAGGCTTCCCAGCGGGAACGTCGTGGGACCAGGTACCAGAGGACTGGTGCTGCCCTGACTGCGCGGTGCGGGAGAAGATCGATTTCGAGCCGATAGGAGTTCCGACATGAGCGACGAGGCGTACAAGCTCTTCATCTGCGTGCAGTGCGGATTCGAGTACGACGAGGCCAAAGGCTGGCCCGAGGACGGCATCGCCCCGGGCACCCGATGGGACGACATCCCGCAGGACTGGAGCTGCCCTGATTGCGGCGCGGCGAAGACCGATTTCGAGATGGTCGAGGTCGCACGGCCTTGACCGCTTCGAGCGACGCGCTCGAAACCCGCCCGGAAAGCGATATTGTCGCCCGTGTGAGCCGGCCGCGAGAAAAGCAGCGCATCCCGTATGCGGAGGCTTCCAGGGTGTTGCTGCGCGATTCGATTCTCGACGGCATGCGGGAGCTGCTGTTGACCCGCGACTGGTCGGCCATCACGCTCTCGCACGTGGCCCAGGTCGCCGGGATCAGCCGCCAGACGATCTACAACGAGTTCGGTTCGCGCCAGGGCCTGGCCGAGGGATACGCCATGCGCCTGGCGGATCGCCTCGTCGACGCGGTCGACGAGGCGATCAACAACAACGTCGGCGAGGTGCATGCGGCGTTCCTGGAGGGCTTCCGGGCGTTCTTCCTCGAGTCGGCCGCTGATCCGCTGGTGATCTCGCTGCTTACCGGTGCCTCCAAACCTGACCTGCTGCAGATCATCACCACGGGCAGTGGGCCCATCATCAGCCGATGTTCGGCGCGGCTGACCGGAACCTTTCAGAACAGTTGGATGAAGGCCAGCGATCAGGACGCCGGCGTACTGGCCCGGGCGATCGTGCGGCTGGCGATGAGCTACGTCTCGATGCCGCCCGAGGCGGACCACGATGTGGCCGGTGACCTGGCCCGACTCATGACGCCGTTCGCCGAGCGCTACGGTGTCATAGATACCACTTAGCTGTCAGAGCGCCGCCGTTGTCAAAACCCGCAGCGCCTGTCCCGCGAGCCCGCAGGCTAGAGGTATCAGCATGTGGCGTCGCTTGTTGGCGGCGCACCCGTGCGCTTGCAAGCATTCACGACTGAAAGAGGGCTCTACATGACTGAGTTGAAGGCCGACATCCGTAACGGCATCGACTTCAAGGTCGCCGACCTGTCGCTGGCCGAGTTCGGCCGCAAGGAGATCCGCCTGGCCGAGCACGAGATGCCCGGCCTGATGGTGCTGCGTCGCGAGTACCACGACGTGCAGCCGCTCAAGGGCGCCCGCATCTCCGGCTCGCTGCACATGACCGTGCAGACCGCCGTGCTGATCGAGACGCTGGTTGAACTCGGCGCAGAGGTCCGCTGGGCCTCCTGCAACATCTTCTCCACCCAGGACCATGCCGCCGCGGCCGTCGTCGTCGGCCCGCACGGCACCCCCGAGGAGCCCAAGGGCACCCCGGTCTTCGCCTGGAAGGGCGAGACGCTGGAGGAGTACTGGTGGGCCGCCGAGCAGATGCTCACCTGGGAGGGTGAGCCGGCGAACATGATCCTCGACGACGGTGGCGACGCCACCATGCTCGTGCTGCGCGGCGCCGAGTACGAGAAGGCCGGTGTGGTGCCGCCTGCCGAGGAAGACGACTCGGCCGAGTGGAAGGTCTTCCTGGCTCTGGTGCGCAAGCGCTTTGAGACCGAGAAGGACAAGTGGAGCAAGATCGCCGCGTCGGTCCAGGGTGTCACCGAGGAGACCACCACCGGCGTGCTGCGGCTCTACCAGTTCGCCGCCGCGGGTGAGCTGGCGTTCCCGGCGATCAACGTCAACGACTCGGTCACCAAGAGCAAGTTCGACAACAAGTACGGCACCCGGCACTCGCTGGTCGACGGTATCAACCGCGGCACCGACGCGCTGATCGGCGGCAAGAAGGTGCTGATCTGCGGCTACGGCGACGTGGGCAAGGGCTGCGCGGAGTCGCTGGCCGGCCAGGGTGCGCGCGTGCAGGTCACCGAGATCGACCCGATCAACGCGCTGCAGGCGCTGATGGACGGTTACGACGTGGTGACCGTCGAGGAGGCGATCGGCAACGCCGACATCGTGGTGACCGCCACCGGCAACTTCGACATCATCCTGCTCGAGCACATGAAGGCGATGAAGGATCACGCGATCCTGGGCAACATCGGCCACTTCGACAACGAGATCGACATGGCGGCCCTGGAGCGCTCGGGCGCGGTGCGGCTGAACATCAAGCCGCAGGTCGACCAGTGGACCTTCGGCGACTCGGGCAAGTCGATCATCGTGCTGAGCGAGGGCCGACTGCTCAACCTCGGAAACGCCACGGGTCACCCGTCATTCGTGATGAGCAACAGCTTCTCGAACCAGGTGATCGCTCAGATCGAGCTGTGGACCAAGAACGACGAGTACGACAACGAGGTCTACCGCCTGGCCAAGCACCTCGACGAGAAGGTCGCCCGCATCCACGTCGAGGCGCTGGGTGGCGCGCTGACGAAGCTCACCAAGGAGCAGGCCGAGTACATCGGTGTGGACGTCGATGGTCCGTACAAGCCGGAGCACTACCGCTACTGAGTTAGCATCCGCTGCGAAAACCCCCAAATCCCTAAGGATTTGGGGGTTTTTGCTGGCACCTCCCGCTTGCGGGTGATTGCTCGGCAGGGATTGCCCAACGCGATGGGCCCCTCCGAAGTAGAGGGGCCCACCGTCGTGATGCGGGCTTGGTTAATCCTTGCCGCTGTCCTTCTTCGCCTTCTTGTCCTTCTTGCTGTCGCTCTTGGCGTTGTCCTTCTTCGTCGAGCTGTTCGTGCTCGACGATCCGGTGCTCGAATCGCTTGAGCTGGAAGCCGATTCGTTCGACGTGCGACTCTTGTTCCCGCCGAGCCCGTCGCGGACGTTCTTCACCGCATCCTTGACGCCCTTGACCAGGTTGCGCTGCGGGCTGTTGGACGACGGGTCGGTCCGGCCTGCCGTGGCCTTCTTGCGCGTCTGTGCCTTCGGCGTCTTCGTGCCGGTGGCTTCGGCATCGTCGGCTGATTCCGTTGTCGCCCCGGCTGTCTCGTCGGAGTCGGCATCTTCGGTGGTCGACGTCGTGGTGGCGCCCGCGGTCGAGGTCGCCGTGGCCGGCTTCTCCACGGACACCGCGACCGTCTTGTTCGTGGTCGCGTGAGTCAGCTCGTTTGCTGCGGCGACGCCGGTTGCGGCGGCGCTATCGACGGCGGTATCGACGGCGCCATCAGCGGCGGTATCGACCGACACGGCGACGGCAGTGGAATTGTCGGCAGCAGTCTCGGTGCCGATGTCCAGGCCTTGCAGCTGCTTGACGATCTTGTCGACGGCGAGGCTCTTCAGGTTTTCCCGAAGCTTGGTGATGCCTGCGCTTTCCGCGATATCGCTCAGTGGATCGCCGAATGTCAGCGGGTCCAGCCCGACCAGCGGGGGCTTGGGAGCCGGTGCGTTGCCCTTGCCGTCGTAGTCGTCCCAGCCGCTGCCGAGCAGCACGCCGACCGTTTGCGACAGCCCCTGCAAAGCGGCGGTGGCCCCGACCATCGCGACCCCGGCCGTGAGATACGAACGTACAGCTAGTTGCATGAGTATGCCGTTCCCTTTGCTAATCCATGTTGTCATCCTTGATGAGTCCCGAACGTACCTGAGAATTGCATGAGTTCAATCAACTATTGACCATCGTTGATAGATGTGCGGCACGGAGCCGATGCCTAGAAATCGGATTCATATCTGATAATGACTGTTCAGGACTTATAAATTTGTTGATAGGCAACGCTCATTTCAATCGGACGATTTTAAAATCGCCTCCACCGATGGGGACCTTCTAGAACATGTTCATTGGTCCGCTCTGGGCGGGTTTGTCACCTTAGTCAGCGGCCCATTTTGCGGAGTTGCGCCCTGATTTCCGTTTGCCGTGGTCTCGGTTGGCGGCATTGACCCCGCGACCGCGAGTTGCGCTTGCGGACCGAAGGTGTTGGTTGCGTCCTCCTACTGCCGATGACGCTTTCCCGCCACGCCAGCGTGACACTCGAGGCCGACGGTCACTCCAGCGTGACATTGGCGGGTGGTGACCGGCCGCGGCGTTAGGCTGCCCGCGTGCTCATAGCGATCGAGGGTGTCGACGGCGCAGGCAAACGTACATTGACCAACGGTCTGCGGGCGGCGTTCGAGGCCGATCACAAGTCTGTCGGCAGCCTGGCATTTCCGCGCTATCACCGGTCGGTGCCCGCCGATCTGGCCGCCGAGGCGCTGCACGGCGCGCACGGTGACCTGGCCGACTCGGTCTATGCGATGGCAACCCTGTTCGCGCTCGACCGGGCCGGCGCGCGAGAGGAGATCGCACAGCTGCAGGGTGCCTACGACGTAGTCATCCTGGACCGGTACGTCGCCTCCAATGCGGCCTACAGTGCGGCGAGGCTGCACCAGGGCGCCGACGGCGAGGCGGTGGCCTGGGTGCGTGAGCTCGAGTTCGACCGCCTCGAACTCCCCGGTCCGGATTGGCAGGTACTGCTCGATGTACCGACCGAGCTTGCCGCTGCCCGGGCCGAGCATCGCGCCAACACCGAGGCCGACCGCGCCAAGGATGCCTACGAGCGCGACGGCGGGCTGCAACAGCGCACCGGCGCGGTCTATGCCGCGCTGGCGGCCACCGACTGGTGCGGTCGATGGTCGGTCGCGGGCCCGGATGTGGACCCGGCAGCCCTGGCGGGTCGGCTAAGCAGCAGATAAAGCCGAGAAACCCGCGTGTGGTAGCCCGGTTTTATCGCGATCGGGTGACACCATGGACACCATGAGGCAAAGGATCCTTGTCGTCGACGACGACCCGTCACTGGCCGAGATGCTCACCATCGTCTTGCGTGGTGAGGGATTCGACACCGCGGTCATCGGCGACGGCACCCAAGCACTGACCGCGGTCCGCGAATTGCGGCCCGACCTGGTGCTGTTGGACCTGATGTTGCCCGGCATGAACGGGATCGACGTGTGCCGGGTGCTCCGTGCCGACTCCGGTGTCCCGATCGTCATGCTGACGGCCAAGACCGACACCGTCGACGTGGTGCTGGGCCTGGAATCCGGCGCCGACGACTATGTGATGAAGCCGTTCAAGCCCAAGGAGCTGGTGGCCCGGGTGCGCGCCCGGCTGCGCCGCAACGAGGACGAGCCGGCCGAGCTGCTGTCGATCAACGATGTCGAGATCGACGTGCCGGCCCACAAGGTGACCCGTCAGGGCGAGCAGATTTCGCTGACGCCGCTGGAGTTCGACCTGCTCGTGGCGCTGGCACGCAAACCACGCCAGGTGTTTACTCGTGATGTGCTGCTCGAACAGGTGTGGGGATATCGGCACCCCGCTGACACCCGTTTGGTGAACGTGCATGTCCAGCGGTTGCGGGCCAAGGTTGAGAAAGACCCGGAGAACCCGCAGGTGGTGTTGACAGTTCGAGGAGTGGGATACAAGGCCGGACCCCCGTGATCTTCAGCTCCAGACGGCGCATTCGTGGTCGCTGGGGAGGATCCGGCCCGCTTCTACGCGGATTGGGGACGTTAGGCCGGGCGGTCAGCCTGGTGTGGCGTCGGTCGCTGCAACTGCGGGTCGTGACACTGACTCTGGGGCTCTCGCTCGCCGTCATCCTGGTGCTCGGCTTCGTGCTGACCAGCCAGATCACCGACCGGATCCTTGAGGTCAAGGTCAAGGCCGCCACCGAGGAGGTGGAACGGGCCCGCGTCACGGTCGGCGGCATCGTCGGAGGCGAAGAGAGCCGTTCGCTCGACAGCAGTCTGCAGTTGGCCCGGAACACCCTGATCGATCGCAAGGCCGACGCCCGTGCGGATATGGCCGGTGCGTTCGACGCGGTCATCATGGTTCCCGGCGACGGGCCACGCGAAGCTGCTGCGGCCGGGCCGGTGCAACAGGTGCCCAAGGCCTTACGCGATTTCGTCAAGGCCGGGCAGGTGAGTTACCAATACACCACGGTCGTGACTCAAGGATTCTCCGGGCCGGCCTTGATCGTCGGCAGCCCGGCGTCCTCGTCGGTGCCCAATCTTGAGCTATACCTGATCTTTCCGCTGAACAACGAGGAAAGCACCATTTCGCTGGTGCGTGGCACCATGGCGACCGGCGGCGTGGTGCTGTTGGGTCTGCTGGCGGCCATCGCACTGGTGGTGGCCCGCCAGATCGTGCAGCCGGTCCGGTCGGCGTCACGGATCGCCGAGCGGTTCGCCGAGGGCCACCTGACCGAGCGGATGCCGGTGCGCGGCGAGGACGACATGGCCCGGTTGGCGGTGTCGTTCAACGACATGGCCGAGAGCTTGTCGCGCCAGATCCAGCAGCTCGAGGAGTTCGGAAACCTGCAGCGCCGCTTCACCTCTGACGTCAGCCATGAACTACGTACCCCGCTGACCACGGTGCGCATGGCCGCCGACCTGATCCACGATCACATCCACGACTCCGGGGAGAATCTCGACCCCGCGCTGCGCCGGTCCACCGAGCTGATGGTCAACGAACTGGACCGGTTCGAGACCCTGCTGGCCGATCTGCTGGAGATCTCCCGCCACGACGCCGGCGTCGCCGAGTTGTCGGTGGAGTCGGTGGATCTGCGGACCACGGTGCAGAGCGCGCTGAACAATGTCGGGCATCTGGCGGCCGATGCGGAGGTCGAGCTCGACGTCAACATGCCAGGTGACGAGGTGATCGCCGAGGTGGATCCGCGACGTGTGGAACGCATCCTGCGCAATCTCATCGCCAACGCCATCGATCACGCCGAACGCAAAGCGGTGCGCATCCGGATGGCTGCCGACGAAGACACTGTCGCCGTCACCGTGCGCGATTACGGTGTCGGACTGCGCCCCGGTGAGGAAAAACTGGTGTTCAGCCGGTTCTGGCGGTCCGACCCGTCGCGGGTACGCCGTTCCGGCGGCACCGGACTGGGCCTGGCCATCAGCATCGAGGACGCGCGCCTGCACCAGGGCCGGTTGGAGGCCTGGGGTGAACCCGGCAAGGGGGCCTGCTTCCGCCTGACGCTGCCGCTGGTGCGCGGCCACAAGGTGACCGCCAGCCCGCTGCCGTTGAAACCTGTTTCGCCGCAGCAAAAGTCGCGGCAGCGACCCGACCGAGACCGTGATCATGCGGAGGAGAGCGTGTGAAGCGCCTGCTGACGGTGGTGGTCGTCGGGTTGGTGGTCCTGGTGGCCGGATGCGCGGGAATTCCGAATTCGTCGTCCCCGCAAGCGATCGGCACGGTCGACAGGCCGGCGCCGCCGAACCTGCCCAAACCGGCACCCGGTATGGACCCTGACGTGCTCCTGCGCGAATTCCTCAAGGCCACGGCTGATCCGGCGAACCGGCACCTGGCGGCCCGGCAGTTCCTCACCGAGTCGGCGTCCAGCTCATGGGACGATGCCGGCAGTGCCCTGCTGCTCGATCGGGTGGTGTTCGTCGAAACCCGCAGTACGGACCGGGTCTCGGTGAGTATGCGGGCAGACATCCTGGGATCGCTGTCCGACATGGGGGTCTTCGAGACCGGGGAGGGGGCGCTGCCCGACCCCGGCCCCATCGAGCTCGTCCAGACTCCGGGCGGTTGGCGCATTGACCGGTTGCCCAACGGGGTTTTCCTTGACTGGCAACAGTTTCAGTCCACCTACAAGCGCAACACACTCTATTTCGTCGACCCGACCGGAGCCACGGTCGTGCCGGACCCCCGCTATGTCGCGGTGTCCGATCCCGACCAGTTGGCCACCGAACTGATCTCCAAACTGGTGGCCGGGCCGCGTCCGGAAATAGCCAGGGCGGTACGCAATCTGCTCGACGCGCCGTTGCGGCTGCGGGGTCCGGTCACCCGCGCCGACGGCGGTAAGACCGGGGTGGGGCGCGGCTACGGTGGCGCCCGAATCGACCTCGAGAACCTCTCGACGACCGATCCGCACAGTCGGCAACTGCTTGCCGCACAGATCATCTGGACTCTGTCGCGAGCCGGGATCAGTGGGCCTTACGTGATCAACGTCGACGGTGCCCCGCTGGACGACAGGTTCGCGGACGGCTGGGAGACCTCCGACGTCGCGGCCAGCGACCCGGGGGCCGTCCCCGGCGCGGCCGCCGGTCTGCACGCGCTGGTCGGTGGTTCCCTGGTGTCGTTGGACGGGCAACAAACCAGCCGGGTGCCCGGAGCTTTCGGGTCGGCACCGTTCCAGATGTCGGCCTCGGTGTCGCGCAACGGTCAGGACGCGGCCTCGGTCGTGGTGCTGCCCGGCGCGCCGGAGGCCACGGCGGCCGCACTGTGGATGGGGCAGCTGGGCGGGGCCACCGCCATGGCCATCGAGGGCCGCACCCTCAGCCGGCCGAGTTGGTCGTTGGATGCGGCCGTGTGGGTGGTGGTCGACAACGTCAACGTGGTGCGCGCGATCCGCGACGCCTCCGGCGTGCCGGCCCGCATTCCGGTCGACGCGGCGGCGGTGACCACCCGATATCCGGGCCCGATCACCGAGCTGCAGCTTTCCCGGGACGGCACCCGCGCGGCGATGGTGATCGGGGGACAGGTGATCCTGGCCGGGATCGAGCGGACCCCGGAGGGCCAGTTCCTGCTGACCTATCCGCGGCGCCTCGGCTTCGGCCTGGGCAACACGGTGGTGTCGCTGTCCTGGCGTACCGGCGACGACATCGTGGTCAGCCGGACCGATCCGGCGCACCCGGTGTCCTTCGTCAATCTCGACGGGGTCAACTCCGACGGACCCAGCCAGAACCTGGCGATGCCGGTGGGCACGGTGGCGGCCAATCCGTCGACGGTCTACGTTGCCGATCAACGCGGGGTGATGCAGTTGTCCGCGTCGGTCAGTGAGAACAATCCCGGGTGGGTCGAGGTCCGGCCGCTGATGGTTCCCGGTTCGTTGCCGGTGCTGCCCGGCTGATGTCGGTGCCGGCGCGCAGACTGCCGGCATGTTCGACCTCATCCTGCCGCTGGAGTGCGGTGGCTGTGGGGCGCCGACGACCCGGTGGTGCGCGGCGTGTGCCGGGCAGCTCGCGGTCGGTGACGACGAGCCCCACCTGGTTACCCCGCGCACCGATCCGGGAGTGCCGGTGTTCGCACTGGGCCGCCACGCCGGTATCCGTCGGCGCGCCATTGTGGCGGCCAAAGAAGATGGCCGTACCGACCTGATCGTCCCGCTGGCCGGTGCCCTGAATGTCGGCCTGCAGCACCTGCTGACCTGGGGCGTCGTCGGTACTCCGGTGACCCTGGTCCCGGCACCCACCCGTCGGCTCGCGGCACGTCGGCGCGGCGGCGATCCGGTCCACCGGATCGCGGCGGCAGCGGTTGACGGGTTGCCCGGTGTGCGCGTCGTGCCCGCGCTGCGCCTGCGGCCGTGGGTGCGGGATTCGGTGGGCCTGTCCGGCGCCGCGCGCCAGCGCAACATCGCCGGCCGGGTGCGACTGATCCGACCGGTCGGGGGTGAGGTGGTGTTGGTCGACGACATTGTCACGACCGGAGCCACCGCGACCGAATCGGTACGGATGCTCACGAACGCCGGGGTCGACGTGTCTGCTGTGCTGGCGATTTCGCATGCTTGACGTGCGCGTCATTTCGTTGAGATCAAACCCACATGAAGAACTGAGAACACGTATCTGGATTTGGTGGCACGAGTGGGTGAACACGGACTACCGTCGGCAGCAACCACCCGTGAATGACTCACGGCGGCGCTCGGAGAAACGCAGCGCCACTTCACCGCATACGGTAGGAGGTGAGTAATCGACACCTTGCGCCGATGGGTGGAGCAAACCATTCGGCCCATCGGCACCATCACGATTCGTTGAGAAGTAGGGCACGCACGATGCGTGTGACAGCTGAGAGAAACGAGTTGCCGAGTATGTCAACCCATTCCCCGGAAACAAGCGCCACCATGGTGGTCGACCCCGACGATCAGGTCGGTGACACCACCCCGGAGCCGAACGCAGAGGTTGTGGTCAAGGGTCGAAACGTCGAAGTTCCAGACCATTTCCGCATGTACGTTTCGGAGAAGTTGTCGCGCCTGGAGCGGTTCGACCGCACCATCTACCTGTTCGACGTCGAGCTCGACCACGAACGCAACCGCCGTCAACGCAAGAATTGCCAGCACGTCGAGATCACGGCCCGCGGCCGCGGCCCGGTGGTGCGCGGCGAGGCCTGCGCCGACAGCTTCTATGCCGCATTGGAGTCAGCGGCCGGCAAACTCGAGAGCAGACTCCGAAAGGGCAAGGACCGCCGCAAGATCCACTACGGCGACAAGACCCCGGTCTCGCTGTCCGAGGCAACCGCGCACGATGCGCTGTTCGAGCAGCAGCCGACGGCGACAGCGGATGCCGGATTGGCGGATGGTCTCGACGACCATGAGCCGGGCCGGATCGTCCGGACCAAGGACCACCCCGCGAAGCCGATGACAGTCGACGACGCCCTCTATGAGATGGAGCTGGTCGGCCACGATTTCTTCCTGTTCCACGATAAGGAGAGCGACCGCCCGTCGGTGGTGTACCGCCGCCATGCCTACGACTACGGGCTGATCCGCCTGGCCTGAGCGCCGGCAGACGCAGAATCGCACCTCGGAGCATTCCGGGGTGCGATTTTGTGTCTTGCCGCCAGCCGGACCAGCGACTTAGACCGGTCACCTACGATGGAGGCCAACTAAGCCCGTGCGATCCCGTCCACGGGATCCATCGAACCCACAGGGGAAATAGCGTGCTGTCGAAGTTGCTCCGTCTCGGCGAAGGCCGCATGGTCAAGCGCCTCAAGAAGGTCGCCGACTATGTCGACACCTTGTCCGACGACATGGAGAAGCTCTCCGACGCCGAGCTACGAGCCAAGACCGACGAGTTCAAGAAGCGGATCGCCGACGGCGAGGACCTGGACGACCTGCTGCCCGAGGCGTTCGCCGTGGCTCGTGAAGCGGCATGGCGGGTGCTGTCCCAGAAGCACTTCGAGGTCCAGATCATGGGCGGTGCGGCGCTGCACTTCGGCAACGTCGCCGAGATGAAGACCGGTGAGGGCAAGACCCTGACCGCGGTGCTGCCCGCCTACCTCAACGCACTGAGCGGCAAGGGTGTGCACGTCGTCACGGTCAACGACTACCTGGCCAAACGCGACAGCGAGTGGATGGGTCGCGTGCACCGGTTCCTGGGCCTGGACGTGGGGGTCATCCTCTCGGGCCTGACCCCGGAGGAGCGTCGTGCGGCGTACCACGCCGACATCACGTATGGCACCAACAACGAGTTCGGCTTCGACTATCTGCGCGACAACATGGCGCACTCCACCGAGGACATGGTCCAGCGCGGCCATAACTTCGCCGTCGTGGACGAGGTCGACTCCATTCTGATCGACGAGGCCCGTACCCCGCTGATCATCTCCGGCCCCGCCGACGGTGCCTCCACCTGGTACCCCGAGTTCGCCCGGTTGGCGCCGTTGATGGAGAAGGACGTCCACTACGAGGTGGACATCCGCAAGCGCACCATCGGTGTGCACGAGCTGGGCGTGGAGTTCGTCGAGGACCAGTTGGGCATCGAGAACCTCTACGAGGCCGCCAACTCGCCGCTGGTCAGCTATCTGAACAACGCCATCAAGGCCAAGGAGCTGTTCCAGCGGGACAAGGACTACATCGTCCGTGACGGCGAGGTGGTCATCGTCGACGAGTTCACCGGCCGCGTGCTGCTGGGCCGCCGCTACAACGAGGGCATGCACCAGGCGATCGAGGCCAAGGAACACGTCGAGATCAAGGCCGAGAATCAGACGCTGGCCACGATCACACTGCAGAACTACTTCCGGCTCTACGACAAGCTGTCGGGCATGACCGGTACGGCCGAGACCGAGGCCGCCGAGCTGCACGAGATCTACAAGCTGGGCGTGGTGCCCATCCCGACCAACCGGCCGATGGTCCGTGCCGATCAGGGCGACCTGATCTACAAGACCGAGGAAGCCAAGTACATCGCGGTCGTCGACGATGTGTCCGAGCGCTTTGAAAAGGGCCAGCCGGTGCTGATCGGTACCACCAGCGTCGAGCGCTCCGAGTACCTGTCGCGACAGTTCACCAAGCGCAAGATTCCGCACAACGTGCTCAACGCGAAGTACCACGAGTCCGAGGCGAACATCATCGCCGAGGCCGGCCGGCTCGGCGCCATCACGGTCGCCACGAACATGGCCGGTCGCGGTACCGACATCGTGCTCGGCGGCAACGCCGACTTCCTGGCCGACAAGCGGCTGCGCGAAAAGGGCCTGGACCCGGTGGAGACCCCCGAGGAGTACGAGGCCGCCTGGGACGACACCCTCACGGCCATCAAGGACGAAGCCGGCAAGGAGGCCGAGAAGGTCACCGAGGCCGGTGGGCTCTACGTGCTCGGCACCGAGCGCCACGAGTCCCGGCGTATCGACAATCAGCTCCGCGGCCGCTCGGGCCGCCAGGGCGACCCGGGCGAGTCCCGCTTCTACCTGTCGCTGGGTGACGAGTTGATGCGACGGTTCAACGGCGCAACGCTGGAGTCGCTGCTGACCCGGCTGAACCTGCCCGACGATGTGCCGATCGAAGCCAAGATGGTGACCCGCGCGATCAAGAGCGCGCAGACCCAGGTCGAGCAGCAGAACTTCGAGGTCCGTAAGAACGTCCTCAAGTACGACGAGGTGATGAACCAGCAGCGCAAGGTCATCTACAAGGAGCGGCGGATGCTCCTGGAGGGCGAGAACCTCCAGGAACAGGCGCACGACATGCTCGTCGACGTGATCACCGCCTACGTCGACGGTGCCACCGCCGAGGGCTACGCCGAGGACTGGGATCTGGCCAAGCTGTGGGAAGCGCTCAAGACGCTGTACCCGGTCGGCATCGACCACCACGACCTGGTCGACTCCGACGCGGTGGGGGAGCCGGGCGAGCTGACGCGCGACGAATTGCTCGAAGCGCTGATCGCCGACGCCGACCGCGCCTACACCGAGCGCGAGAAGCAGCTCGAGGAACTGGCGGGCGAGGGCGCCATGCGCCAGTTGGAGCGCAACGTCCTGCTCAGCGTGATCGACCGCAAGTGGCGTGAGCACCTCTACGAGATGGACTACCTCAAGGAGGGCATCGGCCTGCGGGCGATGGCGCAGCGCGATCCGCTGGTCGAGTACCAGCGCGAGGGCTACGACATGTTCGTCGGCATGCTCGACGCGCTCAAGGAGGAGTCGGTCGGGTTCCTGTTCAACGTGCAGGTCGAGGCCGCGCCGGCGCCCGCCGTCGCGCCCGTGGCCGCACCTAGTGGGCTGGCCGAATTCGCCGCGGCTGCCGCAGCAAAGGCCGGTGAGGCCGCAGCCGCCGATCCGGAGTCGGGTGCGGTGGCCACGAAGGAGCGTCCGGCACCTGCATTGCGTGCCAAGGGCATCGAGAATGACGCACCGCCGCTGACCTACACCGGACCGTCGGAGGACGGCACGGCGGAGGTACAGCGCTCCGGCGGTAGCGGGCGGCATTCTGCGCAGTCCGGTGGTACGCGGCGTGAGCGTCGCGAAGCGGCCCGCAAGCAGGCCAAGACGGGCCGGCCGTCGAAGTCGCACCGCAAGGACTAGCCGAGTTGTAGCGCAGTGAGTTGCCAACGGCCACTGCGTGATTCGATGCGTCCGGCGATGGCGAGCACCCGCGGCCCGCGGGTGTAGGTGGCGAACAGCTCGGCAGCCTCGGGTGAGACTGCCGGGCGTAGTCCCACCCGGCGCAGGCTGGCCGTGGTGGGGTGCCGGAATGCGGTGGAAGCGATGACCGCGTCGAGCAGGAGTTGGCTCATCAACGATTTCAGCTGGGCCGGTGGCCTGCGCCGGTCGACGACCTCAAGGACTCGGCGCAGGGCCATATCGGCGAACTGCGCGGCGCCGGGCTGCAATTGTGGATCGGTTTCGGGGCCGACCAACCGCAACCGGCGTGGGCTGTGCCGGTGTAGCACGGTCGGTGCCGGGCAGGGATCCGGCGGTGCCGACACGTCAACCGGTGTGCTTCCCAGCGGCAGCGCCGGCGGCTCGCAGTCGATCACCGGGGCGGTCAGCGGCAGACGTTTCGGGATGGGCACAGACAACCTCCAGCGGTCGGCATCACGGACGACATCTGCTGGAGAGGTGCAGACCTCCCCATGATCGCACGGGTTCGGCGTGCCGGAAGCACGGATCTTCGGCCACCCGGTATCGCCCGATAGCGTGGCGGTGACGCATGCAGCCCGGATGTCGGAGACGACGGGTCTGCTCCACCTCGGGCACTGACCAGGGGGCCAGATGGTTCAGCCCAGCATCGATTGGCCGGCGGAGCCGCTGCGCTCGCTGATGTGGACGTTGCAGGCATGGGTGATCACGCTCGCGGTGTTCCTCGCCGTGGCGGTGCTCATCGCGAGGTTCACCAGATGGGGACAACAGTTCTGGCGGGTCAACGCACCGTTCTTCAGCGGGCGGGGCAGTTGGCGCACCTGGGCGCTGCTGGCATTCATGCTGTGGCACACCGTGTATGCGGCGCGGGTGGTGGTGATCTTCACCTACCAGTACGCGGATCTGATGAATGCGGTGCAGGCCGGTTCGGAAGCGCTGGCCACCCACGACCCGGCCAAGCTGGATGCCGCGCGCAGCGCCTTCATGACCTCCTTCGCGATCAGCGGGATCCTGGTGGCGCTCACCGTGATCTATACGGTGGTCGACCTGTTCCTGCGCCGGGTCTTCTCGATCCATTGGCGGGTCTGGCTCAACACCCGACTGGTCGACGACTGGATGGCCGGCGATGCGTTCTACCGCAACCGCTTCCTGGACCCGCCGGTGGAAAACCCTGACCAGCGCATCCAGACCGACGTCGAGACCTTCACCACCAAATCGGTCGACCTGAGTATCGGGGCGGTGAGCAAGTCCTTGTTGATCGTCATGTTCACCGGGGTGTTGTGGCAACTATCGGGACCGTTGCAGTTGGGCGGGTGGGTGATTCCGCGGGCCATGGTCTTCGTCGCGTTCATCTTCTCGATCACGGTGACGGTCATCGCATTCTGGATCGGTCGGCCGCTGGTGCGGCTGAACTTCCTCAACGAACGGTTCAGCGCCAGTTTCCGGTATGCATTGGTGCGGCTGCGGGACAGTGCCGAGCGAGTGGCGTTCTACCGGGGCTCCGAGCGGGAACGGCAACTCCTGCACTCCCGGTTCGCCGAGATCATCGCCAACATGTGGCGCATCGTGTTCGCCCAGTTGCGGCTCAACGGCTGGAACCGGGGCGTCGGCGACGTGACGACCGGCATGATTCCCTACATCGTGCAGGCGCCCCGGTTCTTCGCCGGTCAGATCACGCTCGGTGGTCTGTTGCAGACGGTCGCGGCCTTCGGAAACGTTTGTGGCGCAATGGCATTCTTCCGGGACAGCTACGACGAGTTCACCGTCTACCGGGCCGCGCTGATGCGGATCGACCAGATGCTCGATCACGATCACCGGGCACGGGAGTTACCCCGGATCTCGGCCGTCACCACGCGGGATTCGCTGGCGCTCACCGGCGTCGAGGTCGGTGACCTGCAGGGGCGCCCGCTGATCACGGATCTGTCGATGGTGTTGAACCCGGGTGACAGTGTGGTGGTGAAGGGGCCGTCGGGGTGCGGCAAGACAACCCTGCTGCGCAGCCTGGCCGAGCTGTGGCCGCGGACAGCGGGACTCGTGGAGTATCCGTCTGGATGGGCGACGCTGTTCCTGCCCCAACTGCCGTATCTGCCGCTCGGTGATCTGCGGGCATCGGTGATCTACCCGCTTCCGATTGCGGATGTGAGCGACAGCGAATTGCGCGACACGTTGCGCGCGGTGGCCCTCGAACATCTGACAGAGCGCCTGGACGACGAAGCCGACTGGGCGTCGGTGCTGTCCTTGGGCGAACAACAGCGAGTGTCGTTTGCGCGGGTGCTGCTGGTCCGTCCGCGGGTGGTGTTCTTCGACGAGTCGACGTCCGCGTTGGACGAGGGACTCGAAGACGCCATGTATCGATTGGTGCGCGAACGGCTACCCGAGTGTGTGGTGGTCAGTGTGGGGCACCGGTCCACGATCGATGGCCATCACCGGTCCCGGTTGCAGTTGGAGGGCGGCGGGAGTTGGGAGCTCTCGGCAATTCCGACACGAAATTGACGCGCGGTCCACCCGTGATGCGAACAACCAGAATCGCCAGCTACCGTGACGGAGTTCAAGCGGAGCGAGTTGGGGAGGTAGGCGCCGCATGGTGAGCAGACTGTCGGCCTCCGACGCAGCGTTCTTCCATCTGGAGAACACCGCTACGCCGATGTACGTCGGATCCCTGTCGATCCTGCGCAAGCCGCGTGCCGGCTTGAGCTACGAGACCCTGCTGGAGACGGTCGAGCGCCGCTTGCCGCAGATTCCGCGGTACCGGCAGAAGGTGCGCGAGGTGACGCTGGGCCTGGCCAGGCCGGTGTGGGTGGACGACCGGGAATTCGACATCACCTATCACATCCGGCGCTCGGCGCTGCCGTCTCCCGGCAGCGACGCCCAACTCCACGACCTGATCGCCCGGCTCGGCTCGCGCCCGTTGGACCGGACCCGTCCGCTGTGGGAGATGTATCTGGTCGAAGGGCTGACCCAGAACCGCATCGCGATCTACACCAAGACCCACCAGGCCCTCGTCAACGGAATGACAGCGTTGGAGATCGGGCACGTGATCGTCGATCGCGCGCAGAAGCCGCCGGAGTTCGGTGAGGACATCTGGATTCCGGCCCGCGAACCCAGTGACCGGCAGTTGTTTCTCGGCGCGATCGGGGAGTGGATCACCCGGCCGACCAGTCAGCTCGCCGCCGTGCGCGACACGGTGACCGAAGTGGCCACCAGCGCCACCGAATTGGCGGCGGTGGGACGACGGGTAGCCGATGTGGCCCGCACGGTGGCGCGTGGCACCGCGCCGAGCAGCCCGTTGAACACCACGGTGTCGCGCAACCGCAGGTTCTCGGTGGACCAGCATCGGTTGGAGGATTACCGGCTGGTGCGGGCCCGCTACAACTGCGACATCAACGATGTCGTGCTGGCTGTGGTGGGCGGTGCCCTGCGCAACTGGCTGCTGTCGCGCGGGGAGCCGGTGACCCCCACGACCACGGTGCGGGCCATGGCGCCGATGTCGGTGTACCCGGATGCCGAACTGGACTCCACCGGGCCGGGTCAGGCCATCAGCGAGGTATCGCCGTTCCTGGTCGACCTCCCGGTCGGTGAGGGAAACCCGGTGGTCCGCCTGTCGCAGATCGCCCATGCCACCGAATCGCATTCCACCGCGGCCAGTCTGGTCGACGCGCGCACCATCGTGACCCTGTCCGGATTCGCTCCGCCGACCTTGCACGCCATGGGCATTCGGGTGGCGACAGGTTTCTCGGCGCGGCTGTTCAACCTGCTGATCACCAACGTGCCCGGCGCCCAGAAGCAGATGTATGTCGCGGGCACCAAGCTCCTGGAGACCTACGCGGTGCCGCCGTTGCTGCAGAACCAGGTGCTGGCCATCGGGGTCACGTCGTACGACGGCATGTTGTATTTCGGGATCAACGCCGACCGTGACGCGATGAGTGACGTCGACGTGTTGCCCAGCCTCTTCCGGGAATCCCTCGAAGAATTGCTCGAGGCCGCCAAGTAATCCTGGCAAAACGCTTGAGGTGTTTGACCTGGGCTGGAATTCGCGGTCTGATGAATTGATCATGCCGGCTGAGATACGAAAAAGTAGATCTGACAAGCACACGCAAGAAGCGAAGAAAGCAACAGCGAAGGCGCTGAAATCGCCGACCGGCGATGTGGTGCCGCACCCGGTCCTCGATGTTCCGGTGGAGCAGCAGGCCTACACCCGGCGGCAGGGTGTCGACTGGGTGGTGTTCGGGGTCACCGCCGTCATCGCTCTCGCATTCCTGGTCTGGGGATTCGTCAGCACGGACTCCCTTGCCGCGGCATCGTCGAACGCACTCAGTTGGGTGATGGCCGATGTCGGTTGGCTGTTCGTCCTGACCGCGTCCGGGTTCGTGGTCTTCGTGATCTGGCTGGCGATGAGCCGCTACGGAAACATCCCGCTGGGGCGTGACGACGAAGAGCCCGAGTTTCACACGGTGTCATGGGTCGCGATGATGTTCAGCGCAGGCATGGGAATTGGCCTGATGTTCTTCGGGGTTTCCGAGCCGCTGTCGCATTTCGCCTCCCCACCACCGGGCACCGGCGGGCCGGGCAATCCCGAGGCCGCGGAGACCGCGATGGCCACCACGATGTTCCACTGGACGCTGCACCCGTGGGCGATCTACGCCGTCGTCGGGCTGACCATCGCCTACGGGGTCTACCGCAAGGGCCGGGCGCAACTCATCAGCGCGGCGTTCGAGCCACTGCTGGGTAAACACGCCAACGGGCCGTGGGGCAAGGTGATCGACATGCTGGCGATCTTCGCCACGCTGTTCGGGTCCGCGGCCTCGCTGGGCCTCGGTGCGCTGCAGATCCGCAGCGGGTTGCACATCGTCGCCGGGATCGGTGAAACCGGCAATGCCATCTTGATTGGCATCATCACGATCCTGACCGTCGCGTTCGTCCTGTCGGCGGTGTCGGGGGTCGCACGCGGGATCCAGTGGCTGTCCAACATCAACATGGTGCTGGCGCTGGTGATGACACTGTTCATCTTCGTCGTTGGCCCCACGATGTTCATGCTGAACATGATCCCGACCTCCATCGGCAGCTACGTCGACCAGCTGGCGCAGATGGCTGCCCGGACGGGCGCCGAAGGCCCCGCGGTCAGCACCTGGCTGCAGGATTGGACCATTTTCTATTGGGCGTGGTGGATCTCCTGGACTCCCTTCGTCGGCATGTTCATCGCCAGGATCTCGCGCGGCCGCACCATCCGGCAGTTCGTGACCGGGGTGCTACTCGTGCCCAGCGCGGTATCGGTGGTCTGGTTCTGCGTGTTCGGTGGCGCGGCCATCTTCGAGCAGCAGAACGGGGTGGATCTGGCCGGAATGGGCAGCCAGGAGCGGCAGTTGTTCAGCCTGCTCGGCGAGTACCCGATCGCCACGGTCACCAGTGTCGTGGTGATGGTGCTGGTCGCCATCTTTTTCGTGTCGGGTGCGGACGCGGCGTCGATCGTGATGGGATCGCTGTCCGAGCGCGGCACCATCAAACCGACCCGGCCCACGGTGATCTTCTGGGGCGTCGCCACCGGCGCGGTGGCGGCGGTCATGCTGCTGGTCGGCGGTGCCGACGCGCTGAACGGTCTGCAATCGATCACGATCATCGTCGCGGTGCCGTTCGTCGTGGTGATGGTCGGTCTGGCAGTGGCACTCGTGCGCGACCTGAGGCGGGATCCCTTGGTGGTGCGCCGCGAGTACGCGCTGGAAGCCGTCAACGATGCGGTGGTCGCCGGTGTCACCCAGCACGGCGACGATTTCGTGATTTCGGTGGAGAAGGACCCGCAAGCCGAGGACCGTAAGGACGCCGACGACGGCTAACCTCGCGGTGTGCGTGTCTACATCCCGACGACTCTGGTCGCCCTGCAGCAGCTCGTCGCCGATCGCCACCTGCTCGTCGTGAACGGGACCGCCTTCGCGGTTACCCCGACACTGCGGGAGGCCTACGCCGAGGGTGACGACGACGAACTCGCCGAGGTGGCCTTGCGGGAAGCCGCGCTGGCCTCCATGCGGTTGATGGCCGGCGGGCCGTCCGATTCGGGTCTGCCGCCGCGCCGTGCGGTGGTGGTGGCCGATTCGGGGGCGGATGTGGAGGTCACGATCCGTCCCGACCTCGACGACGCCGTCGTGCGGTTGTCCGGACCCTTGCCGATCGACGCCGTCGTCGCGGTGTACGTCGACAATGCCGACGCCGAGCCTGCAGTGCTGGCCGCCGTCGATGTCATCGACGACGCGGACATGGGGGACGAGGACGCCGAACTCACGGTGGGGGACGCCCAGGATCACGACCTGGCGTGGTACGCCCCGCAGGAATTGCCGTTCCTGCTCGAACTGCTCTGATCGACGACACGGGGGATTTGTCATGCGCGGATTCGGGCTGTTGGCGGTGCTGGCCGTGGTCTTGGCCAGTGCGGCGTGTTCGACCGGTGGGGGCGAAACCTCACCGGCTGGATCTGCAGAGCCGGGTCGCCCGGCCGAAACCGGCCCGCCGGCTCCGGCACCCCCTGCCGCCAACGTGGCCACCATTGACTTCAGCAACGTCAAAATCTTTGACGGCCACAGTGATCGGCTGTCGGCGCCATCGAACGTGCGGGTCAAGGGAAACCGGATCGAACGGATCTCCACCGATGCGCTGCCGGCTGACCCGGCTGCCACCGTGATCGACGGCGGCGGCCGTACGTTGATGCCGGGCCTGATCGACAACCATTGGCACACGATGCTCGTGCGTCCGCCGGTGACACAGCTGACGACCTTGGACCCGGGGTACCTCAACCTGTTGGCCGGCGCCGAGGCCAACGACACGTTGATGCGCGGGTTCACCACGGTCCGCGATCTGGGCGGTCCGAGTTTCGGTCTCAAGAAGGCCATCGACGAAGGCGTCGTCAACGGTCCGCGCATCTTCCCGTCGGGCGCGATCATCACCGTCACCAGTGGTCATGGTGACTTCCGCACACCCGCGGACCTTCCCCGCAACCCGGGTGGCCCGCCGTCGCGTCAGGAGGAACTCGGCGCCGCCATGGTCGCCGACAGCCCCGACGAGGTGCGAATGCGTGCGCGCGAGCAGCTGTTCCAAGGCGCGTCGCAGATCAAGCTGACCGCCGGGGGTGGGGTGTCCTCGCCGCACAGCCCACTCGACGTCACCACCTTCACCGAACCCGAACTGCGGGCCGCCACCGAGGCGGCAGGCAACTGGGGCACCTATGTGGCGGTGCATGCCTACACCCCGCAGACTATCCAGCAGGCGATTCGCGCCGGGGTCACGTGTATCGAGCACGCTCACCTGATGGATGAGGCCACCGCAAAGGAGATGGCGGACAAGAACATCTGGCTGAGTACGCAGCCCATCCCGGCCGAGATGATCGGTGCGTTCCCGCCTGGTTCGGACGAGGCCGCGAAAGCCAAGGAGATCGTCGAGGGCGTCAACAACGTCTACCAGTTGGCACGCAAGTACAAGCTCAAGACGGCCTTCGGCACCGACATTCTGTTCTCGCCGCAACTGGCGGCCAGACAGGGGGCGCTGCTGGCGGGGCTGGGCAAGTGGTTCTCGCCCGCCGAGACGTTGGCGATGGCCACCGGCACCAATGGCGAGTTGTTGGCGCTGTCGGGCAAGCGCAGCCCGTACGCCGGAAAGTTGGGCGTGGTCGCGGAGGGCGCACTGGCGGATCTGTTGTTGGTCGACGGCGACCCGCTGGCCCGCCTGGACCTGATCGCCGATCCGGAACGCAACTTCAAAGTGATCATGAAGGACGGGAAAACGTACAAGAACACTTTGGTGTCCTGACCTGTGGTGGCGGCCGTACGACTAGCTACGGGGCAGTAACCTACGGTACCGTAGGTTCATGGCCAAGAACTCGATCAAGGTCTCGGCCAATGTGGCCGATACGGTCCGCCCAAGCGTCGCCGGCGCCGACCGGCGTCCTGGCTGGCATGCGCTTCGCCGCATCGTCGGCCAGGTGACCACACCGCTGCTGCCCGACGATTATCTCAAGCTCGCCAACCCGTTGTGGTCAGCGCGGGAGTTGCGCGGTCGGGTGGTCGATGTGCGGCGGGAGACGGCCGACTCCGCGACATTGGTGATCAAACCGGGTTGGGGATTCTCGTTCGACTATGAGCCCGGCCAGTACATCGGGATCGGTGTGCTCATGGACGGGCGCTGGCGCTGGCGGTCGTATTCACTCACCTCGACGCCGGAGAAGGCTCCTTCAGCAGGCGCGCGCACCATTGCGATCACGGTCAAGGCGATGCCCGAGGGTTTCCTGTCGGCGCATCTGGTCGACGGTTTGCAGCCCGGAACTGTGGTGCGGCTGGCCGCACCGCAGGGCAATTTCGTCATGCCCGAGCCGGCGCCGGCGTCGGTGCTGTTCGTGACGGCCGGCTCCGGCATCACCCCGGTGATGTCGATGCTGCGCACCCTGGTGCGCCGTGATCAGATCACCGACATCGTGCATGTGCATTCGGCGCCAACGGAATCCGACGTCTTGTTCGCTGCCGAGCTGGCGACGCTGCACGAGGAGCACCCCGGCTACCGGCTGCTGTTGCGCAGCACCCGGACCGAGGGCCGGCTGGATCTCGGGCAGATCGGCGACGTGGTTCCCGACTGGCGGGAGCGTCAGGTGTGGGCGTGCGGGCCAGAGGGCATGCTCAACGACGCCGAACAGGTCTGGGCGGCCGCGGGCATCCCTGACAGCCTGCACCTGGAACGTTTCGCGGTGTCGCGGGCTGCCCCGCACGGGGCCGGCGGCACGGTGACGTTCGAGCGCAGCGGCAAGGAGGTCACGGTCGACGGCGCGACGCCGTTGATGGACGCGGGCGAGCAGGTCGGCATCCAGATGCCGTTCGGCTGCCGAATGGGTATCTGTCAGTCGTGTGTGGT
Organism: Mycolicibacterium lutetiense; assembly: GCF_017876775.1. NCBI lineage: Bacteria > Bacillati > Actinomycetota > Actinomycetes > Mycobacteriales > Mycobacteriaceae > Mycobacterium > Mycolicibacterium lutetiense. Next base: position 1,736,555 of record NZ_JAGIOP010000002.1, on the reverse strand, counting down.
GGGTCTGGTCGACGGGCACGTGCGCGATTTGCGTACCGGCGTCGAGCACGAGCCGGGCACCCGGATCCAGACGTGTGTTTCGGCTGCTTCCGGCGACTGCGTCCTGGACGTCTAAACTTTACTGGCTAGTAACCTACGGGGTCGTAGGTTACGCTACCGTAGGTAATCGAGAGGAGGGCTGACGATGGCAGTAACCGACGTTCCCGCATTCACGCATCTCACCGATGCCGACATCGAGAATCTGGGCATAGAGCTCGATGCGATCCGTCAGGACATCGAAGACTCCCGCGGTGAGCGCGACGCGCGCTACATTCGTCGCACCATCGCCGCCCAGCGTGCCCTCGAACTGACGGGCCGCGCCATCCTGGCGGCCAGCTCGCGGCGGTCGGCGTGGTGGGCGGGCACCGTGACCCTGGGCGTGGCCAAGATCATCGAGAACATGGAGATCGGCCACAACGTCATGCACGGCCAGTGGGACTGGATGAACGATCCCGAGATTCACTCCTCGACGTGGGAGTGGGACATGAGCGGGGCGTCCAAGCACTGGCGCTTCACCCACAACTTCATGCATCACAAGTACACCAACATCCTCGGCATGGACGACGATGTCGGCTACGGCGTCATCCGGGTCACCCGCGACGCCAGGTGGAAACCGTTCAACCTGTACGGCAATCTGCTGTTCAACACCCTTCTCGCGATCGGTTTCGAGTGGGGTGTCGGGCTGCAGCACCTGGAGCTCGGCAAGATCGCCAAGGGTGGCGACGACCGTGCCGCGACGCTGGTGCGCGTCAAGGAGTTCGGCGTCAAGGCCGGCGGACAGCTGTTCAAGGACTACGTCGCCTGGCCCGCTCTGACCTCGTTGTCGCCCGGTGCGACGTACAAGTCGACCCTGAAGGCCAACGCGGTGGCCAACGTGATCCGCAACGTGTGGGCCAATGCGGTGATCTTCTGCGGCCATTTCCCTGATGGCGCAGAGAAATTCACCAAGACCGACATGGTGGGCGAGAGCCGCGGTCAGTGGTACCTGCGTCAGATGCTGGGCAGTGCCAACTTCAACTCGGGTCCCGCGCTGGCCTTCATGAGCGGCAACCTGAGCTATCAGATCGAGCACCACCTGTTCCCGGACCTGCCGAGCAATCGGTACGCCGACGTCGCGATCCGGGTGCGGGCCCTGTGCGAAAAGTACGACCTGCCCTACACCACGGGGCCGTTCCTGGTTCAGTACGGCAAGACGTGGCGCACGATCGCCAAACTGTCGCTGCCGGACCGGTTCCTGAAGGACACGGCCGACAACGCCCCGGAAACCCGCAGCGAGCGGATGTTCACCGAGCTCGAAGGGTACGGCGTCACCGATCCGACTACCGGACGTCGCCGTGGCCTGAAGACGGCCATCGCGGCGGTTCGGGGTTGGCGCCAGCGCTGAGTCGATCACGCCGGGCTTGGATTCCAAGCAACCACCCCGCCTACTCTCAGGGGTCTGGCAGCTGTCGCTCATAATCTGTCGCTCGTGAAGAAGTTGCTCGTGGCCACCATGGTGGTGGGTGCCTCGGCCGTCCCGGTAGGTGTGTTGGCCACCGGGACCGCCGCGGCCGACGGCTACGCAGGGCAGAAATACTCCGACGTGCAGTCGGCGCTGGCCGACGCAGGCATGAAGGGTGTTGTTGCGGCCCGCTCGGGTGATTCGTTGTCCGACGACGACTGCGTGGTGACCCACTCGGAGAAGGCGCACTGGCACAAGGGGAACAACTTCGCGCCGGTCACCGACACCGAACTGCTCGACCTCAACTGCAATGCCTCGGTGGCCTCGGCCACGACGCCGGGCAACTCGGCGGCCAGCCCCGAGGGACGTGCCGCGCTTGCCGACGCCAAGCAGAAGGCCGCCGAGCAGGCGGCGGCCCAGCAGGCCAAGCCGGCGCACTGACGTGGCGTGGCCGCGCCGCCGTCACATGTTGATTTCCCACACCTTCGGCCAGTCCTTGCCGCGGAATGCCGCGTCGGTGCCGCCGTCGATGAAGATCACCGACCCGACGAAGTAACTTGCCTCGGGGCTCAGCAGGAACGCCACCAGAGCGGCCACCTCTTCGGGGCGCCCGCCGCGCCCGGCGGGGATCGTCTTGAGGAACTGCTCCATCCCCTGGCCGGTCAGCGGGTCTTTGCGGCCCTCCTGGGTCATCGGCGTCTCGATGAGCCCCGGTGCGATCGCGTTGAGCCGGATGCCCTCGGCGATGTACTCCGCGGACTTGGTGCGGGCGTAGTACGCCAGGGCGGCCTTGGTCGCCGGGTAGGCCTGCAGTGCCGCGTAGTCACCGTAGGTGGAGGCGATGGTGTTGGCGCCTACCTCATCGCCAGCCAGGCAGGCATCGGCCAGCTCGACCGGCCAATTGGGTTGACTGGTAGTCGAATTCGAGCTGATCAGCACCACCGATGCGTTCTCCCGGCCGGCCAGCAGTGGCGTCAGGCCTTCCAGCAGCTCGATGGCGCCGAAGTAGTTGACGGCGATCAACAGGCCGGCCGGACGTCCGGTCGCGGCCGCCAGCCCGGCGAACGGCACGAAACCGTCGATACCGTCGCCGGCCAGCTCGTTGACCTTGGTGATCGCCTCTTTGCGCCCTTCCGGGGTGCTCAGGTCCACGTTCACGTCGGCGTCGCGTAGGTCGATACCGATCACTCGGTGTCCGTCCGATTCCAGCCGCTTCTTGGTTGCCGCCCCAAGCCCGGAGGCGCTGCCGGTGAGTACGTAAGTAGCCATGTTCAGCGACCATAGTCCTCGCGGCGTCGGCGCAGGTCAGGCTTCCCGGAGAGCGGTCAAGAGGTGTCGGGCCGCCGCGACCCGGCCCGCCGCCGGCCCGGTCAGGGCGTCCAGCGCGCATTCGGGATCGGCGGGCGCGCCCATGTGACCGCATCCGCGTGGGCAATCGGCGATGGCCTCGGCCAGGTCCGAGAACGCCAGCAGCACATCGTCGGGTTGGATGTGGGCCAGCCCGAACGATCGGATACCCGGGGTGTCGACCACCCAACCGGCGCCGTCGATCGGCAGCGCCACCGACTGCGTCGAAGTATGTTTGCCCTTGCCGACTCCAGACACCTCGCCGGTTGCCCGATCAGCATCCGGGACAAGGCGATTCACCAATGTCGACTTGCCGACACCGGAGTGGCCGAGGAACACTGTGACCTGCCCGGTCAGCATCGGTGCGACTGCCTCGAGGGGATCGTCTCGGCCGGCGTTGACGATGGTCAGGTCCAGTTCGGCGAACTGTGCAGCGAAGGGCTCTGCGGGTGCCAGATCCGACTTCGTGAGGCACAGAATGGGTTTCAGGCCACCGGCGTAGGCGGCGATCAATGCGCGTTCCACGAAACCGGTGCGCGGTGGCGGGTCGGCCAGCGCGACCACGATGAGCAACTGGTCGGCGTTGGCGACCACCACCCGCTCGGTGGGGTCGGTGTCATCGGCGGTGCGGCGCAACACCGTTCGGCGCTCACCGCGCCGCACTATGCGGGCCAGGGTGTCCGGACGGCCGGAGAGATCCCCGACGATGTCGACGTCGTCGCCCACCACGATCGGGGTGCGGCCGAGTTCGCGGGCCCGCATCGCGGTCACCCGGAGGTCCGGGTCGCGGCCGAGTGCACATCCCCAGCGACCGCGGTCGACGGTGATCACCATCGCGGACTGCGCATCCGCATGGTCCGGCCGGGTCTTGGTGCGCGGACGGGTACGCCGCCCCGGTCTGATCCGGACGTCGGACTCGTCGTATTCCCGCGCTCCCAAGGGGTTTACTTCCCGCCCGTCAGCATCTGCTGCCACATCAGCGGGAAATCGGGCAGGGTCTTGGCCGTGGTCTCGATGTTCTCCACCGCCACACCGGGAACCCGCAGGCCGATGATCGCCCCGGCCGTGGCCATCCGGTGGTCGGCGTAGGAGCGCCACATCCCCCCGTGCAGTGGGCGGGCCGTGATGAGCAGACCGTCCTCGGTCTCGGAGCAGTCGCCGCCGAGTCCGTTGATCTCGGCGGTCAGCGCTGCCAGCCGGTCGGTCTCATGTCCGCGCAAGTGCGCGATGCCCCGCAGCCGTGACGTCGAGCCGTCAGCGGCAAGTGCGGCCAGCGCAGCCACGGTGGGAGCGAGCTCGCCGACGTCGTGCAGGTCGGCGTCAAACCCGCAGTATCCTTCGGCGCCGCCGACTTCCAGATATGAATCACGTTGGTGAACAGTCGCACTCACCTTCGTCAGCAGACCGAGGATGGTGTCGGCGGGCTGGATGCTGTCCGATGGCCAGCCGGCGATCCGCACCGTTCCGCCGGTGACGATCGCAGCGGCGAGAAACGGGGTGGAATTCGACAGGTCGGGCTCGATATGCCAGGCCCGCGCGGCCACCGGTCCGGGGAAGACCCGCCAGCGGTTGGGGACCGAATCATCGACCTGGACGCCGGCGTCGCGCAGCATCGCCACCGTCATCGCGACGTGCGGGGCTGAGGGCACCGAGGTTCCGGTGTGCACGATGGTGAGCCCGTCGGTGAAGGTCGCACCGGACAACAACAGCCCGGAGACGAACTGCGAGGACCCCGACGCGTCGATCTCGACGGTGCCGCCGGCCACGGCGCCACGGCCGCGCACCGCGAACGGCAGTGCGTCTCCGTCGACGTCGACTCCCAGGCCGACCAGCCCGTTGAGCAGCGGCGAGATCGGTCGGGCCCGGGCTTGCTCGTCGCCGTCGAACGTGACCGACACGGTGCCCAATGCGGCGACCGGGGGCACGAACCGCAGCACGGTGCCGGCCAGTCCGCAGTCGACCCGCGCATCCGGGGCCGGCGCGATGCGGGCGCTGACCGTCAACTCGGTGTCGTCATGTTCGGCCGGAGTGACGCTGACGCCGAGGGTGCGGATGGCGTCGATCATCAGATCGGTATCGCGACTGCGCAACGCGCCGTGAACCGTCGAGGGGCCCTGTGCGGTGGCCAGGGCGGCCAGCACGAGCGCGCGGTTGGTCAGCGACTTCGAACCGGGCACCGTCACCGTGGCGTCGACCGGGGTCGTGGCCGACGGGGCCGGCCACTGTGTCATCTGCTCCTCACGTGCGCTCACGCACTACATCCTGCCTTGTCCGCGGACTCTGCAACCATGGGCACTATGTGTGGACGTTTCGCGGTGACCACCGATCCGGCATTGCTGGCGCAGAAAATCCAGGCCCTTGACGAGACTGCAGCGAGCACGGGCGACAAGGACGTCGCGGGCGCCGACTCCGCCGCCAATTACAACGTGGCGCCGACCACGACCATCTCCAGCGTCGTCAAGCGGCACACCGAACCCGAAGACGAATCGACCCGCCGGGTCCGCTCGATGCGCTGGGGACTGATCCCGCCGTGGGTGAAGACCGCCGAGGGTGGCGGTCCAGATACCAAGGGGCCCCTGCTGATCAACGCACGCGCCGACAAGGTCACCACCTCTCCGGCATTCCGAAACTCCGCCAAGAACAAGCGCTGCCTGATCCCGATGGACGGTTGGTACGAGTGGAAATTGAACCCTGGCGGCGACGGAAAAGCTGCTGGATCTTCTAAGAAGACCCCGTACTACCTGTACGGCGCCGACGGTGAGCTGCTGTTCATGGCGGGGCTGTGGACGACATGGCGCCCGCAAGGCGCACCGAAAGACGCGCCGCCCCTGCTCAGCTGCACGATCATCACCACCGACGCCGCCGGCCCGATCGCCGAGATCCACGACCGGATGCCGCTGACCATCAGCGCGCCGGACTGGGACCGCTGGATGGATCCCGACGCCCCCATCGACGACGGACTGCTCCGTGGTCACGGGGACCTGGACCGGATCGCCGTTCGCGAGGTGTCTCGCCTGGTCAACAGCGTCCGCAACAACGGCCCCGAGCTCATCGAGCCGGCCGAACCAGAAGAGGTGGGGTTGTTTTGAGCACGCCCGATGCCGATGTGGTGGACGCGATCGGTGCCGACCTGCGTTCGGCCGGATTCACCACCGACGGGGTGGCCGAACTGCTGGGCGCCGACGCCCACGCCGCGCTCGGCCGGGGCGCGTGGTGGCCGGTCCTACGGGTCACCCGTGCGGCTTCGGCTGAGCGGCAGCGGTTGGCCGTGATGGTGCGCCTGCTGCTGCTCGGTACCGAGGAGTCGCGGGAGGACGTCGAGGCGGCGTTCCCGTCAGTCAGCCTGCAGACCCTGACCGCCCATGGCGTCCTGGAACTCAACGGTTCCACGGTGCGGGCGGTCCTCGACATCCGGCCGCACAGCGACGGAACGCGGGACTTCTGGGTGGTGTCCGATCAGGACGCCGCGGTGCGGCGGGGTCCGTTGCGGCACGATCACGTGCTCGGGATCGGCGGGGCATCGGTGTCACTGGCCCGCGCCGTCACGCGTAACCCCGTCGGCCGCGCCCTCGACCTCGGAACCGGATGCGGTATTCAGGCGCTGCACCTGGACGCACACTGCGACGAGATCGTCGCCACCGACACCAACGAGCGGGCGCTGGAACTGGCGGCGATGACCGCGCGGCTCAACGGAATGTCGTGGGACCTGCGCCACGGCAGCCTGTTCGAGCCGGTGGCGGGGGAGCGTTTCGACCTGATTGTCTCCAATCCACCGTTCGTGGTCGGCTCGGGTGCCCGCGACTACATCTACCGGGACTCCGGCCTGGCCGGAGATGCGTTGTGTCAGAGCCTGATCGAGCAGGTAGGTGATCATCTGCTGCCCGGCGGTACCGCGCACATCATGGCGAATTGGATCGTGCGCGAGGGACACGACTGGCAGGACCGGGTCCGCGGCTGGTTGGCCGGCACCGGTCTGTACGCCTGGGTGGTGCAGCGTGAACTGGCCGACCCGGTCAGCTATGTGTCGCTGTGGCTGGCCGATGCCGGGGAGGACCTCGAACGGCAGGCGCAGCGCGGCGGGCAGTGGCTCGACTGGTTCACCGAGCAGGGCATCGCCGGCATCGGCATGGGCATGATCTCGCTGCGGGTCCCGCGCAGCGGGGAGCCGCCCGAGCAGATCCTCGAGGAGATCACCGGCGCTGACGAGGCGGTCACCGGAGCCGAGGTGGACGCCTTCTTCGCCCGGCGGGCCTACCTGCGCGACACGTCCGATGACGCGCTGCTGGCGGCCCGGCTCTCCACGGCGCCGGTCTTTCTGGAGGCACAGTCACTACCCGGACCGGAGGGCTGGCAGGAGGTCGGGGCCGCGGTGCGCCGCCCGGGTGGCCCGGCCGCGGTCATCGGGGTCGACGAGGTACTGCGGGCGTTGCTGGCCGGCTGCCGTGGCGAGGTGCCGTTGGGCACCTTGATCCAGCTGTTGGCCACTCATCACGGAGTGGATGCCGACGCGCTGGCGCAGGCCGCCCTGCCCGAGGTGCGTGAGGCGATCGGGCGCGGAATCCTCTATCAGGCTGAATGATTCAGTGTGCGCGGTGCGCCGTCACCACCGCATACGGCGCCTCGAAGGCAACCTGCCCGGCGCTGTCGGCGTGTGTGCTCAGTGCGCCGGTGAAGGCGTCGAGCAGACGGCCCCGCGTCGTCTCGTCCAGCTGGCTCAACAGGTGGACATGCATCGGTGACTCGTCGGAGATGAAGCGCACCGCGGACTCGACCGAGGCGAATTGCCACGTATGTGAACCGGATTCGAACTGAACGTTGTCGAACGCGGCGCCCAGGCGCGAGTGCACGACGTCGAGATCGCCCCACTGATCGGGAGAGTACGCCCCGGCAGGCGGCTGGCCGAGGGTCTCGACGATCGGGGTGAAGAGCGGGCTGCCTGCCCCGTCGCGAACCCAGGTCGAGAACGCGAACACCCCGCCGGGCGTCAGCAGTCGGCGGACCTCGGCGATCAGGCTGGTGGGCTCGACGAAGATGATGCCCATGTTCGACACCACGGTGTCGAACCCGCCGTCGGGCAGGCTGGTGCGCGCGGCGTCGGCGACCACCCACCGCACCGCGTCGGCCCCGGGGCGCCCGGAGGCGATGGCGATCAGCTCGGCGGTCAGATCGACACCGGTGACCCGAGCGCCGGCCTCAGCGGCGGCCAGCGCGGCGCTTCCGGTGCCGCAGGCCAGGTCGACCAGCGTGGTTTCCCGGATCGGCCGCAGCGCGTCGGCCGTGGCGACGACCTCACCGGCGATGACGGCGATGCGCTCGGCGACGGCCTGGTAGCGGCCGGCGGCCCAGTTTGTCGGCCGCGGGTCGGGGCGTTGTGGATCAGGCATGCCGACGAGCCTAGATGGGGTATGCGGATACGCTATCGCTCCCGGTGAGGCGGGCAGATGCTCGATGAATGACCGAATCACCGGCGAAGCCGAGAGAAGCACGGCGATGAAATGCCGGGGTGCAGTGCTGCGCGGCGTCGGCATGGACTGGGCGATCGAGGAGATCACCCTCGATCCACCTCGTGAGGGCGAGGTGCTGGTCAAGATGGCGGTGGCCGGGATCTGCCACACCGACGACCATTTCGCCACCGGTGACATGGTCCCTTCGCCGGAGTTGGTGGCGATGTACGAGGCGATGGGTGTGCCCGTGCCGGACTACTTCCCGATGCTCGGTGGACATGAAGGTTCCGGTGTCGTGGAGGAGGTCGGTCCGGGGGTTCGGTCGGTGCATCCGGGTGACCACGTGGGGCTGTCGTTCATCGCTGCGTGCGGCACATGCCGCTGGTGTGTGTCGGGGAGGACGTACCTCTGCGACAACGGGGCGATGATGATGGCCAAAGAGATGGTCACCGACAACACCGTGCGGCATCACGTCGGCGACGAGGACCTGATGGCCTTCGGTCAGCTGGGCACGTTCTCCGAATATGCCGTTCTCGCCGAGCAATCGGTGATCAAGCTCGACGATTCGGTGTCACTTGAGGCGGCGTCACTGCTGTCCTGCGGCGTGACGACCGGCTGGGGTTCGGGGACCGTCGGCGTCGGAACGCAACCCGGCGACACCGTCGTTGTGGTCGGCACCGGCGGGGTGGGAATCAATGCGGTTCAGGGTGCCCGCGCTGCGGGCGCCAATCTGGTGATTGCAGTGGATCCCGTTGATTTCAAACGGGATACGGCGAAATTCTTCGGCGCTACGGATACCTGTCCGTCGATCGAGGCGGCGATCCCGCTGGTGCAGGAACTGACGCGCGGGGTGATGGCCGACCGGGTGGTGCTCACGCCGAGCGTGGTCCGTCCCGAGATGATCGCCCCGGCGTTGATGTTGACGAGTAAGGGCGGCACCTGCCTGATGACCGGCGTCCCGAAGATCGAGTTCAGCCTGGTGCCGATGCTGCTGGTCGACATGCTGCAGAACTGCAAGACCTTCAAGGGGTTGCTCTACGGCGGTATGAACCCCCGCGCCAGCATGCCCATGTTGTTGGACATGTACCGCAACGGCCACCTCAAACTCGACGAGCTGGTGACTCGGCGGTACCGCCTCGATCAGATCAACGACGCGATCACCGATATGCGTGAAGGCCGCAATATCCGTGGGGTGATCGAGTTCCCTTAGAACGGTGGGGCTTTGCCGCCCTCTTCGTTGAGTCGGCGTTCAGCGTTGATGCGTTGGGTGCGGGTTTGTTGTCTGGTGCGAGTGCGAGTTGGCATCTTGATGTCGCGGTTGGGCTGCGATGCCGGTGCCGGCTCGGCCGGTGGTGGTGGTGTTTGGATGTTCCATTGCGGGAACAGGATCTGGCTGAACGGGGTGGTGTGGTAGATCTGTCCGGTCGGGGAGGTCCAGGTGTGGCTGCCGTCGGGATGTTGTACGTCGGTCCAACCGCCGTCGGCTGCCGGGAACGTTTTCAGTAGGTGGTGGGTTCGGCATTTGGGGCCGAGGTTGCCCGGATGGGTGGCACCTTGGGGCCACGGGGTGGCGTGGTCGAGATCGCAATGCTGTGCGGCCACGCCGCAGCCGGGGAACATGCACCGCATGTCGCGCAATCGGATGAACGCCGCCAGTTTCGCGGAGGGACGGTAGTGGTTTTCGGTGCCGCGTGCGCCGGCGTCGGAGACGGGCTTCACGGTGGCGCCGGTGGCGATCAACTCGGCCAGCAAGGGTGCCGGGACGATGCCGCCGCCGAGGATGACCGCGGGGCTGCCGGTGACGGCCGGTTGGGAGTCAGCGGCGAAGTCTGCAGATTCGCCGTGCAACCGCGCATCGCGGGAAGCGACGTCCTTGGCGCCTGTCTTCCCGGCAGCCTGGGCAGCGTTGTCGGTAGGTTCGGTTGCAGCGCAATCATTTTCGACTGTTACATCATCTGCCTCTGGCGGCTCCGGTGGTGCGTCGTTGTGCCCGGGCTCCTCGGCGGGCGCCGGGAGTGTGTCGGTGAGCAGGTAGATCACCACGTTGCTGGAGCGGGGGTCGGCGCCGGCGGCGGGGCAGTCCGCGCTACCGCACAGGCAGGTGAGCCGCTCGGCGCGGGCCGCCAACGCCCCGAGCGCATCGGAGCGGCGCTGGGCCGTGGTGCGAGGGTCGGCATCGCACACGCTGCGGGCGATCTCGGTCAGCGCGTTCTTGAGGAGGGCGCCGTCGGTGGCCAACAACCGTCCCCAGATCGACACGGTGCCGTTGGGATCGTCAGAGTCACCGAAGTTGATGTCGCGATCGCGTGCGCCGCGGCGGCCACGCCGGACCGCGGCGGGGTCGAACTTCTCCACCCACACATCGATTGCCTGCTCGGCCTTGTGCACAGACAGGGTTCCGTAGCTGGTGGCGGTTCCTGCCAGGGCGGCGTCGATCAAGGCCAGCGCGTCTGGGTCTACGACGAGCTGGGTGTTCCACGTGATGGTGGCGATCACTTTCGCCGAGATCTCGCCGCGCTGGAACACCTCGGCGACTTTCGGCAGTCGCTCGCGCAGGGCCTGGGCGATACGCATCTGTGCCGAGGCGGCGTGGCGGCCCAGGTTGCAGGCCGCACTGACCGCCGCGGCCGCAGTTTCCCACCCGTCGATGGCCAGATGGGCGGACACGTCGTCCTCGTCGTCGCAATACCGGGTCACGATTTCGGCGATGATCCCCAGGCGTTCGGCGGCAGCGACCGCCTCGGCGCGGGTCGTGTTCTGCAGTGCATCGACTAGTGCCGCGTCGGTGAGCGACGGAACATCCAGCAATTCGAACACATGTTCGATATTACTCATGTTTTTGCAGCTCGGCAACGACTTTCGATTGTCGCTGAACTCTCGCTTTGTCAGGCGGGCAAACGCCTGACGGGCCAGTTCTAAGGCTGGACGTATCCGGGCGGATTGGGGGTGTCCACCCACAGGTCCACGCCGAGGTCGCCGCCGGGTGTGCAGTCGTACACCGACAGATCGGTGACACCGTTGGCCAGCAGCACGTCCTCGCACAGCAGGCTCTGCCCGGTGTACTCCCGCGCCGGCTTGTTGAAGATCGCGTAGGCGGCATCGGCGTAGACGTCGGGCTTGCGGGCGCGGCTCATGGCCTCGTCTCCGCCGAGCAGGTTCTGGACCGCGGCTGTGGCCACCAGTGTGCGCGGCCACAGCGTGTTCGACGCGATCCCGGCCTCACGCATCTCTTCGGCGATACCCAACGCGCACAGCGTCATTCCGAACTTGGCCATCATGTACGCGGTCGGCTTGAGCCACTCGGACTCCAGCCGGATCGGCGGGGACAGGGTCAGGATGTGCGGGTTCTCCCGGCCCTTCATGTGCGGGATGCAGGCCTGCGACACCGCGTAGGTGCCACGGATCTGGATTCCGTTCATCAAATCGAAGCGCTTGAGCGGTACGTCCTCGATGGAGCCGAGGTTGATCGCCGAGGCGTTGTTGACGCAGATGTCGATGCCGCCGAACTGCTCGACGGCCTTGGCAACCGCAGCGGCAACCGAGTCACCATCACGCACGTCACCGACGATGGGCAGGGCCTGCCCACCGGCCTCCTCGATCTCCTTGGCCGCGGTGTAAACGGTGCCCTCGAGCTTGGGATGCGGTTCGGCGGTCTTGGCGACCAGCGCGATGTTGGCGCCGTCGGCGGCGGCCTTCTTGGCGATCGCCAGGCCGATACCGCGGCTGGCGCCGGAGATGAACATGGTCTTCCCGGACAGAGTCATAGAGACACGATAGGCCGACCCGGTTGTCCTGATTTCGACGGTGCAGGGCAGTAACAGGCGGACGATGGGGGGACAGTGCCATCGACTGCGCCAGACAAGGAGAAGAACCATGAGCGTCGTCCCGGCAGGGACCGTGCTGACCTGTGCTCACGAGGGCTGTGGGTGCCGGATCCGCGTCGAGTCCGAATGCCATTGCAAAGGCCCCGAAAGCAATTACAAATGCACATGCGGCGCCGACATGGTGCCGGTCACCGAATAGGTCAGCCCGCAGCGTTGGGCTGCAGCGGGGGACAGGTGCCCGCTGGATCAGCGACGAGCTCGAAGTGCCACAGCTCGTTGGCGTAGATCTGGCACAGCCCGAAGCGTGCGCCATTGGCGATCAGCCAGTGATCGGCCTGGGGGCCCCCGACGTCGACCGCTTCACCGGTCACGTGCCGGGACGCCGTCGACGTCTGCACGTACTGGCGGGCAGCCGCGAGGCTGCCGTACGTCTGCACGGCCTGATCGAGAAGTGACTGCTGGAAGTCGGCCGACCGCCACCCTGAATTGATCGTCATGGTGACGCCGTCGGCGGCCGCGGCGTTGGCGGCGTTCTGAACAGCGGCCAGCAGGCGCGGGTCCAACCGGCCGATCGCCGGGTTCTGCACGTCGAACGGGGTCAGGACCTGCCCGTCGGGCAGCGAGCCGTCACCTTGGGTCATCGGGACGGTGTCGTCGACCAGCCGGATCTGAGGGGACGGGGCGGACGTGCCGAACAGGGTCACCAGTGCGGCGACACCCGAGGCCACCGTTGCACCCACCATCATCGGCATCACCGGGACCACACTACTGCGCCCGTCCCCGGGCCAGGGCGATCGTGAGCTCAGCCACCAGCGCTTCGATCCCGGCCGGATCCTTCACACGCTCCGGCACCCAGGCCAGGGCGATCCGGGCCGGCGCCCAGGTGGTCTCGTCGATGGGTACGAGCGTGAACTCCGGCGGCGAGAAGATCTTGCCGATCAGTGACTCGGGCGCGTACGGCACCACCGCGACGAGGTGGCGGTTGAACACCTGGGCGGCCATCTCCAGTTCGCCGCCGAACTGGTTGGTGGTGCGCACGATGCGGGTCACCCCACGCGCGTGGAGGGCACGGGTCAGCCCGGCCAGCATGACCGGATTGGGCCGGGCGAAGTCGATCACCACGTCGCGATCGCGCAGCTCCGCGATCGACACCAGCTCCTTGGTGGCCAGCGGATCGTCGAAACGCACCGCCACCGCGCCCTGGAAGGTCGCCACCACCCGGTACTGCAGCCGCTTGTCGGCGGTGGGCAGATGGATCAGCCCGAGGTCGAGATGGCCGGACACCAGCTTGGCCGTCACCTCGGCAGCTGACCCGGGAACGCTGAATTCCGTGGGCACCGCCAGGTTCGCGACGGCGGTCTGGACCTGCGCCACGAAATCCGACGGCGCATAGGCGGTCGCCCCCACCCGGACCGTCGCGGCTCCCTCGGTGAGCCGGGTCGCGGTGGCCTTCATTTCATCGACCTGGCGCAGGATTTCGCGCGCCGGGCCGAGCAGTTTGGCGCCCAGCGATGTCAGCCGGACCTCGTGGTAGTTGCGCTCGAAGAGTTGCCCGCCGAGCTCCTTCTCCAGCAGCTTGATCTGCTTGCTCAGCGGCGGCGGCGTGATCATCAGCCGGTCGGCGGCCCGCTTGAAATGCAGCTCCTCGGCGACCGCCACGAAGTAGGAGAGTCTGGTGAAGTCCATGCGGTCTTTTCCGGCGTGACGTGGGCGGGGTGACCCACGAATCGTACGAGACGCGCGATCAGTGTCCGGCGGGCTCTGGCTGTTCGGACCGCCCGCGGTCGGCGCTCTGCGGGACTTCAAGCACGCCGGTGGCGATCAGCTCAGCGATGTCGGTGTCGTCCAGGCCCAACAGTTCGGCGGCGATGTCGCGGGTCTGCTCGCCGAGCAACGGTGCCTGCCGCAGCGGCGGGTCAGCGATGCGATCCGAATGGATCTGCACGTTCTCCATGGTGAACGGCTCGTCGGCGTGGGGGTGCAGTTCCTCGCGGAACGTGCGCCGCTGCACGTAGTAGTCCCAGCGGGCGACGTCGTCGGCATGGAGCGCTGCTCCGGCCGGCACGCCGGCCGACTGCAGTAGGTTCATCGCTTCGGTAGCCCGGCGTTGTGACGTCCAGGCCCGTACGGCCTCGTCGATGCGGCCGCGGTGAGCGTCCCGGCCGGCACGGGTGCCCAGCTGTGGGTCGGCGCCCAGGTCCGGGCGGTCGATCGACCGGCACAGCGCGCCCCAATCCGCGTCATCGCGCACGGTGACCGCGAGCCAGGTGTCCTCGCCGGCAGCCGGGAACAGGCCCCACGGGGCATCGTGGACTGCTCGGGCCGAAGGTTCGTGCCCACGACGCGCCAGGACGTCGGCCGCGATCTCGCCGGCCAGATGGCTCAGCATCACCTCCGACTGCGCGACGCTGGCAGACCCACCGGTCCCGGTGCGCTCGCGGCGCAGCAACAGAGCCAGCGCGCCGAGGGCACCGATCCGGGCGGCCACGTGGTCGGGGTAGACGGTGACGGTGTCGCAGAACGACTCCGGTTCATCCGGGTACACCCACAGGTCGGTGAACCCTGCCGCCGCGCGTACCAGCGGGCCGTAGCCCATCCGCTTCGCCCATGGCCCGGTGGGCCCGAATGCCGAACTGTCCACCACCACGATGCCAGGGTTGTGCTCCTGCAAGGTCTGATAGTCCATTCCCAGCGACTCGGCCACCCCCGGTTTGAAGTTGGTCAGCACGACGTCGGACATCGCGACCAAATGGTGCGCCAAGGCCCGGCCCCGCGGGATCCGCAGATCGATGCCGATCGAACGCTTGTTGCGGTGACCGGCGGCGTAGGTCGGCGACACCGAGGTCAGGCTGCCGCGCAGACCGTCCGGGAACGCGGAATTCTCGATCTTGATGACATCGGCGCCGAGGTCGCCGAACAGCCGTCCGGTGTCGGACCCGACGACGATCACGCCGAGATCCAGTACGCGTAAACCCTCCAGTGGAAGGCCTTCGTTTCGGCGGGGGCGGCCGGCGAGTAGCGGTGCCACGTCGATGTGGCGCGGGCGTCGGTCGGCCTCGTGGTCGGATCGGGTCAGCGCGTTGGCCCGGTGCCCGTCGATCTCGACGACACCGGCCGGCACGGGTGCTGACATCCCCGGGGCCAGTTCCACCTCGTGGAAGTACCCGCGGCTCATGACCTGTTCGGTGCCGAGGGTTTCGGCCAGCGTCAGCACGGCCGCCGTCGGTACGCCGTGGCGCTGGCCGGCGACCTCCAACTCGGCCCGGGTCTGCCCGGCGCAGAACCGGCCGATGGCGGCCAGCAGCTCCGGTGAGCCGAACCGCACCCGCAGCCGGTCGAACGAGGGGTCGGCGAACTGCTCGGGCCGGCCCATCCACTCGAACATGCCGTGCCACTGACGTTTTGCCAGCAGGCAGATCCGCACATGCCCGTCCTTGCAGGCGATGATCGGGTACCGCAGACGTTCGGCGTTCCAGTCGCGGCGTTGAGCGCTCAATGCGACCCCGGCCGAGGCCGTGCCCACCGTTCCGTGTGGGGGATCGAGCGTCTGCATGGCCCCGTCGAGAATCGAGAAGTCGATGAGATCGCCTTCGCCGGTGCGCAACCGGTCCAGGTACACACTGATCGTCATCACCGCGGCCTGTGCCGCCGCCACGTGATAGGGCAGTTGCGCAGCCGGTGGTACCAGGGGTTCGCGTCCCGGGATGCCCGAGCGGGACAGCTCACTGGTGAGGGCGTGGAGCACGGGGGTGGTGGCGTGCCAGCCGCGGTAGCTGGTCTCACGGCCGAAATCGCTGAGCGACAGGATCACCAGGCCCGGGTGTTCAGCGTGAATATCGCGCGCCGCCAAGGCTTTCTCTGCAGCCGAGCCGGGGCGGGTGTCCTCGATCAGGATGTCGGCCCCGGCCAGCTGGTGAATCCAGCGTCGGCGGTCGTCGGGGATCGACGGATCGATGACGACCGAACTCAGGCCGTGTCGGTTGATCGCGATGCTCACCGAGTCGGGGTCGACCCCGACACCCGCGGCGAGGCGATCGTCGGGCTCCTCGGTGACACCGGACAGGTGCACCTGGGTTACCGAGGCGCCGAGATCGGCCAGCAAGCGCCCCACCGCCGTCATCGGACCACGGGACAGGTCGAGGATGCGAACGCCGGCCAGCGGCGGGTCATAGATGTTCGGGTTGGCCACTTTTCAGCTCCGGCGGGCCTGGCGGAAGGGGATGTCGCGATCGACCTCGGGTTCCTTGGCCAGACCGAGGACGCGCTCGCCGATGATGGTGCGCTGGATCTGGTCGGTGCCGCCGCCGATCGACGTGAAGAACGCGTTGAGGGTCAGGAAGTTGATGTCGTCGGCCTCGGGATTGTCGGGACCGGCCAGAAGTGCTTCAGCGCCGATGATCTCGGTCTTGAGGCGCGCCTCGGCGTGCAGGATGGTCGACATCGCCAGCTTGCCCAGCGACATGATCGAGCTGGACGTGCCCTGCGCCGCAGCGGCTTTGGCCCGGGCGTTGTTGAGCGAGTTGAGTTCCCGCAACGCCAGCACGTCGGCCAGCTTCTCGCGGACCGCCGGATCCTCCAGGCGGCCGTGCTCGCGGGCCAGGCCGATGAGGTCGTCGGCCCGGGTCCGGTTGCGCGAGCCGCGTCCGCCGTCGCCCATGATCGACCGTTCGTAGGCCAGCGCGGTCTGCAGCACCCGCCACCCGTTGCCCTCACCGCCGAGCAGGTAGGCGTCCGACACGCGCGCGTCGGTGATGAACACCTCGTTGAAGTGCGATTCTCCGGTGACCTGCACCAGTGGACGCACATCGATGCCGGGCTGGCGCATCGGAATCATGAAGAAGCTCAAGCCCTTGTGCTTGGGCACGTCCCAGTCGGTGCGGGCGATCAGCAGCGCGTACTCGGCGGTGGTGGCTCCCGACGTCCACACCTTCTGTCCGTTGACCACCCACTCGTCGCCGTCGCGCACCGCGGTGGTGCGCACGGCCGCCAGATCCGATCCGGCGCCGGGCTCGCTGTAGAGCAGGCAGGTGCGGATCCGCTCGGTCAGGAAGTCACGCACCAGGTCGGTCTTGAGTTGATCGGTGCCGAACTTGAGCGCGGTGTTGGCCGGGATGCTGTATTTGTCCTGGCGCGCACCGGGCGCCTTGACCGCCCGGAATTCCTGCTCGATCACCGCGGCCAGCGCATTCGGGTACTCCCGCCCGAACCAATTGGTGGGGTATGTCGGCACTGCGTAGCCCGCGTCGAGAACCTTCTGCAGCCACGCCACCTTCTCGGGCGAGCTGACCCACGGATCGGTCGATTTCGGTAGTCCGACCCAGTTCTGGGCGAGCCAGTCGTGTACCTCGGCGCGCAGTTCATCGGCGCTGGGCAGGTCCTTGGCGGTCATCGTCAGGCGCCTTTCGCCGAGAGGTAGCGCTCGCGGTGCAACCCCGAGCCGCCGAGCAGTTGCAGGCCGGTGCGGGCCCGGCGCAGGAACAGGTGTGCGGGGTGTTCCCAGGTGAAAGCGATACCGCCGTGCATCTGGATCGCCGACATGGCGGTGGTGTGGTAGGCCTCGGCACATGTAAACCCGGCCAGACCAATTGCTCCACTGGCCTTTTCGCTACCCGCGTCATGTTCGGCCGCGGCGTGCTGGGCGGCCGAGGTAGCCGATTCCACTTGCACCAGCAGGTCGGCGGCCATGTGTTTGAGCGCCTGGAAGCTGCCGATGGGGCGGCCGAACTGGATCCGGGTCTTGAGGTAATCGACGGTGATGTCGAAGATTCGCCGGGCCCCGCCGACCTGTTCGCCGGCCAGTGCGATCAACGCGAGGTCGAGGGCGTGGCGCACCGCGTCCCATCCCGAGGTGCCGAGACGACGGGCCGGGGTGGCGTCGAACGTGTAGGTCGACAGCGGCACGGTCGGGTCGAAAACCGTTGCGGCCGTGCGCACGAAACCCTCGGCGTCGGGGGCGACCTCGAAGATGCCGAAGTCTCCGTTGATGCGGGCCACGACCAGGATCAGGTCGGCAACCTGACCGTGGATGACGTAGTGCGCGTTGCCGGTCAGGGTGTGGTCAGCGCCCTCCTTGATGTCGGCCGACGCGGCACGTACCGCGACGCCCTCCGGCGCCCACGTCCCGCGGGCACCGGTCAGCGCGACCGTCCCCACCGAGGTTCCGGCAACGAGACTCGGAAGCAGACGTTGCTTGTCGGCGTCGGTACCTGCTGCCCCGATCAGCGCCGACGCCAACACCACGCTGGACAGGAAGGGTGCCGGGAGCAGTGCGGCCCCGGTCGCCTCGGCGACGGCCTCAAGTTCGAGGCCGCCCAGGCCGACGCCGCCGTACTCGCTGTCGACCAGCAGGCCGGTGACTCCCTGGGCGGCGAGCTTGTGCCACAACTCGCGGTCGAATCCGTCGTCGCTGCCCATCACCCGGCGCACGTCCTGCTCAGTGCACTCGTCGTGCAGCAGCTCGGAGACCGCGGCGGCCAGTTCCGCGCGCTCGGTCACGCTGATCGTCATATGCACCCGCCTTCCTCGTCGCGTCCATGCAATCGGGGATGTGGCGTGGTGTAAATCACGGATTCGGACACCGGTACGTTTCCGATTGCGACATGCCGAAGTCGAAGGCGGGCCGGCCGGGTCAGGCGGTGACAGCGATTGCGGCGGTCACCGCGCCGGTTGCCCGGATCAGGTCGGCCGGGGCGAGGGCGATGTCCCACCCTCGTTTTCCTGCGCTGCACAGCACCTTCTCGAAGGCCAACGCCGAGGCGTCGACGACGGTGGGTAGTGGCTTGCGCTGTCCGAGCGGGGAGATCCCGCCCACTACGTATCCGCTGGAGCGCTGCGCCGCGGCCGGGTCGGCCATCTCGGCTCTGGGCACCCCGAGGGCCGCGGCGGCAGCCTTGAGCGACAGCTTGGTCGGCACCGGCAACACCGCAACCGCCAGCCCTCTGGGCAGTGCGATGACCAGTGTCTTGAACACCTGCGCGGCGGCGAAGCCCTCAGCGGCCAGCTCTGCGACCGCCTCGGCACCGAACGAATCGTTGCGGGGGTCGTGGTGGTACTGGACGACCTGATGGTCGATACCTGCGGCGACCAGCGCAGCGATCGCCGGGGTTGCTGCGCGGGCCATCGGCACAGGGTAGCGGGCACGCCCGGGAACATTGCGGCCGCTGAATGCTGTTATTGCTCTCGACACCTGCTCAGCGCTACTTGTCGGTAGCACGCTCTAGGATCTGTAAGGAGGATTCTGGTGCCAACCGTATGCCTGGAACGGCCGCCGGATACCTACTGGTATTCCGGACCTCTTGGTGGCGCCGCGACAGAAGGGAAGGTGTTTCCCCCGATGACTGACGTCGAGCAGGCCGAGCCTGACGCGCCGCAGCCGCCTGAAACCGATGCTGAGCTGACCGCCCGGTTCGAACGTGATGCCATCCCGCTGCTGGACCAGCTCTACGGCGGCGCAATGCGGATGACCCGCAACCCCGCCGATGCCGAGGACCTGCTCCAGGAAACCATGGTCAAGGCGTACGCCGGCTTCCGGTCGTTCCGCGAGGGGACGAATCTCAAGGCGTGGCTCTACCGCATCCTGACCAACACCTACATCAACAGCTATCGCAAGAAGCAGCGTCAACCGGCTGAATACCCGACCGACGAGATCACCGACTGGCAGTTGGCGGCCAGTGCCGAGCATTCGTCGACCGGTCTGCGGTCGGCGGAGGTCGAGGCGCTGGAGTCGTTGCCCGATACCGAGATCAAGGCGGCACTGCAGGCGCTACCCGAGGAATTCCGGATGGCGGTGTACTACGCCGACGTCGAGGGTTTCCCCTACAAGGAGATCGCCGAGATCATGGATACTCCCATCGGGACGGTGATGTCCCGACTGCACCGCGGCCGCAAGCAGCTACGTGAGCTGCTGGCGGATGTGGCCAGGGATCGCGGTTTCATCCGAGGTCAGCAGCTTGGTGAGCCGGAGGAGGTCTCGTCATGAGTGAAAAGCACGGTGCGGACGAGCGCTGGAACCCGCCGGTCGGTCCCGTCGACCCTGAACACCCGGAGTGCGCGGCGGTGATCGCCGAGGTATGGACGTTGCTCGACGGTGAATGCACCGACGAAAGCCGCGACAAGCTCAAGCACCACCTCGAAGAATGCCCGGCTTGCCTGCGTCATTACGGGGTCGAGGAGCGTGTCAAGAACCTCATCGCCGCCAAGTGCAGCGGTGAAAGGGCCCCCGAGGCGCTGCGGGAACGGCTGCGCATCCAGATCAGCCAGACCACGATCATCCGGGGCTGACGGGGCAGATAGCCCCGGGTGGCCCGACGACAAACCGCCCGATCTCCGAAGGGAGTCGGGCGGTCAAAGTCTGCCGAAGCGGCTAGCGCACTGACTTCGAACCGGCGTTGGGGCGCTTGCCGTGGTTCGCCTTCGAGTGCTTGCGGTCCCGCTTCTTGCGGCCACGCTTGGCCATGATGATCCTCCAGATGGTGTAAGAGCTTGCTCCCTAGTGTCTCATGCCCCGGGGGCGGCGCTGTCCACCCGGGGTTGTGGTTCGATATAGGCCGCAGAAGTAGTCGGATTAGCGCCGAAGTGAAGTGGGGTGAAGATGGCCGAGGACGTTCGCGCCGAAATCGTGGCCAGTGTGCTCGAGGTCGTCGTTCACGAGGGCGATCAGATCGGTGCAGGGGACACCCTGGTGCTGCTCGAGTCCATGAAGATGGAGATTCCGGTCCTCGCCGAGGTCGCGGGCACCATCACCAAGGTCAACGTCGCCGAGGGCGACGTGATCCAGGCCGGCCATCTCATCGCGGTGATCGACTGACTCGGTTCGTTTCCCTGCTCTCCGGGGACGTTGGCTGATGTCCACTCTCGGTGACCTGCTCGCCGAGCACACCGTGTTGCCCGGCAGCGCGGTGGACCACCTCCATGCGGTGGTCGGGGAGTGGCAGTTGTTGGCAGATCTGTCGTTCGCCGACTATCTGATGTGGGTGCGCCGCGACGACGACGTGCTGGTGTGTGTGGCGCAGGTGCGGCCCAACACCGCCCCTACCGTCTTGCTGGCCGACTCGGTCGGCACCCTGGCCGCGGCAGCGGATCTCGGTATCGTCGCCACGGCCTTCGAATCGGGTGCGATCGGTCGGGGAAACGGTGGTACGAAACGACATTCGCCCGATCTTCCCGGGCTGAACGTCGAAGCGGTCCCGGTGCGCCACCGCGATCACGTGGTTGCGGTGCTGACCCACCAGACCGCGCTGGCCGCCCGTCGGATGGCCAGCCCGCTGGAGGGCGCCTACCTGGACTGCGCGAGCGATCTGCTCCACATGCTGTCCGAGGGCACCTTCCCGAACGTCGGCGATCTGGCCATGTCCCGCTCCAGCCCGCGGGTGGGTGACGGCTTCATCCGGCTCGACCGGGTCGGCGACGTCGTCTTCGCCAGCCCCAACGCGATCTCGGCCTATCACCGCATGGGCCTGGCTTCCGAGCTCGACGGGCACAATCTGGTCGCCATCACCCGCCCGTTGATCTCTGACGTGTTCGAGGCCCAGGAGTTGGCCAACCACGTGCGTGACTCGCTGGCCGGTGGTTCCAGCATGCGTATGGAGGTCGACGCCGGCGGCGCGGCCGTCCTGATGCGGACGCTGCCGCTGGTGGTGCATGGCGCCCCGGTCGGTGCCGCCGTGCTGATCCGCGACGTCACCGAGGTCAAACGGCGTGACCGCGCCCTGTTGAGCAAGGACGCGACCATCCGGGAGATCCATCACCGGGTGAAGAACAATCTGCAGACCGTGGCGGCTCTGCTGCGGCTACAGGCGCGCCGAACCAGCAACCTGGAGGCCCGCGAGGCGCTGATCGAATCGGTACGACGGGTGTCGTCGATCGCGCTGGTACACGATGCGTTGTCGATGTCGGTGGACGAGGAGGTCAACCTCGACGAGGTGATCGACCGGATCCTGCCGATCATGAACGATGTCGCCTCGGTGGATACCCCGATCCGGATCAACCGAGACGGGGCGCTCGGCGTGCTCGACGCCGACCGGGCGACCGCGTTGATCATGGTGATCACCGAACTGGTGCAGAACGCCATCGAGCACGCCTTCGACACCGAAACCCCACAGGGCTGCGTGACGATCAGGTCCGAGCGTTCGGCCCGCTGGCTCGACGTCGTGGTGCACGATGACGGACGTGGGCTGCCCGACGGGTTCAGCCTGGAGAAGTCCGACCGGCTTGGTCTGCAGATCGTGCGAACCCTGGTCACCGCGGAATTGGACGGTTCCCTGGGCATGCATGATGTCGCGTCGGGCGGAACCGATGTGGTGCTGCGGGTGCCGATCGGTAGGCGGGGTCGCGGCGTTCAGTGAAGGCCGGCCGGGCACAGCAGGTTCACAGTGGGACGTCAGTACCACCGAAGTAATTACGCAGTTGCGTCAATACGAAGATGTGATGACAATTACGCAATTTGCTGCGGGTAATTGTCGCAAAAACAAGCCATGGCCCCGACATTCGTCGGGGCCATGGCTTGAGTCGGGATCTGGACCGAAGGTCAGACTCCGGTGCGGGCCTTGGTGCGGGCATTGCGACGCTTGAGCGCACGACGCTCATCCTCGCTCATCCCGCCCCACACGCCGGCGTCCTGGCCGGAGTCCAAGGCCCAGGTGAGGCACTCGGTGGTCACCGGGCAGCGGTTACACACCAGCTTCGCGTCGGCGATCTGGGCGAGCGCCGGGCCACTGTTTCCCACGGGGAAGAACAGCTCCGGATCCTCGTCGCGACAGATGGCCTTGTGGCGCCAATCCATAAGATCAAACTCCTCGTTAGACATGTGATCTGTGCGCGGCAAAGCGCACCAGATTTTCTTCGGCTGTTAACGCGTGCACACGAATGTTTCTGCACTGTTGCATTGATGGTTTCACAGGCTGAACAGATGTCAATAGCATTGAGTTAACACGTGGGCAAAGTCACTGGGTGGGGCGGTGACCGGAACCCTCACTCCTGTGTACTACACTCTGTATCTAGCTGCGCCCTAATTCCACCCTAAGCGGTGCGTTTGCGCAGGTCAATCAATTTTCTTCGTCGGGGCGACGACGCTCAAAGCCGCGGGGACCGACGTAAACGTCATCGTTTCGCGCAGGCCGATGTAATCTCCGTCAATCTGGCAGGCGGCAGGCGTGTTGCTCGTCACGGTGACCGTTGAGACGTTGTCGTCACGGATCAGATGCTTGGCCGCCAAGCGCGGGTTGCGGGACACCATCTGCCGGACCACTCGCAGATTCGCCCAGATATTCATGCTCGTGACGGCGAACACGCCCAACCCTGTGTCGAACGTGGTGTCGGGGTTCGTCCACACCGGGCGGCTGTTCGCATACGTCCACGGACTGGAGTTCGACACGAACGCAAAGTGCACCCCGTCGACCGGGGCAGTGCCCGGCAACTGCAGTGTGAGGGTCGGTTTCCGGCGCACGCTGGTCAGGAACTCGCGCACCGCCACCCGGATGTAACGCGACGCGGTGATCTTGCGTCCCTTCGAGCGTTGGGCCTCGACGGCCGCCACCACGTCACCGTCCACACCCATCCCGGCGGTGAACACTCCCCAGCGCTCACCGCAGTCCATCAAGCCGATGCGGCGCCACGGGCGCCCCATCCGATAGCCGCCGAGAAGATCGACGAGTTGGTTGGTGGCCTCGATGGGATCGGGGCTGATACCCAAGGCCCGGGCGAAGACGTTGGCCGAACCTCCCGGCACGACGGCCACCGCGGGTACCAGGGCGGGGTCGGGACGGGTCCCACAGTCGCCCAGCAGGCCGTTGACGACCTCGTTGACCGTGCCGTCGCCGCCGTGCACGATCAGCACATCCACACCGTCACGGGCGGCATCGCGGGCGATCTCGATGGCGTGACCCCGGTGATTGGTGTGTTCGACGGTCAGCGTCACCCGGCTTTCCAGCGCGTGGGCGAGCAGGTCACGCCCGGCCGGGGTGGTCGAGGTCGCGTTCGGATTGACGATCAGCACGGCACGCACGGGACATGAGCCTAACCGGGCAAGGTGTACAGCAGTCGTGCGCGGCGGACGTAGTGCCGAGCCCACAGTTCTTAATGACTTCCACTGTGTGGTGTCGGCCACCATGGGTCCTCACGTTAATGAAAGCGCTGCAGCCGAAGCCGCAGCCGGCACGAGCACGAGCCTAACCGGGCGAGGTGTACGGCCGGCCTCAATGAAAGCGCCGCAGCCGAAGCCGCGGCGGGTGGTGCCCGTCCTGTCCGGACCGACATACATCGGCAATCCTCAATGAAAGTGCCGCAGCCGAAGCCGCGGCGGGTGGGACTGGCGCGACCTCGTCCACCCTGACGACATGCCTCAATGAAAGTGCCGCAGCCGAAGCCGCGGCGGGACGACCGCGCAGGTGGTGTTCCGCAACGGTGACCAGCCTCAATGAAAGCGCCGCAGCTGAAGCCGCGGCGGGGTGTCCTCCGGCAGGACGTTGCGCAGGATGCCCTGGCCTCAATGAAAGCGCCGCAGCCGAAGCCGCGGCGGGCGGGGCCTTACCGATCGGCACAATCACCTTGTCGATGATGCCTCAATGAAAGCGCCGCAGCCGAAGCCGCGGCGGGCGCAAGGTCGGCAAGATGGCGAACTTCCTCACGGTGCCTCAATGAATGCGCCGCAACCGGAGCCGCGGCGGGCACCTTGCGCTTCAGATCGCCCTGGCCGTCCGGGTCGCCGCCTCAATGAAAGCCGCAGCCGAAACCGCGGCGGGCCGATTGCCGCCATGCGCTCATGCCACATGCGGATGTTGCCTCAATGAAAGCGCCGCGGCCGAGGCCGCGGCGGGCACAGTCCCGGCAACCTGACCACCTCGACATTCTGCCTGAATGAAAGCGCCGCAGCCGAAGCCGCGGCGGGCGCGACATGCACCTTCGGCGGAGTCAACATCCCCCGCGTGCCTCAATGAAAGCGCCGCGGCCGAAGCCGCGACGGGACGAACGGAAGCTCGGTTTCCGCGCGGATGAACCACTCGCCTCAATGAAAGTGCCGCGGTCGAAGCCGTAGCGGTCGGCCCAGTCGCGGACGTGTTGGATGGCCAGGCCGAGGCCTCAATGAAAGTGCTACAGCTGAAGCCGCAGCGGGAAGAACGTCGGCGTCCTGGGCTCGCTGGTCACGGTGCCTCAATGAAAGCGCCGCGGCCGAAGCTGCGGCGGGCACACCACGTGGTGCTGCCGCGAATGCGACGCTGTGGTGCCTCAATGAAAGCGCTGCAGCCGAAGCCGCAGCGGGCACGAGCACGAGCCTAACTGGGCGAGGTGTATGGCCGGCCTCAATGAAAACGCCGCAGCCGAAGCCGCGGCGGGTGGTGCCCGTCCTGTCCGGACCGACATACATCGGCAATCCTCAATGAAAGCGCCGCAGCCGAAGCCGCGGCAGGCCAAGGGTCACGACACCATCGTCACTCACGACAAGCCTCAATGAAAGCACCGCGGCCGAAGCCGCGGCGGGCCACATTCTCTGACCGTGACCTCATCGTCGACCCGAAACCGCCTCAATGAAAGCGCTGCAACCGAAGCCGCAGCGGGAACCCTGCCAACGATACAGCATCGACCAGGAACGTTGCGTACCAAGCGGATTGGTATCTGAATGCGGTCCACGGCGTCAGCGCTCACAGAAGATCGAAGACACCAGCGAGCACCTGTCTTTCAGGGGCCGAGGTGCTTCCCGCAACACGCACGGCAAATCGCACCAGCACGGTCACGCCTGATGCGCGCAGTGCTTCTCGGCCGACGGCTCGGTCGGCCGATTCGAGCACGCCGAAGGCCGCGGCATCGAATGCGTGTGAGCGGAGAATTCTGCGGAGTTTCGCTGGCGAAGTGGGTGAGGTCACGACGGGCAGCACCATTTGCTCGGGATGTACTCGAGTCTGCGGATAGGCGCCAGGGGTGAATGATTGGCGGCCTATACGGTGCGTGATGCGGAATGCGGAAATACCCCAGAGCGCGCACCAGGCAAGTGCGTTGTCAACGGGCCGAGGGGATACTAAGCCCGTGCCGGATCGGGAGTCGGCCTTGTTCCTTCCGGTCTCGTCGATGACACAGCTGCCGTCGAGTCCAGCAAGAACATCGTCAGTGGTCCTGGACGACACTGCTTTTGCGAGCAGGGCCAGCCGGTTTCGTGTGAAATCCTCACCTTTGTTGCGCGTTTTCATCTCCCACCGGGAGGCACCCCGATCGGGTTCGGACAGCTGGGTGCGCAATAACCAGTGCGCGGGCTCCCCGAGCGCCTGGATCATCAGCGAATCCAGCCATCCTTGGTTGGTGTCGGCATCAAGCGCGTTGAGTCTGCTGGTGTATAGCTCCTTCCAGGCGGATGCGTCAGCAGGTGCGGCGATCCGCGGACTGAAGAGGCCAACCTCAGAAGATTTGGACCCACGTCTCACGGTCGTGATCTGTTGTACCCAGGACTCTGCGGTGCAGTGTTCGATTGCGTGAGTGTGCACCAACGCGGCAACCCTGTCGGGCGTTGATTGAAGCCCGCTGAGTGTCAGCTTGGGATGGGGATCGTCCGACCAGCGGAGCCGGACATCGGGCTCTCCGGCTTGTTCGAGGATGGCACTGAGGCCGTAGCCCGCGAAGTGATCGAGTGCGCGAGTGTGGTCGGAACCCAGAATGAAGTCGGTCACGACCCCTCCTTTGACACCATGCAGTCTGCGGCCCGCAGCAGGGCCTCGTAGTGCGCGCATCCCCACGGTCCGAAGTCTCGGTGTGTCGCTTCTATAAGTGCCTCCCACGCGCCGTGGTCGAAGTACTCGTTAGCGGTGGTCATCAGTGCGGGATCCTCTGGGTCGACGAGTTGCGTTGCGTTATGCGGAAACCCGCAACGTCCGCGTCCGTGGCTCGTACCGACCAGTCGGAGGACTAAGTCGCGCTGTACTCGGTCATGGTCGACGAGGTAATCGTGTGCGAGAACTACGGACAACTGCTCATGTCGCCAGCCGGACGGCAGGCCGGTCTGCGCCTTCTTGAGTTGTGCGCTTCGACTCGACGCGCCACCACTCTTCGCCCGTGGAGTGCTTCCCGGCTGTGTACCGAGGACGAGTTGAAATCTGCGATCTCGCTTGCCCGCGTCGTGATGAAGTCCGGCGAGCTCGAGTGCTGTGACCTCGTTGTCGGATAGGGCGAGGTGCAATGCCAGAGATCGGGCTCGCCGCGCGACGGCAAGGGAATGATCGTCGAGCGTCACGGGTTGTGCACCGCCCCACGTTTGGCGGGTCTCTTCGTCGTCCTTGACGACTCGGAGCGGCCTGAGGACAAGCCACGGCACTTCACCATCTTCGTCGCCTTCATACGGTCGCCCGACAGTCACCTGGTTGGGGGCTCCGAATGTCTCGGTCACCAATTGTTGGACGGCATCCGAATACTCGGGGTCGGTGAGGATGTCGTCGATCTGGTCGAACAACTCCGGATTGTCGGAGCGCCAGATAACCTCCACTTCCCGCCCGTCGGCGTCGATCGCACCCCACACGGTGGATTGCACCTCATCGCCGTCGTCATAGTCGACAATCGTGTGCTCGCGGACGAATCGATGAGTGGAATCAAGGATCAGCAAGTCCCCCGGTTTCGGTTGCTCGCCGCTTCCGAGCTGCAATTGATCAATGCGGTTATCGCGCCAAACGAAGACTCGACCGCGCGGCGACTCCAAGTTCCCTAGCGTGCGGCAGATTTCGCAAGCTCGGTGCGCTCGCACCGGAAAGATCTCTCGTGCCGCAGGTGGGGTGGCCTGAAGCAGTGCCAGCGAATCCAGGTCATTCTCGGGCAGTGCTGAACGCAGTGCGATGCCGATTTCCTGATGCTCGGGCTCGAGGTCGTCGCGGAGCCACAGGGACCGCTCCTGCGGGGCAGCGAGGTCTTCGCTGGTCGTTGCGAGCGCCTCGACGTCACCCGCTTCCAGTCGAGCGAATACGTCTCGTCGGTCGGATGCTGCGGGTGGTGGATCTGCAGAGAGTGCACTGGAGGCAAATCCATCCGTGTCCGCAGCCCGTCGAACGACCCACTCCCGCGAGGTCGTTAGTTCGTCGGCCTCGTATGGACCGCTTGCTACCGGATCGCCGACTGGACCGATGACAGTAATCGGGCCGACCGCTCGGGATCCGAGGCGGTTGACTCGGCCTGCCCGCTGGGCTAGGGCCGCACCGGACGCCAATTCGGTGACGAGGGAGGAGAAGTCGATATCCACACCCACCTCTATGGTTTGGGTTGCGACGATTACGCCGACCTGGTCGTCGCCGCTCGGCTGAAAGGCGAACGGGTGAGCCTCGACCTGCGCCAGCAGATCCAGTGGACGCATCGGGCCGACCCACGTGAGCACCTGGTTACGAGTGGGCTTGCTCGCTAGCCGAGCTCGCAGTGCACTCGTCACCCGGACCGCGGTGTCCACTGAGTTGACGATGCAACCGACAGTGCCGTCGGCGGCTTTATTCCACATGTCGACAACGGCGTCCGCTACTTCGCTAACGTAGTTCTCCGAGGCTCGTCGTCTATCTGGCCACAGTTCGGTTGCGTGATAGGTGACCGGTTTCGGACGGGTCAGGCGGCGGGCCAGATTGGTGTCTGTCGCCACATCCTCCGCGGATACACCCACAGATCGTTCCCTGCCGTCCAAAGGCGTTGCGGTTGTTGCGACGACTTGCAGAGCAGGAGCCGGGGTTGGAAATCGCTGCACCAGTTCGCGAACCCGCCGTGCCGTTTGCAGGAGTTGGGTGTTCAGATGTGCTTCGTCAAGCACCATGACTGAATCAAATGCGAGCAGCCCAGCCTCTCGAGGATGGGCTTGCGGTGAGGCGCCGTAGCCGCCGAACAGTATTCGGCTGCCCCACATGTCCGGTGTGGCGCAGAGGATGGTGCATGAAGTGGGATCATCGACCCAGGAGCGGTCGGGGAGGAGGCCTCCTCGCAACGTCGCCAACGCGAGAACGTCGTTAGGCGGCGATGATTCGTACTGGAGCCGGCGAAGCCCCTCGGCGACTTGCCTCAATATGGCCGAATGAGGTGACTTCAGACTTTCCGACAGTTCTAGCGCGCGTTGTTCATGTGCGTCTACCAGGGCACGCCGATTGACGACGACTGCGAGCCGTCTCGGAACCCGGGGTCCGTTGCCCCAGCCGCAGAGGGCATTGACGAATGCATGTACATCTACCACGTTTGACTTGCCGGTGCCGGTCGGGGCATTGATGGATTCCGGCCATTCACCGGTCTCCGCGATCATTCGACACAGACGCGATTGCCAGGCGAACGGTGGATGGCCGCGCAGCGCAGTGAAGTACGCGGCGAAGTCGTCAATCTTCAGACCGGTCATTTGGCCACACTCCAGGATGCTAGGAGCGAGGCCGGGCGGTCCACCGGGCACAGCAGACCGCCGCCGAGATGGCGACTTTGGCCGACGGCAATTAATGCACGCTCGGGCACCAGATTTCCACCGACTAATTGCAGTCGATACGGCTGGGCCACAACTCCTGGGGGCATCTTGTGCGCATACTTTCGTACGTCGGCATCGGGTATCGGTGATGCGGTGAGGGCCATAACCCCGTGCGCTTCAACTGAGTCAACGATGGCGGCATATCGCTCCTCGGCCACTTCGGCTGTCACCGGCGGGAGCTCGTCACGGAACACGAAACCCACTGACAACAATGCTGATTCGGCGAGCGTCCACGAACGTCGATGGTTTCGCCGCGGCCGTCGGGTCTCAGGCATCACGGCTGGCAAACTTTCCCAGATCCGGGCCATTCCTGGTGCGGGTGTGTTCCAGAAGTTCGCTGCCTCGATGGTGGTCCGATGCCCAAGCTGAATTGGCTCATGTCCGCGTCGATAGAGCCGTGTCACGCGGGTGAGTGCACGGATAGTGATGTCCAGAGCGCCGTCGGGCACCAGCACCGCAATGCCGGCACCGAGATGAGGATGCTGGGACAGACTCATCACCCCGGCATCAACGGGTTGGATCGCTACGCGATTCGCCGGCGGGACGGCACTGCTGTCGTACCGTCCGGTGATCCAGTCCGATGCGTCGCTGTCGAGTGCTGCCACCATGGCGCGGTGCAGTGCTACGGACCATCTGACACGCTCGGCGTTGCTGATGGGTGCGTCGATCCCGACATGAATGACGTGACGCCAGGGGGTGGGCGGCGGCGAGGGCTCACCGATCGGGTCATAGCCGACCTCGAGCGCATTGGCATGGCTGATCGGTGGTGGCGTAGGGAGTTCCGTGGCGGCCCAGCGATCCTTTGAAGCCGACGGTGCCGTGGGCGGTTGTGCCACCTTGTGCAGCCCATCCAGTTCTCCGAGGCGACCGCTGACGGGGGTCGTGATCCGGATTCCAACACGTGCGAATGGAGATGTCTGCTTTGACCGGCAGTGAGTCGGAGTGATCCCGCCGAATTCGAGTATCACAGGGGAATCAGCTTCCCCGAGGCATGGAACGTCCTCGCACAACACGGCCAATGTGCTGGCTACGTCCGCGGGGATTGTCTCCCAGCCCCACCCGATGGGGGCGGACACGGCGGTGCCGGTACCGACCCCACGCTGAGTCTTTCGGCGGATGGGTCCTTTCCCGACTTTCTCGACGACGCCCTCATCGCGGTAGGAGAACTCGTTGGCCGGCAGGTTTTCGAGCGCCGTTGGGAGTTCGACAAAGTCCGGCGGGTTGTCTTCGATCCACTCCAAAGCGCGCGTGGCGGGAGCCGTGCGGGCGAGTGCGGTCCCTTGAGCGGTGGCCGAACTACCGGTTGAGGCCGCTGCTACCAGGGCGGAGTGCAAGCGCAGAGTTGACGGAAGTGGGTCGGGTGAGCCGTCAGTGCGATGCCCGACATAGATACCTAAGGGGAAGCGTGCCCGGATTCCGGTGATCGGCACGGTTACTCCTCAGCGTCCGCGTCGGTGTTGTCCACGACGATCTCATTGCCGGTCACTTCGAAGACCTGTCCTTCCCAGCGGATTCCGGCCGTAGAGCGCGCGTGATTGATCGCCTCGGTGAGTAGGGCGTCAGCCGTCGCAATGTCGATGGGATCCAGCGACGTCACCTGGCCGTACCGGGCATCCAACTCGGTGATTGGTACCGCCGCTTCGCGGAGGTTGCAATTTGCGCGGAGGTTGAGTTCGGCGTTGGCCCTGGCGAGCCCTGCCAGCGCAAATGCGGCCAGCAGCGCGCGGCACGCGGCGTCACCTTCCGGTCCCGCTCCGAAGCGCAACTGCCGCAGTGCGGCGAATGACAGCACGTGAGACCGGATGATGCGCCGGCAGGACACCAGTCCGAGGTTGTCGAGGGTCGGTGGGATGGACCCAAGCCCAAGCGTTGATGCAGAGGTCCTGCCGTTCTTCGCCTTCTTGACCTCATCTCGGATCTTGGTAGCGAGTTTGGTCGACAGTTCAGCTTCCTGATCGACCAGTAGCGCCTCGAGTTGCTTACCGGTGAGACGGACACTCGGCGCGATGGCATCGGACCGGGCGCCACCGCGCTTTGGTGTTTGGATCGCATTGATATCGCCGTCGTTCTGGCCGGCGAGCGCACCAATGATCTCTCCGGTCAGCGCGCTGCGATAGCGGCCCTGACGCGCCTTGCGGGTCGAATCCCAGCCACCGAGCACAAGCGCGGCAGGGGCCAATTCGAGTATGGGCCGGACGTCAGCTGGTGTCGCGTCGCGAGCGCCGCGATAATCCGGGTGTTCCGTAACGCTTTTCCCGCCGACGTGGCCTGCGCGGATGTGGCCGTCGTACAGGCGATGAGGTAGTTGCAGGTCGCTCGCTGTAGTGCCATCCGCATACCGGACAACGATGCGCGGTGTCAGGGCCAGCGGGCCGGCACCATCAGAGATCGCCTTCACGATTTCGTCTTCGCAACGGTTCAAGGTGGAAGCCTTCCCGTCAATCAAGACGCAGCTCACGGGCTCGCCGTCGATGAACCTTTGCTCGTAGCAATACGTGCTTGCGTTACTGCGGGCCGCCACGAATCGCGCCGGCGCGATGCCGCCATGTGTGCCTTCTGCCGCCATCAGGTCGGTGACGGAGGTCAGTGTCGCGGCGCCGCCTGGGCGGCAGGCAGCGAGAAGGTGGTCGAAGTCGAGAGTGCCCATGGTGATTCTTCTCCCCTTGTCGGTGGTGCGGAGTAGCTATTAACGCGAGCGATGGGCGGGAGCTTACAGAGGTGCTATGACAAAGAGGTTTTACCGGTAACTCATCTAATATCAAGTACCGTGAATGTGCCCGAGTCCCTTGGTTGAGGTTTGATCTTGGACATGTTCCCGATGGGGTACGGGTGAATCCGGCGCTACGTCGGCTTCGTTGCCCTGGGCGGGTCATACGGTCCGCCCAGGGCCTCGGCGTTGCCGTCTAACGTCTAAATGGTCGGGCTTTACCCGTAAATCTCCCCGTCCAGGTAGTGCCACTGGCCGCCGACCCGCTCGAAACGGCTGCGTTCATGGAGGATGTGCCGGCTGCCGTCATGGATGTACTGGGCGCGGAATTCGACGACGCCGGTTGTGTCGTCCTCGCCGCCCGCATCGGTGTCCACGATCTGCAACCGCCGCCATGCGATGGTGTCGTCGAGGGTCAGTTCAGCGGGTCGGGTGTCGGGATGCCACGAGGTCAGCAGGTAGCCGGCGGCACCGACGGCGAAGGCGCTGAACCGTGACCGCATGAGTGCGACGGCCGTAGAGGCCGGGCCTGAGCCGGCGTGCAGTGGCCCGCAGCATTCGGCGTAGGACCGACCGGTACCGCACGGGCAGAGGTTCTCGCTCGACACGCGGTCAAGTATCCCTGCCTGTCCTTTACGCCGAGATCGACACGAGGGCGGTGAATTTGCCCAACCACAACCCTGGCGTCGATCTCGACATCGCGAAACCGCGCAATCGGCACGCCGGTGTGCCTTGCCTACGGGAACCCTCACGCCGGTACCGTACTGGACGTGACCGCACGTCGATTACTGCTCGTCAACGGACCGAATCTCAACCTGCTGGGCACCCGGCAGCCCGAGATCTACGGGTCCACCACGCTGGCTCAGATCGAGCAGCGGGTGGCCGAGCTGGCCGCCGGGTTCGGCTTCGAGGTCCGCGCAGTGCAGAGCAACCATGAGGGTGAGCTGGTCGACGCCATCCAGGTGGCCCGGCAGGACTGCGTCGGCATCATCATCAATCCCGCGGCCTACAGCCACACCTCGGTGGCGATCCGCGATGCGCTGAGCGCCGCCGAACTGCCCGTGGTCGAGGTGCATCTGAGCAACATCCACACCCGTGAGGCGTTCCGGCACCACTCCTATGTGTCGGCCGTCGCGCAGGTGGTGATCGCCGGCGCGGGTCCGGCCGGATACGAGTACGCGGTGCGCTACCTGGCGGAGCGGCAGTCGTGATCCAGCCTCCGTCCATCCGGTACGCCGGTTTTCTGACCGCCGCCGAGGGAATCGCCGCACTGATCATGGCCGTCGTGCTCCTGGCACGGGCGGTGGGCGGTGCGGATCAGCACATCGTCAGCGGGTACGGCACGGCCATCTGGTTCGTGTTGATCGGCGGTGGGGTGCTCGCCGGCGGCTGGGCGTTGATCACCGCGCGGCGTTGGGGCCGGGGGATCGCGGTGCTGACCAACCTGCTGCTGCTGCCGGTGGCCTGGTACGTGATCACCTCACACCACATCGTTTACGGCGCGCTCGTCGGACTGCTCGCCCTGGTCACGCTGGGTCTGCTGTTCAGCCCGTCGTCGGTGGACTGGATCACCGGGCGCAGTTAGCCGGCCCGCTCGGCGGCGAGCGCCGAAAGCGCGGGGCCTGATACCCGGTAGGTGGTCCAGTCGGTCTGCGGCTCGCCGCCCACGGCGTCGTACAGTGCGATGGCGTTGACGTTCCAGTTCAGCACTGCCCAGGTCATCCGGGTGTAACCCTGTTCGACGCATTCGGCGGCCAAGGTGGACAACAGCTTTCGGGCCAGCCCGCGGCGCCGGAAGGCCGGACGCACGTAGAGATCCTCCAGGTAGAGCCCGGCGACACCGTCCCAGGTGGAGAAGTTCAGGAACCACACCGCCGTCGCGGCAACCTGCCCGTCGACCTCCAGCATGTGCGCATACGCCACCGGTCGCTCGCCGAAAAGAGCTGTGTGCATCTGCTTTTCGGTGACGGTGCACTCATCGGCGGCGCGTTCGAAGTCGGCCAATTCGCGGATCATCGCGGTGATCTCGACCTCGTCACCGGGCCGCGCCCGGCGGATCAGCTCGCTCATGTCGCCCCTAACCCTGTCAGGATGGTTCTGAATTTCGTCGTGGTCTCGTCAACTTCGTCATCGGGATCGGACTCGGCGACGATACCGCCGCCGGCACTGGCCAGGGCCGTGTATCGATCTGCCGACAACACCGCGCAGCGGATCGACACCACCCAGCGGCCGTCGCCGCTGCTGTCGCACCAGCCGACCGCGCCGGCGTAGAAACCGCGGTCACCCTCCAATTCGCCGATCAGTGTAGCGGCGCGGTCGGTGGGTACCCCGCCGACCGCCGGGGTCGGGTGCAGTGCCAGCGCGAGATCGATTGCCGTGGTGTGCTTTTCGCGCAGCCGACCGAGAACCGGGGTGCTCAGGTGCCACAACGCGTCGGTGCCGTGCAGCTGTGGCTCGTCGGCGATCTGCAGGTCCACGCACAGCGGATCCAGTGCCTGGCGCATCATGTCGACCACGAGCTGATGTTCGTGACGGTTCTTCGCCGAGGCGGCCAGTGCCGTGGCGTTGGCCGCATCGACGGCGGGATCGGCCGATCGTGGGGCTGACCCGGCGAACGGCTGACAGATCACCCTTTCGCCCTCGCGTGCCACCAGCAACTCGGGGCTGGCGCCCACGAGCGCGGTGCCGGTGTGGGGACCACCCGCCGGGGTCAGGTCCGCCAGGTACACCGTGGCGGCCGGGTCGGCGTCGGCCAGTCGGCGGAGCACCGTCCGCACGTCCCACGGCGAATCGGCGGTCAGTCGCAGCGCGCGAGCCAGTACCACCTTGTCGATCGGGATGTGTGGATCCCGCAGCCGCCGGATCGCCTCGGTCACCCGCTCCCGATGTACCGCACCCGGTGGGAGGGTTTCGCGCTCCACCACGGCCGGCGGTGGATTCACGGGCCATTCGGGCAGCGCGTCGGTGAACCGGACCGTATCGGGTTCGTACAGGGCAGCGGGCGCAGCCGGGTCGAATGGCAATGCGCCCAACACAATTGGTGTGCCTGACCGCAGCGCTGCCTGCGCGTCGGCGAGGTCGGAGAATCCGGCGCGTATCCCTTCGGCCAGAACTGCCCCGTTCGGCCCGGCCAACACGAACGACGGGTTCACTGCGACAGGCACGGGTTGGGGTGACCGGTCAGCCCGAGTGCGGTGAGCTGGCGCACGCCATGCTCGAATCCGCACACGGCCAGAGAAGCGGGCACCATCGACAGCCGGATGCCCTCGGACACCGGCAGTTCCGCCCAACGGGTCAGCATCGCGCGGGAGAATTGCCCGTGCCCGACGAACACGACGTCCCGGGCGGGCAGATGTCCCAGCGCCAACGCCACCGCCCGATCGGCACGGGCACTGACCGCCGCCACGCTCTCGCCGCCGGGGCAGCCATGCGTCCACACCAGCCAATCGGGCACGTCCTGGCGGATCTGAGGCGTGGTCAGACCCTCATAGTCGCCGTAATCCCACTCGGACAGCAGGGGGTTGACCTCGTCGATGTGCAGGCCGGCCAGTTCGGCGGTGTCCAGCGCACGGCGCCGGGGGCTGCTGATCACCAGTGGGTCGGTCAACTGCAGTTCGGCAAGTGCCGGCCGGGCCAGGACGGCCTGATCCCGTCCGGTTTCGGTCAGGTCCTGCTCGGTGCGGCCGGTGTGCCTGCCGGTAGCCGACCACTCGGTCTCGCCATGGCGGAGCAGGATCAGGCGGTGCAGGCGGTCGCTCACACCGGCGATTCTGCCGCACGTTCCGGCAATGCCGCCGGGAGCGTGCTTGGATGAAGGTGTGACGCGAGTATTAGCGGTCGCCAATCAAAAGGGTGGGGTAGCCAAGACGACGACGGTGGCGTCGCTGGGTGCGGCGATGTCCGAGCAGGGGCGGCGGGTACTGCTCGTCGATCTGGATCCGCAAGGCTGTCTGACGTTTTCATTGGGCCACGACCCAGACAAACTGCCGGTGACGGTACACGAGGTATTGCTCGGCGACGTCGAGCCGGGAGCGGCGCTGGTCGAGACGGCCGAGGGTATGACGCTGCTGCCCGCCAACATCGACCTCGCCGGATCCGAAGCCATGCTGCTGATGCGGGCCGGCCGGGAGTATGCGCTCAAGCGGGCCCTGGCCAAGGTTTCCGACGATTTCGACGTGGTGATCATCGACTGCCCGCCGTCACTGGGCGTGTTGACGCTCAACGGCCTGACGGCCGCGGACGAGGTCATCGTGCCGTTGCAGTGCGAGACCTTGGCGCACCGCGGTGTGGGCCAGTTCCTGCGCACCATCGCCGACGTGCAGCAGATCACCAATCCCGAGCTGGCGCTGCTGGGCGCGCTCCCGACGCTCTACGATTCGCGCACCACCCACAGCCGTGACGTGCTGCTGGATGTCGCAGACCGGTACGAACTGCCGGTGTTGTCCCCGCCGATTCCCCGCACCGTGCGGTTCGCCGAGGCCAGCGCATCGGGATCCTCGGTGCTGGCCGGCCGTAAGAGCAAAGGCGGGTTGGCTTACCGGGAGCTGGCGGAGGCGCTGCTCAAACATTGGAAGTCCGGCAAGAAGCTGCCGACCTTCGCACCCGAGGTGGTGTAGGCAGCGATGGCGTTGGTGTCACGGTCCGCAACGGCCACCGATCAGGGTCCGGTGCGGGCGAGCAACCAGGATTCCCTGCTCGTCGACGGCATTCTGTACGCGGTGGCAGATGGTTTCGGGCCCGACGGTGACCACGCCAGCCGGATCGCGGTGGAGGTGCTGGCCACCGAATTCGCCGGCTCACCCGACCGCGACGGGCTGATCGGCGCGGTGCAATCGGCCAACGACCAGGTCTTCGCCCATGTCAGCGCATCAGGCACCAGTTCGGGTGCCACGTTGACCGTGGTCGCGGTCTTCAGCGACGAGCAGGGTGGACCGCTGGTCATCAACATCGGGGATTCGCCGCTGAACCGGATTCGCGACGGTGCCATGAGTCAGCTGACCAACGACCACAGTGTCTCCGGCGAGCTGGTGCGAACCGGTGAGATCACCCGCGAGGAAGCCCGCTTCCACCCGCATCGCCACCTGCTGACCCGGGCGTTGGGTATCGGCCCCGTCATCCGGCCCGATTTGTTCGATCTGGAATGCCGTCCCGGAGACCGGCTGTTGATCAGCAGTGACGGATTGTTCGCCGGAGCAGACGATGCCGAGATCGTGACTGCTGCCGCTGGTGTCGAACCCGAGGTCGCGGCGCAGCAGCTGGTCCAGGTCGCCAACGACGCAGGCGGCAGTGACAACACCACCGTGATCGTCATCGATTTCGGCGAGTAAGCGGTCACGCGGGGCCTTATGCGGGGCCGAGGGCCACCAGTTGCGTGCCGCGTTGTTCGAGCACGGTGTTCCCGGCGACCGCCGGCACCACCGGCGACACGCTCGGTGTGCGTGGCAGGGCGATGTGGCGCCGGCCGGTACCGGTCTCCTGATCGAAGACGTCGTAGCCGTCGCTGACCGGAACCAGCAGCTCACCGGCCATCACCGTGGCGGGTCCGACAGGTAGGTGTGGCCCGGACGGGGCAACGGTGAACCGGTACTGAAGGCCGGAGCCGCCGGTGGTGCTGAAGACCAGCACCGAGTCGCCGGTCCACCAGGTGATCAGGTCCCCGGCGCGGGTGGCGGTGGACTGCGGAGCTGCCGGCTTGGCCAGCGGCAGGCTGGCGAGCGTCTTTCCGGCCTCGTCGATGACGTTGACCATCGGCCTCGGCGTCGGTAGGTACACCGCGGTCGTGGTGCCCGACACCGCGATCACCTTGGCCCCGGATTCGTCCGTGATGTCCTGTAGTTCGACGTAGCGCACGTCGGGAGTGTCTTCGTCGTCGGCCGGACGCAGCAGCGTCAACCGGACGAACTTGCTCTTCGGGCACGATTCCAGCACCGATACCGCCGAGGAACTCGCGGCAGCCGACAGCTGGCGGCATACCGGTGAGGCCGGCACGTCGGGCTTGATGCGGGCGTCCAGCGCACCGTAGGAGAGCATCCGGACCATGTCCGAGCGCCACAGCTCGAGCCGGCTGTCCCCGGCGGAGAGCACCGTGGAGCCGTCGGACGACAGTGCAACCTCGGGATCGGCAAAGGCGGTGCGGGCAGGTCCACGCGTGCCGGTCTTACCGTCGATGGTGCTGACCTGTCCGCAGCCGCGAATATCGGGATACACCGCGACGGCGTCTTGGTACACCGACGTGACACCGCACAGTTCGAGGTCGCGGGCATAGCTCCACAGGACGGCACCGCTGACGGGGTCGCGGCCGTTGACAGTGGAGCCGTCGGCGGTCACCACCGAGCCGCCGGCGAGCACGGGCTGGGTGGTCTTCGGACTGGAGGCCGCCCACAGCTGCTGCAGCCCGGCCGGTATCTCGCGTGCCGGCGTCAGGTACGGAACCGGTTCGGCAGCGGGCCGGTTGAGGGTGGCCCGTGCGTCACTGGTCCACCAGATCAGGCCGGCTGTCAGCGCGACGATCGCAACGATTGCCACCGCGGCGGCAATATCGCCGCGGGTGCGGCGTTCGGGTTTGACCACTGACCAGTCTTGTCTGGTGTGAGCCGGTCAGCCGGCGGTCGCGGTCTCGGTCTTCCGGGGACGGCGCCGGCGGCGGCGACGAGCAGCGGTCGATGCGTCGCCCGCGGTGTCCTCCGACTCGGTCACCGGTGCGGTAACGGCGCTGTCCTGCACCGGAGCGGAAGTCGACTCGGGTTGCCCGTCGCCGTTGTCACCGCCGCGAGTACGTCGACGGCTGCGGGTCCTGGTCTTGGCCGCCCGACCCTCGGAGTCCGCCGAGGAGATGCGCTTCTCGTCGGGGCTGCGCTTGGGTTTGGCGGCTTTGACCGCTTCGCCGATCCGGCCGGTGGCATCGGTCGGGATGCCCAGTTCCTCGTAGATATGCGGTGAGCTGGAATAGGTTTCGGCGGGATCGGGGCAATTCAGGTTGAGCGCCTTGTCGATCGTCTCCCAGCGGGGCAGTTCGTCCCAGTCGACCAGGGTGATTGCGGTACCGGTCTTGCCGGCGCGGCCGGTGCGGCCGATGCGGTGCACGTAGGCCTGCTCGTCCTCGGGGCACTGGTAGTTGATGACGTGCGTGACGTCGTCGATGTCAATACCCCGGGCCGCGACATCCGTCGCGACCAGCACGTCGACGGCGCCGGTGCGGAACGACTTGAGGGCCTTCTCGCGGGCACCCTGACCCAGGTCGCCGTGTACGGCGTCGACCTTGAACCCGCGCTCGGCGAGTTCGTCGGACACCTTCTGCGCGGTGCGCTTGGTGCGGGTGAAGATCATCGTGGCGCCGCGGCCGTCCGCCTGCAGGATCCGGCTCACCAGCTCTGACTTGTCCAGGGCGTGGGCCCGGTAGGCGAACTGTTCGGTGGTGTCGTGGGTGGCCGCCGAGTGCGGGGCTTCGGCCCGGATGTGGGTCGGCTGGTTCATGAAGGTGCGGGCCAGCGTGATGATCGGATCGGGCATGGTGGCCGAGAACAGCATCGACTGCCGGTCATCGGGGGTCAGCCGCAGGATGCGTTCGATGTCGGGCAGGAAGCCCAGATCCAGCATCTCGTCGGCTTCGTCGAGCACCAGCACGGACAGTCCGCCGAGTTGCAGGTGCCCCTGCTGGGCCAGGTCGAGCAGCCGGCCGGGGGTGCCGACGACGACGTCGACGCCCTTGCGCAGCGCCTCGATCTGGGGCTCGTAGGGACGGCCGCCGTAGATCGAGGTCACCGAGAATTTGCGGCTGGCGCCGGAGTCAGTGCTGGTCGTGACATATTGAGCGGCTTCGGCAAGGTCGTTGTAGACCTGGATGCACAGTTCACGGGTGGGCACGACGATCAGGGCGCGGGGGGTGCCGTTGAGGGGGCGGGTCTCGTCGGTGGAGACGCGGTGCAGCAGCGGGACCCCGAAGGCGTAGGTCTTGCCCATACCGGTGCGGGCCTGACCGATCAGGTCGTCGCCGGCCAGTGCCAGCGGAAGGGTCAGTTCCTGGATGGCGAAGGGGTGTTCGATGCCCTTCTCGGCCAGCGCGCGGACGATTTCTTCGCGCACGCCGAGTTCGGCAAACGTCTTATTCAGATGAGTCATGGTGGGAGGAGTTGGCCTTTCACTGTCA
This sequence comes from Mycolicibacterium lutetiense, assembly GCF_017876775.1. Lineage (NCBI taxonomy): Bacteria > Bacillati > Actinomycetota > Actinomycetes > Mycobacteriales > Mycobacteriaceae > Mycobacterium > Mycolicibacterium lutetiense. The sequence goes on along the minus strand of NZ_JAGIOP010000002.1, from coordinate 1,696,164 downwards.
AACCTCATGGGCATCCAGCGCACACGGAGTTTGACGATGAAGCAGTCGGGTTCGCCCGGATACGGTTCGTATCCGTCGGCGCTGCCGATCTGCTGGGCCCAGCTCCACAGGGGCGGGCCAACTGCGTGCACGCACATTTCCTGGTAGCGGTTCGGGAGCTCAAACAGTCGGCTCGAAGCCGTTACCGCTTGCCATTGTAGCTGGTCGCGGGATCTGGGCCGATTTGCCGGCAGATCACGGTGCCCCGGTGACGTCTAGAGTTGGCTTCATGAATTCGCCTCAGCCTGCCGCGGAACGGATCGCAGAACCGGTCGATTCTGGCGTGACGGCTGATCATCCCGGGGTCAACGAACTGTTCGCCGTGCTGGCCTACGGTGAGGTTGCCGCGTTCTACCGGCTTACCGAAGAGGCGCGCATGGCGCCGAACCTGCGTGGCCGGATCAACCTGGCGTCGATGGCGGCCGCGGAGATGGGCCACTATGAGTTGCTTCGAGATGCGTTGGAACACAGGGGAGTTGACGTCGTTCCGGCGATGACGAAGTACGTTCCGGTGTTGGAGAACTATCACCGGATGACCACTCCCAGCACCTGGCTGGAGGCGTTGGTCAAGACCTATATCGGTGATGCGCTGGCCGCGGATTTTTATCTGGAGATCGCCGACGCGTTGCCCGAGCAGGTGGCCGCGGTGGTGCGCGCGGTGCTGTCCGAAACGGGGCATTCGCAGTTCGTGGTTGCCGAGGTGCGCGCGGCGGTGATCGCGAGCGACCGTCAGCGGCACCGACTGGCGCTGTGGGCGCGTCGGCTGCTCGGTGAGGCCGTCACCCAGGCGCAGTTCGTGCTGGCCGATCACGACGAGCTGGTCGATCTGGTGATGTCCAGTGGTGAGGGTCTGACCCAGTTGGCCGAGTTCTTCGGCCGGCTGCAGAACACCCACCAGTCCCGAATGCAGGAACTGGGCCTGGCGTAATACCCGCCAGACCCAGTCCGTCACTGCTCGTTCGGTCTACTGCGTGCAGGTGGTGATCATCGAGTTGTTGGCCTGCGCGATGATCACGGCGCCCGATGCGTCGGTGATCGAGCAGTTGAGCTGACCGGCGACGCTGGTCGCGGTCACCGACTTCAGCTGGACACCGGGGTTGAGCACCACGGTCTTGGCCCAGGGCAGGGCGACGTTGATGTCGGTCTGCAATGCGCCCTGTGCGTCGGTGTAGACGATGGTCACCAGGTCGATGAGTTGCCGGTTGCCGGTCACCCGGTAGGTGATGGTGTTCGGACTCACGGTGGCTGCGGGCGGGGCCGCTTCAGCCGGCGGGGCGCCGGGCGCGGGCGCTGCGCTGGCACTGGGCGACGGCGTCACCGTGGTCACGGTTTCGGGGGAGAGCGGCGCAGTCGGTGCTGCCCGCGGCGGGACCGGCTTGGAGGTGGCGTCCTGTGCCGGCGCGGTGGTCTGGGTCGGCTGGGCCGACGGTGAGGTCAAGGTGGCCGACACCGAACCGCTGTCCCCGCCGCCGAGGATGACGACGGTGCAGATCACCGCGACCAACAGGATCGCGCCGGCCACGGCGGCCACCCAGATCCAGCGCCGGTCGATGGGGTCCTCGTAGAAGGTGACCTCGTCGTCGTAGTTCGCGTCGTAGGTGTCGTAATCGACAGAGTGGTCCGTCCCGGGCGCGGGGGTATAGCCGTCGGGGGTATACGGCCGATCCCCGAAGCGCTCGGTCGGGGTGGTGTCATACGGCGAATAGTGCCTGGTCATGCGGCTGTCCCAGTCGTCTCGTCCAATGTCGAAACTGATGTTATCGAGGCAGAAGTGACAGATGAGGTTGAGCTCGGTGCGTGTCGGTCACGGTCCGGACTCGGTTCGGTATCTGTGTTTCGCGCACGGCGTACCGCGGTGCAGCCCCGCTGGCGGTGGATGGTCCCGGCCGTCCACTAGCCTGCTCAGGGAAGTCGACAAACGTTGTGAGAAAGAAAGAAGGGTCCAGCGTGGAGGTCAAAATTGGTGTCACGGACAGCCCGCGCGAGCTGACCTTCAACAGCGCGCAGACACCCACCGAGGTGGAGCAGCAGGTCAACGAGGCGCTCAGCAAGGACTCGGGTGTGCTGGCGCTGACCGATGAGAAGGGTCGGCGATTCCTGGTGCAGAACAGCCGGATCGCCTATGTCGAGATCGGCGCCGCAGACGTGCGCCGGGTTGGGTTCGGGATTGGCGTGGAATCTGCCGGAGCATCCGCTCCAGCGGTCTAGGACCGGGTGAGTGGCACGTGTGACAGTCCGCCCCAGGCGAACTGCACCGTGCCATCCACGGCGGTATTCCGATCGATCGGTCGCTCATTGTTCAGCCAGTACCGCGCCGAGTCGACGCTGACGGCCACCAACCCGACCGCGATCATCCTGGCGCGGTGCGCCTCCAGCCCGGAATCGCGGCTGATCAGATCGAACACCGCATCGGTGCAGGCCTCGGTCGCCACCTTGACCTGAGCCGCCACCTGCGGCTCGCTGACGTAGTCATTCTCGAAGATCAGCCGATACCCCTGGCTGTCATGCTCGATGAAATCGAAGAACGCCTCGACCGCGGCGCGCAGCCGCTGCCGGTTGTCAGTTGTGGTGCGCAGGGCCTGACGCACACCGGACACCAGGTTGTCGACGTGGCGTTGAAGCACCGCCAGATACAGCTCGAGCTTCGACGAGAAGTGTTGGTACAGAACGGGCTTGCTCACGCCTGCGCGTTCGGCGATCTCATCCATGCCCGCCGCGTGGTATCCGCGTTCGACGAATACTTCGCTGGCGGCCGCCAACAGCTGCCCGCGCCGCTCATCACGAGGTAGGCGGTTGCCGCGTCGACCACTGGTCGGCGGCTTGTCGCCTCTCCGCTCGGCGGTGTTGGCGAGATCGCTCATCAGGTCCTCAATCTGTATTGCTCTGGCGCACTTGGACATGTTCATCCAAGCCGCTGATCGCACCGACACTACTACCGTGACGCGCCACTGCTGTCGTGCGGTCGATGCGAAACGGGCACGGATTTCGAATTGACACCGGCGAGGTCACGGCATAGCTGCGCTCGGAACCGATCCACAGGACTCTGTGCCATTCTGGTCCGGTGACCTACGACCCGGGACGTCGCGGGGGTGGCCGTGTCCCGGCGCTGCGCAATGAGTGGCGGGAGCCGCTCCGCGCTCAGCGAGATCCGATTGCCTCCGATTCAGGACGAGCCAGATCCAATCGGGACGACCACCAGCAGTGGCGTAAGCAGACATGGATCGGCCACTTCATCTCCACCTACGGCTGGCGGGCGTATGCGCTGCCGGTGCTCATCGTGGTGACCCTCGTGGCGGGCTATCAGGCCATCGCCGGCATGGTGGTCGTCGACAGCGCCACCGATGCCTCGGCGGTCGAAGGCCCGGTGCAGGGTCTACCTACCCCCATCGATGTAGCCAGCACCGCCATCATCGGTGCGCCGCCCAAAGGCCTGACCCAGTTCGACGTGGACCTGCCCACCGGCATCCTGCCCTCGGGCGGGCAGTTCACCGAGGCCGGAAACCGGGCCTGGCGGATCGTGCCCGGCACCACGCCCAAGATCGGTGCAGGCACCACGAAATCCTTCACCTACACCGTCGAGGTCGAGGACGGTGTGGACACCACCTCGTTCGGTGGCGACGACGGCTTCGCCCGGATGGTCAGCGAGACCCTGGCCAATCCCAAGAGTTGGACACACAACGGGCTGTTCGCCTTCACGCGGGTGGACGAGAGCAGCGGTATCGACCCCGACTTCCGGGTGTCGCTGACCTCGCCGATGACGGTGCGCGACGGCTGCGGCTACGACATCCAGTTGGAGGCGTCCTGCTACAACCCGTCCTACGACGGGAACCAGCACCGGGTTTTCGTCAACGAGGCCCGATGGGTCCGCGGCGCGGTGCCCTTCCAGGGGGATATCGGCTCCTACCGTCAGTACCTGGTCAATCACGAGGTTGGTCACGCCATCGGGTATCAGCGGCATGAGGCCTGCGAGGCGAACGGGCAGTTGGCGCCGATCATGATGCAGCAGACGTTCTCCACGTCGAACGATGATGCCGCCAAGTTCGACCCGGGAACGGTCACGGCCGACGGTCTGACCTGCAAATTCAATCCCTGGCCGTACCCGATCGCCTGACCGCCACCGTTGTGGTGAAGTCCGTCGGGCGCAGATCGCGGTGACCGGGGCACGGGAAGTATCGGCACCGGATTACCGTTGTGGGTAGGAGCAGCTGGACGATGAACTGCCATAAATACTGAGGAGACATACGGTGTCCGCGAATTTGGACGTGTCGTTACCGCCGTTGGTCGAGCCGGCCGCCGAGCTGACGCGTGAAGAGGTGACCCGCTACAGCCGGCACCTGATCATTCCGGACGTCGGGGTGATCGGCCAGAAACGGCTGAAGAACGCCAAGGTGCTGGTGATCGGGGCCGGTGGGCTCGGGTCACCCACGCTGTTGTACCTGGCGGCCGCCGGGGTGGGCACGCTCGGCATCATCGACTTCGACGTGGTCGACGAGTCGAACCTGCAGCGGCAGATCATCCACGGCCAGTCCGACATCGGCCGGCCCAAGGCGCAGAGCGCCAGGGATTCGGTTCTGGAGATCAACCCGCTGGTGACGGTGAATCTGCATGAGTTCCGGTTGGAGCCCGACAATGCGGTGGAGCTGTTCAGCCAGTACGACCTGATCCTGGACGGCACCGACAACTTCGCCACCCGCTACCTGGTCAACGATGCCGCGGTGCTCGCGAGCAAGCCCTACGTGTGGGGTTCGATCTACCGGTTCGAAGGCCAGGTGTCGGTGTTCTGGGAGGACGCCCCCGACGGCCTTGGGCTGAACTACCGCGACCTCTATCCCGAGCCGCCGCCACCGGGCATGGTGCCCTCGTGCGCCGAAGGTGGGGTGCTGGGCATCCTGTGTGCCTCGATCGCGTCGGTGATGGGGACCGAGGCCATCAAGCTCATCACCGGCATCGGCGAGCCTCTGCTCGGTCGGCTGATGGTCTACGACGCGCTGGACATGACTTACCGGACCATCCGGATCCGCAAGGACCCGGCAACTCCCAAGATCACCGAGTTGATCGATTACGAGGCATTCTGCGGCGTGGTGTCGGATGCCGCCGCGGAAGCCGCTGCCGGATCGACGGTCACCCCGCTGGAGCTCAAGGAACTCATCGACTCCGGAAAACCGTTGGCGCTGATCGATGTCCGCGAGCCCGTCGAGTGGGATATCAATCACATCGAGGGGGCCGAGCTCATCCCGAAGCCGACGTTCGAATCGGGTGACGCATTGGCCAAGCTCCCGGTGGACCGAACATCGGTGCTGTACTGCAAGACCGGAATACGGTCGGCTGAGGTGCTCGCCATCGTCAAGAAGGCCGGTTTTTCCGATGCGGTGCATCTGCAGGGCGGAATTGTGGCCTGGGCCAAGCAACTCGAGCCCGACATGGTGATGTACTGACGGCTGGTTTGCCGGTCAACACCTTAGGCTGAGGTTGTGACTGTGGAACGGCCGCCGGAACATGTGCTGGCGGCGTTCGGCCTGTCCGGGTCGGCCCCGGAACCGCTCGGCTCAGGCTGGGAGGGTGGCTGGCGCTGCGGCGAAGTGGTGATGTCGATGGTGCCCGAGCACGCCCGTGCGGCGTGGTCGGCCAAGGTTCGGGAATCGCTATTCATCGACGGGGTGCGGCTGGCCCGCCCGGTCCGTTCAACGGACGGCCGCTACGTGGTCGCCGGGTGGCGGGCGGATACCTTCGTCGCCGGCACGCCCGAGCCCCGTCACGATGAAGTGGTGTCGGCCGCAGTGCGATTGCACGAGGCCACCTCGACATTGGAACGACCGCGCTTCCTGACCCAACCGCCCGTCGCGCCGTGGGCCGACATCGACGTGTTCATCGCCGCAGACCGGGCGGCCTGGGAGGACCGGCCGCTGCATTCGTTGCCGCCCGGCGCCAGGGTCTCGCCCGGATCGTCGGATGGCCAGCGCTCGGTCGAGCTGATCAATCAGTTGGCCAGTCTGCGCAGGCCGACCAAGAGCGCCAGTCAACTGGTCCACGGTGACCTTTACGGCACAGTGCTTTTCGCCGGAACGGCCGCGCCGGGTATCACCGACATCACCCCGTACTGGCGGCCCGCCCCGTGGGCTGCGGGGGTGGTGGTGATCGACGCGTTGTCCTGGGGTGATGCCGACGACGGGCTGGTCGAACGGTGGCAGTCGCTACCCGAATGGCCGCAGATGTTGTTGCGGGCGTTGATGTTCCGCCTGGCCGTGCATGCGCTGCACCCGCGGTCCACCGCCGCGGCCTTCCCTGGCCTGGCCCGCACTGCCTCATTGGTCCGGCTGACCCTCTAGTCTCGCGGTCAGAACTGGTGGCGGTACTCTGCCAGGCGTACCCGCCCGTCTACGGCCAGCACCCCTTCGGCGCGCAGCCGTTCCAGCTGCCGGGTGGCCAGGTGCGGGGCCGGGCGCCCCGAGGCGGGGATCACCCGGTGCCAGGGCAGGTCCGAGGAGTCGGTGCGCATGATCCAACCGACGATCCGTGGGCTGGAAAGCTCTGCGGCATCGGCAATGTCGCCGTATGTGCAGACGCGGCCCGACGGGATCGCGGCCACCAGGGTCCGCACCAGCTCCACCTGCTCCTCGGTGACGGCCGGCATCGTCAGCCCAGCTGTTCGAGGATCAACTTCGCGGTCTCGGCGGGTTTGGCCTGGGCCACCATGTGGTCGCAGTCCCAATCCAGCAGGGTGAAATCCTGGCCGAGTTGCCCATCGAGTGCACTGATGAGGCCGTCCCGCGCATACGGTGGACGGGTGTGGGTCGCGCGGACGAGAACCGTGGGAGTGCCCTTGCGCGGCAGGGAAACCGGGCGGGCCAACTCGCTCCAATACGACATCATGGCCGGGATGCTGATCCGCCACCCGTAGCGTCCGCCGGGTAGTTCGACGAGGTGTTCGTCGAGGTCACGGTCCAACTCATCCGGTGCCACCTCGCCCCACGAACCGTTGGCCTTCTCCGCGCGCGCCTCGGCGCGGTCAGGATAGTCGGGAGAGGCCAACATGGCGTCGGCGATCTCGCGCATCCATTCGCCGTCCAGTTCCACCGCGGGGTCCAACAGCACCAGCCCGCTGACCAGATCGGGATGCGCGGCAGCCAGATTCAGTGCCACCGCACCTCCGAACGAATGCCCGGCCACCATGGTCGGACCATCCAGCAGTGCGGCCAGGGCCTCGACGTTGGCGTCGAGCGTCCACGGGGCAGCCCACGATGAGCGGCCGTGCCCGAGCAGATCTGGCGCGAGCACCGCCACCTCGGGCAGGTGCTGCTCGGCCAGTGTCTTCCAGCGTTCCCCGTGTCCGGTCAACCCGTGGATCAGCAACAGTCGGGCGGGTTCATCGGGGCCGTAGCGGTGGACGTGCAACTTCGCGACTGACATCCGTTCATGCTGCCAGGAGGTTGGTCTGGCGGGTTTATGGGATCTACTTGTCGGGCGCTCGGCGAGCTTGTGCTGACTTGGTGATCGCGTGCGCTCTTGGCGTTGGTTGCGCCGGTGGCATAAAGCGGCCCAGGCGGTTCGGGTCGCAGGTGTCAAACTGTGCTGTCGGGCCATCCGGGTACTGCTGGCTCGGCTTGGGGTGGGGTGTCGAGAACACTCATGAGGATCTGGGCTCGCTGCGCAGTGTTGTGGGGCATGACGTCACGGCACTGTTGTTCCATGTGGACATAGTCCGGATCTTGCGGCGTGTGGGTGGGTTTCCCGACCTGGCCCCAGTAGCCTCCTTGTGAGGCGCCGGTGATTTTCCAGTGTCCGAACACGTCACCAACGGGTGCGGGGTTCCTGCCGGTTTGAGGTTGCATACCAACGGTCGCACCATCGCCGTTCTTGAGTTCAATCCGCCACAGAGTTACCGAGTACTCGAGCTTAGCGACGTCCAGTTTGCCACTCGGGGAGCCCAGCACTGAGGCATATTTTTCAGGCTGTCTGATGGCCGGGGCAAAGACGTTGTATTTGCCCTCGCATACGTAGGCCAGGTAGCCGTCTGTGAGCGGGGAGAGTTCCATGATGTGGAAGTAATGGTTGCCGAAGAACGGTCCCTCAACATAATTGAGATTCCTATTGCTTGAGGGAATTATCCATCTCAACTCCAATGGCAGATTGAGCCACTCCTCGGTACTGCCGACTCGGGGGTCGAGAAGATCGGGCAGGGCCCGCTGAAACCCGGGGTAGGTATTCGGTGACGATTTTGTCATCGATCCAATTCGATAGGATTCTAGGTAGGCGCGCACCGGTATGGCGGGGCCGGTAAGCAGGTCTGTCCCGGGTTGTGCTGTCCATCGGAACCGGAAACCATTGAAATCACTGGGCCAGTTCGGGAACATATTTTTTGCGACCGCAGGGGCAGCAGACGGTTCCTGGTGGCCGGAACACCCGGTCATGAGACACGCTGCTGCCGTAACAATGGCGAGTGTTTTCCTGGCCATTCGTATCTTCATGGGCATCCGTTCATGCGGCTTATGCTGCGGCCTCGGGCCATGCGGGTATTGCTGGCTCCGGCTTGGGGCGGGGTGTCGGGCAGGCTGATGAAGATTTGTGCGCGCTGCTCGACGCTATGGGGCATCACGTCGCGGTCGCCGTAAACCCTTGGCAGCCGAATCAATTCGATCAGCATCGGCCGCTACTGCCACCGGTTCCACCCGTAACTCGTCCGCCACGACTTCCCCAAACCTGTACACCCAGAAGGTGTTGGTTTGTGGCCAAAAAGGTATCACGGTCGCACACGTCAACTGCAGAAAATATCGGGCTTCCCGCGCCGGTGCGGCCAATAGTGCTAAAGCGGCTCCGCTCCGCTACTTGTCGGTCCCTTCTGGTGTCATGCTTCTCATGACCACACACCATGTCGAACCGGCACCGGCGGCTACCGAGCTGCTCGTACCGGGACGCGGCGGGGTGGTGCGGGTGCTGGGCGGGCCGGGCACCGGGAAGAGCTCGCTGTTGATCGGCACCGCCGTCGACCACATCGCGGCGGGCACCGACCCCGAGTCGGTGCTGTTGCTGACCGGATCGGCCCGGTTGCGGGGCGAGGCCAGGGCCGCCATCACCGCCCGGCTGCTCGGGGCGGGTACCCACGGCGTCGTGCGGGAACCGATGGTGCGCACGGTGCACTCGTATGCGTTCGCACTCCTGCGCCTGGCGGCCCAGCGCAACGGTGATCCGCCGCCGCGGCTGATCACCACGGCCGAACAAGACGGCATCATCCGGGAACTGCTGGCCGGAGATATCGAGGATGGTGCGGATTCCCCCGTGGGCTGGCCCGAGCAGCTGTGGCCGGCGCTGAGCACTGCGGGTTTCGCCACTGAGTTGCGTGATCTGATGGCCCGCTGCACCGAGCGCGGGGTGGATCCGCGCGCCCTGCAGCGACTGGGTCGGTCGGCCGGACGCCCGGAATGGTTGGCGGCGGGCCGGTTCGCGCAGGCCTACGAGCAGATCATGCTGTTGAGGTCCGCGGTCGGGATGGCCGCACCGCAGGCCACGGTCCCGGCGCTGGGGGCGGCCGAACTCGTCGGTGCGGCGCTGGAGGCACTCGGGACCGACGCGGATCTGCTGGCCGCCGAGCGGGCGCGGATCAGCCTGCTGTTGGTCGACGATGCCCAGCACCTCGACCCGCAGGCCGCTCTGTTGATCCGGGTGCTGGCTGCCGGGGCGGGGTTGACCGTCATTGCCGGCGACCCCGACCAGACGGTGTTCTCCTACCGCGGCGCCGATCCCGTGTTGTTGCGCGACCACGGCGACGACGTGCCGGCGATCACCCTCACGCGGTCGCACCGCTGTACCCCTGCGGTCGCTTCGGCGATCTCGGGTATCGCCGGCCGACTGCCCGGACTCAACGCAGGCCGGGCGCTGGAAGGCAACCCGGAGCGCGGACAGGGTGAGGTGACCATGCGGTTGGCGGCCACTCCGCATGCCGAGAACGCCTACATCGCCGACGCTGTGCGCCGTGCCCATCTGGTCGACGGGGTGCCCTGGTCCGAGATGGCGGTGGTGGTGCGCTCGATTCCGCGGGTGGGTGCGGCATTGGCGCGGGCCTTGAGCGGGGCCGGGGTGCCGGTACAGGCCACGGGCACTGACCTGGGGCTGGCGCAGCAGCCTGCGGTCGCAGCCATGCTGACAGTGTTGGAGGTGACGACACACCACCTGGACGGTGACAGCGCCGTCAGCCTGCTCACCGGCCCGATCGGACGTGTCGACCCGGTGACCCTGCGGCAGTTGCGACGCGCCCTGCGGCGTGCCGATGGGTCCACGCCGCCAAAGGATTTCACCGACCTCCTCGTCGCCGCCATCGATGCGGAGCCGGCCGGTTTGTCGGCCGAGCACGCCAAGCCGCTGCGTCGGCTGCGGTCGGTGCTGGCCGCAGCCCGTCGCAGCGAGCGGGACGGCGCCGATCCGCGCTACACCCTGTGGCAGGCCTGGAATGCCTGCCGGTTGCAGCCGCGCTGGCTGGCCGCCAGTGAGCGGGGCGGCACCATCGGAGCCCAGGCCGACCGCGACCTGGACGCGGTGACCGCACTGTTCGATGTGGCTGACCAGTATGTGGGCCGCACGGCGGGTGCGTCGTTGCGCGGGTTGGTGGACCACGTGGCGACATTGGGATCGTCGATGTCGGCCTCGGATTCGAGCGCCAGGCCCGACGCGGTCTCGGTACTCAGCGCGCACGCCGCACTCGGCCGGGAGTGGGACTTCGTGGTTATCGCCGGCGTGCAGGAAGGGCTGTGGCCCAACACTGTTCCGCGGGGCGGCATCCTGGGTACGCAGAATCTGGTGGATGTTCTCGACGGGGTGGCCGCCCCGGATGACCGGGTGGTGTCGACCCGGGCGCCCCTGCTCGCCGAGGAACGCCGGCTGTTGATGGCGGCTATGGGCCGGGCCCGGACCCGCCTGCTGGTGACCGCCGTCGACAGCGACGGTGGGGACGAATCGCTGCTGCCGTCACCGTTCTGTGCCGAACTGGCGGAGGTGGCAACGGAGTCGGTGCCGCTGCCGCCGTTGGCGGCGCCCCGGGTGCTGCTTCCCTCAGCGGTGGTCGGTCGGCTGCGCGCCGTCGTATGTGCGCCGGAAGGTGCCGTCGATGACGAGTCCCGGTCCTGTGCGGCAACTCAATTGGCCAGGCTAGCCGCGGCGGGGGTGCTAGGGGCTGATCCTTCGCAATGGCACACCATGACGGCGTTGTCCACCGAGGAACCGCTGTGGTCGGATCCCGACCAGGTGGTAACCCTGTCGCCGTCGACGCTGCAGATGCTCACCGACTGTCCACTGCGCTGGCTGCTTGAGCGCCACGGCGGTAGTGACGGACGCGACGTGCGTTCGACGGTCGGGTCGTTGCTGCACGCGCTGGTGGCGGATTCCGGCAAGACCGAGAGCCAGTTGGTCAACGACCTGGAAAAAGTCTGGGAAGACCTGCCTTTCGATGCGAAGTGGTATTCGGACAACGAGTTGTCCCGCCACCGCGAGATGCTGGAGACCTTCACCCGGTGGCGTGCGGACACCCGGGGCCGGCTGACCGAGGTCGCCACCGAGATCGATGTGGAGGGCGCGCTCGTCGAGCCGGGGCCCGACGGGCCGGGTGTTCAGGTGCGGGGCCGGCTGGACCGCCTCGAGCGTGACCAGGCGGACCGGCTGGTCGTGGTCGACCTCAAGACCGGCAAGAGTCCGGTCACCAAGGACGACGCGCAGAAGCATGCCCAGCTGGCCACCTATCAGCTTGCGGTGGCCGCGGGGCTGTTGCCGCACGGCGACGAGCCGGGTGGGGGCCGGTTGGTTTACCTGGGCAAGGCGGGGGCGGCGGGCGCCACCGAACGCGAACAGGATCCGATGACACCAGATACCCGTGCCGACTGGCTGGGCACGGTCAGCAGTGCGGCGGCGGCCACCGCCGGACCGCAGTTCACCGCCCGCGTCAACGACGGATGCGCCAACTGCCCGGTGCGGTCGTCGTGCCCGGCGCAGGCTGCGGGGGACCGGTCGTGACGGAAGCCGCGCAGACCGGCGTGCGGTACAGCCCGGCCGAGTTGTCCGACGCGTTGGGGTTGTTTCCGCCGACCGAGGAGCAGGCCGCGGTGATCGCCGCGCCGCCGGGGCCGCTGGTGGTCATTGCGGGCGCGGGCGCGGGTAAGACCGAGACCATGGCGGCCCGCGTCGTCTGGTTGGTCGCCAACGGTTATGCCACGCCCGCACAGGTGCTGGGCCTCACCTTCACGCGCAAGGCGGCTGGACAGTTGCTGCGTCGGGTGCGAACCCGGCTGGCCCGGCTCGCCGGCGCCGGTCTCGCGCCGGTGACCGGCGGCCCCGACGAGGTCGCGACGGTCAGTACCTACCACGCGTTCGCCGGCACCCTGTTGCGCGAGCACGGCCTCCTGCTGCCGGTCGAACCGGACACCCGGCTGCTCAGCGAGACCGAGCTGTGGCAGTTGGCCTTCGACGTGGTGTGTGCGCACCCGGGGGAGCTGGCGATCGACAAGACCCCGGCCGCTGTCACCGGAATGGTGCTGCGCCTGGCCGGCGCGCTGGCCGAGCATCTCGTGGACACCGATCAATTGCGTGACACGCATGTGGAACTGGAACGGTTGGTGCACACCTTGCCCTCCGGCCCGTATCAGCGTGACCGCGGGCCCAGTCAGTGGCTGCTCAAGATGCTGGCCACCCAGACCGAACGCACCGAACTGGTGCCCCTGATCGACGCACTGCACCAGCGGATGCGCGCCGACAAGGTGATGGATTTCGGGATGCAGATGTCGGCGGCAGCGCGACTGGCCGCGAGTTTCCCCCAGGTCGGTGAGCAACTGCGGCAACGTTTCCGGGTGGTGCTGCTCGACGAGTACCAGGACACCGGGCACGCGCAGCGGGTCGCGTTGTCCTCGCTGTTCGGTGGCGGCGCCGACGAAGGCCTGGCACTGACCGCGGTGGGTGACCCGATCCAGTCGATCTATGGCTGGCGGGGCGCGTCGGCGACCAACCTGCCCCGGTTCACCACGGACTTTCCGCTGGCCGATGGGACTCCCGCGCCGACGCTGGAACTGCGGACCAGTTGGCGCAACCCGCCGAGTGCCCTGCATCTGGCCAATGCGGTGTCGGCCGAGGCACGCAGCCGGTCGGTGACGGTGCATGAGCTGCGGCCCCGGCCCGACGCCGAGCCGGGGACCATCCGGTGTGCCCTGCTGAATGACGTCGAGACCGAACGCGATTGGGTCGCAGACCATCTGGCCCGGATCTACCACGGTGCGGTGGCACAGGGGGTGGACACGCCGACCGCAGCGGTGCTGGTGCGGCGCAACGCCGACGCCGCGCCGATGGCCGAGGCGCTCAGCGAGCGGGGGGTGCCGGTCGAGGTGGTCGGGGTGGCCGGACTGCTGGCCGTACCCGAGGTGGCGGATCTGGTGGCGATGCTGCGGTTGGTGGCCGATCCCGCCGCGGGATCGGCGGTGATGCGGGTGCTGACCGGGCCGCGGTGGCGGTTCGGTGCCCGGGATATCGCCGCGCTGTGGCGCCGGGCCAGGGAACTCGACGACCGGCCGGTGGGGGAGGCCAGCGCCGCCGAGATCGTGGCCCAGGCCGCCCCGGATGCCGATTCGGCCTGCCTGGCCGACGCGCTCTGCGATCCCGGTGCCGCCGAACACTATTCGCCGGCGGGTTATCAGCGGATCGAGGCCCTTGGGCGCGAGCTGACCATGCTGCGGGCACACCTGAGCCACCCGCTGCCCGAACTGGTGGCCGAGGTGCGGCGGGTCGCGGGATTGGATGCCGAGGCTCGCGCGGCGCGCCCGGTGGCGGCGGGCTGGACCGGGACCGAGAACCTGGACACGTTCGGTGATCTGGTGGCCGACTTCGCCGGGCGGTCGGGTGGGTCGGTGCTCGCGCTGCTGGCCTACCTGGATGTGGCAACCGAGGTGGAAAACGGCCTGGCGCCCGCCGAATTGACGGTCGCACACGACCGCGTGCAGATCCTGACCGTGCACGCCGCCAAAGGGTTGGAATGGCAGGTGGTGGCGGTGCCCCACCTGAGCGGCCGGGTGTTCCCGTCGACGGCATCGGCACGGACCTGGCTCACCGACTCGTCCGATCTGCCTCCGCTGTTGCGCGGCGATCGTGCCACCGAGTCGGAGCTGGGTGTTCCGGTGCTGGACACCTCCGACATCAACGACCGGAAAATATTGTCGGACAAGATCTCTGATCACAAACGTAGCCTCGAACAGCGCCGCATCGACGAGGAGCGCCGGTTGCTCTACGTCGCGATCACCCGCTCGGAGGACACCTTGCTGATCTCCGGGCATCACTGGGGTGCGACCGAGAGCAAGCCGCGTGGCCCCTCGGATTTCCTGTGCGAGATCAAGGCAATTGTGGAAGATGCTGCCGCGCAGGGCCGTCCGTGCGGTGAGGTCGAGCAGTGGGTTCCCGATCCGCCGGCCGGTGAGGTCAACCCGTTGCGGGACAAGGCTGTCGAAGCGATCTGGCCGGCGGCCCAGCCCAGAGACACCGAGGTTGGCCATGGTGCGGCGCTGGTGATGCAGGCGCTGGCCGACGACCGTGGGAACGCGACCGGCGATACCGACGAGGCCGACGGGGAGGGCTGGGCCGCTGACGTCGATGCGCTTCTGGCCGAACGGGATCGGCCGATACAGGTCGCCCGGCTCGAGCTGCCCGGCCAGTTGTCGGTCAGCACCTTGGTGGAGTTGAGCCGTGACCGGGAGGCCGCGTTGCAGCGCCTGCGTCGCCGATTGCCGCAACGTCCGGATCCGCATGCCCTGCTGGGCACCGCGTTCCATGAGTGGGTGCAGCGGTACTTCCACTCCGAGCGTCTGTTCGACCTCGACGATCTACCCGGCGCGGTGGACAGTGACAGTGGACGCGCCGGTGCGGCCGAACTGTCCGAGCTACAGGACGCCTTCGTCATGTCGTCGTGGGCTGCGCGCACCCCGATCGAGGTGGAGGTGCCGTTCGACATGGTGATCGGAACGGCCCGAACCACCATTGTTCGCGGCCGGATCGACGCAGTTTTCGCGCAGGACGACGGGACCACCACCGTGGTCGACTGGAAAACCGGAGAGCCACCGACCACGCCGGAAGCAATGGCGCAGGCGGCAGTTCAGCTCGCGGTGTACCGCCTGGCCTGGGCGGCACTGCGCGGGTGCGCGCCGGAGTCAGTGCGGGCCGCGTTCCACTACGTGCGCTCAGGGCGCACCGTCAGCCCCGAATCGCTGCCAGGGGAGGAGGAGCTCGTGGCCCTACTGGCCGATCCGCCGACCGCCTCGCCGGCCTAGGCTCGCGGTGGGCGATCTCAGGTGAGGGTGTTGCCCACCAACAGGCCGATCAGATAGGTGATCACCAAGGCCAGGCTGCCGCCGATCATGTTGCGCAGCACCGCGCGTCCCTTCGGCGCCCCACCCAGTCCGGCCGAGACCGCACCGGTGAGCATCAGCGCCAGCAGCACCGCCACGGCGGTCACCGGGATGCGCCAGGTCGTCGGCGGGATCAGGATCGCGATCAGCGGCAGCAGCGCACCGATGGTGAACGACAAGGCCGAGGATGCCGCCGCCTGCCACGGATTGGTCAGATCGTCGGGATCGATACCCAATTCGACCTCGGCGTGCGCGGCGAAGGCGTCGTGGTCGGTGAGCTCCTCGGCCACTGTGCGCGCGGTCGCCGTCGACAGTCCCTTGGCCTCGTAGAGCGCGCTCAACTCGTCCAATTCGGCGACCGGGTCGTCGCGCAGTTCGTGGCGTTCCTTGCGCAGCAATGCGCGTTCGCTGTCACGCTGCGTACTCACCGAGACGTATTCACCCAACGCCATGGAGACCGCTCCAGCGGCCAGGCCGGCGATACCGGCGGTGAAAATCGGCGTGTGTTCTACCGTCGCGGCGGCCACGCCCACCACGATGCCGGCCGTGGAGACGATTCCGTCGTTGGCGCCCAAAACTCCGGCTCGAAGCCAGTTCAGCTTCGAGGACAGTGACCCCACATGCGGCTCGGAAGGATGGCTGGTGTTCGTCACGATCCCGACCATATCGACCAAATTCGCCCGTCACCAGCAACGATAGCCTTGCCAAACCTTGGTCCAGGTGAGATCCGAACCTGCACCGGATGGCGAAATCCGTTGGCTTCCAGGCATTCTGGCCGGAGGTTACGAGTTGCGATACACCCGAAGCGCTGTGGTGATCATCGGGATCTGCAGCGGCAGTCGGGCGATCGCGACGATCCGCATCGGCCAGGGCTTGTCCCACCACAGCCGGACCATGTTCACGTTCCCTGGAAAGACCGCGATGAACAGGGCCATGGCGGCCAGCGCACCCAGGCGTCGGGTGCGGGGCACGGCGAGCAGGGCGCCGGTGGCCAGCTCACCGACGCCGGATGCGTAGGTGTAGAAGCGCGCGCTCCCGGGGAGTTCGGCCGGGATGATCGAGTCGAACGGTTTGGGCGCGACGAAGTGCAATGTGCCCATGCCCAGGAGCAGGGCCGCCATCCGTTGGGCGGTGGGTGCGGAGGAGATCCGCTGAGGCTCGGGTGTAGTCATGGTTACATTGTGGCGTGCGTCTGGTCAGATTGATCCCGCGTGGTTAAAGGCAGGCTGCGGCGCCGACTCGCCGCGATCGACTCGAACCTGACCACGCGTCCGGTTTCCGCACTCGTCGATGTGCTGCAGATCCCCGAGCCGTGGGTCAGTCCGGCCCGCAAGATTTTCATGCGGGTGCTGTATGCGCTGGGGGCATTGTTCGCGGCGGTGCTCATCGTCTACGCGGATCGGTACGGCTACCGGGACAACGACAGCCTTCCGAACGCGAACGATCCGCTGTCGTTCCTGGATTGCCTCTACTACGCGACGGTGTCGCTGTCGACCACCGGCTATGGGGACATCACGCCGTATTCGGATTCGGCGCGGCTGGTCAACGTCATCGTCATCACGCCGCTGCGGGTGGCCTTCCTGATCGTGCTCATCGGTACCACCGTGGAAACCCTGACTACCCAATCCCGGCAGGCGCTGAAGATTCAGCGATGGAGGAACAAAGTGCGCAACCACACCGTCGTCGTCGGATACGGCACCAAGGGTCGCACGGCGGTCGCCGCGATGGTCGGCGACGAGGTGGCCCCGGCAGACATCGTCGTCGTCGACGAGAACGCCGCCGCTCTGGAACGCGCCAAGGGAGCTGGGCTCGTGACCGTGCACGGTGACGCCACCAATTCCGCTGTCCTGCGACTGGCAGGTGCGCAGCACGCAAAGTCGATCATTGTCGCGGCCGACAACGACGCCAGTGCGGTGCTGGTCACGTTGACCGCGCGGGAGCTGGCGCCGAAGGCCAAGATCATCGCGGCGGTGCGGGAGTCGGACAACCTGCATCTGCTCAAGCAGTCCGGCGCGGACTCCACGGTGGTGTCTTCGGAGACCGCGGGCCGGCTGCTCGGGATTGCGACGCAGACCCCCAGCGTGGTGGAGATGATGGAGGATCTGCTGACTCCTGACGCGGGATTCGCCATCGCCGAACGCGAGGTCACTCCGAAGGAGGAGGGCGGCTCGCCGCGCCATCTGCACGACATCGTGCTGGGTGTGGTGCGTGGGGGCCGGTTGGTGCGGGTCGATGCACCCGAGGTGGACGCACTGGAGGCCGGCGACCGGTTGCTCTACATCCGCAGCGCGGACACCGAGCGATGACTGCCCGCCTCACCTTCGGTCTGCGCAATGTTCCGCTGCTCTCGCGGGTCGGCGCCGATCGTGCCGATGCGTTGCGTACCGACATCGATGCTGCGACCGAGGGTTGGAACGACGCGCTGCTGCTACGCATCGACCGCCGCAACCAGGTGTTGATCTCGGGTGGCCGGGTGGTTCTCGGTAAGGCGTCGAGTCTCGGCACCGACAAGCCCCCGGAGCATGCGGTGTTCCTGGGACGGCTGGGTGATGGGCGGCATGTCTGGGGTGTCCGCAGCGCCTTGGAGGGGCCCGAGGATCCGGATGCGCCGGTCGAGGTGCTCGATCTGCGCCGGGCAGGTGAGGTCTTCGACGACGTCAGCGCACAGTTGGTGGCGACGGCTACCGCATTGCTGAATTGGCATGACCGGGCGCGATTCAGTGCGGCGGACGGTGCGGTGACAAAATCGGCGAAAGGCGGCTGGTCGCGGGTCGACCCGGTCAGCGGCCACGAGGAATTCCCGCGCATCGATCCGGCGGTGATCTGCCTGGTCCACGACGGTCACGACCGTGCGGTGCTGGCCCGGCAGACGGGGTGGCCCGAGCGATTGTTCTCGATCCTGGCCGGATTCGTCGAGGCCGGCGAATCCTTCGAGACATGTGTGGTGCGTGAGATCTCCGAGGAGGTCGGGCTCACGGTGACCGACGTGCAGTACCTCGGGAGCCAGCCGTGGCCGTTCCCGCGGTCGCTGATGGTGGGCTTTCATGCGATCGGCGATCCCGAACAGCCGTTCTCGTTCAACGACGGCGAGATCGCCGAGGCCGACTGGTTCACCAGGGCCGAGATCCGCGAGGCGCTGGATCAGGGTGACTGGAGTGCGGTCGACGGCGATTCGCGGTCACGGTTGCTGCTGCCCGGGTCGATCTCGATCGCCCGGGACATCATCGAGTCCTGGGCGGCCCTGGACTGAGACTGTCTAGCTGAGTTTGGCCTTGACCTGCTTGATGGTCGGGTTGGTCAGCGTCGACCCGTCCGGGAACTTCAGGGTCGGCACCACATGGTTGCCGTTGTTGACCGAACCGACGAAGTCCGCGGCGGCCGGATCCTGCTCGATATCGACCTCGGTCCACGCGATGCCCTCGGACTTCAGCGCCATCTTGAGCCGCGAGCAGTAGCCGCACCACGTCGTGGTGTACATGGTCACAGTCGGTGTAGCAGTCATAGTGCCTCTAACGTAGCTGAACCGCCGTCTGATACCCGCAGTGGCGCAGGTCTCCGTCGCGCGGCGGTACGTTGCTAGTTCGCAGCAGGACGGAGCTGAATATGACCCGATTGGTGCCGCCGGTGGCCGGCGACCCGCATGCGCTCGACGAGTTGCGGTTGCAGGTGCGGCAGTTCGTCGCCGAGCAGCAGCAGTCGGGCAAGGTCGGCCGGTACGCCGACAGTTGGCTGAACGGTTGGGATGAGGAGTTCAGCCGGGCGCTGGCCGCCCGGGGTTGGCTGGGCATGACGGTGCCCGTCTCCTACGGCGGACACGGGCGCAGCCATCAGGAGCGTTTCGTGGTCACCGAGGAACTGCTGGCGGCCGGAGCCCCGGTGGGGGCACACTGGATCGCCGACCGGCAGATCGTCCCCTCACTGCTGAAGTACGGCACCGAAGAACAGCGACGAAAGTTCTTGCCCGCCATCGCCAAAGGTGAGTGCTACTTCGGAATCGGGATGAGCGAGCCGGATTCCGGGTCGGATCTGGCCAGTGTGCGTACGAGGGCCGTGCAGGCCGACGGGGGTTGGACGATCACCGGAACCAAGGTGTGGACATCGGGTGCGCATCTGGCGCATGCGTTCATCTGTCTGGCCCGCACCGCTGCGGTGGATCCGGCCCACCGCCACGACGGTCTCAGTCAGTTCATCGTGGATCTGCGCGCGCCCGGTGTCGACATCCGGCCGATCATCTCGATGAACGGCAAGCACCATTTCAACGAGGTGATCCTCGACGAGGTGTTCGTGCCCGACGAGATGGTGTTCGGCACCATCGGCAACGGCTGGCAACAGGTGACCTCGGAGCTGAGTTTCGAACGCAGCGGACCCGAACGTTTCCTGTCGACGTTCCCACTGCTGGCGGACATGGCCTCACACATGCGTGACGGGGCGCTACCGCGCCACACCGATCTGGGCCGGTACCTGGCCCGCATCACCGGGCTGCACCAGATGTCGATGGCGGTTGCCGGTGCGCTGGAGCGTCACGAACCGGCCGACACCGCGGCGGCCGTGGTCAAGGTGCTCGGAACGTCCACCGAGGGCGACATCGCTGATTTCGCCGATGTTCTCGGCGAGATCGACGACCCGGGTTACTGCTCGATGCTGGCCGATGCCGTGGCGCAACGTCCCGGGTTCACCCTGCGCGGCGGTACCAACGAGGTCCTACGTGGGGTCATTGCGCGGGGCCTGGGGATGCGCTGATGAGCGCTTGCGCGAAGAGGAGAGGGCACTAATGGGTGTCATGAACGCTGTTGACCCCGAACTGGTCGAGATGATGTCAGCGGTGTTCGCTGCGCACCGCGAACGGTACGAGCCAGGTGAGGGAATCACCGAATTGTGGGACCAGTTGGGCGAACTCGGCCTGGTCCGGCTGACCGGATCCGAGGAGTACGGCGGCAGCGGCGCCGGCTGGGCCGAGGCAGTCGAACTGCTGCGCGCGGCAGCGTGGCACGGGGTGAGAATCCCGCTGGCCGAACATGATCTGCTGGCCTGCTGGTTGTTGGAGGCGGCGGGCCTGGAAGCCGACGATTCCCGGCGCACCGCCTGCCTGCTCGACGACGACGGTGTGGCGGGCGGGGTGCCGTGGGCGGCGGGCGCCGACCGGGTGGCGCTGCTCTGGCGCGACGGCACCGGATACTGCGTGGCCGATGTGGATACCGCGTCACTGTCGGTGACTCCAGGCCGTAACCGGGCGGGGGAGCCGCGTGATGACGTCAGCGTAGATGTCACCGCCTTGACGGGAACCCCGTTGCCCGACAACGTGATCGAGGAGTTCACCCGCCGTGCCGCGCTGGTGCGGGCAGTGCAGGTGTGCGCGGTGCTGGACCGGACCCTGGCCCTGTCGGTGGCGCATACGTCCGAGCGCACTCAGTTCGGCCGACCGCTGGCCAAGTTCCAGGCGGTTCAGACCCTGGTGGCCGACATCGCCGCTGAGTCCGCGCTGGCCCGTGCGGCTACCGACGGTGCGCTGGCCGAGGCGCTTCGTTCAGACTGGTCCTCGGAGCACCTGGATTTCCTTGTCGCAGTGGCACGCTCCTGCGTCGGCCATGCCACGTCGGTCGTGGTGCGCAATGCTCATCAGGTGCACGGCGCGATCGGCACGACGCGTGAGCACCGCCTGCACGAGTTCACGATGCCCGCACTGTCCTGGCGTTCGGAGTACGGCTCGGTTGCGCATTGGGATGACAAGCTCATGGAGTACGCCACTGTGGCGGGCTCGGATGGACTGTGGGCGTTGATTACCGCGACCGGGGATTGATCTCGCCGCAGATTGCCGGCGATTGGCCTCGATATTCTTCGATGTCGTCGATATGACACTGATTGTCCTATGGGAGAATAATGCCGACAGTGTTCGGTATTGCCAGGCGGGAGGTGTCATGAGCGCTCTTTTGCGTGCTGTGCGTCAACAGCGGGGCATGACCCTTGAGGAACTTGCCGAGGCGACCGGGCTGACCAAGAGTTACCTGTCAAAGGTCGAGCGGCAGCGCTCGACCCCGTCCATCGCCGTCGCGATGAAGCTGGCACGCGCGCTCGAGGTCGATGTGGCACAGCTGTTTTCCGAGGATCCTGCGGTCACGACGTTGTCCGTCGATCGTGCTGACGGGCGCGGAAGCAGCCGCTATCACGCTGTCGCCGCAGGGATGCTCGGCAAATCGATGTCGCCGTTCATAGTGCGGCCCACGCTCAAGTTCGCCGAACATCCGCACCCCGAACACGCCGGACAGGAGTTGGTGTTCGTCCACGCCGGGGTTGTGGAGCTGCGATACCAGGATGATCTGGTCACGCTGGAACCCGGCGATTGCGCGTATTTTGACGCTTCCCTGCCCCACCAGCTTCGGCAGCGGGGAAACACGCCCAGCGAGGTTCTGGTGATCACCCACAGCGAGTACAGCCGCAACCGCTGACAGCTTTCGCCGTGCGTTCGTCGATCAGCACTTGAGGTTGACGTGCACAGTGGGAATGGGCTCCAGATCCGGCAGGCCGTGAATCGTGACCGTCCTTGCCTGCGGGCGTAGGACCACCGAGCGGACATCGGTGACCGTGCACTGATCGAGCGGACCGCTGCCGACCCGGTTGATGATCACCCGCTTGCCTTCGGACTGCAGTAGCGCGATGGTTTCGGCCGCCGACGGTCCGGTTGGGGCGGCTGCGGCTACCGCGGCGCCGGCAGTGAGGCTGCTTGCGGCCACGCCGATAGAAAATGCCGTGATGGTTGCGGTGTGCTTCATGGCTTCTCATTCCCTTTTGATGGCCGGCAGTACGCCTCCCATCATAGGACACATTGTGTCATGAAGGAAACTTATTGTCTGTACGGAGGTCAGTATGAAAAGCCCTCGATTCGACTGGGTTTCGCCTAGGTGAAGGCGCCCAGGCAGGAGCTCACGACGGAGTGCCGGCCACGTTGCGTTGGTACCAGGGCCGGCCGTGCCAGCGCTGGTAGTGCCAGACCGCGCTCGGCAGGAGGCCCCGTTTGTGCAGCCAATAGCCGGTGGGGGTGGGCAGGCTGGGGTCTTGGCGCCCGACCGTGATCTCGCCGAGAACCACACCCTCTCCTTCTTCGGCTCGTCGCTCGGCGACGATCTCGCCCGATGCCGTGGTGATCATGGTCGAGCCCTCGAAGTGGCCGCGGTAGGTCGCCGGCAGCCACGGCATCGAGCATTCGAGGTTGCCTGCGTGGGCGGCGTGCACGCAGGGTGCGCCGACGTACCGGGCGAACGAGGCTGCCGCGGCGCGGGCGGTGAGACGGTTGTTCCGCTCAATATGGTCGAACACGGTGCGTGGTCGCCATTGGGGGATCGACCACCAGCCCGAACCGGTCATGAGCAGGTCGACGCGGCCCTGCAGGCGTCGGACCGTGCCGGTGCGCATCAGTTCCCAGCACACTGCCGCGCCGACGTGAAACCCGTCGGCGTCGATGATCCCGTCGTCGTTGCCACCCACGTAGAACGCGTTCTCCCACATGGTGGGGAAGTCCTTGTCGTGGCGCCCGATGATGCCGGTCGGATCGGCGAGAAGGTACGCATTGCGGACGTGTCCGTCGGCGTCGCGGCACAAAAAAGACCCGCCGACCAGGGCTGCGTGCCGATGGGCGAGCGTGGTGAGAAGCTGTGTCGCGGCGCCGTCCGGCGGCAACGCTGCGTCGGCCAGTGAGTCGGCGAAACCGATTCCCGTGGAGAAGAACTCCGGTAGCGCGATAATGCGTGCGCCTGCACGTCCGGCTTCATCGCCGAGCCGCTCGCAGGCGGCCAGGTTGGCCGGAACGTCAGCCAGTGTCGCCTCGAGTTGGATAGCCGCCGCCAGAACCATGATCGAACGCTCCTCGGGTTGTTGATGCACGGGTGGACACATGGTGTCATCTGCACGTGATCGTAGCCTCTGGCGGGTGCGGGAACGGCCTGGACTGCCGGATCGCGCGACACTGTTGACATCAGGACACAAAGTGTCCTACGGTCATTTTTGTGTCGCTGGTTCGTCCACGTAGAAAGGCAGTCCGAGATGACGACTACGCTTGGTGATTCGAAACAAGTTCTGATGCAGCGGGCCCTTGATGGGTTGTCGACCCATATCGAAGAGTCCACCCTGACGACGCGGCAGAAGCTGGCGTTGACGTGCCGGGCCCTCTTCGATGCGGGCCACGATTCCGGCCTGGCGGGTCAGATCACCGCGCGCGCCGATGAGCCCGGTACCTACTACACCCAACGGTTGGGGCTGGGGTTCGACGAGATCTCCGAAGGCAATCTGCTGCTGGTCGACGAAGATCTCAACGTTCTCGAGGGCCAGGGAATGGCTAACCCTGCCAATCGATTCCATACCTGGATCTACCGCGCCAGGCCCGATGTGCAGTGCATCGTGCACACGCACCCGTTCCACGTCGCGGCGCTGTCGATGCTGGAAGTCCCGCTGCAGGTATCGCAGATGGATATCGCGCCCCTGTATGACGATTGCGCCTTCCTGGCCGACTGGCCCGGAGTTCCGGTCGGCAACGAAGAGGGCGAGATCATCAGCGCCGCACTGGGGGGCAAGAAGGCGATCCTGTTGGCCCATCACGGCCATGTGATCGCCGGGGCCAGCATCGAGGAATCGTGCTCATTGGCGATGCTGATCGAGCGCGGCGCCAAACTGCAACTGGCCGCCATGGCGGCCGGCACGATCGCCGACCTGCCGCCGCGCCTGGCGCGCGAGGCCCACGACTGGACGTTGCGGCCCAAACGCAGCCAGGCCAATTTCGCCTACTACGCCCGGCGCGCGCTGCGCAATCATCCCGACGCGCTGGCCAGTTGAGCATTCGCTTCAGCCCAATCCGGATCCGAACCACAAAGGACGACCCAAATGACCGCCAATACTGAGATCCACGGAATCCTCGCCTATCCGGTGACCCCGTTCACCGCCGACCAACAGATCGACACCGGCAAGCTCGCTGCCCTGGTCGAACGACTGGTGGCGAGCGGAGCGCACGGTATCGTCCCGCTCGGCAGCACGGGTGAGTCGGCGTACCTCACCGAGGCCGAGTTCGATGCCGTCATCGACACCACGATCGAGGTCGTCGACCGGCGGGTGCCCGTCATCATCGGTGCCTCAGATCTGACGACTGCCAACACCATTCGCCGGGCGCAGTATGCCGAGCGGGCCGGTGCCGACGCGGTCATGGTGCTGCCGATCTCGTATTGGAAACTGTCCGAACGGGAGATCGCCCAGCACTATGCGGCGATCGGTGCCGCGATTGGCATCCCGATCATGGTCTACAACAACCCGGCGACCAGTGGCATCGACATGCGTCCGGAACTGCTGGTGCAGATGTTCAAGGACATCGACAACGTCACCATGGTCAAGGAGTCCACCGGTGACCTGTCGCGCATGCACCGCATCGCGGAGCTGAGCGGTGGGCAGCTGCCCTTCTACAACGGCAATAACCCGTTGGCGCTCAAGGCCTTCAATGCCGGCGCCAAGGGATGGTGCACGGCGGCTCCGAACCTGCGACCGCAGCCGTGCCTGGATCTCTACGACGCGGTCCGCGCGGGCGATTCGGCGCGGGCTGAATCGTTGTACGAGGAGTTGCGTCCCCTGCTGGAGTTCATCGTCGCTGGGGGTCTGCCCACCACGATCAAGGGCGGGCTAGAGCTGCTCGGCCAGGGGGTCGGCGTGCCGCGGCTGCCGTTGCTTCCGCTCGACGACGCGGGTCGCGAGGAGTTGCGTCGGCTCCTTGCAGTGTCCTGACCCGGCGCCGCGTTTCGGTTACTTGCGATGGCGATCCGCACCTCGATATGGTGTCCCGCATACCTTCGCACTGGCCATCCAGCGTGAGGAAGGACCGCCTCGGCGGTTGCGGGAGATCTGGCGACGGATCTCGGTGGAGTTTGACGCACCCATCGCGCACTTTGCGATGCCATCTTCCGACGCAATGCCAGTAGGAGTCCGATGAACGTCCCGTCCCGGCACGATGCTGAGTCTGAACTCTCGGTCGGCACTGTCAAGACGTTGTTTCGATTTCCGATCAAGTCTGTTGGCGGGCGCATGATTCCACAGGCGCACGTCGATACCTCGGGTCTGTTGGGTGATCGTCGGTACGCCTTCGTCGACCTCGAGAGCGGCAATCTGTGCAACGCCAAGAATCCCCGAAAGTATGGATCCATGCTCGCGTGCCGGGCCCTCTACACCGAGGAGCCGCGTCCGGGCGAGCCGTTACCGGTGTTGGAGGTGGTGTTTCCCGACGGCAGCGCCCATCGAAACATCGGTACCGCATTGGATGACGCCATGTCGCGGTACCTGGGCCGCCGCGTCCGGCTCACGACTAGCGTGCCGGAAGGGGCCAAAACCGAACTGGTCTGGGATGAAGCAATTCCCAAGGACGTGGTCGGCGACTACCTCACCGTCAACGCAGACGGTGACGACGTGCTCACCTATGCACCTAATGAAGGCGACACATTCTTCGACCTCACACCGTTGCACTTCCTCACCACGTCCACCCTTGAGTTTTTTCAAAAGCGCCATGCGTCAGCCAATTTCGATGCGCTTCGGTACCGCCCGACGATGCTGGTCGACACGCCGGAAGCCGGGCTGGTCGAGGATGTCTGGGTGGGGGGAACGCTCGCGGTGGGCGACGGGCTCAGAGCCAAGATCGAACTGCACACATCGCGGTGCGTGATGTCGACGCTGGCCCACGCCTCCGATGTCCCGCTGGACCGGGCCACGCTTCGCACCATCGTCAGGCACAACACGAAGGTCATTCCGGGCATGGGCCGCTGGGCCTGCGCCGGTGTGTATGCCGGGGTAGTCAGGCCGGGATATGTGCGGGTGGGGGATCAGGTGCGGTTCCAACCGGTGGCCGACCGCTGAACGCGACACGAGGAGGAGCAACTGCATGATCAAACGACTCAACCCGGATCTGGGATATCTGGAGCCGGTGATCTTCGAAGCCGTGGGTACTTCGCAATTGGTGATCGCCGGCAACATGGTCCATTGGTCAGGCATCGTGGCCGCTCGAAGCGGCCCCGACGGTGTCGAGTTTCCGGCCGACGACGTGGCGGGCCAGTTGGCCGTCATCCTCGACACTTTGGACTTGTCGTTGACCGCAGCGGGTACCGATCGCACCCGCATCGTCTCGATGACCATCTTCACCACCGCCATCGATGACCTGTCGATGGCGTTGGCCAAGGTCTACGAGCCCTGGATCGGTGTGCACCGGCCGGCAGTCACCTCCATTGGTGTCGCGCGGCTCTCGCTGCCCCAGATCCTCTTGGAAATCCAAGGTGTCGCTCTTGCCGGCGACCAGATGTAACAAGGAGAAATGACTTTGGACGGGCTTGTTCTGCCTCTGGGTATTGACACTGCCATCACACTGCTCGCCGCTGGGCTCATATTTCTGCTGGCACTGGGGCTGGGTATCTGGAAGTACCGACAGATGGTGACCAACGACAATCACTTCGCTCACCCGTATGTCGATATCGCCCACCGCGCATCGCTGCTCTACGCGTTCGCCACGCTGCTCACCGCGGTCTTCGTCGAGCTCAGTGCATGGCCGGCGTGGGTCAATCTGACTGCGGCGATGGTCCTGGTGTTCTACTTCATGGCTGCCATCATCAGCTACATCGTGCACGGGCTACTGCGGGACACCACGAACCAGTTCGAACATCCGAATACCGGCCTGCATATTTCGATGGCCCTGCTGATCGTCGGCGAGATGGGCGGATTCTCAGTGTTGTTGGCTGGTTTTGTCGCCAACTACTGGTTCTAGACGCCCGCCGCCCGATCGAGTGAGCCGGCGGGCGAGGCGGGTTGGCAACGGCAGTCGTCATGCCCTCCGGCCCAACAATTTTCGAGTGCGTGCCGGCGCCGCGGCCGGGATGTCGGCAAGGATGTCGGCGAGCGTGACGTCGTCGAGGCTGGCCCGCCAGGCCTGGTGAGCGTCAGCCATTTTCACCGCCAGGATGCACTCGTGACGGCACCAGGCGGCAGGTAGGGCACCGCGGCCCTGCCGCCGGATCTCGCGGCACTCGTAGGGGGCGGATACGCCGTCGACCGCCTCGACGATCTGCAACAGTGTGATGTCGTTCGGTGCCCGCCCGAGCCGGAACCCGCCGCGTGGTCCGGTCGTCGCGGCCAGCACACCCGCACGGGTGAGCGCCTGCAGCTGCTTGGCGAGGTAGGCCGCGGGCAGGTCGAAGTACTCCGCGAGATCGGCGGCCGATGCGGTGGTCCCGGCCTCGAGCTGCGCCAGCGACGTCGCGCAGTGCAGCGCCCACTCCGTGGCCACGGGAAGTTTCACGGCCAGAAGTTTATTACAGATATTACGGACCGATATAGTCCGAGATATCAATCGGCCAGGACAGGAGTCGTCATGCGAATCGCAGTTGCCGGATCGACGGGAAACATCGGGGCGCGCGTGCTCGCGTCCCTGCAGGGCGCGGGACATGAGGTGGTGGCGATCAGCCGCTCGAATGGGGTGGATCTGTCCAGCGGGGACGGGATCGACGCGGCGCTGGCCGGTGTTCAGGCGGTCGTCGACGCGATCAGCGCGCCGCCCACCGATCGGGACACCACGGTGGATTACCTGGGCACCGCGACCCGCAATCTGCTGGCCGCCGAGGAACGCGCCGGCGTCGGGCACCATGTGCTGCTCTCGATCGTTGGAATCCACGACATCGAGGGCAATGCCCACTACGCCGGAAAACGTGAGCAGGAGAGCCTGGTCGAGACCGGGGCCGTGCCGTGGACGATCGTGCCGGCCACCCAGTTCCACGATTTCGCCGAGATGGTGGTGAGTTGGACGGAACAGGACGGCCGGGCCCAGATCGCGCCGCTTCTGGTGCAGCCCATCGATCCCGACGATGTGGCTGCGGTCCTGGCCGAGGTCGTGGTCGGTGACCCCCGGGGCCGCTACGTCGACGTGGCCGGTCCGGAAACGCAGGATCTGGTCGACATGGCCCGACGCACCTTGGCCGTGCGCGGCCGCGAGGTGACCTTGGTGCCGACATGGTCATCGATCTTCGGGGTGACGATGGCGGGCAATGCGCTGCTGCCCGGCGAGAAGGCCCGCATCGCGCCCACCACCTTCGACCAGTGGCTGAGCCGGCAGTCATAGGCCCGATGCACGCCGGGCCCGGGATTGTCACCGGTCCCTGACATCATGGACCCCATGCCGTTGGAGGCGCCCTCGCCCGCTCTGGGCGATCTGGATGATGAGCAGCGGGAGGCTGTACTGGCCGCCCGCGGTCCGGTGTGCGTGCTTGCCGGTGCGGGTACCGGCAAGACCCGCACGATCACCCGCCGGATCGCGCACCTGGTGGCCGGCGGCCACGTCGCACCCAGTCAGGTGCTTGCGGTGACGTTCACCGCGCGCGCCGCGGGGGAGATGCGGACCCGGTTGCGGGTGCTCGGTCAGGAGTCGGGGGTGAACACCGCCGCGGTGCAGGCGGTGACGTTTCACGCCGCGGCGCGCCGGCAGCTGCAGTACTTCTGGCCGCGCCTGGTCGGCGACACCGGGTGGGAGCTGCTCGACAGCAAGTTCGCGGTGGTCGCTCAGGCCGCGAACCGGGCCGGCATGCAGACCAGCACCGACGACGTTCGCGACCTGGCCGGCGAAATCGAGTGGGCCAAGGCATCTTTGATCACTCCGGAGGCCTACAGCACCGCGGTGGCGAAGGTCGGACGTGACATCCCGTTCGATGCGGGCAAGGTTGCGGCGGTCTATTCGGGATACGAGGCGCTCAAGGCGCGCCGTGACGGCTCGGCGTTGTTGGATTTCGACGACCTGCTGCTGCACACCGCCGCGGCCATCGAGAACGACGCCGCGGTCGCCCAGGAATTCCGTGACCGCTACCGCTGCTTCGTCGTCGACGAATATCAGGACGTCACGCCGTTGCAGCAGCGGGTGCTCGACGCCTGGCTCGGCGAGCGCGACGACCTCACCGTGGTCGGTGACGCCAACCAGACCATCTATTCGTTCACCGGGGCCACTCCGCGGTTCCTGCTGGACTTCTCGCGGCGATTTCCTGAGGCCGCGGTGGTGCGGTTGGAGCGTGACTACCGCTCCACGCCCCAGGTGGTGTCACTGGCCAACCGGGTCATCGCGGCGGCCCGCGGCCGGATGGCCGGCAGCAAGCTGCATCTGGTGGGGCAACGAGATCCTGGTCCCGAGCCGACGTTCTCCGAATATCCCGACGAGGTGGCCGAGGCCAAGGCCGTCGCGCGGTCCATCAAGAAGCTCATCGAGAACGGAACAGAGCCGGCCGAAATCGCGGTGCTGTACCGGATCAACGCGCAGTCCGAGGTCTACGAGGAGGCGCTCACCGAGGCCGGCGTCGCCTTCCAGGTCCGCGGTGGTGAGGGTTTCTTCAGCCGCCAGGAGATCCGTCAGGCATTGGTGGCGATGCAACGCTTCGCCGACCGTGACGTACCCGAGGACAACGTGCCGGCCCTCGTACGTGAGCTGCTCGAGCCGCTTGGGTTGACCGCCGAACCGCCGGCCGGCACCAAGGCACGGGAACGCTGGGAAGCGTTGACGGCGCTGGCCGAACTGGTCGACGAAGAGGTCTCGGTGCGTCCGGAACTGGACCTGCGGGCACTGGTCGCAGAGCTGCGCCAACGGGCCGACTCCCGGCACCCACCGGTGGTGCAGGGCGTGACATTGGCATCGCTGCATGCGGCCAAGGGCCTGGAGTGGGATGCGGTGTTCCTGGTCGGCCTGGCCGACAACACCCTGCCGATCTCCCATGCGCTCGCGCACGGGCCGGACAGCGAGCCGGTGGAGGAGGAGCGTCGCCTGCTCTATGTCGGGGTTACCCGGGCCCGGGTGCACCTCGGGCTGAGCTGGGCGCTGGCCCGCACCCCTGGCGGGCGGCAGGGCCGTCGGCCGTCGCGGTTCCTCAACGGCATTGCCCCGCAGCTGCAGAATGGGGCCGGCTCGGGCCCGGACCGTTCGCGTCGACAACGTGGGCCGGCGCCGCGCTGCCGGGTGTGCAACGCCGCGCTGACGACGCCACCGGCGATCATGTTGCGCCGCTGTGAAACCTGCCCCTCGGATGTGGATGAGGGGCTGCTGGCCGAGCTCAAGGATTGGCGGCTGCGCGTCTCCAAGGAGATGAAGGTGCCGGCGTACGTGGTGTTCACCGACAACACCCTGATTGCCATCGCCGAGTCGCTGCCCACCGACGACGCCGCACTGGTCGCCCTCCCCGGCATCGGTGCCCGCAAGCTCGAGCAGTACGGCCCGGATGTCCTTGCGTTGGTCGTCGGACGGGTGAAGGGCCGCCAAGATTCGTAAAGATCGCGCCAAAACCGCAGGTAGAAAATAGGTTGTGCGATATGGCTGTTAGGCTTTAGCCTCTTAACACAGCTCTGGTAACGAGACGGAAGGAGGGTGCCCGCAATGGATATCAACATCAATTTCGGTGGTGTAGCGGTTGCAGGCATGCCGTCGTCCGTGTTCGCCGTCGCCGCTGCCCCCTCCGCCGCCGCCTGGCCGGCCGCCGCTGCAATTGCGCCGCAGCATAAGCGCCGTCCCGCCGCCGCGACAGGCGCGTCCGTGGATCGGAGCCCCTTCTAGGAAGAGCTCCCATCACCGCCAAATGGCCACGGACCCGCAGTTAACCGGATCCGTGGCCAATTTTTTTGGGAGTTGTTCTCCACCCCAGAAACCTGGTCGCAGATCCATCGAAAGACAGATCGCAGACAACAACGACCAGGAAGCAGGGGGATAAGCACATGTCCATTGCGATGACCGCTCCGGAGGTGAGCGTCGCGCCGGTGACATGCGAGCAGCGGCTACCGGCAGTGCCATGCCACATCGGGAATCCCGATCTGTGGTTCGCCGAGAGCCCAGTCGATCTGGAGCAGGCCAAGGCACTGTGCGCGGATTGCCCGATCCGCAACGCGTGCCTCACCGCCGCGCTGGAACGGCAGGAGCCGTGGGGCGTCTGGGGCGGTGAGATCCTCGATCGCGGAACCGTCGTGGCCCGCAAGCGGCCGCGTGGGCGTCCACGGAAGAACGCCGCGGGGAACCCGGCCGCCGCCTAAGCACCCGCCGCCTAAGCACCCGCCATTGTCACGCTGGAGTGACGCCCGAAGCCGGGCATCACTCCAGCGTGACATTCGGGCGCAGCTGAGGCCTAGGCTGCCTCGTCGGCGAAACCCGGAACCAGTTCGGTGGCAATCGCTTTCATCGGCACATGCGCATCGAGTTGGCAGGACATCGCGATGGTCGAGGCGATCACGCGCAACGGGATGGCCAGGTTGGGCGGCAGATCGAGCTGGCGGGCGGTCCTGATCTGGGCCACCCAGTTGTCCATCTGGCCGGCCGCCATCCGCTGAATCCACCGACGGTTGTAGTGGAAGACGTCGACCTCGATCGGTTGGACGTACTGGCGCAGCATGTCGTCGACTTCCTCGATCGAAACCTGCTCGCCCTTCTGGATGAAGCCCGCTTCCTCCATGGTCGGCAGCAATGCGTCGTAGTTCTTGTCCCGGGCCAGCCGGATGCACTCGCCCAGGGCGGTCGGGAAACCGTCGGGCAGGGGCGCAACGGCGCCGAAGTCGATGACGCCCATCCGACCGTCGGGCAGCAGCATGAAGTTCCCCGGATGGGCATCGCCATGCATCATCTGCAGGCGCTTGGGGGCGTCGAAGGTGAGTTCGGACAGCCGGGTGCCCATCAGGTCCCGCTGTTCGGGGGTGCCCTCGCGGATGATCACCGACATGGGGATGCCATCCATCCATTCGGCGATCACGACCTTCGGCGCGCTGGCGACGATGGCGGGGATGCAGAAGTGCGGATCGTCGCGGTACGCCTTGGCGAAGGCACGCTGATTTTCGGCCTCTAGGCGGTAGTCGAGCTCCATGTCGGTGCGTTCGATCAACTCGTCGACGATGCCCTGGATGTCGATGCCGGGGGCCAGCTGCTTGAACACGCCGACCAGGCGCTGGATCGTCTTGAGGTCCGCGCGCAGTGCCTCGTCGGCACCGGGGTATTGGATCTTGACGGCGACCTCGCGGCCGTCGGACCAGACCGCCTTGTGCACCTGACCGATGCTGGCCGAGGCCACCGGGGTGTCGTCGAACGAGATGAACCGTTCCCGCCATTTGGTGCCGAGCTGCGCATCGAGGACCCGGTGCACCTTGGCGGCCGGGAGTGGCGGTGCTTCGCGCTGCAGCTTGGTCAGCGCTTCCCGATACGGCTTGCCGTACTGCTCGGGGATGGCCGCTTCGAGCACCGACAGCGCCTGGCCCACCTTCATCGCGCCGCCCTTGAGCTCCCCGAGCACGGCGAACAGTTGTTGGGCGGCTTTGTCCATCAATTCGGCAGTGACTTCGTCCTTGGACTTGCCGGTCAGGCGCTTGCCGAAGCCCAGTGCGGCGCGACCGGCCATGCCTCCGGCCAGCCCGGCGAGCTTGGCATTACGTGCGACGCTTCCCCGTTTGATCTCGGTCACACGACCATCATCCACGACTCGCCTGAACTGCCCGCAGTCAACTGGCAACATTCGTTTTCAACATGGGCAGTCGGGGTGCCGGGACCAGCGCCTCGCGACGATCGAGTACCCGTCGGCGTCGAGTTCGAGGGTGGTGTTCAACGTCGGCGGCGCGGCGGGCGCAGGCTGGTTGTCGTCGCCGTGTCCCACGGCGCGGATCACCAGGTCGACCTGCCGCAGCGCCAACGCCGCGGTGGCCAGGATGGTCGCGCGGCCGGCGCTGCCGACGGCGCCCCTGAGTTGGGTTGCCACGGCAGGCCACGCCGCGTCGCGATCGGTGCGGTGGAGATCGGCGCATTGCAGGCAACTGGTCAGACCGGGGATGACCAGCGGCCCCACCAGGCCGGCGCCGTCGCGGACCCGCACCGGCAGGTGGGCGATTCCGCCGTGATGCAGTTCCTGCAGCAGCCGCGGGTCGGTGATCTGGTAGTCGGCCAGCACCACCAGGTCGGTGGAGGCCGCCACGTTCCTGGTGTGTGGGTGTGTGCTGTGCCTGACCCGGGCGCCTGAGCAGCGCAGGCCGTTGGCCAGCAGTTCCGACAGCGGTCCGCGGCCGTGCACGCGGATGGATGCCGACCGGGTCGGCCGCGGGGGAGTGAGGGCGGTGAGTATTCCGGTCTCGGTCAATGCGGCGATCAGCTCATCGATGGCGTCGTCATCGTCGAATGATTCTGCCGCCGTGATCAATTCGTCACGGGTGGCGCCGGCCTGCAGTGACCGCAGCAGATCGGTCAGTTGCGCCTGGCTCATCCCGGTCGGGGGACGCACCAGGACCGCGCGCCGCGGATCCCAGCCCAACTGAACCGCCTCGTCGGGACGCAGCAGGATCGGTCGGCCTGCGGCGAGCACATAGCGCGTCATGCGAAAACTCTGCCACGGCGGCGGGAACCGCCGTTTCAGTTATCCACAGGCCGCCGTGGGGCGGTCAGGACTCGCTGCCGCGGTCACCCTCGGCGTCGCCTTTGCCGCCCTCGCGCTGCTCTTTCTCCAGGTCGGCGATGGCCTGTTCGAAGGCGCTGTCGATGCCGCTGGTGTCGCCGCCGATCATCCGGTCGATGAAGCCGGCCGGATCGTCGAGGTCGGCTGCGCTCGGCAGCAGATCGGGGTGCTCCCACACGCTGTCGCGGGTATCGGTGCCGACTGCCTCGGTCAGCCGTTCCCACAGCACCGCGGCTTCGCGCATCTTGCGGGGGCGCAGTTCGAGGCCGACGAGCGTGGCGAAGGTCTGCTCGGCGGGTCCGCCGGTGGCGCGCCGACGACGGAGCATCTCGGCCAGCGCCGAGGTGCCGGGAATGCGCTCGCCCAGCGCCGCGGTGACGACGGTCTGCACCCAGCCCTCGATGAGCGCGAGCAGAGTTTCCAGCCGTTCCAGGGCGGCTTCCTGCTCGGGGGTGGCTTTGGGCTCGAAGATGCCCTGGTTGAGCAGTTGCTCCATCTCCGACGGGTCGCCGAGGGAGGCCGGGTTGAATCCGCGGGCTAAGTCCTCGATGCCCGACATGTCGACCTTCATGCCCTTGGCGAAGGCCTCGACGGTGCCGAGCAGTTGGCTGGACAGCCACGGCACATGGCTGAACAGGCGGTGGTGGGCGGCCTCACGGGCGGCCAGAAAGGTGAGGATCTCGCTGCGTGGCCGCTCCAGGCCCTCGGCGAGTGATTCGATCGCCTCCGGCATGAGTGCTGCGACGCCCTTGGGGCCCAGCGGCAAGCCGACGTCGGTGGAGGTGAGCACTTCGCGGGACAGCTTGCCCAGCGCCTGCCCCAGCTGGGAGCCGAACGCCATGCCGCCCATCTGCGACATCATCGCCAGCAGCGGACCGGCCATGCTCTTGGCCTCTTCGGGCAGCGCCGACGCCCACACCGCGGAGATCTGCTCGGCCACCGGGTCGCACAGCCGCTTCCAGGTGTCCAGCGTGTTGTCCAGCCAGTCGCTGGGGGTCCAGGCCACCGACCTGGTGGTGCCCGCGGGCAGAGGGGTGACCCCGTCGAGCCAGGTCTCGGCGAGCCGTACCGCGTCGGCGACCGCGCCGCTCGTCTTCTCCGGCACCGGGGCGACGAACCCGATCGAGTTGGACGCCAACTGCCGGGCCAGGTCGTAGTTCACCGGCCCGGATTGCTTGCCGCCCATGGCGCCGCCTGCGCCGCTGAACATCTCGCCGAGCTTGGTGAAGATCTGGCCGAGGTCGCCCATGTCGAAGTTGGCTCCGCCCATGCCCAAACCGAACGGATCCGAACCCGGACCTGGTCCGGAGTTGGCGGGCCCGGACCCCGAATCGGGGTCCTTCTTGTCTTTGTCTCGGTCGGGGTCATTCCCGGTGGAGAAGCCGAAGGGCAGGTCAGGCATATCTATAACGGTACTCATGCCGGGGTGTCCGGGTGCGCCTGTGGGTCACGCTGTGGGTGAACACGATGGTGCAGGCCTTACTGTGGGCGGCGTGAACAGGCGGATTTTGACGCTACTGGTTGCGCTGGTGCCGATCGTGGCGTTCGGTGTGCTGCTGTCGGTGGTGACGGTGCCCTTCGTGTCGTTGGGGCCCGGTCCGACGTTCAACACGCTCGGCGAGGTCGAGGGCAAACAGGTGGTCGACATCAAGAGCACCGACGACACCGGCGGCTCTGTGGTCCACCCCACCTCGGGGCACCTGAACATGACCACCGTGTCCCAGCGTGACGGCCTGACCCTCGGCCAGGCGATCGCGTTGTGGATGTCGGGCCGTGAGCAACTGGTTCCGCGCGACCTGGTGTACCCGCCGAACAAGTCGAAGAACGAGATCGACGAGGCCAACAACTCGGATTTCAAGAAGTCCGAGGACAGCGCCGAGTACGCAGCACTGTCGTTCCTGAAGTATCCGGTGGCGGTGACCGTGCAGAGCGTCACCGATCCCGGTCCGTCGGCGGGCAAGCTGCGCGACGGTGACGCGATCGACGGGGTGAATGGGACAGCGGTGGCCAACCTCGACGAATTCCAGGCCATTCTGAAGAAGACCAAGCCGGGTGAGCAGCTGGTGATCGACTTCCGTCGCAAGAACGCTCCGCCCGGCGTCGCCACCATCACGCTCGGTGACAACCCGGACCGGGACTACGGATTCCTCGGCGTGGGTGTGCTCGACGCACCGTGGGCGCCGTTCGGCATCGACTTCAACCTGGCCAACATCGGCGGCCCGTCGGCGGGACTGATGTTCAGCCTCGCTGTCGTCGACAAGCTGACCACCGGTGATCTCAACGACGGCAAGTTCGTCGCGGGCACCGGAACCATCACCGGCGAGGGCAAGGTGGGGTCTATCGGCGGCATCACCCACAAGATGCTGGCCGCCAAGGAAGCGGGTGCCACGGTGTTCCTCGTGCCCGCCGACAACTGCACCGAGGCGCGCTCGGCGCCTCAGGACGGCATGGATTTGGTGAAGGTGGACACGCTGACCGAGGCCGTCGAGGCGCTGCACACGATTTCTGCCGGTGGCGAACCGCCTCGTTGCTGATCCGCAGGCTGCCTGTGGGTGGCTAGAGTTGTAGAAAATCGGGCGGTCCGTCGGGCATGCCACGATTCCACCGAGGCTGAAACGGGAGTTGACCAGTGGGGATGCGGCCGGCGGCGAGGATGCCGAAGCTGACGCGACGTAGCCGGGTGCTGATCGGCCTGGCGCTGGTGGCAGTGCTAGCGCTTCTGATCGGGCCTCGGGTCGTCGACGGGTATGTCGACTGGTTGTGGTTCGGCGAGCTCGGGTACCGGTCGGTGTTCACCACCGTGCTGGCTACCCGGCTCATCGTGTTCCTCGTGGTCGGGCTGCTCATCGGGGTGGTGGTGTTCGCCGGGCTGGCGCTGGCCTATCGGACCCGTCCGGTGTTCGTCCCGACGGCAGGCCCCAATGATCCGGTGGCGCGGTACCGCACCACCGTGATGGCCCGGTTGCGGTTGTTCGGGATCGGGGTTCCGGTTTTCATCGGGCTGCTCGCCGGTGTGATCGCACAGAGCTACTGGGTGCGGGTGCAGCTGTTTCTGCACGGCGGCGACTTCGGGATCACCGATCCCCAGTTCGGCCGGGATCTCGGCTTCTATGCATTCGATCTGCCGTTCTACCGGTTGGTGCTGACGTATCTGTTCGTCGCGACGTTCCTGGCGTTCGTCGCGAATCTGCTGGGGCACTACGTGTTCGGCGGGATCCGGCTGACCGGGCGCACTGGCGCGTTGAGTCGCGCCGCGCGCATCCAGTTGATCAGCCTCGTCGGGTTCCTGATCCTGCTGAAGGCGTTCGCGTACTGGCTGGACCGCTACGAATTGCTCAGCAACACCCGAGCCGCCAAGCCGTTCACCGGCGCCGGCTACACCGACATCAATGCGGTACTGCCGGCAAAGTTGATCCTGTTGGCCATCGCACTGATCTGCGCGGTCGCGGTGTTCTCGGCGATCGTGCTGCGCGACTTGCGGATTCCGGCCATCGGCGTGGTGTTGTTGCTGCTGAGCTCGATGGTGGTGGGTGCGGGGTGGCCGCTGGTTGTCGAGCAGTTCAGCGTCAAGCCGAACGCGGCACAGAAGGAAGCCGAGTACATCAGCCGCAGTATCTCCGCGACCCGGCAGGCTTACGGGCTCACCGGCGACACGGTGACCTACCGCAGCTACGAGGGCAGTGGCGCGACCACCGCGGCCCAGGTGGCGGCGGACCGGGCCACCACGTCGAACATCCGGTTGCTCGATCCGACGATCGTCAGCCCGGCGTTCACCCAGTTCCAGCAGGGCAAGAACTTCTACTACTTCCCGGATCAACTGGCCATCGACCGCTACGCCGGACCCGACGGCAATCTGCGCGACTTCGTGGTAGCCGCGCGTGAGCTCAACCCGGACCGGTTGATCGACAACCAGCGGGACTGGATCAACCGGCACACCGTCTACACCCACGGCAACGGGTTCATCGCGTCGCCGGCCAACACGGTGCGCGGAATCGCCAACGATCCCAACCAGAACGGTGGTTACCCGGAGTTCCTGTCCAGTGTGGTGGGGGCGAACGGCGGGGTGGTCTCACCCGGACCGGCACCGCTGGATCAGCCGCGCGTCTACTTCGGACCGGTGATCGCCGATACCGCAGCCGATTACGCCATCGTCGGCAAGATCGGGGACACCGATCGTGAGTACGACTACGAGACCAACACCGAGACCAAGAACTACACCTACTCCGGCAGCGGCGGGGTGAAGGTGGGTAGCCTGCTCACCCGCTCGCTGTTCGCCGCCAAGTTTGCCGAGCGGAACTTCTTGCTGTCCAACGTGATCGGCGAGGACAGCAAGATCCTGTTCAACCGCGATCCGGCCAAGCGGGTCGAGGCGGTGGCGCCGTGGCTGACCACCGACACCAGCGTCTACCCGGCGATCGTCAACAAGCGCATGGTGTGGATCGTCGACGGCTACACCACGCTGGAGAAGTATCCGTATTCGGAACTGACCACGCTGTCGAGTGCCACCGCGGACTCCAACGAGGTTGCGGTGAACCGGTTGGCGCCGGACAAGCAGGTGTCCTACATCCGTAACTCGGTCAAGGCCACCGTGGACGCCTACGACGGCACGGTCTCCCTCTATGCGCAGGACGAGCAGGATCCGGTCCTCAAGGCCTGGATGAGTGTGTTCCCGGGCACGGTCAAGCCGAAGTCGGATATCTCGCCGGAACTGCAGAGCCATCTGCGCTACCCCGAGGATCTGTTCAAGGTGCAGCGCGCGCTGTTGGCGAAGTACCACGTCGACGACCCGGTGAAGTTCTTCACCAACGCCGACTTCTGGGATGTCCCACTGGATCCCAACCCCACCGCGAGCAGCTTCCAGCCGCCGTACTACATCGTGGCCCGCGACCTGGCCAACAACAGCAACGCGTCGTCGTTCCAGTTGACCAGCGCGATGAACTGGATCCGGCGTGACTTCCTGGCCGCCTACATCAGTGCCAGTTCCGATCCGGCGAGCTACGGCAAGATCACCGTCCTGACCATCCCGGGTCAGGTGAACGGTCCCAAGCTGGCGTTCAACGCGATCAGTACCGACACCGCCGTCTCGCAGGATCTCGGTGTGATCGGGCGCGACAACCAGAACCGGATCCGGTGGGGCAACCTGTTGACCCTGCCGGTCGCCGACGGTGGCCTGCTGTATGTGGCACCGGTGTACGCCTCGCCGGGTAGCAGCGACGCCGCCTCGTCGTACCCGCGCCTGATTCGCGTCGCGATGCTCTACGGCGACAAGGTGGGCTATGCCCCGACCGTCAGTGATGCGCTGACCGAGATCTTCGGTCCGGGGGCGGGTGCCACCGCCACCAATGTGGCTCCCACTGACGGCAAGCCGCAGGCGGTGCCGTCGGCGGAGGCGCTACCGGCAGCCCAGCCGCCGGCCAATGCCGACGGCCAGGCACCGCAGGCGGTTCCTCCGCCTGCCGCCGCGGTCCCGCCCGGTGAGCCGGTGCAGTTGTCGCCGGGCAAGTCCGCGGCGCTGAAGGATGTCGAGTCGGCGTTGTCGGAGGCCCAGGAGGCCCAGCGCAGCGGTGACTTCGGCAAGTACGGGCAGGCGCTGCAGCGGTTGAACGATGCGATGAAGAAGTACGACACCGCCAAGTAGTCGTCCCCGCGAAAAGACGCGTAGGTACCCCAAATCACGGGATTTCGGGTACCTACGCGTCTTTTCGTGCTGCTTGACCTGGCCGCCAAGTCAACGCCAAGTGGTTCCGGTGATGCTGTGCGTCGATAATTTGCACGGACTTTTTGCCGAGAGGACCCCGATGACCCTGACCGATATTGCCCGCGACGGCCTGGACGACGCGTTGAAGGGCCTTCGGGCCCACGTGGCCGCCCCGGTGGCGTTGCCGGGGGAAGTCGGCTATGAACGGGCCACCCCGTGGAATGTGGCGGCCACTGTGGAGCCTGCCGCGGTAGTGCTGGCGACAACCGCCTACGACATCGCCAACACCGTTGGCTTCGCGGCGGCCAGGGGATACCGGGTCGCCGTCCAGGCCACCGGCCACGGCGCGATGGCGGTGGCGTCCGACACGATCCTGGTGGTGACCTCTGAGATGACCGGTGTCACTATCGATCCGGTGGCGCGCACCGCACGGGTGGCGGCCGGCGCCACCTGGCAGCAGGTGCTCGACGCGGCGGCTCCGCACGGTCTGGCGGGGGCGTGCGGATCGGCTCCTGGCGTCGGTGTCGTGGGATACCTCACCGGCGGGGGGATCGGGCCGTTGGT
Source organism: Mycolicibacterium lutetiense (assembly GCF_017876775.1). NCBI lineage: Bacteria > Bacillati > Actinomycetota > Actinomycetes > Mycobacteriales > Mycobacteriaceae > Mycobacterium > Mycolicibacterium lutetiense. The sequence continues at coordinate 1,656,064 of NZ_JAGIOP010000002.1, read as the reverse complement.
ACGTACCGTCGGGCTGTCGTCGGACCATGTGCGGTCCTTCGAGTTGGTCACCGGTGCGGGGGAGTTGCTGCGTGCCACACCGGAGGAGAACGCCGAGCTGTTCTGGGGTCTGCGCGGTGGAAAGTCGACGCTGGGCATTGTCACCTCGGTCGAGATCGACCTGCTGCCGATTCCCGAGTTCTACGGTGGCGCGGTCTACTTCGATGGTGCGGACGCCGGTGTGGTGCTGCGCGAGTGGGCCACCTGGTGTGCTGACCTGCCCGAGTCCATCTCGACGTCCATTGCTCTGCAACAGCTCCCGCCGCTGCCCGGAATTCCGGAGCCGCTGGCCGGTCGCTTCACCGTCGCGGTCCGGTACGCAGCCGTCGGCGATTTCGACGAGGCCGAGCGGCGACTGGCGCCGATGCGCGCGGTCGCCACGCCGGTACTCGACACCGTCGCGGTGATGCCGTACGCCGCCATCGGAGCGGTGCATGCCGATCCGGTCGATCCGATGCCGTGCTACGAACACCACACGCTGCTGCGGGAACTGACCGCGGAGACGGTCGACGTGCTCCTGGGGGCGGCCGGGCCGGATTCCGGTTCGGTGCAGACGATCGTGGAAGTGCGGATGCTGGGCGGGGCATTCGCTCGTGAGGGACGCCACCGCAGCGCGTTCTGCCATCGTGACGCCGCCTTCACGGTGGCCACCATCGGGGTCCTGGCGCCCCCGACGGCTGCCGCTGTGGTGGCACAGGCCGGCGCACTGATTGTCGCGCTGTCGCAGTGGTCCAGCGGCGGCCAGATCGCAAATTTCGCGCCGTCCGAGGATGCTGGGCGGGCCGGGCGGGTCTACGACGCCGAGACCAGGCACTGGTTGGCCGCGCTGGCCGAGCGGCACGACCCGGCCGGGGTGTTCAGGTGCGGCCAGGTGGTGCGTTTCGTGGACTGAATCTGCGGCTGGTTTGACCCAAAAACAAGCCCTGAGCACACGATTTGGAGCTCTGCGTAAGACCCCGGTAACCTTGTATTTGCAACGCGGGGTGGAGCAGCTCGGTAGCTCGCTGGGCTCATAACCCAGAGGTCGCAGGTTCGAATCCTGTCCCCGCTACTAGTGAGAATGGTCCTCGGACGTCAGTCCGGGGGCCATTCTCTATTTGGGTCGATGGCTCATCGGGGCCGGGGCCGCTCATCGTCGAAGCAGCTGATCCAAGTACCCAGCCAGTTCACAGGACTTGCATTGCGCAAGACAATTGATCCACAATGATCTGGACTAACTCCAGAATCGAGGGCCCATGCACAGCGCCGAGGATCGACTGCGCACAGCCGGGCTCCGGGTGACCCGACCGCGTCTCGCGGTACTTGCCGAGCTCGTGGAACGGCCGCACGCGGATGTCGAGACGATCGCTGCCGGCGCCCGAGATCGCTTGGGTGCCGTGTCGACGCAGGCGATCTATGACGTGGTGCACGCGCTCACCGGGGCAGGTTTGTTGCGCCGCGTGGAACCAGCCGGATTGCGCGCGCTCTTCGAACTCGAGACCGGTGACAATCACCATCACCTGGTCTGCCGTGGCTGTCGTGTGGTCATCGACATCCCCTGTGCCACCGGGCAAGCCCCCTGCCTGCAGGCCGGTGACGACCACGACTTCTGCGTCGATGAGGCCGAGGTGACCTTCTGGGGTCGCTGCCCGGCCTGCCGAGATTTCTCCCAGTGAACCAACAACCGAATGGAGTACCGACAATGACCGCCACTCTCACCACCCCCGAACTCAGCCAGATCCAGGGCCCGCAGAAGCTGGGGCCTCTGACGCCCTTCGTCGGTGAATGGGAAGGTGACGTCGGTGTCGATCTGAGCTACCACAACGACGACGACATCACCGGCCACACCAGCTACTTCGAAAAGGCAGTGTTCAAGCCGATCCCGATCCAGGAGAACGGTCAGCAGAAGCTGTGGGGCCTCAACTACTCGATGACCGCATGGCGGCACGGCGAAGAGGCGATGGACCCGTTCCACGACGAGATCGGTTTCCTGCTGTGGGACAAGGCCAACGGCCAGGTGATCCGCAACGTCGTGTTCGGTCGTGGCATCGCGATCCTGGCCGGCAGCGATGCCCAGCCCGGTGACCGCACGCTGCACTTCAACGCCAAGCCCGGTGATCCCAGCTACGGCATCCTGCAGAACCGCTACCTGATGCAGCGTGCCGAGATCAAGGACTTCACCAGCAGCTTCACGTTCAACGACGACGGCACCCTCAGCTACACCTCGGATCTCCTGCTGCGGCTGGCGGCTACCGGTGCCGAGATGCACCACACCGACGAGAACACGCTGCGCCGCGTCAAGCAGTTCCACCCGGGCACCGAGCACGCCTGATCGCTACCGGTGAGAATGGCCCTCAGGCGAAACCCTGAGGGCCATACTCCATTGGGGCGGAACCACTCTCAGAGCCTGGTCAGCCGCAATCTCCAGGCGTCCGGTCCACGCTCGTGGTACTCGATGTCGATCTGACCGGCCGTCCGATCGACCATCTGGCGCAGCAGCGGGATCGGGTCGTGCGGAGCCACCAGGACCAGCGCACCGCCGACCGGGACGGCATCGAACGCTCCGAATACCGTTGCGTGCCTGATGGAGTGCGGCACGTCGCGGACGTCGAGCACCGGATCGTCGGTGTCGTGCTCCCCGCAGGCGCAGGTGTGCCCGGTGTCCCCGCAGTCCTGTTCGCCCAGCAGTTCATGCATGCCGTGGGTGACGTCGGCCAGCGAGATGTCCGGATCGGCCGCCACGATCGGAAGGATCCGGTCGTTCTCGTCGATCAGGTGTGCCCCGAAGACGACCCGCAGGGCCTCGGCGGCGGCGCCCGCTCGGACGGCCGACGGTGCGGTCCGGATCTGGTCGACCAGCCCCGCGATCACCCGATGGGCGGCGATCATCGACTCGACCAGGGGGCCGGCCCGCTCGGTCCGGGCCGCGGCCGGGTACAGGGACTCCTCCTCGGCGAGGGCATGCGGAATCAGTTCGGTGCCGAGGAATTCCACCAGGGCCGCGCGCGCCGCGTCGACGTCGCCGCCCCGCTCGACGGCGGTCAGCATCGATTCGGTCAAGGTGCCCAGGCTGCCCGCGAGTTGAGCGTGGTGGCTCTTGATGGTCTCGACCGCCTGGGCGTCGGCGGCTGTGGACGCGACGACCAGTTCATCGATGGACATGACGACCTCCGTTTCCGGCCTGGCGGATTCTGTGTTCACCGCCACTGGCCTCTGTACCGCCAATTTACTACAGTTAATTCCGTGAATAAAGAGGGCGTGCCTTTGGGTCCGCGGCCGGCCCCGACGACTGCCGGGTACCCGCCGCTATCCCGGCAGCGGCTGGCCGTGCTCGACTACGTGCGCACGCATGCGCCGGTGCGGATCGCCGCGCTGGCCGCCGGACTGGATCTGCACCCCAACACCGTGCGCGAGCACCTGGACGCGCTGCTGGAGTACCGACTCGTCGAACGCCTCACCGAGGCGCCGACCGGCCGCGGCCGCCCCGCCGCGCTCTATCGGCCCACGGCCGCGGACCCGGCCGTCGTCTCCAGTGACTACGCCGGCCTGGCCACCGCGCTGGCCGGGCATCTCGCCCGCACCAGCGCCACACCGGAACGCGATGCCCGCACCGCCGGAGTCGAGTGGGGCCGAGAACTGGTGGCCGACGCCGCCCTTGGTGACGATCCGCGGGGGACCGTGCTGGACGTGCTTTCCCGGCTCGGGTTCGCCCCGGAAGGCGAGGGTGCCGCGGCCGAGGGCATCGCCCTGCGCGCCTGTCCGTTGCTCGATGCGGCGCGTCGCTACCCGACCATCGTCTGTCAGGTGCACCTCGGGATCATCGAGGGGATCCTGGATCGGATCGGGGCGGTGATCGACGGCGACCTCGAACTGGTGCCCTTCGCCGAACCCGGAGCCTGCCGCCTGTTCCTGCCCAATCCCGTTGTGCGGCAAGGGGACAGGTCATGAGCGCACGGGGACTGCTCCTGCTGCCCGGCGGCTTCGCCCTGCTGGCCGGGTTGAACGCGGCGTTGCCGCTGCTCGGCCTGCCGGCCCCGGTGCGCGCCGACGGCGTGGCCGAGGTGCACGGGATACTGCTGACCCTCGGGTTCGTCGGCACCGTGGTGGCGCTGGAACGGGCCGTGGCCGCCGGTCGGACCCTCGGCTATCTGGCCCCCGCGGCGCTGGGGGCGGGCGCGGTGCTGCTGGTGTTGCCGGTCGGCCAGCAGATCGCCAACACTGCCTTGCTGATCGGGACCGCCGCGCTGGTGGTGCTGTACGTGCCGCTGTGGCGTCGCAATACCGACATCGCCGTGCTCATCCAGGCAGGCGGCGCGGTCCTGGCGGTGGGGGCCGCGCTGCTGTGGTCGGCCCATCTGGCGGTGCCGGTCCTGCTGCCGTGGCTGTCCGGGTTCCTGATCCTGACCATCGCCGGGGAACGCCTCGAGCTGACCCGCATCGTGAACTCAGATTTCCGCACCGAGGCGATGCTGGCCGGCATCGCCGGCGCCTACCTGACCGCCGCGCTGGCCGCGCTGCTGTGGCCGGGCCTGGGCTACCGGCTGCTCGGCCTCACCCTGCTCGCCATGATCGGTTGGCTGGCGTGGCATGACGTGGCCCGCCGCACGGTGCGCGGCACCGGGCTCCCGCGCTACATGGCGGTGTGCCTGCTCACCGGCTACGCCTGGCTCCTGGTCCCGGCCGGAGCGTGGGTGCTGATCGGGCAGGTTCCCGACGGCCGCGGCTACGACGCCGTCGTGCACGCGGTGATGCTGGGCTTCGTGATGTCGATGATCATGGCGCACGCCCCGGTCATCCTGCCGGCGGTGCTGCGCCGGCCACTGCCCTACACCCCGATGATGTACGGACCTGTTGTGCTGCTGCATGTTTCGCTGCTGCTGCGAATCGCGGTCGGCGACGCCGGGGACAGTCAGGCTGCCGTGCAGTGGGGCGGTGTGCTCAATATCGTTGCGGTGCTGGCGTTCGTCGTCGTCGCAGTGGTCTCGGTGAGCCGCCGCACGATCCGTGAGGCCGAGAAGGTGGCGGCATGAAACGCTCGAACTGGCACCTTCGCGCGGGGTCGGTGATCTTCGCCTGGCTGGTCGCGCTGGTGGTGGTGGCGCTCGCGCACCGGTCCATCCCACTGTCCGGGTGGCTGTTGGTGCACCTGCTGGGGTTGGGTGCGGCCGGCAACGCCATCCTGATCTGGAGCCGACATTTCGCCGATGCGCTGCTGCGCCGCACGCCGGACCCGCCGTATCCCGGTCAGGTGCTGCGATTGACGGCGTTCAACATCGGTGCGGTCACGGTGATCGTCGGCATGGTCGGGTTCTGGTGGCCGGTGGTGTTGGCCGGCGGCCTCCTGGTGGCCGCGGTGGCCCTGGTGCATGCCACGGATCTGGTGCGGTTTCTGCGGGCCGCATTGCCCGCCCGGTTCGCGATCACCGTGCACTACTACGTGGCGGCCGCGGTGTTGCTCGCCGTGGGTGTCGGACTCGGTGTGGCGATGGCGAATTCGGCGTTACCGGGAGGTTTGGCCGCGCGCTTCCGCACCGCGCATGCGGTGCTGAACGTATTCGGCTGGATCGGCCTGATGGTGCTCGGCACCCTGGTCACGTTGTGGCCGACGATGTTGCGCACCAGGATGGCCGACGGGGTCGAGCGGGCGGCCCGTCGGGGTCTGCCGGGTCTGCTGGCCGCTCTCGGGGTGGCCGTGAGTGGCGCCCTGGCGGCGTCACCGCAGATTCTGGGTATCGGCGCGGTGCTCTATCTGGCCGCGGCGGGTTGGGTGCTCTGGCCACACCTCGACGAGATACGCCGAAAGCGCCCAGCCGATTTCGCCACCCTGTCGGTGCTGTGCGGGGTGGTGTGGCTGATCGGTGCGCTCGGGTACGCCGGCGTCGGGCTGCTGGCCGCCCGCAGTTGGGAAGCCGCCACCGCCGTCACCGCTGCGCTGGCTCCGGTGCTGTTGGCCGGCTTCCTGGTGCAGGTGCTGTTCGGGTCGTTGGCCTACCTCGTTCCGGTGGTGATCGGTGGTCGTGCCTCGGCCCTGGCCGCCATCGCGACGTTGGAACGTGGTGCCCCGTGGCGGATCAGCATGGCCAACGCCGCGTTGTTGGTGTGCGTGCTACCGGTCCCGAGCCTGGTCCGGGTCGCCTCGTCGGTGCTGGTGCTGGTGGCCTACGCCACCTTCCTGCCCCTGTTGGTGCGGGCGGTGTGGCTGGCCCAACGCAACACCGGTGTGCAGTCCACACCGGGCCGTCCCGAGCCGGTCCCGCTTCCGCGTCGCCTGGGCGTGGCCGCAGCCGGGTTCGCCGTTGTCGTCCTGACCGCCGCGGCAGGTGTCGCCGCCGACCCGTCGAGCCTCGGAATCGCCACGGCGCCTCAGGCGTCGGTCGCCGCAACCGGGCAGACCACCGAGGTGCAAGTGCATGTCGAGGGGATGCGCTTCGTGCCGAACACCATCGAGGTGCCCGCCGGTAACCGACTGCAGATCACCCTGGTCAACACCGGCACCGACCGCCACGACCTGGTTCTGGCCAATGGTGCCCGCACCGAACGGATCGCACCCGGGACCAGCGCCGTGCTCGACGCCGGGGTGATCGGCTCCGATCTGGACGGCTGGTGCTCGGTGGCCGGACACCGGCAGATGGGAATGACCCTGACGGTCAAGGCAATCGGAACGGCACCGGGCATGTCGGCAAACCACCACGCCGGCCCGGCCGCAGCGTCCGTCGATACCGCCGAGGTCGCGCGAAGCCTGGGGAACATTCCCGGTCCGCACTTCGTGGCCCGGGATCCACGCCTGAACGACGCCGGACCGACCCTGCATCGGGTGACGTTGCCGGTCACCGAGGTCGAGCGGGAAGTGTCGCCGGGGATCACCCAGCGGCTGTGGACCTTCGGCGGCAGCGCCCCCGGGCCCACCCTGCGCGGCAAGATCGGCGACGTCTTCGAGATCACCCTGATCAACGACGGCACGATCGGGCACTCCATCGATTTCCACGCGGGGTCGTTGGCGCCGGATCAGCCCATGCGCACCATCAATCCCCGTGAGCGCCTGGTCTATCGGTTCACCGCCACCCGGGCCGGAATCTGGCTGTATCACTGCGCGACCATGCCGATGTCGGTCCACATCGCCAACGGGATGTTCGGCGCCGTCGTCATCGACCCGCCGGACCTGCCGGCCGTCGACCACGAATATCTGATGGTGCAGTCCGAGTTCTACCTCGGTCCGCAGGGCGGCGAGGTCGACGCCGACAAGGTCAGCGCAGACAAGCCCGACCTGGTGGCGTTCAACGGTTATGCCCTGCAGTACGACCGTGCACCGCTGAAAGCCCGGGTCGGCGAACGGGTCCGGATCTGGGTGCTCGCTGCCGGGCCCAACCGCGGCACGGCGTTCCACGTGGTCGGCGGCCAGTTCGACACGGTCTGGGCCGAGGGGGACTACCGGCTGCGGCCCGGTGCCGGCGGATCCCAGGTCCTCGGGCTGTTCCCGGCCCAAGGCGGTTTCGTCGAGTTGACCTTCCCGGAGCCGGGTAACTACCCGTTCGTCTCGCACGCGATGATCGACGCCGAACGCGGCGCGCACGGGGTGGTGAGTGTGCGGCCGTGACGGGGTGGGTTGCCCTACTGCGTCAACCGCTCCCGCATCCCGGGTGCGAGCAAGCCGGTGAGGGTGTTCCACTCCACGGTCACCGGGTAGTAGTCGCCGAGCACATGGGCGACGGGGAGGTAGATCACCAGGCCGTCGTCGTCGGGCAGCCAGTTGGCGAGCTGATCGGCGACCGGTTCGGGTGCGGACTGGCCGGCCAGCTTCTCGTCGTCGGCGATCTCGGTCTTGATGCCGTCGACGAGGGTGGTCAGCCCGGCGGTCTGGTCGGTGAACAGGTCGGTGATCATGATCGGTTCGGCGGTGTGGGCATCGATCACCGTCGTCGCCACCGCGTTGAACGGATGCGCCGCATGGTCGACGAAGATGTTGAGCAGCAGCACACCGGCTACCGCGCCGTTGCCGATGTGGGAGACCTCGCTGCGGTCGTCCTCGTCGAGGACGCCGGGTGCGACGGTGGTCGGGCGATTGTCTTCGGTGGGCTTGAGATAGTCGTCGAGGGCTGCGCGGATCCCGCTGTTGAACTTGTCCCGCACCGCGGCGTCTCCGCCGCGCAACTGTGGCAACTCGGCACGGTAGGTGACCGTGCCCCGGGTGCCGTTGACGGGTTCGATGACGCCGGTGAACGGCGTGGCCTCGGCGTTCGCCGAGGTGCTCGTGGTTGTCGGCTCCGGGCTGCTGTGGCTGTCCGATCCGCCTGAGCTGCACGCGGTGCCCACACCGAGCATCGAGACGACGGCCACGGCCGACGCCAGGCTGCGAAACATCGTTGCCTCGATCATTTTCCGACCCTAACCGGGTGAGGTGGCGCTCGGGGTCAAATGACGAACGGTGCGATGAGGGTGGTGGCACCCAACACCACCACCCCGATCAAGAACGCGACGACGGTAAAGCCCATGACTTGGCGGACATTGAGTTTCGCGATGGCCAGCAGGGGGAGTAACCAGAACGGCTGGATCATGTTCGCAACACCCTCGCCGACGGCGACCGCCATGGAGATCAACCCCAGATACGCCGGTGAGTCCTGGCCGAGCGCCAGTGCCGAGTCGACGGCGATCGGGCCCTGCACCGCCCAGTGACCGCCACCCGACGGCACGAACAGGCTGATGATCAACGATCCGATGAAGGTGAGGAACGGCAGTGTGTACTGCGTCGCACCGTTCACGAGCATCTCGGCGAGCAGGGTCTGCAGTGGCTTGACCCCTTCGGCCGCTTGATAACCCAGCAAGCCGACCAGACCGCCGTACAGCGGATACTGCAGGAGCAGCGGTCCGGAGACCTTCGCGGCACCGGTGAAGGCCCGGATGAACCGGATCGGGGTGCGGTGCAGCAGTGCACTGGTGATCGTGAACAGCATGATCATCGAGGCGATGTTCAGGGCGAATCCGCTGAGGACGAAATAGGCCATGCCTGCGGCGAATACAAGGACGTTGAGAATCCACAGGTCTTCGAGCCATTCGGCGAACGTTCGCTTGCCGGGCGAGGCTTTGTCCTCCGGTTGCTCCTCGTCCTCGAACACCGCCGGATCGGGTGCCAGGCTCTCCGCCGGCTCCATCCGCCAGATCGCCAGGGCGAGTAGAGCCAACACCACGATGACCGACAGCCAGCTGTAGGGCTGGAAGATGGTCAGCTGCAGCGGCACGGTGATGCCGGTCAGTTTGTGGATCACGTTGATCGGGCTGCTGTCGTCGGTGTTGGCCAGCGCGATCGACGACGAAAGTCCCTGTGTCCAGATGATGAAGCCCATGAATGCTGCCGCGATGAGGTAGCCGAAGTGCGCGTCGGTGAAGCGCTTGGCGACCTGCCGGGCGACCAACGCACCGGCTACCAGCCCGAGTCCCCAGTTCAGCAGGGAGAGAACAGCACTCACGCCGAAGCACAGGAGCGCCCCCTGGACCTGGTTGTTCGGCTTGCCGGCGATGTAGACGATGGCCCGCTTCAGGACCGGCGCCTCGGCGAGGGTGTAGCCCGTCACGAGGATCAGGACCATCTGGAAGGCGAACGTGAAGATGTTCTGCGATCCCCAGACGCCGCCGTACCAGGCCTGGAGCATGCCGCTGGGTGAGGCGTCGTGCACCAGAAGCCCGACCAGCGCCGCGACGAGAAGGGTGAGGATGACCGCGAACAGATACGGATCGGGCATCAGCCGCTCGACGTAGCGGACACACAGTGCGGTCAGCGACTGCATGAAGCCGCGACGTCTGGGTTTGTGGTCTTCGCCCGGTGGCATCCCCGCCGTGGCCGCCGCGTCTCCGCTCGTCATTGCCCTACCCCCACCCTTTTCGGTGCCTGATCGGCACGCACTTTAGCGGCAGAACCGTTCCCCGGAGTTCATTCAGCGCATGGTGGCGTGCAGGGCGTCGGTCATCGCGTCGATGGCGGCCTCGCGATCCAACGGCCACCCCTCGACGAGCCACACATGCATGAAGGAATCGACCATCGCGTACATCATTGCGATGGCCAGCCGGAGCCGTCCCTCGGCGGCACCGGGCATGACGTTGCCGGCGACCCAGTCGTTCACGTCGGCTTCCATCGTCGCGCGGTGTGCGGCGGCGAACTCAGGGTCGGCGGCGCGCGCCTGATGCAAGGCTGTGTAGAGCTCCGGGGCGGACGTGTAGAAATCGACCACCTTCTCGAAGAAGGCACGGATCGAGGGGCGCCCCGACTCGCCGCCGCGTGGGGCGTGTTCTTCGGTCCACACCGTCATCCGGGTGTCGCGGAGCTCCCGCAGCACCGCGGCCTTGCTGTCGAAATGCAGGTAGAACGTCGCCCGCCCGACCCCGGCGCGCCGCACGATGTCGTCGATGGTCACCGCGACATAGCCACGTTCGGCGAAGGCCTCCAAGGCCGCGGTCATCAGGTGTTCGCGGGTCATCAGCCGGTGCCGGTCCCGCATGGTCAGTTTCGGTGCCGCACCGGCGGCTGCGGCATCAGCGGTTTCGGTCACCCGATCTTCACCCCTTCCAGTTGGCCGGTGGAGCGCCACTTGTGCAGCATGTCGAAGAAGTCGACGGGCTTGCCGCCGAAGTTGTTGGCCAGCATGCTGTGTGGGTTGTCCCGATCACCCTCTGAGCTCAGGTAGCTCGGGGTGCAGTCGGCGTAGAACGCCTTGGGCTTCACGGTGGACTCGTTCATCTCCGCCAGCCATTCGTTCTCGGCCTCCTGGGTGGCTTCGATGGTCGCCGCGCCGCGTTCGGCCCAGGTCTTGACCAGGTAGGTGAAATGGCGGGCCCGTTCCTCGGCGGTGTGGGTGTAGTTGGGCGAAACCCCGGACTGGGTGTAGCCGAGGAAGAAGCAGTTGGGGAAGCCGTGGCTCTGCAGACCGTGCAGGGTGCGCATCCCCTTGGCCCACTTGTCGCTGAGGCGCTGGTTGTCCCGCCCGACGATCTCGAACCCGAGACGACGGGTGAACTCGGTGCCGACCTCGAAGCCGGTTGCGAACACCAACGCGTCGAGCTCGTACTCGACCCCGTCGACGACGACGGCGGTGTCGGTGAACCGCTCCACTCCGCGGCCGTCGGTGTCGACGAGTTCGACGGTGTCCCGGTTGAAGGTCTCCAGGTAGTCGTCGTGGTAGCCGGCGCGCTTGCAGTTCAGCTTGAACCACGGCTTGAGCGCGTCGGCGGTCCCGGAGTCACGCACGGTCCGGCTGATCCGGGCCCGCAGGCGCTCCATCGCGTCGAAGTCGGCGCGATACAGGAAGGCGCCGATTTCCTCGGCCGTCATCTCCCGGCCCAGGCGCGCGGTCTCGCGGATCACCGCTGGTTCGGTCAGGGCGAGCGCGTTGCGGGTCCATCCGTCGTCGGTGAGATCGAGGTCCATCTCGACCCCGCAGGTGACGCGGGTGAAGTTCTCCATCCGTTCGCGCTGCCAACCCGGCATCAGACTGGCCGCCCAGGTGGGGTCGGTCGGCCGGTTGTTCCGTTCGGCGACGGTGCTCGGAGTCCGTTGGAACACATACAGTTTCTGCGCCCACCGGCCGAGGTGCGGGATGCACTGCAGCCCGGTCGCCCCGGTGCCGATGACGCCGACCCGCTTGTCCTGCAGTCCGGTCAGCCCGCCGGTCTCGTCACCGCCGGTGTAGCCGTAGTCCCAGCGGCTGGTGTGGAAGGTGTGCCCGCCGAACTCGTTGATGCCCGCAATTCCGGGCAGTTTCGGCCGGGTGAGCGATCCGGGTGAGACGGCGACCAGGTTCGCGGTCAGCAGGTCACCGCGATTCGTCGTCACCTGCCAGTGCGCGGCGGCGCCGTTCCAGTGCATGCCGGTAACAGTGGTCTGCAACAAGGCATTTCGGTACAGCCCATAGTGGCGGGCGACGGCCTGCAGGTGCTCGCGGATCTCCGGCCCGTGCGCGTAGCGCTCCGTCGGCATGTAGCCCAACTCTTCGAGCAGCGGCAGGTAGATGTAGGACTCGATGTCGCACTGGGCGCCTGGATAGCGGTTCCAGTACCAGGTGCCGCCGAAGTCGCCGGCGGTGTCGACGATCCGGACGTCGTCGATGCCGGCCTCCTGCAGTCGCGCCGCGGCGATCAGGCTGCCCAGCCCGGCCCCGATGATCAGGACCTGCACGTGGTCGCGTACCGGATCGCGGTGCAGGGGTTGCGCCCACGGGTCATCGGCGTAGTGCGAGAAGTCCGCGGTGACCTCGACGAACTGGTCGACGGCGTCGGCCCGCAGGCGCTTGTCGCGCTCGTGCGCGTACTTGGCGCGCACCCAGTCCTCGTCGTACTCCGCCGGCTGCGGTCCCGGGGCGGCCGTCTGTGGCATCTCGTCGTGCTCCTCGCGTCGTCAGAATCTCACTAGACAGAGCGTCTTGTCAGTGGACTGTCGAGCATCTTGCCAGACGGTACGTCTCTTGGGCAGGGTGTGCGCGCGGAAATTGAGTTTCACGGCCACAGGTGTCCCGCCTACCCTGGGTAGCCGCACACATGAGGAGTGCGGCGACAAGGGGAGTGTGCATGAGCATCGGGGCGGAGGACACCGCGACGCCGCTGCGCACCCAGTCGAGCGCTCACGTCATCATCGCGCTGCTGGTCAGCTCGGCGTTCGTGATGATCCTCAACGAGACGATCATGAGCGTCGCGCTACCGGCGCTGATCGTCGATCTGGATGTTTCCGCGAACACTGCGCAATGGCTGACCAGCGGGTTCCTGTTGACCATGGCGGTCGTCATCCCGATGTCCGGGTCGCTGCTGCAGCGGTTCCCGGTCCGCGGCATCTACCTGACATCGATGACCTTGTTCTGCACCGGCACGTTGGTGGCCGCGCTCGCGCCGGGGTTCGCGGTACTCATGGCCGGACGGATCGTGCAGGCGTGTGGCACTGCGGTCATGATGCCGCTGCTGATGACGACGGTCATGACGTTGATCCCCGCCGACCGGCGCGGGCAGATGATGGGGACCATCTCGATCGTCATCGCGGTCGCGCCGGCGATCGGACCGACGTTGTCGGGTTTCATCCTCGGCTCGCTCGACTGGCGCTGGATGTTCTGGATCGTGCTGCCGATCGCCCTGGTGGCCCTCGGCGCCGGTCTCCTCTGGCTTGGGGTCGACGAGGAACGGCAGAAGCCGACGCCCATCGACCCCATCTCGGTACCGCTGTCGGCGATGGCGTTCGCGGGCTTGGTGTTCGGACTGTCGCTGATGGGTGAATCCGCCCACGGTCAAACGGCCGTCCCCGCGTGGGTGCCGATGTCGATCGGCGCGGTGGCGATGTTGATCTTCGGCGCCCGGCAGATACAGCTGCAACGACGTGACCGCGCGTTCCTGGACCTTCGGCCGTTCACCTATCGGCGGTTCTCGGTGTCGCTGGGCCTGGTGGTCCTCGGCTTCATGGCGCTGTTCGGTGCCATCATCATGGTGCCGCTGTATGTGCAGGATGTGCTGGGGAAGAGTGCGTTGGTCGCCGGTCTGACGAGCCTGCCGGGTGGGCTGCTGATGGGCATCGCAGGTCCACTGGTCGGTCGGGCCTACGACCGTCACGGCGCCCGACGGTTGGTCGTACCAGGGTCGGTGGCGTTGTGCGTGGCCCTGTGGGGATTCACCATGCTGTCGGGGGCGTCGGCGGTCTGGGAACTGGTTGTCCTCCAAACGGTCATGATGGTGGCGTTGTCGATGATGTTCACCCCGTTGATGACCGACGCGCTGAGCGTTCTGCCCGACCGGCTCTACTCGCATGGCAGCGCCATCCTCACGACACTGCAACAGGTCGGGGGCGCGGCCGGCACGGCGCTGTTCGTGACGGTCATGACCAAGGCCTCGCATTCGGGCGGTGCCCCGGATCTTCCCGGGGTGCATGCGGCCTTCACGGCTGCGGCGGTGATCAGTGTGCTTGCGGTGGTGACGGCGTTGTTCACCGCTGCGCACCCGAATCCGGCGGGCGGCACGCCGACGCACTGACGCCGAGATCGACGGCGCGGTGTTCTGTGTCAGGGAACAGCGCGTGTCATCCCGGATAGACAAGGTCCGTGTTGCGCGTCATATCGCCGATGCGGTGCGATTCCAAGTATGCCCGTAATGGCACGGCCGGGCCGGATGGCAGGTCGATGCCAGGTTCGGCGCTCCACCGAAAGCGGAAGTCCTCCAACGACTCCGGCCACTTGGTCGGCTCAAATGCGAAGCCGCCGCTATGACATCCCGTCAACCCGACCGCCAATGAAACAAGAACGCACAGCCGCGCGAGAGCCGTAGCCCGCATGCCGCGTTTCATGCCGCGTTGTCGGGCCAGCCTGGCACCGCGGGTTCGGCGACGGGTGGGGTGTCGAGTCGACTGGCGTAGATGGCCTGCCGCTGGGCCGCATCGTGGGGCATCAGATTGCGGCATCGCTCTCTGAGTTGAGAGGTGGCGGGGTCGGCGCCGGCCTCGGGATCCGATCCGTCAGTGGCTCCCCACGATGTGTTGGGGCTGGCCCCGGTGATGCGCCACGGGCCGAACACATCGCCCAGCGGCGCGGGATTGCGACCCTGCTGCGGTGCTGCGGCAGCAGGGGGTGCACCCGGCGGGACTGGCGGCGTGTCTGTCAGTTCCACACGCCACACTTCGACCGCAAATACGTCCGCATCCGGTCGGTAGACGGGAAGCAACTTGTGCGAGTCGGCGGCCTCATGAAAAACGTTGTAGAGCCCATCGCAGATGTATGCCCGGTAGCCTCCACCGTCAATAGGTGTCAGATCGAGGATGTGGAAGTATTCGTTCCCGTAGAACCGTGTCGGTTGCAGGTATACCAATGCCGGGAGGGTAGCCGGTTGGATACTCCACAGCTGGAACGGCAGAGTAGACGACGGCTGATCGATCGGCTTTCCCGCCGATGGCACCGCACGCTTGAATCCCGGATACGCATCGTCGGGGTTGGAGGTCAAATCCCCCAGCCGATGCGACTCCAGATACGCTCTCAGCGGCACTGCTGGGCCGGACAACAAGTCGATTCCCGGCTCCGCGGCCCACCTGAACCGAAACCCGTCCAACGTCGCAGGCCAGTTGGCAAACGTAGGAACAGGGGGCGGCGCGGCGGTATCGTCACGGCCGCCACAGGCGGCGACCAACAACATGAGCAGCGCCGCTGCGCACACGCGGGCGAAACGCATCGCGGTGTTCCTCACTCGCCGGTGTGGCTTTGCGCCGTGGGGTGTGCTTGGCTGTAAGCCGCCTGATATTGCAACATACTCAACGCCACCTTCGGATCAATACCGGCGAAGTAGTCCAGAAACGCAGTCCGGAAATTGGGAATCGAAGCGTTGTCAAGCGCCTTGAGGTTACCGAATTCATCGAGCAAACCGAGTCGGGAAAAGGCGCTTTTGTCACCGATGCTGTTATTGAGCAATTCGGATGCCACCGAATACTGAAGGGATTCGGATGTGGTAGTGGCGATCCCTGTTGTGGGATCGGGTGTGGGGAGATTACCAACGAAAATTTCCTTCAAGGGGTCGCCAGGCATCTTGCCGATGCCATCGAGCAACTCTTTGAGTACGGGTACTTGTCCACCCAACTCCTTGGCGGCGTCGAGCCATTCACCGCGGCTTTCGTACGCCCGAACATCTTCGAGATTGCCATACTTAATAGCGTCGTTGTCGGCGATGTTGGCTGCGGTTTCGATAACCCCGCGCATCGTGCCCGCGGAATGCAAGTCGCCCACGTTCGGACTTTCACCGGCGACGATGGATTTCTCGAAGTTATCCTCGTACTGGATGCCGTTCAAATAGGCCTTTGCATTTAGGGTTTCGGCAGCTTGTCTGTCGCTGTCGATCACCGAGAACAAGTCGCGAGTGACCGGCAACTCCGGCTTCTTCAGGTCATCCAACGGCTCGAAGCCGAGGGTGTTGTCGAGTTTGTTGCCCAGCATGTCGTCAATGTAGGGCCTGTTGGCTTCCGCCAGGCCGCGGGCCAGTTCGGGATTGACCTGCCCGAGCGACTGGCCGTCGGTACCGGCAATGTCCAATAGTTTGGGCGCGTTTTCACCTGCCCACTGATCGACCGCGTGCATGATCTCCCCGGCGCGGGTGGCCTGGGCTACCTGGGTTGGGTCGGCCAGATTGGTCGCTTCGGCGACCGGGGCCAGGCCGGTCAACATGTTCGACGCTGCAGCCCCGTCATCAGCCCATTGCCGGGTCAACACGTTTTCGATCATTCTGTCGCCGTGTTCACCGGTCAGCGCGCCGTGCAGGGCCATCTGATCGCGTCCGGCCGCCGACAGCATCGCCTGCAACGTCGGATCGACTTGGCCCTTGTTGAACGGCACCAAATCCTGAACGTTGGCGCTGGGCAACTTGTCCGAGATCTTGGAGTTATCCAGCATCATCTCGGCCTGCTTGAGCATCGCCTGATCGAACGACGACCCTTGCTGCAACGCCGGATTGCCCCGCTCCACCATTCCCGCAAGGTCAAGCAATTCAGGCCGCGCCGAGGTGTAGGCCCCCACCGGCGAATCATGAGTGTTCAGTGGGTATTTGGTCAGATCGCGGCGAACCGCCTCCGGCAAAGACTCGAAACTGCCCTTCAGCCCACCAGCGCCAACCGTGGTGATGTTTTCGTTGGACACCAGTTGCAACGCGTCCTGCAACCGATCCCCATCGGCGCCAAGGCGATCCATCAGCGCCCGAATCTCGGGCGTGCTCTTACCATCCAGCGAGCGCGCCACCTGGTTCAGATACTCCATCTGACTGGCAGGTAGCACCAGCTCACCGCGCGCCAACGCGTCCAGCTGTTGCGGCGTGAGCGTGGTGTTGGCCTGCAACCGCGCCGACTCCTCGGGCGTGAGTTGTCCGTCCTGCATGGATTGCCCGTCTCCGGAACCCTGCTCGGCCGGGATCGTGACCTCACCGCCAGCCGCGGCGGTCATCACCCGGCCGCTGTCTTGTCGCCGGCTTGTTTGGCGGCGTCACCGGCCTCGCCGTGCCAGTCGGCGCCGGTGTGTGCCTCACCGAGTTCGTCGGCGGTCGTCCCGCTGTGGCGGGAGCGTTCGACGAGTGCATCGGCCACTTCATCAATCTGGCCCGGGTCCCACTGTTCAACATCAGCCATCGACAGCGTCATGGGTTCTAGATTCCCATCGCTGTGGCGGCTGCTTGAACGTCGGCGGCTTCGCCCTCGTCGGTGTTGACATAGCCGGCCGCTGCGGACCGGTAATCGCCGGCAAGCCCGACCAGCTCGCCATAGCGGGCCGCGGATTGTTCCTGCCATCGAGTGCCCGCCCCTGAGAGGGCGGCCGCGCTGGTACCGACCCAACCGGCCGAGGCAGCGGTGATGCGGTCACTGGCAGTGGCATGGGCCGCGCGCAATCCCTCAGCAGCCGTATCGATGCGATCGGCAGCCACCGACACCAGTGTCGGGTCAACCCGCAATTCGTCACCCATCGCGATCCCCCCAGTTTGGATACGTGGCACCTGTCAG
Source organism: Mycolicibacterium lutetiense (assembly GCF_017876775.1). Lineage (NCBI taxonomy): Bacteria > Bacillati > Actinomycetota > Actinomycetes > Mycobacteriales > Mycobacteriaceae > Mycobacterium > Mycolicibacterium lutetiense. Next base: position 1,638,570 of record NZ_JAGIOP010000002.1, on the reverse strand, counting down.
TTTGCTGACAAAATTTACCACCGCTCACTGCGCACCGGCTGCACCAATCACCTGGCGGACCACACGATCGAGCCGAGTTCATGCTGTGCAGGGTCGGCGCTGTGCGGCGGCGGCAATAGATCGGGGCCATCGGAAGTGGTCCCGAGCAATGATCAGAACCTGTGGATGAGCCTCGGTGAGGCGGCGTGGGGAAAGGGCGCACCTTCCCGAGGATGATCTGAAAGTCGAAGGTCTGATCAAGAGCCGGCGTTGACGCGCTGGTTCGGGAAGGTACGCCGGAAACGGAGTAAGACTTCTCCTGTGGCACTCACCGTGCGGGACCTGACCGAGCTCGAGCACCTCGGTCTCGTCCTGGTGGCCGGAGCGCGCGGCGCGGACCGTGAGATCTCCTGGGCACATGCGATCGAGTTGACCGACCCGACCCCGTATCTGGCCGGTGGTGAATTGGTCATGACGACCGGCATCAACATCGGAGCCGATGCCGATGCACAGGCCGCCTACGTGGCGCGTCTGGCCGCGGCCGGGACCGCAGCGCTGGCCATCGACACGGGCACCACCATTGCCGACATCCCGCAGGCGGTGCGCGCCGCCGGCGATCAGTTGGGGATCCCGGTGCTTGAGGTGCCCGCGTCGACTCCGTTCATCGCGATCGCCCGCGTGGTGATCGACGCACTGAAGGCCGACGAACTGCGGTCGGTGCAGCGTGTCGTCGACGATCAGGAGGTGCTGGCCCGGGCGACGCTGCGGGGCGGCATCCCCGGAGTGGTCGAAGCGCTGGCCGATTGTCTGTCCGCGACCGTCGTGGTGGTCGACACCGACGACATCGTGTTGGCTGCCGGGGGTGGTGCCCGAGAGCGGTTGCTCTCCGTGCTGGGCGAGCAGGTTCCTCCGACGCGCAGGCAGGGCGCCCACGTGACCACGGACGGGGACGCCTATGTCACCATTCAGAACCTGCGGGCCGCCCAACCCGTTCGCGGTCGGCTTGCGGTGCGCACGGCCGGCCCGATGTCCAACGCCGACCGGTTCCTGGTCGCGCACGCCGTGTCGCTGATCTCGATCGCGATCGAGAAGCCGGCCCGGGTGGTCGATGCCGAGCAACTGCTGAGGACCGCGGTGACCCGCGAGATGATCTCGGGCGCCGGCGCGGTGGACAGTGCGGTGTTGCGCTACTTCGGTTTCGAGCCCGACGGGGACATCGTGGTGGCGTCGTTCAGCGGTGCCGGCCCCGTGTTGGCTGCCGAGCATGTACTGGGCCGGCTGTTGGCATCGTTTCTGATGGCTCCGATGGGTGACGAGATCGTGCTCGTGGTTCCGGCCGTCGGGAGCCGACGCCGCATCCGTACTTGTGTCGCGGAACTCGAACAGCAGACGGGAATCGTGGTCGGTGGTGGGATGAGCCGGCCCGCCGGGCTGGCCGATCTGCACACGGCCTTGGAACAGGCCCGCATCGCGGCGCATTCCGGGGGCGGGCGGTTCGGCGAATTCGGTGAACTCAGCCCGATGGGGGTGCTGCTCGAGGGGCGAAGTACCGCCGAACTCCGGGTATTGGCAGCACCATTGGACTCGCTGGGCGGGGGTGACGAGCTGATCCCCACCCTGGCGGCCTTTCTCGGCCGCAACGGCCAGATGGAGGCGGCGGCTGCCGAGCTGGCGGTTCATCGCCACACCATGCGCAACCGGATGCGCCGCATCTGTCATCTGTTGGGCGATGACCTTGAATCGGCCGACACCCGGGCGCAGCTGTGGCTGGCGCTCAGGGCCTGGCAGCTACTGGCGTCCCGCTCGGGGTGAGGTCGCCCTCGTCCAGCGAATCGGCATCGAGCCGAGGCGGGCCGCTGCGGTAGGTGACCGGTGTCGCCGACAACGTGATCGGGTTGGCCACTTGGGGTGTGGACGTTCCGGGCACCGCAACGGTCGCTTCCAACCCGAGTTCGCGGGCGAACGCGAAGGCCTCCGACAGGTCGTTGATCGGCCCGGCCGGCACACTCGCGGCGGTCAGTGCCGCGTACCAGTGGTCGGCACCGTGGTTCTTCAACGCGGTTTCGATGATGGCGCACAACTCATCCCGATGTGCGACCCGTTCCGGATTGGTGCGGAACCGGGGGTTGTCGGCCAGCTCAGGTTCGCCGATGGCCGAGGCGAAGGCACGGAACTGTTTGTCGTTGCCGACCGCGACCGCGATGGGCCGGTCGGCGGTGTCGAACGTCTGATACGGCGCGATACTCGGATGGCGGTTACCCATCATCTGCGGTACTGCACCGGCGCCCAGATACCCGGAAGCCTGGTTGACCATGGAGGACAACAACACCGAGAACAGGTTGGTGTCGACGCGCTGGCCCACCCCGGTGCGATCGCGATGCGCCAGTGCCGCCAGGATTCCGCTCAGCGCGTGCAGTCCGGCCAGCACGTCGACCAGGGCCACGCCGGCCTTGGTGGGATCGCCGGGTTCGGTGCCGGTGACGCTCATCAACCCACCGACCGCCTGCACCAACAGGTCATAGCCCGGCAATCCGGCGCCGCCGTCGTGGCCGAACCCGGTGATCGAGCAGTAGATGACATCGGGACGGATTGCCCGCAGGTCCTCGTAGCCCAGTCCCAGTTTCTCCATGGTGCCCGGCCGGAAGTTCTCGACCACGATGTCGGCACCGGCCACGAGGGACCGGGCGTGATCCCGGTCGTCCGGGTCGGTCAGGTCCAGCACCAGTGACCGCTTGTTCCGGTTGACGGAGTTGAAATATGTTGCCACTCCGGATGAATCGTAGGGCGGTCCCCAGGCCCGGGTGTCGTCGCCGGTACCTGGGCGTTCGATCTTGATGACCTCCGCGCCGAAATCACCGAGCATCATGGTCGCGTAGGGCCCGGCCAGCACGCGGCTGAAATCGACGACGACGATTCCGTCGAGGGCGCTTGCGCTCATGCGCCCGGCCGCCCGCCGCGAAGGTACACCGTGGTGGTGTGGGTGAAGAAGTCCCGCGCTGCGCCACCTTGCTCTTTGGGGCCGAGCCCGCTCTTCTTGGCGCCACCGAACGGTACGTGCGGATCGGCGCCGGCCGACTCGGAGTTCACGTGCAGCACTCCGACGTCGATCTGCTCGACCGCCTGCAGCGCCCGGGTCAGGTCCTGGGTGAAAATCGCCGCCGAGAGGCCGAACTCGCTGTCGCTGGCGAGCGCGAACGCGGCGTCGGCATCGGCGGCCCGTTTGACCGCGAGGACCGGTCCGAACAATTCGTCGGTCCACACGTCGGCCGGTGCATCGTCGAGTTCGATGATGGTGGGCGCGATGAAGTAGCCCTCGGCCAGCGGGCCGTCGGCGTAGGGGCGTCCGCCCGTCAACACCGTGGCGCCTTGCCTGGCCGCGGCCTGAACCCCCGCCGAAATCGACTGGTGTGCAGTGCCGTTGATGACCGGACCCATCTGTGTCGCATCGTCGGTCGGATCTCCGACGGTCAGTGCCGCCGCGTGCTCGGCCAGTGTGGCCAGGAACTTCTCGGCGATCCCTTCGGTGACGATCAGTCGGGACGTGGCGGTGCATTTCTGCCCGGTCGAGCGGAACGCACCGAGCATCACCTGCTCGAGGGCCAGATCGATATCGGCGTCATCGAGAACGACGGCGGCGTTCTTGCCGCCCATTTCGGCCTGTGCGGGTACTCCACGTGCCGCTGCGGCCGCGGCGATGCGCCGCCCGACTCCGGTGGAACCGGTGAACGTGATGGCGTCGATACCGCGGTGGTCGACGATAGCGTTACCGACGTCGGATCCGCCGATCAGCAGGTTGAGCACACCGGCAGGCAGACCGGACTCGGTCAGCGCCTGCGCGAGTCGAATCGCCAGCAGCGGAACGGTACTCGCGGGCTTCCACACCACGGTGTTGCCGTAGACCAACGCGGGTGCGATCTTCCAGGCCGGGATGGCGATGGGGAAGTTGAACGGTGTGATCACCCCGATAACGCCCAACGGCTTGCGGGTGATGAGGATCTGTTCACCGGCCCGGGGGGAGGTGAAGATCTCGCCCGCCTGCCGATCACCCTCATTTCCGTAATAGCGCAGGATCTGCGCGGCCCGCCGAACCTCGCCGATGCCTTCGGCTTTCGTCTTGCCCTCTTCGCGGGCCAGATCCAGCCCCCACGCCTCCGCATTGCGGTCGACAATGTCCGCAGCGCCCAGCAGGACTGCTCCGCGCTGGTGCATCGGGGTGGCGGCCCAGGGCGCCGTCGCTGCCGTGGCGGCACGCACTGCGTCGTCGACATCGGAGGACCGTGCGTCACTTCCCTGAGCGACAATCAGACTCGGCCGGGCCGGGTTCACACTGAGCAGCTCATCACCGGTGCCCGGCACCCATTGTCCGCCGATCAGGTGCTCGATGACAGCGGTCATCAGCGGAAGGCCGCCTGCCCGGTCAGTGCCTTGCCGATGGCGAGAAGGTGCATCTCGGAGGTGCCCTCATAGGTGAGGACGGATTCCAGGTTGTTGGCGTGCCGCAGCGGTGCGTATTCGAGGGTGATTCCACTGCCGCCCAACAGGGTTCGGCATTCACGGGCGATAGCCAGCGCTTCGCGGACGTTGTTGAGCTTGCCCAGGCTGATCTGCTCGGGCCGGACCCCCTCGGCATCCTTCATGCGGCCCAGGTGGATCGCCAGCAGCATGCCCTTGCCGAGCTCGACGGTCATGTTGGCCAGCTTTTCCTGGGTGAGTTGGTAGCTGGTCAGCGGCTTGTCGAACACCTCGCGCGAGCCTGCGTAGTCGAGCGCGGTCTCCAGGCTGTCGCGGGCCGCGCCGAGTGCCCCGAACACGATGCCGAACCGGGCCTCATTGAGGCAGGACAGCGGGGCGGACAGTCCCTCGGCCAGCGGCAGTTGCGCCGAGGCCGGCAGTCGCACGTTGTCCAGCACGAGCTCGGAGGTCACCGAGGCCCGCAGCGAGAGCTTGCGGTGAATCTCGTTGGCGGTGAATCCCGGTGTGTCGGTGGGCACCAGGAAGCCTCTAATATCCCCGTCGCCGTTCCCCGTTCTCGCCCACACGGTGGCCACGTCGGCGAGGTTGCCGTTGGTGATCCACATCTTGGTGCCGTTGAGCACCCAGTCTGCGTTTTCTCCGGCGCCGTCTCGGCGGGCGCGGGTGCGCATGCCTGCGGGGTTGGAACCGAAGTCGGGCTCGGTCAGGCCGAAGCAACCGATCGCGTCGCCGGCAGCCAGTCGGGGCAGCCATTCGTTCTTCTGTTCTTCCGAGCCGTAGCGGTAGATCGAGAACATCGACAGCGAGCCCTGGACGGATACGAAGCTGCGGAACCCGCTGTCACCGGCCTCGAGCTCCATGCAGGCCAGGCCGTAGCTGACGGCATTGGTGCCCGCGCAGCCGTACCCCTGCAGGTGCATGCCGAGCACCCCGAGATTGCCGAACTCCTTGGCCAGCTCCCTGGGCAGGGTGGCCGATTCGAACCATTCCGCGACGTTGGGCTTCAACCGGGTATCGACAAACTTGCGCACCGTCGCCGCGATCTCACGCTCGTCGTGATCGAGCAGTCGGTCGGTGGCGAACAGCTCCAAGGGCCGGTAGATCGACTTCTTGGCGGCCGGGGTGGCGGTGGCGGTCATGCCTCAAGGCTAGATTTGCCCGGCAAATATGCCTATGGCCGTTTCGTACAATTGGCGAGCGTCATCTATCCGGTTCGGCCCTAGGGCCGTTCGGCCGCCCACCGTGACCACCCGGCGCCGTGGCCTATGCTCGGTGCGGCGAACGGCGTGCCCCAGGGTGTTCTCGTCGTCAGTGACCGGCGACGACAGCCCAGGGAAAGTTTCAGCGTGCACGTGATTGTCGACGATCAGGTTCGCGTTCCTGCTGCCACGCGGCGGGGTCGTGACGACCTGATCGGATTGAGCGGTGTGGCCATCGTGATGGTCGTCGTCTGCCATTTCTGGTTCGGGCGGGCATCCGGCGGCATCGATGTCCTGCTGGTCTTGGCCGGCTACGTCGTCGGCGGTCGCGTCCTGCGGAGTATCGGAAACGCCGGCCCGTCCGCCCTGGCCGCGGAGTTGGGCCGGGCGGCCCGTGGGGTGGTGCCGCCGTTGGTTCTCGTGCTGGTGGTGTCTGCGGTCCTGACCGTGCTCATCCAGCCGCAGACCCGGTGGGAGTCATTCGCCGAGCAGACCCTGGCCGGCCTGGGCTTCTATCAGAATTGGCAGTTGCTCGGTTCGGCGGACGACTATGTACAGGCCGGTGAGGCGGTGACCCCGCTGCACCACCTGTGGGCGGTCTCGGTGCTGGGCCAGTTCGCAGTCGCGTTCGTCGTGCTGGCCGCTGCGGTCATCGCGGTGACGGTGCGTCGAGGTGGTGGCGCGCGACGCAGCATTCTGGTTGCCGTGTCCGGTACCGCGATGGCGGTGTCGTTGTACTACGCGGTCACCACGCAGTCAGACAGCCCGATGCTCGGCTACTACAGCACCGCCGCTCGGGCCTGGGAGCCGTTGGCCGGGGTGATGGCTGCGGCCTTCGTGTCCGGCCGGCTGGGCCGCATCCGGTGGAGCGGCTGGTTACGGGCCGGTGCGGCGGCAGCCGGGTTGGCGGCAATCCTGGTGTGCGGTGTGCTCACCGATCGGACCGTGCAGTCCCCGGGCATCTGGACGTTGATTCCGGTGGCGGCGACGCTGCTGATCATCGTCAGCGGCGTCGCGGAGACGTCGTCGAAGACGGACGAATTCTTGCGCAGCACCCCGTTGGTCACCGTCGGAATGCTGGCTTATCCGCTGTATCTGTGGCACTGGCCCCTGTTGATCTTCTGGTTGGCGACCACCAACGACGATGTTGTCGGGCCGGTCGACGGCATGGCGGTCATGCTGGTCGCAGTTGTGCTGGCGGTCCTCACTGCGAGGTGGGCCCACCTTCCGTGGCGTCGCGGGGCCGGCATGAGGATGGTGTCGGGCGCGGTCGTGGTGTTGGTCGCGGTCACGCTCGTGGCGGCATCGCTCATGTGGCAGGGCCATGTGGCACTGGCCCGGGCCAGTGGTGCGGAACTGGGCATGCTTCCGATACGTGACTATCCGGGTGCGCAGGCGCTCATCGAGAACCGCAGGGTGGCGAAGCTGCCGATGCGCCCGAGCGTGCTGGAGGCCGACGACAACATCCCTCCGTCGTCGGTCGACCATTGCGTTACGGGGTTCACCGGCGGAGAGGTCGTCACCTGCGTGTACGGAGATCCCAAGGGCACCCACACGATTGCGTTGGCCGGCGGGTCGCACTCCGAGCACTGGCTGACCGCGCTGCACCAGATCGGGCGTCAGCACGGCGTCAAGGTGACCACCTACCTGAAGTTCGGATGCCCGCTGACCACCAAACCCGTGCCGATCATCGCGGGATCCTTTGACAAGTACCCGTCCTGCCGGACGTGGTCGGATAACGCCTTGGCCCAGATCATCGCCGACCGACCGGACTATGTGTTCTTCACCTCGACACGTCCGATCCTCAACGGCCCCGGCGACTATGTGCCCGACTATTACCTCGGGATCTGGGATGACCTGTCCGCCAACGGAATCCCGATGCTCGGCGTGCGTGATACCCCGTGGATGATCCGTGACGGCTGGTTCTTCTCGCCGGTGGACTGCCTGTCGTCCGGAGGTGACGCCGAGTCCTGCGGGGTGCCGCGCAACGAAGCGCTGGCCCAACGCAATCCGACCCTCGATCACCTGGCCGACTATCCGCTGATGAAGCCGCTCGACCTCAGTGACGCGGTATGCCGTCCGACCATGTGCCGCGCCGTCGAGGGCAACGTGCTGGTCTACCACGATGCCCACCACCTGTCGGCGGCCTACGTGCGGACGCTCACCACCGAATTGGCCCGCCAGATGTCTGACGCCCTCGGTTGGTGGTAGCCGTCATTCGACGATAAAGACCGGAATCTGTCGGTCGGTCTTGGTCTGGTATTCGGCGTAGGGCGGGTAGGCCTCGACGGCCAGCTTCCACCAGTGCTCGCGTTCGTCACCGGAGATTTCGCGGGCGGTCAGCGACGCGGTCTTGTCACCGTCCTGCACTGTCACGGCGGGGTTGGCCTTGACGTTGAAGTACCACGACGGGTGTTCGGGGGCGCCGCCCTTGGAGGCCACCATCGCGTAGCGGCCGTTCTCTTCCACGCGCATCAGCGGTACGTACCGCTTCTTGCCGGACTTGGCGCCCGTCGTCGTGAACAGCACGATGGGGCGGTCGAGAATCTCGACTCCGTCGGTGGTGCCTTGTTCCAGGATGCGTTGGGTCTGCTCGCGTACCCAGTCGGTCGGGCTCAATTCGGCATGGTCAGTCACGCACCCCGCAACACCGGCGGCGGCGCTGTTATTCCCGCATTCGGGTCGATCAGCGAAGCGTGAGCACCACCTTGCCCTTGGCGCTGCGGTTCTCCAGCGACGCGATGGCCGCAGCTGCCTGCTCGAGTGGATACACATCGGGCTGCGGTGCGGGCACCGCGCCGGAAGCCAGCAGCGGTTGCAGCTCGGCCCACTGCTCCTGCAGATAGCCGGGGTGCGAAAACGTCCAGGCGCCCCAACCCGCGCCGATCACGTCGACGTTGTTGAGCAGCAGGCGATTGACCTTGACCGTGGGGATCTCGCCGCCGGTGAACCCGACGACCAGCAGGCGCCCGCCGACAGCCAGCGAACGCAATGAGTCGGTGAAGCGGTCACCGCCGACCGGGTCCACGACGACATCCACACCGCGGCCGTCGGTGAGTTCCTTCACCGCGTCCCGGAATCCGTCGACCAGCACCACATCGGATGCACCTGCGGCCCTGGCGATCTCGGCCTTCTCCTCGGTGGATACCACCGCGATGGTGCGTGCGGCCCCCAGTGCCGGTGCCAGTCGCAGCGCCGAGGTGCCGATGCCGCCCGCCGCGCCGTGCACCAGCACGGTTTCGCCTGCAGCCAACCGGCCGCGGGTGCGCAACGCGAATTGGACGGTCAGGTCGTTGAACAGGATCCCGGCGCCGGCCTCGAAGGACACCGCGTCGGGCAGTGCGAACACCCGCTCGGCGGGCAGTGCGACGACTTCGGCCATCCCGCCCGACAGCATGGTCAGGGCCAGCACCCGGTCACCGGCGCGGACGTGAGCTCCGGCGGGGGCGCTGCGCACCACACCGGCGACCTCGGCGCCCGGGGTGAACGGAAGCTCCGGCTTGTACTGATAGAGCCCGCGGGTGAGCAGGGCGTCCGGGAATGCGACCCCGGCGGCGTGGACGTCGATCACCACCGCATCGGTACCGGCGGGTTCTTCGACCTCGGCCACCCGCACTGCGTCGGGACCGTCGAGTCGGGTGATCTGTGCTGCACGCATCGGTGTCTCCTTCGGTGGGTCGCCAGCCAATTGTGACAGGTGTCAAGTCGGTGGCTTAGCATCACCGGATGCTCAACGCCCGCGCCGCGGCGGTGCTCGACGCCGGAGCCGATCCGCAGCTCATCGACGTGCAGATTCGGGAACCGCACGGCGACGAAGTACTGGTTCGCATCGACGCCGTCGGCATCTGCCACACCGATGTGAGTATTGCCGCGCGGTTCCGCAGGCTGCCGATGGTGTTCGGTCACGAGGGCGCGGGCACGGTGGTCGCGGTCGGGCCCCACGCCGCACCCCGGGTCGGCGACCAGGTCGTTCTCACCTTCGCCAGTTGCGGCACCTGTTCGACCTGCCGGGCCGACGCCCCCGCCTATTGCGAGCGTTCCACCGACCTCAACATGCGCGGCAACCGTGACGAATCCAGTGCGCTGCACGCCGACGGTGCCCCCATCGGCGGCGGATTCTTCGGCCAGTCCAGCTTCTGTACCCACGCGATCGCCGGCAGTCGCAATGCCGTTGTGCTGCCAGAGCCGATCGACCCGGCGCTGGCAGCCCCGCTGGGTTGCAGTGTCCAGACCGGGGCGGGAACCGTGCTCAATGTGCTTGCGCCGCAACCTGCGGATGCGCTCGTGGTGTTCGGTGCCGGCGCCGTGGGCCTTTCGGCGGTCATGGGCGCCCGCATCGCAGGCTGCCGGACTGTCATCGCCGTCGACCCGATCGCCGAACGAAGAATGCTGGCAACCGAATTGGGCGCCACCGCGACGATCGACCCGACCACCACGGAGGTGGCCGCGGCAGTGCTCGAGCTGACCGGGGGAGTGGCCGCCGCGGTCGACACCACCGCACGGCCCGATGTTCTCGCCGCGGCGGTCGGGGTGTTGCGCGAGCGCGGCACGCTGGCGCTGCTGGGCCTCGGCGCGTTGACGGCCGACGTGCCCGTCGCGGCGGTCATGGGTAAGGGTCTGACCCTGCGCGGTGTGGTGGAGGGGGACAGCGAACCGCACACCTTCATCCCGCACCTGGCCGATCTGCACCGCCGCGGCGAACTCCCGCTCGACAAACTCGTGAGCCGCTACCCGTTCGATGACTTCGACCGGGCCTGGGCCGCGGCCAAGGCGGCTGACGTCGTCAAACCCGTGCTGATCACCGGCACGGCAGCCTCATGAATCCCCAGTTTCACCCGGCAACGACGCCAAACGATCGGAGCACCATGACCCTTCCCCAGCTGCCGCCGGGACGCACCGTCCAGGTTCGCGCCGTCGACGGCGTGCGGTTGCATGCCGAGGTGTTCGGGCCCGAGGACGGCTACCCGATCGTGCTGGCCCACGGCATCACCTGTGCCATCGAGGTCTGGGCCCACCAGATCGCCGATCTGGCCACGGATCACCGGGTCATCGCCTACGACCATCGCGGGCACGGCCGCAGCGAGACGCCGCGTGGGCGTCACCGCTACAGCCTCAACCATCTGGCCGCCGACCTGGACTCAGTGCTCGATGCCACGCTGAAGCCCGGGGAACGGGCCGTCATCGCCGGACATTCGATGGGCGGCATCGCGATCACCTCGTGGTCGCAGCGCTATCCGGCCCAGGTGGCGGCCCGGGCCGACGCCGTCGCACTGATCAACACCACCACCGGGGACCTGGTGCGCGACGTGAAATTGCTGAGAGTGCCTGCGCCGCTGGCGTCGACGCGCGTCCGGGCCGCGGGTACGGCAATTCGGACCTTCGGCGGTACCCGGATGCCGCGGATCGTCGAGCGGCCCAACAAACGTTTCGTCGCGCGTCTGGCGGTGGGCCGTGACGCCGACCCGTGGGTCGCCGAGTTCGTCTATCAACTGTTCGCCGAGACCCCGTCCGCCGGACGTGGCGGCTGGGCCCGCACTCTGGTCAACGGGATGGGTGCGCAACACATCTCGCTGCGGAACCTGTCGGTGCCCACGCTGGTGATCGGCAGCACCAAGGACCGCTTGCTGCCCATCAACGCCGCCCGCCGGATCGCCGCCGACGCTCCGAACCTGAGTGCTTTCGTCGAGATGCCCGGTGGACACTGCGCCATTCTGGAATGCCCGTCACAGGTGAACGCCCAATTACGGGCGCTGGCAGCGTCGGTGGCGTCGCCTGAGGCGGTCGATCGGTAACGCGCTCAGCCGGTGAGGCGGCCGGCCACCTCGGCGGCCGCACGCTGACCGGACCGGACCGCCCCGTCGAGGAAGCCGGTCCACTCGTCCGCGGTTTCGGTGCCGGCCCAGTGGATCGCGTCCACCGGTTCCCGCAGCCACCTACCGTACTGGGTCCACGATCCCGGCGGCACCGCCGCCGTCGGGCCGCCCGGTGCGAATTGTTCTGCGCTCCAACAGTGGTCGAGGTAGTCGATCGGTTTCAGGGCGGCATCGCCGAACAGGGTGGCGAACCCGGACAGGGCCTGCTCGCGGCGCTCCGCCGGTGACAGCCGGTCGAAGGTCCGGGCGTCGGTGAACCCCAACAGGATGCCCGGGCCGTTTTCGCCGCCCGGGCTCACGTCGAAGGTGATGAACACCGGCCCTTCATCGGACAAGGCCTCGCCCGAGCAGCCGTTGGTGCGCCAGAACGGCTTTTCATAGGCGGCGTAGGCCTTGCTGAGGTTGCCCTGCGGCCAGTTCTCGGCCAGTTCGGTGTACGGCTCGGGCAGTGCCGGGCTGAACTCGATCCCGGTCCGGTGCTGCGGCGGGATCGCCACGATCACCGCACGTGCCTGAACTACTCCGGACGGACAACTCACCGCCACTGTGCCGTCGTCGTGGCGCTCGATGCGGCTCACCGGGGCGCTGAGCACCACCCGATCGCCGAGTTCCTCGGCCATCTTCCACGCGATCTGCTGGGTGCCTTCGGGAAAGCGCTCCTGCTGGGCGCCGCCCCGAACGTCGAGCATGCGGTCGAGCCCGCCCGCGGCCTTGACGTAGCGGGCGGCGTGCAGCATCGACACCTCATCGGGCTCGGCGCCCCACGTGACCCGGGACATGATCGCCATCAGGTTGCGGGTCGAGGCGTTGGCGCCCGCCGAGCGCAGCCACTGTTCCAGGGTCAGCTCATCGAGCTTCTGGGCGTTCGCGCTGTTCCACGGCTCTTTCACCCGGATCAGGCGGCTCAGACGTTCGAAGCGCCACTGGATGCGGGACACGTCGAACAATTCCATCATCGACAGCCGCGGGATCGTGCTCCGATAGGACCGGACCCGCCCGTGCCACCGGATCAGGTTCTTGCCGCGGTCATAGGTGGGCACGGAGCGGCAGCCGAGCTCGCCGGCCAGCGCCAGCACCGCGTCCTGGGTGGGGCCGACGAACGTGCCGCCCAGGTCGACCGGCACTCCGGCGATCGTGGTGGTCGATGAGCGACCACCCACCCGGTCCCGCCCCTCGAGCACCACCACCTGGTGTCCGAGCCGGAGCAGGGCGCGGGCGGCGGTCAGGCCGGCGAAGCCGGCACCCACCACGACGACGTCGGTGCTGGTTGGGATGCTCACCTGTCTAGGCTCTCACGCGTGAAGGTCATGACAGCATTGTTCGGTCCGCGAGACGCAATCGACCGGGCCGCGGCCCTACGTGAGGCCGGTGCCAGCGGGGTATTCACCTTTGAAGGCCCGCATGATGTATTTACCCCCTTGACGCTGGCCAGCACCGTCGGGGATCTGGACCTGATGACCAATGTGGCAATTGCGTTTCCCCGTAACCCGATTCACCTGGCGCACCAGGCCGTCGACCACCAGATCCTGTCCGGCGGCCGCTTCACCCTGGGCCTCGGCACCCAGATCCGTACGCAGATCGAGAAGCGGTTCGGCGCGGACTTCGACCGGCCGGTGGCCCGGATGTCGGAGTTCGTCGGGGCACTGCGGGCGATCTTCGCGGCCTGGGACACCGGTGAACGGCTGGCCTTCAGGGGCGAGTACTACCGGCACACACTGATGACGCCCACGTTCACCCCCCGGGACAACCCGTACGGTCCGCCGCCGATCTATGTCGGTGCGCTGGGCCCCCGGCTCACCCGGGCCACCGCACAGTTCGCCGACGGCCTGCTGGTCATGCCGTTCGGGTCCAAGCGGTTCCTGCACGAGGCGACGCTGCCCGCGGTGCGGGACGGGCTCGCCGCCGCCGGGCGTGACGCGGCGGACCTGGCGATCGTCCCGGAGATCATCGTGTCGGCCGGGGACAACCACGACGCGGCGCGACGCCTGCTGGCCTTCTACGGCTCGACCCCGGCCTATCGGCCCGTACTCGACGCGCACGGCTGGGGTGATCTGCAGCCAGAGCTCAACGCGCTGTCCAAACAGGGCCGTTGGCAGGAGATGGGTTCGCTGATCGACGACGAGGTACTACACACCATCGCGGCGTGCGGTAGCCCCGCCGATATCGCCGCCCACATCCGGGACCGCGTGGCCGGGGTTTCCGATCGGATCTGCCTGTATCAGCCGGGTCCGATCGCGCTGGATTCGCTTGCCCAGATCGTCGACGCACTGCGCGACTGAGCGCCTAGGGTGGTGGTACTCGTCGGGACCAAAGGAGGTTCGCCATGGGCGGTGCTTGCCGTGCTGCGGATCCGGACTATTCGGATGTGCTCATCGTCGGGGCCGGAATCTCGGGATTGGGCGCGGCCTACCGGGTGCATGAGAAGAGTCCCGGACTGACGTACACCGTGCTGGAACGCCGAGCGCGGATCGGCGGCACCTGGGACCTGTTCCGGTATCCGGGGATCCGCTCGGACAGCGACATCTTCACGCTGAGCTTCCCGTATCAGCCCTGGACCAAGCCCGAGAACGTCGCCGACGGCGCCGATATTCGCGACTACCTGACCGAGACCGCCCGGGAGCACGGTATCGACCGTCATATCCGGTTCAACACCCGTGTGTTGTCGGCGGATTGGGATTCGAGCACCGACACCTGGACCGTCGAGACCGAGCAGGACGGCCAGGCCGGGACCTACCGGTGCCGGTACCTGTTCTTCGGCACCGGCTACTACAACTACGACGAGCCCTACACCCCGGAGTTCCCCGGTATCGAGACCTTCGACGGCGACCTGGTGCACCCGCAGTTCTGGCCCGAGTCGCTGGATTACTCGGGCAAGCGCGTCGTGGTGATCGGCAGTGGTGCCACCGCGGTCAGTCTGGTGCCCGCGCTGGCGCAGCAGGCTTCTCACGTGACGATGCTTCAGCGCTCGCCGACGTACATGGTGGCGGCGGACCGCATCGTTCCGTCGGTGCAGACCATCCGTAAAATTTTGCCGCGCAAGTTATCTCACCAGGTTGTGCGGTTCCGCAACGCGATGATCCACGTGCTGAGCTATTTCTTCTTCCGCTCGGCCCCCGATCTCGGTCGCAGCTACCTGCGCAAGAAGCTCACGGCCGCGTTGCCCGAGGGGTATCCGGTCGACGTGCATTTCAAGCCGCGGTACAAACCGTGGGATCAGCGGTTGTGTCTGGTGCTCGACGGGGATCTGTTCGGGCACATCAGCGACGGTCGGGTCGACGTCGTCACCGATCACGTCGATCACATCGACGCCACGGGCATCGTGCTGAAATCCGGTGAGCGGGTGGATGCCGACGTGATCGTCACCGCGACCGGCCTGCAACTGCAGGCGCTCGGCGGCGTTCGCCTCGCGGTCGACGGCCAGGAGGTCAAGCCGACCGAACGGTTCGTCTACAAGGAGTTTCTGCTCGAGGACGTTCCGAACCTGGCCTGGTGCATCGGCTATACCAACGCGTCGTGGACGCTGCGTGCCGACATGACCGCCCGGGCCTTCGCGAACCTGTTGGCGTACCTGGGGGCTCACGGTTACACCCATGCCTATCCGCACAAGGGCGCGGCGCCGATGCCGGAGAAACGGACCTGGGATCTCGAGGCCGGCTACATCCAGCGTTCCGAGCACGCGCTGCCGCGGTCAGGTACCAAACGGCCGTGGCACGTGCGGCACAACTACCTGCTGGATGCCATCGACCACCGCTTCGACCGCATCGACGAGTCGATGGTCTTCGGTCGCGCGCCCGCGCAGAACCCATCCGAGACCGTCGCCTCCTAGGTTTCGTTTCCCAGGCGTAATTCCGTCAGCGGTGTGCGCACGCTCGTCACGGTGTGCGGATGCGAATCCCCGTCGCCAGCAGTTGTGTGGCCGACAGCCCGAACGTGGTCTTGAAGCTGTCCGCCAGGTGTGACGGGCTGGCGAATCCGGAATCGGCGGCTGCGGCGGTCAGGTTCTCACCGGCCGCCACGGCGGTACCGGCTGCGATGAGCCTGCTCCACATCCGGTAGCGCCGAAGGCTGGTCCCGGCCTCGCGACGGAACAGATGCAGGAACCGTGATTCGGACAACCCGGCAGCCGTCGCGAACTCACCTGCCGATACCGATTCCGCCGGATTGTCACGAATCTGCTTGGCCACCAACTCGATCCGGGGATCGATTTGGTGAGGTGTGTCCGGGGCAGCCAGATCCAGCCAGCGCCGGGCGGCCTCGTCGTCCATCGGTGCTGCCGCCAGGCGGGTCTCGGCGGCATGACCGACACCGATGCCGTGCCGGAATTCGGTGAACTGCTGACGGCACGATACGGTCCGCGGCGAACCGGGATCGAGATAGCACGACACCAACCCGCCCTGCATCGCAAGGTGATGGGTGAGCCGTGGCGGAATCAACACACTGCGCGCCACGATCGCGTTGCCCTGAATCGTCACCGTCAGAGGCCCGTCGACGCCGAAGGCCAGGCACCACACCGATCCGGAGTGCGGTTGCAAATCCAGTCCGGGCCCGGAGTACAGCGCCTGCCCGGGCCACAACCACACCGTAGGACAGCAGGTTTGTGGAAGCGCCGGCATCAGTTCATTGTGCATGCTGGGCGGACAACTGATCAGGAGGCTACCGTGACTGTTGCTGTCATCGTCGTGGTCGGCGTGTTCTTCGCCGGCATGGGTGTGTATGCGCTGGCGGCGCCGCAGGCGATTCTGCGGCCCTTCGACTACGACCTCAGAACCGCCGCGGCCCGCGCGGAAGTGCGTGGCGTGTACGGCGGCTTCGGTATCGCCATCGCCGCGGTGCTGGCATACGCGGCCGTGGCGCCGGGGGAGGTGCGCACCGGGATCCTGATCACCGTCGGCGCCGCGCTGGCCGGCATGGCAGTCGGCCGCGCCCTTTCGGCCGTGTTCGATGAACGGACGGCCTTCTACCCCAACTGGTTCTACTGCCTGGTAGAGGCGATCGGCGCGGCCGCGCTGTTCTGGGCGGCCTAGTTTCTCCGGCGAGCAGACGCGCCCGTACCCGAAAATTCTCGAAGCGGGGTACCTACGCGTCTGCTCGCGGGGAGAAAACTACGGGGCGACGGTGAGCCAGTCGGCGAAACCGGACGGGTCGTGCCTGCCGAGCGCACCGTGTTCGAACAGACCCCAGCCTTCCACCGGAGCGCCATTGCCCTCTGTGCAGACGGCCCGCCCGACGTGGTCGATCACGCCGAACGCCGTCCGGCCGACGACTGCCGGATCGGTCATGTCGTAGGTGCGCCGTTCGGTGAACTTGTCGCCCTTCCACACACCGTGGATCCAGTCGACGTCGCCGCCGTAACCGCCACCTACATGAATCGGCACGGGCAGTTTGGATTCCACGTCGAACCGGACGGGGGTGCCGTCGGGAGCGGTGGCCTCGATGGTGGCCCCGGTCGGGATGCGGGTGCCGGAACGGTAGTGGATCTTCACCCGCGGCCAGCCGAGCTGCTCGACGCGACCGTCCTTGAACACGCGGCTGCAGTCATTGAGCGAGCGGAACCCGCTGGGATCCTCCTG
Organism: Mycolicibacterium lutetiense; assembly: GCF_017876775.1. NCBI lineage: Bacteria > Bacillati > Actinomycetota > Actinomycetes > Mycobacteriales > Mycobacteriaceae > Mycobacterium > Mycolicibacterium lutetiense. Next base: position 1,621,476 of record NZ_JAGIOP010000002.1, on the reverse strand, counting down.
GATGATGAAGACGATCGAGAAGTCATCGAACGCCATCGGTACGTACAGCCACCACATGCCTTCGAAGGGCGGGTCCGCCGGACGTCCGGCGGGCTCGGCCTCACCGATCGGGCGGATGCCCCAGGACCGGTCGCGGGAGCCGATCCAGGTTTCCGGGTCGACGTCGATACGTTGGCCGTCGATCTCCAGAAAGCCACTCCAGGAACCCATTTGGGCAAAGCGCTGGGCGTTGAGCGTGACCCGGTTCCCCTGACGCATCACGTGCGGTTGCTCCTGGACCGCGTCGAACAGGCCGTCCCAGGTCAGGTCGGCGGCCACACCCTCGGTCTCCTCGAGCACGATGCGGATCTTGCGCAGCGGTTCGGTGACCTCGACCCGGTAAGCGCCGACGTGCTGGTTGAGCCGGTCCTGATCGATCCCGTCGGACAGGTGCACCGCGGTCTGCTCGTCTCCGCGCCTCACCAGGAAGTAGGCGTCCTTCACCCCGAGATTGGGGTAGTAGCCGAGACCGGTGATGACGAAGATGTCGCCGGTGCGGTCATGGGCGTTGAAGTACGAACGGTCGTAGAAGTTCCGGTCCGAAGATCCCGGCCAGGCGATCGGCTGGGGAACTTGATGTACCGGGAATTCGTCCATCGGGCCGAGCATTAAGACTCCTCGATAAGACGCCGCAGCAGCGGCGCGTGGTAGAACATCGTTTCGATATCGTCGGGCTTCTCGGTCTCGCCGAAGTGCACCCGCCGGGCGCCGGTGCGCATGAACACGCAGCACCAGATGACACCCGAGTAGATGTAGAACCAACGCAGGTCGCTCAATTCGGCCCCGGTCAGCTCGCGATAGGTTGCGCGGACATCCTCCTCGCGCATCACATCGGGCAGTCCCGGCAGCCCGGCCATGCCGGACAGCTCCTGAAACACCATGTGCGCAAAGATGATCCACGAAACATCGAGCTCGCGGGGGCCGAGGGTGGCCATCTCCCAGTCGAGGACCGCGGCAGGGCGGAAGTCGTCGTACAGCACGTTGCCGATACGCGAATCACCCCACGTCAAAACGGTTTCCGAGGCTGCCACGTCCTCGGGGAAGTTGTCCTCCAGCCATTGCAGTGCCCGCTCCACCAGGGGGGACCGGCCGATATCGGGTACCGCGTACTCGTACCAACCCTTGAGCCAGCCGAAGTGCCGGCGCAGTGGGGTGTCGCCCGGCGGGTCGATCTCGGACAGGTACGCGAACCGCTCGGCCGCGTCGGGGATTGCGTGAAGCTTTGCGAGTACCTCCACCGTGCTGTCCTGCAGCTCGCGCTGGCGTTCGACCGGCGCATCGGCGAACCAGTTGCCGCCGAAGGTGTAGGGCATGACATCGGGCGGCACCTGGCCGTCGATCCGGTCCATCAGGAAGAACGGCGTGCCCAGCACCTCGCCGGTGGTGTCCATCCAGCGCACGTTGGGGACAGGCACGTCGGTGAGTTCGCCGACCTGACGCATCACCTCGAACTGGTGATCAAGCCGGTACGACGAGAACACCGGGACATCGTCTTGCGTCGGGGCGACGCGGGCCACCCACTTTTGCTCCTTCGGCTCGCCGTCCTCTTCCCAGCGTCCGGTCAGCATGATCGTTTCCGAGGACATACCGTTGGAGTCGACGCCGCTTTCCACGGTGATCTCGGGGGTGATCCCGCCTGGCATCACGGTAGACAGCCATTTCGACAACACCGAGGGGAGTGTGGTGATGTCGCGACTGGAGCGTTGCAGGTGTTCGACGTTCTCCACGGGAGCGTCCACGGCCTCGTTTGCCATTCAACTGTTCCTTACGGCCACAATTACGATACTGTCAGTAGCGTTATGAAAGCAGAGCCATCACCGGTTGGCAAGACCTCTGGAGCGGGACGTCCCCGTGACCCGCGCATTGACGCTGCCATATTGCAGGCCACCGTGGACCTGCTTGTCGAAATCGGTTATGCGAGCCTGACGATGGCCGCGGTCGCCGAGCGTGCGCAGACCACGAAAACCGCGCTGTACCGCCGGTGGTCGAGTAAGGCCGAGCTGGTGCACGAGGCGGTGTTCCCCGCTGCCGCGACGGGCCTGACCGCGCCGGCCGGTGACATCGCCGCCGACATCCGGGCGATGATCGGTGCTGCCCGTGACGTGTTCACCAGCCCGGTGATGCGAGCCGCGCTGCCCGGATTGGTCGCCGACGTCGTCGCCGACACCGATCTGAACGCCCGGGTGATGCAACGGTTCGCCGGGACCTTTGTCACGGTGCGAGCCAGGATCGTCGACGGCATCGCGCGCGGTGAGGTGCAGGCCGACGTCGACCCGGACCGTCTGGTGGAGCTCATCGGCGGATCGACCCTGCTGCGGATGCTGCTGTGGCCCGAGCGTGAACTCGACGATGCATGGGTGGCGCAGACGGCGGCGATCTTGGTGCATGGGGCCACCGTCAGTTGACATGAACCGCCGTCGAGGTTCGACACTGGTGCGGTGAATCCGAAAGACGTCGAACCCTTTCCCTCGACCTGGCAGACCGCTCTGGTTTTGGTGGCCCACCCGGATGATCCCGAGTACGGGGTTGGCGCGGCCGTCGCGAAGTGGACTGCTGCGGGTAAGTCCGTGCATTACGCGCTGGCCTCGCGGGGTGAGGTCGGTATCGCCGGGATGCCGCCAGAGCAGGCCGGGCCGCTGCGGGAAGGAGAGCAGCGCAGCTCGGCCGCCATCGTCGGGGTCGATGACGTGGCGTTCTGGGACTTCCCGGACAGCAACATCCGCGATACCCCCGGGCTGCGGGCGAAGATCGCTGAGACCATCGTGGCGCTGCGTCCGGATCTCGTCGTTACCCTCTACAGCGGGCACACCTGGGCATCCGGCACACCGAATCAACGCGATCACATCGAGTTCGCGCATGCGGTCGCCGCGGCTTATGACAGCCTGGCGGACCCGCCCGCCTGGCTCTTCGAGAACGGACCGGATCCGACGCATTGCGAGGTGGTCGAGGGCTACACCGAGGTAGCGGTGAATTCCCTTGCCGTCCATGAGGTCTACCTTTCAGTGCTCGACCCGGAGACGCCCGTCGTCGAACAGGCCCGGCGGCAGGTGGAGATGTCGACGCCGGCGCTGCCGGGATTCGGCGCCCGAACCGTCGGCTTCATCCTGAAGCGGCAACGCTGAACCGGCCGGGTCTCGTTCGCCTCGGTCGGCTCGCTGGGGTGCCGGTCTGCTGCTCGTGGCTTCCGGCGGATCAGGCTGGGCCAGTGACGGTGACGGCGAAGCTCTTGGTCACGGTGTTGCCTTGGATGTCCGCGCCGGACAAGGTGACGGTATAGGGCCCCGGAGCCGCCCAGCCGTGCGTCACCGTGGGTCCGGTACCCGCGGGCGTCCCGTCGCCGAAATCCCATGTGATCGGTCCCATCGGGGACCAGGTGTCGGCCACCCGGCTGCGCAGTTGCACAACCTGATTCGTCGTCACCGCCGCAGGCACCACTGCCTCGAGAATGTCGGGTGCGCTCGCGTCGAACGCGGTGGCGTAAGCGCGATTGGTCAATTCGTCGTACACCGTCTCGATGACCGCCACGCTGCCTGCCCGGTCGGCAATCACCTGGTCGATGTGGTGGGTCGGCCCCTGCTCGGCCAGGTCCACCGGGGTCCTGGGATCGTTCAGGTACACGGGCCAGTGGCTGGCACGGAAGAGCCCCAGACCCGGGTCGCCTCCGCCGAAACCGACGGCACCGGTGTACACCAACACCGCCTCCTCGCTCCCGAACGGGCCCTTGCGGATAGCGATCTGACCGTCGCGAGATTCCGTGCCGGCCGGCGATATCACTTTCGGGGTCGGCCAGATGCCCGGATAGCCACTTCGTGTCGCGCAGATGCCGTCGTTGCTCGAGGTGGTCGGACCCTGCCGCCGAACCAAGGCGTAATTCATGCCGCTGAAGGTGATTCCCACGTCGAGGCATGAACTCGAGGCTGCTGTGGACGAATTGAACAGTGCCGTGAACGACTGCCAAGGCGCAGCGGCATTTTCCCGTGTGGTGACATTCGCATGCCCACCGATGTATGCCCCGAGGACGGCAGCGCCGAGGTAGTTCACCGCGAGGCGCACCCCGCCGGCGTCGGCGCCGTTCTCGGGTGTGAGGGCGACTGACTGCGGCGTCGGTCCGGTGGCGCTGGGTGTGCATACGCGGATCGACGAACGTGGCGGTGACGCCTGATAGCGGTGTATCCAGGCGACGGTGGGGTTCCCCAACCCGTCGACGTCGAGGGCTATCCCGCCGTTGAGGCCGCCGGTCGGTGTGAGCTTCTGGGGCGTGGTCCACGACGACGTGTTGGAAATATGAAATGTGACGACAACCGATCCGACCGCCGATCCGGCCGCGCCGTCGAACCGATCTGCGACCACCACGGCGATCCCGTTGTCGGCCACCTGAACTCGCCGTTGGCGAGTGAATTCGCTGGGGGCACTCGCCGGCACGATCTCCGTTGGGGTCTCCCACTTCCGGGTGGCCGCCGGGGCATAGCTGACGTAGTGGCGCCACTGGTAGGTCGCCGGGTCGGTGCTGGTGATCGTGGTGTAGCACGCCGCGGCACTGCCGTCAGCGCCGGCCGCCAGCGTGATCTCGATCGGAATGTCCCCTGCGACGGACTTCTTCTCGAAGACGTCCACCCACGCACCGTTCTTACGCTCGGCGATTGCCACCCGGGTCGATATCGGGCTGAGCGACAGCAATTGGGCGTAGGCGACCCGCACGCGGCCGGAATTGTCGAAGCCGACACTGGGGCCGAACCAGTGTGCGGGAAGTGGTTGCGCGGGAGACCAATCAGCCATGTCATCGACGCTACGATCCAAGCGGGATGTCGGTGTGAGTAGTCGACTACCTGATTTGTCGGGTTCGCCTGGAGCTTGGTGAGCGGTTGGGCCGCTAACGGTCGATCTGGCCGCGGTTTCGCTGGGCCACTGCGCGATAACGGTCACCCAGGCCGTGGAAATCACGCGCCTGCGCGCCGGCGATCTCCTGTTCGGCGGCGAGCGCCGGGGCGATGACGGGATCGCTGCCGAGGGTGTAGATCTTCTTGAGGCCGGTCATGATCGGGCCCGGAACCTCAGCGATCTGACCGGCCAGCTCCAGCGCCCGGTCCAGCAATCGCGCGTGCGGTACCACCTCGGTGACCAGGCCCAGCCGTTCGGCGCGGGCGGCATCGACGACCTCGCCGGTCATCGACAGCCGGCGTGCCATCGCAGCGCCGACCATGTGGGGGAGCCGTGCCGTCATTCCGCCGCCGGGCAGGATCCCGACGCGGGCGTGCGTGTCGGCGAACACCGCTCGGTCGGAAGCGATCAGGAAGTCGCAGCCCAGGGCCAACTCCAGTCCGCCGGTGAACGTGGCTCCATTGATCGCCCCGAGGATCGGGGTACGCAGCTTGCCGGTCTTGGTGATGCAGTTGTGCGACCGGAACTTCTCGAAGTACTCCATGCCGAGCGTCTGGGCCTCTTTGAGATCCACGCCGGCGCAGAACGCCGGGTCGGTTCCGGTGAGCACGATGGCCCGCACGCCCTGATCGGTATCGGCGTCGTCGAGGGCCCCGTAGAGTTCCTCGATCAACTCACGACCCAGGGCATTGCGCGACTCGGGGCGGTGGATGGTGAGGACCCGGACGGCGCCGTGGTCAGCCGTGAGGACGGTCGTCATCGTTCGAACCTAACGTTCCGCGAGCAGACACGTATGTACCCGACACGCCGAGGTTTTGGGTACATTTGCGTCTGCTCGCGGGAGGAAACGTGAGGAATCAGCGTAGGAAGGTCTCGGCATTGTTCGCCAGATCGAGCAGCGGCTGAGGCAGTGCACCGAGCGCGAACGTGATGGCCGCGGTAACCGTGATGACGGCGGTGGTGAGCCCGCTCGGGATGACGACTTCGGGTGCGTCCTCGGGAGGGTCGGTAAAGAACATGAGCACGATCACCCGCACGTAGAAATAGGCTGCCACGGCGCTGGCGAGGACGCCGACGATGACCAGCGGGATCGCCCCGCCTTCACCGGCGGCTTTGAACACCGCGAACTTGCTGACGAATCCGCTGGTCAGCGGAATCCCGGCGAACGCCAGTAGGAACAGCGAAAACACCGCGCCGACAATCGGATAGCGCCGGCCCAGCCCGGCCCATTGGGCCATCGAGGTAGCTTCCTCGCCGGCGGGGTTGCGCACCAAGCCGACGACCGCGAACGCACCCAATGTGCTGAATCCGTAGGCGAACAAGTAGAACAACGTCGAGGACACCCCGGCTTGGTTGGCAGCGATGACACCGGTGAGGATGAACCCCGAGTGTGCCACCGCGGAGTAGGCCAGCAACCGCTTGACGTCGGTCTGGGTGACGGCGGTGAGGGTGCCGACCACCATGGTCAGGATCGCGATCGCCCACAGGACCGGGCGCCAGTCATCACGCAACTGAGGTAACGCGACGTAGAAGATGCGCAGCAAGGCACCGAACGCGGCGATCTTGGTCGCCGCGGCCATGAACGCGGTGATCGCGGTGGGTGCGCCCTGATACACGTCGGGGATCCACGAATGAAACGGAACGGCACCGACTTTGAACAACACGCCTACCAGCAGCAGGGCGATGCCGATCAGCGCCAGCGGCGTGTTGGGTGCTCGGGTGATCACCGCATTGGCGATCCCGTTCAGGTCCAGGGTGCCGGCGTAGCCGTACAGCATGGCCGCGCCGTACAGGAAGAAGGCCGACGAGAATGCGCCCAGCAGAAAGTACTTCAGTGCCGCCTCCTGCGACAGCAGGCGCCGGCGACGGGCCAGCCCGCACAGTAGGTACAGCGGCAGTGACAGGACTTCCAGTGCGATGAACATCGTCAACAGGTCATCGGCCGCCGGAAACAGCAGCATGCCGCCGATGGCGAACATGGTCAGCGGAAAGATCTCGGTCTGCATCGCCCCGGCCTTGGCGGCCAACTTCTCGGCCACACTCCCAGGTACCGCCGACGCCTGTGGCGTGAAACCGTCCAGACCGCGCCTGCTGCTGGTGGATTCGGTTACGGGCTGCCGTTCGGCGATCAGCAGGATGCCCAGTATGCCGACCAGGGCGATGGTGCCCTGCAGGAACAACGCAGGCGCGTCCAGGACCACCGCGCCCATCACCGCGGGCCTGCCGGTGGTGCCGTGCAAGTCTCGGGCCAGCAGCACCACCGCCACCACGGCGGCCACCAACCCGCCGAGCGCGAGGGCCACTTGCGTCCCGTAACGCCCGTGCCGGGGCAGGAAGGCCTCGACGAGTACACCTGCCACGCCCACCCCGAACACGATCAGCATGGGGGAGAGCAGGCCGTATTCGATGCTCGGTGTCACCATGTCAGCGGACCCCCTCTGCCATCTCGGGTAACACCTGCGGTGGCGGATCGCTCTGTCCGATGGTGGTCAACGTGTGCTGGACGGCCGGATTGATCACGTCCAGCGCGGGTTTGGGGTAGATGCCCAGCACCAGCAGCAGTGCAATCAAGGGGGCCACCACGACGAGTTCGCGAGGTACCAGGTCGCTGACCCGGCGCTCGCCGTCGGCGATCCCATCGCGGACCGGGCCGGTCATCATCCGTTGGTACATCCACAGGATGTACACCGCCGACAGCACCAGTGCGGTGGCGGCGAACACCGCGACCACCGGATAGCGCGTGAATGTGCCGATGAGAACCAGGAATTCACTGATGAACGGGGCCAGGCCCGGGAGTGACAAGGTCGCGAGCCCGGCCACCAGGAACGTTCCGGCGAGTACCGGGGCCACCTTCTGCACGCCGCCATAGGCGTCGATCAACCGGGAACCGCGCCGTGACACCAGGAATCCGGCGATCAGGAACAGTGCGGCCGTGGAGATCCCGTGGTTGATCATGTACAGCGTCGACCCGGCCTGGCCCTGACTGGTCATCACGAAGATGCCCAGGATGATGAAACCGAAGTGCGAGATCGATGTGTAGGCGATCAAGCGCATCACATCGGTCTGCCCGATCGCCAGGACCGCGCCGTAGATGATGCCGATCACCGCGAGGGTGATGACCAGCGGACGGAAATACGTTGAGGCATCGGGGAACAACGGCAGGCAGTAGCGCAGCATGCCGAAGGTGCCCACCTTGTCCATGATTGCCATCATCAGCACCGCGCTGGCCGGGGTGGCCTGCACGGCGGCATCCGGCAACCACCGGTGAAACGGCCACAGCGGAGCCTTGACGGCGAACGCGAACATGAAACCCAGGAACAGGAAGTTCGCCACCGCGGGGTTGATCACCAGCTGGCCCGACGATACCGCGGCGACGATCGCGCGGAAATCGAAGGTGCCCGAGCCGAATGCGTCGCTGCCCGCGGTCACCACGTACAGGCCGATCACAGCGCCCAGCATGACGAGTCCGCCGAACAGGTTGTACAGCAGGAACTTCACCGCCGCGCGCGACCGGTTCTCACCACCGAAGCCGCCGATCAAGAAGTACATCGGGATCAGCATGGCCTCGAAGAACACGTAGAACAGCAGGATGTCCAGGGCCACCAGGGACATGAACACCATGCCCTGCACGGCCAGCGTCAATGCCAGGTAGGCGTGCACTCCGCGGCCACCGAGCCCGGTCTGGCGATCGGCGTCATTCCAGCCTGCGACGATGAGCAGGGGCAGCAGCACCGCGGTGAGCACCACCAGAGCCAGGGCGATTCCGTCCACGCCGAGGATGTAGCCGGTGCCGAACGACGGTATCCAGCGGCGGGATTCGACGAACTGGTACTGCTCGCCGGCGGGATCGAAGCCGACGGCAATCACGGCGGCCAGGCCCAGTGCCGCCAACGAGATCACCAATGCCAGCCATTTCGCCAGCGTCCGCTGTGCGGCGGGCAGCAGCATCACCACGGCGGCCCCCACAGTCGGGGTGGCCCACAACGCCGTCAGCCACGGAAACGTGCTCACCACAGTCGCACCGCCAGGATCGTCGCCACCAGCAGGGCCGCCCCGGCCAGCATCGAGAGCGCGTAGGAGCGGGCGAAGCCGGTCTGCAACTGGCGCAACCCATCCGATAATCGACTGAGCAGAGCGGCCAGCCCCCCGGCCGTCCCGTCGACCACCTTGTCATCGACGGTCACCAGGGCCGCGGTCAACGTCTGGCCGCCTCGCATGAACACCGCCTCGTTGAATGCGTCGCCGTACAGATCGCGTCGGGCCGCCACCGTCAGCGCCGAACCGTCGGGCACATCGGCCGGAACCGGCTGCTGCGCATACATCCGGTAGGCCACCGCGATACCGACCGCGACGACCGCCAGCACCACCGCGGTGACCACCCACGCCGGGATTGCGTGGTGTGCCTCGTGCGTGCCGACCACCGGCTCCAACCAATGTGACAGCGTGCCGCCGATCGCCAGCGCACCGCCGGAGACCACCGAGCCGACCGCGAGCAGAATCATCGGCCACGTCATCACGGCCGGAGCCTCGTGTGGATGCGCTTCTTCTTCCCAGCGCGGTTCGCCGAAGAACGTCATCAGCATCACCCGGGTCATGTAGAACGCGGTGATCCCGGCCCCGAGAATGGCGGCCCCGCCGAGGATCACGCCCCGCACACCTCCGGCGCCCAGCGCTGCCTCGATGATGCTGTCTTTGGAGAAGAAGCCGGCCAGCGGCGGTACCCCGATGATGGCCAGGTAGCCGAGGCCGAAGGTGGCGAACGTGATCGGCAGTGCCTTGCGCAGCCCGCCATAGCGGCGCATGTCGACCTCGTCGTTCATGGCATGCATCACCGACCCGGCACCGAGGAACAACCCGGCCTTGAAGAATCCGTGGGTGAGTAGGTGCATGATCGCGAATGCGTACCCGGCCGGCCCCAGCCCGGCGGCCAGCACCATATAGCCGATCTGGCTCATCGTGGATGCGGCCAGTGCCTTCTTGATGTCGTCCTTGGCGCAACCGATGATCGCCCCGAACAGCAGCGTGACCGCGCCGACGATGACAACGCCGGTCTGGGCGCCGGGGGCCAGGTCGAAAATCGGGCCGGACCGCACGATCAGATAGACGCCGGCGGTGACCATGGTGGCGGCGTGGATCAGCGCGGACACCGGGGTCGGGCCCTCCATCGCATCCCCCAGCCAGGACTGCAGCGGCACCTGGGCCGATTTGCCGCACGCGGCCAACAACAGCATCAGACCCATCGCAGTGAGGGTGTTCTCCCCCAATGCCGGTGCGGCGCTGAAGACTCCGGCGAACGAGATCGACCCGACGGCGGCGAACATGATCATCAGTGCGATGACCAGGCCCATGTCGCCGACCCGGTTGACGACGAAAGCCTTCTTGGCCGCCGCGGCGGCCGAGGGTTTGTGCGACCAGAACCCGATCAACAGGTACGAGGCCAGGCCGACGCCTTCCCACCCGGCGTACAAGCCGAGGTAGTTGTCCGCGAGAACCAGCAGCAGCATGGCGGCCAGGAACAGATTGAGGTAGGCGAAGAACCGCCGCCGGTCGGGGTCGTGAGCCATATAGCCGATCGAGTAGATGTGGATCAGCGATCCCACACCGGTGATCAACAGTACGAAGCACACCGACAGCTGGTCGAGCTGCAGCCCGAAATCGACCTGGAGGCCGGCCGCCGGAACCCAGGAGAACAGAGATTCCTGAACCGCACGGTGCTCGTCGTGACGGCCCAGCATCTGGGCGAACAGCACGGCCCCGACGGCGAACGCGCCGAGTGCGGTCGCGCAACCCAGCAGGTGTCCCCACCGGTCGGAGCGTCGGCCGCTCAACAACAGCATCGCCGCCCCGGCCGAAGGGAGGGCGATCAGCAGCCACACAGGAATCGTCATGTTGCCCTTAGTGCTTCAGCAGGCTGGCGGCGTCGACCGAGGCCGAATGGCGGGTACGGAAGATGGTCATGATGATGGCCAGGCCCACGACCACCTCGCACGCGGCGACCACCATGGTGAAGAACGCCACCACCTGGCCGTCGAGCTGACCGTGCATGCGGGAGAACGCCACGAACGCCAGGTTGGCCGCATTCAGCATGAGCTCGACGCACATGAACATGACCATGGCGTTGCGCCGCAACAGCACTCCGGAGGCGCCGATCGTGAACAACAGCACCGACAGGTACAGGTAGTTATCGGGATTCACCGCATCACCCCTTCGAGTCCGCCGGGTCATTGACCGTGCGTCGCGGAAGTATCGCGCTGACCGACAACGCCGCATCGGAGCCGTCGGGTAGCCGTGCCGGGACATCGACCGCGTTGTGCCGTGCGTAGACCCCGGGATTGGGCAACGGGGTCGGATGGCCTCCGGCCTGGAACCGTTCCTCGGCCCGCTCGCGCTGGGTCTTGCGGTGCTCGAAGCGTTCCCGGTGTGCGAGCACCATTGCGCCCAGTGCCGCGGTGATGAGGAGTGTGCTGGTCAATTCGAATGCCCACAGGTACCGGACGAAGATCAGGGCGGCCAGACCTTCCACGTTGCCGCCGCTGTTGGCTTGGGCCAGCCCGGTGAATCCGCTGACAGACACGCTGCCGATCCCGGCGATCAACAGGATGCCGAACCCGGTACCGACCGCGAGTGTCGCAAGACGTTGGCCGCGTATCGTTTCGGCGAGCGATTCGGACAGGTCGACGCCGATGAGCATCAGCACGAACAGGAACAGCATCATCACCGCGCCGGTGTAGACCACCACCTGAACGACGCCGAGGAACAGGGCGTCCTGGGCGATGTAGAGCACCGCAAGCGCGATCATGGTGGAGGCCAAGAACACCGCGGAGTACACCGCTTTCGGGGCGGCCACCACCCCGATCGCGCCGAGCACCGCGACGGTACCGAGGATCCAGAACAGGACCGCCTCCGATGTCGACGTGCGGGCCCCGGTTTCGGCGGCGAGCCACGAAATGTGCTCGGCCAGCACGACGACGTCCGGACTCACTGGGCATCCTGCGGGTGCGGGTTGATCCGGCCGAGGTAGTAGTCGTCGTCGGTGCTGCCGGGTGCCATGTCATGCGGCGGCGGCTGCATGCCGGGTTCCAGCGGAGCAAGCAGTTTGTCCTTGCCCCAGATCAGATCTGCCCGATTGTCGTCGGCCATCTCGTATTGGTTGGTCATGGTCAGGGCACGCGTCGGGCAGGCCTCGATGCACAATCCGCATCCGATGCAGCGGAGGTAGTTGATCTGGTACACGCGCCCGTAGCGTTCGCCAGGCGAGAAGCGTTCATCGGCAGTGTTGTCGGCGCCTTCGACGAAGATGGCATCGGCTGGGCAGGCCCACGCACACAATTCGCAGCCGATGCACTTCTCCAGGCCGTCGGGGTAACGGTTGAGTTGATGCCGGCCGTGATAGCGCGGCGCCACCGGTCCCGGCTTCTCCGGATACTCCTCGGTGATCGGCTTTTTGAACATCGAGCCGAACGTGACCGCGAATCCGGCGAGGGCATCGAGGAACTTGGGCCTCTTAGACATCGACCGCCTCCTTTCCCGCTTTCGGCAGCGGCGGCACCGGGTAGGCCCCAGCGCTCTGCTGCGGTATCGGCTGTACGGTTTTGCCCCGCAGTGTCTTCCACAATGCGATGGCCAGCACGGCCACCAACACGACTGCCGTGGTCACCAGACTCGTGGCCCAGTTGTGGTAACCGTGCTCGCGCAGGCTGTGGGTGACCGCGACGATCATGATCCAGACCAGTGACACGGGGATGAGCACCTTCCAGCCCAATGCCATGAACTGGTCGTAGCGCATCCGGGGCAGTGTGGCCCGAAGCCAGAAATAGAGGAACATGAACGTCCACACCTTGGCGGTGAACCACAGCAGGGGCCACCAGCCGCTGTTGGCGCCCTCGATCAGGTTGAACGGGAACGGCGCATGCCAACCGCCGAGAAACATCGTGGTGGCAAGCGCGGAGACGGTGGTCATGTTGACGTATTCGGCAAGCATGAACATGGCGAACTTCAGCGACGAGTATTCGGTGTGGAACCCGCCGACGAGCTCGCCCTCGGCCTCGGGCAGATCGAAAGGCGCACGGTTGGTTTCGCCGACCATGGAGGTCACGTACACCACGAACGACGGCAGCAGCAGGAAGACGTACCAGGTGCGGTCCTGTGCTGCGACGATGCCCGAGGTGGACATGGTGCCCGCATAGAGGAAGACCGTGGCGAACGACAGGGCCATCGCGACCTCGTAGGAGATCACCTGGGCGCTGGACCGCAGGCCGCCCAGCAGCGGGTAGACGGATCCCGACGACCAGCCGGCCAACACGATGCCGTACACCCCGATCGAGGTGACGGCCAGGATGTAGAGCACCGCCACGGGGAGATCGGTCAGTTGCAGTGCGGTGCGGTGACCGAACACCGACACCTCGCCGCCCATCGGGATTACCGCGAACGCCATGAATGCGGGGATCACCGCGATCACCGGGGCCAGGAGGTACAGCGGCTTGTCCACGCCCGCGGGGGTGAGGCCTTCCTTGAGGGCGAGTTTCACACCGTCGGCCAATGACTGCAGCAGGCCCCAGGGGCCGACGCGGTTGGGTCCGGGCCGCATCTGCATGCGGCCCAGTACCTTCCGTTCGATCAGGATCGCCGCGAGCACGGTCAGCAGCAGGAAGACGAACACCCCGAGGGCCTTGGCCAGGATCAGCCACCACGGGTCGTGGCCGAACAGGGTGGGGTCGGGGTAGGTCATGAGGTGGCCTGCCCGATCGCAACCAGGGCACCCGCGGTCACCCTGAGTTGACGGTGGATCGCCGATCCGGGGGAATTGGTGGGCAGCCACACCACCCGGTCGGGCATCTCGGTGACCGAAAGCGGCAGCGTGACCGATCCGTGGTCGGTGCTCACGGTCACCGGATCTCCTGCTGCCACCCCGAGTTCGGCCGCGGTGCCGGGGGAGAGCCGAACCACCGGGCTGACCGCGGTGCCGGCCAGATGGGGTTCGCCGTCCTGCAGGCGTCCGGCGTCCAGCAGCAGACGCCAGCTGGCCAGCACCGCCTGTCCGGGTCCGGGGGCGGGCGGTGGTTCGGGTGTCTCCGACGGCTCCGCGGCGCGAGGCCCGGTCCAGGAGCCGAGCCGCGCCAGTTCGCCGTCGGCGGCGTCGGGTCCGGTCAGGCCGAGGTCGACGCCGATCTCGTCGGCCAGATAATGCAGCACCCGCAGGTCGGGGATCGCGTTGGTCTGCAACGCCGGGGTGAACGGGCGAATCCGGCCTTCCCAGTTGATATATGCGCCACCCTTCTCCACCACGGGTGCCACGGGGAACACCACATCGGCCAGTTCGGTGACCTCGCTCTCGCGCAGTTCGAGACTCACCACGAACGGGGTGGCCCGCAGCGCGGCCAGCGCCGTGGCGGGGTCGGGGAGATCGGTGATCTCGACGCCGCCGACCAGCAGCGCGGAGAGTTCTCCGTCGGCGGCGGCGGCCAGGATGGCGTTGGTATCGCGGCCGGTGTTGCCGGGCAGTTCGGCGGTGTTCCAGACCGCGGCGGTCTGGGCCCGCGCGTCGGCGTCGGTCACGGGACGCCCGCCGGGCAGAAGGTTCGGCAGGGCGCCGACCTCCACGGCGCCGCGCTCACCGGCCCGGCGCGGGATCCAGGCCAACCGGGCCCCGGTCGCGGTGGCAAGACGGAGTGCGGCCGACAGTGCACCGGGTGCGCTGGCCAGTCGTTCACCGACCAGGATCACGGCCCCCGGGCGCCGCAGCCGTTCATCGGTCTCCAGTGCGGCCAAGGTGTCCGCCTCGCCCCCGGGGACTGTCGCGATGAGCGTGCCGGCCATCTTGGTCAGCCCGCGGCTCGCGAACGGTGCGACGGCGAGCACCTGCTGGCCGTTCTTGCGGGCGGCCTTGCGTAGCCGCAGGAAGACGATCGGGGATTCCTCTTCTGGCTCGAACCCGACCAGCAGAACGGTCGGCGCCTTTTCCAGTTCGGCGTAGCGCAATGTCATCGGTCGCCCGGCGACGTGGGCGGCCAGGAATTCGGCCTCCTCACCGGAGTGCGGCCGGGCGCGGAAGTCGATGTCGTTGGTACCCAGCACCATCCGGGCGAATTTCGAGTAGGCGTAGGCGTCCTGCACGGTGCAGCGCCCGCCCACCAGCACCCCGGTGTTCGATCCGGCGGCCAGCAGGCCTGCCCCGGCGACGGTCAGGGCCTCCGACCACGATGCCGGTCGCAGCGTGCCGTCCTCGCGAATCAGCGGTGTGGTGATCCGGTCGCCGACCGTGGCGTAGGTGAAGGCCCACCGGCCCTTGTCGCAGTTCCACTCCTCGTTGATCTCGGGGTCGTCACCGGCCAAGCGCCGCAATACTTTTCCGCGGCGGTGGTCGGTGCGCTGGGCACATCCGGATGCGCAGTGTTCACACGCGCTGGGGCTGGACACCAGATCGAAGGGCCGGGCTCGGAAGCGGTAGGCCGTCCCGGTCAGTGCCCCCACCGGGCAGATCTGCACGGTGTTGCCGGAGAAGTAGGACTGGAGCGGCTCCTCTGAGGCGATGCCCACCTGTTGCAGCGCACCACGTTCCAACAGTTCGATGAACGGGTCGCCTGCGATCTGTGCGGAGAACCGGGTGCAGCGGGCGCACAGCACGCACCGCTCGCGATCCAGGAGGACCTGAGCGGAGATGTTGATCGGCTTCGGGAAGGTCCGCTTGACGTCCTCGAACCGGGTCTCCGGGCGCCCGTTGGACATTGCCTGGTTCTGCAGCGGACATTCGCCGCCCTTGTCGCAGATCGGGCAGTCCAGCGGGTGGTTGATCAGCAGTAGTTCCATCACGCCGCGCTGGGCTTTGTCGGCGGCTTCGGAACTGTACTGGGTGTGGACCGCCATGTCCGGGCTGACCGTGGTGGTACACGAGGCCATCGGTTTGCGCTGGCCCTCGACATCGACGAGGCACTGCCGGCAGGCCCCGACCGGATCGAGCAGCGGGTGATCGCAGAACCGGGGGATCTGGATACCCATCAGTTCGGCGGCGCGGATCACCAACGTGCCCTTGGGGACGCTGATCTGTTCGCCGTCGATGGTGAGCGACACCATCTCCACCGGCGGGGTGTCCTTGGTCGGCTCGGCCAGCGTCATGCGCGCCCCTCTCTCCTCGCGGTGAGAAACATCTACGCACCCGCCCCTTCGGTCGCCATCAATGTCGAGGCGTGCGGGTCGAACGGGCACCCGCCGTCCAGGTGCGCCACGTACTCGTCGCGGAACAGCCTGATCGACGACATCACGGGTGTGGCGGCACCATCACCCAACGCGCAGAACGACTTTCCGAATACGGTATCGGCGATATCCAGCAGCTTGTCGATATCGTCCTGCCCACCTGCTCCGGTCTCCAGTCGGGCATAGATCTGGGCCAGCCAGTAGGTGCCTTCCCGGCACGGTGTGCACTTGCCACACGATTCGTGGGCGTAGAACTGAGTCCAGCGCCGGACGGCCCGCACCACGCAGGTGGTCTCGTCGAAGATCTGCAGCGCCTTGGTGCCGAGCATGGAGCCGACGGAGGCCATGCCCTCGTAATCCAGTGGTACGTCGATGTGTTCAGCTGTGAGCAGTGGTGTCGACGAACCGCCCGGCGTCCAGAATTTCAGGGTGTGCCCGTCGCGGACGCCGCCGGCGTAGTCGAGCAGCTCCCGCAGGGTGATGCCCAGTGGCGCCTCGTACTGGCCGGGCCGGTTGACGTGGCCCGACAGCGAATACAGCGTGAAGCCAGGGGATTTCTCCGATCCCATCGACCGGAACCAGTCCACCCCGTTGACCAGGATCGGCGGGACACTGGCGATGGACTCGACATTGTTGACCACGGTCGGGCATGCGTACAGACCTGCGACCGCGGGAAACGGTGGGCGTAGCCGCGGTTGGCCGCGGCGGCCCTCCAGGGAGTCCAGCAGCGCGGTTTCCTCGCCGCAGATGTAGGCGCCCGCTCCGGCGTGCACGGTCAGTTCCAGGTCGAATCCGGAGCCGAGGATGTCGGTGCCCAGGTATCCGGCCGCATATGCCTCGGCGACCGCGGCGTGCAGGCGGCGCAACACCGGCGCCACCTCGCCGCGGACGTAGATGAACGCGTGGCGCGCCCGGATCGCATAGGCCGCGATGATGATGCCTTCGATCAGGAAGTGCGGCGTGGTCAGCAGGAGGGGAATGTCCTTGCACGTCCCGGGTTCCGATTCGTCGGCGTTGACTACGAGGTAGTGCGGCTTGGCCCCGGCGCCGTCATCGCCTTGCGGGATGAACGACCACTTGGTTCCGGTCGGGAATCCCGCGCCGCCGCGTCCGCGCAGCCCGGAATCCTTCACCAACGCAATCACGTCGTCCGGCCCCATCGCCAGCGCGCGCTGCAGCCCCCGGTAACCGTCATGGCGGAGGTAGGTGTCCAGCGTCCATGGTTCCGGTTCGTCCCAGAATCGGCTCAGTACCGGGGTCAGCGCCGTCACGAGATCGGACCTCCCACTTCGGGAGTGGACATCCCGCGTTTCCGGGCTTCCCGCAGGCCGGCCAGCGTGGCCGTGCCGGGGGCGCCTCCCGGGGTATGCGGATTGGTCAGACCGGCCAGGGTGCGGGCGGTTTCACGGAAGGTGCACAGTGGTGCCCCGCGGGTCGGGGCCGGTGGCGTTCCGCCGCGCAGGCCGTCGACGAGATCCCGTGCCGACGAAAGGGTCTGGTTGTCGTAGAACTCCCAGTTGACCATCACCACCGGCGCGTAGTCGCACGCCGCATTGCACTCGATGTGTTCGAGCGTGACCCGGCGATCGGCTGTGGTGTCCCCGGCGTGGATGCCCAGGTGCTCCTGCAGCGCGTCCAGGATCGCGTCGCCGCCCATGATCGCGCACAACGTGTTGGTGCACACCCCGACGAGGTAGTCGCCGGTCGGGGTGCGCCGGTACATCGAGTAGAACGTGGCCACCGCGGTGACCTCGGCGTCGGTGAGGCCCAACAAGGTTGCGCAGAAACCGATCCCGGCCGGCGTGAGGCAACTGTCCTCGGCCTGCACCAGGTGTAGCAACGGCAATAGGGCGGAACGGGCATCGGGGTAGCGGGCGGTGATCTGCCCGGCCTCGGCGGTGAGCCGCGCCGTCACCTCATCCGGATATGCCGCGGGCCCGTTGATCGGCGGGCCCGCTTCATCGGGGCGTTGCCCCAGCTGAATGAATACGTCACTCATCCGTGCTGTCTCCTCTTCGCGCAAGCGCTCATCGGTCAACACCGCCCATGACCGGATCGATCGACGCCACCGCGGCAATGGCATCGGCGACCATGCCGCCCTCGCACATCGCCGCCACCGCTTGAAGATTCGTGAACGAGGGGTCGCGGTAGTGCACCCGGTAGGGCCGGGTGCCGCCATCGGACACCATGTGCACTCCGAGCTCACCGCGCGGGGATTCCACCGCGACGTACACCTGCCCGGCCGGAACCCGGATGCCCTCGGTGACGAGCTTGAAGTGATGGATCAGCCCCTCCATCGACTGGCCCATGATCTTGGCGATGTGTTCGGGGGAGTTGCCCAACCCGTCTGGGCCCACCTTGAGATCGGCCGGCCAGGCCAGCTTCTTGTCGGCGATCATCACGGGGCCGGGGCCGAACTTCTCAAGTCGCTCGACGCACTGTTCGACGATCTTGATCGACTCCCGCATCTCCTTTACCCGGATGATGTACCGGCCGTAGGAGTCGCAGCGATCATCGGTGATGACATCGAATTCGTAGTCCTCATAGCCGCAGTACGGTTGTGCGCGACGCAGGTCGTGGGGAAGCCCGGTGGAGCGCAACACCGGTCCGGTGATCCCCAGCGCCATGCATCCGGTCAGGTCGAGATACCCGACACCGACGGTGCGGGCCTTCCAGATGTAGTTCTCATTGAGCAGATCCTCCAAGTCCTGCAGGCCTTTCGGCAGCTGATCGAGCAGCGCCCGAACCTCGCTCAGCGCGCCGTCAGGCAGGTCGGCGGCCAGCCCACCCGGCCGGATGTAGGCATGGTTCATCCGCAGGCCGGTGATCGACTCGAAGACCCGCAGAATCTCTTCGCGCTCCCGGAACCCATAAAACATGGCCGACATCGCACCTAACTCCATGCCGCCGGTGGCCAGCGCCACCAGGTGCGAGGAAATCCGGTTGAGCTCCATGAGCATCACCCGGATGATGCTGGCGCGCTGGGGAATATCGTCGGTGACACCGAGCAGCTTCTCCACGCCCAGGCAGTAGGCGGTCTCATTGAAGAACGGTGAGAGGTAGTCCATCCGGGTGACGAACGTGACGCCCTGCGTCCAGTTGCGGTATTCCAGGTTCTTCTCGATGCCGGTGTGCAGATAGCCGATGCCGCAACGGGCTTCGGTGATGATTTCGCCCTCGATCTCCAGGATCAGCCGCAGCACCCCGTGGGTCGACGGATGCTGGGGGCCCATGTTCACCACGATGCGTTCACCGGCATGCTCGCGGGCCGCGGCCACCACGTCGTCCCAGTCCTGTCCGCCGACCACCACGACGGGAGATTCGGTACTCATCAGTTGTAGGACCTCCGCTGATCGGGTGGCGGGATCTGCGCGCCGTGGTATTCGACCGGAATGCCGCCCAGCGGATAGTCCTTGCGCTGGGGATGGCCGACCCAGTCGTCGGGCATCTCGATCCGGGTCAACGCCGGGTGTCCGTCGAACACGATTCCGAAGAAGTCGTAGGTCTCACGTTCGTGCCAGTCGGTGGTCGGATAGACCGTGAACAGCGACGGCATGTGCGGATCCGCATCGGGCGCTGCGACTTCCAGCCGGATCCGGCGGTTGTGGGTGATCGACATCAGCGGGTAGACGGCGTGCAGTTCGCGGTCGGTGTCGTCGGGATAGTGCACCCCGCTCACACCCAGGCACAGCTCGAACCGCAATTGCGGATCATCGCGAAGGACACTGGCCACCGCGGGCAGTTGGACCCGGCTGACCTCCAGGGTCAGCTCGTCACAATGCACCACCACGCGCTCGATCGACACTGCATAGCGTTCCTCGCCGAGGATTTCGGCGAGCCGGTCCACCACCTCGTCGAAGTACTGGCCGTAGGGGCGGGGGGAGCTGCCGGGCAATTCCACCGATCGCACCAGTCGGCCGTATCCCGAGGTGTCGCCCGTGCCCGAGGCGCCGAACATGCCGCGGCGCGTCCCGATCACCTCGGGGCTGTCGCCGCCGCCCGGCCCGTCGGCCATGCTCACCGCAGCAGTCCTTTGAGTTCGATGGTCGGTGTGACGGCCAGCGCTGCCTGCTCGGCCTCCCGGATCGCCTCCTCGCGGTTGACCCCGAGCGGCATCTGCTGAATTTTGTCGTGCAACTTGAGGATTGCGTGCAGGAGCATCTCCGGGCGCGGTGGGCAGCCGGGCAGATAGATGTCGACCGGCACCACGTGGTCGACACCCTGGACCACCGCGTAGTTGTTGAACATGCCGCCGGAGGAAGCGCAAACCCCCATGGCCAGCACCCATTTCGGTTCAGCCATCTGGTCGTAGATCTGTCGCAGCACCGGCGCCATCTTCTGGCTGACCCGGCCCGCAACGATCATCAGGTCGGCCTGCCGCGGCGTCGCGGAGAACCGCTCCATGCCGAACCGAGCGATGTCGAAACGCGGCCCGGCGGTCGACATCATCTCGATTGCGCAGCAGGCCAGGCCGAAGGTCGCCGGCCACAACGAGCCCTTACGTGCGTAGCCCGCGACAGCCTCCACCGTCGACAGCAGGATTCCACCCGGCAGGCGCTCCTCTAATCCCAATTCAGGCCCCCTCGCCGCCAGACATAGGCATACGCCACGAACACCGTGAGCATGAACAGCAACATCTCCACCAGCGCAAACAGCCCGAGACTGTCGAATGCCACCGCCCACGGGTAGAGGAAGACGATTTCGATGTCGAACACGATGAACAACATCGCCGTCAGGTAGTACCGGATCGGCATGCGCTGGCCCGTCACGCCGGCGGCCCCGGGCTGCATCGGTTCGATACCGCATTCGTAGGCCTCAAGTTTGGACCGGTTGTAGCGGCGTGGGCCGATGACGAGCGCGATTCCCACGGAACCCACGGCGAACGCGGCCGCGATCGCTCCGAGAACCAGGATGGGCGTGTACAAATTCATGCCGCGTATCGCTCCCTCGGTGGGCTGTCGATGTGAGCTAACCCACAGCCTAGCGAGGTTTGCGGCCTGCGCCACATATTTTGGTTAGTATCGTTTCATATCGGGGCAGTGTGTCGCTGCGGCCACAGCCATGCCGCGAAAGTCAACGGCAACAGGGTAATTCGGGGAAGAATTATTGGACCGGAGCGCGCAGCAACGACACCACCGCGTCACTCAACCGGATCGGATCGATCGGGTGGGGCACGGCGGCCTCCGCCTGTGACCAGCTAGCCAGCCAGGCATCATCGGGACGCCCGGTGAGCACCAGGATCGGCGGGCAGTCGGTGATCTCGTCCTTGAGCTGCTTGGCCACCCCCATGCCCCCGGCCGGCGTGGCCTCTCCGTCGAGAATCGCCAGGTCGATGCCCCCGGCGTCCATCTGTGAGATCACCATCGGCGCGGTCGCGATCTCCACGTATGCCAGGTCCGGCAGTTCGGGGTGCACGCGTTTGCCCAGCGCGAGTCGTACCTGCTCGCGGGTGCGCGGGTTGTCGCTGTACACCAGGATGCGCAGCGGCGCTGGGCCGGCCATGGTGCCGATGCTACTGCTCACGACGCCGTTGGCCGGACAACTCAGCGAATTCTGTTGTGGGGCATCAGACTCGCGTGAACACGAGTTCACCCGACAGGACCGTCGTCGGACCCACCATCCCGAGCAGGTCTCCCGACACGCCGAAGTCGTCTCGTTGGACCTCGCACCGGCCGGACAGCTGCAGTGCACCGTCGTCGAGAATCTCGACATCGACCGGCAACTCGATGGTTCGGGATACGCCGCGTACGGTCAGAACCGTCGTCAATCGCGCGCTCCCGTCCGAGGAATCCAAACCTGTCACCTGCACGGTGATATCGGGATGAACCTCGGCATCGAAAAAATCGGCCGACCGTAGATGGGCGTCACGCTTGCCGATTCCGGTGCGCACCGACGCTGCCGCGATGACCACACGGCCGGTCACCCCGTCATCGGCCCGGCCCGTACCGGTGAACTCGGTGAACCGGCCGGTGACGGTGGCGAGGCCCCACAGCGTCTTGTTCCGGAACGTCACCCGGGACCGGTCCGGGGCTAGGTTCCAATTTCCCGCGTGTGTGGTCAGGATGTCGCTGAGTGTGGCCATGGCACCTCCAAATACGTCGGGTCGAGGTCAGGTGAACAAGGGTGCGATGTCCTTCGGATCGAAGTATTCGTCGATGCGGTGGATCAGACCGTCCGTACCCACTTTGATCACGATGCACACCCGTAACGCGATCAATGCTCCGTCCCGTGCGCCGGCGTGCAGGACGTGCTGCTGGACAAATCCGCCGTCGAAGAACTGCCGGTCCAGCACTTCATAGCGGCGCTGGCCGGTGGCCTCGATGAACCAGTCGATGACCTTCAATGCACGGGCGCGGTTGTTGTCCCGGGAGTCACCGCTGTGCCATACCGCGACGTCATCGGCCCACAGCCGGGCCACGCCGGCGGTGTCTCCGCGTTCGATCGCGTCGAACAGCCGGTGCGCGACGTCCTCGATGACCTGGGTGTGGGTGGGGGACATCATCGGCCTCCTCGGGGTTCGTCGTAGCCCGGATGCGCGGCGGCAAGCCGTTGACGTACCAGGACCTGCAGGCAGGCGGTGACGTCATCGGCTCGGTCGTCGAGTTCGCCGGCCCGGATTGCCGCCGCCAGCGCGGCCTCGTCGGTGAATCCGATGCCGGTCAAGGCCTCAGACGAGGCGGCAGCCGCAGCAGGGGTGTCGGCAGCCAGCAGTTCGCGTTCGACGATGCGGAGGGCGTTGGCCGCCACGCGGGCGTGAAAACTCACGGCTCCGGCGGTGTGTTCACGTACCTCGGTGTCGAGGAACTCCGCGACCGCGGCCACGAGTTCAGCTGCGCTCGGCCGTCCGTACAGGTTGCTCACCAGCTGCTCCCGTCCAGCAGACACAACAGGTCCCATTCGGTTTCGCACACCCGACGGCCGATGGTTGCCAGCTCCACCGACCGGGTCTGCCCGCTCAGATGCCGCTCGGCCTGGTAGCGACAGATGACGCCCCAGCGCAGGGTGGCGAGTACGAGCCACCAGCGGATCGCCGACCGGTCCAGCTCCTGCCCGGCGGCTTCCTGGTAGGCGTCCAGAAAGCTCTCGATGCTGCCCAGTCCGCCCGCCCCGAGGGCGGCCGGGGCCCCGAACCGCCAGGCCCGGATGCAGAACCAGGCCAGATCTTCATACACCTCGCCGAGGTGCACCAACTCCCAGTCCAGTACCGCGGCCAGGCCCGAGTCGTCGACGATGAGGTTGCCCATCCGGAAGTCGCCATGCACCAGCCGCAGCGGCGACACGGGCGGCCGGTTGGCATCCAGCCAGCGAAAGACCCACTCGAAAGTGGCTGTGGTATCGCCCATCTCATCGAGTTGCTCACGCCATTGGGCTACCTGGTCCAGCTCGACGAGGCCGGGCAGAGCGGGCGGTGAGGACCGGTGGATGGCGGCCAGCGCCTGTGCGCACTGGGTCAGCAGCCGGGCCCGGCCGTCATCGTCGAGCGTGCGCTGGATGCGCCGCACGATGGTCTCGCCACCGATGAAGTCACAGATCAGGAAGGGATCGCCCAGCGAGGCAACGGAATCGTCGGCGACCAGCACGTGGGGGACCGGGGCTCCGGCCAGTGCCGCCGCCCGTTGGGCACCGGCCTCCAGTTCCATACCGGCATGGACCTCATCGGGGGCGCCGGTCCGCAGGATCAGCGGGCGCCGAGCCGAGTCCGTGACGGCGTCGAACGACCAGGTGGTGCGGCTGGCTCCGCCGGTCAGCTCGCGCAGGTTCTCCACGGCGATCCCGTCGCCCAGCGTCGGGGTGAGGACATCGACCAGCCGGGAGGTGAGCAGGCCGGCCTCCGTCACCGCTTGGCCTTGCCGAAACCGAACAGCCGCTGCGCCACCCGGCGCATCTGGATCTCCTCGGCACCTTCGGTGATGCGGTAACGCCGGTGGTGCCGGTAGATGTGCTCGAACGGTTCGTGACGGCTGTAGCCGATGCCGCCGTGCACCTGCATGGCACGGTCGGCGGCTTCGCACACCAGGCGGTTGGCGCGGTAGTTGGCCATCGAGACCTTGTCGGACACCTCCATGTGGTGGTTCTGGTCCAGCTGCGTCGCGGCATAACGGACCAGCAACCGGACCATCTGCGCCTCGGTCTGCAGCTCCACCAACGGCCACTGGACGGCCTGGTTCACCGCCAGCGGCTTACCGAACACCATGCGCCGGTTGGCGTAGTCCACGGCGCGGTCGATGCAGAACTGGGCGGCGCCCAGACTGCTGGCGGCCTGACGAATCCGGTTTTCGTGCAGGAAGGTCTGCCCGACCTCCAGACCGAGGTCGATCTCGCCGAGCACCGCATCGGCCGGCACGCGCACGTCCTTCAGTTCCACCTCGCCGTGATCGGTGGGCATGTTGAACGTCCACCAGTAGAACGGGACGGTGAATCCCGGCGAGTCGGTGGGCACCAGGAAGGCGGTGATGCCACGACCTTGTCCGGGCTCGCCGGAGGTGCGGGCGAAGATCAGATCGTGTGTGGCCCGATGTACTCCGGTGTTCCAGCGTTTGGTGCCGTTGATGACCCAGCCGTCCCCATCGGGTACCGCCGTGGTCTCCAGCCAGGTGGCATCTGAACCGTGGTCGGGCTCGGTCAATCCGAATGCCATCGAGCGCCTACCGGTGAGCATCGCCTCCACCCATTCGGCCTTCTGCGCCTCGGTGCCGAACCGGTCCATCATGATCACCTGCGGGAAGTTGCCCACGATCGAGGATTCGTCCTGCAGATCGTTGTGTAGTCCGAGGCCCTTGTGCGCCAGGTGTTCCCGGATCACCGCCATGTCCAGGTTGCTGCCGTCACGCCCGCCGAACCGGGCAGGTAACCCATACCGGAGCCAGCCCGCGGCATCGGCACGCCGGCGCATCTCGTCGAGCAGATCCTCCCAGGCCCGGGCGGGCACCCCGCCGTTCTCCCAGTCGGTGCGGGCGTATTCGCGGCGCTGGTCGAAGTACTGCATGTGCTCGCGCTCAAGCGGCTTGATCTCGGCCTCGATGAACTCGTCCATCTCGGCAAGCACAGTTGAAAGATGTTCGGGCAAAGCGAAATCCACTGCGATCTCTCTTTCTCGGATCAGAAGCCGTACAGGGTCTTCTTCCAGATTGTGGACAGGGTGGTGATGGCTTCGGCATCGTTGATCTCGATGCCGAGCCCCGATTGGCCGACGAATACCGTGGTGAAGTTCTCGAACAGCAGGGCGATGGCCGCCGCCACGTGTTCTGGTTGTAGTCCCTGGGCGTGACCCTGGTCCTGCGCGTGGTGCACCGAAGCGATGACGATGTCGATGCCGAACCGGCGGAACTTGTTCTGCATATCGGTGAATCGCTGTTGGGTGGCGGCCAGTTGGGCGACCGCGATCATGATGCCGATGTTCTGTTTGAAGATGTTCCAGTAGCCGGTGACCACGGTGGTGAAGAACTCGGTGTCCTCCGGGGAATCCGGCAGGTGCAGGTTCAGCCCGGACGGCTCGACAACCTCGTACAGGAAGGATTCGGCCAAGGCCGCCAGCAGATCCTCCTTGTCGGTGAAATACCGGTAGAACACCGCCGGACTCTTGCCCGCGGCCGAGGTGATGTCCGACAGGGTGGTGCCGTGAAAACCCCTCTCGGCAAAAAGTTTCCGCGCGGCGAGCTCGATCGCTGCGCGCGTCTGGCGGCCTTTCGTACCCAGCTCGGCAGCGGTCATCGACGTCTCAGTTCAAGATCCGGTCGCCGGCGCGCAGCAGCGCGCTGGGAAGCTCGTGGCCCACGGCCTCCTGTGCGACGCGTGCGGCGAGGATCGCGGCGGGCAGGTCGATGTCGACGGCGATATCGCTGTCGCGCAACATGTAGACCAGATCTTCGGTGGCGATGTTGCCGCTCGCGCCGGGGGCGAACGGGCAGCCGCCCAATCCGCCGACCGACGCGTCGAGGCGGGTGACCCCGGACTGTACGGCCGCGTAAGCGCTGGCCAGGCCGGCGCCGCGGGTGTTGTGAAAGTGCGCGCCCAGTGGCAGGTCACCGGTCAGCGGCCGGACCTGCGCGATCAACGAGCTCACCCGGCGTGGGGTGGTGGTGCCGATGGTGTCGGCGATGGCGATCCGGTTGACGCCGGAACCGACCGCGGCCGAGGCGATGTCGAGCACCCTCTGCGGATCGGTCGGACCGTCGAACGGGCAATCCCACGCGGTGGCGATGATCACCTCGACCGAGGTACCGCTGTCGGCCGCGATGGCCACGATGTCGGCGATCTGTGCGGTGGCCTCCGCCGAGGTACGTCCGACATTGGCGTGGGAGTGGGCATCCGACGCGGACACCACGTATTCGATGGAACGTAGGCCCGCGGCGATGGCGCGTTTGGCGCCGTTGGGGCTGGCGACCAGCGCGGAGAACTCCACGTCCGGAAATCGGCGCAGCTCTTCGGCGAGTTCGGCCGCGTCGGCCAGGGCAGGCACTTTCGAGGGGGAGACGAAAGCCGTCGCCTCCACCTCCCGCACTCCGGTGGCGACGATGGCTTCGAGGATCGCGACCTTGGCGGACAACGGGATCGGCGTCTCGATCTGGAGGCCGTCCCGCAGACACACCTCGCGGATGTCGACCTTTGTGGGCAGGTTCATCTCACAGCACCCCCTCGGCGCGCAGGGTTTCCAGGTCGTGTGCACTGCGTCCGAGCAGGCCGCCGTACACCTCGTCGTTGTGCTGGCCCGGCCGAGCCGAGCCGGCGTTGCGGATCGTGCCGGGTGACTCGGAGAGCACGGGGACGACGCCGGGGCCCTTGACGTTGCGCTGCACCCGCTCGTCCCAGTGGTCGGCGAGCATGCCGCGGGCCTGCAGTTGCGGATCCTGCATGACCTCGGCCACGGTGTTGATCGGCCCGCTGATCACACCGGCCTGCGACAGGGTTTCGATGATGTCCTCCGGCTGCCGCTTGGCCGCCCAATCGCCGATGATCTTGTCCAGCTCGTCCTGATTGCGGCCGCGGGCGACGTGATCGGCGAATCGATCGTCGGTCGCCAGCTCCGGGCTGTCCATCGCGGCGCACAACCGGCGGAACACGGTGTCCTGGTTGGCCGCGATCACCACCCAGCTGCCGTTGGCGCTCTGGTAGATGTTCGACGGCGCAATGCCTTCCAGCCGCGTGCCCGACGGCCCCCGCACCACGCCGCCGATGTCGTAGTCGGGGATGGTGGATTCCTGTATCGCCAGGCAACTTTCGGTCAGCGCGGTGTCGACGATCTGGCCCTCGCCGGTGACGGTGCGCCGGTACAGGGCGGCCAGGGCGCCCTGGGCGGCGAACATGCCGGCCAGGCTGTCGCCCAGCGACAGGGCCAGGCGAGGTGGGGGACCGCCCGGGAATCCGTTCATGTGTCGCAGCCCGCTGGACGCCTCGGCCACCGAGGCATAGCCGGCCTTGCCGGCGTCCGGCCCGGTCTGCCCGTACCCGGACACCCGCACCAGGATGATGCCCTTATTACGTTCGCGCAGAACCTCGTAGCCCAGGTTCCACTTCTCCAGGGTGCCGGGTCGGAAGTTCTCGACGATGATGTCGGACTGCTCGACCAGCTCGAGGAAAAGATCCCGGCCCTTGGCGGTGCGAAGGTCCAGGGTGACGGCCTTCTTGTTGCGGGCGTGCACGGTCCAGAAGAAGTGGTGCCCGTCGAGTTCGGCCTGTCCCCAGGTGCGTAATGGATCCGGCGTGGCCGGCAGTTCGATCTTGATGACCTCGGCGCCCATGTCGCCCAGTAGGCGGCCGGCGAACGGGCCCGAGATCAGGGTGCCGAGTTCGATCACCCGGATGCCGTCCAATGGCCCAGTCGTCACAGTGACTCGTCCAATCCCCGGTCGCTTCGCTCCTGCCCGCCGAATCCGTGCCGGTGCAGCCAATCGGTGCACACCCCGACAGCTTGCCGCAATGTGCCGCGCTGATCCGGGCCCGAGTAGTAGTGGTTGGCGCCGGGGATCTCGTGCATCTCCTTGTCGGGATGGCCGATCGCCTCAAACAGCCTGCGGGTGTGACTGGGCGTGCAGGCGTCGTCGGCGAGGTTGCCGATCACCAGGGCGGGTACGGCGATGTCGGGGCCGGCCTTGACCGCATCGCCATTGGCGTCGTCGTAGCTCCATTGCGACAGCCAACTGCGCAGCGTGCAGAACCGCGCCAGGCCGACGGGGGAGTTGTTCACCACCTCAGGATCGCCCAGATAGCAGGTGCCGGGGGCGCGATCATTCGGATCGACCGTGGGATCCAGCCAGCGGGGGTCGGCCATGGTGCCGTGCACCACGAACCCGAACTCGTCATCGGGCCGTCCGGCCGCTCTCAGCTCGGCCAACTTCTCTTTGACCCACAAAGTGATTCGCCGATTGCGGGCGATCTGGGCCTGGTGGTAACGCTCGAGGAACTCCGGCGTGTACGGCGGCTGGTTGGGATTATCCGGGTTGTAGAGGTCGAGTTCCGGATCCCGATTGGACGGATCGTTCTCGTCGAGGATGGAGGCGTCCATCCATTCGGTCATGGTGCCGTGGCGGCTGATGTGCGCAGCCAGCAGCATGATGCCGTCGGCGGGGATCAGTCCGAGCTTGGTCAGATCGGGCCCGTCCCCGGAGGGGCTCGCCGTCACCGTCGGGTTCTGCGCCTGCTGCTGGTAGAACACCGACAGCGAACCGCCGCCGCTCCATCCGGCCAGCACCACCTTGTCATAGCCCAGTCGGTTCTTGGCGTCCTTGATGCACTCGCCCAGATCCTCGACCACCTTCTCCATCAGCAGTGCCGAGTCGGTGCCGCGGAACCGACTGTTGCAGTAGATGACATGGTGTCCGGCGCGGGCCAGTGCATTGATCATCGGCAGGTACGCGCCGCCGCCGATGGGATGCATGAACACCAGGACCGTATCGGATGGCTTGTCCTTCGGCTTGAGCAGATAGCTCTCAAGAACCACCAGCTCGGCCACGCCGCCGTATACATCGCGAACCGATGAGTTGTTTTGGTAGGCAACCAGATACGGGATGCGGTTGTATTCGTGCTTGACAGGTGCTTCGGTGGTTGTCATCTAGTGCTGCCCCAAATCGTTGGCGAGGATTTCGGCGGACGGGATGAGACGGCGACGGGTGTCGATGGCGATCACCGACCAGTCGACCCGGTCGTAGTCGTCGAACTTGCGGCGGGCCCGTTCCCGGGCCTTCTCCGGCGCGCCGTGGTGAACCCCTTGCGGTGCATGGGAAACCAGGCCGGGCGGCATCGGGATGCCGTACAGCGTCCCGCCGTGGAAGAAGGCGATCTCGTCGTAGTCGACGTTGCGGTGGTACCACGGGGTGCGTTCGGTGCCGGGCACGCTCTCGGCGGGCTTGGGTAGGAAGTTCATCACGTATACGCCGGTGGCCTGCATGAAGAGGTGCACGGTCGGTGGCAGGTGCACGCTCTCGGAGGTGATGACGGTGTAGTCCTCGATATTGAAGGTGAAGGGGAAGTTGTCGCCCCGCCAGCCTTCCACGTCGAGGGGATTGTGTTGGTAGAAAAGCGAAGTCGGACCACCGTCATGAATGAGGCGAACCTCGTACTCGTCCCGCCCGTCATCGTCGATCGGCTGTGGCTCGGGGATGGTGACCTGGGCCGGGTCGAACGGGAAGTGGCGGCCCAGGGTCCCGGCCGGTGGAACCCGGAAATCGTCGGTGGCCTGGATAATGAGGAAAGTGCTCTCGGCATCGGGCACCTGGCGGAACGTGCACGCCTTGGGCAGGTAGACCCAGTCGCCCTCGCGGTAGCGCAGTGGGCCGAACTCGGTCTCCAGTAGGCCCGATCCCTTGTGGACGAACACCAGCAGGTCGCCGTCGACGTAACGGACGAAGAACGGCATCGCCTCGGACCGTCGGCTCAGCAGCACCTGGCAGTCGGCGTTGGAGAACATCAGCAGCGGGCCGCCCTGTGGGTCGGTGGCGTCGCTGGGCTTGAGCTCACTGGACAAGACGTCGGTGGGGCGCAGGGGGCCGACGGTGCGGTAGGCCGTGGGGTCATTGCGCCGGTACATGTTCGCGGTGCGCCCGACAAAGCCCCCGCGGCCCAGCTCGTCGTCCTTGAGGCCATCGAGATCGGCATGTACCCGTTTGGGGGTCTTGCCTTTACGCAGGTGGACGAATGATTCCATGTTCGACTCCTGAAGACGCGGGGCGAAAACTGAAAGTGACTTTACTTTTTGTTACGGCTACTGACAAGAGTGGCGGGACGGTGATCTTCAGCGTTTTGCCGCCGACCTCCGCGGGTAGTCCTGCAGTGGGCGCCCAAGCTCATTGCTGCCCGTCGGTGTCAACGAAAGGACTCTCATGAGAAAGGAATTGGAAGGCCGCAGGGTCGGGATCCTCGCCGCCGATGGTGTGGAGCGCATTGAACTCGAACAACCGCGCACCGCCGTCGAGAAGGAGGGTGGGCACGTCGAGCTGCTGTCGCTGAAGGCCGGGGAGATCCAGGCTCGCGATCACGACCTCGAGCCCGCAGGCACCTTTCCAGTGGACCGCACGGTCGCCGAGGCGAAGGTCGATCAGTTCGATGCGCTGATCCTGCCGGGGGGCACGGTGAACCCGGACAAATTGAGGCTCGACAAGACTGCGGTGGCCTTCGTCCGCGATTTTGTCCGGTCGGGCAAGCCGGTCGCGGCGATCTGCCACGGTCCGTGGACCCTGGTGGAGGCCGACGTGGTGCGCGGCCGCACGGTGACCGGCTATCCGAGTATCCGCACGGATCTCGGCAACGCCGGTGCCACCGTGGTGGATCGGCAGGTCTGCGTCGACGGCAACCTGATCACCAGCCGCGCCCCCGGCGATCTGCCCGCGTTCTGCGAGGCGATCACCGAGGCACTGGCATGTACTCCGGCGCAGACCTGAGCGCCGCTCAGGCCCCGGAGGCATGGGCTGCCGCGCGCGCTCGGTCAACGGCCTCACTGCGCATCTGTTCCCGCTCGGCAGGAGTCCACCTGGTCGTGGGCTCCACCACCAGGGTCTCGACGCGGTAGCCCAGCATCCCGAACACGTACTCCAGATACGGCTTCTGGAAATCCTGCAGTTCGGGATGACGCCCGTCGTACGCGCTGCTGCGGGTCAGCAGCAGCTGCAAGGGTTTTCCCGCACCGAGGGTGCCCACATGTTCACCGCGCTCGTTGAGGGTGAAGCTGGCGACCGGTTGCACGATGATGTCGATCCACGCCTTGAGCGCATGCGGAACATGCCAGTTCCACATGGGGGAGGACACCACCAGGCGGTCGAATCCACGCACCCGCTCGATCTCGGCGAGTACCTGCTGCCAGACGGAGTGCTGGTCCTCGGTGATCGGCTCGCCGAACAGCTGCGCGAACTTCGCGATCGCCGCATCGCGACCGAACCGCAGCACGTCGTCGTCCCACACCGAGAACCGCTCCACCTCGCCGACCTCGTCGGCGGCAGCCAGATAGGCCTGCGCCAATTGTGAGGACAACGCGTCGTCCCCTTTCGGGCTGGCCTCGATCCACAGGGTCCGCATCAGATCCTTTCGGTCAGATCAGCTCAGTCAGATCATGGACGTACGGGGGATCTTCATCCCCAGCGCCAACGCACCGGCCAATTCGCGGCTGGTGTCGTAGTCGAACACCACGTGTCCGGACAGCACGTCGACATCGCGCTTGAACCGCTGCAACGGGCTGGACAGGAAATGGATGCTCGCACCGCCCGCGCCCAGCAGGTCGGCGATCACCGCCTTGGACTCGCTGACGATGTGCGCGGCCGACAGCCGGGCCTGGGCGCGCACCGGTTTGTCCACCGAATCGCCGGACGCAACGATGGCCTCGATCTCACCGACGGTGTCGGCCAGCAGGGCGCGTAGCGCGCGCACCCGCACCTGAGCCCCGGCCAGATGGGCCTGTGCGATCGGCTTGTCCTTCTGCATGACGCCTTCATAGGGCAGCACGCGCTCGCCGAGGCGCTGTGCGTAGATCTCGGTGACCCGCTCGGCGCTGCCGAGGGCAGGCATCGCCGCCAGCAGGGCCAGCGCGGGCACCATCGGCCAGCGGTAGGTGCTGCTGTCGTGCAATCCGGCGCCCGGGGCGGTACCGGAATAGATGTCGAGCACTTTCACCAGTCGGTGCTCCGGGACGAAGACATCGGTGGCGATGGCGTCGTTGGAGCCGGTGGCCCGCATGCCGTCGGTGTGCCACACGTCGGCCACGGTCACATCGCTGATCGGCAGCAGCGCCAGTGCCGGATACAGCGCTTCGTCGGGTCCACACAGCGCGGCGACGATGATCCAGTTCCCGTGCATGATGCCGGTGGCCCAGGACCACCGGCCGCTCAGGCGCACACCGCCGTCGGTGGGCAGGCCGCGCCCGGTCGGTGCGAGTGGGGCCGGGGCCAGGAACGGGCGGTTTGCGAACGCCTCCTCCTGCGCCTGCTCGCCGAACAACGAGAGCATCCAGTTGTGCAGGGCCAGGAAGCCGATGGTCCAGGCGCTCGACGTGCAGCCGTGGGCCATCCGGCGTACCGGATCCAGGATCGCCGGGAAATCAGCCTGCTGACCGCCGTATCGGGCGGGTACCAGGAGCTCGGTGAAACCGGAGTCGACGAGCTCGGTCACCGTCGCATCGGGCAGCCGGCGCTGCTCCTCGGCTTCACCGGCTCGCTCGGCCAGTCGGGTGACGAATTCGTCGGTGATGACGCAGTCCGCGGTAGAGGTCGAGGTCATGGCCGAAAAGTTACCATACTTTTTTGTATGGCCCTCTCGGGGTCACTCCGAAAGGCTCGGCCCGGCAATTTGAAAACCAGTTGGCGACGATCAGATAACCCTCCGGACACCAGTTGTGAACAGATGCGCATCGGTGTTCATCGAACGTCACCCGCACGGTCGGGATTATCGCGCTGTTTCCCCAGGTAGATCGCCTACCGCCGGGCAATAGATAAAGTCGAAATCACTTTTTGACATCGGCAGATGTGCAGTTCGGCGGCGTGCCGCGGGTTTTCCCCTGTCGTGGACGCGTGCTTTACTCATGTCGCAACAACTGAATTCTTTTGGTCCGCTCTGCTGCGTCTTCTGAGACGTCCGGGCGTTGGGAGCGGGCGTGACGACACAGCGAGTCGATCGTTGTGGTGTCGCATGGCGATGTTGATCGCTGGTAGCGCAAAAGGGCGCAATTGACCCGGAAGACGGATGGATTCGCAGTATGACCTTCATTGACAAGATTCGTGGCCATTGGGCACGCCGCATGACGGTGGCGGCTGTGGCAGCCCTGATGCTGCCTGGCTTGATCGGCGTGACCGGCGGGTCGGCAACCGCGGGAGCCTTCTCCCGGCCTGGTCTGCCGGTGGAGTACCTGATGGTCCCGTCGCCGTCGATGGGCCGCGACATCAAGATTCAGTTCCAGAGCGGTGGGCCCGGTTCGCACGCGGTGTACCTGCTCGACGGCCTGCGGGCGCAGGACGACTTCAACGGCTGGGACATCAACACCAACGCGTTCGAGATGTTCCTCAACAGCGGTCTGTCGGTGGTCATGCCCGTCGGTGGTCAGTCCAGCTTCTACGCCGACTGGTACAACCAGGCCTGCGGAAAGGCCGGTTGCACCACGTACAAGTGGGAGACCTTCCTGACCAGCGAGCTGCCCCAGTGGCTGGCCGCGAACCGCGACGTCGCGGCGAACGGCAATGCTGCGATCGGCCTGTCGATGGCCGGCTCCGCAGCGCTCATCCTCGCGACCTACCACCCTGACCGGTTCATCTACGCCGGTTCGATGTCGGGCTTCCTGAACCCCTCCGAGGGCTGGTGGCCGTTCCTGATCAACATCTCCATGGGTGACGCCGGTGGCTACAAAGCCAACGACATGTGGGGCCCGACCGAGGACCCGAACAGCGGCTGGAAGCGCAACGACCCGATGGTGCAGATCCCCACGCTGGTTGCCAACAACACCCGGCTCTGGATCTACTGCGGTAACGGCCAGCCCAACGAGCTGGGCGGCGGCGACCTGCCTGCCACCTTCCTCGAAGGCCTGACCATCAAGACCAACAAGCAGTTCCAGGACAACTACATCGCCGCGGGCGGCACCAACGGTGTGTTCAACTTCCCGGCATCCGGTACCCACAACTGGGCCTACTGGGGCGCGGAGTTGCAGGCCATGGTTCCCGACCTGCAGCGGGTGCTCGGCTAAGCCGAACAACACGCGATAACGAAATCGCCCAGAACACTTGGTGTTCTGGGCGATTTCGCTATGTGTGGGTCAGTCCACGTGCGGCAGGAAGCCGCGGCTACTTCAGCTCGGCCGAGGACAGCCCCAGCAGGCGGCGGGCGACCACCAGCTGCTGGATCTGCTGCGTGCCTTCGAAGATGTCGAGGATCTTCGAGTCGCGGGCCCACTTCTCCAGCAGGGTCTGCTCGGAATAGCCGGTGGTGCCTGCCATTTCGACGGCCTTGAGGGTGATGTCGCTGGCCACCCGGGCGGCCTTGGCCTTGCCCATCGAGGCTTCCTTGGAGTTGGGGATGTTGTTGTCAGCCTGCCATGCCGAGCGCACCGTCAACAGGTAGCCGGCCTCCCAGTCGGCCTCCATCCGCAGGAACTCCGCGGCCGCGGCGCTCTGGGCATAGGCGGGCTTGTCGTAGGAGATCTCGATACCGGCGTCGGTGAGGATCACGCGCAAATCCTCCAGTGCGGCGCGGGCGATACCAACCGCCATGGCCGCCACGATCGGCCGGGTGTTGTCGAAGGTCTCCATGACCCCGGCAAAACCCTTCTCCACGTGGATCTCCGGGTCGCCCAGGAGGTTGTCCTTGGGGATGCGGGCGTTCTCGAAGCGGATCACCGCGGTGTCGGACGCCTTGATGCCCAGCTTGTGTTCCAGGCGCTCGACGGTGACCCCGGGATGCTCGCGCGGCACGATGAACGACTTGATGGCCGCCCGGCCCAACGACTTGTCCAGGGTTGCCCACACCACGATGTGGGATGCGCGGGAACCCGCGGTGACGAAGATCTTCTCGCCGTTGATCACGTACTCGTCGCCGTCGAGCACCGCGGTCGTGGTCACAGCCGCCGAATCCGACCCGAAAGACGGCTCGGTGATGGCCATCGAGGCCCACACGTCCTTGCCCAGACGGTCGAGTTGTTCAGGGGTGGCCACCGAGGAGATGGCGGCGTTGCCCAGGCCCTGGCGCGGCACCGACAGCAGCAGGGCGACATCGCCCCAGCTGACCTCCAGTGCGTTGAGCAGCGCGGACATGTTGGCACCGTTGACGGTGGTCTTGTCGCCCTTGGCGTTGGCGTCGTCGCGGAACGCATCGGCACCCGCGAACGAGATCGTCTTGGCTGCCGACATGCCTTCGAAGAGCGTGGCCAGCGTGTCCAGCTCGACGGGGTAGGCGTGCTCGGCGAGGTCGTACTTGCGCGAGATCGGGCGAAGCATCTCGGCGGCGCCCTGGTGGCCCTTTTCGATGACCGCCTGGAGCTTGCGGGGCATTTCCAGATTGATTGCCATGATTAGTCTTTCAGCTCAGGAAGAGGAATGGCGCCGGGCTAGATAACGACAACACCTTCGGCGACGCCGATGGCCCGCAGGTCGCGGTACCAGCGCTCGACCGGGTGTTCCTTGGTGTAACCGTGACCGCCGAGCAGTTGGACGCCGTCCAGGCCGATCTGCATGCCCTTGTCGGTGCCGAGTTTGCGCGCGAGTGCGGCCTCACGGGCGAACGGCAGGCCCTGCTCGGCGCGGGCGGCGCCGCGCCAGGTGATCAGTCGCAGGCCGTCGAGTTCGATGGCGATGTTGGCGGTCATGAACGCCACCGACTGACGGTGGGCGATCGGCTCGCCGAAGGCCGTACGTTCCTTGATGTAGGGGATGACGTAGTCGAGCACCGCATGTGAGGTGCCGACGGCCAGCGCGGCCCAGCCCAGCCGGGACAGGGCGATGGCTTCCGAGTAATCCTGATCGGACGCGCCGTCTTCACCGAGACGATTGCCCAGCGGCACCGCCACGTTGTCGAGTTCGACCTGACCGAGGGAGGCCGCACGGATACCCATGCTCGGATCGGCCTTGACCGTGAGCCCGGGCGATGAGGCCTCGACGATGAACAACGCCGGCTTACCGTTCAATTGTGCTGCCACGATGAACAATTCGGCATCGGCGGCGGCCGGCACCAGCGACTTGACCCCGGACAGGCGGTAGCCGCTCGGGGTGCGTACCGCGGTGGTCTTGAGCGCGGTGGGGTCGAACAAGGCATGCGGTTCGGCGATCGCCACGCAGGCCTGCGGCACGTTGTCGCCGGCGAAGTCCTTGAGGTAGGTCGCCTGCTGGTCGGCGCTGCCCCAGTGGGTCAGTGCCGAGGCGACGCCGCCGGGTGCCAGGATCGGCAGTGCCAGGCCCATGTCGCCGTAGGCCAACGCCTCGGCGACGAGCGCATTGGTGACGGTGCTGCGGTGCTCGGCGATGCCGTCGAAGTCTTCGGGCACGTTGACGGCGGTGATGCCCAGTTCGGCGGCCTTGGCGATCAGATCCGCGGGGTAGGCCGCGGCTTCGTCGGCGTCATGCGCGGCCGGTCGCAGGATCTCGGCGGAGAACTCCCGGACCGTCTCGACGATCATCTGCTGGTCTTCGTCGGGGGTCAGGTCGAAATAGTCGGCCCCGCTGGCCTTCAGTCGGGTCGGAGCCTTGCCCAGGCCCTGGACCTTCTGGAATTGCCGGGTGGCCGCGCCGAGGGTCGAAAATGCGTGCTGGACACCGTATTTCAGACCGCGGTTGAGCGGATCGCGCAGGCCGTAGCGGTCCAGGAATTCCTGGCCGACGAGGGGCGTGATCAGCGCCAACCCGATGTCGGTCGCGGTCCGCTTGTGTTTGTGCAGTCCGACCGCGCTTTGCTGGCCGGAGCTGGAGGGACGGGAGGGGGTGCCGTGCTTGGACGGCAGGGTGTTGGTCATGTCGGCTGCCTCTGCTGGTCGTGGCGACGCATCTGACCGTATCTTACTCCGGAGTAAGGTACGGCGGCTGTTACCAACTTCACAGCACCGCCGGCGAGATCAGCCCGCCGAAAGCCTGTCCAGCACCGCCTTGTGCAGTGATCCGTTGGTGGCCAGGGCGCTACCCCCGTGTGGTCCCGGGGCGCCGTCGATGCTGCTGAACGTGCCGCCGGCCTCGCGGATGAGGATGTCGAGCGGAGCGATGTCCCACAGCTTCACCTCGGGTTCGCAGGCGATGTCCACCGCACCCTCGGCGACCATGCAGTACGACCAGAAGTCACCGTAGGCGCGCACCCGCCACACCGCATCGGTCAACGCCACGAAGCTGTCCCGGCGGTGTTCCCACCCGGTGGTCAGGTCCGAGTACGACAGGCTTGCCGACGCGAGGTCGGTGACCCCGGACACCGACAGCTTGCGGGTCGCCCCGGCGAAGGAGCCGAATGCGCCCTGACCCAGCCCGGCCCACCACCGGCGGGCCAGTGCCGGTGCACTCACCACGCCGACGGTCGGGACGCCGTCTTCGAGCAACGCGATCAAGGTGCACCACACCGGGACGCCACGGACGAAGTTCTTGGTCCCGTCGATCGGATCGATCACCCATTGGCGGCCGGCCAATGTCGTTGTCCCACCGAATTCTTCACCGAACACCGTGTCGTCCGGGCGGGCTGCGGCCAGCGCGGTGCGCAACGCTGCCTCGGCTCCGCGGTCGGCATCGGTGACCGGCGTCAGGTCGGGTTTGGTCTCGATGTGCAGATCGAGCGCGCCGAAGCGATCCATGGTCAGTGCGTCGGCCTGATCGGCCAATTCGAGGGCCAATGCCATGTCTTCTGCGGTGCTACCCATGCGTGCAGTCCTACCATGGCCTGGTGTGGGAAATCGGCATACTTCTGTTGCTTGTGGGTGCGCTGGTGCTGTTATTGGCGCCACGAATCATGCGGCGCCGCGGAATTCGCGGTGAGTTGGCGCACGGCACGTTGCTGGTGACCGGGGTGAGCCCGCGCCCGGACGTCCCCGGGGAGCAGTACGTCACGATCACCGGCGTCATCACCGGGCCGACGGTCAGCGAGCACGTCGTATACCAGCGGATGGCCGTCGACGTGAACGAGTGGCCGGCCATGGGCGCGTTGTTCCCCGTTGTCTACTCACCGGGCAATCCGGACAAGTGGGCCTTCGCGCCCGCGGAGCCACCGCCGGCCTGATCAGGCGTGGGCGATCCGGAGCAGTTCGGCCACGCTCGCCAGCTTGACGCGGGGCCGGCCGACTGACTCGCCGGCGGCCCGCTCGTGCGCGTCGATCAGCTGCCAGTGTGCATCGGTGACGAGGGCGGGCTGCTGATTCAACAGCCACTCGGCCAGTTCGTGGCCGTACTCGGGGCCTCGCTCGTCGATTTCGTCGGCCCGAAGATCGCCGAGCAGGGTATCGACGGTGTCCTGCGAGTCTTTCTTGTTGCTGCCGATCACACCGGACGGTCCCCGCTTGATCCAGCCCACCACGTATTCGTTGCGGCTGCCGTCGATACGCCCGTCGGTGTGCGGGATCGTGCCGGAGCGTTCGTCGAACGGCAGACCCGGGGTGGGTACGCCGCGGTAGCCGACCGCCCGCACCACCAGCTGGACGGGCAGCTCCTCGCGCTCCCCGGTGTCCTTGGCCACCATGCGTCCGTCCTGATCGCGGACAAGCTCGTTGCGGCCCAGCACAATCGACTCGACCCGATCCTCACCGCGCAATTCGATGGGGGAGGTGCAGAAGCGGAACACGATGCGCCGCTTGGCTTCTTGAGGTGGCTCGTCGACGTACTTGCGCAGCACTCTGATGTTCTGTTTGACGGTCTTGCCGGCGGCTTCGAGGTCTTCGTCGGTGATACCCGCGAAATCGGCCGGGTCGAGGATGACGTCGACGTCTCCCAGTCCCTCCATGTCGCCCAGTTCGCGCAGTTCCAGCGTCGTGAACGTCGCCTGCAACGGGCCGCGGCGTCCGATCACGACCACCTCTTCCACTCCGCGGGTGTCCAGTGAGGCCAGCGCGTGTTCGGCGATGTCGGTGTTGGCCAGGGCTTGTGGGTCGCTGACCAGGATGCGGGCCACGTCCAGGGCGACGTTGCCGTTACCGACCACCACTGCCCGTCCGCCCGCCAGATTGGGTGCCATCCCGTCGAAATGCGGATGGGCGTTGTACCAGCCGACGAAATCCACCGCGGCCACACTGCCGGGCAACTCTTCCCCGGGGATGTGCAGCGCCCGGTCGGACTGTGCACCGATGGCATAGACCACCGCGTCGTAGCGTTGCGCCAGCTCGGCCGGCGTGATGTGCTCGCCGACCTTGATGTTGCCGAAGAACCGGAACCGGGGGTCGGCCGCGGTCTTGTCGAACTGCGCGCTGATCGACTTGATCTTCGGATGGTCGGGCGCCACCCCCGAGCGCACCAGCCCCCACGGGGTAGGCAGCATCTCGAGCATGTCGACGCGCACGTCGCGATCGGAGTCGGGGAGATCGGCGAACTTCAGCAACGATGCGGCAGCAAAGAATCCCGAGGGGCCGGAGCCGACGATCGCTACGTGATATGGGCGCATACCCTGCCTTCTTAACGAGCGGAAAACCATCACAGACCCGGCCGGTGACGTGCTGGGCCGAGTACCACCCGACTTTAAACACAGATCGTCTGCGCTGCCGCGAGTCGGAGAGAACTGCCGCCGAAATGCCGCCGGGTACCCTGAACATTCGTGGATCCAGACCGCCAAGCCGCCATAGCCGCACTCGACACCACCCTGACGACCGTGGAGCGGGTGCTCGACATCGATGGCCTGCGCCAGCGGATCGACATGCTCGAGCAGCAGGCCTCCGATCCGAAGCTCTGGGATGACCAGTCGCGGGCCCAGAAGGTCACCAGTGACCTCTCGCATGCGCAGAGTGAACTGCGCCGTGTGCAGGAACTGCGCCAGCGAGTCGAGGATGTGCCGGTGCTGTTCGAGCTGGCAGCCGAAGAGGGTGGCGAAGACGAGCTCGCCGAGGCCGATGCCGAGCTCGCCAAGCTTCGCGAAGAGATCGAGACCCTCGAGGTCCGCACCCTGCTGTCGGGGGAGTACGACGAGCGGGAGGCCGTCGTCACGATCCGCTCCGGCGCGGGTGGCGTCGACGCCGCGGACTGGGCCGAGATGCTGATGCGGATGTACATCCGATGGGCCGAGAAGCACGGCTATCCGGTCGAGGTGTTCGACACGTCCTACGCCGAGGAGGCGGGGATCAAGAGCGCGACCTTCGCCGTGCACGCCCCGTTCGCCTACGGGACCCTCTCGGTCGAGCAGGGCACCCACCGACTGGTGCGAATCAGCCCGTTCGACAACCAGAGCCGGCGCCAGACCTCCTTCGCCGACGTCGAGGTGCTCCCGGTCGTGGAGACCACGGACCACATCGAGATCCCCGAAGGCGACCTTCGCGTCGACGTGTACCGGTCCAGCGGCCCTGGTGGACAGTCGGTGAACACCACCGACTCCGCGGTCCGGCTCACCCACATCCCCTCCGGCATCGTGGTGACCTGTCAGAACGAGAAGTCGCAGCTGCAGAACAAGGTCGCGGCGATGCGGGTTCTGCAGGCACGTCTCCTGGAACGCAAGCGTTTGGAAGAGCGGGCCGAGATGGACGCGCTCAAGGGCGACGGCGGAAGCTCGTGGGGCAACCAGATGCGCTCCTATGTGCTGCACCCGTATCAGATGGTGAAGGATCTGCGCACCGAGTACGAAGTAGGAAACCCGACCACGGTCCTGGACGGGGACATCGACGGATTCCTGGAGGCAGGAATCAGATGGCGCAACCGAAAAGATGACGACGACTAATACGCTGCTGACCATGTCCCTCGCCGCCCGCTGGCACGATTTCTGGGCCGGCGAGATCGGTGTGTGGATTCTGACCACCGGGCTGCGGATCGCCCTGCTGATCATCGGCGGCCTGCTGGCGGCGCGATTCATCAACTGGGCCGCGCAACGGGTGGTGCGCCGGATCGACGCCGAGTACCAGGAAAGCGATCAGCTGGTGCGCTCGGAGAGCGCCAAGCACCGGCAGGCGGTCGCCTCCGTGATCTCGTGGGTGTCGGTGGCTGTGCTGTTCATCATCGTGCTCGTCGAGGTCACCGACGCCCTCCAGGTGCCGGTCGCCTCCCTGGTTGCCCCGGCCGCAGTGCTCGGCGCTGCGCTGGGTTTCGGTGCGCAGCGCATCGTGCAGGACCTGCTCGCCGGCTTCTTCATCATCACCGAGAAGCAGTACGGCTTCGGCGACCTCGTGCGGCTGACCATCGCAGCGGCCAACGAAGCCGAGGGCACGGTGGAGGACGTCACGCTGCGGGTCACCAAGCTGCGGTCATCCGAAGGTGAGATGTACACCGTGCCCAACGGGCAGATCGTCAAGGCACTGAACCTGTCGAAGGACTGGGCGCGAGCTGTCATCGACATTCCGGTGCCCGTCGGCGTGGACCTCAACGTGGTCAACGACGTGCTCAACGACGTCGCCGAGCAGGCGGCCGAAGACGGCGAGCTGTCCAAGCTGCTGCTCGACAAGCCGCAACTGATGGGCGTCGAGAGCATCGGGCTCGACACCGTCAATCTGCGGATGGTGGCACGCACCCTGCCCGGCAAACAGTTCGACGTGGGCAGACGGTTACGTGTGCGGGTGGTGCGTGCCCTGCGCCGGGCCGGGGTGGTGACGTCGTCTGACGCGTCGATCGCCGCGGCGGGAGATGTCAACCATCCGACCACTGTCGCGGAGGCGCAGGCGGTCACGGGGCAGGAGCCGAAGAAGTGAGGATCGACTTCACCCGGCTGACCGAGGGTGCGACCAAGCTCTGGCACAGCCGGGTGGGTCGGCTTCGCACGTCGACAGTGGTCCTGATCGTGGTGTTCATCGCGCTGTCGTGGGTGCAACAGGAGTACCGGCCTACGCAGGCCGTGCCGCAGTCGCCTGACACCCAGGTGGTGCCGCCCGGGTTCGTGCCCGATCCCGACTACACCTGGGTGCCGCGCACCAAGGTGCAGGCGCCCCGCACCACGACACCGACCGTGACGCCGGAGACGACCGAGACCACGATCCCGACGACCACCACGCCGACCGAGACGCCCACCGAGACGCCGGAGACCACCGAGACCGCCACCCCCGGTGCGCCGACGAGTCCCACCACGCCGCCGCCGGGCGCTCCGCGGACGACAGTGATCGATCCGGACGGTCCCGGGTTGATCCCGCCGATCACGTTGCCGGTGCTCCCAGGCGCAGCCCCGAACCCGCCGGTCGAGGAGCGCCAACCGGGCCAAGAGCCGGCAGCCCCGGACATTGCCGCGATAGCCTGACCAGCCGGATGCTTTGGCCCCGCTACACTGGCGTGCCGTGATGATCACCCTCGACCACGTGACGAAGCACTACAAGTCTTCGGCGCGTCCAGCGCTCGACGACGTCTCGTTGAAAATCGACAAGGGTGAGTTCGTCTTCCTGATCGGCCCGTCGGGTTCGGGCAAGTCGACGTTCATGCGGCTGCTGCTGGCAGCCGAGACGCCCACCACCGGTGACATCCAGGTGTCCAAGTTTCACGTCAACAAACTCGCCGGCCGTCATGTCCCGAGCCTGCGGCAGGTCATCGGCTGCGTGTTCCAGGACTTCCGGCTGTTGCAGCAGAAGACCGTGTTCGAGAACGTGGCGTTCGCGCTCGAGGTGATCGGCAAGCGCGGCGAGGTGATCAACCGGGTGGTCCCGGACGTGTTGGAGATGGTCGGCCTGTCCGGCAAGGCCAACCGGTTGCCGAGCGAACTGTCCGGTGGTGAGCAGCAGCGCGTCGCCATCGCGCGGGCCTTCGTCAACCGCCCATTGGTCCTGATCGCCGACGAGCCCACCGGAAACCTGGATCCCGAGACCAGCAAGGACATCATGGATCTGCTGGAACGGATCAACCGCACCGGAACCACGGTGCTGATGGCCACCCACGACCATCACATCGTCGACTCCATGCGCCAGCGGGTCGTCGAACTCGAACTCGGCCGGCTGATCCGTGATGAGCAGCGCGGCGTCTACGGAATGGATCGCTAAGTGCGCTTCGGATTTCTTGTCAATGAAGTTCTGACCGGGCTTCGTCGCAACGTCACGATGACGGTGGCGATGATCCTGACCACCGCCATCTCCATCGGGCTGTTCGGTGGTGGCCTGCTGGTGATCCGGCTGGCCGACCAGTCCCGCGACATCTACCTGGACCGGGTCGAGAGCCAGGTGTTCCTGACCGACGACATCTCGGCCAACGACCCCAACTGCGACGGCGATGCGTGCAAGGCGCTGTACCGCCTGATCGACGACCGCGACGACGTGCGTTCGCTGAGCTTCCTCAACCGCGACCAGGCCTACGAGGACGCGATCAAGAAGTTCCCCCAGTACAAGGATGTCGCGGGCAAGGACGCGTTCCCGGCGTCGTTCATCGTCAAGCTCAACGACCCCGAGCAGCACGAGGCGTTCGACAAGGCGATGCAGGGCCAGCCCGGGGTGCTCAATGTGCTCAACCAGAAGGATCTGATCGACCGGTTGTTCGCCGTGCTCGACGGCCTCAGTAGCGTCGCGTTCGCGGTGGCGCTGGTGCAGGCGATCGGCGCGGTGCTCCTGATCGCCAACATGGTCCAGGTGGCCGCGTACACGCGGCGCACCGAGATCGGCATCATGCGTCTGGTCGGTGCGACCCGCTGGTATACCCAGCTGCCGTTCCTCGTGGAAGCGATGATCGCGGCCCTGATCGGCGTGGTGATCGCGATCGTCGGGCTGATCGTGGTGCGAGCGGTGTTCCTGGAGAAGGCGCTCGACCAGTTTTATCAGTCGAATTTGATTGCCAGAGTCGACTACGCTGACGTGCTCTACTTCAGCGCACCGTGGATGCTGTTCCTCGGTCTGGCGATGTCCGGCGTTACCGCCTACGTGACGCTGCGGCTCTACATACGAAGGTAGTTGTGGCCTAGTGGCGACGAAGAAATCCAGCCCTGCCGGCAACAAGCAGATTGTGGCCAGCAATCGCAAGGCGCGGCACAACTACACGATCCTCGATACCTATGAGGCGGGGATCGCGCTGATGGGTACCGAGGTCAAGAGCCTGCGTGAAGGGCAGGCCTCGTTGGCCGACGCGTTCGCCACCGTCGACGACGGCGAGATCTGGCTGCGCAACGTGCACATCGCGGAGTATCACCACGGCACTTGGACCAACCACGCGCCGCGGCGCAACCGCAAGCTGCTGATGCATCGTAGGGAGATCGACAACCTGATCGGCAAGATCCGCGATGGCAACCT
The DNA here is from genome assembly GCF_017876775.1 of Mycolicibacterium lutetiense. Taxonomy (NCBI): domain Bacteria; kingdom Bacillati; phylum Actinomycetota; class Actinomycetes; order Mycobacteriales; family Mycobacteriaceae; genus Mycobacterium; species Mycolicibacterium lutetiense. Next base: position 1,577,132 of record NZ_JAGIOP010000002.1, on the reverse strand, counting down.
GACCCTGGTGCCGCTGTCGATGTACTTCTCCGACGGCAGGGTCAAGGTCGAGCTGGCGCTGGCCCGCGGCAAGCAGGCCCACGACAAGCGCCACGACCTGGCCAAGCGCGATGCCGACCGGGAGATCACTCGCGAGCTCGGCCGCCGCTCCAAGGGCATGTCCTGAAGCGCCGCGAGCGACACGAAGAACGGCTCGGAATAATCACTTGGCGTTCGCCGTTGGCTGTGACGTACCATTGATCGTCCTGCCGAAAGTCGGCAGGGATGCGAGGGGCTGATCGGATTCGACTTCGCGCATCAAATCAAGGGAAGCGTGCCGGTGCAGGCAAGAGACCACCGTAAGCGTCGTTGCAACCAATTAAGCGCCGATTCCAATCAGCGCGACTACGCCCTCGCTGCCTAAGTAGCGACTGCGTGTCTGTCAGACCGGGAGCGCCCTCGGCCCGGACCCTGGCATCAGCTAGAGGGACAAACCCATACGTCCGGTCACGGGATGTACGGGGACATCAAACAGTGACTGGGATCGTCATCCTGACTTGTTCGCGTGAGCAGGAGATCCAAGTAGAGACATAGCGAACTGCGCACGGAGAAGCCTCGAGGACATGCCGTAGGACCCGGGTTCAATTCCCGGCAGCTCCACGAATGGAGTACAGACAACTTCATATCTGAGACCTCCTTGCCGACGAGCAAAAGTGTCATACCCGTGGAGTACCACTGGATGCACAGTCGGCAAGGAGGTTTCTGTATGCGGATAGTCGCGGTTCAGAGAAGCACTGATGCGCACGAAGTGCTCCGCGCTCCCGGCGGCGCGGCGTCGCTCCCGTGGTCGTCGGTGGTGCAGACGCTCGACCGCCACGACATCCCGGACGGCCTTCCGTTCATCGTCGATGACGACGGCTCGCTGACCAGCTGCGACCGGCTCAACACCTACCTACTGACCGCGTGGCGTCAACGCGCCTACGACCTCGACAGCCTGCGGACCTTCCACGCCTACCACCTCGCCCGGCTGCTCCGGTTCGTCCGAGCGCGCCGCGGCGGGGAACTGGTCGACCTCACCGCCACCACGACCGAGGATCTGACCGCTTACCGCGATGCCCGCCAGCAGGAAGTCCAGGACACCACGCTGGCCACCGAATTCGGCTGTTTCTCTTCCTTCTTCTACTTTTCGACCCAGGTCGGCTGGATGGAGAAGGACCCGATCCCTCGCTGGGGCCGCAACAACCGCAACACCCTCATCTCCCGGACACGGCGCGAGCGGCAAGCGCGCTTCCTTAAGGCGGCCCAGACCAAACACTTCCTCGAAGTCGGCCTCCGCGGTGACGGCTACGACCTGGAGGGTGCGCCCGGCTACCCCGAACGGGACTACGTGTACGGCCTGCTACTCGCAACCACAGGCCTACGACGTGAGGAGTGCGCGTTTCTCCTCGACACCGAGGTGCCGGTCCCGAACACGATGGGATCCGAGTCCGTCCACATCTTCGACCGGCTCGGCAAGAAGCAGGTGGTCCGATCCATCTACATCACCGCGCACGTAGCCCACGCCGCCGACCTCTACCGCCAGACTGAACGACACCGCATCGCGCAGGCGGCACAACGAAGCCTCCGCGCCAAGGTCCGCGAAGGCTCACTGCTGGTGATCGACGCTCTGATCGAGCGGCGGGGAAAACTCTACGTTGCCAAGGGATCCCAGCGCATTCCGCTGGTCCGGTTCACCAATCAGAACCGAGGCCAAGCTGTCCGCGTCCTCGATGACGGCACCATCGACCCACTCGCGCTATTCGTGTCCCGCACCGGGCTCCCACCCGGTCTCGAACGCTGGAACCAACTATTCGCCGACGCTCGAGAGCGAGTCCGCCACTCCGATCACCGAGACCAGCCGCCCCGCCACGTACACGTGACACCGCACACGATGCGACATTCCTACGCGGTGCGAATGCTGGCCGCGCTCATGAAAGAAGGCCGACAACGCGCCGGAGACCCCTACCTGCTGCTCGCGAACCCCGTGCTGACCGTCAAGGAACTTCTTGGCCACGCCAGCGTCCAGACCACCATGCATTACCTCCACGCCGCAGAAACATGGACTGAGAACGTCCCGGCCGCGCTCGCGGCAACCGCAGCTGACCTTGTCGGACACACCGAATCTGATCCAGGCCCCGACGCCGAGACCATCGATGACGACTGGGAGCCGGACGCCAGCCCCGCCACCGGAGCCGTTCAGTGAAAGGGTCCTACTCCACCCCCGAAGTGCCCGCGAATTCTGCAAGGCCGCCAGCACTCAACGACGGCACGTTCACCTACGAGTGGATCGACTATGACGATCGGCGGGCGGTGACCATCGACCCGGCAACTTTCGAGACGCCGGTCATCGCGGCGGAACTCGCCGCGACTTGGTTCCAAGTGATCACGGAGTTCGGCAGAGATGAGTCGGCGCTCACGGCCGGGCTCGTGGACATGCTGCGGTCGATTGGGGCTCTACCGCTGACTGACGAGGGTAAGACCACATTTGCGGTACGTGATTTGCGCCGCGCACATCTGGACTTGTGGGAACTCAATATGCTGGCGCGCCACCGAGAAGCGAAGTCAGACACCGCCTATCGGAAGGTCGTACATGTCTTCGCGCTCCTTCGTCGGCACGAAGATGATCACCCAGGTGCGCTGCACAAGGAGGTCGCCGACCGGTTGGCGCGGCAGCCGCGTCTATGGCACCACCGCAACGACGGACTGCCACCGTTGAACGAGCAGGAGACCCGCTCATGGCGCCGGTGGGCTTATCAGAAGGTGAAAAGCGCCCTGTCTCAGCCGGACCGGGGCATCAGCGACATCGACGTCCAGACCGCCACGCACGTACTACTCAGCCTTGCAACAGGCGAACCTCCCGAAGTGCTCCGCGCCCTGTCCATTCACGACATCGAAGCCACTGCCGACCCCGCAGTTGAGAACTCCGTGACCGCGTTGCCGCCGATCGACAGACTCGGCTACCTCGCAGAGAACGACCTCATCGAACTGCTTCGCGTCCGATACACCAAGAACCGCGCACATGAGACCTACGACGAGGTGTACGCCCGCCGCGACACAGCACCGTTCACCGCGCTTCGATGGGCGTTGATGCTCAACGCCGCAGCTCGCTCGGAATCTGGTCATCCGTCGCTGATCCTCATGAAGGACGCTCGCGGAACAGTGAGGCAACCACCGTGGCAGCGTGCGACCTACCGGCTGTCTGAGATCGCCGAGCGGAACAATCTCCCGTTATCGGGTTCCAACCATTGGGCACGGCTGCGCAAGGTGGCCACGACCCGCGAAGTGCTCGCCGACCCCAAGTCCTACCTGGCGAACGGGCGCCGCCACTCCGCGAAGACCTTCTTCGGCCACTACACCAACAGCACGGTTCTCCGCGGCGAAGCCGGCCGCATTCTCATCGACAGCGTCAACGACATGTTCGACAGCGCCATCAGCGGTCCCACCATCGTGACCCCAGAAGCGGAACAGGCCATGCGAGCCGGAGTCGACGCACCCGGGATCGACCCGGACACCGCCAGCGCTCTGGTGGCCGGCCAGCTCGACGGACCGCACACCGGATGCCGCGACCCTCTCGACAGCCCCTACGAGAAGAAGGGAGCCGTCTGCAGCAAGTCCATCACCGGCACCTGCTTCGCATGCCCCAACGCCCTCATCACCCTGCACCACCTGCCAGCCGCTCTTGCGATTCAGGACATGGCACATCCCGACCGCGCCGCCGACCCGGGAACCTGGCAGACGCACTGGAAACCCATCTACGACACCATTACCGAGGTAGTCCTGCCCGCCTTTAGCCCCGAGCAGGTCCAGCACGCCCGCCAGCGCGCGAACCTGACACCGATCGACGCAGGCGTTCTCAACGACATGCGCGGCGTCCCGGAAGACCCGGCATCGTGACAGCCGGAGCATCCCCGCGAAGCTCCGCAGCATCGTGGAGGAACCCCTTTGCCGCGGCGACTCGCGTCTGGCCCCACGTTTCCGGCAGTCCACGTTATGGTGACGAACCGTGGGATCTCGCCCTGGTGGCCAACCGAGTCAACATGGGAGAGCGCTACATCCACTTCGCCGGCGCTCCGGATAGGCACCGCACCGCCATCAAGAACGTTCTCATGACGGTCGCAGCCCCCGACCGCGAAACCGTCGTAGAGGCGGGAGTCGTCTTCCGCGGCGACGGAACACCAGCAGCAGGGGTGTACAACCACTTTCTCAAGCTCGTGGTCATCGCCAAGTGGTCCGAGGACCGCGGCATCACCCGCTTCGCCGACTGGACCCAAGCCGATGCTGATCGGTTTTTGGATGACCTCCGCACTGGCCAGCACCGCGTGGGCGGCGTCGGACTCGGCGCGACGACTATCCGTGGTTACGTCACCACGTTGCGGCTGCTCCGGGAGTGCCAGGCAGTTCTGCCCGATGCGCTTTCCTTCTTCCCCTGGGCCGGTCGCAGCGCTTCCGGCGTCAGCGGTGAAGTCACGCACACCGAGAACACCACGCCGCCCCTCCCGTGGGAAACCTGGGCGCCGCTCATCACCGCATCGTGGGCAGTCGTCGACCGATTCAGCGCTGACATCATCGCTGCGGCCGAGACTCGGGCCGGGCTGCCGAAGGAGCCACGCGGTCCAGCTGGAGCAAACGCGTACAACGCGCTGCTCGACTGGACCGAACAGCGTGGTCTACTTCCTCTTCACACCGGGTTCGGCCGGACCAATCACCAACGAGGAGAGGCGAATACCACACTTCTGGAACGGCTTCTGGGCATCAACGCCAACGTCCTCAGCCGGGCGAGCCACCAATACATGCCGGACGCCGTGGCACTCGTCACGAAGGCGGCGGCAGACCCGCAGCGGGCGACTTTCGGAGGACTTCACATCCCGACGGCCGTCGTTTCCCACTCCGATGGAACAAATAGCACCTGGGTAGACGAATTGGGCCTCGGCGAAACCGAGTATCTCGAAAGCGTCCTCCGCGCTGCTTGCTACGTCCTGATCGCCAGTCTTACCGGCATGCGCGACAGTGAGATCCAGGAACTGACACGCGATAGCCACACCACCAAGGACGGTCTCGCCGCCCTACGTAGCATCCAGCACAAGGGCAACGACAATCCTGACGGCGAGCGCGGAACGTGGTGGGCGCCCCGACCCGTGATCCGGACAATAGAAGTTCTGGGCAACCTGTCCAGACACGACACGCACCTGTTCGCCCGCTGCAGTGGCAACGCTGGCTCTTACGCTCCGAACCGAGACATCGCCAGACTGATCGCCTTCGTCAACGACGACCCCGCCGGCCGACCCGGGCGCGGACGAGGGCTCGGCCTGGAACACATTGCAACCCCGAAAGGCCAGGCGATCAACGCAACATCTCTACGCCGCGCTTTCAGTGTCTTCGCCACCATCCGCCCCGGAGCTGAGCTCGGACTGGGAATCCAACTGGGACACAGCGCCTGGCGGATGACCACCGGCTACATGAGCGATGGGCAACAGCGCGCCGTGCGACTCATGGACGACGAACGCAAACGGGTACTGCACAGCGACGCCGCCACGCTGCTGCAGGACGACAGCCCCGTAGCCGGGCCAGCGGCACACCACGTCACCGGCTTCCGCGCACAGATCATCGCCAGTCCCGATCGCGCCGAGCGACTCACCGCGACGCTCGCGGAGCGACTTCACCTGGGGCTCACCAACGACTGCATGTGGAGCCCGGCAACCAGCAGCTGCGGCGGAGACCGCCCGAAACTCGGCGACCACGTGTGCGTAGGCGTCGACTGCACCAACGCACTCCTGCGGCCAGCGCACGTCGGCGTGATCACGAGCGCCATCGACCGCATCGACACCTACCTCGATCAACAGCGCGGCCATCCGGTCCTTGGCGAACAGATGCGCCGAGACCGCGCAAACCTTGCCCGCATCCGCCGCGATCTCACCGGAACTGCCGACGACTCTGACGACCTGTACGACGACCACCCCGACCAGGAGGACGAACATGCCTAGCCCCACGCGCAAGCGTGTCAGCGATGCCGTGATGCAGGCCATCGCCGACGCCATCACCACCATCGAGAACAGCGCCGACATGCCGCGCACCAAACGGCAGATCGAAGCGCTCACAGGCAGAAGCCACGATGCCGTTGCTCGCGCCTTCGTGCAGGACCGAACCGAGAACAGCTCATATCAGCTCAACAGTCGCTTCGAACGGGTCACCGCGAACCTGACCAGAGGTGACAGCCTCAACGACGCTGCGCTCCGCAACGATCGGCAGACCATCGCCGAACTGCGCCAGAAGAACCGCGACTTACACAACCAGCTCGACCGCTTCGCCATCGCACTGTTCGCGCGGCACCTTGACACCCAGATCGAGCGACCTGAAGTCGAACTTGTCACGCGAATCCGGCGGGGGCAACGGGGCGAGTAAGCGGGTCAGCGTTTGCGGCTTGTGAGTGTGACCACGTTGTCACTGGACTGCGTCTCGCCAGACGAGGACGGTCGTGACTTAGAGTTGCGTTCGGGGATCCAGTCGTGGAGGAACCCTGGGGCAACGCCCAGCGCCTTCGCTGCCGGTAGATAGGGGGTCGGTCCGAACGTCGCCACCAGCTGCGACCACAGCAGCATCGGGTTCTCGGGGCGAACGTCGACGGGTTCGGACTTACGCCATCCTCTGCTAGAAATCTGAATCATCAGCGAGCGCTGACGTTCTTGCGAGATCAGTCCCAGCGTTCTCCCCCGAGCGATGGCGGCTTGGATCGACAGTCCATACTGTGCCTTCAACCGCATGAAGCCATGCAGCGACAACGTCTCGGAGATCTCCCTACTCGCCACATCACGGGGGAGGAACATTGCCCCGGCAAAATGGTGAGCTTCTTGCTCGCGCAGTTTGATTGCGACGGCGCGATTCTTGTGCAGCACGATGTGGCCAATCTCGTGCGCCACTGTGAACCGTTGGCGGTCCCCGGTGCTGCCGGAAATGTAGCTCAAGACGGCGCGGTCACCCCTGGTTGAGGACACCCCGTTGTGACCTGCGAGGAGCTTCTCCGTTTCGTCGACAGGGGCTGAGATAGGTGCGACCGCTATGCCGGCGCGCTCCGCCGTTCTGATGACGTTGCGCACAGGATCACCCGGGGAGAGCCCTGCGGCACGACGGAAGTCCTCCGCGGCCTGTTCAATACGGCCTAGAGGCACGGGTTCGTCAGCGGACAAAATGGGTAGAGCGAATGTCGAAACACGGAGCGGGGCGTCGCGTAGCCGATCAGCAATCCTGACGATCTCGCTGAAGGACTGCTCGACGAACGCAGTCCCGCGAGCAGAGACCTTCGTGTTTTTTCGGAAGTTCATCTCATCAGCGGTGAGTATTCCTGTCGCCGGCTGGTCGAAGAACTCGACGGGCGTCGCCGTCGCCGCGGCGATCCGGTTGGCCATTTCGGTCGTCAAAGGCGCGCGGCCATTCTCGATGTTGGATAGGTTCGCCGATGCCGTGCCCGTGGCCTCGGCGAGATCTTTCTGCGTGATCGCGAGCAGCCGTCGGAGCTGCGCCACGCGCAGACCGCGGTCCGCGCTACTCATCGTCGGAGTCGGCGACATCGATCTCGAAACTCAGCTCCTCCGAGTCGTCGAACGTGTCGAAGCTCAGGTTCTCGAAGTCAGTGCGCGCGCGCGGGAGGGGGATCGCGATGTCGGCGCGTACCTCCGTGCGGATGCTTCCAGCGTTGAGGGGGCGGACTACGTCGAGTTCGAAGGCTGCTTCATGATCGGGGTCCGCCCAGCAGAGCAGCATGCGGTGCGTCTCGATCATCATTGGGTCCGACATGTCGGCGATCGCGCGATTTGAGTAGAACGCCCGGCGACCCGTGTTACCGCCAGCTGGAGGGACGACGTCGCCGAGTCGGTGAACGACGCGAAGAGTCACCTCACCTGAGCCGAACGTCAGGTTAACCATCCCGTTCTGCCGGTGGTTACCCGCCAGCCCCCATCCTTCCGGCAGCTTCACGCTGGCCGTCAACTCCTGGTAAAGGAGTCCGCGAATGGCATGGGACCGAAGCCATTCCTGATCTTCGCCCACCAGGCCTCGGTAGTCCGTATCCACACGATGTCGGGAACGCTCAAATGCCTCGTGAAATGGATCGACCAGCGGTCCGATGCGCTGAGCGAGGACCTCGGGGATGTTGCTCATCGCCTGATCATACAGCGCCTCATGCTAATTTTTTAGAACGAATGAAACATGGCGATTCGCCGATGCCTCATCGTCGGGAGTGGCTGTCGTCCGACCAGGCGCATGCAAGGCCCCCGAATCTTGCGGTCTATGCAGAGGATCGCCTCCACCCGGATCCAGTTGCGGCACGTGCGAGGTGGCGTTCTCGAAGGACGTGTCGCTCTCGCCGGAACTCCGGTTCGACCCAGGGGTCGGAGCCGAGCGGATCGTCGCAGGCCGCAGATCGTGCTCGCCGACGGGATCGCAGCGGATGGCGAGGACGTCCTGATCGACCTTGTGAAGCGACTTCACACGGTCTTCTCTGGCAGATGATGCTCGGACAAGTCGAATCTGCTGTCAGCTCCGGTTGAATTCTGAGCAGCCTGCTCCGGTCGAAAAGTGAGCAGGTTTACGGGGTTGAGTCTGCCTGACGATCGACTTCTACGGAGGGCAGTGACTCGATCGCGGTGTGTTTGACGCGGTAGCTCGCACCTTTGAGCGCGATGACATCGGCGTGATGGACGATCCGGTCGATCGGCGCTGAGGTTCCCGGGTTGGCTAGCCGTTCGGAAGACGGCCGATTTGTGCCCTGCCTGTCGGACCTTGCTGTCACTATTGGGCCATGACTCGTCACCGGCCGCTGGGCCACTTGCAACTGCCGAGGATTCACACGGGACGAGGCCCTCTGCTGGTGGCGCATGCTCATGTGTGCGAGGGCGGCGAGGTTCTGCAGACGTTCACTGGGCTGTCTCGGCGCCATGCATTTTGCCGAGCTCAGCGAGCGATTGATTCCCAGAGTCGATCCGCCTGACATTATATGACTCGCGTTTGGTTGTTTCTATCATCACTTTCTCCGGGTGTATTGGTCGTCGGGATTCGTTACATCGGGGAAAAGCCGGTAGTCGGAATATGTATTGTGGCGGTCGCGGCATTGTTGTTCCCTTCTGGTTTGATCACTGTAGCGCGACGTCGATCGCTAGAGCCCGTTCCGATCGAGATCGGAACCATAAAGGATGAAACTCTGCAGGTTCCAACATATCTACTTACATTCGTGTTTCCGTTCCTGTTCATCAGCGTAAAGGATTACTGGACCCTTGCTGCGTATGTATTGTTCATGGTGTTCGTCGGTCTAATTCTTGCCCGTAGCGAAGTGGCTCTGGTCAATCCTTGTCTACTCCTCTTTGGTTACAATATGTATAACGCAAACACGCTTACCGGTGAAGGAATAATTATCATATCTAAATCGAAGCCTCGGGCGGGTGCTGCTATTGTGGCCGCGCCGGTTTCGTCGCAAACGTTCATTGCCGTGTAAAAAGTCAACTTAAAGCGAGAGTGTAGTGACTGACCTTCATCAGCAAGCAATTTCGGCGGTTAATTTCGCAAAGCCATCACCTATAACTTTGGCAGTCGGCTGGACGGTTGGTCGGAATACCAAGGTCCGGCAGGTTCTTCTCGGGTCGAGCGTAGCCGACGAGTTTAGGTCGGTAGTGCAACGGACAATTCAGGATCTGGGTGATCGTGAGTCGGCAGACTGGACCCCCGAGGCGGATTTGTCTCCGGAGACCTTTCTTGTGATCGATGCCAGTGAGGTTGGTGATGCGCCACGACTGACCAGTGATCATGACGGTAAGAGGTTCTTGGAGGTTTTGGCTCAAGCGGAGCGTCTAGAAGCTATTAATCCAAGGCATCTTCCTACGGGCGACGTTAGCTTTTACGCAATTGTCGTAGGTGCGCCCGGTGATCGCTCTGTTTTTATTAGGCGCAGTAACCCTCGCAGAGGGTTGAAGCGAGGTCGAATTTATTCAACGCTATCTGACACTCTACAGACCGTTGACGATCCAATATTTGCGTTCGATGAATGGGTTGATCTGGCGGTGATACGAAGCAACGTCTACATCTTGAGTCAGACTGTTTTTGCGGCGTTTTTCCGAGATCAGGAAACTCTCGCACAGAAAATTCCGGAGTGGATAGACCAACTTGCGACACACGTTTCGCTTGCCGAGGAGAGTAAGGAGTCGTTTTCTCAGAGGGTTGTGAAGGACTCGCGACTGAAGGCCAGACTGGAGGCAATTGTTCGCCGTGATCATCTCTCATCGGTTTCGACCGAAACTTTGCGTACCGCGATGGAAGGCAACGAGATGGATCCGTCGCGATTCCTGGACGCAGCGGGAAATCTCGTAGTAGCGGCAGATGATGTCCCGCAGATTCTCTACCTTTTGAATGAGGATCTATTCACCGGGTCGTTAACCAAGACCGGCTTCCGTGCCGATAAAAAGGCCGCGAGGTAGGCGACTTGCCGGACCGCGGCGTACTCAGCGCGTGATCAAGGCGCGCCAACGCGCCAAAGTCTTCGAATGCGTTGGGTGGAAACGCTAGTTCGAACTGGCCGGGCATGGTGAGTCCATTGGCCGAAGTAGTGCGTGGTCAATGGTGGTCAGGGCGTCCTTCGCTCCCCGAGGTCTGGGTGTCCACGCCGAACTCTGCCCGTACTTCTTCGTAACACGGGTGCGACGACGAAAGTGTCTGTGCCGGCGGTGCGCATCGTCGCGAGCGAGAGCGTCCGGCGGGCCATCGCTAACCCGAGACCCTCGGTGTCGCGTCGCTGTCATACGCACCGTTGTGCCCTGCGCGGCACCGACGGGACAGTGCTGCGAGCCCGCCCCAATGGTCGAGCCCGAGCTCCGCAACCAACTCGACATCCTCCGCGGGCGGATCGACAGCCTCACCCAGAGTGCCGGAGAGATCGAGGACTACCTTTCCGGTCTCCAGCCTGAACGCGCAGCGCGCGGTGCCGGAAGACACAATGGATAGGGTTGAGAAAGACCTTGGTCCGCCGGATGACACGGAAGACACTGCGAATATGACAGTTCAAGTCCTGAGTTAGGCTCACGGCCAGTGTTGGTTCGGTGGGGGGTGCCGTGGCAAACGAACTGAACGTGAACGCTGCTGGCCTGCGAGCCTCGGCCGCCCGCAGCGATGCGACAGCTGCGGAGTTGGCCGCAGGGACGGCAGGGGGCGGACGGGGTACGGCTCCGAGTCAGGCAGGGGCGGCCGCGATCCTGGCCGCCGCTCAGTCCGTCCGCACCCGCCAGTCGCACCGCGTCTCCGGCCAGGCCGATGACCTCTCGGTGAGCGGCGCGCGCTACGACACCACGGACGACGACGGCGCCGCCGCGATCACCACGGTGTCCGTGTGAGCGCAGTCCCTTCACGCTCGGGTGCCCTCAGCCGGTCTGAGATCGAAGAGTGGCCGACCCAGCACCTCGACGACGCGGCCACACAACTGCGGAGCATGGGTGTCCAGTCTGTCGCACTGTTCGACGAGCACCGCCGCAACGTCGGCTCACCCGGCGGAACCACGTGGGAGGGCAACGCGAAGGACGCCGCTCTCGACAGGGTGACCGCAGACACCGCGGTCGTGCGCCAGCAGACCACCGTTCAGAACGAGGCCGCCGACATCGCCGAGAACGGTGGTCATGATGTCCGGGCGGCCAAGCAGGAAGCAGTCAGGGCGATCACCGAGGCCGAGAACGACGGGTTCACGGTTGCCGAGGACTTAACGGTCACCGACTCCCGCCGCTATGACATCAACACGATCGTCGAGCGGAACAAGGCGGCCAAGGAGCACGCCGAGGACATCCGCTGGTACGCCGAGCGTCTCATTCAGGCCGATTCCTTTGTCGGGGAGCGTTTGCAGACGAAAGCCGCGGAGCTGGAGGCGATCCAGTTCGACGGCGAGGACGCGCAGCAGGGCGGGAACAGCGCCCACATCGATCTCGTCGACCACACGTTCAAGCTGGACCCACCGCCTTCTGATCCAGGTCTGCCACAACCACCGGGCGGGTGGAGCGACGACCCCGTGATGGAGGACGCGCAGCGCATCGCCTACGGCCACGCCTGGCAGAAGCACTTCAGCGACTTCAAGGGGATGACGCAAGACCAGTTGGCCAAGCTGGTGCACGACATGCTCACGGGCAACCCACAATCCGATCCGTCGCTGCACGTGGGTCAGATTCCTGGGCGATCGTCAACGGCCATGTACAAGGACGGCATCGTCGTGATCCACGACCCGTTGACCGGGGACGGGGGCACGGTCTACCGGCCGACCGGAGGGTTCGACGAGTTCCTGCGGCTGATCGGAGGTGTCGGGGGTGCTGCGCCCATCATCGGCGCCCCTCCGAACCTCCCGCCGACGCTGCCTCACCCCGTGGAGGCTCCCCTGCCGCAGCCCGCCCCACACGTGCCGGGCCCGCTGCCGTCGCCGCTGCCCGCCGATCCAAGCGGGCTGCCTCCGTGGCTGGCGAACCCGTCGCTTCCGGCGACCCCGGTGTCGCCGGTGGGGCCGTTGATCCTCCCGAACACCCCGTTGATGCCCGGCCCGGGTGTGGATCTAAACCCGGGGCAGATCAGTGCGCCCGCGGCGACAGTGGGGGCAGTGGGGCTTGCCGGGATACTGGCGTTCCTGCTGTTGGCGCCGGGCTAAGTGTGACTCGTCGTGAAGGAGATGCGGATGCTGGAACCTGGAATCGGGGTGATGCGCGATGAGTGAGACCGAGGCGTTCGGGCACCGCCACGGGGATGAGTCCCCGTGGGATCGTGTCCTGGCCGAGTCCTCGCTGCTGGACTTCATCTCGGCCCAGGTGAATGGGTGGGCTCCGTTGCCGCCGGCGGAGGCGGTGTGGCTGACCGACACCCCGATACCGGATGGATGGCAGACGCTGTCGGTCGCAGGCGACGCCGCGACGCCGCTGCGCGTCGTGGGAGCCACGGTCGTGGGGTGGCCGGGGTGGGCGGGAGTGCAGGCGCTCAGCGCCTTCCGGTTCACCGGCGTGCCGGATCCCGATGAGTTGATCACCTATGTGGACAGGGGCCTTCGGGACTGGAATGCCGAAGGAGTCCGGACCAGCGAGATGGTGCTGCCGAAGCTGCCCGGGGTGTGGGGAGTGCGCGCGAGCGGCTACATCACGGCGAGCAACGAGTCGCTGTGGGTCGAGTACTGCACGCATCTGCGGGGTTCGACGGAACCGCGGCAGGGTCTGGTGGTCGAGCAGATCTTCGCGGCCGCCGCAGGGCCCCGGATGCGGCTCGGTTCCGGGATCGGCGCACTCGCCGCAGCCACGAGCGACGCATTCATCCAACACATCGGTGCCACGTCGGCCGATGTTGCGGCAGCAGCCGCCGACCACGCCGAGCAACTGAAACGTGCAGCCAAGGGCGGCCCCAAGCTGTCCGGGGAGCAGAAGCGGTTCTTGGACACCGCGCTGTCGGTGTGGGGTGGGATCGCCGCCGGGCGGCCGGTGCCTATCGAAGCGCTCGGCTACACGGATAGGGCCGACTTCGACTCCGACGTTGCCCGGCTCCGCGACCAGCTCAGCCGCAACAGGCCGAACCTGTCGACGTTGGACTGGACCCGTATCCAGTTCCTGGCCGAGATCAGCTGGGTCAGCGACATGATCGGCGCGGGGGTGGAGTTCGAGCTGGTTAACCCGTTCACCGACGTCGAAGCCCTCGTGCTGCTGCGGTCCGTTCAGCGGGCGTTGGTCCGCACGGTGGACCCGGCGGTGCTGTTTCCACGCGCGGGCACCGACCGTCGTTAGCAGGTGGGGGTGGCGAACAAGAAGTTCCGCTTCTGCGGAATTCGGAGAGTCGATCTGATCTAAGGAAGACACTCGTTGTCTTGGAACCCGCATGGAACGGCATACACATGACACGGAAGACATCGTGGACATGACAGTTAGCTCCACCAGTAGTACCCAGATAACTTCATATTTGAGACCTCCTTGCCGACAGCAAAATGTGTCATTCCCGTGGGTTGCCACTGGATGCACAGTCGGCAAGGAGGTTTCTTCATGCGGATAGTCGTGGTGCAGAGAATTGCTCATCCGGGCGACGAGCTGCGTACTCGCGACGGCGCACGCCGTGACGGGCACAGGGTGGTCACCGGTTGCGGTAGTCGGTGGGGGTCATGCCGAACCAGCGTCTGCATGCTCGCGTCAGCACGCTCTGCTCGGCGTAGCCGAGTTGGCGACACAGCTGCGCGAGGGGCAGATCGGTGTCGAGCAACAAGCGCTCGGCAAGTTCGCGGCGGGTTTGATCGATCATCTTGCCGAAGGTGCTTCCTTCGGCGGCGAGGCGGCGTTGCAGCGTCTTGGGGTGGATGCCGAACTGGCGGGCGACGAGTTCGGCGGTCAGGTCTCCGGTGGGCAGGAGTTGGCGGATGATGCCGCGCACGGTGTCGGTGAAGCCGGTCGCGTGCTCGGCGCGGGTGCTGGACAGGTAGCGCAAGGCGAGCCGATGTGCCAGCGGATCGTGGTTGAGTGGGCTCTGTAAGTCGTTGGCGCGCAGGGTAAATCCGGCGAATGGTTCGTTGAAGTGCGCTGGGCAGCCGAAGTAGCGGCGGTAGTCGGTTCTGGTGCCGAGCGCGGGGTGGGGCAGGTGCACGGAAACAGCCCGGTAGGTGGTGCCAAGGAACAGGTGCAGCACGCGGATGGTGACGCCGAGGGCGAGTTCGATGGCCTGGGCCTGTGGTGGCGTCGGGTACAGGAGGAATTCGAATTCGAACCGGCGCAGCGTCTCGTCGGTGTGCGAGTTGATGCGGGCGGTGATGCCGGGACTGTAGGCGCCCATGTAGGTGTCGATGATGGTGAACGCTTCAGCCACGGTGGTGGCGGTGCGCGCCGCGACACCGACCGGGCCGAGGATATCGATGCTCTGCCGCAGCGCGAGCTGACGCCCGAAGTCATCCACACCCAGTGCCGCGGCTGCGCTCTCGACCGCGGCGATGGCGTTGCGCAACGGAATATAGCGGTCACGTTGACCGGCATCGGCGGGGTTGATGCCAGCAAATTCCAGCAACGCGGCCGGGTCGCCCCCATGGGCGGCGGCGAGCCCCTTGAACCCCACCAGCGATGATCCTTGGATCAACTGCATGTCCATAACGGTCAAGAAGATGTCCAGGAAAGTCAAGACAGACACGGTTGGTTCAGGCAAGGATGGTCGGGGGTCGGGTGACAGAAGAGGGGAACAGCGATGGACAACAAGGCGCTCTGGCCGCGACGGTGGTTGAGTGTGGTGGGCGTCGCGGCGATCGCGCTGACCGCGGTCGCCTGCGGCGGTGACAAGGCTTCGAACACGGCTTCGAGCACGCCCACCGCAGAGGTCACCGCGGACCAGATCCGGCAGATCGCCAAGCAGGCCTACATCTATGGCTTCCCGATGGTGGACAACTACCGGATCCAGTACGCCTACTTCCAGGACAAGCAGAATCCGCAGTACAAGGCCCCCTGGAACACTCTTCAATCGAACGCCCAGGTTTACACGCCGGCCGACACCGCCATTCAGACCCCCAACTCGGACACGCCGTACAGCTTCTTCGGAGCCGATTTACGTACGGAGCCTTACGTTTTGAGCGTTCCGACCATCGACGCGAAGCGGTATTACTCGCTTCAGTTCATGGACCAGTACATGTACAACTTCGACTACGTGGGCAGTCGGACAACCGGCAACAATGCCGGCAAATACTTACTCGCGGGACCGAGTTGGAAGGGTGAGAAGCCCGCCGGCATCGACAAGGTGATTCGCTCGGACACCGAATTCGCTTTTGTCGCATATCGGACCCAGCTCTTCGGGGCCTCCGACCTCGACAACGTCAAGGCGATTCAGGCCCAGTACGGGGCGGAACCACTGTCGAAGTTTGAGGGCAAGCCGGCGCCGGCCGCCGCGCCCGCAGTGGATTTCGTGGTTCCGCAGTCCGCGGAGGAAGAGCGCAAGTCTCCGCAGTTCTTCGAGACCCTCAACTTTGTTCTGCAGTTCGCGCCGGTCCTGGAGACCGAAAGGGACCTGCGCGCGAAGTTCGCTTCGATCGGCATCGGTACGGACCAGAAGCTGGACATCACATCGCTGAGCAAGGACAAGCAGGACGCCTTCCAGGCGGCGATCACCGACGCCTGGAAGGAATACGATCCGACCCAGGCGAAGGTGGAGAGCGGGCAGCTCTCACCCAGTGAGCTGTTCGGCAACCGCCAGACGCTCGGCACCAACTACCTGTATCGGATGGCCGGGGCCATCAACGGCATCTACGGCAACGACAAGGCCGAAGCGATGTATCCGAGTGCCTCAATCGACTCGACGGGAGCTCCCCTCGATGGCGCGAACAACTACATCTACCGCTATGCGCCCGGACAACTGCCTCCGGTAAACGCGTTCTGGTCGCTCACGATGTACCGGATGCCGCAGAGCCTGCTGGTCGCGAATCCGATCAACCGTTACCTGATCAACTCGCCGATGCTGCCCACGCTGAAGCAGGATCCCGATGGCGGATACACCATCTATGTGCAGCGGGAAACCCCGGGTCCGGAGTGGGAGTCGAACTGGCTGCCGGCGCCCGAAGGACCGTTCCGGTTGACGCAGCGGCTGTACTGGCCCAAGGAGGCCGCTCTTGACGGCACGTGGCACGCACCGGTCCCGCAGAAGGTCGGGTAAGCGCATGACCAGACGAAATGGCACGTGGCGCCGTTGGTCGGCCGTTATCGCCGCGGCGACGCTGGCGGTCACGTTGACCGGCTGCGGTAGCGGCGAGGATGCGGGCAAGGACTCGAAGGAGCAGGCCGCGGTGACCCCCGCTCAGATCCGGGAGATCGCGAAGCAGGCGTACATCTACGGGTATCCGATGGTGGACAACTACCGAATCCAGTACGCGTACTTCCAGGACAAGCAGAGTTCGCAGTTCCGAGCCCCCTGGAATGTCCTGCATTCTGTTGCGACCGTCGCCACCCCGGCGGACACCGCCGTGCAGACTCCGAACTCGGACACCCCGTACTCGACGTTGGGTGCGGATCTGCGCGCCGAGCCCTTGGTGCTGACCGTGCCCGAGGTGGAGAGCAACCGGTACTACTCGGTGCAGTTCATCGATGCCTACACCTACAACATGGGCTACCTGGGCAGCCGCACCACCGGCAACAAGGCGGGGAAGTACCTGCTCGCCGGCCCGAACTGGAAGGGCGAAAAGCCCGCTGGCATCGACGAGGTGCTACGCGCCGAGACCGACTTCGTGCTCGCGTTGTACCGAACCCAGCTGTTCGGCCCCAACGACATCGACAAGGTGAAGGCGATCCAGGCCGGCTACAAAGCTGAACCGCTGTCGAAATTCCTCGGTACAGCGGCGCCCGCGGCGCCTCCCGCGATCGACTTCTTGGTTCCACAGACCCCAGATGAGCAGCGAAAGTCGCCGAAGTTCTTTGAGACGCTCAACTTCGTGCTGAAGTACGTGCCGGTGCTGGACTCGGAGAAGGAGCTCCGGGCGAAATTCGCGTCGATCGGAATCGGCACCGACAAGAAACTCGACATCGGTGCGCTGCCCGCGGATCAGCAGCAGGCCTTCCAGGACGGGCTCACCGACGCCTGGACCGAATACAACCAGGTGCAGGCGAAGGTCGACAAGGGTGAGGTCACGACCGCGCAGATGTTCGGTACCCGGCAGATGGTGGGAACCAATTACCTGTACCGGATGGCCGGCGCGATCAACGGCATCTACGGCAACGATGCCGCTGAGGCGATGTATCCGATCTTCCGCCTGGATTCGGCGGGTGCCACGCTGACCGGTGCGAACAAATACACCTATCGATTCGCCCCCGGCCAGCTTCCGCCGGTCAAGGGATTCTGGTCGATCACCATGTACCGGATGCCGGAGAGTCTGCTGGTGGCCAATCCGATCAATCGGTACCTGATCAACTCGCCGATGCTGCCCTCACTGCAGAAGGATGCCGACGGCGGCTACACCTTCTACGTGCAGCGGGAATCCCCGGGCGCGGACAAGGAGTCGAACTGGTTGCCGGCGCCGGACGGTCCGTTCGTGTTGATCGAGCGGCTGTACTGGCCTGAGAAGGCGGCGATCGACGGAACCTGGAAGGCGCCGTTGCCGCAGCGCACCCCGTGACACCGCCGTAGCCGGACACCGCGAACATGACGGTTAGCTCCACGACAGAAGATGCAGGTCAGGGATCTAATCCTTGGCCTGTTTTCTTTTGCCGGCACCATGTCGTCGCGGCGGAATCTCTACCGTCCGTCAGACAAGAATGTTCATCCTGCCTGGATACGGGTTAGGTTGAGGCATGTTTTCTTGCCGCAAACCTAGCCCTCGGAAGGGCAGCGCGCGGTCAGGTGGTCGCTGGGTCGGGCTTGGCGCTGCTGCACTTCTCATCTCTGGTATCCCACTCGTCGGCCTGACCGCGCCGCCGATAGCGGTGGCCGACGACTGCGCTGACGCCGAGGTCGTCTTCGCGCGCGGCACCGATGAGCCGGCCGGTATGGGCCGGGTCGGCGATGCCCTCGTCGATGCGCTGCGCAAGCAGACCCCAGGCTTGAAGATCAACAGCTACGGGGTCAACTACAAGGCCAGCAAGCTGCAGCTGCACGGCGGTGACGGTGCCAAAGACGCGATTTCCCACATCAAGTCGACGCTGTCCTCCTGCCCCGACACCAAGATCGTGCTGGGCGGGTACTCCCAGGGCGCGAGTGTGATCAACATCGTGGCCGGCAACCCGCTGGGCAACATCAAGTGGGGCGATTCGCTCCCGCCTGAATACGCGGACAACGTTGTCGCGATCACCACCTTCGGCGACGTCGGCACCCGCACCAAGCAATCGATAGCGGCCCAGAGCGCACTGTACGGATCCAAGGCGATCGACCTGTGTAACCCCATGGATCCGATCTGTCACGAGGGCCAGGGCAACGAATGGAGCGGGCATACCGAGGGCTACGTCCCCGTGTACACCACTCAGGCGGCGGCTTTCGCTGCATCCAAGCTCCTAGCCGGCTCGGGTCAGACGTTGCCCGGGTATGGCCCGGAGATGTCGGGTCCCGGGTACGGCCCGCAGACATCGGTACCCGGGTATGGGCCCCCGCCGGGCTACGGCCAGCTCCCGGGGTACGGCCCGGCACCGGGCCCGGACACTTCGCTGCACAGTCCGGCCCCGAATTACAGCCCGGAGTCGCCGGGGTCCGGCCTGCAGCCACCGGGGCCCGGTCTGGTGATAGTCCCACCGTCCTCGCCGTCTCCCGAATACGGCTTGGTCTCGGCGGTCCGCTGACGAGATTGCGCGGGGTGGGCGAGCGATGGGGAGTTGAGCCAATTGTTCTCGGCGCAGCGCGAATTCGCAGCGTACGGCCCCTCGCACTTGGTCGTGCTGGCGGTGTTCGCGATGGGCGCGGTGCTCCTGGTTGCGGTCGGCAGGCGGCAGACCGAATCGCAGGCCCGAATCCTGAGCCGGGTTCTGGCGGTGCTGCTCATCGTCGCGTTCGGAGTGGCGCTGGTATACAAGCTCGTCGAGCCCACGGTCGACACCTCGATACCACTGCAGTTGTGTGACCTTGCGGAACTCGCGGCGGCGTACGCGTTGTGGTCGCAACGGCATTGGGCCTTCGTCCTCACCTATTACTGGGGCCTGGTCCTGAGCTCGCAGGCGTTGATCACACCGGATATCGGTACGGCCAAGGACGGCGCTCCGGACTTTCCCCACCATCTCTTCGTCACGTTCTTCACGCTTCACGTGCTCGTCGTGTGGGCGGCCATCTATCTCACCTGGGGGCGTGGGATGCGACCGCGGTGGCGCGACTACCGCTTCGCCGTTATCGCGACTTTGGCGTGGGCTGCCGTCACTCTCGCCCTCAACGCGATCACCGGCGCCAACTACGGCTACCTCAACCGGAAGCCGCCCACCGCATCACTGCTTGACGTACTCGGCCCGTGGCCGGTGTATCTGCTGGCCGAGGTCACGATCGTCCTCATCGTCTGGGCCTTGATGACCTGGCCCTGGGAGCGGATCCGCCGAAGCTGTGAAAGTGCTGTCAGCGGCCCCGCAATGTGATTGTTGACACTGACACTTTGACAGGCTAGGTATATTACGCGCGATTGCGAATGTGTATCGCTTGCGACCTGTCCCAATGGGCGACGGTGGCCTGATCGAAGGGGCGGGTTGTGGCAGACCAAGGGCACGCGACGAGTAGCCACGGCAAGGGCCCTAACCGGTCGGGCATCGCCCGGGGCATCCGTGTGCTGGCCGTGCCCATCGTGCTCGGCTGGGTGGCTCTGACCATCCTGACGAATACTCTCGTCCCGCCGCTGGAGAAGGTCGGCGAGGAGAACACCGTCGGGCTGAGCGCCAAAGACGCGCCGGCGATGATCGCCATGCGCAAGATCGGCAGCAACTTCCAGGAGTTCGATTCCGACAGCAACGCCATGGTGGTGCTGGAAGGTGAGCAGCCCCTGGGCGACGAAGCGCACCATTACTACGACGGCATTGTCGACAAGCTCGAAGCCGACACTGCACACGTGCAGCACGTCGCCGACTTCTGGGGTGACCCGCTGACGGCCTCGGGCGCGCAGAGCAACGACGGTAAAGCCGCCTACGTCCAGGTCTATCTCCACGGCAACCAGGGCGAAACGCTGGCCAACGATTCGGTGGCCGCGGTCCGTGACATCGTCAACCAGTCGACGCCGCCGGCCGGGATCAAGGTGTACGTGACCGGCGGGGCGCCGCTGGTTTCTGATCAGCACCACGCCGGCGACAAGAGCGTCGCGCGGGTCACCGCCATCACGCTCTTGGTGATCGCGGTGATGTTGCTCATCGTCTTCCGCTCGATCGCCACCATGCTGCTGGTGCTGGTCATGGTGTTCATGGAACTCGGCGCGGCCCGCGGCATCGTGGCGTTCCTGGCCCACACGGGGGTTATCGGGCTGTCGACCTTCGCGGTCAACCTCCTGACGTTGATGGTCATTGCCGCGGGAACCGACTATGCGATATTCGCGATCGGCCGCTATCAAGAGGCCCGCGGTGCCGGCGAAGACCGGGAAACCGCGTATTACACGATGTTCCGCAGTACCTCTCACGTGATCCTCGGGTCCGGCATGACGATCGCCGGCGCGATGTTGTGCCTGAGCCTCACCCGCCTGCCGTACTTCCAGACCATGGGGGTGCCATGTGCGGTGGGGACGTTCGTCGCAGTCGTCGCCGCGCTGACGATGGGCCCGGCGGTCATCGTGATCGGCAGCCGGTTCGGGCGTTTCGAGCCCAAGCGCAGTATCCGGTCGCGGGGCTGGCGTCGGGTCGGCATCGCGGTGGTCCGGTGGCCCGGTCCGATCCTGGCCGCGACCTTGGGCCTGGCACTCATCGGTCTGCTCACCCTGCCGGGGTACAAGACCAACTACGACGCCCGTAAATACCTGCCCTCCGACCTGTCGGCCAATGTCGGATATGCCGCCGCAGAAAGGCATTTCAGCGCCGCGCGGATGAATCCGGAACTGCTGATGATCGAAGCCGACCACGACCTGCGAAACCCCGCAGACTTCCTCGTGATCGACAAGATCGCCAAGGGGATCGTCCGGGTCCCCGGAATCTCCCGGGTGCAGGCCATCACCCGGCCCAACGGCCGCCCGATCGAGCACACGTCCATCCCGTTCCTGCTCAGCCGGCAGGGCACGCTCAACACGATGAACCGGAAGTACAACCAGGACCGGATGGCGGACATGCTGGTTCAGGCCGACGAGATGCAGAAGACCATCGACACGATGGAGCGGATGTCGCAGCTGACCCAGCAGATGGCAGATATCACGCATTCGATGGTTACCAAGACCAAGGCGATGACCGTCGACATCGCCGAATTGCGGGACAATCTGGGCAATTTCGACGATTTCCTGCGTCCGTTGCGTAACTACCTCTATTGGGAACCGCACTGTTCCAGCGTCCCGCTCTGCTGGGCGGTGCGGTCGATGTTCGACACCCTCGACGGGATCGACCCCCTGACCGATGACGTTCAGGACTTGCTGCCCGACCTCGAGCACCTGGATACGTTGATGCCGCAGCTGGCCGCGTTGATGCCGGAGCAGATCGAGTCCATGAAGACCATGAAGACGATGATGCTGACGCAGCGGGCCACGCAGGCCGGTCAGCAGGATCAGATGGCCGCCATGCAGGAGAACTCGACGGCGATGGGCAAGGCCTTCGATGAGGCCCGCAACGACGATACGTTCTATCTTCCGCCGGAAGCCTTCGACAACAAGGACTTCAAGCGCGGGATGAAGAGCTTCATCTCACCCGACGGAAAGTCGGTGCGGTTCATCATCAGTCACGAGGGCGATCCGGCGACGCCGGAGGGCGTCAACCATGTGGAGCCGATCAAGCTGGCGGCCAAGGAGGCGCTCAAGGGCACGCCGCTGGAAGGCTCGAAGATCTATCTGGCGGGTACCGCGGCAACCTACAAGGACATGAAGGACGGTTCGTTCTACGATCTGATGATCGCCGGAATCGCCGCGGTGTCACTGATTTTCATCATCATGCTGCTGATCACGCGCAGCGTGGTGGCGGCCGCGGTGATCGTCGGCACGGTGTTGCTGTCCCTCGGCGCGTCATTCGGCCTGTCGGTGCTGGTTTGGCAGCATCTCCTCGGCCTGGAACTGCACTGGATGGTGTTGGCGATGTCGGTCATCCTGCTGCTTGCGGTCGGGTCCGACTACAACCTTCTGCTGGTGTCCCGCTTCAAGGAAGAGCTGCCCGGTGGCCTGAAAACCGGCATCATCCGGGCGATGGCGGGCACCGGTTCGGTGGTGACCTCGGCAGGTCTGGTGTTCGCCTTCACCATGGCATCGTTCGCGTTCAGTGATCTCAAGGTCATGGCACAGGTCGGTACGACGATCGCGCTCGGCCTGCTGTTCGACACCCTGATCGTGCGGTCGTTCATGACCCCGGCGATCGCGGCTCTGCTGGGCCGCTGGTTCTGGTGGCCGCAGGTCGTCCAGTCAGCCGCATCGAAACGGCGGCTGGCCGGGTTGAACAACCAGCGGGCAGGCGCCGCAACTACCGCGCAATAAAACGAAACTGCCCACGTGTGAGCGGAAAACACTCGTACGTGGGCAGCGCCGTCTGACTATTTCTTATTGCCCCCAGGCCGCGGCGGTGGCGGCGGCTTGGCCTTGGTGGTCGGCTCGAACTTGCCGCCCTTTTTCGGATCGAATGTTCCTGCTCCTGCCATGGTGTTCCCTCTCGCTCGTTTCGATAGTTGCACCACTGCCCACCGTAGCGACGAACCGGTGGGCGCGCCCATAACACGGCCCGTCGGTTGCGACACGGTCACGGGCCGATACCTTTCGGTGCATCACTGGTCACATCGACACCATTGATCACTAACGTCACATCAGCAACTGTGACGTCATGTCGGCGTCCCTGTTTGGGAAGGTGTGACATGTCGCGACGTCCTCGGGGTGCTTCGACGATGGCAGTGGCGGCCGCAATCGGACTTGTCGCCGCCGTCGGCATGGCACCGACAGCGTCGGCTGAACCCTGCGAAGGCGCTGCTGCGGCCGCGCAACCCCTGCCGAACCAGGCCTTCCAGATTCCCAAGCCGTCAAAGCTCGCCCCGCTCAATCGCCCGATCGGACACAAGCCGGTGGGGGCCAATGACCAGGCCCCGCTGCCCAAACTCGGCCAGTTGCCCTTGGCGCTCCTCAAAGCGCTGATGCCCAACTCCGGGCAGGTCAGGCAGAAAGCGGCAGTCGTCCCAGCGCCCAATCCTGGTGGTGCCCAGCCGGTCCCGAATGTAGCCCAGCAGGCTCCGGTCCCGGCCGCACCTCAGCCTGCGCCGGCTCCCGCGGCGCAACCGGCCCCGGGTGCGCCTCCCGGCACGTCGATCGTCGGGTGGGTGACCGGCCCCGACAGCCCCAACCAGACGATCAAGCGCTTCGCCATCACCGGGACTGACCTCGGAATCATGTGGGACAACGGGGATCCGGCGAACCGACAGGTGCTGATGGCTTTCGGTGACACCAACGGCTACTGCGGTATTCCGGGCAAGCAGTGGCGGTACAACGCCTTGTTCCGCAGCCAGGACGGCGCGCTGTCGAACACCGTCGCCGTGCCCGACGGCGTGGTCGCCAACAAGTACTCGGGTTCGCCGGTGTGGCGGCAGGGCATTTCGAAGCAGATCATCAACAGCATCGGGCGGGCACCGGAGGAGACGGGCATCATCCCGACGGCGGGTGTCGCGGTGGGGCGCAACCAGTACGTGAACTTCATGTCGATCCGGAACTGGGACAGCCCGGGAGCGTGGTCGACCAACTTCTCGGCGATCGCGATGTCGCCGGACAACGGGGAGAACTGGGGCGTCTACCCCGGGACCATCCGTACTCCCGGCGGAGGCAACGAAAACTTCCAGATGGGTGCGTTCCTCAAGCCCGGTCCCGGCGATCCCTACATGTACACCTTCGGGACCCCGAACGGGCGAGGCGGATCGGCCTACATCGCACGGGTGGCTCCCGCGCTGATTCCGGATCTCACCAAATACGAATACTGGAACGCCGACAACAATGCCTGGGTGCCGGGTAACCCGGCGGCGGCGACACCGGTGATTCCGGGCCCCGTGAGCGAAATGTCGGCCCAGTACAACACGTATCTCAAGCAGTACCTGGTGTTGTACGGCAACGGGGCCAACGATGTCGTGATGCGGACCGCGCCGGCGCCGCAGGGTCCGTGGGGGCCCGAGCAGTTGATCGCGCCCTCGTCGCAGATCCCTGGCGGCATCTACGCGCCGTATCTGCATCCGTGGTCGACGGGCAAGGAGCTGTACTACAACCTGTCGCTGTGGTCGGCCTACAACGTCATGCTGATGAAGACTGTGTTGCCGTAGCCCGGAAACGTTCCAGCACACGCCGCAGCATGGTGTGCCGCCGACCGGCGGGAGGCCGGCGGTTGGCGTACGGCCACGGCTGCCTTCGTTCGGGGACCGAGGAGGTCCGGATCTCCTTGAGCCGGCCGCGCAGATGGTGACGTAGCTGGTCCAAATCGGGGTCGGGCCAACGATTGTCCGCCTCGATCGGGTCGGCGGTCAGATCGTATAGCTCCCACTGGTCGTCGAGCAGTTCGCTGCGGTAGGTCTCACCGCCGATACCGGTGTTGGTCAGCTGCCGCACACCCGGCTCGGTCCAGGTTCCCGGATCGTCGAAGGTCCGAACCAGCTTCCAGAGATGTCCAGCTCCGCCGGATGCTGCGTCGACCCGCACCACCAGTCCCTCGAAGTTGGCCGCGACGTGCGCGGGCACCCTGATGCGCAGGGGCGCAGGCGGGTTGACCGGGAGACCCAACTGCCGCGCCAGCCCGGACGCCCCGCTGTCACCTTCGAGGACGTTGTCGCGGGTCATCAGATAGATCGGCCTGTCGGCATCGGCGCCGGCGCCGTCCACCACGGGCATCAGGTCGCGTCCGGGCAGCGGATGTACCTCGGTGAACGAACTGGCCAACGCGGCGGCCGTGGCACCGACGTCAACCGCGGCCGCGCCGAGCAGCGTGGGCACCAGATCGACGTGCGAGGTGGGCGCCGAGATGGTGCGCGCCGTTGTTGCGCCGTCGCCGATCCGCGCGATGACGAACGGCACCCGGGTGGCTTCGTCGTAGAGGTTGAACCACTTCTGGTGTAAACCGCCGTGTGCCCCGAGCAGATCTCCGTGGTCGGAAGTGCGCACCAGCACGGCGTTTTCGGAGCCGCCCTCGGTGACTGCCCGGCGTACCCGGTCGAGCGGCGCGTCCACCTCGGCGTGCAGCCGGTAGTAGAGGTCGCGGTACTGCTGCGCCTTGCGCCGGTAGGTCCGTCCGATTGCCGGCGCCGGACCGTAGCCGGAGTAATAGGCCTCGCGGAAGGCGGCCTGCGCGGCCGGTTTGGTGCGCAGGTCCTCACCGGCGGTCGGTGCCGCCGGTACCTGAGGGGGATCCAGCGCGGCCGACGGGGACAGCGGGTTGCGCCGTGCCCAGGCCGGGAAAAGCACGATGTCATGAGGATTGACGAAGCTGGCCACCAGCAGGAAGGGCCGCATCGCCTCGACGTCACCGGCCCGGCGACGCCCGTATCGGTCGCTCAGCCAGGCCACGATTCGGTCGGCGAACAACGGGTCACGCCGAAAGCCACTGTTGGACAGGGCCGCTCCGTGCGGTTCAGGACCGACCCATCCGGAGAAGCCGTAGGGTCCCAGTGGATCGGCATCCAGGTATGCCTGCACCGCTCCTGGATCGACGACACCGTCGTCGTCATTGGTGGCCAGCGATTGCCCGGTCGCCGGGTCGGTGAGATCGGCATGCGAAATGTGCCACTTTCCTTCGTAATGCGTGTCGTATCCGGCCGCGCGGAACCAGTTACCCAGGGTCGGTACCTCGCCGGTGCGGAGCCATCGCAGCCGGGAATCGTCGTAGCGCTTGCCGATCCCGTCGGTCTGGGTGACGCCGTGCAGGTCCGGGTACTGGCCGGTGAACAGGGTCGGTCGGCTGGGTACGCACGCCAGTGAGCCCGTGTAGTGCCTGGTGAAGCTGACCCCGTGCTCATCGAACCAGCGCCGGCCGCTCAGGGTGCGCCGACGCCACGTGAGTACATCATCGGATTCGTAGGGTGGAATCGCGCGTTCCTCGTCGGTCATCAGGATGATGATGTCCGGCCTGGTGGTCATAGGAGTTCTCCAATCCGTGGGCAAGCGCGGCGAGTTCGTCGTCGGTGATCAGACCGGAACCAGCGGCGCCAAGAGCGCTTCGAGGCCGTACTCGAACACCGCGTCGTAGTCGGTGGGGGACTGCAGGGCGGCGACGAGCGCCTGGTCGGGCCAGTCGGCGGTCCACAGGGACGGGTCTTCCTCCTGATGCCGGGGGCCACGCACGGCCGAGAACAGCATCACCGACGAGGAGACCACGTGTACCTCCACCGCGCGCAGCACCAGTGCCGCGCGGGCCCCGGTGAGACCCGACTCGGCCAGTTCGGCCGCCAGCTTCTGCTGGACCGGCAGGAACAACGTCGGCGTGCGATCCCGCTCGTGGGCGATCGCCAGCAGATGTTGGTGGCGGATCAGCAGGCTGCGCTGGTTGCGGGCAAGTGCGGCAATCCGATTCACGGGTGTGTCGCCCTCCATGGGCAATCCGGTCATCTCGACGACCAGGCGGTCGACCAGACTGTCGAAGAGCGCATCGCGGCCGCCCACGTGCCAGTAGATCGAGGTGACGGCCACGCCGATGCGCTCGGCCAGCCCGCGCATCGAGAAGGCATCCACCCCATCGGATTCGATGAGGCAGGCAGCCGCGTCGAGGATCACCTCGGCATCGATGGGCCTGGCCTTCGGACTCATCCGCCGTCCTCTGCTTCGGTGATGCGGTCGGACTCGGGAAGATCGAGGTAGCGCTCCAGGTTGCGGTGCATATTGATGATTCGCCGTTCCTCGGCCGAGAGCACCAGATGCGTGAAGCCCGGCTGGTGCACACCCCGCTGCAGGCCGGTGAGCACGGCGATGTCCTGGCTCATCACCACCCCGGGGTGGGCCTCCTCGGCGCTCATCCGGACATCGGTCGGCCTGATCCGCGGTGCCTGCGCCGGCATGCGGGTCATCAGCGTGATCACCAGTTGCCCCCGGTCGGGATCGGGCCCGGGCAGCGACGTCATCACCGTCAGATGGTCGGCGCTGGTCAGAAAGGTCAGGTTGGGGAAGATGTTGTACTGGTGCAGCCGCATCACCTGGTCGGTACTGGCCCAGCCGATGTCGACACCGCGTCCGGCGGCGAATTCCTTGATCTGCGACGCGATCACGTCGGCCACGGACTGGTCGGGGGCCTGCCGTTCGTGAGGAAACGGGGTTCCTTCGCCGACGCCCATCAGCGGTCCCTGCGTGTACACGTAGGCATCCCACACCTCTTCGTCGCTCAGCGACCCCGCGAGCTTGGGGCTCGGCACTCCGTAGAGCGATTCGGATTTGCCCGTGTGGCCCCAGATGGTTTGCGGTGCATACACATCGTCCATGCACCGGTGCAGCTCGGGATGCAGGGTCTGGACGTGATAGGTCTCGCTGTAGCCGTCGGCGATGGTCTTCCAGTTGGCGTCGACGTCGATGGTCATCGTGGCGTAGCAACGGAAGTCGCCGAGACCGCACCAGGCGATATCGCCGGGGACCGCCTCCAGGTATTCGGCCAGCGGCATCGCCCCAGGGTCGAGGTTGACGAAGACCAGTCGCTCCCAGGTGTCGACCTGCACCGGTGCCAGCGGAAACTCGGACATGTGCACCGCGCCGAACCCTTTGCGGTTCGGGATGCGTTTGAGCGCGCCGGCCAGATCCCACGTCCAGCCGTGGTAGCCGCATTTCAACTCCCGCAGCGAGGAGCCGGCGCCGGTGCACAATGCGTTGCCGCGGTGGCGGCAGGCATTCTGAAAGGCGCGCAACTCGCCGTCGTCCCCACGGATGATCAGCACCGAATAGGGGCCGCAACGGTATTCGAAGTAGTCGCCGGCGTCGGCGACATGATCGACCGTGCATGCGACCTGCCACACCCGGGGCCACATGCGCTCCACCTCGAGTCGGGCGAACGCGGGGGAGTAGTAGCGCTCGGCCGGCACCATGGTGGGACGCGCCGGTGGATCCCCGATCGCATCCATTCGGGGGTTGTCGGTGTGCGTGGAGCCCAGGGTCATGGAAGACCTCCCACTGAGAAGGACAAACTCGCTACGGTCGCAATGTAACGGTGTTACATTGCGACCGTAGCGGCCTCCACGCCTCAAGGGAGCAAAAACGTGTTCGATCTCAAAATCACCGGTGGCACGGTCGTCGACGGAACCGGTTCCGACCGGTTCACCGCCGATGTCGCGATCAAGGACGGAAAGATCGTCGAAGTGCACCGGCGAAGCGCCCACGACCCGGCCCTGGCCGGCGACGCAGCCGAAACCATCGATGCCACAGGCAAGATCGTCGCCCCCGGTTTCGTCGACATCCACACCCATTACGACGGCCAGGTCTCCTGGGACGCCGTACTCGAACCGTCCAGCAACCACGGTGTCACGACCGTGGTCGCGGGCAACTGCGGTGTCGGATTCGCACCGGTCCGGCCCGGCCAGGAGGAGTGGCTGATCTCCCTGATGGAGGGCGTCGAGGACATTCCCGGCACGGCCCTGACCGAGGGAATGACCTGGGGCTGGGAGACCTTCGGTGAGTATCTGGACGTGATCGGCAAGCGCGAGCTCGCCGTCGATATGGGCACCCAGATCGCCCACGGCGCGATCCGGGCGTACGCGATGGGGGACCGCGGCGCCCGCAACGAACCGGCCACGCCCGACGACATCAAGGCCATGGCTGCCCTGGTGCAAGAGGCGATCGAGGCTGGGGCGCTGGGCTTTTCATCTTCGCGCACCATCGCGCACACCGCCATGGACGGCGAGCCGGTGCCCGGCACCTTTGCCGCCGAAGACGAGCTGTTTGCCCTGGGCCGGGCCGCCGCTGCCGGTAAGGCCGCGGTGTTCGAGCTCGCCCCGCAGGGCGCGGCGGGCGAGGACATCGTCGCACCCAAGAAGGAACTCGACTGGATGCGCCGGCTCGGCGAGGAAATCGACTGCGCGATGAGCTTCGCGCTGATCCAGGTCGATGCCGACCCCAATCTGTGGCGCGAGCAGCTCGACCTGTCGGCGGCCGCACATCAGGCCGGTAGCCGGTTGTTCCCGCAGGTGGCGGCGCGCCCGTTCGGCATGCTGCTGGGCTTCCCGGGCCATCACGCCTTCACCCACCGTCCGACCTACCGGCGGCTGCAGGCCGAATGCACGCGCGAGGAACTGGCGGAGCGGCTCGCGGACCCGAAGGTGCGTGCCGCGATCCTGGCCGAGGAAGACCTGCCGATCGACCCGAACAAGCTGTTCGACGGCATGTTCATGCTGGCCCAGAACGTGGCCAACCGGCTGTACCACCTCGGCGAGGTGCCGGATTACGAACCGACCGACGAGCGCACCGTTGCGGCGATCGCCAAACAGCGCGGTCTGGACCCGCTGGCCGCGATGTACGACCTGATGCTCGAGGCCAATGCCGGCGCCATGCTGATGTACCCCATGTTCAACTACTCCGACGGCAACCACGATGCGATCCGCGAGATGCTGACTCACCCGGCGGGCGTGCTGGGCCTGTCCGACGGTGGCGCGCACTGCAGCATGATCTGCGATGCCTCGTACCCGACGTTCCTGTTGACGCACTGGGCCCGTGACCGTCATCGTGGCGAGAAACTGTCGCTGGAGTACGTGATCCGCAAGCAGTCGCACGACACCGCGCAGCTCTACGGGATGTCGGACCGCGGCGTGATCAGTGTGGGCAAGAAGGCCGACGTCAACGTCATCGATCTGGACGCCCTGACCCTGCACGCGCCGAGGATGGCGTATGACCTTCCCGCCGGTGGAAAGCGGTTGGTGCAGGGCGCAAGTGGTTACGACGCGACCATCGTCAGCGGCGCGGTGACCCGCCGTCACGGTGTCGACACCGGGGCCCGCCCGGGCCGTCTGGTGCGTGGGACCCGCTGATCAGTGGGCTTCCGTTACGACCCGCGTCAGCGTCCGGCGCAACCTCCGGCGCCTGCCGCTGACGCGTTCACCATCCACACTTCCGGTGTCGCCGAAGGGGTTTCGCTGGCGTACGTCCGTGAGGGCATCGGCGGTGTGCCGCTTCTGCTGGTGCACGGGTATCCCGAGACCAAGCGGATCTGGTGGCGCAACATCGAGGCGCTGGCCGCGGCTGGCTTCGAGGTGATCGTCCCGGACCTGCGCGGTATGGGCGACAGCTCGATCCCACCCGACGATCAGCACGACATCGTCACGTACTCCCGCGACCTGTACGCGTTGGTCCATGACCAGCTCGGACACGAGTCCTGCCTGATCGCAGCGAGCGATGTCGGCGCCGTGGTCAGCATCGACCTGATCCACCGGTATCCCGGATTCGTCAGTCGTTTCTGTGCTTTCAACACCGTGCCGCCGATGGCCGTCGACTACTCGGGCATCGGCACGCAACATCCCGGCTCGGTGGGCGGCGCGGCCGACCCCACCGGTGATTATCGGTGGATGCAAGGCGCCTTCCCCGATGAGCTTGCCGCGATGCTGCCTACGCCGGAAGCGCGCAGGCAGTGGGTCGCGGCGATGTACACCAATCGGTTGTGGGGTGCGGCCTATGCGTTCACTCAGTCCGACGTGGACTTCATGACCGAACCGTTCGGCGAGGAGGCGCGGCTACGGGCCGGCTGGGCGTCCTACCAACTTGCCTACGGTCGTGCCATGGCCGAGATCCCGCTGATGGCTGCGGTCGAGGTGCCCACCCTGGTGCTCTACGGTCCCGACGATCATGTGGTCGGTGAGGATTTCGTTCCGCGTACCGAACGCGCGTTTCTCAATCGCATTGGGCCGTTGGTGATTCCGGGTGCCGGTCACTTCCTGCAGTGGGAGCGCGCCGATATCTTCAACCGGCTGGTCCCCGCGGTGTTCGGCGATGTCATCGTCAACCATCGGCCGGCTGCGCCAGAATCGACCCGCCCAGCCAGCGTCTGAGGAAGCGTCGCAACTCTTCTCGGCTGCGGCCGGGTTCGTTGGGGGCGACGAAGAACGACAGCATCGTGCGCAGGGTGAATTCCACGAGTTCACGCAGTGCTGACTCGTCGTATCCGTATTTCGCCCAGTCGACGTCGAAGCGGGTGATCATTCGCATGCCGAAGGCCTGACCTTCGCCGGAGGCGACATTGACCGAACTGGTGGCGGCCTGTGGCCCGGACAGCATGATGCGGATGTGCGGTATGCGGGCGACCTCCTCCAAGGTGAACATGACGCCTTCGGTCATCGCCTCGGCGGGATCGGTGATCCCTCGCACGCTCTCGGCGAGTCGGTCGAGAAAGCCTTCCACCGAGGCGATCGCGGCCGCGTGCATCAGGGCCTCGGCGGTTGGGAAGTAGCGGTACACGGTCTGGCGGATGACGCCGAGCGAGGCCGCGACGTCGGCGATGCTGATCCCGGTGCCCGTCTCGGCGATCAGCGCCACGGCGGCGGTCACGATGCGTTCGGAGGCTTCCTCGTCGCTGCCGGGCGGTCGCCCGTCCCACCCGCGCCTACGCGCCATGGTCCGGAGTTCTGGCCAGCAGCATCCCTGCAGAATATCGCCCCCTGCCGTTGACGGGCTGCATCCGCGTGTAGTAATCATACAAAGCAAGCATTGTTTGTATGATTACTCTGGCGAGCTGAGGTGGCACCGATGACGGATCTGATCGTGCGGAAGATGAGGTTCGCGTTCGCGGACCACCGCGTCCCGTTCCTGTGGAACGAGGACAACCCGGCGTTCTCGTCGATGGCCAACGCGGTGTCGTTCCTGGCAATCGCCTTCGAGAAGATGATCGGCCAGATGATCACTGAGGCCATGCCGTTCATCTCCGACCCGGAGATCGCCGCAGAGGCCCAGGCTTTCGTGCGGCAGGAAGGCCAGCACTCGATGGCCCACCGCCAGCACGCCAAGGGGCTGCTCAAGACCTATCCGGCGCTGAAGGAAACCCTCGACGAGGTGAACAAGGCGTTCGACGACCTGACCGCCCAGACGCCGCTGAAGTACCGGTTGGCCTACACCGCCGATCTGGAGGCGACGTTCACGCCGGTCTTCAAGCTGATGCTCGACCATGACGACACGTTGTTCGCTCCGGGGGACGACCGGGTCGCGTCACTGTTCCTGTGGCATTTCGTCGAAGAGGTCGAGCACCGCAGCTCGGCGCTGATCATCTACGACGCCGTCGCCGACGATCCGTGGTACCGGATGCGGGTCGCCCCGTCGGTCTTCAAGCACGTGTGGGCCGTGCTCAAGATCGCCACGGAAGGCTTCAACAAGCACGTTCCGCTGGCGGAACGCCAGATCGACGCGGTGTCGATGTTCGGTATGCAGGCCCGGAAAAAGACTCTGCTGCGAAAGCTTCCGTTCACCAAGACTCCGTATGACGGACCGGTGGCGAATGCGTTCGCCCACTTGCCGGTCCGCGAGATGCTGACCGCCCTCGTCGGTGTTGTGCGCAGCCAGATTCCGGGCCACAATCCAGCCCACGAGAAGCTGCCGGTGCTGGCCGACCAGTGGTTCTCGCGGTACGAGGACGGCTACGACGTCACGCAGTGGTACACCGCAGGTGACGCCATCGAAGAGAAAGTAACCACCGCCGATGTCTGATCTATGTGCCCCGACATTCTCGGGTTTGGCTCAACGCCTGGGCTTTTCGTGTGACACCGCCGGCGGCCTGGTCGAGTTCCGCAATCCGTTCGGGCTGGAGAACTGGACGCTGCCGGTGCTGGAGATCACCGTGATCGTCGGCGCCGTATTGGCGCTGGTCTACGCGATCGTCCGACTCCGCCGGCACAACGATCCGACCAACCTGGTGCTGTGGTTCGGCGCCATCGCCTATCTGCTGATCATCGAACCGCCGCTGTATTTCCCCGGCGCGTTCGGGATCAGCGAGCACGTCGACACCATGTTCGCCCACAACGTGTTCACGGTGGACTTCCTGTGGGGCCGGCTGCCGCTCTACATCGTGGCGATCTACCCGATGATGGCGACGGTGGCGTACGAGATCGTCCGGATCCTCGGGGTTTTCCGCCGGCGCGGTGTGTTGGTCGGCGCGATCTGCGTCGGGTTCGTCCACCACGCGTTCTACGAGATCTTCGACCACCTCGGCCCGCAGCTGCGGTGGTGGGAGTGGACGCTGGACCATCCGATGAACCAGCCGTTCTTCGACTCGGTGCCGCTGCCCAGCGTGGTGGTGTTCGCGGCCCTGTGGCCGATGTCGCTGGCGTTCTGCGTGCAGCTGTTCGTCGGCCGCCACGTCGAGGACGGCAGGACCTTCACCGGCCTCCAGATCCTGGGCCGCACCATCGTCGTCGGCGTCCTGGCGTCCATCGGGACCGCGGTGCTGCCCCTGCCCGCCACCGTGGGCACGTCCATCTCGGGGAGCACCACCGTCGGCGGGTTCATCTACGCCGCCGAACTCGTCCTGATCGCCCTGGTGGCGATTCCGGTGCTGTTCGGTCAATGGTCGAGCCTGCGCAAGGGCGGTGACCCCGCGGCCGTGCGCTACACGAACCCGCTCATCCTGCGCTACGCCGCGGTCTACCTGGCGGTCATGACCGTCCTGTGGCTGACGGCCCTGCCGGCCTACTTCGGTGCGACCGACGGCTTCACCGCGGACGGCGATCCCATCGGCAGCCTGATCTACACGGTGATCTGCCTGGCGATCGCGGGCCTGTCGATCGCGGCAGCCGCCACCGTGAATCCCGCTGAACTGCAGCAACAGCCCGAAGCTCCGGCGCCGGGGATAGCAGCCGGCCGGGAATGAGGAGCGAACCCACAGGCGCGCCACCCGGCTGACCGCAGCGGTGATGAGGCAGAATTACGGTGATGCCGACACCGCCGCAACGCCCCGGCGACCCCGACCGGCGAGGCCGGGGACCCGTGCCGCCGCCCGATCCGGCCACTCGGCGGTTGCCCCGCCCCGGCCAGCCCGAGGCGCCGACCGAGCAGTTCCGGGCCCGCTCTCGGCCGCCTGAGGCCGCGACCGAACAGATCCGGGCGCGGTATCAGCCACCTGAGGCCGCGACCGAGAAGATCACGAAGCCCCGTCCACCGGCTGCCGCACCGGACAAGCCACCGGCCAAGCCGCAGCCCGAGCCGGCGACACCGTCGCAATGGCGCAGTCCGCAGGCGATCGTCCTGATTGCGGTCATCGCCGTCGCACTTGTGGTCATCGGCCTGACCGGCGGGGAACTGTTCGCCCGCCACAAGGCCGGCTCCCTGCTGGTCTCGGTCGCCGAATGTGTGGTGGAGGACAACGCCTCGGTGTCGTTCGGGGTCAATCCGCCGTTCCTTTGGCAGCACATCACCGGCCACTACACCAACATCTCGGTGGAGACCGGAGGCAAGCAGGTGCAGGCCGCCAAGGGAATGACCGCGGACGTGGCCCTGTCCGATATCCGGTTGCAGGGCACCGAGGACTCCAAGGGCACCATCGGATCGTTGAACGCCACGCTGACCTGGACGTCGGCCGGGATCAAGGACACGGTGGCCGAGAACCTGCCCGGCGTAGGCGCTTTGGTGACCGACGTGAGCACCGACCCGGCCGCGGGAACCATCACGATGCAGGCCGTCGGGGACACCGAGGTGACGGCAAAACCGGTGGTGAACGACGGAAACCTGGACCTGCAGATCATCGATGTCAGCGGTCCGTTCGAGAAGGACACCGTGCAGACGGCCCTCGACGCCCTGATGACGAAGCTCAACGATGCCTACCCGCTCGGGATCCACGCCGACAGCGTCTCGGTGACCGACACCGGAGTGGTGGGCAAGTTCTCCAGCCAGAACGCGTCCATCCCCAACGACGGTTCCGACGACGCCTGCTTCGCGAAGCTCTGATGATGGCTCGGCTGGCGACCGCCGGGGTACTCGCGTTCGCGGTACTCGCCGGTGCGCCGCAGGTCCGGGCGCAGGAGCCCAGCCTGTTGCAGCCGCTCGTCGATGCCGCCGCGCAGCGTCTGCAGACCGCGGATCCGGTGGCCGCCAACAAGTTCCGCACTGGCGGACCGATCGAGGATCCGCAACGCGAACGGCAGGTCATCGATGCCGCTACCGCCGAGGCGGGCAGCCGCCACATCGACCCGGATTACGTGGGTGACGTGTTCCGGGATCAGATCGACGCGACTGTCGCGGTGGAGTACGGCCTGTTCTCGCAATGGAAGCTGGACCCGTCGACCGCCCCGCCGAACGCACCCGACCTGGCCGCGTCGAGGGCCACGATCGACACGCTCAACCACACGATGGTCAACGAGATCGCCGACCACTGGCCGACACTGCACTCGCCGGCCTGCCGAGCCGACCTGGACCGTGCCGTCGACGCGGTGGTCTCGGCACGGAATCTGGATCCGCTGTATCGGCGCGCTCTGGACCACGCCACCCGGTCCTACTGCCGCTGACCAGTCGGCGCATTCGGGAATTGACGTTTCCGAAGGCACTGGGCGGGTACTCCTGGCGTCAGGAGGTCTGGAAATGCCTACATGGAGTTGGATTGTCATCGCCGTAGTGGCCTTGGTCATCGTGCTGTTGGCGGTGGTCGTGGGCGCATCGATGATGCGTCAGAAGCGCAGTGAACGTCTCAAAGGTCAGTTCGGACCGGAATATGAGCGCGCGGTCGAACAAGCCGGTGGCCAGCGGGCGGCCGAGCGGGATCTACTTGCGCGCGAACGCAAGCACAAGAAGCTGGACATCGCTGAGTTGACGCCGGAATCGCGGACGCGATACGTCGAGGCGTGGAGCGTCACTCAGGCGTCGTTCGTCGATGACCCATCGAAATCGGTCGCGGACGCGGATCGTCTGGTCACCGAGGTGATGCGCGAACGGGGTTATCCGATCGACGATTTCGAGCAGCGTGCCGCTGACGTCTCGGTGGATCACCCCAAGGTGGTCGAACATTACCGGGCTGCGCACGTCCTTCATCTCGCGCAGGACCAGGGTGACATCGGCACCGAGGCGCAGCGCGAGGCGATCGTCCACTACCGCTCGCTCTTCGAGGAATTGCTCGGTGGCGGAGCGGAAACCCACGCCGAATCCGCGCCCCCGCCTGAGCATGACGCCCGGGCTGAACGCGATACCGGGAAGCATGTGGCCGGCACGAACGAAGTCGTTACGGATTCACCGAAGGAGGCGCGAGCATGACCACCCACGATGAGCAGACGTCGACCGCTCGACCGGAGTTCACCGATGCGCAGGAGACCCAGGGTACGCAGGAGTCCGGCGACGACACGCTGTTGTTCGCCGACGAGCATCGGTCGGGACTGCACTCGCGTTGGAACGATGTTCAGGCGGCCTTCGTCGATGATCCGAGGGCGTGTGTGCAGAAGGCGGACAACCTCGTGGCCGAGGTCGTCGAAGAGCTCACCGCGAGTTTTGCCGACACGCGGTCTCGGCTTGAGGAGCAGTGGTCTCGTGGGCAAGCGGCGTCGACGGAGGATCTTCGCGTGGCACTCACGCGCTATCGCGACTTCTTTCAGCGGCTGTTGACGGTCTGAGGGCGTCGGCTACCAGCTGTCGATGATCTCGTTCTTCAGCGCCTCGGAGCCGGTACCGAATACCGCTTGAACGCTGTTGCCGACCTCGATGACGCCTGCGGCGCCGAGTGCCTTCAACCGGTCCTGGTCGACCTTGGCCTTGTCGGCGACCTCCATGCGGAGTCGGGTGATGCAGGCGTCGACGTTGACGAGGTTTTCCCGTCCGCCGAACGCCGCGATGACCTGCTCGGCCCGAGTGTCGGCACGCGCAGGTGCGGTCAGCGTGCCGGTGCCGCCGGAGGCAACCGTGGTCACCGACTCGGCACCCTCGCCGAGGTTCGCCTGTTCGTCCGCCTGGAATTCAATCTCGGGTTCACGGCCCGGCGTGCGCATGTTCCACTTCGTGATCGCGACGTAGAACAACACGAAGTAGACGACGAAGAACACCGCCCCCATCCCGACGAGTAGCCAGATGTTCTTCGCCGCGGGCGCACCGCCGTACAGCAGCAGGTCGATCAGCCCGGCCGAGAACGAGAAGCCCAGGTGGATGTCGAGCAGATAGGCGATCGCCAGGGACAGTCCGGTCAGCACCGCGTGGATGACGTAGAGCGGGAACGCTACGAACATGAACGCGAACTCCAGCGGCTCGGTCACGCCGGTGAGGAATGCGGTCAGGGCCGCCGCCGACAGGATGCCGACCGCCACCTTGCGTTGCTTCTTGTTCGCGGCGATGATCATCGCCAGCGCCGCGGCCGGCAGGCCGAACATCAGGACCGGGTAGAAGCCCGAGGTGAGAAGGCCCGCGGTCGGGTCGCCCGCCGCGAATCGGGTGAGTTCGCCGGTGACGACGGTGCCGCCGGGGGTCTGATAGTCGCCGTAGATGAACCACACGTATGAGTTCGGAATGTGGTGCAGGCCTAGGGGAATCAGCATGCGGTTGGCGAATCCGTAGACAAAGGCCCCCAGCGCCCCGCTCCCGCCGATGAACCGGCCCAGCGCCGTCAGTCCGGCATCGAAGATCGGATAGAAGTAGCTCATCAGGAAGGCGATGAACAGGCTGACGAGGGACACCGCGATCGGGACGAACCGCCGGCCGCCGAAAAACCCGAGATAGGAGGGCAATTGGATGGTGTGATAGCGGTCGAACAACCATGCGGTGAGCAGACCGACGACGATGCCCGCGAATACGCTGTAATTGATCTGGGCCTGATCGCCGGCCTTATCCACCTCACCGGCCAACACGATGGGCGACATGGTCTTGAAAACCGCTTCCACCACCAGATAGCCGACCACGGCGGCCAGCGCGGTCGACCCGTCGGCCTTGCGGGCGAAGCCGATCGCCACGCCGACGGCGAACAGCAGGGGCAGGTTGGTGAACAGGGCATCGCCCGCGGCGCTCATCGCCTTGAAGAACGGACCGATCACCGGGGAGTCGATCCGGCCCAGCAGGTCGGGTTGGCCCAGTCGCAGCAGGATGCCCGCCGCGGGCAAGACGGCGATCGGCAGCATCAGGCTCTTGCCGAGACGTTGCAGCTGCGCGAAAGCCGGGATGTTCAACCCGGGTTTCCCCTGTGTACCTTCAGGTTTCGTCGTAGTGCTCATCGCATCATCGCCCTCCTGGCCGCCCGGCGCGACCCGCCGCGAAGTTGAGCGGAAGCTTAGACGAGTACGGGGGTGGAAGAGGCGAACTGGTGACCGTCGTTCCGTCACGCTCGTATTGTTTGGGGCACGAGCACCACGCGGCACAAAGGAGCCACCACAGTGAGCAGGACGCAAGTACTCGCCCCGGTTGCCGGGCGCGCCGTTGCACTCCAGGACGTTCCGGACCCCGTGTTCTCGGCGGGCATGGTGGGGTACGGTGCCGCGGTGGATCCGCGCCGCGGCGTCGTCGACGCGATCGCCCCGGTCAGCGGCAGGTTGTTGAAACTGATGCCGCATGCCTACGTCATCATGACGGCCGACAACCTCGGTGTGCTGGTCCACCTCGGTTTGGACACCGTCGGCTTGAACGGCGAGGGTTTCACCACGCATGTCAGTCAAGGGGATGAGGTCTCCGCCGGTCAGGTGGTGATCACCTACGACGTGTCCGCCGTCGAGGCGAAGGGTCTCAATCCGATTGTCCCCGTTGTGGTCATGGACGAGCGTGAACCCGGCAATGTGACCGTGGCCGACGCGGTGTCCACCGGGGCCGACATCGGTGCGGGTGCCGCCCTTTTTGCGGCGGGCAAGAGCACGTAGATGGAGGTCGTCGTCCTCTCCGATGCCGCCGAGATCGGCAGCCTGGCCGCAGATGCGATCGGCGCGCTGCTCGGCCGCACGCCGGGCGCGGTCCTCGGCCTGGCTACCGGTTCGTCGCCGCTGGTGATCTACGACGAGCTCGCCGCACGGTGTGCCGCCGGGCAGATCTCGTTCCGGCAGGCCCGCGGGTTCATCCTCGACGAGTACGTCGGCCTCCGCGCTGACCATCCGGAGCGCTACCGCAATGTGATCGACAGCGTGTTCGTCTCACACGTCGACTTCGCCCCGGACGCGGTGCTCGGCCCCGACGGCCTGGCGGCTGACCTCCTGGCGGCGTGCGCGGCATACGAGGCGGCCATTCGCGATGCCGGCGGGGTCGATCTGCAGATCGTCGGGATCGGCACCGACGGGCACATCGCGTTCAATGAGCCGGGCTCCTCGCTGGGGTCGCGGACCCGCATCAAGACGCTGACGCATCAGACCCGCCTCGACAACGCCCGGTTCTTCGGGGGCGATCTCGATGCGGTGCCACGACACTGCCTCACCCAGGGGCTGGCCACCATCATGGCGGCCCGGCACGTGATCCTGGTGGCCCTCGGTCGTAGCAAGGCCGAGGCGGTGCACCACCTGGTGGAGGGGGCCGTCAGTGCCAGGTGGCCGGCGACCATCCTGCAGCATCACCCGCACGTCACCGTTCTGCTCGACGACGCTGCCGCGCAGCGGCTTGAGCTCATCGACTTCTATCGCGAGACCTACCGCTCGAAACCGGATTGGCAGGGCATCTGAGTGTTGTTGAGCACCGGCACGTTGATCACTGGCGCAGAACTGTTGCGGCCAGGCTGGATTGACGTGTCGGGCGAACGGGTCACGGCGGTGGGGGAGGGTGCACCGCCCCGGCCCGCGGATCGCGATCTCGGCCCCGTGACGGTGGTGCCGGGATTCGTCGACACCCACACGCACGGCGGTGGTGGTGGCAGTTTCTCGGTCGCATCGGTGGCCGATACATCGGCCGCGGTGGCGTTGCATCGCAGGCACGGCACCACCACCATGATCGCCTCCCTCGTCACCAGCGGCCCGGAGGAATTGCTGCGCCAAGTCTCGGAGTTGGCCGGGCAGGTGCGCGCCGGGCTGATCGATGGGATTCACCTCGAAGGCCCGTGGCTGGCGACGGCGCGGTGCGGGGCCCATCAACCCGCCCTCATGCGGGATCCGGATCTCGACGAGATCGACGGGTTGCTCGCCGCCGCGGCCGGGACGATCTCGATGGTGACCATCGCCCCGGAACGACCCGGAGCGTTGCCCGCGATCCGGCGGTTCGTCGATGCCGGAGTGGTGGTGGCCGTCGGTCACACCGAGGCGACCTACGAACAGACCCGGGCGGCGATTGCCGCCGGCGCCACGGTGGGCACGCATCTGTTCAACGCGATGCGCCCGATCGACCGGCGCGAGCCGGGCCCGGTGATCGCCCTGATCGAGAACCCCGCAGTCACCGTCGAACTCATCACCGACGGGGTTCACCTCGACGCCGCCATCTATCGGCACGTCACGCGGAGCGTCGGGCAGGATCGGGTTTCCCTGATCACCGACGCGATGGCCGCGACCGGGATGCCCGACGGCCGCTACCAGTTGGGGCCGGTACCGGTCGACGTGACCGACGGGGTGGCACTGGTCGGCGGCACGGACACGGTCGCCGGAAGTACCGCGACGATGGACCGGGTGGTCCGATTCGCCGTGGCCCATTGCGGTTTGACCCGGGATGAGGCGTTGATGCTCGTCGTTCGGCAATCCTCGCTCAACCCGGCCCGTGCGCTGCGCCTGCCGGCGGGTGTCCTGAACCCGGGTGCCGCAGCCGATTTCGTGGTACTGGGTGCGGATCTGACGGTGGCCGGGGTGATGCGCCGGGGCGCGTGGGAGTTGGAGCCCGAGCCGTAGCCGTTTCCGGCCCCCACTACGAGAAGTCTTTTCTGAAGCAAAGATTGGCGTTCCAGCCGTAGTGAAATGTCCGTTCCGGATATCGACACCGGCGTAACGTCGGGGCCGGGTAGTACCCGGCTCAAGGGACGCATCTGGGGGTCGCTGTTGTCGGACTGGCCGTTTGTCGCACGGGATGCCGAGCTGCGCGAGGCTGCGCAGGCGTTACGCGATGGCTCCAGGGGTGTGGTGCTGGCCGGCGGGGCCGGCGTGGGCAAGTCGGCCTTGGCCCGGGTGTTGGCCGAGGACATGGAAACCGACGGGCACCCGGTGCGGTATGTCCTGGGGACCGAATCCGGACAGGCGGTGCCGTTCGGGGCATTTCTGCACGCGCGCACCTTCGCCGACGCGCATGACCCCACCGTGATGCTGGCCGCCGCGCATGAGGCACTGGCTGCCGAACCCGATCTGGTCATCGTGGTCGACGACGCACAGCACCTCGACCCGCTGTCGGCGCTCCTGGTCCAGCAACTGGCGGTGCACGGTCCGGCGAAACTGATCGTCACGATCCAAAACCGGGTAGCCACATCCGATGCCGTGACCGCATTGTGGAAGGAACAGCTGCTGCTGCGGTTGGATCTGGAGCCCTTCACCCAGCAGCAGACCGGTGAGTTGATGGCGGCGGTGCTGCATGGGGATGTCGACCCGCGCGCGGTCGGCGAGCTGCACCGGTTCTCTTCGGGGAGCCCGCTGTTTCTTCGGGGGGTGCTCAACGCGGCACTCGGCGACGGGGTGCTCGCGTGCGATCACGGTCGGTGGCGGCTGGGTGGGCCGCTGCGCGCGAGCGCAGATCTGTACGCCCTCATCAGTTCACGGTTCGACACGCTGACGCCGGATGAGCGGGACGTGGTCGAGGTGGTCTCCACGGCAGAGGTTCTCTACTGGGATGTGCTGGAGGCAGTCTGCGATGTCGACGCGATCGGTCGGATGGAACGGCGGGGGGCGGTTCAGGTGCTCAACGACGCGGCCTGCACCCTGGTACAGCCCGGCCATCCGATCATCGGTGAGGTTGCGCGCAGCCGATGCTCGAAAGCCCGAACCCGGCAGATCAACTCGCAGTTGGCGACGCTGCTGGCCGCCCATCTCCAGGCGCCCGCCAACGGATCGGTGCCGGACGTGCGCGGACGCATCCAACTGGCGCGATTCATGGTGGAAGGCGACGTTCCGGCAGATCCGGGTGTCATTGCCGATGCCGCCGCCAGCGCGGTCACCATGTCCAATCTGGCTCTGGGAGAGGAGCTTGCGCAGTACGCGGTGGATCACGGCGCCGGGATATCCGCCGTGATGGTGCTGGCCGATGCGATGAGCTGGCAGGGCCGTGGCGAGCAAGCCGAGGAATTGTTGGCCCGGTCGGTGCCGGGGGCCGACAACGAACTGATGCTGGCCGGCTGGGGCTGCCTGCGGGCATCGAATCTGTTCTTCGGATGTGCCCGACCGGATGCGGCATACGAGTTGCTTGCCATGCTCCGCGAGCGGCTGCACAGCCCGCAGACGGTGAGCCTGGTGGTGGCGATGGAGGCGGTTTTCGCCTTCCACACCGGTGAGCTGGCCGAGGCAATCGCGTTGGGCACCGCAGTACTGGACCAGGAGGTGTCACCGACGGCCAAAGTATGGGCTGCACTTGCCACCTCGAGTGCGTTGGCCTTGTCCGGGCGGTCGGACGAGGCCGTCGCAGTGGCGCACGCGGGTGAACGGGCTGCCGACGACTGCGAGTCGGGCTCGCCGCGGTACTGGTTCGTCTTTGCGCGGATGTCGGCGGCCCTGGGCGATGTGGAGCTGGAGAAGGCCCACAGCATCTGCGATGCCTATGCCGAGCGGGCAGCCGGTTCACCGCAGGCCGAGGCCATCGTCACCGCGCTGTACGGGCGGGTGGAGCTGGCACGGGGCCGCCTGTCGTCAGCCTGTGACGCGCTGCAGGCAGCGGTATGGACTACGCCGCAGGGCCTCCCGCCGGGGTGGCGCATGGTCGTCGCCGCGTGGCTGGGTCAGGCCGAGGGAATGCGCGGTGACGGTGCTGCGGCGGCCCGAGCAGTGGTGCGGGCCGAGGCTGCCGCAGCCGGGCCGCGCGACGTGTTCCGGCCGGAGTTGGAGTTGGCCCGGGCCTGGGCGGCGGCCGCGACAGGCGATACGGGCCTCGCGGTCGAGCACGCGGCGCGGGCGGCGGACGGCGCCAGGGCCGGCGGTATGGACGCGATCGAGCTCACGGCGCTGCACACCGCGCTGAGGTTCGGGGACCTGTCAGGTCACCGGCGGATCCAGCAGTTGGTGCGGCGACGCGGTACTCGGGTGGC
Source organism: Mycolicibacterium lutetiense (assembly GCF_017876775.1). NCBI lineage: Bacteria > Bacillati > Actinomycetota > Actinomycetes > Mycobacteriales > Mycobacteriaceae > Mycobacterium > Mycolicibacterium lutetiense. Next base: position 1,533,591 of record NZ_JAGIOP010000002.1, on the reverse strand, counting down.
CGAGGCGATCGGTGCGCACAGCCTCGGTCTGAGCCGGCACGAACCCGCGTTGCTCGTCGCGGCGACGGATCGGTTCGAGGCGCTCGGTGCGCTGGTGCTGGCGGCGGACGCTGCCGCCGACGCGGCCCGGATATTCGCCGAGGCCGGTCGCCGCGGTAGCGGATGGGAATCCGCGGCCAGGGCGCTGTGGCTGTCCGGCCGGACGGGTGCGGCCACGCCGGCGCTGTGCCGCGCCGGGGACCCGCCGCCCCTCACCGATCGGGAATGGGAGATCGCCGACCTCGTCGGTGTGGGGCTGAGCAATCGGGAGATTGCCCGGCAGCTGTGCCTCTCGGTGCGCACGGTCGACGGACATCTGTACCGCATGTTCGCCAAACTCGGTGTCGAGGACCGTGATCACCTGGCCCGGCTGGCCCGCTTCCGTCCGGCGGTGTGACGCGGCCGGTCTCAGGTGTCGTCGTCGCTCGCGGTGCGGGCGCCCACGAAGTCGAGGAGTCGGGGATCGGAGGACCTGAACCGGTCCACTTCCTCGCCGCCGTCGCAGCGCAGCAAGGAGATCGTGAGGCTGTCCGCGGTGCGGGTGAGGACCCGCCAATGGGCGCCGGAATCCTGCCAGCGCTGCAAATCTGCGACCCGATCGACGCTCATGGCTACTACCATGGCATGGCATGGCGGCGAAGAACCGAGTGCGGTTGGCCCGCGTGTATGCCGAGCCTGAACCCGATGAGGGAAATCGGATCCTGGTCGACCGGCTGTGGCCCAGAGGCATGAAAAAGACCGATCCACGGGTGGGGCATTGGCTGCCCAAGGTGGCCCCGTCCACCGACCTGCGGCACTGGTATGACCACAAGCCGGAGCTCTACGACGAGTTCGTCGCGCGCTACACGCACGAGTTGCAGTCCGGTGAGGAGGCCGCGGCCTTCGATGAGTTGCGGACGTTGGTCGGCGAGGGCCCGGTCACTTTGGTGACCGCCACTCGTGAAGTCGAACTGAGTCACCTGACGGTGTTGGCCAAGCTCCTCGCCTGAGCCTGATGGCCGGTGGGCCGCAATGAAGGTAGGTAAACCTACCCTCATTCGCTACGGTAGGCTCGTCGCTCAAATGACCGAAACCGATACCGACGTGGCCGACTTGTCAGGCGGCCCCGTCCTCAAACGCGAGCTGACGGACATCTCCGACGAGGTGCGCGCGGTCGACGCAGCCCCCATCCCGGTCCTGGCCGAGCCGTACGGCATCCGGCTGGCTGACGCCGCCGATGCCGAGTTGATCTCGGAGTGGATGAACCTTCCGCACCTGGCGGAAGCCTGGGAGTACGACTGGGCGCCCGACCGCTGGCGGCGTTACCTGCAGGCTCAACTCGACGGCCAGTACTCGCGGCCGCTGATCGCGAGCTTCCAGGGCAAGGCCTCCGGGTACATCGAGTTGTATCGGGCGGCCAAGGATTCCATCGCGCCCTGTTACGACGCCGACCCTCACGACGTCGGTATCCACGCCGCGATTGCCGATCTGACGCTCGTGAACCGCGGCATCGCCCCATTCCTGTTGCCCCGCGTCGTGGCCGACGTGTTCGAACTCGACCCGAACTGTCGGCGGATCATGTTCGACCCGGACCACCGGAACACCGCTGCCCGTCGGGTGTGTGAGTTCGCCGGATGCGAATTCCTGGGTGAGCACCAGATGTCGAATCGGCGGATGGCCCTCTACGCGCTGCCGCGTACCCCCGACGACTCCTTCGGTGCCGCCGGGTAAGTCCGGATCCGTTCAGGCTCCGGTGAACTCGGCGTAGCCGTCGTAGTCGGGCTTCATGGCCGCGGCCACCAGCTCCCACAGCACCTCGTCGGTGCCGCCGCCGACCCGGGCCAGCTTCATATCGCGCCACCACTTGCCCAGTGGGGTCTCGTCGACGAGGTAGCCGGCGCCGCCGAAGATGTGCATGCATTCCGAAGCGACCTCCTCGCCCAGGCGTGCGGCGGTCACCTTGAAGGCGGCGGCGGCCCGGAGATCGAGCTTGCCCTGCGTGGCCACCCCAGCCAGGGCGTACCGCAGCAGATCGACGCGGGCCTGCAGATCGGCGATGCGCATCCGCAGCGCCTGGTGCTCATAGAGGGTGTTGCCGAATTGGCGACGCTTCATCATGCGCGCCAACGTGATTCCGAGGATGCGTTGTGATCCCGATGCCACCTGCCCGGAAATCGACATACGTTCGTGGGCCAGGCCCCAGGAGATCGCGGCGAGCCCGGTCCCGGCCCGAGCCACCAGATGGTCGGCGGGGACCCAGGTGTCGATGTGCACTGCGGCGGTATCGAGGGGGCCGTTGCCGACCTTGCGGTAGGGAGTCTGGACCTCGACCTGAGAGGTGGGGACGGCGATGACGACGACGTTGCCGTGCCGGCTTTTCGGGTCGTGGTCGACGTTGCGGGCCACCACCATGATGTGATCGGCGACCGGTGACAGTGAGACGAACTTCTTGATGCCCTTGATCTCGAAACCGTCTCGGGCCGTTCGGACCTCAGTCTCCACGATCTGCAGATCCGAACCGCCGGACTCTTCCGAGGCGGCGATGCACAGCACGGCCTCGCCGCGAACGGCTTGTTCGCAGACTGTGCGGAGGTGATCGGATTTGCCGAACCGGCGCAGGAGGGCGATGGCCGAATCATGCAGGCTGACACCCACGCCGATGCCGGAGGAGCCGGTCCGGCCCAGCGCGAAGGCCAATTCGATCAGCTTGGCCACATCGGGCTGCTGACCGTCGCCCCATTTCTCGGCGAACACTCCACTGCGGCCGAGGTGTTCGATGAGCACACGCGGAAAGCGTTCGGTCGCTTCGGCTTCGGCGGTCCATCTCTTGACCTGGTCGTCGAATACCCGATCCAGTAGGTCCCGGTACTCGTCGAGGGTTGTGGTAGCCGGCGCCGGTGTGGGCGTGAGCACGGTCATGAGTTCGCTGTCTCCATCTGGTGTTGTCGACTGCATGGGGTCGCACGGTACACACAGAATGAAGGCAAGGCTAGCCTTACTGCATCGCGGCGGGGTTAGTAATTGAACTGCGCAAGATCGGTGCCGCCGAGGCGTTGGCCGGCATCGACAATGGTCGCCGACGGCACCATCTCGGCGCTGATCACGCCGTGCTCGCGGGTGAGTTCGTCGATGACCTCGAAGGCCCCGGCGATTCGTTGCGGGGTGTCCACCACGATCGTTGTCACCGGCACCTGCCGTCCGAACTGAAACAGTCGGTCTCCGTGTGGCTTGTCCGCGCCACTGAATCCCCACACCGCGCGCAGCACGGTGGCGCCGCCGGCGGCGCCGGTCTGCATCAGCTTGCGGACGATGGCCCGGTGGATGGGCACCCCGTCGTGGTGCGCGGTCTCGGAGGTGTGCACCATCAACTTCTGCCACAGTGGGTGGCCCTCGGCGTCGGTCTCCGGCAGCTCGGCCGGCCGGGCCAGCAGGTCTCCGGCACGTTTGCACAGTTGCGCCCGCTCGACCGTGAGCAGTGGGTTCTCCAGCAGCCCGGTGAGCTCGCCGAGCACGGCGTTCACCTGCGCCCCGGTCCCGAGCCCGATGATCATCAGCGGCACCTCGGTGTTGCGGCTGAAGAACGCGGCGCGCCGACGCTGGCCGTGTGCCGTGCCGTCTACCCCGAGAAACACTGTGGCTCCGGCGAAGCCGCGCTGGTGCAGCAGATCGCACACCGCCCGGTAGGCCGGCACCCCGGCGACCCGGTGATGGCGGCCGACGTACACGGTCAGCTTGCACATGTCGGTGACTGTCGGTGCCGGTGATGAGCGGCGGATCAGCTGTGCGCGTTCCAGGGTGATCAGGCCACGCGGGATGATCGAGACGGTCCGGTCGGCGAGCGCGGAGATCTTGTCGGCTGAGTCCACGGCCGCGATGGCGATAGGTGGATCCTCCGAGCCGGTCAATGTCTCGTCGGTGCGCAGGTGGTGCTCGGGACCGAAGCTGGCGATCCCGCGCAACATCACGCTGATGGCGATGTCGCTGCCGCCGTACAGATCCAGCAGTGCGTCGGCCACGAAGTGGTGTTCGTGGCGCAGTCGTTCGGCGAAGTATGCGGTCAGCTTGAGGTAGTCGGTGGTGGTCACAGTTGGCTCCCCAGCGTCATGCCCAGCCACGCCGCGGTCAGGCCGAGGGCGACGCTGACGACGATATTGCCCACCGCGGGCCATACCCGGCGCTCCTCGCCGAGGCGCTGGGTTTCCAGCATCCAGGTGGAAAACGTCGTGTAGGAGCCGACGAATGCGGTGCCGGCCAGCAGCGCGGCGTGTGGGTTGAGGGCCAGGCCGCCGAGGAGGCCGAGCAGAAAGGCGCCACTGAGGTTGACCGCCAAGGTGCCGAACGGGAAGCCACGGGTGTGCCGCGCGGACACCGCGCGGTCGAGCAGGAATCGGCAGACCGCTCCGACGCCCCCGAGAAGCAGCACGCCGGCCCAGACGACCGGGGTCATCGACGCACTCATCCGCGCACCATGGCACGGCGCACGATTGCGGTCGCGACAGCGACCGCAAGCAGGCCGGCGGTGATGCTGGCCGCGGTGTAGCCGGCCGCCAGCGCCCAGTAGCCGTGTTCGAGCATGGTGATCGTCTCGACCTGCATCGTGGAGAACGTGGTCAGCCCGCCGCACAAGCCGGTGCCCAGGAGTGGACGGCGGTAGCTCGACACCGGCAGTCGTTCCAGCAGACGTGTGGTGAAGTAGCCCAGCAGGAATGCGCCGACGATGTTCACGATGAAGGTGGGCCAGGGCCAGTGGCCGGGATCGGGCGGCGCAATCACTGCCAGGACGGCGCGGGCCAGCGTGCCCAGCGCGCCGCCGACGAACACCGCGGCGAGTTCACGGGGGTCGTGACGGGACATGATGCAAAGTATGTCGGTCGGCGGCCCGACCGTTAAGGTCGGCTCACCATGACGGCCCCCGGGAATTCTTCACTGTCCACGGTGCGAGTGGCTGCACTGGGGCCGATCCGGGCGTGGGTGGCCGGCGAGCCGGTGGAACTCGGCGGTCGCAGGCAGCGATCGGTGTTGGCTCGGTTGGTATCCGCGCACGGCGAAGTGGTGTCGGTCGACAGGCTCATCGACGACCTGTGGGAGGGCGAGCCACCGCCGAAGGTGCTGTCCTCGCTGCAGGCCTACATCTCGCATCTGCGTCGCGTGCTCGAGCCGGGGCGCGAGCCGCGCACCGTCGCCGGCGTCATCGTCAGCGTTGCCCCGGGATACTGTCTGCGACTGCCGGCCGAGGCCGTCGACGTGTGGAGCTTTGAGTCGAAAGTCGTTGCAGCAGAGCAGGAATCCGATCCCGCCGAGCGGGCGCGACTGCTCGAAGATGCGCTCGAGGGTTGGTCGGGTGACCCCTATGCGGAGGTGGCCGACGCGCTGTGGGCGGCCCCGGAGGTGGCCCGGCTGGCCGAATTGCGGTTGGCCACCACCGAATCGTTTGCGCAGACGCAGTCGGTGCTGGGGCGCGACGCAACGGCCGTACGGGTTCTGGAGCGCCACGCCCGCGACCACCCGGGTCGGGAGGTCGCCGCCGGGCTACTCGCGACCGCGCTGTACCGGACCGGCCGTCAAACCGCGGCGCTGGACGTTCTCCGACGCACTCGCGATCACCTGATCGATGGCCTCGGGCTCGAACCGGCGCGGGCGCTTCGAGACCTGGAACGCGACATTCTGCAGCAGGCCGATCATCTTGAGCCGATTCCCGTTGCCGAGCGGTCGATGGCGATCCCGCGGGTCGGGCCGACGCCGGCACGGTCGTGCGGCAGGACCGCCGAGCTGGCAGCGATCGCACAGACCGCGGAAACGGTTGAGCGCGAAGGCGGTCGCGTGCTGTGGGTCAGTGGCGAGGTGGGCCTGGGCAAGACCACTCTGGTCGATACCGCCGCCGAGCGGCTACGCGCGACCGGCTGGGCGGTGGCCTCGGGACGCTGCCCCGAGGTGGACGGTGCCCCGCCGGGGTGGGCGTGGACGGAGGTCATCCGAGAATTCGTGGCCTTGTGCGAACCCGGTCAGCTCACGGCGTTGGGCCCGCTGTTGCACGAGGCCGGGACGGCGGGTGCCGACAGCGGCGGAACGTTCTGGTTGGCCCAGGCGCTCGCCGGCCTCCTCGGGCAGGCGTCTGCCCGCCGACCGCTGGTCGTCGTGCTGGACGATCTGCACCGAACCGACGGCCTGACCCTGGAGCTGCTGCGGTTCGTGACCGATCGGCTCGGTGGCCATCGCGTGCTGATCATCGGCACGTACCGGCCGTCCGAATCCGGGGCGGAGCTGGAGGCCGCCCGCGCAGCATTGGCCAATCATGCCGCCGCGCACCTGGAACTGGCCGGTCTCGATGAGACGGCCACTGCGGAACTGGCTGCCGAGTACGGTCTTTCGGCGTTGGCCGGCGATACCTTGCGACTCCTGCGTGAACGGACCGGTGGCAACCCGCTGTTCATTCGGGAACTGGCCCGGCTGATGGTTGCCGAGGGTGTAGAGGCCGGCAAGGGCAGTGTTCCGGCCGGGGTACGTGATGTCTTGCGGCGCAGACTGGCCCGGCTGCCCGCACCCACCGCCACGGCGCTGCGTCAGGCCGCGGTGCTCGGTCGGGACGTGGATCTCGACCTTCTAGGCGGCCTTGCGTGGGGCAACTCCGAAGAGCTGCTCGACGCGCTCGAACCGGCTGTGCTGGCCGGGCTTCTCGACGAGCCGGCGCCCGGCCGGGCCAGGTTTGCCCACGCGTTGATCCGCGACACCATCTACGACGACATGTCGATCCTGCGCCGGACCCGGCTGCACGCTGCGGCTCTCGGTCTGCTCCGTCGGCCGGGAAGTTCGGCGGACTCCTCCTCTGTGGCCTATCACGCCGTAGCCGCAGCCACACCGGACACTGCAAGCGAGGCAGCTGATTTCGCGATGGCCGCCGCTCGCGACGCCGACACTGTCGGCGCTCCGGCGGAATCGGTGCGGCAGTGGCGCTCGACCGTTCGGATGCTGGAACTCGCCGATGCCCGGCCGGCGGCCGCACAATCGAACATGCCGGCGCGGACAGTTCTCGCGCGGTCTGGACTTGTTGCGGCGCTGGCCCGATCCGGCGATGTGGTTGCGGCACGCGACGAACAGAAGCGGACGTTGGCGCTGGCAGCAGGCCACGACGCGTTGACGGTCGGCGTGCTCACCCAGTGGGATGCCCCGCTGGTGTGGCGGCTGCGGGTGACCGACGCCGCCGACCAGGACATCGTGGTGCCACTTCGTGGTGTGCTGGACCGGGACCATTCGGTGCCCGTGCGGGCGCGACTGTTGTCGACGTTGTTCGCCGAGTTGGAGGGGGCGGATACGCCGGCTGCATTGGCGGCCAGTGCCGAGGCCCTCGCGTTGGCGCGCGTCGCGCACGCCGAGGATCCCGACGTCAACGGCCGGCTGATGTGCGCGGCGCTCAATGCCCGTGCCTTCGCCGCGCTGGGCCCCGATCTCGCCGCCGAACGGGAAGCCATGGCCGGCGAACTGCTCGTCGTGGCGCAGGAGTGCGGCGCGGTCGACTACGAGGCCGTCGCGCAGTGGCTGTTGTTCCTGTCCGCGGCGGGCCGCTCGGATCTGGCCGCAGCCCTGGGCCACGTCGATCTCGCCGTGGCGCGCGCCGGGACCGGTCAGCTGGGCTACCTCCTGGGCGTGCTCGATGTGTTCGAGGCGCAGTTGACGGTGCTGGCGGGCCGGCCCGACGAAGGTGAGCGCCGCTATGCGGCGGCGGCCGCCCAGTTGTCCGATCACGGCGCCCCCAACGGCGCGTTGATGGCGCTCGTCGGACGGTTGACGGGGGCGCTGTTCCGCAACAATCTCGCTCCGTTGGCCGACGAACTGCTCGCCGTGCACAACCTGGTGTCGAAGTCGGTCTCCGACGCCGTGGTCCTGGCGCTGCTGGCCGCCGGAAGAACCGATGAAGCACAACAGGTCTGGGCCCAGCGCACGCCGGTGGAGCGGTCCTACTACTGGCTGGCCGTGACGACGCTGCGCGCGCACGCGGCGGCGGCGCTCGGCGATGAGGCGGCCGCCAAAGCGACGGCCGAGGAGCTGCTGCCCTATTCGGGGCGGATGGCCGGGCTCGACAACGGCACCCTGCTCACCGGGCCGGTGGACGAGGCGCTGGCCGCGGTCGCCGAACTGACCGGAGACGCCGAACTGGCCCGCCGCTACCGCGCCGATGCTGCTGCGCTCCGTCAGCGTCTCGGGGCGGACGCCGCCCGGGTGCTCAGCCGAACACCCGACGGTCGAATCGCCGGTGGCGCACCGACAACACCCTGATCAGCCCGAGCAGTACCGGACTCACGGTTTCGGACAGTGCGACGCGCTCGCGCTCGGTCATCACCGCCACGGTGCGTGGTCCGTCGAACGACATCCGTCCGCCCCGTTGGGCGGCTTTTTCGACGGCGGCCCAGTGGTCGACCGACACGTACTGCCGGATCACCGGGAAGATCTCCCGTTCCTCATCGGCGATGTGTTCATGCAGCAGTGCGTGCAGGTCGGTGAGGCCGGCGGCCAGCGGTTCCGCCGAATCGCGATCGCCGACATTCAGCCGGAACCCAGCCGCCAGCGCGCGCAACCGGTCCAACCGCGGATCAAGCGCGGCGTGGTCCGCGGTCAGTTCGGTCAGATCGACGGACCCACCCGCGGAGGCTGCGATCACCGGCCACAGGATCTGGTCCTCTGTCATGTGATGGTGGTGGATGGAGTCGCACAGCAGGTCCACGTACCGGGCGACAGCACGAGCGCGTCGGGGCGTGCACGTTGTCCGTCCGTCCGCGAATGCCGAGGTCAATGTCGCGATGCGGCCGACATCGGTGACCATGGCGCGGTGCGCGAGGCTGATGCCGAGCAGGTCGGGTTCGGGATCGCCGGGGCGCCGCGCGGTGATGGTGACGAGTCGGGTGGGTTGGCTGGGAGTATTCACGACTGCCACGTTGCCGGGCCCCACTTGTAATCGACTTGTGTAAGGCTTGCCCTGACCGTCGAACGCTAGTTGTCGGAGGGAAATCGGGAACCATGGCTGCCAATCCGCGTGCCGGGCAACCGGCTCAACCCGAGGATCTGATCGACATCGCCGAGGTGGTGACCGCGTACTACACCAGGCGGCCCGACCCTGACGACATTGCGCAGCAGGTCGTGTTCGGCACCTCGGGGCATCGCGGTTCCAGTCTGGACACCGCGTTCAACGAGGGCCATATCCTGGCCACCACCCAGGCCATCGTCGAATATCGGGCCGCGCAGGGCACCACCGGTCCGCTGTTCCTCGGTCGCGACACCCATGCGCTGTCGGAGCCCGCGTGGGCGTCGGCCCTGGAGGTGCTGGCCGCCAACGATGTTGTAGCGATGATTGATTCGGCCGACCGCTACACTCCCACGCCGGCGATCAGCCACGCGATCTTGACCTTCAACCGGGGCCGCGATTCCGATCTTGCCGACGGAATCGTCGTCACCCCGTCGCACAACCCGCCGCGCGACGGCGGCTTCAAATACAACCCGCCCAACGGCGGACCCGCCGACACCGACGCGACCGGATGGATTGCCAAGCGGGCGAACGAGATCTTGCGCGACGGATTCAAGTCGGTGAAACGCATGCCGTTGGCGCGTGCGTTGCAGATGGCCCAGCGCCACGACTATCTCGATGCCTACGTCGCGGATCTGGCGAATGTGGTGGATCTGCACGCGATCCGGGCCGCGGGCATCCGCATCGGAGCCGACCCGCTCGGTGGTGCCAGCGTGGACTACTGGGGCGCCATCGCCGAGCGGTACAACCTCGACCTGACCGTGGTGAACCCGCTGGTGGACGCGACGTGGCGGTTCATGACGCTGGACACCGACGGCAAGATCCGAATGGATTGCAGCTCACCGAATGCCATGGCCGGGCTGCTTCGGGCGATGAGCGCCAACCCCGGTACCTACCAGATCGCCACCGGCAACGACGCCGACTCGGACAGGCACGGCATCGTCACCCCGGACGGCGGGCTGCTCAACCCCAACCACTATCTGGCCGTGGCGATCGACTACCTCTACACCCACCGGCCGCAGTGGCCGGGCTCGACGGCCGTGGGCAAGACGGTGGTCAGCTCGTCGATCATTGACCGGGTGGTGGCCGGGCTGGATCGCAAGCTGGTCGAGGTACCAGTCGGGTTCAAATGGTTCGTCGACGGACTGATCGGCGGCGGCATCGGTTTCGGCGGCGAGGAGAGCGCGGGGGCCTCGTTCCTGCGCACCGACGGGTCGACCTGGACCACCGACAAGGACGGCATCATCCTGGCGCTGCTGGCCTCCGAGATCCTGGCGATCACCGGGTCGACGCCGTCGCAGCGCTACGCCGAGCTGGCCGAACGCTACGGCTCGCCCACTTACGCCCGCATCGACGCGCCGGCCGACCGCGAACAGAAGGCCCGGCTGGCCAAGCTGTCACCCGAGCAGGTCAGCGCCACCGAACTGGCCGGAGAGCCGATCACCGCGAAGCTGACCGCGGCTCCCGGCAACGGGGCGGCGTTGGGCGGGCTGAAGGTCACGACGGAGAACGCCTGGTTCGCCGCCCGGCCGTCAGGAACCGAGGACGTGTACAAGATCTACGCCGAGTCGTTCCTCGGCGCCGAGCATCTGGCGGAGGTGCAGGAGGCCGCGAAGCAGGTGGTCAATACAGTCATCGGGTGAGTTCTGTCGCGGAAGGTGACTGCCAGACCAAGGCGAAGCTGCCTGGCGAGGTCTGGGTCCTGATCATCGCCAACGCGGTCATCGCGCTGGGCTATGGCGTGGTGGCGCCGGTGCTGCCGGCCTATGCCCGCCACTTCGGCGTCAGTATCAGCGCCGCAACGTTCGTCATCACCGCGTTCGCGCTGATGAGGCTGTGTTTCGCCCCCGCCAGCGGCATGCTGATCCAGCGGCTGGGGGAGCGGCGGGTCTACGTGTGGGGCCTGCTCATCGTCGCCGTCACCACCGGCGCGTGTGCCTTCGCCGAGAGCTACTGGCAGCTGCTGCTGTTCCGGTCGCTCGGCGGTGTCGGGTCGACGATGTTCTTCGTCTCGGCACTCGGGCTGATGATCCGGATCAGCCCCGAAGACGCCCGCGGCCGGGTGGCCGGCATGTTCTCCTCGGCGTTCCTGGTCGGCTCGGTCGGCGGCCCGGTGCTCGGCAGCCTCACCGCAGGCCTGGGCCTGAACGCGCCGTTCCTCATCTACGGTGCCGCACTGTTGGTGGCGGCCGCGGTGGTGTTCATCAGCCTGCGGCATTCGTCCCTGGCCGCGCCCGCGCCGGAAGACGGCCCCACGGTGACCGTGCGCGCGGCGCTGCGCAATCGCGCCTACCGGGCGGCGCTGTTGTCGAACTTCGCCACCGGCTGGTCGGCCTTTGGGCTCCGAATTGCTTTGGTGCCGTTGTTCATTGTCGACGTGCTGCACCGCGGTCCCGGGATGGCAGGGCTCGCGCTGGCCACCTTCGCCGTCGGCAATGTGTCGGCGGTGATCCCCAGCGGCTACCTGTCCGACCGGGTGGGCCGGCGGATCCTGTTGATCGTCGGGCTCACCGCGGCCGGCATCTCCACCGCGACGGTGGGGTTCACCGACGGGCTGACGCTGTTCCTGGTGGCCGCCTATATCGCGGGTTTCTCGACCGGCATCTTCACCGCGCCACAGCAGGCTGCGGTGGCCGACATCATCGGTAACAAGGCTCGCGGCGGTACCGCGGTGGCTGCCTTCCAGATGATGGCCGACGTCGGATCGGTCGGCGGTTCGCTGTTGGTCGGCCTGATCGCGCAGTACCTGTCGTTCTCCTGGGCCTTCGTGATCAGCGGGGTGATCCTGTTGATCGCCGCGGTGGGCTGGATCTTCGCTCCCGAGACCCGCGGACGGCCCTCCGCCGAGCACACACCGGCCCGTGCGCTCGGTCCCGAGGCCGGCGGCGAGGTCCCCTGACCAGCGATTTTGAACCAGGGGCAGCCGTGGTGTAACTTCGTGGAGCACGACAAACGGGGCTATGGCGCAGTTGGTAGCGCACCACACTGGCAGTGTGGGGGTCAGGGGTTCGAATCCCCTTAGCTCCACTCCGTAAAAGGCAGGTCAGACGCTATTTCTGGCCTGCCTTTCGTCATAGTGAATCCCCGCAGTGTGCCGACATTGTGCCAACACGCGGTGAGGACCGACCACTAATCAGGCGAGAGCCCGTGACCGACTGGACCCACCGTTGCCGTCCAGCGTGACCACCGCGATCGCCTCGATACGCAGCGCGTTCGGCGGCTACCACTTCGCCGGTCGGAACGAGGAACATCACGACCCACCGCGGCACACCGACGCCCTCGACCCGGTTCGGGGAGCTGCGGCTGCCTCCGCATCACAGCCAGTGATGGTCATGAAAACAGTCCGGTGACACAGTTCTATTTGATCTAGAGTGGGCTCTGTATAAAATAGACGTGGTGAATTCCGCGGATATTGGATACAGCTACGGGGATCGATCAGTTGCCATATAGAACGCTGAAGTCGATCTTTCACCAACGAGATCGTGTTGGTGCCGATGCCGAGGAACGAGCTCGGCGAGAGTCTCCTGCCGCCATCCACTGGGACCTGATGGTCGGCGAATACTCGATGTTCGCGCTGATGACGCCCGAAGTCGCAGCGCTGATCGAACGGATCATGAGCTTTGAGCCGAAGATTCGGGCCGAGTGGCAAGGGCTGCCAGGCAGAGCGCGCACCCACTATCTAGATCAGATGGTGATCGATGAGATCCAGGCGACCAACGAGATCGAACAGGTCCGCTCGACTCGGAAGGAGATTAGCGCAGCGATCAAGGCGGTCCGGGCAGAACGCCCCATCGACAACAAGCGATTCACGGAGATGGTGCGGCTCTACCTCGACCTCGGCAATGACGAGGCCGAAAGCCCGCAGACACTCGACGACGTCCGGGCTGTCTACGACGCGGTAACCGCAGGCGAGATTCTTGACGAAGACGCCCCCGACGGGCTGCGGTTCCGGCAAGGACCGGTGTCGATCGAATCAGGAACCAAGATCGTGCACACAGGTGTGGTGCCCGAGTCGGCGATCGAAGACGCGCTCACTCTCATGCTGAGCCAGGGTCGCGACGATTCGATTGCCCAACTGATCAGGGCCGTGGTCGCACACTTCATCTTCGAGTACACACACCCGTTCTACGACGGCAACGGCCGGACCGGGCGCTACCTTCTCGCACTGGACCTCCGACGGGTGCTGGCTCCGTACGCGAGCCTGGCACTGTCGGCGACCGTCGCCGACAACAAGGATCGCTACTACCGAGCGTTCACTGACGCGGAGAATTCATTGAACCGCGGAGATCTCACGCCCTACCTGATCGACATGCTGGAGATCATCGCTGAGGCGCAACATCGCCTGCTGCTCGACCTCTCCGACCGTCGGCAGAAGATCGACACGGTCGGGGCACGTCTCCGCGTTCTGATGGAGGACGAGCAATTCCCGCTGAACGTCGGACTCGATCGCGAGTCGGCGCCGCCTGTAGATCCCCGCGACATCGGTGCAATCCTATTTACCCTGGGCCAGGCCTACCACTTCGATGCGAACCGCGCCGTCAAGTCGAACACCCTGGCCGACGCGGTAGGTCGGTCCAGTCAGTTCGTCCGCCCGCGACTCCAGCGCCTGGACGATGCCGGGATCCTTGAAAAGGTTACGAAGAAACCGCTGCGCTTCCGGCTCACCCCGCGGGGCGTATCGCTCCTCGAGCTGGTTGGGGAGTGATTCTCCGGGACGACGCACCGTGTCACTCGCTCGGCGCCCGCGTCCCGAACAGCGACGCCCGTGCCAACGCGTGACCGTAGAGCCGACGGCATCATCGCCGGGTCGTGACCGTGCCACTTCGCGACGTCGAGCACCAGCACACCGCGGGCCACCATCAGCGACACCGACGTGTGCCGCACATCGTGCAACCGAATCCTCGTCCAGCCCACGGCGGAACTGCCAGCCCATGAATGCCAAGGCTGCGCGGCGGTAGCCCCGCGGCTCAGTGCGCGCGCTGTGCGGGCGGTGAACTGCTCGAAGCCGGCTGGGATCGGGTGCGTGGACCGGACCGACTTGGCTCGAACGTCTCACTCCAAGTCGGACAAGACTTTTCGCGCAGCTTCGAGTTCGGCTTCGAGCGCGGCGACCTTGGCGGCCTGCTGGGAGCGTGCCTCTTCGATGACTTCGTCGATGGGGGTGGAGAGATCCTCGTGCAGCTCCTTGGCGGCGCGCGAGACGGCGGCGGCCGCGACCGCGACGTTGCGCGCCAGGTAGGTGGTGCCCTGCTTGAGCTCGGCGTGCCATTCGCCATCGGCGGTACCGGTGACGGTGAGGGTCAGCTCGATCGTCTTGGCTTTCTTGGCCGGCGCCTTTTTGGCCGGGGTCTTCCGCGCCTTCTCCTCCGCGGGCGTTTCCGCGGCGGGTGCGGTGCTCTCGGGCGGAGTGGTCAAGTCGTCGGGAGTGTCGAAATCGGTGGGTGAGGTTTCTGCTACCTGAGCGTCTACAGTCATCGTCACGGCGAACTCCTTTTCGAACATCGCCCGCACTGAGCGGGATGGCGGCGAGAACATTAGAACACATGTTCGACCTTCGCGGTCAAATCGCCGCGCTCACTTGGCCCGCAGGTCAAACGGCTCAGTTGTAGCCCGCCAGTTGCTCGGTCAGTTCCCGCGCATATGCCAGTTGCCGGGTGAGTTTGACGCAGGCTTCTTGTGCGCGGGTATGGCATTCGGCCACATAGGTTGTGGCTTCGGCACGCTGCGCGTTGGTCGCGGTAGGGGAGTTCAGAGCATCGAGGGCGTCGAGCAGTTCTCGCATTTCGTCGAGGCTGAAGCCCAACGGCTTCATGCGACGGATCGCCAGCAGTCGGTTGACGTCGTCGGCGGTGTAGAGGCGGAAGCCGCCGGCGGATCGCGCCGAGGGCACGACCAGGCCGACCTCGTCGTAATGCCGGATCGTCTTGATGGACAATTCGGTTCGCGCGGCGACCTCGCCGATCTGCAGGTGATCCCGGCTGCTCAACGATTCCCACTGGCGGTTCACTGCGAGGCCAGTTGGCCGCTGAGCCGGGCATGCCGCGCGGCGCTGTTCTCGTTCATGCCGACAATGGTGGCCGTCTTGCCCTTGGCTGCGTATTTGGTGGTGATGGCGTCCAGGGTGGACACGGTGGATGCATCCCAGATGTGAGCCTCGCTCATGTCGATGATCACGTTGTCGGGATCGCCGGTGTAATCGAACTGGTAGACCAGGTCATTGCTGGAGGCGAAGAACAGCTCGCCGCGGACCGCATACACCCGGGTGTCGTCGTCGGGATGGTCGATGTCGACCACCTCGGTGAAATGGGCGATCCGGCGGGCGAACAGCACCATGGCCGTCAGGGTGCCGACGGCGACGCCGTAGGCCAGGTTGCTGGTCGCGACGGTGACCGCCACTGTCGCCAGCATGACTGTCGTTTCGCTCTTGGGCATGCGCCGCAACGTTTTCGGGTTGATGCTGTGCCAGTCCAGGGTCCCGACGGACACCATGATCATCACGGCGACCAGTGCGGCCATGGGGATTTGGGCCACGATATCGCCGAGGCCGACGACGAGACCGAGCAGGAACGCGCCGGCCAGGAACGTCGAGATCCGAGTCCGGGCGCCGCAGGCCTTCACGTTGATCATGGTCTGCCCGATCATGGCGCAGCCGCCCATGCCGCCGAAGAATCCGGTGACGATGTTCGCCACGCCCTGACCCAGCGCCTCACGGGACTTGTCGGAGTGGGTGTCGGTAACGTCGTCGACGAGCTTGGCCGTCATCAGCGATTCCAACAGGCCAACGACCGCCATGGCGAGTGCATAAGGCGCGATGACCCCGAGCGTATGCACGGTGAACGGAACGTTGGGAATCAGCAGGGACGGCAGGCTCGACGGCAGCTGCCCCTCGTCACCGACGTTGGGAATCGACCAGCCGAATCCGACGGTCGCGGCGGTGAGCACCACGATGGCCACCAGGGGGGCGGGGATCGCGGTGCTGAGTTTGGGCAGCGCCACGATGACGGCGATGGCGACTGCGACCATCGGGTAGACCAGCCACGGCACCCCGAGCAGATGGGGCACTTGGGCCAGGAAGATCAGGATTGCCAACGCGTTCACGAAGCCGACCATCACGCTGCGCGGCACGAACCGCATCAGCTTGGCGACCCCGAGGCCGCCGAGGATCAGTTGCAGCACTCCGGCCAGGATCACAGTGGCGATCAGGTAATCCAGGCCGTGACTGCGCACCAGCGGGGCCACCACCAGGGCAACGGCCCCGGTCGCAGCCGAGATCATCGCCGGCCGTCCACCGACGACCGCGATGGTCACTGCCATCGTGAACGAGGCGAACAGGCCGATCCGCGGGTCCACGCCGGCGATGATCGAGAACGAGATCGCTTCGGGGATCAGGGCCAATGCGACCACCAGGCCGGCGAGCACCTCGGTGCGCAACCGGCGGGGCGACCGGAGCGTGGCCAGAACCGACTGCTGCTCGTGCGGTGTCAGCGTCTCGGATGATCGGTTCAACGCAGCTCCGTTTCAGCGCCACGCTGCGATCCGGCGCGGCAAGTGGGGACGAGTGTTACACGCTTCATCGCGTGAAAAGTCTTGTCAGAACGTGTAATTGGAAGTGCCAACAAGGTGCGTCCGTCAAGACGGCGATGGCCACGTTCTACTCGACGCAAACTCTACCCCTGGGGGAGGGTTGTGTTTCAAATCAGCAAGCGCGGATGTGCTCGACGCCACACCGACGTCAGCACGGGCCACGTCAGTCGGCCAGCCCGTATTCGTCGAACCAGTAGGCGAGTTTGCCGCGACGGCTCACTGCGCGCAGCCGGGCCTCGGCGGCGGTACGCATTTTGCTGGTGGTGACGATCAGCAGTTCGTCGCCGACGGCGATGCGGGTGTCCGGCAGTGGGACGAAGGTGCGGCCGTTGCGGATGATCAGCGTGATGACGGCCGGGTCGGGCAGTCGCAGTTCGAGGATGGTCACGTTGTGCAGTCGCGAATGGGGCTGCACGGTCATGGTCAGCAGTTCGGCATCGAGCACGTCCAGCGGGGCAGCTTCGACCTGAATCTCGCGAGTGACGTCGCGGGTGATCAGACCCAACGCGTTTGCCACGAAACGGATGCTGGGGGCCTGCACCAGGGTGAAGATCACGACGAGGATGAACACCACGTTCAACAACCGGTAGCTGTCGGGAACCCCGGCGACGATCGGAAACGTGGCCAGCACGATCGGCACCGCACCGCGCAGTCCGGCCCAGGACAGAAAGAGTTGTTCACGCAGCGGGATGCGGAAACCGGCCAGCGACAACATCACCGACGCGGGACGGGCGAGCAGCAGGAGCACCAGGCCGACAACGATCGCCGGGATGATGTCGCCGGCCAGGTCGTGCGGGTTCACCAGCAATCCGAGCAGGACGAACAGCCCGATCTGGGCCAGCCAGCCCACCCCTTCGGCGAAGGAACGGGTGGCGGACTTGTGCGGCAGACCCGAGTTCGCCAGCACCACCGCGGACAGATACGCGGCGATGAAACCGCTCGCGTGGGCGCTGCCCGCGGCCGCGAATGCGATGAAACCCAAACCGAAGGTGGCGATCGGATAGAGCCCCGAGGCCGGCAATGCGATGCGACGCAGGGCAAATGCACCGGCGAACCCGATGGCCAGGCCCAGCAGGGAACCGGTGACCAGTTCGTAGACGAGGTCGGTGACGGCGCCCTCGGGGTGGAACACGAACGGCACCACGCTGAACGTCAGCACCAGGATGACCGCGGGGGCGTCGTTGAAGCCGGATTCGGCTTCCAGCATGCCTGCCAGCCGCCGGGGCAGCGGCAGGATTCGCAGCACCGAGAACACCGCCGCCGCATCGGTGGAGGAGACGATGGCCCCGAGCAGCAGCGCGAGTTGCCAGTCCATGTTCAGCAGCAGGTGTGCGCCGACAGCGGTGATGGCGGTGCTGACCAGGACGCCGACGGTGGCCAGCACCCCGGCGGGTGCCAGTACTCCGCGGATGTCGGAGAATCGCGTGGTCAACCCACCTTCGACGAGCACGATCGCCAAGGCCGTGGTGCACACGTTGCGGGCCAGTTCGACGTTGTTGAAATCCAGCCCGATCCCGTCGACCCCCAGAATCATGCCGACCGCCAGGAAGAACAGCAGGCTGGGGAACCCGATGCGGGTTGCCACCCGGGTGCCGATGATGCTGGCCAGCAGCACGACGCCGCCGGTGAGCAAGGTGAGGTAGAGCTGGTTCAGACTCATCGGGAATTAGTTAATCAGGACAATGGACCGCGGGTGGACCATGCCGATAGGCGAAAATAGGGGAGTGAGCGGACGGAAGATGCGAGTCGTGATCGCCGGTGCCGGCAATGTGGGCCGCTCCGTGGCGAGTGAGTTGCTCGAGAACGGCCACAAAGTCTTGTTGATCGAGCAGCTGCACCGGCGGTACGAGCCGCACACGGTGCCCGATGCCGATTGGTTGCTGGCCGACGCCTGCGAGCTCTCCGCGATGGAGGGCGCCGGGATCGAAACCGCCGACGTGCTGATCGCCGCAACTGGTGACGACAAGTCGAATCTGGTGGTCGGATTGTTGGCCAAGTCCGAGTTCGGGGTGCCGCGAGTGGTGGCCCGGATCAACGACATCCGCAACCAGTGGTTGTTCGGCCAGGATTGGGGCATCGATGTCGCGGTGTCGACGCCGGGCTCGTTGGTTGCCGGCATCGAGGGTGCCATCGACGTCGGGCACCTCGTACGGCTGATGTCATTGCGTGGGGGTCGGGTCGAGTTGACCAAACTCACGCTGCCGGAAGACAACCCGGTGGTCGGTCAGCGGGTGGACCGCCTGGACTTGCCGGTGGACACCGCGCTGGTCACCATCGTCCGCGGAAACAAGGTCAGGTTGCCCGCGCCCGACGATGTGTTCGAGGTGGGCGACGAGCTGTTGTTCACTGCCAACCGCACCTCGGAGAATTCGCTGCTCGCCGCAATCCACGGCGGGGAGTTCCTGCGGGAAGTGGTTTCCGAGGAGCCGTGACGCGCGGTGAAGCGGCGGTCGGAGGAAGCCTTAAGCTCGTGCGCATGGACGCCGAAGACGCCGAAGCACCGGAACGCCGGCTGGTCATCAGGGTCAACTCGAACGCCAAGATGTCGCGCGGCAAGGCCGCGGCGCACGCCGTGCATGCCGCGCTCAAGCTCTACGGCATCGAGTACGAGCATCCGGTCATCGTGATCGGCGGCAAGCCCGACGAGATCCTGGCGCAGACGGTGCATGTGCGTGACGCTGGGCGCACCGAGCTGGAGCCCGGCACGTTGACCGCGGGGGCGAGCTGGGAATACAAGGACCAGGCAGAGTCCGACGGGCCGGAGTAGCGGCTAACCTGTTGCCGCTGTGTGTTCGCCGGCCGCGGGGGGAGTGAACGTTCGGCCGAGATAGTCGCGGAGTTCGCGGACACTGCAATCGAGCAGTGCGAGGTAGCCGTCAGGACGCACGAGCGTGAGCCCCGCACATCCCGCCTGAGCGGTGTCATGCCTGACGTCGATCAGCTCCGCATGGGGCCCGATTGCGGCATGGAGTCCGAGTGGCTCCGGGCCGGAATGCAGCAGCGTGAACCTGGATGAGTCGAGCACACTGATGTGCGGGAACCGGTCCCCGACTGCCAGGCGTGTGTCATTGGTGCCTCCGGTGCGACCGCGGTACGACACGTCGAGCTGGGTCAGGGCACGCTCCACGATGCGCTGAACGGCTGGCCGAGCGGTGATATGCGGCGCCAGATGGCGACGAGCGGCGGCGGCAATAGGGTTGCGCAACAGGGTCATCCGGGTAGCCCTCCGGGTTCCCTTCACCAGTCGGTGTGCCACCGGGGAGCGTTCGACCGCATAACTGTCGAGAATCTCGGGCGCGGCTTGACCGTGAACCACAGCCGCGAGTTTCCAGCCCAGGTTGAACGCGTCCTGGATACCGGTGTTCATTCCCTGCCCGCCCACGACCGAGTGCACATGTGCTGCGTCGCCGGCGAGGTATACCCGCCCGACAGAATGCCGGGCCACCTTGCGTTGGTTGATGCGAAATCGGCCGGCATGGGTGATCTCGGAGATGCGGGCCCCGGCCGGCGCGCACCGCTCCACGGCGCTCTGCAGTTCCTCGAAAGTCACTTCACCCACAGGGGATTGGCGGGGTCGGTACGCGATGGTGAGGCGGTGCAGGCCGCCGGGCATCGGAAAGAATGCGACGAAGCGGCCCCGGTTGAGGAACGAATAGAACACGTCATAGGGCAACGACCAGTCCATCTGGACGTCGGCGACGGCGAAGTTCTCCTCAAATGCGGCGCCGACGAACGGCACTCCGAGCTGACGTCGCACGATGCTGTGTGCACCGTCGCAGCCGATGACCCACGGCGCACGGGTCTGTTCCATCAGTCCGGTGCGATGCCGCAGACCGACCCGCACGTCGTCGGGGGTGTGGGTGAGTGTGCTCAGTTCGACGCCGTGTTCGACGGTGACGCCGTGCTCGGCCAACCGG
The DNA here is from genome assembly GCF_017876775.1 of Mycolicibacterium lutetiense. Classification (NCBI taxonomy): domain Bacteria; kingdom Bacillati; phylum Actinomycetota; class Actinomycetes; order Mycobacteriales; family Mycobacteriaceae; genus Mycobacterium; species Mycolicibacterium lutetiense. The sequence goes on along the minus strand of NZ_JAGIOP010000002.1, from coordinate 1,513,059 downwards.
CCGGACAGGAGTGCCTCCACCTGGGGTTGCGGCACCATCAGCAGGTAGGGATGCGGGGTATCCAAGGCGTGGATGTCCAGATGCAGGAATCGTTTTCCCTCACTGAAGACGTTGAATTCAGTGACCGGAACGCCTCTGGCCACGGAGGCGTCGGCAAGTTGCAGCTTCTCGAACAGCTCGAGTGTCCTGGGTTGGACACCGAGCGCGCGGGTTTCGGTCGTCGGCGCGGTTGCAGCGTCGACGATGCGGACGGTGACGCTCCTCCTGGCCAGCTCGAGCGCCATGGTGAGTCCGGTCGGTCCGGCACCGACGACGAGGACCTGTGCGGTCATGGCGTGCCGGGCGATGGTGCGGAATCAGCGTTGGAGTACTGGGGAACCCATGCGGTTGGGCGCGGAATCCACCGCGGCACGTTGCGTCGGAACTCGTCGTACCGGGTGCCGAACCGCCTGCGGAGGTGGGGTTCCTCGAAGACTGCAATCGCGATCACGGTCAGGGTGCAGAACAATGCGAACCAACCGAAGAGCCAGGGTGAGGCCGTGGCTACTGCGGTACCGAGCTGGATGCAGAACACCGCGGTCATCATCGGATTGCGAACGTGCCGGTACGGCCCTTCCACCACCAGGTTGACCGGTGATCCGATAGCCAGCGCACCCTTGCCGATGCGGTCGAACAGCATGACCGTCCACACCAGGAACCAGAGCCCGAAGGCGATCAACACTGCGCCTGCGAGGGCGAGCAGGAGACCCGAAGTGGTGGTCAGGTCAGGGGCTTTCGCGCCGGTCAGCCAGAGGATCAGGCCTGGAATGAAGATCGTCATCGTGGCGGGGGCGATCAGCACCGAGAGGGTGTGCCGCCACCAGAGTCGCCGTTGCGTCATGTCGAAATCCTTTCTTCAACCGATGTTGAAGAAAACGGTACGCTTCGGCTTCCGCATAGGTCAACGGTTGTTGAACTAAACTTCGTGGCATGTCGGAGACCGGGCGTAGCGGCCGGTGGCGTACGGGCCAACAGAACAAGCAGCGGATCATCGACGCGGCGCGCGAGCACTTCATGCGCGACGGCTACGAACGCGCGACCGTGCGCAGGATCGCCGCCGATGCCAGTGTGGATGTCGCGATGGTCTACTACCACTTCGGCAACAAGGAGGGGCTGTTCAACGCCTCGGTGCTCGATACTCCACAGCATCCGCTGCATCAGTTGGCGTTGCTGCTCGCCGAGGATCCCGGCCACATCGGGGAGCGGTTGGTCCGGGACGTTATTCAACGTTGGGATGAGGGAGCATCGTTCGACCCGATGCTGACCGTGTGGCGCTCGGCGGCGATCCAACCGTTGGCGCGCAAGCTCCTACACGACACTCTGGCGGGACCCGTCGCAGAGCAGATTGCGGCTCAGTTCGGTGTCGACAATGCCGAGTTGCGGGCAGAGTTGGTGACCGTCCACCTGGTAGGTCTGGCGTTCGCGCGGTATCAGCTCAAGATTGAACCGATGGCTTCGGCCGGCATTGATGACCTGGTTGCCTGGATCGGGCCGACGGTGCAGCGGTATCTGACCGAGCCGAATCCGTAGGGGCCCACAGCCGTCCGCGCAGCACCGCGACGAATGGCCGCGGGTCGGCGCGCCCGTCGCGCCGGAACGGCATGGAGTCGCGGGACGCGCTGATCCACTCCGCGCGGGTCAGGTCGTCGAGAAACAAGCGGCGTCCGGCCCGGCCGGCGAGCCGATGCAGCAGCAGGGTTCCGGTGCGTCCGTTGCCTTCCCGGAATGGATGGATCTGGTTGTAGTCGGCATAGATTCGGGCCAGTCGATAGGACAGCGTGCCGTCATCGATCTCGGTGCCGTCGTCGGCGAGCCGGCTGATCTCGACGTGCAGGGCCTCCAGGGCGCGGGGAATCCGTGCGCACGAGCCGAACGTGCTGTCGCCCTTGCGCAGTTCGACGATGCGTGGCTCGCCTGCCCAGGCGTACACGTCCCCGAACACGTGCCGGTGCAGCGACCGGATGTCCAGATCGGTGTCGTGGGTCTGCAGGTGGACCTGCAGGATCCGGCCCGCGGTCGCCACGTATTCGAGCTGGGCAAGCAGTGGGGCATCCTGCGTGCCGAAGTTGTTGCGCAGCACCGTTGTTCCCGGGGTGAAGTACGGCCTGCGCCGGGCGAACACCCGCCGGCGCGGCGGTGGGACAGTGGTCGGAAGTTGCGGCCCGAGGTACTCGCCGAAACTCACCGCGCCGGTGAGCAGAGCGGTCAGGGAGGCGATCTGTTCCGTCGTAGGCTGCCAGCCTTCCAGTCGCTCGGCGGCGATGGTTTGGGTCAGGGCGTGGCGCCCGGCCTCGGTCGTCGTGGCTACCACGTGGAGAACGTCGAGGTCGACGCCAGGTAGTCGAGTTTTCGCCGAACTCCGGTGAGTTCACGGCCGATGCTGCGCAGCGCCGTGCGGTCCTGCGGTGAGAGATCCGACATTTCGACACGCTCGTCGACGCGGTCATCGGAGCCGGTGGGGTTCCAGCGTGCGGCCCGCACCCGCCAGCGGATGCTGGATCCGATCGCGTGACATTTCGCCAGCACTCTGGCGTCATCGGGATCGAGATAACGGGTGCCGGCGGCCGCGGCAATCCGGTCGGCGGTGGGCAGCGCGTCCGATCCGCAACTGAGCGCGGCCCAGCGCGCGATCCGGACCACCGGGTCGACGGCGGCAAGTTTGACGTCGACGCCGCTGTCGCCGGAGGTCAGTACCCGCAGCCGGGACGGGATGTGGCCGCGGGTGAAGGTGGCGTCCTGCAGCATCGCGGCCAGCGACGACGGTTGGGCGCGCGCCGCGATACCGGCTTGATCGCGCAGATCGGGCGATAGCTCGAGGGGGACGGCGTCGGCCAGCAGACCGATCATCACCACGCCCCGGTCGGCGGAGGCATCGGCGGCCCACCTGCCGATGCCGATCGCCCACTCCTGGGCGGTGCGGTTGAAGCGCACCCGGGAGGCGACCGCGCCGTTGTCGTCGGCACGGAAGCCGCAACAGCCCAGCAGTTCATGCACATGTACCGCCTGAGCCAAAGCGGCGTCGGAGGTGACGTCGGGGCTGCGGACCACCAGGGTCTCCAGATCGGATCCGGGTAGTGCGTCGCCGCGGCCGACGCTGCCCGAGGCGTACCAGCCGCCGCGGTGGTCCACCAGTCGCGCCGCGGTGGTCAGTGCGGCGCGAGCGACGGCTGACCACGCCGCGGCAACCGAGGCGGCTCCGGCCCGGGCGTCGAACACCTTCCGCACTGCTTCGTGGGCGGAGGCGGTGGCCGCCACCAGCTCGCTCTCGCTGGCCGCCGACGCAATACGCCCGCGGGCTTCGTCCAACGCAGCCACAGCCATGTCGGTGATTGTGACAGGACACCGGCCCGGTGAGGTTTCGGCAACGCAATGCTTACTGCTCGCTACATGAACGAAACACGTGGGTGACAGCTCGGACACGCCGAGCAGCTTATCTATCGAGTGACAGTTAAGGAGCTGGCGGCACCGCCCCCGAGCCTGAGAGAAACGCCTATGACCAGCAGTGCTACCGCGGGACGTGATGTGTCCGAGCGTTTTGGCGACCACGACGACTTGGCCGAGTTCGGTTACGACCAGCAGTTGCACCGTCGGCTCGGCAAGTTCGAATCCTTCGCCGCGGGCTTCTCGTTCGTGTCCATCCTGACGACGATTTTCCAGTTGTTCGGCCTCGGATTCGGCTTCGGCGGTCCCGCCTTCTTCTGGACCTGGCCCGCGGTGTTCCTCGGACAGTTCCTGGTGGCGCTGTGCTTCGCCGAGTTGGCCGCGCGCTATCCGATCTCGGGGGCCATCTACCAATGGTCCCGCCGGATGGGTGGCGAGGTGATCGGCTGGTTCGGTGGCTGGTTCATGATCCTGGCCCAGATCGTCACCGCCTCGGCCGCGGCGATCGCGCTACAGGTGGTGCTGCCCACGATCTGGTCCGGCTTCCAGATCATCGGCGAGGACCCGGCCCTGACCTCACCGAGCGGGGCGGCCAACGCGGTCCTCCTCGGCACCGTCCTGCTGGTCCTCACCACCACGATCAATTGTCTTGGCGTCAAATGGATGTCACGCGTCAACAGCGCCGGGGTGATCTGCGAGATCGTCGGTGTCATCGCCGTCATCGGAGTGTTCTTCACCCATGCACAGCGCGGACCGCAAGTGGTGTTCGACACCGGCCACGCCGGCGGCCAACCCGGATACGTCTGGGCCTGGATCATGAGCGGGCTGATGGCCGCCTACGTCATGGTGGGCTTCGGCTCGGCGGGCGAGCTGGCCGAGGAGACCCGCAATCCCCGCCGGGTCGCACCCCGCACCATCCGCCTGGCCCTGTCGGTCTCAGCGCTCGGTGGCGGGCTCATGATCCTGGGTGCACTGATGGCCGCTCCCAGCCTGACCGATGGCCGACTGGCCGCCGAGGGACTGCCCTACGTGCTCGACACCGTGCTGTCCTCACCCTGGGGCACGGTCCTGCTGATCGACGTCTGCATCGCGATCACCATCTGCACCTTGGCAATTCAGACCGCCGCGTCCCGGCTGATGTTCTCGATGGCCCGCGACGGCCGCCTCCCGGCCTCGGCGATCCTGTCGAAGGTCAACAGCCGCACCGGCACCCCGATCTGGCCGTCGGTGCTCATCGGCCTGCTGTGCATCGGGGTGCTGCTGGTCAACGTCGGCAACTCGGCGATCTTCGCGACCCTGGCGAGTGTCTGCATCATCCTGATCTACCTGGCCTACCTGCTGGTCACGGCGCCGCTGCTGTACCGCCGAATCAGAGGCTGGCCCGATCAACGCAACCAGGTCGACGCCGAAGGCCTGCCGCTGTTCTCACTCGGCAGGTTCGGCATCGCCGTCAACGTCCTGGCGGTGCTCTACGGCACGGTGATGATCGTCAACCTGGGCTGGCCGCGTGCCGAGATCTTCAACCCAGGAGGGGATATGCCGATCCTGCAGTGGGCCGGACCACTGAGCATCGCGGCCGCGGTCGCGCTCGGCGCACTCTGTTTCCCTCGCGGCAAGACCCACCCCAATCCCGTCACGATCGGAGCCTGCTGATGACCACCGCGACGACCGCCGGCGCCCGCGACCATGCCCGGTCTCAGGCCGGAATCCTCACCGACTCGATGCCGGTCGTGCCGGCCTCGGCGTGGCCCACACCGCCGCAGAACGTGGCACCCGAGCAATTGACGTGGGCTGAAACAGTTCCCGGTGGTCGCTACACCAGCAAGGTGCTGGCCCGCGGCACCCGGCTGCGCCTGCGCGATCTGGCCGGCACCGCGTGCGCCCACCTGCTGCTGTGGCGGGCCGACGCACCCTGGGAGCGGCTCAACGTCGCCGACACTGTGAAAGTGCCTTGGCAGGCCTATCTTTCGGCAGGTCACCCGCTGCTCAGCGATCAGGGCCGGGTGCTGGCCACCCTGGCGTCGGACACCTCGGGCCACCACGACGCCCTGTGCGGAACCAGCACCCTGACCGGCAATACCGCCAAATACGGCGCAGGCGAGGTGGAGTCGCCCAGCCCTGCCGGGCGTGAATTGCTCGCGCTGGCCGCCCTCAAGAACGGGCTGACCCGTCGGGATGTGGCACCGAGCGTGTCGTTCTTCCACGGGGTGCGGGTCGAGCTCGACGGCACGTTGGTGTCCACCGGTTCGGCCGGTGCCGGCACCGCCGTCGAACTGATCACCCATCTGCCGCTGATCGTGGCGATCGCCAACACCGCCCATCCGCTGGACCCGGCGCCGCAGTTCACCGTCGGCGCGCTCGAGGTGCTGGCCTGGTCGGCGCCGGGTGACCTGGCCGAGGTCGGCGCAGCAGTCAGTGGCCGCGACCCCGAATACCAACGCGCCTACCTGAATTCCGAAGATGTCTGGAGCGCCCGATGACCGTCACCGCCACCCACACCGTTGTCGATGAAATCGTCGCGCCCCGCGCCCCCTGGTCGAAGATCGTGCACGCCGGCGACGTGCTCACCATCGTCGATCTGCACGGAAACCAGGCCGTGGACACCCTGTTCTACGGGGCCGACGACCACACCGTGCGCTACAGCGCCCCGGCCACGATCACGGCTCAGGGCAACATCTTTCTGACCACCGGTTCGGTGCTGCGCGACAGCGATGGTGCACCGATGCTGACCATCGTCGACGACGAGGTCGGCAACCACGACACCCTCGGCGGGGCGTGCTCGCAGGAATCGAACACCCTGCGCTATGGACACCACACCAAACACCAGCACGCGTGCGTGGAGAACTTCGTCGGTGAGGGTGCCCGGTGGGGGCTCACCAAGGCCGACATCGTCAGCAACATCAACTTCTTCATGAATGTCCCGGTGGATGCCGACGGCTCGTTGGGCATCGTCGACGGGTTGTCCGCCCCGGGAAAGACGGTATCGCTGCGCGCCGAGATCGACACGCTGGTGCTGGTATCGAACTGCCCGCAGATCAACAACCCGTGCAACGGATTCGACCCGACCGCGGTGCGGATGATCGTGACCCGCCCATGACCGCGCTAGAGGTGATCCGGCCCGGCATGGCCACCACGGTCCAGGATTGGCCGGGGCGGACCGGGTACTGGCAGGTCGGGGTGCCGCCATCGGGGCCGATGGACGATGTGTCCTTCCGGCTGGCCAACATCGCGGTGGGCAATCCCGAGGGCGCACCCGGTCTCGAGGCCACGATGGGTGGACCGGCGCTGCGGTTCGACACCGACACCTGGGTGTGTGTCACCGGGGCCCCCGCGCCGGTGACCGTCGACAGGGCACGGGTCGCGCAGTGGGTGCCGTTCCTGGTCGAGGCCGGTCAGGTCCTGGACATCGGCATGGTCGACTGCCCGGGCCTGCGGATGTACCTCGCGCTGGCGGGCGGACTGCAGGCCGACGAATACCTCGGCAGTGCATCGACATTCACCCTCGGCCGGTTCGGGGGCCACGAGGGTCGCGCGCTGGCGGTGGGGGACAAGCTGGAAACGGCCGACGCGCCTGTGGGCACGCGGCGCCGGATCCTGTTCGAGGAACAGCCCGCCATCAGCAACCACTGGTACATCGCGGTGACTGTCGGCCCACACTCCGCGCCGGAGTTCTTCACGCGCAACGACATCGACACGCTGCTCAACCACGACTACGAGGTGCACTTCAACTCCGACCGCACCGGCGTCCGGTTGATCGGGCCGAAACCTGAATGGGCCCGCCCCGACGGTGGGGAAGCGGGCCTGCATCCGTCGAACATCCACGACAACGCCTATTCCGTCGGTTCGCTCGACTTCACCGGGGACACCCCGATCCTGCTCGGTCCGGACGGTCCGAGCCTCGGCGGCTTCGTCTGCCCGGTGACGGTCACCGCCGCCGATCGCTGGAAACTGGGGCAACTCGCTCCCGGCGCCACCATCCGGTTCATCCCGGTGAAGGCTACGGCGGCTCCCGCGCCGGCCACCGTCGGTCCCGCGCGGCGCGCCTCCATCCCCGCGGTGTTCTCCGCCGGCGGCGACGAGGACAACGGAATCATCGCCGGCACAACTTCATCGGACGGCACCACCGCCGTCACCTATCGCCGGATCGGGGACGACAACGTCCTGGTCGAATACGGCGAAATGCGATTGGACCTGGCGCTGCGGGCCCGCGCCCACGCACTGCACCACGCGCTGGAACAACACCGGCCCGACGGACTGATCGACCTGACGCCCGGAATTCGTTCGCTACAGGTCAAGGTGGACCCGGCCCGGCTCCCGCAGTCGGCGTTGGTACCGCTGCTGGCCGAGCTCGAAGCCTCGTTGCCTGCCGCGCAGGATCTCGTGGTGCCGAGTCGCACCGTGCGGTTGCCGCTGAGCTGGGACGACCCGTCGACGCGGGAGGCGATCGAACGCTACATGCACGGTGTGCGGGCCGACGCGCCTTGGTGCCCGTGGAACATCGAGTTCATCCGGCGGATGAACGGCCTGGACTCCGTCGACGACGTGCACCGAATCGTCTATGACGCTGAGTATCTGGTGCTCGGGCTCGGCGATGTGTACCTGGGTGCGCCGGTCGCCACGCCGCTGGATCCGCGGCACCGTCTGGTGACCACCAAATACAACCCGGCCCGGACCTGGACCCCGGAGAACGCGGTGGGTATCGGCGGGGCATATCTGTGCATCTACGGGATGGAGGGGCCGGGCGGCTACCAGTTCGTCGGGCGCACGACCCAAATCTGGAACCACCGTCACCCACTGGTGGCCCAGGGATTCGATCCGGAACACCCTTGGCTGCTGAGGTTTTTCGACCGAATCCAGTGGTATCCGGTATCCGCCGAGGAACTGCTGGACCTGCGCGCCGACATGGCTGCCGGACGCGGCCACGTCGAGATCACCGACGGCACGTTCTCGCTGGCTGAGCACGAACAGTTCCTGGCCGCCAACGCCGCAGACATTGCCGTGAAGCGCACGGCGATGGAAGTGGCGCGGGCCGAGGAACGTGAGCGGTGGGCGGCAGCAGGAGAATTCGCGCGAAAGGAATCTGCATGAGCCGGATTGCCGAGATCTACCACGCGATCGCCGCTAGCGGGCGCGACGAGGTCTTCATTCACTTGCGGCCGCAGGACGAGGTGGAGTCTGACCACCGCGCGGCGCTGGCCGGTGACGGACCGCTGGCGGGGTTGGTGCTTGCTGTCAAGGACAACGTCGACGTCGCCGGGATACCGACCACTGCGGCATGCCCAGATTTCAGTTATATTCCCGATGCCGACGCACCGGCGGTGACCGCTCTCAAGGCCGCCGGTGTTGTCGTCATCGGGAAGACCAATCTCGACCAGTTCGCCACTGGATTGGTGGGGACCCGCAGTCCGTATGGTGCCGTGCGGGATTCCCGCCGGCCGGACCATATCTCCGGTGGGTCGAGTTCAGGTTCTGCGGTGGCCGTTGCGCTCGGGTTCGCCGATCTCGCGATCGGTACCGACACCGCAGGGTCGGGTCGGGTTCCCGCCGGACTGCAAGGCATTGTCGGAATCAAACCGACCGTTGGCCTCGTCTCCACCGAGGGCGTCGTGCCGGCGTGTGCGAGCTATGACTGCGTGACGATCTTCGCCGCCGATCTGGACACTGCGCAGTCGGCGATGGCCGTGATGAGTGCCGCTGCACCGCAACGTCATTGGCCGGCCGACGTCCCGTTTGCCGCGCCGGTGACTCCGAGGATCGCGATACCGGACACTTTGGTTGGGCTCGACGACGAATGGCGGGCCGCCTTCGACGCTGCCGTGCACCTGGCGAATGACGCCGGATTCGACACGGTCCCGATCCCGATGGACGACTTCTTCGCCGCGGCGGGCCTTCTCTACAACGGTGCCCTGGTCGCCGAACGGTGGGATGCGGTAGGGGAGTTCGTCAGTACGGCGGTTCCCGGTACCGGTGTGGATCCGACGGTGGCCGCGATCGTCACTGCGGCAGGCGCATATTCGGCCGCCGACCTGCTGCGTGACCGCCGGCAGGTAGACGAGCTACGCGACAAGGCCCTGGCGCAGCTTGCCGGTTGTCACGCACTCATGGTGCCGACGGCTCCCGAGCATCCGCGCATCGAGGAGGTCGCGGCCGACCCGGTCGCGGTGAACTCGCGGATGGGTCAGTACACCAACTTCTGCAACCTTTTCGACATGTGTGCCATCGCGGTTCCCGCGGGCACGGTCTCCGATGGCGCACAGTTCGGAATCACCCTGCTGGCGACGGGTTTTCACGACGGCGTCATTGCCGACCTGGCGGCCCGCTTTCTCGATGTTCCGTCGGCCGAGACCTGGCCCGAGTCGGGTGGCGCGCCGCTGACCGAGCTCGCGGTGTTCGGAGCGCATCTGCGTGGACAACCGCTGGAGCATCAGCTCACCGCGCGGGGTGCGCGCTGGGCGGGGCCGATCACCACCGCGCCCCACTATCGCCTCTATGCGCTCGACACGGTGCCACCCAAGCCGGGACTGACCCGTGTCGATGACGGCGGGGCGCCGATCGTCGGAGAGCGGTGGCGGTTGTCCCCAGCGGCGCTGGGGGAGTTCCTGGCCGAGTTACCTGCACCCATGTCGTTGGGGAAGGTGGAGCTCGATGACGGCAGCTGGATCACCGGGTTCGGCTGTGACCACATCGCTCCCGGACAGGGCCGTGATATCACCGAGTACCGGGGGTGGTTGGCCGCGATGGCGTGATCGGCATCAGCCTCCTGGCACGATCAGCGAGACCATGGTTTCGAGCTGTCGGGCCATCTGCCGGTAGCTCATCGCGCCCGACTGTGCCTGCAGCAGTGCGCCCCAGAACACTGCTTCCAACGTGGCGAGTACCTCGGGCCACGCCCCGCCGCCCAAGGCGGTCGAGATTCGACGCGTGATCTCAACCGCGATCCGCCCACGTACATCGTCGACCATCTCGTCGTCGGTGCTCATCACTGCCCGGGTGCAGGCGCGGGCCAGCCGAGGCTCATCGGCCATCAAGAGTGTGAGTGCGGTGAGCTGCTTGGTGACCCGGTCGGTGGTGCTGGTCCCGGGATCGATGTCGAGCGGCAGCTGAATCACCCGATCCAGGTAGAGCTCGGCGAACACCACCTCGATGGATGGGAAATGTGCGTAGAGCGCCGCGGGCGCCATCTTGGCGCGAGCTGCCAGCGCCGGCACCGAGACGTCGTTGTCTGCATCGAGAAGTTGTGTCGCCGCACCGAAGACACGACGCTGCGTGCGGATGCGCTGATCCTGTGCGTCGCGTAGGTGAGTGACCGCAGCCACCACGGGCCTGGACATGTGTCCAAGATATAGACCTGCGCCTCGATTGGCAATCACTCGGTGAAACTGCCTGTAGCAACCGATTTTCAGTTGTGTCATTCGTGCGGTTCGACCCTCGGCGAGGGCGACGCCAAGGCTTTCGGGTCGAAAATTCGGACAGGTGTCCAGTAGGATCGGCCCAGATCTGAAAGGGGAGGTCCGATGGCTTACGTGATCACTCAAAACTGCTGCAAGGACGCCAGCTGTGTTCCGGTGTGCCCGGTGGACTGCATCCGTCCTGCCGAGGGCGGCCTGGACTCCGCGTCAGCCGAGATGCTCTATATCGATCCGGAATCGTGCATCGACTGCGGAGCGTGCTTCGACGAGTGCCCGGTCGGCGCGATCCACTACGACGAGGACCTGCCCGGCGAACTGCAGCGGTTCAAGGATCTCAATGCCGCCTACTTCGAGCGCCATCCGCTTGAGCCGGTAAGCGCACCCGCTCCCGTATCCGGGGGGCGGGTCGACTCGGGATCGCTACGGGTCGCCATCGTCGGTTCCGGGCCGGCCGCTTGCTACACCGCCGCAGAGCTCATCGATGTCGACGGCGTGGAGATCGACTTGTTCGAACGCCTGCCCACCCCGTTCGGCCTGATCCGGGCGGGAGTGGCACCCGACCACCAACACACCAAGTCGGTGGTCGACATCTTCGAGCGGGTGTTCACCAACCCGCGGTTCGCCAGCCATTTCAACGTCGAGGTCGGTCGCACCATCAACCACGATGAGCTGCTGGCCCATCACCACGCGGTGATCTACGCGGTGGGGGCGGCCACCAGCCGGCGACTGGGCATCCACGGCGAGGATCTGACGGGCCACCATGCGGCAGCCGAGTTCGTCGGTTGGTACAACGGCCACCCCGATCACGCCGCGCACGAATTCGACCTGTCGGGGGAGCGGGCGGTCATCGTCGGCAACGGCAACGTCGCCCTCGATGTCGCCCGGGTGCTGTTGATGGACCAGGCCGCGCTCGCTGCCACCGATATCGCCCAACACACCCTGGATGCATTGGCCGACAGCACAATTCGTGAGGTCGTGATCCTGGCCCGACGTGATATGGGGCACGCCGCGTTCTCGGCGGGGGAGTTCCTGGCACTGGGGCACCTGGACGGTGTCGACGTCATCGTGGACCCGCAGGACCTTCCCGCCGATGACGAGCACGACGACGTCGAAACCTCATTCAAGCTCGCCATCGCTCGCGAATACGCCCAGCGCAGCCCGACTTCCGGAAACAAGCGCGTGGTGTTCCGCTTCGGTACCGCCCCGGTCTCCATCCTCGGCGCCGACCGCGCCGAAGGGCTCGAGGTCAGCAGTGAAGTGCATGGCACCGAGGTGATCGAGACGTCGCTGATCCTGCGGTCGATCGGCTATCGCGGGTTGCCCGTCGCCGGCCTGCCCTACGACGAGGACTCCGGGACGGTGCCCAACGAATCCGGTCGTGTCGTCGACGGCGCACCGGTGCCCGGCACCTACGTGACCGGTTGGATCAAACGTGGGCCCCGCGGGGTGATCGGCACGAACCGGCTGTGTGCAAAACAGACCGTGGCCCAACTGTGGGCGGATTTCGATGCCGGCCTGTTGACCCGCGACGTCGAGGGCCGCGAGTCGCTCGATGCGCTCTTGGCCGCTCGAGGAGCCGAGCCGGTCGGCTGGCCGGGTTGGCGCGCGATCGATGCCGCTGAACGGGACCGCGGTGTCCAAACCGCACGGCCGCGGGTGAAGTTCGTGTCGATCGAGGAGATGCTCAGCGCGGGCCTGCGCGGCTGACTTCGGTTTCGGGCTGCGGGCCGGGATCGGGATCGGGTGGCGTGCGGGTCGCCAGGATCGATCCGGCGAGGATCAGCGCCAGCCCTGCGATGTTGTACACGGTCAGTGGCTCGCCCAGCGCCACGAGCACGCGGTGCGACGGCATCTGGTCCGGCCACGTCATCAGCGCCGGTGCGGTGTAGATGAGCGCAGCTACCGACAGGCAGGCTGCGGTCAACGGGAGGGTGGGCACGTCAGCCAGGTAGCGCGCGGCGATCAGCGGCGCGATCGCGTAACAGGTTGCCACCAGCAGTACTTCGGCGATCGGCCAGCTGTGTCCACCGGCCAGGCCGGGTCCGGCGAGCACCGCAACGCCGGCGGCGGTGCGGGCCAGGACCAGCACAGGTACGGAGACGCCCTCGACGGCAATCTTGATCAGCAGGTACGGGATACCCCAGACAATGCTCATGGCGCCCAGTAGCAGCCACCCACGCGCACTCACGGGTCCACATTACGAAAACTGCGGGTGGTGCGTGGCTATCGGTGCGTCAGTGACTGGACCATACTGCAGAGGATAGAGCCAAAGGGGAATGTCACCGTGAACCGAATCGATACCCACCATCACATGATTCCGCCGGACTATCGGAAAGCCTTGCAGAAGGCGGGGATCGACGATGCCGGCGGACGTGCGTTGCCGGAGTGGAGCCCGGAGGGATCGTTGCAGACCATGGCTGAGCTTGATGTAGCCACCGCGATCCTGTCGGTGTCGACGCCGGGCACCACCTTCCTGCCGAACGCGTCTGACGCCACGGCGCTGGCCATCGATCTCAACGACTTCGGGGTCGAGGTGTTCGCCGCGCAGTCGGATCGGTTCGGCTTCTTCGCCACGCTGCCGATGCCGCACGTCGAAGCAGCGACAACGGAGGCCATCCGCGCCCTTGACACACTGGGGGCAGATGGGGTGGTGCTCCTGGCCAACAACGCCGGAACCTACCTCGGACAGGATGGACAGGACGAATTGTGGGCCGCGCTCGACATCCGGTCCGCCGTGGTCTTCATCCATCCGGCCGACCTTCCCGCGCCGACGGTGCCCGGTGTCCCACCGTTCGCGACGGACTTTCTTCTCGACACCACGCGTGCTGCCTACCTGTTGGTACGCAACGGGATCCGGCGCAGGTACCCGAACATCAAGTTCATCCTGAGCCACGCCGGCGGCTTCGTGCCGTACGCCTCGCACCGCATGGCGGTGGCCATCATGGGAGAGACCGGCCGCAGCCCGGCGGACATCCTCGATGACTTCGCGAGCTTCTACTTCGACACCGCGTTGTCGTCGAGCGCCGCTGCGTTGCCCACTCTGCTCGCGTTCGCCAAACCCGGTCACATCACGTTCGGTTCCGATTGGCCATTCGCCCCGTTGCCCGCGGGCCGGCTGTTCGCCGCAGGCTTGGACACCTACGACGGGCTCGACACCAGTGCTCGCCAGGCGATCAACCGCAACAACGCGCTGGCACTGTTCCCGCGGCTGGGTACCGCCCCGGCGGCCCCGGCGCCGTCACCGCTGGATCAGGTACGGCATCAGGCCACCCGGGCGGTGATGCGCGGAGTCGCGCGCCTCATCAATACCCGGTGAGCCGCTACGCCCGCGTCAGCTCCGCGTAGCGGCCGACGTGGTAATCGGTTGACCCGAACTCGTACTGGACCGCGGTGAGCCGCTTGAAGTAGTGGCCGATCGCCAGTTCCTCGGTCATGCCCATACCGCCGTGGAGTTGCACGGCATTCTGCCCGACGAAGCGCGCGGCCCGGCCGATGGTGGCCTTGGCCGCCGACACCGCCTTGGCCCGCTGCGCGGGGTCGGCGTCGAGGTTCAGCACGGCGAGATAGACCGCCGCAGAAGCCTGTTCGACTTCCATGTGCATGTCGACCATCCGGTGCTGCAGCGCCTGGAAGCTGCCGATGGGCAGGCCGAACTGCTGGCGTTGTTTGCAGTACTCGACCGTATCGGCCAGCACTTTGCGCATCCCGCCCACGGCCTCCGCGCACACCGCAGCGGCCCCCTCGTCGCGGGCCAGGTCCAGTGACGGCCAGGCGTGGCCCTCGGTCCCCAGCAATGCCGAGGCCGGCAACCGGACGTCGGAGAAGGTCAGGTCCGATGCCCGCCGGTCGTCCACGGTGCGGTACGGGTGTGCGGTGAATCCCGTTGCCAACGAGGCGATGTCGACCAAGAAAAGCGAGATCCCGTCGGTGTCGGCACGTTCCCCCGAGGTACGTGCGGTCACCAGCAGGCGGGTGGACAGGGGCGCGCTGACCGCCATGACCTTGGCGCCGTTGAGTACCCATTCGTCACCGTCGCGTCGTGCGGTGGTGGATACGTCGCGCCAGTTGTCCCCGGAGGTCGGTTCGGTGGCTGCCAGGGCGACGACGGCAGTTCCGGCGACGATGTCCTCGAGGAGGGCCGCGGCCGCCGCGTCTCCGGAGCGGTGCAGCAGGCCGCCGGCGACCACTACGGTGTCGACGAACGGTTCGATCACCAGGGCGTGGCCCAAAGCTTGTGCGATGACCATGGTTTCGACCGGGCCGCCACCGATGCCACCGGCCTCCTCGGGCAGGGTGGCGCCCAGGATTCCCAGTTCGTCGGCGAAGCCGCGCCAGATTTCGGGCTGCCAGCCGGGGCCGGTCTTGGCCGCGGCCCGACTGGATGCCAGGTCGTAGCGGCTGGCCAAAAACTTGGTCAACCCATCGCGCAGCAGTTCCTGTTCGTTGGTCAGGTTGAAGTCCATCTAGAGCCCCAGTTCTGCCTTGGCGAGGATGTTTCGCTGAATTTCGTTGCTACCGGCGTAGATCGAGCCGGCCCGGTCGTTGAAGTACCGCAGTGGGGCGACCGCCTGCCACGGTGCTCCGCTGTGATAGCCGTCGGTAGGTGGTTCGTATTCCGCCACCGGTCCGCCCGGGAAGGTGGCGTGCGGCTGGTAGGCGCGGGCGAGTGGGCCGGCGGCTTCCATCGACAGTTCGGTCAGGGTCTGGCTCAGTTCGGTGCTCAGGATCTTGAGCATCGACGACGCCGTGCCCGGATGGCCGCCCTCGGCGACTGCCGCCAGCACCTGGTATTCCAGGATTTCCAGCACATCGGTGCGAAGACGGGCGTCGGCGAGCCGGCGGCTGAAGGCCGGGTCATCGATCAGCCGACCACCGTTGGGGCCGGGCTGCTCGGCGGCAACTGCTGCGATCTCGTCGCCCAGCACCTGCAGCGCCGGCGCGTTGGCGCCGCCGCCGCGCTCGAATTCCAGCAGGTATTTGGCGACGGTCCAGCCGTCATCGATCGTGCCGATCACGTTGGACTTCGGTACCCGGACCTCGTCGAAGAAGACCTGGTTCTGTACCTCTTCGCCGGAAGTCATGACCAGCGGGCGGATCTCGATGCCGGGGGAGGCCATGTCGATCAGCACGAACGTGATGCCCTGCTGTTTCTTGGCGCCACGGGTGGTCCGCACCAGCGCGAACATCCAGTTGGCTTCCTGGGCGTGGGTGGTCCAGATCTTGCTGCCGGTGCACACCAGGTCGTCCCCATCGGCGACCGCTGCCATCGACAGTGCGGCCAGGTCCGAGCCGGCCTCGGGCTCGGAGTAGCCCTGGCAGAAGAACACCTCGCCGGTCAAGATGCCGGGAAGGAAGAACTCCTTCTGTGCCTGCGTGCCGAACTTGATGATGGCGTGGGCCACCATGCGGATGCCCATCGGCGAGAGGGACGGGGCGCCGGCCAGGGTCGATTCGCGGCTGAAGATGTAGTGCTGGGTCAAGCTCCAGTTGCAGCCGCCGTGTTCGGCCGGCCATGCCGGGGCTGCCCATCCCCGCTCGTGGAGGATCTTCTGCCAGGCCATGCTGGCGTCGTGATCGGCATACACGCTGGTCATCAACCGGCCCGCGCGCCGGAGCTCGGGAGTCAGATTCGTGGCGAGAAAGTCGCGAACTTCGTCGCGGAATTCCTGGTCGCTCGTCGACCACTTCAGGTCCATGCCTGCCCCCTGTCTGCCGGTGTCGCTCAACAGAGTAAACCTAGTTAGTCAAGTGGCGCAGGCCACCCCGCGACGTGCGGCCGCCCCGATGCGAGTGCGACGCGGTCCGGGGTTGCTGGGAGACGGTGGTGCCCGGCCGAGGTCACAGGCGATAATCGAGGGCGTGGATCGTCGCCAAAGCGGTCAGGACCCCCAGTCTCCGATGGCACTGCTGCAGAACCTGCCTGCCCTGGTGGTGCTGGAGAGATTCCCGGTGCCGGTATTGGCGATCGCCGAGGACGGCACCATCCTCTTCGCGAACAGCGCCTTCGGCGAGATGGTGGGTCGCGCCACCGACGCCGTCAAGAACATGCCGTTTGCTGAGGTCTTTCACGCGTTGCCCGCTGATGGGTCGGCGGTCTCGGCGATGCGGGCCAATGCCGGCCTGCTCGTCGATCTCGTCCATCACGACGGGTCGATCGTGCGCGCGCGGATGAGTAAATCGGCGCTGTTGCGCGGCGATGATCCGGTGGCCCTGGCGACGTTCGAGGACCTCACCGAGCAGTTATGGGCCGACGAACTGTAGGGCTATCCCGCGGCCTTCGCCCGCCGCAGCGATTCGCGTGCCAGGAACTCGCGGAAGTAGTCCAGCGACTCCGGGCTGACGATCGCGGGCAGCAGCAGATCCCACGTGCGGGCCACGCGTTCGCGTAGGTCGGTGCCGGTCCTGGTGGCGCGAGAAAGCGCCTCGGCGCCCAGCATGGAGCCCAGGATCACCTCGGCGGCGCTCACGACATCCAGGTTTTCCTGCAGGTCGCCTTCCTCGGCGGCCTGGGTCAACTGTTCGGTGAGCTCGTCGAGCCAGCTCGTGTACACCCGGGTGGCGGCGGCATTGATGCCGCTGAACGTTCGCAGCAGTTGCATGCCGATCTGGGCGACCTGGTCCGATCGGGTGAAGTCGGCCACGACGAACAATCCGTGGATGGTGTTTTCCAAAGCCGGCGAAGAGGATTCGGCGATGGTGCGGAACGTGGTCAGCATCGCGGTGCCGCCGTCGCCGATGATTGCCTCGGCGAGGGACTCCTTGGAATCGAAGTGGTAGTACAGCGCACCCTTGGTCATCTCGGCCCGCGCGATGATGTCGCCGAGTCCGGTTGCCGGGTAGCCGTGAACGCTGAACAGGTCGACGGCGGCGGTGATGATCTTCTGCCGGGTCAGCTCGGATCGAGCCTGGCGTGCCATTGTGGCGTTCCTATCACTTTGTGTGGTGGCGCAGCGGCACCACCTTCTTGATGCCCACTGCGGTGCGACGCCGGATGAACTGGTTGAGGTAGCCGAGCCGGTCCGGCTCGACGAACCCGGGCATCGCCAACCGCCAGCCGTGCTCGAGGTCGGTGAGAAACCGCGGTGGATCGTCGAGGTCACTGGTCTGACGCACGCCCAGGTAGATCGACACCAGCAACCGGGCGACCGTCTCGGGGTCGGTGTGGGCGGTGAAATCGCCTTCGCCGATGGCCCGTTTGGCGATCCCGGCGAAGCCCTGCACCCATTCGTTCAGCACCCGCGGCCCCAGGTCGTCGGCCCGGCCGATGGATTCGACGAGGTTCAGGCAGGCCCGGGCGACGGGATCGCCGATGTCTTCAGCGGCAACCAGGCACGAGAGGTCGATCAACGTCTCCGCTCCCGACAGGTTGCGGGCCAGGACGTCCTCGACCGCCTTGTGGGCGCGCTCGGTCCGGTGCTCGACGATCGAGGCCGCCAATGCGTGCTTGGACCTGAAGTGGAAGTACAGCGCACCCTTCGTGACGCTGGCATCGGCCAGAATGTCGTCGAGGCTGACCAGGCTGTAGGGAGTGCGGGCGAACTGTCGCGCCGCGGCCTCCAGGATCTGCAGGCGCGTCAGCTCTGCTCGCCGGTCGAGCTGCTCAGTCACCACGGGGCCTTCCTGACTCTGATCGGCGGGCGGACGTGTCCTGATTTCGTCGTCGCCACCTGCAGACTCAAAGTCTTCGCCATACGTGCATAACATTCTAAAGGTATGTATCGTGCTTAGGGTGATAACTCTTGGTTCGTCGCGGGTTGTCCGTCCGGCGGTGGCATCTGCCACGGCCGCGGACGCTGTGGCGAGCACCACCATGTGGCGGTCGGCCGTAGCCAAGGGCTATCCTGAAGACGTTGCCATGGCCTGCACCGGCAATCCCCCTCGAATCCCGGTGCGGGCCATGGCGACCCCAAATTCTGGTACCTACCAAGGTTATTCAACCCTGATGAGGCGCCCTGTAGCTCAACCGGAGTGTCGCTAGCCGATGTGGGATGACGAATTCGACGTCGTTTGCTGTGGCTCGGGCCCCGGGGCGTTGGCGGCGGCAGTCGCGGCCGCAGATGCCGGGCTGGACGTGCATATCGTGCGTCCGGGAGCATCGCGATCGGTACCGCTCGGACCGGAGACTCCGTGGCTGGGCGCGGGCATCGAGGATGCCGAGACCCGCGACTACCTCGACGCGTTGTCGGCGGATCTGACGCCGGTCGACGACGCCGAGTACGACACCGCTCCGACGGTGCGGACGGTCAGCGTATGGGCCCCGGTTTCCGGACGCGGCCGGATCGCGCCGTTCTACGGCGCCCGGCTGCAGGACTGGGCGCAACAATGTCTGACTTCTCCCTACGGCGTGCTCTACACGCGGTTGGCGGACCGGGGTACCACCTCGATGGCGTCCGGCACCGGTGAGGAGATCCAGGTCAAGATGTTGGGCGCACTGGAGTCCGAGCCGGCCGCGGGTACCGCGGCGGTGCTCGATGACTGGTTGTCGGCGCAGGTACTCGAACGGCAGATACCGACCCTGGACAACGCCACCTTGCAGCGCCTTGTGTTCGAGGAGGGCGAGGTACTGGGCGCGGTGATCGACACCGCCGACGGTCCAGTGGCGCTGCGGGCCCGCCACGGCGTGGCCCTGTCGACCGAACCCCGTGGTGCGGGCCCGGCGACGGGTAAGGCCGGCGAGCCCGGAAAACCCTTGCAGGTCGGTCTGGTCGGCTACGGCGCGAGCAGATTCGGCCGGGTGGAGCTGCTGGAGCTCACGCGGGACGGAGCGGCACCGGGTTACTGCAGCTCCGGTGGGGTGCACGACACGAAGCGTGAGTCGTATCGCTCACGTGCGCGGCGCGGCTGAGAAATGCACCGCTACCCGCCCTTTGGCCAGTAGCGCAGCCATCTCGTGGCCGAGGATCGGCCTGGACAACAGGAAGCCCTGTGCGCGGTAGCAGCCGTGCCGCAACAACGTCAGCGCGGCCCGTTCGGTCTCCACGCCTTCTGCCACCAGTTGGAGGCCGAAAGCTCCGGCCAGGGCGATCACCGCACGCACGATCGGTAGATCGCCCGGGTCCGAACCGAGTCCGGCGACAAAGCTGCGGTCGATCTTGAGGGTGTCCACCGGCAGGGACTTCAACAGCGACAGTGCGCTGTAGCCGGTGCCGAAGTCATCGATGGCCACCTGCACGCCCACCTTGTGCAGTCCGGTCAGTGTCGAGCGGGTGGTTTCGATGTCCTGCACCACGATGCTCTCGGTGATCTCCAGACAGACCGAGCCGCGGGGCAGGCGGAACTCCTTCATGACCCCGGCTACCGACTCGACGAAGCCGTCGGTCACCAGCTGCACCGGCGACACGTTGATCCGCAGCACGATGTTGCGGCCGACACCGTTGGACCGCCACCGGGCGAACTCGGCGCATGCGTTCCGGAGCACCCAGCGGCCCAATTCGCCTGCCAGGTTTATCGATTCGGCCACACCGATGAAAGAGTCGGGGGACAGCAGGCCGCGGGTCGGGTGCTGCCAGCGGACCAGGGCCTCGGCGGCCAGCACCTCGCCGGTACGCATGTCGATCTCGGGCAGGTAGTGCAACACGAGCGCACCGCTCTCGATCACGCTCTGCAGGTGCAACTCGATGTCGTTGCGGAAGTCGATCTCCATCGACATCGCATCGGAGAACACCGCGACCTGATTGCCGCCGGAGTTCTTGGCGGTCAGCACTGCGTGGTCGGCCCGGTTGAGCAGATCGGAGGTGGAGTCGCGGCCCGGCATGCCCTCGGCCAGGCCGATGCTGACGGTGCGGGTGAGCATCTCGCCGTCGATGGTCACCCGTTCGCGCAGCACCGACTGGAGTCGGTAGGCCAGTGCGGTGGCAGCCTCCATAGTCATCGACGCCGCGGGAACGACGACGAACTCGTCACCGCCGAGTCGCGCGATGAGCTTCGGTTGGTCGTCTCCGTGCTGCAACCGTTCGGCCAGGATGCTGATGAAGGCATCTCCGGCGGTATGGCCGAGGTAATCGTTGATCGCCTTCAGCCGGTCCAGGTCGAAGAACATCACCACGACCGGGCCGGGTTGGCCCGGTGCCAGTCGCGACTCCAGGTGGGCCATGAGTGCTCGTCGGTTGTGCAGACCGGTGAGGTGGTCGTGATCGGCGAGGTAACGCAACCGGTCCTCGGCCTGGATGCGGGCCTGCACCTGGGCGAACAATGAGGCGATTGCCTTGAGGGCGTTGAGTTCGGCGGGCAGCCACTCGCGGTCGCCGAACTTGACGAACCCCAGGACACCGGTGGTCATGTCAGCGGACAACAACGGCACACAGGCCATCGACGTGATTGGGATGTGGCGTCCGGCCTCGATCGTGCGCTGGTAGTCGTCGGTGGCCGGCTCCGGACGGAATACCGTCGGTTCCTTGAGGTGCTCGGCCATCGCGAACACCGGATCGGCGTCGGCGAAGTGGATGACCGCGATCGGGTCGGTCTGCACGTCGGGCGGGCGCGGCGGCCACTCGGCCACCAGCCGCGTCGCGTGCGCCTCGTGATCGTTGTGGCGCAGAAAGCTTACGTCCACGTCGAAAAACGAGACCAGTTCGGCCAGCACCTGTTGGCTCACCGGGACCGAGGTCGCGGCATCGACCGCCATCAGTTGAGTAGCCACCGATGTGACGAGCAGTTCGAGGCTGCCTGGCACCAGATACCTCCGCCTATACCTCGGCACGTGACTCAGCCGTGCTGCGGCGTCGAACCCGTCCGGGCTCGACGTCTGCTGCGTACGGTCGGACGCGGCGCGTAGGACAACCTGAGCACCAGCGCCTGTGATTCGTCACGCTCGGTGCCCGTCAACCTGCGAAAAGCGTACTGCAGGTTGCCCAGTGCGTCGGCATGGTCGGGCGAGAGTCTGTGTCGGTCGTGGTCGTCATGGGCGTAGAGGAACACCGGCGATACCGGTTGAACCGCCAGCCCGTGGCGTTGGGCGCCGACCCAAACGGCCTCGACCGCCGATCCGGCCAGTGCGTAGTCGGTCAGCCGGCGGCCCTCGACCGAGACGACAGCCAGCGCCGAGCTCGAGGTGACCCGTTCGTAGGTGTCGTCGCCGAGGGCTGCGCCGGCGTTCCAGTCCGACAGCTTCGCCATCACCTCGGGCCGACGCAGGATGTCGAGCACCACCATGTCGGCCGGATCCAGCCCGAGCGTCGTCACGTCGATACCGGTATCGCCGTCTGGATCGCCGGGCCACCGCAGCTCCGACATCATCTCGCGATGCAGGGTCGGGGTGAGATAGCGGATTCGGTCCGCCTCGGCGAGTAGGCGTGCGGCGGTTTCGATCTCGGCCCGATCGTCGAGGATCCTCAGTTCGGCGCCCTCGTCGCGGGCGGCGGTCCGCAGGCCGTCGAGCACGTCGGCGGCGATCGGCACCGAGGTACCCCGGAGTCGATTGGTCTCCCGGGTCAGCATCGGTTCGTAGAGTTCGGCCAACTGCGGCGCGCTGCCGGGCGTGAAATCCACGATTCCGTACAGCGGCGTGCCCTCGTCGCCACGGGACCATTGCATGTGCCCGGTCAGGCCGTGTGCGGCGGCGGCCACCCGGGCATTGAACGCGGCCGCTCCCAGCGCCACCGCGCTGCCGCGGTACCCGACGTCCATGGCCGAGGTGCATTTCGTCGCCAACCGGAGATTGATCCGGTCCTCACTCGCCTCGATGTGCCACGGTTGGACGTTGCCGCCCGAGGGTGCGCGGGTCGCCGCGTCGGTGAGGATGTCTGCCAGCCCCATCGGTTCGGTGTGGACTTCCGCGGGGACTTCCGCGGGCGGGGGCACGGATCCGTTGCGCAGCGGATCGTCGATGCCGTCGAGCGCGTCCTCGACGTCGACGCGCACGCGCCCGGACGGCATCGGCTCACCGAGGCCGATGCGCCGCACCGCATTGGCGACGACGGTGGCCCCGAGTACGACCTCCGCGGCGAGTTGGGGCCAGGTGGTCAGTGTCTTGCCGACCTCCACCAGTGATGCCGCCATGCGGGGGGAGAGCTCGGACGCGTCGAGGATCCGCAGGACGTGAGGCACCTTGTCCTTGCTGCTGAGTCCGGTCAGGTCGCGTGCGGCGATGTCGCCGAGCAGGCCGTGCAGGATCGGCCGTGCGGGTTCCAGGTCGAACCGCTCGACGTCGAGCAGCCCACGGTCCCCTGTGGTCATCAGCACCGGCAGCCGCCGGGCTCGGGCGACCTCGCGGACAAGGACTTTCGCGTCCAGCGAGTCGCATTCCTCGACGACGACGTCGAGGCCACGCAGGAACTGATCGATGGACCCGGCCACTGCGCCGTCGCGATCGATACGAACCTTGATATACGGATCGATCTCGGCGATCCGGCGTGCGGCCACCACAGCCTTGTTCAAGCCCAGGTCGAACACGGTGCCCGGGACCCGGTTGAGGTTCGCCAACTCCAGTTCGTCGAAGTCGGTGAGCCGGATCTCGCCGCACAGTCCCTCGGTGGCGAGGTTGTAGGCGATGGCATGGCCGACGCTGAGGCCGATGACCCCGATCTTCAGGCTCGAGAGGCGGCGCTGCTCGTCGGCACTGATCAGATTGCGGTTGCGATCCAGGCGTAGCCGAGTGAACGCGGCCGGCCCCAGAATATGTACCAGGCAGCGGCGCCACGGGTAGTACGCCCACCGGGTCGGCTCATCGAGCATTTCGGTATCGACCGCAGGCACCAGCGTGCGCAGTGCAGCCTGCTGTTGGCGGCATTCATCGATGACGGTGATACGTGCATCCCGGCGCAGTTGGTCGAGGTTGCTACCCGAATGACCTTCGTGGCCGACGAATATCGCTCGATATTGGTCGGGGTCATTGTGATCGCTCAAGTCGGGGATCATCGTCGCGCTCCGCTGGAGGTGAGGGTGTCAACACCGGCGGCGGGGAGATGCACGCCGATTCGCTGGGCTTCGGCGAAGTAGCGCGACAGCTGGCCCGGATCGGCGTGGTTGGCGAAAGTTGTGCTGTCCCACCACATCATCTTGGTCTGGTATCGATCGTCCGGATAGGGAGTCGCCGGGATCTTCGCCGCCAGTACGCCGCCCGAAGACAACCAACGTTTCAGGACGTAGGCCGCCGCGGTGGCCATCGCGAACTGAATGTCCAGCAGCGTCATGGCATGTAACGGAATACGGGCCAGCAAATCGGTGAGTGCGCGACCCTGTTCGGGGTCATCACCCACCCAGGCGGTCTTCATCTCGACCACTCCGAAGGGCAGGCGGTCGGCGATCATTTTTCGCACCGAGTCGAGCGCGGGCTGTCCGCTCCATTCGACGATCGCGTGGCTTTCTTCGACGCTTCGGTGGGGCCCCTTGGCGCGCAGGCCGCCGACAACCCGGCCGGAGTTGTTGATTCCGACGCAGAACAGCGCCGTATCTGCGCCTGTCCGTAGCGCTTTCGGGTCCAATGCCTTTTCCACGCCGTGTTTGCGGTAGTTCGACTCGGCTCCGCGGACATATTCGTTCCACAGTTCGCGCTCGGCGGGCGGGCGGGCCACGACGATCGTGCACTCACTGTCGGGGTCCCACCAGGTTGGGCTTTCGTCCAACGTCACGCTGTGGCGGTCGACGGCATTGAGTTGGGGAGCGGTCATCTGGAATCCATTTCGTCGGTCAGCCGTACCTTCCGAAGGGACGGTTGATTTCGGTGAGTGGCACGGTGTTGCGAATACGTGTGACGAGTATTGCGCCGCCGCACAGTGGAATTCCAGCGAGCTGAGAAATCTTGTCTGGTCGCGGGATGAATTCTGCGGGGGGATCACCGATTTACGCACCGACCCGTGCAATTCTGGCAAATTCGGTAATCACCATTGATGCCGAATAGGCGTGCGGAGCGAGCGCATGGCAAAAATTATGAATTCATGTTGATGTCGAATGGGCGGTCGTCCGACGGCGCCGCAGGATTTTGCTGTGACGGTTCTCAGCCAGCCCCTCATGGGTTTGCGGATCCGCTACGCAATGGCGGGTCGTGTGCCCGCCGACGGGGGAGGGATGAGATTCTGGTGTCGATGACCGAGGAATATCCGAAAACATCTGCCCTGCCGGCCCGGGATGTCGGCAGGCTGTTGTTGCGTTGTGGAGACCGCCCCGGTCTGGTTGCGGCCATCAGCGGCTTCCTCACCGGCGCCGGTGCCAACATCGTGTCGTTGGATCAGCACTCCACCGAGCAGTCCGGCGGCACCTTCATTCAGCGCACGATCTTCCATCTGCCGGGCCTGGCTGCGGTGCGCGACGAACTCGAGCGCGATTTCAGGCGGCAGGTGGCCGAGCCGTTCGAGATGGACTTCCGCCTTACCGAGGCCTCCAAACCCAAGCGCGTGGCGCTGATGGCCTCCCGCGAGGACCACTGTCTGCTCGACCTGTTGTGGCGCAACCGGCGCGGCGAACTCGACATGTCCGTCGTCATGGTCGTCTCGAACCATCCCGACCTCGCCGATCAGGTGCGCGCGTTCGGTGTGCCGTTCCTCTACGTTCCCGCGACGCCGGACAACCGGGCCGAAGCCGAGCAGCGACTACTGGAGTTGTTGCGCGGCAACGTCGATCTGGTCGTGCTGGCCCGCTACATGCAGATTCTGACCCCGGAGTTCCTCGATGGCGTGGGCTGCCCGCTGATCAACATCCACCATTCGTTCCTGCCGGCGTTCATCGGCGCGGCGCCGTACCGCAGGGCCAAGGAACGCGGCGTCAAGTTGGTCGGTGCAACAGCGCATTACGTGACCGGCGATCTCGATGAGGGCCCGATCATCGAGCAGGACGTGGTCCGGGTGGACCACCGGCACTCAGTCGGCGATCTACGGCGTCTGGGTGCCGATGTCGAACGGCTGGTGTTGTCGCGGGCGGTGCTGTGGCACTGTGAGGACCGCGTAATCCGGTTCGGGAATCAGACCGTAGTCTTCTGACCACGGTCGGGAGGAGTTGAGCGTGAAAGTCTTCAATGGTCTTGACGAGTTCGTGGCGGCAAAGGGCAGCGAGTTGGGCCCGACCGAGTGGATGGAGATCACCCAGGATCGGGTGAACCTGTTCGCCGACGCCACCGATGACCATCAGTGGATTCACGTCGATCCCGAGAAGGCGGCCGGTGGACCCTTCGGTGGGACGATCGCGCACGGTCTGCTGACCCTGTCGCTGTTGCCGCATTTCACCCACCAGATGTATCGCGTCGACAACGTCAAGTTGGCGGTCAACTACGGCTACAACAAGGTTCGGTTCATCACGCCGGTGCGGGTCGGGGCCAACGTGCGGGCGCGTGCGGCGATCGCCGACGTAGCGCAACTCGACGGCGCGGTGCAGGCCACCATGACGGTGACGGTCGAGATCGAGGGCTCGGACAAGCCCGCTGCGGTCGCCGAGTCGATCGTCCGCTTCATCGGCTGAGTCTCTGCCGCCAGGTCTCCTCGGCCCTTTTCTGACAGTTGTCAGAATTCATTGACGCCCGTCAATGACCGCTGCTAGTGTTCTGCATCACAATGTAGAAGGAGCACTGTTTTGCAGCGTTCACTGCCGCGGACCGCGATCATCGGCGCGGGCATCAGCGGGCTCACCGCCGGAAAGATGCTCAAGGACTACCGGGTTCCGTACACGACGTTCGAGGCATCGGACCGTATCGGCGGAAACTGGGCCTTCGGCAATCCGAACGGGCACAGCAGCGCGTACCGCTCACTGCACATCGACACCAGCAAGCATCGGTTGTCGTTCAAGGATTTTCCGATCCCCGAGCACTTCCCGTCGTTCCCGCACCACTCCGATATCAAGGCGTACCTGGATGCCTACGCGAATGCCTTCGGGCTGTTGGAGAACATCGAGTTCAACAACGGGGTGGTGCGTGCGGCCCGCGTCGACGGGGGCGGTTGGGAGATCGAGGACCAGGCCGGCGCCCGCCGCGAGTTCGATCTGCTCGTCGTCGCGAACGGCCACCACTGGGATCCGCGACTGCCGGACTTCCCCGGGACGTTCACCGGTGAACAGATCCACTCGCACCACTACATCGACCCGCAGGAACCGCTGGAGCTGACCGGCAAGCGGATCCTGGTGGTGGGTATCGGGAACAGCGCCGCCGACATCACCGTCGAGTTGTCATCCAAGTCGCTGCAGAACCAGGTGACGCTGTCCACCCGATCGAGCGCCTGGATCGTGCCGAAATACATTGCGGGACAACCAGGTGACAAATACTTCCGGACCAATCCCCATCTGCCGTTGTCGTGGCAGCGCAAGTTCGCGCAGATGCTTGCGCCCGTGCTCGGCACCGATCCGACGATGTACGGGCTGCCGGCCCCGAATCACAAGCTCTTCGAAGCGCACCCGACACAGTCGGTGGAACTACCGTTGCGGCTCGGGTCCGGTGATGTCGTCCCCAAGCCGAATGTGTCCCGGTTGGACGGTGACACGGTGCATTTCGAGGACGGCACCAGCGGCGTGTTCGACGTGATCGTGTACGCGACGGGCTACAACATCACCTTTCCGTTCTTCGACCGAGATGTCGTCAGCGCCCCCGACAACCACATCCGGCTCTACAAGCGGATGTTCAAGCCGGGGATGAACGATCTGGTGCTCATGGGTTTCGCCCAGGCGATCCCGACGCTGTTCCCGTTCGTGGAATGTCAGTCGCGATTGCTGGCCGCCTATGCGGTGGGGCGGTACGGCCTGCCGCCGGTGGCGGAGATGGAGCAGGTGATCGATGCCGATCAACAGCTACACGCCGGACACTGCACCGACCGGCCGCGGCACACCCAACAGGTCGACTACTTCATCTACGAACACGACCTCCGCGTGCGCGAGCTACCCGCGGGAGCCAAGCGTGCCGCCGACGGTGCCGGCCTGATTGTGGGAGTGACGGCGTGACGTACAGCGAGCTCACGTTCCATTCGGCCGGTGACCGGTGCAGCGCATGGCATTTCCCCGCCACAGGCGACGACTTCACCGGCCCGGCGGGACGGCCGGTGGTGGTGATGGCTCACGGTTTCGGCGGCACCAAGGACTCCGGTCTGCAACCCTTCGCCGAGCGCTTCAGCGCGGCCGGTCTCGACGTGGTGGCCTTCGACTATCGGGGCTTCGGGGCCTCGGACGGAACACCGCGGCAGAGTGTTTCGGTCGAGCGCCAGATGGCGGATTACGGTGCGGCCATCGCGGCAGCGCAACGACTGCCGGGTGTGGATCGCCGCCGGGTGGTGCTGTGGGGATCGTCGTTCTCCGGTAGCCATGTCCTTCGGGTGGCCGCGCAGTGCGCCGATGTGGCCGCCGTGATCGGCATGACTCCGTTGACGAGCGGGCTGGCCGCGAGTCGCGCTGCGGTGGCACACCGCGATGTCGCATCGGCGCTGCGCTGGACACTGGCGGGTGTGAAGAGCCGCGTGGCGGTGGCGGCGGGCCGGGCGCCGACGCTGATGCCGTTGGCGGCCAAGCCGGGGGAGGCCGGCGCGCTGGCCCTCGACGGGGCCTTTGACAGCTACAGCGCGATCGCCGGGCCGACGTGGCGCAACGAAGTCGATTCGGCCATCGGCATGGAGCTGGTGCAGATTCGCACCGGTGCCGCGGCCAAGGCCCTGAAATGTCCTGTGCTGATCCAGGTTGCCGACTTCGACCGGTTCGTGCCGGCCAACTCGGTGATGAAAACGGCCGTGCAGGCCAGGGCTCAGGTCCATCACTACCCGTGCGACCACTTCGATGTGTGGCCGGGCCACGACTGGTTCGACACGGCTGCCGACGACCAGGTGAAGTTCCTCGCCCGGACATTGGGTTCAGCCTGACCTAGTCCGCGGGGAATGGCTAGCTGCGGTACAGCGCCGCAACGTCTCCCGGCCGTACCTTGAGCGCGGCATTGCGGGGAGTGCGTCGACGACCGCCACGGCCACCGGCACGTGATGGCTCGGCAGCGCCTCGCGCACCAGGTTCTTCAGTTCGGCGTCGGTGGGTGCTACGGCGTCCCGTCGTAGCTCGACCGCGGCGAACGGAACCGCGCCCAGGCGGGAATCCGGGACCCCCACGACGCAGGCATCGAGCACGCTGGGATGTGAGATCAGCACCCGCCGTACCGCTTCCGGGAGGACCTTGAAGCCGCCACGGTTGATCGCGCCGTCTCCGCGCCCGTGCAGGGTGACGAAGCCGTCGTCATCGATGGAAGCGAGGTCGGTGGTGCGCACCCAGTCCGGCCCGATGACGGTGACGGCGGCCTCGAGTACTCCGATGGTGCCGGCGGGCACTTCAGCGGCGGTGTCGGGGTCGACGATGCGGACCCGCACGCCGGGCAGGGGTCGTCCGACGCTGTCAGGTTTGTCCGCGCCGTACCGTTGGTACAGCTCGGGGGTCCAGCTGCATACCGATCCGGCGAATTCCGTTGCACCGTAGGCCCACAACAGCGGGATCCCGTAGCGACCCTCGAATTCCGCCCGCAGTTCCGGCTCCAACGGACCCGAGCCCCCGGACAACCCCTCCAGCGAGGACAGATCCTCGGGCGGCACGTCGGCCTGCAGCAGCATCCGGAGGATCGCGGGCTGCACCCCGGCGCGGGTGATCCGGTAGGTCTTGATCGCCCGAACCCATTCGGTGACGCTGAACTTCTCGAGCAACACCATGCGCTTGCCTGCGCACGGCGCGGCCAGTAGTTGGCAGACACCGATGCTGCCGAACGGCCAGTACACCAGCGCGGGCGGGGTGTCGGGGCCGACGACCTCGGTGCCCGCACCGATCGTCATGCTCAGCACGGTGTGCTCAAGCACGTTGGTGGCGACCGGGATTCGCTTGGGCGGTCCCGTGGTGCCGCTGGTGAGGATGTGCAGGCCGGACTGTTCCAGCGCCGGGTCGTGCCGCCTGCCCGGTTGCCGCGTCGCGGTCGTGCCGACCCGGAGCGGATCGCCCGACAGTGAGAGACCGGCCGACCCGGCCGCGGTCACCGCTCCATGCAGCTCCGGTGTCCAGTCGTCGACATCGGCGACAATCGCCGGCAGCGACAGTTTCTCGACATCTCGGGCGATCGCGGTGGCGGACTGGTACGAGTAGATCATCACCACCGGGCGTCGCGCGGCGATGAACCCGAGGATCGTCGCGGCGTGGGCCACCCGGTTACGCACCACGACGCCGACCGGTTCACCCGACAGCACCCCGGCATGGTCCAACGTGGCCGAGATCCGCCCGATGAACTGCGTTATCTCGTTGCCCGAATACCATTTTCGGGCGACCTCGATGAACGGCCGGTCGCCGTACGCCTCGAGCCCGGCCGCCAGGGCATCCGCGAAGTCCGTGCTCAAGGGGCTGGGCATGCCTAGAACTGGGTCGAGCCCAGGTCCACGGCTACCTTGCTGGCGGTGACGAACCGAGATTCGTCACTGGCCAGCCAGCATGCGGCGTCGGCGATGTCCTCGGGTTCGGCGATCCAATCCGGCAGGAACGGGGTCACCATCTGCATCAGGCCGGGGTTGGTCTCGTTGGCCCGGTTGAGCGCGGTCATCATGTCGCCGGTACCCATCGGGGTGTTGACCGCGCCGGGATGCAGGCTGTTGACCCGGATCCGGTGCTTGCCCAACTCGGCAGCGAAGGCGCGGGCCATGCCGGTGACGCCGTGCTTGCTGGCCGTGTAGTGCACCATGAACGGCTGCATCTTGATGCCGGCGGCCGAGCTGATCAGGATGATCGAGCCACCGCGGCCGCCGTCGATGATGTGTTGGGTGCCGGCCATCACGGTGTTCCAGGTCCCGGTGAGGTTGATGTCGATGACATCGCGGAACGACTCGGAGGTTGTCTCGTTCCAGGCCTCGGGCACGGTGATGCCGGCGTTGGCGATGATGATGTCGAGTCGGCCGAACTCGGCGACACCCTTGTCCACCACCGCCCGCAGGGCGTCGAGATCACGGGTGTCGGCGGCGACCGCCAGGATCCGCTTGCCGGTGGCCTCGACCAGGCGCACGGTCTCGGCCAGATCCTCGGGAGTAGCCGAGTCGTAGGGCACGCTCGGAGGCAGTGGCGCGGCGATATCGACCGCGATGATGTCGGCGCCCTCTTTGGCCATCCGGACCGCATGCGCGCGTCCCTGGCCGCGGGCAGCTCCGGTGATGAAAGCAACTTTTCCGGCGAGCCGCTCGGTCATGGATTCTCCTTAGTGGATAGGTATTTCAGAGTTGGCGCTGGGCGGCCTTGACCAACCCGCCGCCGATGATGAGTCGCTGGATCTCACTGGTGCCCTCGTAGAGACGCAGTAGCCGGACTTCCCGGTAGATCCGCTCGACCGGGACCTCACGCATGTAACCGCTACCGCCGTGGATCTGCACCGCGAGATCGGCGACATTGCCTGCCATTTCGGTGCAGAACAGCTTGGCCGCCGAGGGCGCGATGCGGCGGTCCTCGCCGGACACCCACTTGGCCGCGGCGTCGCGGACCAACGCACGTCCGGCCATCACCCCGGTCTGCTGGTCGGCGATCATCGCCTGCACCAGTTGGAAGCTGCCGATCGGTTGGCCACCCTGGGTGGCCGCGGCGGCGTAGGTCACCGACTCGTCGAGCGCGCGCTGGGCCGATCCCACTGCCAACGCGGCGATGTGGACCCGGCCGCGGGCCAGGGAGGTCATCGCGGCCCGGTAGCCGACATCCTCACTGCCGCCGACGAGTGCGCTGTTCGGCACCCGTACGTCGGTGAAATTGACGTCGGCGGTCCAGGCACCTTCCTGGCCCATCTTGGCGTCCTTGGCGCCCACTTCGACACCGGCTTCCTCGGCCGGCACGAGAAAGACGGCGATCCCCGGGCCGGCGTCGTCGGCGGGCCGGGTGCGGGCGAATACGACGAACAGATTCGCGGTGGGGGCATTCGTGATGAACCGCTTCTGGCCGTTGATCACCCAGTCGTCGCCGTCGCGAACGGCCTTGGTGCGTAGGCCCGCTGGGTTGGATCCGGCGCCGGGCTCGGTCAGTGCGAACGACGCGACGACGGCGCCGGAGGCAATGCCCTCCAGCCACCGGGTCTTCTGCTCGTCGGTGCCGAACCCCACCAGCACCTGCCCGGCGATGCCGTTGTTGGTACCGAACATCGACCGCAGTGCCAGCGAGGTATAGCCGAATTCCATTGCCAGCTCGACATCTTGGGCCAGGTTGAGCCCGAGGCCGCCCCACTCCTGCGGAATTGCGTAGCCGAACAATCCCATGTTCTTGGCCTGGTCGCGGAGATCGTCGGGCACCTGGTCGGTGGCCAGGATCTCGTTCTCGCGGGGTACCACGGCGGTGCGGATGAAGCTGCGGGTCTGCGCCAGGATCTCCCGAAAATCCTCGTCGCTGACTTCGGCGGGGGCCGCGGTGGTGGTCACAGGGAAGCTCCATTTCGTCGCGCCGCGATTCGCGGGGCTGATGAATCTCCAATATCGTATATGAAATATGATCTGGCTCAGACGGAGCCCCCACGACCGAAAGTTAGGTGATCAGGTGTCGTTGCTGACCGGTCAGACTGCAGTGGTGACAGGCGGTGCCCAGGGTCTGGGCCTGGCCATCGCGAAGCGTTTCATCGACGAAGGCGCCCGGGTGGTACTCGGTGACGTCAACCTGGAGGCCACCGAGGCGGCCGCCCTGGAATTGGGTGGGCCCGAGGTCGCGACCGCGGTGCGGTGC
Organism: Mycolicibacterium lutetiense; assembly: GCF_017876775.1. Lineage (NCBI taxonomy): Bacteria > Bacillati > Actinomycetota > Actinomycetes > Mycobacteriales > Mycobacteriaceae > Mycobacterium > Mycolicibacterium lutetiense. Next base: position 1,480,636 of record NZ_JAGIOP010000002.1, on the reverse strand, counting down.
GACGTGACGTCGTCGGCTGAGGTAGAGGCACTCGTGCAGGCCGCCGTCGAGCGGTTCGGCGGGCTGGACATCATGGTCAACAACGCCGGCATCACCCGCGATGCGACGCTGCGGAAGATGACCGAGGATCAGTTCGATCAGGTCATCGCGGTGCACCTGAAGGGCACCTGGAACGGCACCAAATCGGCCGCGGCGATCATGCGGGAGAACAAGCGCGGCGCGATCGTGAACATGTCCTCGATCTCGGGCAAGGTCGGTTTGGTCGGCCAGACCAACTATTCGGCGGCCAAGGCCGGCATCGTCGGCATGACCAAGGCATCGGCCAAGGAACTCGCCCACCTCGGGGTGCGGGTCAACGCCATCCAGCCGGGCCTGATCCGGTCGGCGATGACAGAGGCTATGCCGCAACGGATTTGGGATCAGAAGCTGGCCGAGATCCCGATGGCCCGGGCCGGTGAGCCCGACGAGGTGGCCAAGGTCGCGCTGTTCCTGGCCAGCGACCTGTCGTCGTACATGACCGGCACCGTGCTCGAGGTAACCGGTGGCCGGCACGTATGAGTACCCGCGAGGCGGTCATCTGTGAACCGGTCCGCACCCCGATCGGCCGCTACGGCGGCATGTTCGCGTCCCTGTCGGCCGTCGAACTCGGGGTCGCCGCGCTGAAGGGTCTGTTGGAGCGCACCGGGGTGGCACCCGAGCAGGTGCAGGACGTGATTCTCGGCCACTGCTATCCCAACAGTGAGGCCCCGGCCATCGGCCGGGTGGTGGCGCTCGATGCCGGGCTGCCGGTGACGGTCCCCGGCATGCAGGTCGACCGGCGCTGCGGTTCCGGGCTGCAGGCCGTGATCCAGGCTTGTCTGCAGGTTCGCAGCGGTGACAACGACCTTGTGGTTGCCGGCGGCGCCGAGAGCATGAGCAACGTCGCGTTCTACTCGACCGACATGCGGTGGGGCGGGGCGCGAAGTGGCGTGCGGATGCACGACGGGCTGGCGCGGGGACGCACCACCGCCGGTGGGCAGTTCTATCCGGTACCCGGCGGAATGATGGAGACCGCCGAGAATCTGCGCCGCGAATACGGCATCACCCGCGCCGAGCAGGACGAGCTCGCGGTGCGCTCGCATCGCAGCGCCGTGGCTGCCCAGCAGTCCGGGGTGTTGGCCGAGGAGATCATTCCGGTGACGGTCCGCTCTCGCAAAGGCGACGCGGTCATCGACACCGACGAGCACCCGCGCGCCGACACCACCATCGAAACCCTGGCCAAGCTCAAACCCGTTCTGCTCAAGCAGGATCCGGAGTCCACCGTGACCGCCGGCAACTCCAGCGGCCAGAACGACGCCGCATCCATGTGCATCGTCACCACTCCGGAGAAGGCTGCCGCGCTGGGACTGCGGCCGCTGGTGCGGATGGTGTCGTGGGGCTCGGCGGGCGTCGCCCCCGGCATCATGGGTATCGGGCCCGTACCGGCCACCGAGGTCGCGCTGGCCAAGGCCGATCTGCAGCTGAGCGATATCGATCTGATTGAGCTCAATGAGGCGTTCGCCGCCCAGGCGCTGGCCGTGATGAAGGAGTGGAAGTTCGGCGAGGCCGACTTTGAGCGCACCAACGTGCGGGGATCCGGGATCTCGCTGGGACATCCGGTCGGGGCGACCGGTGGGCGGATGCTCGCCACGCTGGCCCGGGAATTGGATCGGCGTCAGGCCCGCTACGGGCTGGAGACCATGTGTATCGGTGGCGGGCAGGGCCTGGCCGCTGTGTTCGAAAGGGTGGCATCGTGACCAAACTCGCCCAGACCCTGGGACTCAGCGAGTTCCAGACCGAGATCGTGTCGACGGTAAGGCAATTCGTCGACAAGGAAGTTATTCCGGCCGCCCAGGAGCTGGAGCACTCCGACACCTATCCGCAGGCCATCGTCGACCAGATGAAGGACATGGGCCTGTTCGGCCTCATGATCCCCGAAGAATACGGCGGGCTCGGAGAGTCTCTGCTCACCTACGCGCTGTGTGTGGAGGAACTGGCCCGCGGTTGGATGAGCGTGTCCGGGGTGATCAACACCCACTTCATCGTGGCCTACATGATCCGCCAGCACGGCACTGACGCCCAGAAGCAGAAGTTCCTGCCGCGCATGGCTATTGGTGAGACCCGCGGGGCATTCTCGATGTCCGAACCCGAGCTCGGATCGGATGTGGCGGCCATCCGCACCCGGGCGGCCAGACAGGCTGACGGTGATTACCTCATCAACGGCCAGAAGATGTGGCTGACCAACGGCGGCAGTTCGACCCTGGTCGCCGCGCTGGTGCGCACCGACGAAGGCGCCGAAAAGCCGCATCGCAACTTGACGGCCTTCCTGGTCGAAAAGCCCACCGGCTTCGGTGAAGTCGTCCCGGGGCTGACGATTCCGGGCAAGCTCGACAAGCTCGGCTACAAGGGCATCGACACCACCGAGCTGATCTTCGACGGCTACCGCGCCAGTGCCGACGACGTTCTCGGTGGCGCGACCGGGCAGGGCTTCTTCCAGATGATGGACGGGGTCGAGGTCGGCCGCGTCAACGTCTCGGCCCGGGCCTGCGGCGTCGGGATCCGTGCCTTTGAACTCGCTGTGCGTTACGCGCAGCAGCGGGAGACGTTCGGCAAGCCGATTGCCGAGCATCAGGCGGTGGCATTCCAATTGGCCGAGATGGCAACGAAAGTCGAGGCGGCCCATCTGATGATGGTCAATGCCGCCCGGCTCAAGGATTCCGGCGAACGCAACGATGTGGCCGCCGGCATGGCCAAATACCTGGCCAGCGAGTTCTGCTCGGAGGTCACCCAGCAGAGTTTCCGGATCCACGGCGGGTACGGCTACTCCAAGGAGTACGAGATCGAGCGGCTGATGCGCGACGCACCGTTCCTGCTGATCGGTGAGGGCACCAGCGAAATCCAGAAGAACATCATCAGCAAGCGGCTGCTGTCCGACTACCGGGTCTGAACCGTGTCCATACCCGATTTCGCTGCGCGGCCACAGCTGGCCGAGGATGTCGCCCGGCTGATCCGACGGCGGATCTTCGACGGCACGTATCCGGCGGGGAAGTACATCAGGCTCGAACAGCTTGCGGCCGAGCTGGGGATCAGCGTGACGCCGGTGCGGGAGGCGTTGTTCGGCCTGCGCACCGAGGGACTGCTGACCCAGCAGCCGCGGCGCGGGTTCCTGGTGCTGCCGGTCACCCGGCGGGACATCGACGACGTGGCCGGTGTGCAGGCGCACATCGGCGGACAGCTGGCGGCCCGCGCGGCCTGCCAGATCGCCGACGATCAACTCACTGAGCTCGAGCACATTCAGGAGCAACTGGAGGACGCATACGCGCAGGGCGACCACGACGGAGCGGTCAGGTTCAACCATGCGTTCCATCGATTGGTCAACCGATCGGCCGAGTCGCCGAAACTGGCTCAGCTGATGTCCCAGATCACCCGGTACGCACTGGAATCGGTGTATCCGATGGTCGAAGGCTGGCCCCAGCAGGCCACCCATGACCACCGCCGGATACTCGACGCCCTCAGGCAGCGGGACGCGGAGTCGGCCCGCGACGCCATGGCCGAGCACCTGTGCGCGGCCTCCAAGCCGCTCACCGATCACCTCGAGCGCCTCGGCGTGCTGGAGTAGCAAATTTGGATCCGAGAGAAAAGGTGGGGCGGCAATGCCAGGGGTTCTCGACGGAATACGGGTACTCGACTACGGGCGGTTCATCGCCGCACCCTGGTGCAGCGCGATCCTGGCCGATATGGGTGCCGACGTCCTGCGCGTGGAGAAGCGTGAAGGCGGTGAGGATCGCTGGGTGCAGGCCGTCACCGAGAGTGGCGAAGGGGGCACTTTCCTTCAGTGCAACCGCAACAAGCGTTCGTTGACGCTGGATTCCACCACGGCAGAGGGCGCCGAGATCACCCGACGACTGGTGGCGCAGGCCGACATCGTGATCGCCAACATGCCCGCGGCCGGGATGCGCGCCAGCGGACTGGATTACCAGACACTCAAGGCGGTCAAACCCGACATCATCCTGGCCAGTGCCACCGCCTACGGCGAGGGCGGTCCCTACAGCGAAAAGATCGGCTTCGACGGGGCCGGCCAGGTGATGTCCGGAGCGGTCTACCGGCAGGGCCTGCCGGATCAGCCGATCCGAACGGTGGTGCCCTATGCGGATTTCGGGACGGCGCTCACATTGTCGATCGGGGTGATGATGGCGCTCTATCACCGGGACAAGACGGGGGAGGGCCAGCACGTCGAGGGTGCCCTGCTGCCGACGGCGTTGATGCTGTCGAACGCCTTTCTGATCGAGCGGGAACTGCTGCAGGTCGACAAGCCCCGGATGGGCAACAAGGGTGCATCGGTCGCGCCGTGCGATCTCTACCGCACCGCCGACGATCAATGGGTCCTGCTGCAGGTGGCCGGACAGCCCATGTTCAAGCGGTGGTGCCGCCTGATGGGCCGGGAAGAACTGTTCGACGATCCCCGTTTCGCGAACGATGACATCCGTTGGGCCAACGGCGACATCCTCAACGACATCATGGCCGACTGGTGTGCCGACAAGACCAAGGCGCACGTGCTCGAACTCCTGGAAAAGGCGAAGATGCCTGCCGCGCCGCTGTATTCCACGCAAGAAGTCCTCGATGACCCGCATGTGCAGGCCATGGGCTACCTCCAGCGGGTGCCGTTTCCCGGGGCGTCGCGGGATGTGCCGATCATCGAAACGCCGTTCCGGATGTCGGCGACGCCCGGGACGATCCGGCGACGGGCTCCGCTGCTGGGCGAGCACACCGACGAGGTACTGGGTGAGATCGGGTACGACACAACGCAGATCACGGATCTACGGGCAAACGCGATCGTCTAACGGAGTAGCGCCCGCGCCTCAAGACTCCCGGTCAGTGCCCGGGTGGTGCGGAGGACGATCTGCCAGCGGCCGTCGATGCGGTTCAGGGTGAAATGGTTGGCGCCGGCGCGTGCCACGATCCACTTCCCGTCGCGGTGCACCACCAGCAGTGATTCACACACTGCCGCCGCGGTATCGCCGTCGACCGTGACCCGGGCGGGCCCGAGAAAATGGCAGGCGCCCCGGGCAATGAGGGTCTGATGCGCATCCGAGTTCACCATGGCCTCGACATCGGCGCGGCTGCGCATCTGCCAGCCTTCGACGTCGTAACTGCCGTCCTCGCTCCACAACGCCGCGACTTCACCGGCGGCACCGGCGTCGACGAGCGGGCCGTAGGAGGCGATCAGCTGCGTCACCTCGACCTGGTCGCTGAGTGCCTGGAGACGCTGTTCGAGGTCACGAAGCCGGGATTCGATGGGATCTCCTTGATGTGATGTCACAGTGGTGTCGCTATCGATTGCAGGGCCGCCAGTTGGTCGCAGTAGTGGCCGGCGTCGGTCGCCTGCAGGCGGCAGGTGACGATGGTGGCGCCGACGTCGCGGAGCCGTTCGAGTTCGCGCGCCGCCGAGGCGGCCGCTCCGATCGGGTCCAACACCGGGCCCGGCGACAGCACGACCTCGAAATCGTCGGGCAGCGTGAACTTGGTGAGAAGCTCCGAGATCGCCTCTGGGCGAAGGCCGAACGGTACCCACCCGGTTCCGAGCTGGACGGCCCGGCGCAACGAGCGTTGTGTCCGGCCACCCACCCAGATGGGGGGATCGGTGGCGAGCGCGTGCGGTTCGATGATCAATCCGTCCACCTCGCGTTGACCCCACGCGGCCCGGAGCTGCTCGATGGCCTGGTCGGCCGCGGCACCGCGATCGGTCCACTCGGCGCCGAGCAGGTCGAATTCCTCCTTCAGGGAACCGACGCCGACCCCGAGAACCACCCGACCCTGACTGAGGCGGTCCAGCGTTCCGTAGCTCTTGGCCAGATGAAGTGGATGGTGGTAGCCGAGGACCAGTACGGAGGTGGCCAACCGGATGCGTCGGGTTCGTGCGGCCAGGAATGACAAGGTGGCCAGTGGATCCCAGTACGTCGCACCCCGCACCGTGGCGGCCGGCGCCGGCACTCCGATGTGCTCCGAACACGTGAGATGGTCGTAGCCCAGGCCGTCGGCGGCTTCGGCGATCAGCGCTAGTTCGTCGGGTCCGGCAGTTGCTTCCCAAGGTGAAGCGACACCGGGCTGCTGGATCACGACGGGGGTGGCCAGACCGAGTTTCACCGCGCGTCGTCCGGATCTTCGGCACCGATCAGCCGACGCATCATCTTGTCGGAGCGCAGGATCGTTGCGGCCCGGTCCGGATTATTATGGGCAAGAGCGACTTTCGCATGCTGCGAGATGACGTGCACGGGGCCGTCGCCGAGCGCGGCGAGACCTTCGGCGGCGACATCGTCAGGTTCGGACACCAGCATTCCGGGGATATCGAAGTTCAGTCCAACCCGTTGCATCGCCGGGGTGCGGGTTACCCCGAGGACGAGTTCGAGCACGTCGACGTTGTCGTCCCGTAATTCCAGCCACAGGCTTTCGGCGAAGATCCTGCCGAATGCCTTGACGCCGCCGTACACCGTGTGCCGGTTCGACCCGAGGTACCCGGCCATCGATCCGACCAGCAGGATGCCGCCACGGCGGCGGCTGCGCATCGCGGCCCCGAAGTGATGAACCAACGCCAGCGGAGTGGTGATGTTCAGGTCGATGACCCGTTGAAACGCGGCGAGGTCGCCGTCGAGGAACTCCGCGCTGTGGGTGTTGGCGCCGGCGTTGTGCACCAGCAGGCCCACCTCGACGTCCGCGACCGCCTCGGCGACGGCATCGACCGAGGACGGCTCCGAGAGGTCGACACTCAGGGTGCGGACCTCGACCCCGAGTGCGCGACAGCGATCGGCCGTCTCTTCCAGCGGGCCTGACCTGCGGGCAAGCAGAAGCAGATGGATGCCGGCCGCGGCGAGCTGGAGTGCGAAGGATCTGCCGACGCCTTCCGAACCGCCGGTGATCACGGCCCACGGGCCGTACTTGCGGGCGTCGAACGCCGTCACGCCGTGCTGGGCACCTTCTTCGGTCACCAGTCTGTTGTAGCATCGCCTTGTCCAAATTTCTAGAATCAATTCTAGTTTTGTGAGGAGTTCGTCTCGATGCCGCGCATCGGAACACCACGGGAACCGGGGCACGCCTCGACGCCCCGCCAACTGGAACGCAATGCCGCGATCTTGCGCACGGCGGTCCGGCTGGGGGCGTTGCACGGGCTGGAGCGGGTCCAGATGTCAGACGTCGCCGCTGAGGCAGGCGTTGCGCTCGGCACGCTCTACCGCTACTACCCGTCCAAGCATCATCTGTTCGCCGCGGCGCTCGTCGCGTCGGTCCGAGCGATGCCCGAACCGGCAGGTATCCCGGACGATCCCGTCGCGGCTGTGCGCGATTTCCTGGGCGAAGCCGCCAATTGGCTGCTGGCGCAGCCGCTACTGGCCCGGGCGATGTTGGTTTCGATCAACGCGATTCGGTCGTCGGCCGACGCGCCGGCGGACCTGTCGACGCGGGAGCGGATCCTGGCGGTTGCAGGGGTCCTCGAACCCACCGATGAGGATCATCGGCTGGCCCGGATGGTCGAGCAATGTATGTACGGGATCCTGACCTGGGCCACGGCGGGTCAACTCGATGCGCAGAGCGCGGTCGCGGATGTGCGGTATGCCTGTGAACTGCTACTGGCGCCCTGGAATTCAGGGAAGCGCTAGAGCACACCTTCCCTCAGCATGGCGCGCAGCGCGGTGGTGTCGACCTTCCCGGTGGCGCCGCGCGGAACGGCCTCTTCCCGGTCGAGCAACAGCCAGAGCGTGGGCACTTTGAACGAGCTGATGACGGCCTGTGTGGCGGTCCGCAGCGCCGCTTCCGAGAGTCCGTCGCCGACGAGCGCGGCGCCCACCCGATTGGCCTGACCGTCAGGGACGTTCACGACGTGAGCTACCCGGACACCGGGTAGGGACCGAAGCGCCCGCTGCACCTCACTCGGGTACACGGTCGCGCCGCGGACTTTGAACATGTCGTCGGATCTTCCGCGGTGGAACATGAACCCGTCGGCATCGAGGTAGCCCAGATCTCCGGTCGCGTAGTAGCCGTCCGGAGTGAAGACGTCTTCGCGACTGCGACGGCAGATCCCGCGCATGACATGCCGACCGCGGATCTGGATCTCGCCGACCGCCCCCTCGTGCAGTGGCATACCGGTTGCGGAGTCGACGATGCGAACGTCCATTCCCGGGAAAGGTTTGCCGCAGCTTCCCCACGCGGAACGGGGCATGTCGACATCCGCCGGATAGCCGCAGTAGGGCCCGAACGATTCGGTCATGCCGAACAGCGATGCCCGCGCGCTGGGCTCCGAACGGAGGTGCGCCGGGAGCAGGGCCTCCAGGCTTCCCGGTTGCAGCATGGACAGGTCGACGCTCGCGGGATGGCGGGCGAGCGCTTCGGCCTGCTCGGGCCATCCACGGAACAACGTAACCTGCTCACGCTGAAGGAGTTCCAGGGTGGATTCGGGGTGCGGAACAGGCTCGGTCACCAGGGTGGCCCCGGCCACCAGGGCCGACAGGATGCCTGCCCCGAAACCGCCGATCCAGAAGAACGGCATCGGCAGGTACAGCCGGGTCTCGGCGGTGATGCACCGGGCATGGAGACCGGAACGCACCGCACCCAAGGCGTTTCCGTGGGAGTGGACGACGCCTTTCGGCGCGCCACTGCTGCCCGAGGTGAACATGATGACCAGTGGGTCGCTGGGCCGCACCGGCGGCAGGGGTGCACGGCCGGTGAATCCGAGGACGTCAGCGGGGGTCCAGGTCCCTCGCAGCGAGGGCACCGGACCGTGCGGGTAGCGGCGGCCGCGGAATTGTTCGACGGCGATCAGATACTGCACGGAGGCGGTCCGCAGCTGTGCGGTGAGTTCCCGGCCGGTCAACAGCGTGCTCAGCGGGACAAGGATCGCCCCTATTCTGGTGATTGCCAGGGCAATCCGTACCCAGTCTGCGGAGTTGGGCATGATCAGGCCGACCCGAGACCCCTTGGCGATACCGGCTCGAATGAGTCCGGCGGCCAGGCCGCGGGTGTCGGCGTCGAGTTCGGCGTAACTGATGCGGGTATCGGGATCGATCACCATCGGTTTGGTGGACGCCGCATGGTGACGCAGCAGTGCGTCGATGGTGTCAGGCGTGGAATCAGGCACTGAACAGCCCCACCAATGCCGGCATGTCGACCTTGCCGCTGGACAGCGTCGGCACCTTGGCGGGCGGGCACACCGCGAATATCCGCGGAATCTTGTACGCCGACAACTTGGCTCGCAGCGCCTGACGTATCGCATCGAAGTCGACCGGATCATCGGTGACGATGACGGCGGCGACGAGCTGGCCGCGCACCGCGTCGGGCAGACCGAGCACATGCGCGGTGAACCCCAGTGTCGCGAGGGCTTTTTCCACCTCTCCAGGTGTCACGTTGGCACCCGAGGTTTTGATCATCGAGCCTGCGCGCCCCAGAAAGTAGAAGTACCCCTCCTCGTCCACGCGCACCAGGTCCCCGGTGTGGAACCACCCGTCGGCGTCGAAGCAGTCCTCCCTGCTGCGTCCGTGGTAGCCCTGCATCACATGAGGGCCGCGGATACACAGTTCGCCGGTGTCGAGCTGCTTGGTCTCGAACCCGGTCGCCGGTCGGCCGTAGGAGCCGCGCCGGCGCTCGGGTTGATCGGTCTCGTCGCTGTCGATCAACACCACGCTGCCGGCTTCGGTCATTCCGAGCATGTTGTGGCGAAGCTCGGGATCGTTGGGCCGAACGTCAGGCGCCATGATCGGGTACAGGTTGCCGCGGCGGGCCGTGAACTGCCGGCCGGGGTAGTTCGGGTGCCGCGTGAGATGTGCGATCCCGGCGACGAAACCATTGGTGATAGTCGGCTTCTCGGCTTCGATGAGGTCGAGGGTGACGGCCGGGTCGGTCGCGTTCGAGCAGATCAGTGTGGCACCGGCGGCTACGGTGGCCAGCAGACCGAACGCGAAACCGCCGATCCAGAAGAACGGCGAATTGCAGAAGAGCCGATCAGGGCTTGTCAGCCCGCGGATCGTGTTGAGGTTGCGTTGATGGCCGATCAGCGATGCGTGGGTGTGCACCGCCCCTTTCGCCGGGCCGGTTGAGCCTGAGGTGTAGACGATGGCCAGTGGGTCACAGCCGTCGACATCGTCTTCGAATTCGTCCAGCGTCGGGACGTCGGCGTGGGGCAGATCGAACAACACGTGCCGCAGGCACGGGGTGTCGATCCCGGAAAGATGTTGGGCGTAGTCGTGATTGCGGTAGGAGCGTGCCGACAGCAGGATCGCGGTATCGCTGTCACGCAGCTGGGTCTCGAGCTCGGCTGCGGTGAGGAAGGTCGAGTAAGGCACCACGACCGCACCGATTCTTGCCGCGGCCAGCATGGCCACCACGAAGTCGACGCCGTTGGGATAGAGCACCCCGACATGTGTGCCCTTGCCTGCGCCCAGCCGGATCAGGCCACGCGCGACGGAGGCGGAGCGAATGTCGGCCTCGGCGTAGCTGATCCGCTCGTCGTCGCAGATCAGCAGGGAATGGTCGCCCCGGTCGCGCAGGCCGGTGAGCAGAGCGGCCAGCGTGTCAGCCGGCGGCGAAGTGCTCACGGACGGCACCCAGGTCAGCCTTGCCCGACGGCGTACGCGGGATGGTGTCGACGATCTCGATCCTGGTGGGGATCTCATACCGGGCCAGCCGGCCCTGCAGATAGTCCGTGAGCTCGGCCGAAGGGGCAGGCGCGCGCAACTCGACCATCGCCACTGGTGTCTCACCCAATCGCTCGTCCGGTACGCCGATCACCGCCGCGCCGCGCACCGCGGGATGGCTCTCCAGCGCGGTGCGGACATCATCGGGCATCACCTTGAATCCGCCGCGGATGATGGCCTGATCGGCACGTCCGAGTATCCAGACGAATCCGTCGGTATCGATGCGGGCCAGATCGGTGGTACGCAACCAGTCCGCGTCGGCATCGAACTGTGCGGGTTTGACCTCCAGCAGGCCCTTCTGATCCGGTGGGAGCGGTTGGCCGTCCTCGTCGACGACGCGCAGTCGCGCACCGGGATTGGCCCGGCCCACACTGCCGCGCTTGTCTTTCCAGTATTTCTGGTGGTCGGTCAGGGTCCAGCCGGCCACTCCGCCACCGAACTCCGTAGCGGCATAGGAGGTCAGCACCGGGATGCCGAACTTTTCGGTGAAGGCGTCGGCGTCATCGGCCGACAGCGGCGCGGTGCCGGAGGTGACCGCGCGGATGCCGGCGAGGTCGTCGCGGGTGAGTTCGGAGTGCAGCACCATGCGCAGAGCCGCCGGTACCAGCGACACCGCCCGCGGCTGATGCTCACGCACGGCCTCGGCCCAGCGGTGGAGCTCGAACTTGGGCAGCAGCACGAACGCCCGGGCCTCGGCGATGCACAACAGCACCCGGAAGACTCCGCCGACGTGAACCAGCGGGGAGTTGACGATGGCCACCCCGCGTCGCAGTTCGGTTGGTGCCGGGGCGTTCTCCGGATCGCCGCCCATGACGCTGCGGGCCAGCATGTCGTAGGTGAGGTCCACCCGTTTCGGTGGGCCGGTGGTGCCGCTGGTCAACATCCACACCGCGACGCCCGGGCGCCCTGCGTCCACGGTCGGGCTCTCGGCCGGCGAGACCTCGGGCGCGGTGTCGAGATCGCGGATGGTCACCGTCGTGGTCGTGGGGGAGGGCGTCGCCAGCGTGGCGATGTCCTCGGGCAGGCCGATCAACACCGGTAGGCCCAACGCCTCGATGTCGGCGCGGGTGCGCTCGTCGCCGCGGGACGGGTTGATCACCACGACGGTGCCGCCGGCACCCAGCACACCGAGGAGGGCCGCCACGTGGGCGGGCTGGTTCCGCAGCATGATTCCGACCCGCGTGCCGGCCGACAACGCACCGATGCGCCGCGCGAGCGTCGCGACCCGGCCCCAGGTGAACCACTGGCCGTCATACTGGATGGCCGGTGCGGCCGGGTCCAGATCGAGAACCTCGTCGATGCGCCGTGAAAGCGGATGCGCCATCAGCGGATCCGAGGTGTTGTCTTGGGCAGGGGACGCTCGGCCAGCTCGGCCTTGGCGATCGGGTTGCCCAGTCGCGTATAGATCAGGCCCTGGTCCATCGCGGCACGGTAGGGCTTGTCCAGGGACTCCCAGATGGCCTTCACCGTGCCCTGCGTGGCGGTCGGCGGCTTCGCGGCGATCGTGGCGGCGATCTCGTGCGCGCGGTCCCACAGCTGATCCCTGGCCACCACTTCGGTGACCAGCCCGATGCGCAACGCAGTTTCGGCGCCTACACGTTCGTCGTTGCCCATCAATGCCATCCGCAGTGTGTCACCGAGCCCGACCCGGCGCATCAGGCCGATCGGCTCGAGCGCCGAGACCAGCCCGGCGCTGACGTGGGAATCGAAGAACGTGGCCTCCGGCGAGCAGATCACCACGTCGGCTTCGTTGACGAAATACAGCGCCCCGGCGGTGCACATACCCTGCACCGCACAGACCACCGGCTTCCACATCTTCTGCCACTTGGGGCTCAGTAGTTCGCCGGGATCCTCGTGGTTCCAAACGATCTCGGGTTGTCCATAGTTGGATTTCACGTCGAGTCCGGCGCTGAACGCACGGTCGCCTGCGGCCCGCAGCACCACCGCGTTGATGCCCTCGTCGGCCTTGATGGTGTGCCAGGCATCGCGCATCTCGTGACACATGGCGCGGTTGAACGAGTTCAGCGCGTCGGGGCGGTTCAGCGTGACCGTGGCGACCCTGGACTCGTAGTCGAAGTCGAGGAGCAACGTGTCCATCAGCGAGCCTGCCAGTTGGGCTTGCGCTTCTCGACGAACGCCCGCGGTCCTTCCAGGGCATCCTCGGTGCGCACCACGCGCTCGCGGAACGTCTCGGCCAGGATCTCACCCTCGTGCAGCGGCAGATCCAGCGTCTTGTGAATGGCCAACCGGGTACCGCGAACCGCCAGCGGGGCATTGAGACACACGGTGTCGGCGATCTCGTGTGCGCGCTCGAGTAGCTTGTCGTGTTCGACTATCTCGGTGATCAACCCGAGTTCGTACGCGCGCTCGACGGTCATGCGCTCGTGCTTGCCCATCAGCGCCATCCGCAACGCCACCGATCGGGGGAGTGCGCGGGCCAGGCGCACCATTTCTCGGGCAGCAACCAGACCGATGCTCACATGAGGGTCGAAGAATGTCGCTTTGTCCGAGGCGATCACGATGTCGCCGGTGGTGACCCAGTCCAGCCCGGCGCCGCAACAGATTCCGTTGATCGCCACCACGACCGGCTTGGCCATGGTGCGAAACGGCGGGGTGCCCTCCTGCGGTGCCTCCCACTGCTCGTAGGTGGACAGGTAGGGCCGCTCGTTGATGACCTTGCCGTCGCCGGGGATCTCCTTGACGTCGGCGCCGGTGCAGAAGGCCCGGCCGGCGGCGGTGACGATCATCAGCCAGACGTTGTCGTCGTTCTCGGCTTGGTCGTAGGCGGCCCGCAGTTCGGTGATCATGTGGGGGGACAGCGCATTGAGCGCGTCGGGTCGATTCAGGGTGATGGTGGCCTTGTGGCCGTCCACCTCGTATTTGATGGTCTCGTAATCGGTCATCGATTCCTCTTATCGCCCGGTGAAGTCCGGATCGCGGTGTTCCCGGAACGCGGCCAGGCCTTCTTTGAAATCACCTGTGCGGCACGAGAGTTCCAGGTTGGACAATTCTTGATTCATCGACTGGGTCAGGGTCGCGTGCTGGCCGTAGGCGATGGCCTGTTTGGCCAGGCCGATCGCGACGGTCGGTCCGGCGGCCAAACGTGCCAGTAGTTCGTCCGCAGCGGAGGCCAATTCGTCTGCGGGGACTGCACTGTGGATCAGTCCCCAGTCGGCCGCCTGCGACCCGCTGACCTTCTCGCCGAGCAGCAGCATCCGTTTGGCCCGGGCCACCCCGGCCAGTCGCGGCAGCAGCCAGGTCGCGCCGGAATCGGGGGTGAATCCGCGGTTCATGAACGGTTCCCAGAACGTCGCACCGGTATCGGCGATGGTGAAGTCGGCGGCCAGTGCCAGGTTGCAGCCCAACCCCACCGCCCAGCCGCGCACCGCGCACACCACCGGCAGCTGGATGGTGGCCACCAGCTCGATGATGCGGTGCGCGGTGTGCGGGATCCGCCGGACCAGGTCACCGGTACGGGGGCGCTGTCCGGTGCTGTTGGTGGCGACCCAGTCGGCTCCGGCGCAGAAGTCCTCCCCGCCGCCGGTGATGGCGACGGCGCGCAGCGAATCGTCGTAGGCCGCTTCCGAGAGGCTGGCGACCAAGCTATCGATCATGCTGTGGCTCAATGAGTTACGCCGTGACGGTCGGTCCAACGTAATGCGCAGGACCGCGCCGTCGCGCGCGGTCGATACGGCCTCGTCGCTCACGTTGTACCCGCCTTCCCGGCCATACAGTTGCCCATACAGTAGACGATGCGATTACTATCCTGTACAAGTTAGCAAGGAAAGACCGTCGGCGGAACAGTGGAGGGACAGGTGCCGGCTCATCGCATACGCCAACCCCGGGTGGCCGAGATCGTGGCGTCCAAGCTGCGTGACGACATCCTGTCCGGGCGCCTGCGTGAGGGCGACATCCTGCCCACGCAGGAAAGCCTGTTTCAGGAGTACGGGGTCAGCCCGCCCGCGTTGCGTGAGGCCATCCATCTGCTGGAGACCGACGGGTTGATCTCGGTGCGTCGCGGAAACGTCGGCGGTGCCGTGGTGCAGATGCCCTCGGCAGACCGCACCGCCCACATGATCGGCATGGTGTTGCAGACCCGCGCTGCCACGCCGGCCGATGTGAGCGAGGCCCTGCTGCGCCTGGAACCGATCTGCGCGGGCATGTGCGCGGACCGCACCGACCGCGCCACCGAGGTGGTGCCCTACCTGCAGGCCGAGATCGACCTTCAGGCAGCACAGTTCGAGGACACGCCGCAGTATGTGCCGAACGCCCGAAGATTCCACGAGGCGCTGGTCTCTCGGTGCGGCAACGAGCCGATGATCCTGCTGATCGGCTCGCTGGAGCTGATCTGGTCGACGCACGAGTCGTCGGTATGGACCGGGGAAGACGGTGCCGGAATGTCGGCGAAGACCATGCGGGCGGCGCTACGCGATCACCAGCGACTGCTGGAGGCGATCGCCGACGGCAACTCGGCCAGGGCGACCAAGCTCGCGGCCGACCATCTCACCGCCGCGCGGAGCACGACGCTGGCCGCCGGTAACGACAAAACGATTGAAGCGAGGTTGATTTCGCATGACAGATGACCGGGTGCTTTTCGAGGTCGATGGCGACCACCGCATCGCCACCATCACGCTGAACAATCCCAAGCAGCGCAACTCCTATGACGCGGCGATGCGCGACGAGGTCGCGCGCTACCTCGATGTCGTGGCCGACGACGATGATCTGACCGTGGTGCTGCTGCGCGGGGCCGAGGGGGTGTTCAGCACCGGCGCGGATATGAACAATGCCTACGGCTGGTATGGCGACAAGGAAAAGCAACCGACGAAATCACGTCCCAGTCAGCGTCGTCGACTCACGGTGGACCGCAAGTCGTTTGGCTTCTACCACAATTTCATGGGGTTCCCGAAGGTCACCGTGGGTGAGATCAGCGGCTACGCGCTCGGGGGTGGGTTCGAGATGGCGTTGATGACCGATATCTCGGTGATCGCCCGCGATGCCAAGATCGGGATGCCGGCCGCCAGGTTCCTCGGCCCGGCGTTGGGCAGCCTGCACATGTTCTTCCACCGGCTCGGCCCGGTGCTGGCCCGGCGGATGCTGCTCACCGGGGACATCATCGAGGCTGGCTCCGTCGAGCACCTCGGCATCTTCACCGACACCTGTGAGGCCGACCAGGTGACGGCGCGGGCGCAGTACTGGGCGGCCAAGGCCGCGAAGATGCCGGCCGACGGGGTGGTGATCGCCAAGGAGGCGTTCCGGCTCGTCGAGCAGAGCCAGGCCTATCAGGGTGAAGAGGTCGCCAGCTATCTGTTCCACGCCTACGGCACCAACCTGCAGTTCTCGCCGGGGGAGTTCAACTTCGTCAAGACCCGGGCCCAACATGGCACCAAGGAGGCGTTCCGGCTGCGCGACGAGCATTTCCACGTCCCGGAACCGCAGTAGAAACCCGTCCTGATACCGTTACAGAAAAACGATATAGCGTAAAGGTGAAACCATGCCACAACCCGTAATCGTGGGCGCTGCCCGCACAGCGATCGGCCGCTCCTTCAAGGGGACGCTGGTCAACACCACCCCCGAGACCCTGATCACCACCGTCCTGCCCGAGGTCGTGCGCCGCGCCGGGATCGCCCCGGAGGCGATCGACGATCTGATCTTCGCCGAATCCAATTACGGTGGCGGCGATATCGCGCGCTACGCCGCCGACGCGCTGGGCTGGGAGTCGGTGCCCGGGCAGGCCGTCAACCGGCACTGTGCCGGGTCGCTGACCGCGATCGGTAACGCGTCCGCGCAGATCGGTTCCGGTATGGAACGGGTCCTGGTGGCCGGCGGTGTGCAGTCGCTGTCCTCCTCGCCGCTGATGAAGTGGCGGGTGCCCGGGTTCGGGCCGGAGATCGAGTTCATCGAGCCGTGGATGACCCCGACGCATGTCGAGACGCCGGAAGCGCCGATGCGCGACATGTCGATCACGGTCGGTTGGAACACCGCGCAGGCCGCCGGGATCTCCCGTGAGGACATGGATGCCTGGGCGGCACGGTCGCACCAGCGCGCCATCGCCGCCATCGACGCGGGCAAGTTCCTCGACGAGATCGTGCCGTTGAAGGTGTCCCAGCCAGACGGCTCGGTCATCGAGTTCAGCGTCGACGAGCATCCGCGCCGCGGCACCACAGCCGAGAAGCTCGCCGAACTCAAGGTCCTGCACCCGGAGATCGAAGGATTCTCCATCACCGCGGGCAACAGCAGCGGTACCAACGACGCTGCCGCTGCTGTCGCGCTGGTCGGCGACGACTATGCGGCCGCGGAGAACCTCAATGTGCTGGCCAAAGTCAGGGCCTGGGGCGCGATCGGCGTCCCCGCCAAGGACACCGGCCTTGGTGGTGTCGAGGTGATCGGCAAGGTTCTCGGCCGGGCCGGCCTGAAGCCGTCCGATGTGGCGCTCTGGGAGATCAACGAGGCGTTCGCCTCGGTGCCCATCGCTGCGGTCCGCAAATACGGCCTCGACGAGGAGTTGGTGAACTTCTCCGGCAGCGGTTGCAGCCTCGGACATCCGATCGCCGCGTCCGGTGCCCGCATGGTCACCACGCTGGTCTACGAACTGCAGCGCCGTGGTGGCGGCATCGGCGTCGCCGCGATGTGCGCCGGCGGCGGCCAGGGCGGCGCGGTCATCATCGAGGTCTAGCGCGTTTGACGTGAGCCCGACGGGGACCATCGGTGATGGTCTTCCCCTCGGGCTCACGTTCGACGGTGGCCTCCGGGTCGGCCTCGGCCTTGCCCGCTGCCTGATACTCGTGCAACTCGGCACGCACAGCTTCGTCGAATGCGCGGTCCAGGCTGGCGTGCGCGCGCCGTCGCGCCGCCCGGCGCATGGTGTCCACGAGGTCGGCGGCCCAAGCGAGTTCGGCGTCATTGGTGGGCAGCCATCCCGGCCCCCGCTGACGGACCACTTCGGCATGCCCGCCGCGGGTCAGCTCACGCGCGGCGGCGTCGAGCAACTCGTCGACCGCGGTACTCGTCTTCAGGAGTGTCTCGAGCGGCATTCCGCGGGCGACGAGCGAGGCGAAGTCATCGATGAGTCGTACATCGCCGACCGAGTAGACCTTCTCGTCGGCAGTTGGCTCGATCAGGCCATGGGTGGTCAGCCGGCGCAGCATCGATATGTCCAGGTCGCCGAGCCGTCCTTGAAGTTCCGTGAGCGACATGGTGCGTGGCTCCGGGCGGGACCACGGTGCGGTGACCAGTTCCTCGAGGTCGGACAGATCCAGCACATCGACGAGGTTCTGCCCGGGCTGTAACCCGGTCAGGAATTTCATGATGTGCTTGAGCGTGAAGCCCTCACCGAGCAACCGGGTGATGGCGCGCAGTTGGCGCAGGTGCCGATCGGTGTAGATCGCCACCCGGCCCCGACGCTGGGGCCGCGGCAGGAGCCCGCTGTCCTGGTAGACGCGTACGTTCCGGGTTGTTGTCCCCGCCTCCCTGGCCAGGTCGTCGATCCGGTACTCGGTCACCACGGAATCCTATCCGGTGGCCAGGGGACCGCCGCTGACCTGCGCCAGGCCGATCTCATGGTCGCGACCCGCGGTCTCGTTGTCGCGGCCCGCCGCGGTGATGTTGTCGCGGCCCGCCGCGGTGATCTTGTAGTCCTGCAGGTCGAGGGTCTTGAGCTGATTGACGTACTGGGTGGCGAATCCCGGATACATGGTCGCGTTGAAACCGTCCTCGGTCAGGTACCAGCTCTGGCAGCCGGAGTTCCAGGTGGTGGAGCCCAGGCGCCGTTGGATGTCCTCGTTGTACCGGTTCTGGGCCTCGGGGCGGACGTCCAGCGACTTCCAGTCGTACTGCAGGAGCGTGGAGATCGCCTCGACGATGTAGTCGATCTGCGCCTCCATGTAGACCAAGGCCGAACTGTGCCCGGGCCCGGAGTTCGGGCCGAAGGTGAAGTACAGGTTGGGATAACCCGATACCGCCACACTGCGGTACGCGTAGGCGCCGCGACTCCATTCGGCGGCCAGTTCCCGGTCTTCGATGCCGGTGACGGGGAACGGGGTGCCGGTCTTGCAGACATCGAACCCGGTGGCGAACACGATGCAGTCGAATTGGTGCTCGATACCTTCGACGGTGCGAATCCCGTTGGGAGACAGCCGTGCGATGGGCCAGGTCACCAGCTTGCAGTTGTCCGCCTGAAGGGCGGGGTAGTACTCGCTGGTCATCAGGAGCCGCTTACATCCGGCGGAGAAATCCGGCGTCAGCTGGCGCCGCAACCACGGATCCTTCACCTGTAGACGGAGATTGGCGCTGCTGACCGCCTCGACGAGCCGGGTGAACGGGGTATCCCAGACCACCCCGAGGGCGACCGACTCGTGTCCCCAGAACCACGCATTTCTCATGATGCTCTGGGACAGCGGGAGGTTGCGGTACAGGCGCTTGAGCCAGCCACTGGTCGGGGTGTTGATCCGCGGAAGCACCCACCCTGGGGTGCGCTGGAAGACCTTGACCGACTTCGCCGTCTTCACCAGTTCCGGCACGATCTGCACCCCACTGGCTCCGGTCCCGATGACCGCGACCCGTTTGTCGGCGAAATCGTAGTCGTGGTCCCATCGGGCGCTGTGGATCTTGTGGCCCTCATAGGTGTCGATCCCGGGGATGTCGGGGAAGCTGGCGTTGGACAGCGGACCTGCGGCGACGATCACCGTCCGGGCCCGTACCGGTTCGCGGCCTTCGAGGGCCACGGTCCACTCGCCGGCCTCCGCGTCGTAGGAGACGCCGACGACGTTGTGACCGAACCGGATTGCCGGGGCGATACCGGACGACTCGACCATGCCGTCGATGTACCCGAGGATCTCGGCGCTGCCCGAATAGGTGTGGGACCAGTCCGGGTTGGCCGCAAAACTGTAGGAGTACAGCCGGGACGGAATATCGCAGGCCGCACCGGGATACGTATTGTCACGCCAGGTGCCGCCGACCCGTGAATCGCGCTCGAATATCACGAAGTCGGTGACGCCCTCGGCCTTGAGTCGGATGGCTGCGCCGATGCCGGCGAATCCGGCACCGATGATGGCAACTGACGTGGAAGAAGAAGTCATGTCAGGGGTTCCTTCAGGCGACGGGTTCGTAGGTCAGTTCCTGCGACCAGGTCGGGGTGTTCTCGACCAATGACATCGGAATCACAGCGGTGATCTTGACCAGCGAATCGGCCAGCCAGTGGTATTTGGAGGTCCGGTCGATCACCTTGCGGCTCTGCCACGAGATGAGCCGGTACATCGGCAACCGGCGGGCGAATTCGCTTCGCTCACCCACGGTTTGGAACCTACGCATCGCCTGGTAGAGCCGGTCTTCGCTGACACCCATCTCGACGATGTTGTCGCGCATCTTGTTCAGCAGCGGGAAGTAGCTCAGCACACCCACCAGGAAACTGGGCTTGATCCAGCCTCCCACCAGCTCGATCAGCAGTTTGCGCATGTCGGCGTGCCCCAGGAGGTCCATCACCTCGAAGTCGACGGCCAGGTGGCGGGACTCGTCGGAGTTGATTCTCTTGAAAACCTCTTGTGCCACCGGGTCTTTGACCTCATCGGTGATGAACTTGATCAGCGCCCCGTCCAGCGCCACTTCGAGCATGGGGATCACGGTGCCCAGGAAGGTGAGACCCATCCCGTCGGAATGCTTGTCGAGCCAGTTGATGACCAGCTGGACGTTGACGGTCGGCGGCGGGATCTCGTCGTCTTCGAGCATGCCCCATCGGCGCATCAGTGCGAGCTCGGCATTGGCGTGCTTCTGTTCTTCGGCGTGGAAATGCTCGTAGATGCTCTTGAGGGTCGGATTCGGTGCCTTCTTCGCCAGCGCGGCAAAACCCCGGGCTCCGACGTTCTCGATCCACATCAGGTCGGTCATGAACGGTTTGAGCTTGGCGTGGAGTTCGGGGTCGATCAGCTCGGCTCCCGGTGCGTCCCAGTCGATGTCGATCAGGGCCCACTGCCGGTCTTTGATCATCTGCAGCATGTTGTCGAGATCCATCGCCATGATGCGTCCTTTCGGGAGAGCAGTTGTCGGGAAGGCTTCAGTCTTTGGGGAGAACTCGGCCGAGCAGTCCGGCGCCCCGGACATAGAGACCGGGGAAGTGTCGCTTGAGGTGCCAGATGACGGTGGCGTCGATCTGGGGCACCACGTACAGCCGGCCGCCGTCGTGCGCGTCCAAGGTGCGCGCCGCGACGTTGTCCGGAGACAGCCCGGTCCATCGGGCCAGCTGCTGGCTGAGGTTCATCGAGCCGGGGGTGATGCGCCCGTCCTGGAAGACGTTGGTTTTCACGAAGGTGGGACACAGCACGGTCACCGCGACGCCTGCGCCGGCGAGCTCAGCGGCGAGCGTCTCCGACAGCGACATCACGCCCGCCTTGGAGACGTTGTACGGGGCCATCGACGGTGCGGCAGCGAATCCCGCGGCGGAGGCCACGTTGATGATCCCGCCTCGGCCGGCCTCGCGCAGGATCGGTGTGAAGACCTCACACCCGTACACGACACCCCACAGGTTGATCCCGAGGGCCCAGTCCCAGTCGTCGAATCCGATGGCGCCGACGGGTTTGCCGCCGACGCCTACACCGGCGTTGTTGATCACCAGAGTCGGTGGGCCGCCGAAGATGTCGTTGGCCTGCTTGGCCAACTGCTCGACCGCGCTGCGATCGGACACGTCGCAGACCACGGCGTGGCCCCTCCCGGTGGGGAGTGCGTCGATCAGTTCCACCGTCTCGTCGGCCCGGGCCGCATCGATATCGGCACACATGACCTCGCCACCTCTGCGGGCGAGCTCAAGGGCGAACGACCGCCCGATGCCGCTTCCGGCACCGGTCACCACCGCCTTCGCGTCGGTACAGCGCCGGTTACCGCGAAAAGCATTGAGCAGCGAGTCGATTCCGAACATCAGCACACCTCCACGTGAGAGTCGGACGCGCCGGCGGCCAGCGCGGAGGAAATGAACCCCGCTGCCCGCCGCAATGCGATTGCCGCTTCGGGCGCCAGCCGGGGCAGGGCCTGGAAGACGTGCACCATGGCGGGCCAGACCTCGAGCGTGCTCGCCCCTCCGGCCCGGTTGACCTCTGCGTCCAGATAGCGGGCATCCGCGCTGAGCATCTCGAACTCACCCACCTGAACCAGCATGGGCGGCAGACGATCCGCCTTCTCGAAATCGAGGCGTAGGCGCGGCTGGTCAGGGTCTTGGGCCGTGGTGTACAGCCCGACCAGGTGCCGCGCGGCAGTTGCCGATATCGCCGGATCGCGGCGGACCGCCTCTTGCTGTTCGGCAAGACCCAGCGTGAGATCGATGAGCGGCGAGAAGAGCACCACCGCAGCCGGCTGGAAATTCGGTTCGTCGATGTTGGCGAGCAACATGTCACAGGTCAAATGACCACCTGCGGAATCCGCGGCGATCACGGTGCGCGACGGCTCGTAGCCCTCGGAACGTAGCCAACGGTAGCCGGCCTCCACGTCTTCGGCCGCTGTCGGGAATTTGTGTTCGGGCGCCAAGCGGTAGTCGACCGAGAAGAACGGTATGCCGGTGGCTTCGGACAGGCGCGCCACCAGCTTGCGGTGCGTCCGCGCCGAGCAGATCACGTAGGCGCTGCCGTGGATGTAATACCCGGCGCGCGCACCGAACTCCACGCCCGGTCCGAGCACCCATTCGCCGCGGACTCCGGGTCGGCGGACCGGGACGACCCTGGTGCCGTCGGGCATCGAGCCCAACGTCTCCATGATCGTGGCTATCAGCCTGCGGGAAAGCCACACTCCGGGTCGATTCATCGGGACGGCGCCGGTGAGGCAGCCCAACGTCCACCGGGTGGTGGCGGCCGCGACGACGGCCCTCAGAGAGCGCTCGGTGGGCACAGCCGGCAGGTCGGGCGAGGCAACTGCGGTCACGGGTTGTACGTCACCACAGACTGTTACATTTGTCAATGTAACAATCGAGGATGGCGCAATGGATCACGCCGGCTGAACGACGCTCAGCCGGTGTGGGGTACGCGAAATCGCCCGGCCGCGAACGGGAATCCGGGTTGGTGCGCCGTCGCAGGCGTGCGCTTATTTGCGCTTTGTCTTGGTCGCCGGCGGTTGTGCGATCCGTGCGGCCGCGTGGTCGAGGATGCACTCCAGGCCGTACTCGAAGTTCTTCTCGTCGGCTGCGCCGATGCGATGCCCCTCGTTGGTGACCTGAGCCAGCAGCGGCGTGACTTCCGGATCGATGACCATGGTCTCTTCGTAATCGCCGGGCGCGTTGTCATTGGCCCGGTTCTTCTCGTAGAGGCGGTGCAACACCACCGATCCGCGGACGTGCACCGACACGGCCGAATATGTATCGAAGGCGTCGTCGACCGGTAGTCCGGCCTCCACCAGACCGGAGATGGCGGTCTCCATCTCCTGCACGCCCAGGCGCGCGGCGCGCGCGCTCAGGGCCGAGCGAATGAGAATGAGATCACACAGAATCGGATTACCCATGAAGGCTTTTCGCATGGTCCTGGCATGGTTGGCCAACGACTCGCGCCAATCCTTGGCTTCGACGTAAGGGGTCGCGACCACGAACTCGCGGAGTGCGCGGTCGGTCATCGCGTTGAGCAGGTCGTCCTTCTTGCGGAAGTACCAGTAGATGCTCGTGACGCCGACGCCGAGGTGTTTGCCCAGGAGTGGCATGCTGAGATTGTCGATCGACACCTGCTCGGCGAGTTCGAATGCGCCCTTGATGATGTCGTCGGGGTTGATGGACCCGCGTTCGCGCCGTTGACGTTTCTCAGCGGTCGGTTGCTTTGCCACTGCGGGCACCTCCATCGAAATCGATTCTGCTCAAGCCGTCCCTGCGCCGCGGGTCAATCGCAGGTGAATTTACCGCCGGCCGCCATCTGAACTGCGCCTATGTGCGCGTGTCGCGGGGTCTTGTCGCCGTCAACCTTACGGGTAGCCTCTCCGTTGCTGCTGTCCGCCATCGGCGGCGAGGCGTCGCTCGGGGGCGGTGGACGGGGTTTCAGCTTTGTACTGTAAACCCTATAGTAGGCTTTTCCGGGTTATTGGGCTTCGTGAGCGAAGGGGCAGTTGGTGTCGGAAGTAGTTCTGCGGGAGCGTCGGGGTCGCACGCTCATCATCACGATCAATCGTCCGGAAGCGCGCAATGCGTTCAACCTTGCGGTGGCCCAAGGGCTCGCCGACGCCGTGGACGAGTTGGACGGCACTCCCGAATTGTCGGTGGGCATCATCACCGGCGCCGGGGGCAACTTCTGTGCCGGCATGGATCTCAAGGCATTCGCGACCGGCGAGCTGCCCCACGTTCCCGGGCGGGGGATCGGTTTCACCGAACAGCCGCCCCGGAAGCCGCTCATCGCGGCAGTCGAAGGCTACGCACTGGCCGGTGGCACTGAGATCGTCCTGGCCACCGATCTGATCGTGGCCTCACGGGCCGCGAAGTTCGGTATCCCCGAGGTCAAGCGTGGACTGGTGGCCGCCGGTGGCGGTCTGCTGCGGCTACCCAAGCGCATTCCGTATCAGAAGGCTCTCGAGTTGGCGCTCACCGGTGACAATTTCACCGCCGAGGAAGCCTCCGCATGGGGCTTCGTCAACAAGCTGACCGAACCCGGTGAGGCTCTGGACGGCGCCATCGAGTTGGCCGAGCGGATCACCGCCAACGGTCCGCTGGCGGTCGCGGTGACCAAGGAAATCATCGTCAAGTCCGCCGAGTGGTCCGAAGCGGACATGTGGAAGAACCAGAGCGAGTTGATCACTCCGGTCTTCACGTCCAAGGACGCCATCGAGGGGGCCACGGCGTTCGCCGAGAAGCGTGCTCCCAATTGGACGGGTTCCTGACGGTCCCATGGATCTCGGGTTCGCCGGTGCGGCCACCGTCGTCGTGGGCGGTGGCCGCGGAATGGGATTCGCGACGGCCCAGTGCCTGGCTGAGGACGGCGCACGAATCGCGATCGTCGGGCGGTCCCGCGACGTACTGGACGCTGCCGCGACGGAGTTGGCCCGCCTGGGATCGCCGGAGGCGGTGGCGATCGTGGCCGATACCTCGGACGGCTCTCAGGTCGAGCGGGCCTTCGCCGAGGTGGGCGAGCGTTGGGGCGAGCTCAACGTATTGATCAACACGGTCGGCCCCGGGGCTGCGGGCAACTTCGAAGAACTGGCCGACGACCAGTGGCAGGAAGCGTTCGACACGGGCCTGATGGGCATGGTGCGGTGTGTGCGTACGGCGCTGCCGTTGCTGCGAAAGGCCGAATGGGCGCGCATTGTCAACTTCTCGGCCCACTCCACCCAGCGGCAGAGCACCCGGCTGCCGGCCTACACGGCTGCCAAGGCCGCCGTGAACAGTGTGTCCAAGAACCTGTCGCTGTTGTTGGCCAAGGACGAGATCATGGTCAATGTGGTTTCCCCGGGCAGCATCTCGTCGGAGGCGCTACGAGGCTGGGCCGACACGGTGGGTGTCGACGGCAACGATCCGTACGCCTTGATGGCGGCCATCGACGAGCATTTCGGGCATCCCGCACACGTGCCGCGCGCCGGACTCCCCAGCGAAATCGGGCCTGTTGCAGCTTTTCTCGCATCGAAGCGCAACTCCTACATGACCGGGGCCAACGTCAACGTGGACGGCGGATCGGACTTCATCTAAAGGGGCGATATGGCAACGGCATCCGAGGCGCGGGACTGGGCGCGAGGAGCGCTGCGCGGAATCGGCGACTCGCTCTACACCCCGTTCTGTGGAACCGACGGTGACGACATCGACTGGGATGCCTACCGTTACCTCGTGCGCTACTGCGTCGGTGATCTCGGCCACCAGATGCTGTGGTGTACCAGCGGTTTGGCTGAGTTCTGGGCACTGACCCTCGCCGAACGCAAGCAACTTCTCGAAGTGGCGATCGAGGAGGGGCGCCGGGCGAACCCCGACGTCGTGGTCCAGGCCTGCACCGCGGCGACGTCAGCGAAAGACTGCCTGGAACTCACGCTGCATGCGCAGCAGGCCGGCGCCGACATCGTCTACATCCAGACACCGATGATGGAGGCGCACGGGGGCGAAGGGGTATTGCGGTTCTATCGCTATATCGCCGATCGCACGGATATCGCCCTGGGAATGTTCAATTCCCCGTCCTCGGGCTACGTGCTGACTCCCGACGAAAGCGCCCGGATCGCCGAGGCGATCCCGGCGGTGTGCGCCACCAAGGAAGGCGCGTTCCGGCCTGCGGCGAGCCGTCGGCTGCATGACCTGGCGCCGTATTTGGCGGTATGGGAATGCGACACCACGGTGTACCGGGCCGGCTGGCTGCGTGACGGCATCGTCTGCGCGGCCCAACTGGGTACCGCCGGATACCTCTATGAAACCCCGCAACGCCGCATTTTCACCGAGTACTGGGACCTGGTGTACGCCGACCGGCTCATCGAGGCGATGGACTTCGCGCGGGACTCCGGTTTGGACCAGTTCAGCCTGGACATGGGGTCCTGGTTCACCTGCTACCCAGGCCGCGCCGACTATTTCACCCACTGGGCCGATGCGTTCAAATACGCGGCCTCGGTGCTGGGATTGCCCGTCGGTGACTACCCGCATTCCCGTCCGCCCCAGGCAATGCTGCCTGCGGCGGCGAAGACCCAGATAGAGACGGCCTATCGAAAGCTCGGTTTGATCGACGCTTGACCCTTCTTTGCGCAGGTCGTGGGGCCAACGCCGGGGTTGCGGAATGCACTACCGATAGGTATACAGTATGTATGTCTGAACGTCTGGTTGTGGCATCGGGAGGTATCTGCGCGTGACGGTCGCTGACAGTGTGGGAACTGAGGCGGTCCTCTACGAGGTGACCGACGGCGGGGTTGCGGTGATCACCCTCAACCGTCCCGATCGCCTGAACTCCTGGGGTGCGGACATCTCCGCCGGCGTCTACGCGGGTTTCGATCGCGCTGAAGCCGATCCGGCGGTCCGGGTGATCGTGCTGACCGGTAGCGGACGGGGATTCTGCGCCGGCGCCTACATGGGCGCGATGCAGGATCTGGGCGCGAGCATCAACGAGGACACCGATGTCAGCAAGATCGTCGGCGAGCGTCACCCGCACTTCTTGACCGAACTGCGTAAGCCGGTCATCGCCGCCATCAACGGGGCGTGTGTCGGCATCGGCCTGACCCACGCATTGATGTGCGACGTCCGGTTCGCTGCGGCCGGAGCGAAATTCGCCACCGCCTTTCCTCGTCGAGGGTTGATCGGCGAATACGGAATCACCTGGATCCTGCCGCGACTGGCCGGCTGGGGCGCGTCGGCGGACCTGCTGCTGTCCGGCCGGACCTTCTTCGCCGAGGAAGCTCTTCAGCTCGGATTGGTGAAAGAGGTTGTCGCACCGGAGGATCTGCTTCCCCGGGCGCTGGAGTACGCCGAAGATCTGGCCCGTAACTGCTCACCCGCCTCAATGGCGGTGATCAAGCGCCAGCTGTACGGCGATGCTCACGACGATGTGCGTGACGTCAGCGCCCGCGCCGAGACCCTGATGCACGAGTCGATGGTGCGGCCCGACCTCGTCGAGGGCATCACCGCATTCTTCGAAAAACGGCCCCCGAACTTCCCGCACCTGAAAGAAGGTTGATGACATGACCGAAGCTCCCGAACGGCTTCCGTACCTGGCCGTCGATGTCGACAACCATTACTACGAACCGGTGGACGCGTTCACCCGGCACCTGCCCAAGGAATTCAAGAGCCGCGGTGTCCAGATGGTGCAGGACGGTAAACGGACCCTGGCGATGATGGGCGGTACCGTCAATCATTTCATCCCCAACCCCACCTTCGATCCGATCATCGAACCGGGCTGCCTGGATCTGTTGTTCCGTGGTGAGATCCCCGAAGGGGTGGATCCGGCTTCCCTGATGAAGGTCGACCGCCTGGCCGAGCACCCCGAGTATCAGGACCGCGACGCGCGGCTCACGGTGCTCGACCGCCAACGACTCGAAACCGTTTTCATGCTCCCGACTTTCGCGTGCGGCGTGGAGGAGGGGCTCAAGCACGATATCGACGCCACCATGGCCTCGGTGCACGCCTTCAACCTGTGGCTCGACGAGGACTGGGGCTTCGACCGGCCCGACGGCCGCTTCGTGTCCGCACCGATCATCTCGCTGGCCGATCCCGAAAAGGCGGTCGAGGAAGTCGAGTTCGTGATCGGCCGCGGCGCCAAGCTGGTGTGTGTGCGTCCGGCGCCGGTACCGGGTGCGGTCAGGCCGCGCTCGCTCGGAGATCCGCTTCACGATCCGGTGTGGGCCCGGCTGGCCGAAGCCGGTGTCGCCGTGGTGTTCCACCTGTCGGACTCCGGGTACATGGCGGTCCCGGCGCTGTGGGGTGGCAGCGGCGTATTCAAGGGATTCGGCAAGCGCGATCCGCTCGACATGGTGATCATGGATGACCGGGCGATCCACGACACCATGGCCTCGATGATCGTGCACCAGGTGTTCACCCGGCACCCCAAGCTCAAGGTCGTCAGCATCGAGAACGGCTCGTACTTCGTCTACCGGTTGATCAAGCGGCTGAAGAAGGCGGCCAACAATGCGCCGTACCACTTCAAGGAGGATCCGGTGGAGCAGCTGCGCAGCAACGTCTGGATCGCGCCGTACTACGAGGACGACGTGAAGCTGCTCGCCGACACCATCGGCGTCGACAAGATCCTGTTCGGCTCGGATTGGCCGCACGGTGAGGGTCTGGCCGACCCGACCACGTTCACTGCGGATATTCCGCAGTTCCCCGAGTTCAGTCTCGAAGACACCCGGAAAGTCATGCGGGACAACGCTCTCGAGTTGCTCGGCGATGCCACTCGGACTGCGCCCGGCGTCACGCATCTGGTATCGGCGTAGTCGCCCCATGGGCGAATGGACCATCGGCGCCGTCATCGACGCGATCGCCGAAGCGGTACCCGACCGGGAGATGACGGTGTGCGGCGACCGTCGCACCACCTTCGCGCAAGGATCCGACCTGACCCGCCGGTTGGCGAACTTCCTGGCCTCGCGCGGATTGGGCGTGCATCGGGAACGTCGCGAACTCAACCGTTGGGAATGCGGTCAGGACGTCGTCGCGCTCGTCATGCACAACGATCTGTACCCCGAGATGGTGATCGGCTGCCTCAAGGCGCGCACGGTTCCGGTGAACGTGAACTACTACTACGCACCGGGTGAGGTGGCCGACCTGCTGGCCTACCTGAAGCCCCGTGCGGTGATCTACCACCGTTCCCTGGGGGCGAAGTTCGCTTCTGTATTGGGGGATGAAGCGCTGCAGGCCGAGGTGTTGATCTCCATCGACGACGGCGACGGTACCGAGCTACCGGGCTCGGTGACATTGGAAGAGGCTCTGGCTCAAGGGGATACCGACCAAGGCGTCACCCCGTCACCCGATGATCTACTGATGGTCTGCACGGGCGGCACGACCGGCCGACCCAAAGGGGTGATGTGGCGCCAGGGCGACATCTACGTGTCGTCGATGAACGGTGCCGACCATGACCAGGTGAGCGAGATTCACGACAAGGTGGCTCACGCCGGCCCGCCGTGGTTCGCGGTGTCGCCGTTGATGCACGCCGCCGGGATGTGGACGGCGTTCTCCGGACTGCTGTCCGGGCAGACCGTGGTGCTGCACGACACCAAGCCGCGGTTCGACCCGCGTACGGTGCTCGAAACCGCGCAGCGGGAGAAGATCGGCCTGATGACGATGGTGGGCGATGCCTACGCCGCGCCGATCGTCGAGGAGTTGGGCCGACGGTCGTACGACCTGTCCTCGATGTTCGCCATCGGTACCGGTGGTGCCGCCACCAACCCGAAACACCAACGCGCACTG
The DNA here is from genome assembly GCF_017876775.1 of Mycolicibacterium lutetiense. Taxonomy (NCBI): domain Bacteria; kingdom Bacillati; phylum Actinomycetota; class Actinomycetes; order Mycobacteriales; family Mycobacteriaceae; genus Mycobacterium; species Mycolicibacterium lutetiense. Next base: position 1,451,146 of record NZ_JAGIOP010000002.1, on the reverse strand, counting down.
CTGGAACACATCCCGCAGATCACCGTCATCAACGGATTCGGTTCGTCGGAAACCGGCAACATGGGGTTCGGCCACACCCAGCGGGAAACCCCGACTGCCGAGACCTTCCAGCTGCGGGCCGGCGGCCTGGTCCTGGCTGACGACTACTCACGGTTCCTGGACGCCGGCGACACCGAGGTCGGCTGGGCTGCACGCAACGGCCGCATCCCACTCGGCTATTTCAACGACGAGGCGGCCACGGTGAAGACCTTCCCCGAGGTAGCCGGCGAGCGGGTGGTGGTCTCGGGTGACCGCGCCTCGCTGGAGGCCGACGGCACCTTGCGCTTGTTCGGCCGGGATTCGTTGGTGGTCAATACCGGTGGCGAGAAGGTGTTCGTCGAGGAGATCGAAGAAGTGCTGCGTGCGCATCCTCATGTGGTGGATGCGCTGGCGGTGGGTCGCCCGAGTGAGCGGTGGGGCGAAGAGCTCGTGGCGCTGGTGGCTGTGCGGGACGCGGTCGACGCGGCTGCACTTCGGGAGCATTGCGCCACCCGGCTGGCCCGGTTCAAACTCCCCAAGGATGTGCTGTTCGTCGAGGAGATTCGTCGGCTCGGCAACGGCAAAGCTGACTACCGCTGGGCCAAGGGCCTGGCCTCGGAACAAGCGGAGATCAAGGCATGACCCACAAGGTGATTGATTGTCTGGCCAATGTGCACTTCGGCGAGACCGAGAACCAGCCCACCTTCATGAAGAAGGTGCGCGACGATTACTTCAAGGGCCCGACGTCGATGTACGACCCCATCGACCTGTCGGAGATGCTCGACGAGATGGACACCCATGGGGTGCAGAAGGCCATCCTGATGGATTCCCTGGTCAAGCCGTCGGTGACGGCGCGAAAGTTCGTCGAGGCGCATCCCGAGCGCTTCGCGCTGGCGATGGGCGGGGTCAACCTGTTGCGTCCCATCCCGTCGTTGCGTGAACTCGCAGCCGTCGTGGCCGACCTTCCGGTCGCCTATACCGTTGTCGGACCAAGCTTCTGGGGAGACGGGCAGTACCCACCGAGCGACGCGGTGTACTACCCGCTCTACACCAAATGCGCTGAGCTGGAATTGCCGTTGTGCGTCAACACCGGTCTCCCCGGCCCGCCGATTCCGGGTGAGGTGCAGAACCCCATCCACCTCGATCGGGTGTGTGTCCGGTTCCCGGAGTTGAAGCTCTGCATGATCCACGGGGCAGATCCGTGGTGGGACATCGCGATCCGCATGCTGATCAAGTATCAGAACCTGCGGATCATGACGTCGGCCTGGTCGCCCAAGCGGCTACCGGAATCGCTGCTGCACTTCATGCGCACCCGGGGGAAGGGCAAGGTCATCTTCGCCTCGGATTTCCCCGTGTTGCGTATGCAACGCGTGGTGCCCGAGGCGCTCGCGCTGGACCTGCCGGCCGATGTGCTGGACAACTACCTCTACAACAATGCCGCGGAGTTCTTCTTCGCCGAGAACCTGGACGAAAAGGGGAAATGATGGACCGCCACGAACTTCGCAGGCTGGACTACAGCCTCACCGAGGACCACGTCGACCTGCAGACCGCGTACCGGCAGTTCTTCAAGACGCACTCGGACATCGAGGCCGTGCGTGCGGCCGAACCTTCGGGATTCGACAAGAGCCTGTGGGAACGGTTGTGCGCCATGGGAGCCACCACGATGGCCCTGCCGGAATCCGCGGGCGGTGATGGGGCAACGTTGGTGGATCTCACCCTGGTCGCCGAGGAGATCGGCCGCTCACTGGCCTCGGTGCCGTGGATCGACCATGTGGTGGCGGCGCGGCTGCTGGCGCGATTGGGGGCGTTGGATTCTCCTGAGATCGTCCAGGGCACCCAGATCGTCGGGCTCGATCCGCAGCAGGTCGCGCCGACCGGCGCCCGGCTCATCCCGACCGGGTCGATCGCGGACCACATCGTCGTCCGCGACGGACGAGACGTCGTGAAGCTGGAATTCTCCACGCGCCCGGCCCGGGTCGACAACATCGGCAAGCTGCCTATGGCGTGGGTGGACCCAGCTGCCGCGGACACTCGAGTGGTGCTGGCCAGCGGTGCCGAAGCCTTGGCGGAATATCAACGGGCATTGGACGAGTGGCGTCTGCTGACCGCATCGGCACTGGTCGGCCTGGTCGAGGAGACCATGACGATCGCCGCGGAGTTCGCCAAGTCCCGGTACACGCTCGGTGTGCCGATCGGGACGCTGCAGGGTATTTCACATCCGCTGGCCAATATCGCGATCACCGTCCAGAGCGGGCGTGGCCTGGCGCGTCGGGCGGCGTGGTTCCTCGACAACGAACCTGACGAGCGGCCGGAACTCGCACCGTCGGCGTTCGTGTTCATGGCCGAGGAGGCCGCCAAGGCCGCCACCATGGCGGTACACGTTCAGGGTGGGCTCGGAGTGTCCGCGGAGGCGGCCGCCACCGCGTACCTGGTACGGGCCCGGGGTTGGGCGCTGGCCGGCGGTGATCCGGGTGCCGCTGCGGTTCGTATCGGACAGATCGTCGCGGCTCGGGAGAGCCGGGAAGTCACAAAGGTTTAGGAGAACAGGCGTGGATTTCTCAACAGTTGAACTGTCCGCTGAGGACCAGGCATTCCGCACCGAGGTACGCGAGTTCCTTACGAGTGTCGTGACCGAGGACGTCATCCGCCGCGACCGCGAGACCGGCGACAACTTCGACGAGGGCGTTCATCTGGCGCTCGGTGCGGCCGGGTACCTGGAGAAGGAGTTCAAGTCCGAGGCCGATGGTGGGTTCACCCGGGTGCAGTCGCGGATCTGGCAGCTGGAGAAGCGCCGGGCTGAGGTGCCGTGGGTGACCTGGGGAACGACGATCATGATTGCTCGTTCCGTAGTGAAGTTCGCGGCCCCGGAGATCCGTGACGACGTGCTGCGCGGGGTGTTCGACGGCACGGTGCGGATGTGCCTGGGCTACACCGAACCCGAGGGCGGCTCCGACGTCGCGACCTGCAAGACCCGTGCGGTACGCGACGGCGATCAGTGGGTGATTAATGGCTCCAAGATGTTCACCACCGGCGCCCACAACTGCCAGTACGTCTTCCTGATCACCAACACCGATCCGGAGGCGCCGAAACACAAGAGCCTCACCATGTTCCTGGTGCCGCTGGATCTGCCCGGAATCGAGATCCAGGGCATCCGGACCGTCGACGGTGACCGCACCAACATCGTGTACTACTCCGACGTGCGGGTCGACGACAAGTACCGGCTCGGGGATGTCAACGGCGGCTGGACGGTGGTGCGTGAGCCGCTCGATGCCGAGCACGGGGCGGTCGCGGCCGCCGACGACGGTCTGGCCGATGTCGCGATCATGATGCATCAGGCCGGATTCATGGCCGAGGCCGCCGACAACGTGGCCGCACTGGTGGGCACCTCCGGCGCCATCGACGATGGATCAGTGGCATATCGCTTGGGCCGGAGCGTGGCACGCATGGAGGCGTCACTGTCCGCGCCGAGCATTTTCGGCCGGGTCGCGCTGGCGCAGACCATGCGTGACATCGCCCCGGATCTGATGGACATCGCGGGATCTGTGGCCGCACTGCCGGTCGGGGCCGACGGGGGAGCCGACGACCGCAGTGAGTACGTGTACCGCTTCGCGCCGCTGGTCGGTATCTACGGCGGCACTCTCGAGGTGTTCCGCAACATGATCGCCCAGCACGTACTGGGCCTGGGCAAGCCGAACTATTCAGCCCCCAAGGCAGCCGCGAAAGCCTCGTAGCTGCTCACCTTCATTGCGCGAGCAGACGCGGAGGTACCCGGGAAAGCGCGTTCCGGGGTACTTTCACGTCTGCTCGTCGAGGATCAGGCTGTCGACCGCACGGAGTAGGTCAGGGTAGCGTCGGCCGGAATCGGGGGATCAGTGCCCCGATCACGGCCCGGGCGGATGCCTTCACGATGTCGTACACGTCGAAATAGTCGCGCCACAAGGTGATTTCACCCTCGGTGACCTCGAAAACGCCACATACCCAGAACTGGAACCGGAACGGCCCGACGATGCTGGCATCGGTGCGCTCGGTGAGCACCGTGTCTCCGTCGACCGCGATGCGGTGCACGAACACGTCGAAGTGGGTGCCGGGTCTACCGAAGAGCATGCGGAGAAATCGCACGGCAGCCTTGCGGCCGTGGATGAGCGGCATGCCCACGTTGTGGTAGACGACATCCTCGGCCAGGAAAGTCGGGATAGCGGCGAAGTCCTCGTGCCGGCACGCCGTCAGGAAGGCCTCCACGGTATGGCGGGCGTCGCTGCTCGTCATGGTCGGCACTCTCGTCGAAGACGTGGCGCTAGGCGCCGGCCAGTACCGGCGGCTTGACCGCCTCCGGATCCGGATTGGCAAGGGGCAGGCCCATGAACCGTCGGGCGTTGTCGCCCATGAAGTCATAGGTGCGCCGGATGTCCATGCCTTCGGCGTATTTCCAGAACCCGTTGGGTTCGGCCAGGCCTTCGGGATGCGGATAGTCGGATCCGAACAGGACCTTGTCCCAACCGACGGTGTCCACCACGTCGGAGACACAACCCTCCCAGAACGGACTTACCCAGATGTTGCGGCGGAACACGTCGTGCGGATGCTCGGGGAAGTTCTGCGGCATCTTCTTGCACAGGTCGGCGAAATCGTGGAACAGCGGGAAGATCCAGCTGCTGCCGTTCTCGACACTGGCGATGCGCAGCTTGGGGAACCGGGTCAGGGTGCCGTGGCAGATCAGGGCGGTCAGCATGTCGGCGATCTCGCGGTGCCCGAGCACCATCCAGCGGAATGCACTCTGTGCCATGAAATTCTGGGTGTACGGTGGCTCCCACTTGTTGACGTACTCGTCGAGTGGTGGGTAGCTGGCGTGCAACACGATGGGCAGGCCGGCGGCCTCGACGTCGCGCCAGAACGGGTCGAACTCCGGCAGCGCAGGGGAGCGCCAACCGTGCAGACCGTTGACCGGGCCGGGTTTGATCAACGCGACCTTGGCGCCGTGATCGAGAATCCACTCCAGCTCGCGTTGTGCCGCATCGACTTCGGAGAGATTGATGATGGGTGTGGAGAACACCCGGTCGGCGTAGTTGAAGCCCCAGTGTTCGTGGATCCACTCGTTGAGGGCGTGGACGATTGCCACGGTGAGTGCCGGATCGTCGGCGCTGGAATGCTCGACCAGGCTGCCGAGGGTGGGATAGTTGAGGGCCTCGACCACGCCTTGCCGGTCGAGCTCGGCGACCCGGTCCTCGGGGTTGCGGGTGGCCGCAGGTGCGTCGATAGCCTTGCCCTGCATTTCGCGCAGGGTCAGGCCGTCGGTGTTTTCGCCGGCGAAGAACTTCTCGTGGGCGCCGGGGGCAGCGACGCGTTCGAAGGTCGGGTTGGGGATGAAGTCGGTGACCCGGTTGTTGATCACCACCCGGGTCTGCCGGCCGAACTGGGCGTACTGCACGGCACGGCTGTACTTCTCGGGCAGGAACTTCGTCAGCGCATCGCCGGTCTCGTACATGTGTTGGTCGGCATCGAAAATCGGTGCGTCCCTGAATTGTTCAGTCATGATCTTTCCTCAGCGCGTCAGGATGGTGGCGCCGGCGGTGCCGGGCGCTCCGTACAGCTGGGCGAAGCCGACGCGGGGGTTGCCGGGCACCTGCCGGTCGCCCGCCTCGCCGCGCAGCTGGCGCACCAGTTCGTGGATCTGGCGCAGGCCCGACGCGCCGATCGGCTCACCGTTGGCGATCAGGCCGCCGTCGGTGTTGACCGGCAGTGATCCACCGATCTCGGTGGCGCCGTCGGCCAGCAGCTTCTCCTGATCGCCGTCGGCGCAGAACCCGCACTCCGCCATGTGGATGATCTCGGCACCGGCGTCGGTGTCCTGCAGTTGCACGACGTCGACATCTTCGGGAGCCACCCCGGCCTTTTCGAATGCGGCGCGCGCGGCGTACACCGTCGGGGCGACGTCTTCTTCGACCGGGGCGCAGGTGGTGTTGACCTCGTAGGCCCCGTACTTACGGGTCCGGACTTCGACGGCTTTGAGATACACCGGTTTGTCGGTGTAGCGGTGCGCGATGTCAGCACGGCACATCACCACTGCGGCCGCGCCTTCGTCGGGCGCGCAGAACATGTACTGGGTCAACGGGTAGTTGAGCATCGTCGAGTTGAGGATGTCGTCCTCGGTGATCGGCTTGCGCCGGAAGGCATTCGGGTTCAGTGCGCCGTTGCGCAGGTTCTTGTTGGCGACCTTGGCCAACGTGCGCGCCGAGATGTTGTGCTCGTGCAGGTAGCGGTTGGCCTTCATGCCGAAGAACTGTGTGGTGAGGTACTGGCCGTTTTCGGCGTACCAGCTGGGCATCCCGACCAAAGACGGGTCCTCGGTGAACGCGCCGCGGGGGTGCTTGTCCAGACCGACGGCGATGCCGATGTCGTAGTCGCCGAGCCGGATCCCGTCGGCGCAGACCTTGGTGGCACTGGCCGCGGTGGCGCATGCGTTGAACACGTTGGTGAACGGGATGCCGGACAGCCCCACCATTCCGACGATCGCGTCCGGGTTGGCGACCGTCCAGCTGCCACCGGTGGCCGCGCCGATGTCCTTCCATTCGACTCCGGCGTCGGCGACGGCGGCGAAGATGGCGTCCACACCCATCGCCATCGCGGACTTGCCCTCGAAGCGGCCGAACGGGTGGATGCCGACGCCGATGATGGCTACGTCATTGGTCACGTTGTTGCCTCTCTAGGCCGGCTGGAAAGCGAAGGTGACAATCTCCACCGGGTTGTCTGGGTCCTCTTCGTCCTTCGCAAACGGGATCATGGTGAGTTCGACGTCCATGCCGAATTGCAGTTTGGCGGGGTCGTTTTCGGTGAGGCGGCCTTCGACGCGCAGGACAGGTCCGGTGTCGTCGGCCAGTTCGACCAGGGCGACGCCGAAGGGGACGAAGGCTTTTCCGGTGGGTCCCTTGTAGGGGGCGCCGGGTGGGAAGCCCTGGGTGGTCCAGGCGATGACGGTGCCGCGCCGGGGCAGGTTCACCTGTTCGGTGTTGCCACTGCTGCACCGCGGGCAGCGGGGCTGGGCGGGGAAGGTGGTGGCCGTGCAGTCGGTGCAGCGGCTGCCGATCAGCTGGGGTTCGGCGTCGGGCCACGTGGAAATCTCGGGGGCCAGCGCTTTCTGCATTGTGAGCTCCTCTTATCGCCGAACTACGCACACCAACTGTAATTCTTACAGTAGCGTATATCGGGCAGCGTTCCAGCCCCTGTTCGGAGGTATCGATGTCACCGCACGCCGTCGAGCAGAAACCGACCTTCTGCCGCATCTGCGAACCGCTCTGCGGGATGATCGCGACCGTTGAGGATGGCCGCCTCACCGCACTGCGGCCGGACAAGGATCATCCGCTGTCAGCAGGCTTCGCCTGCCAGAAGGGCATCGCGTTCGCCGAGGTGGTCAACGACCCCGATCGGGTGACCACTCCGCTGAAGCGCACCGACAACGGGTTCGAAGCGGTGAGTTGGGATGAGGCGCTCGACGATATCGCCACCCGCGCCACCGAGATCCATCGTCGCCACGGCTCGGGCGCGTTCGGCTGGTACATGGGCAACCCGGCCGCCTTCAGCTATTCACACCTGTTCGCGGCGATGTCGTTCGCCAAGGGGATCGGCGGTGACAGTCACTTCTTCAGCTCCTCGAGTCAGGACACCAGCAGTCGGCTGTTGGCCAGCCAATTCCTCTACGGCTCACCGATGGCGGTCCCGATTCCCGACCTGATCCGCACCGACCTGCTGGTGATGATGGGTGCGAACCCGGTGGTCTCCCACGGCAGTTTCCTGACGGCGCCGCGGATCAAGGACCGGATGCACGACATCGTCAAGCGCGGCGGGCGGGTCGTGGTGCTAGACCCCCGTCGCAGCGAGACCGCCGCCCAGTTCGAATGGCTGGGTATCGCTCCGGACGCCGACGCGTACCTTCTGCTCTCGGTACTCCAGGTGCTGTTCTCGGAGGGGCTCATCGACCGACGGGCCCAGTCTCAGGCCGACGGTTTGGAGTGGTTGCGTCGGCAGTGCGCCCAGTTCCCGCCTGAAGTGACACAGCCGCACACCGGGATTGCGCCGGAAGCCGTGCGCGCGTTGGCCCGTGACCTCGCGGACACTCCGCGCGCCGCGGTCTACGGCAGACTCGGCACCTGCGTTGGCCGCAACGGCACCCTGGTGGCCTATCTGATCGATGCGGTCAACCTCGTCGCGGGCAACCTCGACGTGCCCGGCGGCAGCGTGTTCAGCACGTTGGGTATCCCCGGCCAGAAGTGGGGCTCGCGGCTGATGGGGGCGTCGCTGCGGCGCAGCTACCGGAAGAAGCGGACCCGGGTGGGTGGCCTGCCGTTGGTGATCGGTGCCGAGCCGGCGGCGCTGATGGCCAAGGAGATTGCCACCTCTGGGAATCGGCAGATCAAGGCGTTGTTCGTCGGGGCTGGTAACCCGGTGCTGTCGGTACCCAACGGTGCTGAACTGGAAGATGCGGCCGAATCGTTGGAACTCATGGTGGGCCTGGACCTGTATGTCAACGAGACCAACGCGCACTGTGATTATGTGCTCCCGGTAACGAGCATGTATGAGCGCGACGATTTCGCGATCACGTTCCAGCAGTTTCAGGCGACCCCGTTCCGGCAAGTCACCGAGGCAGTGGTGGATCCGGTCGGTCAGGCCCGCACCGAATGGGACATCATCACCGACCTGATCGAGCGCATGAAGGTGCGTACGCCGGTGTTCCTGGTGCTGAGGCGGTTGCGAAAGGGCCTGGGGCGACGGTTGTCCGCGCGCCCTATGGTCGACATGATGATCCGGATGGCCGACGGCGGCGACCGGTTCGGGTTGCGCCGCGGCGGGTTGAACTTCCGGCGGCTCAGCCGCGAGCATCCACATGGAACGGTGGTTGCGCCGAACATCAGGACCGGTGTGCTCGACGAGGTGGTGACCTATCGGGGTGCGCGGGTTCAATTGGCCCACAAGGACATCGTCGACGAGATCGGTACGCTGGCGCGACGGGGTGGTGCCGAGGGATTCCCGATGCGGATGATCGGAATGCGTGAGCCACGCTCGGAGAATTCCTGGATGCACAATGCGCCACTGCTGATGCGCGGGGACCGGATTCAGTCCGCGGTCATGCACGTCGACGACGCCGCAGTCCGTGCGATCGAAGCTGGCACGCAGGTGGTCGTGCGCTCACCGTACGGAAAGGTTGCCATCCCGGTGTCGCTGACGCACGACATCATGCCGGGAACCATTGCGGTGCCGCACGGTTGGGGGCATCGGGGCACCGGCGGCTGGCGGATCGCCAACCGGGCCGGGGGCGTCAACGTCAATCAGTTGATGTCCAGCGACCCGGCAGACGTGGAGGCTCTGGCGGGAATGGCCTGGTTGACCGGGATACCGGTCGAGGTCGAGCCAGCCGGCTGATGGTATTACTGTAAATGTTACAGTTGCCTGCGTGAGCGAAGTCGTGGACGAGGCCGTCAGCAGTGTGGACATCGGTCGGCGTGCCGCCGGCCGCGCCGAGAAGCGCATGCTGATCGATGGCGATTTGGTAGCCGCGGCGTCCGGTGCCGAATTCGACAACCTCAGCCCGGCCACGGGTCTGGCGCTGGGGACGGCCGCGGCCGCCGGTCCGGAGGACATGGACGCTGCGATCGGAGCGGCCCGGCGGGCGTTCGACGAATCCGACTGGAGCACCAATCGTGGCTTGCGCAAGCGTGTACTGGCCCAGCTGCAAGACGCCATCGAGTCCGAAAAGGACCACCTGCGTGAGGAATTGATCGCCGAGGTGGGCTGCCCGTCGATGACGACGGAGAATGCCCAGCTGGACTGGCCGCTGGCCGATGCGCTGCGGTACCCGACCCGACTGATCGACGAATTCGACTGGGAGCGCACGCTCGACGGCGGCGGGCTGTTCGGTGAGCGCAACGCCCGCACCGTGGTCAAGGAGGCGGTCGGGGTGGTCGCCGCGATCACCCCGTCGAACTTCCCGATCGAGGTCATCCTCAACAAGCTCGGCCCGGCGCTGGCCGCAGGCAACTCCGTGGTGCTCAAACCCGATCCGAACACGCCGTGGAACGCCACCCGGCTGGGCCGGTTGATCGCCGAGCGCACCGACATGCCGCCCGGCGTCGTCAACGTGGTGCCGACGCCGTCCAACGAGGTGGCCGGACAGTTGGGCACCGATCCGCGGGTCGACATGGTGTCGTTCACTGGATCGACGGCTGTCGGCAGGCATCTGATGCGGGTCGGGGCTGACACCATGAAACGCACCTTCCTCGAACTCGGTGGCAAGTCGGCAATGATCGTCCTCGACGACTCCAAGCCCGGCCACATCATCCCCGGCGCGATCGGGGCATGCGTGCACGCAGGGCAGGCCTGCGCGGCCAATACCCGGATGTTGGTGCACCGCAGCCTGTTCGACGAGGCTGTCGCGAATGTGACGATGGCGTTCGGAGCGGTCCCCGTCGGCGACCCGGCATTGCCGACCACGCTGGTCGGGCCGCTGATCAGTGCGGCGCAGAAGCAGCGGGTGCTCGACGCCATCGACGGTGCCCGTCGCGACGGCGCCGACATCGTGGTCGGCGGTGGGGCGCCCGCCGGGCTGCCTGAGTATCTGGTCGGCGGACACTTCGTCGCACCCACCGTCATCGTCGGGGCGGACCCAGGATCGGCCATCGCCCAGGACGAGGTGTTCGGTCCGGTACTGGTGATGATCCCGTTCGACGACGACGAAGAGGCGGTGCGCATCGCCAACGACAGCGCATTCGGCCTGGCCGGGGCGGTGATGTCGGCGTCATCCGAGCGGGCGATGGGGATCGCCCGGCGGATAAGGACCGGCGCAATTGGCGTTAATGGCGGCATGTACTACGGCGCGGACGCCCCGTTCGGCGGATACAAGAACAGCGGCGTCGGAAGACAGTGCGGCATAGAGGGGTTCGCGCAGTACACCGAGACCAAGACGATTGGCTGGCGCCTGCCCCGGCGCTAAGTGTCTGCTCGGCAGAGGGACGCGGCGCGGTCGAGAATGCTGTCGAGGATGTGGTCGAAGTTCCCGTCATCGGCCATGCCGATGCGATAGCCACGCCCGGGAATCGAGGCGATCAACGGCATTGCCTCGGCGTCGATCACCTGCTCCCAATACTCCCGCGGGAACTGTGCCGCGGCGGTGCGGTTCTGCAGCCGCTGCAGCACCGACGAACTGCGCACCAGTACCGAGATGGCCGTGTAGGTGTCGAATGCCTGCTTGGCGGTGAGGCCGGCAGCCACCAGGGCGGCCACGGGCTGTTCGATCTTCTCCAGCGCGGTGCGCGCCGCCGGAAGGCCTCGGGTGCCGCGGATCAGGATGAGATCGCACGCAATCGGATTGCCCGTGAACATATCCCGCATCCGGTGGGCGTGGGCGTGCAGGGATTCTCGCCAGGTGCCGGCCTCGATGGACAGCACGCTGAGGTCGTGATCGCGGAGCACGCGCTCGGTCATCGCGTCGAGCAACTCGTCCTTGCGGCGGAAATACCAGTAGATGCTGGTCACGCCGACATCGAGGTGGCGGGCCAGCTGCGGCATGCTGAGGTTGTCGATCGACACCTCAGCGGCGATTTCGAAAGCGCCGCGCAGGATCTCGTCGACACTGATCGATCCGCGCTCGCGGCGTTGACGACCACGGGTGCTTGCGGGTCTGACCATGTCGGCGTGTCCCTCTAGCTGATCGGCTCGAATGTGACGGGTATCGCGGTGGGGGAGCGGAATGGCTGACCGAAGATGTGTGGGTCGTCGTCGGTGACCAGCTCGAGGTTCTGCACCCGGGACAGCAGGCTCTCCATCGCCACCCGGGTCTCCATCCGGGCCAGGTGCAACCCCATGCAGGTGTGCTCACCGGCAGCAAACGTGATGTGTGGCAATCGCTTCCGGAAGATGTCGAACTCCTCCGGGCGCTCCCAGCGGTTCTCGTCGCGGTTGGCCGATCCCATGCAGACGTCGATCACCGCTCCAGCGGGCAGCGCCACCCCGTCCAGTTCGGTGTCCTGCGTGGTGGACCGTTGCACGGTGGTCAGCGGGGTTTCGTAGCGCAACCCCTCCTCGATGGCCTGGCCGATCAGCTCATGGTCGGCCTGCACCGCGGCGAACTGTTCAGGATGGGTGAGCAGCAGATAGATCAGATTGCCCGAGGACCGGTAGGTGGTCTCCAGTCCGGCCGGCAGGAGCAACCGCAGGAACGAGTAGATGGCTTCGTCGGTCAGCTTCTCGCCGTCGATCTCGGCGGTGACCAGGTCACCGATGATGTCCTCGGTGGGTTTGGACCGGCGTAACTCGATCTGGCCGAGGAAATAGTCTTTCAATGCCGCTGAGGCTTCGAAGGCACGCTTGTACTTCACTGTGTAGCTGATCAGTTCCACGGCGCGTTGACGGAACCATGGCAGGTCTTCTTCGGGCAGGCCGAGCAGCTTGGAGATCACCCGGGTGGGAAACTCGAAGGTGAAGTCGCGCACCAGATCAGCGCTGCCGGCCTCGATGAACTCGTCGACGAGTGCCTCGCAGATCGGGCGGACGACCTCGGGCTCCCAGCGCTGCAGCGAACGTGACTTGAAGGCAGCGGACACCAGGTTGCGATGGTCGCGGTGGGTCTTGCCCTCCATGGCCAGCATGGTGGGGCCGATGAACAGGCCGATGGTGCTGTCGTAGATCTTCGAGTTGAACGACTTGCTGTCCCGGAACACGGTGTTGACCGCATCGAAGGACACCGCCGCGAATTGATGTTCGGGCAGCATCGATTTCGGTGTTTTGGACCAGTCCATCACCGAGCCGCGGAACACCCCGTGCTGGGCGCGGTGCCGGGCGAACGTCGGGTACGGATCGCGTAGCAGGGTGGCGGTGTCGACGACGGACTCGTCAGAAGCGACATCCTGCACTTGACTATCCACAGCTCACCCCACCACTCGGAACGGACCGATCACACTGATGCATATTACTGTAAATATTACAGTAACGGAATCTATGCAGGACCGAACGGTCAGAGCGGGATGGGCGCCCCGTTGCTCATCGACGCGATGAAACCGGCGTCGACGTGGATGTCCTGACCATTGATCCAACGCGCCTCGGGTGAGGCCAGGAAGGCGATCAGCGGAACCACGTCGTCGACGGTGGCGTGCCGGCCGACTGTGGCGCGCACCAGGTCCAGCACGTCCTTGCCCATGGTCTGTTCGAAATCAGTCAGGATCGGCGTCTCCACCGGGCCCGGGCTGACGGTGTTGACCCGCACCCCGTACTTCGCCCAGGCCGGGCCCGCCACGCGTTTGACGAACAGGATCGCGGCCTGCTTGGACGTGGTGTAGACCGGGAAATTCGGATCCTGCCCGGTCTGCCACTGCGCCACCGCGTCACCGTCAGTCAGTTCGAGGAGGCCGTCGAGGGTGTCGATGCGCTGCTGCCAGCCCAGGGCCGCGGTCGAGGCCACCGTGACGATCGACCCGCCGTGGCGCAGCAGGGGCAGCATGCCTTCGGCCATCAATCGCATGCCGAGATAGTTGACGTTGAGGACGTCGGCGGCTGGCGCAGTCCCCGGAACGCCTGCGACATGCGCGAGAAGGTCCCAGCCGTCACCGATCTCACTGAGCAGTCGGGCGATGTCGGTGGCATCCCGAAGGTCGCAGGTGGCGTGCTCCGATGCCGGGGTGTCGCCTGGGCGCAGGTCGACCGCGAGTACGTGGTCGCCCCGCTCGAAGAAGTGCGCCGCGGTGGCCGCCCCGATTCCGGATCCGGCTCCGACGACGACGATTCTGCGTGCGGCTTCCGACATGCCCCAACCTCTCACTGAATGAACGACAGTAAGGATGACTGTAAACAATTCCGGCCGGTCGGACAATCAACTTCACGTCTCCGTGATGGTGCTACCGTGAGCCTTACCGGAGGGACCTTCGGAAGTATCTGGCGCGTGCCTGACGAGGGGACGGAATCGATGAGCGCGATCGAGGAGCGGGCAACGGTGCAACCGCAGCGCGGGGGCCTGGACGAGCTGCTGGCCGTCCAGCGCCGGTCGTTCATCGCCGACGGTCCGGCCGATATCGCTTTGCGCCGCAACCGCATCGACCGACTACTGGCGATGGTGTTGGACAACTCCGAGGATTTCGTCGCCGCCACCGCGGCCGACTACGGATCGCGGTCGCGGTCGGCGGCCTTCTTCGCCGAGATCCTGGGCATGCTCTCGGTCATCGAGCACACCAGGGCGCATGTGCCGCAATGGATGCGCGCGACGAAGCTGATGCGGGCGGCTCGCTTCGCGGGATTGCGCGCCGAAGTGGTCCCGAGCCCGCTCGGTGTGGTGGGGGTGATCGGTCCGTGGAATTTCCCGATCCAGTTGACAGTGCTGCCGGCCGCAGCGGCATTCGCCGCGGGCAACCGGGTGATGATCAAGATGTCGGAGGTCACCCCCCGCACCGCCGAACTGATGGCGGCGACCGCGCCGAAGTATTTCGACCCGGCCGAACTGCAGGTGGTGACCGGGGGGCCGGAGGTGGCCGCCGAGTTCGCGGGCCTACCGTTCGACCACATCTTCTTCACCGGCTCACCATCGATCGGGGCTCTGGTGGCACGGGCGGCATCGGACAACCTGGTGCCGGTGACGTTGGAGTTGGGTGGCAAAAACCCCGTGGTGGTGGCACCCGGCGCCGACATCGAACGGGCAGCGAACCGAATCGCCCAGGCGCGCATGGTCAATGGCGGTCAGGTGTGTGTATGCCCGGACTACGTCTTTGTTCCCGATGCTGAGGTCGACCGGTTCGTCGCGGTGGCGCGAAAGGCCCTGAGCGCCATGTTTCCCAGCATCATCGACAACGCCGACTACTGCTCCTCGGTGAACCAGGCCAATTTCGACCGGGTGGTCGGCTTGATCGCCGACGCCCGCGCGCACGGAGCCCGAATCGACTCCGTGGTGCCGGCGGGGGAGATCCTGCCCGATCCGGTCTCCCGCAAGATCGCTCCGACCATCGTGCGTGACGTGGACGACCGGATGCGGATCGCGAGCGAGGAAGTGTTCGGGCCGGTGCTGATGGTTCGCGGCTACTCCAGGCTCACCGAGGCGGTCGACCACATCAACGCCAACCCGTCACCGTTGGTGGCGTACTGGTTCGGCCCCGACAACGCCGACTTCCGGCACTTCGTCAGCCATACCCGCAGCGGTGGGGTGGCCCGCAATGATTTTGCCGCGCACATGATTCCGTCTGATGCCCCGTTCGGCGGCGTCGGCCGCAGCGGGACCGGCGCCTACCACGGCAAGGCGGGTTTCGATGCGTTCAGCCACTACCGCACCGTGGTCGGCAGCGACCTGCCATTCAGTGTCACGGGCCAGGCCGCCCGACCGTTCAGTGCGTCCATGCGGGTCAGCGCCGACCTCAGTCTGCGACGGGCCCGCAGCCGAACCGCAGCGAGGCTCAGGAAGTTTCGCTGACCGCCTGCTCGCGGGCCCACCGGTAATCGGCCTTGCCTGCCGGGCTGCGCTCGATGGCGGGGCGGAACACCACGGCCTTGGGCAGCTTGTAGCGGGCGATCGATGTTTCGGCGTGCCGGATGAGGTCGTCGGCCTCTACGGGGCCGTCCGCCAACGCCTCCTCGGCCAAACAGACGACAGCCACCACCTCCTGTCCCCAGCGTTCACTGGGGCGGCCGGTGACCACCACGTCCCGCACCGCCGGATGCGACGCGATCGCGGATTCGACCTCCTCGGCGAAGATCTTCTCGCCGCCGGAGTTGATGGTGACCGAATCCCGGCCGAGGAGTTCGACGGCTCCGCTGTCCAGGTGGCAGGCCCGGTCACCCGGCGTCGCGTAGCGCACACCGTCGATCACCGGGAACGTCGCCGCGGTCTTGGCGGCATCACCCTTGTAGCCCAGCGGCACGAACCCCCGCTGCGCCAGCCAACCCAGCCCCTCGTGGCCGGCAGGCAGGACAGCGGTGAAATCCTCGGTGACCACACAGGTATCGGGGCCAGCGTTGAAGGTTCCGGTCGACACCGCGCCGGGGGCCGACATGTGGCTCATCTGGGCGCCGGTCTCCGATGACCCCACCCCGTCGACGACGATCAGATTGGCCTTCGCATCGATGAGTTGCTGTTTGACGTAGGGGGTCAGCTGCGCGCCCCCGTTGGCGACGACCGACAGCGAGGAGACGTCCGCAGTTCCTGCCTTGATCGCATCCAGGAGCGGGCGTGCCATGGCGTCACCCACCACCGTGGCCACCAGCACCTGTTCGCGTTCGATGGTGCGGACCACGTCATCGGCATCGAAACGGTCGACTACGGAGGGAAATACCAGGGTTTGGCCGGTGCTGATCGCCGTCATCGCGGCCCACTGTGCCGCGCCGTGGATCAGCGGCGGCAGGATCATCAGCTTGGTACCCGGATTGTCGACCGCACGCCCGACGATCTCCTCGACGGACCGCGCTTTCTCGCCGGTCACCATGTTGCGCCCACCGAACGCGGTCATGAATATGTCGTGCTGGCGCCACAGCACGCCCTTGGGCATGCCGGTCGTGCCGCCGGTGTAGAGCACGTACAGGTCGTCGGGGTTGGGTTGGACAGGAGGCGCTGCTGCCGTGGCATCACCGACGATCGTCTCGTAATCCACTGCGCCGTCGAGCAGTTCGTTGCCGGAGTCGTCGGCGATCTGGATCAGCACCCGGAGGGCGGGCAGGTCGGGGAGGACCTCGGCCACCCGCGGTGCGAAGGCCGCGTGATAGACCAGCGCGGACGCGCCGGAGTCGGCGAGCAGGTACTGCAGTTCGTTCTTGACGTAGCGATAGTTGACGTTGAACGGTGCGACCCGGGCCCGGAAAGAGCCGAGCAGGGACTCGACGAATTCCGGCCCGTTGTAGGCGTAGATGCCCAGCAGGTCCTGACCTACCTCGTGGCCGGCCAGGTCGCCACGTTCGGTCTGGGCTCCCAGCCCGCGCGAATGCAGATACGCCGCCAGCTGATTCGACCGGTCCATGATCTGGCGGTAGGTGAACCGACGGTCGCCCTGGACGATCAGCGGGCGGTCGCCGATGGCGGCTGCGACTGCTTCGGCTACGACGGGAACGGTGAACTGCACGGGCTTCTCCTCTTTGGTTGAGGGCAGGGGGGCGGGTCAGTGCTGCCAGGCGTGCAGCAGGTCGTTGGTCGTGGTGACGGTGGCCAGCAGAGACAACGTATTGTCGATGACCGCGTCGGCATAGGCCGTCGGGATCCCTGCCACCGCATCCCGCGGCAGGACCACCCGGTACCCGGCGTTGACCGCGTCCATCACCAGGTTGGTGATCGCGATGTTCACCGAGACGCCCACGGCCACGATCGTGCTCACGCCGAGGTTGCGCAGGATCGGGTCCAGGTCGGTGCCGCCCATCGGCCCCAGTCCGTGCCAGCGGGACAGTACGAGATCGTCGGGCTCCGGGCCGAATTCGGGAAGCAGGGTGGCGCCGGGACTTCCGGGCAGGATGCCGACGTCGCTGCGTCCGATCGCGAAGATCTTGGCATTGTGGTTGGAGCCCAGGCCATCCGGGCGCCGCTGCACGAGACAGTGCACGACCCGGGCCGAGACGGCTCGGGCCGCCGGTAGCAGTCGGGCGATGTTGGGTAGGGCCTCGCGGCGGGCCTCGTCGGCCAGTGCGGCCAGCCCGGCGTCGGGACCGACCACCGCGCCCTGACACTCCTGGGTGATGATCGCGGTGTGGCCGGGCGCGACAAGGTCTTTCAGGTCGGGCCTCATGCGTGCGCGACGGTGTCGGTTTCGGCGGGCACTTCGTAGAATCGGGTGGCCCACTTACGCAGGGCCATATAATGTTTGGCGTCGACCTTTGCCAGCGGTGGATGCTCGACGTACTTCTGATAGCGCCAGATGTCGCAGTCCTCCCATACCGTTTTGAGGAACTGCTTCTCCACCTTCTCGCGTACGTGCTGGGGCGGGATGTCGGACCCGGCAGCTGTGCCTGATTCTTTAGGCCACCAGATCGAATAGAACATGTCCGACACCTCATCGTCGACTGGGGTGCAGGCGAAGATCAGTCGGTGATTCGAGGAACCTTCGAAGACGCTCATGGCGAATCCGAGCCCGGAGTAGTGGCTGTGGATACGCAGGGCCATCTTGTCCGGATCGTCGCTGCGGGTATCGGGCCAACCGGTGAGGAACCGCCACTCTTGGTCGACGCCCTCCCAATACAGACAGACCGGTGTCACCGTCGCGCCGTGCACGTAGCGGAAATGGGAACTGTCGGGGGCGTTCTCGGCCACGATCTGCGGATGGACCGGGATGGCATCGGCCCGGCTGGAGAACTCGGGATAGGGCCGGTAGTACGCGTCCGGATCGGTCTCGAACTGTGGGAACTTGTGGAAGATGTCGGGCAGTTCCCACTGCGGTTCCTTCCCGTCGGGCTGGTACCACATGAAGATGCAGCCGTACTGCTCCTTGACCGGGTAGGACCGTAGCCGCAGGCCGCGGTTCGGCTTGTCGGGCTGGTAAGGGATATAGGTGTTGTTCCCTTCGGGGCCCCAGCGCCAGCCGTGGAACGGGCACTCGACACAGTCCCCGACAACCGTGCCGCCGTGTCCGATGTGGGCACCCAGGTGCTTGCAATGTGCTTCCAGCACATGCATCTCGCCGGACTCGTCGCGGTAGGCGGCGAGGTCTTCACCGAAGTACTTCAGCGCCTTCACGTCGCCGACCTCGTATTCTGCCGACCAGCCGATCATGAACCAGCCGGTGACCTTCCAGGTGAACGGCACTTTCATGGTCCCGCTGCCCTCCTGTTTCGCTGCGCGCGCAATAGTTACGGAAGACATTACAGTAGCGTTTACTGCATAGGAAGGTTGCGGTGCGCGGCGGTTGGGGTCCCAACTGAGGTGCTTACCGTATAGTTCGCCGCAGTCGATCAGGAGGTGACCCGTTGTCCGACGACGTCGAGGCGATCAAGCAGCTCAAGGCCCGTTACTGCCGGTTCCTGGACACCAAGGACATCGATGCCTGGCGAGCGCTCTTCGTCGAAGATGTGGTGGTGACACTCGACATGGCCGTCTCGACCGGCGGTGCCGACCCGCAGACCGCTCCGCCGCTGAAGAGCTTCGATGAGTTCTTCCCGGTGGTCTGGGGCGGTGTCGAGCACGCAGCGACGGTGCACCACTGCCACACGCCCGAGATCGCGCTGACCTCCGACACGACCGCGACCGGCATCTGGGCCATGGAGGACATGTTGTTCTTCCCCGACGGCGGTGAGCTGCACGGCGCGGGTCACTACCACGAGACCTACGAAAAGCGTGACGGCACATGGCAGATCACCAGTCTGCACCTGACCCGAACCCTGCTCAAATTCAAGACCGCCTAGCGGCCTGCCATTGACTCTGCGCTGAGGGTTCAGCCTTCTCGCGCGATCGCGCCCCGAACGCAGAGTCAGTGCATGATCACCATCTCGCCGAAGGCCTTGATGTAGTCGAGTGCGGCCGCTGGGCTGCTGCCGTCCGCATGCACAACTGCCCAGGTGGCACCATGGCCGGCGAGTTCGGCCAACACGTCACGTGCGTGCCGGAGGGACGCTTCGTCATCCAGGTCGGTAGGCGGGCACACCACTTGGACATCGACCGAGTGCGGGTCACGGCCGGCATCGGCGAGGCGGTCGCGCAGGCGCTGGACGGCGGCGCCGAACTGGTCGGCATCTTCGATGGCCGCGGTGCGCATCGTCGAGGCCATGCCCACCGCAGCGATGATCGGCATCCACCCGTTGCCGTGCTCGACCACGCGCCGGATCGCGGCGGCGCCGTTCCCGCCGATCCAGATCGGCGGATGGGGTTGCTGCGCCGGGCGTTGCAGCCAGAGCTCACCAATCGCTCCGAAATCCATACCGACAAACGGTCTTTCCGGATCCGCCCAGATGGAGCGAAGCGCGGCCAACGCCTCGTCGAGCAGTTCCGCCCGACGGTCGATGTCGACGCCCACCGCCGCGAACTCCGATCGCAGATAGCCCGCCCCGACGCCGGCGATCAGTCGGCCACCGGAAACCAGATCCAGACTGCCCAGCGCCTTGGCCGACAGGTACGGATTGCGGAACGGGAGCACGTACAGATTGGTCATCAACCGGATGTGCGTGGTGGCTGCCGCCATGAAGCTCAGCGCGGAGATCGGGTCCAGGGTGTTGTGGCCGCCGTTGTGGCGCCACTTGGCCGACGGGGCCGGGTGCTCGCTCAATGCGATCGCCGAGAAGTCTGCGGCCTCGGCCTGGGTCGCGACCGCGCGGATGGCCTCGGGCTGCAGGAAATCCTCAGGTGCGGTGGGCAGTTCGCTGGGATATTCCAGAGTGTACTTCATCGATCTCCCGGTTTCTGACCCGTTTCCAGAGTGCTACTGAAAGCATTACCGTAACATCCATCGTTGGTCGTCAGACGGGATGGAGCAGGGATGGATCGCCGACGAAAAGTACTCGTGATGGGCGCCAGTGGAAACGTGGGCGCCTGTGTCACCCGCCAACTCGTCGAGCGGGGCGACGAGGTGCGGGTACTGCTGCGTCGCAGCAGTACGACCAAGGGCATCGATGGTCTCGAGGTCGAACGCTGCTACGGCGACGTCTTCGATACCGAGGCGGTGACGGCCGCGATGGTCGACCGGGACGTGGTGTTCTACTGCGTCGTCGACACCCGCGCCCACCTGGCCGATCCGGCACCGCTGTTCTCCACCAATGTCGAGGGCCTGCGCAATGTGCTCGACGTGGCCGTGAACGCCGACCTGCAGCGCTTTGTCTTCCTGTCCACCATCGGAACGATCGCGGTCGGCGACGATGGCGCAACCGTCGACGAGGACACCCCGTTCAACTGGGCTGGAAAAGGCGGGCCGTACATCGAATCCCGGCGTCAGGCCGAAGGCCTGGTGCTGTCTTACGCCAGGGAGCGTGGCCTGCCTGCCGTGGCGATGTGTGTGTCCAACCCGTACGGCCCGCCCGACTGGCAACCGAGACAGGGTGCCCTCGTGGCGATGGCTGCGTTCGGCAAGGTACCCGTCTATGTGCGTGGTGTCGGTTCGGAGGTGGTGGGGATCGACGACGCCGCCGATGCGCTGATTCGGGCTGCCGAGCATGGCCGGATCGGCGAGCGCTACATCGTGTCGGAACGCTACATGTCTCAGCGGGAGATGTTCACCACGGCTGCGGAGGCAGTGGGGGAGCGACCGCCGAGATTTGGTATCCCCATGGCCCCCCTGTACGCCTTCGGGTGGTTCGCCGGCATGTCGAATCGGTTGTTCGGCACCGACTTTCCGATGAACCTCACCACGGCGCGGCTGATGTGGCTGACGTCGCCGGCCGACCACAGTAAGGCGACCCGTGACCTGGGGTGGAAACCAGCGCCGACCGCCGAATCGATCGGCCGGGCCGCGCAGTTCTACGTCGAGCGCAGAAGCCGCGACGAGAAGGTCATCGACCTGTGAGTGCCGCAGACTTTGACGTGATCGTCGTCGGCGCCGGATTCTCCGGCCTGTACGCACTGCATCGACTCCGGGAGCAGGGCCTGCGGGTGCGGGTTCTGGAGAAGGCCGATGCCGTCGGCGGTACCTGGCTGGTCAACCGGTATCCGGGTGCGCGCTGTGACATCGAGAGCATCGAATACTCCTACAGCTTCAGCGATGAGATTCAGCAGGAGTGGGTCTGGACGGAGACGATGCCGGCTCAGCCGGAGATCGAGGCGTATCTGAACTTCGTCGCCGACCGGCTCGATCTGCGTCGCGACATCGAGTTCGGAACCGAGGTCGTAGCGATGACCTTCGACGAGGACACCGCGGAGTGGGCGATCGACACCGCCGACGGACAGACGCTGCGTACACCCTTCGTGGTGGCGGCCACCGGAATCCTTTCGGTGCCATTGGAACCCGATATCGCCGGGATGAGCTGCTTCACCGGCACGTCGCTGTTCACCAGTCGGTGGCCGCGCGAGGGTGTCGATCTCACGGGCAAGCGCGTCGGCGTGATCGGCACCGGTTCCACCGGCGTGCAACTGATCCCGGTGGTGGCCGCCGAGGCCGAACAGCTGACGGTCTTCCAACGTTCTCCGGCGTTCACGCTGCCCTGGCAGGTTCGTGCCTTCGAACCGGGTGAACTGGACACGCTCAAGGCCGACTACGCGCAGATCCGCGCCGCACAGCGCGAACATCCGGTCGGGGCGGCCCGGCTCAGTGCGTTCTCGGTGCTGCTGGAGATGTTGGTGCGGCCGCCGGTGAAATCGGCTACGCCCGAAGACAAGCGGCGCGCGGTGGAGGAACACGGCGTGATGGGTGCGCTCAACTGGGGTGACATCTTCTTCGACATCGACGCCAACCGGATGGCCACCGAGTTGTACGGACAGGCCGTGGCCCGCATCGTCAGCGACCCGGTGACGGCGGCCTCTTTGACCCCCAGCCACCCGTTCGCGTGCAAGCGGCCGATCATCGATCAGGGCTATTACGAGACGTACAACCGCGACAACGTCGCCCTCGTCGATCTGCGCAAGGGTGCGATCCGTGCGGTGACGGAGACCGGGATTTCCACGGAACAAGGCGATTTCGATCTCGACGTGATCGTGTATGCCACCGGCTTCGATGCCATGACCGGCGCGTTGAGTCGGATCGACGTGCGTGGCCGGGACGGCCTGATGCTGGGAGAGTACTGGGCCAAGGAGGGCGCACTGTCCTACCTGGGGCTGGCGGTGGCCGGCTTCCCGAACCTGTTCACCATCCAAGGCCCGGGAAGTCCCTCGGCGGCATCCAATTTCGTGGCCGCCCTGGAGCAGCACGTGGACTGGATCGCGGACTGCATCGCATACCTGAGGGGCGGCGGGTATTGCAGTATCGAGGCGACGTCGCAGGCACAGACCGAATGGGTCGAGCACACGACTGCCCTGGTGGCGCCCACCGTGCTGGTGCACCCGAGCTGCAACTCCTGGTACAACGGCGGCAATGTGCCCGGCAAGAAGCGGATGTACCTGGGGTACACCGCAGGGATCCCCGAGTACCGTCGCCGTTGTGACGAGATCGCTACCGACGGCTACACCGGATTCACCGTTGCATAGAGCGGTCCAGATCGTCTGGGAGCTCGGCGGCGTCCTGCCCCGTTCGGTCGGCGCGCTGACCGGGTCGGGGGACTGGAACCCCTTGTCGATCGATGGTCTGCGCCAGCTGGGCGAGGTGGCCCTCGATGAACTGGTCGTCACCGGGATGACGCTGACCGGACCACCGCCGCAGTTGCCGCGACCGCTGAGCGACTATGAGCGGGCCGCCGGCGAACTTGGCGGACTCGGTATCGACGGTGCGCACCACAGCCCGGATCCCCTGCAGATCAAGCACATCCGGCCGCGCCGGTTCGGTGCGCTGACCTTCGAAGAATTGACGTTCGACCACGAGCCCACGCTGCCGGCCTCGGTCGTGGCCGACGGTCACGCTGGTGGGGCCACCGCCCGGGTGCGGCTGTATCGCTGCGGAGACGACACACGGCCGTGGCTGATCTGGGTGCACGGCGCCGGCCAGGGCGATTCGATGGATCTTCTGGTGGCCCGGGTGCGGCAGTTGCGGGACCTCGGGTTCAACGTGGCACTACCGGTGCAGCCCGGACACGGGCCGCGGCGCAGTTCCTGGCCCGAGTATCCCGCCCGCGATCCGCTGGCCAACGTGGCCGGCATGATGCGGGCGGTGTCGGAAGTGCGGGCATTGATCGGCTGGCTGGAACCACAGGCCTCCTCGATCGCGGTCGCCGGTCTGTCGCTGGGCAGCGCGGTGGCGGCGCTGGTGTCGCATCTGGACGCGCGGGTCGACGCGGTCGCGCTGTACACCCCAATCCTCGGCCTCAACACGATGATCGGCATGCACCTGGGACGCTGGGGATCGGCGGGTCAGCAATCCGCGCGAGATCTACAGTCGGCCACCGTGGCGGCGATGACCTCGGTGATCGACCCGCTGCATACCCGGCCGCATGCCGACCGGCGGCTCATCGTCGGTGCCTGGCACGACCAGATGGCGATGCGCAGTTCGGCCTCGGCCATGCACGAGCAATGGGGCGGGGAGCTCTACTGGCACGACGGCAGCCATGTCGGGCATCTGTTCTCCGGTGCGGTGCAGGATGTGACCGAGCGGTTCTTAACGACCGTAGATTGACGTGATCCGGGCCCGTACACAGTCGATCTCGTGGTCGAGATCGTGGTCCTCGGGGAGGACCACCCACTGGAAAGCGATACCGAAGATGGATCCGGTGATGTCTCGCACCGCCATGTCGACATCGATATCGGGGAGCAGTGAACCGTCGGCGATACCGGCATGTAGCCCGGCTTCGACCTTGAAGGCCGCCCCGGCCAATTGGGCGCGCACCCCGTCGCGCAGTGGCGAGGTGGTCTTCACCGCCTCGAATGCGGACACGAACATGGCTCTGGTCACCGCGGCGTCCTCGGCGTGAATCTCCTGCACGCGGTCGAAATGTGCCAGTACCTGCTGCAGTCCGGTGGCGCCCGGTTCGGGGTCGGGGTTCAGTCGCGCCACGTACATGTCCTGGAAGGCGTCGAGGATGGCGTCCTTGCTGCCGTAGCGGGCGTGCACCATGGCCCGGCTGTACCCGGCTCGCCGGCCGATCTCAGCGGCGGTCGTTGCTTCCCAGCCCTTTTCGACGATCAACTCAGCGGCAGCCTGCAGCAGCCGGCGCGAGGACTGCTCGACGCGCTCCGGCTGGGTGAGGCCCTGGGCTGGGGAAGGCACCCTTGCATATTAGATCGCCGACAACTAACTTAGTTGTTCTGCGTCAAATTTCTGTGCGGAGGTCGAGGATGACAACAGTCGCAGCGCCATTTTCTGGACCGGTACCCACGGGCATCGACGAGGTCACCGCGCCCTGGTTGACGGAGGCGCTGGGAGCGCCGGTGACGGCGGTACGAGCCGAGCGGATCGCGCTGGACACCGGATTCTCCGCGGCGCTGTATCGGATCGAGCTGAGCGGATCCGATGATGTTCCAGAGACTTTGATCGTCAAACTGCCCGCCGACTCGCTGGCTCGGGGCGGGATGGAGATGCTCGGGGGCTACCAACGCGAGCTGTACTTCTACCGGCACATCGCGCCGGATGCGCCTATTGCCACGCCGCGCTGCCATGTCGCGCGGAGCTCCGGGTCCGACTTCGTGCTCGTGCTCGAAGATCTGCGGGACTGGGAGAATGCCGATCATCTAGCCGGCCTGTCGCTTCCGCGCGCCCGGCTCTGTATCGAACAGTTGGCCGGCCTGCACACCTGGTCGGCAGGCGTCGATGATGCGGTACTGCAGGAATTCCCGAGCATCGACAGCTCGTTGACCCGGGACCTGTTCTTGCCCGCTTTCGTTCCCGGATGGCAGCTCTACCGAGACCACACCCGCCAGCCGGTACCCCCGGCGGTCGCCGCGTTCGCCGAGCGGTTCGCCGATCTCGCACCCATCGCCCTTTCCGCGCTTTCAGACCGGAATATGTTGCTGCACGGAGATATTCGGGCCGACAACATGTTCTTCCGTCATGAGGCGCTGAAGGTGGTGGACTTCCAGTTGACGGTTCGCGGTGCGGGTGCGGCCGATATCGCGTATCTGGTCAGTCAGGGTCTGCCGACCGAGGTGCGCCGCGGCCACGACGCGGACCTGCTGCGCGAATATGTCGGCCAGGTCGACGGGTACCCGTTCGACGAGGCCTGGCGCCATTACCGTCTCGCGACGGCGCTGCTGCTGTACATGCCGGTGGTCGCCCTGCTCACCTGGGATGTCGCACCGGAGCGGTCTCGGCAACTGTGTCTCACGCTCATCGACCGGGCCGTCGCGGCCATCGAGGACATCGACGCCCTGGAGGAATTTTCATGAGAACCGCGCGTGAAGTGGTGGAGCTCTACAACCTGGTGGTGTGGAACCAGAAGGATTTCGCGCTCGCCGAAGAGCTGCTGGGGGACACCGTCACCCGCCACGATGTGGGGGAGGCGGCGGTGCTGACTCACGAGGAAGCCGTGGCCCGGGTGGTCGACCACTGGGCGATGTTCGAGACCGTGCGGTTCGATCTCCGGCTGGTGGTTGCCGGCGATGACGGGGAACACGTCACGATCGTGTACGAGTCGCCGATGACGTTCACCGACGGCAACTCGACGACGGTCAGCAGTATGGAGATCTTTCGCGTCATCGACGGGCGCATCACCGAAGTGTGGAATTGTGGCTACAAACAAGGAGTTTGGGCATGACCGAACCGGTACTCGACGAACTTGGTTACTACCTGCTGGCGGGTGCGGGCGGTGAAGGCCCGGCCACGCTGATGGACGAGGCGCGCCGCGGCGAGGAACTCGGCTTCGGCACCGCATTCATCTCCGAACGGTGGAACGTCAAGGAGGCCTCCTCGCTCGTCGGCGCTGCGTGTGCCGTGACCGAACGTATGCAGATCGCCACGGCGGCAACCAATCACAACACCCGCCACCCGCTCATCACCGGATCATGGGCCACCACGATGCACCGGCTGTCCCGGGGCCGCTTCACGCTCGGCATCGGCCGCGGCGTCGCCGCCATGTACAACGCGTTCGGCGTGCCCGCGGTGACCACCGCGCAGATGGAGGATTTCGCGCAGGTCATGCGCAAGCTGTGGCACGGAGAGGTGGTCTTCAACCACGACGGACCGATCGGCAAGTACCAGGTGCTGTTCCTCGACCCTGACTTCAACGAAGACATTCGGCTGGCGATCGTGGCCTTCGGTCCACAAACCCTTGCGTTGGGTGGCCGGGAGTTCGACGACGTCATCCTGCACACCTACTTCACCCCGGAGACCTTGACGCGGGCCGTAAAGACCGTCAAAGACGCCGCCGAGCAGGCCGGCCGCGACCCGGACAGTGTGCGGGTGTGGTCATGCTTTGCCACTGTCGGCGATCACCTCCCCGAGGAACTGCGGCTCAAGAAGACCGTGGCGCGCCTGGCCACCTACCTGCAGGGCTACGGCGACCTGTTGGTGAAGACCAATAACTGGGATCCAGCTGTGCTGCAACGATTCCGGGAGGATTCCGTCGTCACCTCAATCCCGGGTGGCATCGACCACAAGGCCAGCGCCGAACAGATCGAACACATCGCCACCCTCATTCCCGACGAATGGCTGGAACCGTCGGCCACCGGATCGGCGAGCCAGTGTGTGGACCGCATCCGCAAGGAATTCGACTACGGTGCCGATGCGGTGATCATGCACGGGGCCACTCCCGACGAACTTGAGCCGATCGTCACCGAGTACCGGGCCACCCAGGCATGACCCGCGAGAAGACGCGAAAGTACCCGTAAGCGATCAAATTTGGGTACTTTCGCGTCTGCTCGCGGGAGATGGTTAGGGAGTGATCAAGGTGCGATACACGGGTTCGGCGACCGCCTGACGGCTGAAGATGCCGTGCTGCAGGGTGACCAACAGGGCGTTGCGGGTTTCTTCGGGGGAGATGAGCTCATCGAAACCGAGATGGCCCGCCGACCGGAAGGACGCCTCCAGTTCCATCTTCTTGAGCACCTCGGCGTAGTCCTCGCCGGCGTGGGTGGCGGCGCTGAGTGCAGCCGCACCCATGGCGCCCATCGTGGCCCCGGGGTAGGCGAACGTCGCGACCTGATCGTCAAAACCCAGCAGCGACATGACCATCGAGCCGAATCCGAAGGCCTTGCGCAGCGTCACGTGCAGTTTGAGTGTTGTCGCGGCGGTCTGGGCGGCAAACATGCGTGCCCCGCTGCGCAATACGCCGCTGCGCTCGGACTGGCTGCCCGGCAGCATGCCGGGGTTGTCGGCGAGGAACACGATCGGTAGGTGGAACGAGTCAGCCACGGTGATGAAATGGGCTGCCTTGTCGGCGGCGTCGGCGTCGATCGAACCGGCCGTCACCTGGGGCTGATTGGCCACCACCGCGACCGGATAGCCACCCAGGTGGGCCAGCGCGCAGATGATCGCCCGACCGAATTTCGGCTGCACCTCGAACCAGTCGGGCCGGTCGAAGATCTCGTCGATCACCGCGCGCATGTCGTAGATCTGGCGGTTGTCGCGGGACACGATATCGAGAATCTCCGGCGTGGGTCTCGGGTCTGCGGTGTCGTCGGCAAGCCGGGTCGGTGGATACGACCATGCGCTGGACGGGAAGTAGGACAGGTAACGGCGGATGTCGTCGATGACCGTCTCGTCGTCCTCGGCGTAGTTGTGAATCACGCCGCTGGCCAGTGCCACGGTCGGACCGCCGAGATCCTCCTTCGAAATGTCCTCTCCGGTGGACTCTTTCACCACCGGTGGCCCGGCGGTGAAGATCGCTCCCTGATGGCTCATGATGCTGAAGTCGCACACTGGGGCCACCAAGGCGCCATGGCCGGCCGACGGGCCGAGGATTGCCGATATCGTCGGCACCTTTCCCGAACATCTCGCCTGCGCGATCAGGTCGGTCGGTGTCCGTCCGTAGTGCTCACCGCTGGGGCGAAAACCCGCGCCCTCCAACAACATCACCAGCGGGATCTTGTTGCGTAGGGCCAACTCTGCGAGCCGATACCGTTTGGCGTTGCCCCCCGGTCCGATGCTGCCGGCCAGCGTGGTGAAATCTTCGGCGCCCACCATTACCGGTGTGCCGTCGATGCGACCCGCTCCCGCGATGAGGCCGTCGGCGGCGATGTCGCCGCCGACCAGTGTCCCGAATTCTTGAAAGGTGCCGGGATCCAGCAGTCGTGCGACCCGCGCCCGGGCATCGAGCTTGCCCTTGCCGTGATGCTTGGCCACCCGTTCGGGACCACCCATGCCGAACGTGTGCTCACGCCGGCGAGCGAGATCCTCGAGCGTTTCCTTCCACTCCGGGTCGTTCGTCATGCCGACGTCCTTGTCATGCCACTGTCCTCACGTGTCGAGCGTTCGTCATCGGGTGTCCAAGCCTACCGCCGTTGACCATACTGAATTGCTTACTGTAGCGTCGATCGGGTGGTCGGTATGCACATGGCGGGACAACGTGGCAAAGGCGCACACCAGCGATGAGTGACGAGGTTCCACGAGGCATCAAGATCGATCGCGGCGTTCCCAGCCGGCTGGCCGAGGTTCCGGACATCGCCCGCGAGCTGGAAGCTCACGGCTACGACGGATGCTGGACCGGCGAGATCAACCACGACCCGTTCCTACCCTTGGCGATCGCGGCCGAGCACACCGAGCGGATGCAGATCGGCACCAGCATCGCCGTAGCCTTTGCGCGCAATCCGATGACGATGGCCCAGCTGGGCTGGGACCTGCAGACCTACTCGGGCGGACGTTTCATCCTCGGACTCGGTACCCAGATCCAGCCGCACATCGAGAAACGGTTCAGTATGCCGTGGAGCCATCCAGCCCGCCGGATGCGCGAGTACGTCGAAGCGCTGCAGGCGATTTGGAGTTGTTGGCGCGACGGTTCGAAGCTGCGGTTCGAGGGTGAGTTCTACACCCACAAGATCATGACGCCGATGTTCACCCCGGAGCCGTCGACGCTTCCGTTCCCCAAGGTGTTCCTGGCGGCGGTGGGCGAATTGATGACCGAGGTGTCCGGTGAGGTAGCCGATGGGCTACTGGCCCACGCGTTCACCACGCGGCGCTATCTGGACGAGGTGACCACGGCCGCGCTACAGCGCGGGATGGACCGAAGTGGGCGTGACCGTCGTGACTTCGAGCTGTCCTGTCCGGTGTTCATCGTGACCGGCGCTGACGAGCAGGAGATGGCCGCGGCATCGGTCGCGACCCGCAAACAGCTTGCGTTCTACGGCTCGACACCCGCATACCGCAAAGTTCTGGAACTGCACGGCTGGGGTGATCTGCACACCGAACTGCACCGACTGTCGTTGGCCGGCCGGTGGGACGCAATGGGCGAGCTCATCGACGACGACGTGCTGGACGCATTCGCCGTGGTGGCCCCCATCCCCGAGTTGGCCGCTGCGCTGCGGCGCCGTTGCGACGGCGTCATCGACCGCGTGCTGCCCGGCTTTCCCGCCGCGGTTTCCCCGGAAACCGTCAACGCGGTGCTGCAGGAATTTCGTGAGTGCCCGCCAGTGAGGAGCAACGTATGACCGTCCGGACCATCGACGACGTCGCCAAGATGTTCGCCACCCCCTCGGCGTACGCCGACGAGGTGACACTTCACGCGGACCTGACCCACCTGCGGGCCAACGCCCCGGTGTCCTGGGTCGAGGTGCCCGACTATGCCCCCTTCTGGGCGATCACCAAGCACGCAGACATCATGGAGATCGAGCGTGCCAACGACATCTTCACCAACTCGCCGCGCCCGGTCCTGGTCACCCGCGAGGGTGACGAGCAGCAGGCCGCGATCGGAATCCGGACGTTGATCCACACCGACGACCCACTGCACCGCGACCTGCGGGCCATCGGAGCCAACTGGTTTCGGCCAAAGGCCATGCGCGCGTTGAAGGATCGCGCCGACGAACTGGCCAAGCGGTTCGTCGACAGAATGGTCGATGAGGGGCCGGAATGCGATTTCGTGCAGCAGGTCGCCGTGAACTATCCGCTGTACATGATCATGACACTGCTCGGTGTGCCCGAGTCCGACTTTGCGTTCATGCTCAAGCTCACCCAGGAGCTGTTCGGCAGCGACGACGACGAGTTCAAGCGCGGCACCAGCATGGAGGAGCAGGGCATGGCGCTGCTCGAGATGTTCCAGTACTTCACCGAACTGACCGCCTCGCGTCGGGCGAATCCGACCGACGACTTGGCTTCGACGATCGCCAACGCCACCCTGGACGGGGAGCCGCTGTCCGATATCGACACGGTTTCCTATTACGCGATCATCGCCGCTGCCGGCCACGACACCAGCAGTGCCAGCATTTCTGGTGGTATGCACGCGCTGCTGCAGAATCCCGACCAACTGGCCCGGCTGCAGAACGACATGAGTCTGATGCCGCTGGCAGTCGAGGAGATGGTCCGCTGGACGACACCGGTCAAGGAGTTCATGCGCACCGCGCAACGGGACTACGAGATTCGCGGTGTACGCATTTCGAAGGGCGAGTCGGTGCTGCTGTCCTATGTCTCGGGTAACCGCGACGAGGACGTCTTCGGCGATCCGTTCCGCTTCGACGTCGGGCGAGATCCCAACAAACACATCGCGTTCGGCTACGGTGTGCATTTCTGCCTCGGTGCCGCACTGGCCCGGATGGAGATCAACAGCTTCTTCTCCGAGCTTCTACCGCGGTTGCGGTCCGCGGAGCTCACCGGCGTACCGCAGCACATGGCCACCACGTTCGTCGGAGGTCTCAAGCACCTGCCGGTGCGGTATTCGCTGCGTTAAGAGGAGCGCCGAGCAATAGCTCCTATGTCAAGCCGCCACTGATTGTGGCGGCTTGACTGGGTTTTGGTGGTCGTGGGCGTCGCGGCGTAGGGCTTGGTAGACGCGGCGAGCGATTCGGCGTTTGACGCAGCGCAGCGCCGCGCGTTTGGTTTTCCCGGTCTCGATCAGTTTTTGGAAGTAGATCTGCCCGAGGCTGCCGGTCATCCGAATCTGGGTCAGGGCGATGCGGTGGATGGCGGCGTTGAGTTGACGGTTGCCGGCCCGGCTTAACCGCATCTGCCCGGCACTGGCCCCAGACCACGCCGGGATGGGCGCAACCCCGGTATGGCAGGCAAACGCTGCCTCACTTGTGAACCGGCCGATGCCGGCGACCTCGCCGACGATCTTGGCCGCCGAGAGCTCCGCGCAGCCAGGAATCGCCAGCAGCGTCGGTGCGACCTGGCCGATGCTGGCCGCCAAGCGGTTGGTCAAGGTGTTGATCTCACTGGTGAGCCGGATGATGTCGCCCACCTCAGCGCGGGCGATTTCAGCGACCACACCGGGCCGCTCGGCCAGCCACACCATCAGGGCCTTCTGATGCTTGAGAGCAGTCAGTGAGCCCAACGCGGCGGCCCACTCGGGATCGAGGTCATGAACATGCCACAACACCCGGTTGATCGCCGAGGTCCGTTGTCCCACAAGAACATCACGACGATCAGTCAACAACTTGAACTCCCGCGACACTTCGTCGTGCGAAGCGACCGGCAGATCAGGTTCGCGCAGCACTGCCCGCGACACCGCAAGCGCATCGATCGGATCGGACTTGCCTCGAGCGCGCGCGGACTTGCGGGTGGCGGCCATCAGTTTGGTGGGTACCCGCACCACCTTCTGCCCCGCACCGAGCAGGTCACGCTCCAGCCGTGCCGACATGTTGCGGCAGTCCTCGATGCCCCAGATCAACTCGACACCGAACTGCTCGCGGGCCCACATGATGGCCTTGCGATGCCCATCAGTGGTGGCCTTGACGGTCTTCTCGCCGAGCTTGCACCCGACCTCATCGACCGCGACAAAGGTGTGGGTGGACTTGTGTACATCGGCTCCAACAACAACCATGATGGTTGCCTCCTTCAGTCATGAAGAGGGTGTGTTGAGGTTGGGCCGGTCGGCGGACACTTCTCAGTCGGGGGCGATGCCACGTGTCGACCGTCGCGTAATTCCCCCGGGGTGTCCGTCACGTAATTCCGCCACCGGTGGGCCTCGGTGTAGGTCTACCGGGATGGCTTGGTGTTGTCTACCGGCGCGCTAGCGCCGGGTCTTTTTCGGGGTCTGTAGCTAGGGCCGTCCATCAGGATTTGGTGGCTGGTATTGATCAACCGGTCGAGCAGTGACTCGGCGACGACGGGGTTGGGGAACAGGTTGTACCAGTCCTTTGGTGATCGGTTGGAGGTCAGGATGAGCGGTTTGCCGTTGACGGCGCGGTCGGAGATCAACTCGTAGAGGTCGTCGGCGTGCATCGCGGTGTGCTCGCGCATGGCGAAGTCGTCGAGGATGAGCACGAGCGGTTTGGTGTATTCGCGGATGCGTTGACCCCAGGTGCGATCGGCGTGACCGCCGGCGAGGTCGGAGAGCACCCGGGAGGTCTTGGCGAAGCGGACGTCGCCGCCGCGGCGGGCTACGGCGTGGCCAAGTGCTTGTGCCATATGGGTTTTCCCGACGCCGACGGGTCCGTAGAGGATGACTGATTCGGCGGCGTCGAGCCACCGCAGTGCGGCCAGGTCTCGCAGCATCGCGGCGGGCAGTTTGGTGTTGGCGGTGAAGTCGAAGGATTCGAAGGTCGATTGTTCCTCGAAGCGGGCTCGGCGGATGCGCCGGGTGAGGGCGGCGGATTCGCGGCGGGCGATCTCGTCTTCGCAGAGAACTTGGAGGAAGTCGAGGTGTCCGAGGGTGCCGTCGCGGGTTTGGGCCAGCCGGGTGTCGAGGGTGTCGAGCATGCCGGTGAGTTTGAGGGTGCGTAGCGCATTGCGCAGGGCGGGGTCGAGAATGCTGCTCATAGGTTGATGTCCTTGGTTCTGATCGAATGATGTTGATTGACAGTCAGATACGATGCGGTGGTTACGCGGTCTCGCCGGTGGTGGTGTCGAATGCTTGCGGTCCGCGCAGATGGGCCGCGGCCTGCGGGGCGGCGGATTCGGGAATGCCGTCGAGTTCGGTGCCGGCGACCAGGATCCCCTTGACGGTGCGGTAGCTCGGATCGCCCACAGCTATCGAACGGGCGCAGGCGGCCTCCAGGCGGACGTCGCCGACGGTCTTGCGCAGTGCGAGGACGCCTTGGGCGCTGCGCAACCGGTGGATGGCGTTGACTTCCATGAACTCGGCGATGACCTGGGTGCAGGCCGGTCCGACCTCGGCGGCCACCCGGCGGCACCAGGTCGGGTTGCGCATCGTGAAGGCGATCTTCTCCGGCGGGTAGTGCTCAAAGTCGGTGGCCCGCCCGCGGTGATGGGTGACGTGGGTGGCCACCACGTCACCGCCGTGCACGATCTGCACGATGTCACCGCAGGTGCGAGCATGGACCTGCTGGCCCATCAGCCGCCACGGAACCGAGTACAGCGCCTTGCCGACCTTGACGTGGCAGTCGGTGGCGACCTTGCCCGTCGACCACACCGCGAGCTGAAATGCGTTCTGAGGCAACGGTAATAATGCACGTCGTTCGACGGTGGCGAAGACGAACCCGGGTTGCTCACCGTCCAGCGCCCGCGACTGTCGCACCCCGGCGACCTCACGGCACCACGCCACCGCGGCGGCCTGCATCTGCTCCAGCGAGGTGAACTCCCGACCCCGCCAGAACGAGTCCCGAACGTATTGCATCGGCCGCTCGACGCGTGGTTTGTCCTTCGGCTTGTTCGCCCGCGCCGGATCGACCAGGCAGCCGTAGTGCGCACCCAGCTCGGCGTAGGCCTTGTTGATCTTCGGGTCATAGAGATCCGGTCGAGTGACACCGGTCTTCAGGTTGTCCGGGACCAGCCGGGCCGGGACACCCCCGAAGAACTCGAACGCCGCCACATGCGAAGCGCACCAGGAGGATTGATGCATCTTCAGGACCGGTTGGACGAACAGGTGCCGTGAGTGAGCCAGCACCATCACGAACGCCCACACCGTGACGCGTCGACCGCTGACCGGGTCGAACCACATCCCGAGCTTGCCGTAGTCGATCTGGGCTTCGCTGCCCGCCGGCACCGGCCCGCGCGGCACGGTCACCTTGTTGCGGGCCGCCTCCTCGGAAAGGTTCCCCGAGATCCACCTGCGCACTGAGGATTCCGAGGCGGCAACGCCATGCTCGTCGCGCAGCCGCTGCGCCACCGTCGCCGCACTGACCTCGGCTTTGAGCCAGTCACGGATCCGGTCGCGGTGCACCTCGATCCCGGGCCAGGTCGTGGCCCGCAGGCCGGGGTCGGCGATCTCGGGGAACCACCGGCCGACATGGGCCGCCCACGCCGTCTCGGTGATCGGCACTCCGCCGGGGGTCAGTGACTCCGCGATCGCCGGCGCCAGATACTTTGCGATGGTCTTGCGGTCGATGCCCAAACTCTCCGCGAGCTGGCGCTGGGACCGACCCGCATGCCAATGGGTCAACAACTCGATCAGGTCGAACACGTCGAAACTTCTCCTCGCCATCGGCGCCCTTCCTCACGAGTCGAACCGTGAGTCGAGCGAACCTGCCTACGAGGCCCACGAGCGGCTGCCACACCGCCCGGGTGGCGGAATTACGTGACAGACGGGGTGGGGGAATTCCGTGACGGACGACCCTCAAGCTGGGGGAATTACGTGACCGCTGACAGCCACGCTCCTATCAAGTCACGCCGTCCGGTCCTTCACATCTGATGCCGGCACTACTGCTCAACGCCAACCCACCAAAGGGGCGGCAGACACAAAATGAGCCAGACACCAGATGATCCAGACCCAACCACCGCAACGCGGCAATTGCCAGACTGACACTGAGACATAAAACTGCCCCTTTTCGCTCGAAAAGGGGCAGTTCTATGTCTGCTCGCGGGAGAAGGTGACTACTCGCCCGAGTTCGCCTTCGCTGCGGCGTGTAGTGCATCACCGCGGGTGCCCTGCTCGTGATGGCTCAGTGCCTGGATCGAAACATCATGGCCCTCAGCGGCTTTGCGTAGCGCTCCGACGGTCGCCTGCTCGCGCGCGATGTGGGTGAACGGGTCGAACGAGTACCAGCGCATGGCGTTCTCGTACGTCATCTTGTTGATCTCGTGATCAGGAACGTTGTTCTCGGTCAGCACGTCCCACAGTTCCTCGGGGGCGCCGGGCCACATCGAGTCGCTGTGCGGGTAGTCGGCTTCCCAGCAGATGTTGTCGATGCCGATCTTGTTGCGCAGGGTCACCCCGACCGGGTCGGAGATGAAGCAGGTCAGGAAGTGTTCGCGGAACACCTCGCTGGGGACCTTGCCGCCGAAGTCCTGCTTGGTCCAGGTGGAATGCATCTCGTAGGTGCGGTCCGCGCGTTCCAGGAAGTAGGGAATCCAGCCGGTGCCGCCCTCGGAAAGCCCGATCTTCAGATCCGGATAGTCCTTGATCGGCTTGGACCACAACAGGTCCGCGGCCGCCTGCACGATGTTCATCGGCTGCAGGGTGATCATCACGTCCAGCGGCGCGTCGGGGGCGGTGATGGCCAGCTTGCCCGACGACCCGATGTGCACATTGAGCACGGTGTTGGTGTCGCACAACGCCTTCCACAGCGGGGTCCAGTAGTCGTCGTGGAAGCTCGGGTAGCCCATCGCGGCCGGATTCTCGGTGAAGGTCAGGGCGTGCACGCCCTTCTTCGACACCCGGCGCACCTCGGCTGCGCACGCCTCGGCGTCCCAGATCACCGGAATCGCCATCGGGATGAAGCGGGCCGGGTAGGCGCCGCACCACTCATCGATGTGCCAGTCGTTGTAAGCCTGCACCAGTGCCAGCGAGAACTCGGGATCCTCGGTCGCGAACAGGCGACCGGCGAAACCGGGGAAAGACGGGAAGCAGATCGAGCCGAGAATGCCGCCGGCGTTCATGTCCTTGACGCGCTCATCGACGTTGTAACAGCCCTTGCGGATCTCGTCGAGGCCCTGGGGTTCCAGGCCGTACTCCTCCTTGGGTCGGCCGGCAACGGCGTTGAGCGCGACGTTGGGGATGACGATGTCGCGGAACTGCCAGGTGTCGCTGCCGTCCGGATTGTGGACCAGCCGCGGTGCCTCGTCGGCATATTTCTTGGGCAGGTGGTTCTTGAACATGTCAGGTGGTTCGACGATGTGATCGTCCACGCTGATCAGGATCATGTCGTCTTTATTCACGAACGCGCTCCATTCACGACTGCCTTACGGTATGGCCCACAGTATATCCCCGGCAGCGGCCAGTTGACCCGGGGTTGGATCGATGTATCCGGGCCGTTTCACCATCGAGATCTGGCTACGCTGGCGTTCGTGGAGTCGGAACGTGGGGTTAGCGGCCGGGCCACCGCAACATTGTGCGAAGGGGAACCGCGAATGGATATTTTCGACGAATGGCGCCGCGACGTAACCGAGATGCTCTGGTCCTCGGCGACCCCGGCCAATGAGGACCGAGAGGTCCGCATCGCTGTGCACCGCCTGGGCACAGTGGGTGCGCCCGCGCTGGTCTGTGTGCACGGATTCCCCACATCCAGCATCGATTTCTACGCCGTGACACAAGAACTCAGAGCCGAATTCGACATTTTCGTACTGGACTTCCCGGGCTACGGGTTGTCGGAGAAGCCGCCCGCACCATATGTCTACTCACTGTTCGACGATGCCCGGCTGCTCGAGCACGCGATCACCGAAATCTGGCAGCTCAGCAGTTACACCATGCTCACCCACGATCGCGGGGACAGTGTCGGCCTCATCGCGCTGGGCATGCTCACCGATGCAGGCGGTGCGGTACCGGACAATCTGATCATCACCAACGGCAACGTGTACCTGCCGCTGGCGAATCTGACGGACTTCCAGAAAGCGATCCTGGACCCGCAGAACGGGCGCGCCACCGCGGAGGCGGTCACCCCCGAAATGCTGGCAGCGGGACTCGGAATGGGGACGTTCATGCCTCGCCGCCCCGCCGACGACCCGGAAATCGTCGCACTGGCACAGACTTTCGCCTACAACGATCAGATCCGCGTCCTCCCGGACACCATTCAGTATCTGAATGAGCGCGCGAAAGGGGAGAGCGAGTGGCTTGAGGCGCTCGCGGCCAGCTCGGTGAACACGACACTGGTGTGGGGACTTCACGACAACATCGCCCCGGTCCGCGTGGCCAACCACATATGGGCCGAACACCTGCGTGACAAGCCCGGGCGTAACCATTTCTGGCTATTGCCGACGGCGGACCACTACCCCCAGAACGACAATCCGCAGCAGTTGGCGCAGATCGTCCGGCTCACCGCCAACGGCACCGACCTCGACATCGGCACCCTTGACGGAAAACCCGACGGCGCCGTGCTGGTGTACTGACCGATACCCCTGGTCGCGGTGAGCGCCTCCGGTCAGCAGCAGCGCGCTCCCGGGTTGGCCTCCGTGTTGCGGTGCCGCATCTTCCAGTAGTCCCGCTCGGACAGCACCGGCTCACCCGGATGGGTGCGCTCTCGATGCGCGACGTAGCGCCGATAATGGTTGTCGCCCATCAATGTTGACCAGTACCACCCGATGTGGCGTGCGGCCTGACGTGTGCTCTGTCCAAGGCGTCCCACTGCTTCTGCACCTCCTTCTCGACCGGAGTGGCGATCAAGCCTGACGGCGCGAAGGTCCGCGACGGCACCTCCTCGTCCAGCGCCAGCGCTGGACCGGCGCCACGAAGCGCCCGCAGTGCCACGACGACGCCGGCGATGAACACGATCAGCACCAGCACCGCGAAGACCACCGACAGGGTGCCCTGGATGAAGGTGTTGCGGATGACCGCGTCGATCTGATCGGGGTTCTTCGCCGCGCCGAATGTCGACTTCCCGGCCTCCTGAGCCGCGACGTACTGCGAATGCTGCTTCCAGTAACCGACTTTCGGATCGGCGGAGAAGATCTTCTGCCATGACGCCGTCATCGTCACGGTGAGATCCCACAGCAACGGGAGACCGGGAATCCAGGCCCACTTCACCAAACCGCGCTTGATCACCACCACGGTCACCACCGTCAGCGCGATCGCGGCCAGCAGTTGGTTGGCGATGCCGAACAGTGGGAACAAGGTGTTGATGCCGCCCAGCGGGTCCGTCACACCCATCAGCAGAATCGACCCCCAGGCGGCGACGACGATGAGGCTGCAGACCC
Organism: Mycolicibacterium lutetiense; assembly: GCF_017876775.1. NCBI lineage: Bacteria > Bacillati > Actinomycetota > Actinomycetes > Mycobacteriales > Mycobacteriaceae > Mycobacterium > Mycolicibacterium lutetiense. The sequence goes on along the minus strand of NZ_JAGIOP010000002.1, from coordinate 1,412,591 downwards.
ACGCGCCGAGCCGCCAGCTGGGATTGCGCAGTTTCTTCAGCGGACCACCGAGATTACTGAGCCCGTCGGACAACATGAACCGGGCCACCCGGGTGCCTGCGTCGACGGTGGTGAGGATGAACAAGGCCTCGAACATGATCGCGAAGTGGTACCAGAACGCCTTGAGGCTTTCCCCGCCGAACACTTGATGCAGCACCTCGGACATGCCGAAGGCCAGGGTGGGGGCACCGCCGGTGCGGGACACGATCGAGTGTTCACCGACACCGTCGGCGGCCGCGGTGATCTCCTCGGGCGTGATCGGCTGACCGGACAGGCCGAGCCCGTTGACGTAATCGGCCGCGGTCTGCGCGGTGGTGCCGGTGGCCGCCGTCGGTGCGTTGATCGCGAAGTACAGATGCTGATTGAGGATTGCCGCGGTGATCAAGGCCATGATCGCGACGAACGATTCGGTGAGCATGCCGCCGTAGCCGATCAGCCGCATCTGGCTTTCCTTCTCCAGCAACTTGGGCGTGGTGCCCGAGGAGATCAGCGCGTGAAAGCCCGACAGTGCACCGCAGGCGATGGTGATGAACAGGAACGGGAACAAGGATCCGGCGAAGACCGGACCGGTGCCGCTGGTGGCGAACTGCGAGATCGCGGGCGCCTGCATCACCGGCTGGGCGATCAGGATTCCCACGGCCAGCAGTGCGATGGTGCCGACCTTCATGAACGTCGACAGGTAGTCGCGGGGGGCCAACAGGAACCACACCGGCAGCACCGAGGCAGCCAGGCCGTAGACGATGATGCACCACGACAGGGTGACCTTCGACAGCGTGAACCAGTCAGCACCCCAAGAGGTTTCGGCCACCCAGCCGCCGGAGATGACCGCGAGCAGCAGCAGCGCAACACCGATGAGGGACACTTCCGAGACTCGGCCGGGGCGGAAGAAGCGCAGATACAGGCCCATGAAGATGGCGATCGGGATGGTCATCGCGATCGAGAACACCCCCCAGGGGCTTTCCGCCAGGGCGTTGACCACCACCAGCGCCAGGACCGCCAGCAGGATCACCATGATGACCAGCACGCCGACGATCGCCGCGACGCCACCGACCAGACCGAGCTCGTCGCGCGCCATCTGACCGAGCGAACGCCCGCGCCGGCGCACCGAGATCGACAGCACCAGGTAGTCCTGTACACAGCCGGCCACGACGGCGCCGATGATGATCCAGATCGTGCCGGGCAGATAGCCCATCTGCATGGCCAGTACAGGGCCGACCAGCGGGCCGGCCCCGGCGATCGCGGCGAAGTGATGACCGAACAACACGCGCCGGTCGGTCGGCATGTAGTCCGTGCCGTTGTCGAAAAGCTCTGCCGGAGTGGCATTGTCGTCGCGAGGTCGGACGATCTTCATCTCGATCAGCCGGGCGTAGAACCGGAACCCGATGACGTAGGTGCAGATCGCGGCGATCACGAACCAGACCGCGTTGACGGTCTCACCACGGAAGAAGGCGATCACTGCCCAGGCGACCGCACCCAGCACCGCAACGGTCGCGAAGATCGCCTTGTGCTTGGCGGTGATGGGAGAGCGGTCGATGATCGCCACCGGCGGAAGGTCTTTGTCGGTGCGGATATAGGTGACGTCGCCGTCGTGCTCCTCGATGCGATCCGCCGGTGGGGCCTCCGGTGTTGCCACAGTCTCTCCTCGTTCGCCCAGTGTCGTACGCGTCGGGTGTGATCTTTTCACCGCGCCAAACCGCGCGGCATCGAATCCCGGTTTCCGCACCTTAATCGGGCCGACGGATCGCGTCAGGTCAGGAATGCCCGCACGGTGTCGATCGTGTCCGCCTGATCCGGGGTCTTGTCGTCCCGGTAGCGCAGCACCCTGGCGAAGCGCAGCGCGACGCCGCCCGGATACCGGCTCGACCGCTGGACCCCGTCGAAGGCGATCTCGACGACCTGCTCGGGCCGCACGGTGACCACCCAGCCGTCGTCCTCGATCTGTAGTTCGTGGAAGTGCTCGGTCTGCCATGCCAGCATCGCGTCGGTCATGCCCTTGAATGTCTTGCCCAGCATCACGAATCCGCCGGTGTCCGGATCCCGGGCGCCCAGGTGGATGTTGGACAGCTTGCCGGTGCGCCGGCCCGACCCCCGCTCAACCGCCAGCACCACCAGGTCCAGGGTGTGTACGGGCTTGACCTTGAGCCAGCCCGATCCGCGGCGGCCGGCCTCATACGGTGCCGTCGGCGACTTCACCATCACGCCCTCGTGACCGGCTTCGAGGGTGCGATCCAGGAACTGCCGCGCGACCGCGGCATCGGCGGTGACGATGCGGTCGACGCGCCGGTCTCGGGGTACCAACGCGTCGAGCGCGGCCAGCCGTTCTTCGGTGGGCAGATCGAGCAGATCCCGGCCGTCGACGTGCAGCAGATCGAAGATGAAGACCGACAACGGTTCGAGATCGTTGGCGGTCTTGCGGCCGAACCGGGCTGCGGTGACCTGAAACGGCTGCGGTCGTCCGTCGGGCCGCAGGGCGATGGCCTCGGCGTCGGCAATCAGATCGGTCGCCGGCAGTACCAGCGTCGCCTCGACCACCTCGGGCAGTCGGTGGGTGACTTCGTCGAGGCTGCGCGTGAAGACCGACACCTCCGAGCCCTTGCGGTGGATCTGCACGCGGGCGCCGTCCAGTTTGGCCTCCAGAATCGCTGTACCGCCGAGCCGTTCGAGTGCGTCGGCGACGCCGGTCGCGGTCTGCGCGAGCATCGGCCCGACCGGGCGTCCGACCTGCAACCGGAATTCGGCAAGCGCGTCGCCGCCGCCGGTCAACGCCGCGGCAGCCACCGCGGGCAGATCACCGGCGAGCATGGCCGCGCGCCGGACCTCGGCTGCTGGGATTCCCGATGCGCGGGCCACCGCGTCGGCCATCACCCCGGTCAGGGCGCCCTGACGCAGGTCGCCGCCCAGGAGTCGCCGCAGGAACGTCTGCTCGGTGTCCGTGGCGGCCCCGAAAAGGTCGCGCACCGCACCGGCGCGCAGTGTCTGAGAGCCCTTGCCTGCGATTCCTTTGATCTCGGTGAATGCGGCGTCGACCCCGGTGACGGTCAACGCGGGGATCTCCGCCGGTGCCGGCAGTGCGCGCAACGCGGCCCAGCCGACACCGATCTGGCGCTGGGGGAGTTCGCCGGACAGCCACGACACCGTGACCGCCACCGTGCGGGCATCTCCCTCGGCGGCGGCGACGGCCAGCAGGGTCGAGATACGGTCGATCTTCGCCAGCCGCGCCGAGGATCCCGCGATGTCGGCAGATGCGGCGGCGAGGTCAGCGAGCAACACGCCCTCAGCGTGCCACTGGGCTCAGACATCCTCCGGCGTTTGGCCCAGTACCCGGGTCAGGACGGCGGCCTGCGATTGCAGATCCGCTGCCCGCTCGTGATGCCCGTTCGCGACGTATTGATCTGCCGCGGTGAGACGTTCATCGACCTCGGCGTGAATGAGGCCACGAATTTCGGCATCACTGAGTATCCGGCGGGCGGCCTCGGTCGCGCCCACACCGGACACCGCGCCCGCGATCGGTCCACCGATGCGGGTATCGGTCTGATCGGCTTGCGGCGTCTCGGCGTTGTCGATGGCACTCAATGCTGATCGGATCGCGGCGACGCTGACGGTGTCGCGGGACTTGCGTGCCGACAGCAGGGACTCGCGCAACCGGTCGCGCCAATGCTGTGCAGGTGTCATGGCAGGCGAACCTAGCCGGGCTGCCCAGTGGCGTCGAGAGATTTACGCACGCTCACGGCGCGGGGGAGGTGCAACGTAGCAGGAATGACGAACCCGAAAGGCTTACCGGAAGGGTCGATGGGATAAGTTGCTTTACGATTCCGGTCATTTTTGGAAAGGAAGCTAGATGGAGATCGAAGGCAAGAAGGCTATCGTCGTCGGCGGTGCGTCGGGCTTCGGCCGCGCTACCGCTGAGGCGCTGGCCAAGCGCGGCGCCACTGTGGTCGTGCTGGACCGGCCGCAGTCCAAGGGCCAGGAAGTGGCCGACGCGATCGGCGGTACGTTCGCCGCAGTCGACGTCACCGACTTCGACGGCACCGAGAAGGTGCTGGAGCAGGCCGTCGCGGACCTGGGTGGTCTGCACATCATCGTGACCACCGCCGGTGGCGGCATCGGTGAGCGCACCATCAAGAAGGACGGCCCGCACAGCCTGGACTCGTTCCGCTCCACCATCGACCTCAACCTGATCGGCACGTTCAACATCAGCCGGCTCGCGGCCTGGCACATGAGCAAGAACGAGCCCGTCGACGAAGAGGCCGAAGAGCGCGGCGTCATCATCAACACCGCTTCCATCGCGGCGTTCGAGGGACAGATCGGCCAGGTCGCCTACACCGCGTCCAAGGCTGCCATCGCCGGGATGTGCCTGACCATGGCGCGCGACCTGGGCAGCCTGGGCATCCGGGTCCTGGCCATTGCCCCGAGCCTGTTCGCCACCGGCCTGACCGAGGGCATTCCCGACGAGTTCGCCTCAGTGCTGACCAAGGACGCCGCGTTCCCCAAGCGTCTGGGCAAGCCCGAGGAGTACGCCAAGCTCGCCGTCGCGATCGCCGAGAACCCGATGCTCAACGGCCAGTGCCTGCGTCTGGACGCCGGCCAGCGCTTCGCCCCCAAGTAGAGTGATTTCGGGGTGATCAGCGGCGCTCAGCGCCGCTGATCACCCCGAAATCGCACACCGGGAGGCGTGATGGCGACCATCGCAGACCAAGTCATCTCCGCACTGACCCTGAGCGGGGTACGGCGGGTCTACGGCCTCCCCGGTGACAGCCTCAACGGATTTACCGACGCCCTCCGGCGTAGCGGCGAGATCACCTGGCAGCACGTCCGGCATGAGGAGACCGCCGCCTTCGCCGCGGCGGCCGATGCCGCACTGACCGGCCAACTGGCCGTGTGTGCAGGCAGTTGCGGCCCGGGCAACCTGCACCTCATCAACGGGCTGTTCGACGCGCAGCGCAGCCGCGTTCCCGTGCTGGCGATCGCCGCGCACATTCCGCGCACCGAGATCGGGTCGGAGTACTTCCAGGAGACCCACCCGCAGGACCTCTTCCGCGAGTGCAGCGTCTACTGCGAACTCGTCAGCACCCCCGAGATGGCGCCCCGCATCCTCGAGATGGCAATGCGGGCGGCAGTCGAGGAGAACGGCGTCGCCGTCGTCGTCATCCCCGGCGAGATCTTCCTGCAACGCGCGGGGGAGGCCGGCTGGACCACCTGCCCGGTGCGGCCCTCCCGATCTGTCGTGCGTCCCGACGACGAGTCGGTCCGTCGGGCCGCTGACATCCTCAACGCCGCCGAGCGGGTCACCATCCTCGGTGGCGCGGGCGCGGCGGGTGCACACGACGCCCTGATCGAACTCGCCTCGACGCTGCAGGCCCCGATCGTGCATGCGTTGCGCGGCAAGGAATTCATCGAGTACGACAACCCGTTCGACGTCGGCATGACCGGACTCCTCGGTTTCGCCTCGGGCTACAAGGCCATCAAAGAAGCCGACACACTGCTGATGCTGGGCACCGACTTCCCGTATCAACAGTTCTATCCCGAGAGCGCCACCGTCATTCAAGTCGACATCCGCGGCCGCAACCTCGGCCGGCGAACCCCGATCGACCTCGGCCTGCGCGGCAGTGTCGCCGACACCCTGGCGACACTGCAGCCGCTGCTACGCGCCAAGACCGACCGAGAGCATCTCGACCGCTCACTGCGGCACTACCGCAAGACTCGAGCGCAGCTCGATTCACTGGCCGTCAACGATCGCGACAAGACCCCGATCCGGCCGGAATACGTTGCCGCGGTGGCAAACCGGCTCGCGACCGACAACGCGGTGTTCACCTGCGATGTCGGCTCCCCGGTGGTGTGGGCGGCCCGGTACCTGACCATGAACGGCCGCCGCAGGCTGATCGGGTCGTTCAACCACGGCACGATGGCCAATGCGCTTCCGCACGCGATCGGCGCGCAGACCGCCTTCCCTGACCGGCAGGTGGTCGCCCTGGCCGGTGACGGCGGCCTGACCATGCTGTTCGGGGAATTGGTGACGCTGATCCAGAACAAGCTCCCGGTGAAGCTGATCGTGTTCAACAACTCGTCGCTGAACTTCGTGGAGCTCGAGATGAAGGCCGCGGGCATCGTCACGTTCGGCACCGACCTGGTGAACCCGGACTTCGCCGCGGTGGCTGCGGCGATGGGCATCTTCGGCCGGCGGGTCACCGAACCGGCTGACCTCGAACGCGCCGTCGCCGACGCCTTCGCCCACGACGGCCCCGCCCTCATCGACGTGCACACCGCACGCCAGGAACTATCGATCCCACCGGCGATCACTGTCGAACAGGCCAAAGGCTTCTCGCTCTACGCGATCCGCACCATCCTGGCCGGACGCGCCGACGAACTCCTGGATCTTGTCACCACCAACGTCGCCCGCCGCATCCTGGACTGACCGCTCAGGCCGGCCGAGGAATCGCGGCCGCCGTGCTCTGGCCCAGCCATTTCGGGATGGCATGGCGGACGTCGGCAGATCCTGACAGTGCGACGCTGCCGTCGAGGATCGCCCGGGCCCAGCCGACATCGCCGCGCCAGATCTCGACCAGCGTGCGCAGGTCGGTCTGCACGGTCCCCGCAGGTTCGTAGCCGGGATCGAAATCGCACACATCGACCTGCCCGTCGCTCACGGTGAGCCACCACCTCGACGCCTTGGGTGCAACACCGTCGAGGACGAACGCGACCGTGGTGCGCGACCGCGGCCAGTCCGCGATCGCAATGGTGCGGCGCATGTCCCACATCAGCAGGTGTGGGTCGAGATCCTGCTCGCCCAGCTCACCGATCCACCGCACCCCCCACGAGCCGAGCGCGTCGACCACACCGGCAAGTTCCTGACCGCACGGGGTCAACGAATAACTTGTCCGCCCGTCGACCTCGGAACGCTCGATCACCCCGGCACGAGCCAACGACCTCAGCCGCTTGGACAACAGGGCCGGCGACATCTTCGGCACCCCGCGGCGCAGGTCGTTGAAGTGCGCGCTGCCCCGCAGCAGTTCCCGGACCACCAGCAAGGTCCAGCGTTCGTCGAGCAATTCCATGGCCTTGGCCACGGGACAGAACTGGCCATATGTCGACATCGGCGGTCTTCCTCCCGGCGAGAGTGCGCAGTGTCATAAGTACACCGCTGTCAGGGCCCGGAAGCCAGTACAGATCCAGAACCAGGGCCGCTACAGATCTGGTACTGGAATCGCCGGTCGCGGGGGATGACGATGAAGCCAATCCGCGAGAGGAGTTCGTCATGAACGTCACGACCACCGATATCGAGCTTGAGGCCAAACACCGGGCGCTGTGGGCGCTTGGCGACTACGCGACGATCGCCGCGAACATCGTGCGCCCACTGGGTCCCGTACTGGTCGAGGCCAGCGGCATCGGGCCAGGTGACCGCGTACTCGACGTAGCGGCCGGGACCGGCAACGTGGCCATTCCCGCTGCCGCGACGGGTGCGCAGGTGACCGCCAGCGACCTGTGCCCAGAACTCGTCGAACAGGGGCGCCGACTCGGCGCGGAGGCCGAAGTGACGATCGACTGGGCCGAGGCCAACGCCGAGGCGTTGCCGTACGCCGACAATTCCTTCGATGCGGTGCTCTCCTGCATCGGGGTGATGTTCGCCCCGCACCACCAGCAGGCTGCTGATGAACTCGTGCGGGTCACCCGCCCGGGCGGCCGGATCGGTCTGATTTCCTGGACGCCTGAGGGATTCATCGGCCAGTTGTTCGCCACCATGAAGCCGTACGTGCCGGCGCCACCTCCCGGGGTGTCCCCGCCGCCGCGGTGGGGCGATGAGCAGTACCTGCGCACCCTGCTGGGCGAGCGGGTCGGCGAGTTGTCCTGTGAACGCAGGGAACTGGACGTCACGGCCTACCCCGACGGCGCAGCGTTCCGCGACTATTTCAAGGCCAACTACGGCCCCACGATCTCGGCCTACCGGGCCATCGCCGCCGATGCCGATCGGGTCGCCGAACTGGACGCGGAGATCGCCGCTTTGGGCGACCGGTTCCGCACCGGTTCCTCGATGCCGTGGGAATACCTGCTGACCGTCGTGAACACACACTGATCGAAGCGGGCAGCTGGCACCATGGCTGGCATGCCCGACGACGTCCAGGAATTGCCCACGCTCAGCGCCGCCGATCAGGACGCCATTGAGCGCTGGCTGCGCGAGCAGCGGATCGGAACGGCGCTGACCGACGTGGCGCCGCTGACCGGCGGAACCCAGAACATCGTGGTGGGCATGAGCGTCGACGGACGTCGAATGGTCTTGCGGCGTCCGCCTTTACACCCCCGGCCGACCAGTGACAAGACCATGCTGCGCGAGATCGCGGTGCTGCGCACCCTGGCGGGTTCGGCCGTGCCGCATCCGGGTTTCATCGCCGGCTGCACCGACCTCGACGTGATCGGCGTGGTGTTCTACCTGATGGAGGAGGTCGACGGGTTCAATCCCGGTACCGAGGTGAGTCCGGCGTATGAGGCCGATGCCGGACTGCGCTACCGCGTCGGGTTGTCCTACGCCAGGAGCCTGGCCGCGCTGGGCAACGTGGCCTGGGAGAACAGTGAACTCGCGGCGATCCGCCGGCCGGGATCGTTTCTGGCCCGCCAGGTTCCGCAGTTCCTGGGCCTGCTCGACAGCTACCGCCACGACCGGTACTCGCCCGAGTCGTTGACGGGCGTCGGGGAGTTGGCGCAATGGTTGGAGGACAACCGCCCGCCCGACGCCGAACCCGGCATCATGCACGGTGACGCCCACCTCAACAACGTCCTGCTGCGCCGCGACACCGCCGAACTGGCCGCGTTCATCGACTGGGAGATGTGCACGATCGGCGATCCACTGCTCGACCTCGGTTGGATGCTGGTGTGCTGGCCCGACGAACCCAACCCGATCAACGCGGGGTCTGCGCTGGTCGCACTCGGGGGACTGGCCCACCGCAGCGAACTCATCGAGGCCTATCGCGCCGCCGGAGGCCGCCAGACCGACCGGCTGGATTGGTATGTGGCGCTGGCCTGCTTCAAACTCGGCATCGTCATCGAGGGCACCTGGTCGCGCTACCTGGCCGGGCGGGCCAGCCGCGACGCCGGCGAGCAACTGCACGCCTCGGCGGAGAATCTCCTCGCGCTGGGGACCCGGGTCACCAAGGGCGACAACCCCTTTACGTGATAGCTGCTCGCCGGGCGAAGTCAGTACGTATCGAGCGCGAGCTTGACGGCGAGAGCCACGCCGGCCGCGCCGATCAGGAACCGCAGCGGGCCGGCGGGTGCGTGCCGCACGATGACCGGGCCCAGGCGTGATCCGACCAGACACCCGGCGCCCAACGGGATCACCGCCGGCCAGTACACCGGCGCCACCACGATGAACGCCACCGCGGCAACCGAATTGGCGACACCGAGGATCACATTCTTGGCGGCGTTGGCATGCGCGAGCGTCGCGCCGCCGGTTCGCAGCAGCAGCGCCAGCAACAGCACCCCGGCGGCGGCACCGAAGTAGCCGCCATAGATGGTGATGAGGAAGATCGCCCCGGCCTCCATGGCGACCTTGAGTCGATGCTCACGATGGTCGGCCACCCGCGTCTCCTGCGGGCGGCCGCGCGGCAGCAGGATCGCCACCGACGCGAACGCCAGGAGCACCGGAACCACCTTCTCGAAACCCTCGGCCGGCGTGCACAGCAGCAGTGCCGCGCCGACCGCCCCGCCGGCGACCGCGATCGGGATGATCCGTCTGATCCAGGCGCCCTGCCCGGCGAGCTCGGGCCGCGATCCCCACACGGAACCGACGCCGTTGAACACCAGCGCCACGGTGTTGGTCACATTCGCGGTGACCGGAGGCAAGCCGATGAGCAGCAGTGCGGGGTAGGTGACCACCGAGGCCAGGCCGGCGATACTGCCGGTCAGTCCGCCGCCGATACCGGCCAGGACGAGCAGGACGACCTCACCGGCGCTCATGAGCCATCCACGTTGCCGAGACTACGGAGTCAAAAGTGTTTGCGTGACCGGCTCGACAGCGTCTAGCATCGCCAACGTGCCAAGGCGACTCGTAGTAGCAACCCGCAGCGGGGTCTGATCAGACCGACCCCCCGCTGTGGGTCGTTCGCTACTCCGTCGGTCACTTCCTCTAGTCAGAGAAGACCGGCACATGCAACTCAGCACATCGGCTCCGCAATCGAGCACCCCGTCGTCGTTCGCTGCCTATTTTTCCAACCCGCTACCGCGTGGCCTGCGCGAAGCCGGGGCGTCGGCCTCCTGGGAGCAGTTCCTCGACGAATACGCGACCGGCCCCGGTGGGTTGAAACTGGGGCAGTGGACCTGCACCGATACGGCGCGTTCAGCCGGCAGGTTGGGGCCGCAAGCCCGCCACTACCAGGCCACATTGGCTCTGGGCGACGCCATCAGCACATCGACCGCAGCCGCGAGTGGGCCCGTCGCCGCACTCACCGAGATGCTCTACGCGCAGGGGATCACCGTCGAGACCATGTCGTTTCATCAGCTGCCCACCGGCGGCCGGACCGCGACGTTCATCGAAGGCTGCGACGGCTTACACAGCGAGTGGGCGATGGGGCTCGATGATGATCCGGAGCAATCGGCGCTGTATGCCGTGATCGCGTGTGCCAACCGGCTGATGGCCGCCTGACCGGAGCCTGACTGCGCCGAATGGCCAGTTGTGGCACGCAATTACAAGGAACACGTGCAACAACTGGCCACTGGGCCATCAGATGCGTCAGTGCAGCGGGCGCAGCACGATCGGCATGCCGTCGATCGGGACCGGCATGCCGCCGTAGTCATAGCGCGGCTGGTAATCCGGGCTGGCGAGCTCCAGCTTGTAGCGCCGTAGCAGCCGGTGCATCACGGTCTTGATCTCCAACTGTCCGAACACCATGCCGATGCACTTGTGTGCGCCCCCGCCGAACGGGGCGAACGCATAGCGGTGCCTCTTGTGCTCGCTGCGCGGCTCGGCGAAACGCTCCGGGTCGAACTTGTCCGGGTCGGTCCACAGCTCGGGCAGCCGGTGGTTGATCGACGGCCACGTCACCACGCTTGTGCCGGCCGGGATGAAGTAGCCCAGCAACTCGGTGTCGCGCACGGCCTCGCGGAAATTGAACGGCAGCGGCGTCATCATCCGCAGCGACTCGTTGATCACCAGGTCGTAGGTTTCCAGCTTGTCCAGCGACTCGAAGTCCAGCGGCCCGTCGCCGATCCGGGCCGAGTCGTCGCGCAGTCGTTCCTGCCATTCCGGGTTGGCAGCCAGGTGATAGGCCATCGTCGTCAACGTCGAGGTCGACGTGTCGTGGGCGGCCATCATCACGAAGATCATGTGGCTGATGATCTGCTCGTCGGTGAACGTCTGGCCGTCCTCGTCGGCAGAATGGCACAGCACACTGAACATGTCGGTGCTCTCCGACCGCCGCTTCTCACCGATCCGGCTGGCGAAGTAGTCCTCAAGGGTCTTGCGGGCCTGGATGCCGCGCCACCACTTCAGCGGCGGCACCGACGTCCGCACGATCGCATTGCCGGCGCGTGTGGTGGTGGTGAACGCGTTGTTGATCGTGGTGACCAGGGCCCGGTCGGTACCGGCCGGAACACCCATGAACACCTCGGAGGCGATATCGAGCGTGAGCTCCTTGATCGCAGGGTGGAACAGGAACCGGCGATCGTTTGCCACCCAGTCATTGGCCAGCACGTTCGAGGCCACCGAGTCGATGTGGGAGATGTAGCCGCTCAGCCTCGTGCGGGTGAACGCCTCCTGCATGATCCGGCGGTGAAACATGTGCTCATCGAAATCGAGCAACATCAGGCCGCCTTCGAAGAAGGGCCCGATGATCGGATCCCAGGCGCGCTGCGAGAAATCCTTGTTGCGGTTGGAGAAGACCGCCTGGGTGGCGTCGGGGCCCAGTGCCATCACCGACGACAGCGCAGGTGACTGGGCGTAGTAGACGGGGCCGTACTTGCGGTACTGCTCCAGGACGAAGTTCGGGCCGCCGCGGAAGATCTCGATCATGTGGCCGATGATCGGCAAACCGGAGTCGCCGAGGACCGGCTTGAGCGTGCTGCCGGCGGGGGGTTCGGCGAACACGAACTGGTCCCAGTCCTTGGCCTTGAGGCGCTTCTCCAACGCGCCCATGCCGGGCAGTGTGTTGGGCGTCGGGGTGAACCGGCGCTTGGCCTGGTCGAGCAGATAGTGCGGGGTGCTGATGGTTGCCATGGCCGCTCCTGACCGTACGAAAACTGACGAAGTGTGGTCGGTGTCACCACTTGGGGCCATCCTGACTGCCAGACTTGACGCATGTCAAGTTTTGTCTGGCGCGTCGCGAGTGCAAAGGTCTTATGCCATGACAGCCGAATCGATACCGGGTGGCGGCAACGGCTCCACTGGGCGTCCGCAGGCCCGTCGCAGCCGGGGTGACCGGCAACGGGAGGCCATCGTGACGGCTGTGCGGGAACTCCTCGAGGAGCAGTCGTTCGCCGATTTGTCGGTGAGCACCATCAGCGAACGTGCCGGGGTGGCGCGGTCGGGCTTCTACTTCTACTTCGACTCGAAGTACGCGGTGCTGGCGGTGATCGTGGCCGAGGCGATGGAACAACTCGCCACCCTGACGCACAACTATGCGCCCCGAGACGTCGGTGAGACCCCCGCGGCCTTCTCCAAGCGGATGGTCGGCAGTGCGGCAACCGTCTTCGCCACCAACGACCCGATCATGTCGGCCTGCACCGTCGCGCAGAACACCGATGGACAGATCCGGGAGCTGATGAACGATTACGAGGACGCCGTGATCGGCCAGATCGTCGGCCTCGTCGAGCAGGACGGGGGCGCGCAGCCGATCTCCGACGACCTTCCCGCGCTGGTGCGCACCCTCGTGGCGACGACGGCGATGACGCTGTCGCACGATTCGGCTTTCGTCGGTCGCGGCCCCGATCCGGCACGTGCCCTCGACGTGGTGGAGCGACTGTGGCTCAACGCCCTGTGGGGTGGATCACCCACGGTACGGTAAGGTACCGCCATGCCGCAGCGGAGCGATTTTCGGGGGAAACGCTGTTTCGTCACGGGTGCGGCCAGTGGCATCGGCCGGGCCACCGCCCTCGCGCTGGCAGCGCAGGGAGCTGAGCTGTACCTGACCGACCGTGACGAAGCGGGGCTGATTCAGACCGTCGCCGATGCCAAGGCGCTCGGCGCCGAGGTGCCCGCGCACCGGGCACTGGACATCTCCGACTACGACCAGGTGGCCGCCTTCGGCGCCGACATCCACGCCGCACATACGTCGATGGATGTGGTGATGAACATCGCCGGCGTATCGGCCTGGGGGACCGTCGACCAATTGACCCATCAGCACTGGCGCTCGATGATCGACGTCAACCTGATGGGTCCGATCCACGTGATCGAGACCTTCATGCCGCCGATGGTGCAGGCCCGCCGCGGCGGACATCTGGTGAACGTGTCCTCGGCCGCAGGCATCGTGGCACTGCCCTGGCACAGTGCCTACAGCGCCAGCAAGTACGGACTGCGCGGACTGAGCGAAGTGCTGCGCTTCGACCTGGCGCGGCACCGCATCGGGGTATCGGTAGTCGTGCCCGGCGCGGTGAAAACCGGTCTGGTGCAGACCGTTCAGATCGCCGGCGTCGACCGCGATGATCCCAACGTGCAGAAGTGGGTGGACCGATTCGCCGGTCACGCCATCTCGCCGGAGAAGGCCGCCGACAAGATCCTGGCCGGGATGAGGCGCAACCGGTTCCTGATCTACACGTCGGTCGACATCCGCGCCCTGTATGCATTCAAGCGGGTCGCATGGTGGCCCTACAGCGTCGCGATGCGCCAGGTCAACGTGCTGTTCAGCCGGGCGTTGCGGCCGAAAACCGTGCAGCGCTAACGCTTTCCCCAGTCCCACGAGGGAGTGTTGAGCATGCCGAAGCCCTCCACCTTCGTCTCGCCCCATTGCTTGTAGAGCTCCACCTCGATCGCGGTGTCCCGCTGCTCGTCGGCCGCCGGGCTGGTCTCCAGGAGGTCCAGTAGCGCGCGCGAATGCGTCACCACCAGCACCTGGGACCGCTTGGCGGCCGTGCGGATCAGGGTGGCCAGCGGTCGGACCAGATCGGGGTGCAACGAGGTCTCCGGCTCGTTGAGCACCATGAGCGACGGCGGACGCGGACTGGCCAGCGCCGTCGCCCAGAGTAGGAAACGCAGTGTGCCATCAGATAATTCGGTGGCGCGTAACGGCCGTAGCATGCCGCGCTGATGTAGTTGCAGATCGAACAGTCCGTCGTTGACCGCCACCGAGATCGTGGCCCCGTCGAAAGCGTCGGCCACGGCGCGGGCGAGATCGTCGAAGGTCGTTTCGATGACCGTCTGCACTGCCGCAGCCAGATCGGAGCCGTCATCGGAGAGCACCGGGGTACGGGTTCCGACATGGGGTTGGCGGGCCGGTGCACCGGCGTCGACCCGGAACCCGTCGTAGAACCGCCAGTCGCGTAGCCGGTCGGAGACCGCGGAGAGTTCCGGAAGCGCGTCCGGGTGGGCGTACTCGGCGAGCACGCTGCGGTAGGAGGGCAGCGAACGGGTCACCTCGTCGAAACCCCGGCCGGATTGTGCGGCGACCTCGGCGTATTCGCGGGTGCGACGCACCAGCGTCGACGCCGGGCGCAACACCGGTCCGGCGAACACCACCTCCCGTTTGATCTCGGGGTCATGGGTGAATGCCGACGGTTCACCTCCGGACCCGGCCATCTGCGGCAGGCCCAGATCGACCAGGTAGCCGAAATCATCTGCGGCGAAGCCGAGTTCGAGGGACACCGGGCGGGTCCGGATGGTGCCCTGGGTGTGCTCGGCGGGCTGTTCGGGGCCGGCCCACAGGGCGGACTGCAGACCGCCCTCACGGGCCAGCGAGCCGATCACCCGGCCGCGCCCGCAGTCCGCCAGCAGTCGCAGGGCCCGGTAGATCGACGACTTGCCGGAGCCGTTGGCGCCGGTGACCACCGTGAGTTCGGCCAGTGGCAGGATCACCTCCCGTAGCGAGCGGTAACCCCGGATCGCAATGGTCTGCAGCATGAGGTCGAGGTTATTGGTCGGCGGTGACAATTGGGGCACCCGCACGGTCGGATGTGTTCCCGTCCATCGACAGTTCGAGCCGAACACCCAGCAGTCGGATGGGCCGCTCCAGCTCGAACTGAGCGAACACGGCCAGCGCCGTCTCGGTAATGACATCCGCGTCGGTGCTCGGCGAACTCAGCTTGCGGATCTTGGTGCGGGTGTAGAACGTGGCGGTGCGCACCGTGACCGCCACCCGGGTGACGATGCGCCCCTGTTCGACCACCTCGTCGAGGGTCCGTCCGGTCAGTTCGCGGATCGCGTCGTCCATCTCGCTGCGGTCGGTGAGATCCCGGGCGAAGGTGACGACGTGACTGCGTGACCGTGGAATCCAGGGTTCAGAACTGACCTCGCTGTCGCCGCCGCCCTTGGCCAGCAACAGGATCCACAGCCCGGTCGTCGGCCCGAAGGCCGAGGTGAGCGCCGTGGCGTCGGTCGCGGCGAGATCGGCAACCGTGGTGATCCCCAGCGTGGCAAGCTTTTTGGTGGTCTTGGGTCCGACGCCCCACAGCGCATCGGTTGGACGGTCACCCATCACCGACATCCAGTTTGCCTCGGTGAGCAGGTAGACGCCGGCGGGTTTGGCCAGCCCGGTCGCGACCTTGGCGCGCTGCTTGTTGTCGCTGATGCCCACCGAGCAGGACAACCCGGTCTCGGCGGTGATGACGGTGCGGATGCGTTCGGCCAGTTCGACGGGGTCTTCAACGTCAGCGCCCAGATAGGCCTCGTCCCAGCCCCAGACCTCCAATGGGTGGCCGAGATCGCGCAGCAGGCTCATCACCTGTTCGGAAGCCTCGTCGTAGGCGTCCGGGTCCGACGGCAGGAACGTGGCGTCGGGGCATTTGCGTGCGGCCGTGCGCAGCGGCATCCCGGCGTGCACCCCGAACCCGCGCGCCTCGTACGACGCGCAGGTGACCACCTTGCGGGGTTCGCCTGGGTCACCGCTGCCGCCGACGATGACCGGCAGGCCCTGCAGTTCAGGGTGGCGCCGCAACTCGACCGAGGCCAGGAACTGGTCCAGATCGACATGCAGCACCCAGGCGGTCATGGTGTCAGTGGCCGCACAACTTGCGTGCGGTGTCCTGCCATGCGGTGGCCAGGTCGTCGAGGCGTCGGCCGAGGGATAGTTGGTGCGCGACGTAGTCGGGGTCGAGTAGCGCGATCAGGGCATCGGCCTGCGCGTCGAGATCGCCGGTGGTGCGGGCGGTTTCGAGCAGCATCCGGACGTGGGTGCGGTGCAGGGTGAACGGGCCGGTGTAGCGCAGCGCGGGATCCCGGATGGCATCGGACAGCAGCGCCTGATGGCAGTGCACGAACCGGAGTCGGTCGGCGCCGTAGGCCAGCAGCCGTTCCAGCGGAGGCGCCCCGGGCCCCAGCGGGGGCGGACCGAACATGAAGGCGTTCTGCTCGGCGGTCTCGTCCTCGTCGAGCAGCACCATCATCAGTCCGGCACGGCTACCGAATCGTCGGAACAAGGTTCCCTTGCCGACGCCGGCCGCAACCGCGATGTCGTCGGTGCTGACCGCGTCGGGGCCGCGTTCGGCGACGAGCCGACGTGCAGCGTCGAGGATCAGGGCGCGGTTCCGGGCGGCATCAACACGGCCTGGGCCGCGTTCTTGTGGCGCCGCGTCGATGCCCGCGAGCCGGGGCGGGCGGTCGGAGGCTGCCACAACTGCACTTTAACTCAGGTGGAATTATTCGGACCATAGTCCGGTTGACTGTTGCGAGAATCGGGCGAGTCGAACAAAGGAGTGTGAACATGGCCGATACCAAGGTGCTGGTGTTGGTAGGGAGCTTGCGGGCGGCGTCGATCAACCGACAGATCGCCGAACTGGCAGTGGAGCAGGCGCCCGACGGAGTGGAACTGCGCATCTTCGATCGGCTGGGGGAACTGCCCTTCTATAACGAGGACATCGACACCGCCGAGGTGGCCGAGTCCGTGGTCGCCCTGCGGGCGGCGGCCGGCGAGGCCGACGCCGCGCTCGTCGTCACCCCCGAATACAACGGCAGCATCCCCGGTGTGTTGAAGAACGCCATCGATTGGCTGTCGCGGCCGTTCGGCAACGGCGCGCTCAAGGACAAGCCGCTGGCGGTCGTCGGGGCGGCGCTCGGACAGTACGGCGGAGTGTGGGCGCACGACGAGACACGGAAGTCCTTCGGCATCGCGGGGCCACGCGTGGTCGAAGACCTGAAGCTGTCGGTGCCGTCCACGACGCTCGACGGCAAGCACCCGAGGGAGAACGCCGAGGTGGCCGAGGCGCTGCGTGACATTGTGGGCAAGCTCACAGTCGAGGCCGGCTGAGGGGTCGTCTTCGCGTTTTGCCGTTTGCGCCGCTTTCCGGCAAAATCTTGCCGCCGGCTGGGTCGTTCCGACCCGGCCGGCGGCTTTGCTATTGGGGGGTCTCGCGCGAAGCGGCGGCCGGACTTGTCGGTGGCTGGTGGTACATCTAGGCGTGCGGCGCGACACGGTCTGTCAAGTCGGGCGCGACACGCCGCGAGCGTGGTTGCTGGCAAGCTTACGACCTGGGAATTCCAGAAATGTTATTCAGAACATGTTGTATGACTTCGAACTGTCGGCCACTAGGTGTAGTGTCTGTGAGACCGACAGGCCACCACAGTTTGGGAGTCAGTCGGAGCGTAGCGAACCCGGCCGAGTCGGTTTCACGGCCAGCCGGGGAGCGGCTTCGACCGGCAGGAATTTTGACGGCCCGACGGTCGCTGAACTTAAGCGAAACGTAAGACCCGGATTAGTTGCCAGTCACCTGTCTAGTTTTTTCACTTTCCGCAAGAGGAGCCGTACCGAAGATGACCGTCACCGTGTACACCAAGCCCGCATGCGTGCAGTGCAACGCCACCTACAAGGCGTTGGAAAAGCAAGGCATCGCATTCGAGAAGGTCGACATCACCCTCGACAGCGAGGCCCGTGACTACGTCATGGCGCTCGGCTACCTGCAGGCCCCGGTTGTGGTGGCAGGCAACGAGCACTGGTCGGGTTTCCGCCCCGACCGGATCAAGGCACTCAGCACGGTTGCGGCGACGGCGTAACGGAAGGCATCACCACCACGGGAGAGGAGCCGGACACGATGAGCCACCTCGTCTACTTCTCCAGTGTCTCGGAGAACACCCACCGCTTCGTCCAGAAGCTGGAGTGGCCAGAAGGCCGCGTCACCCGGATTCCGCTGCACGGCCGTATCGAGGTGGACGAACCCTACGTTCTGATCCTTCCCACCTACGGCGGCGGTCGTGCCACCCCCGACATCAACAACGGTGGCTACGTCCCCAAACAGGTCATCGCTTTTCTGAACAATGAACACAACCGGTCGTTGATCCGCGGCGTCATCGCCGCGGGCAACAACAACTTCGGTACGGAATTCGCCTACGCGGGCAACGTGATCTCCCGCAAATGCGCTGTGCCGTACCTCTATCGCTTCGAACTCATGGGAACCCCGGACGATGTCGAAGCCGTCCGCGCGGGGTTGAAAGACTTTTGGAAGGACCAGACGTGCCACCAACCGTCACAGCTGCAGAGCCTGTAACCACTGCCGGCCACGCACTTCCGGGCGAAACGGATTATCACGCGCTCAACGCGATGCTGAATCTGTACGACGCCGACGGCAAGATTCAGTTCGACAAGGATGTGCTCGCCGCGCGTGAGTACTTCCTGCAGCACGTCAACCAGAACACGGTGTTCTTCCACAGTCAGGACGAGAAGCTCGATTACCTGATCGAGAAGGAGTACTACGAGCGCGAGGTGCTCGACCAGTACAGCCGTAACTTCGTCAAGACCCTGCTGGATCGGGCCTTCGCCAAGAAGTTCCGGTTCCCGACCTTCCTGGGCGCGTTCAAGTACTACACCTCCTACACCCTCAAGACTTTTGACGGGAAGCGCTACCTGGAGCGTTTCGAGGACCGTGTCGTGATGGTGGCGCTGACCCTGGCCGCCGGCGACACCGTGCTGGCCGAGAAGCTCGTCGACGAGATCATCGACGGCCGCTTCCAGCCGGCCACTCCCACGTTCCTCAACTCGGGCAAGAAGCAGCGCGGCGAGCCGGTGTCCTGCTTCCTGCTGCGCATCGAGGACAACATGGAGTCGATCGGCCGCTCGATCAACTCGGCCCTGCAGCTGTCCAAACGCGGTGGCGGAGTTGCCTTGCTGCTGACCAATATTCGTGAGCACGGCGCGCCGATCAAGAACATCGAGAACCAGAGCTCGGGCGTCATCCCGATCATGAAGCTGCTGGAGGACTCGTTCTCCTACGCCAACCAGCTCGGCGCGCGCCAGGGTGCCGGCGCGGTATACCTGCACGCGCACCACCCCGACATCTACCGGTTCCTCGACACCAAGCGTGAGAACGCCGACGAGAAGATCCGGATCAAGACGCTCAGCCTCGGCGTGGTGATCCCGGACATCACCTTCGAGCTGGCCAAGAAGAACGAGGACATGTACCTCTTCTCGCCGTACGACGTCGAGAAGGTCTACGGCGTCCCGTTCGCCGACATCTCGGTGACCGAGAAGTACCACGAGATGGTCAACGACGGCCGGATCCGCAAGACCAAGATCAAGGCGCGCGAGTTCTTCCAGACACTGGCCGAGCTGCAGTTCGAGTCGGGCTACCCGTACATCATGTACGAGGACACGGTGAACCGGGCCAATCCTATTGCCGGCAAGATCACCCACTCCAACCTGTGCTCGGAGATCCTGCAGGTCTCCACGCCGTCGCTGTTCAACGAGGACCTGTCCTACGCCAAAGTGGGCAAGGACATCTCGTGCAACCTCGGTTCGCTGAACATCGCCAAGGCGATGGACTCGCCGGATTTCGCGCAGACCATCGAGACGTCGATCCGGGCGCTGACCGCGGTGAGCGATCAGACCCACATCTGGTCGGTGCCGTCCATCGAACAGGGCAACAACAGCTCGCATGCGATCGGCCTGGGGCAGATGAACCTGCACGGGTATCTGGCCCGCGAGCGGATCCATTACGGCTCCGAAGAGGGCATCGACTTCACCAACATCTACTTCTACACCGTGCTGTTCCACGCCCTGCGGGCGTCGAATCTCATTGCGATCGAACGTGGTACGCGCTTCGGCGGATTCGAGGACTCCAAGTACGCCTCGGGTGAGTTCTTCGACAAGTACACCGAGCAGGTGTGGGAGCCGGCCACCGACAAGGTTCGGCAGATCTTCGCCGACGCGGAGATCCACATCCCGACGCAGGACGACTGGAAGCAGTTGAAGGATTCGGTGCAGAAGCACGGCATCTACAACCAGAACCTGCAGGCCGTCCCGCCGACCGGGTCGATCTCCTACATCAACCACTCGACGTCCTCGATCCACCCGGTGGCAAGCAGGATCGAGATCCGCAAGGAAGGCAAGATCGGCCGCGCTTACTACCCGGCGCCGTATCTGACCAACGACAACCTGGAGTACTACCAGGATGCGTATGAGATCGGCTACGAGAAGATCATCGACACCTACGCCGCGGCCACCCAGCATGTGGACCAGGGGCTGAGCCTGACGCTGTTCTTCAAGGACACCGCCGACACCCGTGAGGTCAACAAGGCGCAGATCTACGCCTGGCGCAAGGGAATCAAGACGCTGTACTACATCCGACTGCGTCAGATGGCTTTGGAGGGCACCGAAGTGGAAAACTGCGTCAGCTGCATGTTGTAGCGGCGCAACGCTGAATGGCCAGTTATGGCACGCCAATTGCGAAAAGGCGTGCCATAACTGGCCATTCACCGTTCGGACGGCTAATGCCGAACGAAGCTATGCGACTTTCTGTGGCAGGGGTGCCTTCCAGGTTCCGTCGATCGCCGTCTGGTCGGGCCAGTACAGCCGCTCGATCAACACGAACGGACCGTCGGGGGCCGGCAACCAGTTCGACTCCTTGTCCGCGCCCGGGGATTCGTTCTGCACGTAGAAGGTGTAGCCGCCGTCGGCGTCCTTCTTCAGGTCGGGCAGCATCGGTGAGTTGATCAGGTACCGGTTGATCGGATTGGCCACCAGCAGGCTCTGCGGCATCCGGTACATGGTGATCGACCAGAAGCCCTTGACCGGCGGCAGTTGCCCGGGAGCGAATCGGTAGGTGTACTTGTTCGCGCCGTCCAGCGTGGCACCCGCCGAATCCAGGCGGAAGATCGGATACATCGCCTCGGCGGTGTCGTTGCCGTAGATGCCGTTGATCGCGCCGGCCATGCGGTACAGGTAATTGGTACCCATCCTCTGGCGGTCACCGAACATCTGCGCGGTCGTCACCTCACCCTTGTCGATCTTCGCCTGCAGCTGGTTGTACTCGGTCCAGGCGTCAGTGATTCCGTCCTGGAAGGCCTGCTGCTGGTCCGCGGGGAGCGCACTGATGTCGAACTTCTTGCCGATTCCGAGGCCGATCGAATCGAACTTCGCGCGGATTTCCTTCTCGGAGTCGAGCACCGGCACATATTGCAGCACGAAGTTCAGCGTCTCGAAAAACTTCGTCGACTTGCGTTGCTCGTCGGGGGTCTGGGGAACCAGGAAGTCGATCGCGGGTGGCGTCGCGGGCGCGGCGGTGCCGAGGAAGGTCGACAGCGGTTCTACCTTGTAGCCGGCCTGGATCGCTTTCACGTTGTCGATGTCGTTCGGGCCGAACAGCTGGGTTCGGTACAACGCGAGGACGAAATCGGTTTCGGCGTGCAGTATTTCATCGACGCCGGCGGGCTTCTCGCCCTTCCAGTTCGGACCTGCGAGCAGGTATTTCCCGGCGTTGTTTCCGGTGGTGCGGCTGCCGAGGTAGCCCATGTTGTAGGTGTAGGCGTCGATCAACTGAACCGAGTAGTACCGGTTGCTCTCCACCTCGGGCACTGTCAGCACCAACGGCTCCGCGCGTAGATCCGCACCCAAGGTGGTGTACGGGGTGTCCGAATTCGGGGTCTGCACCGCGGTGTCGGCGGGAGTGGCCACGTGGGCATCCGAGTGCAGGGTGTTCCACGGCGCTCGGAACTGCGAGCTCTGCTTGTCCTGGAAATACGCGTACTGGATCCGATAGTTGTCGACCATCGGATACCCGTAGACGTAGGCCTGCTTGGCGATCTCGCGAATCTGTGCGGCGGTCACCTCAGTCTGATCGCTCGACTCCTTGTCATCGCCACCGCAACCGGACAGCGTCACCGCGAGCATCGCCGCGGCGATGACGGCCGTCCCGACGCGCCAAGATTTACTTCGTCGCAGCATGGGTTTCCTCCGGATCATCAGATTCATCCGACCTTCTGGGGTACCGGCGCTTGCCAGGTCCCGTTGAGCGCGGCCTCCTTGGGCCAGTACAGCCGTTGCGTCAGCCGGAACGGCCCCTCGGGCGCCGGCAGCCAGTTCGATTCCTTCTCAGCGCCCGGAGATTCGCGCTGTATGTACAGGGTGTAGCCACCGTCCGGATCCTGCTTGAGCGTGGGCAGCATCGGCGAGTTGATCAGATAGCGGTTGATCGGGTTCGCGACCAGCAGGCTCTGCGGCATCCGGTACATCGTCACGGACCAGAAGGCGTTCACCGGCGGCAGCTGCCCGGGGGCGTACCGGTAGGTGTACTTGTTCGCGCCATCGAGCGGAGCGCCGGTCGAGTCGTTGGAGAAGCTCGGGTACATCGCCTCGGCCTTGTCGTTGCCGAAGATGCCGTTGATGGCACCGGCCATCCGGTAGGGGTAGTTGGTGCCGAGCGTCTGGCGGCTACCGAACAGGTCACCGACTGGAATCTGCCCGCTCTCCACCTTCGCCTGGATCGGATCGTATTCCGTCCAGGCATCGGCGAGTCCGTCCTGGAACGCCTTCTGCTTGTCTGCCGACAGCGCGCTGATGTCGAGCTTCTCGTCCGACCCGATACCGATCGAGGTGAACTTCGCGCGCAGTTCCTTCTCGGTGTCCAGCACCGGCATGAACTGCAGCAGGAAGTTCATGGTCTCGAAGAACTTCGGAGACTTCCGCTCCTCCTCCGGGTTCTGCGGAACCACGAAGTCGATCGCGGGCGCGGCGGTCGGCGCCGGCTTGCCCTCGAACTTCGAGAGCGGCTCCGCCTTGTACTCCGACTGGATCTTCGTCACGTTGTCGAGGTCTTCCGGACCGAACAGCTGGGTCCGGTACGCCACGAACGTGAACTGGGTCTCTGAGCGCAGCACCTTGTCGATGCCCGCGGGCTTCTCGCCCTTCCAGTTCGGTCCGGCCAGCAGGTACTTCCCACCGTTGTTCCCGGTGGTCCGGCTACCCACGTAGTCGAAGTTGTACATGTACTGGTCCATGAACTGGAGCGAGTAGTAGCGCTTCTCGTCGATCTTGGGGACCGTCAGCACCAGAGGTTCGGTCCGCAGGTCGGCCCCGATGAATGAATATGGCGTGTCCGAATTGGGAGTTTGGATCGCGGTGTCCGCCGGCGTGTACACCTGCGCACTCGATTTCAGCGTGTTCCACGGGGCCTTGTACTGCGGGTCCTGCTTGTTCTGGAAGTAGGCGTACTGAATCCGATAGTTGTCCACCATCGGGAAGCCGTAAATGTAGGCCTGCTTGGCGATCTCCCGGATCTGCTCCGCGCTCACCTCACCGGTGGGCGCGCTCGACGTCTTGTCCGAACCCTTGTCACCGCCGCAGGCGACCGCGGTCAGTCCGATCGCCGCGACGGCCACCACGCTCAACCACCGTCGGCGCCAAAACCTGTTGCTGTCCATCATCTTCCCCCTCTGTCACCCGAGCCCCGATCATCGTTGCCTGAGCCCACAGGTCTTGTCTTGACTTTGCTGGACATCTTCTTGATTGTCATGGACATGCAGTTGGTCCAGGGATCGTCTCTGGTGGGGTTCAGCGGGCTCGCCGCTGCCCATGGGGGCGACCCGGCCGCGCTGCTGGAATTCGCCGGCATCGATCCCGCCGATGCCGGTCAACGTGACCGGTACATTTCGTTGCGCAACGCCATCGCCGCGGTCGAAAGCGCAGCCGCGGTGCTGGGTGTGGAGGACTTCGGCCGCCAACTGGCGACGCGGCAGAGCATCGATATCCTCGGCCCGGTGGGTGTCGCGGCCCGCACCGCAGCCACCGCGGCCGAGGCGTTCACGATCCTCGGCACGTACATGAACGCCTACAGTCCCGGCATCAGCGTCCGCATCAATTCGCACGCCGACGAGACGCTGTGCCGGTTCGAATTCGACTTCCTGCTGCACCCGACGCCGCCACAGGCCCAGGCCATCGAACTGGCCCTCGGCGTCACCCTCCGGGTGCTGCACCTGTTCCTGGGCACCGTCTACCGGCCCGTGTCCGTGCACGTGCCCCACCCCGCATTGGCCACCAGAGCCGACTACCGCCGCTACTTCGGCTGTCCACCGCACTTCAACGAACCGATCTCCGGCTTCACCCTGCGTGCCGCCGATTTGCAACGTCCGCTCAACCATGACCCGCTGGCCCATCAGCTCGCGTTGCACTACCTGTCGAGCACCGGTGCCGAGCATGCGAGCGGCTTCACCGACACCGTGCGCAGCATCATCCGACGACTCCTGCCCACCGGAGAGCTGACCGCCGAGTTCGTCGCCCGCCAGTTCGGCATCCACCCAAAGACATTGCAACGACGCCTCGTCGCCGAAGGAGTCGCCTTCGGCAAGTTGATTGATCAAACCCGCCGCGAACTCGCCAACAGATTGCTGCTCGACACCGATCTGCCCCTCGTGCAGCTGTGTCGCCAACTCGGCTACGCCGAGCAGAGCGTGCTGACGCGAGCATGCAAACGCTGGTTCGGCATGACACCCAGCGACTATCGCAGCGTCGGAAGAAGTTGGCAGTCTCTACTCGCAGACGAGGCTTGCATGCACTCGACGGTCGGGCCGATCAGGGGGAACAGTTGATGGTTGAGTACATGCTCGCCCAAGGCGGTGGCACGCCGTGGATCGGCCCGGCGATCCGCGCAGCGCTGTTCACGGCCGTGGGTGCGGTGCTGGTCGTCGTCGGCGTTCGCCGCCGTATCGGCCGCGCTCGCTGGGTTCGTGACGATGACCAACGTCTGCTCCATCCGGACGGACCGGCGCCATCCGACGACCATCACTCACCGACCCCGCGCTCCGGCGGAACCTGGTTCATCACCGGCGGTGCAGTGCTGCTCATCCTCGGGCTCCTGCACATCCTCGACCTTGTTGCGACCCTCCACGTAGCCGGCGTGATCTGACCGACAGGATCTGCAGGTCTGGTAACCGAATGTGGAGCTGCGTCAACTGCATGTTCGAGGGCTGTTCTGAGAGCGTCCGCCCAACCTACGACAGGCATGCCGCGGTGGCGTCAGGCCGGGCTCACGTGGCAAGGAATGCCGTTGATCGCATGGGTGTTGCTCGGCACATCGATGACGTCCGTGGGGTTGAGCAGGTTGTTGTTGATTCCCGGATGACGGTTCGCGGTGGTCAACTGCGTTCCGTCGAGGCCGTGACCCCAGCCGTGGGGGAGTGACACCACGCCGGGCTTTACCTCGTCGGTGACTTCGGCAGCCACCGTAACGGCGCCCTCGGAGGTGGCGACGTTCGCCATCGCGCCGCTTTCGAGGCCGACACGCGCCGCGTCGACGGGGTGGATGAGCAGGGTGCAACGGTCGCGTCCCTTCATGAGGGCAGGGACGTTGTGCAGCCAGGAGTTGTTGGACCGCAGATGCCTTCGGCTGATCAGCACGAGCTCGGGAGTCCCACGCTCCATGCGCGACAGTAGTCGGGGGATATCGCTGATCAGATGGTCGTGCAGCAGTTCGACCTTTCCCGAGGGCGTCGTCACACTCGTCTCGAGCCGTCCCCCTTCGAGTTCGGCCAGCCGCAGTCCATCGGGATGCTGACGCACCTCGCTCAGGGTGAGCCCGCCGGGCCGGTCGCCCAGTTGATCACCCCACGGCCCCACCCGAATGCCCAGATCCATCAGGCGTTCTGGCCCCTTGCCGGCCAGCGCGGGCATGACCTGCCCGGCGTCGCGGCCCGTCAGCGGGTTGCCTGGAATTGCAGACATGGTCGCGACCATCCCACCGACGTAGAGGTCGTCGAGTGCGGCGGTGTCCACCTCGGGCACCGGTGTGCCGAACATCGCGCCACCGAGTCGCAGTAGCAACTCCCACTCAGGCGGACGTTGGGGCTCGGGTTCGAAGACCGGTTCCGAATACTTGATGCAGGAGGCGACGGAGTACATCCAGTAGAGGTCATCGAAGTGGGGCAGTTCCAGAGGGGACGATCCGGGCAGGATCACATGGGCATGCCGGGTGGTCTCGTTGAGCCAGTTGTCCACCGCGATCAACGCGTCGAGGCGACCCAAGGCCGCCGACAACCGCCCGGCTCCCGGCGCCGAGACAGCGGGGTTACCGGCAACGGTGATCAGCGCGCGAAGCCGACCTTCGCCAGGTGTGTCGATCTCCTCAGCCAGGCAGCCGACCGGAAAGCTGTTGAGCACCTCGGGCGCTCGCCGGACGCGGCTGCGATACCGACCGAACTGCCATCCCGACCCGTCCTGGTCAGGCGGCTTGGCGAACATCGGCGCCCAGACCGCCGGTTTCGGGAACACCGAACCACCTGGGCGGTCCAGCACACCGAGGGCGGTATTGATCACGAATACCAGCCAGGTAGCCAGGGTGCCGAATTCCTGTGTGCAGGTGCCGATTCTGCTGTAGAGCACCGGGTTCTCGGCCTGTGCGAGGTCAGCGGCCAGCCGGCGGATCGTGCGTGCGTCGATACCCGTTGTGACAGCGACTTTTTCGGGCACGAAAGGCTCGGCCATCGCGATGATCTCATCGAGCCCAGCGACTTTTCCGCGCAGATGCTCGGGGTGCCGCACCCAGCCGTTCTCGGCCAGCGTGCGCAGAATGGCGAACAGCAGAAGCGCGTCGGTGCCGGGTTGGATCGGCACCCACTCACTCGCGCGCTGCGCGGTCGGAGTTCGGCGCGGGTCGACAACCACCACGCGGCCGCGCTGTGCCACACCGGTCAATAGGCCCATGATGTCGGGCGCCGATAGCATCGACCCCTGCGAGGCAGCCGGATTGGCGCCGAGGATCACCAGATGGTCCGTGCGGTAGAGGTCGGGGATGGGCCCGTTCCACATGCCGCCGAACAGCAGAGTGCTCACCACGTTCAGTGGCCACTGGTCGACGGTGCCCGGCGAGTAGTACCCCTTCATGCCGGCCGCCTCGGCGAAGCCGATCAGCGCCCCGATATAGGTGGCCAGGTGGCTGTTGTGCGCGACGGGGTTCCCGACGTACACACTCAGCGCGCCGGCACCGTCGGTATCAAGGACGGGCCGCAGAACGCGTTCGGTCTCGGCGAGCGCGTCATCCCAGGACACCGCCACGTGAGTGCCGTCGGGGCGACGCACCATCGGCTGCCGCAGCCTGTCGGGATCCTCGTGAAGGTGCCCTAGCGACACCCCTTTCGGACAGATGTGTCCGCGGGACCACACATCGTCGGGGTTGGCGCGAATGCCTTGGACGTGGCCGTCACTCACCGTGACGTGCACACCGCACATCGCTTCGCACAGCGGGCACGTCACCTTGTGAGAAGGCATCTCGTCTCCTGACCGATTGGGCGTTAGGGGCGGCGCGGCGGTTGGCAGCGTGTGTGCTGTGCCCGGATGTAAGTGTTGAGCACACCGACCAGGGTCCTGCGATCTCTGCTGGTGTCCAGGGGCTGCGGCGAAACCATCTGGGCGAGAACGATTCCCCGTAACGTCGCCCAGATGAGGTTGCCGATCTCGGTGGCCTGTGGTGCGTCCAGATCTTCGCCGAGGTGTCTGCCTAGTTCGGTGAATTCCCGCATCGTGTCGGACAATTGGGCGTTGACCTCGCTGTCACGCGCGGCGCGGGTGGAGATGAGGATCTCCAGCGCGGCCATCGAGGTGGGGCTTGAGAACGCCTGCCACAGTGCGTCCACGACCACCTCGGTGCGGCGATCGGTGGGCAGGCTTGCGGTCTCGTGGCGAAGTCTCTCGAGTGCCTCGGTGAGTTCGGCGATTCCCTGGTCGACCACTGCCATCAGCAGTCCGCCGAGGTCTCCGAAGTGATACTGCACCACGCCCCAGGTCAGGCCGGCGCGCTCGGTGATGCGCCGCACGCTGGGTGCTGCGAAGCCTTCGTCGAGGATGTAGCGCACCGTTTCGTCGATCACGGTTCGACGTGTGCGTTCGGCGCGTTCCTGGTTGCCGCTGGGCGGCCGCCGGGGTGCTGAGGACCCTGCCATGCCTGATGTCACCACATCGTGCCGGCCAGGTGGTCCAGAGGCCGGAGGTCGTGAGCGGCGCGAATACCGGCGGGGGCCCGGCATACCGCGTCGATGGCGTTGACCGCCCGCGCCGCGGTGGCGACGACACCGCCGATGTTGTGATCGACCCCGGATCCACCGACGTGGGTGTCGATTCGGATGCCGGGATCGCCTTCGACGGTGACGCGGTGTACGCCGGGCCTGCCGTCTGGGGGACGAGGCCAGTCTGGTGCGTCAGCCGGAGTCAGTCTGTTGATGTGCTCCATGGTGATGATGACCTCGCCGTCGCGGACGCCTTCCACCGCGAACCGGACTGCGGCCACCTGGCCGGGCGCGACGTCCATCATGGTGGTGGAGATCGGTTCCGGCGTCACCCATTTCTCGTGTCGCTCGCGTACTTCGTCGAGTGTGACGCCGAGGTCGCGGGCCAGGCTGCGCACCTGTATTCCCCACATCGACGCGAGCACACCCGGCGCGAAGAGGATGGGCTGGTGGTCGGGATCGGTGCCGAAACCGAAACTGCTACCGGTGAACTCGGCGTCATCGTAACTGCCGTATTCGCAGATCTCCTGGACGGTGATCGCGGTGGCCCGACCGGCGAGGCTGAGCGCTGAATAGACGAGCGTGTCGCCGGAGAAGCCGGGGTCGATGCCGTTGACGTAGAGCGTCGAGTTGCCGTCTCGGCAGGCCTGCTGCAGTGGTTCCCGCAGCCATGCATCGGTGAATTCGGGCGCGACCAACCAGACAAAGGATGTGCCGACGACATTCGTCCCCGCACTCAAAAAGCGGATCAGGTCCGCCATCGCCTCATGCGGACGTGTCTCGGCCTGGGAGGTGTAGACGACGCAATCCGCGTGCAGCGCAACGAGTTCCTCGATGTCCGACGTGGTCATCACTCCGGTCGGAGTGGACAAACCGCACAGGTCTGCGGCGTCACGCCCCACTTTGTCCGGCGATGCGGCGTGGACACCGACGAGTTCGAGATCTGGGCGCCCGATGATGGTCCGCAGCGCGTGGACACCGACGTTGCCGGTGGAGAATTGAATGACTCGGCGGGTCAACGTGTTTCCTCACAGTAGGTCGGTGATGGTCTTGAGTCCGGCGTCGT
Organism: Mycolicibacterium lutetiense; assembly: GCF_017876775.1. Lineage (NCBI taxonomy): Bacteria > Bacillati > Actinomycetota > Actinomycetes > Mycobacteriales > Mycobacteriaceae > Mycobacterium > Mycolicibacterium lutetiense. Next base: position 1,383,159 of record NZ_JAGIOP010000002.1, on the reverse strand, counting down.
AGAGGACTCCGGGGAGCATGCCGCCGTCGATCTCGATGGTGGTGCCGTTGATGTAGTCGGCCGCACCGGAGGCGAGGAAGACACAGGTGCGCCCCACTTCGGCGGGTTCGCCGCCTCGTTTGAGGGGAATCGGCGCGAAGTACTTCTCCCCGTCCGGGTCATCCTTGGGCAGGACGAAGGACTGGAAATTCTGGGTCACGGTGGGACCGAGCGCAACACAGTTCACCCGCACCGTCGGGCCCCATTCCTGGGCCAGCGACCGCGTCATGTGATTGAGGCCGGCTTTGGCCGCGCCGTAGGACACCAGCGTGGGGGAGCCTGCGGGGTGACTCGCCCCGCTGGAGATGTTGATGATGCAACCGGTGCCGTCCTGCGTTTTCATCTGCCGGAATGCGCGGATGGCGAACCACAGTGGACTGATCAGGTTCATCTGTACGGCGAAGGCATGGAACAGCACGCTGCGTTCGTACTCGTCGTCACTGGCGGGTGCCCCTTGGATGCGCGAGACCAAGCTGGGGACGGCATCCACCGATGGAGAGGGGACGGTGCCGCCGGCGTTGTTGACCAGGATGTCGACGCGTCCATAGGTGTCCGCCACCCGTGTGACGAAGGCGTCGATGGCTCGGTAATCCGCTTGGTCGCACACCATTTGAGCGGAACGGTCAGCCCAGTCCGGGTTGGTCTCGGTGCCGGGAAGTGCGTCCAACGATGCGCGAGAGCAGCCGATCACCGTCGCGCCCGCGCGAAGGAGTTCGTGCGCGATACCCACTCCGACGCCACGGCTGGTGCCCGTGACGATCGCGACTTTTCCGTCCAATTCGGGAGATGCATCGGAGATGGCCACGCCAAAAGATTACAGGTGTTATTTTTATTGCGTCGCGAAATTCCCGACATCGGGGCCGCAACTCAGGCATCGCGGCCGGACGCACATTGGAGAGGAGTCGACGATGAGCAACGTTCCGAGTCGGCGCGCGCGATTGGCGCACGCGGCACAGCACGCTGAGCTGTGGAACGCGGGTAAGAAGGACGAGTGGGTAGCGTCGTGGCGCACCATCTGCCCGGGCGAGGTCCGGATGTTCGACCCGGTCGGTACCGAGGAGAAGCACGGATTCGCTGCCGCCACTTCCGACGCGTTCGACATGTTCCAGTCGATCCTGAAGATCAGGATGATCACCGTGCAGGTGAATGGGGACGAAATGGCCTGGGTCTGCGAGAACTCGTTCGGTACTGAGCCCGACGTCCAGTCGGCCTACAGCATCGAGACTTTTGCCTGGGACCAGGCCGGCAATCTGCTGATCAAGACCTACTATCCGATGCCCGAACATGTTGGGCCGGACGAAGATCCGTACGCACACCTGCTCCCGGCAGACGTGCCGGAACCCCGCTGATCCATCGAACGATCGCCAGCGGTTTCAGAATCAGCTCTCGCGGGCCTGTTCCGCACGCAGCGACTTCAGGCGCCGTTCCTCGCGCAGCACACTCTGATAGCTCTCGCGTTCGGCGACCAGCCACTCCGGCTTCTCCTCGAGCAGCTGATCGATCTGCTCGGTGGTGAGCGCATCCCCGACGGCACCACGCGCGAGACCGGCGATCGAGACGCCCAGCTTGGCGGCCACCAGGTTCTTCGGGTGCGGCCCGTTCTTGCGGAGGTCCTTGAGCCACTGCGGCGGGTCCGCCTGCAGGGCGGCGAGCTCGGTTCGGGTGATCGGATTCTCCTGGAACTCCGCAGGCGTCGCGGGCAAGTACACATCCAGCTTCTTCGCCGCCGTGGCGGGTTTCATGGACTGCGCGTTTGGCCTGCTCATGGATTCAGCGTATCGGTAGCCTGAGGCGGTGACCCCACAGTCCCTCACCCTCGGGTACGTGCCCGGCGGGACGCCCGCCAAATGGGCTCGGATCTGGGCGCAGCGCCACCCCAAGGTGCCGCTGCAGTTGTGCGCTGTCGCCGCGGCGGACGCGGCTGACGGCGTGCGGGACGGCACCGTCGAGGTGGCGTTGCTCCGGCTGCCGGCCGACACGTCTGGGCTGGCCGTCATCCCTCTCTACGAGGAGACGACGGTGGCCGTCGTGCCCACCGATCACCTTCTCAGTGCGGTCGACGAGATCACCGCCGCCGACCTCGACGGCGAGCCTGTGCTGATCCCACTCGACGACGTCCTCGCCTGGGCGGGCGCTCCAGGTGTCCCCGTCGATCACCGACCCGAGACCACCCAGGATGCAATAGAACTCGTTGCCACAGGGATGGGCGCGCTCATCGTTCCGCAGTCGCTGGCGCGACTGCATCACCGCAAGGACCTCATTTACCGCCCGATCACCGACGCACCCACCTGCCCGGTGGTACTCGCTTTCCAGGAAGGCCCGCAGCCGGCGATGGTTGAGGAGTTCATCGGGATCGTGCGGGGCCGCAAAGCCGGTTCGTCGCGGGGGCAAACTCAGCCGGTGCCGAAACGCACCGCGCGGGAGAAGACCCTTGCCAAGCAAGCTGCCCGCGCGGCTGCGGGCAAGGTCGCGCGCAAGCCGGGACCGGCCGATCGCGGTCGACGCTGACCGACTTGCGGGGTGTCGAGTGGCCAGCTATTGCACACGAAACACGAGATGGCGTGCGATAACTGGCCACTCGACAAAATGCACGCGTTAGGTGTGCTGCGGGCTCTGCGCCTTCTTGTACAACGACTTGAGCAGCAGGTCGCGGAACGTGTGGTTGTCCAGTGCCTTCAGGCCCGCACCCGCCACGGCGGGTATCCCGGCGAGCTTGTTGAAGAACCGACCGCGTCGGTATTCTCGGCCCCAGGTCGCGCGTATCCGCTGCTCGTAGTTCGTGAAGTCGTCGGGCCCACCATTGGTGAGCGCGGCAATTGCGCATTCGCCTGCGGTCAAACCGGATTCGAGCGCCTTGGAAATACCGGCCCCGGACACCGGCTTGCCGGCGCCCAGCGAGTCCCCGACGAACAGCACCCCCGGACGCCACGGCGGCCACGCCGTGAAGCCCATCGGCAATCGCCACGCCCGCACGCTCTTGTTCTTCTTGAGCTCCTCGATCGGCGGCAGCTCCCATTCGGCGGGCAGGGTCCGCAGGAAATCGCCGAGGAACTGGGTGGCGTTGATCGACTGCCAGTTCTTGTAGCTGTTCACATAGCCCAAGCCGATGTTGAATCGGCCGCCGCCCATCGGGAACACCCACCCGTACCCGGGCAGTTGATCGCCCTGGAACAACAGCTTCAGGTAGATCTCGAACGTATCGGAGTCGGGACGGTTCACCTGCATCTCGGACCGGATCGCGATGGCCGAGTAGCCGTTGTACTCAGAGTTGATCTTCAGGGCCCGCTTGATGGGGGAGTAGGCACCGTCGGCCGCGATCACCGCGTCTCCGTAGACCTTTTCACCGCCCTTGAGCACCACGCCGACCACGCGGCCCTTGGCGTCGAATTCGGGTCCGGAGACCTCGGCGCCCTGACGAACCTCGGCGCCTGCCGACCCCGCATGCTTGAGCAGCAACGTGTCGAGTTCGGTGCGGCTGACGGTATGGCCATGGTCGGGCATACCGGGGCGACGCGGGAAGGACAGCTCCCACTCGCTGGGGCTGAACACGGTCACCTTGTTGACCCGATGGAACTTGGCAACCTCATCGGCCAGGCCCATCTTCTGCAGGTAACTCACCGCGCGGGCAGTGAGACCGTCACCACATGGCTTGTCGCGCGGGAACTCCGCCTTGTCGAGGACCAGCACGTTGGCGCCGGTCTGCGCCGCCTGCCACGCCGCGGCCGACCCCGAAGGGCCGCCACCAGCTATGACCAGGTCGTATCGCTGTGTCATGAGCCTCGTCTCATCGGTTGGCCGTCTCAGCAATCCTACCGAAGCAACATGTCAGCAGACTGGTGGTCGAACGGGCGGGTCAACGGCAAAACCGCGTGTTGCGTGACGGTCTGAGCAGGTCAGCGCCATCAGGGCGAGTACAGTGATCGCGTGCGGCGAACGTCGAGATCACATTCCAGCGATAGCCCGGGCGTCAAGGTCGATGCCCGTAGCGAGCGTTGGCGTGAGCACCGCAAGAAGGTGCGCTCGGAAATCGTCGACGCCTCGTTCCGGGCGATCGACCGTCTGGGGCCTGAGGTGAGCCTGCGCGAGATCGCCGAAGAGGCCGGTACCGCCAAGCCCAAGATCTATCGGCATTTCGCCGACAAGTCGGATCTGTTCCAGGCCATCGGTGAGCGACTGCGCGACATGCTGTGGTCGGCGATCTTCCCGGCGATCAACCTCGGTGCCGACCCGGCCCGGGAAGTCATCCGGCGCAGCGTCGAGCAGTACGTCCGGCTCGTGGACGAACACCCGAACGTGTTGCGGTTCCTGATCCAGGGCCGGTTCGCCGAACAGAGCGAATCGACGATGCGCGCACTCAACGAGGGCCGCGGCATCACCTTGGCCATGGCCGACATGTTCTCCAACGAACTACGTGAGATGGAACTGGACGGGGCCGCGATCGAATTGGCGGCATTCGCCACCTTCGGTGCCTGCGCGTCGGCCACGGACTGGTGGCTGGGCGCCGAGGAGGACAGCCCGCGCCGGATGCCGGCCGAGGAGTTCGTCAACCACCTGACCACCATCATGGTCGGTTCCATCAACGGCACCTGTGAACTGCTCGGCGTCTGGATCGACCCGGACCTGCCGCTGCACGAAGGTGTCCAGCGTCGCCAGCACGCCAGCTGACCGTCTCGTTGACAGCTGACTCCCGCGTCCGGAGACTGGGAAATATCCGGTACCGCCGTTCCCAGAAAAGGACTTGACCTATGACGGCTGCCCAACCCTCACCACAGGGTCAGCAACCCATCCACACCCGCGCCTTGATCATCGGCAGCGGGTTCTCGGGGCTGGGGATGGCGATCGAACTGCAACGCCGCGGCGTTGATTTCCTCATCCTGGAGAAGGCCGACGAGTTCGGTGGGACGTGGCGCGACAACACCTATCCGGGTTGCGCCTGCGACATCCCGTCGCACATGTACTCGTTCTCGTTCGAGCCGAAATCGGACTGGAGCCACATGTGGTCCTTCCAGCCCGAGATCCAGGATTACCTGCTCGGCGTGGCGACCAAGTACGGGCTGCGCCGCTATACCCGGTTCAACACCCACGTGGACCGCGCTCACTGGGACGAACAGGAACTGCGCTGGCACGTGTTCAGTGACACCGGCCAGGAGTTCATCTCCCAGTTCCTGGTGTCCGGCGCCGGCGGCCTGCACATCCCGCAGATCCCGGCGATCGAAGGGGCCGACGAGTTCACCGGTGCGGCTTTCCATTCCGCGCAGTGGGACCACAGCGTCGACCTCACCGGCAAGCGGGTCGCGGTGATCGGCACCGGGGCCAGCGCCATCCAGATCGTGCCCGCAATCGTCGACGATGTCGCCGAGCTGCATCTGTACCAGCGCACCCCGGCGTGGGTGATGCCACGGGTGAACACCAAGTTCCCGCAATCGATTCGGCGCATGTTCAGTTACGTGCCCGGCACCCGCGCGGCGATGCGCGCCGCCATCTACTGGATCCATGAGGGAGTCGGCTTCGCGATGACACAGCAGCCACGGCTGCTCAAGATCGGCGAGGCGATGGGCCGCTACAACATCAACCGCAGCATCAAGGATCCCGAGCTGCGCCGCAAACTCACGCCCAGCTACCGCGCCGGGTGCAAGCGAATCCTCAACTCCGACAAGTATTACCGCGGAATCGCCAACCCCAAGACTCAGGTGATCACCGAGTCGATCACCCGGATGACGCCGACCGGCATCGTCACCTCCGACGGCGTCGAGCATCCGGTCGACGTCGTCGTATGGGCCACCGGATTCCACGTCACCGACTCCTACACCTACGTCGACATCAAGGGTGCCGACGGCGAGGACCTGGTGGACCGCTGGAACCGCGAGGGCATGACAGCCCACCGCGGCGTCGCCGTGTCCGGCATGCCCAACCTGTTCTTCCTGCTGGGGCCGAACACCGCGCTGGGCCACAACTCGGTGGTGTTCATGATCGAATCCCAGATCCGCTACGTCGGTCAGGCGATCGCCGCCGTCGACCACGCCGGGGCCGCTGCACTGGCGCCCAGCCCGCAAGCCCAGGCGGAGTACAACGCTGAGTTGCAACGCGATCTGGCCGACACGGTCTTCAGCACCGGAGGTTGCCAGAGCTGGTACATGGACGAACACGGAGTCAACCGGACCCTGTGGAGCGGCATGACCTGGCAGTACTGGCTCGCAACGCGCAAGCTGGACCCCGCGGAGTTCGATTTCATCCGTGCTGACCGCGACACGAAGGCACAAGATGCTGGGGTCCCCGCGGGTGCCTAACCCCAGGGGTAGTGTCGTGGTGACTGTTCGGCAAACAAAACAACCTGGTGAAATGGGGTTCTGGTGAGCGATGGCATGAAGCTGATCGACCGTGTCTCAGCGATCAACTGGAACCGTCTCCAGGATGAGAAAGACGCCGAGGTCTGGGATCGACTCACCGGTAATTTCTGGTTGCCGGAGAAGGTGCCGGTGTCCAACGACATCCCGTCGTGGGGCACGCTCACCGCGCACGAGAAGCAGCTCACCATGCGGGTGTTCACCGGGCTGACGCTGCTGGACACCATCCAGGGCACGGTCGGTGCGGTCAGCCTGATCCCCGATGCGCTCACGCCGCACGAGGAAGCCGTCTACACCAACATCGCCTTCATGGAGTCGGTGCACGCGCGCAGCTACAGCAATATCTTCTCCACGCTGTGCTCGACGGCCGAGATCGACGACGCGTTCCGCTGGTCGGAGGAAAACCCCAACCTGCAGCGCAAGGCCGAGATCGTCATGCGGTACTACAAGGGTGACGAACCGCTCAAGCGCAAGGTGGCCTCCACCCTGCTGGAGAGCTTCCTGTTCTACTCGGGCTTCTACCTGCCGATGTACTGGTCCAGCCGGGCCAAGCTGACCAACACCGCCGACATGATCCGGCTGATCATCCGCGACGAGGCCGTGCACGGCTACTACATCGGCTACAAGTACCAGCGCGGGTTGGCGCTCCTCGACGAGGAACGGCGTGCGGAGCTCAAGGATTACACCTACGAGCTGCTGTTCGAGCTCTACGACAACGAGGTCGAGTACACCCAGGATCTGTATGACGAGGTCGGTCTCACCGAGGACGTCAAGAAGTTCCTGCGCTACAACGCCAACAAGGCACTGATGAACCTCGGCTACGAGGCGCTGTTCCCCAAGGACGAGACTGACGTGAACCCGGCGATCCTGTCCGCGCTCTCACCGAATGCCGACGAGAATCATGACTTCTTCTCGGGGTCCGGCTCGTCGTACGTCATCGGCAAGGCCGTCGTCACCGAAGACGAGGACTGGGACTTCTAGGTCATCGCCACCTGGCCCACACGTAGGGCACCAGCGACCGTAGGAAGTCCAGATCCGGACCTGGCTGTGCGGCGGCGAACGCCTGCTCGAAATGGTCCTCGGCAACCAGCAGGATGCCCTCGGCGTACTCAATCGTGAAATTGATGCTGCCGTAGTCATCCATCATCCTGCGCACAGCCTGCACCAGGTCGGACGTCCGTTCGGGCCGGGTCAGTCGCAGGTAACGGTGAACGAGTGCCTTGTCCGCGTCGTCCGCGACGCTCAAGAGGTGCATCAGCGGAAGGGTCCGCTTGCCTTCGTAGATGTCGCCGAGGATCTCTTTCCCGTAGGTGTGTTCATCCCCGACAAGATTCAGCAGATCGTCTCGAATCTGAAATGCCGCGCCGAAATGAAATCCGAAACGCACCAGTGGGCCGAGGTCGAGGGTTCCTCCAGAACCGATGATTGCACCCACGCGCAGAGGGTGAATCGTTGTGTACCAACATGTTTTATGCATGATCAGGTGCAGGTAGTCCTCCGGGCCCAAGCCTTCGACATTGTCGAGCTGCCACCCCACTTCGGTCGCTTGACCCTCGAGGGTGCGCATCGCCATCGTGTCGAACTCGCTCCACACCAGGTCCGCGAGATCCCGGTCGAGGCGTCGGGTGGCCCTCCGCAGTACCTGTCCGGCAACGATAGCCAGTCCGTCGCCCGCGTTCAGTGCCGCCGCCAGCCCGTAGGCTGCCGAGAGCGTCGGTCTGCCGCGGCGCATCTCACTTCCGTCTGCCACGTCATCGTGTACGAGAAAAGCGTTGTGCAGCAGCTCAATTGCCACTGCGATTCCGAGGAGTTCTTCCGAACTGGCCCCGAACGCCCGCCCCGCCGACAGGCACAGGGCGGGACGAAGCGCCTTTCCCGGACGAGACGGATACTCGCGCATCGGCCCGTACAACCACTGCACCGGTTCACCATCGGGCATCGCGTCGAGCATCGTGCGACGTACCGCGCGCCCCACCTCGCGCAACCGGTCTTCGACATTGGTGACGAGGGCGGCGCGGTCGGCGAGTTCGGTCATCGGTCGAGGGGCTGCCAGGAGAGCACCAGTGGAAGCCACAGGTGCGGGTGGCCGTCGATGAGGAGGGTGCCGCGATAGATTCCGGGCCTGACACCGTCGCCGAGCTGCACTGTCGCGAGGATGCCGCGGCTGCACCGCGCAGGCATTGACACCGGGTCCGGGTCGAACTCGATGGCGCCGGCCGCGATCACATCGCCGTTGTGGGACAACAGATCGCTGCACCGGAGACTGATATCACCGTGACCGGTCGGTCCGCCGTTGTGCAGCCAGACCTCTGCGCAGGCCGGACCCGTGCCCTGGGCTTCGATATGGACAGCGGCAGTCGCACCCGAGCCGTTGAGATCCCATGTGCCGGCGCCATCGGACACCGGGCCCGCAGTCGACATCGTGGCGGCCAGCCGCCGCATCAACGACTCCCACGTCGCCACCACGCGGTCGGTATCTGCCGCGGCCGGATGAGCATCGTTGGGGCGATTCGCCGGCTGTGTCTGATCACCGTCATCGTCACGACCATCCGTGCTGTCGCCGGCCATCGTGACAAACCGGTTGACGAGTTCGGTGGCGGCGCGCAACCCCTGTGACTGCACCGCGCCGAGCGCACGGATATTGGCGGCGGGATCGAACACCGCCGCCCACGGGAGATCATTGACCGTGCTGTCGTCCCCCAGCATCCGCTCAGTCACCTGCGGCACCCGTCAATTTGTTCAAGTAATTGACCTGCACGAAGGTATGCTAAGGCCGCGCATCGCGGAAGGCGGCTGATCATGCCGAATATACGTGGGTATTCTTTGGCCTTGTTCGGTCAGATCGACCAGGAAGCCATAGACGCGGATAAGAATCCTGGCCCGATGAATGACGCCGTGCTTACGACGATTGAGAATTTTCTCCCGAACAGCACAGGGCTGGGCCAGCGCGGCTGGTTTCTCGAGCTGGAAAGCTTTCTCGGTAGTTCCCGGGTCCAGCAGGACCCTCGCAGCCAGCCGTTTCGTTTCCCGCGCTACGACGAGGCGATCGTGGCGCTGGGTGGAATTCGACCAATGGAGGCCCGATCTTCACTCTCCTTCGAACCCCTCGATGATGACCGGCATCCGGCGTTGGCGCGGGCCGCGTATGCAGTTCTTGTCATCGAAAAGATTCGCGCAGTCAAGAATTCTTTCTCTACGCAACCAATTCCGCGGGACAACCAGTTGATACAAATCCTGCCGGGAATCCTCGACCCCTGGCCGGTGGAAAAAGAAGGACGAATCCTCACGCCGGACGACAAAGTCGACGCATTCGCGGCGCGGTTTGACGAGATGGTCGATCGAGAATCATTCATGCGGGTCGGAAGCGAGGTGATCGGTCCAGAGTTCGCCGAACGTTCCAAACCGTGCTTCGGCACGCTGGAAGATTCCGGCGGGGAGTACTGCAGCACGCTCTACACCGATTCCGAAGACCCCGATTTGACGGTGGATGACATCAAGAAGATCATCCACCCGCTCAACTGGGACCTCTGTTGCCCCACCTTCTTTCACGGGATGACCGAGCAAAGTCCAGGACGACTGACAGCCGACGGATGGTTGCGCATCGTCGAGTCGATCTCCGCCGAGCCCGAGGAGTACCTGCTGCAGACCGCTCTCGTCTTCTCGTTCGATGAACGAGAAGACGACGAGGGAAACGGCAAGGGCATCATCATCAACTACAAGTTGGACACCAACCGCACCGGCGAGGGCTTGTCCGCAGGCATCGTGGAGATCGACAACGGCTACCTGTGGGTGACTCCGACCCGCAAGGGGCCGGACGGGAAAGGCGTGCGGATCCGAACCAGTAAGGAAGAACGGGTCAACGGACTCAGCCCGACGGCGACCGCGGCGCTCGGCTGCCTTCTCGGCTGGTCCGACAACGGCAAGGAGATGCTTGCCGGGGCTGCGAGCAAAGCGATGAACGGCACGTTGCCGCTGCCTCCCGGCAGAACACTGAAAGGCTGGCCGAACAAGGCGGCCATGGCCGGTGCAGTGGACCAGGGACCGCCCGTGGTTCCGCCGGACGTCCCGGCGACGTTGCCGATCAACTTTGACGACACCGTCGACGACACCAGGAATCTCGCCAAGAGCCTGGTCGACAAAGTGACCGGCAACATCGGAAGTGCCGTCAGCTTGTGGCTGGACGGGCTGACCAGGAGCGACGTGGAAGACATCACCCGAGAGGTCGGCAGCGATCTCCGGACGTGGGCGCTCGATGTGTATGACACCGCTGAGCGAAACGTCAAGCCGCCGAAGGAGGAACCCAGCAATGGATGACCCCAAAGTGATTGCCGCCAAGTACGCCAAAGAGGTCAACGCCAGCATTGACGGTGCGGCCCAGGTGGCGAACGACGCCTACGCGAAGATCAACGCCCAACCCTCGACCTTCGGAACCGAAGACGCGATCAAGTCCATCTTCGATATGACTCGGATCGCGATCAAGGGCGCTGCTGACATCGCGCGGATCCCACTCCAGTCACCACCGGATGCCCGGGTCCTGCTACTGGCCGATCACGTCACCACCGTGTTCCGGCGCGGCGTCCTGGAAGCGACGCAGGTCGCCGCGGAGGCAGCGAATCTGGTCGACAAGAATCCGACGCCGTCCGTACGGGAGGAACTGGTCAAGTCTGCGGTGAAGGTGGTGCGGATCGGCATGCTTCGCAGCGCGGAGATCGCGCAGACGATCGCTGCCGGCCCAGGGGCCTACGGCGACCCGGTTCTGTACTCCGACGACATCGCGATCGCACCCAAGGCATACGACCGAATCTTGGCGGTCGCCGCCATGGCCCGGAAAGCCGTGCCCAACGAGGACATCCGGAAAAACATCAGCTTCGACCTGTCCAACGGCGTTCTGCCCGCAAACGCGGATTCATTCAGAATGATCGCGAACTCGGCGGGCCTGTGCAGCGGCGTCTACACCGGCCAGGTCACTGCCCACACGCTCGACACCAATACGCTCGACGACACGGTAGAAGTCTCGTTCGCGCTGTGAGCCAACCTGACGGGCCGACCGGCGTCGATGAACTGCTTGATCAAGCGCTGCGCGCCGCTGCGGAGGGAGACCGAGCGACCGCCAGTCTGCTCGCCGGCCAGGTATTGGCCGTCGACCGTAACAACATCGACGCCGAGGACCTCCTGGCGGCGCCGGCCGAATACGGTGAGATCCGCCGGTTGACAATCCTTTATGCCGATCTGGTCGACTCCACCGCTTTGTCCGCCAGGATCGATCCGGAGACCTACCGAACTGTCGTCGGGCGTTACCGCGACGACGTACTGCGAATCGTCGATCGGTACGAGGGCCATGTCGGTTCGACCAAGGGTGACGGACTATTGGCCTCCTTCGGCCACCCCCGCGCCCACGAGGACGACGTCCACCGGGCGGTGCAGGCTGCGCTCGACATCACACGAGTCATTGCTGAGCTGAGCACCCGCGTCCGGCGTCGCTTCGGCGTCGAGATCAATGTCAGAGTCGGGATACATCGAGGAATCGTGTACCTCGATACCGCACAAGACGATGTCTACGGATTCGCGGCGAACCTCGCCGCCCGGATGTGCAGCCTCGCCGACCCCGGCTCCGTGGCGATATCGGAGTCCGTAGAACCGCTCGTCCGTGGGTCATTCGAACTGCATGCGCAGCTGCCGAGACACGTCAAAGGTGTCGACGATCCCGTCCGCCACTACCGGGTGATCGTCGAACGCGATATGACCCGCGCGGACCGGGACCCAGGCCCGTTGGTCGGACGGGAACGCGAGTACGCGCATCTCGAACGATGCTGGACCGAAGCTGCAGCCGGGACACTGCGGACTCCGGGTGTGGCGATTCAGGGTGAGGCCGGCATCGGCAAGAGCCGGTTGGCCTGGTCAGCCGTCGACCTGGCCGCGCAGTCGCACGGAATTATCCTGCAGTTGAGCGGATCGCCGTTCCACACGGATGTCGGGTTGCGGCCGATCCGCCGCCTGCTCGAGCGCCGTTGCGGCATCGACCGGACATCCGATCCGGCAGAACGCCTGCAGCTTCTGCGGTCCGAGATCGAGCAGCGTTCACTCGACCCGACCACCGTGCTGCCGCTGTTGGCACCTCTGCTCGGGATCGACCCGCAGGTCGGATATCAACCCGTTTCTGCCGAAGGCCGCAAGCTCTACGGCCAGATCTGTGGCACCGTGCGCGATTACCTGCTGGCGTGCGTGCGCGAGACCCCCGCACTCGTGCTTGTCGAGGACATGCACTGGTTCGACGAAGACACCGTCGAGGTTGTCCGGTCTCTCCTCGGCACCGAGCTCGACGGCCATGTGCTGGTGGTCATGACAAGCCGGGAGCAAGCGGTGCCGGCCGGCCCGCACGTGGACGTATTCGACCTGAAGCCGCTGAGCGACAGCGAAACCGACGAACTGATCGTCGCACTACACCCCGATGCGACGCGGGATCAACGGAACGTCGTGCGGCGGCGGTGCGACGGGGTGCCGCTGTACATCGAAGAGCTGGTGACCAAGCTCAGAGCCCAACCATCGGACACGTCCACTGTCAACGGCGGAGTGCCGGACACCCTCTACGAGGCGTTGTATGCGCGACTCCGGTCGAGCGACAATGCGATCAGGGTGGTCGAGGCTGCGGCGATCATCGGTAGTCGCGTGGAACGCAGCCTGCTGTCGGCGGTGGTGGATCTCGACGAGCAGGAAGTGGCACAGGTTGTCCGAGAGCTGGTGCAGGGCCGCGTGCTTGAGCCGCTCGACAACGACAGCTGGCGATTTCACCACGAACTGTTGCGTGAGGTGGCGGCAGAACTGTCGCCACCGAGCCTTCGGCGCGAGCTTCACAGCCGTACCGCGGACACGTTGGCAGCCGCAGCAGAGGTCGGCAATCCGGACTGGCCACTGATCGCGCGCCACTATGAGCGGGCCGAGCGCTACGCCGAGGCGGCGGCAAGCTATGCGCAGGCGTCTGCCAACGCCCGTCAGCGCGGGGCACTCCGGGAGTCCTTGACCTACCTGAGCTATGCCGTCACGCACGTCGAGAAATCGCCGGCCGGACCCGACCGCGACCGCCTCGAGGTCCATCTGCGACTGGGACGCGCCTTCCTTGCCCAGGCAGCCGAGGGAGTGTTCAGCCCCAACGCCGCAGCCGACTTCGAGCGCTGTCTTCACCTGTGCAGCAGCGACCTTCAGGACGACGAACTGCTGTCGACAGTGATGTCGCTCTATCCGTACTACACCATGCGGGCAGATCTCCAACGTGCACTGCGACTGGTCGAATCCATCCGGGGCAGCCTCACCGGACCGCGAGAGATATTCCTGCCGGTCAACGACTTCGCCTTCGGGATGCTGGCCTGGTTTCGCGGTGAGTTCGGCTATGCACGGGTCAAGATGGATAACGCTGCACTGACGCTGACCGAGGAAGGCGCACGGGCGCTCGATGCAATGCTGTTCATGCCGAACGATCCGACCGCTGGCTTGTACACCCACCTCGCGTTGAGCCGCTGTCTGGACGGCGACATGGCGGGTGTCGATGCCCAGCTGCGGAATGCCGAACGCCGCTGTGCCGAAATGCCATTCCCTAAAGGTGCGTTCAGCTTGGCGTATACCCGCCAGGCCGAGGTCCTGATACGTATCGAGGCCGGCGACCTTGATCGGGCCGCCCACGCGGCAGCCGAACTCGGCGCGATCGGCGAGCAACATGGCTTCGACTCGTGGGAGCTTGCCGGCGCAGCGCAGCACGCGACGGTGGCTGCACTCATCGCCCTGTCCGACAACTCCGCGGACGCTGCCGAACTCGCCCCGCACATCGCGTTACTGACCGGATTCGTCGACACCTGGCGTGCGGTCGGCGTGATTGCCCTCATCACGTTCTACGACGCACTGCTGGCCCGATTGCTGATCGCGGCAGGACAATTCGAGGAGGCGCGGGCCAGACTGCAGACTGGTCTGGAGCTGGCCCGCCAGACGGGAATGCACTTTTACGATGCCGAGCTGACCAGGCTCCGTGCGTTCACCACCGAGGACCCGGACTCTCGTCACGCCGCATTCATAGCGGCCATGGAGCTGGGCCGTAGCCAGGATGCGCGGGTCTTCGAACTTCGGGCTGCCACTGACCATTTCAGCTTGCTCGGTGAGCCGGCACGGGAGACGCTCACCGAAGTGCTGCACCGGTTCCCCGTCGGCTGCGCCTGGCCCGACGTGGTCCACGCCAGGACCATGCTCGGGTGAGGCGTCCCGGCGGGAAGGTCGCCATCCTTGGCGGCGGCATGGCTGGTCTGAGTGCGGCCTGGCGGCTGAGCGAGCCGGGTTGGCGCGACCGGTTCGATTCCATCACCGTCTACCAGCGGGGCTGGCGGCTGGGTGGCAAGGGGGCGTCGAGCCGCGGCGAGAACGACCGGATCGAGGAACACGGACTGCATGTCTGGCTCGGATCGTACGAGAACGCCTTCACCTTGCTGCGTGAGTGTTACGCCGAACTGGACAGAGCCGCAACGGATCCCTCGTGCCCGATCCGGACCTGGAATGAGGCTATTGTTCCCGCGGACAATCCTGGCTTGGCCGAGCAGTGGGGCTCCGATTGGCTGACCTGGCTGGGCACGCACCCTCGCAACGAGCTCCTGCCGGGCGAACCCGGGGGCGCAGGCCAAGAGATCACGGCGGTCGAGTTCGTGCAGCGGGCCGTGCAGTTGGTCGTTGCGTTCACCGACTCGCTGCGCGGTGCGGCTCCAGCGGGTCTAGAACTGACTTCCTCGGCGGAACAGCCACCATCGTCGGCGCCTCCGGCGGTCAGCGCCGTGCAGCGTGGGATCCTTGCGGCCCTGCTGGCCGTCGCAGAGCCGCAGGCACGCACGGGCCCGCCGGGCAAGCTCCTCGAACATGCGGTGGATGCGGTCCGCACGGCGATCGACTACGAGGATCGCCCCGACCACCGGCGCAGCTGGCTGCTGATCTCGCTTGTCGTCGCAGCGGTCCGCGGTGTGATCGCCGACAATCTCATCACGCATCCGAACGGATTCAGGGCCATCAACGATGAGGAGTTCGGTGACTGGGTGCTGCGCCATGGCGGCCACCCCGATGTGCTCGATTCAGCCTTCGTACGGGGTCTTTACGACCTGGTGTTCGGGTATGAGCGCGGCGATCCGCAGCAGCCCGCGGTGGCTGCCGGTGTGATGGTCTTCCTGATCGGATTCGTCCTGTTCGAATACAAAGGGGCGATCTTCTGGAAGATGACGGCCGGAATGGGCGAAGTCGTCATGGTGCCGCTCTACCAGGCGCTGCGGAAACGGGGCGTGAAATTCGAGTTCTTCCACCGCGTGGATTCACTGCATGTCGATGACCGAGGCGTGACGGTGGAAGCGATCACCCTGGGTCGCCAAGTGCTACTTGCCGACGGGGTCGACCACTACGATCCCTTGGTCGATGTCGGTGGTCTCGCCGTATTTCCCAGCGCGCCGCTCAGTGACCAGATCCAAGCGCGGCCAGGACTGCAAGACCTGGAATCGCATTTCGCCGTCCGGGACGACATCGAGACCACAGTTCTGCAGCGGGGCAAGGACTTTGATCACGTCGTGCTGGCCGTCTCACTAGGCATGATTCCGGTCGTCGCGGCAGAACTCATCGCGGACCGTCCAGAATGGCGAGAGATGGTAGCGAAGGTGAAGACCGTTGCAACGCAGGCCTTCCAGTTGTGGCTTCGCCCGGACGAACACGCGCTGGGTTCGTCGAACCCCGGTGCGACGATCACCGCGTATGCTCGGCCGTTCGAAACGTGGGCGTCGATGCCGCAGACGCTGTGGGCCGAGAACTGGCTCGGCCCCGATCGTCCTGGCTCCGTTGCTTACTTCTGCGGCAGCCTCGACACGCCGTGGCCCGTGGACATGGATCACCCCGGCTACGTCCACCGGTACCGCGACCTCGTGCATCGTGCCGCCGCCGATTACGTCGACCGATATCTCGGGCTCTACTTCCCGAACGCCGTATCCGAGACGGGTTTCAAGTGGGAACTGTTGTGCGGCAACAATGGCCAGCGCGGCGTCGCGGCCATGGCGACCCAGCATGTCAGCGTGAACATCGACCCGTCCGACCGCTACGTGCAATCGGTGCCGGGTAGCGACAAGTACCGGCTACGGCCCGATGAGAGCGGCTACGACAACCTGATCCTGGCCGGCGATTGGACGGACTGTGGCATCAACGCCGGCTGTATCGAGGCTGCGGTGATGTCCGGTCTCGAGGCAGCCAATGCCTTGCTCGGTCACGGACGCTATCACCGCATTCGCGGGTTCTACATGCCGTGACCTTGTGCAGGATCCACTACACGGCCCGTCGGCGTGGCGATCTTGATGGTGTGGATCTCGGCCTCTTAATTGAAGTACGGGTTGTGCCCCTCACCGGTATTGAGCAGTAGCGGGTTGTTCACATCGACGACATGACTGCCACCCGGGCTGAGGACGAAGCCCGCCCCGTCAAAGGAGTTGCTGCACAACGTCACTGTGCCGTCGGTCCCACAGGTCACATTGCGGAAGCTGATACGCGATCCGGGCAGCAATCGGTTGGGCAACCCGTCATAGGCGAACAACGGCCGGCTGTCGCTGGCAAACGTCGGTAGCCCCTGCTGCGCGCCGATGACCATGGTGGCCCCGTCCGGTGCCGCGGGCAGCGGGCCGCTGCAGCCGTACTTGCCCGACCCGCGGCTGATGGCGCACGCAATATCGCCCGGCACCGCGAATGCGTAGAACTCGCCGTTCTGCATGGCGAAGTCCGAGGGCTTCACGGCCGTCAGCGCGTTGAGATCGAGCGGGGGTGGGGGAGGAGGTGGCGGCGGGTCGCCCGCGGCCGTACCCGGGACGCCGGCGCTCGCGCTGACCACGGCGCTCACCAGGGCTACCAGGATTCCCATCCGCATCACCCCAGCTTAAGACGTCACGTCCTGGACCGCGGCATTTGTTCACTGGGGCCCGCCCAGTAACCATTCAGTGAGCTGACAGCTGACGCTGATATTAAAAGAAGCGATGTGCCAGCTCATTTCGCAGATCTCGCTGATCCACGGCTGGTTTCCGGTAGTCGTTCAGCTGATCGCGGCACTGCTGCTCGGGGCCGCCGTGGGTTGGCGTTCGCCGCGCTGGCGCAGCCGGTTGTTGCCGGAACTGGTGATCGCGGCGGCCGCGTTGGCGGGTGTGACGTACTGGTACATCGACTCGATCGGGGTGGCCGGAAACGCCGGACCGCCGGAGTTGTGGATCTGGATCGCGTTGACCGCCCTGGCGGGCGGCGTCGCCATTGTGGGGTGGGTGAGTGCGCGATGGTGGCGCCGCACCACGTCGGTCGCCGCGATCGGGGTCTGCGCGTTGGCCTGCGGACTGACGCTCAACATGTGGGTCGGGTACTTCCCGACCATGGACGCCATGTGGAAGCAGCTCACCTCGAGTCCACTGCCGGGGCAGACAGACCGGTTGACCGTCACGAAGATGCAACTGGCGCACTTCAGGCCGCCGAGTGGCGTGCTGGTCCCGGTGACCATCGATTCGCAGGCGTCCGGGTTCAGCCACCGCGGTGAACTCGTCTACCTACCGCCGGCGTGGTTCGCCAGCACCCCACCGCCGCGGCTTCCGGCGGTCATGATGATCGGCTCGCAACTGAATACCCCGGCCGACTGGCTGCGCGCAGGCAACGTGCTGGGCATCCTTGACGGGTTCGCGGCTGCGCATGGCGGCAATGCCCCGGTGTTCGTATTCGTCGATGCCACCGGCTCATTCACCAACGACACCGAGTGCGTCAACGGAATCCGGGGCAACGCCGCCGACCACCTGACCAAGGACGTTGTCCCATACCTGATCTCGAACTTCGGAGTGCGTTCGGATCGCGACGGTTGGGGGATTGCGGGCTGGTCGATGGGCGGCACCTGCGCGGTGGACCTCACGATGATGCATCCCGATATGTTCCGGTCGTTCATCGACATCGCCGGTGACCTGCGCCCGAACGCGGGAGACAAGACGCAGACGATCAGCCGTCTGTTCGGTGGAGATGCCGATGCCTGGGCGGCATACGATCCGGTCACCATCATGCGACGGCACGGACCGTACTCCGACGTCACGGCGTGGTTCGAGGTGCCGCACCACGGCGGTGTCACACACGACCCGATGGCCAACCCCGAGGCCCAGGACGTCGCCGCGACCACGCTGTGCGACGCAGCCCGCGCCGAAGCGATCACGTGCTCGGTGCAGACCGCGCCGGGCCGCCATGACTGGGCATTCGCCGCCAACGCCTTTGGCGTCGCCCTGCCATGGTTGGCCGGTCAGCTCGACACCCCCGGCGTGGACAAGACCGCGTTGCCGGTCCCGACGCCGGAGCCGCCGACGAATGTCCAGGCCGCCCCGAGCTAGCGATTCCGGGTGCTCGGCGGGAAACTTACGGGGTGTCAACCAAGTCGCTGCTGATCTCGGTCCTGAACTGGCTGCGGGCCGGCTACCCGGAAGGGGTTCCGGGCACCGATCGGGTGCCGCTGCTCGCTCTGTTGCGGTCCACCCCACTCACCGAGGAGCAGGTGGCCGAGGTGGTGCGCAATATCGCCGAGGCTTCAGCACCTGCCGACGTTGACGATCCGATCGAGCGCGACGACATCGCGGAATTCATCGCCGAAGTCACCGAACACGACGCCGGCCCGGAGAACGTTCAGCGGGTGGCCGCAAGACTGGCTGCCGGGGGCTGGCCGTTGGCCGGCGTCGACGTGGAAGCCGACGCCCCCGAATCAGAAGGCCAATAACGCGTCAACACCGAGGATTCAAGCCACTATTGAGCAGCAATCCTCGGTGTTGACGGGGTGTGTCAGCCGCGCAGTGACGCGGTGTCGATCACGAAGCGGTACCGCACGTCACTGGCCAGCACGCGCTCGTAGGCCTCGTTGATGTAATCGGGCTGGATGACCTCGATCTCGGGGGTCACGTTGTGCTCGGCGCAGAAATCGAGCATCTCCTGGGTCTCCGGGATGCCGCCGATCATCGAACCGGACAGGCTGCGGCGATAGGCGCCCAGCGGGAAGAACGGCACGACCAGCGGCTTTTCCGGCGCGCCCAGCTCCACCAGCGTGCCATCGAGCTTGAGGAGGCCGAGGTAGGCGCCCAGGTCGAGGTTGGCGGACACGGTGTTGAGGATCAGGTCGAAGCTGCCCCGCAACGTGCTGAACGTCTCCGGGTCGCTGGTCGCGTAGTACTCGTCGGCGCCCAGGCGCAGGCCGTCTTCCATCTTCTTCAGCGACTGCGACAGCACGGTGACGTGCGCGCCCATCGCGTGGGCCAGCTTGACGCCCATGTGGCCGAGACCGCCGAGGCCGATGACGGCCACCTTCTTGCCCGGTCCGGCGTTCCAGTGGCGCAACGGCGAGAACAGCGTGACGCCGGCGCACAGCAGGGGAGCGGCCTTGTCCAGTGGGATCGAATCCGGGATGCGCAGGACATAGTTCTCGTCGACGACGATCGCGCCGCTGTAGCCGCCGTAGGTCGGGGTGCCGTCGCGCTCGGTCGCGTTGTAGGTGCCGACCATGCCGCCGCCGGTGCAGTACTGCTGCAGCCCGGCCTTGCAGTTGTCGCATTCGCGGCAGGAGTCGACGAAACAGCCGACGCCGACATGGTCACCGACCTGATATTTGGTGACCTCGGAACCGACCGCGGTGACGACGCCGGCGATCTCATGGCCGGCCACCACGGGGTAGTTCGGGGTACCCCACTCGGCCTTCACGGTGTGGATGTCGGAGTGGCAGATGCCGGCGAAGTGGATGTCGAAGGCCACGTCGTGCGGCCCTACCTCGCGGCGGGTGATGGTGGTCTTGGCCAGCGGCTCGGTCGCCGAGTTGGCGGCATAGGCGTAAACAGTGCTCATCAAAGCCCTCTTTGCTCGTCGTCTTACATATCCCGGAAAGGTTAGTCCGGTTAACTGATCACCGCCTGTGACGGCAGTCCTCAGCGTGCAACGACGCAGGCGGCAGTGGTAATCCCGCTACCGCCTGTGACATATCTCCCGGATCAAGGCCGGCACGGGGTCACAACCCGGGTGCGCGCAAGGACGCGTTGAAGGACACCCGCTCGCAGCGGACGAGGCCCGCCACGGTGTAGGGATCGCGGGCGATCACGTCCTCGACCTCTTCTTCGCTGAGGTCTCCGGTGATGAGCACCGCACCGGTCGCCGTTTCCAGACGCCCGGCCAACAGGATGCGGCCCGCGGCCACTTCCTCCTTGAGCCACGCCACATGGGCGGGGCGGGTCTGGTCGACGACGTCGATCGGTTGCAGATAGGTGGTGGTGAGGACGTGGAACACGATCGTGAGGTTAGTTGATCGGGGCGTTCACCCAGCGCAGGTCATCGAGAATGCCGCGGGCGGCCACGATGTTCTGCCCGGTCTGCCAGACCTCGTTGTTCACCACGAAAACCCGGTTGTCCTTGGCTGCCGACAGGGCCCGCCACGCTGGGCTCTGGAGGATCTTGGGTGCGTTGTCCCGGGCTGCGGCAGACGTGAACGAGACGTAGACGATGTCGGCGTCCGCACTGCGGTAGTCGGCGTCGGTGGTGCCGAGCTCCTCGTAGGGCTTGTCGGTAAACCGTTGTGCGGCAGGGCGATCCAATCCCACCGCAGCGAGCACATTGCCGGGGAAGGTGTCAGCCCCGTACACCCGGACGCTGTCCTCGGTCAGCTGTACCACCGAAGCCTGGAAGTGCGGGGCGTCGTTCTTCGCGCCGGTGTCGCGGGCATCGTCGTCGAACTTCGCGATCAGGTCGGCCGCGGCGTCGGCGCGACCGGTCGCCGCACCCACCGCGCGCAACGTGTCACGCCAGGCGGCGCCGGGAGCACCGGTGAACACAGTCGGGGCGATCGCCGACAGTGCTCCGAAGGACGCCGGAGTGAGCGCTGCCGAACCCAGGATCAACTCCGGGTCGGCGGCCTTGACGGCCTCCAGGTCCGGCGCGCCCCGACTGCCTGCCGGAGCGACCCCGTGCACGACGGCGCCCAGATAGGAGGGTTGCTCGGACGCGCCGTCGGCAAGTGCGGCCGCCACGATCCGGGACTGCAGGCCCAGTGCGCACAGTGCGTCCAGTTGGTCACCGGACAGTGCGACGATCCGCTGGGGGTCGCCGCGCACCTCGGTGGACTCCGGAATATCGGCACCGTCGGCGCGTGCGTTGCGGACCTCGCGCGCCGACTGATCGGTGGCCGCCGGCTCCGCCGCGCAGGATTCGTCGGGCTTGCGCTCATTGCCCAACACCCCGGAATCGGCGATCTTGGTGACGCTGGTCGAGATCGACGTCTGCGACTGCGGAGTCTGCTCCGTCGAACCGCATCCACTGGCGAGTGTCGCGGCCGCGGCGATCACCACGACTGCGGCACGGGGTCGGTTCATCAGCACCGGGCGACCGTAACATTCACGGCTTCGCCGCTGGTCAGGGCCTCGCCGTCAAAAGTTCTGACTCCGCGCAGCGACTTAGTACGACAGTTTGTAGGACCCAGGGGCACACGAGGCTTCGGGAGCGTTAGGATTCATGTCGATATGCGGGATTTCCCGACGAATCTTTGGAGGATCTCTTGGTAGCCGAAGCGCCCCCAATCGGAGAACTCGAGGCACGTCGTCCTTTTCCGGAACGGATGGGCCCCAAGGGCAACCTGATCTACAAGCTCATCACGACGACCGATCACAAGCTGATCGGCATCATGTACTGCGTCGTCTGCTTCGCCTTCTTCTTCATCGGCGGTCTGATGGCACTGTTCATGCGTACGGAACTGGCGATGCCCGGGTTGCAATTCCTGAGCAATGAGCAGTTCAACCAGCTGTTCACCATGCACGGCACAGTGATGCTGCTGTTCTATGCCACCCCGATCGTGTTCGGGTTCGCCAACCTGGTGCTCCCGCTGCAGATCGGCGCGCCCGACGTGGCGTTCCCGCGGTTGAACGCGCTGTCGTTCTGGCTGTTCCTGTTCGGTGCGCTGATCGCCATGGGTGGTTTCATCACCCCCGGCGGTGCCGCGGACTTCGGTTGGACGGCCTACTCGCCGCTGACCGACGCCATCCACTCGCCGGGTGCCGGTGGTGACCTGTGGATCCTGGGTCTGGCCGTCGGTGGTCTCGGCACCATCCTCGGTGGCGTCAACATGATCACCACGATCGTGTGCATGCGTGCGCCGGGCATGACGATGTTCCGGATGCCGATCTTCACCTGGAACATCCTGGTGACCTCGATCCTGGTGCTGATCGCATTCCCGATCCTGACCGCCGCACTGTTCGGCCTGGCGGCCGACCGCCACCTGGGTGCTCACATCTACGACCCGGCCAACGGCGGTGTCCTGTTGTGGCAGCACCTGTTCTGGTTCTTCGGGCATCCCGAGGTGTACATCATCGCGCTGCCGTTCTTCGGCATCGTGTCCGAGATCTTCCCGGTGTTCAGCCGCAAGCCGATCTTCGGTTACACCACCCTGATCTACGCGACGATCAGCATCGCGGCCCTGTCGATCGCGGTGTGGGCGCACCACATGTACGCCACCGGCGCCGTCCTGCTGCCGTTCTTCTCCTTCATGACGTTCCTGATCGCGGTCCCGACCGGCATCAAGTTCTTCAACTGGATCGGCACGATGTGGAAGGGCCAGCTGACATTCGAGACGCCGATGCTGTTCTCGGTCGGCTTCCTGATCACCTTCCTGCTCGGTGGCCTGTCCGGTGTGCTGCTGGCCAGCCCGCCGATCGACTTCCACGTCACCGACAGCTACTTCGTCATCGCGCACTTCCACTACGTGCTCTTCGGCACCATCGTGTTCGCCACCTACGCGGGCATCTACTTCTGGTTCCCGAAGATGACCGGACGTCTGCTCGACGAACGCCTGGGCAAGCTGCACTTCTGGCTGACCTTCATCGGCTTCCACACCACCTTCCTGGTGCAGCACTGGGTCGGTGACGAGGGCATGCCGCGTCGCTACGCCGACTACCTGCCGTCCGACGGCTTCACCACGCTCAACGTGATCTCCACGATCGGTGCCTTCATCCTGGGCATCTCGACGCTGCCGTTCGTGTGGAACGTGTTCAAGAGCTGGCGCTACGGCGAGCCGGTGACGGTCGATGACCCCTGGGGTTACGGCAACTCGCTGGAGTGGGCGACCTCTTGCCCGCCGCCGCGGCACAACTTCACCGAGCTGCCCCGGATCCGTTCGGAGCGCCCGGCGTTCGAGCTGCACTACCCGCACATGGTCGAGCGGATGCGTGCCGAGGCCCACGTGGGCCGCACGCATCACCCAGAGCTCGAGCCTGCGGACAGCTCCAGCTGACGGGTGGCAGCATCCGGGGATGAGCACGTCGACGGTGATTCGATGACCGGTGCTCCACGCGAGCGCTCGTCGGTACTGATCACCGTCACCGGAGTCGACCGGCCCGGCGTCACCTCGGCATTGTTCGAGGTGCTCGCCCGCCATCAGGTGGAGCTGCGCAACGTCGAACAGGTCGTGGTCCGCGGCCGGCTCACCCTCGGTGTGCTGGTCGCGGCACCGGTCGAAACGGTTGCCGACGCGCTGCGCAGTGACGTCGAGACGGCGATTCACCGCCTCGGCCTGGACGTGACGATCGAGCGCAGCGACGACATGCCCGTCATGCGCGAGCCGTCGACCCACACGATCGTGGTGCTGGGCCGTCCGATCACCGCCGAGGCCTTCAGCGTGGTGGCCCGCGCAGTCGCGGGTTTGGGTGTCAACATCGACACGATCCGCGGGGTGTCGGACTACCCGGTGACCGGCCTGGAGTTGCGGGTGTCGGTGCCGACGGGCCCCAACAGCACGGTCTACAGCCAGCTCCAATCCGAGTTGGCACAGGTGGCGGTCGACGAAGGTGTCGACATCGCGCTCGAGGATTACAGCCTTTCCCGTCGGGCCAAGCGTCTCATCGTCTTCGACGTCGATTCCACCCTGATCCAGGGTGAGGTCATCGAGATGCTGGCCGCCCGGGCCGGCATGGAAGCACAGGTGGCCGCCGTCACCGAAGCCGCGATGCGCGGCGAACTTGATTTCGCCGAATCCCTGCACCGACGGGTGGCGACGCTGGCCGGCCTACCTGCCTCGGTTCTCGACGATGTCGCCGAGCAGGTCGAGCTGACACCGGGCGCCCGGACCACCATCCGGACGTTGCGGCGACTCGGTTTCCACTGCGGCGTGGTGTCAGGCGGTTTCCGTCAGGTCATCGAACCGCTTGCCCACGAACTCATGCTGGACTACGTGGCCGCCAACGAACTGGAGGTCGTCGACGGCAAGCTGACCGGGCGGGTCATCGGCCCGGTCGTCGACCGCCCAGGAAAAGCCAAGGCGCTGAGGGATTTCGCCCAGCAGGTCGGCGTCCCCATGGAACAGACCGTGGCCGTCGGAGACGGGGCCAACGACATCGACATGCTGGCGGCCGCCGGCCTCGGCGTCGCCTTCAATGCCAAACCCGCGTTGCGCGAGGTCGCCGACGCGTCGTTGAGCCATCCCTACCTGGACACCGTGCTGTTCATCCTCGGCGTCACCCGCGGGGAGATCGAGGCCGCCGATGCCCAGGACGGCGTGTTGCGCCGCGTCGAGATCCCCGAGGACTGACTCCGCGCCGGGTCACCCCTGACGTAGGGTAGGGGCATGGCGAGCCTGAAGAACACGGTCGTGGTCGGTGTGTTCGCCGTTGCCGCAGTGCTGGGACAGCTGGCGATCGCCACGCCCGCCGAGGCCAAGCGGTGCCCGTCTGGCACCAAGTCGACCAAGTTCGACGGTGTGTGCGTGGCCGGTTCGTCCGGCGGCGGGATGGGCGCGGTGGCGCCGCCGGTGATGGCGCCCGGCACCGGTGACGCGAACATCCAGAGCCGGCCGGGCCAGCTGCCGACGGTGAACGGAATCCCGTGCACCATCGAGCATTACTCCACCTGCTACGCGATGTCACAGCAGCCGTAGGGCCTGCGGCTCAGACCACCAGCGTCTGAGGTGCCGCACTGAGCGTGCCGGTGATGCTGTGCCAGGCCCGCACCAACAGCTGCACCGCCTCTTCGAGCTCCGGCTCCGGCAGCGCATAAGGCAGCCGGATGAACCGCTCGAGCGTGCCGTCCACCCCGAACCGCGGCCCGGCGGGCACATCCAGACCCAGCCGCATCGCGGCGGCCGACAACGCGGTGCTCATCGGCGCGGGCAACTTCACCCACAACGACATTCCGCCGCGGCCGTGCCCGGGCTGCCAGTCCGGAAGCTCTCGGGCCAACAACGCCACCAGGAACTCCCGACGGGCACGCAGGATCTCACGCCGGTCCGGCAGCACGTCCGCACGCATCGCGAGGAGTTTCGCCGCGGCAAGTTGTTCGAGGATCGGGGTACCGAGGTCCACCGAAGGCCGGATCGCCGCGATGGTGGCCAGCGTGCCGCGCTCGGCGCGGATCCAGCCGACCCGCAGACCGCCCCAGAACGATTTCGACATCGAGCCGATGGTCAGCACGAGATCGTTGCGGGGGACCGCGGCGGCCAGTGGTTCGGGCGGCGCCTCGTCGATCCACATGTCGGCGATCGATTCATCGACGATGGTGCGGGTCCGGGTGTCGGAAATGATCTGCCCCAACCGCTTTCGCTCTGCCGTCGGCATGGTGAAACCGGTCGGGTTGTGGCTGTCGGGAACCAGGTAGGCCAGGCTCGGCGCGAGCTGTCGCAGCGCGGCCTGTACCGCGTCGAGTTCCCAGCCGTCCTCGGTGAGCGAGACCGGAACGGGCCGCACCCCGGCAGTCGAGATCGCCGCCAGCGCACCGTGATACGTGGGTTGCTCGACCAGTACCCGGTCGCCGGGCTGGGTGTGGCTGGCCAGGATGAGTCCGATGGCGTGCTGGGCACCGCTGGTCACCATGATCTGGCTCGGATCGGTGGGGAGTCCTCTGCTGCAATACCTTTCGGCGATAGCCGCACGCAGGGGCCCGACACCCATCAGTTCGTGACCCGGCTCGCGCAGATAGGGCGCGATATCGCGTGCTGCCTCGGCAAAGGCTTCCAGCACCGCAGTGCCGGGCGCGGGCAGCGCCGCGGCGGCGAGGCTGACCGTCGGTGTGGTGGTGTCGGGCTGGAGGTGGCCGGCGGCGGGTAGGGCGGTGATGCTGCGCGCTCCGCGACGGGCGTGTAGATAGCCGTCGTCGCGCAGTTGGGTGAAGGCCGCGGTGACCGTGGTGCGTGACACCCGCAGCGAGTCGGCCAGCGCGCGTTCGCTGGGAATGCGTGACCCGACCGGAACGCGGCCGTCCACGATCAGCAGCCGGATGGCGTCGGCCAGGCTGAGGTAGGCGGGGCCACTTTGGCTAGAGGTACGCCAGTTGCCCAATTCGCGCGCCAATAGGTCCACATCGAGGGCTCTGGTGGCCATATCCGTCGACATAATAAGGCCAGTATGGGTCAACTGGATATTGATATGCAATCCAGATGGTCGTGATCATGGATGCATGGCCCGGAACTGGATTTCCCGATTGGCGGAGAATCTCCGCCGCGCGTATGACACCAACAGCTTCGGCGACCGTGACGTGGACGCCCGACGGGTGCGCAGCGAGCTCGACGCGATCCGCGTCCGATTCCCCGACCATTCATGAGGACCGCATCCCACCGCGGCGCGCTGCTACTGATCGGCCTGTGCGGCTACGGCGTATCGATGGCGATGATGGTGCGCGCCGGACTCGGACTCGATCCGTGGGACGTTTTCCATCAGGGCATCACCCGGCACACCCCGCTGACCCTCGGGATGGCCTCGGCCGTGGTCGGCCTCGTCGTCCTGCTGGCCTGGATCCCGCTGCGGAACCGGCCTGGAATCGGGACCGTCGCCAACGTCATCGTCATCGCCGTCACCGTGGATGCCACGCTGGCGGTCCTGCCTGCGCCGTCGGCGCTGCCCGTGCGCATTTCCATGTTGATCGGTGCCGTGGTGCTCAACGCCATCAGCACGGTGCTCTACATCGGCGCCGGCCTGGGCCCCGGTCCGCGGGACGGCCTGATGACCGGGTTGGTGGCCCGCACCGGATTGTCGGTGCGGCTGGTGCGTACCGGAATTGAGGCGACCGTGCTGGCCGTGGGCTGGTTGATGGGCGGCACTGTCGGGATCGGCACCCTCGTCTACGCCTTCGGGATCGGGCCGCTTGTGCAGCTGTTTCTGCGACTCACGCCACGGTCGGTGTTGTTCCACGATTTCAGCGACGGACGTGCCCGGGCCGTACGGGAACCGGTCACTACGATGAGCGAGTGGCCGCAGGGGAATTCACCGACTCGACAACCGGCGATGACGGAAACGGAACAGACCCCGATCTGTTGATCGACTTCGCACGGGTGAGTCTGCGGCGAGGCGGCAACACCCTCGTCGGGCCCATCACCTGGACCGTCGAGCTCGACGAACGCTGGGTGGTCATCGGTCCCAACGGGGCAGGCAAGACCTCGCTGCTGCGGATCGCGGCCGCCACCGAACATCCTTCGTCCGGCACCGCCTACGTGCTCGGTGAACGCCTGGGCCGCACCGACATGTCCGAACTGCGGGCCCGGGTCGGGCTCAGCAGCTCGGCGCTGTCACAGCGGATCCCCGACGACGAGGTGGTGCGCGACCTGGTGGTGTCGGCCGGCTACGCCGTGCTGGGCCGCTGGCGTGAGGATTACGAGGATGTCGACTACGCCCAGGCCATCGACATGCTGGAAAGCGTCGGCGCCGAACACCTCGCCGAACGGACCTACGGGACCCTGTCCGAAGGTGAACGCAAGCGGGTCCTGATCGCCCGCTCGCTGATGACCGACCCCGAACTGCTGCTGCTCGACGAACCCGCGGCCGGGCTCGACCTGGGCGGCCGTGAAGATCTGGTGGCGAGGTTGACCGATCTGGCTGCCGACCCCGACTCCCCGGCCATGGTGCTGGTCACCCATCATGTCGAAGAGATTCCGGTGGGTTTCAGCCACGCGCTGATCCTGTCGGAAGGCCATGCGGTTGCCTCGGGTCTGCTGACCGAGGTGTTGACTGCGGAGAACCTGTCCAAGGCGTTCGGTCAGTCGATCGCCCTGGATGTGATCGACGGGCGTTACTTCGCCCGGCGAACCAGGAGCCGTGCGGCTCATAGGAGGCGTGAATGACAAGTACAGACGATCCGCTGGTGCCCCGTCCTGCGGCCACAGTGATGCTGGTCAGGGACGCCGCCGAAGCGATCGAAGTCTTCATGATGCGCAGACACGCGGCGATGGAGTTCGTCGCCGGGGTGATGGTGTTCCCCGGTGGCGGAGTCGACGACCGCGACCGCAACGCCGACATCGCCTGGTTCGGACCCGAACCGGGCTGGTGGGCACAGCGCCTCGGGGTGGACACCGGGCTGGCCGAAGCGCTCGTCTGCGCTGCGGCGCGGGAGACCTTCGAGGAATCCGGGGTCCTGTTCGCCGGGCCGGCCGATAATCCCGACGGGATCGTGTCCGACGCGTCCGTCTACGGCGAAGAACGCGCTGCCCTGGCCAACCACTCGTTGTCGTTCGCGGACTTCCTGCGCGACGAGAAGCTCGTGCTGCGCGCCGACCTACTGCGGCCGTGGGACAACTGGATCACCCCCAAAGAGGAACGGACCCGCCGCTACGACACCTTCTTCTTTGTGGGTGCGCTACCGGAGGGGCAGCGGGCCGACGGCGAGAACACCGAAACCGACCGTGCGTTCTGGAGCACCCCGCAGGCCGGCCTCGATGACTTCGAACAGGGAAATTCGTTCCTGCTGCCGCCGACCTGGACCCAGCTCAACTCCCTCAACGGTCGCTCGGTGGCCGACGTTTTGGCGACCGAGCGCAAGATCGTGGCCATCGAACCCAACCTCTCGGTCAGCGAAGGAGCCTGGGGTATCGAGTTCTTCGACAGCGGCCGGTACAACGCAGCCAGGAACCAGCGGGCGCCGCTGGGTAGGGGAGCGTCGGGGGAATCGGTTCAGTGAGCGAGTTCATCAGCGTGGTCACCGGGGTGACGCCGGAACAGGACGGCGTCGGCACCCTGAGGTTGTCGCGTCCACCGACCAATGCCCTGACCCGGCAGATGTACCGCGAGATCATCGCGGCCGCCCATGAGCTCGGTGAACGCACCGACATCTCCGTGGTGATCCTGTTCGGTGGGCACGAGATCTTCTGCGCCGGCGACGACGTACCCGAGCTGCGCACGCTGAACACCGCCGAGGCCGCTGCCGCGGACACGGCGCTACACCAGTGCCTCGAAGCCGTGGCCGCCATCCCCAAACCCACCGTTGCCGCGATCACCGGCTACGCACTGGGCAGCGGGATGACTTTGGCAATGGCCGCCGATTGGCGGGTCAGCGGTGACAACGTCAAGTTCGGAGCGACCGAGATCCTGGCCGGCCTGGCGCCCCGAGCTGGCGGCGGGGCCCGGCTGGCCCAGACCATCGGCGCCAGCAAGGCCAAGGAACTGGTGTTCAGCGGACGGTTCGTCGGTGCAGAGGAAGCTCTTGAGCTCGGTCTGATCGACCAGATGGTGGCACCCGACCACGTCTACGACGAGGCGCTGGCCTGGGCACGGCGATTCGTTGACCATCCGGTGGGCGTGTTGGCCGCGGCGAAGGCCGCCGTCGACGGAGTGGTGGACCGGCCCTGACGCCGACCCCACCCGGGCCGTTAGGCTGCCCTGCATGACTGACATCAAGGATTCCGGCACCGACGCTGATTTTGCCGGTATGCCGACTCCTAACCCGCACGCCACGGCCGAGCAGGTCG
This sequence comes from Mycolicibacterium lutetiense, assembly GCF_017876775.1. Classification (NCBI taxonomy): domain Bacteria; kingdom Bacillati; phylum Actinomycetota; class Actinomycetes; order Mycobacteriales; family Mycobacteriaceae; genus Mycobacterium; species Mycolicibacterium lutetiense. The sequence goes on along the minus strand of NZ_JAGIOP010000002.1, from coordinate 1,353,042 downwards.
AAGCCGCGATGCACGACAGCAAGCTTGCGCAGGTGCTCTACCACGACTGGGAAGCCGAAACCTACGACGAGAAGTGGTCGATCTCCTACGACCAGCGGTGCATCGACTATGCCCGCGGCCGGTTCGACGCCATCGTGCCCGAGGCCGAGCAGCGTGAGCTGCCGTACGACCGGGCCCTCGAGCTCGGGTGCGGTACCGGATTCTTCCTGCTCAACCTCGTCCAGTCCGGGGTGGCGCGGCGTGGTTCGGTCACCGACCTGTCCCCGGGCATGGTCAAGGTCGCGACCCGCAACGGTCAGTCACTCGGCCTCGACATCGACGGCAAGGTCGCCGACGCCGAGGGCATCCCGTACGAGGACAACACCTTCGACCTGGTGGTCGGGCACGCCGTGCTGCACCACATCCCCGACGTCGAGCTCTCGCTGCGCGAGGTGGTCCGGGTGCTCAAGCCCGGCGGTCGTTTCGTCTTCGCCGGCGAGCCGACCACGGTGGGCAACAAATATGCCCGTGAGCTATCCACCCTGACCTGGCACGCCACCACCAACCTGACCAAGCTGCCCTGGCTGAGCGAATGGCGCCGGCCCCAGGCCGAACTCGACGAGTCGTCCCGCGCCGCGGCCCTGGAAGCCGTCGTCGACCTGCACACCTTCGACCCGGCCGATCTGGAGCGGATGGCTGCTAACGCCGGTGCGGTAGAAGTGCGCACCGCCAGCGAGGAATTCACCGCGGCGATGCTCGGCTGGCCGGTGCGTACCTTCGAAGCCGCGGTGCCGCCGGGACGCCTGGGCTGGGGCTGGGCCAAGTTCGCGTTCAACAGCTGGACCACGTTGAGCTGGGTCGACTCCAACGTCTGGCGTCGCGTCGTGCCGAAGGGCTGGTTCTACAACGTGATGATCACCGGGGTCAAGCCGTCCTAGATTTCGGTCTGGCCCACGTCTCGTATCTGCGCTCCGATGCGGGACGGCAGGCACTGACTCAGGTCGCCGGAAGGTCGCTGACCGGATCGGCATTGGTCAGCGACATCGCTGCTGTTCGAAAACAATTCGGTGACCGCGCCGGAGTTCTGGTGGAGACCGTACAGCTGAGGCGTCGGGCCGCGGCCAAGTTCGACGACCCGGACCGCTGGCTGTTCACCGACGAGGCACTGCAACAGGCCACGGCCGCACCGGTGGCGGCGCATCGTGCGCGCAGGCTGGCCGGGGCCCGGGTTCACGACGCCACCTGTTCGATCGGCGGTGAGCTTGTGGCGCTGCGTGATTGCGCGGCTCAACTGGTCGGCAGCGACCTCGATCCGGTGCGGTTGGCGATGGCAGCCAACAACGCCGACGGGGTGGACCTGTGCCGGGCCGACGCCCTGGTGCCGGTAACCCGGGACACGGTGGTGATCATCGACCCGGCCCGCCGGTCCGGCGGACGGCGCCGCTTCGACCCGCGGGCCTACACCCCGGCGCTCGACGCGGTCCTGGACGTCTACGGTGGCCGGGATCTGGTGGTGAAGTGCGCGCCGGGAATCGATTTCGACGAGCTCACCAAGATGGGCTTCACCGGGGAGATCGAGGTGACCTCGGTGGGCGGCAGCGTACGGGAGGCCTGCCTGTGGTCACCGGGTCTGACCGAACCCGGTGTGCGACGGCGGGCCAGCATGCTCGAAACCGCCGAACAGATCACCGACGCCGAGCCCGACGACTGCCCCGTCGCCGAGGCGGGCCGCTGGATCGTCGACCCCGACGGTGCGGTGGTGCGCGCCGGACTGGTGCGCCACTACGCGGCCCGGCACGGACTGTGGCAACTCGACCCTGACATCGCCTACCTGTCCGGCGACGAGTTACCGGCCGGAGTGCGAGGTTTCGAGGTCCTGGAGCAGCTGCAGTTTCAGGAACGCCGACTCCGAGCCGCGCTGGCCGCGCGGTCGGTAGGGGCACTGGAAATCCTGATCCGTGGCGTGGACGTCGACCCCGATGTGTTGCGGACGCGGATGCGGCTGCGCGGCTCCGAACGCCTGGCGGTGGTGATCGTCCGCCTCGGTTCCGGGGCGGCGAGCCGGGCAAGCGCATTCATTTGTCGCCCGTCCCGATAACCGCCAAGTAATCTGGACCCAAACACGCCGGTGGATCCATCGGTGTGAGTTGATCGCCTGCGAGGACGACTGACGATGCGAATTCCCCTTGTGACAGCCCTGCTGGCAGCCGGTGCGCTGGTCGGCTGGCTCGGCATGCCCGTGGTGGCTGCGCAGTCGGCCTGTGCCGACCTCGGCGGCAGCGTCGACGGCGACCAGATCTGCCAGGTGCACACCGCCAACGCCACCTACACGCTGGATTACACGTTCCCGGTCGGTTATCCCGACCAGCAGGCGGTGGCCGGATACCTGATCCAGACCCGCGACGGCTTCGTCAACGTCTCCGATATGCCCGGATCACGTGACCAGCCGTACGTTCTGGACGCCAAGGGCACGGCCTACAGTTCCGGGACCCCGCAACGCACCCAGAGCCTGGTGTTCGAGGTGTATCAGAACGTCGGCGGCGCCCACCCGCAGACCTGGTACAAGACGTTCAACTACAACGAGGCCACCCGGGCACCGATCACCTTCGACACCCTGTTCAAGCCGGGATCCAAACCGCTCGACGTCATCTTCCCGATCGTGCAGCGTGAACTGCAGAAGCAGTCCGGCGTCGAACTGGCCATCGCACCGGCCATCGGCCTGGACCACGCGCACTATCAGAACTTTGCGATCACCGACGACTCGGTGATCTTCTTCTTCGGCCAGGGTGAACTGTTGCCCGAGGCCGCCGGAGCCAGCCAAGCCAACGTCCCGCGGTCCGCCGTGGCGGCCCTGCTGGCCTGAGCTCCGATCACGCAGGCGCGAATCCGTACACCTGACCGTCACTGGTGGCGGTGACGATCCGGCGGTCGTGCCCGATCGACACCCCGACCGGCCAGCCGGTGGCCTCGGGTACGGGATAACTGTTGAGGGTGTGCCCGTCACCGGTGTCGAAGACCAACAGCGTCTGGCCGTGTCCGCCCTCCCGGGCGACCGTGTAACCCACACTGTCAGCGCGGCTCGACGTGGTCAGCGGTACGACGTCTTCACGGGTCCAGACGACCTCGCCGTGGTCGCCGGCGTCGCGCACCGCGGTCAGTGTGGCGTCCGGCCCACCACCGGCCACGATCAGCCCGTCCGGTGACACCGACGGCGGGGTCTGGGCCAGATAGTTCAGCGGCACCGACCATTTCGGTGAGCCGTCGGCGGAGTTCAGTGCCCACAATTTCTGATCGCGGCCGTTGACGTAGACCGTCGACCCGTCGGCCGACAGCACCGGGCTGGCGAGCGGCCCGCGGCCCACGGCGGTGCTCGTCCATTCCTGCGTCAGCAATGTCGCCTGGCCGGGGTGGTAGCGCAGTCCGATCAGCACGGGCGCCTCGGCGCCGGGCTGCCACACGCTCAGCACCACAAGGCCGGCCTGATGCGAGAACGCCGGTGCGGCCGCCACCGGGCAGCGGGAGCGGGCCGGCAGGCAGTCGCCGAGACCGCGCTGTGAATCGGTCGGGTCCACGCCGGAGACCAGATCCAGCGGCGTGCCCTCGACCGTGCCGCGATGCCCGTTGAACACCAGCACCTGACCCAGATGGGTGACCACCAGCAGCTGACCGTCATCGAGCAGCCGTGGCGTGGTCGGCATGCCGATCACCGGCTGGCGCCAACGGATCCACTGCGTCGGCGGGAAGGACAGGATGGTGCCGGGCTGGCCCACGTAGACGTTGTCGAACCCGTCGAACAGGGGGCTGGACCAGCCGCCACCCAATATCAGTCGCGTACACCAGCGTTGGCGGGCATTGTTGTCGGCTTCCCACACCATCAACGAACAGCCTCCGGCGGTCTGCGCGTTGGCCGCCAGGCGGTTGTCCCCGCTCAGCGCCACCTGGGCCTCCAGCGCACCCTTGACCGACCGGCTCCACTCCAGGCGCAGCGCCTCGGGACCGTGGGACCGGGTGTAGCTGCTGTTGGCGGCATCGCCGTATTGCGCTGACCAGCCCGGTGCGGCCTGTGGGGCGACCCAGGAGTCGGTGTTCTCGCAACCGGCAAGAAGGCCCGTGAACAGCACCGTGACCGCCAGTGCAAGGTATCGCCGGAACACGGTGTCCTTTCGTCGCCGAAAACGCAGCGCGCTCGTATTTGTGACTCACGTGAGGGTAGCCGTTACTCGTGGAGGTGGCCGTTGGTGGCCTCGCGTAGGCTTTCCGGCCATGACGACCATGTGGGGCGCCCCAATTCACAAACGCTGGCGGGGCTCCCGGCTACGTGATCCGCGCCAGGCCGACTTCCTGACGAAGGCGTCGCTGAAGTGGGTCATCGACAACCGTGCCTACAGCCCCTGGTACCTCGTGCGGTATTTCCGGCTGCTGAAGTTCAAGCTGGCCAACCCGCACATCATCACCCGCGGCATGGTCTTCCTCGGCAAGGGTGTGGAGATCCAGTGCACCCCGGAACTGGCCCAGATGGAGATCGGCCGCTGGGTGCACATCGGCGACAAGAACACCATCCGCTGCCACGAAGGCTCGTTGCGCATCGGCGACAAGGTGGTGCTGGGCCGCGACAACGTGATCAACACCTACCTCGACATCGAGCTCGGTGACTCGGCGCTGATGGCCGACTGGTGCTACGTGTGCGACTTCGACCACAAGATGGACAACATCGACATGCCCATCAAGGACCAGGGCATCATCAAGGGCCCGGTGCGCATCGGCCCGGACACCTGGGTCGCCGCGAAGGTCACGATCCTGCGCAACACTTCGGTCGGCCGAGGTTGCGTGCTGGGCGCCCACGCCGTGGTCAAGGGCGAGATCCCCGATTACTCGATCGCCGTCGGGGCGCCGGCCAAGGTGGTCAAGAACCGCAAGCTGGATTGGGAGACGTCGGCCGCCGAGCGTGCCGAGCTTGCCGAGGCACTGGCCGACATCGAGCGCAAGAAGGCCACCAACAGCAACTGACCGGGCGGATCAAGCCCCGTTGCACACCCCGGAGTCGCGGATCACGTTGCCGTAGACATTGGCCGTGGCGACATTGGCGTTGATGACACCGGCCGGCTGCTGTTTGGCGATCTTGTCGCTGATCTGGGTCAGCTGATACCAGAGGTGATAGATCGAGTCGCCGTTGTACAGCGGTGAATACTGGCTCTGGTCGGGGTAGTTGGTGATGTACAGGGTGTGGGCGCGGGGATCCAGGAATGCGGCCGACTGGTCGACGTTGGCCCGCACGGTGTCACCGGCAGCCTGCACGCCCGGTGCGGTCCAGTAGTCGTGCTGATCGCCGAGGAATTTCTGGAAGCCCACGATCTGACTCATCAGGGTGCCGTACTGGGCGTTGAACCACTGGCAGGACTCTCGCTGGGCGTCTAGTTGCTCGGGGGTGACGCGTACCTGCCACAGGTTGTAGGGGAACACCGTGTAGTTCGGCGCCCAGTCCGAGGGGTGGGGCACGAACTCGGGCATGGTGGGCGCGGTGCCGTTGGGCTCGGCGGTCGCCGGGGCGGCGAGGCCGAGTGAGATTGTCGCGCCGACGAGCACGGCGCAAGCCTTACCTAAGTTGCTGCGGGTCCGGGTCACGGCTCGATTGTGCTTGCTGGGCACCGCGGTCGACAGCGATTCGGCGATTCTCGAACGCGTGCGTCAACGCTCGGGCAGCGCGTGCTCGACGATCGGGCGGCGCGGATGTGGTTCGCGTTCGGCACGTTTGGCGGCCAGATAGACCTGGCTGGTCTCGGCGGCCACGGTGTGCCAGTCGAAGTCGGCGCTGAGCCGCTCGCGCGCGGCGATCGCCCGGCGCTGGGCCGCCTCGGGGTCATCGAGCACGGCGCGGACCGCCGCGGCCAGCCCCACCACATCCCGTGGTGCGAAGGACATTCCGGTCTGTCCGTTGATCACCGCTTCACCCAGGCCGCCGACATTGGATGTCACCAGCGGGGTACCGGTGGCCGCAGCCTCCAACGCGACGATGCCGAACGGCTCGTAGTGGCTGGGCAGTACGGCGGCGTCGGCGGCCTGCAGGGCCTGCAGCAATTCCTCGTGACCGAGCCGCCCGACGAATCGGGTCGCCTTGAGCACCTTGTGCTTTCGGGCCTGCTCGACGAGCCACTGCTGTTGGGTACCGTCACCGGCGATGGTCAGTGTGGTGCCCGGATGTGCGCGGCGGATCCGGGGCAGGGCCGCAATCGCGTCGTGCACGCCCTTCTCGTATTCCAGGCGACCGAGGTAGAGCAACTCGGGCGGCCCCTGGCGGGGACGTCGGGGCGCAAACGGCCAGAGGTCGGCGTCGATCCCGTTGCGGATCACCCGGATCTCCGACAGTTCGGGGCCGAACAGCTCGGTGATCTCATCGTTCATCGACGCCGAACAGGTGATCAGTGAATCGGATTCGCGCACCAGCCAGGACTCCACGGCGTGTACCTGGCGGCTGATCGGCCCGGAGACCCAGCCGGAATGCCGCCCGGCCTCGGTGGCATGGATGGTGGAAACCAGTGGTACATCGAAATATTCGGCCAGGGCGATGGCGGGGTGGGCGACCAGCCAGTCGTGGGCGTGCACGATGTCGGGCACCCAGCGGTCACCCGAATAGTCTTTGACGGCAAGTCCGGTACGCACCATCGCGTGCCCCATGGCCAGCGTCCAGGCCATCATGTCCGTGCCGAACTCGAACTCGTGCGGGTCCTGCGCGGCGGCCACGACCCGGACGCCCTCGCTGACCTCGTCGGTCGACGGGTGGGTGCTCGGGTCGGTGTCGGTGGGCCTGCGGCTGAGCACCACGACCTCGTGCCCGGCCTCGGCCAGCGCGGTGGCCAGGTGGTGCACGTGCCGGCCCAAACCGCCCACGACGACGGGCGGGTATTCCCATGACACCATCAGGATCTTCATGCCTACGTGCTTTCGTGCCGGTGCGAGCGTGCGCACAATGCTGAGGATTGGCGGGGTGTCGAGCGGCAGACACGCACGCTCGCGCTGGTGGTCATTTTGGCAGACGCCGGGCGTCGAGGGCGCCGAACAGGCCGTTGGCCTTGTTCCAGCTGTCGGCGAGGCGCTCGGCATGGTCCCGGTGGCCCGACGCCAGTGCGTCGGAGATCTCGCGGGTCGCGTGAGCGTGCAGGTGAGCGCGGTAGCGCGCGTATTCGGCGGCCGAATCCTTGCTCACCATGAACGGCCAGTCGCTGGACACCGTCAACAGGGTCTCCCGCAGAATCTGATCGGCCACCCGGTCGCGCGGGGTCGGCGCACCGACCGCGGCATGCTGGGCGAGCGCCTTGTCCACGGTGCTCAGGGCCCCGTCGACGACCTCGCTGTTGAGCTGCACCAGATCGGTCACCTTCTCACCGTTCCAGACCTGCCAGTTCTTGCCCGAACCCCATGAGCTGGGCGGCAATTCGACGGGTGCGCCGACGAAACCCTGGGCCTTGGCGTCCGAGAGGGTGCCGACCCGCACGCCGGCCTCGGGTAGTGCCCGCAGCACCCGGCCCAGCCACTCCGGACCCTCATACCACCAGTGCCCGAACAGTTCGGTGTCGAACGCGGCCACCACGTGTGCCGGCCGGCCGAGTCGTTCGCTCTCGCTGATCAGGCGGCGGCGGACCACCGCGACGAAGTCGGCGACGTGCTCGTCGATTGCGCGGTCGGCGCGCTGCGGATCGTAGGGCGCCTTCTCCTCGGACGGGACGTTGCGACCGGTCACGCGGGAGGGTTTGAGGCCGGTTGTGTGGTCGTAGGTGTGGAAATCGCGGTAGGCGGCGTGACCGGGATAACCCGACTTCGGCGACCACACGCGGTAGCTGACCTGAAGGTCGCGGCCGAACGCCACCACATCGGACCCGCCGACGGGCCGGCCCAGCGCGGTGTCACCGTGCAAGGACGGGCCGTCCACCATGAAATGGCCGACACCGGCCGCGGCGTAACCGGTTTCCATGCCGGGCGCGTACGCACACTCGGGCGCCCAGATACCGACGGGGGTGTGCCCGAACCGCTGCTGCGCGTCGGCCAGGCCTTCGCGCAGCGCGAACTCGCGTAGGCGCGGATTGAGCAGCGGCTGGAACGGGTGCGCGAGCGGGCCGCCGAGCAGTTCGATGGTCTCGGCGTCGATCAGCCCGCGCAGCAGCCCGCTGGCGCCGTGGCGCCAGTGGGTGGCGAACTCCTCGATGGCCGCACTGGCTTCGGCATACTCGCGAATTCCGAACTGCCGCAATCCTTCTGGTTCGCGTAGTGTCGTCGCCTCCTGAGCGCGCAGCTGCCAGTTGGCCAGCCAGTGGTGCATCCCCGTCAGGCAGTAGGGGTCATCGAGCTGGGCGGTGACCACCGGCGTCATGCCCAGGGTGATCAGGTGGCGGCGATCCTCGGCGGCGAGGCCGCGCAGCACCCGCATCAACGGCAGGTAGGCGGCCGCCCAGGACTGGTAGAGCCATTCCTCGCCGACCGGCCAGCGGCCGTGATGGGCCAGCCAGGGGAGGTGGGTGTGCAGGACGAGCGTGAAGAGCCCGGGAACGGGTTCGGGCTCGGGGTGCGAGGTCACGGCCGCACCGCGATCGCCACCAGATCGAGGCTGTCGTCAATGTTGCGCTCGTCGGCGGAAGTGAGGTCGAAATCGGCGATGCCTACCGCGGCGACGTCGGCGAGCAGCTGCTCGGGCCACGGTGCGTCGGCCACGGCGCGCTGCACCTGCGCCTCGATGATCGAGCCGCCGTGCCGGGCGTCGAGCTCCGCAAGCCCGGCGCCGTGAAAGACCCCGAGCATCGACTCGACCGTGAATCCGGCGTCGTGCAGCAGTTCGGTCAGCTCCGCGGCGTTGAGCTCGCGGGTGTGGAACGGGTTGAGCGGAGTGTCCAGGCCGGGGGAGAAGGTGATCCGGTTGGGGGTGGAGACCAGGAACACGCCGCCCGGCCGCAGCACCCGGAAGCACTCGGAGACGAATTGGCCCTGATCCCAAAGGTGTTCGATGACCTGGAAGTTGACCACGACGTCGACCGATTGGTCGGCCAGGGGCAGCTCGGCGAGGTTACCGTGCTGGATGTCCACCCGGGGGTAGCGGGCCCGCACGTGTGCCACCGTGGCCTCGTCGTAGTCCAGTGCAATCACCTTGCGCGCGACGTCCGCGATCAGATCGGCGCCGTAGCCCTCACCACAGCCGGCCTCCAGGACCTCGCGATCGACGCACCGGTCGGCCAGTCGCTGATACACCACCTCATGACGGCGGAACCAGTAGTTCTCCTCGGCCAGGCCGGGGATGGTCCGTTCGCCGGTCAGAGGTAGGGCCCGAAGTTCGGTGCCGTCCGGATCGTCCACGATAGTGCTCATTGGAAGGCAGGCTAACCCAGGTGAAGCGGTGGTGGCCTATCCGCGAACCGTTCCCTGACGTCAGGCGTGTGGTAGGGGAGGCCGGAATACAAAGTTCGACCAGCTATGGTGTTCCTGCGAACCACTATAAGTTACCGACCGGTAACATGGTGCTAGTTGCCTAGAACGTGATATGAGCCGGACCACCGGTCTCATCGAGGAGGACGAACCAGAGTCATGACGAACATCGTGGTCCTGATCAAACAGGTCCCAGACACTTGGTCGGAGCGCAAGCTGTCCGACGGCGATTTCACCCTCGACCGCGAGGCTGCCGACGCCGTGCTCGACGAGATCAACGAGCGCGCCGTGGAAGAGGCGCTGTTGATCAAGGAGCGCGAGGGCGGAGACAGCACTGTCACCGTGCTGACCGCGGGCCCGGAGCGCGCCACCGAGGCGATCCGTAAGGCGCTGTCCATGGGTGCCGACAAGGCTGTACACCTCAAGGACGACGGCCTGCACGGCTCCGACGTGATCCAGACCGGGTGGGCCCTGGCCCGCGCGCTGGGCACCATCGAGGGCACCGAGCTGGTCATCGCCGGTAACGAGGCCACCGACGGCGTCGGCGGTGCGGTCCCGGCCGTGATCGCCGAATACCTGGGCCTGCCGCAGCTCACCCACGTGCGCAAGCTGACCGTCGAGGGCGGCAAGGTCACCGCCGAGCGTGAGACCGACGAGGGCGTGTTCAGCCTCGAAGCCTCGCTGCCGGCCGTGATCAGCGTCAACGAGAAGATCAACGAGCCCCGCTTCCCCTCCTTCAAGGGCATCATGGCCGCGAAGAAGAAGGAAGTCACCGTGCTCACGCTCGCCGAGATCGGCGTGGAAGCCGATGAGGTCGGCGTTGCCAATGCCGGTTCCAAGGTGCTCGCTTCGACCCCGAAGCCGCCGAAGACCGCCGGTGAGAAGGTGGCCGACGAAGGTGACGGCGGCACGAAGATCGCCGAGTACCTGGTCGCTCAGAAATTGATCTAGCAGCTGACTCGATTCGAACGAAAGACAAACGAAACTCATGGCTGAAGTACTTGTGCTCGCTGAGCACTCCGAAGGTGCATTGAAAAAGGTCAGCGCCGAGCTCATCACCGCCGCCCGCGTGCTGGGTGAGCCCGCCGCCGTCGTGGTGGGCAAGCCGGGCACCGCTGCTCCGCTGATCGACGGCCTGAAGGCCGCCGGTGCGGCCAAGATCTACGTCGCCGAGTCCGACGACGCAGAGAGCTACCTGGTCACCCCCGTCGTCGACGTGCTGGCCGGGCTGGCCGAGTCGGCCGCGCCCGCCGGCGTGATCATTGCCGCCACCGCAGACGGCAAGGAAATCGCCGCTCGCCTGGCCGCGCGCATCGGCTCGGGCCTGCTGGTCGACGTCGTCGAGGTCCGCGAAGGTGCGGTGGGCATCCACAGCATCTTCGGTGGCGCCTTCACGGTCGAGGCTCAGGTCACCAGTGACACCCCGGTGATCACCGTGCGTCCGGGTGCCATCGAGGCCGCCCCGGCCGACGGTGCCGGCGAGGTCGTCAACGTCGAGGTCCCGGCCCAGGCCGAGAACGCGACCAAGATCACCAAGCGCGAGCCCGTCGTCGCCGGTGACCGCCCCGAACTCACCGAGGCCAGCGTTGTGGTCGCCGGTGGTCGTGGTGTGGGCAGCGCCGAGAGCTTCTCGGTCGTCGAGGAGCTGGCCGATTCGCTGGGCGCCGCCGTCGGCGCCTCCCGCGCCGCGGTCGACTCGGGTTACTACCCGGGCCAGTTCCAGGTCGGCCAGACGGGTAAGACCGTGTCGCCGCAGCTGTACATCGCGCTGGGCATCTCCGGAGCGATCCAGCACCGCGCCGGCATGCAGACGTCGAAGACGATCATCGCGGTGAACAAGGACGAGGAAGCTCCGATCTTCGAGATCGCCGACCTCGGCATCGTCGGTGACCTGTTCAAGGTCAGCCCGCAGCTGACCGAGGCGATCAAGGCCCGCAAGGGATAGTTTTCCCGCACGAGCAGACACAAAAGTGCCCCAAAACCTCGGTTTTGGGGCACTTTTGCTGGGGGCACCTCCCGCTTGCGGGGGACGGCTCGGCAGTCCGGGTTGCGGGGAATCCTTGCCAGAGACTGAAACGTGTTCCAATATGCACTGATGGCCCACGACGGGAGCCCGGACGACGGCGGCACCACGTTCGACCCGGATGCGTTGCGCAGCCGGTACGCCCGGGAACGTGAGCGGCGGTTACGTGCCGACGGTATCGGGCAGTATCTGGAGGTTGCCGGTCGGTTTGCCGGCTTCGGTGAAGATCCTTGGGCCCAGCCGGGTTTCACCCGCGAACCGGTGACCGATGAGGTCGACGTCGCGATCATCGGGGCCGGTTTCGGCGGGCTCCTCACCGGCGCCCGGTTGCGGCAGCTGGGCGTCACGGATCTGCGGCTGATCGACAAAGCCGCCGATGTCGGCGGGACCTGGTACTGGAACCGGTACCCGGGGATCGCCTGCGACGTCGAGTCCTACGTGTACATGCCGCTGCTGGAAGAGCTGGGCTATGTGCCGACCGAGAAATACGCCAAGGGCGCCGAGATCTTCGCGCACTGCCGGGCCATCGCCGAGCACTTCGACCTGTACCGCAATGCCTGCCTGCAGACCGAGGTGCAGCACATCCGTTGGGATTCCACCGATTCTCGCTGGCTGATCTCCACCAACCACGGCGACGCCATCCGGGCGCGGTTCGTCTCGATGGCCAACGGCTATCTGCAGAAGCCGAAACTGCCGGGCATCGACGGCATCGCCGAGTTCGCCGGGCACGCCTTCCACACCAGCCGATGGGATTACACGTACACCGGCGCCAGTTTGGAGAACCTGGCCGACAAGCGGGTCGGCATCGTCGGTACCGGTGCGACCGCGATCCAGTGCGTGCCGCGACTGGCACCTGCGGTCGGGGAGCTGTTCGTGTTCCAGCGCACCCCGTCCACGGTCGACGTACGGGCCAACGCACCGACCGATCCGGGCTGGGCCGCTTCGCTGGTGCCCGGGTGGCAGCACCAGCGGATGGAGAACTTCCAGATCCTGACCGCCGGCGGCCAGGCCGACGAGGACCTGGTCGCCGATGCCTGGACCAGCCTGGCGAAAGCCATGCCGATCGCCAAGGAAGGTACCGATCCGCAGGCTTCGACGGCGGAACTGGCTGACTTCGCCAAGATGGAACAGATCCGGGCGCGGGTCGATGCGCTGGTGGCCGACCCGGTCACCGCTGAGGCCCTCAAACCGTGGTACGGCTACTACTGCAAGCGGCCCTGCTTCCACGACGAGTATCTGCAGTCATTCAATCGGGGCAACGTCAGCCTGGTCGACACCCAGGGCCGCGGAGTCGAGCGGATCAATGCATCCGGGGTTGTCGTCGACGGTGTCGAATACCCGTTGGACTGCCTGATTTTCGCCACCGGATTCGAGGTGGGCACCGACTACACCCGGCGCACGGGGTTCGAGGTGACCGGCCGCGACGGAAGAACATTGACCGACAAGTGGTCCTCCGGGGTACGCACGCTGCATGGATTACACGTCAACGGGTTTCCGAACTGTTTCATCGCCAGCATCGCGCAGTCCGGCTTCACGGTGAACTTCCCGTACCTGATCGACACCCAGTCGCGACACACCGCATGGGTGATCGCCTGGGCCCTCAAACACGGCGTCACCGCGGTCGAGGCGACCGCGGATGCCGAGGCGGCCTGGGTGGATACCGTGGTGGCACGGTCGGGTGTCATCTCCGGCCGGCGTGGATCCTGTACCCCCGGTTATTACAACCGTGAGGGGCAGGCCAGCGCCCGGTTGAACCAGGACAGCTTCTTCTTCGGCAGTCCCACCGAATACGCCGACATCCTCTGCGCCTGGCGGGACGCCGCATCCGGTGAAGGAGCGGGTGGCGCCGAAGCCCTTGAGGGAATGGACATCACGTGCCGATGAACAGTGCGCTGCTGATCGAGGGCGCGTTGGTACCGGCGTCCGGCGGCAACACGTTCGCCACCATCAACCCGGCCACCGAGACGGTGTTGGGGCGGGCCGCCGACGCCGACGCCGACGATATGGACCGTGCCATCGGTGCGGCCCGCGCTGCGTTCGACGACACCGATTGGTCTCGGGACACCGCATTGCGGGTGCATTGCCTGCGGCAGCTACGGGATGCGCTCAACGACGAGATCGAGCAGTTGCGCAGCATCACGGTGGCCGAGGTCGGCGCACCGGTGTCGTTGACCTACGGCGGCCAACTACAGATGCCGGTCGATGGTCTGGGGTATGTCGCCGATCTCGCCGAGGCCTATGCATGGACAACCGATCTCGGCCCGGCGGCACCGTTCGGCAAGCCGACCGGGCGCACAGTGGTGCGGGAACCGTGCGGGGTGGTCGGGGCGGTCACGCCGTGGAACTTTCCGCATCAGATCAACTTCGCGAAGCTCGGCCCGGCGTTGGCCGCCGGCAACGCCGTGGTGCTCAAACCGGCTCCGGACACCCCGTGGTGCGCTGCCGAAGTCGGCCGGATCATCCATGATCACACCGACTTTCCGCCCGGTGTGATCAATATCGTCACCTCGGGGGATCACCGGGTCGGGGCTCAGCTGACCGAGGATCCGCGGGTGGATCTGGTGTCATTCACCGGGTCGACGGCAACGGGCCGGGCGGTCATGGTGGCGGCGTCGCACACCATCAAGAGGGTGTTCCTGGAACTCGGCGGCAAGTCCGCCTACGTGGTGTTGGACGACGCCGACCTGCCCGCGGCCTGTGCGTCCGCGGCCGCCGGTGTTGCGATGCACGCCGGGCAGGGCTGTGCCTTCACCACCAGGCTGCTGGTGCCCCGGGCCCGCTACGACGAGGCGGTTGAGGCGGCATCGACGGCCATGTCCGGCATCGGTTTCGGCGATCCCACCGACCCGGCAACCCTGTGCGGTCCGTTGATCTCGGCGCGACAGCGGGACCGCGTCGAGGGCTACCTTAAGATCGCGCTCGCCGAGGGTGGCCGGTTCGGCTGCGGCGGTGGACGACCGGTGGAGCCAAGTTCCGGCTTCTACATCGAACCGACGGTGATCGCCGGACTCGGCAACGATGCGCGGGTGGCCCGCGAAGAGATTTTCGGACCGGTGCTCACGGTCATCGCCCACGACGGCGACGCCGACGCGGTGCGCATCGCCAATGATTCGCCGTACGGCCTGTCCGGCGCGGTGGTCGGCACCGACCAGGACCGGGTCGACTGGGTGGCGTCGCGGCTGCGCACCGGAACGATCAACGTCAATGGCGGCGTGTGGTATTCGCCGGACGCGCCGTTCGGCGGCTATAAGCAGTCCGGGATCGGCCGGGAGATGGGCCTGGCGGGCTTCGAAGAATATCTGGAAACCAAACTGATCGCCAAAGGAGTGCAGTGACTACGGAACTCGATCCCGGTCTGCAGGCTGAACTGGGTCCGATCATGGCCGCGAGCGCGCAGATGGACAAGCCCGAAGTCGGCGATGTCCTGACTCGGCGGAGGTATGCCCGGGCCATGTTCGAGCACCTGGCGTCCGCGCGGGCGGCGGTACCGCAGGTCGAGGTGACCGAATACGTGACGGTCGCCGAGGACGGCACCGAGATGACGTTGCACTGGTATCGGCTCGCCGACACCAGCGGACCCGGCAGTGCGGCCTTGTACCTGCACGGCGGCGGCATGATCTATGGCCTGGATGAGGTTGGTGCCCTTTACGATTCGGTGGTCCGCGGATATGTCGCGGCCTCGGGGGTACCGATGCTGGTGCCGGATTACCGGGTGGCCCCGGAGCATCCGCACCCATCGCCCGTGCAGGACTGCTACGCCGGGCTGGTCTGGCTGGCCGACCACGCCGACGAACTCGGCGTCGACCCGGGGCGGCTCGCGGTGATGGGGGACAGCGCGGGCGGGGGACTGGCAGCCGGGGTGTGTCTGCTGGCCCGCGACCGCGGCGGTCCGTCGATCGCACGACAACTACTGATCTACCCGATGCTGGATGACCGCACCCCGGCGCCCGATTCGGCCCTGGCGTCGCTGCTGACCTGGAGTTACGACGACAACATCACCGGCTGGCAGGCCCTGCTCAGCGGGACGGCCGGAACCGACGGGCTGGTGGCCTACGGCGCCCCGGCCCGCGCCGGTGACCTGTCCGGTTTACCGCCGACGTATCTCGACGTCGGCGACCTCGATCTGTTCCACGACGAAACCAACCGCTACGCCGCCGCACTCACCGCCGCCGGGGTACCGACCGAGCTGCATGTCACGCCGGGATGCCCACATGCCTTCGAAATACTGGCGCCCGACGTCCCGGTGTCGAAACGGATTGTCGCCGAGCGGGTCCGCCGACTCCGGTCGGTGTAGTCAGAGCGAGAAGTCGATGACGGCCCGGATCACCCGGCCGCCCAGCAGGTCGTCGAAGGCGTCGTTGATGTCGTCGAGCCGGTAGCGCCTGGTGATCATCTCATCGAGCTTGAGCTTGCCGTCACGATAGAGCTGTGCCAGGGCGGCGATTTCGGTGCGCGGATTGCACGACCCGAACAGGGTGCCGCACAGGGTTTTGTTCATCAGGATGAGGTCCTGCAGGTCGAGTGGTACGGCCCCGGTCGACGGCGCGGCCATGCCCGTAAGCACACAGATGCCGCCCTTGCGGGTCAGGGCCAGGGCACCGGCGACATCGCCGTCACCGATCGTCGACGGTGCCACCACCACCGCGTCGGCCATCACGCCGCGGGTCAGGTCCCGGACCAGCTCGAGCGCGTCGGACACGCTCGGAGCGGTATGGGTGGCGCCGAAAGTGACCGCGGAATCCCGCTTGAACGCCACCGGATCGACGGCGACCACCCGGGTCGCACCGCATAGATGTGCACCCTGGATGGCCGGAGTGCCGATACCCCCGGCGCCGACGACCACCACGGTGTCCCCGGCCCGCACACCGGCCCGGTGCACCATTGAGCCGTAGCCGGTGGGCACCGCGCAGGACAACAGGGCGCTGGATGTCAGCGGTAGGTCCGGGTCGATCTTCACCAGCGAATCAGCTGCCACCACAGTGTGTTCGGCGAACGCGCCGATCTTCGAAGTGTGCCGCAATTGCTCACCGGACAGGCTGTGATGGCGGAAGGTCCCGTCGGTGGGCATCCCCGGTATCAGGGTGCCCGCGCCGACGTCGCACAGGTACTCGGTACCGCTTGTGCACCATCGGCATTGCCCGCAGACCGCCAGGAAGGACGTAACCACGTGGTCTCCGGGAGTAAACCGGGTGACACCCGGCCCTACGTCGAGCACCACCGCCGAACCTTCGTGGCCGCCGATCGTCGGCGGCATGACCGGCAGCGCAGCCCCTTTCGGCGCAGAGAGAAAGCCGGTGCGGATGTGGTCGTCGGAGTGGCAGAGGCCGGCGGCCGCCATCTGCAGCAGCACCTCGCCGGCGCGCGGTGGGTCGAGCTCGAATTCTTCCACCGACCAGTCCCCGCCGGCGTCACGGATGATCGCGGCCCGGCTCCTCATCGCGGCATCATCCGACGAATCTAACGTTCCGTAACCGGTCATGAACGGGGTTCTGTGCGGTGCGGGGCAACTGTGTGGGGCGAACGGGTTCACACGACGCTCGCCGAGTGCCACGCTGGAGGGACGCTCGACCCCGAGAGCCACTCTCGCGTGAGAAAGCGGCGGTCCGACTACGGACTTTCCAGGGTTTGGATCTCGGCACGCGGTGCCAGTGTTGGTCCTGTCAGCACGCCAGAGGAAGGGATTCGCACAATGAAGATCACAGTCATAGGTGCCAGCGGGCAGATCGGCTCGCGGGTGGTGAGGTTGCTCACCGAGGCCGGTCACGACGTGGTAGCTGCCTCCCTGTCATCAGGCGCCAACGTTCTCACCGGTGAGGGGCTGGTTGAGGCGCTCACCGGCGCCGACGCGCTCGTCGACGTGGTCAACTCGCCCTCGTTCGAGGACGGTCCCGTGATGGACTTCTTCGCCACGTCCTCACGGAATCTGGCGGCCGCTGCGAAGGAGACCGGTGTCGGGCACTACGTCGCCCTGTCGATCGTGGGCACCGACGGCCTGCCGGACAGCGGCTACATGCGGGCCAAGGTGGCCCAGGAGAAGAACATCACCGATTCCGGGCTGCCGTACACAATCGTGCGGGCCACGCAGTTCCAGGAATTCGCCGAGGCCATCACCGGGTCACTGGTGGTCGGCGACGAGATCCGGGTCCCCGACGCGCGGATCCAGCTGATCTCGGTCGACGACGTCGCCGCCGAGGTGGCCAAGGTGGCGCAGGCCGCGCCGCTCAATGGGATCGTCAACATCGGTGGGCCCGACAAGTTCTCGTTCGCCGACATGGCCCGCGCGGTGCTCGCCAAGCAGGGTGACGACAAGCCGGTCGTGGTCGATCCACAGGCAACCTATTTCGGCACTGCCGTCGACGAGGACAGCCTGGTGACCGGCGATGACGGGATCCTCGGTGAAACCCGTTGGGCCGACTGGATTGCGGTTCGCTGACATGCCTGTTTCGGCTGAGCGCGAGC
Source organism: Mycolicibacterium lutetiense (assembly GCF_017876775.1). NCBI lineage: Bacteria > Bacillati > Actinomycetota > Actinomycetes > Mycobacteriales > Mycobacteriaceae > Mycobacterium > Mycolicibacterium lutetiense. Next base: position 1,335,176 of record NZ_JAGIOP010000002.1, on the reverse strand, counting down.
AGGCGCTTCATGATGCGATGACCGTGATCGATTGCGTGACGCCGCCGTTCATCCCGCCGAACGCCGAGGTGATGACGACGATCATCGAGTGGCCGGCCGGCTCACCAGGGGCACCTCCGCACCGGCATCCCGCCGGACCCGCCTTCGGCTACGTGCTCGAGGGCGAGATGCTCTTCGAGTTGGAGGGCGAGGCTCCGCGGGTGGTCAAGGCCGGAGAGGCCTTCTGGGAGCCGGGTGGCGACATCATCCACTACTCGGACGCCAACAACCGCGACGATGTTGCGCTGCGTTTCCTCGTCAACATGCTGTGCGTGCCCGGTCAACCGATGCTTGTCATCGTCGAGGATGACGAACTGGAGGCCCGTAAGGACCGGCGAGTGCGCTGATGGCCGAGTTCGGAGACGTCGTCCGGTCGCGGCGGTCGTCGCGGAAGTTCTTGCCGGACAAAACTGTTCCGCAAGAACTGCTCGAAGAGGCACTCGCACTGGCGATCCGGGCGCCGTCGAACTCCAACACCCAGCCCTGGCACGTGTTCTTCGCCACCGGTGAGCGGCGCGTCCGATTGGTCGACGCGCTGCTCGCCGCGGTCGAGGCCGCACCGCCGGCGATAGGCTCGGCGGGACTGCCGCCGCAGTTCGCCCACCTGCGCAAGGAAAGCGGGGCCCTGGTCTACGGAGCCATGGGGATCGCCCGCGACGACGCCGAGGGACGATGGGCGGCCCAGCTCCGCAACTGGGAATTCTTCCACGCGCCCGTCGCCGGGGTGGTCTGCATGCATCGCGATTTCACCAACGTCGATGCGATGGGGGTCGGGATGTTTCTGCAGACCCTGCTGCTGGCGTTGAACGAACGGGGTATCGGCAGTTGCGTGCAGGTGTCGATCTCGTTCTATCCGGACGTCTTGCGTGAACAACTCGGCATCCCCGACGATCTGACGGTCCTGTGCGGGATGTCCATCGGCTATGCCGACCCGGATTTCCCCGCCAACAACCTGGACACACCACGCAATCCGATCAGTGAGAACGTGGTGTTCCTCGGCGCGTGAGCCGGCAGCACAAAACGTCACCTGGCGCTCACGGACACGTCATGCGGGCGATGCCGATTGGAGACCCGACTGGGCGACCGTTCTGACCATGAGCACTACATCTGTACTCATCGCCGCTGATCACACCGACAGCGCGGCGCCCGATGCGCCCCGCTACACCCTCCTGCTTCATCCGTTTCGCGCCTCACGTGCGCGGGCCGCCGACCACGAACTCATCGAAGCCGCCCAGCGGCTCCGGCACGACGTGTTCACCTCGGAACCCGGATTCACCCTGCCCGAGGCGATCGACGGACGTGACGCCGACAGGTTCGACGAGCACTGTGACCACCTGCTGGTACGGGAGGACCGCACCGGTGAGCTGGTGGGTTGCTACCGGATGCTGCCGCCGCCCGGCGCCATTGCTGCGGGCGGGCTGTACACCGCCACCGAGTTCGACGTGCGCGGTCTGGATGCGCTGAGGCCCTCGCTGGTCGAGATGGGCCGTGCGGTGGTGCGAAACGATCACCGCAACGGCGCCGTCGTACTCCTCATGTGGGCGGGAATCCTGGCCTACCTCGAGCGCGCCGGGTACGACTACGTGACGGGCTGCGTATCGGTGCCGGTCGCAGGCAATGCGGACGGCCCACCGGGAACCCAGATCCGCGGGGTCCGTGACTTCGTGCGGCGCCGCCACGCGGCACCCGCGGAGCACACGGTGTTCCCGTACCGGCCGGTGGTGCTGGATGGCCGAACGCTCGACGACATCGACCCACCGTCGCGGACCACGGTGCCGCCACTGATGCGCGGCTATCTGCGCCTCGGTGCGCAGGTGTGCGGAGAACCTGCCCACGACCCCGGCTTCGGGGTGGGAGATTTCCCGGCCCTGCTGGACAAACGCAACGCGGACGTCCGCTACCTCAAGCGCCTGCGTTCGGTCTCGGCTGCCGCCGACATGGTCGACGGGATAGCCGGAGACGCGTCATGACCACCGCCACGCGGGAGCATTCCTGGCTGCCCAGGGCATCGTGCGACGGCAGTTGCGTTCACGCCGGCAGCGCCGACGCCGGTCGCCGCTTCGTGGTCTGGATCCGCACCACGGTTCGGGTGGTGATCGCTGTGCTGTTGGCGCCCGGAGTGCCGCTGCTGGCGGTGCCGATACCGGGCCGCACGCACGTGCAGCGGTTCTACTGCCGGTTGATGTTGCGCTGCTTCGGGGTTCGAATCGCCTTGTCGGGTGGACCCATCCGCAATCTGAAGGGCGTACTCGTGGTCAGCGGTCACGTGTCGTGGCTGGACATCTTCACGATCGGGGCAGTGTTGCCAGGCTCCTTCGTGGCCCGTGCCGATCTGGTGGAATGGCCCGCGTTGGGTCGACTGGCCCGCGTGATGAAGGTGATCCCGATCGACCGGGGCAGCCTGCGCCGGTTGCCCGCCGTGGTGCACACCGTGGCCGCACGGCTGCGCGCCGGGCACACCGTGGTGGCATTCCCGGAGGGCACCACCTGGTGCGGACTGGCCTACGGCCCGTTCCGGCCGGCGATGTTCCAGGCCGCGATCGACGCGGGCCGGCCGGTGCAGCCGCTGCGGCTGGTCTACCGCCACCGCGACGGTCGACCGTCGACGATTCCGGCCTTCGTGGGGGACGACACCCTGTTGCGGTCCGTGCGTCGGGTCATCACAGCACGTCGCACCGTGTGCCATGTCCACGTCGGGTCGCTGCAGCTGCCCGGAGACGACCGCCGGGCACTGGCCGGACGCTGCGAAGCAGTGGTGCGGGGCCACCAGGAGCTTCCTGAAGCTTCCGCGCACATTCTGGCGGCCTGAGGCGGCTGGAAGGAGGGTCGCCTGCCAGCGGCTATCCTGGAGACGTTATGAGCTCCTCCGCGGGCAGGCCGGTCTATCTCGATCACGCCGCCACCACCCCGATGCACCCCGCCGCCATTGAGGCGATGACGGCTGCGCTGGCCAACGTGGGCAATGCCTCCTCGCTGCACGGTTCGGGGCGCCTCGCCCGTCGCCGGATGGAGGAGGCCCGCGAGACCCTGGCCCGCCTGCTGGGCTGCCGTCCCTCGGAAGTGATCTTCACCGCCGGTGGCACCGAGAGCGACAACCTCGCCGTCAAGGGCATCTACTGGGCCCGCCGGGATGTCGAGCCGAAGAGACGCCGGATCATCACCACTGCCGTCGAGCATCACGCGGTTCTCGACGCCGTGCAGTGGTTGGTCGACCACGAGGGCGCCGAGGTGACCTGGCTGCCGGTCGACGCAGAAGGTGTCGTCGCACCCGAGTCCCTGCGTTCGGTGCTGGAGGATGAGGGCGGATCCGCCGACGTGGCGCTGATCACCATCATGTGGGCCAACAACGAGGTCGGCTCGATCATGCCGATCGCCGAGCTGGCTTCGATCGCGGCCGAGTTCGACATTCCGATGCACAGCGACGCCATCCAGGCCGTCGGTCAGGTCCCTGTCGATTTCGCCGCGACCGGGCTGTCGGCGATGAGCGTCGCCGCGCACAAGTTCGGCGGTCCGATGGGCGTCGGCGCGCTGGTGCTGCGTCGTGACACCGCCTGTGTGCCTCTGCTGCACGGTGGTGGTCAGGAGCGCGATGTGCGTTCGGGAACCCCGGATGTGGCGGGCGTCGTGGCGATGGCCGCGGCGGCCGACGTGGCCATCGGGGGGCTCGCCGAGCACAGCAGCCGAGTACAGGCTTTGCGGGACAGGCTGATCGACCGTGTGATGTCGACCATCGAAGACACCTCCCTCAACGGGCCCCGGGGAACCGGCCGGCTACCGGCCAACACGCACTTCACTTTCCGTGGCTGCGAAGGTGATTCGCTTCTGATGCTGCTCGATGCCAAGGGTGTCGAATGCTCCACCGGCTCGGCGTGTACGGCCGGTGTGGCGCAGCCGTCGCATGTCCTGATCGCGATGGGGGCCGACCCGGTCACCGCGCGGGGGTCACTGCGATTCTCGTTGGGGCACACCAGCGCCGACGCTGACGTCGATGCCGTGCTGGAGGTGCTGCCCGCCGCGGTCGAGCGGGCCCGGCAGGCGGCGCTGGCCAGCGCGGGTAGGACATTCTCATGAGGGTCCTGGTCGCGATGAGCGGCGGCGTGGATTCCTCGGTGGCTGCCGCCCGGATGGTCGACGCCGGTCACGACGTCGTCGGCGTGCACATGGCGCTGTCATCGGCGCCGGGGACGTTGCGCACCGGTTCGCGGGGGTGCTGCTCCAAGGAGGACGCGGGCGATGCCCGCCGGGTGGCCGACATCCTCGACATCCCGTTCTACGTATGGGATTTCGCCGACCGCTTCAAGGAAGATGTGATCGACGACTTCGTCGAGTCCTACGCCCGCGGCGAGACCCCGAACCCGTGCGTTCGGTGCAACGAGCGGATCAAGTTCTCCGCGCTGGCCGCCCGGGCGCTCGCACTCGGTTTCGATGCGGTGGCCACCGGCCACTACGCGCGGCTGGAAGACGGTCGGCTGCGTCGCGCGGTCGATGCCGACAAGGATCAGTCGTACGTGCTCGCGGTGCTCACTGCCGAACAGCTCTCGCATGCGATCTTCCCGATCGGTGACACGCCCAAGCCGCAGATTCGGGCCGAGGCCGCCGAGCGGGGCCTGGCCGTCGCGAAAAAGCCTGACAGCCATGACATCTGCTTCATCCCGTCGGGGGACACCCAGGCATTCCTGGGCGCCCGCATCGGTATCCGGCCCGGAGCTGTGCTCGACAACGACGGCGCAGTGCTCGCCGAACACGAAGGCGTGCACGGTTTCACGATCGGGCAGCGCAAGGGTCTGGGCATTCCCGGACCGGGTGCCGATGGCCGGCCACGCTATGTCACCGGGATCGACGCCGATACGGGCACGGTACGGGTCGGATCTGCCGAGGACCTCGAGGTGTCTGCGCTGATAGGCGAAAAGCCGGTGTTCACCAGCGGGGTTGCGCTTGACGGGCCGGTGGAATGCCAGATCCAGGTGCGCGCACACGGCGGCATCACCGACGTGGTGGCCGAGCTGCGCGACGGCAGGCTGGTGGTGTCCCTGCGGGCACCGCTGCGCGGCGTCGCACCCGGCCAGACCATGGTGCTGTACCGTCCCGACGCCGAGGGCGACGAGGTCATCGCCAGCGCGACCATCGCCCGCGCGTGAGCGTTTTCGGATGAGTGTTTTCGCGGCGGCCACGGGGATCGGATCGTGGCCGGGGACCGAGCCGCGGGCGGCCGCGGAAGTCGTCGTCGGTGAACTCCACACCCTGTCGCACCTCGTGGAGCTGCCGGCCCGCGGGATCGGCGCCGACCTCATCGGCCGGGCCGGGGCGCTACTGGTCGACATCGGGATCGACACGGTGCCGCGCGGGTACCGCATGGCCCCGGGTCGCAGCGCTGCGCTGCGGCGGGCGGTGAGCCTGCTCGGCGAGGACATCGACGCGCTGGAGGAAGCCTGGGAGCGCGCCGGGCTGCGGGGCAGCGGACGTGCCGTCAAGGTGCAGGCGCCCGGCCCGATCACGCTGGCCGCCCATCTGGAACTGTCCAACGGGCATCGCGCCATCACCGATCACGGTGCGCTGCGCGACCTTTCGGCCTCGCTTGCCGAGGGCTTGGCGATCCATCGGGCCGAGGTGGCCCGCCGGCTGGAAACCCCGGTAGTGGTGCAACTCGACGAGCCGTCGCTGTCCGCTGCGTTGGCGGGGCGACTGTCCGGAATCACCAGTTTCACCCCGGTGCATGCGGTGGACGAGCCGTTGGCGATGAATCTGCTCGACGCGTGCGTGGCGGCGGCAGGCTCCGAGGTTGCGCTGCACAGCTGTGCGTCCGACCTGCCGTGGAAGGCGTTGTTGCGCAGCGCTGTCCATGCGATTTCGGTTGACGTTTCGACCTTGACGCCTGCGGATCTGGACGGAATCGGGGAGTTCGTCGATTCGGGACGGACCGTATTGCTCGGTGTGGTGCCCGCGACGGCGCCAGAGGGCAAGCCGTCGGTAGAAGAGGTCGCCAAGGCAGCGGTGGCGCTGACGGACCGTCTCGGGTTCGCCCGGGCTGTCCTGAGCGACCGCATCGGCATCACGCCGGCATGTGGGCTGGCCGGAGCCACCGCGCAGTGGGCGCGTACCGCGGTGGAACTCACGCAGAAGGCCGCCGACGCCTTCGTCGAAGATCCCGACGCCATCTAGGCCGTCTCGCCCGCCCATTGTCACGCTGGAGTGGCGGTCGGGGCCGGGTGTCACTCCAGCGTGACGAAGTGGCTAGGGATTGCGCAGTTCTCGGCGCAGGATCTTGCCGGCCGACGACTTGGGGATCGCGTCGACGAATTCGACCTGGCGCACCTTCTTGTAGGGAGCGACCAGGCCGGCCACGAACGCCATCACTTCCTCGGCGCTCAACTCGGCTGAAGGCTGTTTGACCACAAAGGCTTTCGGCACTTCCTCGCCGGATTCGCTGTCCTGTACCCCGATCACCGCGGCATCGGCGATGGCGGGGTGGCCCAGCAGCGCGGCCTCCAGTTCGGCCGGCGGCACCTGGTAGCCCTTGTATTTGATGAGTTCCTTCAGCCGGTCGACGACGTAGACGCAGCCGTTGGAATCGACCTGGGCCAGATCTCCGGTGTGCAGGTAGCCGTCGGCGTCGATGGTCTCCCGGGTGGCCGCGTCATTGTTGAGGTAGCCGGCCATCACGTTGGGTCCCTTGAACCACAGTTCCCCGGTTTCGCTCAAACCCTCTGCCGGGATCCCGATTTCATTGCCGGTATCGGGGTCGACGAGCTTGCTCACGCCGTTGGGGACGGTCCAGCCGCACGAGGCCAACGGTGCGACTGTGCCGACGGATTCCAGTCCGCCGTCGTGCGGGGTGATGTGGCTGACGGGACTCAGCTCGCTCATGCCGTAGCCCTGAGACACCGTGCAGTTCAATCGATCTGCCACAGCGCGACCGAGGTCGGCATCGAGCGAGGCCGCGCCGGACAACACCGCGCGCAGTGAGGACAGGTCGTAGGAATCGACCAGTGGATGCTTGGCCAGGGCGACAGCGACCGGCGGCGCGATGTAGACGAAGGTGCACCGGTGGTTTGCGATGTTGCCCAGGAAGTCGCCGAGATCGAACGACGGCATGATGACCAGTCGGGCCCGGGCGTGCAGGGCGGCGTTGAGCAGCACCGTCATGCCGTAGATGTGGAAGAACGGCAGCACGGCCAATAGCCGGTCATCGGAGGTCAGGCCCTGCAGCGGGCGGATCTGAGCCACGTTGGCGGTCAGGTTGGCGTGGGTGAGCATGACGCCCTTGGGGTTGGCCGTGGTGCCCGAGCTGTACGGGAGCGCGGCCAGATGCGTGATCGGATCGAAGCTCACCTCGGGTGCCGGGCCGTCGGCGCCGAGACCGGCACCGTCGAGCACCACCACCTGGCCCTCGGTGAGCCCGGCCGCTGCCGCTCCCTCCAGGGCCTGCGGTAGCAGCGCGCTGACCGTGACCAGTAGGCGCGCTTTCGAATCCTTGAGCTGCTTGGTGATGTCTTGTGCGGTGAACAGTGCGTTGACCGTGGTGGCGGTGGCGCCCGCGCGCAGGATCCCGTGGAACGCGATCGCGAAACCCGAACTGTTGGGGGACAGCAGTGCCACGACGTCACCGACACCGATCCCGCGGGCCGCCAGCCCGCCGGCGAATGCGTCGATCCGGCTCACCAGGTCGCCGTAGGTGGTCTCGGTACCGGACTTGGCGTCCACCAGGGCGATCCGGCCGGCATCGGCCGCCGACAGGTCGGCGAACAGGTAGTCGTAGACGCTGACGGTCGGCAGGTCGACGTCGGGAAAGGGGCTGGCAAAACTCATGGCTGCTTCCGATCAGTTTTCGTCGAGTTGTTTGATGAGCCGGCGCGCTGCGACCAGGCGGAACGAGGCGTCGACAAGTTCGCGGACCTCGACCCAATCCACCTTCGCCGCAGTGAAATCCAGACCGAGCCAGCCGAAGGGGCCCATGTACGCCGGGAAGAAGAAGCGACTGTCCTGTTCGAGTGCCCGGCGGTCGCTCTCGTCGACCTTGATCAGCAGAGAATGCGGATACGGCACCATCTCCCCGCGGCTCTCGGGTTTGACGTTGCCGCCGTACATGGCGAACATCTTCGGCGAGCAGAACACCGGCCGGCCCCACGAGACCTTCTCGAAGGCCTCGGGAAATCCCAACGCAACGGTGCGGAGCTCGGCCAGGCCCAAATCGTCATCGCTGAACATGATCGGGTGCGGCATGCCCCTAGGTTAGTGGGGTGGTGTGTCCCTGGCCTCGACTAGCCTGCGAGGGTGACCTCGAACGACACTGAAGACGCTGACCTGCGACGACGTTGGCAGGAACTCGCGGAAGAGGTGCGGGGGCATCAGTTCCGGTACTACGTCAAGGACGCGCCGGTCATCTCCGATGCCGATTTCGACGTGCTGCTGCGGCAGTTGCAGGGGCTGGAGGACGAGCATCCCGAGCTGCGGACCCCCGATTCCCCGACACAACTCGTCGGCGGCGCCGGGTTCGCCACCGAATTCGCTCCCGCCGAGCACCTGGAACGGATGCTGTCCCTGGACAACGTGTTCGATTCCGAGGAGCTGTCCGCCTGGGCGGCCCGGATCAGCGTGGAGACCGGCGATGCCGCGCACTATCTGTGCGAGCTCAAGATCGACGGTGTCGCGCTGTCGCTCGTGTACCGCAACGGACGGCTGGTCCGCGGCGCCACCCGCGGCGACGGACGCAGCGGTGAAGATGTCACCCTCAACGCCCGCACCATCACCGACATCCCCGACCGACTCACCGAGTCGGAGGAGTTTCCGGTGCCCGCGGTACTGGAGGTGCGCGGCGAGGTGTTCTTCCGGCTCGCCGATTTCGAGGACCTCAACGCCGGGTTGGTGGCCGAGGGCAAGCCGCCGTTTGCCAACCCGCGCAACAGCGCGGCGGGCTCACTGCGGCAGAAGAATCCGGCGGTCACTGCCCGCCGCCGGTTGCGGATGATCTGCCATGGGCTCGGCTATTCGGAGGGCTTCACCCCGGCCTCATTGCATGACGCCTACCGGGCGCTGGGTGCGTGGGGCCTGCCGGTATCCGCGCACACCGCAAAGGTTTCCGGCGTGGCCGCAGTCGCCGAACGCATCGCGTACTGGGGCGAGCACCGCCATGACGTCGAACATGAGATCGACGGTCTGGTGGTCAAGGTCGACGAAGTGGCGTTGCAGCGTCGGCTCGGCGCGACCTCACGCGCCCCGCGCTGGGCGGTGGCCTACAAATACCCGCCGGAAGAGGCCACCACCAAGCTGCTCGATATCCGGGTGAGTGTGGGGCGGACCGGTCGGGTCACCCCGTTCGCCTACATGGAGCCGGTGAAGGTGGCGGGCTCGACCGTCAGCCTGGCGACCCTGCACAACGCCGCCGAAGTAGTGCGCAAGGGGGTGCTGATCGGCGACACCGTGGTGATCCGCAAGGCCGGAGACGTGATCCCCGAGGTGCTCGGCCCGGTGGCCGACCTGCGCGACGGGTCCGAGCGTGCATTCGTCATGCCAACCAACTGCCCTGAATGCGGCACCAAGTTGGCGCCGGCCAAAGAGGGCGACGCCGACATCCGCTGCCCGAATACCCGCAGCTGCCCGGCGCAGTTGCGGGAGAGGGTGTTTCACGTCGCCGGCCGCGGCGCCTTCGACATCGAGGGGCTCGGCTATGAGGCGGCCACCGCGCTGCTACAGGCCGGGGTGATCGCCGACGAGGGTGATCTATTCACTTTGACCGCCGACCAGTTGCTGCGCACCGACCTCTTCACCACCAAGAAGGGTGAGCTCTCGAAGAACGGGCAGCTTCTGCTGGCCAACCTGGACAAGGCCAAGGCCCAGCCGCTGTGGCGGGTGCTGGTGGCCTTGTCGATCCGTCATGTCGGTCCCACCGCGGCACGGGCGCTGGCCACCGAGTTCGCGAGCCTGGACGCCATCGTCGCTGCCTCCGAGGAACAGCTCGCCGCGGTCGAGGGGGTAGGCCCGACGATCGCCGCTGCGGTCATCGACTGGTTCACCGTCGATTGGCACCGCGACATCGTGGACAAGTGGCGCGCCGCCGGGGTCCGGATGGCCGACGAGCGCGACGCGAGCATCGAGCGCACGCTGGAAGGGCTGTCGATCGTGGTCACCGGGTCACTGCCCGGGTTCTCCCGCGACCAGGCCAAGGAGGCCATCATCAGCCGCGGCGGCAAGGCCGCCAGTTCGGTGTCGAAGAAGACCGCCTACGTGGTGGCCGGGGACGCACCCGGATCCAAGTACGACAAAGCCGTCGAACTGGGGGTGCCGATCCTTGACGAGGACGGGTTCCGGACGTTGCTCGCTGACGGCCCGCAATCGGCGCCCGACGAGGCGACAACCGACGAGGGCTAGTCGCGGGGCCCGTACCTCAGCGCAGGATCGTGGCGACGATCCCGGCCAGGTAACCCAACCGGGCCACCTCCGAGGGCCGGAATCCGGGACCGCCGGGACGGCCCAGCACGACTGCGGTGTCCTGGTCGCGCAAGGGCGCGGCGGCCAGCGTGGTGTCCATGTCGCGCCACACCTGCGGCACCCAATCCTGGGTCCCGTCGAGCTCGGTGGCCTGCTGCAACGGCAACCACGGCGCCGACTGTGCCTGGGTCTCGGGCGCGCCGTGACTCCCGGCGATGCGTTCCACGCCGGTTGCGGTCGACCGCACCACGACGCACCAGCCGACCCGCAGAACCCGTGGGGCTTCTTCGGCGAGCACCTGCAACCGTCGGGCCCTGGAGCCGGCGGCCGCGACATGGTCGATCAATTCGAGTTCGCGATGCGCCTCGAGCAACCCGATGTGGGGACGGATGCTGTCGACGTAGACGCCCGAGAGGTTCTCGGCGGCCGTGATCAAGGTGTCCGGCATAGAGCCCAGCGGCAGGTCGACGACCAGATCGTCGATCGCATAGCCGGCTCCGCGCTCGACGACGTCGAGCGACAGGATGTCGGCGCCGACCGAGCCCAGAGCCACGGCGAGCGAGCCGAGGCTGCCTGGTCGGTCCTCTAGCTGGACCCGCAGCAGATACGAAGGCACGTACATAACCTTTGCACAGGGCGCGCAGTGGAGCATGTCGGTAACCGGCCCGGGCACCGCCGCGGCTGGATCGATCCCCGAGTCGCTGCGCTCCTGCCCGCCGAAACCCGATTTGGTCGCTTGACTAGGCTGCTTTGTCGTGTCGAAGATCTCCCGAGACGAGGTTGCCCATCTGGCGCGCCTGGCGCGTCTGGCCCTGACCGATGACGAACTGGACAGTTTCGCCGGCCAGCTGGATGCCATCCTCGGCCACGTCAGCCAGATCCAGTCCGTCGACGTCACCGGTGTGGAGGCGACGGACAACCCCCTCAAGGACGTCAACGTCAGCCGGCCTGACGTGGTCAAGACGTCGCTGACGCAGGCGGAAGCGCTGGCCGCCGCGCCGCGCGCCGAAGACGGGCGCTTCGCCGTGCCGCGGATTCTCGGAGAGGGTGAATGACGAGCATGAGTGAGCTGATCCGTCGCGATGCGGCGACCCTGGGTGCCCAGATTGCGGCGAAGGAGGTCTCCTCGACCGAGGTGACCCAGGCGCACCTGGACCAGATCGCCGGGACCGACGAGCGCTTCAACGCGTTCCTGCACGTGGCGGCGGATTCCGCGCTGGAGACCGCGGCCCGGATCGACGCCGCCGTGGCTGCCGGAGAGACGCTGCCGTCGCCGCTGGCCGGGGTGCCGCTGGCGCTCAAGGACGTCTTCACCGCCACCGACATGCCGACCACCGCGGGATCCAAGATCCTGGAAGGGTGGCGCGCGCCGTACGACGCGGCGGTGACCGCGCGGCTGCGCGCCGCGGGAATCCCGATCCTCGGCAAGACCAACATGGACGAATTCGCAATGGGATCGTCGACCGAGAATTCGGCATACGGCCCGACCCGCAACCCGTGGAACACCGAGCGGGTGCCCGGCGGATCGGGCGGCGGTAGCGCTGCGGCCCTTGCCGCCTACCAGGCCCCGCTGGCCATCGGCACCGACACCGGCGGGTCGATCCGCCAGCCTGCCGCGCTCACCGCGACCGTCGGCGTCAAGCCGACCTACGGCACCGTCTCGCGCTACGGCCTGATCGCCTGTGCGTCCTCGCTGGACCAGGGCGGCCCGTGTGCCCGCACCGTGCTGGACACCGCGCTGCTGCACCAGGTGATCGCCGGCCACGATCCGCGCGACTCCACCTCCGTCGATGCCCCGGTACCCGATGTGGTCGGTGCTGCCCGGACCGGTGCGACAGGCGATCTCAAGGGCGTGCGCGTCGGCGTCGTCAAGCAGCTACGCGGCGAGGGTTACCAGCCCGGAGTGCTGGAGTCGTTCAATGCCGCAGTCGCCCAGCTGACCGCGCTCGGCGCTGAGGTCACCGAGGTCGACTGCCCGCACTTCGACCACGCGATGGACGCCTACTACCTGATCCTGCCGTCGGAGGTGTCGAGCAACCTGGCGCGATTCGATGCGATGCGCTTCGGGCTGCGGGTCGGCGATGACGGCACGCACAGCGCCGAGGAGGTCATGGCGTTGACCCGGGCCGCCGGATTCGGTCCGGAGGTCAAGCGCCGGATCATGATCGGCACCTACGCGTTGTCGGCGGGCTACTACGACGCCTACTACAACCAGGCGCAGAAGGTCCGGACGCTGATCGCCCGCGACCTGGACCAGGCCTACCAGAACGTGGACGTGCTGGTGTCCCCGGCGACCCCGACGACGGCGTTCCGCCTGGGGGAGAAGGTCGACGATCCGCTGGCCATGTATCTGTTCGATCTGTGCACGCTGCCGTTGAACCTGGCCGGACACTGCGGTATGTCGGTGCCGTCGGGTCTCTCGCCCGATGACGGCCTGCCGGTCGGTCTGCAGATCATGGCGCCGGCCCTGGCCGACGACCGGCTGTATCGCGTCGGCGCCGCCTACGAGGCTGCCCGCGGTCCGCTGCCCAGCGCGTTGTAGGCGGCAGGCCCTGATGCCCGGCGCGGTTGTGTCGGGCGGGGCAAGATGGTGCGCATGCGCATCGGAGTTCTCACCGGCGGCGGTGACTGTCCTGGCCTGAACGCGGTGATCCGGGCGGTGGTGCGTACCTGCGACCAGCGTTACGACTCGTCGGTGGTCGGATTTCTCGACGGCTGGCGCGGCCTGTTGGAGGATCGCCGTATCCAACTGGCCAACGACGATCGCAATGACCGCCTGCTGGCCAAGGGCGGAACCATGTTGGGCACCGCGCGGGTCAACCCCGACAAGCTGCGGGCCGGGCTGGACCAGATCAAGCAGACCCTCGAAGACAACGGGATCGACGTGTTGATCCCGATCGGCGGTGAAGGGACATTGACCGCCGCGCACTGGTTGTCCGAGGAGAACGTGCCGGTGGTCGGGGTGCCCAAGACCATCGACAACGACATTGACTGCACGGACGTGACTTTCGGCCACGACACGGCGCTGCAGGTGGCGACCGAGGCCATCGACCGGCTGCACAGCACCGCCGAATCGCACCAACGCGTCATGCTGGTCGAGGTGATGGGCCGCCATGCCGGCTGGATCGCGCTGAACGCCGGGCTGGCCTCGGGAGCGCACATGACGCTGATTCCCGAGCAGCCCTTTGACGTCGAGGAAGTGTGCCGGCTGGTCAAGAAGCGGTTCCAGCACGGATCGTCACACTTCATCTGCGTGGTGGCCGAGGGGGCGAAGCCGGCCGAGGGCACCATGCAACTGCGCCAGGGAGGCATGGACGAGTTCGGGCACGAGAAATTCACCGGTGTGGCACAGCAGTTGGCGCTCGAGGTGGAGAAGCGGATCAAAAAGGATGTGCGCGTCACGGTCCTCGGCCACGTCCAGCGCGGCGGTACCCCGACGGCGTATGACCGGGTACTGGCCACCCGGTTCGGGGTGAATGCGGCCGATGCCGCGCATGCCGGGGAGTTCGGGATGATGGTGTCGTTGCAGGGGCAGGACATCGGCCGGGTGTCGCTGGCCGATGCGACGCGCCAGCTCAAACTGGTGCCGCAGTCCCGCTACGACGACGCCGCCGAGTTCTTCGGCTAGTCCCTTTCCCCGCTCGCCGGGAAGGTGCAGCCGGGGCCCAACTAGGATCGACGGCATGTCTGTCGCTACCGCTGAACTCGTTGACTATGACGACGTCATCGCCGCCTATGAGCCCGTGATGGGTATGGAGGTGCACGTCGAGCTGTCTACGGCCACCAAGATGTTCTGCGGCTGCGCCAACCAGTTCGGAGCCGAGCCCAACACGCTCGTCTGTCCGGTGTGTCTGGGGCTGCCCGGTTCACTGCCGGTGCTCAATGAGTCGGCGGTCGAGTCGGCGATCCGCATCGGCCTGGCGCTCAACTGCGACATCGCGCCGTGGGGCCGGTTCGCCCGGAAGAACTACTTCTACCCCGATCAGCCGAAGAACTACCAGATCTCGCAGTACGACGAGCCGATCGCGGTCGACGGTTACCTGGACGTGCCGCTCGACGATGGCACCACCTTCCGCGTGGAGATCGAGCGCGCGCACATGGAGGAGGACACCGGCAAGCTGACCCACCTGGGCAGCGATACCGGTCGCATCGCGGGTGCCACGACCTCGCTCGCTGATTTCAACCGTGCCGGCGTTCCGCTCGTCGAGATCGTCACCAGGCCCATCGAGGGGACCGGGGCACGCGCACCGGAGATCGCCCGCGCGTATGTGACCGCACTGCGAGACCTGCTGCGCGGCTTGGGTGTATCGGATGTGCGGATGGACCAGGGATCGATGCGGTGTGACTCGAACCTGTCCCTCATGCCGGTTGGGGCCACCGAATTCGGCACCCGCACCGAGACCAAGAACGTGAACTCACTCAAGAGTGTCGAGGTGGCGGTCCGATACGAAATGCGCCGTCAGGCAGCAGTTCTCAATTCCGGTGGCACGGTCACCCAGGAGACGCGGCATTTCCACGAGGACGGCTATACGTCACCCGGCCGCAGCAAGGAGACCGCGGAGGACTACCGGTACTTTCCCGAGCCCGACCTTGAGCCGGTTGCACCCAGTGCTGAGTTGGTCGAACGGCTGCGCGAGACGATCCCTGAGCTGCCATGGTTGGCGCGCAAGCGGATTCAGCAGGATTGGGGCATCTCCGACGAGGTGATGCGTGATCTGGTCAACGCCGGCGCAGTGGAGTTGGTGGCCGCCACCGTCTCCCACGGCGCCCCCAGCGAGGCTGCCCGCGCGTGGTGGGGCAACTTCCTGGTACAGAAGGCGAATGAGTCCGAGGTCGAGCTCGAGGCATTGGCGATCACCCCGGCCCAGGTGGCCGCTGTGGTCAAGCTCGTCGACGAGGGCAAGCTGTCCAACAAGCTGGCTCGCCAGGTCATCGAGGGAGTGCTGGCCGGCGAGGGCGAGCCCGAGCAGGTGATGACCGACCGCGGTCTCGCGCTCGTGCGCGACGACTCGGTGATCCAGGCTGCTGTGGACGAGGCGCTGGCCGCCAACCCCGATGTCGCGGACAAGATCCGCGGCGGCAAGATCCAGGCCGCCGGAGCGATCGTCGGTGCGGTGATGAAGGCGACCAAAGGCTCGGCTGACGCGGCACGGGTTCGCGAGTTGGTGCTGGCCGCCTGCGGCCAGAGCGGGTAACCGCGCCGGTCAGCTCACGGCCCGGCGAATATCGTCATCGCCGCAGTGGCGTATTGCTCGAGCCGGTCGCGCGGGTAGCTGGCCGGGTCGTGCACGGCCAGGCGGCCGAGCATCTCGGCGAACGACAGCAAGGTGTGGCCGAGAAGCTCGGCATCCAGTGCGGAAAGCCGGGGATCCGCCGCCATGCTTGTTTTCGCCATGTGCTCGACCTGCGTGAGGATCTCGCTGCGGGCGTTGTGGGCCGCCGCGTGGATGTCCCGCGGAGCACCGTCGGGCACCGTGAGGATGAGTTGCCAGCGCGCCGGGTTTTCCAGCACGCAGCGCAGGAAACCGGTGACGGTTGCGGTGTAGGCGTCTGCGGGTCCGGTTACCGAGTGATTCTTGGGCAGTGCGGTCAGGACCTGGTGCATTCCATTCTGATGCTCGCGGATGAGCAACGCGGTCACCAGTTCGGTGCGGGTCCGGAACGCGGTGTAGAGGACAGGTTTGCCGACTCCGGCGGCCTCGGCGACGGCCTCCACCGTCAGCTCGTGCAGGGGGCAGTCGCGGAGCACTGTCAATGCTGCATCAAGCAGTTGCTCGCGGCGTTCTTGACGCGGTAGCCGCGGTGCGTATCTGCGGCGCTGGCGGTCAGGCACTCGGGTGATGCTACGTCATCGCGGCGGTGACCTGAGGGCACGCGAGAGGCGATGCATTCAAGTCCAAAGGATCTGCGCGAACAGATTCATATTGAAATACGTTGTGCCTCAGGTGTTGTCGGCGTTGGTACGCGGGAAGCCGCCACCCTGCGGGAAGAGCGGGAAGACGACGTCGTCGAAAATTTCGGCGTCTCCGGTCGTCCGGTTCACCGTCGCCCCCCACACGTTGCCGTCGGGGGAGAGCTGCAACGCCCACGCATGCCCGCGCACGTTCTCGCGGACCACCTCCGGGTCTCCGGTGACCGCGCCCGTATCGGGCGCCAGTCGCACTGCGACGGTCTTCTTGGAATTGACCAGGTTGACCAACACCGTGCCCTCCAGTGCGGCGCAGCCGGCGACGCCGGGCCGGTCCGGCCACGTCCACACCGTGGAGACCTTCGAGTCCTTGGTGATCCGCTGCATCCGGTCGGCGCTCGGAGTGCGGTCGGTGACGTAGAGCGAGCCGTCCGATGAATCGATGCACATGCCTCCGCCGGCACCCAGACCACTCAGTGCCGTGGTGACCGGGGCCTGGTTGATCGTGGTCGGCTGCTCGATGCGCAGTACCTTGCCGGCCAGCGAGCCGGGATCGGCGGCCAGCGCCGGATCACCCGCATCGCCCGTCTGTACCAACAAAGTGGTCTTGCTGGTGAACGTCAGCGACCCGGTATTGCCGGTAGCGCCCTTGGGAATGCCGGTCAGGATCGGCTTCGGTACGTCGCCGTCGGCGATGCGGATCACCCGGTTGTCGGTCGGTGTGCTGACGTAGGCGTACATCAGCCGGTCCTGACCGTAGGTCGGCGACAACACGATGTCCATCAGGCCGCCGTCGCCGGACGGATCCACCGGGATCATCACTTTGACCTTCGGTTCGGCCTTCACAGACACCTGCTTGACCGCGCCCGTGAGCCGTTCGGCGACCAGGGCGGACTGGCTGTCGGGCAGCATGATCAATCCGCTGGTGCTGTCCAGGCAGCCCTGCATCACACCCGTTGCCTTGCATTCCTTGGGGAACGGTTTGGCCGGCAGCGGTGGCGGTGGTGGCGGCGTCGTGGTCGGCCCCGGTGCCATCTTGGGCTCTGTGGTGAAAGGTTCGGACTGGGCCGCGTCGAATCGGGCACAGCCCGACCCGACAAGCATCGCGGCACACAGAACGGCGGCCACCCCCGTCATCCGCCGGCGCGATTTCATGCCGCCAGATTACGGATCGCCCGGCAGTACGCGCCACGTCGGGACCGCGCGTCGGCCCGTAGCAGGCCGGTACCAGGGGGAAGCGCCGGGGTAAATACCCGGATCGGACCGGACTTGCACTTACCCTGGCAGCTGTGACCAGCCACTCACAGGACCCCCAAGCCTGGCAACGACCGGGTTACTCGGACGATTCCGTTAGGCCGGCCGGGGCCAGCCTGGTCGATCCGGAAGACGACCTGCCGTCGGAAACCTATGGCGGCGACTTCGAGACCACCGCGATCCCTCGCTACGACGCGAAATCGGGCGACCAGTCGGCGTTCAGCCTGGTCTCCGACCCGGAGCCACTGCCGTACGTGCAAGCCGGCGGGCCCCCGCCGATGGGCCCCTTCTCGGCCGAACCGGCCGAGATCGAACGCGACGAGTTCAGTGATGACCGCGTCCGGGCGGCCGGTCGACGCGGCACCCAGGACCTCGGGCTGCTGATCCTGCGCGTGGCGCTCGGCGGACTGATGATCATCCACGGCCTGCAGAAGGCCTTCGGCTGGTGGGGCGGCCCAGGGCTCGACGGATTCAACTCATCGCTGAGCGACATGGGCTTCAAGAACGCCGACATCCTGACCTACGCGGCCACCGGGGGGCAGATTGCCGCCGGCGTGCTGCTGGTCCTGGGGTTGTTCACCCCCATTGCGGCGGCCGGTGCGCTGGCCTACCTGATCAACGGGGTGCTGGCCACGGCGATGGCGGCGCACGAACAGGCTCGCCTGTCAGAAGTGATCACCGACGGCACCGAATACCGGTTGATCGTCGTCGCCGCCGCGGCCGCGATCATCCTGACCGGGCCGGGTCGCTACGGATTCGACGCCGGCCGCGGCTGGGCCCGGCGCCCCTTCGTCGGATCCTTCGTGGCCCTGGTGCTCGGCGTGGCCGGCGGCATCGCCATCTGGGTGCTGCTCAACGGCGGCAACCCACTCGGCTGATCGCGCGAAACGCGTCAGGCGTACGGATTCGGTACGCGGCCGCCACTCACCTCGGTGAGCAACGGCAGCGTTGCAAACGTCACGGCGGGCAGACGCAGTTCGGTCCCGTCGTTCACATCCGCAATCGCCCACGACGACCGGCCGAATCGCAGTCCCTTGATATCGGCCCACGACACCGTGCGGCTGCTGGTCAGTGACCGCGCGGTGACGCTGTCGGCATCGGCGGTGGTGCGGTACCGGATGACGACCGTCGACAACGCAATCGGGATCACCAGCAGTACCGAGAACCAGATCGGATTGCTCAGGACCAACGTCAGCAGGCCGAGCGTCAGGAATCCGACTGCCAGGTGCGACATGGGCGATATCCGGATGACGACAGGGGCGGTTGCCGATCGAGCGCTCACGTGTTCATCCTTGCACCACCCACGCGGCCGCCTCGCCGGCATCACCTGGCGTCCCACCCCAGCCCGAACCAATTTGACCTTTAACCTGTACGGCAGCTACCGTCAGGTGCTATGCACACCCCCGGATCGCTCGTAGTAATTGGTTGGCGCGTTGATGTCGCGCTGGCCCCCTGCCGGGCTTAGCACACCGCATCGACGCGCCACCCTCGTACAGCTACCGGCTGACGGGGGTTTTTTATTTGCCCACAAGCGCGCCGGAATCAATGAAAAATTGAAGTTCCTGAAGAGGAATGTGACGCAGACCGTGAAGAGGACATCGTGAGCGCACCGACAACGCGACCGCCAGGCCGGTCGGGAACCGTGGCTGCCAACGGCGCAGCCAACGCGACATCAGATTCGGGACAGCCCAATCGGGTTGCACCGCAGCAGCTCACCGGCGCCCAGGCGGTCGTCCGGTCGCTGGAAGAGCTCGGCGTCGACGTCGTCTTCGGCATCCCCGGTGGCGCCGTGCTGCCGGTCTACGATCCGCTGTTCGACTCGCAGAAGGTGCGGCACGTGCTGGTCCGCCATGAGCAGGGCGCCGGTCACGCCGCCAGCGGCTATGCGCATGCCACCGGGAAGGTCGGCGTGATGATGGCGACGTCGGGCCCCGGCGCGACCAACCTGATCACCCCGCTGGCCGACGCCCAGATGGACTCCATCCCCGTGGTGGCCATCACCGGGCAGGTGGGTCGCGCCCTGATCGGCACCGACGCCTTCCAGGAAGCCGATATCACCGGCATGACCATGCCGATCACCAAGCACAACTTCCTGGTGCGCAACGGTGACGACATCGCCCAGGTGATGGCCGAGGCGTTCTACATCGCCAGCTCGGGGCGCCCGGGCGCGGTGCTCGTCGACGTCCCCAAGGACATCCTGCAGGGCCAGTGCACCTTCTCCTGGCCGCCGCAGATGGACCTGCCCGGCTACAAGCCGAACACCAAACCGCACAGCCGTCAGGTGCGCGAGGCGGCCAAGCTGATCGCCGCGGCACACAAGCCGGTCCTCTACGTCGGTGGTGGTGTCATCCGTGGCGAGGCCAGTGCCGAACTGCTCGAGCTGGCCGAGCTGACCGGTATCCCGGTCGTCACCACGCTGATGGCCCGTGGTGCGTTCCCCGACAGTCATCCCCAGCACATGGGGATGCCGGGCATGCACGGCACCGTGGCCGCCGTGGGTGCATTGCAGAAGAGCGATCTGCTGATCGCCCTGGGCACGCGCTTCGATGACCGCGTGACCGGCCAGCTCGACTCCTTCGCGCCGGACGCCAAGGTGATCCACGCCGACATCGACCCCGCCGAGATCGGCAAGAACCGGCACGCCGACGTGCCGATCGTGGGTGACGTGAAGGCCGTCATCACCGACCTGATCGAGGTGCTGCGCCGCGACGGAACCACCAGTGCCGCACTGAAACTGGACGGCTGGTGGGAGTACCTGTCCGGCCTCAAGACGACCTACCCGCTGAGCTACGGTCCGCAGAGCGATGGCAGCCTGAGCCCCGAGTACGTCATCGAGAAGTTGGGCCAGATCGCCGGACCCGAGGCGATCTACGTCGCCGGTGTGGGCCAGCACCAGATGTGGGCCGCGCAGTTCGTCAAGTACGAGAACCCGAAGACCTGGCTGAACTCCGGTGGCCTCGGCACCATGGGCTTCTCCGTCCCGGCGGCCATGGGCGCCAAGTTTGCTCGCCCCGACGCCGAGGTGTGGGCCATCGACGGCGACGGCTGCTTCCAGATGACCAACCAGGAGCTGGCCACGTGCGCCATCGAGGGTGCGCCGATCAAGGTGGCGTTGATCAACAACGGCAACCTCGGCATGGTGCGGCAGTGGCAGACGCTGTTCTACGGCCAGCGTTACAGCCAGACCGACCTGGCCACGCACTCACGCCGGATTCCGGACTTCGTCAAGCTGGCCGAGGCGCTGGGTTGCGTCGGGCTCCGCTGTGAGCGGGCCGAGGACGTCGAGGACGTCATCAACCAGGCCCGCGCCATCAACGACCGCCCGGTGGTCATCGACTTCATCGTCGGTGCTGACGCGCAGGTGTGGCCGATGGTCGCCGCCGGGACCAGCAACGACGAGATCATGGCAGCCCGGGATATCCGGCCGCTGTTCGACGAGAACGACGACGAGGGGCATGCCTGATGAGCAACACCACCCCCACCCACACCCTGTCGGTGCTGGTCGAGGACAAGCCCGGCGTGCTCGCCCGGGTGGCCACGCTGTTCTCCCGTCGTGGCTACAACATCCAGTCCCTGGCGGTGGGTGCCACCGAACAGAAGCACATGTCGCGGATGACGATCGTCGTCAGCGTCGAGGAATCGCCGCTGGAGCAGATCACCAAGCAGCTCAACAAGCTGGTCAACGTGATCAAGATCGTCGAGCAGGAGGACGACAGCTCGGTCTCCCGTGAACTCGCCCTGATCAAGGTGCGGGCCGATGCGACCAACCGCGGCCAGGTCATCGAAGCGGTGAACCTGTTCCGCGCCAAGGTCGTTGACGTTTCGACCGAGTCCCTGACGGTGGAGGCGACGGGCACCGCGGAGAAGCTGGAGGCCCTGCTGCGGGTCCTGGAGCCCTACGGTATCCGTGAGATCGCACAATCGGGCATGGTCTCGGTCTCGCGCGGACCGCGTGGTATCAGCGCAGTGAAGTAAGCACGTCAAGTAGCGTTAGTCGGTTGTAGAGCTAGAAAGAGAAGGAAAAATTTCGCATGGCAGTTGAGATGTTTTACGACGCCGACGCGGACCTGTCGATCATCCAGGGTCGTAAGGTCGCCGTCATCGGCTACGGCAGCCAGGGGCACGCGCATTCGCTGTCGCTGCGCGACTCGGGCGTGCAGGTCAAGGTCGGTCTGAAAGAGGGCTCGAAGTCCCGCGTCAAGGTCGAGGAGCAGGGCCTTGAGGTCGACACCCCGGCCGAGGTGGCCAAGTGGGCCGACGTGATCATGGTCCTGGCGCCCGACACCGCGCAGGCCGAGATCTTCAAGAACGACATCGAGCCCAACCTGGAGGATGGCAACGCGCTGTTCTTCGGCCACGGCCTCAACATCCACTTCGGCCTGATCAAGGCGCCGGCCAACGTCACCGTCGGCATGGTTGCCCCCAAGGGCCCCGGCCACCTGGTCCGTCGCCAGTTCGTCGACGGCAAGGGTGTGCCCTGCCTGATCGCCGTCGATCAGGACCCGAAGGGTGAGGGCCAGGCCCTGGCGCTGTCGTATGCCGCCGCCATCGGTGGTGCCCGCGCCGGCGTCATCAAGACCACCTTCAAGGAAGAGACCGAGACCGACCTGTTCGGTGAGCAGGCCGTGCTCTGCGGTGGCACCGAAGAGCTGGTCAAGGCCGGCTTCGAGGTCATGGTCGAGGCGGGCTACGCCCCGGAGATGGCCTACTTCGAGGTGCTGCACGAGCTCAAGCTCATCGTCGACCTGATGTACGAGGGCGGTATTGCCCGGATGAACTACTCGGTGTCCGACACCGCGGAGTTCGGTGGCTACCTGTCGGGCCCGCGTGTCATCGATGCCGACACCAAGCAGCGGATGCGGGACATCCTGACCGACATCCAGGACGGCACCTTCGTCAAGCGCCTGGTCGCCAACGTCGAGGGCGGCAACAAGGAGCTCGAGGCGCTGCGCAAGGCCAACGCCGAGCACCCGATCGAGGTCACCGGCAAGCAGCTGCGCGACCTGATGAGCTGGGTCGACCGGCCGATCACCGAAACGGCCTAACTTTCTATCGCCGACCGGCCAGTTATTGCACGCGATTCACAAAAAAGCGTGCAGTAACTGGCCTTTCGCGTTCTAGATGATCGTGTAACCGAGCGCGGCGAGCGTGCGGGCCACACTTCTGCCGTCCGCGCTGCCCGGGAGTTTCTCGGTGCTGTCGATCTGCAGCCCTTCACCGACGACGCCGTACAGCTCGGTGGACACTGGATCGTCGGGCTCGGGCGGCTCGATCCGGCCGTCCGGGTAGATGTATTGCGCACCCATGGCCCACGACTGTCGTGACGCGGCGACGACGTTGTAGCCGTGCAACGGTGGGCTCACGTGATAGAGCTCCATGTCGCCCACCGCGAACAACTTCATGATCCGGTCCGTGTGCGGGACGGATCCCACCAACCTCGCGATGCCAGTGTTCACCGCTCAAATCTAAGGGCCGGCCACTGGGTGCCGGCGCACCAAATCGTCTGTCCGCAGTCAGTGCGGGACGGCGACCTGCGGCGGGGTGGTGAACGGCGGGGTGGCCTTCGGGATCTCGGGCGTCGTCGGCGGCGTCGTCGGGGTTTCAGTGTCACCGGCGGGGCGTTCCGGCTCACCCGTTATCGTCTCGCCGATCGTCATCTGCGGGATCGTGACGTCTTCTTCAATATTCGGCACAGGTATCCCCGAGCCGCATGACGCGACCACCGCCGACACGACGACCGCTCCGCAGACGGTCGCCACTTGCTGCAGGTATCGAGTCGTCACCTCGTCACCTCCCCGGCTTGAATCCACCGCTTGTCCAAGTCGACTGTAGGACGCCGGCACCCGGCCCTGGCCCGATTACACGCATTGGGCCACCACGTCAGAGAGTCGCTACGAACCCAGCCGTGCCGCCACGCTGACGACCCGACGGGCCAGGTGATCGAGCGCATCGTAGGTGGCGTCGTCGAATTCGCCGATGTTGTCGTGATTGGCGATCAGGCTCGCGCCGTACGGGTTGCCGTCGACGAACTTGAGCGGGTCGGTGTACCCGGGCGGCACGATGATCCCGCCCCAGTGCATGAGCGTGACGTAGAGCGTCAGCAGCGTGGTCTCCTGACCGCCGTGGGCAGTATTGGTCGAGGTGAATCCGGCGTAGACCTTGTCGGCCAGCTTGCCCTCCGACCACAGCCCGCCCAGCGAGTCGAGGAAACTGCGCAACTGCGAAGCGACCGAACCGAATCGGGTGGGGGAGCCGAAGATCACCGCATCCGCCCACACGATGTCGTCACCGGTGGCCGCGGGTAGATCCTTGGTGGCTTGGTAATTGGCGGCCCAGGCCGGATTGTGGGCGAAGGACTCCGGATCCCGGGTTTCGGCGACGGGGCGCAACCGCACCTCGGCACCCGCGGACTCGGCGGCGGCGGTGACGCGCTTGGCCATGGTGGTGCCGTGCCCGGTAGCGGAGTAGTAGATGACGGCGACCTTGGGCTGAGTCATGGTTTCAGCTTAGGCAGGTCCACGATCCCGAACTCGCGTTTCAGCACCGTGCGGGCCGCGTAGAAGCCGGCCATCCCGTGCACACCACCGCCGGGCGGCGCGGCCGACGAGCACAGGTAGGCCTTGGGGATCGGTGTGGTCCATGGGTCGAGCCGTGGGGTGGGGCCCAGCAAGGCGCTGGCCATGTTGTTGCCGCCGACACCGATATCCCCGCCGACAAGATTGGCGTTGTGTTCATCCATCCGGGAAGCCGGCACGCTGCGCACCGCGACCACCAGATCTCTGAAGCCCGGGGCGAACCGTTCGATGATGTCGGTCACGGTCGCGGCCATGTCGAGCGTCGAATTGTTGGGTACATGCACGTAGGTCCACATCGGGCGACGACCGGCGTCGTCGACGCGGGACACGTCGGCGATGTGGGGGAGCGCGGCCAGCACCATGGGCCACTCGGCGTGACGGCCCGCGGCGATCTCGGACTCGGCCAGTGCCATCTGCGCTCGGCTACCGCCCAGATGCAGCGTCGGCGCCTGGGCCAGACGCGGGTCACGCCAAGGAATCTCGCCGCTCAGCACGAAATCGACCTTCGCGACCCCGGGTCCGTAGGAGTAGCGGGTCAACGCCCGGGCGTAGCGAGGCGGCAGGGTCTTGCCGTAGATCGACAGCAGTGCGGTCGGTGCGGTGTCGTAGATCACCACGCCCGACGGTGGTTCGGTGACCTCGTGTCCGAGAACCAGTTCACCGCCGTGTGCGGTGAGATCGGTGATCAGCGCATCGGGGATGGCTTGGGATCCGCCGATCGGGATCGGCCATCCCACCGCGTGCCCCAGTGTCGCCAACATCAACCCGGCGCCTCCCGAAACCAGCGAAGGCATAGTGGAAATCGTATGTGCGGCAACGCCACTGAATAGTGCGCGGGCGTCCTCGCCCGCCAGTGACCGCCACAACGGGGTGCCCTGGGCCAGGAGTCGGGGTGCGACGCGCACCGCCGCACCCAGCGACGGGGGGATCGACCGCTTGTCGCCCAGGATGAGGCCCACCACGCCATCGCAATCGGCCGCCAGCGGGCCGAGCAGTCGTCGCCAGGAATCTCCCGAGTCCAGTTCGGCACAGGTGCGCTCGATGTCGCGGTAACCAATCGCGGCGGGCCGGTCGGTCAGCGGGCTGGCGTACGAGATCTCGGGGACCGCGAGTTTCACCCCGCGGGCCTGCAGGTCGTAGGCGGCGAAGAACGGCGACGCCAGCGCCAGCGGGTGGACCGCGGAACAGATGTCGTGGCTGACCCCGGGGAATTCCGGGTCTCCCAGGGTGCGCGCGCCACCGCCCGCGGTGGGCTGCGCTTCGATGACGCGTACCGACAATCCGGCCCTGGCACAGATGACGGCCGCGGACAGACCGTTGGGTCCGCTGCCGACGATGGTGACGTCCACGCCCATCAGTACACCGCACGCGGTTCCGCTGTGGTAGGGCGCACACATTAGGCTGTCCGCGTGAGTCTCCCCGTTGTTTTGATTGCCGACAAGCTCGCTGAATCGACCGTTGCCGCCCTCGGTGACCAGGTAGAGGTCAGGTGGGTTGACGGTCCGGACCGCGAGAAGCTGCTCGCTGCCGTGCCCGAGGCCGACGCGCTTCTGGTGCGCTCCGCCACCACGGTGGACGCCGAGGTCATCGCCGCGGCCCCCAAACTCAAGATCGTTGCCCGCGCGGGCGTCGGCCTGGACAACGTCGACGTCGACGCCGCGACCGCCCGCGGGGTGCTCGTGGTCAACGCGCCGACCTCCAACATCCACAGCGCCGCCGAGCATGCCCTCGCCCTGCTGCTGTCCGCGGCCCGGCAGATCCCTGCCGCCGATGCGACGCTGCGCGATCACACCTGGAAGCGCTCGTCGTTCTCCGGTGTCGAGATCTTCGACAAGACGGTCGGTGTCGTCGGCCTGGGCCGCATCGGGCAGCTGGTCGCCCAGCGCCTGGCCGCCTTCGGCGCCCACATCGTCGCGTATGACCCCTATGTCTCGCAGGCCCGTGCAGCCCAGCTCGGCATCGAGTTGCTGCCGCTCGACGAGCTGCTCGGCCGCGCCGACTTCATCTCGGTGCACCTGCCCAAGACCAAGGAGACTGCCGGCCTGCTCGGCAAGGAGAACCTGGCCAAGACCAAGCCGGGCGTCGTCATCGTCAACGCCGCCCGCGGCGGCCTGATCGATGAGCAGGCCCTGGCCGATGCGATCAACAGCGGCCACGTCCGTGCCGCCGGCCTGGACGTCTTCTCCACCGAACCGTGCACCGACAGCCCGCTGTTCGAGCTGCCCCAGGTTGTCGTGACCCCCCACCTGGGTGCCTCGACCGCCGAGGCGCAGGACCGGGCCGGCACCGATGTGGCCGCGAGCGTGAAGCTGGCGCTGGCCGGCGAGTTCGTGCCCGATGCCGTCAACGTGGGCGGCGGGGCCGTCGGCGAAGAGGTGGCGCCGTGGCTGGATCTGGTGCGCAAGCTCGGCCTGCTGGTCGGCGCCCTGTCCGATGCGGCTCCGGTGTCGCTGTCGGTGCAGGTGCGCGGCGAGCTGGCGTCCGAGGACGTCGAGATCCTGAAGCTGTCGGCGCTGCGTGGGCTGTTCTCCGCGGTGGTCGATGAGCAGGTGACGTTCGTCAACGCCCCGACCCTGGCCGCCACCCGCGGGGTGACCGCCGAGATCAGCACTGCCACCGAGAGCCCCAACCACCGCAGCGTGGTCGAAGTACGTGCCGTGCACGCCGACGGCAGCGCGCAGACCGTGGCGGGCACGTTGAGCGGGCCGCAGCTGGTCGAGAAGATCGTCCAGATCAACGGGCGCAGCTTCGATCTGCGTGCCGAGGGATTCAACCTCATCGTCCACTACAGCGATCAGCCCGGCGCACTCGGCAAGATCGGCACCCTGCTGGGCGGGGCGGACGTCAACATTCTGGCCGCGCAGCTGAGCCAGGACGTCGACGGCGACAACGCCATCGTGATGCTGCGCCTGGATACCGATGTGCCCGAGGATGTGCGCGCCGCGATCACCGCCGCGGTCGCCGCCACGACGCTGGAAGTGGTCGACCTGTCATGAAACTCGCTGTAATCGCCGGCGACGGCATCGGTCCCGAGGTCATCGCCGAGGCACTGAAGGTGCTCGACGCCGTTCTGCCCGGTGTGGACCGGACCGAGTACGACCTGGGCGCGCGCCGCTATCACGCGACCGGGGAGACCCTGCCCGAAGGGTTCGTCGACGAGCTCAAGGGTTACGACGCAATCCTGTTGGGCGCCATTGGGGATCCCTCCGTACCGAGTGGCGTGCTCGAACGCGGCTTGCTGCTCAACATGCGATTTGCGTTGGACCATCACGTGAACCTGCGGCCGTCGAAGTTGTTCCCCGGGGTTTCCAGCCCGCTGGCCGGCAACCCGGAGATCGACTTCGTGGTGGTGCGCGAGGGCACCGAAGGTCCCTACACCGGAACCGGCGGCGCGATCCGGGTGGGCACCCCGCACGAGGTTGCCACCGAGGTGTCCACCAACACCCGGTTCGGTGTGGAGCGAGTGGTGCGTTTTGCGTTCGAGAAAGCCCGCGCGCGACGCAAACACCTCACGCTGGTGCACAAGAACAATGTGCTGGCGTTCGCCGGCTCGCTGTGGAAGCGCACCGTCGATGAGATCGGTGCGGAATACCCGGACATCGAGACCGCATACCAGCACATCGATGCCGCAACCATCCACATGGTCACCGATCCCGGCCGCTTCGACGTGATCGTCACCGACAACCTGTTCGGCGACATCATCACCGACCTGGCGGCCGCGGTCTCCGGCGGTATCGGCCTGGCCGCCTCGGGCAACATCGATGCGACGGGCACCAACCCGTCGATGTTCGAGCCGGTGCACGGCAGCGCGCCCGACATCGCCGGGCAGGGGATCGCCGATCCGACCGCCGCGGTGATGAGCGTGGCGCTGCTGCTGACCCACCTCGGCGAGACCGATGCAGCGGGGCGGGTCGACAAGGCTGTCAGTGAGCACCTGGCCACCCGCGGCGACGCTGCGTTGTCGACCGCCGCGGTCGGCGAGCGGATCCTGTCCCTGCTGTAAACGCTGAACCGGCGGCTCTGCCTCAGTCCTCGTCTCTGGTGTCGTGTCCGTCCCGACGGGCCAGCCGGACGAGTTGCCCGGCAGGGCCGTCGAGTTGGCGCGGAGGTCGCCACACCGCGCGCAGCGAGCGGGTGAGGTCGAGCCCGGCCACGTCAACCAGGCGCAAATCCCCTGCTTTGACCTGGTCTGCCACGGTGAGTGAACTCAGGACGGCGGGCCCGACGCCGTTGAGGACGCTGGTACGGATCGCCGCGCCACTTCCCAGTTCGAGCAGGGGCGGGGCGAGCTCGTAACCTTCCAGCGCGATCTCGAGCGTGGTACGGGTACCTGAACCGGGTTCGCGTACCAGCAGTGGCGTCGCGGCGAGTTCGGCAATCGTCAGGGGGCGTCGCCGGCGTGCCCACGGGTGGTCCGCGTTGACCACGAGTACGAGGCGGTCCCGCGCGACGGTGAGTGAATGGACGCCGCGCGGCACCTGCGGAGATTCGATGAACCCGACATGACAGGTTCCGGCAGCGATCCGGGCGAGCACCTCGGTCGAATTGTGGACCTGCAGATGGATGTTCACGGTCGGGTTCTCTTCGCGGAACTGCCCGAGCCATCGGGGCATCAGGTGCTCGGCCACCGTCATGCTGGCCGCGACAGTCAGTTCGGCAGACCGTTCCACCCGTAAACCCTCTGCGACGTCGAGCAGCCGATGGGCGGTACGCACGATTTCTCGCGCCCAGTGCGCCACCACAGTGCCCTCCGCGGTCAGCGTCGATCCGGTGGTGCTGCGCTGTAGCAGCGGTACACCGAATCTCCGCTCCAATCGTTTGATGGCGCGGCTCGAATTAGGTTGGGCCATACCGACTTTACGACTGGCCTCGCTGAGGCTGCCGTAATCATCCACACAGACCAGCAACTCGAGTACATCCAGATCCGGGAGCCGGGACATATGTCGATGATATGCCATGTCCGAACAGATAGATCAGATTGATATGGCCGCTATGTAAAATGGGGTGCTACCGGCGGGTTCACATGTGCTGGACGCTGGACGTGTGAAGAGCGCACAAGAAAGTCACCCGAGCCCGAATGTGCTGTCGGCCCCACCGGCCGCCGCAGTGGCGGGACTTGCCCCTGGCCTCACGGTGTGCGCGATCGGTACCGCGGTCGCCCTGGCAGTGAGCAAGCTCGTACCGGCGGTCAGTCCGCTCCTTGTGGGCATCGTTCTGGGCGTCATCCTGGCGAACATCGTGAACGTGCCGCAGCAGCTGGCCCCCGGGCTGCAGTTCTCTTCCAAGCGACTGTTGCGGGTCGGCGTGGCGCTGCTCGGTCTGCAGTTGATGATCGGTGACATTTTCAAACTCGGCTGGGGAGTGATCGTCATGGTCGTCGCCATCGTGGCGCTGGGTATCGGCGGCACGATGCTGATGGGCAGATTCCTCGGTCTCAGCTGGACTCAGCGGCTACTGATCGCGTGCGGTTTTTCCATCTGCGGGGCCGCCGCGGCCGCGGCCGTCGACGGTGTCATCGACGCCGAGGAGGAAGAGGTGATCACCGCGGTGGCGTTGGTCGTCATCTTCGGCACCCTGATGATCCCGGCGATTCCGTTGCTGTCCAACCTGATCGGGCTCAGCGACCATCAGGCCGGACTCTGGGCGGGTGGTTCGATCCATGAGGTCGCCCAGGTGGTTGCCACCGGGAGTGCTATCGGCAGTGCGGGACTCGGCGCCGCCGTGGTGGTCAAGCTCGCCCGGGTGCTGATGCTGGCTCCGGTGATGGCCGTGGTCAGCGTGCGGCAACGACGGCTGGCGCGCGACGAAGCCGGCAGCGTCCGGCCACCGCTGGTGCCGCTGTTCGTGATTGCCTTTCTGGCCTGCGTGACACTGCGATCGACGGGACTGGTGCCCGCCGGACTCCTGGCTGAAGCGAAGGTCGTCCAGACCGCACTCCTGACGGCCGCGATGTTCGCTCTGGGTGTGGGCGTCCACTTCACGACCCTGCGCAAGGTCGGCGTTCGCCCCTTCGTGCTGGCGACGGTCTCGACGGTGTGGGTCGCCGTCATCGCCCTGGCCGGTGTGGTGCTGATCGGGAGCTGACCAGGTTGGTGCGGTCAGCGGCGATGAATATGCCGCTGACCGCAGGTCTATCCAATAACTGAGCCAATCAACCCATCGGGAGCATGACATGGGCGTCATCGATATCGAACTGTTCACCACCCTGGACCTCGTCGGGCAGGCACCGGGTGGCCCCGACGAAGACCCCGACGGGTTCCCGTTCGGTGGTTGGCAAGCGCCGCTGATCGATGAGGTCTCCGGAGCGCAGGTCGACACCGCATACCAAGGAACCGACGCACTGCTGCTCGGCCGCCGGACCTATGACATCTTCGCCGCGCACTGGCCGGGCCAGGATGATGAGTTCGGCACGCTGTTCAACAGCATTCCGAAATACGTGGCGTCCCGTGGCGCACCGGCACTTTCGTGGTCGGGGTCCACTTTGGTGGGGCCGGACCTGGTGAGCGCGGTGCGAGACATCCGGGACCGCCACCAGAAGGTCAAGGTCGTCGGGAGCCTGAACTTTGTGCAAACGCTGCTGCGCGAGAAGCTCTTTGACCGGATCGATCTGTGGGTGCACCCGATCGTGCTCGGCGTCGGGAAGAAGGTGTTCGACGGTGGCGCCGTGCCGACCAACGTCGCACTGCTGCAGCCGCCGGTCGCCAGCCCGGGCGGGATCGTGTACCTGCAGTACGGGCTTGTCGACGGGGTGCCCGGGACGGGGGACATGGGTGAACAGTCAGCGGGGTAAGCGGCTCATCGGGCCGGTCGCTCTTCATCCATCGGGTCAGCCGGCACGAGCGGCACCGCCAACAACGGCAACAACGCACACACCGCGAAAGCCGCCGGGTATCCGGCCACACCGATCAGCGCACCGAACAACGGTGCCGAGCTGGCCGTCGCCAGGTGCTGACTGGTGTTCTGGGTGCCCAGCGCGCGTCCACTCCAGAACGGTCCGGCGATCTCGGCGATCGCCGTGAACGCCAAACCGTTGTCGGACACCGTGATCACCGACGCGATCACGATCAGCGCAACACTGACCGGCGAACCCAGCCAATCGGTGAGTGCCAGCAGGCCCATCGTCGCAGCCGCGGCCAACGCGATGGCCCGGATGGGCCGTAGGCGTAGCCCAACCACATCGGACCACCGGCCCGCGGCGATCCGCCCAGCGGCGCCCAGTAACTGGGCCACGGTGACCAGTGTGCCGGCCGACGCGGCAGACCAACCCCGATCGCTCATCAGCCACACCAGGGTGAACGTCCAGACCAGGCCCTGGGGAACCACCAGCAGCACCGACACGGCATGGATGCGCCACAACACGTTCGAGCCCCGGTAGGGGTTGGCCAGGTGTTCGGCCGGCGCCTCATGACGGGGCGGTCGTGGTGGATCCAGTACTCCCACAGCACAAATCGCCGCGGACAGGACGCACAGGATGGCAGGGAACAGCAATGCGATTGCCACGCCATGGGATTCGGCCACGCGTGGAATGACCAATGCGCCCAAGCCCACGCCCAAGGGCGTTGCGGTCTGCCGGATTCCCATCGCCAGCCCACGTTGCTCGGGCGGAAACCAGCCGACCACGACCCGCCCGCTGGCCGAATTGCTGCTGGCCGCAGCCATTCCACCCAGCAGTAGGAACACCCCGACCATCACCAGGGAATCCGCGGAAGCCGCGCCGAACGCCGCTGCGGCAGTCAAGACCGAGCCCACCGTCAACACGATCCGTTCGCCCACCCGGTCGACGACGTAGCCCCACGCGATCAGGGTGAGGACGAGCCCGAAGCTCGGCATCGATGACAGCAGACCTGCTTTGGCCAGATCCAGACCGTGCTCGGCGTGCAGCGTTGGAATCAGAAACGCCGCGCCGTTGATGAATACGTTGGCGCAGGTGGTGGCCGCCAGTGCGATCGCCAGCATCGACCAGCGGCGGAACGTGCTGATCGACGAAACGGGCATGGGTGCATCGTTCCACGGCGTCCCAAGATATTGAACTTTGATTCCACAATATGAGACACCGCACGCGTGCAATACGCTGTGCCCGTGAAACTGTGGCCGGCGGTAGCCGTCGTGATGATGTGTGGATTCGTGGTCCTACCCACCGCGTCGGCGGCCGAGCCGGACTGGTCCGGCTTGGATGTCCGTCACTACGACGCGCCGATTCCTACCCCCGGCAGCCTGATCGAGACCGCTCCGCTGGATCCCGCGCTGTCGGTTCCGGGTGCGCAGCGTGCCTACCGCATCCTCTATTCAACTGTCGATCAGCACGATTCACCGGCTGTCAGCACCGCGGCGGTGTTCATTCCACATGGCCAGGCGCCCCAGGGCGGCTGGCCGACGATCGCGTGGGCACACGGCACCGTAGGACTCGGCGACGATTGCGCTCCCTCGGCGCAGCCGCGCAGCGGTCGGGATGTCGAATACCTGACGCACTGGCTCGACCAGGGTTACGCCGTTGTCGGCTCCGACTATGCCGGGCTGGGCACCCCCGGCCTGATGAGCTACCTCAACAGCGTGGCCACCGCGCACAGCGTCGTCGATTCGGTGATCGCCATGCACCAGATGGATCTGCCGTTGTCACCGAGATGGGCCATCGTGGGCCAGTCGCAGGGCGGCGGCGCCGCGGTCAACAGCGCGCGCTGGGCCACCGAATTCAGCCGCGGCACCGGGCTGGACTACCGCGGCGTGGTGGCGACCGGGACACCGTTCAATGTCGAGGGCATCGTCAAGCAGGCCGGGCCGGACATGGCGCTGCCGCCGAACACGGGACCCGCGGCCAACAGCTACACCGGTTACATCCTGGCCGGGGTGCGGGAGGCTCGGCCCGATCTCGACATCGACAGCGTGCTCACCCCCGCTGGGCTGGACGCGGTCGCCAAGGCGGAGACGCTGTGCAAGCCGCAACTCGACCAGCAGCTCACCGGTATGACGCCGATCGCGTACTTCCGCGCGCCACTGGCCAGCCTGCCCGGGCTGACCGAGGCGCTCGACGCCTACCTGGGCACGCCGACCAGCGGCTACGACCGGCCGATCTTCCTCGGCGTCGGACTGCTGGACCGCGATGTCCCGCCGAACATGTCGCAGCAGCTTGCCGATCAGCTACGCGCCAACGGCCAGGACGTCACACTCAAGGTCTATCCCGACGAGGATCACTCCGGCACCGTGCTGGCCTCGGTCCCGGACTCCACACCGTTTCTGGCCTCGCTGTTCGACGGGCAATGACGAAAACCGACTCGGGGCGTTCACGCTGACGCTGCGCACTACCCTGGTCAAATGCGTTTAGGTCGAATTGCCAGTCCCGACGGCGTCGCTTTCGTCAGTGTTGAAGGCGACGGTGCCGATGCCGTCTGCAAAGAGATTGCCGAGCACCCCTTCGGCAACCCCACGTTCACCGGACGGAGCTGGCCGCTGGCCGACGTCCGCCTGCTGGCACCCATCCTGGCCAGCAAGGTCATCTGCATGGGCAAGAACTATGAGGCCCACGCCGCAGAGATGGGCGGGGCAGCTCCCGAGGATCCGGTGATCTTCCTCAAACCCAACACCGCGATCATCGGGCCCAACGTGCCGATCCAGCTGCCGGCCGACGCCAATCCGGTTCATCACGAGGGCGAGTTGGCGATCGTCATCGGGCGGCCCTGCAAGGATGTGCCCGCCGCGCGGGCCGCCGAGAACATCCTGGGCTACACCATTGCCAACGACGTCTCGGCGCGCGACCAGCAGGCCAAGGACGGCCAGTGGATGCGGGCCAAGGGGCACGACACCTTCTGCCCCGCGGGCCCGTGGATCGTCACCGACCTCGACCCCTCGGATCTGGAGATCCGCACCGAGGTCGCACACGGGATTGCCGGCTCGGCCGGCGAAAGCGAAGTGCGCCAGCGCAGCCGGACCTCGCTGATGATCCACGACATCGGTGCCATCGTCGAGTGGGTCTCGGCCGTGATGACGCTGCTGCCGGGTGACCTGATCCTTACCGGAACCCCCGAGGGGGTGGGCCCGATCGAAGACGGGGACACCGTGAGCGTCACCGTCGAAGGCATCGGCACCCTTACCAATCCCGTTGTGCGTAAAGGAAAGTGATGACCAGTTCAAATGTCAGGGTGAGGTTCTGCCCGTCGCCGACCGGCACCCCGCACGTCGGTTTGGTGCGCACGGCCCTGTTCAACTGGGCCTACGCCCGGCACACCGGCGGGGCCTTCGTCTTCCGCATCGAGGACACCGATGCCGCGCGTGACAGCGACGAAAGCTACGCGGCGATCCTCGACGCCCTGCGGTGGCTGGGTCTGGACTGGGACGAGGGGCCAGAGGTCGGCGGTCCGTACGAGCCGTACCGGCAGTCGCAGCGCAGCGAGATCTACCGTGACGTGATCGCGCGCCTGCTGACGGCCGGCGAGGTCTACGAGGCGTTTTCGACGCCCGAAGAAGTCGAGGCGCGGCACTTGGCAGCGGGGCGCAATCCGAAACTCGGGTACGACAATTACGACCGCGACCTGACCGACGAGCAGCGCCGGGCGTTCGCCGACGAGGGCCGCAAGCCCGTGCTGCGGCTACGCATGCCCGATGAGGACCTCGGCTGGACCGATCTGGTGCGCGGCCAGGTGAGCTTCCCGGCGGGTTCGGTGCCGGATTTCGCGATCACCCGCGCCAACGGAGATCCGTTGTACACCTTGGTCAACCCGGTCGACGACGCGATGATGAAGATCACCCACGTGCTGCGCGGCGAGGACATCATGCCATCGACACCGCGCCAGATCGCGCTGTATCAGGCGTTGATGCGGATCGGTGTGGCCGAGCAGGTGCCTCAGTTCGCCCATCTGCCAAGTGTTCTCGGCGACGGCAACAAGAAGTTGTCCAAGCGCGATCCGCAGTCGAATCTGTTCCTGCACCGCGACCGCGGCTTCCTGCCTGAGGGCCTGCTGAACTATCTGGCGCTGCTGGGCTGGGGGATCGCCGACGATCATGACGTGTTCAGCCTCGACGAGATGGTGGCCGCGTTCGATGTGGCCGACGTCAACTCGAACCCGGCGCGATTCGACCAGAAGAAGGCCGACGCGATCAACGCCGAGCACATCCGGCTGCTGACGGCAGAGGATTTCACCGCCCGGCTGCGCGCTTACCTCGACGGCCACGGTCACGACACCGGTTTGGACGACGCCGCATTCGCCGAAGCCGCGGCGCTGATCCAGACCCGCATCGTCGTCCTGGGCGATGCGTGGGGGCTGCTGAAGTTCTTCGACGACGACTCCTACGAGATCGACGAGAAGGCAGCGGCCAAGGAACTTCGCGAAGAGTCCGCACCGGTCCTGGACGCCGCGCTGAGCGCCTTGGAAGGCGTCGGGGAGTGGAACACCGCCAACATCGAGGCGGCGCTCAAGACAGCGCTTCTGGACGGTCTGGAGCTCAAGCCACGGAAGGCGTTCGGGCCGATCCGTGTGGCGGTCACAGGGGCGACGATCAGCCCGCCGCTGTTCGAGTCGATGGAACTGCTGGGAGCTGACCGCAGTCTGGCGCGGTTGCGGGCTGCCCGGGGCCGCGGGTGAGCGGCCGGTGGTGAAAAGCGCCCTAAATCTTTGGTAGTCTGCTCGTCGGTTCGAAAAGCAAAACGGGGAAGCCCCCGCTGAGTCGATCGGATCGAAATTGCCTGTGACCTGCGGTGATGGGCAATTAATGGGGTATGGTGTAATTGGCAACACTAGGGATTCTGATTCCCTCATTCTAGGTTCGAGTCCTGGTACCCCAGCCATCCGGAGTGGTTCAGTCGGATTAGGTGAGCACGATCGCCTGAGCTATGCTGACCATCCGGAAGTTCTAGCCCCCGTCGTCTAGCGGCCTAGGACGCCGCCCTCTCACGGCGGTAGCGTGGGTTCGAATCCCATCGGGGGTACAGAAGTAAAAGCGCCCAGTTCTCATGAACTGGGCGCTTTTGCGTTGCGCGGGTTGTGTCTCGCGTCGGGTTCGTCGCGCCCCCCGCTCCCCACTTCGTCACGCTGGAGTGGCACCGGGTGTCGAACGTCACTCTGGCGTGACGCTCGACGGGACGGGGTTCCGGGGCGCCGCCGGACCCGCCCAGTTCGTCACGCTGGAGTGGCACCGGAGCTCGAGGGCCACGCTGGCGTGACACGCCGGGTGCCTCAGCCGGCTGTTGAGATCCGCCTCACAGTCGGCGGGTCAGGGCGTCGGCGGCGGCGAGAAGATCTGCCGCCCAGCGGGCTCCCGGCCGGCGACCCATTCTGTCGATCGGTCCGGACACCGACACTGCGGCGATCACGGCACCGCGGCCGTCGCGCACCGGCGCCGAGACACTGGCCACACCCGGCTCGCGCTCGGCGGCGCTCTGCGCCCAGCCGCGCTTACGGACCTCGGCCAGGACGCGGTCGGTGAACTTGGCGACCGGCAGCACGGCCTGCTGGGTGGCCGGGTCGGCGTAGGCGAGTAGAACTTTGGCTCCCGAGCCGGCCGTCATCGGAAGGTGGGTGCCCACCGGCACGGTGTCACGTAGCCCGGCCGGGGGTTCCAACGCCACCACACAGACCCGTGATTGGCCTTCGCGCCGGTACAACTGGACGCTCTCGCCGGTGATCTCGCGCAGGCGGGGCAGTACCGCGGCCCCGGCGGCCAGCAGCGGATCGTTGACGTGGGAGGCCAATTCGGTCAGTGCCGGGCCGAGGCGCCAGCGGCCGTCGGCGTCGCGGGCCAGCAGCCGGTGGGTTTCGAGCCCCGCGGCCAGTCGGTGCGCGGTCGCGCGGGGGAGGCCGGTCCGCTCGCAGAGTTCGGCCAGCCCGCAAGGTGACTCGGCCACGGTGTGCAGCACACCCACCGCTTTGTCGAGAACGCCGATGCCGCTATCATTTCTCACAGAGAGATACTAGCGTCTCGCATTCTGAGATGACAGATGAGATGGCGACAGTAACTCCCAGCCCTGGCGGACTCTTGATGCAAGCCCGCATTGCCGTTAATCGAATCGAGAAGTAGCGATGGACCAATCGACACAGACATCCGTGAAGCCGCGCACCCTGGCCGAAAAGGTTTGGGACGACCATGTCGTGGCGCGCGGCCAGGGAGAGGGCGCTGCCAAAGAGCCCGACCTGATCTACATCGACCTTCATCTCGTGCACGAGGTCACCAGCCCGCAGGCGTTCGACGGTCTGCGCTTGGCCGGCCGGCCGCTGCGCCGGCCCGACCTGACGATCGCCACCGAGGACCACAACGTCCCCACGGTCGACATCGACAAGCCGATCGCGGATCCGGTTTCGCGCACCCAGGTCGAGACATTGCGGCGCAACTGCGCGGAATTCGGTATCCGGCTGCACTCGATGGGGGATGCTGAACAAGGCATCGTGCACATCATCGGACCTCAACTCGGACTGACCCAGCCGGGTATGACGGTCGTGTGCGGAGACAGCCACACCTCGACCCACGGAGCGTTCGGCGCCATCGCCATGGGCATCGGCACGTCCGAGGTCGAGCACGTGATGGCCACGCAGACACTGCCGCTCAAGCCGTTCAAGACCATGGCGGTCAACGTCGACGGCGTGCTGCCGCCCGGCGTGAGCGCCAAGGACATCATTCTTGCCGTCATCGCCAAGATCGGTACCGGTGGCGGGCAGGGCCACGTCATCGAATACCGGGGGAGTGCCATCGAGGCGCTGTCCATGGAAGGCCGGATGACGATCTGCAACATGAGCATCGAGGCCGGGGCGCGCGCCGGAATGGTGGCTCCTGACGAGACCACCTTCGAGTTCCTCAAGGGTCGTCCGAATGCTCCCAAGGGTGCCGACTGGGACAACGCCGTCGCCGCGTGGAGCAAGTTGCGCACCGACGAGGGCGCCGAATTCGACACCGAGGTCTACCTGGACGCCGCCGCGTTGAGCCCGTTCGTGACCTGGGGCACCAACCCGGGGCAGGGGGTTCCGCTGTCCGCGTCGGTCCCGGACCCGGAGTTGATGGGCGACGACGGGGAGCGCCAGTCGGCGGAGAAGGCTTTGGCCTACATGGATCTTCGGCCCGGGATGGCCATGCGTGACATCGCCGTGGACACCGTCTTCGTCGGGTCTTGCACCAACGGTCGCATCGAGGACCTCCGGGTCGTCGCCGACGTGCTACGCGATCGTAAGGTGGCCGACGGAGTGCGGATGCTGGTGGTGCCGGGCTCGATGCGGGTCCGCGCCCAGGCCGAATCGGAGGGCCTCGACCAGATATTCACCGCGGCAGGTGCCGAATGGCGGCAGGCCGGCTGCTCGATGTGTCTGGGCATGAACCCCGATCAGCTGTCCCCGGGGCAGCGCTGCGCCTCCACGTCCAACCGGAACTTCGAAGGCCGACAGGGCAAGGGGGGCCGCACCCACCTGGTCTCACCGGGTGTCGCGGCGGCCACCGCTGTCCGTGGAAAACTCGCGTCCCCTGCCGATCTGCCCGCCGCGACCCGCTAAGAAGCCAGAAGGAGAAGCGTGATGGACGCTTTTAGTACTCACACCGGAATCGGCGTCCCGCTGCGGCGGGCCAATGTCGACACCGATCAGATCATCCCCGCGGTCTATTTGAAGCGGGTAACCCGAACAGGTTTCGAGGATGGATTGTTCGCCGCCTGGCGCACCGATCCGTCGTTCATTCTGAATCTGCCGCCATTCGATAAAGGCTCCGTGTTGGTGGCCGGCCCTGATTTCGGTACCGGATCGTCGCGCGAACATGCCGTCTGGGCACTCATGGACTATGGCTTCCGGGTGGTTATCTCGTCCCGTTTCGCCGATATTTTCCGCGGCAACGCCGGCAAGGCCGGGCTATTGGCCGCCGAAGTCGCCCAAGATGATGTCGAGCTCTTATGGAAGCTCATCGAGCAGAATCCCGGGCTGGAAATCACTGTGAACCTTCAAGATCGAAATATCGTCGCCGGAACGGTTGTGTTGCCGTTCAGAATTGACGACTACACGGCCTGGCGGCTGCTCGAGGGACTCGACGATATAGGCCTTACGCTGCGGAAACTGTCTTCGATCGAGGATTACGAGAAGCGCAGGCCGGCCTGGAAACCGCGCACTCTGCCGGCCTGATCGAGGCCTCCTAAGGACGCTTCAGCGCCCGAATTCGCCGCCTGCCAAACCGGTTCTGGACCCGACCCGGCGGAGTCCAAGTGGGGCAAGCGGATTGCCGGATTGTTCGCCAGCTACGCCTGAAATTGCGCGTGGCTCTTGGAAATCAGTGGTTACAGGGTTTACCGTGTCCTCTAGTCGGTCCAAAGAGGGCCACTGGTTTCGGAGGTTTTGGATGAACAAAGCGGAGCTCATCGACGTACTCACAACCAAACTGGGCACCGATCGTCGGCAGGCTACCGCCGCGGTCGAGAACGTTGTGGACACCATCGTCCGCGCGGTGCACAAGGGCGAAAGCGTCACGATCACCGGCTTCGGTGTTTTCGAGCAGCGCCGTCGCGCTGCCCGTGTAGCGCGCAACCCGCGCACCGGCGAGACGGTGAAGGTCAAGCCGACCTCGGTGCCGGCGTTCCGTCCGGGCGCTCAGTTCAAGGCGGTTGTCGCTGGAGCGCAGCGTCTCCCGGCCGACGGTCCGGCCGTCAAGCGCGGCGTCACCGCGGGCCCGGCCAAGCGTGGTGCCGCCAAGAAGACCGTTGCCAAGAAGGCTCCGGCCAAGAAGGCCGCTGTCAAGAAGGCTCCGGCGAAGAAGGCCGCAGTCAAGGCTCCGGCCAAGAAGGCCGCAGTCAAGAAGGCACCGGCGAAGAAGGCCGCTGTCAAGAAGGCTCCGGCGAAGAAGGCCGCAGTCAAGGCTCCGGCCAAGAAGGCCGCAGTCAAGAAGGCACCGGCCAAGAAGGCCGCGACCAAGGCTCCGGCCAAGAAGGCCGCGACCAAGGCTCCGGCCAAGAAGGTCGCCGCCAAGAAGGCACCGGCCAAGAAGGGCCGCAAGTAATTACGGAAGAGGCACGTCGTGGGCGGTAGATCCGCTCACGACGTGCCTTTTTTGTGTGCGGTTAGCCGCCGCAGGCAGGCAGGGGACTGCTGAGATGGTCTGCGGCGACCAGTCGACCGTCGGTCATCGACAACACCCAGGTGCTGCCCTTGCGATTTCCGGTGGTCTGCGGGCGTACCTGTGACCGTGCGCACCACCATGAGATGAGATCGGGAATCACCTTGCCCTGCGTGCAGATCACCGGGGTCCCCGCCCGCGCCGCGAGTTCCAGCACGCGGCTGCGGCCGGCCTTGTGGTCGGAGCTGTATGCCTCTTCGGTCAGCGCCGGCTCATTGTGAATGTCCACCCCGAGTTCTTGCGCCAGCGGCTCGAGGGTCTGATGGCAGCGCAGCCGATCGGCCGCGTAAAGCGTTGTGGCACCGAATGCCAGTAGTTGATCGACCAGGGCCTCGGCCTGTGCCCGACCCTTCTTGTCCAGAGGACGCTTGCGGTCGTCGCCCTTGAAGCGGGATCGGCGCCCGGCCGCACCGTGCCGCACGATGAGTACCGTGTTGGTGTCGTGTGGGTGTTTTTCGAAGCGGCGCAACATTTTTCGGTCATGCGGGTAGCCCAGTTGGTCCATCGCCGCGTCCACCGGCAGCCAGATGAGCTTGTCCACCTCGTCGTTGGGGGTGAAGTCTCCTCCGGTGGCACGGGCCGCCCAGTACCGGACCCGTTTGGTGCCCTGCGGAATCTCATACGAGATCGAGCCGAGTCGACGGCCGAGTTGTGCGGTATATCCGGTCTCTTCGTGAACCTCGCGTACCGCGGCCACCGGATCGGTTTCGTCCACCTCGACCTTGCCCTTGGGCAGGGACCAATCGTCATACCGCGGACGGTGGATCACAGCCACCTCGGTCACGACTCCGCCTGCTGCGTCCTGGCCGCCACGCCACAACACGGCGCCCGCCGCGGGCACGAGCTTGGTGCCCGGCCGCGCTGCTGTTGTGCTGTCGTTGGACACCTAAACTCCTGCAGGTCATTGCGCAGCCCGGGCCCCGGCGGGGCTCAGGGGTACCGGTGCCGTTCCATCATCGACACCTGGTGATCGCGGACTGTCTGTCCCTCCCGGGGCAGCGCCGTCCAGTAACCGTCGTGTCGTAACTCCCAGCACCGGGTGGCCGGATCCATCGCGGACTCGAACACCTCGTTGAGTTGGGCGGTCAGCCTCGGATCCTTGACCTGAGCCATCACTTCGACACGGCGGTCCAGATTACGATGCATCATGTCCGCACTGCCGATCCAGAACTCGTTGATGGCGCGGAAGTGAATAATGCGCGAGTGCTCCAGGAAGCGTCCGAGGATCGAGCGCACCGTGATGTTGTCGGAGTACCCGGGAACACCGGGACGTAGGGCGCAGATGCCCCGCACCACGATCTCGACCGGGACCCCGGCCTGCGAGGCCCGGTAGAGCGCATCGATCACCTGTTCGTCGACGAGTGCGTTGGCTTTCAACCGGATTCCGGTCTCGGCTCCCTCATGATGGGCGGCGATCTCGCGGTCGATGCGCTCGATGATGCCCTTGCGCACCCCGCGCGGCGCCACCAGCAGATTGCGGTAGGCGTCCTTACGGGAATACCCGGTCAGAGAATTGAACAGGTCGGTGAGGTCGGCGCCGATGTCGGGATCGGCCGTGAGCAACCCCACGTCTTCATACAGCCGCGCGGTTTTCGGGTTGTAGTTGCCGGTACCGATGTGGCAGTAGCGCCGGATTGTCGACCCCTCGCGCCGCACCACGAGGCAGGTCTTGCAGTGCGTCTTGAGTCCGATCAACCCGTAGACCACGTGTACGCCGGCCTGCTCAAGTGCCCTGGCCCACTTGATGTTGGCCTGCTCATCGAAGCGAGCCTTGATCTCCACGAGCGCAACCACCTGCTTGCCGGCCTCGGCGGCATCGATCAGGGCGTTGACGATGGGGGAGTCACCGGAGGTGCGGTACAGCGTCTGCTTGATCGCCAGCACGTTGGGATCGGCGGCGGCCTGCTCGATGAAGCGCTGAACGGTGGTGGAGAACGAGTCATAGGGGTGGTGCACCAGCACATCCCCGTCGCGCAGTGTGGAGAAAATGCTCTTCGGCGTTTCACGTTCGCCGAAAGCCGGTGGGGTGGCGGGTACGAACGGCCGGTCCTTGAGGGCGGGCCGATCCACGCCGTAGATCTGCCACAGCGCGGAGAGATCCAGCAGCCCGGGCAACTCGATGACGTCGCCGGGGTCCACATCCAGTTCCCGCAGCAGCAGTTCGAGCATGCTCTCGGTCATGTCGTCGGACACTTCCAGCCGGACCGGCGAGCCGAACCGCCTGCGGGCCAGTTCACGTTCCAGCGCCTGCAGCAGGTCCTCGTCGCGATCCTCTTCGACCTCGAAGTCGGCGTTGCGGGTGATCCGGAAGGCGTGGTGCTCGACGATCTCGAGGCCGGGGAACAACACCGGCAGGAACGCCGCGATCAGTTCCTCCATCGGCAGGAACCGCACCACCGTCGATTCGGCGGGGCCGCTGAGTTCGACGAAGCGGCCGACGTTGTCGGGCACCTTGATCCTGGCGAAGTGTTGGCCGCCGTCCTCGGGGTGCTTGACGGTGATCGCCAGGTTCAGGCTCAGCCCGCTGACGAACGGGAACGGGTGCGCCGGATCCACCGCAAGCGGGGTGAGGACCGGGAACACCTGCTCATGGAAGTAGGTGGAGAGCTTCGCGCGTTCGGACTCGTCGAGCTGGGCCCAGTTGACGATGACGATGCCCTCTTCGGCCAGGGCGGGGCGGACCGAGTTGAAGAACACGCTGGCGTGACGGCTGGCGATCTGCTGGGTGCGTTCGTTGATGCGACGCAACTGTTCGCGCGGGGACAGGCCGTCGGCCGAGCGCACCGAAAGTCCCATCTCGTCGCGGC
Source organism: Mycolicibacterium lutetiense (assembly GCF_017876775.1). NCBI lineage: Bacteria > Bacillati > Actinomycetota > Actinomycetes > Mycobacteriales > Mycobacteriaceae > Mycobacterium > Mycolicibacterium lutetiense. The sequence goes on along the minus strand of NZ_JAGIOP010000002.1, from coordinate 1,292,106 downwards.
GTTTGAGGCCGGCCACCCGGACCATGTAGAACTCGTCGAGATTGGACGCGAAGATCGCCAGGAACTTTGCCCGCTCGAGCAAGGGCAGTGAGGTGTCGGCGGCCAGGGCCAGGACCCGGGCGTTGAAGTCCAGCCAGCTCAGCTCGCGGTTGAGGTATCGGTCCTCGGGCAGCGCGTTGTCCACTGCGGGCGAGGTGGCCGCCGGTGGTGCTCCCGGCGACGATGCCTCGTCGGACTGCTCCGATACGACTGTCGCGGCGTCCCGTCGGGAGTGATCCGACCGGGTTTCTGGCTCGGCTTCAGTGGCTTCGCTCATCCGTCCGATCATTCCCTATCTCGCGGGTCCTCGGCTACCTAGTGGCACGCCTGCCGAGGGTGCGTGCCGTGGCGGTGCCGACGCCGAGACGGCGGGCCGCCTGCAAATCGTCGGGAGTGTCGATATCGCAGCGCAGACCGGGCCATGCTCCGGTGAGTTCGATCGCACCGGAGCGGCGATGGCGCGCAGCCGAATCGGATCCGAAATGGGGAGACAGGGCAGTGCCGAACGCGAACAGCGCCGAGGTTCCGGTGCCGTGCCGGTCGCCGACGAAACTGCGCTGATAGCCGCGGGCCAGGGACAGTGCCTCGGCCAGCTCCTGGGGTTGCAGGGCGGGTAGATCTCCTTGGAGGACAACGATATTTCCGGCAGCGGAGCGCAGCGCCGCCTCGGCCGCGGTGATCGCGTTGTTGAGTGGATCATCATGGCCCGGCGGCGTCGGGTCCATCAGGACGCCGGCGCCGAGCTGCCTGGCGGCCTCGGCCGCGGTCTCGTCGGGGGTGACGACGGTCACCGGGGCGATGGACGACGCCGCGTTGATGGTGTCGACGAGCATGGCCAGCACCACGGCCTCGCGGGTGGCCGCGGAGAAGATCGGCGCCAGCCGGGTTTTCGCGGCTGACAGCCGTTTCACCGCGATCACGAGGGTGACGTCGGCGGCCTGGGTGGCTGCGGCGTTGCTGCTTCGGGAGCCGCTCATCCGTTCATCCTGCCAGCCCGGCCGGAGGCGGCGCGTCGCGCGGCCGCCGGATAGGGTGAACAGGTGGTAGCAGCTGCGGTGATGGGTGCCGGTGCGTGGGGGACGGCGCTGGCGAAGGTGTTGGCGGACGCGGGAAATCCGGTGACGATGTGGGCCCGGCGCCCCGAGGTTGCCGACGAGATCAACACCGAGCATCGCAACAGTCGGTACCTGGGCGACGTCGTACTGCCCTCGTCGATCCGGGCAACCTCCGATCCGGCCGAGGCGCTGGCCGGTGCCTGCACAGTGCTCCTGGGTGTTCCGGCGCAGCAACTGCGGGCGAACCTGGAGGGCTGGAAGCACCTGATCGGTGACGACGTGACACTCGTCAGTCTGGCCAAGGGCATCGAACTCGAGTCACTCATGCGTATGAGTCAGGTGATCGTGCAGGTGACCGGGGCCGATCCAGGCCGGGTCGCCGTGGTCACCGGGCCGAACCTGGCGAGCGAGATCGCCGACGAACAGCCCGCCGCCACCGTCGTCGCCTGCAGCGACTCCGGACGCGCGGTCGCTCTGCAACGCGCATTGGCCACGGGCTACTTCCGGCCGTACACCAACGCCGACGTGGTCGGCGCCGAAGTCGGCGGTGCCTGCAAGAACGTCATCGCGCTGGCCTGCGGTATGGCGGTGGGCGTGGGGCTGGGGGAGAACACCGTGGCCGCCATCATCACCCGCGGATTGGCCGAGGTCATGCGGCTGGGTATCGCGTTGGGCGCCACCCCCGCCACGTTGGCCGGGTTGGCCGGCGTCGGAGACCTCGTGGCCACCTGCACCTCGGGGCATTCCCGAAACCGCACCTTCGGTGTGCGTCTGGGTAACGGCGGCACCATGGAATCGGCGTTGACCGCCGCGGGCGGACATGTCGCCGAGGGCGTGTCCTCGTGTGAATCGGTGCTGGCGCTGGCGTCCAGTTACGGTGTCGAGATGCCGCTGACCGACGCCGTTCATCGGGTGTGCCACAAGGGATTGTCGGTTCACGAAGCGGTTCTACTGCTACTGGGTCGCAGCACGAAGCCGGAGTGAGTGAGTGGACGGCCTGTACGGAGATTCCACTCGGAGCGTCAAAGCTGTTGGCCTGGAATCGATTCCAGGACAGCCGGTGGCGCCCATCCCGGTGCCGGCGTCGGCGTTCCATCTCTCGCCCGACGAAGCCGAGCCGCTCGACAGCTACGGCCGCAGCTCCAACCCGTCGTGGCGGCAGCTCGAAGCGGCCCTCGCCGAACTGGAAGGGGCCGCCGCTGCGCTCACGTTCGGATCGGGCATGGCCGCGATCACCTCGGCTCTGCGGGTCCTGGCCAGACCGGGATCCACGCTTGTCGTCCCCGCTGACGGCTACTATCAGGTCCGTCGTTACGCGGTAGAATACCTTGCGCCACAAGGTATTACGGTGATCGAAGCGAGTGTTGCCGAGATCTGTGAGGCGTCCGCTCACGCTGACGTGGTCCTCGCCGAGACACCGGCCAATCCGGGGCTCGACGTCGTCGACCTGCACCGGCTGGCAATGACCTGCCGTAGTCGCGGCGCCACGCTCGTCGTCGACAACACCGCCGCCACACCGCTTGGTCAGCAACCGCTTTCGCTCGGCGCCGACCTCGTGGTGGCCAGTGCCACGAAGTCACTGTCGGGACACAGTGATCTGATAGCCGGCTACGTGGCAGGCAGCCAGCCCGAGCTGATGGCCGCGGTGGAGCGCGACCGGCTGCTGGCCGGGCCCATCCTTGGTGCGTTCGAGGCATGGTTGGTGCTGCGCAGCCTCGGTAGTGCCGGACTGCGCTTCGAACGGCAGTGCCAGAACGCCGCAGCCCTGGCGATGATGCTGCGCAGCCATCCTGCGGTGCGCTCGGTGCGCTATCCCGGACTACCCGACGATCCGGCACACGACCTGGCGGCCTCCCAGATGAAGCGTTTCGGCGGGCTGGTGTCGATAGAGCTGGCCGACGCCGCCGCGGTGCACACCCTGGTCGAGCGCAGCGCACTGCTCATCGCCTCGACCAGCTTCGGCGGGATCCACACCTCGGTCGACCGCAGGGCCCGCTGGGGCGACCCGGTGCCCGCCGGGTTCGCCCGCATCTCGGCCGGGATCGAAGACACCGAAGACCTGCTCGCCGACGTGGAGCACGCACTGCAGCGGTGAAAGCCCAGGTCGGGACGCACCGGAAGGTGGGAGCGGACCGGGACGGTAACCTCTCTAGGTTGTGACAGCCCGCAATCAGACCGGATCCCGCACCCGCGTCGCCGTGGTCTACGGCGGGCGTAGCTCTGAGCACGCGATTTCCTGCGTATCGGCAGGCAGCATCCTGCGCAACCTCGACCCGGAGCGATTCGAGGTCGTCGCCGTCGGGATCACCCCCGACGGATCGTGGGTCCTGACCGACGGAAGTCCGGAGACGCTCGCGATCACCGACGGCCGGCTGCCCGAGGTGACCGAGGCGTCCGGTACCGAGCTCGCGCTGCCGGCCGCCCCGAACCGCAGCGGTCAGCTGTTGGCGCTGAGCAATGGTCCCGGTGAGCTGTTGGCCGCCGTCGACGTGGTCTTCCCGGTACTGCACGGGCCCTACGGCGAGGACGGCACCATCCAGGGCCTGCTGGAGTTGTCCGGGATCCCGTACGTCGGCTCCGGAGTGTTGTCCAGTGCCGCGGGTATGGACAAGGAGTTCACGAAGAAGCTGCTCGTCGCCGAGGGCCTGCCGATCGGCGACTTCGTGGTGCTGCGTCCCAGCCGCGACGGTTCAGATCCGACCCTGGATCTGGAACAGCGGGAGCGCCTCGGCCTGCCGGTGTTCGTCAAGCCTGCCCGGGGTGGCTCGTCGATCGGCGTCAGCCGGGTCGCGACGTGGGATGAGCTGCCTGCCGCGATCGAACTCGCGCGCCACCACGACCCGAAGGTCATTGTCGAGGCCGCGATCCCGGGGCGCGAACTGGAATGCGGCGTCCTCGAATTCCCCGACGGCCAGATCGAAGCCAGCACCGTCGGCGAGATCCGGGTGGCCGGCGTGCGCGGACGCGAGGACGGCTTCTACGACTTCGCCACCAAATACCTTGTCGACGCAGCCGAACTGGACGTACCCGCCAAGGTTGACGACGACGTCTCGGCGGAGATCCGCCGGTTGGCCGTGCGTGCCTTCACCGCGATCGACTGCCAGGGGTTGGCTCGCGTCGACTTCTTCCTGACCGACGACGGCCCGGTGATCAACGAGATCAACACGATGCCGGGGTTCACCACCATCTCGATGTATCCGCGGATGTGGGCGGCCAGCGGTGTCGACTACCCCACCTTGCTGACCGCGATGGTCGAGACTGCGCTGGCCCGCGGTACCGGACTGCGTTGACTCAGCGCGCCGGAGCCGGTGCCGGCTCCTGGGCGGGCATGGTGCGGGCGATCTGACCGGAGATCTGCTGAATAGGCGTCGGTCCTGACCCGGCGGGCAGGGTCAGGGCGACGTACACCGGACGGTCGACCGCGTACCAGGTGCTGCGGGCCTGATCATCGGCCTCCGTTCCGGGGGCTACCGGGCCGGTTTCTCCCACCCTGAACCACTGGATCTCGTCGACCACCTGTAGCGGAGTGCCGACAATGAAATCGGTGGGGCGCTCCAGCCCGCAACGCAGGACCACCGGCTCGGTGTCGGGTTCGGCCCGCCAGGCCGCGGTGCCCGGCGGGGTGGGGTCGACGGTGGTGGCCCGCCGGAAATCACCAAGCTGTTGGGGCAGTGCCTTGAGCAGGTCATGGCACTGCTGGCTGTCGGCCTGTGGCGCCGGTATCGCCGGGATGGCGACGGGTTGCTGCTCGGGTGAGCGTTGCCGGGACGCCGCGATACCGAGGACCGTGATCAGCACCGAAACCGCAACGACCACAGCCGCGATCAGCAGGGCGCGGGGCGGTCCGTCGGAGGTGTGCGAGTCGGTCACGCCGCCAACTCTATGGCCGGCCGGCGTTGGCGATCGGGCAGGTCAGGGTCCGGGTGATTCCGGGTACCTGCTGCACGGCCGGGACCACATCGGATTGCAGCGCCGTCAACGTGTCGGCGCTGAGACGCAAAACCACGTCATAGGGCCCGGTCACGTATTCGGCGGACACCACGCCGGGCAGTCCGGCGAGCTGTTTGGCGACGACTTCGGCGCGACCCACCTCGGTCTGGATCAGCACGTAAGCCTCCACCACCGGCCGCCTCCTCTGTCTCGCTGCATAAACTGCTGGCCGCAGGCACCAAACGTACCGCAGGTCGGGTCCGGGTTCTCCGACGCGGCAACCGACCGGCAGGAGGCGATATGACCGGCGAGACGATCGGCGACGATCCCGGTGACGACGACGGCGACACCCTGGCGACCGCGGGGGAATTCGTCGTCATCGACCGGTTGGTGTTCGGACGCGCGCAAGCCGATGCCGTGACGCTGGGCCCGGGTGACGACGCGGCCGTGCTGACGGCGTCCGACGGGCGCACCGCGGTCTCCACCGACATGCTGGTGCAGGACCGCCATTTTCGGCTCGACTGGTCGACGCCGCATGACATCGGGCGCAAAGCCATCGCCCAGAACGCCGCCGATATCGAGGCGATGGGTGGCCGGGCCACCGCGTTCGTGGTGGCGTTCGGTGCACCACCCGATACCGCTGTCGCAGCCGCGGCGGAATTGTCCGACGGGCTGTGGGATGAGGCGCGTCGGCTGGGCGCCAGCATCGCCGGTGGGGATCTGGTCAGCGCTCCGCTGTGGGTGATATCGGTCACTGTCCTCGGTGACCTCGGCGGCCGGGAACCGGTGCGCCGCAGCGGTGCCCGCGCCGGTGACACCCTCGCGGTGGCGGGGGAGCTGGGACGGTCGGCAGCCGGGTACGCACTGTGGGAGCACGGCGTCGACGGGCCCGCCGGATTCGGGGACCTGCGGCAGCGACACCTCACCCCGCAGCCGCCCTACGGTCAGGGCGCCCGGGCCGCCGACGCCGGGGCCACTGCCATGACCGACGTCTCCGACGGCCTGCTCGCCGATCTGGGCCACATCGCGACGGCCTCCGGGGTTGCCATCGACCTGGACAGCAGCCGTCTCGACACCGATCGCCTGGCGGTCGCCGAGGCCGCCACAGCCGTGGGTGCCGACCCCTTGGCCTGGGTTCTGGGCGGTGGCGAGGACCACGCGCTGGTCGCGACATTCCCCGGTGCGCCACCGCCAGGGTGGCGGGCCATCGGACGGGTGCTCGCCGGCCCGGCCGCGGTGCTCCTCGACGGCGCCGCGTGGGAGGGAAACGCGGGATGGCAGTCGTTTGACTGACGGCTCACGCTAAGTTGGATTTCCGTGACCCCACGCCCCCTGAATGAACTCGTCGAGGACGGCTGGGCCCGCGCGCTCGAGCCGGTGGAAACGCACGTCGCGCAGATGGGTGAGTTCCTCCGCGACGAGCTCACCGCAGGCAGGCAGTATTTGCCTACCGGTCAGAATGTTTTGCGCGCCTTCACTTTTCCCTTTGAGCGGGTGCGCGTGTTGATCGTCGGTCAGGATCCCTACCCGACACCGGGGCATGCAGTCGGCCTCAGTTTCTCGGTGGGCGCAGATGTGCGTCCGCTGCCGCGCAGCCTGTCGAACATCTTCAACGAGTACACCGAGGATCTGGGCTATCCGAAGCCGGCCAACGGGGATCTCACCCCGTGGGCAGAACAGGGCGTGATGCTGCTCAACAGGGTGCTCACGGTGTCGCCGGGTACGCCGGCCTCGCACCGCGGTAAGGGTTGGGAAGCAGTGACGGAGTGTGCGATCCGGGCGCTCGTCGCGCGCGAGCAGCCGATGGTGGCGGTGCTATGGGGGCGTGACGCGTCGACCCTCAAACCGCTACTGGCCGAAGGTGACTGCGCGACGATCGAATCATCGCACCCGTCACCGTTGTCGGCGTCGCGTGGATTTTTCGGGTCGCGCCCGTTCAGTCGGGCCAACGAATTGCTGCAGCAGAAAGGTGCCGACCCGATCGAATGGCGGCTGCCCTGAGGCGATCAGGGCCCAGGGATCGCGGGGATCGCGGGCGGCGCGGGGATCGGCGGGGGCGAGGGGATACCCGGCGAGGGTATCTGGATAGTCATGTCCCCGCCGCCGTCGCCAGTAGGCGCGGGCATCTCAGCCGACGGCGTCGCGGGTCCAGGCGATACCGGGGTTTCGATGACTGTGGTCTCGGTATGGGTCGCCGGACCTTCCGAGGTCACCGGAGCCTCCGTTGTGGAGGGAGTCTCCGAGGTGGTGTTGTCATCGGAACTGGTGCCGCCGCATGCGGACAGCACGAAACCGACCGCGATTGCGGCCGCACATGCATAGATCGGTGTGTGTGGTGCGCGACGTGAGGTCATGACGACAGGGCATACCCTGCCGTCTCCTCAGGTAAACAGAAGCGTCGCGCACCGGTCAGGCGCGCGAAACTAGCCGCGCGAGACCTTGCCGGCCTTGATGCAGGAGGTGCAGGCGTTCACGCGCTGCTTGTTGCCACCCGGGCGCGCCACGGCACGCACCGACTGGATGTTCGGATCCCAGCGCCGGCTGGTCCGCCGATGCGAGTGCGACACCGACTTGCCGAAGCCAGGTGCCTTTCCGCAGATATCGCACACGGCAGCCATATCAACAACTCCTCGAAATCAGTACTTGGGGGGACTGGGCCCACTCGCCGCAAACGGCGGGGCTCGACCCGACAACCTGATCAGAATACCGGGAGGCCAGAGGATCGCCAAAACGGCTCGTGAACACGACCCAGGTTGTGCACAGCCGGTGGTGCTCTGATCGGGTTTGTCATCGTCACTGGATAGGCTGGAAGCCACGGCGATGACCGCGCCGCAATGGGGGATCGCACCGGGTTTCGGTGGGGATCTGATTCGGGGATTGGGAGGTCCGATGTCGGCTCGGCAGCTGGATGCCTCCGCTCTGAGGGCCTGGGCTCACGCCGCTGTCGATGATCTGATCGTCCATACCGACGAGATCAACCGGCTCAATGTGTTCCCGGTGGCTGATGCCGATACCGGGACAAACATGCTGTTCACGATGCGTTCGGCGTGGGCGCATGTCGATGCCGAGCCGGTTGGCGCCGACCTCGCAGTGGTGGCGGGCGCGTTGGCGGCCGGGGCATTGCAGGGGGCTCGGGGCAACTCCGGAGTGATCCTGTCCCAGATTCTGCTCGGCCTGGCCGAGGTCATCACCACCGCTGCGGCCCGGCGTGACGGCGGTCTCTCCGCGGTGGACGGCGCGCTGTTCGGCACGGCGCTGCGTCACGCCGCCGTCCTGGCTGTCACCTCCATGGGTGATCCAGTGCCGGGGACGATCGTGTCCGTGTTGCAGGCGGCCGCCGTGGCCGGTGAACAGTGCGCGGCCGCTGGCGGCGAGGTTGCCGAGGTGGCGGCCGCTGCCGGTGAGGCTGCATCGGCCGCCCTGGACCGCACACCGGAACAACTTGATGTGCTGGCCAAGGCCGGGGTGGTCGATTCCGGCGGTCGTGGCCTGCTCGTCCTGCTAGACGCCATGACGGCCACATTGGCCGGCCACGTGCCCCGCCGGCCGGTCTACACCCCGGCCTCGCCGCAGGCCACGCTGGCGGCCGCGGCGGCACCGCCACAGTTCGAGGTCATGTACCTGCTGAGCGGGTGCGGTGCGCCTGCCGTCGAGGGGCTGCGGGCAGCGCTGGAGCAGATCGGTGAGTCGGTGGCGATCGCCGCCTCGGGCAGCGATCAGTACTCGGTGCACGTCCACCTCGACGATGCCGGGGCTGCGGTCGAGGCTGGGCTGGGGGTGGGGTCGCTGAACCGGATTCAGATCACTGCGCTGACCGTCGCCGCCGGCGTCCGGCCCGCCGGGGGCTGGGCCCGCGAGCGCGCCGTGCTGGCAGTGGTCGACGGGGACGGCGGTGTCGAACTGTTCGCCGGTGAGGGTGCGCAGGTGTTGCGACCCGATGCCGGCGCGCCGATCAACGCGCAGCAGCTGCTGCGGGCCTTGATCGATGTGGGTGCGGCCCAGGTCATGGTGCTGCCCAACGGGTATGTCGCCGCAGAGGAGTTGGTCGCGGGCTGCACGGCGGCGATCGGCTGGGGGATCGACGTGGTGCCGGTGCCTGCGGGATCGATGGTGCAGGGGCTGGCGGCGCTGGCCGTCCACGACGAGGGACGACAGGCCGTCGACGACGGGTACACGATGGCGCGCGCCGCCGCGGGTGCGCGGCACGGTGCGGTGCGGATCGCCACCGAAGATGCATTGACCTGGGCGGGCGCCTGTCAGCCGGGCGACGGGCTTGGCATCGCCGGCGATGAGGTGCTGATCGTCGGGCCGGACCTCACCTCGGCGGCCGCCGGGTTGATCGATTTGCTGATGGTGGCCGGCGGAGAGCTGATCACCGTGCTCACCGGCGACGGTGTCGACGGCCTCGTGGGGGACGCGCTGCAGGCCCACGTGCGCCGCCAGCACCTCGGTGCCGAATTGGTGACGTATCACACAGGGCACCATGGTGACGCCCTGCTGATCGGGGTCGAGTAGTGGCCACTCTCGGCGACCGGTTGGATCTGGTGATCGGGGCAAAGGCAGCCAAGCCGCTCCAGGAGCATTTCGACATCGTCACCGTCAACGATCTGCTTCGGCATTACCCCCGTAAATACAGCGACGGGATGACGGTCCGCGGAGAAGGTGAGGCCCTCGATCTGGAGGAAGGTGAGCACGTCACGTTCATCGAGGTCGTCACCGAGACCAAGACCGGCGGCATGAAGCCGACCTTCAACAAGAAGACCGGACGGCAGACGAGCCGGACGTGGCTGCGGGTCACCCTGGGTGAGCATCGGCCCACCGTGACTGCGACGTTCTTCAACGCGGGGTGGATGGTCGACAAGCTGGAAAAAGGTACGCGGCTGATGCTCTCCGGCGAGGTCAAGTACTTTCGCAACAATCTGCAGCTGGACCATCCGGCGTTCCTGGTCTTGAATCCGCCGCCCGGCAAGCAGATCGGGACCAAGTCGCTCAAGACCATCGCGTCGGCATCGGGTGCCACCGGTGAGGAGATGCTGGCGGAGTTCGAACGAGACTTCTTCCCGATCTACCCGGCCTCGGCGAAGGTGCAGAGCTGGGACATCTACGCGTGCGTGCGCCAGACGCTCGACGTCCTCGACCCGGTCCCGGACCCGCTCCCGGAATCCTTTGTCCGCGAACACAATCTGATGACCGAAGACGAGGCGTTGCGGGCCGTCCATTTGGCCGAGAACACTACTGCGCGGGAGCGGGCCGGCGAGCGGTTGACCTTCGACGAAGCCATCGGGCTGCAATGGGCGCTGGTGGCCCGGCGCTACAGCGAACTGAGTGAATCCGGCCCTGCCGCACCACGAACCGGCGACGGATTGGCCGCCGCGATGCGGGGTCGGCTGCCGTTCGAACTGACCGCCGGGCAGTCCGAGGTGCTGGAGGTGATCTCGGGCGAGTTGGCCTCGACGCGGCCGATGAACCGGATGTTGCAGGGCGAGGTGGGCTCGGGCAAGACCATCGTGTCGGTGCTGGCGATGCTGCAGATGGTCGATGCGGGCTACCAGTGTGCGCTGCTGGCGCCCACCGAGGTGCTTGCCGCACAACATGCGCGCTCGATCCGCGACGTGCTGGGTCCGCTGGCGATGGCGGGCCAACTCGGCGGCGCTGAATCCTCGACCGGGGTCGCGCTGCTCACCGGGTCGATGACGGCGCCGCAGAAGCGTGCGGTGCGCGACGAGGTGGCGTCCGGGCGGGCCGGCATCGTTGTCGGCACCCATGCACTACTGCAAGAGGCGGTCGAGTTCCACAATCTGGGCATGGTGGTCGTCGACGAACAGCACCGGTTCGGTGTGGAGCAACGGGACACATTGCGCGCCAAGGCCCGTGATGGATTGACGCCCCATCTGCTGGTGATGACGGCCACGCCGATACCCCGCACCGTCGCGCTCACCGTGTACGGCGATCTGGAGACCTCGACGCTGCGCGAACTGCCGAGGGGGCGCCAGCCCATCACCACCAACGCCATTTTCATCTCGCAGAAGCCGGCCTGGCTGGACCGGGCCTGGGCCCGCATCCGCGAGGAGGTGGCCGCGGGGCGTCAGGCCTATGTGGTCGCCTCGCGCATCGACGAATCCGACAAGTCCGGTGACAAGAGCGAAGAGCGCGGGGGTCCGCCGCCGGTCACGGTGGTCGAGCTGTTCGACCGGTTGGGTGCGGGTCCGCTGTCCGGGTTGCGGCTCGGCCTGATGCACGGCCGACTGTCCGGTGAGGAGAAGGACGCGGTGATGGGCTTGTTCCGGGCCGGCGAGATCGATGTGCTGGTGTGTACCACCGTCATCGAGGTCGGCGTCGATGTGCCCAACTCCACCATGATGGTGGTGATGGACGCCGACCGGTTCGGCATCAGCCAGCTGCATCAGCTGCGCGGCCGGATCGGCCGGGGGCAGCATCCCAGCCTGTGCCTGTTGGCCACCCGGCTGCCGGAGACGTCCAAGGCAGGTGAACGGATCAAGGCCGTGGCGGCGACCCTGGACGGATTCGCCCTGGCGGATCTGGATCTCGACGAGCGTCGCGAGGGAGATGTGCTGGGCCTCAACCAGTCCGGGCGCACCATCAACTTGCGCTTCCTGTCTCTGCGGGACCATCTCGAAGTGATCCAGGAAGCCCGGGCATTCTGCGAGCAGCGCTACGCGCAGAGTCCGCATGATCCCGGAATGGACCTGCTGGCAGCACAATTCGTGAATACGGACCGCGTCGAATATCTGGACAAGGCATGACCCGCCGCCGGATGTGGTGGCTGGCCGCCGCCGTGGCACTCGCAGTGGTCGTCGCCGTCCAGGTGGCGTGGTCGACACAACGTCCCGACCGGTTCTCCGCCCAGGCGCAACCGCCCAGCGTCGCGCCCGGGGTCGACCTGTTGGCCGGAGTGCCCGAGATACCGATGCGGGTGCGGAGCAACGACTATCGCCGCGCGGCGTACGGTGACTCATGGGACGACGACAACAGCGCCCCCGGTGGCCACAACGGCTGTGACACCCGCAACGACATCCTCGACCGCGACCTCGTGGACAAGACCTTCGTCGCGATCAAGCGGTGTCCGACCGCCGTGGCGACCGGCACCCTGCACGACCCGTATACCAATGCGGTCGTGTCATTCGTCCGAGGCAACCGGACCGGTGCCTCGGTGCAGATCGACCACATCGTGCCGTTGGCATTGGCCTGGGACCTGGGCGCGCGAGACTGGCCCGACGATCTGCGGCTGCGGTTCGCCAACGACCCGGCCAATCTGCTGGCGGTCGCCGGAAAACCCAATCAGGACAAGGGCGATCAGGAACCCGCCCGCTGGATGCCGCCCAATCAGGCGTTCTGGTGTCAGTACTCGGTGCAGTTCGTCGAGGTGCTGCGCGGCTACGCGCTCCCGGTCGACACCGCGTCGGCCGGGGTTCTCCGCGACGCCGCGGGCACCTGCCCGACGGGCTAGCCCGTGAAGGTCGCCGGGTCGGGCCGGAAGCGGGTGCCATTATCGAGACTGTCGAGAGCCGCGATCTCATCGGCGGTCAGTTCGAAGCCGAACACGTCGAGGTTGGAGGCGATCCGCTCCGGGTTGGTCGACCGGGAGATCACGCTGTTGCCCAGTTGGATGCTCCAGCGGATCAGCACCTGGGCCGGGGTCTTGCCGTGTGCCTCGGCGACGGCCGTGACGGCCGGGTTGTCCAGGAGGCTGCCGACACCGAGCGGGCTGTAGGCCTGCGTGACGACGTTGTACTGGGCGTTGGCGGCGCGCCAGGCACTCTGGTTGAGCAGGGGGTGCAGCTCGATCTGGTTGACCGCAGGTGCGACGTACGTCAGATCGACGATCGTCGACAGGTTCTCGGGGCTGAAGTTGGCCACCCCGGTGGAACGGGTCAGCCCGGCCTGCTTGAGTGCCATCAGTCCACCCCAGCTGTCGACGTACTTGCCGATGTCGTTGCCGGGCCAATGGATCAGATAGAGGTCCACATAATCGAGGCCGAGCCGCTCCAGGCTGGCCCGCCCGGCGTCCTGCGACGACGTGAAACCGTGATCGGTGATGGCCAGCTTGGTGGTGACCGAGATCTCCTCGCGCGGGATGCCCGATGCCGCGATGGCACGGCCGACCCCGGCCTCATTTTCATAGGCCGCCGCGGTGTCGATCAGCCGGTAACCGGCTTCCAAGGCCGTGGACACGGCGCGCTCTGCCTCGGAATCCGAGAGTCCGCCGACGCCGAGACCGACGACCGGGATCGTACGGTCGTCGTTCAGCGTGACGGTGGGAATCGCGGCCCCGTCCGAGGAGGTCATGGCACCTATCCTGTGAAGTTGAAGGTTCGAGGGTCGGGTCCCAGGCGGGTGTCCGTCTCCAGCGAGGCGATGGCCGACATGTCCGATGCGTCCAGATCGAAATCGAACACGTCGAAATTGCTGGCAATCCGCTCGGGATTCACCGACTTGGGGATGACGATATTACCCAGATGTATATGCCACCTAATCAGTACCTGTGCGGGGGTTTTACCGTGCCGTTCGGCGATGCCGGTGATCACCGGATCGGTGAGCAGGGAGCCCTGTCCCAGCGGGCTCCATGCCTCGGTCGCGATGCCCAATCTGGCGTGGACCTCGCGAAGCTCGTGTTGCGGTAGGAGCGGGTGCAATTCGATCTGATTGACCGCAGGCACGATGCCGGTGGCGTCGATCAGCACGGTCAGGTGTTCGGGCGCGAAGTTGCTGACCCCGATGGACCGGATCCGGCCCTGGTCCCGCAGGTGCGCGAAGGCCTTGAAGGTGTCGACGTAGGCGTTGTTGGCCGGCACCGGCCAGTGGATGAGATACAGGTCGAGGTAGTCGACACCGAGCCGATCCAGGCTGGCGTCGAACGCGGCCAGCGTTGAGTCGTATCCCTGGTCGCTGTTCCACAGCTTGGTCACCAGGAACACGTCTTCGCGGGGCACCCCGGAGTTGGCCAGGCCGCGGCCGGTCTCTGGCTCGTTGCGGTACGCGGCGGCGGTGTCGATGTGCCGGTAGCCGGTCCGCAGGGCCGCGGTCACTGCCCGTTCGGTCTCCTCGGCAGGGGTCTGCCAAACTCCCAACCCGACCTGCGGTATCGAATTACCGTCATTGAGCGTGACGCGAGGACTTACAGAGGGAGCAGCCATGACGGAAAGTCTGCCAGGCGGGCAGGCCCTGGGTGGAGCTGGTGGCCACAGCCGGGACACGGTCAAACAGGCAGTGCTCCAGCGGGCAACCAAGTTCACCCTGTCGGCGATTCCGCGGATCTCCGACCGGACCAAACGCCTGCTGCTGGGCGGGCGTTCGGTGGTCGTCGACGGCAACACCCTGGACACCACACTGCAGTTCACCCTGGCCGCCGAACACGCCGCCGGAGTCGGGGGTCTGGTCGCCGATCACAGCTCGCAGTCCGGTGTCGCCGTATCGCGGGCCGCGCTGCGGGCCACCGCGGCCATGATGGATCCCCGCATCCGCGCGGATGTGACCGAGATTTCGATTCCCGGCCCGGCCGGCCCTCTCCGGGCGCGACGTTACGTCCCGGACGGCACCGGATCCCCGGACACCTCGGCGCTGCTGCTGTACTTCCACGGCGGCGGCTTCGTGATCGGTGACCTCGACACCCACGACAGCCTGTGCCGGCTGATCTGCCGGGACGGCGGAATACAGGTGATCTCCGTCGACTACCGGCTGGCGCCCGAGCACAAGGCGCCGGCGGCGATCGACGACGCCTATGCCGCCTACCGTTGGGCACTGGACCACGCGGCCGGCCTCGGTGCCACGCGCATAGTGGTCGGGGGCGACAGCGCGGGCGGCAACCTGGCTGCCGTGGTGGCTCAACAGGCCCGCGACTCCGAGTTGCCGCTGCCTGCGCTGCAGCTGTTGCTCTATCCGGTCACCGACATGTCGAGCGAGACCCGATCCAAGACGCTGTTTTCCGACGGCTACTTCCTGAGCAAACGCGACATGGACTGGTTTTCCGGGCACTACCTCGATGGGGCCGAGGTGTCCGCCGACGATCCGGTGGTGTCACCGCTGCTGAGTGAGGATCTCTCCGGATTGCCGCCCGCACTGGTGGTCACGGCCGGGTTCGACCCGTTACGGGACGAGGGCAACCGGTACGCGAGAGCCATGCAGGACGCCGGGGTGGTGGTGGACCTCCGGGAGGAGCGGTCGATGATCCACGCGTTCGCCAACTTCTTCCCGCTGGGAGGCGGCAGTGCCACCGCGACGAGCGCCATGATCTCGGCGCTGCGGGCACATCTCAGCCACGCCGAAAGCTGACCTGGAGGCGCCGGTACGCTTGTCGACGTGGCCAAACCGAAGAAGACCGCGAAGTACGACCTCAAGGCGGCGGACCGCAAGCGCAACCTATGGGTTCAGATCGGGCTGACAGCCGTTGTGGTGCTGTTCGCCGTCGGCCTGGTGTTCTACATCGTGACGACCGGCCACAAGCGCCCGGCCTCGGGGGAGGCCCGCGCCGTGCACGTGGCGGCGCCCAGCGTGATCACCAAAGAGGGCACTTCTGAGCCCAAGGTGACGCTGAGCCTCTACGAGGATTTCCTGTGCCCCGCCTGCGGCAATCTGGAACAGCTGTTGGGTCCGACCATCAACAAGCTCATCGACACCGGTGCGGTGGCAGTCGACTACCACATGGTGGCGATCCTGGACAAGATGGGCAACGGCTACTCGTCGCGGGCCGGCGGTGCCGCCTACTGTGTCGCCGACCAGTCCATCGATTCGTTCCGCCGATTCCACTCCGCGCTGTTCACCCCGGGCATCCAGCCGGCGGAGGGCGGCGGTGTCTACCCGGACAACGCCCGGATCATCGAGCTGGCCCGCCAGGCCGGTGCCGCCGGTGACGTGCCCGACTGCATCACCAAGGCGCGCTACGTGGAGATGGTCCAGGGGATGGCCGCAGCCGCCGGGATCAACTCGACACCGACCATTCAGTTCAACGGCGAGGAGTACAGCCCGACCACGCCCGACGCACTGATCGCGAAGGTCAAGGAAGTCGTCGGCGACCTGCCGGCCTTGGCCGGCCCCGCGCCCGCCCCGGCCGCGCCCGCCCCGGCGCCCGGAGCACCGGCAGCCCCCGCACCGGCCCACCCATGAGTGACGTCGCAGCCTCCGAGGTCGACGAACTCGGCGATTCCGGGGCCGAGCAGGCCCCGGGAGTAGCCGTCGGTAAAGCCGGTGCGGTCTGGATACTGATCGCCGGTGTCCTCGGGTTGGCGGCGGCTCTGGCGCTGACGGTCGAGAAGATCGAGCTACTGATCGACCCGAGTTACGTCCCGACCTGCAGCATCAACCCGGTGCTCTCCTGTGGCTCGGTGATGTCCACCTCGCAGGCCGCGGTCTTCGGGTTCCCCAACTCGCTGATCGGGGTGGTCGGGTTCACCGTCGTGCTGGTCACAGGTGTCCTGGCCATCGCGGGCGTTCGGTTGCCCCGGTGGTACTGGGCCGGGCTGGCGGCGGGAAGCCTGCTCGGTGTGGTCATGGTGCACTGGCTGATCTTCCAGAGCCTCTACCGCATCGGTGCCCTGTGCCCGTACTGCATGGTCGTGTGGGCGGTTACCATTCCGCTGTTCGTGGTGGTGAGCTCGGTTGCGCTTCGGCCGCTGCACACCAACGGGGTCGCCCGGATCGTCCACCAGTGGCGGTGGTCGCTCGTGGCGCTCTGGTTCACCTCACTTGTGCTGTTGATCTTGGTGCGTTTCTGGGAATACTGGTCAACGCTGCTGTAACACTTCAGAAATAACTTGGCGGTTAGGTCTACCCGTGATTTCCAAGCTGTTAGTCGCCAATCGTGGCGAGATCGCTATCCGTGCGTTCCGTGCCGCTTATGAGATGGGCATCGCGACGGTGGCGGTGTACCCGTATGAGGATCGCAATTCGCTACATCGCCTGAAGGCCGATGAGTCGTATCAGATCGGCGAGATCGGCCATCCGGTACGGGCGTACCTTTCTGTGGACGAGATCATCAGGGTCGCCCAACATTCCGGCGCGGACGCGGTGTATCCCGGCTACGGGTTCTTGTCGGAGAATCCGGAACTGGCGGCCGCCTGCGCGGAGGCGGGCATCACTTTCGTCGGGCCCTCGGCGCACGTTCTGGAATTGACCGGCAACAAGGCGCGGGCGATCGCAGCCGCGAAGGCGGCGGGCCTGCCGGTCCTGGCCTCCTCGGCGCCGTCGTCGTCGGTCGACGAATTGGTCGCTGCGGCAAGGGATATGACGTTCCCGTTGTTCGTGAAGGCGGTCTCCGGCGGCGGCGGGCGCGGAATGCGCCGCGTGACGGACCCCGAGTCGCTACCCGAGGCGGTGGAGGCGGCTTCGCGTGAGGCGGAGTCGGCATTCGGCGATCCCGAGGTGTATCTGGAGCAGGCCGTCATCAACCCGCGCCATATCGAGGTGCAGATCCTTGCCGATACGCAGGGCAACGTGATGCACCTGTTCGAGCGGGATTGCAGTGTGCAGCGACGGCACCAGAAGGTGATCGAGCTCGCGCCGGCGCCGAACCTGGATCCTGCTCTGCGTGAACAGATTTGCGCGGATGCCGTGGCCCTGGCCAGCCAGATCGGTTACAGCTGTGCGGGCACCATCGAGTTCCTGCTCGACGAGCGCGGGCATCACGTGTTCATCGAGTGCAATCCGCGGATCCAGGTGGAGCACACGGTGACCGAGGAGATCACCGATGTGGACCTGGTGGGCTCACAGTTGCGGATCGCCGCCGGGGAGAGCCTGGACGATCTGGGTTTGAGTCAGGAGTCGTTGGTCATCCGCGGCGCGGCGATGCAGTGCCGGATCACGACCGAGGATCCGGCCAACGGTTTCCGCCCCGACACCGGCCGGATCACTGCCTACCGGTCGCCCGGAGGTGCGGGTATCCGCTTGGACGGCGGATCCAACCTGGGTGCGGAGATCTCCGCACATTTCGACTCGATGCTGGTCAAGCTGACGTGTCGGGGACGTGATTTTCCCACCGCCGTCTCGCGCGCCCGGCGTGCGCTGGCGGAGTTCCGCATCCGCGGGGTGTCGACGAACATCCCGTTCCTGCAGGCCGTGATCGATGATCCGGATTTCCGTGCCGGACGGGTCACCACCTCGTTCATCGATGACCGTCCGCAGCTTCTGACCGCCCATACGCCTGCCGATCGCGGTACCAAGATCTTGAATTACCTGGCCGACGTCACCGTGAACAAGCCGAACGGGGAACGGCCGACGGGGGTGTATCCGCAGGATAAGTTGCCTGCGCTGGATCTGTCGTCGGTGCCGGCGCCGGGCTCCAAGCAACGCCTGGTCGAGTTGGGACCCGAAGGCTTCGCGCGGTGGATGCGGGACAGCAAGGCCCTCGGGGTCACCGACACGACGTTCCGTGATGCGCATCAGTCGTTGCTGGCCACCCGGTTGCGGTCCACCGGCCTGCTCAAGGTGGCGCCCTATGTGGCCCGGACGATGCCGCAGCTGTTGTCCATCGAGTGTTGGGGTGGGGCGACTTACGATGTGGCGCTTCGGTTTTTGAAGGAGGATCCGTGGGAGCGGCTGGCCGCCCTGCGGGAAGCGGTGCCCAATATCTGTCTGCAGATGTTGTTGCGGGGCCGGAACACGGTGGGGTACACGCCGTATCCGGAGTTGGTGACGTCGGCCTTCGTGGACGAGGCGACCCGCACGGGAATCGATATCTTCCGGATCTTCGATGCGCTCAACAATGTCGAGTCGATGCGTCCGGCGATCGATGCGGTGCGTGAGACCGGTACGGCGATCGCCGAGGTGGCGATGTCCTACACCGGAGACCTCAGTAACCCCAGCGAGAACCTGTACACGCTGGATTACTACCTGAAGCTGGCCGAACAGATCGTCGATGCCGGTGCGCATGTGCTGGCGATCAAGGACATGGCGGGGTTGTTGCGTCCGCATTCTGCGCATCTGTTGGTGAGTGCCCTGCGGTCGCGCTTCGATCTGCCGGTGCATGTGCACACCCATGACACTCCGGGTGGGCAGTTGGCGACGTATCTGGCGGCCTGGCAGGCCGGAGCCAGTGCGGTGGACGGCGCGGCCGCGCCGTTGGCGGGCACGACGAGTCAGCCGGCGTTGTCCTCGATCGTGGCCGCGGCCGCGCACACGTCGTTCGACACCGGGTTGTCGCTGGGTGCGGTCTGCGATCTGGAGCCCTACTGGGAGGCGCTGCGCAAGGTGTACGCGCCGTTCGAGTCCGGGTTGCCGGCACCCACGGGTCGTGTCTACACGCACGAGATTCCCGGTGGGCAGCTGAGCAACCTGCGGCAGCAGGCCATCGCGCTGGGGCTGGGGGATCGGTTCGAGGAGATCGAAACGGCGTACGCCGCGTCCGACCGGGTGCTGGGCCGGTTGGTGAAGGTGACCCCGTCGAGCAAGGTGGTCGGGGACCTGGCGTTGTCTCTGGTGGGTACCGGGGCCAGCGCACAGGAGTTCGCCGCAGATCCGGCGCGCTATGACATTCCGGACAGCGTGATCGGGTTCCTGCGGGGCGAACTCGGTGACCCGCCGGGCGGATGGCCGGAGCCGTTGCGCACCAAGGCTCTTGAGGGTCGTGGTCCGGCCAAGCCGATGCAGGAGCTTTCCGTCGAGGATGAGGCGCTGTTGTCTGCTCCCGGCCCCAAGCGTCAGGCGGCGTTGAACCGGTTGCTGTTCCCCGCGCCGACCAAGGAGTTCGAGGCGCACCGCGAGATCTACGGCGATACCTCCGGCCTGAGTGCCAATCAGTTCTTCTACGGGCTGCGCTACGGCGAGGAGCATCGTGTCGAGCTCGAGCGTGGCGTGCAGTTGTTGATCGGTTTGGAGGCGATCTCCGACGCCGATGAGCGTGGGATGCGCACGGTGATGTGCATCCTCAACGGTCAGCTGCGTCCGATCACCGTGCGCGACCGCAGTATCGCCAGTGAGGTCCCGGCCGCAGAGAAGGCCGACCGCAACAACCCGGATCATGTCGCGGCACCGTTCGCCGGTGTGGTCACCGTCGGCGTGGCGGCCGGCGACACCGTGGCAGCCGGCGCGACGATCGCCACCATCGAGGCGATGAAGATGGAAGCAGCCATCACGGCCCCCAGGGCAGGCACCGTCGAACGTGTAGCCGTGGCAGCCACGGCGCAGGTCGAGGGTGGTGACCTGCTGGTGGTGGTGACCGGTTCGGCGGGCAAGAGCGAAGCGACCGGGGGATCGAGCTGACCCGCATCGTCGCAGGGGCACTCGGTGGCCGCCGGATCGCGGTCCCCCGCAGCGGTACCCGCCCCACCTCCGACCGGGTCAGGGAGGCGGTGTTCAACGCCTTGACGGCGCGGCTGGATTTCACCGGGTCGTCGGTGCTCGATCTGTACGCCGGTTCGGGAGCGCTTGGCCTGGAGGCACTTTCGCGAGGTGCCACCTCGGCCACTTTCGTCGAGTCGGATGCGCGGGCCGCCGCCGTCATCGCCGAGAACATCACCGCGCTGGGCGTCCGCAACGCCGCGGTACGCCGGGGCAATGTGGACTCGGTGTTGGCCGGGGGTGCGACGCGTCCGGTCGATCTGGTGTTCGCCGACCCGCCGTACGACCTCGGTGACGCCGAGGTCGATGCGATGTTGACGGTGTTGGCGGCTGCCGGCTGGGTGTCCGCGGGCACTCTCGTTCTGGTGGAGCGGCGGTCGTCGAGTCAACCGGTGAGCTGGCCGGACGGTTGGGATGTGTTGAGCGCCCGGCGCTACGGTGACACCCGCGTCGAACTCGCCGAAGTGGGCTAGCGGGTCGGATGGGTCGGCCGGGCCTGTACCGTCGTCACCCATGAGTGGCGCGGTATGTCCCGGCTCCTTCGACCCGGTCACCCTTGGTCATATCGACATCTTCGAGCGTGCGGCGGCGCAGTTCGATGAGGTCGTGGTGGCGATTCTGGTGAATCCCAACAAGAAGGGGATGTTCGACCTCGACGAGCGCATAGCGATGATCGTCGAGTCGACCACACACCTACCGAATCTGCGGGTCGAGGCCGGGCAGGGCCTGGTCGTCGATTTCGTCCAGACGCGCGGCCTGACCGCGATCGTCAAGGGCCTGCGCACCGGCACCGACTTCGAGTACGAGCTGCAGATGGCGCAGATGAACAAGCATGTGGCCGGTGTCGACACGTTCTTCGTCGCCACCACACCGCAGTACTCGTTCGTGTCCTCGTCGTTGGCCAAGGAGGTTGCCTCCCTGGGCGGTGACGTCTCGGCGCTACTTCCCGCGCCGGTCAATCGCAGGCTAAGGGAGAAGCTGAACCGCTGATCCGCGCCGAAACTGAGCTTGGGTACGAGTTTTTGTCGAAATCTCGGACATAAGCTCAGGTCGGGCGGCAAACACGAGCGACACACCGATTGCGCTCCCAAGTCACAGGCGTAACACCAGGCACACTGGTCACTGACAACGACGACCTGGAGGGTTTTGCCGTGTACCGAGTTTTTGAAGCGCTCGACGAGCTCGGCGCGATCGTTGAAGAAGCGCGTGGTGTGCCGATGACCGCCGGCTGCGTGGTGCCCCGCGGTGATGTGCTCGAGTTGATCGACGACATCAAGGACGCGATCCCCGGTGAGCTCGACGACGCGCAGGACGTGCTGGATGCGCGTGATTCGCTGTTGCGCGAAGCCAAGGAACACTGCGAGTCGGTGATGGGCAAGTCGAACGCCGATGCCGACGGCATGCTCAATCACGCCAGGAGCGAGGCCGACCGACTGCTGGCCGACGCGAAGGCGCAGGCAGACCGGATGGTTGCCGAGGCCCGTCAACACAGCGAACGCATGGTCGGGGAGTCGCGCGAAGAGGCGGCGCGCCTAGCGGCCGCGGCCAAGCGGGAATACGACGCGAGCACGGGCCGGGCCAAGGCCGAGGCCGATCGCCTGACCGAGAACGGCAACCTCACCTACGAGAAGGCCGTGCAGGAGGGCATCAAGGAGCAGCAGCGTCTGGTGTCGCAGACCGAGATCGTCTCGACGGCGACCGCCGAGGCCACCCGCCTCATCGACGCGGCGCACGCCGAAGCCGACCGGTTGCGCGGCGAGTGCGACATCTATGTCGACAGCAAGCTGGCCGAGTTCGAGGACTTCCTCAACGGCACGCTGCGCTCTGTCGGCCGTGGACGTCACCAGTTGCGCACGACCGCGGGGACGCACGACTACGCGACCCGCTGACGACATGGGTGACGGTCGGTGCACTGCGTCGTGGTGAGTTCGGACGTCGCCGTAGGATCGATGCATGTCAACGCATGCGAGATCAGCTGGGCGGAGAGGGTCTGAAAGGCGCAGTGATTCCCGATCGCCGCTGGTGATTGACGTCTCTCGGCTGGGCCGACGGCCGGGTTCGTTCCTGGCCCACCAGGAGACGGTGCCCAGTCCGGTGCGGATCGGGGCCGAGCTGGTCGCCATCGAGAAAGGTGCGCCACTCGAGCTCGATCTGCAGCTGCAGGCGGTGTCGGAGGGCGTGCTGGTCAGCGGGACCGTTTCGGCTCCCACTGTCGGTGAATGCTCGCGCTGCCTGACCGCGCTCGCCGGCGACGTCGAGATCGACCTCACCGAGCTGTACGCGTACCCGGACAGCACCACCGACGAGACCACCGAGGCCGACGAGATGGGCCGGGTAGGTGCCTGTGGCCACGCCGACACCGTCGACCTGGAACAGCCGGTCATCGACGCCGTCGGGTTGGCGTTGCCGTTCTCCCCGTTGTGCCGTCCGGACTGCCCGGGCTTGTGCCCCGACTGCGGGGTCGCGCTGGCCACCGCAGAGCCGGGGCATCACCACGACAAGATCGATCCCCGCTGGGCCAAGCTGGCTGCGCTGCTGCCCGAGGACGAACAGCCCGGGGGCGCCGAGTGACCGATTCGCACGCGGCGCTCCTGGAGGCGCTCGGCATCGACCTTCCGGCCGGTCTGCTCACCATCGCGTTGACGCATCGCAGCTACTCCTACGAAAACGGTGGCCTGCCCACCAACGAGCGCTTGGAGTTCCTCGGCGACGCCGTGCTGGGGTTGACGATCACCGAGGAGCTCTACCACCGCCACCCCGAACGCTCCGAGGGCGATCTGGCGAAGCTACGCGCCAGCATCGTCAACACCCAGGCGCTGGCCGATGTCGGCCGTGGGCTCACCGAGGGCGGTCTCGGCAGCCATCTGTTTCTCGGTAAGGGCGAAGAGAATTCCGGTGGCGCCGACAAGTCCAGCATTCTCGCCGACGGTGTCGAATCCCTGCTCGGCGCAATCTATCTGGAGCACGGCCTGACCACCTCGCGTGAGGTCATCCTGCGGTTGTTCGGTGAGCTGCTGGACACCGCGCCGACGCTCGGCGCCGGGCTGGACTGGAAGAGCAGCCTGCAGGAGCTGACCGCCTCACGCGGGCTCGGTGCACCCAGCTATGTGGTGACCTCCACCGGCCCTGATCACGACAAGGAATTCTCCGCGACCGTGGTGGTAGCCGATGTCGAGTACGGCAGCGGCGTGGGGCGCAACAAGAAAGAGGCCGAGCTCAAGGCTGCGGCCGCGGCCTGGACCGCACTCGACGATGCGTGAGCCCCGATGCCCGAATTACCCGAGGTAGAGGTAGTCCGTCGCGGTTTGCAGGAACATATTGCGGGCAAATCGATTTCGGCGGTACGTGTGCATCATCTGCGTGCCGTGCGCCGTCACGAGGCCGGTCCCGCTGACCTGAGTGCCCGCCTGTTGGGGGCCCGGATCACCGGAACCGGACGTCGCGGCAAGTACCTCTGGTTGACGCTGGCCGACGATGGCGGCCAGGACGAGACCGAAGCGTTGGTGGTGCATCTGGGTATGAGCGGCCAGATGCTGCTGGGGCCGATCCGTGACGACCGGCATCTGCGGATCGCCGCCGTGCTCGATGACGGCACGGCCCTGAGTTTCGTCGACCAACGTACGTTCGGCGGCTGGCAGCTGGCCGAATTGGTGACGGTGGACGGTACCGCCGTGCCCCAACCGGTCGCGCATGTGGCACGTGATCCGCTCGACCCCCGCTTCGATCGCGACCGTGTGGTTGAGGTGCTGCGGCGCAAACACTCCGAGATCAAACGCCAGCTGCTCGACCAGACCGTGGTGTCCGGTATCGGCAACATCTACGCCGATGAGGCGCTGTGGCGGACCAAGATCAACGGTGCCAGGACCGCCGCGCTGCTGCCGCGCCGCCGATTGGGCGAGGTGCTCGACGCCGCCGCCACGGTGATGACCGATGCGCTGAGCCAGGGCGGCACATCGTTCGACTCGCTGTATGTGAACGTCAACGGCGAATCCGGTTACTTCGAACGGTCTTTGGATGCCTACGGCCGCGAAGGGGAGCCGTGCCGGCGGTGCGGCGCGGTGATGCGCCGCGACAAGTTCATGAATCGGTCATCGTTCTACTGCCCGAGATGTCAGCCCCGTCCCCGGGGCTGACACGAGCCGTACCCGAGGCCGATCAAGGAATGCTGGGCATGCCCGGAGTGTCGGACATGCAGATCTTCCACGATCCGCTTTCCTTACGCAGGTACAACTTGCCGGGACCCGCGCTGCTCGAGATGTCGACGACGGCCTTGTTGCCGGTCACGGTGATCTTGGAGATCTCCGCCGATCCGCTGGAATCGGTGGTCTTCGGAATATCGATCGCATCCAGACCGCCGATCTTTTCGAACAGGTCCTGGTCGGCCTGGCAGAAGTAGGGCAGGGCTTCGCTGAGGTCGCTGGAACTCGCCATCACCTCATCGAGGAAATCCCGCACCTCTTGCTCGGCGTCGCTGGAGCCGGAGGACTGCGACGAGCCCGCGGTGTTACGGTCCCCGTTCGAACCTGAATCGCCCTTCAACGCGAAGATCGCGACGCCGCCGACCAGGACCAGCGCGGCCAGCACAGCGCCGCCGATCGCCCACCACTTGCGGTTGCCGCCACCGGGCGGCTGGGGGGTGGGGTATCCGTACGGCTGCTGCGGCGCACCGTAGGGCGGCTGGCCTCCGTAGGGCGCGCCGTACTGCTGGGGCGCACCGTAGGGCTGGGGTGCTCCGTAGGGAGCACCGTACGGAGACTGGGGCTGCTGGGGGGCTCCATACGGTGCGCCGTACGGCTGTTGCGGCTGCTGAGGTGCACCGTAGGGGGAGCCGTACGGCTGCTCAGGGTTTCCGGCAGTGTTCGGATATCCCTCAGGTCCGCCCTGCTGCTGGTACGGCTGCCACGGGCCGGGCGCCCCCGAAGGCGGGGTGGGCTGATTGCTCGGCGGATAGGTCACGGTGCTCCTCGGCGAAGTCGGTGTGCCGAGTCTATCGTCGCTGCCCGGGTCGCCGCCGCCTGCAACGGGGGCCGTTGACCGATCCGCGGGCGATTACCGCTGGAATACCTGCGTGTCGCGACGTGTAGAAATACCGCATGACCGAACTTTGGGTTGACCGCACCGGTGTCCGCAGGTATGTCGGACGCAGCTCGCGCGGTGCAGAGGTACTCGTGGGCAGTGAGGACGTCGAGGGCGTGTTCACCCCCGGTGAGCTGATGAAGATCGCGCTCGCCGCGTGCAGCGGAATGTCCAGCGATCAGCCGTTGCGACGGCGTCTGGGGGACGACTATCCGGCGACGATCCGGGTATCGGGACCGGCGGACCGGGAGCAGGAGCGCTACCCGCTGCTGGAGGAGAAACTCGAAATCGACGTGTCAGGTCTTTCGGAGGCCGAGGTGGCGCGGTTGCTGACCGTCGTCGAGCGCGCGATTGACCAGGTCTGCACGGTGGGCCGGACCCTCAAGGCCGGCACCGAGGTGAAGTTCGAGGTCGCCACTCGATGACCGGACCGGAGCTCCCCGCCGGTGACCCCGACGCAGAGGTGCGGCTGAGCGCCTGGGTGCACGGTCGTGTGCAAGGCGTGGGGTTCCGGTGGTGGACCCGATCGCGCGCCCTGGAGCTCGGTCTGAGCGGGTTTGCTTCGAATCGTCCCGACGGCCGGGTGCATGTGGTGGCCCAGGGGCCACGCGCGAAATGTCAGCGATTGCTTGAGCTGCTCCTGAGCGACCAGGCCCCGGGCTCGGTGGACAACGTCGTTGCAGATTGGGCGAATGCCGACGCCACGATGGCGGGGTTTCACGAACGGTAGCCGGGTCGGCGGTAGGGTAAGTCGCCGTGCACCTCAAGAGTCTGACGCTGAAGGGCTTCAAGTCCTTCGCCTCGCCGACGACTCTTCGCTTCGAGCCCGGGATCACCTGCGTCGTCGGTCCCAACGGATCGGGCAAGTCGAACGTGGTCGACGCCCTGACCTGGGTGATGGGAGAGCAGGGCGCCAAAACCCTGCGCGGCGGCAAGATGGAGGACGTCATCTTCGCCGGCACGTCCTCACGGGCGCCCCTGGGCCGCGCCGAGGTGACGCTGACCATCGACAACTCGGACAACGCGCTGCCGATCGAGTACTCCGAGGTGTCGATCACCCGTCGCGTGTTCCGTGACGGCGCAGGCGAATACGAGATCAACGGCAGCAGTTGCCGATTGATGGATGTTCAGGAGTTGCTCAGTGACTCCGGCATCGGCCGCGAGATGCACGTCATCGTCGGTCAGGGCAAGCTCGCCGAGATCCTGGAGTCGCGTCCGGAGGATCGCCGCGCCTTCATCGAGGAGGCCGCCGGGGTTCTCAAGCATCGCAAGCGCAAGGAAAAGGCGGTCCGCAAGCTCGACTCGATGGCGGCGAACCTGGCCCGATTGACGGACCTCACTACTGAGCTTCGGAGACAGCTCAAACCGCTGGGGCGCCAGGCCGAGATGGCGCGGCGCGCGGCGACGATTCAGGCCGATCTGCGTGACGCGCGGCTGCGCCTGGCCGCCGACGACCTGGTCAGAAGACAGGTCGAGTTCCACAACACCGATCAGGCCGAGACCATGCTGCGTCGCGAGCACGACGAGGCGACTGTCCGGCTGGAGACCTCGACCGTCGAACTTCAGGCGCACGAGGCCGCGGTGGCCGAACTGACCCGTCGCGCCGAGGCGGCCCAACAGACCTGGTTCCGGGCCTCGGCGCTGGCCGAACGGGTGAGCGCCACGGTGCGGATCGCGACCGACCGGGCGCAGCTGTTCGAGTCGGAAGCGGAGGTTTCCTCCGGGCAGGATCCCGAGGCGTTGGAGGCCGAGGCCGACGAGGTCGCCGAGCTGGAGATGGAGCTGCTCGGAGAGCTCGAAGAGTCGCGCATCGTTCTGGAGAGCGCCCGTGCTGAACTGGCCGAGCGTGAGCAACTCGCCGCCGAAGCCGAACGGGCGCACCTGGCCGCGGCCCGCGCCGAGGCCGACCGTCGTGAAGGGCTGGCCCGCCTGGCCGGGCAGGTCGACACGATGCGTACCCGGGTCGAATCGATCGACGACGGGGTCATGCGGATGTCGGTCAACATCGAGGAAGCAGCCGCCAAAGCCCAACTGACACAGGCCGAATTCGAGACCGTGCAGAGCCGGGTCGGCGAACTGGATGCCGGTGAATTGGGCTTGGATGAGCAGCACGACCGCTCGGTGGCGGCCCTGCGGGTGGCCGACGAACGGGTGTCCGAACTGCAGTCGGCTGAGCGTGCCGCCGAACGGCAGGTCGCCTCGCTGCAGGCTCGGATCGAGGCTCTCTCGGTCAGCCTGGACCGGCGTGACGGTGCCGCCTGGTTGCAGAAAAACCACAGTGGCACAGGCCTTTTCGGCACCATCGGGGAGTACCTGAAGGTCCAGCCGGGGCACGAGGTCGCCGTGGCGACGGTTCTGGGTGCCGCCGCCGACGCGCTGGCCGCCGAGGATTTCGGAGTGGCCGCTGCCGCCGTCGCCGCGCTCAAACAATCCGACGGTGGGCGGGCGGCCCTGCTGTTGGGGGACTGGAAGGCCAACGGCTCGGCCCCGTCTGGCGCGCTTCCCGACGGTGCGATCTGGGCCAACGACGTGGTCACGGTCCCGGATCGCCTGCGGGGGGCCATCACCGCGATGCTGGCCGGGGTGGCGGTGGTGACCGATCTGCCTGCCGGGGTACAGCTGGTCTCGGCGCGCCCGGACCTGCGTGCGGTGACCGCCGACGGTGATCTCGTCGGCGCCGGCTGGATCAGCGGCGGATCCGACCGCAAGCCGTCCACACTGGAGATCAGTTCCGAGATCGACAAGGCCCGCCACGAACTGGAGGCCACCGAGCGGCAGACCGGTGAGTTGGCGGCGGCATTGTCGGGTGCGTTGACCGAGCAGGCTGCCCGTCGGGAATCGGCCGAAGAGGCGATGGCCGCGCTCAACGAATCCGACGCCGCGATCTCGGCGATCTACGAGCAATTGGGCCGGCTGGGGCAGGACGCCCGCGGTGCCGGTGACGAGTGGCACCGGTTGATCCGCCAACGCGACGAACTCGAGGCCGGACGCACCCAGACCGTCGAGGAACTCACCGAACTCGAATCACGGCTGCACAACGCCGAACAGCTGCCGATGTTCGAGGCCGAGCCGGTGGACCGGCAGACCTCGACAGCTGCCGCCGAGGCGGCGCGCTCTGTCGAGGTGGAGGCCCGACTGTCGGTGCGTACCGCCGAGGAACGTGCGAATGCCGTGCGCGGACGGGCAGATTCACTGCGTCGGGCCGCCGCCGCAGAGCGTGAGGCCCGGGCGCGCGCGCAACGGGCACGCGAGGCTCGTGCGCACGCGGCCCAGGTGGCCGCAGCGGTGTCTGAGTCGGGACGGGTTGTGGCCCAACGGTTGAGCGCGGTGGTGTCGGTGGCCTCGAGGATGCGTGATGAGCTGGCCACCGAG
This sequence comes from Mycolicibacterium lutetiense, assembly GCF_017876775.1. NCBI lineage: Bacteria > Bacillati > Actinomycetota > Actinomycetes > Mycobacteriales > Mycobacteriaceae > Mycobacterium > Mycolicibacterium lutetiense. Next base: position 1,263,346 of record NZ_JAGIOP010000002.1, on the reverse strand, counting down.
CGCCAACTACGTGCCACCGCACTGGCCCAGGTGCGCGAGGTCGTCACCCAACTCAACGCCAGGATCACCGCGCTCACCGATTCGCTGCACCGCGACGAGATGGCCAAAGCCCAAGCGTCACTTCGTATCGAGCAGCTCGAGGCGCAGGTGCTCGAGCAGTTCGGGATGCCCGCGGCCGACCTGGTCGCCGAGTACGGCCCGCAGGTTGCGTTGCCGCCCAGCGACTTGGAGATGGCGGAGTACGAGCAGGCGCGTGAGCGGGGTGAGCAGGTCATGGCGCCGGCGCCGATGCCGTTCGACAGGCCGACGCAGGAACGCCGGGCCAAGAAGGCCGAACGCGAGTTATCGGAGTTGGGCCGGGTGAATCCGCTTGCCCTGGAAGAGTTTGCGGCGTTGGAAGAACGCTACAACTTCCTGTCGACACAACTTGAGGACGTCAAGGCTGCGCGAACCGATCTGCTCGACGTGATCGCCGATGTCGATACCCGCATTCTGCAGGTGTTCACCGAGGCCTATGTCGACGTGGAACGCGAGTTCGAGCAGGTGTTCTCCACCCTGTTCCCCGGTGGCGAGGGACGCCTTCTGCTCACCAACCCTGCCGACATGCTCACCACGGGAATCGAAGTCGAGGCCAGGCCTCCGGGCAAGAAGATCAAGCGACTGTCGCTGCTGTCGGGCGGCGAGAAGTCGTTGACCGCGGTGGCCATGCTGGTGGCGATCTTCCGGGCCCGCCCGTCTCCGTTCTACGTCATGGACGAGGTCGAAGCCGCGCTCGACGATGTGAACCTGCGCCGGCTGATCAGCCTGTTCGAGCAGCTGCGGGAGAAGTCCCAGCTGATTGTGATCACCCACCAGAAGGCCACCATGGAGGTCGCCGACGCGCTCTACGGTGTGACCATGCGCGGTGACGGCATCACCACCGTGATCTCGCAGCGGATGCGGGGTCAGGAACTGGCCGCCAGCCCGGGCTGAACCCCGGGTGTCCGTGCGTCTGCGATCACCGTTCGACGAAGCTGTGCTGAGCGTGCGGGTGACGCCGGGATTCCCCCGTGGACCCAGGCGTCACCGTGCACGCTCTCCAAGTGCACTCCTATGCCGCGTCGGAGTGTCCAGCGCGGAGGTGACGGCGCGACTTGTCTTGTCTGGTGCCGTTCCTCGCGTCCTTGGGTCCGGATGTGGCCCGGGTCGAGTCGCGCCCGTCGAGGCGGTGGGCCTTGCGGGGCGGACGTGGGCTGTCGCCTGACGCATCGACCTTCAGCTCGTCGGATGCCTTCTCGGGTGACAGCGCCCGCCGCAGCGACTGCCGGATTTGCTCAGGCTTCGATTTCTGTTCCGGTGCAGTCGTGGTCGTGGTCGTGGTCGTGGTCGTCTTGACGGAGGTGTCGGTCTCGACGGTGTCGACGGTGGTGTCCGCGACGGTGTCGGTCTCGGTCTCGGTTTCGGTTTCGGTTTCGACGACGGTGTCGGTCTTGACGGAGGTGTCGGTGTCACGTTGGCCGAGGGCGGAGTTCTCGATTGCGGTGCGGATGCGGGTCAGCTGAGACCTGGTGCGCTCCGACTGCGGCCCGGCCGTGACCGGGGTATCGAGCGTCACCTTCTCCGGGTCCGACTTGTCCGGTGCAGCAACGCTTTCTGCGTGCTGATCGGTGGTGATGCCCAGGCCGGCGAGTGCATTGCGCACACCCTCCCTGGCTGCGGCGTGCAGGTCCGATGCGAGCTTGCCGAGATCGATGTGTGGCATCAGCCCGGCACTGGTCGGGACTCCCATGTTCTCCGGCGTGCGGTCATAGCCGAGTTCGATCAGCACCCGCAAGGTCGGCTCGATCAGATCGAGCACCGGCGTCAGAATTCCGATGTCGCGCAACGGCTGAAGGAGCGGAAGGTGTTCGGTGTGCACCAGGTAGTAGGTGGTGTTGCCCGAGGTATGGGACTCGTAGGTGGAGGGGTCGTCCAGGTCGATCACGTCTGACCGGTAGTTCGGATGCAGCAGGAAGTAGCCCATCAGGGCGTTGAGGTCGGCGAGAAGGTTGAGCGGATACTTGGGGAAGTCGGAGATCAGGTCGTACTGGCGCGCGACATCGATCGTCTGGTAGCCGTCATCGATGGTGGCTCCGTCGAAGGTCACACCGAGTATCGGGATGTACAGGCCGGGGAATCGGGCCAGGATTCCGCCGTTCGGCCGATTCGGGTTGGCCAGGAAGACAAACGACAACTCGTCCCATTGAGGTATTCCGGCGTAACCCTGGGACCGCAGTTCTTCGAGGTTGCGCTTCTCCCGGGTAGCGATGTTCGCGCTCTGCGAATAGCTGAGCACGATCTTGTGGCCGACGGTATTCATGATCGTGTTGTGCAGCGCCAGGACCCCCCGAGCCACCGAGGTGTCGAAGCTGATGTCGGAGAAGCCGGTCGCCGGCCAGAACTCCTCCGGTGTCGCAACGCCGTACAGCTCCTCGGGGGTGAGGTGCAGATAGGTCTTGTTCATTTCGTCCATGTAGGCCTGTTCCACCGCTCCCTTCATCCCGGTTCCGCCCATGATGAGTGCCGTAGCCGCCAGTTGAATCAACGTGGTCATGCTCGCCGTCAGAACGAGTCCGACGGTGCCGACCAGGGCTACCAGCGTCAGTGCTGCCCCTCGAAGTGCACGAATGTGCATCCTTGTCTGCCCTCTCCTGAAAATTCCATGGGAAGGACCGCATGCCGTCTGAACGCTGAAGCCATTCCCGACCCGTTTGGGATCGTGGACTACGGCAACACCTGTTGTCAGCGAATTGGAGAAACTGGGGGCAAAAATAGAATTATTGCAGGTAATCAACTGTTTTTAGAGAAATCAGCCACCATCGCAGCTAATCCGTAGATGACATCTACGGCGCGCGTGAAGTGAGAGGTTCGGTGGTGTGGTGAATGAAAGATACCGCCTCGGTACGGTCATGTACCACGGTTTCGGGCAATCCGGTGCGCCGATGTTCTGACATCGGGTCCGATGCGCTCTGTCTGCGCCGCCGGGCCGCGGGGTCACCGGGAAACGGGGCCGGTCATCCCCAGATGGCAGCCCTGCGACAATGACGGCGTGACAGAAGGTGCGTTGTTGGGTCTGTGGATCGCTATCGCGGTCGTCGCCGTTATCGTCGTCGTCGCCATCACCGTGGGGTTGGTGCGGTACCGGCGGCGGCGGATCAGCCTGTCGGAGCGGGACGCCGCAAAACCGATCGATCGCTCCGGCGGTTACACGGCTTCCTCGGGTATCACGTTCAGCACGTCGGACACGCCGACGCCGGAGCGCATCGACACCAGCGGACTGCCTGCGGTCGGCGACGACGCCACCATTCCGCGAGACGCGCCCAAACGTGGCATCTCCGATGTGCAACTGCCGGAACCACCGGCTGAGCCGGTCGCACCGGAGAAGCCTGTCGAACCGGTCGAGTCGGAAGTGGCCGTCGAGCCGATCGAGGCACCGGATGCTGTTGCCGCTGCCGTAGAGGACATCGCCCCGGCCGAAGGGCGCATGGACCGGCTGCGGGGCCGTCTGGCCAAGTCCCAGAACGCGTTGGGCCGCAGCATGCTCGGGCTGCTCGGCGGCGGCGATCTCGACGAGGACTCATGGGAGGCGATCGAGGACACCCTGCTGATCGCCGACCTGGGCCCGGTGATCACCGAGTCCATTGTCGCGGCATTGCGTGAGCGGATGGCCAGCAAGAGTGTGCGGAGTGAGGCCGACGCCCGTGCAGTGCTGCGCGAGGTGCTGATGTCGGAGCTGCGGCCCGACCTGGACCGTTCGATCAAGGCGCTGCCGCATGCTGACAAGCCGTCGGTGCTGTTGGTCGTCGGCGTGAACGGCACCGGCAAAACCACTACGGTGGGCAAGCTGGCGCGGGTCCTCGTGGCCGACGGTCGCCGCGTCGTCCTCGGCGCTGCCGACACGTTCCGCGCCGCGGCCGCCGACCAGTTGCAGACCTGGGCCGCGCGCGTCGGCGCAGAGGTGGTGCGGGGGCCCGAAGGTGCCGATCCCGCATCGGTGGCGTTCGATGCCGTCGACGAGGGCATCAAGGCCGGCGCCGATGTCGTCGTGATCGACACCGCCGGTCGCCTGCACACCAAGACTGGACTGATGGATGAGCTCGGCAAGGTCAAACGAGTGGTGGAGAAGCGCGCCACCGTCGACGAAGTGCTGTTGGTGCTCGATGCCACCATCGGGCAGAACAGCCTGCCGCAGGCCAAGGTGTTCGCCGACGTCGTGGATATCACCGGGGTGGTGTTGACCAAGCTGGACGGCACCGCCAAGGGCGGCATCGTGTTCCGGGTTCAGCAGGAACTCGGCGTGCCGGTCAAGCTCGTCGGGCTCGGTGAGGGGCCCGATGACCTCGCACCGTTCGAACCCGCCGCGTTCGTCGACGCCCTGCTGGGCTAGAAAAGTCCGGAAAACCCAGGAAAACGCACGGCGTAACACCGGCGAAACGCAGCCTGCCCATCCGTTCACACGAGCGAAACGCGGCGGCGTCGTCGGTGAAACATCCACTCAGCATTGTCTTGACCAGGTCAACAGCCGTAAATCCGTGCGGCCGTGGCGTGGTGAAGGAGGAAACTGCGAGTGGAGCAATTCCCGATATTGGGTGCGCCGGACACCGGTGACACGGCATGGATGCTGGCCGCCGCCGCGCTCGTGCTGTTGATGACACCGGGTCTGGCCTTCTTCTACGGCGGCATGGTGCGCGCCAAGGGCGTCCTCAACATGATCATGATGAGCATCAGCGCGATGGGTGTCATCACGGTCCTGTGGGCGTTGTACGGGTACTCGGTTGCGTTCGGTGACAACACTGCAGGTGTGATCGGCGACCCCGGGCAGTTCTTCGGCCTGAAGGGCCTGATCGGAGCGAACGGCTCGGCCGATGCGCCCATCGCGCTGGTCGGAACGATCCCGGCCACCGTGTTCGTGGGCTTCCAGCTGATGTTCGCGATCATCACGGTCGCCCTGATCTCCGGTGCCGTCGCCGACCGCATCAAGTTCGGCGGCTGGCTGCTGTTTGCCGGGCTGTGGGCGACGTTCGTCTACTTCCCGGTCGCGCACTGGGTCTTCGACTTCGACGTCAAGGGCTCCGACGGGGAGACCGTAATTCACCAAGGTGGATGGATCGCGAACCAGCTCAAGGCAATTGACTTCGCCGGTGGCACCGCGGTGCACATCAACGCGGGTGTCGCGGGCCTGGTCCTGGCCATCATCCTCGGCAAGCGGCTCGGTTGGCCCGGCACGCCGATGCGCCCGCACAACCTCCCGTTCGTGATGCTCGGCGCCGGGCTGCTGTGGTTCGGCTGGTACGGCTTCAACGCCGGTTCTGCGGTGTCGGCCAACGGAGTTGCCGGTTCGACCTTCGTCACAACCACGGTGGCAACTGCCACGGCGATGCTGGCCTGGCTGCTCACCGAGCGGATCCGTGACGGACACGCCACCTCGTTGGGCGCGGCATCGGGCATCGTTGCCGGACTGGTGGCCATCACGCCGTCCTGCTCATCGGTGAATGTTGTGGGCGCGCTGGCGATTGGTGCTACCGCAGGTGTCCTGTGCGCCCTGGCAGTGGGCTTGAAGTTCAAGTTCGGTTTCGATGATTCGCTCGACGTGGTGGGCGTCCACCTGGTCGGCGGAATCGTCGGCACGTTGCTGGTCGGCCTGGTGGCGACCAAGGAAGCACCTGCCGGTGTTGCCGGTCTGTTCTACGGTGGCGGGTTCGATCAGCTGTGGCGACAGGCGGTCGGGGCAGGTGCTGTTCTGCTCTATTCGGCGGTGGGTACCGCTATCTTGGCGTTGATTGTCAAATACACCGTGGGCCTGCGCCTGGACAAAGAAGAGGAGGCATCCGGTATCGACGAGTCCGAGCACGCTGAGAGCGCTTACGACTTCGTCGCTGTCGGAACCGGTTCTGTTCTTGGTCGTCACGGCGGGGAGGAATAAGGGAATATGAAGCTGATCACTGCGATCGTCAAGCCGTTCACGCTGGAGGATGTCAAGACCGGCCTGGAGCAGACGGGCATCCTGGGGATGACGGTCAGCGAGGTACAGGGCTACGGCCGGCAAAAGGGCCACACCGAGGTCTACCGCGGTGCCGAGTACTCGGTCGATTTCGTGCCGAAGGTCCGGGTGGAGGTCGTCGTCGACGACTCCGCTGTCGACAAGGTCGTGGACGTCATCGTTCAGGCCGCCCGCACCGGCAAGATCGGCGACGGGAAAGTCTGGGTCAGCCCGGTCGACACCGTTGTCCGCGTCCGCACCGGGGAACGGGGCACCGACGCCCTGTAGCCGCGGCCGGTCGTAGAGGTAGACGACCGAGTCCCCCGGTCAGGAAGCACGGTGGCAGATAGTCGGCCGGGGGAGGAATTCAAATGACAGACCAGCAGCCACAATCCGCGCACGAGCCGGCCGGCACCTCCGGACAGGAGGGTCCGGCCGGCTCGCCGCGGCCGGCCAACGATCTGGCGGCGGCCACCCAGCAGTTGCTCACCGGTGGATCCCGTCAACTCGACGCGGCCGCGCTGCGGGACGCGTTACTCGACTTGCACGAATTCTGGCTCACCACAAAGGCTACCGAGATCGGGATCACGGCCACGAGTGGGTTCGCCATCGTGGCCACCGGTGGCCTGGGCCGCGGCGAGATGTTGCCGTACTCCGACCTCGATCTCATGTTGCTGCATGACAACATGCCGGTCGAGCTGGTCGCTGAGGTGGCCGAAAAACTCTGGTATCCCTTGTGGGACGCCAATATCCGCATCGACCACAGTGTGCGCACCGTACCTGAAGCCCTCAAGGTCGCAGGCGAGGACATCGCGGTGGGCCTGGCCATGCTCGATGCCCGTCATATGGCCGGCGACGCCGATCTGTCGGCGCTGCTGATCGGCGGGGCGCGCCGGCAGTGGCGGATCGGAATCGCCTCGCGGTTCGACGAACTCGTCGAGTACGCGCAGGCGCGCTGGCAGCGCAGTGGCCAGATCGCACACCGCGCCGAACCTGACCTGAAGTCGGGCCGCGGCGGTCTGCGGGACGTACAACTGCTCAACGCGCTCGCGATAGCGCAACTGGCCGACGTATATCCGAGTCGGGCCCTGGCGTCACCGACCGGAACGCTCGGCGGTGCCCACCTGTCCCTGCTGAATGTGCGCACCGAACTGCACCGCTCCTCGGGGCGTGGTCGGGAACTACTGCTGGCTCAGCATGCCGACGAAATCGGCGCGGCTCTGCGGATCGGGGATCGATTCGACCTGGCCCGCACCCTGTCGGATGCGGCCCGGACGGTCAGCTATTACGTCGACTCCGGTATCCGTACGGCCGCCAATGCCTTGCCACGGCGGGGTTTCGCTGCGCTGCGTCGCCCGGTGCGCCGCCCGCTCGACGAAGGAGTGATCGAATACGCCGGTGAGGTGATCCTGGCCCGTGACGCGCGGCCGGAACGCGATCCGGGGCTGATCTTGCGGGTTGCCGCGGCGTCGGCCAGTACCGGGCTGCCGATGGCGGTGTCCACGCTGAGCAGGCTGGCCGAGACCGCACCGGAGTTGCGTACACCGTGGCCGCGCCAAGCCTGCAAGGACCTGCTGGTGTTGCTCGCGTCGGGCCCCGCCACGGTCGCCACCATCGAGGCTCTGGACCGCACCGGCCTGTGGGGCCGGCTGTTCCCGGAGTGGGGTGCAGTACGGGATCTGCCGCCGCGGGATGTCGTGCACATCTGGACAGTTGACCGTCATCTGGTCGAAACTGTCTCGCGGGCAAGTGCTTTCACAACCCGGGTGTCGCGTCCCGATCTACTGCTGCTGGGTGCGCTGTGCCACGACATCGGCAAGGGCCGCGGCGGCGATCACAGCGAGATCGGTGCGGAGTTGGCCACCCAGATCGGCACCCGGCTGGGCATGTGGCCGTCCGACATCGAGGTGCTCTCGAAGATCGTCCGGTACCACCTGCTGCTGCCTGACACTGCGACGCGACGAGACCTCCAGGACCCCAAGACCATTGACGCAGTGGTCGATGCCCTCGGTGGGGACATGGTGCTGCTGGAGTTGCTCCATGTCCTGGCCGAGGCCGATTCGCTGGCCACCGGACCGGGGGTGTGGGGCGACTGGAAGTCATCCCTGATCGGTGACCTGGTGCGACGGTGCCGGTTGGTGATGGCAGGGGAATCGCTGCCGCAGCCCGATCCGGTCGAGCCGCGGTTCACGGACTTGGCCGCCGATGGCGGCGTGCATGTCGAGCTCACCGCGGGCGACGGTCCGCACCTCTACAACGTGACGATGATCGCTGCGGATCGGCGCGGCCTGCTGTCCAAGGCTGCCGGCGTGCTGGCGTTGAACTCGCTGCGGGTCCACTCGGCGTCGGTCAACAGCCACGAAGGTTCGGCGATCAACACGTTCGCGGTGTCTCCGCACTTCGGTGCGCCACCGCCGGCCGAATTGCTGCGCCAGCAGTTCATCCTTGCGCTCGACGGCGAACTGGATGTGATCGGCTCGCTGGAACGCCGCGACCACGAGGCCGCCCAGCATCCGACAACCCGCGCCGGCGAGATCCTGGCCTCCGTGCCGGCCAACCATGTGCCCGCCCCGCCCCGCATCCTGTGGTCGCCGGGTCCGTCTCCCGAAGACCTGATCGTCCAGATCCGCACGATCGACCGGTCGGGTCTGTTGGCCCGGCTGACCGCGGTGTTCGAGCGCGGCGGGGTGGATGTCGGCTGGGCGAAGGTCACCACGCTGGGATCCTCGGTGGTCGACGTCTTCTGCATCACCGCACCGGCACTGGCCGGTGACGACGCGCGCCGGGCCGCGGTACGCGAGGAACTGGAGCGCGACATGTTCGCGATCCTGCCCGCGCCGCCACCGGCAAAACCGTCGAAGCCTGCTGAGCACGCCGGCTGATCTGCTGGGCAGCGGATGCCATGAGGTCCGGCCCGCGGCGCGAGGACACGCCCCAATTCGTCGGCCGCTAGGCTTACCACGTGTTTGAGAGCCTGTCTGACCGGTTGACCGGAGCCCTGCAGGGCCTACGCGGCAAGGGGCGGTTGACCGACGCCGATATCGACGCGACCGCGCGCGAGATCCGGTTGGCCTTGCTGGAGGCCGACGTCTCGCTGCCGGTGGTGCGTGCCTTCGTTGCGCGCATCAAGGATCGCGCCAAGGGTGCCGAGGTCTCCGGTGCGCTGAATCCCGCGCAGCAGGTGGTCAAGATCGTCAACGAGGAACTGATCGGCATCCTCGGCGGTGAGACCCGCCAGCTGTCCTTCGCCAAGAACCCGCCGACGGTGATCATGCTGGCCGGTCTGCAAGGTGCGGGTAAGACCACGCTGGCCGGCAAGCTGGCGAAATGGCTCAAGGGCCTGGGCCATAGCCCGTTGCTGGTGGCTTGTGACCTGCAGCGTCCCGGTGCGGTCAACCAGCTGCAGATCGTCGGTGAGCGCGCCGGTGTGGCGACCTTCGCCCCGCACCCGGGCACCTCGCCCGATGGCCTGGAGATCGGTGGCCACGGCGATCCGGTGGCGGTCGCCTCTGCCGGTATGGCCGAGGCGCGTGCCAAGCACTACGACGTCGTCATCGTCGACACCGCGGGCCGGCTGGGTATCGACGACGAGCTGATGGGTCAGGCCGCGGCCATCCGGGACGCCGTCAACCCTGACGAAGTGCTGTTCGTGCTCGACGCGATGATCGGTCAGGACGCCGTCGCCACCGCCGAGGCGTTCCGCGAAGGCGTCGGCTTCACCGGTGTGGTGCTGACCAAGCTCGACGGCGACGCTCGTGGCGGCGCGGCCTTGTCGGTCCGTGAGATCACCGGTGTGCCGATCCTGTTCGCCTCCGCCGGGGAGAAGCTCGAAGACTTCGACGTCTTCCACCCCGACCGGATGGCCAGCCGCATCCTGGGCATGGGTGACGTGCTCACCCTCATCGAGCAGGCCGAGCAGGTCTTCGATCAGCAGAAGGCCGAGGAGGCCGCCGCCAAGATCGGCTCCGGAGAGCTGACGCTGGAGGATTTCCTCGAGCAGATGCTGGCGATCCGCAAGATGGGCCCGATCGGAAACCTGCTGGGCATGCTGCCCGGGGCCGGACAGATGAAGGACGCGCTGGCCGCGGTCGATGACAAGCAGCTGGACCGGGTGCAGGCCATCATCCGCGGCATGACGCCGGCCGAGCGGGCCGATCCCAAGATCATCAACGCCTCGCGCCGGCTGCGCATCGCCAACGGCTCCGGTGTCGCGGTGTCCGAGGTCAACTCGCTCGTGGACCGCTTCTTCGACGCCCGCAAGATGATGTCGTCGATGGCCGGCCAGATGGGCATGCCGTTCGGCCGCAAGAACGCGCCGCGCAAGGCCGCCAAGGGCAAGAACAAGCAGGCCGGTAAAGGCAAAGGCAAGGGTCGCGGCCCCACCCAGCCCAAGAACCCGTTCGGCGCCGGGATGCCCGCCGGTTTCCCCGACCTGTCGAACATGCCCAAGGGCCTGGACGAATTGCCGCCCGGCCTGGCCGATTTCGACCTGTCGAAGCTGAAGTTCCCGGGCCAGAAGTAGCGCTGTGCTCCACGCGCTCCACCTTCGGGGACGCGGCCTACCCGATGGCGAGCCCGTCGAGTGGTGGATCGTCGATGAGCGCTTGCGTGAAGAGCGTTCGCACGATGAGCGCTTGCGCGAAGAGCGCGGGATGCGCGGAGTGCTGTCCGCCGAACCGGTGGCCGGGGCCGAGACCGTCTTTGACGGTGGCTGGATCATTCCCGGCCTGGTCGACGCGCACTGCCATGTCGGCCTGGGCCCGGGTGGTGCCGTCGACATCGACGAGGCGGTCACCCAGGCGGAGACCGAACGGGACGCTGGTGCGTTGCTGCTGCGTGACGCCGGATCGCCGGTGGACACCCGCAGCTTCGACGACCGCGAGGACCTGCCGCGCATCATCCGGGCCGGACGGCATCTGGCCCGGCCCAAGCGCTATTCGCCGGGGTTGCCGATCGACATCGAGGACGAGTCGCAACTGCCCGCCGCGGTGGCCGAGCAGGCCCGGTGGGGCGACGGCTGGGTGAAGCTGGTCGGCGACTGGATCGACCGTGGCATCGGGGACCTGGCGCCGCTGTGGTCCGACGAGATCCTCAAGGCCGCGATCGACGCGGCCCACGCCGAGGGCGCGCGGGTCACTGCGCACGTATTCGGCGAGGATGCGCTGCCGGGGCTGATCAAGGCCGGAATCGACTGCATCGAGCACGGCACCGGGATCACCGACGACACCATCGAATTGATGCTCGAACACGGCACGGCGCTGGTGCCGACCCTGATCAACATCGACAATTTCCCCGGCATCGCCGATGCGGCAGGCAAGTACCCGTCGTACGCCAGGCACATGCGCGATCTCTATGCGTCCTGCCGCGGCCGGGTGGGAGCGGCCTACGAGGCCGGGGTGCCGGTTTTCGCGGGCACCGACGCCGGCGGCATGATCGCCCACGGTCGTATCGCCGACGAGATCGAGGCGCTCAAGGGCATCGGGATGAGCCCCACCGCCGCCTTGGGGGCGGCCAGTTGGGATGCGCGGGCGTGGCTGGGCCGGCCTGCGCTGGAGCACGGGACATCGGCGGACCTGGTCTGCTACACCGAGGATCCGCGCCACGGCGGGGTCAGCCACCCCGACCTGGTGATCCTGCGCGGCCGGGTGTTCTGACTCACCATCACCGGCGAGCAGACGCCTAGGTACCCCAAAACGCGCGTTTCCGGGTACCTAGGTGTCTGCTCGCGGGAAAAACTCAGTACACGTCGCGCAGATACCGGTGGGTTTTGATCAGGTCATTGACGTAGGCGTGCGCGGCGTCGGCATCCATCGAGCCGTTCTCGGCGATGATCTCGTGCAGGGTGGCGTCGACATCCCTGGCCATGCGGTCGGCATCACCGCACACGTAGAGGTATGCGCCGTCCTGTAGCCACGCGAACAACTCGGCTGAGTTCTCCCGCATGCGCTGCTGCACATACACTTTCGTATCCTGATCGCGGGAGAAGGCCACGTCCAGCCGGGTCAGCGTGCCCGACTCGACGAATCCCGTCAGCTCGTCACCGTAGAGGAAGTCCGTCGCCCGGCGCCGGTCCCCGAAGAACAGCCAGGACCGACCGGGCGCGGCGGCGGCCTGCCGTTCCTGCAGGAACGCCCGGAACGGCGCGATACCGGTTCCCGGCCCGATCATGATGATCGGCACATCGCCGGGAGGCAGGCGGAAATGATGGTTGGGGCGCAGGTGAACCCGAACCGTCTGCGCGCGCCCGGCCAGATATGTGGAGGCCACGCCGCCGTGGTGGCGGTCGGCGGCGGGGTAGCGCACCGTAGCCGCGGTCAGATGGATGCAATCGGGATGTACCAGCGGGCTGGAGGCGATCGAGTAATCGCGGAATTGCAACGGGCGCAACGTGTCTACGACCTCGTCGACGGTGAGAGCGGTGCGCCTGATCAGATCGAGGACATCCTGACCGTAGGCGGCGGTACCGGCCAACTCCTGCAGCGCTCGCGAGGGCGTCCGGATCTCCAGGTGCTCGGTCAGAAGGACACCCAAGGTCTCCTCCGTGTCGGCGATCCGGTGTTCGGGGCCCACCTTGAGTTCGGCGAGGATCGCCGCCACCAGGTCGGGATCGTTGGTCGGGTGGACGGCCAGTGAATCGCCGGCCAGGTAGGTGATCCCGGAGCCGGTGAGGTCGAGCTCGTAGTGGCGGACCTCCTTGTCGGATTCTGTCGCGGTGAGCAGCCGATTGACGGTCAGCGCGGCCCCGAAGGGGCGGTTGCGTTCCTGGGTGCGAAGTGGGGGATCGGCCGGGGCGGTCTCTATGACGGCGACGGGTGCCGCGGGGCCGGCCTGGACCGCGGTGAGCTGTTTGACGAGGTCGGTGGTCCACGCAGCGGCAGGTTCCTCGTAGTATCCGTCGACGTCTATCCGGTCGGCGATCCTGGTGGCGCCCAGCTCTTCCAGCCGGGCATCAAGGAGTATGCCTGCGTTGCAGAACAATTCGTAGGATGTGTCGCCCAGGGCCAGGACTGCGAAGCTCAGGTGCTCCAGCCGATCGGTGGAGACGCTGAGCGCCTCCCAGAACAACGTGGCGGTGTCGGGGAACTCGCCATCACCGAAGGTGGAGGTGACCGCGATGAAATGCGTTGCGGTACTGAGCTGACCGAGTTCCACCTGATTGAGTTCGACGGCCTCGGCGGGAATTCCGGCTGCGGTGGTGGCCTCGGCGAACGACATGGCAGCGTCTTCGGCGTTGCCCATGTCGGTGCCATAGGCGACCACCAGCGAGAACTCACGCTCGGACACATCGGCTCCCCTCATCGTGCGCGGATACTCCGCGAGAATTTAGGGTTACCTTAGTTAGGTGCGAGTCCCGGTGGGGCCCTACCTCTTTACGACCCTGCCGATGGTCAGTGCGAGAAACCGTAGTCGAACAGATCGATCGCCTGACCGTACAGATCGCCGGTGCCGTACATCTGCACCACGACCAGGCGTCGGTTGCCGCGTTGGGCGGCACCGACATACGTCTTGCGGGCCAGGTCGGTGTATCCGGTCTTGCCGGCGATGTCACCGGGATAGCGTGCGAGAAGCTCGTTCTGGTTGGTCAGGGTCTTGCCCGGGAACTGGGCCGATGGCTGGCGCATGATCTGCGCGATCAGCGGGTAGTTCAGCGCCGCGCGCAGGATCACCGCGAGGTCGTGCGGTGTGGTGACGGTTTCCCAGCCGGGACCGTCGAGGCCGGACGGTGAGGACGCCCGGGTATTGCGGGCGCCGACGCTGGCCGCCTTGCGGGTCATCGCCGCGACGGCCGCGGGCCGGCCACCCAGCATGTCGGCCAGCATGTTCGCCGCATCATTGCCCGACACCATGAGCAGCGCTTCGAGCAGTTGGCGGGTGGTGTAGGGCTGGCCCGGTTTGAGGCCGACACACGAGCATTCGACCTTGGTGTGGGACTCGTTGGCCCGCGCGAAATTGTCGGGTCGAAGGTGATCGAGTACCACCATCGCCAACAGCGGCTTGATGGTGCTGGCCGGGGCGTACGAGCCGTTGGGATCCTTGGACGCCAGCACCTGGCCGGTGTCCATGTCGGCGACCAGCCAGGCCTTGGCGGGCCCATCGGGAATCTGCGCACCTGCCGGCTGGACACCTGGCTGCGCGGCGGCCGGCGGTGCCCAGATGTTCGCGGCGGCCAGGGCCGTACCGAGGGCGAGCGCCAGCGTCACGAACAGTCTTCGCACGAGCGTCGACGCTACGCAACTTTGGACTCGCTGCGCGCACGGTCAGGTTTCCTTCAGATATCGGACCGTCGGTGCGGGCCGCCAGGCCTAGAGCGACCCGATGCTGGCCGAGCGGTCCTGGGCGAAGCCCCAGTCGAACAAGGTTGCCGCTTGATCCCAGTAGGTCGGCCCACCCTCTTTGACCAGTCCGTACATCATCGTGACCACCAGACGGCGGCCGTCGCGCTGCGCGGCTCCGACGAACGTCTTGCGGGCGATGTCGGTGAAACCCGTTTTGCCGCCGATGGCGCCGGGGTAGCGATGCAACAGCTCGTCCTGATTGGCCAGGACCCGGTCGCCGGTCTTGCTGGGGAACGTGGTCGAGGGCATCGTGGTGATCTGCGCGAAGGTCGGATTGGCCATGGCGCCACGGAAGATGGTCGCCAGGTCGTGCGGTGTCGACCAGAACGGCATCCCCGGCCCGTCCAGCCCCGACGGGGTGGCGACATTCGTGTTGTTCGCCCCGAGCGCCACCGCCTTGGCGTTCATCTTGCTCACGGCGGCCTCGGGCCCGCCGACCATCCGGGCCAGGGTGTTGGCGGCGTCATTTCCTGATGCCAGCAGCGCTGCCTCCAGCAGTTGGCGCGCGGTGTAGGTGTGCCCGGGTGCGACGCCGGCGCAGTTGCACTCGACCCGGGTATCGGCTTCGTCGGCCACGATCGTGCTGTCCAGCGGCACCTCGTCGAGCACCACCTGGGCCAGCAGGGTCTTGATCGTGCTCGCCGGTGCGTAACGGGTGTGCTCGTTGCGTGCGGCCAGTACCTGTCCGGTATCCAGGTCGGCGACGACCCAGCCCTGCGCGGGTCCGTCCGGGATGGGTGCGGACCCGATCTGCTGCACGTCGATGTCGGCTCTGGCCGGGGGTGCGGTGCCGAGCAGGGACGCGACCGGGATCAGCGCGGTCGCCACAGCGATGACGGCACCCGGAACGAGTCCAACGAGTCTCCCCATGGCGGGCCAGCCTAATCGTGTTGATTGACGATCCTCCCCGCGGCTGACGCCGGGGGATTCCAACCCGTTCATGCTGCGGTAGCGGCGTTGGGGGTGTGGAGCAGTAATTCCTCGCGGTTTCCTGCTGGTTCCTGCTTCGGTGACCGCGCCTTGCCCGCAGGCCGGAGTTGGTCTTCACAGGCAGTGACCGCAAGCCCTGCGGCCAGAATGTTCTTGGCGGCGTTGACGTCCGCGTGCTCATGGTGTGTGCACGAGGTGCACCGGAATACCGCTTGGCTCTCACGGGATTTCGGGTCCACGTGCCCACATTTCGAGCAGCGTTGCGACGTGTATGCCGCCGGCACCGGCACCACCGTGGTCCCGGTGTAACGGGCCGACGAGGACAGTGCCAACGAGAACTGATGCCATCCTTTGGCGAGGATGGCACGGTTGAGCGCGGATTTCGCAGCCACATTGCGTCCGTGGTCTTGCAGCGTTCCTTTCGCCGAGCGGGTCATATTCTTGGTATTCAAGTTTTCGACCACCACCACCGCGTTCGCCGTCGTGAGTTGGTGGGCGGTTTGAGCACAAAAATCCAGACGCCGGTGCCGCTCCCGGGCCCGGACCGCCGCCAGTTCGGCCCGGATCTTGTCCCGGTTAGCCGACCGCTTAGCGCACCGCGACAACCTGCGTTGCAACGTCACCACCCGCCGCCGCTCACCGGCGGTCGTGAACGGGCGGTCGATAAGCTCGCCGGTACTGGTCGCGATCGCCGTGGCCACGCCACGGTCTACCCCGACGGCCGTGCCCGGCGCACGGTGGGTCTCGGGGGCCTGCCAGCCGTCGTCGACCAACACGGAGATGAACCAGTGTCTGCTGTTGCGGGTAAGGGTGACCGAGCGGATGGTTTCAGCGTCCAGACTGCGCGAAGCCCGGAACTTCACCCAGCCCAGCTTGGGCAACTTGATCCGCGCGTGCTGACGATTGAGCTTCTCTGCCACCATCTTGTTGCCCTCGGGGAACCGGAACGACGGCGACCATCTGCGGCCCGCGCGCCACCGCACCCGAAACGTCCCATATGCGCGGCACGCCTTGTCCAGGTCCATCAACGTCTGCTGCAGGCAGTGCCCCGGAACGTCTTTGAGCCACGGATGCTCGGATTTCGCTTCGGCAAGTTCGTGGGCCTGGGCGCCGTAGTTCATCCACCTGCCATGCCGGCGATACTCGCGGCGCTGCTCCAGGCCGGTATTCCACACCGCCCGGCAAGCCGCCCCAACCTGCTCGGCATACTCGGCTTGGTCCTCGGTGAATTCGACTCGAAACCGCCGCCCCGTCATCATGACTCAGCGGTCCTTCTGCGACTCGACATAGCGTTTGACGACCGACAACGGAGTACCGCCCACCGTGGCGGCGAAGTACGAGTTCGTCCACAACGACGGCAACTGCGACTTCAACCAGGAGAACTCCTCACGCGCAACACGAGATAAGCGGCCCTTGATGGCCTTCACCGACACAGGCACGTGATCAGGCACGATCTCCATCTCGATCAACCACGCCCCTTCACTTGCGGTGGCCTCGGCGATAACCGAACGCGATACTCGCGTGCGAGTGCAACGTAACCCCCACCCCCGACAACCTGCCCATCGTGTTGAATCGAGACATGTTGAGCCTGGCCGAGATTTCGGACCGTCTGGAGATCCAGCAATTGTTGATCGACTACTCCACGGCGATAGACCGTCGACTATTCGATGACCTCGATGCGGTGTTCACCGCCGACGCCTACATCGACTACCGGGCGATGGGCGGTATCGACGGCCAGTACCCGGAGGTCAAGGCGTGGCTGGCCGAAGTGCTGCCGAACTTTCCGGCCTACGCCCACATGCTCGGCAACTTCGACGTCCGCATCGAGGGGGACAAGGCGTCGTCGCGCACGATCTGCTTCAATCCCATGGTGCTGCCCGGGCTGGAGCAGCAGGTGTTGTTCTGTGGCCTGTGGTACGAGGACGAGTTCATCCGGACCGCCGAGGGCTGGCGGATGAGCCGCCGCGTCGAGACCAAGTGCTTCGACAAGATCGTCTGAGCCGCCTCCGTCCCGCGATTTTGGTCCGTACTGCCTGGTCTGGCACAATTGGACGCTGTCTGCCGGGCGACTCGTTCAATGCGCTGCGCGGCGGTCACACACGTAAGGCAAAACCGGATCGGGCAATTCCGCCCGCATCGCTGAATTGCAGCGTGACATCGAGGAGAAGTGCTTAAACATGGCTGTCAAGATCAAGCTCACCCGGCTTGGCAAGATCCGCAACCCCCAGTACCGCATCTCTGTCGCCGACGCGCGCACCCGCCGCGAAGGCCGCGCCATCGAGGTCATCGGTCGCTACCACCCCAAGGAAGAGCCGAGCCTGATCGAGATCGATTCGGAGCGCGCGCAGTACTGGCTGGGTGTCGGCGCCCAGCCCACCGAGCCGGTGCTGGCCCTGCTGAAGATCACCGGTGACTGGCAGAAGTTCAAGGGCCTGCCGGGTGCCGAGGGCACGCTGAAGGTCAAGGAGCCCAAGCCGTCCAAGCTGGAGCTGTTCAACGCGGCGCTGGCCGAGGCCGAGAGCGGCACCGGTGCTGCGGCCGTCACGCCCAAGAAGAAGAAGGCTCCCAAGAAGGACGAAGCCGCCGAGGCGGCCACCGAGGCTGAGGCGCCCGCGGCTGAGGCCGCTGCCGGCGACGCCGCAAGCGAGAGCTGAGTATCCCAGTGAGTTCTGTCGTGGTCGACGCCGTCGAGCACCTGGTCCGCGGCATCGTGGACAATCCCGACGACGTCCGCGTCGACATGGTCACCAGCCGCCGCGGCCGGACCGTCGAGGTGCACGTGCACCCCGACGACCTGGGCAAGGTCATCGGCCGCAGCGGTCGCACCGCCACCGCGCTGCGCACCTTGGTCGCCGGCATCGGTGGGCGCGGGATCCGCGTCGACGTGGTGGACACCGACCAGTAGCGTCGGATCAATGGACCTGGTTGTCGGGCGGGTTGTCAAAGCTCACGGCATTTCCGGTGAGGTTGTGGTCGAGGTCAGGACCGACGACCCCGATGCCCGATTCACCCCTGGCGTGGCCCTTCGGGGCCGCGCCAGAGGGGGTGCCGAGCGCATGTTCTCGATCGAATCCGTGCGTGATCACGCTGGTCGACTGCTGATCCGCCTGGCCGGTGTCGCCGACCGCAATGCGGCCGACGCACTGCGTGGCACGGTGTTCATCGTCGACACCGCCGACCTGCCCGCGATCGACGATCCCGACGAGTTCTACGACCACGAGCTCGAAGGCCTGCGGGTAGTCACTGTCGACGGCACCGCGGTGGGTGCCGTCCGCGAGGTACTGCACACCGCGGCCGGAGAACTGTTGGCGATCAAGGCCGATGCCGATGACCGCGAAATACTTGTCCCGTTCGTCGGCGCCATCGTCACGTCGGTGTCCCGGGAGACTGGAACCGTCGTCATCGATCCGCCGGACGGTCTGCTGAACCTGGACCTGGTCTAGAAGGTGCGCAACCGTGCACATTGATGTCGTCACGATCTTCCCGGCCTATCTCGATCCGATCCGGCAGGCGTTGCCGGGCAAGGCGATTGACGCCGGAATACTCTCTGTTGCCGTACATGACCTGCGGAACTGGACCCATGATGTGCACCGGTCGGTGGACGACTCACCGTACGGCGGTGGTCCGGGGATGGTCATGAAAGCGCCGGTGTGGGGTGAGGCGCTCGACGAAATATGTTCTGAGGAAACACTTCTGGTCGTGCCGACGCCGGCGGGGCGCCCGTTCACCCAGGCGGTGGCCGAGCGCTGGAGTGCGGAGTCGCACCTGGTGTTCGCGTGCGGCCGGTACGAGGGGATCGACCAGCGGGTGGCCGACGATGCGGCCCGCCGGATGCGGGTCGAAGAGGTTTCCATCGGCGACTACGTCCTCAACGGCGGCGAGTCGGCCGCGTTGGTCATGATCGAGGCCGTGGTCCGGTTGATGCCCGATGTATTGGGTAATCCCGCATCGCACCAACAAGATTCGCATTCCGACGGCCTGCTGGAGGGGCCCAGCTACACCCGGCCGCAGAGTTGGCGTGGGCTGGATGTACCCGACGTGCTGCTGTCCGGGGATCACGCCAAGCTCGCGGCGTGGCGCCACGAACAGTCGGTGCAGCGCACCCGCGAGCGCAGGCCCGACCTGCTCGACGAGTCCTAGATCCGGCCGCCGGGGAACATCGTCTTGACGGCGTCGGTGATGGTGTCCCGTGCGGTCGCAGCGTTGGTGGGCTGCAGCGAACCGATCACCATGATGAAACGTCGGTCGGAGCCGATCACGCCGGTCGACAGGTGCATCCAATCCGAGCCGATGCAGCACATCCAGCCCTGCTTGATCGCGACCGGCTCGCGGTAGAGGCCTTCGGGGATGCCGAATCGTTGAGGGTAAGTGCCGCCCGGTTGCGTGCCGTCGATGGCGTCCGGAGTGGACTGGGCCAGGTTGGACAGGATGACGTTGGCCTGTTCAGCGGGCAGACCGCCGCTGCCGTTCATCATCATGTCGTAGTAGCGCACCAGGTCGGCCGCGGTGCTGATGGTGTTCCACCAGCGCCCGTCGCTGGGTGGCCGCGTCGAGCCCAGGCCGTAGCGGGCAGTCACCCGGTCGACGATGGCGCTACCGCCGCTGCGGTACCAGAAGACCTCGGCGGCGCTGTCGTCGGAGGACCGCAGCATCACGTCCAGGTTCTCGCGGTCCTCGGGGCTGAGGACCGTCTGGCCCCTGGCCTCCTGCAGCAGCAGATCGTCGGCGATGAACAACTTGACCACCGACGCGATGGCGATGGTCGTCCCGTTTCCGTTGGAGACCAGCTGGCCGGTGTTGCGGTCGAGGACCAGCACGGTGATCTCGGCGCCGGCGTCGGCAGCGTCCTCGGTCGCCTGTTGCGTGCGGTCCCCGAGGCCCATGAAGCTGGCGGCGGGTTCTCCGGGCGAGGCCTCGGGCAGGGGAGCCAAGCTGCCCTGGGGGACGACCACGGTCAGTTGCGGTGCACCAGGTGCAACCGGGGGAGTTCCGTACACCCGGGCTTCGCAGCCGACCGTTACCGCCGCCATCGCGACCACGGCGGTCATGCCGGCCGCGCTCGCCATCGTCAGTTTTGACGGCCGCCCTCGCATGGTCCTCCTTGAACCGTCAACGAAACCCGATGGGCTCTGCAGGGCCGGGGCATCGGTCGGTGAAGCCTAACCGTTCGCCTCGTGGCCCGCGTAGTTAGTAGTGCTCGCAGTATGGTGCAGAAGTCGGGGCAAACGGGTGGACCGACCCGCCGGATTTCACGGTATGGGGACCCGTCTGGCACAATTGAGCAGTTGTCTGCGCAGGACTGGGCCGGCTTGTCCGCGTCCGCTGCGAGATGCAACCCGATATACCCGAAAAATAGCTTCGGCTGCGCGATCTTTACGCGACTGCCCGGAGCAGCCAACAACAAGGAAGTGTCACCGATGAACACGCTGGACTTCGTCGATCAGGCGTCGCTGCGCGACGACATCCCGACCTTCAGCCCCGGCGACACCGTCAACGTGCACGTGAAGGTGATCGAGGGCTCCAAGGAGCGCATCCAGGTCTTCAAGGGCGTCGTCATTCGTCGCCAGGGCGGTGGCATCCGCGAGACCTTCACCGTGCGGAAGGAGAGCTACGGCGTCGGCGTCGAGCGCACCTTCCCGGTGCATTCGCCCAACATCGATCACCTCGATGTCGTGACCCGTGGCGACGTGCGTCGTGCCAAGCTCTACTACCTGCGCGAGCTTCGTGGCAAGAAGGCGAAGATCAAGGAAAAGCGCTGAGCGCGCTGCTCCTCCTGACGAAGCTCTCGTCGCGGGACCGGTCACGACGCCCGCTACTGTGGTGCCTGTGACCGGACCCGCCGAGCCTGCCGACACGCGTTCGGAGGGTAGCTTCGATTCCGGTTCGGGCCTCGACTCTGAGTCAGAGCAGTCTCGCGACGCGTCCGAGGACGAATCGCAGGACGCGAAGCCCGAGCGCAAGCATTCCACGGCCCGCGAAATCGCCGTTTTGGCGACCATCGCATTGGTGCTCTATTACGTGACGCTGACGTTCATTGCGCGTCCGTATCTGATTCCGTCGGAATCGATGGAGCCGACGTTGCACGGTTGCCCCGGTTGCGTGGGTGACCGGATCATGGTCGACAAGGTGACCTTCCGGTTCTCCCAACCGGAACCCGGCGATGTCGTGGTGTTCAAGGGCCCGCCGTCGTGGAACGTCGGCTACAAGTCGATCCGTTCGGACAACACCGCGATCCGCTGGGTGCAGAATGCGCTTTCATTCGTGGGTTTTGTCCCACCGGATGAGAACGACCTCGTCAAGCGCGTCATCGCAGTGGGCGGTCAAACGGTGCAATGCCGTGCCGACACCGGTCTGACAGTCGACGGTAAACAGCTCAACGAGCCGTATCTGGACCCGGCCACCATGATGGCCGACCCAGGCGTCTATCCGTGTCTCGGCCCTGAGTTCGGTCCGGTCACCGTCCCGCCGGACCGGGTGTGGGTGATGGGCGACAACCGGACCCATTCGGCCGACTCGCGGTACCACTGCAGCAATCTGCCCACCGACGTGCAAAATGGCCTGTTGTGCACCGGTGATCCGGTGGCCGGCACGGTTCCGGTGGAGAATGTGATCGGAAAGGCACGGTTCATCGCCTGGCCGCCGTCCCGATGGGGCGGTATCAACGGCGTGAACCCGCAGACCGACTCCTAGGAGCTGCCCTGTGCCTCCAGCGGTGAAGACGTCGTGGCCGCCTCGCACGGTGATCCGGAGGTCATCCGGACTACGCACCCTGGAATCAGCGCTGTATCGCAACGGTCTGGGCCCGGTTGCCGGCGTGGACGAGGTGGGGCGCGGCGCGTGTGCGGGACCTCTGGTGGTGGCGGCCTGCGTGCTGGGCCCCAACCGGATGGACAGCCTGGCCTCCCTCGACGATTCCAAGAAGCTGGTCGAGCGGGAGCGGGAGCGGCTGTTTCCCCTGATTCGCCGTTATGCGCTGGCTTACCACGTGGTGTTCATTCCGTCCGAGGAGGTGGACCGCCTCGGTGTGCACGTGGCCAATATCGAGGGCATGCGGCGTGCGGTGGCGGGGCTGTCGCTGCGTCCCGGATACGTCTTGTCCGACGGCTTCCGGGTTCCGGGCTTGGCGGTGCCTTCCTTGCCGGTGATCGGGGGAGACGCCGCGGCCGCCTGTATCGCAGCGGCCAGCGTGCTGGCCAAGGTCAGCCGGGATCGGTTGATGGTCGAGATGGAACAACAGCATCCTGGCTACGGGTTCGCCGAGCACAAGGGGTACAGCACGGCAGCGCACTCCGCGGCGTTGACGGAGTTGGGTCCGTGTGCGGAGCACCGCTACTCGTATGTGAACGTGCGGCGGGCCGCAGAGATGACAGACGTGCGGCGGGAGGTGGCACCAATGCGGCATGCTGAAGTGGCGTACGCAAAGATGATCGACAAGGCATCAGCACTACGAGAAGGACAGCACACCAGATGAGCGCCGAGGATCTCGAGAAGTATGAAACCGAGATGGAGCTCTCGCTTTACCGCGAATACAAGGACATCGTCGGGCAGTTCAGCTACGTCGTCGAGACCGAGCGTCGGTTCTACCTGGCCAACAGTGTCGAGCTGATACCGCGTAACTCCGAGGGCGAGGTCTATTTCGAGTTGAGGCTCGCCGATGCCTGGGTGTGGGACATGTACCGTCCGGCCCGGTTCGTCAAGCAGGTGCGCGTCATCACGTTCAAGGACGTGAACATCGAAGAGGTCGAAAAGCCTGAATTGCGGTTGCCGGAGTAACAGCGGGTAGGGGGCGAGCGGTGGCGACGATCAGTACCGGGGACGATATTCGCCGTCGCGCCGACGCGGTGCTGATGCGCCTGCCCGAGGTCCGCACATGGCAGGAGCCGCTCTACCGGGACCTGCACGAGAATCCCGAACTTTCGCATCAGGAAAAGCGCACTGCCGGTGTGGTCGCCGCGCGTCTGCGGGAGTCCGGTCTGACCGTCCATGAAGGTGTCGGTGGAACCGGTGTGGTCGCGGTCTTGGGTAACGGCGACGGTCCCCGGGTCCTGTTGCGCGCGGATATGGACGCCCTGCCGGTGGCCGAAGCGACGGGTCTGCCGTATGCGAGCGCCACGCCCGGCGTGATGCACGCCTGCGGCCACGATGTGCACGTGACGTGTCTGTTGGGGGCGGTCGAATTGTTCGCCCAGGCGACGGATCACTGGCGCGGCACCGTGATTGCGGTTTTCCAGCCGGCCGAGGAGGTCGGCGACGGAGCCCGCGGCATGGCCGACGACGGTCTGGTCGATATCGTCGGCAAGGTCGATGTGGCGTTGGCCCAGCACGTGTTTCCCACGCCCGGCGGGCAGGTGAGTATCCGCAGCGGTGCGGTGATGTCTGCGGCCGACAGCCTGCGGGTCACGGTCTTCGGCCGGGGCGGGCACGGGTCGATGCCGCAGGTCACAGTGGACCCGGTGGTGTTGGCGTCGATGATCGTCATCCGCTTGCAGACGATCGTGTCGCGTGAGGTGGCGCCGAGTGAGACGGTCGTGCTGACCGTGGGCAGCATCCAGGCCGGGGCCAAGAGCAACGTTATCGGCGACCACGCGGTACTCGAACTCAATCTGCGCACCTTCGATGACTCGGTGCGGGCTGCGATGCTCGCGGCGATCCGGCGCATCGTCATCGCCGAATGCCAGGCATCCGATTCGCCACGGGAGCCGGAATTCGAGTTGTACGACCACTTTCCACCGACCGTCAACGACGATGCGGTGACGGCCCGGGTCGAGGCCGCTTTCCACGGGTACTTCGGCGACCGGGTGCAGACGATGCCGGCCGGCGCGGGCAGTGAGGACTTCAGTGACATCCCTGTCGCTCTGGGTGCGCCGTACACCTACTGGGGTATCGGTGGGCTCGACGAGCAGGTTTTCCGCGCGGCAGTGGCCGCCGATCGCGTGGGAGCGGACATCCCGGTGAACCATTCACCGCGGTTCGCCCCGGTACTGCAGCCGACCCTG
Source organism: Mycolicibacterium lutetiense (assembly GCF_017876775.1). Taxonomy (NCBI): domain Bacteria; kingdom Bacillati; phylum Actinomycetota; class Actinomycetes; order Mycobacteriales; family Mycobacteriaceae; genus Mycobacterium; species Mycolicibacterium lutetiense. The sequence goes on along the minus strand of NZ_JAGIOP010000002.1, from coordinate 1,239,086 downwards.
GACACCGGTACGCAGGCGCTGGTGGTGGCCGGACTCAGTTGGCTTTAGCCGCCAGGTGCTCGTCGAAGAACGCGAACACCCGCGACCAGGCATCGGCGGTGGCCGCCTCGTTGTAGCCGAAGCCGGTGATGCGCAGAAACGACTGGCCCGGAAGTTGATTGGCGAAGCTGTGCCCGGCCTCGGAGTAGACCTTGATGTCGGACGGGATGAACTTGTCGTCGACGACGCGCTGCAACCGGCCGGCGGCACCGATACCTAGCGGATCGCGGCGGCCGAAGCTCGCCACGACCGGGCATGAGGCGTCCAGGGTCTGGTCGAGCCGACGCGGCAGCGGAGTGCCGTAGAACGGTGCTGACGCGCCAAACCCTTTGGGGCCAAGTACAAGCGCAAACTGTCCGCCCATACAGAAACCTGCGATGCCGACCGTCCCGGTGCACTGCGGGTGCGCACGCAGGTGATCGCGTGCGGCCAGGATGTCGTCCAGTGCCCGGCCGCGCTGTGTCAGCAGTTCCCGCATCACCCGGGTGATGCACCTGGCCCGACCTCCGCGTGCGTAGAGATTCGGCGTGAGCGCGAGATAGCCGGCCGCCGCGACGCGTTCGGAGATCGCCTCGTTGTCGGGTGCGTAGCCGATCGCGTCGTGGATGATCACCACCCCTGGCCGCGGTCCTTCGCCACCGGGGAGGCTGAGTAGAGCGTCGATCGGGCCGGTCGGTGTGTTCATGGTGATCGTCGTCACCCGACCCACGGTAGCGGCTAGTCGTCAGGTTCCGCAGAACGTGCGGTAGGCACCGAAGTCGTCGGGCGCCGGTGCGGCATACCGCTCGAGCCCGGGGCGCTCATCGTAGGGTTCCGCGAGGGCGCTCATGAGTTCCTGGAGGGGCTGCAGATCATCGGCGGTCGCCGCGGCCAACGCCTCCTCGACGAGATGATTGCGGGGGATGTAGACGGGATTCACCCGGTCCATCGCAGCGGCGTCAGGGCCGAAGGCTTGCCACCGCTCCAGCCACTCGTCGAATCCGGCGGCGATCCGGTTTTCTCCGCGCGCGGCACGGCTGAGGTCGCGAAAGAATGACGTGTAGTCAGTTCGGTTCTGCTGCAACAGCACAAGTAGGTCATCCATCAGGGCACGGGCCGCCTCATCATCGACCTCGGTGGGCAGCCCGAGCTTGGCGCGCATCCCGGCCGACCATGCGGCGTCGAATTGGGGGCCGAACTCGTGCAGTGCCCGGGTGGCCAGCTCGACGGCGTGGTCGCCCTCGTCGGCGAGTAGGGGTAGCAGGGTTTCGGCGAAGCGGGCCAGGTTCCACGCAGCCACCGTGGGCTGATTGCCGTAGGCGTAGCGACCGCCGTGATCGATCGAGCTGAATACCGTTGCGGGATCGAAGGTTTCCATGAAGGCGCACGGCCCGTAGTCGATGGTCTCACCGGAGATGGTCATGTTGTCGGTGTTCATCACGCCGTGGATGAACCCGACGAGCATCCATTGCGCCAGCAGCGACGCCTGCGCCGCGACGACGCCCTCGTACAACGCCAGGTACGGGTTCTCCGCATTCGCCGCGTCGGGATGGTGTCGTGCGATGGCGTGGTCGGCGAGCCGGCGCAGCAGCGTGATGTCGCCGGCGGTCTGGGCCTGCGCGCTCGCGTATTGGAAGCTGCCGACCCGCAGGTGACTGCCGGCGATCCTGGCCAGCACCGCCCCGGGCAGTGATGTCTCGCGCCGGACTGCACGTCCGGTGGCCACCACGGCCAGTGAGCGGGTGGTGGGAATGCCCATGGCGTGCATCGCCTCGCTCACGATGTACTCGCGCAGCATGGGTCCGACGACGGCGAGGCCGTCACCGCCCCGGGCGAATGGGGTGCGGCCAGATCCTTTGAGGTGTAGATCGCGCAGACGGTCGCCGGGCCCGACGAGTTCGCCGAGCAGCAGTGCGCGTCCGTCGCCGAGACGCGGGACGTAGCCGCCGAATTGGTGCCCGGCATAGGCCTGCGCCACCGGCGTGGCGCCGTCGGGAACGACGGTGCCCGACAAGAGACCGAGGCCGTCGGGGCTGCGCAGCCAGGAGGCGTCAAGGCCGAGTTCGGCCGCCAACGCCTCGTTGAGCACGAGCAATCGCAGTGCGGGGGCGGGTTCGGCCTGCCACGCGACGGCCATCTCGGGAAGGGCGCGGGCGAAGCGGTTGTCCAGTTCGACTGCGGTATCCGGTGCGACGCTCACGTCCCGAGCCTACGGAGCGTCAGAGGCTGCCCAGGTCGTCGGGCACATCGACGGCATATTGCTGAAGCACGTCGAGGGGCACCAGGTTCAGCGTGCGTTCATGGGTGGCGGCCAGGACCACGGGGGCGGCTTTGCCGTCGTGGTGCGCCCGCAACCAGTTGACGGCGGTGACACACCACCGGTCTCCGGGCATCAGGCCCGGGAACCGGAACTGTGGTGCCGGCGTCGACAGATCGTTGCCGATCGACTGCTGGTGTTCGAGGAACTCTGCGGTGACCACGGCGCAGATGGTGTGCCACCCCTGGTCCGCCTCCCCGGTCGAGCAGCATCCGTCGCGGTAGAAGCCCGTGAGCGGTTCGGTGCCGCACTCCTGAAGTGCGCCGCCCAGCACGTTGCGATCAGCCATCAAACAAGTATGGGGCTCAGCGTGGCGTCTCCGGGGTTGCGCGGTGTTGCGCGTCGAGCACCAGCAGCGCCACGTGCAGAGAGGTCATCGATTCGCCGTCGTCGAGGTTGACCCCGAGCCGGCGTTCGATCGAGGCCAGCCGGCTGTAGAGGGCCGGGCGGCTCATGTGCAGGCGTTTGGCCAGCGCGGACTTGTTGCCTGCGAGTTCCAGGTAGCCACGCAGCACTTCCACGTCGTCGCTGCCGTGGGCCGCGTCGTGGATCAGCAGGGTCTTGAGTTCGGTTTCGGCGAACATCTGGACTCGCGGATCGTCGAGCAGCAGGGTGATCAACCCGCGCAGGCGGACGTCGGAGGCCCGCACGAACGGACGCGGAAGGTCCGGCATCGACGCCGCGACCTCGGCGACGTGAGCGGATTCGCGAAGTCCATGCACCGCATCGGCGAACCCGCCAGCGTTACCGCCGACTGCGACGACGACCTTGTCGGCGTCACCGCCGCGGGCGATCGCGTCACGCCAGCCCTCCGCCAGGCGGCTCAGCGCGGCGTCGGCGTTGACTCCGCGCCGGGGGTTCAATGCCAGGACCAACCCGATTTCGCCGTCCCGCCGGATCGAGCAGATCGCGCTGTGCCCTTGGGATTTCACGCTGTGGGTGACCGCATCCAGGATGCGGATGTTTCGTCGCTGCATGCCGACGGGGTCGAGTCGGTCGGGCGGCGCACCTACCCGGACGGTGGCCGGAAGATAGGTCGTGGCGGCCCGCAGGCCGAGGGACAGGGCCCGGGCATCGGCCTCGCGGTCGTCGGCGGTCCGACCGCCCAGCACGTCGTCGATCAGTCCGCTCTGGGCCTGCTGCTCTAGGCCGGACCGGCCGCGTTCGGCCATGCGGTGCAGGGCGAGTGCCTGAGCGGCGCGTTCCAGGACCATCGTGGTCTTGGCCGGGGCGGTCGGGGAGTGCGGGACGATGAGCCGGCCCCATTCCTCGGTGCGCGGGCCCACGGCGGTGGTGGTCCACGGTTCGGTCATCGCGCGGGATCGGCGTTGCCAGTCGGCGAGTACGGCAGTGGCCGGTTCATTGCGGGGCGAGATCGCCAGCACCTGGCGGGACAAGTCCTCGAGTACCACCGATTCGTCGATCATCTCGGCCGCTGCGCGCACGATGTCCGCCATCGACGGGCGCTTCATGCTCAACTCGGTGAAGGTCTTGTGGGTGCGGTGGGCGAACTCGAGTTCCTCATACTGGTCGGCCACGATGAGCCGGTGCACCGCCTCGGTGACCTCGACGAACTTGGTCTCCCGATGCAGCACCACGAGCGCGAGACCGAGGGTTTGGGCGATCTCGCCGACCCTCTCGGGAAGGGACTCGATGCGGGTGCCCAGTTCCACCACCACGCCGACGACGCCGGCTCGCTGCATCCGGTCGAGGTAGTCACGCGGTGCCTCGCGCAGGGCAGCACCGGTGGTGAGCACCAGCTCGCCGCCCTGCAGCAGGCCAGCGAGGTCGGGCATGTCGCTGACGTGAACCCAGCGCACCGGCCGATCCAGTTGTTGCGCGCTGAGCACCGCGGGCTCGCCGGCCTGCACCACCGGGAGCTCGATGACGTCACGCACGGTCGGGATCATTGACAAAGTGTATTGAAGTAGGCGTTCTGCTTTACAGACTGATGGCTCCAACGGTATTGATCCTGGCTCAGAGTGGTAGCCACACCCCATGCCGCAGGAAGGTTCGGACCCCCATGAGCAATGTCATCCAGCACTGGCGCGACGGCAAGATCTTCGCCGGGACGTCGACCGCCACGGCCCCGGTGACCAACCCGGCCACTGGTGCGGTGACCGGTGAGGTTGCGCTGGCCAGCGTGGATGATGCTCGTGCGGTGATCGACGCCGCCGTGGCGGCGTTCCCGGCTTGGCGTGACACATCGCTGGCCAAGCGCACTTCGGTGCTGTTCGCGTACCGGGAGTTGCTCAACGCCCGCAAGGAGGAGCTGGCCGCGCTCATCACCGCTGAGCACGGCAAGGTGCTCTCCGATGCCCTCGGTGAGGTGAGCCGGGGCCTGGAGGTCGTCGAGTTCGCTTGCGGCATCCCGAATCTGCTCAAGGGCGGGTTCACCGAGAACGCCTCCACGAACGTGGATGTGCACTCCGTGCTGCAGCCGCTGGGCCCCGTCGGCGTCATCTCGCCGTTCAACTTCCCGGCCATGGTGCCGATGTGGTTCTTCCCGATCGCCATCGCCGCGGGCAACACCGTGGTGCTCAAACCGTCGGAGAAGGATCCGAGCGCCTCGCTGTGGATGGCCCGGTTGTGGGCCGAGGCGGGCCTGCCCGACGGTGTGTTCAACGTGCTGCAGGGTGACAAGACCGCGGTCGACGAGCTGTTGACCAACCCGAAGATCAAGGCGATCTCCTTCGTCGGCTCCACCCCGATCGCGCAGTACGTCTACGCCACCGGCACTGCGGCGGGCAAGCGGGTGCAGGCGCTGGGCGGGGCCAAGAACCACGCCGTGATCCTGCCCGATGCCGACCTGGATCTGGCCGCCGATGCGATGGTCAACGCCGGTTTCGGTTCTGCGGGTGAGCGTTGCATGGCGATTTCGGCCGCGGTGGCCGTCGGCCCCATCGCCGACGATCTGGTCGCCAAGATCGCCGAGCGCGCCACCACCATCAAAACCGGTGACGGAACCCAGGATTCGGACATGGGGCCGCTGGTCACCAAGGCCCACCGCGACAAGGTGGCTTCCTACATCGACGCCGGCGAGGTCGACGGCGCCAAGGTCGTGCTCGACGGTCGCACCGTGCTGGACGGGGCCGGCCAACGGGACCCCGGCGGTTTCTGGCTGGGCCCGACGCTGCTCGACAACGTCACGCCGGAGATGAGTGTCTACACCGATGAGATCTTCGGTCCGGTGCTGTCGGTGCTGCGGGTCGAGACCTACGACGATGCTCTTGCGTTGATCAACAACAATCCCTACGGCAACGGCACCGCGATCTTCACCAATGACGGTGGCGCGGCGCGGCGTTTCCAGAACGAGGTCGAGGTCGGCATGGTCGGCATCAACGTGCCGATTCCCGTTCCGATGTCCTACTTCAGTTTTGGCGGTTGGAAGGCGTCGCTGTTCGGTGACAGCCATGCGCACGGCGCCGAAGGCGTGCACTTCTTCACCAGGACCAAGGCCATCACCACCCGCTGGCTGGACCCCAGCCATGGGGGCATCAACCTCGGGTTCCCCGAGAACAAGTGAGAGAATCGCACCCATGACTGTTGTTGAAGAGTCCGCCGCGCTGCCCAACGGATTGACCGTCGAGGCGGCGAAGGCCGAGGCCGCGCGGGCCTATGAACTCGACCGCGCACACGTGTTCCATTCCTGGTCGGCGCAGGAGGAAATCTCGCCGATGACGATCACCGCCGCGCAGGGCTCGTACGTGTGGGACGGCGACGGCAACCGCCTCCTGGACTTCTCCTCCCAGCTGGTCAATACCAATATCGGTCACCAGCACCCCAAGGTCGTGGCCGCCATTGCCGAGCAGGCCGCCAAGCTGTGCACGGTGGCCCCGCAGTACGCCAACGCGGCTCGCTCGGAGGCGGCCCGGCTGGTCGCCGAGCGCACCCCCGGTGACCTGAACAAGGTGTTCTTCACCAACGCCGGTGCCGACGCGGTGGAGCATGCGGTCCGGATGGCCCGCCTGCACACCGGCCGCTACAAGGTGCTGTCGCGGTACCGCTCCTACCACGGTGGCACCGACACCGCGGTCAACCTGACCGGTGACCCGCGGCGCTGGTCCAACGACTACGGAAACGCCGGCACCGTGCACTTCAACGGACCGTTTCTGTATCGCTCGTCGTTCCACGCCGAGACCGAGGAACAGGAATCCCAGCGCGCGCTGGAGTACCTCGACAAGCTGATCCAGATGGAGGGCCCGGCCACCATCGCTGCGATCATCCTGGAGTCGATTCCGGGTACTGCCGGCATCATGGTGCCCCCGCCCGGATACATGACCGGGGTGCGGGAGATCTGCGACCGCTACGGCATCGTGTTCATCGCCGACGAGGTCATGGCCGGATTCGGGCGCAGCGGAAAGTGGTTCTCCATCGACCACTTCGACGTGGTGCCGGACCTGCTCACCTTCGCCAAGGGCGTCAACTCCGGATATGTGCCGCTCGGTGGTGTGGCGATCAGCCCGGCCATCTATGAGACGTTCGCGCATCGGCCCTACCCGGGCGGGCTGACCTACTCCGGGCACCCGCTGGCCACCGCGGCCGCCGTCGCGACCATCAACGCGATGGCCGACGAAGGCATGGTCGAGAACGCGGCCAAGATCGGGTCCGAGGTGATCGCGCCCGGCCTGGCGGAGTTGGCGGCCAAGCACCGCAGCATCGGCGAGGTCCGCGGTGCGGGTGTGTTCTGGGCCGTCGAGCTGGTCGCCGATCAGCAGACCCGCGAACCGTTGGCACCCTACGGTGGCACCAGCCCGGCGATGGGCGCCGTGGTCAGTGCCTGCAAGGCCAACGGCCTGCTGCCGTTCGCCAACTACAACCGCATCCATGTGGTGCCGCCGTGCAACGTCACGGAGGAGGAAGCGCGCGAGGGTCTGGCGATCCTGGACAAGGCGTTCGACGTCGCCGATCAGTACACCAACTGATCTTTCCGGCCACCTTCTCCGAGACTGTGCTCAGGGACAAGAATCGCGGGGCAGATTCATACGGTCAATGCAACATCCGTCAATGTGGGGGTTGCAATGCCGACTGGTTATCGGGCGCCGTGGTGGTTGAAGCGGCAGTTTTTTGATCTGGTGTGTGCCGGGATGTCGGTGCTGGAGGCCGAACGTCAACTCGGTGTGTCACGCAATGTCGGGCGGGCGTGGTGGCGTAAGGCTGGCGGTATGAGGCTGCGAATTGGCAAAGGTGATCTCGGGTTGGCCGAACCTGGTGACCTCACCCGTGCCGGCGGACGTGGTCACCGGCTGAGCTACGACGAACGCGTCCTGATCATGCGGGGGCTCGATCAACGACACCCACAGGCTGAGATTGCCCGCCAGCTCGATCGCGATCCCAGCGTCATCTCACGCGAGATCCGGCGCAATCGCACTGCGGCCGGGGACTATCACGCAGGGTTGGCTCATGCCAGAGCTAGTCAGAAAGCCAAGCGGCCCAAAGAGTTCAAGCTCAACGACACCCGGGTGTGCGCCGCCATCGAAACCTGGATGGATGACGGGTGGAGCCCGAAACTGATCGCCGAGATGTTGGCTCGTGACCATCCCGATGACAGGCTGACACGGGTGAGCCACGAAACCATCTACAAGTGCCTCTACGTGCAAGGCCGCGGCCAGCTACGCGCCGATCTGAACAAGTGCTTGTCGACTAAACGCGCCGCTCGCAAGCCCCGGGGCAGTACCGAGCGACGCGGGAAGTTCAGCGATGTGATCACCATCAGCCAGCGGCCCGCCGTGGTGGATGACCGTGCCGTGCCCGGGCATTGGGAAGGTGACCTGATCCTGGGCGCCGCAGGTGGCAGCGCAATCGGGACCCTGGTCGAGCGCAGCACCCGATTCACCATCTTGCTGCACCTACCGCACGATCACACCGCCGATTCGGTGGCCACCGCGATGATCGAGGCGATGAACGAGCTGCCTGCTCACCTACGTCGCACGATCACCTGGGATCGCGGCAGCGAGATGGCCCGCTGGCACGACATCAGCCTGGCACTGCAAGCGCCGGTCTACTTCTGCGATCCTCATTCACCCTGGCAGCGGGGCAGTAACGAGAACACCAACCGGCTGCTGCGGTTCTGGTTCGAAAAGGGCACCGACCTGTCCGGCTACACCAAAGCCGACCTCAAAGGAGTCCAAGACAAACTCAACACCCGACCCCGACCCACCCTGGACTTCGACACCCCAGCCCAACGTTTGGCCACTCTCCTCGATCAAGCTGCCTAACCGCGTTGCACTAACCACTTGACTTCGAGCGGAAAATCTGTCCCTGAGTGCAGTCTCGGTGTGCGTTTTACACCGCTATTGCCCGGTTGAGCCCTGATCCGTAGCGCGAATTGGGACACTGGACGAGTGCGTTCACCTGCCCAGTGCTGGCTAACCGACATGGACGGCGTCCTGGTGCGCGAGGAACATGCGCTGCCGGGCGCCGCCGAATTCCTGCAGACTCTGGCCGACAAGAAACGGCCATTCCTGGTGCTGACCAACAACTCGATCTTCACACCGCGCGACCTGGCCGCCCGCCTGGCGCGTTCGGGGCTGATCGTGCCAGAAGCGTCGATCTGGACGTCGGCCCTGGCGACGGCGGCATTCCTGGACGATCAGCTGCCGGGTGGGTCGGCCTATGTGATCGGTGAGGCCGGGCTGACCACCGCGCTGCACGAGGCCGGTTACACCCTGACCGACATCGCGCCGGACTACGTGGTGCTGGGGGAGACCCGGACCTATTCGTTTGAGGCGATCACCAAAGCCGTCCGGCTGATCCTCGGCGGTGCCCGGTTCATCGCCACCAACCCTGACGTCAGCGGCCCGTCGGCAGAGGGGCCGCTGCCCGCGACCGGGTCGGTGGCCGCGATGATCACCAAGGCCACCGGGCGTGACCCCTACTTCGTCGGCAAACCCAATCCGATGATGTTCCGCAGCGCACTCAATCGGATCGAGGCGCACTCGGAGAACACTGTCATGGTGGGCGACCGGATGGACACCGATGTGGTGGCCGGGATCGAGGCGGGATTGGACACCATCCTGGTGCTCACCGGTTCGACGTCGGTCGAGGATATCGAGCGTTACCCGTTCCGGCCCAGCCGCATACTGCCGTCCATCGCCGAAGCCATCGAATTGATCTGAGATGGCCGGAGTTTCGGGGACCGAGGCCATCGATGAGCACTTCACTGCGACGGTATCGGCCCTGACTGGGCAGAGCGCGGCGACCGCGCTCGGTATTCCGAATCCCTTGGCGCTCTTCGACGCCCAAATCGGCAGCCGTCACCTTGATCTCGCCGCGCGCTGGCTGCGCTCAGAGGGCAAGGGCTACTACACCATCGGATCGTCGGGCCATGAGGGCAACGCCGCGGTGGCGGCAACGCTGCGCCCGACCGATCCGGCGCTGCTGCACTACCGGTCGGGCGGCTTCTACCTGGCCCGCGCTGCGCAGGTCGACGGCTCCGATCCGCTGCGTGACGTACTGCTCGGACTGGTGGCGGCCACCGCCGAACCGATCTCCGGCGGACGGCACAAGGTGTTCGGCCGCCACGACCTGAACATCATTCCGCAGACCTCCACCATCGCGTCACATCTGCCACGGTCAGTCGGGGTGGCCTTCTCGATCGCCCGCACCCGCAAGCTTGGGGTGGCCTGCCCGTGGCCGGAGGATGCGGTCACGGTGTGCAGCTTCGGCGACGCCTCGGCCAATCACTCGACGACCGTCGGCGCCGTCAACGCGGCCCTGCACGCCGCCTACCAGGGTCTGCCGATGCCGCTGCTCTTCGTCTGTGAGGACAACGGCATCGGGATCAGCACTCCGACGCCGCACGGGTGGATTGCCCGCGCCTACGGCGATCGGGAGGGGCTCCGGTACTTCGCCGCCGACGGCTGCGACCTCGTCGACGCCTTCGATACCGCGCGGACCGCAGCCGATTGGGTTCGTCGCGAACGGAAGCCCGCCCTTCTGCATCTGCGGACGGTGCGCCTCATGGGTCATGCCGGCAGCGACTACGAGCCGGCCTACCGGCGGCCCGCCGACATCCTCGCAGACTACGAGCGGGATCCGGTCGTGAACACCGCGAAACTCCTTGTGGCCCATGGTATTCTGACGCCGGCCGAGGTGGTGCAACGCTATGAGGCCAAGCGCGCCGAGGTGATGGAACTGGCCCGCCAGGTCAGCGACTATCCGCAGTTGGACAGCGCGACAGCTGTCATGCAGCCACTGCGCGACACGCTCGACGAAGGCAGGGCGGTCTCCGTCGCCGCCCCGGGCGAGCCTGGTGGCGAGCCGTTGACCCTGGCCCTGGCCATCAACGCGGCGCTGCAGAACGTCCTGCAGGACCACCCGGAGGTGATCGTCTTCGGTGAGGACATCGCCCGCAAAGGCGGGGTCTACGGGGTGACCCGCGGCCTGCAGGCCGCCGCCGGACCCGCGCGGGTTTTCGACACCCTGCTCGACGAACAGACCATCCTGGGACTGGCGTTGGGAGCGGGCGTTTCGGGACTGGTGTCGATCCCGGAGATTCAATACCTGGCGTATCTGCACAACGCCGCCGATCAGATCCGCGGCGAGGGCGCCACGCTGCCGTTCTTCTCCAACCGCCAGTACCGCAACCCGATGGTGGTGCGGATCGCGGGCTACGGGTACCAGAAGGGGTTCGGCGGTCACTTCCACAACGACAACTCGATCGCGGCGATCCGCGACATACCCGGGGTGGTGATCGCCTCCCCGGCCCGGCCCGACGATGCCGCGGCCATGCTGCACACCTGTGTCGCCGCAGCCAAAGACGCTGGCGCCGTGTGTGTTTTCCTCGAACCGATCGCGTTGTACCACACCAGGGACCTCTACACCGACGGCGATCAGCGATGGCTGGCGCGCTACCCGGGGCAGCCCGTGCAGATCGGTCGGGCCCGCACCTACGGTGACGGCAACGACCTGACGATCCTGACCTTCGGCAACGGTCTGTGGCTGAGCCTGCGGGTGGCCCGTCGTCTGGAGCAGGCCGGGATCGGCACCCGGGTGGTGGATCTGCGCTGGTTGTCGCCGCTGCCGGTCGAGGACATGCTGCGCGAGGCCGACGCGACCGGGCGGGTGCTCATCGTCGACGAGACCCGCCGCAGCGGCGGTGTGGGGGAGGGTGTGCTGGCCGAACTCACCGATCACGGCTACACCGGTCGGGTGCAGCGGGTGGCCAGTGCCGACAGTTTCATCCCGCTCGGTGATGCCGCCCTGCAGGTGCTGTTGTCCGAGGACACCATCGAGGCAGCCGCGGTGAAACTGGTCGGTGAACGGGCTTGATAGCTTGACTTCCATGGCTGAATCCGTAACGCCGGACCCGACCCGCCCGCTGGCCGGGGTGCGGATCGTCGAGATCTCCAGTTTCGTAGCTGTGCCCCTGGCCGGCATGACCCTGTCCCAGTTGGGTGCCGAGGTGGTGCGCGTCGACCCGATCGGGGGTGCCGCCGACTACCACCGCTGGCCGCTGACCGATGGCGGCGACAGCATCTACTGGGCCGGTCTGAACAAGGGCAAGCGCTCGGTGGCCGCTGATGTGCGCTCACCCGAGGGGCAGCAGCTGGTGCAACGCCTGGTCGCCGAGGCCGGCGTTCTCATCACGAATGTCGCTGGACGTCAATGGCATTCGTACGAGGTGCTGTCCGGATTGCGTCCCGACCTGATCCATGTCGAGGTGTCGGGGCGCGCCGACGGCGGCACCGGCGTCGATTACACGGTCAACGCCGGGTTGGGCTTCCCCATGGTGACCGGGCCCGCGCAGTTGGCCACCCCGGTCAACCACGTACTGCCGGCCTGGGATGTCAGCTGTGGACTGTATGTGGCACTGGCGGTCAGTGCCGCACTGCGCCACCGCGATTCCAGCGGCGAGGGCGCACGGATCAGCATTCCACTGGAGAACGTCGCCCTCGCCACCGCGGGCAATCTCGGATTCCTGACCGAGGTGATGATCAACGGCACCGGCCGGGAACGCCTCGGCAATACGCTGTACGGCACCTACGGGCAGAACTTCACCAGCAGCGACGGCGTCGGGTTCATGCTCGTCGCTCTCACCGGCCGCCATTTCCGTGACCTCACCGAAGTCACCGGAACCACCAAAGCCGTTGCCGCCCTTGCTGAGGCGTTCGGAGCCGACTTCACCGACGAAGGGCAGCGCTACACCCACCGCGACGCCCTGACCGGATTGTTTACCCTGTGGTTCAGCGAGCACACCGCCGAGGAGGTCAGCGCGGCGCTGTCGGGCACCTCGGTGCTGTGGGAGCGATACCGCAGCTTCGCCGAGGTCGCCGTCAACGACCGGGTCGTGGCCAACCCGCTGTTCACTCCGCTGGAACAACCGCGTATCGGCACGTACCTGGCGCCGGGTCTGCCGGTATCGGTCGGCGGGCAGTATCCGCCTGCGGTGCCCGCGCCCGCACTCGGCGACGACACCATCGCGGTGCTGGCTGACCACCTCGGGCTCGGTGCCGACGAGATCGCGGCCCTGATCGAATCAGGAACCGTCGCAACGGGGACCGGTGCTCGGTGAGTACCCTGCTGAAGCTGTTGGACGTGCGCGCGCACGCGGGCGGTGACGTCTTCGCCGGGCAGGCCAGCGGTCCGACCGGCAAGCGGGCCTATGGCGGTCTGCTGGCCGCGCAGAGCCTGGCCGCCGCCTGCCGCACCGTCGGTGATGACCGGTCACCGACCAACATGCATCTTCAGTTTCTGCGGGGCGGCGACGCGGGGGAAGCCGCCGAGCACCGCGTGCAGCGCGTGTACGACGGGCGCACGGCCTCTGCCCGGCGGGTCGAAACATACGAGCACGGCCGCATGCTGACGACGGCCACGGTGTCGTTCGCGACGGGACTCGCCGGGCCCGAGCACGGGCTGGGTGCGATGCCGCACGATCCCGAGGTGCTTCCGTGCACCGGCCCACCCGGCCCGGCGCCGTCACTTCCGCTCGACGAGTTCGACATCCGTATCGCCGACGACGGCTCGGGCGAGGAGTTCGTGCGCCGGATGTGGTGGCGGGTCACCACCGAACTGCCGGACGATCCGTTGGTGCACACGCTGATCGCGGTGTACATCACCGACCTGTACGGGATCGACCCGGCGCTGGCCGTGCACGGGCACAGCATGCGCTCGCGCAGTCACCGCAGTGGCACCACCGACTCGTCGATCTGGTTTCACCGGCCGGTACAGGCCGGGGAGTGGAATCTGCTGGAGTCGCGTTCACCGGCCGCTGCGCGCGGCCGGGGCCTCATCACGTCGAGCCTGATCGGTGCAGACGGCGGTATCGCCGCGACCCTGGTGCAGGAGGGGCTGGTCGCCGACCGCGATCCGGCGTGATCTTCCTCGCCGAGCCAGCTGGGTCCGCGTCACGTTGGCGAGATAGGTGAGCGCCACGCCGAAGGCCAGTGCGGCCAGCACACCGAGCGCCCGGTGGTCACCGAACAGCGGGTAGATCTGGTAGTGCGTGAGGTAGGTGTACAGCGACGCCTCGGCGAGCACTCCGCAACCGGCTGCCACCACCGCGGGACAACGCACGGTAGGCAGCCAGATCAACAACGCAAACCCTGCCATTACCAAGGTTTCCCGGCCGGTGTTGCCGAAGTAGCCGTGCACTCCGACCATCAGAACGGCGGTGACGATGATCCGCTGCCAGGTGGCGGTGGCCTTGGCCGCCGCCCACCCCGCCGCGAAGAACCAGAACGCCAGCACCGTGAACCAGGCCTCGCGACCCAGCCCGAAACCGGGCAGGTCGTAACGCAATACCAGCCCGAATGCCAGGAAAGCCGCGGCGAACGCGAAGGGGCGGCGTCGTTCCCACCGGTCGGCACCCGGCAACGCGCACACCGCGGTCAGCGCCACCAAAATCCAGAACAGCACTTCGACGAACCACAACCGTCCGGCGGTCATGCTGTCGTGCGGCCCGAGAAACTTGTTGGCCAGCAATAGGTTCGATGCGTGGTAGTCGTCGGTGAGGACCAGTGCGACCGCGACCCACGTGATCGAGGGCACCGCGATCCAGGCGATCGTGTTGCGTAGGTGGTGTAACCGCGTCGACCACGGCACCGGCGTCAGGCAGAACCGGCCGAAGTTGTACCCGGCCACCCCGAGCAGGATGTGCGCGCCGCCCCACAATGCGAACAGTTCCGCGTGCGAGCCGACGATGAGCACGATGGCCGCGGCACGCAGCGCCACGCTGGTCTCCACCGTCGCCCACCGTCGCGGCCGAGGTGTGCGGCCGCGCCCGAGAAGGCACTCGAGTTCAACCAGGGGCATCCGATGCCAATCCTTCGGCAGTCCACCCAGGGTGCGTTCCAACCGAACCGACATCGCGACATAGGACAGCGAGTTGCCGCCGAGATCGACGAAGCTCGCCTCGCGGTCGATGGATTCGGCAGGGACATGCAGAACTTCGGCGAACAGTCCCCGGAGGCCGGCGGTATCGGCGACGGTGACGTCGGCGGCGAGCGTGGGTAGCGCCGCATAGTCGGGCTTGCCCGAGACCAGCCGGGGTAGTTCGCGGACGATCGCCACCCGCACCACACCGACCGGCACGCCGGCCACGGTGGCGATCAACTGCCGCACGTCGCCGGCGGTCGTTCTGCCTGTGTCCAGGGCTGCCACCGCGAGGGTTTCGCCGTCCTCGGTGCACAGCACGGTCACCCCGCGTTCGGCGAGGGCGGCTTGCAGGCGGTCCAGGTCGATGCGCAAGCCGAACAGCTTCACGAATCGGGTGCTGCGGCCGATGATCTCGTACAGGCCGTCGGGTGTACACCGCGCGATGTCGCCGGTGCGCAATTCCGCCACCGCGGCACCCAGCGACAGATCCTCGGGACGCTGTGCATACCCGAGCATCACGTTGGCGCCGTGGTAGACCAGCTCACCGGTGCCGTCGGGCCACCCACCGCCGGGGCGAATGGACAGGCGGCCACCGGGGATCGGCCGGCCGATGGATTCGGGGTGGGACAGGGCGAATTCCGGTGGCAGGTAGGCCATCCGGGCGGTCGCCTCGGTGGCGCCGTACATCACGAACAGTTGCCAGCCCCGGCGCTGCCCGAGCCCGGCGAAGCGGCGCACCCGATCGGGTGCCATCCGCCCACCCGCCTGGGTGACGTACCGCAGGTGGGGCAGATCCATGGCGTCGAAGCCGGTGCGGTCCAGCAGTTCGAAGGTATGCGGCACACCGGCGAAGCTGGTGGCCCGGAACCGGGTGAACATCTCCCAGAATTCGTCGTCGACCACCGAGCGTTCCGTGAGGAGCAGGCCCGCGCCGCGCAGCAGGTGGCTGTTGACCACCGACAGTCCGTAGCAGTACGACAGTGGCAAGGTGGTTGCCGCCCGGTCGGTTTCAGTGATCCCAAGGTATTCGGCAATCGCGGTGGCGTTGCTGATCAGGTTGGTGAAGGACAGGCGCACCAGCTTCGGCGAACCGGTGCTGCCCGAGGTGGACATCAGCAGCGCAAGGTCGTCGTGCAACCGGTGCGTGCTGTCGGTGCGCCGGTGGCGGATACCCGCAGCATCGACGACGGTATCGGGGGAGTACGTCTGCAGGATCGTGCGGTGATCGCCGCCCGCCGGAACCGGCAGGGCGACATGGCCGCCCGCGAGCGCGCCCAGGTAGTGCACCAGGGTGTGCAGGTCGTTGCTCGCCTCGAGAAGAACGAGTCGACGTCCGGGGCCCAGCGCCGTCGCGGCGTGCGACACGAGATCGGCGAGAGTCGAGTAGCTGACCTGTTGGGTTTCGGTGACCACCGCGATCCGGTCACCGTGGGCCCGCAGCGCCTCGACGAGGTGGTTCAAGGCAATGCCGTCCCGGCGCCCCGCACGTCGATCCGGACCTTGGTGTCGCGTGCCGGCGGGTTGAGGCTGTGCTGACGCACGACGATGGGCTCACCGGCGGCCGGCGGCTCGATGGTGAGCAGCACGTCATGCCCGAGGAACTCGGTGGCGATCACGGTCCCCACGGTGGCCGCCGCGTCATCACCGGCACTGTCCGAAATCGCCGTGGCGACAAGCTGTTCAGGCCGCAGGATGAGTGTGCAGGGACCGTCGCCGGCACCCGCCTGGACCGGTATCCGTCCCAGCGCGCTGTCGGCCCATCCCGAGGTGACGGTGCCGGGCAGCGTGATGCAATCCCCGAGGAACTCGGCGGTGAACCGGTCGGCCGGTTGGCGGTATACGTGCTCGGGTGTTCCGACCTGGGTGAACCTGCCCTCACGCATCACCGCGACCTGATCGGAGATCGAGAGCGCCTCCTCCTGGTCGTGCGTCACGATCAGGGTGGTGACCCCGGTATCGGACAACGCCCGGGCCACGGACTTGCGGGTGGCCGCGCGCAGCCCGGTATCCAGGGCGCTGAACGGCTCGTCGAGCAGCA
Organism: Mycolicibacterium lutetiense; assembly: GCF_017876775.1. NCBI lineage: Bacteria > Bacillati > Actinomycetota > Actinomycetes > Mycobacteriales > Mycobacteriaceae > Mycobacterium > Mycolicibacterium lutetiense. Next base: position 1,222,395 of record NZ_JAGIOP010000002.1, on the reverse strand, counting down.
TGACCACCGGCCGGCGGGCCAGAGACCGGGCCAGTGCGACGCGCTGTTGCTGGCCGCCGGAGAGCTCATGCGGCCGGCGCTGCGCGAACGAGGCATCCAGGGACACCGTGTCCAGCAGCTCGCTGACCCTGGCCCGGGCCGCGGTACCGCGCTCGCGCAGGCCGTAGGCGACGTTCTCGGCCACCGTCAGGTGTGGGAAGAGTGCGCCGTCCTGCGCCACGTAGCCGACATCGCGCCGGTGTGGGGCGACAGTGTTTGTGGGGCTTGCCATCTCGCGTCCGCCGATGGTCACGGTGCCGGCGTCAGGCGATTCGAAGCCGGCGATCACCCGCAGCAGCGTGGTCTTGCCGCATCCGGAGGAGCCGACGACGGCGGTGATGGTTCCCGGTGCCAGGGTCAGGTCGATTCCGTCGAGCACGGGGGTGCCGTTGAAGGACTTGCGAAGTCCGTGTACCTGCAGGGCAGCGTCGGTCACAGGGCGGCTACCTTCGTCGACTGACGCAACAGCATCAGGGTCACCGGGACGGACAGCGCGATCAGCATCAGCGCGTAGGGGGCGGCTGCGGCGTAGTCCAACTCGCCGCTCAGCGACCAGAACCGCATCGCCAGGGTGCGCGTGCCGGTGGGGGCGAGCAACAGCGTCGCGGTCAATTCCGTTGCCACCGCGACGAATACCAGTGCGGCGCCGGCGGCCGCGGCCGGGGCGGTCAGCCGCAGGGTGATGCGCACGAACGTGCGTGTCGGAGAAGCGCCCAATGAGCGTGAGGCCTCTTCCACCGACGGCGGCACCTGCGCCAGGCCCGAGCGCAGGCTGACCAGCGCGCGTGGCAGGAACAGCAGCACATAGGCACAGATCACCAGGGCCGCAGTCTGATACAGCGGGGGAGCGTAGCGGATCGCCACGGTGACCAGGGCCAGCGCGGTGACGATGCCGGGCATCGAGCTGGTGATGAAGTTGGCGCCTTCGATCGAGCGGGCCAGCAGGCCGCTGTACCGGACCGCCACCCAGGCGAACGGGAAGGCCAGCACGGTGGTCAGAACCGCGGCCGCGCCGGCCAGCGCGGCGGTCTGGACCAACGCGGTACCGATCTCCGCAGGTTCCCAGACCTGCGCGCCGCCGATCCACAACCACCGTGTCAGCGTCCACAACGGCACTCCCAATGCCAGGGCCGCCAGTACCAGGAGCCCCGCCGTGGCCGGCACCATCGTGCGGCCCAGGTGCATTGGGGTGGTGGCCCGCTGAGCGCCCGAGCCCACCCGGGCGAAGCGGGCATTACCGCGGGCCGCGGCCTCGGTGACCAACAGCAGCAGGCACAACAGCACGAGGACGGCGGCGAGCGTGGCTCCGGCGGCCCCGTCGAACGTGGCCTGGAACTGTTCGAAGATCGCGGTGGTGAAGGTCGAGAAGCGGATCATCGCGAACGCGCCGTATTCGGCCAGCAGGTGCACACCGATCAGCAGGCCGCCGCCCAGGATCGCCAGCCGCAGCTGCGGCAGCACCACCCGGAAGAACACCCCCGACGACCCCGATCCCAGCGCCTGGGCCGATTCCTCCAACGCGGGATCGATACGGCGCAACGTGGCCGCCGCGGGCACATAGACGAACGGAAAGTAGGACAGCGTTGCAATCAGCACGCCCGCCGAGAACCCGTGCAGCGACGGCACGACGCTGACCCAGGCGTAGCTGTTGACGAATGCGGGTACCGCCAGCGGCGCAACGAACACCGGCCGCCACCACGTCCGCCCCGGTAGGTCGGTGCGCTCAACCAGCCAGGCCGCACCCACCCCGAGCACCACACACACCGGCACCGTGATCAGGACCAGGCCCACGGTATTGAGCAGTAGCTCTCCGACGCGGGGTCGCACCACCAGTTCGATCACCCGGCTCGGGCCGGTGGTGATCACCGACCAGCCGACGTAGCCCAGCGGGATGAAGGTGGCGGCCAGCAGCAGGACCACCGCGGTGCTCAGCACCGGTCCTGGTCTGGCGGCTGCCGAACGCTGCGGGACCGGCTGAGCCGGTGGTACTTCTGTCGCGACCAATTACAGCAAGCCAGCCTTTGTCATCAGGTCGGTGACCTTGGCGGCATCGAGATTGGACGGGTTGACCATGGGCGCCTGCAACGTGTCCAGCGGTGGCAGGGCCGGGTTGGCGGCGACCCCGCTGGCGACCGGGTATTCGAACGAGGTGCCCTTCTCCAGTACTTCCTGGCCGGACTTGCCGGTGATGAACCGGACGAACTGCTGGGCCTGATCCTGCTTCTTGCTCGATTTCAGGACACCGCCGCCGGACACGCTGACGAACGCCCCGGGATCTTCGTTCTTGAAGTAGTGCAGTGCGGTGTTGCCGCTGATCTCCTTGGTCTTGGATTGATCGCGGAACCAGTAGTAGTGGTAGATGATTCCGCCGTCGACCTCGCCGGCGTTGACGGCGCGCAGGGTGGCGATGTTGTCCTGGAGCACAACGGCATTGGTCTTCAAACCGGCCAGCCATTGCGCGGTGGCCGGCTCGCCGGCCAGTTCCAGCATGGCTGCGACGATCGCCTGGAAGTCCGCCTTGGCCGGCGGTGCACCCCAACGGCCTTTCCACTGCGGCTGCTGCAGATCCATGATCGAGTGGGGCAGCTGGTCAGCCGGCAGCTTGGCCTTGTTGTAGACGAAAACCGTCGACCGTGCCGCCACCCCGGTCCACTTGCCCGATGACGGCCGGTACTGCGCCGGAACCTGATCGAGGGTCTGCTGCTCGATGTCGGCGAACAGCCCGGCCCGCTCGACGGCGGCCATCGCCGGGGAGTTCTCGGTGAGGAAGACATCGGCGGGGGAGGCGTTGCCCTCGGCCACCAGTTGGTTGCCGAGCTCGGTGTCACCGCCCTGCCGATAGGTGACCTTGATACCGGTCTCGTTGGTGAACGCGTCGATCCATTCCTTGGTGAGCGATTCGTGCTGGGCGTTGTAGACCAGCAGCTCGTCGGACCCCGAACCGGAGCACCCGACCAGACCGGCGGCTACGGCAACGGCAGACAGGACAACAGCAGCCCGGCGGCTCCAACGTGTGCGCATCGAGTGAATCCCTTCGGCGTTAGCTGAGCATCACCTAAGTACATTACCGGGAGAGCGGGTGCGACACCTAGACGGCGGGAATCGCGGAGCTGTGGAAGGTGCCGCCGCGGGCGGTTCCTCACTCGCGGTTTTCCAGCGGCAGTTCCACGCCGTACGGGATGCCGACGGCGGCGATCTGGCTGAGGCGATTGCACAGGCCGTTGGGGTTGAGCGGCGCTACGGAAGCAATGCCCGGGTCAGTGCAGAACCCGTGGCCCACCGTTGCAATCTGGGATACCGCCATAGGGGATACCACCTTGGACCGTTCCCTCAACCATCACGCTGCACGACACTCCGTCCATCCAATAGCCTGGGCCGAAAGGACTCGGGCTGTGGCCCCAACGTTGCGCGTAAAACGCGCCGTTTGAGAACGGTTCGCCAAGGCAGTATCTGCCGCCGCCAGAGAGTTTCTCGCGGTAATCGCCGCCCGGGCACCACCCTGCGTTGCCGTCAGGGATGTGCGGGTCTGGGCCGGCCCACGCGGGCGGTGAGAGTGCCAGTGCCGTCGTCATTGTCGCGATGCCGATGATTAATTTAGTGACGTTCATGTCGATACCTGCGTTCACTGAACGGACTCGCCGCGGCAGGTTGCCGAGTGGTAACCCTACGGGAAGAGAATATGCTCGCAGAGGTTTGCTGTGTGCCGCATGGCGAAGATTACGTCATTCGGATGACAGTAGCGATAGCAGCGAAAACCACCTTGACGCATGGTGTTTGAAATATTGATGACTGCGGACCTGGTGCGCATGGCCTGTAGTTGTCTGCGCTCGGTCCTGTGGATGAAATCGACGCTGGGGATAACTCAGCCGGATTGACGGGGTTCTGTCGGTGCGTGTCCGCACGGTGTGCTCATGAGTTCGATGACGCGGGCCGAGATCGGCGCACTGGGTGAACAGTTGGCCGTCGACTATCTGGCGGCACAGGGGTTGCGGACGTTGGCGCGTAACTGGCGCTGCCGCTACGGCGAATTGGACGTGATCGCCGAGGAGGTGGCGACGAACACTGTGGTGTTCGTAGAGGTGAAGACCCGCACCGGGGACGGGTTTGGCGGCATTGCCGAGGCGGTCACGGTGCAGAAGGTGCGCCGTATCCGGCGCCTGGCGGCGTTGTGGCTGGCTGAGCAGGACGTCCGGTATGCCGCATTGCGGATCGATGTGATCGGAGTGCGCATCGGGCGTCGTCGAGAACCGGAGCTTTCGCACCTCAAGGGGGTGGGTTGAAATGGGTTTGGGGAGAGCCTATTCGGTGGCTGTGCGGGGTTTGGACGGCGTCATCGTGGAGATCGAAGCTGATATCGCCTCTGGGCTGCCCGGGGTGCATCTGGTGGGGTTGCCTGACACCGCCCTGCAGGAATCGCGGGATCGGGTCCGTGCGGCGATCACCAACTGCGGCGACGACTGGCCGATGTCGCGGCTGACGCTGGCCTTGTCGCCGGCCACGCTGCGCAAGGTGGGGTCGGTCTACGACCTGGCCCTCGCCTCATCGGTGCTCTCGGCGCACACCACGAAGTCATGGCCGCGGTTGGAGAAGACGGTGCTGCTCGGTGAACTGGCGCTGGACGGGCGGGTCCGCCCGGTCGCCGGGGTCCTGCCCGCGGTGCTCGCGGCCAAACGTGAGGGGTGGCCGACGGTGGTGGTGCCCATCGACAACCTCGCCGAGGCCTGCCTGGTCGAGGGAATCGAGGTGTGCGGCGTGCATTCCCTGCGGCAGTTGAAGGCCTGGTTCAACGGCAAGTCCGAACTGGCCGGCCGGGTCAGCGCGGCAAGTCGGGTGGCCGAACCCGCCGCCGACCTTGCCGATGTGGTCGGGCAGGGTCAAGCCCGCTACGCCGTCGAGGTCGCTGCCGCCGGAGCTCATCATCTATTGCTCACCGGACCCCCGGGGATCGGTAAAACCATGCTGGCCCAACGGCTTCCCGGGCTGCTACCGCCGCTGTCGGATGAGGAATCCCTGGAGGTGACCGCGATCCACTCGGTGGCCGGGTTGTTGGCGGGGGACACCCCACTGATCACCCGCGCGCCGTTCGTCGCTCCACACCACACGTCGAGCGTGGCGGCACTGGTCGGTGGCGGATCCGGCCTGGCACGCCCGGGTGCGGTGAGTCGGGCCCACCGGGGCGTGCTGTTTCTCGACGAGTTCGCCGAGATGGGCTCAAGTGCCCTGGAGGCGTTGCGAACCCCGCTGGAGGACGGTGAGATTCGGTTGGCCCGCCGTGACGGTGTGGCGTGTTATCCGGCCAGATTCCAGCTGGTGCTCGCGGCAAATCCCTGCCCGTGTGCGCCGCCGAAACCAGTCGACTGTGTCTGTTCGGCTCAGGCCAAGCTTCGCTACCGAGGCAAGCTGTCCGGCCCGCTGGTGGACCGGGTGGACCTTCGGGTCGAGTTGTATCCGGTCACCGCGGGCGCGTTCACGCCACAGGCCGGCGAGTCCAGCACCGTGGTGCGGGAACGCGTCGCCGCGGCCCGCTCGGCCGCCCGGGAACGGTGGGCACCGTATGGCATCGGCACCAATGCCGAGGTCGGCGGTTCGCTCCTGCGGCGAGAATTCCGATTGCCCAGGGCCACGACGGAGCCGTTGCGGTCCGCACTCGACCGTGGCGTGATCAGCATGCGGGGTACCGACCGGTGTTTGAGGGTCGCCTGGACGCTGGCGGATCTCGCCGGACGGACGATGCCTGCCCATGAGGATGTCGCCACCGCTTTAGGTTTCCGTCAGGCCGGGGGCGTGTCATGACCGACGAGGTGAGGCGCGCCTGGGCGTATCTGTCGCGGGTGGCCGAGCCGCCGTGCCCGGAGTTGACCGCGTTGGTCGAACAGGTCGGACCGGTCGAAGCGGCCGCCAAGGTGAAAGCCGGCAGTATCAAGCCCGAGTTGGCCCGCTGGGTCGAGGGCCGTCGGGAACATGACTGCGCTGCAGACGATCTGAAGGTTCTCGACCAGTTGGGTGGCCGGTTGATCACCCCGGCGGATGATGAGTGGCCGGGGCTGGCATTCCAGAGCTTCCACGGTGTGGACCACAAGAAACGCCCCAATGGTCGTGCACCGCTGGTGCTGTGGGCCGTCGGACCGATCCGACTGGACGAGGCAACCGGACGGGCCGCAGCGATCGTCGGCACCCGCGCCGCCACTGCATACGGGGAACACGTGGCTGCGGACCTGGCCGCCGGCTTGGTCGATCGGGACATGGCAGTGGTCTCCGGCGGGGCGTACGGCATCGACGGGGCTGCCCATCGGGCCGCGCTGGCCTGCGAAGGCATCACGGTCGCCATCGTGGCCGGTGGTATCAACCATCCGTACCCGGCTGGGCACGCTGCATTGTTCCGCCGGATCCGGGAACAGTGCCTGCTGCTGAGCGAGTACCCACCCGGTGTGGCGCCGGGCCGGCTGCGGTTTCTCACCCGCAATCGACTGGTGGCCGCGCTGTCCGGCGCCACCGTCGTGGTCGAGGCAGGTTTGCGCAGCGGTGCGGCCAACACCGCGGCCTGGGCCGGCGCGCTGGGCCGCCAGGTGGCCGCGGTGCCGGGGCCGGTGACCTCGGCGGCTTCGGCGGGGTGTCATGCGCTGCTGCGCGGCGGCGCGGAACTGGTCACCCGGGCCGAGGAGCTGGTCGAACTGGCCGGATGCATCGGTGAGCTGGCCGCAGAACCGCAACACCCCGTCGGGCCGCTGGATGGGCTCACGCCCGCCGAGCAGCGGGTCCACGATGCCCTGCCTGCGCGCGGTTCGGTCACCGTCGACGAGATCGCCATCGCCGCGGGGCTTGCGCCGCAGCAGGTGCTCGGACCGTTGACGATGTTGGAGCTCGCCGGGTTGGCGGTCGGGGAGGAGGGGTGCTGGCGGCTGCGGCGGCACAGGTAGAACCCCTGAGCGGGGCGCGCCTCCGTATAGTCGGTGAGGTCGGCTAACAATCCAGCGGCAGATGATCTTTGGAGGCGCCATGGCAGGACGACCAGTGCACACATTCCAGGTGGTGCACCGCGAGCAGCTGACCGACCATATCGTCAGGCTGGTACTCGGTGGCTCGGGCGAGGGCACCGGCTTCGACACCTTCTCACCCAGCGACTTCAGCGATGCCTATGCCAAAGTCGTCATCGTCGATCCCCGCGTCGACGTGTCGGCACTGCCGAAACCCTTGACGCTGGACAGCTTTCAGGAGCTGCCCGCCGAACAACGGCCGACCGTACGCACCTACACCGTGCGCAAGGTCGACAGGGACCGAGGCGAGGTCACCATCGACTTCGTGGTGCACGGCGAGCAGGGAGTGGCCGCACCCTGGGCTGCGGCGGCGGTGCCGGGCCAACCCGCCTACCTGATGGGACCGAACGGGGCCTATGCCCCCGACCCGGCCGCCGACTGGCACCTGCTCGCCGGTGACGAGTCGGCTCTGCCGGCGATCGGTGCTGCCCTGGAAGCGTTGCCCGACAACGCGATCGGCAAGGTATTCATCGAGGTGGCCGGCGCCGGGGATGAGATCGAGCTCGCGGCTCCCGACGGTGTCGAGGTCAGCTGGATCCACCGGGGTGGGCGCGCCGACCTGGTCGGCGACGAGCACGCCGGCGACAACGCCCCGCTGATCGCCGCGGTCAAAGAGGCGGCCTGGCTGCCGGGGCAGGTTCAGGTGTTCATCCACGGCGAGGCACAGGCCGTCATGCATAACCTGCGCCCCTACATCCGCAAGGAGCGCGGTGTGGCGGCGAAATGGGCCGCATCGATCTCGGGGTACTGGCGCCGCGGGCGCACCGAGGAGACCTTCCGGCAGTGGAAGGCCGAGCTGGCAAAAGCTGAGGCCGGCGCCGCAGGCTGAGCCCGGATGGCAAGGTAGCCGTCATGGCCTATGGCGACTATCAACTCGAGATCTACCTGCAGGGGCTCGCCGGCGTGCTGCCGACCATGCCGATGGACTACGCGGCACTGGAGGCCAAGGCCCAGGCGGCGATGCCGGCTTCCATCTGGTCGTATGTGGCCGGCGGGGCCGGCGACGAACGCACCCAGCAGGTCAACCGCACCGCGTTCGACCGCTGGGGGTTGATGCCGCGGATGCTCAACGCCCACCGCGAGCGTGATCTGTCCGTCGATCTGTTCGGGCTGAAGCTTCCTACGCCGGTGTTCATGGCGCCGATCGGGGTGCTGGGCATCTGCGGGCAGGACGGTCACGGCGATCTGGCCGGTGCCCGCGCGGCAGCGCGCACCGGGGTGCCGATGGTTTTGTCCACCCTGACCGAGGATCCGCTGGAAGATGTGGCGGCCGAGTTCGGGGATACCCCGGGCTTTTTCCAGCTGTACACACCCACCGACAGAGACCTGGCGGCCAGTCTGGTGCAGCGCGCCGAGGCGGCCGGCTACAAGGGCATCGTCGTCACCCTGGACACCTGGGTCCCGGGGTGGCGCCCACGGGACTTGGCCACCTCCAACTTCCCGCAACTGCGCGGCAAGTGCCTGTCCAACTACACCAGCGACCCGGTATTTCGGGCCGGGCTGCCGCAACCGCCCGAGGAGAACCCGCAGGCCACCGTGCTGCGCTGGGTCAGCCTGTTCGGCAATCCGCTGACCTGGGACGACTTGCCGTGGCTGCGGTCGCTGACCACTTTGCCGCTGATCCTCAAGGGCATCTGTCACCCCGAGGATGTGCGGCGCGCCAAGGACGGTGGTGTCGACGGTATCTACTGCTCCAATCATGGTGGCCGCCAAGCCAATGGCGGACTGCCCGCGATCGACTGCCTGCCCGGTGTGGTCGAGGCGGCCGACGGGTTGCCGGTGTTGTTCGACTCGGGAATCCGCCACGGGGCCGACATCGTCAAGGCGCTCGCGCTGGGCGCCACCGCGGTCGGGGTGGGGCGGCCCTACGCCTACGGGCTGGCACTGGGCGGGGTCGACGGCATCGTGCACGTGCTGCGGTCGTTGCTCGCCGAGGCCGACCTGATCATGGGTGTCGACGGGTACCCGACGCTGGCCGACCTCACCCCCGACGCGCTGCGCCGGGTGGACTGACCGCCCAACCTTTCACGCGCTCGACCTGCGGGGTCGATATCGCGCACCTGTTGTCACGCTGGAGTGGCGCTCGAGCCGGAGCGCCACTCCAGCGTGACATTGGGAGGGCATCAGGGCAGCTCACGGCCTATGGCGTATGAATATTCATGCGTGTAGCATTTTCCTTCGTGAGTGTAGAAACTGTCCGCGAGCGGGCTGCCCATCTGGGGCCCGAGCGACGGCGTCCGCAGGTGCTGGATGCGGCTCTGGCGATCGCGGTGACCGACGGGGTCGCGGCCGTCACGATCGGCGCGGTGGCACAGCGACTCAAGGTCACCCGCCCGGTGGTGTATTCGTGTTTCCCCGACCGGGTCGAATTGCTGAGGGCGCTGCTGGAACGCGAACTGGGGTTGCTGGTCCAAGGGGCGATCGACGCCTTGCCCTACGGTCGCCCGGACGCCGACGAATCGGTGTTCGTCGAGGGCTTCCGGGCGTTGCTGCACGCAGTGGCCGGCCGGCCCGATTCCTGGCGGCTCGTGATGGGCGCCGACCCTGATCCGGCTGTGGCCAAGCACTTCGGCAACGGCCGCGCGGTGATGGTCGGCAAGGCGACGAGACGGCTGGCACCCACATTGGAGCGATGGGGCACCGTCGACGCCGACAAGAAGCTGCCGGTGCTGGTCGAACAATTCGTGTCCGCCTGTGAAGGCGCGGTTCGGACCTTGTTGCACGACGACGGAAACAATTGGACCCCAGACACATTGGGCGCATTCATCGGATCGGCCACCTACCGTGCTTTCCGCGCGGCCTGACCCTTCAAAGAGGAGTTCTCACATGTCCGATCTCCAGCCGATGGCTGACTACGGGTTCTTCGGGCCGGATTCGGTGACCTGGAAGGTCTGGGGCCACGCGACCACCCCGATCATCGGGTTGCAACGCGCTGTGGTGGTCGAAGAGCTCGACCCCGCCCTGATCGCCGCGGTGGATGCCACCGGCGCCAACTACGACCGCCCCCGGACCCGCTACGACCGGACGGTCCGCTACTTCGCGATGGTCGCGTTCGCCGATACCGAGTCGGTGCTCAAGGCAGCCGACGTCCTGGTGAAGGTGCACTCCAAAGCCATTGGCACTGAACCGCTGAGCGGCAACTCCTACGACGCCAACGACCCGAGGTCGCAACTGTGGATCCTGCTGACCGGCTGGCATTCGGTGCTCAAGGCCTACGAGCTATATGGCGGCGGCAAGCTCTCTGCTGAGGATGAGGCCCGCTACTGGCGGGACTGCGCGACCGCCGCCGAGTTTCAGACCTGCGACCCGGCCGATGTTCCGCGCACCCGCGAGGGCATCAACGAGTACTTCGAACGGATGCGGCCGCACCTCGCCGTCAGCGAAGCCGCCCGCTCCATGATGGACCACCTGCTCAACGCCAAGGTGGTCCTGCCGCCCGCGCCGCGTATCGCGACCCCGGCCGTCGAAATCCTCAACTGGTTCCTGCGTGCGGGCACCATCGCCACCATGCCGCGCTGGATGCGGCGGCTCAGCGGCTTCGACCAGCCTCGCGTGGTCGACCTGGCGGTGCGTCCCGTGCTCCAGCTCGGCTTCGGGATCGTCAACCGGATCCCTCGCCTGAAGCTGTTGGTGTCCAAGATCATTGCGCCGGCCGTGGTGCCGATCGCGGGCCCCTACATTATGGGTGTGGCACCCCGGTCCAACGAGGTGCTCAGCCCGGCAGAGGGCCGCCGCCGCTACGGCTACGTCAAACCCGCCGACGCCCACCTCGAATTGCGTGCCCGCCAGCACGAGCGGGTATTCGGTCAGGGGCAGCCGCCCAGCGATGAAGGCCTCATCGAATCTCAGCCCTACCTTGGGAGCTTGGCATGACGACACGATCCGACGTCCTGTTCGACCCGAACCGGACCGACTTCACCCAGTTCGACGCCCGAACCCGGGAGATCTTCAGGGCCACCATCGACTTCTTCGAGTCCCACGGCAAGCGGTGGCTCAAGCAGCAGGACCGCGATCGCGTCTGGTACAGCGATTTTCTCGACCTGGTCAAACGTGATGGCATCTTCGCCACCTTCCTGACACCCGCGTCGGAGGCCGGCGGGGATCCCGACAAGCGTTGGGACACCGCACGCAACGCCATGTACAGCCAGATCCTCGGCTTCTATGGCATGCAGTACTGGTACGTCTGGCAGGTCACCATCCTCGGCCTGGGTCCGATCTGGCAGTCGCAGAACGCCGCCGCGCGCAAAAAGGCTGCGGCCCTGCTTGATTCGGGGGATATCTTCGCCTTCGGCCTGTCCGAGCAGGCGCACGGCGCCGACGTCTATTCGACTGACATGGTGCTGACACCCGGCGCCGAGAGCGCCGCCGAAGGGTCGTATACCGCCAACGGCGGCAAGTACTACATCGGCAACGGAAACCTGGCCGGGATGGTGTCGGTGTTCGGTCGCCGCTCCGACAAGCCGATCATCGACAGTTCCGATCTCGACCGGCGCCGCCCGGAGCAGGAGCCGGGGTACGTATTTTTCGCGGCCGACAGCCAGCATCCGAACTACCACCTGCACAAGAACGTCGTCGACAGCCAGATGTACGTCGCGGCCTTCGATCTGGAGGATTACCCGGTCGCCGCCGACGACATCCTGCACGAGGGAAAAGCCGCCTTCAACGCCGCTATCAACACAGTCAACATCGGCAAGTTCAACCTCGGATTCGGCGCCGTCGGGGCCTGCGAGCACGCCATGTACGAGGCCGTCACCCACGCCGAGAACCGCGTGCTGTTCGGCCAGCGGGTCACCGAGTTCCCGCAGATCCGCCGCATGCTCGCCGACGGGTACGCCCGCCTGGTCGGCATGAAGCTCTACAGCGAGCGCGCCATCGACTACATGCGGAGCGCGAGCCTGAACGACCGGCGTTACCTGCTGTTCAACGCGATCGAGAAGATGAACGTCACCCGCGAGGGTGAGAAAATCGTCACGCTGCTGTCCGACACCATCGCCGCGCGCGCATTCGAATCCGACATGTACTTCACCATGGCGCTGCTCGGTGTCACGGGGCTGCCACGCCTCGAAGGCACGGTGCACGTCAACATGGCGCTGTCACTGAAGTTCATGCAGAACTACATGTTCGGTGCCGCCGATGCCGGACTGGCGGCGATGTCGATGTTGCCGGTCGGTAGGGCGCCGGCGCCGGTGTTGAGTGCACTCGCCGTAGGTCTGCGAGCTGCCGGTGGTGCCCTTGCGGAATCGCCGTTGGCGCAGCGCATTCCACAACTCAAGCCGCTGCTGGCCGACGTGCCCGAGGTGCCGACCCGGCGCGACGGTGCCAATGACGACTTCCTGTTCCGGCAGGGTCCGAGCAGTGGGCTGGCGAAAATCAGGTTCGGGGACTGGCAGGCTGTGCTGCGCCGATGTGGGACGACGCCGAATGCCGCCGTGTTCCTGGCCCAGGCGCGGGCCTTGCAGACGCTGCTGGCGGTGGCGACACCGAACGCCGAACAGCAGCGCAACGTCGACTTCCTGCTCGCCGTCGGCGAGATGTTCACCCTCATCCCGTATGCCCAGCTGATCCTGGAGCAGGCCGAGATCGAAAACGATGGAACCGACAGCCTTGCCGATCTGATTGACCAGCTTTTCGAGGTCCTTGTGGCCGACATGTCCACGAATGCGACCAAGCTGCACTGCCACCCGGATGCGACCCCTGTGCAACGGCAGCGGGCCCTCGACATCGTCCGGCAACCAGTCACCGACGCCGCCCGGTTTGACCGCGTGGTGACTCGAGCCCGGGGGCTGGCCGGCCGCTACGAGATGAAGCCGTGATGGTCACGCGACGGTAGCGGTTCGGCGCGTCGGGTGCGGGGCGGGCGCACATCTGCCACCGTGGCACGGTGCCCGCAGTCCAGGATGTGCTCGCCGAGTTCGACGAATACCTGGCGCTGCAGTGCGACAGGTCTGCGCACACCCGCCGCGCGTACCGGGGTGACCTGGTGGCGTTGTTCGACTTCACCGGCGGGGGTCTGGAGACCGTCACACTGCCGAGGCTGCGGTCCTGGCTGGCCACTCAGGCTGCGGCTGGAACGGCCCGGACCACGCTGGCGCGGCGTACCTCGACGGTCAAGACCTTCTCTACCTGGGCGAGAAGGCGGGGATTGCTCCCTGAGGACGCCGCGGCTCGGCTGCAGGTACCCAAAGCGCACCGCACCCTGCCCGCGGTGCTCCGTCGGGATCAGGCGATCGACGCCATGGAGGCGATGAATTCTGCTGCGCGCGAAGGCGATCCGCTGGCGCTGCGGGACCGGTTGATCGTCGAGATGCTGTATGCCACCGGTATCCGGGTCAGCGAGTTGTGCGGGCTGGACATCGACGACATCGACACGTCCCGCCGGGTGCTGCGGGTTCTGGGCAAGGGCAACAAGCAGCGCACCGTCCCGTTCGGCGAACCGGCGCGCATCGCGCTGACGGCGTGGCTCACCGAAGGGCGCCCCGCCCTGGCCAATGCCGATTCCGGCCCGGCGCTGTTGCTCGGGGCCCGTGGCAAACGACTCGATCCGCGGCAGGCCCGCACCGTCGTGCACCAGACCGTCTCCGCTGTCGACGGTGCCCCCGACATCGGCCCGCACGGGCTGCGCCACAGTGCGGCCACCCACCTGCTCGAAGGCGGTGCCGATCTGCGGATCGTGCAGGAGTTGCTGGGCCACACCTCGTTGGCTACCACGCAGCTGTACACCCACGTCACCGTGGAGCGACTACGCGCCGTCCACGATCAAGCCCATCCGCGAGCCTGAAGAGGGAGATAGTGCCGGAGCCGACTGTCGAGCCGACCCGACAAATCGTCCAGCTGCCGTCGGGACCGGTCTCCTATCTGACCTGGTCCGCTGACAGTCCCGACCACACCATGGTGCTTCTGCACGGCGGTGGCGTGGACAGCGCATCTCTGTCGTGGGGCGGTATCGGTCCGCGCCTGGCGGCGGCCGGTTACCGGGTCGTGGCCCCCGATCATCCCGGTTATGGACACAGCCCACCCGCGCCAGTGCCCGCGACGCAGGAGCGCCTGGTCGCCTACGTCGGCGAGTTCGTCGACGCGGTCGGCCTTGAGAGCTACGCGATCGGCGGGCTGTCGCTGGGAGGGGGGATGACGATCGGCCACGTGCTGGCGCGCCCGGATCGGGTCACCGGCGCCATGCTGCTGAGTAGTTACGGCCTCATGCGCCGGTTGTCGGACGGGCCGCTGTCCGGCGCACGGCAACTCCTGACGTGGGCAACGCTGAGAACCGGCCTGCTGGGAGCGGTGACGCGGTGGGTCGGAACCAACCGGGAGGTGATGACAAAGAGCATGCAGTCGCTCATCCGGAACCAAACTGAGCTCACCGACGAGCTGATGGACGAGATCATGGTTGCCGCGCAGCAGCGCGACGGGTTCCGCGCCTTCGAGCAGTGGCAGCGTGATCAGGTGTTGTGGAACCGTCAGCGCACCGATTACACGCCGCGGTTGGCGTCGTTTCCGCGCCCGGCCCTGATTGTCCATGGGGACCGTGACACCGGGGTGCCCGTCGTACACGCACGCGTGGCGGCGGATCTGATCCCGGGCGCCCGCCTGAAAGTCGTTGCCGGTGCCGGGCATTGGGTTCAGCGCGACCAGCCGGACGTCGTATTCGATGCGATCCGCGGATTCCTGCGAGATATCAACCCAGCGGCTTGAGCCGGATCGGGGTCTGCGCCAACAGTCCCAGCGGGTCGACGTAGTCCGCCCGGGCGGCCGCACCCCACATCGCTCCCCAGTGCAGGCAGGCCGTCGCCGGACAACCCGGGTGGCCGGCCAGCACCGTGCCGAGTAACTGACCGGCCGCAACGGTCTGTCCGGCCCGTACCGCGGCCCGCACGGGTTCGTAACTGGTGCGCAACCCTCCCGGGTGGGCGAGTGAGACCACGGGACGCCCGGCCAGCACGCCGGCGAACACCACGGTGCCCGGACCTGCGGCATAGATCGGCCGGTCCGGCACGGCAGCCAGATCGACGCCACGGTGGCCCCGGTGCCAATTGGGGGAGGGAGCATCAAAACCCCTGGTCACTGCCGGTCGCGGAGTCACCGGCCACTGCAACCGCGAGCCCTCGGCGTGGGCGGGCGGAACCACCGCCGCCAGACCTAGCATCATTGTCGCCGCGGCAAACCTCATGGTCTTACTCCAGCGCCACGACCTGGTTGAACGGAAGACCCAAAATCCGGGGCTGTGGATGAACGGGGCCCGTTTGCCGCGTGGTAAAGGAACGTCTGTCCAGCGTGTAAACTTCTACCCGCAGCTCGCTCGCGGGCTGACTTCGCGTGTCTGCGCATATCGATCGCCTCAACGGGGTCGTACACGGATGCCGACGGTCCTGACCTGGGATTTCCCGGTTCGGGTTCGGCAGCCGGTCAGACACCAGGGCCTGGCATCACCCGACGCCGGGCGGCAACCGACACATAAAGGAACGAATCATGGCTGTTGTGACCATGAGGCAGCTGCTGGACAGCGGCGCTCACTTCGGGCACCAGACCCGACGCTGGAACCCCAAGATGAAGCGGTTCATCTTCACCGACCGCAACGGCATCTACATCATCGACTTGCAGCAGACGCTGACCTACATCGACAAGGCGTACGAGTTCGTCAAGGAAACCGTCGCCCACGGTGGCAGCGTTCTGTTCGTCGGCACCAAGAAGCAGGCGCAGGAATCCATCGCCGCAGAGGCCACCCGCGTCGGCATGCCCTACGTGAACCAGCGCTGGCTGGGCGGCATGCTCACCAACTTCTCCACCGTGCACAAGCGCCTTCAGCGTATGAAGGAGCTCGAGGCCATGGAGCAGACCGGTGGCTTCGAGGGTCGCACCAAGAAGGAAATCCTCATGCTCACGCGTGAGAAGAACAAGCTTGAGCGCAGCCTCGGTGGTATCCGCGACATGGCCAAGGTGCCGTCGGCAATCTGGGTCGTCGACACCAACAAGGAGCACCTGGCCGTCAACGAGGCCATCAAGCTGGGTATCCCGGTCATCGCGATCCTGGACACCAACTGCGACCCCGATCAGGTCAACTACCCGATCCCGGGCAACGACGACGCCATCCGCTCGGCTGCGCTGCTGACCAAGGTCATCGCCTCCGCGGTGGCCGAGGGCCTGAAGGCTCGTGCCGGCGCCGGCGCCGGCGAGAAGCAGGCCACCGAGGGTGTCGAGCCGCTCGCCGAGTGGGAGCAGGAGCTGCTGGCCGGCGCGACCGCCGGTACCGCTGAGGCCGCGGCCGAAGCTCCTGCCGAGGCGGAAGCCCCTGCCGCTGCTGCTGCCGCTGCACCCGAAACATCCACTGACGCTTCGTAATTCCAGGAGAAGTCTTTAAATGGCTAACTACACCGCTGCTGACGTCAAGCGCCTTCGGGACCTGACCGGCGCCGGCATGCTCGACTCGAAGAACGCTCTTGTCGAGGCCGGTGGCGACTTCGACAAGGCTGTCGAGCTGCTTCGCATCAAGGGCGCCAAGGACATCGGCAAGCGCGCTGAGCGCGCCACTGCCGAGGGTCTGGTCGCGGCCAAGGACGGTGCGCTGATCGAGCTGAACTCCGAGACCGACTTCGTTGCCAAGAACGCCGAATTCCAGGAGTTGGCCGACCAGGTCGTCGCGGCGGCCGCCGCGGCGAAGGCCGGCGACGTCGAGGCACTCAAGGCTGCCAAGGCCGGGGACTCGACGGTCGAGCAGGCCATCGCGGACCTGTCCGCCAAGATCGGCGAGAAGCTCGAGCTGCGTCGGGTCGCCTACTTCGACGGCACGGTCGAGACCTACCTGCACAAGCGTGCGGCGGACCTCCCGCCGGCCGTCGGCGTGCTGGTCGAGTACCAGGCCGCCGACGCGGACAAGGGCAAGGAGGCCGCGCACTCGGTCGCCCTGCAGATCGCCGCGCTGAAGGCCAAGTACCTCACCCGTGAGGACGTGCCCGAGGACATCGTCGCCAACGAGCGTCGTATCGCCGAGGAGACCGCGAAGGAAGAGGGCAAGCCCGAAGCTGCGCTGCCCAAGATCGTCGAAGGTCGCGTCACGGGCTACTACAAGGATGTCGTGCTGCTGGATCAGCCGTCGGTGTCCGACAACAAGAAGACCGTGAAGGCCCTGCTGGACGAGGCCGGGGTCACCGTGACCCGCTTTGTGCGGTTCGAGGTCGGTCAGGCCTAGCAGCAGAGAAGACTCGGGCGGCACATCACACCCGATTGACGGCTCGGCCGTCAGCCGCCCGTCGCAAAACCCCGCGCTCATTCCGGCGATCCCGGAAAGCGCGGGGTTTTGTTCATTCGTGACCCGGTCGGTGCAGGGTAGTTGCTTGCGCTGGGGCGACGGGCTTTGCCGGTGTGGGAGTGTGGCAGGTACCAATGGTCTAGGAGGTGAGCATGCGCGTCGGTGTGGTTTTTCCGCAGACGGAACTCGGCGGTGATCCCGGAGCCCTGCGTGCCTACGGCCAGCGCGTCGAAGAGCTGGGCTTCACTCACATCCTGGCCTACGACCACGTCGTCGGCGCCGATCCGGCGGTTCACCGGGACTGGTCGGGCCCGTACGACCTGTACACCACATTTCACGAGCCGCTGGTGATGTTCGGCTATCTGGCCGCCGTCACAGAGCTGGAACTGGTGACCGGGGTGATCATCCTGCCGCAACGCCAAGCCGTGTTGGTGGCCAAGCAGGCGGCCGAAGTCGACCTGCTCACCGGCGGGCGGCTGCGCCTGGGCGTGGGACTGGGCTGGAATGCGGTCGAGTACGAGGCGCTGGGCGAGGATTTCGGGAACCGCGGCAAGCGGTCGGAGGAGCAGGTCGAGCTGATGCGTCGGCTGTGGACCGAATCGTCGGTGACCTTCGAGGGCCGGTTCCACCAGGTGACCGGTGCCGGCCTGGCGCCGCTGCCGGTGCAGCGCCCGATCCCGGTGTGGTTCGGAGCGGCCTCCGCGCGGGCCCTGGAGCGCGCCGGGCGGCTGGGCGATGGCTGGTTCCCGATGGTCGGGCCCGGTCCGGAGCTCGAGGAGGCACGTGCGCGGGTTGAGCGCGCGGCCGTGGCCGCCGAGCGCGATCCGTCCACGATCGGGATGGAGGGCCGCGTGAGCTGGGCCGGTGATCCGGACCAGACTGCGGCCGACATCGCTGCCTGGGCCGACGCCGGCGCGACGCATGTCACCGTGAACACGATGGGGGCCGGGCTACGGACCGTCGACGAGCATCTGGCCGCGCTGCAGAGTGTGGCCCGGACCCAGTGACGGCGGCTCGTCGGTGTCGCGGGCTTCTATACCCGGGCCGGAATGGCACCGCGCAGGGCGGCCGCGGCGTTGTCCAGGAGCGACGCGGAGCGGTCGGGTGAGACGATGCCCTCGACGTAGCCGAGGTTGAGGGCCAGTTCGTCGCGGCCGACTGTCACATACAGCATGAGGTATCCGCTGATCGACGTCCCGGATATCACCTGAATTCCGGACAGGTTCCAGCCGCCGAGTCGTTCGGGGAAGTCCGCGGTGTCGATCAGGCTCACACACAGGTTGCCCGGGCCACGTTCGTCGAGCACGGCTGCCACCCGGTCTGCGAATCGCGTCGCGCCCATCGACATCGCTCCCAGCGACCCCAGGTTGGCCAGGTGGTGGCGTTTGTCGACGGCATCGCGCATCCGCATGTCGAAGCCGGCCGCGGCCTGCCACAGGGACCGGTCGGGGGCGCAGTCCACCGGGGCGGCCACCATTGCCTGATAGCTGCCGGTGGCGTCGGCGTCGGGTTGCACGGCGAGGTGTTCGCGGAACGGCACGGACACGCTGACCGCGAATCGTGCCTGAGTAGAACCGGTTTCGACGGTCGCCGCAGTTGCCAGGGCTGCCGCGACGGCCGCCTGCGGCGACACGCCGTGGTCGCGGCATGCGGTGAGCAGATCCTGCGCAGCGGCGCCGGTGATGACGCGGTGCGCGAAGCGGGTGCGCCGCTCGGCGGCCGGTACATGTCGCTGTGCAGGCAGCCGCTGGAGCGCGGGGGCACCGCGCTCCGAAATCGCGTCGGCGGCGAGCCGCCCCAGTGCCCGAATTTTTCCCCGCACCCCACGGAAACCGTTGGGCATCAACTCTTCCGGGCCGGGAGGCGCGGGAATCTCGGGATGCCACTCGGCTGTGTCCGCTGCCGGTTCGCCGGCCTCGTCGCCGGCAGCGGCCAGCACCTGTCGGCATAACGCCGCGATCGCGATTCCGTCGCACAGGGTGTAGGTCGACGTCAGGATCAGATCGGACACCTCTGGCTCCACGGTCACCAGCGTGGCCCGCAACAGCGGCCCGGCGTCGTCGAACGGTTCGGCCAGTTCGCGGTCCATCTCGGTGGCCCAGGATCCGTTGTCAGCCAGCCGCAGTGGGATCGGACGTCGCGGTACAGGCACGAAGGACGGACCGCCCCGCGCCGGACGCACCGTCGACTGTACGAGCGGGTGACGACGGCCGACCACGTTGAGCGCGGCCTGCAGACCGGCGGTGTCGACGGGCCCGTCGAGGCGAACTCGGGCACAGATATGCAGCGGCGATATCCGGTCTGCCGCCCAGTGCCAGCGTTCCAGCGTCGAGAGCCGACGTGGCAACGCGGCCCCGGGGCCGCGGTCACCGAATCCCGGCCACGTCATCGGCTTGGAGATCATGTCCAGAACCCGCTGGTCGCCGGCACGCTGAATGAACTGGGCGCGGGCAGCGACAACGGCGGGATTGCTGCTCTGCTCGATCCGTCCCAGCGATTGCGAACCGGTGACCAGTTCGGTGGTGCGCGGCAGGCGCCTGCGTTCATAGGTACGCAGACCGGCCACCGGATCGTCGCTGACCGCCAGTGCATGTGCCAGCACGATGGCGTCCTCGATCGCCGAGTTGGCGCCCTGACCGAGGCTCGGCAGCATCGGATGAGCCGCGTCGCCGAGCAGTGTCACCGAGCCGGTACCCCAGCCCGTCAGTGGTGGACGGTCCAAGGCAGGCACCGTGATGATGTCGGATTCGTCTGTGGCCGTGATGATGTCGGTGATCTGTGGTGTCCAGCCGGCGAAGCGGGCAAGAAGATCGTCCTTGCCGTGGGGCCAGTTGGCGGCAAGGTCGGCATCTGTCGACTCGGTCGCCCACCAGTAGATGGTGCCCTGGCCGCAGTCGTGCAGCCCGAAGCGGCGGCCGTCTCCCCAGTAGTGCACCGACTCACCCTCGCGCAGCCAGGCCGGATAGAAGGGTGCCAGCGCAAGCCAGCAGACGAATCCGCCCGGACGGGGCTGCTGCGCGCCGTGCAGTTGTGCCCGGATCGTCGAGTTGATGCCGTCGGCGCCGATGAGGACGTCGGCTTCGAGGTGCCGCCCGTCGGACAACTGCAGCGCGACACCGGCTCCGGTGTCAACGAAATGCTCTGCTGCTGCGCCGGTTTCGACGCGGAGATCGTGGCCCGCGGCGGTGAGCAGGACATCGTGGAGATCCTTGCGGGTCAACACCACCGACGGTGCGCCCAGCGCCGAATCCAGCGGCGTCACGTCGACGCGTCGCAGTATCTTGCCTGCGGTATCGCGGAAGCTGAAGGTGGCGACCCGGCCGCCGATCCGCAACAGGTCTTCTTCGATACCCAGATCGAGCGTGCGCAGTGCGAGCATCGCATTGCTTTGCACGGCCAGCCCGAAACCGGCGGCCCGCAGTTGCGGGGCACGTTCGCACAGCGTCACGTCGGCGCCGGTGCGGCGCAGCGCCGCGGCAGCGGTCAATCCTCCGACTCCGGCCCCGACGACGATCGCCGACGGGGGATTGGGATGCGTGCTCATTGGTTGGCTCCGAGGTAGTCGTGTTGGGCGCAAAGGTGTTCGACCAGCTTGGTGGCCAGCGTTGCGACGTGTGGTTCGGTGACCATGCTGAGGTGATCGCCCGCGACGTCGACGACGGCGAGCTCGCCGGCCACCCATCGGCCCCAGCCGTTATCCGCGTGGCCGTAGCAGGAACCGGCCGCGTCGTGGGCATTGGCCAGCACCTCCGGCAGCGGCTCGGCGGCGCGCAGCAACGTCATCGGCCCGTGCCATACCGCGGGCCGGTACTGCGCGCCGGCTTCCCAGCAGGACCGGAATACGGTGAGCAATCGGCGCACCAACTCACGCGAACCGGTCCGGGGTAGGACCCCGTGGCCGATCGCGATGTCGAGGATGTAATCGAGTGCCGCGTCATCGGAGTCGACGTCGGGAACCGGCTCGGTGGGGGTGCCGGTGCCCAGTGCACCCCACAACAACTCCCACAGGAAATAGGAGTAGAGCTGTTTCGGGCTGAGATCGGTGGCCGAGTCGGTATCCAACGCCATGGTGTCCAGCAGCACGAGGGAGCCGACTTCAGCTCCGTCCTCGGTCAGCCGGTGGGCCATCTCGAAGGCGATCAGACCGCCCAGTGACCAGCCGCCGATGTGGTACGGGCCCTCGGGCTGGATCCGGCGAATCGCCTGGACATAGTCGGCGGCCAGCTGCTGCAGCGAGCCGACGGCCGTGGTGCCGGGTTCCAAACCGGCTGCCTGCAAGGCGTACAGCGGTTGATCTCCGGGGAGATGCGCGGCGAGGTCGGCGTAACACAGCACCGATCCGCCGATCGGGTGTACCAGGAACAACGGCGGACGACTGCCGGTCGGCTTGAGCGCGACGACCGGGTCGAAGTCGACGACCTGCCGATCGCGCACCCGGGCTGCGAGCTCGGCGACCGTCGGCCGGGCGCCGAACGCCGACATCGGCACAGTGGTCCCGAATCGCCTCTCGATTCCGACGATGAGCCGTACCGCCGATATGGAATCGCCACCGAGGGCGAAGAATTCGTCGAACGCACCGATCCGGGCAACTCCGAGCGCGTCGGCCATCAGCTCGGCTATCACTCGTTCGTGGTTGTCCCGCGGCTCGACATGGTCGCGGGCAGGTGTGGCGAGAGCCATGGTGCCCAGCACCATATCGGCCCGTTTGCCGCTTGGCGTATGTGGCATTTCGTCGAGCCATTCGAACCGGGACGGGACCATGTATTCGGGCACGGCATCACGAAGCTCCGCTGCGATACCGGCCGCCAGGGCATCGTCGAGGGGACCGACCAGGAAGGCCACCAGTTGTGTTCTCGCGCAGGATTCCCCGCCGGGGCGGGCCACAACGGCTACCTCGGCGACGCCGCGTCGGGCCGCCGCGTGACCCAGCGCCAGCTCCACGTCCAGTGGTTCGATGCGGTGTCCGCGCACCTTGACCGCAGTGCCACGACGGCCCTCGACGACGAGCTGGCCACCGGGCAGTCTGCGACCCAGGTCCCCGGTGCGGTACATCCGAAGGCCACCAAGTGATTCGACGTGGACGAACACTTCATCGGTCAGATCGGCGCGACCGTGGTAGCCGTCGGCGAGTGCTGCGCCGCCCACCCAGATCTCACCCGGCACGCCGTCGGGGGCGGCCTCGCCCTGGGCATCCAGCACGGCGATCACGACATTGTCGATCGGCATCCCCACGGGTGGCAGCGCCGGGAACCGATGCGGATTGCCGGTCATGCGGTGACAGGTCACCACATGGGTTTCGGTGGGACCGTATTGATTTTCGAGAATGACGCCGTCGGTGTTGCGGGCGAGGGCGGCGCACAGCGCTCGGATCTCGTCGGTGACACGTAACTGCTCGCCGGAGGACACGATGATGCGCAAGGCTCGGGGAGTCCTACCGCGTGCCACCGCCGCTTCGGCCAGCGGCTGCAACGCCACGTACGGCAGGATGATCCGCTCGGTTGCCGTCGCGTCGAGCGTGTCCACCAACGTGGGCAGGTCCCGCCGGTCGGCATCGGAGATCAGCAGCAATCGGCCTCCGCCGCACAGCGTCGAATAGATCTCCTGGAACGACACGTCAAACGACAGCGGTGCGAACTGCAGCGTTGCCGGCGCACGTCCGGTGTCGGTGCAACGGCCGCTGGGCACCGAGAGCTGCCAGTCGATCAGGTTGGCGAGCGCCCGGTGCCCCATCACCACGCCCTTGGGTACACCGGTCGACCCCGACGTGAACAGCACGTATGCCGGTTGGTCGGGATCGACGGTCGGCAGCGCGGCGTCGGGGCCGGTGAGCAATTCGGCGATCAGAGTGTCGTCGAGTACCGCAGCGGGCTGCGCCACCGCCAGCATGGCGTCGCGTCGTGCGGCCGGGTACGTGGGGTCGACGGGTACGCACGCTGCGCCCGCCCGAGCGACGCCGAGCACCGCGGCGATCAGCTCGGGACCGCGCTGCGCGGACACCGCCACCCGTTCGCCCCGGCGCACACCGCGGAGCACCAACCCGGCGGCCAGCTGCGCCGACATGGTGTCGAGTTCGCCGTATGTGACAGTGCGCGAGCCGAATTCGAGTGCCACGTCATCGCGGAACAGGGACGCGCTTACGGCGAACCGTTCTACGACCGTGCCGCCCACGGTTCCGGTTGCGTCGGCGAGCCGGGCATCGGCGGCAATGCCGACAGGCTCATCGGGCCGGCTGCAGATGAGTTGCAGAGCCCGCACGAAACTGCGGCCGAGCACGTCGAGCTGTTCGGGCGTATACATTGCCGGATCGCCGTCGAGTCGCACCGTGACGGCGCCGTCGCGTGGGTCACGCAGAACGTTGACCAGCAAGGCAAAGTTGGTGGCCTCGTCGGCATCGACGCTCAACAGTTCGACGTCGAGGGCGGCGAGCAGGTCACCGGCCCGGTGGAAGTGCACATAGTTGAACGCCACATCGAGCGCAAGATCCGCGTGCCGCTGGATGTCGGCGACCGGGTAGTGCGCGTGCGCGGCGTTCGCGCGATCCCGGTCGAATACCTCGAGCACCAGAGCCCGCCAACTGGCCGCGGCGGAGTTCACCCGGACGGGCACGGTGTTGAGGAACAGGCCCGCGGTGCGTTCGGCGTTGGCACGTTGTGGCCGACCGTGCGTCACCACACCTGACGTCACGTCCTGCTGTCCGGCGAACCGGCCGACGGTGAACAGATGCGCGGCCAGATACACGGCCTTGACCGGCACGTGAGCATCGCCCGCGGCGGCGATCACCTGCGCGCACAGCGATTCTCCGATCTCGACGGTGTGCCGAAGGCGGGTTGCCGCCGCCGAGGCGATCCCGTCCGCTTCCCCGGCCTCGACATGGTGGCGGTCGCCAGGGATCCTGATCGCCGGGGCGCCGGCGAGCAGCCGGGTCCAGTATTCGCGGTGTTCGGGGTTGTCGCGTGCGATCTGTTCTGCGCGAACGTATTCCGCGAAGGACGGCAACGTTGCCGGGGCCACCGGTTCGACAGCTGCGCCCCCGGCATGCCGGTAGTCCTGCAGGAGCTCGGCCAGGATCGCCGACACACTCCAGCCGTCGAGGATCGCATGGTGGAACGAGAACACCACGTCGATGCGATCGGGCAGGAGAAACACACCGAAGTGGTAGAGGCCGGGCCGGCCCAGCTCGTAGTGCCATGCCCGTCGATCGGCGAGGTGGATTTCGATCACGGCATGCGCGTACGGGCTCTCGAGGTCGCGCAGGTCGACGACATCGCAGTCAGCGACGACGTGCCGATTTACCAGCTGTAGCGGCTCGGTGAAACCGGCCAGATGAAAGGAAGTCCGGAGCGCGGGATGGCGAGCCACCAACCGCTCCAACGCATTCCGCCAGGCCGACTCCTGCCACGGCATCCGCAGCTGGTAGCGGAACACGTCATGGTAGGCCTGCGAATCGTGTTGCTCGGTGCTGTGG
Source organism: Mycolicibacterium lutetiense (assembly GCF_017876775.1). Lineage (NCBI taxonomy): Bacteria > Bacillati > Actinomycetota > Actinomycetes > Mycobacteriales > Mycobacteriaceae > Mycobacterium > Mycolicibacterium lutetiense. The sequence goes on along the minus strand of NZ_JAGIOP010000002.1, from coordinate 1,197,614 downwards.
AACAACATTCCGAGTTGCAGCCTGGTGAGCGGGTAGGCATCCTCGGCGTCACCGACATGGGCCCGGTCGACCGCCGAAACGAGCTCGAACGGTGCGACTGGCGGCGTCGTATCCGCGCCTGCGACCACCTGGCAGGCGAGTTCGGCGACCGTCGGGTGATGCGCGATGTCGCGGGCATCCAGCAGCAGGCCCTTGGCCTCGGCCAGTGCTCGGACCCGCAACGAAAGAATCGAATCCCCGCCGAGGTCGAAGAAGTTGTCGTGGACCGATACCGCTCTGATGTCGAGAACCTGCTGCCAAATCACGGCCAGCGTTGCCTCGATGTCGGTGCGCGGCTCGGTGTATTCGGCCGACGTCTGCCGTCGTGCGGCGGCCAGCAGTGCTGTGCGGTCTGCCTTCCCACTCGATGTCACCGGGATGGCCTCGACGCCACAGAACTGTGCCGGGATCAGGTAGTCCGGCACCCGCTGGGCGAGCTGGCTGCGCAAAGTACCGGTATCGACCTCGGCGCCGGCCACGACGAACGCGATCAGCTGGGTGCCGCGGCTCTCGGATTCCTCGGCGACGACTGCTGCGTCGAGTATCCCGGGGATGCCCGTCAGGGCATTCTCGATTTCACCGGGCTCGACGCGGTTGCCGCGGATCTTGACCTGGCGGTCGATCCGGCCCAGATATTCCAGCTGACCGTCCGCGCACCACCGCGCCAGATCACCTGTGCGGTACATCCGTTCGCCGGGGTGGAACGGGTCGGCGACGAATCGGTCTGCCTGCAACTGCGGCCGATTCAGGTAACCGCGGGCCAATCCGGCGCCGGCAATGCACAGCTCACCGGGTGCCCCGACCGGTTGAGGCTGGTCGGAGCGGCCCAGCACATAGAGTCGCGTGTTGTCGATGGGCCGGCCGATGGGAATGCGGGACACCGACTGATCCGGGTCGTTCGGACAGTCGTAGAACGACACGTCGACGCAGGCCTCGGTGGGGCCGTAGAGATTCACCAACGCCGGCGCCGGCGTGCCGCGGTGCGCGAACAACCGGTTGAACCGGTTCACCTGCTGTGGTCGCAACGCTTCTCCGCTGCAGAACACCAGGCGAAGCGAGGCGGCCTGGTCGACCGCCTCCGGTGACTGTTCGAGCAGGTCCAGGAACGGTGTCAGCATCGACGGCACGAAATGCGTCACCGTCACCCGGGATTCGGCGATGGCGCCCAGGATCTCGCGGGGATCCTTCTCGCCCCCGGGCGGAAGCAACGCCACTGCGGCACCCTGACGGGCCCACCAGAACAACTCCCACACCGAAACGTCGAACGTGACCGGGGTTTTCTGCAGAATGACGTCACCGGGACCGATCGGATAGCGCCGCTGCATCCAATCCAGCCGGTTGATCACCGAGTGATGTTCCACCGCAACCCCTTTGGGGGTACCCGTGGATCCCGAGGTGTAGATGACGTAGGCCAGGTCGTGTCCGGACGGGGCCGGCGGGGTCGCCACGGACGGGGGAGTGGGCTGCCCGCTGCCCACCGTGATCACCGGGAGATCGCCGATCACGGTCTCCAACGTCTCTGACGCCTCGCCCGTGAGCACCGCGGCAACACCCGCGTCAGCCAGCACATGGGCGATCCGGTCGGCCGGGTGGTGCGGGTCGACGGGCACATAGGCGGCTCCGGCGTGCATCGCCGCCATGACCGCGACAACCAGGTCGGAGCCGCGTTCTGACAGCACTGCGACGCGATCCCCGAGCTGCACGCCGCAGGCCCGCAGTTCGGCTGCCGTTGCCGATATGCGTCGGTTCAGTTGGGAATAGGTCAGTGGCGGTTCATCGGTGGCCAGCACCGCGAGAGCGTCGGGTGTGGCAGCGGCCTGAGTCACGATCCGCTCGATCACGCTGGAGGCGTCGTCGTAGGGAACAACGGGACCGCAACTCTGCTCGGTGAGCGCGGTCAGCTCGGTGGCCGACTGCATCGGCAGCGCGGCAGGATCCGCTTCCAGGGATTCCAGGCCGGCGTGCAGCAATGCGGTGAAGTGACGCTCTACCGACTCGATGGGGTAATCGCCGTCGAACACGTCGGTTGCGTAGTCGAAGATGAGCTCGAGCGGGCCGTCGTCGTCGAGCTCATGGACGTGCACGGCCAGCGTGAAGGTGTCGAAACCGTGTGGGAGCCCCTCAACGCTCTCGACGATGTCGGAGAGCGCACGCACCTCGGGCAGTCGCACGTAGGTGACTGTGACGTCGAACAGCGGGCCGGTGTCGCGGCTTGCTCGGCGCAACTCGTTCATCAGGTCGCCGAGCGGAAACCTCTGGCGCGACTTGATCTCACGGACCCCGCGGCGAACGTCGCCCACCAGCTCGGCCAGCCCGGTCCCCGCGCGCCGGTCGATCCGCAAGGGCAGGGTATTGGCGAAATGCCCACCCACGGTCATCATTTCGGCCGGGGTGTTGCGGTTGGACAGCGGAATGCCGACCATCACGTCGTCGGTGCCCAGCACCCGGCTCACGTAGGTGCCGACCATGGTCGCCAGATAGGGGAAGAACGGCACGTCGAGCTCGCGGAGCCGGTCGACGAATGACCGGGGCAGGTGGGCACGGTGCCGCTGCAGCGGGACCGGGCCGCTGGCGGCCTGCGCCCGGTCGAACAGGGCCGGGGTGGCGTCGCGTACCTGGTCGGTCAGATAGTCGCGGTCGGCCCGCCACTGCTCGGACTGCAGGTACTCGTCGGCGCGGTCGGCCGCCTCACGAAACGACGTGGCGGGCAATGGCGCGGGTTCGCCGGTGGCCATCACGGTGCTGTAGTCGGCCAGCACGTGTGCGGCCAGATTGAACACCCCGGTGGCGTCGATCGCCACGTGATGGGAGAACACCAGGACCCGGTAGACCCGCTCGGCCTCGCGCAGCAGGGTGACCCGCAGCGGCACCCGCTCGGTGGGATCGATCGCGGTGCCGACGGCGTCCTGCACCATCCGGTCCGCCGCGGCCGCGGGATCCGGCTCACCGGTGAGGTCCACCTGCTCGATCGGTGGCATGTCGTCGGCGAACTCCTGGTACGGCGCTCCCTCGACGGCCCCGAACCGCAGTCGGATCGCGTCGTGCCGTTGCCACGCCCGGGCGTAGCAGTCGGTGAGGACGTCGACGTCGATATCCCCGACCAGCCGGGCCTGCAGACCGACGACGTAACACGGAACACCTGGAAAATGCTGTGTGACCAGCCAGATATCTCGCTGGTAGGCAGTCAGACCGCGGCGTGCAGGCGTGGCGGCATCGTCATTTGCGCCCATGATCTCGGAAGTGCTCCAAACGTGTAGGGAATTGGGGCGACAACCCGATCGGCCCAGGACATTGGCTAGCCGGGAGACAGGGTATTGACAACCTGTCAGAAATTGGCGGCTACCTTTTTGGTGCCGGCGTAGCACGGCGTGCGAGCGGTACCAGTTGGTACCGTCTGTGTATGAGTCGAATCTCCGCTTTCAGTGACGACGCCCTCGGTGAGCACGACGCCGTCGGCCTGGTGGAGGAATTGCGTGCCGGCCGGGTCTCGGCGGCCGACCTGATCGAGGCCGCGGTGGCGCGGGTCGAGGCGGTCAATCCCACCCTCAACGGATTGGCGTTCGCGGCATTCGACCGGGCCCATGCCCGCGGTGCCGCGCCCAGCTCCTACGGCGGGTACTTCGACGGTGTTCCGACCTTCGTCAAGGACAACGCCGCGGTCGAGGGCATGCCGACCATGCGCGGCACCGACGCATGGGAACCCCGCCCCGAAACGGCTCACGGCGACTTCGCCCGCGCGTACCTCGCCACGGGTCTCGTGCCGCTGGGCAAGACCCGACTCTCGGAGTTCGGCTTCAGCGCCTCGTGCGAGCATCCGCGGCTGGGGCCGGTGCGCAATCCGTGGAACCCCGACTACACCGCGGGCGCCTCCTCATCGGGTTCCGGTGCCTTCGTCGCATCGGGAGTGGTGCCCATCGCCCATGCGAACGACGGAGGCGGCTCGATCCGGATCCCCGCCGCCTGCAACGGATTGGTCGGTCTCAAGCCCACCCGGGGCCGCCTGCCACAGGACAAGGACATGCGGATGATGCCGCTGCGGATCGTGTCCGACGGGGTGCTCACCCGATCGGTGCGTGACACCGCGGCGTTGTTCCGGGAGATGGAGCGCGTCTACCGCAACCCCAAGCTGCCACCGATCGGCGACGTCAGCCGCCCGGGCAAGCAGCGCCTGCGGATCGCGGTGTGTACCCAGTCCGTTGTGCACGACGCCGGTCCCGAGATGACCGAGCTGACCCACAAGACCGCCACGCTGCTCGAGGAACTCGGCCACCAGATCACCGTGATCGGCAACCCGGTCCAGGCCCGGTTCAAGGACGACTTCCTGCTGTACTGGGCGTTCCTGTCGTATGCGTTGGTACGCGGCGGAAAGCGGTCTTTCGGCCCCAGTTTCGACCGAGACAAGCTCGACAACCTCACCCTCGGGCTGGAGCGGCTCGCCTCCCGCAACCTGCATCGGCTCCCGGCCGCGATCACCCGGCTGGCCCGGTCAAAACGGGTCACCGAGCGGCTGTCCAACAGCTATGACGCGGTGCTCATGCCGACGCTGGCCGAACCCACTCTGGAGATCGGCCGGCTCGACCCGACCGCGGACTACGAGCAGATCATCGACCGGCTGCTCGGGTGGGTGGCCTTCACACCTCTGCAGAACGCCACCGGGGATCCGGCCATCTCACTGCCGCTGGCCCAGACGAAGGCCGGCCTGCCGGTGGGCATGATGCTCTCGGCGACCCGTGGCCGCGAAGCTCTGCTGCTGGAGCTGGCCTACGAGCTGGAAGAGGCCAGGCCCTGGCCGCGCATTCAGACGCAGGTCGGGGCGGCCGCCCCGCCGAAGCAGGCGCGAAAAACGGTGAAATAGGCGTTCTTTGGTGACCGCGGTGGCAGTAGCGGACACCGGCGCGCCTGCCCGTCCGCGTTTTGGCCAGGTCCGGGCCCGCCGGTGACGGTGTGCTCCTATGATGACCGGCAGGTGTCACTGTTGCGGGGGTGTGAATGACGTCTGGACCAGACGACCAGTCGGGCGACGACGGTCGGGGATCGATACGTTGGCAGGATCCGGCCACCGCCACACCTCGGCCGCCCACCGTGGCCGAGGCGCGCCAGCGCGACAAGGCCCAGAAGGCCCGCGAGGCGGCGGCGCAGTTCGCGGCCCTGCAGGAGGAGAAGGCCCGGGACCGTAAGGCCAGGAACGGCAAGATCCTGATGGGATCGGTGGCCGTGGTCGGCGTGGTCGGAGTGGTCGCCCTGGGTTACCACCTGCTGCACAAAGAGGAAATCGCGGCGAGCTGCGTCAAGGACGGCAGCAACGAGGTAGTGCCCGACTCATACTGTTCCAGCGGTCACAGTGGCTCCGGCGGCACTTTCATCTATCTCGGCTCGCCGTACCGCTACTACTACGGCGGCAACAGCGGCGGCGTCGGCACCGTTGCCCGCGGCGGAACGCTGGAGATGCCCAAGGGCACCACCGCCAAGACGAAATCGGGCACATCCATCTCCCGCGGCGGATTCGGCTCGTCGTCGAGCTACGGCAAAAGTTCGGGAAGCTGAATGCGTCGTCAACGCAGTTCCCCGCGAGCCGGCTGGGAGCAGATCGTCGCCGACCAGGGAATGTGCTTCGGGACTCCGGCGCGTGACGCGACCGGTGCCGACCGCCCGTACTGGGACGAATCGGTGCACTACGTCTTCGACATGGACGAGGTGTTGTCGATCGAGGCTTCCGTCGAGGTGTTGCACTCGATGTGCCTGGAGGCCGTCGAGAATGTCGTCCTGACCGAGCGCTACCGCGACTTCGGGCTTCCCGAGTGGAGCTGGGAGCACATCGAGAAGTCTTGGCGGCGAAGCGATCCGCATCTGTACGGTCGGTTCGACCTCCGTTACGACGGCCGGCGGCCGCCGGTACTGCTGGAGTACAACGCCGACACCCCGACCACGCTGCTCGAAGCCGCGATCCTGCAGTGGCACTGGAAAACCGATGTGTACCCAGAAGACGATCAGTGGAACTCGTTGCACGAGAAGCTGGTTGGTCGCTGGGCTGAAATCCGGGACCGTCTTCCAGGGGTGGAGACATACTTCACCTGGTCGGGAGCCGAGCTCAGCGGTGAGGATCACGTGACCGTGGCCTACCTGCAGGAGTGCGCGGCCGAGGCCGGTCTGCGCACCGTGGGGCTGGCGATCGAGGACATCGGATTCGACCGGGACCTCGACAGGTTCGTCGACCTGGAGGAAACCCCCATGTCGTCGGTCTTCAAGCTCTACCCGTGGGAGTGGATGCTCGACGACGATTTCGGTCGCCGTGCGGTCGAGCAACTGCCCGCCACGATGTGGGTGGAACCGCTGTGGAAGACGCTTCTGAGCAACAAGGCCATCCTGGCGGTGCTGTGGGAGATGTATCCCGGGCATCCGAACCTGTTGCCCACGTACATCGATGACCCGCACGAGCTGACCGACTACGTGCGCAAACCGAAACTCGGCCGTGAGGGCGCCAACATCACCATCGTCGGCGCCGGGTTCGAGACCGAGACCGGCGGTGTGTACGGCGAAGAGGGCTACGTGTACCAGTTGCTCGATCCGCTACCGCAATTCGACGATATGCGTCCCGCACTGGGCGCATGGATCGTCGGCGACGAATCCGCCGGACTCGGAATCCGCGAGACCTCCGGTCTCGTCACCGACAACGGCGCTGCCTTTGTGCCACACCGCATCCCGCTGTGATCTGGAAGGAATACCCCTATGACAACCACCCTGGTTGCTCTCAGCTCCGATTACTGGTCGATCCTCGGCCACGGGGTGTCGGCGATCGTGCTGTACACGATTGTCGGTGTGGCGCTGATGGTTCTGGGTTTCTTCGTCATCGACTGGACCACGCCGGGACCCCTGCGGGCCCTGGTGCAGGCCGGGCGTCCCAACGCCGCCGCGGTGGCGGCCGCGGGCATCGTGTCGATGGCACTCATCATCGTGCTGGCCATCTACAGCTCACTGGGTGACCTGGTTCAGGGGCTGCTCAGCACCTTGGTGTTCGGGTTGCTCGGCATTGCCGCCCAGGCCTTCTCGGTCCGGCTGATCGGCGCGATCAAGGGGATCGACATGGGCCGGGTGCTGGCGTCCGAGCGATTCACCCCCGAGGTGCTGGTCGTGATCGCCGCCTATGTGGCGTTCGGGCTGATCGTGGCAGCCGCCATCCTCTGATTTTCCCTGCTCGCGCTAGAGGGTGCGGCAGATTTCGGCGGCGGCGCGCGCCAACGCGGTCGGGCCGTCACGCAAGGCCTGATCCAGCGGAGTGCCCGGTGCGGTGATGGCCACCAACTTGTCGACGCCGTTGGCCAGCAGGACATCGGCGTCGGGGGCGACGCGGCCGCCGAAGATCACCACCTTGGCGCCGGTGCGCGCAGCCAGTCGGGCGACGCCGAACGGCGTCTTGCCCAACATCGTCTGGGCGTCGACACTGCCCTCCCCGGTGAACACCCAGTCGGCTCCGGTCAACGCCTGTTCCAGTCCTACGGTCTGGGCGATCACCTCGACTCCCGGGTCACATTCGGCGGCCAGGAATTCCATCAGCCCGAAGCCCAGGCCGCCGGCGGCCCCGGCGCCCGGGCGATCGGGTCGGGCGCCGCCGAGCGTCTTCCCGGTCACCTCGACCAGGCGGGTCAACGCGGATTCAAGGGTTGCGACGTCCGACCGGGTGGCCCCTTTCTGCGGACCGAAAACTGCGCTGGCGCCATTGGTTCCGAGCAGGGGAGCGGTGACGTCGGAGGCGATCCGGACATGAACATCGGCCAGTCTGGGGTCCAGGCCGGAGATGTCGATGTGCCGCAGCCGGGCCAGCGCGGCGCCGCCGGGCGGGAGCGTGGTGCCCTCGGCGTCGGCGAAGACGACACCCAGGGCGCTGAGCATGCCGGCTCCGCCGTCATTGGTTGCCGAACCGCCGATGCCGATCAGCAGCTTCCTCGCGCCGTGGTCCACGGCCGAGGCGATCAGTTGTCCGACGCCGAAGGTGCTGGCGCGCAATATATTCCGTTCAGGCGGCTGCACCAGCTCGAGGCCGGAGGCGGCGGCCATCTCGATGACCGCCAGGCGGTGGTCGGAGACGTAGCCGTAGCCGGCGCGGACGGGCCGCCCGAGCGGATCCTGCACCATCTCGGTGACGCGGTCACCGCCGAGGGCGTCGATGACGGCGTCGACTGTGCCTTCACCGCCGTCGGCCATCGGTACTCCGATGCACTGGGCGTCGGGTATGGCCGACCGGACGCCGTCGCGCATCGCCGCCACCGCTTGCGACGCGGTCATCGACTCCTTGAAGGAGTCCGGAGCCAGAACGATCTTCATCCGGAGGCGACACTACCGACTGTGCCGGCGCTCGGCGCGCCAGAAGTGGGGGCGGCTCAGGTGATCGCGTGCGCCAGGAGTCGCTTGAGGGCGCGTCGCTGCTCGGTATCGAGGCGGTCGAGCACCTCGTCCTCGGCGGCGAGCACCGCCGCTTCGGCACGTCCGAGCAATTCGGCGCCCTCGGCGGTCAACTCGGCGGGCAGCGCCCGTCCGGAGTCGACGGTGGCCGGCCTGCGCACCGCGCCGCGGTCTTGAAGGCCGCGCACTACGTTGTTCATCGCCTGTGGTGACACGTTCGTGTGGCGGGCGAGTTCAGCGTTGGACTGGCCCGGGGCCATCGACAGGATGCGGAGGCAGACGAACTCGGGCAGTTTGAGGCCCAGCGGTTGCAGCTGTGCGGCGACCCGTGGTTGCAGCACCGCGACCACGCGATACATCAGATATCCGAGTGGCTGTTCCTCCAGGATGCCGCCCATATCGGAGTTCATATCAAGCATATTGACACATATCAAGCAGGTTGATATACCGGACGTATGACCACACCAAGCGAAATGTCAGACGCAATGTTCGAATCCGCTTACCGCGGTGAGGCTCAGGAATTCGCCGGGGCGCGCCCGCCGTGGAGCATCGGCGAACCGCAGCCCGAGATCGCAGCCCTGATTGCCGAGGGCAAGTTCCACGGCGACGTGCTCGACGCCGGCTGCGGTGAGGCGGCCACCGCGCTCGACCTGGCCGAGCGGGGATTCACCACAGTCGGTCTCGACCAGTCGGCCACTGCCATCGAACTGGCCCGGGCCGAGGCCGCCGAACGGGGGCTGACGAATGCCAGCTTCGAGGTGGCCGACATCAGCGCGTTCACCGGCTACGACGGACGCTTCGGCACCATCGTCTACAGCACGCTGTTCCACTCGATGCCGGTCGAGCTTCGCGAGGGCTACCAGCAGTCGATCGTTCGGGCCGCCGCTCCCGGCGCCTCGTACTTCGTGCTGGTGTTCGACAAGGCCACGATGGGCGAGGACGGACCGGCCAACCCGGTCAGCGAGGCAGAATTGCGCGAGGTCGTCGGCAAGTACTGGGTGATCGACGACGTGCGACCGGCCCGCATCCATGCCCACGTCCCGGCGGACTCCGCCACCTTCGCAGATTTCGCCGGAAGGGACCTCCGCGACGAGGGCGCCGACCGTAAGTCGGTGGCGGCCTGGCTGCTCCAGGCGCACCTCGGATAGCCGCCGGCCGATCCGCCCCGCCGGCGACACTCGGTCATCGGGAACTCACCCAAACTAGGTGTGGTGCCCGCCATAAGGCAGGATGGAGAGGCCGTCCAGGGGTAACCCGGGTGGCTCTCTACATGCGAGGAGTGCCGAGGAGACCGATGGCGGATCCGAATGGCGCCGGCGAGGGCGCAGCACCCATTCGTCCCTTCTATACAAGGGTTCTGCTGAAGCTCGGCGGAGAGATGTTCGGCGGCGGCCAGGTCGGCCTCGACCCCGACGTCGTGCACCAGGTGGCCCGCCAGATCGCCGCCGTGGTGCGCAGTGGAGTCCAGGTCGCGGTCGTGATCGGCGGCGGCAACTTCTTCCGCGGCGCCCAGTTGCAGCAGCGTGGGATGGAACGCACCCGCAGCGACTACATGGGCATGCTCGGTACCGTGATGAACAGCCTTGCGCTGCAGGACTTTCTGCAGAAGGAAGGCATCGATACGCGCGTGCAGACCGCCATCACCATGGGTCAGGTCGCCGAGCCGTACCTCCCGCTGAGGGCAGTGCGGCACCTGGAAAAGGGTCGTGTCGTCATCTTCGGTGCAGGCATGGGCCTGCCGTACTTCTCCACCGACACCACCGCCGCACAGCGTGCCCTGGAAATCGGGGCCGAGGTCGTTTTGATGGCCAAGGCGGTCGACGGCGTCTACACGGCCGACCCGCGCGAGGACCCGAACGCCCAGCTGCTCGCCGAGGTCAGCCATCGCGAGGTCATCGACCGAGGCCTGCAGGTCGCCGATGCCACAGCCTTCAGTTTGTGCATGGACAACCGGATGCCGATGCTGGTGTTCAACCTGCTCACCGAAGGCAATATCGCCCGTGCGGTGGCGGGTGAGAAGATCGGAACGCTGGTCACCACCACCTGAAACCTGCCGCGCCCGCGAGGAGCACGATCGATGGAGAACCCGAAGTGATCGACGAAACTCTCTTCGATGCCGAAGAGAAGATGGAAAAGGCCGTGACTGTGGCCCGTGACGATATGTCCACGATCCGGACCGGTCGCGCCAATCCGGGCATGTTCTCCCGGATCAACATCGAGTACTACGGGTCGATGACACCGATCACGCAGATGGCGAGCATCAATGTTCCCGAGGCGCGCCTCGTCGTCATCAAGCCTTACGAGGCAGCGCAGCTTCGACCGATCGAGGATGCGATCCGCAACTCCGACCTCGGGGTGAACCCGACGAACGACGGCAACATCATCCGGATCTCGATCCCGCAGCTCACCGAGGAGCGCCGCCGCGAGCTGGTCAAACAGGCGAAATCCAAGGGCGAGGACGCCAAGGTGTCCGTGCGCAACATCCGTCGAAAGGCGATGGAAGAGCTCAGCCGGATCAAGAAGGACGGCGAGGCCGGCGAGGACGAAGTCGGGCGCGCAGAGAAGGATCTCGAAAAATCCACCCACACGTACACCGCCCAGATCGACGAGTTGGTCAAGCACAAGGAAGGCGAGTTGCTGGAGGTCTAGGCGACCTCCAGCACCAGAGTCCCGTGGCACAGACTGAGCCACCACAGAAAACCTCGCGCGCCGGCCGCGACCTGCCGGCCGCGATCGCCGTCGGCGCGGTCCTGGGCGCCCTCGCGATAGGCACCCTGCTCTTTGCGCCCCTCTGGTGGCTGCCGCTGCTGGCCGTCGCGATCGCCATCGCCACCCACGAGGTGATCCGGCGGATGCGCGAAGACGGCTATGCGCTGCCCACCGTGCCGCTGCTGCTCGGCGGGCAGGCGATGATCTGGCTGACCTGGCCGTTCGGGGCCGCGGGCCTCCTGGGTGCCTACGGCGGCACCATCGTCGTCTGCATGGTGTGGCGCCTGATCGGGCAGGGCCTGGACCAGCAACCCGTCAACTACCTGCGCGATATCGCCGCCACCGTCTTGCTGGCCACGTGGGTGCCGTTGTTCGCGGCCTTCACCGCGCTCCTGATCTTCGCCGACCACGGCGGGGCCCGGGTGTTCACAATCATCGTGACGGTCGTCTTCGCCGACATCGGTGGTTATGTCGCGGGCGTCCTGTTCGGCAAGCACCTGCTGGCGCCGGCGATCAGCCCCAAGAAGTCCTGGGAGGGCCTCGGCGGTTCGCTGGTGTTCGGCGTCGCCGCGGCCGTGGTCTCGGTCGCGTTTCTGCTGGACAAGCCGGCGTGGGTGGGCGTGCCGCTCGGCCTGTTGCTCGTAATCACCGGCGTGCTCGGCGACCTGGTCGAATCGCAGGTCAAACGCGACCTCGGGATCAAGGACATGGGAACGCTGCTACCGGGCCACGGCGGGATCATGGACCGGATCGACGCGATGCTGCCGTCGGCCGTCGTCGGCTGGATCGTCTTGACGCTCCTGGCTTAGGCCGTATTCGCTGCGTCACAATGCTTGGCCGATCTCGCCTACCGGGACGGTTGAGACGCCAGTTCGTAGACGTACCGGCTGGTGGGGACCGAGTCCAGGTTCGTGTGTGCCCCGAACCTGGTCACACTCTCGACCATCAATCCGAGGCGTCGCCGCAACTCGGCGTCGTCGCCGCCGCTGCCGTAGAAGGCGTGCGGATCGGTCATGGCCGCCATCGGGAACAGCTCCTCGACCAGAGCGTCGACCCTGCTGTCACCGAGAACCGACCGCAGCACCCGGTTCTGCACGTAGCCGAAGGTCGCCTGGGTTTCGATGGCCACCGTGGTGTGTTGTCCCTGCCAGAGGTGCAGCCACTCCTCGGGGGTGAGCTCCGCGGGGATTCGCAGGAATCCGAGCTGGGCCAGCGCCGGGGTGCGTTCGCCATCGGCGACCGGCGGTGGCACCAACCGCACGGTTTCCTCGACCTCCCAACCCACGCAGCGGTCGGCGGCGCCGGTCAGCAGCTCCGAGATTGCGGTCGGCTCGGTCTCGGTCTCGGTCCAGATGCTGACCACTGCGTTCACGGGGGTATCGAAGTGCGTGATGCGCAGACGTGTGGGGGCGACGTCGGCGTCATCGACATTGACCTGCAGACGGCTCGCGCCGGCCGTGTGCAGCGCGTCGCGCAACTCCGGTGCGCGCAGGGACTGATCCAGGTCCGAGCCCCACAGGGCGTACATGAATTTCACGGCTTCTCCTTATCGAGTTCGACTGCGAGTATTGCGCCCGATCGTGCGGTGTCGGTGTCGGTGGGGGCCACCGAGGTCGAAGCGCAGATATACAGCGTGCGGCCGTCCGGGCCGCCGAGCGCACAGGCCACCGGGTACCAACTGCCCGTGCCGATGACGTGAGTTTCCGTACCGGTTCGGTCGACGCGAACAACGGCCTTGGAATTGGGCGAGGCGAACCACACCGCACCGGTCGGGTCCGCGCAGATCCCATCGGGGACCCGACGGCCGAGGTCGGCGAACACCTGCTGATCCGACAGGGTGCCATCGGGATCCCGGCGAAAGCTGGTGAGCCGGCGGGCCAGTGACTCGGCGACGATGAGCCGCGTTCCACCCTCGGTCAGGGCCATCCCATTGGGCACCAGGACGTCCCCGGAGACCACCTGAACCTCGCCGTCCGGGTCCACCCTGATGAGCTTCGTCGGGGTAGGGGAGCCCCCGTCGTAGTAGTCGAAGCCGATGTCGCCGACGTAGGCCCGGCCGGCATCGTCGACAAGCATGTCGTTGCTCGGCCCGCGGTGATACGGCGACAGATCAGCCACCGTTGCGGTGGTCTGACCGTCATAGCGCAGCAGTTTCCGGTCCAGCATGGACACCACCAGCAGATCGCCGTCGGGTGTCCACCCGAGGCCCGACGGCTGGCCGGCGACCTCGAGTATCGGTTCGGGGGGCTGTCCGGGCGCCAGGCGGAAAACAGTGCCGGCGTGCTGGTCGGAGAACCACAGGGCACCGTCATGCCAGCGCGGGCACTCCGGGAAGGTCAGGCCCTCGGCGACGGGCTTGGGGTCGTCGGCGATCAACTGATCACCGAATCGCGAATGGCCTCGCCCAGAATCGCAATGCCCCTTTGCATTTCGTCGTCATCGACGTGGCTGTAGGCCAGCCGCAGGTAACCTGCTCCGGCGGCAGCGGCACTGTCGACCATGAATCGCTCGCCCGGACGGAAGGCTACGCCGCCCTCGGCGGACCGGCGCCGGACCTCCCGCCAGTCGACTTGATCGGACAACTTGAGCCACAGGTAGAAGCCGCCTTCGGGCACCGAGAACGTCACCCAGGGGCCGCAGTGTTCCCGCACGGCGGTCACCGCGACGTCGAGCTTGCGCCGGTACACGTCGTTGGCGCGGTCGATCTGCTTGTCGAAGCCCCCGGATGCGACGAACTGCGCCAGTGCCCGGCAGGTCCACAGGCTCGGGCCCAGGTCCTGCCGTACCGAACCCAATCCGGCGATCAGGTCCTGCGGTCCGGTCATCCATCCGATCCGCAACGCGGGTGCCACCGTTTTGCTGAAGCCATGGGACTGCATCACCCGGCCTTCGGTGTCCATGGACAGCAGAGTGGGTAGCGGCTCACCGTGGTAGCGCAGATCGCCGTAGATGTTGTCCTCGAGGATCAGGAAGTCGTACTCCTGCGCCAACTCCAGGATGCGCCGGCGCCGCGGCTCGGATGTCGATACACAGGTCGGAAGCTGGAAGGTGGCAACGATATACAGCAGCTTCGGGACAACCCCGGCAGCGGCCATTTCCTTGAGTTGAGATTCCAGGGCGTCGGGATCCAGGCCGTCGGAGTCGATCGTCACGGGCCGGATATCGGCGCCGCGCATCTTGGCGTACCGCAGCGCGTAGGGAAATGTCGCGGCCTCCACCAGCACCCCGTCGCCGGGATTCACCAGCGCATTGATGGCCAGCGCGATGGCCTGCACCGAACCGGAGGTGATGATCAGGTTGTCCGGGCCCAGGTCGGTGCGCGCGTTGCGTTCACCCAGCCAGCTCGCCAACTCGCGGCGCAGGTGCAGACTGCCCAGGATCAGCTCGCTGTAGCCGGTGTTGCCGTAGACGATCTGGTCGCCGGGACCGTCGACGTCCAGCGATACGTATTCCAGGGCGCGTGCGCCGTCGCGCTTGAGAACGTCGCTGAGGAGGTGATCAAGCGTGGAGATCGGAAATGTCTCCGCGGATGGAATTCCCTGATCGAAGTTGAAGGTGACCGGTACCGGGTCCTGGGGCGGCACGAAGGGTGCGACGCGCGCGATATCGGATAAAAACCTCTGAACGTCGACCATGTCGCACGGCTCCTTCTTGTCTTGTTCCATCGCACACTTACAGTTGGCTTTGATGAGTGAGGCTGTCGAGGTTCCCGGAAGGCGCCCTGCGGTTCAGCGGCGCAGTCAGATGACGGCTTCCCGGGTGCTCGACGCCGTGCTGGAAATCCTGACCGAATCGGGATCGCACAATTTGACGATCGTCGCGGTCAGCGAGCGTTCCGGAGTGTCCAACGGGGCCATCTACCATCGTTTTGCCGACCGCCGACAGCTGCTGGTCGAAGCCCATGACAGATTCTTGACGCGCCTGAGCGAATCGAGCGAGTATCGTTTGGCGCCTTGGTATTCCAGCGCTGACAGGCAACGGTTCGTGACCGGCTTCGTCTCGATGTTCCTCGAGTCCATCGCGGCTAATCGGGCCCTGCTCTTCGTGTTCGTCAGTCTCGGCCGCGACGATCCGGATATGAGGGCGGCCGGAGTCGCCTGGAGTCATTCCTTCGCGCGGGACTTTGGCCGCGTGCTTACCGAGCGTTTCGGGTGCAGTGCCGCCGCTGCCGATACCGCGTTCCGGATCGTGTACTCCTACGCGTTCCTGCCGGCCGTGTTCGGAAATGACGAAATTACCTCGGTTGCATTGGATTCTGCCGTGAGTGCCGAACACCTGACGACCGCGGTGGAGGCCGTCTTGGATCGGCACTGAACTGACTCTGTCGGACCAAAACCAGAGTGTTCACTCTGGTTTTGGGACACGTTACAACTCGGCGGTGTTCACGCGCAATAGCGGTGCGGGATAATGGGGTCGTTATGTCTGAAAGTAAGCCGTTGCCGTTGGTCTTCGAGGCCCCGCGCCGCGGCATGCCGCCGCAACACCTTGCCGACCTCGACGAGGACGGCCGTACGGAGGCTGTCGCCGAGCTGGGGTTGCCGAAATTCCGGGCCAAACAGCTGGCCAACCAGTACTACGGCCGGCTGATCGCCGACCCGAAGCAGATGACCGATCTGCCCGCCGCCGTGCGTGACCAGGTGGCCGACGCGCTGTTCCCGACCCTGATCGACCCGGTCAAGCAGATCCAGTGCGACGCGGGGGAGACCCGCAAGACGCTGTGGCGCGCGGGCGACGGCACGACGTTCGAATCGGTGCTGATGCGCTACCCGCAGCGCAACACGGTCTGTATATCCTCGCAGGCCGGCTGCGGCATGGCCTGTCCGTTCTGCGCGACCGGGCAAGGCGGCCTGAAGCGCAACCTGTCCACCGCCGAGATCCTCGAACAGGTCCGGGCGGCGTCGTCGGCCATGCGGCTGGAGCATGACGGGCGGTTGTCCAACATCGTCTTCATGGGCATGGGTGAGCCGCTGGCCAACTACAACCGGGTGCTGGCAGCAGTCAAGCGCATCATCGCGCCGCCGCCGAACGGTTTCGGGATCAGTGCCCGGTCGGTGACCGTGTCGACGGTGGGTCTGGCGCCGGCCATCCGCAAACTCGCCGACGAGCGCCTCGGCGTCACGCTCGCCGTGTCGCTGCACACCCCCGACGACGAACTACGCGACACCCTGGTGCCGGTCAACAACCGGTGGAGCGTCGACGAGGTCCTCGATGCCGCGCGTTACTACGCCGACGTCACCGGCCGGCGAGTGTCCATCGAATACGCGCTGATCCGCGACATCAACGATCAGCCTTGGCGCGCAGATCTTTTGGGTAAGAAGCTGCACAGCAAGCTCGGCGCTCTGGTGCACGTCAACCTGATCCCGCTCAACCCCACGCCGGGCAGTAAATGGGACGCCAGTCCCAAACCGGTCGAGCGGGAGTTCGTCAAACGCGTTCAGGCCAAGGGAGTGTCTTGCACGGTGCGCGATACCCGGGGCCGTGAGATCGCTGCCGCCTGCGGCCAGCTCGCCGCCGAGGGTTGAGTCGCGGCGTTGACTTTGACCTGAGGCCGCAAAAGGTCGAGTAGGAGTTTGCGTAGGTTCAATGTCAACGTGGTCGTCAGGCTTGACCCGGTGCGTTGGTGAACCAGAGGTTCTCCTCACGCAGGTTGCGGCTGCGCCAGCCGTCGGGCGTGCGCACCAACTCGTGGTGGTAGTACCCGCCGCAGGCGCTCATCTCGGCCATCCCCGGCAACTGCATGGGGTTGTAGAACATCGCCCGCACGCTCGCGGTGTCCTCGTCACCGTCGAGGATCTCGATGTTGGTGATGTAGTGCATGCTCCACGGGATCACGCCGAAATTGGCGGCGAACCAATCGACCACCTCGTCGCGGGTGCCTACGACGGCGCCTGCCGACGAGTAGTCGATGACCGCGTCCTCGGTGAACACCGACCGATATAGCTCCCAGTCTTTGGAGTCGACGGCGCGGGCATACCGGTACAGCAGGGCTGAAACTGCGCGGACATCACCCGGGTTCATGGTTCGCTCGCAAGCTTCGCTCACTCCGGCATGCCGATGGTCTTGGAGTCGAAGTACTCCTTGAAGCCTTCCTCGCCGTTGCGCCGGCCCAGACCGCTCTGCTTGGAACCGCCGAACGGGCTGTTGATACCGAAATGGCTGCGGCTGTTGATGGTGACGTTGCCGGTCCGGATCCGACGCGCGATGGCGAATGCCCGGTCGACGTCACCGGACGAAACCTCACCGGACAGGCCGTAAATGGAGTTGTTGGCGATGGCCACCGCGTCGTCGTCGGAGTCGTAGGGAGTGACCGTGAGCACCGGCCCGAAGATCTCCTCCTGGGCGACCTGCGAATCGGGGTCGACGTCGGCCAGCAGCGTGGGCGAGACGTAGTAACCCGTGGGCAGGTTCTCCGGTATCCCACCGCCGGTGACCAGACGGGCGCCGGAATCGATGCCCGATTTGATGAGCCCGAGTACCTTTTCGCGCTGAGTGGCGCTGATCTGCGGGCCCTGCATGATGCCCGGGGTCCACGGGTCGCCGACCGGGAAGTTCTCCATCGCCCCCTTGAGCAGTGCGATGCCCTCGTCGTAGCGGCTGCGGGGGAGCAGGATTCGGCTGGGCAGGATGCAGGACTGCCCACTCATGACACAGGCCATCATCGCCGCGATGGGCAGTGCCGAGTTGAAGTCCGCATCGTCGAGCACGATGTGCGCGGACTTGCCGCCCAGTTCGAGCATCGTCTTCTTGACCGTCGGCGCGCCGGCGGCCAAGATGGCGCGCCCGGTCGCGGTCGATCCGGTGAAGGTGATCATGTCGACTCGCGGGTCTGCCGACAGCGCGGCCCCGACCTCGTTGGCGCCTGCGACCACGACGTTGAAGACGCCGGCCGGGATGTCGGTGTGCTCAGCGACTATGCGGCCCAGTTCGGTACCCGACCACGGCGTGAGCTGTGCGGGCTTGAGCACCACGGTGTTGCCTGCCATCAAGGCCGGAACCGTCTCGGCGACGTTGAGGTAGAACGGCACGTTCCACGGGGTGATGGCGCCGACCACACCGACCGGCTCATAGGCGATCTTGCGGCGTGCCGGTCCGAGCTGAGTTTGGTGGACGCCGTTGTCGACGACGTACTCGAAATTCCTGCCGTGCTCGGCCCAGTGCTTGACCTCGCCGATCGGGTCCTCGATCTGGGAGCCGGTGACGGTGACCGGACAGCCGACCTCGGTGACCAATACCCGGCGCAGCCGCTCCTTCTCGGCGTCCAGCGCATCGTGCAGCTGCATCAGGCAGTGGTAGCGGAACTCGACGTCGCGGCTCCAGTCGGTTTCGTCGAACGCCCGTCTGGCCGCACCGACGGCACGGTCGATGTCGGCCACCGTGCCGTCGGTGGCCTGGCCGGCCACCTGCTCGCTGGCGGGGTGGACGACGTCGAACTTGGCGCCGCTGCCGGTGTATTGGAGTTCGCCGTCGATGAGCATCCGCTCGTCACCGGCGAGCACGCCGGTTTCGCTCTGCACCTGAGTCATGCCGATAGCTTTACAAAAATTGCGTGTCGTGTCACCCCTCAAAAAGAGGATTGACCGATCGGCAAGTCTCTGCGATCGTAGAGAACTGGGTTGGAGCGGCGAGGCGAGGAGGTCCTCAGTTGGTGTCGGGCTGTTTGAGGCCGACGGCATGGCGCAACTGCGCCAGGAACTGGTCGCCGTCATCGCTTCGCACGATGTAATGCGAGACCGCCACTCGGATCGCGGTAGCGGCCTTGACCGGGGCATTGGCGCCCGACAGCAGCTTGAGCAGCCGTGCCCGCATCAGGGGGATGACGTTGGCCAATTGTGCGATCACGACTTCGGGCTCGATGTCGACGAGGCGGACCCCGGAATACGACTGCTGATATTCCACGATGAAACGCAGTGCGGCATCGAGCTTTTCGCTGCCCCGCAGACCCACGGTCGCGTGGCTGATGCCGTGGTCGAACATCTCGCGTTCATGGGTGCCGAACGCGTCGAGTAGCTCCTGCTTGTCGGCGAACCAGCGGTACAGGGTGGGCCGGGAAACGCCGGCCTGCAGCGCTACCTCGGAAAGGCTCAGTTTCGTCTGACCGCTGCGGGCCAGTACCTCGGCGGTCGCGACCAGGATTCGATGGCGCGTCGAGGTGTCTTCGACGCTTGCGTCCCGCTGCGCGGGTAGAGGTTCATTCACGTCCAGGCCTTGGTTGATCGTGGTTCAACAAATGGTAGGACCATCAGAGCAACTTCTTGAGTATCGCCACAGTCTCGAGGTCCGCCAAGGCTGCCACACCCCGTCTGGCCCCTTCCAGCGCGATGCCTTCATCCTGCATACCGCCGAGCCCGGCGGTGATGACAGGCGCGGCGTAGGCGTAGATCGCGCCCAGGCGGTAACGCTCCCACAACTCGTCGTGATCCAGCATCGGGCCGCCGGCTGCGGCCAGTGCGCGTCGGTATTCGTCGAGCAGGTCCCGTTCGGCGGCCTGCCGGTCGGCTGTGGTCATGCAGGTGACCAGGGTGTACGCCAGCTCCCGGCCGGGATGGCCCCGGCGGACGGCCTGCCAGTCGAGCAGGCCCGCCTCGCCGTTGCGGAAGAACAGGTTGCCCGGATGGGCGTCACCATGCATGACGGTGTGCGGTGGCCGGTCGAGCAGCTGTGCCGCCGCTCGGTAGTTCTCGTCGATGAACTGCCCGTCGGCCACCGGAATGTCGGTGTTCTCGGCCAGGCGTTTGGTCGACAGCTTGAGTAGTGAGCCGGTCATCAGTGAGGTGTCATCGCCAGATGCCGAGTACAGCCAGCCCAACGGTCCGCTGCCGCTGCGTGCCGGCAACCGCCCCCAGAACGCGGCGTGGACGCGGGCCAGCAGCCCGACTGTCGCGGCGGCGCGGTTCCGGTCCAGCGGGTGCAGGGTGTCGGTGAACTCGCAGGGGCTGAGCGCCAGGTCTTCCAGCACCAGCACATACCGCCCGGTCAGTGGATCGAAGGCAGCGCCGTAGGAGCGGGGAACCCCGGGCAGGCCGTCGGCCAGCTGTTGGTAGAACCGCACCTCGGTGTGCCCCAGCCGGCCCAACTCGCCCATCATCCGGGTCGCCGCGGTTTCAGCGGGCATCTTGACGAACACCGATTCGGGAACATCCGGACCGCCCGACAGGGCCAGCCGGGCGCGCGACGACGTACCTGCGTCGCCGCCGACCACCGACACGGATTCGATCGTGCGCCCGGTGAGCCGGGACAGGTACGCCGCGTCGAGGCCGCCGACGTGGCGGGGTAGTGAACGCATGCGCCCGATCGCCGCATCGGTTGCGATACGTTGCACGCCGTGGCCGATGTGTGCGGCCAGGCCGACTGCGGGGATGATGCGGCGGGCCGGTGTGAGCATTGAGCAAGTTTACAAATTTACATGAGGTTGTAAAGCGGGTTCGGGAAGGATTGACGATGGCGGGTCCGTTGGAAGGGTTTCGGGTCATCGAGTTGGGCGTCTGGGTTGCCGCGCCGGCAGCCGGCGCGATACTTGCCGACTGGGGCGCTGACGTCATCAAGATCGAACCGCCGTCGGGTGACCCGGCGAGAACCTTCGGCCGGATGCTCGGCCTGGATCCAGATCTGGGCGTGGCGGCCAATCCGCCCTTCGAGATGGACAACCGATCCAAACGCAGCATCGTCCTCGACCTCGGCACGACCGAAGGACGGGAAACTGCCATGGAATTGCTTTCCACCGCAGATGTTTTCCTGACGAATGTGCGTCCCGCGGCGCTACGTCGGCTGGAACTCGACTTCGAGACGGTCGCGGCCAGAAATCCACGCTTGGTGTACGGGTTGGTCACCGGATACGGCCTGACCGGACCGGAGGCGGACCGGGCGGCCTATGACGTTGCCGCGTTCTGGGCCCGGGCCGGACTGGCCGACCTGCTCACCCGTCCCGGAGACACCCCGCCGTTTCAGCGCGGCGGCATGGGGGACCACTCCGCGGGAATGACGCTGGCCGCCGCGGTATGCGCCGCACTACTGGCCCGAAACCGCACGGGCGCTGGTCAATTGGTCAGCACCTCGCTGTACCGGCAGGGTGCTTACACCGTCAGCTTCGATCTGAACACGGTGCTGATGAGCGGTGAGCAGATCGCCATCGGCCAGCGTGAGGCGATGGCCAACCCGTGTATGAACAACTACACCGCCGGTGACGGCAAACGCTTCTGGATCGTCGGGCTGCAGGGAGACCGGCACTGGCCCGCACTGTGCCGGGTGGTGGCCCGCGAGGACTGGTTGAGCGACACGCGGTTCGCCACCGCGCGCGACCGATACGTCAATGCGCGCGAACTGATCGCCGAGCTGGACACCCTCTTCGCCGGCCATCCGATGGACCACTGGGCCCCGTTGTTCGACGCTGAGCCCGACTTCTTCTGGTCGCCGATCAACAGCCTCGACGACGTCATCGCCGATGAGCAGTTCCACGCCGCCGGAGGCATTGTCGAAGTGCCAGACGGAATTTCCACGGTGCCGATGGTGGCGAGCCCGGCTGACTTCTCGGCCACCCCATGGCAGCCGCGCATGGTCGCCCCGGCGCTCGGTGCGCACACCGACGAGATCCTGGCCGAGCTGCGCGGCGGTCAGGATCGCTGAGCGTTGACGCTCGCGAGCAGTTCATCGAGCTGCTCGCGGGTGACCTTTCCCGCCGAGAACCCGACCACCCGCCCGATCGGCACCGATTCGAGCATCCGCAGCAGGTTGCTGCCGAGTGCGGAATCGGTCGCGCCGAACGGGGATGCGCTGCCGAGCACCGTCAGGAGCGTCTGCGCTGCCACAGGGTCGGCGAGCAACTCGCCCAGCGTCGATTCACGGGTAAACGGCCGGGTCGGCTCGTCGCCGTCCAACGTCACCGTCGCGGTCAGCCGGATATCCCGGCTCGACGCGCCGACCGACACCGCATACTCGCCGGCCTCCACTACCCAGCGTCCGGCATCCGTGCTCCAGTACGCGAGATCGGTTCGATCGATGGGGATTTCGACGGTCTGCCGGTGACCTGGTTCGACGGTGGCCGAAGCGAATCCGGCCAACCACCGCGCCGGTCGGCCGACGCGGGATCCGGGCAACCCGGCATAGGCCTGCACCACCTCCCGGCCCGGTCGGTCACCGGTGTTGGTGACCGTCACGCGCACCGCCACACCTGCACCGGTGGTGGTGAGCTCAAGATCCGAGTAGCCGAACCGGGTGTAGGACAGGCCGTGGCCGAACGGGAACGTCACCGGCATCTCGCGCGAGTCATACCAGCGATAGCCGACGAACATCCGCTCGCCGTAGACGGTGTGGCCGGATTCGGACGGAAAATTGAGGTAGGCGGGGCAATCCTGCAGCCGCAGTGGCACAGTCTCGGCCAGCCGGCCCGACGGATTGGCGATGCCGAACAGCACATCGGCCAACGCGCCACCGCCGGCCTGGCCGAGCAGTGCCCCGTCAAGGACGGCCGGGGCCAGGTCGGCGACGGCGTCGAGGCGGACCACGCCGCCATGCGACAGCACGACCACGGTGCGCGGCTGGACGTCGACCACGGCACGCAGCAGGTCGAGTTGGGTGGCGGGCAGGTCGATATGCTCACGGTCGTAACCCTCGGACTCCTCTTCGGCGGTGAGACCGAGGAATACGATTGCGGTTTCGGCTGATTCGGCCGCCGCAGCGGCGGCCGTCGTATCGGTTCCGGGGCAATAGCTGACCGCGTGATCGCCGGCAAGCCTTCCGATCTCGTCCAGTGGGATGTCGAGCCGGGTCGGGTTCACGTGGGAACTGCCACCACCCTGGTACCTGGGTTCTTGGGCGAACCCGCCGATGACCGCCAGCGGTGACGGCGCCAATGGCAGCAGGTCGTCGTCGTTCTTCAACAGCACGATGGCTCGCCGGGCCGCCTCGCGGGCCAGCTCGTGATGGGCGTCGATATCGAATGATGTTGCCGAGGTGCCTGTTTGGGTGACCCGATGGGCCAGACCGGCTACCCGTGCCGCCGCCCGCGTGACAGCAGCCGCGTCCAGCGTGCCGGCGTCGACCGCGCGCACCACCTCGGCGTCGGAGATCCCGCCGGTCGTCGGCATCTCCAGATCCAGGCCCGCTGCCACGGCGGTGGGCCGGTCGGCCACCGCGCCCCAGTCACTGACCACCACGCCGTCGAAACCCCATTCGTCGCGGAGCACCGTGGTCAGCAGCCAGGCGTTCTCGGCGGCGTACACCCCGTTGATCCGGTTGTAGGAGCACATCACCGTCCACGGGCCCGCCTGGCGCACCACGATCTCGAAGCTGCGCAGATAGATCTCACGCAACGTACGGAGGTCGACATCGGAGCTGGCGCGCATCCGATCGTGCTCGGCGTTGTTGGCCGCGAAATGTTTCAGCGACGAGCCGACGCCGCGGCTCTGCACGCCGCGCACCCAGGCCGCACCGAGCGCCCCGGACAAGAGCGGATCTTCCGAGTAGTACTCGAAGTTGCGCCCGCAGCGTGGGTCGCGCTTGATGTTGACTCCGGGTCCGAGTAGCACCTGTACACCCAGTGCGCGGCTTTCGTCGCCCAGCGCCTGGCCGATCCGTTCCACCAACGCGGGATCCCAGGTCTGGCTGAGCCCGACCGCGGGCGGAAAGCAGGTCGCCGGCTCACTGCCGGAGATGCCCAGATGATCTGTCGCACTGCCGGTTTGATGACGAACACCGTGCGGACCGTCGGTCAGCATGATGGCCGGGACGGTGCCGATCGTCTTGGTGGTCCAGAAGCTCGCACCACTGCCCAGCGCAGCCTGGTCGGTCAGGTCGAGTCCGGCGATGTGATCTTCAGAGTGCGTCACCGCCGCCAGCGTAGCCTCGGGCACGGTTTTGCCAGGTCAACGCTGCGGCTTCACCCCGGCGGCATGACGCAGTTGCGCGAGGAAATCGTCGGCGTCGTCACTGCGCACCAGGTAGTGGCAGACCGCCACCCGCACCGCAGTGGCCGCGGCGATGTCGGCGTCCGACCCGGTGGTGAGCCGCTGTAGGCGTTCCCGCATCAGCGGGATGACCTGGCTGAGGCGGTTGATGACATGTTCAGGTTCGATATCGACCATGCGCAAGCCCGGGTAGGACTGCTGATATTCGACGACGGTTCGCAGTGCGGCGTCCAGGTGTGCGTCCTCGGGCAGACCGGCGGAGGCCTGGGCCACCGCCTGTTCGTAGTACTTGCGCTCCCACACCACGAATGCGTCGAGCAGTTCCTGTTTGGAGGCGAACCAGCGGTACAGCGTCGGCCGGGACACCCCTGCTTGCAGGGCCACCTCGGACAGGCTGAGCTTTGTCATCCCGTTGGCCCCGAGCACCTCGGCGGTGGCGGCCAGGATGCGTCCACGGGTACTGCTCTCGTCGTCCACAGACGATATTTCCGCCATACCCACAGCTTTACAAACTATCGACGAACTGTCACGCTAATTCGTGCCGCGACACCGTCGTCGGGCGCCGTGCAGGAGGGAACCACCGTGACAGTTGCCAGCTCGCCGCAGGCACGCGAATACAGCCCGTTCGACATCACCTCACACGATTTCTGGAGCCAGCCGTTCGCTCGGCGTGATGAGACGTTCGCGCAACTGCGCGCCGCTGACGGATTGAGTTGGCATCAGCCGCTGTCGACCCTGTTCGATGTCGTAGAGCCCGGCTTCTGGGCCGTCACCCGCCGCGCGGACATCCAGTTCGTCAGTCAGCACCCGGAGCTGTTCACCTCGACCCAGGGTGTGGCGCTGGATCCGATGCCGGCCGACGTGCAGAAGTTCGCCACGTTCTTCCTGATGATGGATCCGCCGGAGCACACCACGTACCGCCGCCTGATCAGCTCGGCGTTCACCCCGCGCAACGTGCGCAAGATCGAAGAGCAGATTCATCGCAATGCCGTCGCCGTCGTCGATGACCTGATCGGTGCCGGCGATGTCGACTTCGTCGAGGCCTGCTCGGCGCAGCTGCCGATGCGGACGATCTCCGACATGCTCGGTGTGCCCACCGCCGATCAGCCGGCGCTGGCCAAGGCGGCCGAGAAGCTGTTCAGCATGAGCGATGACGAGTTCTCGTCGCTCGAAGAGCGGGCCATGGCCACCATCAACGAGATCATGCTGATCTCGAACACCGGCGTCGAGCTCGCCAAGTTCCGGCGGGCCAATCCCGGTGACGACCTGATGACCAGCATCGTCAATGCCGAGGTGGACGGCCACCGGCTGACCGACGAGGAGATCGGGGCGTTCCTGATCCTGCTGGCCTCGGCCGGCAATGACACCACCAAGCAGACCACGACCCACGCGATGATGGCGTTGGCCGCCAATCCGGACCAAAGAGATTGGCTGATGGAGGATTTCGACAACCGGATCGGGATGGCCACCGAGGAATTCGTGCGCTGGGCGACCCCGGTGATGCAGTTCGCCCGAGTCGCCACCGAGGACGTCGAGCTGGCGGGTCAGTGGATCAGCGCGGGCGACAAGGTGGGCATGTTCTACTGCTCCGCCAACCGGGACGAATCAGTCTTCACCGACCCGCAGCAGTTCGACCTCAGCCGCTCACCCAATCCGCAGGTCGGGTTCGGCGGCGGTGGTCCGCACTTCTGTCTGGGCAATCAGTTGGCCAAGACCGAGTTGCGACACCTGTTCAGTGAGTTGCTGACCCGGCTCAAGACGATCGAATTCGGTGAGCCCGAGATGCTTTACAGCAGCTTCGTGCACGGCATCAAGCGCGTGCCCGCGCACATCCGGTAGGCGAAGATGCGACTCGAAGTCGATCTGGGCAGGTGCACCGGCCACGGCATCTGCGAATCGATCGCCGAGGATGTGTTCGAGGTTTCTGACGAGGGCATGGTGCAGATCCGCGGCGGCGATCACCCGGAGAGCGACCGGGAACGGTTGCAGCAGGCTGTGACTCAGTGCCCGGCGGGTGCCCTACGGATGCTGGGCTGATTCCCGGTCGAGTGGCCAGTTGTGTCACACGATTTCCCAGAATTCGTGTCATAACTGGCCATTGGGTGAGTGAGGTGTCAGCCCAACGACACCAGCACCCGGCCGGGCCCGCGGACGGTGTAGTTGGTGCCGTAGTCCAGCGGCCCGGCCACCTGCCAGTCGCCCACCGTCTCGATCAGTTCCTCGAGGAAGATCTGGGCTTCGAGGCGAGCCAGGTTCATGCCCAGGCAGCTGTGCAGGCCGAAGGCGAATCCCAGGTGGGACAGCTTGCGCCGGGTGATGTCGAAGTTGTCGGGGTGCTCCCAGCGTCTTGGATCGCGGTTGGCCGCGCCCAGTAGCAGGGTGATCCGTTCACCGTCGGCCATGGCAATGTCACCGACAGCGACAGATTCGCCGACCACGTCGCGGAAGATGGAGTGCGACACAGTTTCCAGGCGATGTACTTCTTCCACTGCATCGAGCGCCAAGGTGGGATCGGCCTGGAGGAGTCGGCGTTGATCCGGGTGGGCGGCCAGGGTCGCCACGATCTGGGCGAGCAGCTTGGCGGTGGTCTCGTTGCCGGCGAACACCAGTTGGGTGTTGCTCGCGACAATCTCCTGTTCGGTCATGTGCTCGCAGGCGTATTCGTGGTCGACCATGGTCCCGATCAGGTCCCATTCGTCGTCGGCTGGGCACGTTCGGCTGGGCAGCTGTTCGCGAATGTAGGTATTGAGTTGGGCTGTCGCGCTTTTGCCGGCCGCGATCAACTCGGCACCGTGCTCGCCGGGCATGCTGTAGCCCTCCGCGGAGGCGCCCATCGCGTCGCTCCATGCGGTGAATTGGCCGACCATCTCCGGTTCCACCCCGAGCATGTGCGCGATCACCTCGGTCGGGATCCCACGGGTGAGCTCCGAGACGACCTCGACCGTTTCCCCGTCACGCAGCCTGGCAGCGACCGGTTCCAGCCGGGCCCGCACGATATCGGTGATGACCGGACGCAGCCGGGCCAATGTCCTGGGCTTGAAATCCCCGGACCAGATCGACCTGATCCGGTCGTGGTGGGGGCCGTCGTAGAACTCCATCGTCGGCCCGCCGAACACCGCGGCGTGCTCCACCTGGCCGCGTTCGGAGCCGAACTGTAAAGGAGCACTGAGGATCTGCTTGACCAGGTCGAATTCGCCGACCATCCAGCGGTTGATCCGCTCGTTGAAGACCGCTCCGCCCAACTCCCGGATCTCGCGGTAGCGCGCCCATGGGTCGGCGACGAACGCCGGGTCGGTGGTGTCGAAGGACAGCAGCGGAAAATGGGTCGCGACCATAGCTGCCATGTTGACAATTTTGTGCAATATTGTAAAGCGTGAGTTTCAAGGATCTGGGCCGCGAACTGTCCAATTGGGGCCGATGGGGGCCCGACGACCAGATCGGGACCCTCAACCTCGTCGAGCCGCATCACGTGCGGGCCGCCGCCGGTGAAGTCCGCTCGGGCAAGGTGTTTCAACTGAGCATCCCGGTGGGCGGGGACGGGCCGCAGAGCGGAATCGGCGGCCGGATCAACCCGGTGCACCTGATGTCGATGCAGCCCAGAGACTGGGAACCGCACGGGCTGCAGGTCGCCGACGACTGGATCATCATGCCGCTGCAGTCCGGCACCCAGTGGGACGCGCTGTCCCACGTCGCCTATGACGACAAGCTCTACAACGGCTACTCCACCGACGAGGTCCGCACCCGGGCCGGTGCCCGTCAACTCGCCGTCGACGCCTTCACCGATCGGATCGCCGGGCGCGGTGTGCTGCTCGACATCGCCCGGTTGCACGGGGCCGACTGGCTCGAAGGCGGCACCGCCATCACGCCGGCCGACCTGGAGGCCGCCGAACAGACACAAGGCGTGACCGTCGGAGAGGCCGACTTCCTGCTGGTGCGCACCGGTTGGCGGGGCCGACTGCTGGCCCGCGGCCGCGATGACTGGATGTCCACCGAGCCGGGCCTGGGCATCGACTGCGCACGCTGGCTACGTGACCGCGGTGTCGCGGCGGTGGGCAGTGACAACTGGGCTATCGAGGTGATCCCCAGTGAGACGGGGGAGACCCTGCCGCTGCACTGCATCCTGATCCGCGACATGGGTATGCCGCTGGCCGAGATTCTCGATCTCGACGCCCTGGCCGCCGACTGCGCAGGTGACGGGGTGTGGAGCTTCCTGTTCGTGGCGCCGCCGCTGCACATCAGCAATGCAGTCGGTTCGCCGGTCACGCCCATCGCGATCAAATGAGCCCGGCTTTTCAGTACCGGCTGCGCACCCCGGTCCCGCTGGTCAGCGTCGAGGACTACCGGACCGCTGCCCGCCGGGCCCTGCCCGCCATGGTGTGGGCGTATCTGGACGGGGGCGCCGAGGATGAGCGCACATTGCGGGCCAATCGTGAGGCGTTCGCGAAGTGGTCTCTGCGCCAACGGGTGCTGGCCGGCCACGCCGGCGCGGACATCGGTGTGACGATCGGCGGGCAACAGCTCGAGCTGCCTGTGGTGCTGGCGCCCACCGGGCTCACCGGCCTGGCGCACTGGTCCGGCGAACTCGCTGCCGCGCAGGCGGCCGAACGTGCCGGGACCAGGTTGGCCCTGTCCACGGCGTCGTCGTACTCCATCGAGGAGGTCGCCGGCGGTACCTCGGCAGACCACTGGTTCCAGCTGTATCCCTGGGGTGATGGCCCCTTCTCGGATTCCATGCTCAGCCGGGCCCGTGACGCCGGGTACCGGACCCTGGTGGTGACCGTCGACGTTCCGGCGCAGGGCAATCGAACCGGGGAGCGGCGCACCGGTATGGGGCATCCGCCGATCCTCACCCCGCGGCGCATCGCCGACGCGGCCATCCGCCCGAACTGGTGGTACGGGTTGTTGCGGCACCAGCGAATGACGATGCGCAGCCTCACCCACACCGCGGGCGCCAAGGGCGCCGTGGAATCCGTCAGCATCCAGAACCGGCGGATGCGGCCCGACCTGAGTTGGCGTGATGTGGCGGCGCTCGGCGAGCGCTGGGACGGCCCGTTCGTCGTCAAAGGCGTGCTGGAACCCGAGGACGCGGTCCGCGCGGTCGACGAGGTGGGGGCGACCGGAGTGGTGGTGTCCAATCATGGTGGGCGCCAACTGAATGGTGCACGTGCCTCGGTCGATGCGCTGCCCGATGTCGCCGACGCGGTCGGCGAGCGTGCCACCGTCTTGCTCGACAGTGGCGTGCGGACCGGCACCGACATCGTCACGGCCCTGGCCCTTGGCGCCGACGCGGTGATGATCGGCCGGCCCTATATCTACGGGCTGGCCGTGGCCGGTGGCGCCGGGGTGGGCGCGGTGCTCGACATCCTGGCCGCCGAGATCCGCTCGACACTGACCCTGATGGGTGTCGCGAGTGTGGCCGACCTGACCCGTGACGTTCTTCGGCGAGCAGACGCTTAGGTACCCGAAAATGGCCGCTAACGGGTACTTAAGTGTCTGCTCGCGCTACTTCTTGGGTGGGCGGGGTCGCACAAGCACAGACTGCTGGATGGCACCGACCGCGCCGGACTGGTCGAACAGCGTCCCCACGGTGGCACCGATGCCGTCGGGTCCGTAATTGGTGTCGGCGCGGATGCCGATCCACTCTCCGTCGGGTACCCGGTGGATGTGCACCACCAGGTCGGTGTTGAGGAACGTCCACTTGCGGATGTCGATCTTGGAGCCGATGCCGTTGGCGTCGTCGGCGACCGCGAACAACCGCTGCAACGGGGTCATCGACTCGCCCTTGACCACGTCGACCGTCGGCTTGAGCCAGGACTCACCCGGGCCCGGTGCCTGCGGCACGGTCAGCCAGCGCCAGTCCACGCTGTGCACGTAGTTGGCCTCCCAGTTCTTGGCCATGTCGCGGCTGCGGGCCTGCTCCAGCGGCGGTAGCGGCTCGACGCCGGTGTGCGCGATCGCGGTGGTGTCCATCTGCAGCATCCGCCACCCGCTGGCCCGCGCCACCACCCGCGGCGCGCCATCCGGCCCGGGCGCCAGCATTTCTGCGCTGACCAGTTCGATCTGCTTGCCCGGCCGCTCCAGCTGTGCCCGCACCCACAGGTCGCCCTCCGACGGCACCCCGCCCATCAGATCGATGGCCACCCGGCTCAACCGGGTGTCGGCGCGGTGTTCGCAGCGTTCCAGTGCCCGCACCAACAACGCCGACACCGGTGCGCCGTGCTGGATGGCGGCCGACCAGGTTCCGCGCGCCATATCGGTTGCAGCGAACTTCTCACCGATCGGGTCGTTCTCGTCGATCAGCTCGTAGTAAGAGTCAGACATATCTACCGTTCGGGTGTTGGTGGTCGTCAGTGGTGATGGTGAGAGTCGTGATCGCCCGGTGCGGGCGTTTCGACCATCAGCGCCTCGACCCGCGACAGCTTGGTGCCGATGAGCCGCTCCGGATACGCGTCGGTGGTGGTGACCAGGAACAGGGTGCGTCCCTCGGTGCCGCCCAGGGCGCATGCGATGGCGGTGCGTTGCCCGGCGTCGATCCGGTGCGTGATCGCAGAACCTTCGGGAGCGATGCGTTGGAACTCGTGGGCCAGGGTCAATGCCGCCCACACCCCGCCCTCGGCGTCGATCGCGAGACCGTCGGGAGGGCCGTCGAGGCCGTCGGCGAACACCCGTCGGTCGGTGAGGCTGCCGTCAGGGCGGATCGTGAACGCGCTCAGCCGTCGCGCCGTGGACTCCGCGACGATCATGGTGCTGCCGTCCGGGGTGATCACCATGCCGTTCGGAAAGTCGAGCTGCTCGGCCACCACGGTCACTCGGTCATCGGGGTCGATGCGCACGATCACCCCGTCGGTCCGGGCCTGGGATCCGACATAGGCCCGCCCATGCTCGTCGACCACCATGTCACCGAGGGCTGCGGGGACCAGGTCGCTGAGATCGGCCAGCGTTACGACGGTGTCGCCGTCGTAGCGCAGTACCTGGCGGCGCTCGGTGGACACGATCAGCAGGGTGCCGTCGGGCCGAAAACCCAACCCGGACGGGGAGTGTCCGGGTACGGGCAGGGTGGTCATGGAGCCCGACAGCGTGACCGTGTGCACGGCTTCGCCCAGCATGTCGGAGAACCACAGCAGGCCTTCGAACCAGCGCGGCCCCTCGCCGAAACAGAAACCATGCGCCAGTTCGGATGTCCCCGTTTGTTCGGTTCCCGCCGTCACGTTCCCGCACCTTTACAAAACACGCCCCAAGTGTCACGCTCGCAGGGTGTCACTGTCAACCACCGGAGCGTCGTGATGAAGAAGTTCTACGGCCACACGCTGCTGTATCTGCACGAGACCATCGACCTCGGGTCGGGCCGGACCGATCGGTTCACCGGCGATGAGCGCTCGCGCGAAGAGAATTTCACCAGAGTCTTCGGCGAGGTCTATCAGCCGATGATGGAGGAACTCGGCGCCCGCCTGTTCTCGATGTGGGAAACCACGCCCTACAACGGGCACTGGCCACAAGTGACGATCATCTGGGAGATCGACGCCTTCGCCGACTATGCCCGGATCGGCAAGGCGCAGGCGGTCGGCGGCAGCCACGAGAAGCCCGCACTGCAGTGGGCTGCCTACCTGTCCGAGGTCGGGGCCCGCGGTGAGGGTCGAATCATGTACGCCGGCAAGTACAACCGGACACTGGCGCAGCTCCAAGAGGCAAAATTCGGTGCCGGCCTGGTGATCCAGGAGATCATGGAGACCAAGCCGGGCAAGCAGGACGACTACATCCGGGAACTGGAGCGGCTGTACGTGCCGTGGTCGGAGAGCACGGGCAAGCGCTGGCTGGGCTCGTTCATCACGACCTTCCGGTTCAATGAGGTGATCCACTACTGGGCGCTCGACGACGACTGGGACTGTTTCGAGAACCACTACCCGTCGTGGAAGGGGGACCCACCCGCGGAGATCGTTACCTGGATGAGTGTGGCCCCCGCTCTTCGCGACGGCTGGGAGGATTCCATACTTTCGGCCCTGCCGCCGTCGCCCCTGAAGTAGGCCTGTGATGAATCAGCCCGTACTGCAAGGTTTCACCTACGACCCGTTCGATCCAGACGTGATGGCCAACCCTCTGCCGTACTACCGGACCCTGCGCGACGAGTACCCGGTGTACTACATCGACAAGTGGGACACCTTTGCGCTGTCGCGGTTCGACGACATCTGGAACATGCTCGGGGTCAACGACGGAACTTTCGTTGCGTCCGAGGGGACGCTGCCCGCCGCAACCGTCCTTGCGCATCGCAACGACAGTGCCGTGCAGGATCCGCCATTGCACCCCATGCCCTTCCATGCCAACTTCGATTCGCCGATCTACGAAGACGTGCGGCGGTGCACGTCAGCGCAGTTCCGGCCGCGGTCGGCGGCCAAGCTGGCCGACAAGATCCGAATGCTGGCCAACGAGCGCCTCGATGAGTTGTTACCGCGCGGCAAGTTCGACCTGACGCAGGATTACGGCGGCATCGTCGCCGCCGCGATGGTCTGCGAATTCGTCGGATTACCAGTCGATCTCGCGCCAGAAGTGCTGGAGACGGTCAACGCCGGCAGCCTCGCCCAACCCGGGGAAGGTGTCGAGGTCGGCAACGCCCGCCCCGGCTACCTGTCGTACCTCACTCCGATCATCGAGCGCCGCCGCGCGGACGGTCATGACGGCAGCGTCCCGATCGCCGATGCCCTGATCGATTTCCGGTTGCCCGACGGATCGGCCTTCGGAGACATGGAAGCCGCCGTGCAGATGCTCGGCGTCTTCATCGGCGGTACCGAAACCGTGCCCAAGATCACCGCGACCGGACTCTGGCAGCTGCTGCGGCACCCCGACCAATTGGCCGCGGTCCGTTCCGATCTCGACGGGAACGTACCGGTCGCCCGGGAGGAGATCATCCGGCACAGTGCACCCGCCCAGTGGTTCGCCCGCACCGTCCGGAGGCCCTACACCGTCCACGGCACCACCATCAACCCCGGTCAACGCGTCATCACGCTGTTGGCCTCGGCGGCCCGAGACGAACGGGAATACGACAATCCGGACGACTTCATCTGGAACCGGCCCATCGAACGGCTGTTGTCGTTCGGCCATGGCCAGCATTTCTGCCTCGGCGTCCACGTGGCGCGGTTGGAGGTCACGATCATGATCCAGGAATTCCTCAGACGCGTGCCCGACTATCACATCGACGAGGCTGCGGCATCCCGGCCGCCCTCGAGCTTCCAGTGGGGCTGGAACAACATCCCCGTGGAGGTGTGACGTGTGGTCATATCGGCTCGTCGCCCCGTATACGTTTGAACGGCAGGATCTTTCAGAGCCATCACCGGAGTCGTTGACCGACGGCCAGGTGCTGCTGGACTTTCTGGCCGCCGGGATCTGCGGCAGCGATCTCCCCGGATTCCGCGGCACGCAGGGCAAGTTACCGGGGGACACCGGCTGCTGTGCGGCGGAGATGAACGGCTTCCCGGTCCACGAGATCGTCGGTGAGGTGCTGGCCAGTCGCCATCCGGACCATCGACCGGGGGAGCGGGTGGTGGGTTGGGCGTCGGGCTTCGACGGTCTGATGGGCCGCGTGGTCGCCGACGGCCACGGGTTGGTGTCCTACGACCCGGCCCTGACCCCGGAGCTGGCTGTCGGTCTGCAGCCGCTGGCATGTGTCCTCTACGCGCTGGAGCAGCTACCGGATCTGGACGGCCGCCATGTCGCGATCATCGGACAGGGTTCGATCGGATTGTTGTTCGCCTATGTGGCAAAGGTTTTCGGTGCCGCACAGGTCACCGGTGTCGATCCGGTGGACCGTGCTTCGGTGAGCACCCGATTCGGAGTTGACCATCCCATCCGGGCCACGAGCGATCGTTGGGTCAGACACCTGGCGCCGACCGGTAAGCCCGATGTCGTCATCGAGGCCGTCGGACATCAGGTCGCCACGCTGAACCACGCATTGGAAGCGGCTGCGTTCGGGGGCACGGTGTTCTACTTCGGGGTGCCCGACGACGACAGCTATCCGATCAGCATGCGCACCATGCTCCGCAACAACCTCACCCTGAAATCCGGTGTCACCCTGGACCGTCAGCGCGTGCTGCGCCGGGCCGACGAGTTCGCCCGGGAGCATCCGGACCTGTTACCCGGCTACGTGACCGACACCTTCGGTTCGGACGATGTGCAGGCGGCGTTCGAACTCGCGTGCCGTCCGGTGCCCGACCGCGTCAAGATCGCGATCACCCGATGAGCGCCAGCAGGTTGCAGGATGCGCTGGCGGCCAACGCCCAGGTCTGGGGCGGCTGGGTGGTCGGGCCGACGATCATCGGCCCCGAGGAGTTCACCGCGGCCGGCTACCACTATGTCGGATTCGACGTGCAGCACGGATATCTCGATGATGCCGACGTGGCCATGCTGCTGCGCCGGCTTGAACATGTGCCGATCGCCACCGCGGTGCGGTTGCCGTCGCCCGACCCCGCACCGATCGGCCGGGTGCTCGATGCCGGCGCCGATGCGGTGATCATCGCCATGGTGGAATCGGCCGAGCAGGCTGCCGCGGCGGTCGCGGCCACCCGTTACGCGCCGGCCGGGGTGCGCAGCTTCGGGCCGCTCCGGGCCGGCCTGGGACAGGACACCGCCGAGCTGGAGGCCCGGGTCAGTGTGTTCGTGATGATCGAGACGGCACGGGGCCTGGCCGCCGCTGAGGAGATCTGCGCGGTGCCCGGCCTCACCGGGATCTATGTGGGTCCGGCGGACCTGGCCATCTCGATGGGATTTCAACTCTCCGACGCCTGGACGCACCCCGACGTGCGGGCGGCGATCGTCGCGGCCCAGACTGCCGCACGCGCGGCCGGGCTGGTCAGCGGAATCCATGCCGGGGCAGGAAAACTCGGAAAGGTCGCGGCCGACTTGGGTTTCCAGATGGTCACCCTGGCCTCGGAATCTCAGGCGCTACGCCGCGGTGCCGTCGAGCACCTCACCGAAGCAACAGGAAATGCCGGTGGTCCGTCCACACCCGGGCAGGCTGCGACCGGCACCGAACGAGGAGGCTACAACTGAACGCAGGAGCAGCGTCGAGCGTCACCCGGGTCGCGTTGGTGACCGGTGCCGCGCGCGGCCAGGGCGCAGCCATCGTGCGCAGGCTGGTGGCCGATGGCTACCGGGTGACCGCGGCCGATCTGCTGATCGACGAAATAAAATCCAGCGCAGCCGAATTCGGTGACCAGGTGCTGGGCGTTGAGCTCGACGTGACGTCGGCTGAACAGTGGCAGGCCGCCGTGCAGGCTACCGTCGACCGGTTCGGTGGGCTCAACGCGCTGGTGAACAACGCCGGAGTGCTGCACCGGGCGTCGATCTCCGAGGAGACGCCGGCGGGGTTCGAAAGCGCTTGGCGGGTCAACTGTCTGGGTCCGTTCCTCGGACTACAGGCGGCCCTTGAGCCGTTACGGCAGGCCGAGGGCGCTGCCGTGGTGAACACCTGCAGCACCGGCGCTGTCCGCCCTTTCCCGCACCACGCCGCCTACGGGTCGTCCAAGTGGGCGCTGCGCGGGCTCACCCAGTTGGCGGCCGCCGAACTCGGCCGCGACGGGATCCGGGTCAATGCGGTGTTCCCGGGACCGATCGAGACACCGATGCTCGACGAGTCGACCCAAGCCCGGCTGATCGACCGGGCCACCCTGGGCCGCCTGGGCAAGCCGAGCGAAATCGCCGATGCGGTGGCGTTTCTGCTGTCCGGTCAGGCGGCGTTCATCACCGGTTCCGAGCTCCTTGTCGACGGCGGCCAATGTCTGCAGATCGGATGACCCAGGTGTCGAGTCCCAGACCACCGAAACTCTCAGTGGGGATCATCGGCGCCGGCCCGGGTGGGCTGGCGCTCGGAATCTTCCTGAAAAAGGCGGGTTTCGGCGATTTCACGATCTTCGACCGCGAAGACGGGGTCGGTGGGACCTGGCGGATCAACACCTATCCGGGGCTGGCCTGCGATGTGAAGTCACACCTGTACTCGTTCTCGTTCGATCTCAACGCCGACTGGAGCCGGCTGTGGGCCGGACAACCGGAGATCCTGGAGTACTTCGAGCGGTGCGCCCAGCGCTACCGGCTGAGCCCGCATCTGCAGTTGAACACCGAGATCACCGCGGCGCGGTGGGATGCCGACGCGAACAACTGGGTATTGACCACGGGGACGGGCGCGCAGCACCGCTTCGACATCGTGGTGTCGGCGATCGGGCTGTTCACCCAGCCGCTGCTACCGGACCTGCCGGCTGAGGAGCCGTTCACCGGTACCGTCATGCACACCGCGAACTGGGATCACAACGTCGCGCTCGACGGCGCCAGGGTGGCCGTTCTCGGCACCGGATCTACTGCCTCCCAGGTAGTTCCAGAATTGGCGAAAGTTGCCGAGAAGGTGTACTCGGTGCAGCGCTCGGCTACCTGGGTGCTGCCCAAACCCGACCGGCCGTACACCGAGCGGGAACGCTGGCTCTTTGCTCATGTGCCGTTTTCCAAGAAGGTCTACCGGACCCGGTTGTGGCTGCGCAGTGAGTCCAACATCGCGGTCATCGAGAACGGCAGCGACAAGACCCAGGAGTTCAAGGCGGTTGCGCTCAACCACCTCGAATCGACTGTGGCCGATGACGAGTTGCGGGCCCGGCTGACCCCGGACCACCCCTTGGGGTGCAAGAGGCTGGTGTTCTCCCCGGATTTCATCGCCACCCTGACGAAACCCAACGTTGAGGTGGTGTCGAGCCCGGCCCGTGCGCTGCGCGCCCGGTCGCTGGTCACCGAGGACGGGCAGGAACTCGACGTCGATGTGGTGGTGTGCGCCACCGGTTATGCGGCCGCCGACTATCTCGGACAGATCGAGGTCACCGGCGAAGGTGGGGTGTCGCTGCACGACACGTGGAGTGACGGGGCATTCGCCTACCTGGGAATGGCGGTGCCCGGCTTCCCGAACTTCTTCATGCTCTACGGGCCCAATACCAACGTCGGCTCCAACAGCGTCATCTTCATCCTGGAGGCGCAGGCCCGCTACGTGGTCCGGGCACTGAAACACCTTCGGCGCAAACGTAAGTCATACGTGGCGGTGCGGCCCAGCGCGATGGCCGCGTTTCTCGCCGACATCGACAGGTGGATGCAGGGCACGGTGTGGTTGACCCGGTGCAGCAGTTATTTCCGGGCTCCCAGCGGTCGGGTGGTCACTCAGTGGCCGCGCAGCGCCCGGGTCTTCTGGTCGATGACCCGCCGGTTTCGGTCCGCGGACTACACTTTTCAACCGCCCACCAATTACCCGGCCCCGGTCACCGCGGCCGCCGATCGGACGGACGGCTGAGCCATGGCCTGGCTGGAACGCCTCGACCCCGCGTTGCGCGGGTTTGCCGAGGCCCGGACCGACCTGACCACCGATCAGCTGGGCGTGGTGCGTACCTCGCTGGATCAGCGTCGTCGTGACGCTGCGCAGGTCCTGGACACCCCGGGGGTCGAGGTCGTCGGGGCCCGCGTCGCACTCGGACGGCGCACCATTGCGGTGCGCATTTATCGGGGTGGGCCCTCGCCGTCCCCTGCGGTGGTCTATTGCCATTCCGGTGCCTTCGTCCTGGGCAATCTCGACACCGACCAGATTCAATGCGTGGAATTGGCGCGCCGCGCCCGGTGCACGGTCATCGCGATGGACTACCGGTTGGCGCCCGAGCATCCGTATCCGGCCGGGTTCGACGACGCGATGGTGGTGCTCAACTGGGCGGCCACCCTGGCCGGCGAACTCGACATCGACGCCGGCCGCATCGCGGTGGCCGGCAGCAGCGCAGGCGGTGCGCTGGCCGCACTGTTGGCGCAGCACGCCGCGGCCGGTTCGGCGCCGCCGATCGTGTTTCAGGCACTACACCAGCCGGTACTCGACGACCGTCCCACCCGGTCCAAGCAGGAGTTCTCCGACACCCCGGGCTTCGACGGCCCGGCGAGCGCAGCGATGTGGCGGCACTATGCGGGTGGCCGGGACATTCCGGAGGTGGCGGTGCCCGCCCGGGCTGCGAACCTGACCGGTGTGGCGCCGGCACTGATCACGTGTTCGGAGCTCGATCCGTTGCGCGACGAGGCGCTCGACTACGCGCGCCGCCTGCTGATCGAGGGCGTTGCCACCGAATTGCACCTGTTTCCCGGGACGTGCCACGGATTCGATGCGTTGCTTCCCGAGTGGGAGGTCAGCCAGCAACTTTTCGCATTGCAGGGTGCGGCGCTGCGCCGTGCCCTGCACGGATGATGCGGTAGCTGGTCACCTCGGCGGTGGTTGTGATCGACGTTGTGGGCAATAATGCAGGTCTGTTCTATCCGGGTTTCGCGCGGACAAATCGGTGCGGCCGGTGCGACGATCGCCGCGGCACGCCCGAGGGGGCCACCCGGTACGGCGGGAGCAGAAGAGCGATGGAGAGGTAACTATGTCGGCCGACGACGACCGGCTCTTGTACTCCGGGGATGCCAGACACGCCAGGGATCCTCTGGCATACGGCGGACTTGACGCCCTCCTGGGCGGACCGGTCGCGGCGCTGCCAAGCGGCCGGTCCCGGCACGGCGACGTCAGGTTATCGACCCCTCCGATCGTGTTGACCTCGAAATTCGCCTCTCCCAGCGAAGCGGAGATCACCGCCAAACTTCCGCCGGTCCCGGGCCGCCCGATCAGCGGGTCATCCTCGGCCGGGAGCTGGATCCTGGAACAGCCGATCCCGGCGGCCGCACCCGGTGAGCCGCGCGCCATCGACAACCTCTCCCGCGTCGGCGTGCGCTCCTCGGTCAAGATGCAGCCACGACGCGGCTGGCGGCGGTTGGTTTTCGCCACCACGCGCCTCAACCCGGGGCTTTCCCGCGACGAACTGTACGAACTCGATCTCTACGCCAGGGTGCGCCGCACGGCGCGCGAGTCCCATCAGATCGGTGTCTTCGGCTTGAAGGGTGGCGTGGGCAAGACCGCCGTCACCGTGGCGCTCGGGTCGGTCCTGAGCGCGGTGCGGGGCGATCGAATCTTGGCCGTCGACGCCGACCCGGCCAGCGGCAACCTGGCCGACCGGGTCGGCCGGCAGTCCGCAGCGACGGTGAGCGACCTCCTGGCCGCCAAGGACCTGTCGCGTTACAACGATGTCCGGGCCTACACCAGCATGAACGAGTCGAAGCTCGAGGTGCTGTCGAGCGACGAGTACAGCGGCGCCCCCCGGGCCTTCAACGACGAGGACTGGAACACGGCAACCACTGCGGTGTCCAAGCACTACAACCTGGTGCTGGCCGACTGCGCGGCCGACATGTTCGCGCCGGCGGGCCGCGGCGTGCTGGCGACGGTTTCGAGCGCGGTCATCGTGGCCAGCGCCTCGATCGACGGTGCCCGTCAGGCGGCAGTGACCATGGACTGGCTGCGACACAACGGCTACCAGGATCTGCTGAACCGCTCCTGCGTGGTGGTCAACCACGTCGGGCCCCGCAAACCCAACGTGAACACCGGTGATCTGGTCCATCAGTTCCAGAAGCATGTGGCCCCGGGCCGCGTGTTCGTGTTGCCGTGGGACAAGCACATCGCCGCGGGCACCGAGATCCATTTCGACCTGTTGCGGCCCGCTTTCCGCCGACGCACACTGCAGCTGGCGGCGGCGCTGTCCGACGATTTCGAGGGCGGGGCCGCGCTAGCTTGATTCGCGGCTCAGCCGAGCGCCAGCTCCCGCGCCACCGCTGCGTGGTACTTGTCGATGTTGGCCGGATTGACCACACGGAACAGCGCATCCGGCAGCGGGGCATCTTTATAGGCCTCGATGGTCATTGTGCGGCTGAACAGCGTGATGTCATTGCCAGGGCGGGTGAATTGATACTGGACGGTGATACGGCCTTCCATGCCGCCGTTGCCGTCACTGTCGTGGCCGAGCCGGCCCACCGAGTTGAACACCCACATGCGCGGTCGCATGGCGATCGCCAGATGCCAGGTGTAGATCTGGGTACCGTCGGGTCCGGCCTCTGTCCAGGTGTCGCCGACCTGCAGCGGCAACCGTTCGGGTAATCCGCCGATGTGTGCGCTGCCCGGGTAGGTCTTCACCCAGTTCGCCGGGTTGGTGACGAAGTCGTAGACCTCCTCCGCCGATTGCGTGAAAGCCGTTTCGGAACTGGTGGTCACGATGCCCAATGCTGTTCGCCTTCCTCGGTGTTCCTGGTGGTCACAGTTCGCAGCCGCAGGATGCCGACGTCCCCGACGAGGGGAGTTCGGCAAGCATGTCCACGCGGGTGCTGTCGAAGCTGAGGAATCCCTGGATGGGCAGGGATTCCGGTGGGGTGTCGGGGTAGCTCCAGGCCACGTCGGTGACGACGGTGTCGCCGACGACCGCCGACCAGTAGGTGGCCGTGCCCTTGTAGTTGCAGTACGACGTGGTCGCGCTGGGCTGCAGAAGATCGGTACGGACGAGGGCGGGGTCGACATACAGCCGTGGTTCCAAGGCTGTTTCGAAGACGATCACCGTGTCGTCGGTATCGACCAGAACGGTCTCGGCGGCCGTCACCCGCAGGCCGCGCCGCGTCGTCCGGCAGTCGACCCGGTGGTAGGGGTTCGGCGGGTAGTGCACGAGCTTGCGGCCCTCTTCGAACCACGTGTCGACGGCGTCCCAGGGCACCGCCACGTATCCCGGTGCCTCGGCGACCGGCTCGTGCGGGAGGCCGCCGACCTCGTCGGCGCGGAATGCGTAACTGAGGGGGCGGCCCGCGCGGTGCACCATCAG
Source organism: Mycolicibacterium lutetiense (assembly GCF_017876775.1). Taxonomy (NCBI): domain Bacteria; kingdom Bacillati; phylum Actinomycetota; class Actinomycetes; order Mycobacteriales; family Mycobacteriaceae; genus Mycobacterium; species Mycolicibacterium lutetiense. The sequence goes on along the minus strand of NZ_JAGIOP010000002.1, from coordinate 1,156,855 downwards.
GGCGTGTTCGGTGTCGAGTACGGCGACTTCGCCGCGGAAAGCTTGGATACGGCGCGGGTGCGGTTCGACGTAGACCGTGCCGTCAGCGAGTGGGGGAGTGAACCAACCGGCCGGTTGTGTACTCAACGGACCCCGCCCTGCGACGAGACTCATTGCAGCACCTCCATTTTGGCCGACCTACTGGACGCGGGCGCGTCTATTCGACGCAGCGGTGGCCATTCGTGTGGCCGATCGCTGCCTCAAAATAGAAGCTTTACAGATTCTCTTGAGAATGTCACGCTGTTGGGTGAGGCGGGCCCTACCGCAGCACCCCCGTCGAGAGTGCCGACCGATCAGCCCTTGGACCCGGATTGGATGCCCTATGTCGCCACAGCCAGGAATGTCCGCGCAATTGTCCGAGGTGCGCGGCGGCGCCGATACGCTCGCGGTCCCGTTCGCCCGGCCGCGGTTGCGTTCGGAGAAGGCCCTGCAGTACGAGCTGAACGTGCTGGCAGGAGATGTCACCGAAGTGGTGTCGGGCATCGGCGGGTGGTTGTTCGACCGGGCGATGGCGGGCTGGCGGGTCAGCGTGGCCTCCGGTGAGGACGGAGATGAGCGTGCGTTGCGCATCCTCGGGCTGAAAGCGGTTGGCCCGAACGGGCTGTGGCAGCCGGCGGACGCGGACTCGGTCGCGATGACGGTGATCGGCGCCTCCTGCCTCGAATCCGGCGACCACGGGCTCGCCAGCGCCAGGGCCGACGTGGTCTTTGTCGGTGCGCATGGCCCCGGTGGCCTCGTCGGGGCCATGGACCCCGTGCAGTACCGGCCGAGCGCCGCGGCGCTGGCCTTCAAGTCCCACGCGTTGGCCGTGGCCGGCGCGGATCCGGGGTCGGCAGACGGGGTGGAAACGCTGTTCCGGTGCGAGCGGTCTGCGGGCCTGCTCGACGCCGACCTGGTTCCGGGTTGTTGATGTCGGAACAGGCCTCGGTCGCCGGCCTGCTCGAGGTGTTCGACGTGACGCCCGTCGGGACGGATCGGTTCGTCGGGGGCACGGGACCGGCCGGAACCGACGGCAGGCAGGTGGCCAAGGGTGCCCAAGCGCTGAGCCAGGCCATCGTCGCGGTGGCAAAGCGATTCCCGGACAAGACGATTCGATCGGCGCATGCGGTATTCACTCGACCGATCGGGATCGACTCCACCGTAGAACTGTCCGTCAACGTGGTGCACGAGGGTCGTTCGACCGCGACAGCGGTAGTGGCCGTCGACCAGGATTCACGGCGGTGCGCGACGGTGACGGTCCTGGCCGATGTGCCGACGGCCGACGTGGTCTGTCACCACGCATTGCGGCCCGACGTCGAAACGCCCGACGACGCCCACCCGGCCGGGCCGGCCATGGTCGGTCACGAGTTGCGTCTGGTCGATGTGGTGGACGTCAACAGTCCCGACGAGGTGGGGCCTCCCGAGCTTTATGCCTGGCTGCGTTGTGACCCGATCCCTGAACGTGATGATCTCGCCAAGGCTCTGCTGGCGTATTTCACCGGGCAACTCGGCATCTCGACCACAATGCGACCGCATCGGGGGGTCGGCACCGCCCAGGCACACGAGACGATATCGACAGCCGTGATGTCGGCGTCAGTCAGTTTCCACGAGACAGTGGAGTGGGACGGCTGGCTGCTCTACAGCCATGAGAGCACCGCAGCCGGACAGGGGATGTCGTATGTCCGCGGTCAGGTGCACACCGAAGACGGCGAGTTGCTGGCGTCATTCGCCCAGGAAGGGCTGATTCGCCCGATGCGACCGGTGGATACCTCGATCGATGTGCCGGCCCGGTTGTAGGGCCGGCAGGCGCGGTGTGCGGCTAGCGGATCCAGCCGCGGCGACGCATCCAGATGTTGCGCCCCACAGCCAGGAAGATGAACGCCGCGAACGTGATGAGGAACCAGTCCTCGACCTTTCCGACGTGGTTGCCGTGCATCATGACCAGCAGGAAGATCGCGGACAGGATGCCGCCGAGGTGGATCACCTTGATGTTCAGATCCGACCAGCCCCACGCTGCGGACGGCACTTCCTCGACGTCGACGCCGTTGTTGCGCTCCACTTCGGTGCTGGCCACGGTTGCTCCTCCGGATCGAACTGGCTTCAGGCTTGGCTTGCGGACATTCTGACATACGACACTGCGTCGTACGCCAGCCCTGGGGGGTCAACCCAGGCGGCGGTACCTCCGCAGCGCCTCCAGCCGCTCCTCGGCATGGTCGGCGATCGGTTCCGGATACGACCCCGGTCGATCGGTACCGAGTTTGTGCACATTGACGACATCGGCCAACTCGGGGATCCAGCGGCGGATGTAGGCGCCGTCGGGGTCGAACTTCGCGCCCTGCAGGCCCGGATTGAAGACGCGGAAGTAAGGCGCGGCATCGGTGCCGCAGCCGGCCGCCCACTGCCACCCGTGTTGGTTGTTGGCCAGATCGCCGTCGATCAGCTGGTCGAGAAACCAGCGCGCCCCCCATTGCCACGGCAGGTGCAGGTCTTTGACGAGGAACGAGGCCACGATCATGCGCACCCGGTTGTGCATGAACCCGGTCTCGGCCAGCTGACGCATTCCGGCATCGACGATCGGAAAACCCGTCCGGCCGTCCTTCCACGCTTCGTACGCCCGCCGGGCCGCCGCGTCGTCGTCCACTTCGATCGCGTCGAAGTGGCGGTTCCAGTTTCGCCACGCACTGTCGGGCCAGTGATGCAGCACTGCGGCATAGAAATCGCGGAAGGCCAGCTCCCGCAGGTAGGCCTCGTCGCCGGAGCCGAGGTCGGCGACCATGCTCCGGGGATGGATGGTGCCGAACTTGAGGTGGGCCGCCATCCGGCTGGTGGTGTCGAGATCCGGGCGGTCGCGTTGAGTCGGGTAGTCCGCCAATCCCTGCGCCACAAAATCCCGCCACTGCGATATCGCCGCGTGCTCGCCCGCATTGACCATCAGTTCCTCTGTGGCAGAGGGAATTCCGACACGCTCGGCGAAGTCGCCAGGTATGTTCGCAGGGTCGATCCAGCGCGCCGAATCGGGCCCGGAATCCGCAGGAGGACGCCAGCCGTGATGGCGCCAGGCGCGGAAGAACGGCGTGAACACCTGGTACGGCGCACCATCGGATTTCGTTATCCGGCCGGGCGACACCAGGTAGCCCGATCCCGTTGCGCACAGGGCGATCTCGCCGAGGGCCGCCTGGACCGTGTCGTCGCGACGCCGACCGAACGGCGAGTAGTCCTGCGAGATGTGCACCGAAGTGGCGCTGATGGCCCGGGCCAGCGCCGGAATCCGCTGTTCGGGTCGGCCTCGAGTCACCAGCAGATTTCCGCCGAGGCGCTCGGACAGGTCGCGCAACGCCCGGTACAGGTACTGGAGGCGACGGGAACCCGAGGATGCCTCCAGTCGCGGATCGAGCACGTAGCAGGCCATCACTTCGCCGTCGTGTTGTGCGGCCTCCAGCAGGGCGGGATGGTCGTGACAGCGCAGGTCTCGCCGAAACCAGAGCAGCGTGGGCATGTGTACATGCTGCCGGTGAACACACCGGACATACACGGAAGGTCTTCAGATGCAGTTTTGGAGCGGTACGGCATTCATGGACACCACCGACGCGCTGGCGGTGGCGCCGTTGCTCGACGAGGCCGGCTATCACGGCATGGTCTGCTCGGATCACATGATCTATCCGCGGGAGTTGTCCTCGCCGTACCCGGATTCGTCGACAGGTAAGCCGCCGTGGGCGCCGGAGACGGCTTGGCCGGACTCCTGGGTTCTGATCGGGGCAATGGCGGCGCTCACCCGTCGGCTGCGTTTCTCCAACGCCGTCTACGTGGCGCCGGCGCGTCCGCTGCTCGAAGTGGCAAAGCAGGTGGCGACGGCCGCGGTGATCTCCGGTGGGCGGGTCGCCCTCGGGGTCGGGGTCGGCTGGATGCGCGAGGAGTTCGAGCTCATGGGCCAGGATTTCGACACTCGCGGGAAACGGCTGGACGAGATGATCCCGGCGCTGCGCGCGATCTGGCGCGGCGGCTGGGTGTCCTACGAAGGGCGCTACTACTCGGTTCCCGAGATGATGATCGAACCGCACCCGCCGGCACCGGTGCCGATCCTGTGTGGCGGTGAATCCGAGGCGGCGCTACGACGTGCGACCCGCTCCTGCGACGGCTGGATCGGCTACGCGTACACCCTCGAACAGGCCACCCACTACACCAGCCGGTTGGCCGAACTGCGCCGAGAATACGGGCGCGAGCACGAGCCGTTCGACATCATCCTGGCGCTGCTCGACCCGCCGTCGCCGGATCTCTACAAGCGGGCCGAGGACCTCGGCATCACCGCGGTGATGTGTGCGCCGTGGCTGTCGATGCCCAACGATGCTACGGGCACCGATCGTTTCCGCGGTCCCATCGAGCAGTTCGCGGAATCGGTGATCGCGAAGGTGCGTTAGTAGCAGCATCACAGTGATGCTTGTGATGACATCAAAATGATGTCACCATGACATCATGGATTTGCAACCGTATGTCGACGGTGTCCGGCACGAACTCGGTGTGGCCGCGGCGGCGGGAGGGCCCGAGGCCGAGGCATTGGCCCAGCGGCTTACCGCGCCATTGGAATCCGCGCTGCGTCTGGCTCTGCTGGAGGCGCTGTCCGAGGCAGCCGAGCAGATCACCCGTGAACTCGCCCCCGGATCGGTCCATGTCCGGCTCAACGGCCGTGACCCCGAGTTCACGGTCGAGCCCGTCGAGGTCGACGTTCCCGCGCCGTCCGTGGTGGACGTTCCCGACGACGGCGACGGCGGTACCTGGCGTGTGTCGCTACGCCTGCCCGAGAACCTGCGTACCGGGGTGGAGGGCGCTGCCCGCCGCGACAGTGTGTCGGTGAACGCCTGGCTCGTGCGTGCTGCCGCGTCGGCACTCGGTGGGGCGGGTCGCCAGACCCGATCCGCAGGCAAGACCTTCAGCGGCTGGGTCCGCTGAACCTGACCGACTAGGAGAAACCGATGACCACGTTCCAAACACCCGATCCCATCACCGCCGTCGTCGAGGTGGTGGCCGGTGCGGTGCACCTGGCGGCCACCGACCGTGACAACACGGTCGTCGACGTGACGCCGCGCGACCCCGAACGGGCGTCCGACGTGCGGGCGGCCGAGCAGGCGCGCATCGACTTCCACGACGGCACGCTCGTGGTGACTGCGGGCAGAAAAGTTCTGTCACTGGGACGCGGGGGAGCGGTCCGCGTCGACATCGCCCTGCCCGCGCGCTCCCGCCTCGACCTTTCCTCGGCGTCGGCCGATGTCACCGCGGAGGGCGTTTACTCGGACTGCCGATTCGCCTCGGCCAGCGGCTCGATGCGGGCGGCGTCCGTCGCGGGAAACTTCAAGGCGGACACCGCATCCGGAGGTATCGCGGTCGGCGATCTGGCGGGTAACGCACGGATCGCCACAGCGTCCGGTGACGCGGCGATCGATCGTGTCGACGGGGACATCAAGTTCCAAGCGGCCAGCGGCAGCCTCACGGTCGGGGCGATGCGAGGTCACGTCAGGCATCAGACCGCGTCGGGTTCTGTCACGGTCGCTGCCGCGGTCAGCGGTGCGCTGAGCGCCCAAACCGGCAGCGGTGAGGTCGAAGTCGGCATCCCGGAGGGCACCGCGGCACGGCTCGAGCTCAAGACCCACTCCGGCACCGTCGACAACGGGTTGCAATCCTCGGACGGCCCGGTCGACGGCGACGAGACATTCAGGTTGCAGGCCCGCACCGGCTCCGGCGACATCTCGATCCGCCGTGCCGTCGGGTCGGCGGCCGGCTCCTAGGCCGGATCGAACCGGAACACCGTCAAACGCCCTGCCAGTGCCTCGAATTCATCGGGAGTGCCGTCGACCACCAGGCCGCTGCGCTTGGCGAAGCCGACCCCGACCGGAACCTTGACCGCGAACGCTCGTAGCACCGGACGCGACTGGTCCGGCGTGAGTACGACGATCTTGACCGTCCGTGAGCGTCGGCCCCGGGTCAGTGTTCCGGTACGGGCGGCGCGGGCATTGGCCGCCCAGTCGGAGCCGGGGTACCCCGCCACTGTGTAGAGCCCGCCGTCGTGGTCGAAGGGTGTCATCGGAGTGCTGCGGGGTTTGCCCGTCTTGCGGCCGGGAACGGTCAGCACCATCGCCGGCCCGGTCGGGACGCCGAGGCGTTGCACCGCCATCATGAACTTGTTCATCGGCTTGAGCCAGCGCGGTGGGCGCGGCTCGGTCGCGTGTTCTGACATGTCTTGTCCTCCTCAGCTATTGGCGAAAACTTCACCGTGGTCGGCTACCCAATCGGCGAACGGCGTGGCCGGCCGACCGAGAATCTTGTCCACCTCCTGGGTGACCAGTGCGGGTCGTTCGACCGTGTCGGCCAACAGGCCCATGTAGGCATCGGCGAACGCGGCCGGAAATCCCAGGTCGACGAACCGCTGCCGCACCACGTCGGTGGGTACCTCGCGATAGTGCAGGGGCCGGTCCAGTACGCGCCCGATGGTGGCCACCATTTCGGTGTTGGTCAGCGCTTGCGACCCGGTCAGCGGGATGCGCTGTCCCACAAGCTCGTCGGTGAGCAGCGCGACTGCGGCGACGGCCGCGATGTCGGCGTCGATGATCACCGCCGTGGACGCGCCGGCGTACGGTCCGCTCACCACATCACCGGCCCGGATCTGCGCCGACCACATGCCGGCGAAGTTGGAGGCGAATACCGTGGGGCGCAGGCTGACCCATTCCAGGCCGGAGGCCACCGCCAGCTGCTCGACTTCGCGGTTGCGGTCACCGCGCACCCGTGACGGTTGCTTGGAGTCGTCGTCATCGGCGTTGATCGCCGACAACGCAACGAGCCGTTGCACCCCGGCGGTGCGGGCCAGTTCGACTGTGGCGGCCAGTTCCTGCCCCAGCGCCCGGGAATTGAGGAAGACCGTCGATGCGCCTGCCATACCGTCGGCAGCAGATCGGACCGCTTCGACACCGGGCGGGAACCCGGCGGCTTCCGGGTTGCGGGTGACAGCGCGCACCCGCGCGGAGCGGACGAGTTCGGAGACGAGCGGGCGGCCGACATTGCCGGTTGCGCCCGTGACGAGAATTGTGTTCATGCGATCAAGGACGGGGCGGCCGTCCAAAAAGTTACAACGGAAGTCGGATCGGAGATCCGGTAACTTTCCGGACCCCGGATTCGTCGTACCCACATGAACAGATCTGCCGATCTCGAGGCGGCGTGGCGCGACCATCACCCATATCTGGTCAACCTCGCTTACCGGATGCTGGGGGATATCGGCGATGCCGAGGACGTCGCACAGGAGGCGTTTCTTCGGTTGGCCCGGACCGACCAGGAACACCTCGACGACGTCCGGGCGTGGCTGACCGTGGTGGCCGGTCGGCTGTCGCTGGACGTCCTGCGGTCCGCGCGGGCCCGATTCGAACGCCCCGACGGCTCGGCGGCGTTGGACACCACCGCGGCAGCCGGCTCCGACCCGGCAGACCGCGTCACGCTCGACGACCAGGTCGGCTCGGCGCTCCTGGCGGTGCTCACCCGGCTCAGTCCAGGGGAACGCGTCGCGTTCGTATTGCACGACATCTTCCGGATCCCGTTCGACGACGTCGCCGACACGGTGGGACGCCCGGTCGGAACGTGCCGCCAGCTGGCGCGGCGGGCCCGGATGAAGGTGGCCGGCGCCGCGCCGACGCTGGGCGAGGTCAGCGCCGACGAGCACCGGCAGGTCACCGACGCGTTCATCACCGCGTGCGCCAACGGCGACGTGGAGGCGTTGGCCTTGGTACTCGACCCGAGTGTCTGGGGTGTCGGCACGGTCCTCACCGACCCGGCCCTGCGTCAGGTCAACCACGGTCGCCGGGACGTCGCGACAAACCTGCTCCGCTACCTCGGACCGGGGGCGACGGTGGTGTGTGCGGCCGAGCCTGTGCTGCTGGCGTACGACCGAGGCCGATTGTTCGCCGTCGTGGTGCTCACCATCCGCGATGGCCTGGTGCTCAAGATCGAGGCCACCGCCGACCCGTCGGCGCGGAGGCATTAGGGGACGCCGGTCACAGCGCGGCACAATGGACGGGTGAGCGATTCCCCAGCGCGACAGCGCGTGCTGATCCTCGGAAGCACCGGGTCCATCGGCACCCAGGCGCTCGACGTCATCGCGGCCAATCCGGACCGGTTCGAGGTCGTGGGGTTGGCGGCCGGCGGCGGTAACCCCGACCTGCTCGCGGCCCAGCGCGCAGCGACCGGCGTCACCAACATTGCAGTGGCCGACCCGGCCGCGGCCGAGAAGATCGGCGACGTCACCTATGCCGGGCCCGACGCGGTCACCCAGCTGGTCGAGAACACCGAGGCCGATGTGGTGCTCAACGCGCTGGTCGGGGCGCTGGGGCTGGCGCCCACGCTGGCCGCCCTGGCCACCGGTGCCCGCCTGGCCCTGGCCAACAAGGAGTCTCTGGTGGCCGGTGGGCCGCTGGTGCTCAAGGCCGCCGCCCCCGGGCAGATCGTCCCGGTGGATTCCGAACATTCCGCGATGGCCCAGTGCCTGCGCGGCGGCACCGCCGACGAGGTCGCCAAGATCGTGCTCACCGCGTCGGGCGGTCCGTTCCTCGGCTGGTCGGCTGCTGACCTGGAATCGGTCACCCCCGAGCAGGCCGGCAAGCATCCGACCTGGTCGATGGGCCCGATGAACACGCTGAATTCGGCGACCCTGATCAACAAGGGTCTGGAGTTGATCGAAACCCATCTCCTGTTCGGCATCGACTATGACCGCATCGAGGTCGTGGTCCACCCGCAGTCGATCGTGCACTCGATGGCCACTTTCACCGACGGCTCGACATTGGCTCAGGCCAGCCCGCCGGACATGAAACTGCCGATCGCGCTGGCGCTGGGCTGGCCGGAGCGGGTGGCCGGCGCGGCCCTGGCCTGTGACTTCACCACCGCCGCGACCTGGGAGTTTCTGCCGCTGGACAACGAGGTGTTCCCCGCGGTGAATCTGGCTCGGCAGGCCGGAACCCGCGGCGGCTGCCTGACCGCGGTCTACAACGCGGCCAACGAAGAAGCGGCGGAAGCGTTCCTTTCGGGTCGGATCCCGTTCCCGGCGATCGTCGACACCGTCGGTGACGTGTTGCACGCTGCTGACCAGTGGGCTGCCGAACCCGCTACCGTGGAAGAAGTACTCGACGCGCAGCGGTGGGCCAGAGAACGAGCACGGCAGGCCATCGACAAAAACGTTGAGGAGAAATCCACGAGAAAAGGGCTCGTCACCAAATGATGTTCGCTATCGGCATCGCGTTGTTCGCGCTGGCCATCCTGGTATCGGTGGCCCTGCACGAATGCGGGCACATGTGGGTGGCGCGCGCCACCGGGATGAAGGTGCGCCGCTATTTCGTCGGGTTCGGCCCGACGCTGTGGTCGACGCGGCGCCCCAACCGGTTGGGGGAGACCGAGTACGGCGTCAAGGCCATCCCGCTGGGTGGTTTCTGCGATATCGCCGGCATGACATCGGTGGACGAGATCGCGCCCGAGGACCAGCCGTATGCGATGTACAAGCAGAAGGTGTGGAAGCGCGTAGCGGTGTTGTTCGCCGGGCCCGCGATGAACTTCATCCTCGGGTTCGTGCTCCTCTACGGGGTTGCGATCATGTGGGGCCTGCCCAACATCAATCAGCCCATCACCGCAAAGGTCGGTGAAACTGGTTGTGTGGCAGCACAACTGAGCCTCGACAAGATGGGTGAGTGCACCGGGCCCGGCCCGGCGGCGCTGGCCGGCATCCAGGCCGGCGACGAGATCGTCAAGATCGGCGACACTCCGGTCACGGATTTCAAGCAGATGGCCACCGAGATCAGGAAACTCAACGGTCCGGTGACCGTCGAGCTCAAGCGCGGCGGTGAGACCATCACGACCGTCGTCGACGTGACCCAGACCAAGCGGTTCACCAGCGCGGAGGCCACGGAGGCGACCACCGTCGGCGCGATCGGCGTCAGCGAGGCCAGGGGTGAGCCGCCGACGCAGTACAACGCGATCACCGCGGTGCCCGCGACGTTCTCGTTCACCGGCGACCTCGCCGTCGAGCTCGGTAAGTCGCTGGCCAAGATCCCGACCAAGATCGGTGCGCTGGTGGAGGCGATCGGCGGCGGTGAGCGGGACAAGGAAACCCCGATCAGCGTCGTCGGCGCGAGCATCATCGGTGGCGAGACGGTCGAGGCCGGTCTGTGGGTGGCGTTCTGGTTCTTCCTGGCGCAGTTGAACTTTGTGCTCGGTGCTATCAACCTGGTGCCGTTGCTACCGTTCGACGGCGGCCACATCGCCGTCGCGACGTACGAGAAGATCCGCAATATGTTCCGGGCCGCCCGCGGCAAAGTCGCCGCAGGCCCGGTCAACTACCTCAAACTCATGCCCGCCACCTATGTGGTGTTGCTGGTGGTGGTCAGCTACATGTTGTTGACCGTGACCGCCGACCTGGTCAACCCGCTCAGCATCTTCGACTAGGAGACCCCATCAAATGACGTCCATCGGTTTGGGAATGCCCGCGCCCCCGGCGCCCACGTTGGCCCCGCGACGCAAGACCCGTCAGCTCATGGTGGGCAACGTCGGCATCGGCAGCGAGCACCCGATCGCGGTCCAGTCCATGTGCACCACCAAGACGCACGACGTCAACTCGACGTTGCAGCAGATTGCCGAGCTGACGGCGTCGGGCTGCGACATCGTGCGGGTCGCCTGCCCCCGGCAGGAGGACGCCGATGCGCTCGCCGAGATCGCCCGGCACAGCCAGATCCCGGTGATCGCCGACATCCACTTCCAGCCCAAGTACATCTTTGCTGCGATCGACGCAGGCTGTGCAGCCGTGCGCGTCAACCCCGGCAACATCAAAGAGTTCGACGGCCGGGTCAAAGAGGTGGCCAAGGCCGCCGGTGACGCGGGCATCCCGATCCGGATCGGCGTCAACGCCGGCTCGCTGGATCCACGGTTGATGCAGAAGTACGGCAAGGCCACTCCCGAGGCGCTGGTCGAATCCGCGCTGTGGGAGGCGTCGCTGTTCGAGGAGCACGGCTACGGCGACATCAAGATCAGCGTCAAGCACAACGATCCGGTGATCATGGTCGAGGCCTACCGCCAGCTGGCCGCCCAGTGCGACTATCCGCTTCACCTCGGTGTCACCGAAGCCGGACCGGCGTTTCAGGGCACGATCAAGTCCGCGGTGGCGTTCGGCGCATTGCTGTCGCAGGGCATCGGCGACACCATCCGGGTGTCCCTGTCGGCGCCGCCGGCCGAAGAGGTCAAGGTCGGCAACCAGATCCTGGAGTCGCTGAACCTGCGGCCGCGTGGTCTGGAGATCGTGTCCTGCCCGTCCTGCGGTCGGGCGCAGGTCGACGTGTACACGCTGGCCAACGCGGTGAGCGCGGGCCTCGATGGGCTTGACGTCCCGCTGCGGGTGGCCGTGATGGGCTGTGTGGTCAACGGTCCGGGTGAGGCGCGTGAGGCCGATCTCGGGGTTGCCTCGGGCAACGGCAAAGGCCAGATCTTCGTCAAGGGTGAGGTCATCAAGACCGTGCCCGAAGCGCAGATCGTCGAGACGCTGATCGAAGAGGCCATGCGTCTGGCGGAAGCTGCGGGTTCCGATGATGGCAGCGGTTCGCCTGTGGTGACCGTAAGCTGATAGCGACCCTGTGAGCGGGGTCACCCAGCCTTGGGTTGAGCAGAGGGAATCGCCAATGTCGGCTCCGCCGCTGTTTCGACTCGTCGACGAGCGTCGAGTTTCCGTGGTGCGTGACGCCACCCCCTGTCTGCAGGTATTCGACGAGGACCCGGTGGGGTCGTGCATGGTTGCCGCGCGCGTCGCAGAGTTCGGTGTCGAACACGGCGCGATCGGCGGGGAACTGTGGACGCGACGAGGTGTCACCCAGTCGCTCTGCTACGCCGGGCCCAATCTGATCCCGCTGCGCGGTGATGCCGAAGATCTCAAGGCATTCTCGGACAAGGCGATGAGCTCCGCGCGGCGCTGCTCGTCGGTGGTCGGCCGTGCCGAACTCGTGTTGCCGATGTGGCGGCGGTTGGAATCGGTGTGGGGTACCGCCCGTGACGTCCGCGAGCAGCAGCCTCTGATGGCGTTGAATTCGATGCCGGAGTGTCCGATCGACCCGGCGGTCCGCCCGGTGCGCATGGAGGAACTCGACACCTACCTGGTTGCGGCGATCGACATGTTCATCGGCGAGGTGGGTGTCGATCCACGCCTCGGCGACGGCGGCAGTGGTTACCGGCGTCGTATTGCCAGCCTGATCGCCGCGGGACGGGCGTGGGCCCGGTTCGAGCGCGGCGAGGTGGTGTTCAAGGCCGAGGTCGGGTCTCAGTCGCCCACGGTCGGCCAGATCCAGGGGGTGTGGGTGCACCCCGAGTGGCGTGGCCACGGGCTGGGCATCTCGGGGACAGCGGCGCTGGCGGCCGCCGTGGTGGCCTCGGGCCGCATCGCGAGCCTGTACGTGAACAGCTACAACACGGTGGCCCGGGCAACGTACGCGCGCATCGGGTTCGATCAGGTCGGCACGTTCGCCACCGTTTTGCTGGACTGACAACCGGTCGGTCTCACCACAGTCTCGGTTCGGTATCGGTGCGCCTCCGACGAAACCGGCGTCCACGTTTCTAACATCAGCCTCAATGGCAACTCAAACATCATCAGTCACACGGACCGCAGGCTTGTTGATGGTCACCGCGGTCCTCGGGGCCACGGCGCTCAGCGCCTGCACCCCGCGGCCCGACGGTCCCGAGTCCGCCGCCGAACAGTTCTTCGCGGCACTGGCCACCGGTGACACCGCCGCCGCCGCGGAGCTGGCCGACCGGCCCGACGATGCCAAGACCGCCCTCAGCGAAGCGTGGAACGGTGTGCAGGCCACGGGGCTGGACGCGCAAATCCTGGGTTCGAAGTACACCGGCGACACCGGCAGCGTCGCCTACCGCTACACCTGGCACCTGCCGAAGAACCGCACCTGGACCTACGACGGGCAGCTCAACCTGATCCGCGAGGAGGGCCGCTGGGAAGTGCGCTGGAGTGCGACCGGGCTGCACCCGAAACTGGGCGAACACCAGACATTCGCGTTGCGGGCCGACGCACCGCGACGTGCATCGGTCAACGAGCGTGGCGGTACCGATGTGCTGGTGCCCGGCTACATCTATGCCTACGGGCTGGATGCCAGGGCAGCCGGTTCCGCGCTGATGCCGACGGCCCGGGCGGTCGCCGACGCACTGCGCGGCTTCGACCCTGCCCTGGGTGACCCCCAGCGACTTGCCGAGCAGGCCAGCTCATCGGCGCAGCCGATGAGCCTGATCACGTTGCGCCAAGCCGACAACGACCGGATCGCGCCCGCCATCGGCCGGCTGCCCGGCGTCGTCATCACCCCACAGCCCGAAATACTGCCCACCGACGAAACTTTCGCCCCCGCGATCGTCAACGAGGTCAAGAAATCAGTGGCCGACCAGCTCGACGGGCAGCCGGGCTGGCGGGTCGTCAGCGTCAACCAGAACGGTGTCGACGTCGAAGTACTCAACGAGGTAGCAGGCGATCCGGCACCGTCGATCACCATCAGCTTGGACCGCGCCGTGCAGGACGCCGCACAGAACGCGGTCAACACCACGGGCAAGCAGGCGATGATCGTCGCACTCAAACCGTCCACCGGCGAGATCCTGGCGGTCGCTCAGAACGCGGCCGCCGACGCCGTCGGACCGCTCGCAACCATGGGGCAGTTCCCGCCCGGATCGACCTTCAAGATGGTCACCGCCGGGGCGGCCATCGAGCGCGACATGGCAACGCCCAACACTCTTTTGGGTTGCCCGGGCACCCTGGACATCGGGCACCGGACGGTCACCAACTACGACGCATTCGACCTGGGCGCGGTGCCGATGTCGCGAGCGTTCGCCAACTCGTGCAACACCACGTTCGGTGAGCTAGCCAGCCGGATGCCCCCGCGCGGCCTTACCCAGGCTGCCGCACGCTACGGCATCGGCACCGATTACCAGGTGGACGGCATCACCACGCTGACCGGCTCGGTCCCCCCGACGGTGGACCTGGCCGAGCGCACCGAGGACGGTTTCGGTCAGGGCAAGGTGCTGGTGAGCCCGTTCGGAATGGCGCTGGCGGCCGCGACAGTCGCGGCGGGCCGGACGCCGGTGCCTCGACTCATCGAGGGGCGCCAGACCATGGTCGACGGTGCGGGCGCCCCGATCACCCCCAAGATGGTGGACGGACTGCGCCCGATGATGCGGCTGGTGGTGACCAACGGCACGGCCAAGGATCTCAACGGGCTCGGCGACGTGCGCGGGAAGACCGGTGAGGCCGAGTTCATCGGAGGCTCGCACTCCTGGTTCGCCGGTTACCGCGGTGACATGGCATTTGCGGCGCTGATCGTGGGCGGCGGCAGTTCGGAGTACGCGGTGCGGATGTGCAAGACCATGTTCGACGGCCTACCCCCGGCCTACCTGGCCTGAACGGCGGTACCGTTGAACCTGCCATGACAGGGATCAATGAACAATCCGTGGAGCTGCGGGTCTCCGATGCCGACCGCAACGGGACCATGCGCAGGTTGCACAATGCGGTTGCGCTCGGCCTGATTGATATCGCCGAGTTCGAGGAGCGTTCGGCAATGGTGTCGCTGGCCCGGCTGCATTCAGACCTTGATGCATTGGTGGGGGACCTGCCCGGGCCAGGGGCGATCGTCACCACCGCCGCCGACCGTGTCGAGTTGCGGGGTGTGCTCGGTTCGCTGAAACGCCAGGGTGAATGGACGGTTCCGACCCGGCTGGCATTGGTGCGTCGGATGGGTTCGGTCGAGCTGGACCTGACCCGGGCCCGGTTTGCCGGTCCGATGGTGGTCATCGAGCTGGACATGAAATTCGGGTCCCTGGAGATCAGGCTGCCCGAGGGCGCCAGCGCCTCGATCGACGATGTCGAGGTGATCGTGGGCAGCGCCGACGATCACCGCCGCGACGCGCCCGCCGACGGCACCCCGCACATCGTCCTCACCGGCAAGGTGGTGTGCGGTTCGGTAGATATCCGTGGGCCGCGCCGGAACTGGAAGCTGACGCTGCGCCGGTCCTGATCTGCAGCGCTCCTCAACGCGGCTCAAGCACCGCGAACGTCAGCGTCGCCCGGGCCGCGAGCCGGTCGCGGTCGACGTCGGTGACATCGACAGATGTCACGATGAGCCGTTTACCGGCCCGCACCACCTTGGCCTCCGCGCGGGCGGTGCCCATGATCGGGGCCAGGAAGTGGATGTTGAGGTCGGCGGTCGTCACGTCATAGCCCACACCGCTGGCATTGCCGGCCAGCATGCCCGCCGCGATGTCGATCAGGGTGGCCACCAGCCCGCCTTGCAGGGCGCCGCGGACATTGGCGAGATCGGGCCGGTTGTCCATCTCCAGCACCAGCCGGTCGGTGGTCGACTCCACCTCGCGGTAGTCCAGTAGTTGCAGCACATGAGCGGTTTCGGTCATCGCCGGGCCTCAATCATCCTCGTACGGTAACACCATTACCGGTTGCCGAGAGGGGTGCTCTCCTGCGGTGTCACCGCGGCAGGCATCGCCGATGGGCTGACGATTAAGCTGTCCGCATGCCAGTTCGTACCGCCTTGCGCCCCGGCGTCCAGTCACCGACCCTGCCGGTCCCCAAGTCGATCCCGCGACCGGAGTACGCGTGGAAGTCGACCGTGCAGGAGGGGAGCGAGCCCTGGGTGCAGACCCCCGAGGTGATCGAGAAGATGCGCGTCGCGGGACGGATCGCGGCGGCTGCCCTGGCCGAGGCCGGCAAGGCCGTGGCGCCCGGCGTCACCACCGATGAGCTGGACCGCATCGCCCACGAGTACATGATCGATCACGGTGCCTATCCCTCGACTCTGGGCTACAAGGCATTTCCCAAATCCTGTTGCACCTCGCTGAACGAGGTGATCTGCCACGGCATCCCGGACTCGACCGTGATCGAGGACGGTGACATCGTCAACATCGACGTAACCGCCTACATCGACGGCGTACACGGCGACACCAATGCCACCTTTCTGGCCGGTGATGTCTCCGAGGAACATCGGCTGCTCGTCGAGCGCACCCACGAAGCGACCATGCGCGCCATCAAGGCGGTCAAACCCGGGCGTGCCCTCTCGATTGTCGGCCGGGTGATCGAGGCCTACGCAAACAGGTTCGGCTACAACGTTGTTCGTGACTTCACCGGGCACGGCATCGGCACGACGTTCCACAACGGGCTGGTGGTGCTGCACTACGATCAGCCTGCCGTCGAGACCGTGCTCGAACCGGGCATGACCTTCACCATCGAACCGATGATCAACCTCGGGTCGCTGGACTACGAGATCTGGGGCGACGACTGGACCGTGGTGACCAAGGACGGCAAGTGGACCGCACAGTTCGAGCACACCCTGGTTGTCACCGAGGACGGCGCCGAGATCCTCACCCAGCCGTGAACAACGCACCGTGAGCGGGGCACTGCTGGTCGCCGGCACGACCTCCGATGCCGGCAAGTCGATGGTCGTGGCGGGTCTGTGCCGGTTGCTGGCCCGCACGGGTGTGTCCGTGGCGCCGTTCAAGGCGCAGAACATGTCGAACAACTCGGCCGTGACTGTCGACGGCGGCGAGATCGGCCGCGCTCAGGCCATGCAGGCCAGGGCCGCAGGGCTGGCGCCCAGCACCCGATTCAATCCCATCCTGCTCAAGCCGGGTGGGGACCGCACCTCGCAGTTGGTGGTCCGCGGCCAGGTGGCCGGAACCGTGGCCGCGGGCGACTACTTCACCCACCGGGACCGGCTCGCCACGGTCGTCGCCGACGAATTGGCCTCGCTGAGATCCGAATTCGACGTGGTGATCTGTGAAGGGGCCGGGTCACCGGCCGAGATCAACCTGCGCGCCACCGACCTGGCCAACATGGGGCTGGCCCGCGCGGCAGACCTGCCGGTCATCGTGGTGGGCGATATCGACCGCGGCGGTCTGCTGGCCCACCTGCACGGCACCGTCGCCGTGCTGGCCCCCGAGGACCAGGCGCTCATCGCGGGATTCGTCGTCAACAAGTTCCGCGGCGACCCGGCCCTCCTCGAGCCCGCACTGCGTCAGCTACTCGAGCTGACGGGTCGCCCAACCTACGGCGTGATCCCGTTCGATGACGGAATCTGGCTCGACACCGAGGATTCGGTGTCGGTTCGGCCCGGCGGGCTGGTGGGCACACCGCAACCACCTCGCGGGGCGCAGACGCTCACGGTCGCCGCCGTCAGGCTGCCGCGCATCTCCAACTCGACCGACATCGAGGCCCTGGCCTGCGAACCGGGCGTGGTGGTGCGCTGGGTGGCCGATGCCGCCGACCTGTCGGGCGTCGACCTCGTGGTGATCCCGGGCAGCAAGGCCACCGTCAGCGACCTGGCGTGGCTGCGTCAACGCGGTCTGGCCGCGGCCATTCTCGATCACGCCGCCCAGGGACGGCCTGTGCTCGGGGTGTGCGGTGGGTTCCAGATGTTGTGTCGCCGCATCGATGACGCCGTTGAGCACGGGGCGGCGGGACCGATCTCCGTCGAGGGTCTTGGTCTGCTCGACGCCGACATCGAATTCGCCCCAGAGAAGACCCTGCGGCACTGGGAAAAACCCCTGTGGGGCTACGAGATTCATCATGGGCAGGTGACCCGTACGGCGGCCGATGACTGGCTCGGCGTCGGGCTGCGCTGCGGGATGGTCTACGGCACTCACTGGCACGGCCTGCTCGACAATGACTACGTACGCCGTGCCTGGCTCACCGAGATCGCCGCCGGAGCCGGTCGCGACGGGTTCGTGGTTGCCGATGACATCGACGTGCAGGGCCGGCGGGACGCCCAGTTGGACCTCATGGCCGACCTGTTGGCCGCACATCTCGACATCGACGCTGTGATGGGCCTGGTGCGGGATGGGCCCCCACCGCGACCCACCATGAACACTGCGCTCGTCGGCCCACGCCGGTAACCTGGGCAGATGAGTCGGCGCCATCGGTCGGTGGCAGTTTTGGTCGGGCTGGCCGCCCTGGTGACGGTGTCCGGCTGCTCATCCGTGGTCGCCGGGACGCCCACCTGGCCGGGCGCCATCCTGGAGAAGGTGTTGCTGACAGCCGCCGACTTCCCGCCCGGCGTGCAGTTCGACCGGTTGACCGAGGACGGTGCCGGTCCGGGTGGATCGGGCGGGCCGCCACCGATGCTGTCCACTCCGGCCGGATGCAGTGACGGGCTGACGCGGGTGATCGCCGAATCCGCCGAGCGGGGTCCCGGTAGCGCCGCGCAGTACATCGTCGCCTACGACGGGGCGCGCGTGGTGCTGACCGTGATGACCGCACCGTTGCCACTGGACCGCCTGGCGGCCACCGCGCAGCGCTGTGCGCAGTTCTCGACCTACTTCGATCCGTCGGACCAGGGCATCCCGATGACCACCACCAAGCTGGCCACACCGCGCGCATCGGCGCTGGCCTATCAACAGACCATGCGCCTGGGTGGTGGCGAGCAGAGCATCTTCTTCGCGTTCGAAAACGTTGGTAACTGGGCGGTTTTCGGCATCGCGTTCCCGACGCAGAATCCATCGGTTACCGCCAAAGGTGCATTGCCGCAGACATTTCTGGACATTTTCGGCGCCCAGGCCCAGCGTCTGGACACACGCTGACGCAGGCGTCAGGACAATGGTGATTCCGGCCCGCACGTCGCTACTGGACGGTAGTTTGTCCGAATGCTTACCACCGTCGCGACGATCGACGGATTCACCACACCCGTCGACGTCTCGGGACCCGACACGGGTTCCACCGTGGTGGTGCTGAGCGCCGGCCACCATGGTCCGGCCGCCTACGAACAAATATGTCGACGGTTGCACACCGCGTCCCTGCGCACAGTGATCATCGGACCTGATCCGCGACTGACTGCCAAGTCCGTGGTCGGCATTCTCGATTCGCTCGACATCAAATGGGCGCTGCTGGTCGGTGACCGGCTCGGGGGAGAACTCGCCTGGGAGCTGGCTGCTACCCGGTTGGACAAGTTCATCGGCCTGGTGGTGGTGGATCGCGGGCACCCACGCGTCGCCGACGCCACGGGCGTGATCCGCGACGACGAATGCCCTCCAGTGGAGATGAACACCACCGTGCTGGTGAGCACTCCCGCGGCCCGCGCCGTGGCCAAGGCCAGCCAGCGCTATGTCTACGGCGACTTTCGGTTGGTGGAGATGCCGGGCCGACGCAATGCCGGCGACTCGACCGCGCAGTTGGCAGCCGAGATCGTGATGCGCACCAGTAGTTGGTGACGAGCGCCCAGAGTCACGCTGGAGTGACGCCCGACCTCGAGAGTCACGCTGGAGTGACAACAACTGTGAAAAAGCGGCGGCCCGGCTTCGCGCGGGCGCTCAGTCAGCCGCCTCCGAAGGCGTCCAGGCTTGTGGCAAACCAGGCTGCTGCGGGAACAGGAAATCCACAAAGGCCGCCGCCGTGGGCTGTGGCTCGTGATTGGCCAGCCCGGGACGTTCGTTGGCCTCGATGAAGACATACTCGCGGCCCGTCACATCGGGTACCAGCAGGTCGATCCCGGTCACCGGGATGCCGATCGCGCCGGCCGCGGCCACCGCCACCCGGCACAGCTCGGGGTTCACCTCGGCGGTGACGTCGTGAATTGTCCCGCCCTGATGCAGATTTGCCGTCCGCCGGACCCGTAGGCGTTCACCCTCGGGTAGCACATCGTCGAGCGACCAGCCGGCGTCGGCAACTGTTCCCAAGGTGACGTCGTCCATCGGGATGCGCGATTCCCCGCCGGTGGCCGCGGCCCGACGCCGGGACTGTGTCTCGATGAGCTCGCGCACCGTGTGCCTTCCGGTGCCGATCACCTCGGCGGGCTTGCGGATCGCTGCGGCCACCACCTTGCCGTCGATCACCACCAGGCGAAGATCGTCGCCGGCAGCGCGCTGTTCGATCAGCACCTCCGGGTACTGCTCGCGCGCCCGGTGTAGCGCCGCGTCCAACTCCTCATCGCCGTCCACCCCGACGGTGATGCCCTTGCCCTGCTCGCCGCGGGTCGGTTTTACCACCACGTCGCCGACCTCGGACAGGAAGTCGTGATCCTCGTTGCCGAAGGTGGCCAGCCGGCCCTTGGGTACCGTGATGCCGGCGTCGGAAACGATCCGCCGGGTCTGGCGTTTGTCGTCGCAGCGCGCCATGGCCACCGCAGAGGTGAACTCCGAGAGCGACTCTCGGGTGATGATGCTGCGTCCACCGTGCGACAACTTCATCTCACCGGCGCCGGCGTCGAGCACTTCGACCCGGATGCCGCGGCGCATCGCCTCGTCGGCGATGATGCGGGCATACGGATTCAGATCGTCGACCGTCTCCGGCGGATGTGTGAACAACGGCTCGTTGATCGCGTTCTTGCGTTTGACCGCGAGCACCGGGACCCGATGGAAACCGAGCTTCTCGTACAGCGCGATCGCGGCGGAATTGTCATGGGCCACCGAAAGGTCCAGGTAGGCCCGGCCTCGCTCGCGGAAGATCCCGGCCAGGGTCCGGGTCAGCGCGTCACCGACTCCGGGCAGGCCTGCCGCGGGATCCACCGCCAGGCTCCATAGGCTTGACCCGTCCTCGGGGTCGGCGAACAACCGCTTGTGATCGACGCCGGTGACCGTTCCCACCACCGTGCCGTCGTCGTCGCGCACCGCGACGAGGTAGACCACTGCCGGGGTCAGGGTGTGGTTGTGCCAGATGACGTCGACGGGGGCGGGGACCATTCCGCACCGGACGTACACACGGTTCATCGCGTCGGCATCGGCCGGTGTCTGCAGCGTGCGCACGGAGAACCCGACCGGTTCGGCGTCGTCCAATTCGTCGGTGAACCGCAGCCGGTAGGTGTGGCTCGGGTCGATGAACAACTCGGCGGGGGAGCGGGCCACCAGCACGTGCGATTCGCGGGCGTAGATGCAGATGTCGCGGCGGCCCGGACCTTCCTGCTGCAGTACCTCGGCAAGTTGCTCGGGGTCGGCGAAGGTTTGCCCGAAAATGAGTCGGCCCCAACCTAGTTCTAGCACCACATCGTTGGCCATGGCGTCGACGAGATGCTGCGGTGAGGCGTCGTGCAGGCCGAGCGTGATCGCCTCGGTGTGATCGGGCACCGACGAGGGGGCCGACGCGTCATGCTCGGTGGCGGTCACGCCGCGGATCCCGTCACGCCGTGGCGCTGCAGCCACAGCTCGAGCAGCGCGATCTGCCACAACTCGTTGCCGCGCAACGGGGTCAGCTTGCCGTTCGGGTCGGCCAACAGGCGGTCGACGGCCTCGGGACGAAACAGGCCGCGCTCCTTGGCTTCTGGCGCAAACAGCGCGTCTCGGACGAGATCCAGGTACGGCCCTTCGAGGTGGGTCAGCGCCGGGACCGGGAAGTATCCCTTGGGACGGTCGATGACAGCTGCCGGGATCACCCGGCGCGCAGCCTGTTTGAGCACACCCTTGCCCCCGTACGCGGTCTTGAGGCCGGGCGGGCAGGTGGCGGCCAACTCGACGAGCTCGTGATCGAGGAACGGCACCCGGCCTTCCAGCCCCCACGCCATGGTCATGTTGTCGACCCGCTTGACGGGGTCGTCGACCAACATCACGGTGGTGTCCAGACGCAGGGCCCGATCGACACCGCCCTGCGCGCCTGCCGCTGCAAAATGATCGGTGACGAATGCCCCGCTGGGGTCGCCCTCCGCGCGGTAACTTTCGCTGATCAGCGCGGCTACTCCGGTGCTGTCGCGGTCGAAGAACGCGCCGCGGTAGCTGGCCACGGAACCGTTCAGGTCGGCGGCGCCCGGCTCGGCCATCGGCGGGTACCAGTGGTAACCGGCGAACACCTCGTCGGCGCCCTGGCCGGACTGCACCACCTTGACGTGCCGCGACACTTCCTGGCTGAGCAGGTAGAAGGCCACACAGTCATGGCTGACCATCGGCTCGCTCATCGCGCCGATCGCACCGTCGAGGGCGGGCAGCATGCGGTCGGTGCCGATCCGGATCTGGTGGTGGTCGGTCTCGAAGTGCTCGGCGATGATGTCGGAGTACATGAACTCGTCGCCGGCCACTCCGCCGACCGACTCGAAACCGATCGAGAAGGTGGACAGCCCGTGTTGGCCGGCCTCGGCGAGCAGTCCGACGATGAGGCTGGAATCGACGCCGCCGGACAGCAGACAACCGACGGGCACATCGGCTACCAGTCGACGCTCGACAGCACGCCGCAGCGACTCGAGTACCGCGTCCTCCCAATCCTTTTCCGACCAGTCGGCCCGGTCGGCGTGCCGGGTGAAGTCCGGTGACCAGTAGACCGTGGTGTGGCGGCTGCCGTCGGGTTCGATCGCGACGACGGACGCGGGCGGCACCTTCTTGATGCCCTGCAGGATCGTCAACGGCGGCGGCACCACCGAATGGAAGGTGAGGTAGTGGTGGAGCGCGATCGGATCGATCCGGGTGTCGACGCCGCCGCCGGCCAGCAGCGCCGGTAGTGACGAGGCGAACCGGATCCGGCGGTTGTCCTCGGTGATGTAGAGCGGCTTGATGCCCAGCCGGTCGCGGCCCAGCAGCACCCGGCCGGTGTCACGCTCGACGATCGCGAACGCGAACATCCCCATCAGGTGTTCGACGAACCGGTCACCCCAATGGTGATAGGCCTTGAGCAACACCTCGGTGTCGCTGTGCGAGAAGAACCGGTAGCCGTGCCCGGACAGCTCCCGGCGCAGCTCTTGGTAGTTGTAGATGCAGCCGTTCCAGCAAACGGTCAACCCCAGTTCGGGATCGACCATCGGCTGGGCGCCGGCTTCGGTCAGATCGATTATTTTCAGGCGACGATGACCCAGCGCGACCCGGCCTTGCGACCACACACCGGCCGCGTCCGGACCCCTGGGCGTCATCGCGTCTGCCATGGCCGACACCGCGGAAATATCCGGTGTCCGGCCATCGAGACGCACCTCCCCGGCGGCTCCACACATCAGTTCGACCCTACACAGGATCTGTCGGCGGCGCGTCAGCCGCGGTGTGTCGGGGGTGTGACCCGGAGATGTCGGGAGGTGCCTTTATCCTGCTCACATGAGGCCTGGATTCGGCTTCGGCATTGCCCGTGACGAGCTGATTCGCGATTTCGGCGCGCAGTCGATCGTGCGCGGTGAATGCTATGCCGCCGAGGGTCGCGTCCGGGACATCGAGTTCGATGACGACGATCGAGTTTTGCGCGGACGCTGTGTGGGTTCGCATGGTGAGCTCTACGTCCTTGAGGTCGGGCTGTCGCCGGGAAGTCGGGCCGTCGTCGAGTGGGCGTTGTGTTCATGCCCCGTGGGGTCGTTCTGCAAACATGCGGTTGCCCTGGTGCTCGTGGCTGCGCCTTCAGGCACGGCGGATCCGCCGGTGGAGCGTTGGCGTTACGTGCTCGACAAGGTCCTCGACGAGGTCACCGTCCCCGCCGGGGGCGGCAAACCGATCGCGCTGGAATTCTCCATCGGTGCCCCCACCCGGTACCGCCCAGGGACGTTGCTGATGGTGCGCCCGCTTTCCCTCGGCAAACGGGGCACCTGGATCACCCGGGCGTTGACGTGGCGCCGACTCGTGGACTACGCCGACGCGGGCGAGTTCGATCGCGACCAGTACCGGGCGGTGCGGGCGCTGGTGTCGGAGATAGAGCGCTACTCAGCGCCGCGAGGCGGCGATCCGATGATGCTCAACGGAATGCCCGCCACCCTGTGGCCCAGGCTCGACGACGTGCTGGATGCAGGCGTCACGATCCTGGCCGACTCCGCGTCAGGTATCCGGGCGGTCGAGTTGGCCAAGAACGTCCGCCTCCGGTTGGACTTCGCCGCCGAGGGCGGCGGCGGTGCGGTGATGTCGGTGTCCCTGGTCGTCGATGGGCAGGAACGCGACCCCGACGGCGTCGGGCTGATCGGGATGCCGGCTCCGCACGGGATGTTTCAGGTTGTCGATTCGGTGCTACGGCTGGGTGCCTTCGATCCGGTTCCCGGGCGCACCATGGCCGAACTACTGGGCCATCACGAGCAGGTGCACATCCCCGCCGATATGGCTCGTGAACTCGCGGTGGACATTTTGCCCCGCCTGGCCCGCAGCGTGGACATGGAGGTCGCCGACGGCGTCTTCGTACCGCCGACCATCACCGGCCCGCTGGCCGCGTTGACCGTCAACATCGTCGACGGCGGTGCGCGAGTCTTCTGGAGCACGCGGTACGAGGTCAACGATCAGCATCACGACTTCGACCCGGTGTCGTCGGCCGGGCTGATCGGGTACCGCGACATCGCCGCCGAGGAGGAGCTCTGGCAGCGGGCGATGCCGGCCTTGCGGGCAGTCGCGGCGGCCGCGCAGGACTGGAAACGTCAAGCGGCACAGCATGTCAATCGCTGGATCTCCACGACGCTCGACACCGACGCCGTCCACGAGTTGCGGGCCATCGTCAACGCTGCGAGCGCCCTGGACGCGGCCACGGTGGCGTCCCGACGCACGCTGCTGGGCGGGGTGAACCTCACCGCGGTGGAGGCCGCAGTGTTGTGTGACCAGACCCTGCCGCAATTGGACTTTTTCTCGGATCTGATCGTTGACGCCAATGACCGCTACCGTGCTGCCGGTGCCGACCCGGTGCTGTCGTTCTCCGGGGACACCTCCGTTCCGGGTGACTGGTTCAGCCTGAACGTCACGGTGAGTGTGGACGGCGAGACGGTGGCACTGCCCGAGGTCATTCGTGAATTATCCTCTGGGGCAACGCATATGCTGCTGCCGTCGGGTATCTACTTCCGGCTCGACACCCCGGAACTGGTCCGGCTGAGGGCACTGCTGGACGAGGCGCGCGCGCTCGGCGAGATCGACGGGGACCGGGTCAACGCCGCATCACTCAACATCACGTTGTGGGACGAATTGCTTGAGCTCGGCGTCGTCGACGAGCAGCTCGCGCGGTGGCGGGCCAATCTGGCGCGCTTGGCCTCCGCTCGTCCGCCGGTGCCGATCGAACTGCCGGCGGGCCTTGATGCCGAACTGCGCGACTACCAACGTGACGGCCTGGACTGGCTTTCCTTCCTCTGGGACAACGGAATCGGCGGCATCCTCGCCGATGACATGGGTCTGGGCAAGACCGTGCAGACCCTGGCACTCCTCGCGCGTGCCGTGAGCGGTGGCGCCGGGAAGTTTCTGGTGGTGGCGCCCACCAGCGTTGCCCGCAACTGGGTGTCAGAATGCAGCAAGTTCACCCCTGGTCTGAACGCGGTGGTCGTGACCTCCACCGCTGCCCGGGCAGCCGTGGACCTGGCCGAACAGGTGGCCGCGGCGGACATCGTCGTCACCTCCTACACGCTGCTGCGCATGGACGTGGCGGCCTACTCGCAAATTCCGTGGGCCGGAATGATTCTCGATGAAGCCCAGTTCGTCAAGAACCATCACAGCAAGACGCATCAGGCCGCTCGGCTCCTCGACGTGCCGTTCAAGTTGGCGATCACCGGCACACCAATGGAGAACAACCTGATGGAGTTGTGGTCGCTGCTGTCGATCACGGTGCCCGGGCTGTTCCCGTCACCGAAGGTGTTCGAGACCTATTTTCGTAAGCCGATCGAATCGGGAACTGCCGACGATCTGCTACCGGTGTTACGCAGGCGGATCAAACCGGTGCTGTTGCGCCGGACGAAAAGTCAGGTGCTCACCGAGCTGCCACCGAAGAGTGAGCAGGTGCTGACCATCGGCCTGAGTGCCAAGCATCGCAAGATCTACGACACGCGGCTGGCCCGGGAGCGTCAGAAGGTGTTGGGACTGCTGGGGGACTGGGAAAAGAACCGGTTCCAGATCTTCCGGTCGCTGACCCTGCTGCGTCAGCTGAGCCTGCATCCGGGATTGGTCGACGACTCTGCCCGCTCAGTGGGGTCGGCCAAAATCGACTTCCTGGTCGAACAGCTCGATCAGCTGGTGGCAGAGGGGCACAGTGCGCTGGTGTTCAGCCAGTTCACCGGATTCCTCGCCATCGTCCGGGCGCATCTGGATTCGGCGGGTATCGCCTACAGCTACCTCGACGGTTCCGTCGACTCTGACGGAAGGGCCAGAGCCATCGAGGAATTCGGTGCCGGCGCCAAGCAGGTGTTTCTGATCAGCCTGAAAGCGGGTGGATTCGGTCTCAACCTCACTGCCGCCGACTACTGCTTCCTGTGTGACCCGTGGTGGAGCCCGGCGGCCGAGGCTCAGGCCGTCGACCGGGCCCACCGGATCGGGCAGGCCCGCCCGGTCAGCGTCTACCGCCTGGTCGCGGAGAACACCATCGAGGAGAAAGTGGTGGCATTGCAGGACCGCAAGCGGGCCCTGTTCGCCGCGGTGGTCGACGACGGTGAGCTGTTCGGCTCGACCATCTCCGCCTCCGACATCCGCGAACTACTCGCCTGATCACCGGGATACTGCGGTAGCGGAGGTGTCGACCTGATGATCTCGACGATCGAGACCACCGCGTAGAAACGCCACACGACAATAGAACCTTTTGGGTCTGTTGTCCTACCTTTTACAGGTGACAATCATGCTAGTTCAGTGCACGATCGTGACGTCATCGACGAGGCAATGGTCGGCTGGCCCGCGGGTTGGCCGGCAAGTCCGCTACGGGCAGGAGGGAGCGCAATGAGCCAGAACCCCGGCATGCTGGCCCAGGCCGACCTGGAGCGGATGGTGACCGCAGGTGAGATCGACACCGTGATCGTCGCCTTCTGCGATATGCAGGGCCGGCTCACGGGCAAGCGGGTTTCCGGTCGGCTGTTCTTGGAGCAGGTTGCCGCGCACGGCGCGGAGTGCTGCAACTACCTGCTCGCAGTCGATGTCGAGATGAACACCGTCGATGGCTACTCGATGTCGAGTTGGGACACCGGGTACGGGGACATGGTGATGACCGCGGATTTCAGCACCCTGCGGGTGGTCCCGTGGCTGCCCGGCACCGCGCTGGTGATGGCTGACCTGTCGCGGCTCGACGGTAGCCCTGTCGAGCAGGCGCCGCGGAGCATCCTCAACCGGCAGATCGACCGTCTGGCCGAGCGGAAGCTGGTGCCCTACGTCGGCACCGAGCTTGAATTCATGGTCTTCGACAACACATTCCGCGAGGCGTGGGCGGCGGGCTATCGCGACCTGACACCGGCCAGCGACTACAACGTCGACTACTCGATGCTGGCGTCCACCCGGATGGAACCGCTGCTGCGCGACATCCGCCTCGGCATGGAGGGTGCCGGGCTGTACTGCGAGGGCGTCAAGGGGGAGTGCAACCTGGGTCAGCAGGAGATCGCCTTCCGCTACGACCACGCCCGCAACACGTGCGACAACCACACCATCTACAAGAACGGCGCAAAGGAGATTGCCGACCAGCACGGCAAGAGCCTGACGTTCATGGCGAAATTCGATGAGCGCGAAGGGAACAGCTGTCACATCCACATCTCGCTTCGCGGCGACGACGGGGCACTCGTATTCACCGACGAGTCCGGGCCGCACGGGATGTCGTCGATGTTCCGCAGTTTCATTGCCGGTCAACTGGCCACTCTGCGCGAGCTGACCCTTTTCCATGCGCCGAACATCAACTCCTACAAGAGGTTTTCCGACGGCAGCTTTGCGCCCACCGTCATTGCCTGGGGCCTGGACAACCGTACCTGTGCGTTGCGGGTGGTCGGCCACGGGTCCGGTATGCGGGTGGAATGTCGGGCGCCCGGGGGCGATGTCAACCAGTATCTGGCGGTGTCGGCACTGATCGCCGGGGGACTGCACGGCATCGATCACGAGCTGGAACTGCCCGAGGCGCTGCCGGGCAACGCCTATGCCGTTGAGGCGCAACGGTTGCCCACCACCTTGGCAGAGGCGGCCGAGTTGTTCGAGAAGTCCGAGGTGGCGCGCGCGGCCTTCGGGGACGACGTCGTCGAGCACTACCTGAACAACGCGCGGGTCGAACTGGCCGCGTTCAACTCTGCGGTGACCGACTGGGAAAGGGTTCGCGGTTTTGAGCGGCTCTGAGACGGGCGGTGCGAGCGCCTGGCCGGTGATCGGCATGACGACCTATCTGCAGCAGGCGCAGACGGGAGTCTGGGACGTGCCGGCGAGTTTCCTGCCGCAGGTCTATTTCGAAGGCGTCACCCGCGCCGGTGGTATCGCACTGCTGTTACCGCCGCAGCCGGTGGATCGTGAGATCGCCGACCGGGTGCTCGACCGCGTCGACGGGCTGGTCATCACCGGCGGCCCGGACGTGGATCCGGCACGTTATGGGCAGCAGCCCCATTCGGCCACCAACGAGCCGCCTACCGAGCGCGATGCCTGGGAGTTCGTCCTGCTGGAAGCCGCTCTACGACGCGGTATTCCGGTGCTCGGCGTGTGCCGCGGGGCGCAGGTCCTCAACACGGCGCTCGGCGGCACCCTGCACCAGCACCTGCCCGAGGTGATCGGGCACAGTCATCATCAGAAGGGCAACGCGGTGTTCGGCACATCGGCGGTACGCACCGTGCCCGACACGTTGCTGGCCGCCCTGATCGGCGAGACGTCGGATGCGCAGTGCTATCACCACCAGGCCATCGACCGGCTCGGTGAGGGCCTGGTGGTCAGCGCCCGCGACAGCGACGGCGTGATCGAGGCCGTCGAACGCGACCCGGCGCTGTCCGGCGAAGCGTTCGTGCTGGGGGTGCAATGGCACCCGGAGGAAAGCCTCGACGACGTGCGGTTGTTCACCGCCGTGGTGGATGCCGCCAGAACCTATGCGACAGAAAGAATTTCATGACGTCCAGCCAGGTCATCAACCCGGCCACCGAGGAGGTGCTGACCTCGGTCCAACTCTGTGACGTGGCCGGCGTCGACGATGCGGTGGCACGCGCGGCCGTGGCGCAACGCGCCTGGGCCAGGTTGGCGCCGGCCGATAGGGCCGCCGCACTGCGTGCCTTCGCCGCCGTCGTCGATGCCCACATCGATGAGCTTGCCGCCCTGGAGGTGGCCAATTCCGGGCATCCGATCGGCCAGGCCGAATGGGAGGCCGGGGACGTCCGCGACGTCCTGCAGTTCTACTCGGCCACTCCGGAGCGGTTGAGCGGCAAGCAGATCCCGGTGGCCGGCGGCCTCGACGTCACGTTCAACGAGCCGCTGGGCACGGTCGGGCTGATCACCCCGTGGAACTTCCCGATGACGATCGCCGCCTGGGGTTTTGCACCCGCACTGGCCGCAGGTAATGCTGTGCTGCTCAAGCCCGCGGAATGGACGCCGCTCACCTCGATCCGGCTCGGTGAACTCGCCGTCGAATCGGGTTTGCCGGCCGGGCTCTTCCAGGTGCTGCCCGGCAAGGGTTCGGTGGTCGGGGAGCGGTTCGTCACCCATCCCGGCGTGCGCAAGGTGGTGTTCACCGGGTCCACCGCGGTGGGGACGCGGGTGATGGCCGGGGCCGCGGCTCAGGTCAAGCGCGTCACCCTGGAGTTGGGCGGCAAGAGCGCCAATATCGTGTTCGACGACTGCGATCTGGCGAAGGCCGCGGCCACCGCACCTTACGGGGTTTTCGACAACGCGGGCCAGGACTGCTGTGCGCGCAGCCGGATTCTGGTGCAGCGCAGCGTCTACGACCGGTTCATGGAGTTGCTCGAACCCGCGGTCCAGGGCGTGGTTGTCGGGGATCCCACGGCGCGCGAGACCGAGATGGGGCCGTTGGTGTCGCGTCCGCACTGGGAATCGGTGTCGTCCTATGTTCCCGACGGTGCCCCGGTGGCATTCCGGGGCTCGGCCCCCGAGGGGCCCGGGTTCTGGTTCCCGCCGACGGTGTTGACCCCGCAGCGCACCGACCGCACGGTGACCGACGAGATCTTCGGTCCGGTGGTGACGGTGCTGCCGTTCGAGGACGAGGCCGACGCCGTCTCCCTCGCCAACGACACCCCCTATGGTTTGTCCGGCTCGATTTGGACCGACAATCTCTCGCGCGCGATGCGGGTGTCGAGGGCGGTGGAATCGGGCAATCTCAGCGTCAACTCACATTCCTCGGTGCGCTACAACACGCCGTTCGGCGGGTTCAAGCAGTCGGGTCTGGGGCGCGAGTTGGGACCCGACGCACCGCTGTCTTTCACCGAAACCAAGAATGTCTTTTTCGCAGTAGAGGAGTTGTAGATGGATCTGACCCAACGCCTGGCCGGCAAGGTTGCCGTCATCACCGGAGGCGCCGGTGGCATCGGCCTGGCCACCGGGCGGCGGCTGCGGGCCGAGGGCGCCACGATCGTGGTCGGTGACATCGACCTGGCCGCGGGCGAGGCCGCCGCCGAGGAACTCGACGGGCTGTTCGTCGGTGTCGACGTATCCGACCAGGACGCCGTCGACCATCTCTTCGACACCGCAGCAGCGACATTCGGCTCGGTCGACATCGCGTTCAACAACGCCGGGATCTCGCCGCCCGAGGACGACCTGATCGAGACCACCGAGCTGCCGGTCTGGCAGCAGGTGCAGGACATCAACCTGAAATCGGTGTACCTGTCGTGCCGGGCAGCGCTGCGGCACATGGTTCCGGCAGGCAGGGGCTCGATCATCAACACCGCTTCGTTCGTCGCGGTGATGGGTTCGGCGACCTCCCAGATCTCCTACACCGCGTCCAAGGGCGGAGTGCTGGCGATGTCGCGCGAGCTCGGGGTGCAGTACGCGCGACAGGGTATCCGGGTCAACGCGCTGTGCCCCGGCCCGGTGAACACCCCGCTGCTGCAGGAGTTGTTCGCCAAGGATCCCGAGCGTGCCGCGCGGCGCCTGGTGCACGTCCCGGTCGGCCGCTTCGCCGAGCCCGAGGAGTTGGCCGCTGCGGTGGCGTTCCTGGCGAGCGACGACGCGTCGTTCATCACGGGTTCCACGTTCCTGGTCGACGGCGGCATCAGCTCCGCGTACGTGACGCCGCTGTGACACCCGGGTAGCCGGCCATGCCTGCCCCCGTCGGGGGCTCGTCGGCGCTACTGCACGGCTTTCTGGACTAGATTTGATCTGTGCACCAGCACGGTAAAGAGGTCCAGGTCGAACGCGCATCGTCAGCCCTGGCCGATGTCGACACCCCGGGATGGGCGCAGCGCTTCGACCTGCTGTCCGACCCGCACCGGCTGGAGATCCTGCTCGGCCTGCACCGGGCACCCGGCATCTGTGTGAGTGACCTGGCCGCGGCTCTGGGCCGTTCGGAGAACGCCGTCTCCCAGGCGTTGCGGGTGCTCCGCGAGCAGGGGTGGGTCACCTCCACACGGGTCGGCCGTACGGTCAACTACCGACTTGAGGACGAGACCGTGCATGATCTGCTGCACTGGATCGGGGCGCGGCACGGCTGAAGCGACGTTCTCATCTGTTCACCTGGACAGATAACAGTGCTGGTCTTACGCTCGATCGATGACCATCGGTGTACCGCCGACCACCGTCCGATCTCCCCGACCGGCCACCAGTTTTGGTCGCGCTGACTGGACGTCGATTGCCGCGGTCACCTCAGTGGTGCTGGTGCTCCACGTCATCGGTTGGGGTGTACTGATTTTCAGTGTTGCACCCCAACACATCTCGCTGGGCTCGGCCGGCGTGTTCGGGGTGGGCCTCGGCGTCACGGCCTATCTGCTTGGCGTGCGGCACGCATTCGACGCCGACCACATCGCCGTCATCGACAACACCACGCGAAAGCTGGTCGGTGAGGGCACCCGGTCGGTGTCGGCGGGCTTCTGGTTCTCCCTGGGCCATTCCAGCGTGGTGTTCGGGCTCGCGCTGCTGCTGGCGCTGGGTGTACGGGCGCTCGTGGGGCCGGTCCAGGACGAGAACTCGGCGACGCTTCAGACGCTGGGGTTGATCGGCTCGCTGGTGGCCGGCACATTCCTGATCTTGATCGGACTGACGAATTTGGTTGCCGCAGTGGGCATCGCCAAGGTTTTCCGCGCGATGCGTACCGGCGATTTCGACGAGGCGGAGCTTGAGCGGCAGCTCAACAGCCGGGGATTCGTGGCCAGGTTGCTCGGCCGGGTCATGCGGCGGGTCAACAAGCCCTGGCACCTGTACCCGGTGGGGTTCCTGATGGGGCTGGGGTTCGACACCGCCAGCCAGGTGGCGTTGCTGGTGCTGGCGGCAGGGACGGCGGCCTTCACGCTCCCGTGGTACGCCATGCTGGTACTGCCGGTGTTGTTCGCGGCGGGCATGAGCCTCTTCGACAGCGTCGACGGCATCTTCATGGCGCGGGCCTACGGCTGGGCGTTCCTGCAGCCGGTTCGCAAGGTCTACTACAACCTGACCGTCACGGTGCTGTCGGTGATCGTGGCTCTGGGGATCGGTGTGATCGTGCTGACCGGCCTGCTGGTGGAGCGCCTCGATATCGCCGCGGGGCCTCTGGCCTTCGTCGGGTCGGCGGACCTGGAGTTCGTCGGCTACGCGATCGTCGGCCTTTTCGCACTGAGCTGGGGTGTGGCCCTGGGGATTTGGCGGTTCGGCCGGATCGAGCAGCGCTGGTCGGCGCGGGCCTAGTCGACCAGGCCCAACAACGCATTCTCGATCACTTCGGGCAATGCCGGATGAATCCAATACTGGCCACGGGCAACCTCTTCGGCGGTCTGCCCGAAACTCATCGCCTGGATCAGCGGCTGGATGATCGAGGATGCCTGATGGCCCATGACGTGTGCGCCCAGGATCTTCCCGGTCTCGCGATCACCGATCAACTTGGCGATGCCGGTGGTGTCCTCCATGGCCCAGCCGTACGCGGTGTCGCCGTAGGCCTGGACCTTGGTGACGATGTCGTACCCGTCTTCCCGCGCCTGTGCCTCGGTCAGTCCGACCGTGGCGATCTGCGGTTCGGTGAACACCGCCGACGGTACGAACCGGTGGTCGCTGCGCACCATCGCCTCGACGTCGTCCCAGTCGCACAGCAGGTTCTCCTTGACCACCCGCGACTCGTGGTTGGCCACGTGCTTGAGCTGATAGTCCGATGACACATCGCCGAGCGCGAAAATGCCACGCGCCGTGGTGCGTTGGTACTCGTCGACGATCACCAAGCCGTCCTCGTCCACCTCGACTCCGGCGAGTTCGGCGTCGAGTAGATCCCCGTTGGGAATCCGGCCGGTGGCCACCAGCAGCATGTCGGCGTTCACGGTCTTGCCGTCGTCGAGCTCGAGGACGACCTTGTCGCCGTCCTGATGGGAGCCGATCACGTTCTCATGCCTACGCAGATCCCACTTCTCGGCGGCCAGTTCGCTGAAGCGGTGGCAGATCGTCTCGTCGCAATGGCTGAGCAGGCAGTCACCACGCACCACGATGGTGACCCGCACTCCCAGCGCCGAGAACACGTGGGCGAACTCGGCCGAGACGAAACCGCCGCCCACGATCACCAGATGCTCGGGCAGTTCGGGGATCCGCATGATGTCGTCGCTGGTGTAGTACTTGACACCGCAGTCCACGATGGCCGGCGGGATGTACGCACGTGAGCCCGCAGCGATCACCACCTGATCGCTGCTGAATTCTTCACCGTCCTCGGTGCGCAGCGTGTAGCGGCCGTCGGCGGTTGTGGGGCCGAACCGGGTGTGGCTGGCGTACACCGTGATGTGGGAATCATTGCGACGGTAATCCTCGCCGCCGGCCGCGATCGGGTCGATTCGGCCGAACACCCGGGAGACGATGTCGGGCCAGCGCACTTTGTCGATGTGCGCGTCGACCCCGAACCGGGCGGAGTCCGCCACCGTGTCCGCCACATCGGCGGCGTAGACGAACATCTTGGTGGGGATGCAGCCGACGTTCAGGCAGGTGCCCCCGAAGGTGCCCTGCTCACAGATCGCGATCTTCATCCCGGCATAGCGCTCGTCGAGAATGCTGTTGCCCGAGCCGGTACCGATGATGGTCAGGTCGTAGTGCTCCATGCGCTGTCCCTATCCGGAAGATGTGGTGCTCGGCCTGGTGTGCAGACTGAGGTAGTAATCCAGCCACTGGTTCAACTCGAGGTACGCCGCCTCCCGCGCGTCGGCCATCGACAGGAATACATCGTGTTTGGCGTCGGAGATCGGGGCGACCGTGGTGCGGTTACCGACACAACCGGACCATCGGGCGATCTGACTGACATCCAGCACCGCGTCACCGCGTTGCATGGCTGCCGGATCGGAAGATTCGGTGATACTGCGGTCTGACCGCAGGATCAGATTCGGCACGCCAACGTCGAGGCCGCGGTGCAGGCGGGCCTGCCCACGGCGGATCGCGTTGATCCAGCCGAGCGTGACGGGGAAGCCGCCCAACGGTTTCCACTCCAGGTTGTAGTCGAACTCACCGCCGTAGTCGCGATGCAGCGTGGTGCCGTAACCCCCTTCGGTGGGTTTGCGGATCACCGACAGCTTCCGTAGCCGCGCCAGGGCGATCAGGGCCGCCGACGTGGGCGCCGTGCGCAGGACCGCCGGTCCGTGCAGATCGAAGAACGGACTGTTGAGTACCAGCCCGCCGACATGATGAGTGGACAGACCGCCACTGCGCCGCAGCCGGTCGGCGAACAAGGTGAGGATCAAACCGCCGGCCGAGTGCCCGTACAGGCACACCGTAGCGTCGCCGGTGTCGGCGGCGATCACCTCCAGCGCCCGCTGCAGCTCGTGGTCGTACCGCGCCAGATCGGTGGTGAAATGTGCGGTCTGGCCCTCGTGGCGCGAGCGTCCGCACTTGGGCAGGTCCAGCGCATAGAAGGCGAACCCGCGGTCGGCGAATCGATCGGCCAGTTCGGTGTGGAAGAAGTAGTCGGTGTAACCGTGCAAGGCCAGCACGGCGTGGGCGGATCGCCCTGCCGCGTCCCCGGGTCCACGGCGCACCAGCGTGGCGACCAGATCACCTTCGCCATCGGGATCGGGTCCTGCATCGATGGTCTGCTGCCAGAACCCCGGCAATACATCCGGCTCCCAGGCGGGCTCCCGTGACGTCACGGTTGCAGCCTAGCCGCGCACCGGAAACCGGCGTCGTGTTGAAGGAGGGGAGTCTGTTGCCGACCCGAGGACCTGCGGAGTTGCTGGACGCCGCGAATGATCCGGGGGTGGGTGGCGGTCATTATCGGGCTGACGAGGCCGGACGGGTGACGGATCGCACTACGATGCCTGGCCAACTGCGATTCGTCGCGCGATAACCTTGGGACAACAGAAAGCCCGTCGACGGCGTCGGGCGCGCAATACAAAGGACGATCGATCAGCGTGTCTGAGGCAAACGTGGGTACGACCATGAAGACGGACGTCGTGCTGGTTGGGGCCGGCATCATGAGCGCAACCCTTGGCGCTTTGATCCGCCTGCTGGAGCCCGACTGGTCCATCACCATGATCGAGCGGCTCGACGGCGCGGCCGCCGAGAGTAGCGATCCTTGGAACAACGCGGGCACCGGGCACTCGGCGCTGTGTGAGCTCAACTACACCCCCGAGCTGTCCGATGGTTCGATCGACACCACCAAGGCGATCAACGTCAACGAGCAGTTCCAGGTGTCGCGGCAGTTCTGGGCCTACGCGGCCGAGAACGGCGTGCTGCCCGACGTGCGCGGCTTCCTCAACCCGATCCCACACGTCAGTTTCGTGCACGGCGCCGGCAACGTCGACTACCTCAGGCGCCGTCGCGAGGCCCTGGTCGGCAATCCGTTGTTCGCGTCGATGGAGTTCATCGACGACAAGGACGAATTCGCCCGCCGGCTGCCGTTCATGGCCGCCAAGCGTGATTTCTCCGATCCGGTCGGGCTGAACTGGTCGCAGCACGGCACCGACGTCGACTTCGGTGCGCTGTCTCGCCAGCTGATCGGTTACACCGCGCAGCGCGGGATGGACACCTTGTTCGGCCACGAGGTGCGCAATCTGCACAAGGAATCGGACGGCAGCTGGACCGTCAAGGTGACCAATCGGCGCACCGGCCTCAAGCGCAAGATCAATGCCAAGTTCGTGTTCGTCGGTGCCGGCGGTGGTGCACTGCCGCTGCTGCAGAAGGCGGGTATCCCGGAGGCCAACGGTTTCGGCGGTTTCCCGGTCGGCGGCGCGTTCCTGCGGACCAACAACCAGGCGCTGACCGCAGGCCACCAGGCCAAGGTGTACGGGTTGCCGCCGCTGGGTGCCCCACCCATGTCGGTGCCGCACCTGGACACCCGCGTGATCAACAGCAAGTCGTGGCTGTTGTTCGGTCCGTTCGCGGGCTGGACGCCGAAGTTCCTCAAGCAGGGCAAGTTCACCGACCTGCCGTTGTCGGTCAAGCCCAACAACCTCATGTCCATGCTCGGTGTCGGACTCACCGAGGTGGGTCTGGTCAACTACCTGGTCGGCCAGCTGCTGCTGAGTGAGGCCGCACGGGTCGAGACCTTGCGCGAATTTGCGCCCAGCGCAGTCGATTCCGACTGGGAGCTCGACATCGCCGGGCAGCGCGTGCAGGTGATCCGGCGCAAGGGCGCGGGCGGCGTGCTGGAGTTCGGCACCACCGTGCTCACGGCTGCCGACGGCAGCATCGCCGGTCTGCTCGGCGCCTCGCCCGGCGCGTCCACCGCGGTGCCGGCCATGCTCGACGTGCTGGAGCGCTGCTTCGCCGATCGTTACCAGGGCTGGGTGCCCAAGCTCAAGGAGATGGTGCCCTCGCTCGGCGCCAAGCTGTCCGATGAACCCGGCCTGTTCGAGGAAGTTTGGGCGTGGGGTAGCAAGGCGCTCCTACTGGACGCACCTGTGACTGCGTGACCGGGGCCGGCGGATGACGGTCGCACTACGCCGCAGCTGGGCCAAAGACCTCGACGTACCCACGCTCTACGAGCTGCTGAAGCTCCGTGTCGAGGTGTTCGTCGTGGAGCAGGCGACTCCGTATCCGGAGCTCGACGGCCGGGATCTGCTCGCCGAGACCCGCCATTTCTGGTTGGAAAGCCCTGACGGTGAGGTCATTTCGACGTTGCGGTTGATGGAGGAGCACGCCGGCGGCGAGAAGGCATTCCGGATCGGCCGGGTGTGCACCAAACGCAGCGCTCGGGGCAGCGGGCACACCACCCGGCTCATGCAGGCCGCTTTGGCCGAGGTCGGCGACTACCCGTGCCGTATCGACGCCCAGACCTACCTGGTCGACATGTACGGCAGGCACGGATTCGTCCGTGACGGCGACGAATTCCTTGATGACGGGATCCCGCATGTGCCGATGGCGCGGCCCGGGGGCCGCACCGACGAGCGCTTGCGCGAGGAGCTGATGTGACCGAGAGCGAGCCCTCCTGATGACGGCGGAGACCCACCCCTATCCCTTCAGCGCGCTGGTGGGGCAGGACCGGCTGCGCCTGGCGCTGCTGCTGTGCGCGGTTCACCCCGAGATCGGTGGTGTGCTGATCCGCGGCGAGAAGGGGACCGCGAAATCCACCGCGGTCCGCGGACTGGCCGCCGTGTTGTCCGCGGTCGACGACGATGCCCGCCTGGTGGAACTGCCGATCGGTGCGACCGAGGACCGGGTGGTCGGATCGCTGGACCTGCAGAAGGTACTCCGTGACGGCGAGCATGCTTTCTCGCCGGGCCTGCTGGCCCGCGCTCACGGCGGCGTCCTGTACGTCGACGAGGTCAACCTGCTGCACGACCATCTGGTCGACGTGCTGCTCGACGCCGCCGCCATGGGCCGGGTTCATGTTGAGCGGGACGGGATTTCGCACTCACACGAGTCCCGATTCGTCCTGATCGGCACCATGAACCCCGAGGAAGGCGAGCTGCGCCCCCAGCTGCTGGACCGATTCGGTCTGACCGTGGACGTCGCTGCCTCACGCGACGTCGACGTCCGCGTCGAAGTGATCCGAGCCCGGATGGCGTTCGAGGCCGACTCGCGGACTTTCGTCGATCGCTATGCGGCCGCCGATGCCGAGTTGGCCGACCGGATCACCGCGGCCCGGGCCGCGATCGGGTCGGTGGTCCTGCCCGACAGCGAATTACGGCGTATCGCCGCGCTGTGCGCGGCGTTCGACGTCGACGGAATGCGCGCCGATCTGGTGGTGGCGCGCACCGCCGTCGCCCATGCCGCCTGGCGCGGTGCCACCACGGTGGCCGAAGAGGACATTCGGGTGGCCGCTGAACTGGCCTTGCCGCACCGGCGTCGTCGTGATCCGTTCGATGATCCGGGTCTGGACCCCGAACGCCTCGAAGAGGCGATGCAGCAGGCGGGGGAGTCGGCCGCGCAGGCCGGACAGGACAGCGAGCCGCCAGATCCGGACTTCGACCCCGACTTCGACCCGCCGGGTGGCGGTGCCGATGCCGGTTCGGAAAGTGCCGGGCCGCAGGGCAATTCGAAGCAGAGTGACTCGACGAAATCGGCAACGCGGCCGAGTGCCCCACCGTCGGCGGTGTTCCGGACCAAGGCGCTGGTGGTTCCCGGGGTCGGCGAGGGCGCGCCCGGTCGCCGCTCGCGCGCACGCAACCGCACCGGTACCCCCATCGCGGCCACCGCTGAGCCCGGTGTCGGGCACGGGCTGCACATGTTCGCCACCTTGCTCGCCACCGCAGGCAGCCAACCGGGTGCCGGCCTGCCGCGCCCCCGCCCAGAAGACATCCGGCGTGCGGTACGTGAAGGCCGCGAAGGCAATCTGGTGATCTTCGTCGTCGACGCCTCCGGGTCGATGGCCGCCCGCGACCGCATGTCGGCGGTCACCGGCGCGGCTCTGTCGCTGCTGCGCGACGCCTATCAACGTCGGGACAAGGTCGCGGTGATCACGTTCCGCCAACAGGACGCGCGGGTGCTGCTCCCGCCCACCACCTCGGTGCACATCGCCGGTCGGCGGCTGGCCCGGTTCGACACCGGAGGCAAGACCCCGTTGGCCCAGGGTCTGCTGGCGGCCCGCGACCTGGTGATCCGGGAGAAGGCCCGGGACCGCGCCAGGCGCAGCCTGGTGGTGGTGCTCACCGACGGTCGCGCCACCGGTGGCCCCGATCCGCTGGGCCGGACCCGGCAGGCCGCGGCAGCGTTGGTGGCCGAGGGCACCGCCGCCGTGGTGGTCGATTGTGAAACATCTTTTGTGCGACTGGGATTGGCCGGGCAACTGGCCGAGCAGCTGGGGTCGCCGGCAGTCCGGCTCGAGCAGTTACGTGCAGCCGAACTGACCCGGCTCGTCCAGCACCAGACCGCCGCCTAGCGCGGCCCGAGATACTGCGCAGGAAGGACCGCTCATGCCACAGGGACAGCCAGTGACCGTTCCCGACGACGGCCTCACGACCAAGGCGCGACGAAACGCACCGCTGCTCGCGGTGCACACCGGGCCGGGGAAGGGCAAGTCGACCGCGGCCTTCGGGATGGCGCTGCGGGCCTGGAACCAGGGCTTTTCGGTGGCGGTGTTCCAGTTCGTCAAGAGTGCGAAGTGGAAGGTCGGGGAGGAGGCCGTGTTCGGCCAGCTCGGTCGTCTGCACGACGAGCACGGGGCCGGCGGCCCGGTCGAGTGGCACAAGATGGGCTCGGGCTGGTCCTGGACACGCAAGCACGGCGATGACGTCGACCATGCGGCGGCCGCTGCTGACGGCTGGGCCGAGATCAAACGTCGGTTGGCCGACGAACGTCATGACTTCTACGTGCTCGACGAGTTCACCTATCCGCTCAAGTGGGGCTGGGTTGACGTCAACGAGGTGATCGAGGTGCTGGCCGACCGCCCTGGAACCCAGCATGTGGTGATCACCGGGCGTGATGCCCCGCAGGCCCTGATCGACGCCGCGGACCTGGTGACCGAGATGACCAAGATCAAGCATCCGATGGATGCCGGCCGTAAGGGCCAGAAGGGCATCGAATGGTAGGCGGGGCGTGGTGAGGGTCGTGCACAGGTGACCACCCCGGCGGTGGTGATCGCTGCACCGGCGTCGGGCAGCGGCAAGACCACGGTGGCAACGGGATTGGTCGGTGCGCTACGCCAGGCCGGTCACACTCCTGCGCCGTTCAAGGTGGGCCCGGACTTTATCGACCCCGGCTACCACGCGTTGGCCGCCGGCCGCCCGGGCCGCAACCTCGACCCGGTGCTCGTCGGTGAGGATCTGATCGGTCCGCTGTACCGCCATGGCTGCGCCGGTGCCGACATCGCGGTGGTTGAGGGCGTCATGGGCCTGTTCGACGGCCGCATCGAAGGGCAGATGACCGGTATCCCGCGAGGTTCGGCGGCCCAGGTTGCCGGGCTGCTGGGGGCTCCGGTGGTGCTGGTGGTCGACACCCGCGGCCAGAGCCACAGCATCGCTGCCCTGATCCACGGCTTCGTCACCTTCGACCCGGCGGTGCGGATCGCCGGGGTGATCCTCAACCGGGTCGGCTCGGACCGGCACGAGGCGGTGTTGCGCCAGGCGTGTGAGCACGCCGGGGTGGCGGTGCTCGGTGCGATTCCGCGGGCCGACGAATTATCGGTCCCGTCCAGACATCTCGGTCTCATCACCGCCGTCGAGCACGGCCGCCAGGCACGGGACGCGGTGGCCGCGATGACCGCGCTGGTAGCCCGCCACGTCGATCTCGGGGCCCTGGTGTCGGCATCTGCGGCGCACGTCACCGCCGAGCCGTGGAGCCCGGTCGCCGACTCGGTGACCAATGTCACGGTGGCCCTGGCCGCCGGTAAGGCGTTCAGCTTCAGCTACGCCGAGCACGCCGAGCTGCTGCGCGGCGCCGGGGCGGAGGTCGCCGAATTCGACCCGCTGTCGGAGCCCCTGCCCGCCGGTGCGGACGCGCTGGTGCTGCCCGGGGGATTTCCCGAACAGTTCACCGCCGAACTGTCAGCCAACGATCTTGTCCGCCAGCAGATCAGGGATCTGGCCACTCGCGGCGCCCCGGTGCATGCCGAGTGTGCGGGCCTGACGTATCTGGTCGACGATCTCGACGGCGTGCCCATGTGCGGTGTGCTGGCCGGTTCGGCGCGGTTCACCGAACGCCTCACGCTGGGTTACCGCGACGCCGTTGCGGTGGTCGACTCCAGCATGCACGCCGCAGGCGATCGGGTCACCGGCCACGAATTCCACCGAACCGCAGTGGAATTCGCTGAAGATCAGCCGGCCGCCTGGGCATTCGCCGGCCCCGGGAACGTAGCCCGACGCGACGGCATCGTCCGGGGCGGAGTGCACGCCGGGTACCTGCACACCCACCCCGCCGCGCACCCGCAGGCCATCACCCGCTTCGTCACGTCGGCGGTGCCGACCCAACGGGCCGGTGGCAGCAACCACTAAGATCGGCGGGTGATCCGGACGCGAGGAGGAATGTGACTTCCGAGAATGCCTACCTCGTCGGCCTGCGCCTGTCGGGCAAGAAGGTCGTCGTTGTCGGCGGCGGAACCGTCGCGCAACGTCGGCTGCCCCTGCTGATCGCCCACGGCGCCGACGTACACGTCATCGCCCGGGCCGCCAGCCCCGCCGTGGAGGCGCTGTCGCACGACGAACCGGGGATCACCCTGCAGCTGCGCGACTTCCGCGCCGGGGATCTCGACGGTGCCTGGTACGTACTAGCCGCCACCGACGACTCCGAGGTCAATGCCGCCATCGCCGCCGAAGCCGACGAGCGGCGCATCTTCTGCGTTCGTGCCGACGTGGCTCGCGAAGGGTCCGCGGTGACCCCGGCGACATTCGACTCCGACGGCCTGTCGGTGGGCGTCCTCGCCGGCGGTGCGCACCGCCGCTCGGCGGCCATCCGCACCGCGATCCACGAAGCGCTCCAGCGCGGCCTTCTCACCGCTGACTCCGGCCAGGAGCCGGGGGAGGCGCCCACGGGGGTGGCCCTCGTCGGCGGCGGTCCCGGAGACCCCGAGCTGATCACCGTGCGCGGACGACGCCTGCTGGCCCGCGCCGATGTGGTGGTAGCCGACCGGCTGGCCCCTCAGGAGTTGCTGGCCGAACTCGGGCCCCACGTCGAGGTGATCGACGCGGCCAAGATCCCGTACGGGCGGGCGATGGCTCAGGACGCGATCAACCAGATCCTGGTGGACCGGGCCCGTGCCGGAAAGTTCGTCGTCCGCCTCAAAGGCGGCGATCCGTTCGTCTTCGCACGCGGCTACGAAGAGGTCTTGGCGTGCACCGAGGCCGGCGTCCCGGTCACCGTCGTCCCCGGTGTGACCAGTGCCATATCCGTACCCGCACTGGCCGGGGTTCCGGTCACGCACCGCGGCATGACCCACGAGTTCGTGGTGGTCAGCGGCCATGTTGCGCCCGACCACCCCGAATCGTTAGTCAATTGGAATGCGCTGGCGGCGATGACCGGCACCATCGTGCTGCTGATGGCCGTCGAACGCATCGAGCTTTTCACCAAGGCGCTCCTGGATGGCGGCCGACCTGCTGATACACCGGTTCTGGTGGTGCAGCACGGCACCACGGTCGCGCAGCGCACCCTGCGGGCCACGCTCGGTGACGCGCCCGAGCGGATCCGCGCTGACGGCATTCGACCTCCCGCGATCATCGTGATCGGTCCCGTGGCGGCCTTCGCCGGTTAAAGGATTCTTAAGATTCCGGTAAGGTGACCCGTTATGACGGCTCTCAACGACGCCGAGCGCCAGGGCCTCGCTGCCCGCCTCCCGTCCTGGTTCCCGTCCTGGGGCTTCCTTTCCGCGGTCATCGCGATCGGCGGCATGCAGCTGCTGGCCACCATGGACAGCACAGTCGCGATCGTGGCGTTGCCGCAGATCCAGGACGAACTCGGCCTATCCGACGCCGGACGTAGCTGGGTCATCACCGCCTACGTCCTGACCTTCGGCGGACTGATGCTCCTGGGCGGACGGCTCGGCGACACCATCGGTCGCAAGCGCACCTTCATCGTCGGCGTCGCGTTGTTCATCATCGCCTCGATCCTGTGCGGCATTGCCTGGAACGAGGCCACGCTGGTGATCGCCCGGCTGCTGCAGGGCGTCGGCGCGGCCATCGCCTCGCCAACCGGGCTTGCGCTCGTCGCGACCACCTTCCCCAAGGGCCCGGCGCGTAACGCCGCCACCGCGGTGTTCGGCGCCATGACCGCCATCGGTTCGGTGATGGGTCTGGTGGTCGGCGGTGCCCTCACCGAGTTCTCCTGGCGGTACGCGTTCCTGGTCAACGTGCCGATCGGCCTGGTGATGCTGTACCTGGCCCGTACGTCACTGAAAGAGACCAACCGCGAGCGGATGAAGCTGGACGCTGCCGGCGCCCTGCTGGCCACCCTGGCCTGCACGGCCGCGGTGTTCGCCTTCACCCAGGGTCCGGAGACCGGCTGGCTGTCCCCGGTCACGCTGGGCTCCGGCGCGGTCGCCGCCGTCTGCGGTATCGCATTCCTGATAGCCGAACGCAGCGCCGAGAACCCGGTGGTGCCGTTCGACCTCTTCCACGAGCGCAACCGGGTCGCCACGTTCGTGGCGATCTTCCTGGCCGGTGGTGTGCTCTTCACCCTGACCGTGCTGATCGGCCTGTACGTGCAGGACATCCTCGGCTACAGCGCCCTACGCGCAGGTGTCGGCTTCATTCCCTTCGTGATCGGCATGGGTATCGGTCTCGGGGCCTCGTCGCAGATCGTGCGGTTCTTCCAACCGCGCATCGTGGTGATCGCGGGCGGCGTCCTGGTGCTCGGCGCGATGCTGTACGGCTCGACGCTGCACGCCGGCATCCCGTACTTCCCGAACCTGGTGCTGCCCATCACGGTCGGCGGCATCGGCATCGGCATGATCGTGGTGCCGCTGACGCTTTCGGCGATCGCCGGTGTGGGCTTCGACCGGATCGGCCCGGCCTCGGCGATTGCACTGATGCTGCAGAGCCTGGGCGGCCCGCTGGTGCTGGCCATCATCCAGGCCGTGATCACCTCGCGCACTTTGTACCTCGGTGGGATCACCGGCCCGGTCAAGGAGATGAACGGGCCACAGCTGGCGGCGCTCGACGCGGGCTATACCTACGGGTTGCTGTGGGTGGCCGCAGTGGCGGTCCTGGTGGGTATCGCGGCGTTGTTCATCGGCTATACCTCCCAACAGGTGGCCCACGCCCAGGACGTCAAGGACGCCATCGACGCCGGAGAGATCGAACTCGACTGACGTCGACGGGGCCTGCATCTGTACCTGGCAGGGCCGTGACCGAGGGCACGCCTTAAGGTTGTCACCTGTGATTACCCGCATGTCCGAGCTGTTCCTGCGAACTCTGCGCGACGACCCCGCTGACGCCGAAGTGCCCAGCCACAAGCTGCTGATCCGGGCCGGCTATGTCCGCCCGGTCGGCCCTGGTATCTACAGCTGGCTGCCGCTGGGCCTGCGCGTGCTCCGTCGGATCGAGAACATCGTGCGGGACGAGATGAACGCGATCGGCGGCCAGGAGATCCTGCTGCCCGCGCTGCTGCCCCGTGGCCCCTACGAGACCACCAGTCGGTGGACCGAATATGGCGACACCCTGTTCCGGTTGCAGGACCGACGCGGCAACGACTATCTGCTCGGGCCGACGCACGAGGAGATCTTCACGCTGACGGTGAAGGGGGAGTACTCCTCTTACAAGGACTTCCCGGCGATCCTGTACCAGGTCCAGACGAAGTACCGCGACGAGGCACGGCCGCGCGCCGGCATCCTGCGCGGCCGCGAGTTCGTGATGAAGGACTCGTATTCCTTCGAC
The DNA here is from genome assembly GCF_017876775.1 of Mycolicibacterium lutetiense. Lineage (NCBI taxonomy): Bacteria > Bacillati > Actinomycetota > Actinomycetes > Mycobacteriales > Mycobacteriaceae > Mycobacterium > Mycolicibacterium lutetiense. Next base: position 1,112,399 of record NZ_JAGIOP010000002.1, on the reverse strand, counting down.
GTCGACGACGACGGCCTCAAGAACGCCTACCACGCCCACCGCGAGGCCTACCAGAAGATCTTCGGACGCCTGGGTGTGCGCTACGTGATCGTGTCGGCGGTGTCGGGTGCCATGGGCGGTAGTGCCTCGGAGGAGTTCCTGGCCGAGAGCGAGGTCGGTGAGGACACCTTCGTGCGCTGCCTGGACTCGGGGTACGCCGCCAACGTCGAAGCGGTGGTCACCCGGGCACCGGCACCGCTGCCCATTGCGGGGCAGCCCGCGGCGCAGGTGCACGACACCCCGGACGCACCGACCATCGCGACCCTGGTCGACTGGGCCAATTCGGCTGACCTGGAACAATTCTCGGGCCGAGAGGTCACCGCTGCCGACACCTTGAAGAACGTCCTGCTCAAGATCCGCGAGCCCGGCGGAGAGTGGGAGTTGCTGGCAGTCGGCGTGCCCGGCGACCGTGAGGTCGACGAGAAGCGCCTGGGCGCCGGGTTGGAGCCGGCTGAGTTCGCCCTACTCGAGGAAGCCGACTTCGCCAAGAACCCGTTCCTGGTCAAAGGCTACGTCGGGCCGAAGGCTCTGCTGGACAATGGAGTTCGCTACCTGGTGGATCCGCGCGTGGTGGACGGCACCGCCTGGATCACCGGTGCTGACGCGCCGAACAAGCACGTGGTCGGCCTGGTCGCCGGCCGTGACTTCACTCCGGACGGCACCATCGAGGCCGCTGAGGTCCGTGACGGCGACGCGTCTCCGGACGGTGCCGGCGTGCTGACGTCGGCGCGCGGTATCGAGATCGGCCACATCTTCCAGTTGGGCCGCAAATACGCGGACGCATTCAACGCCGACGTGCTCGGTGAGGACGGCAAGCCGGTGCGGCTCACGATGGGCTCCTACGGCATCGGGGTGTCTCGCATGGTCGCGGTGATCGCCGAGCAGCAGCACGACGAGCTGGGATTGCGCTGGCCGAGCGCCGTCGCACCCTTTGACGTACACGTTGTCGTGGCCAACAAGGACGACGCCGCGCGGACCGGAGCGACCGAACTCGTCGCCGCGCTGGACCGGCTCGGCCACGAGGTGCTGTTCGACGACCGCAAGGCCTCACCCGGAGTGAAATTCAAGGATGCCGAGTTGCTGGGCATGCCGTGGATCGTGGTGGTCGGCCGTGGTTTCGCCGAAGGTGTGGTGGAACTGCGCAACCGGTTCACCGGCGAGAACCGCGAGATCGCCGTCGACGACGCGGCGACCGAGATCTCAGCGGCCATTTCCGGCTCCTGAGTTCACCGATTTCTGCACCAGGGCTGCTGGCCCTTGTCGGGTCACAGCCCTGGTGTGGAACGCGGCGATACCTACGGGCGCAGCGCTATTCGCCGCCGCCGGGGAAAGGGACCGTCACCGGCCAGGCATCGATGATGGCGCGCCACTTGGCCGCGGTGACGGCCGTCTGGGTCAGCGCGGTCACCGCGAAGGTGCGGTCGTCAGTGCTGGTCGCCTGTTCGAGCACCGCGCGCCAGGCCACCGACGTGTCTTCTTCCATGCGAATCGCGAGGTTGGCGGCGTCGGTCGGATCGGTCACCGATGTGGGTACCTGATATCCGGCTGCGGGCAGTGGCGGGGTCACCGAACGTGCGATGAGCATCGCCATGGCGGCCTCACGCCGGGCCCGGTGCTCGGCCATCGCCACGGCCACCAGGGCGTTGTCCTCGGCTGTCGAGTGGGCCGATACCAGCCCGTAGCCGTAGATGGCGCCGTGTTCGACGGCCACCGCGTCGAACAGCGCGGCATCGGCGGCCGTGTTGGGCCGGGCGGGTGAGGTGGTCGACCGTGGTCCTGGTGAGGTCGGTCCCGGTGAGGTCACTGCGCACCTCCCAGCGCGACGGTGTACCCGGCGGTACACGAGGCGGCGATGGATCCGAGCAGGCCCGCGCGATAGCCGGACAGTCTGCGGGCCAGGCCGGAGGCCCGGTCGGCGGACTCTTTGAGCGCGGCGACCACGTCATCGACACTGGGCGCCGACGCGGCTGGCGCGGCGCCAGGGGCGGCCTTGGTGGTGCTGCTGGTGGCGGTGGCGGCGCCCGCTGGGGCTGTGCCCGTCATCCGGGTCAACTCGTCGGAGAGGGCCTTGGCGTGTGCGGTGCGGTCGGTCGCCACCGTGTCCAGTGCCCGGGTGGCCGGTGCCTGCGGAGGCTGGGCGGCCGCCGCGTCGGCGGCCAGCGCACTGTCGGCGCGTGCCCGATCCCACTGTGCGGTCAGGTCGTCCACGTCGGGTTGAGGCGTCGTACTGCACGCGGCGGCGGTGGCGCCCAGCAGGGCAAGGGCCGCGGCCGAGAGCAGTACGCGCCGCCGGCTGATGTCTGCATGGGCGCTCGGCACGTGAACATCCTGCCATTGCTCAGGTACTCGCCTGACCCGACGCCGACCGGCCACCCGGTGCCGGTGCGATGACGTCCGCCACGCACCGGACTTCGATTGGCGGTTGCTGCCGATGGCCTGGCGTATCGTTGATAGGCGATTCCGGGGCTGATCCAGGTGGCTGGCCCTGGGATTTGTGTCGGAGACAATTCAAGATGAGGAGCTCGCCGTGGCACCGGATCCAAAGTTGCGGTCTGCGGACTTGCCATCGCAGACGCAGGTGATCGAGCTGCTCGGCAGCGAATTTGCGCGCGCTGGATATGACATCGACGACGTCGTCATCGACGCATCGACCCGTCCGCCCCGCATCACCGTGATCGCCGACGGCGACAAGGGTCTCGATCTCGATGTCCTGGCCGCGTTGTCGCGGAAGGCTTCTGAGTTGCTCGACGAGATTGTGCAGGGCGACACGCCGTATGTGCTCGACGTCACGTCTCCGGGTGTGGACCGGCCGCTGACCCAGGCCAAGCATTTCCGTCGCGCCCGCGGGCGCAAGGCCGAGGTCACGCTCACCGACGGTTCGGTGTTCACCGGCAGGGTCGGGGAAACCGACGGCACGGTACTCAAAGTCGTGGTGCCGGAGGGTCGCGATCTGGCCATCCGCGAGGTTGCTCTTACTGATATCGCCAAAGCTGTTGTCCAGGTGGAATTTTCACCTCCAAACCGACGTGAGTTGGAACTGTCGGGCGAAACTGAGAAGGGGGCCGGCGAATGAACATCGACATGGCGGCGCTGCATGCCATCGAGGCCGACAAGGGCATCACGGTCGATGTGGTCGTCGAGACCATCAAATCGGCGTTGCTCACCGCGTATCGCCATACCGAGGGGCATGAGCCCGACGCGCACATCGACATCGACCGTAAGACCGGTGTGGTCAAGGTGATGGCCCGTCAGACCGACGCCGACGGCAATGTCCTGCACGAGTGGGATGACACGCCCGAGGGATTCGGCAGGATCGCGGCGACGACGGCCCGTCAGGTGATCTTGCAGCGGTTGCGTGACGCGGAGAACGAGAAGACCTACGGGGAGTTCGCGGCGCACGAGGGCGATATCGTCGCCGGGGTCATCCAACGCGATGCCCGGGCCAACGCCCGCGGCCTGGTCATCGTTCGGATAGGCAGCGAGACCAAGGGATCTGAAGGGGTGATCCCCAGCGCCGAGCAGGTGCCGGGGGAGCGCTACGAGCACGGCGACCGGCTGCGTTGCTATGTCGTCGGCGTCTCCCGAGGCGCCCGTGAGCCGCTGATCACGCTGTCACGCACCCACCCGAACCTGGTCCGCAAGCTGTTCTCGTTGGAGGTACCCGAGATCGCCGACGGGTCGGTGGAGATCGTGGCGGTCGCCCGGGAGGCCGGCCACCGGTCCAAGATCGCGGTCGCCTCGCGGGTCTCCGGGCTGAACGCGAAAGGCGCGTGTATCGGCCCCATGGGCCAGCGCGTGCGCAATGTGATGAGCGAACTGTCCGGCGAGAAGATCGACATCATCGATTACGACGAGGACCCCGCCCGGTTCGTCGCGAACGCACTTTCGCCGGCGAAGGTCGTCTCGGTATCGGTGATCGACGAGGCTGCGCGCGCGGCGCGGGTGATCGTGCCGGACTTCCAGCTTTCCCTGGCGATCGGCAAGGAAGGACAGAACGCCAGGTTGGCGGCCCGGCTGACCGGTTGGCGGATCGATATTCGCAGCGATGTGGCGCCGCAACCGGACCACGATGGCCAGCCCGGGGCGGTACGCGACTGACAGTAGTGACCGGCGTTTCGGACCACAGGCCTCGGGGCGGTAGACTCAGCCGTGATCCAGCGCGAGACTCCGGCTCTGACGCATCGAAGCACCTCCGACACATCTGTCGGACCAGTGCGGACCTGCATCGGATGCCGGAAGCGAGAGTTGGCCGCCGAGTTGCTCCGAGTGGTTGCGGTAACCGACGGGAACGGGACGAGTTCCGTAACCGTTGATACCGCGGCTAGCCTGCCTGGGCGTGGTGCGTGGCTGCACCCCGACCAGCAGTGCGCACAGATGGCAGTGAAGCGGCGAGCTTTCGTCCGAGCGTTGCGACTCGCCGGTTCGCCGGATACATCCGCGGTGACCGGGTACGTCGAGAACATCGGTGAAGATCAACCGAAGCTCTTGCAGGACTCGGACACCCGGCAACAGAACAGGTAGCGAAGAACATGAGCACACCGTGAAGTCCCGATGACCATGCGTCATAGCTAAACCCGAGGCGCGGCGCCTACCACCGCTGTTGCCTCCAGACGAGGAGATGTAGTGGCAGCAGGTAAGGCCCGTGTGCACGAGTTGGCGAAGGAACTCGGTGTCACCAGTAAGGACCTCTTGGCCAAGCTCAAGGAGCAAGGCGAATTCGTCAAGTCGGCGTCCTCCACTGTGGAGGCACCGGTAGCGCGCAGATTGCGCGAATCGTTCGGCACCAAGGCCGGCGGTAAGAAGCCCGAAGACAAGCCCCGCCCGCAGGGCAACGCTGCAGCGCCCGCGGCACCCAAGCCCGGCGCTCCGGCTGCAAGCCCCGCGACGGCAGCCAAACCGGCACCGGCCAAGCCCGCCGCACCCGCGGCCCCGGCGGCCCCGGCGGTCGAACCGCAGGCTCCGGCAGCCGAGGCAGCTCCGGCTGCTCCGGCCCGTCCGGCCGCACCCAAGCCGGCTGCCCCGCAGCCGCCGGCTGCGCCCAGTGAACCGGCTGCCGCTGCGCCCAGCGCCCCGGCAGCGCCCGCTCCGGACGCGACGCCCGGTTCCGCTCCGGCCACCGGTGCCACCCCCGGCCCGCGTCCGGGTGCCCCGAAGCCGGCTCCGCGGGCCCCGCGTGTCGGCAACAACCCGTTCTCCACGCAGCAGCCCGTAGAACGACCCGCCCCGCGTCCGCAGCCCCGCCCCGGCGCTCCGCGCCCCGGCGGCGGCCCACGCCCGTCGCCCGGCAACATGCCGCCGCGTCCGGCGGCGGGTGCCGGTGCTCCCGGTCGTGGCGGCCCACGCCCCGGTCCGCGTCCCGGTGGCGGCCCCCGTCCCGGCGGTGCCGGTCAGGGTGCTCGTCCCGGTGGCGGCGGCGGTAACTACCGCGGCGGCGGCGCTGGCGGCGGCGCCGGTGCAGGTGCCGGTGCCGGTGGTGCAGCGGCCGGTGGATTCCGCGGTCGTCCCGGTGGTGGTGGCGGCGGTGGCCGTCCCGGCCAGCGCGGCGGTGCCGCGGGTGCGTTCGGTCGTCCCGGCGGTGCTCCCAAGCGTGGCCGTAAGTCGAAGCGGGCGAAACGCGCCGAATACGAGAACATGCAGGCGCCCGTCGTCGGTGGTGTCCGGTTGCCCAAGGGCAACGGCGAGACCATCCGGCTGGCCCGCGGCGCGTCGCTGAGCGACTTCGCCGAGAAGATCGACGCCAACCCGGCCGCACTGGTCCAGGCACTGTTCAACCTCGGCGAGATGGTCACCGCGACCCAGTCGGTCGGTGACGACACCCTGGAGCTGCTCGGCAGCGAGATGAACTTCAAGGTTCAGGTCGTCTCGCCCGAGGACGAGGACCGTGAACTGCTGCAGTCCTTCGACCTCACCTACGGCGAGGACGAGGGCGGCGAGGACGATCTCGAATTCCGCCCGCCGGTGGTCACAGTCATGGGTCACGTCGACCACGGCAAGACCCGACTGCTGGACACCATCCGCAACGCCACCGTCCGCGAGGGCGAGGCCGGCGGTATCACGCAGCACATCGGCGCCTACCAGGTCGAGGTCGATCTGGACGGCAACGTCCGGCCGATCACCTTCATCGACACCCCGGGTCACGAGGCGTTCACCGCCATGCGTGCCCGCGGTGCGAAGGCCACCGACATCGCGATCCTGGTGGTCGCGGCCGACGACGGCGTCATGCCGCAGACGGTGGAGGCCATCAACCACGCGCAGGCCGCTGACGTGCCGATCGTGGTCGCGGTCAACAAGATCGACAAGGAAGGCGCTGACCCGCAGAAGATTCGGGCCCAGCTGACCGAGTACAACCTGGTGGCCGAGGACTTCGGTGGCGACACCATGTTCGTCGACATCTCCGCCAAGCAGGGCACCAATATCGACGCCCTGCTCGAAGCGGTGCTGCTGACCGCCGATGCCTCCCTGGACCTGCGGGCCAACCCCGACATGGAGGCCCAGGGTGTGGCGATCGAGGCGCACCTGGACCGCGGTCGCGGTCCGGTCGCCACGGTGCTCATCCAGCGCGGCACCTTGCGGGTCGGCGACTCGGTGGTGGCCGGCGACGCCTACGGCCGTGTGCGCCGCATGGTCGACGAACACGGCGAGGATGTCCACGAGGCATTGCCGTCGCGTCCGGTGCAGGTCATCGGCTTCACGTCGGTGCCAGGTGCCGGCGACAACCTGTTGGTTGTCGACGAGGACCGGATCGCCCGCCAGATCGCTGACCGGCGCAGTGCGCGCAAGCGCAACGCGCTGGCGGCACGCAGCCGCAAGCGGATCAGCCTGGAAGACCTGGATTCGGCACTGAAGGAAACCAGCCAGCTGAACCTGATCCTCAAGGGCGACAACTCGGGCACCGTCGAGGCGCTCGAGGAGGCCCTGATGGGAATCCAGATCGACGACGAGGTGGAACTGCGCGTCATCGACCGCGGCGTCGGTGGCGTCACCGAGACCAACGTCAACCTGGCGTCGGCGTCGGACGCGATCATCATCGGGTTCAACGTGCGTGCCGAGGGCAAGGCCACCGAGCTGGCGAACCGCGAGGGTGTGGAGATCCGCTACTACTCGGTGATCTACCAGGCCATCGACGAGATCGAGAGCGCGCTCAAGGGCATGCTCAAGCCGGTCTACGAGGAGAAGGAGCTCGGCCGCGCCGAGATCCGCGCGATCTTCCGGTCGTCGAAGATCGGCAACATCGCCGGTTGCCTCGTACAGTCGGGCATCATGCGGCGTAACGCCAAGGCCCGGTTGCTGCGGGACAACGTGGTCGTCGCGCAGAACCTCACGGTGTCCTCGCTCAAGCGCGAGAAGGACGACGCCACCGAGGTGCGCGAAGGCTACGAGTGCGGTCTGACGCTGACCTACTCCGACATCAAGGAAGGCGACGTCATCGAGACGTACGAGCTCGTGGAAAAGGCACGTACCTAGATGATGGCCACCGACGAGCGCTTGCGTGAGGAGCATGTGACCGAACGCTTGCGTGAGGAGCATCGTGGCTGATCCCGCACGGGCCAAGAAGCTCGCCAAACGGATCTCCACCATCGTCGCCTCGGCGATCGAGTACGAGATCAAGGATCCCCGCCTCGCGGGGATCACCATCACCGATGCGAAGGTGTCGGGCGATCTGCACGACGCCACGCTGTACTACACGGTGTTGGGGTCGACGCTCGACGACGAACCGGACTATGCCGGTGCGGCGGCGGCGCTGGAGAAGGCCAAGGGCGTATTGCGGACCAAGGTGGGCGCCGGGACCGGGGTGCGATTCACCCCGACCCTGGCGTTCGTCCGCGACACCGTGCCCGACGTTGCGCACCGGATGACGGAACTGTTGGCCCAGGCGCGGGCCGCCGACGAAGATTTGGCGAGAGTTCGGCAAGGCGCCAAGCACGCCGGCGACGCAGACCCGTACCGTGTGAGCGGGGCTGAGGAGACTGACGGGCTTGTCGACGGGGCAGACACAGAGGATGCCGGTGACCGCGATCGAACGGATGACTGATACTGCTCATTCGGGGGCTCCCAACGGGTGCCCTTCGGGTTTGCGTGTCGACGCGCGTGCGGCCGCCGACCTCCTGTCCGACGCGGCGAGCATCAGCGTCGTGTGCCATGTCTATCCCGACGCCGACACCATCGGCGCCGGGCTGGCACTGGCGCAGGTGCTCGACGATGCAGGCAAACAGGTCGAGGTAGCTTTCGCGGCCCCGGCCCAGCTGCCCGAGTCCCTGCAGACCTTGCCGGGCGGTCATCTGCTGGTTCCGCCGAACGACATCCGTCGCGATGCGGATCTAGTTGTGACAGTGGATATCCCGAGCGTCAATCGACTCGGCGCGCTGGCTGAATTGGCGGAGGATGGCCGTGCGGTTCTGGTCATCGACCACCACGCGTCGAATCAGCTGTTCGGCACCGCCAACTACGTCGACCCGACGGCGGATTCCACCACGATGCTGGTGGCAGAACTCCTCGACGCCTGGGACAAGCCCATCGACAAACGTGTCGCGCACTGTTTGTACGCCGGGCTGACCACCGACACGGGTTCGTTCCGCTGGGCGACCGCGCGGGCGCACCGGTTGGCGGCCCGACTGGTCGAACTCGGGGTGGACAACGCCTCGATCAGCCGTGCCCTGCTCGACACCCACCCATTCGCATGGCTGCCGATGCTGTCGCGGGTCCTGGATTCGGCGCGGCTGCTTCCCGACGCCGTGGCAGGCCGCGGGCTGGTCTACGCCGTTGTGCCGCACGATGTATGGTCTACTGCCCGAGCTGAGGAAGTGGAGAGCATCGTCGACATCGTGCGCACCACTGAACAGGCCGAAGTCGCCGCAGTGTTCAAAGAGATTGAACCGCAACACTGGTCGGTATCGATGCGGGCGAAGTCGCTGAATCTGGCTACAGTGGCCAGCTCATTCGGCGGCGGCGGCCACCCGCATGCGGCCGGTTACTCGGCGGCCGGGCCCACCGCCGACGTCGTTCAGGCGCTCGTTCAGGCGCTTGCCTAACCGGTCCCATGGTTGAGCCGGAAGGGGACACTCCGGTCACGCCGGCCACCACCCGTCGCATCGCCGGCCTGGCATTTCCGGCGTTGGGTGTGTTGGCCGCCGAGCCCCTGTACCTACTCTTCGACATCGCGATCGTCGGGCGGTTGGGTGCACTCAGCCTGGCCGGACTGGCCATCGGTGGTCTGATCCTCGGCCTCGTCAACTCGCAGGGAACCTTCCTTTCCTACGGCACCACCGCACGCTCGGCCCGGATGTTCGGGGCGGGTGACCGACAGTCCGCGGTCGGAGAAGGCGTGCAGGCCACCTGGTTGGCCCTCGGCTTGGGGCTCCTGATCATCGCGGTGGTGCAGGCTGCGGCAGTGCCGCTGTTGTCGGTGATCGCCGGGCACTCCGATATCGCGGACGCCGCACTGCCCTGGCTTCGCGTTGCCATCCTGGCCGCCCCGGCGATCCTGGTGTCGCTGGCCGGCAACGGCTGGATGCGCGGGGTGCAGGACACCATCCGGCCGCTGCGCTATGTGGTGTTCGGGTTCGCCTTGTCGGCGGTGCTGTGTCCGCTGCTGGTCTACGGCTGGCTGGGCCTGCCACGGATGGAGCTGGCCGGTTCGGCGGTGGCGAACGTGGTGGGGCAGTGGGTGGCGGCACTGCTGTTTCTGCGTGCCCTCGTGATCGAGAAGGTGTCGCTACGGGTCCAGCCCGCGGTGCTGCGCGCCCAGTTGACGATGGGGCGCGATCTGCTGTTGCGATCGATGGCGTTCCAGGCGTGCTTCCTGTCGGCCGGGGCCGTCGCGGCACGGTTCGGTGCGGCGGCCGTGGCGGCCCATCAGGTGGTTTTACAGGTGTGGAGTTTCCTTGCGCTGGTGCTGGATTCGCTCGCGATCGCCGCGCAGTCCCTCGTCGGTGCGGCGTTGGGTGCGGGCCAACTGGCCCATGCCAAGAGCGTGGCCTGGCGGGTGACGCTGTTCTCCACGATGGCCGGTGTGGTGCTGGCACTGGTGTTCGCCGTCGGTTCCTCGGTACTGCCGTCGGTGTTCACCGATGATCAATCGGTGCTGGCGGCGATCAGGGTGCCGTGGTGGTTCCTGGTGGCCCAATTGCCCGTGGCGGGAATCGTCTTCGCCCTCGACGGTGTGCTGTTGGGTGCGGGCGACGCCAAATTCATGCGCAATGCCACTCTGGCCAGCGCGCTGGTCGGCTTCCTGCCGCTGATCTGGTTGTCGCTCATCTACGGCTGGGGCCTGTTCGGCATCTGGTCGGGGCTGAGCATGTTCATGGTGCTGCGGCTGATCTTCGTCGGCTGGCGGGCGTTCTCGGGCCGTTGGCTGGTGCCGGGCAGCGCTTAGGTCATCGGCGCGTACCGCTGACCACCCAGGCGGCCTGCTTGCCGCTGCCGTGCTCGGCCACGGAAACGTCGTCGAATCCGGTACCGCGGCACAACGTCGCAAACGACTCGGCCTGCTGCCGGGTCCAGCCGTGGCTGGCCAATCCGGTGGCCCCGTCGGGTGATTGGCGTTCGATTGCGATCAGCCGCCCGCCCGGCGCCAGCACACGGCGGGCCTCGGCAACCGCTTTGCCGACGTCCTGCCAATGGTGCACCGTGGCCAACGCCCACACGACCGTCGCCGAACCTTCCGTCGCAGGCAGGGTTTCGGCGGTGCCCTCACTCCAGGTGATCGGGGCGCGGCTCGGCGTGATCAGGCGCGCGATGCGCAGCATGGTCGACGAGGGGTCGACGCCCGTCACTCGCGCCCCGCGGCGGGCCGCCACCCGGGCAGCGGTGCCCGGTCCGCACCCCACGTCCACGACGTGGTCTTCGGGCGAGACTTGCGCGGTGTCGGCGGCCAACCTGGCTTTTCCCCGGCCGACCAGGAGGAAGGCCAGCCCGCACAACACCCCGGTGACACCGGAGAAGCCGGGGTGGTCGGCATGGTGATTGATCGCGGCGGAGGCGTCTTTCATGGTTCAACCTTGCCCACCTGGGAACGTCCCCGCTCCATCACGGCGCCGCGGTTGGCGGCGATGTCGTCACCGGTAGCCGTTGCCATCCACTCGCGCGCCGAGGCCGCTTCGATCCAGAGGCCCTGATCGGTCTGGGATGCGTCGATGCGGTGATACGAGGCGAGTAGGGCCCGGACGGCGGCCTGATTGTTCGCGACGATCGAGGCGGCCACCCGCCGGGCAGTCGGCAGCAGCTCGTCGTGGGGTACTACCTCGGTGACGAGTCCGGCGCGCAGCGCGTCGTCGGCGCAGAGATAGTCGCCGGTGAGGCTCATCCGCCGGGCCAGACCCACGCCGACCTTCTGCGGCAACCGCACGCTCAGACCCCAGGTCGGCAGCAGCCCGACGCGGGCGTGGGTGTCGGCGAACTTGGCCTGCTCGGAGGCGATCAGGATGTCGCAGTACAGCGCCAATTCCAGGCCCCCGGTGACCGCGGCACCGTTGATGGCCCCGATCACCGGCTTGGTCATGGCTGGCCATTTGGGGGAGATGTCGGGCAACTCGGTGGTGTCGCCCAGTTCCTTGAGGTCCAGACCCGCGCAGAACACCGGATCGGCTCCGGTGAGGATCACGACGTCGACATCGTCATCGGCCTGCGCGGTGCGCAGCGCACCGTAGAACTCCGTGCGCAGCTGCGTCGAGAGCGCATTGCGCGACTCGGGCCGATTCAGGGTCAGCGTGCGAACCCGGTCGGTGGTGTCGACGAGCAGTACGGTCATCTGCCCACGGTATCCGGCGCACCAAACGCGCCTATCGTGGGTGTCATGTGCCGCAACATCACCGAGCTGCGGGGGCTGGATCCCGCCGCTACCGACGAAGAGATCGAGGCCGCGGCGCGCCAGTACGTGCGCAAGGTCAGCGGAATCACCCGTCCGACCGGGGCCAATATCGAGGCGTTCGAGGCTGCCGTCGCCGAAGTCACGGCGACCACCACCCGGCTGCTCGACGGGCTGGCCCCGCGCCGTCAGCCGCCCAAGACCGTTCCGCCGCTGCGGCGTCCAGAGGTCCGGGCCCGCCTGGCCGCACAGTGACGCCGACCCCTGCACTGAAGGAGTGGAGCGCGGCGGTACACGCCCTGCTCGACGGCCGCCAGACCGTGCTGCTGCGCAAGGGCGGCATCCATGAGAAGCGGTTCTCGGTGGCCGCACCCGAGTTCCTCCTGTTCCCGACAGTCGCACACAGCCATGCCGAACGGGTGCGGTCCCAACATCACGACCTGCTCGAGGCCGCCGGGCGGGACAGCACCGACGACGCCGTGATCCTTCGAGCGGGGGCGAAAGTTGTTGCCGCTGTGGAGGTCAACCGTCCCGAGTCGATCGATGAACTCGCCGATCTGCACATCTGGACGGCCGATTCGATCAAGACCGACCGGCTCGATTTTCGTCCCAGACACCGACTGACGGTGATGGTGGTCCAGGTCAGCCGGCTGCGCACGCCGATGCGGTTGGCTCGAACGCCCGAGTTCGCCGGCTGCAAGAGCTGGGTCGACGTGCCGGTCCAGGGGGATTGGGGCCCAGCGGTGCACGACGATGCGACGCTGCACGACGTCGCCGAGCGGGTGCGTCGCTCAGTGGGCTGACGGCGGCTTCGGGCCGGCCGGTAGCACCACCCGGGACACCCCGCCTTCACCGTGATGCACGGTGTGGGTGGCCCGCACCAGCTGGGAACCGGAGATCGGTGGCTCGCCGGTGCCCAGGTTGCGGGCGAACCGTGGATGTGAGCCGCCGGCGATGAGCACCCGGATCTGCGATCCGGCCCTGAACCGGTGCGCGACGGCATCGAGCTCGAGCCGAACCGGCCCGGTGTGATCATCCAACCGGAGGAATCCGTCGGATACGTTGCGGGACCGGCCTTTTGCGTCCACCTCACTGAGCCGGACGAAGATGTCGTGATGCGGGTTGTCGCAGGTGTGCGCCAGTTCGACGACCGGGTTGCCTGCCATATACAGATCGGCCGGAAGGGGATCGCCGGTGAACGTCAGCACGTCGTTCCGTCGGGCCAGTCGAGAGTCGTCGCGGTATCCGCCGGCTGAGGCCAGCAGCCGGCCGCCGACGGTGGGGGTGGGGTGGGCGGGGTCGTAGGTGAAGGTCGATGAGCTGTCGTCTGCCGGTGCTGCGGACTGTGACGGCGGGGTCGCCGCCAGCCGGCCCGCCGGCTGCAGGAACAACTCGTGCTCCGGCATGACCGGCGGCCAGTCGGTCAGCTCCACCCAGCCGTGCCCGTTGACATGGATGCGTACGGTGCTGCGGGTGGTCTCGCCGTGGTCGGCCAGGTGAGCGCCCAGCCAATCCAGCGACTCGCCGACCACGGTGGTGAGTCCCTTGGTCATCAGCTGGGTGTGCGTCCACGGACCGACTGTCAACGCCACCGAGACACCTCGCCGGTGCAGCTGCGCGTACTGCTCCAGCGTCTGATCCACAAACAGGTCCTGCCATCCACTGAGCAACAGGATGGGTACCTCGACGTGCTGCAGTGCCTCGTCGAACCGCAGCCGGTCCCAGAACGGATCGTCGCGTTCGGGATGTTCCAGCCAGGATTCGAACCACGGAGCGCCGGTGCCCAGCAGCTGACGGCCGGCCGCACCCATCGGCAGGCCGGCGGTCGCCTTGGACAGCTCGGCGGGCCCTCGCAGCTGCCGGGTCAGGGCCTGCACCAGGCCGGGATCTTCCTGGCGGGCCACCATCGCGCTCCACCCGAGGAAGTCATTGAGGGAGAACGCACCCGTGCCCCAGGATGAGGCACTGAAGTCGTGCGGACCGACCGTGATGACGGCGGCCTTCATCTCCGGCGGAGGATCGGCCAGCAGCGCCCACTGGGTGAAGCCGAGATAGGACAGGCCCACGGTGGCGAAGGTGCCGGTGAACCACGGCTCGTCCCGCAGCCAGGCCACGGTGTCGGCGCCGTCGGCCATCTCGTGGACCATCGGGGTGAACTGACCGCCCGAGCCGAACGTGCCGCGCACACTCTGCAACACCACGTGATAGCCGCGCGCCGCATACACCTGCGCGAACAGGGGTGAGAACGGGAAGCGACGGCCGTATGGTCCGCGCACCAGCAGGGTGCCCGCGGGACGGTTGGTGACGGGTGAGTAGTGGTCGGCGATCAGCTCGACACCGTCGCGCATCGGCACCCGCAGCCCGTGCCGCACGGTGAAGTCGGTTGTGGGCATCGGTAAGCCCAGCACCCTGCTGACGGCCTTGCCGGTGTAGCGGCGCAATCTGGTCACGCTGACCAGGCTACGGATCGGTCGGGTGTGGCTCAGAACTTGTAGTACGGCGCCAATTCGTGGGCGCGCTGCAAGTTGACCGCCAGGCAGTCGGGCCGGGACGGGGAGTGGACCGGCGAGTAGAACAGCGACTGCTGGATGAGGCCGTAGCTGGTCTTGAACGCGATCATGCAGGTGACCCACCACCGGTCGTTCCAGTCGGTGGGCTTCATGATCCAGTACTGGGCGGCCCGGTGACCGTCGATGTTCAGCTCGACCGCATCGGCCGGGATGGTCTGCTCGTAGGTCCGCCAGACGAACGCCTCGACGGCCATCTGGTAGTCGCCGGCGTCGTAGTGGCAGCGCAGGCTGTCCTCGGGCTCCGGCGGGGTGAAGGCCAGGCCGATCCGCTGGATCGCATCGAACGGGATGTCATTGCACGGATCGAACGGTGAGGGATCGGTGGTGTCGACGATCGGCCACTTGATCGTCGTGGACACGTTGGTCATCGGGAGATCCGTGACGTCGACGTTGAGCGGACCTGCCCCGACACCCTGGATCGGGCCTGACGGCCACACCACGATCACCGCTGCAACCAGCGCCGCAACCAGCCCTGTCGAAGCCGAAAGTAGGCGCATCTTGGCGGCCATCACACTCCCTCGTAGTTTGGTGGCTAAACGTTCCCGACTTGCGGGGAGTGTAGCGGTCCGGCGCAACGGACTCGACCATAAACGAGAACCTGTTCTAGTTGTCAACGGCGCGCGGTCGCGCCGCCCGGTTAGGCTGGTCCGTTGTGGTGGTGCAACTGTGATGATTGATCACGAGTCAAGGGACCGGCAACCGGTGCTGTGGGCGATCAGCGATCTGCATACCGGGCACAACGGGAACAAGCCGGTGACCGAGTCGCTGTACCCGGCTTCGCCGGACGATTGGCTGATCGTCGCCGGTGATGTCGGGGAGCGCACCGATGAGATCCGATGGGCGCTGGACCTGCTGCGCAAGCGGTTCGCGAAGGTCATCTGGGTTCCGGGTAACCACGAACTGTGGACCACGAACAAGGACCCGATGCAGATCTTCGGCCGGTCCCGTTACGACTATCTGGTCGACATGTGCGACCAGATGGGCGTCATCACCCCCGAGCATCCGTTCCCGGTGTGGACCGAACAGGGCGGTCCGGCGACGATCGTGCCGATGTTCCTGCTCTACGACTACACGTTCCTGCCCGAGGGGGCCTCGAACAAGGCCGAGGGGTTGGCCATCGCCCGGGACCGCAACATCGTCGGCTCCGATGAGTTCCTGTTGTCCAGTGAGCCCTATGCGACGCGCGACGCCTGGTGTCGTGACCGGG
This sequence comes from Mycolicibacterium lutetiense, assembly GCF_017876775.1. NCBI lineage: Bacteria > Bacillati > Actinomycetota > Actinomycetes > Mycobacteriales > Mycobacteriaceae > Mycobacterium > Mycolicibacterium lutetiense. Next base: position 1,096,780 of record NZ_JAGIOP010000002.1, on the reverse strand, counting down.
TGGCGGCCACCCGCAAGCGACTCGAAGACCTGGACTGGATGACCCCGACGGTTCAGGTCAACCACTTTCCGTTGGTCCGCGAACCCTGCGATGCGATGTTCTACCCGGAGTTCTCGCTGTGGTGCGGTACGACGGCCACCAAGGACTGGCACACGCGCTACAACGCGATCTGCTCGGTGTACGGCCACCTCCATATTCCGCGGACCACCTGGTACGACGACGTGCGCTTCGAAGAGGTGTCGGTCGGCTATCCGCGGGAGTGGCGCCGCCGCAAGCCCTTCCGTTGGCTGCGCCAGATCCTGCCCGACCCCAATTACACGCCCGGGTATCTCAACGAGTTCGGCGGACATTTCCAGATCACGGACGAGATGCGCGCCCACGCCCAGCAGATGCAGGAGCGAATCAAGGCGCGGCGCGCATGAGCGGCACGTTGCTGGGGCAGGTGCTGCCCGACATGCCGGACAAACTCGCCGCGGCCGAGTTGTACGACGACCCGCCGGACCTGACGGCGCTGCCCGAGGAGGCCGCACTGGTGGCACGCGCAGTGGCCAAGCGGCGCAACGAGTTCACCACGGTGCGCTACTGCGCCCGCCAGGCGTTGGGCGAACTGGGGGTGGGCCCGGTGCCGATCCTCAAGGGGGACATGGGCGAGCCGTGCTGGCCCGACGGGATCGTCGGCAGCCTGACGCACTGTCAGGGCTTTCGTGGCGCCGTGGTCGGCCGCGTGGGTGGGGTGCGATCGGTCGGCATCGACGCCGAACCGCACGATGTACTGCCCGACGGCGTGCTGGGCGCCATCTCGCTGCCCCTGGAGCGTTCCGAACTCGGCGGACTGCCCGACGGACTGCACTGGGACCGAATCCTGTTCTGCGCCAAGGAGGCCACCTACAAGGCCTGGTATCCGCTGACGCACCGCTGGCTCGGTTTCGAGGATGCCCACATCACCTTCGGGGTGGACGGGTCGGGCACGGCCGGAACCTTCCGATCCCAGATCCTCATCGACCCGGCCGCCGAACACGGGCCGCCGCTGACCGCACTGGACGGCCGCTGGTCGGTGCGCGACGGCGTCACGTTGACGGCGATCGTGCTGTGAGCAGCCCAGAACCCGGCCTGGTGATCGTCGACAAACCGGCCGGGATGACCAGCCATGACGTGGTGGGGCGGTGCCGGCGGTTGTTCGGCACCCGCAAGGTCGGCCATGCCGGCACCCTCGATCCGATGGCGACCGGGGTGCTGGTGATCGGGATCGAACGCGCCACCAAGATCCTCGGCCTGCTCACCACCACCGACAAGTCGTATGCCGCGACCATCCGGCTCGGTCAGACCACCACCACCGAGGACGCCGAAGGTGAAGTGCTGCAGTCGGTCTCGGCTGCGCACGTGACCGATGAGCAGATAGAGTCCGCCGTCGCGGCGCTGCGCGGGGACATCGAGCAGGTGCCCTCGTCCGTGAGCGCCATCAAGGTCGCCGGCCAGCGCGCCTACAAGCTGGCCCGCGAAGGGCAGACCGTCGAGCTGGCCGCCCGGCCCGTGCGCATCGGCCGGTTCGACGTTCTGGCCGTCCGTCGGGTGGACGAATTCGTCGACGTGGACGTCGATGTGGACTGTTCCTCGGGCACGTATATCCGGGCCCTGGCCCGCGACGTGGGTGTGGCGCTGGGCGTGGGTGGGCACCTGACGGCCTTGCGCCGCACCAAGGTCGGCCGGTACGGCCTCGACGAGGCCCGCACGCTGGACGCCCTCGCCGAGGATGCGCGGTTGAGCTACACGCTCGACGAGGCCTGCCTGGTCGGGTTTCCGCGCCGCGATCTGAGCGACGCGGAAACCGAGGACACCCGGCACGGCCGGGCGTTGGCTCCGGCCGGGATCGACGGGATCTACGCCGCCACCGCACCCGACGGTCGCGTCATCGCCCTGCTGCAGGACGGCTCGTCTCGCACCAAGAACGTCGTGGTGTTGCGCCCGGCCACCTTATAGCCGCGTAGCCGCCTTGACTCAAAGCTGTCCGTGGCGAGGCGGTTTCGTGCCCAAAAGGGTGTAGTTGCCGATATGCCGTATCTTCCACCGCGTGGCGTCGTGCAGCGTGTGGGTGCGCGCGTCACGCCAGTACCTCGACAGGTTGCCCGAAGCCGAGGCGCTGCGGGTGCCGCCGAATTCGAACAGTGCGCTGCCGGTCTCCACCGCAGACCGGGCGGCGGCCACCTTCGCGATCGCCACCGCGATCGAGGCCGCCGCCGCGCTGTCCTCGGTGAGATCGGCACGGGCCGCGTCGACCTGCCGGCCCGCCTCGGCGAGCAACGCCTGAGCGCCCCGCACCGTCACCGCCAGCTCACCGGCGACCTGTACGAGGGTCGGGTCCTCGACGGCGCTGGACACCGACGCCTCGAAATGCGGACGGGCGTTGGCCGCCTGACGCACCCCTTCCTCCAGTGCGGCTGTCGCGATGCCCACGTCCAGGGCCGCGTGCAGCAGCTGAGCCCGCGCCCCGTAGACCGTGGGCCGCGTGAAGATCGGGCTGAACTCGACGACGTGCTCCGCGGGCACCTCGACGGCATCGAGCGTGACGGTGCCAGAGGCCGTGGTCCGCTGGCCCATGCCATCCCAGTCGTCGACAACCTCGAGCCCATGGGCATCGTGTGGAACGAAGGCGATGGCCTTGGGCGTGGCGGCCGTCGGCACCTGGCCCGAACCATCGGAGTGCGACGCCCGCACGATCAGCCAGTCGGCGAACAACGCTCCGGTCGAGTAGTACTTGCGGCCGTCGAGTAGATAGCCCGGGCCCGAGGCGGTGAGCGTCGTGGTGTCCACGTCGACGGGATGCGGACCCCGTTCGGATTGGGCATTGGCGAACAACGCCCCATCCAGCACCAGGCCGTAGAAGTACGCCTGCTGCGCAGGTGTGCCCTGCAGGCGCAGCGCCTCCAGGAACGTGAAATGCGAGTGCGGGATCTGGCCGATGGACGGATCACCGTGCGCCAGCAGGCGGAACACCTCGGCGAGGACGGCGACGGGTACGTCGAGCCCGCCGTGCTCGGCGGGCACGGTCAGTGCCAGCAGGCCGGATTCCTTGAGCGTTTGCACCTGCTCGTGCGGCAGGATCCGGTGCGCGTCGCGGGCACCGGCCCCCTCGGCGAACGATCTCGACAGCTGCGCCGCGGCGGCCAGCGCCGCTTCCGTCGACGAGATGCGGGTGGCACCGGCCAGATCGGTCATCGCGGCGTACCGACGAACGGTATCGAGGTCGGGGTGGCGGCCTGGTCGCCGCCACCGAACAGACCGCGTTCGCGCAGGATCGGCACCACCCCCTCGCCGAACCAGAACAGCTCCTCCAGGTGCGGATAGCCGGAGAAGATGAACTCGTCGATGCCGATCTCGGCGTACTCGGCGATCCGGTCGGCCACCTCGGTGTGGCTGCCCACCAGAGCGGTGCCGGCACCGCCGCGCACCAATCCGACGCCCGACCACAGGTTCGGGGCGATCTCCAGGCTGCGGGCGTCACTCCAGGTGCCGTTCAGACGGTTGGCCTCGTGCAAGGCTCGCATGCGTTTCTGGCCTTCGGACTGGCTGCGGGACAGCCCGGCCTGCGCCGCGGCGACCGTCTCCTCGTCCAGCGCGGCGACCAGGCGGTCGGCCTGCGCCCACGCCTCCTCGGAGGTGTCCCGCGAAATGGTGTGCAGGCGGATGCCGAAGCGCAGCTTGCGTCCCTGCTCCTCGCCGAGCGCGCGGATCCATTCGATCTTCTCTCGTACCGCCGCGGGCGGCTCGCCCCAGGTCAGGTAGACATCGGAGTGCCGTGCGGCCACCGGGCCGGCCGCCTGCGAGCTGCCGCCGAAGTACAGCGGTGGCACCGGGGTCGGGGGCAGGGCCAGGGACGCTTCTTCGACGTCGATGTACTCGCCCTTGTGGGTCACGGTCTCGCCGGCCCACAGTCGGCGGACCACGTCGAGGAACTCGTCGCAACGCGCATACCGGGCGTCCTTGTCCAGGTGGTCGCCGAAGGCCCGCTGTTCGTGCGCTTCGCCGCCGACGACGACGTTGAGCAGGATCCGGCCCGGCGCGTGCCGCGCGAACGTCGCGGCCATCTGCGCCGACAGCGTCGACAGCGTCGGGCTCACCAGCCCCGGACGGAACGCCACCAGGAACGCCAGCGAGGTGGTCTCGCGGGCCAGCAGCGCTGCGGTGATGAACGCGTCCTCGCACCAGGCCCCGGTCGGAATGAGCGCACCGGTGAACCCGAACCGCTCGGCCGAGCGGACGATCGACGCCAGATAGTCGATCGAGGCTTCACGGTCGCCACCGGCAGAACCGGCGGGCGTGCCGTGGCCACCGCCGACGATGAGCCGGCTGTCGCCGTAGGTGGGTAGGAACCAGTGCAGAGAGACAGTCACGAACAGGACATGCTGGTACCGAATCGGCGATTGCGCACGGGTAAAAATCGCCGTGATCCCCTCCGGCGTGTCGTCAGCTCGCGACGACCCAGATCGCCTCGGCGGCCGGATTGCCCAGCTCGACCTGGATGCCGGCGTCGTCCCCGGTCGAGGGATCGCCGGCCGAGGGAGAGGCCGGATTCACCGGGCTTTCTATGGATACCGAGATCACGCCGGCGAAATCACGTCGCGCGAGCACCCGGACCCGGGAATCCAGGCTGATGCCGACACGGTCGAAATAGCGCAACATCTCCGGATCGGCATCCGAGATGCGGGCCACCGTGCCGGCGTCGCCGTCCTGACAGTCCGACAGCTGGCGGGCCGGTGGGGTGGGCACCTGGCCGTCGGCGGCCGGGATCGGATCGCCGTGCGGATCGCGGGTGGGGTGGCCCAGCTTGGCGTCGATCCGGTCGAGCATCCGGTCCGACACCGCATGTTCGAGGATCTCGGCCTCGTCGTGCACCTCGTCCCAGCTGTAGCCCAGCTCCTGCACCAGGAAGGTCTCCATCAGCCGGTGCCGGCGGACCATCGCCAGCGCCGCGCGCCGGCCCGCGTCGGTCAGCGTCACCGCGCCGTACTTCTCGTGGTCGACCAGGCCCTGGTCGGCGAGTTTGCGGATGGATTCCGAGGCCGTGGATGCAGACACACCGATCCGCTCGGCCAGCAGTTTTGTGCTGACCTTCTCGCGAGACCACTCCTGGGCTGTCCAGATGACTTTCAGATAGTCCTGCGCAACCGTGGAGAGGTCTTGATGGTTACCGTCTGGACTCACAGTAGGAAAGTTTAGGCAATCATCACCTGATCGGGGGATCTAAAGCAGACCGCGTGGCGTTCGGGTCGTAGGCTGATCGCGTGCAGCGCTGGCGTGGGCAGGACGAGATCCCCACGGACTGGGGCAGGTGTGTAGTCACCATCGGGGTGTTCGATGGTGTTCACCGTGGACACGCGGAGTTGATCAGCCATGCCGTCAAGGCAGGCCGATCACGCGGGGTGCCGGTGGTGCTCATGACCTTCGACCCCCATCCGATGGAAGTGGTGTTTCCGGGGAGTCACCCGGCGCAGTTGACGACGCTGACCCGTCGTGCCGAGCTCGTCGAGGAGCTCGGTGTCGACGTCTTTCTGGTCATGCCGTTCACCTCGGACTTCATGAAGCTCACCCCTGAGCGCTACATCCACGAGTTGCTGGTGGAAGACCTGCATGTGGTCGAGGTCGTGGTGGGCGAGAACTTCACCTTCGGCAAGAAGGCGGCAGGCAACGTCGCGATGCTCCGCACGGCCGGGGAACGTTTCGGTTTCGCGGTCGAGAGCATGTCGCTGGTCACCGAATCGCTCGATGCAGAGCATCGGGACGAGCGCGTCACCTTCTCCTCGACCTACATCCGGTCCTGCGTCGACGCCGGTGACGTGGTGGCGGCGGCAGAAGCACTGGGCCGACCGCACCGCGTCGAGGGCGTGGTGGTGCGCGGCGAAGGGCGGGGCCGGGTGCTGGGCTTCCCGACCGCCAACGTGGCGCCGCCGATGTACTCGGCGATTCCCGCCGACGGGGTCTATGCCGCCTGGTTCACCGTGCTGGGCCACGGCCCGATGATGGGCACCGTGACGCCGGGCGAGCGGTATCAGGCTGCCGTGTCGGTGGGCACCAACCCGACCTTCTCCGGGCGCACCCGCACCGTCGAGGCATTCGTGCTCGACACCAATGCCGACCTGTACGGGCAGCACGTCGCAGTCGATTTCGTCTCCCGGATCCGCGGGCAGGAGAAGTTCGATTCGGTGAAGGATCTGGTGGTGGCCATGGAGGCCGATACCGACCGGGCCCGCGCGATTCTGGCTGCGCACTAGCGACTGATAGACTTTGCCCCGATCCGGTGCATGCTGCAGTCCGCGGTGGCTGTGCCGAGAATATGTTCGCGGGACTGAAAATGATGGAGTTACTTCGTGGCGCTTTCTACCGAGCAGAAAAAAGAAATCCTGGCCAGCTACGGTCTGCACGAGACCGACACCGGTTCGCCGGAGGCTCAGGTCGCCATGCTGACCAAGCGGATCTCGGATCTGACCGAGCACCTCAAGCAGCACAAGCACGACCACCACTCGCGGCGCGGTCTGCTGCTGCTGGTCGGCCGTCGTCGCCGGTTGCTGAAGTACGTCGCCCAGGTTGACGTGGCGCGCTACCGCTCGCTGATCGAGCGCCTCGGGCTGCGTCGCTGACGCGGCGTCGGTGCCAAAACTTTCCGCGGCTGCCTCTTTGGGGGCAGCCGCGATACTTTTCATCGGCGGATTGACCGCATGCGCATCCGCTGCGGCCGCGGACATGAAGGCAGGGGACTGCCTGAAGATGAGCGGTACGTACGAGCGCCCGGACGCCAACCGGGCGGAGTGCGGCAGCAACGCGTCGAACTACAAAGTGATCTCGGTGCTTACCGACTCTGACCAGTGCCCGGTCGACGTCGACACCTACTACTCGGTGCGCAGTGCATTCAGCGAGGAGACTCAGACCCTCTGTCTGGACATCGACTGGATCACCGGCGGTTGCATGAGCATCGATCCGGAGAACGACAAAGACCCGTATCGGGTGGACTGCGCGGATTCGTCTGCGCCGCACCGGCAACGGGCCACCGAGGTTCTTCGCGGAGTGTCGAACGTCGATCAGTGCGTCAGCGGAGTGGGCTACGCCTACTCGGAACGCCAGTTCACCGTATGTGTGGAGGACGTGTCCTAGCTGGCACGGATGGCTGTCGGGCCGTTGCTGCCGTGTAGCATGAGGGCGTTCAGCGGCAGAAGTCTGCGCTGAACACAGGTGCGGCACCCGCGAACTGTGGGCGCTGTTCCTGCGAGTCATATCGGGCCCGCCTGGTCGGGCGGTCTTCGGTAGTGGCTGTCGGAACCCCGTCGCAGGGTCTATCCCTGGGGGCACTTCCGGCCGCTTCGATCGACGGCCGTAGCCGTAACCAGGGCCCGTGGCGTATCGCCACCGTGACGCCGCGAAAACAGTTGAACGATTTCGAAAGAGGCCGACGGACTCCTATGTCTGTAGTTGAACTTGAAGACGGTGTGTTCGAATCCACCGCAACCATCGATAACGGGAGCTTCGGCACCCGCACCATCCGTTTTGAGACCGGCCGGCTGGCCCAGCAGGCCGCCGGCGCCGTCGTCGCCTACCTCGACGACGAGACCATGCTGCTGAGCGCGACCACCGCCAGCAAGACGCCGAAGGATCACTTCGACTTCTTCCCGCTGACCATCGACGTCGAGGAGCGGATGTACGCCGCGGGCCGTATCCCCGGCTCGTTCTTCCGCCGTGAGGGCCGTCCCTCCACCGATGCGATCCTGACCTGTCGCCTGATCGACCGGCCGCTGCGCCCGTCGTTCGTCAGCGGCCTGCGTAACGAGATCCAGGTCGTGGTGACCGTGCTGAGCCTGGATCCCAAGGATCTCTACGACGTGCTCGCCATCAACGCCGCCTCGGCGTCGACGCAGATCTCCGGCCTGCCGTTCTCCGGACCGGTAGGCGGCGTGCGTGTCGCGCTGATCGACGGCCAGTGGGTGGCATTCCCGACCGTCGAGCAGCTCGAGCGGGCTGTCTTCGACATGGTCGTCGCCGGCCGTAAGGTCGCCGACGACGTGGCCATCATGATGGTCGAGGCCGAGGCCACCGAGAACGTGATCGAGCTCGTCGCGGGCGGCGCCGGTGCGCCGACCGAGACCGTCGTGGCCGAGGGCCTGGAGGCCGCCAAGCCGTTCATCGCGGCGCTGTGCGACGCCCAGGCCGCGTTGGCAGAGAAGGCCGCCAAGGAGATCGCCGAGTACCCGTTGTTCCCGGACTACGCCGACGACGTCTTCGAAGCCGTCGCCTCGGTGGCCACCGACGCGCTTACCGAGGCGTTGACCATCGCCGGCAAGCACGAGCGCGATGACCGCACCAACGAGATCAAGGTCGAGGTTCTCGACCGTCTCGGCGAGACCTTCGCGGGCCGCGAGAAGGAAATCGGCGCGGCCTACCGCTCGCTGACCAAGAAGCTTGTGCGCCAGCGCATCCTGACCGACCATTTCCGCATCGACGGCCGCGGTGTCACCGACATCCGCGCCCTTTCGGCCGAGGTGGCCATCATTCCGCGGGCGCACGGCAGCGCGTTGTTCGAGCGCGGCGAGACCCAGATCATGGGTGTCACCACGCTGGACATGGTCAAGATGGCTCAGCAGATCGACTCGCTGGGACCCGAGACCTCCAAGCGCTACATGCACCACTACAACTTCCCGCCGTTCTCGACCGGTGAGACCGGCCGTGTCGGCTCGCCCAAGCGTCGTGAGATCGGCCACGGCGCGCTCGCCGAGCGCGCCCTGGTTCCGGTTCTGCCCAGCGTGGAGGAGTTCCCCTACGCCATCCGCCAGGTGTCCGAGGCGCTGAGCTCGAACGGCTCCACGTCGATGGGCTCGGTCTGTGCCTCGACCCTGTCGTTGCTCAATGCGGGTGTGCCGCTGAAGGCCCCGGTGGCCGGCATCGCCATGGGACTGGTCTCCGACCAGGTCGACGGTGAGACCCGTTACGTGACGCTGACCGACATCCTCGGCGCCGAGGATGCCTTCGGCGACATGGACTTCAAGTGTGCAGGCACCAAGGACTTCGTCACCGCGCTGCAGCTCGACACCAAGCTCGACGGCATCCCCTCGCAGGTGCTGGCCGGTGCGCTGGCGCAGGCCAAGGATGCCCGGCTGACGATCCTGGACGTGATGGCCGAGGCCATCGACGCGCCGGACGAGATGAGCCCGTACGCACCGCGGATCACCACGATCAAGGTCCCGGTCGACAAGATCGGCGAGGTCATCGGGCCCAAGGGCAAGATGATCAACTCGATCACCGAGGAGACCGGCGCGTCGATCTCGATCGAGGACGACGGCACCGTGTTCGTCGGCGCCTCCAACGGCGAAGCGGCCCAGGCCGCGATCGACAAGATCAACGCGATCGCCAACCCGCAGCTGCCCAAGATCGGTGAGCGGTTCCTCGGAACTGTCGTCAAGACCACCGATTTCGGCGCGTTCGTGTCGCTGCTGCCGGGTCGTGACGGCCTGGTCCACATCTCGAAGCTGGGCCGTGGCAAGCGGATCAACAAGGTCGAGGACGTGGCCAAGGTCGGCGACAAGCTTCGGGTCGAGATCGCCGATATCGACAACCGCGGCAAGATCTCGCTGGTGCTCGTCGCCGAAGAGTCGGCGGAGCAGGCCGGTGCGGTGGACGGTGCCCCGGTGCCGGCCGAAGCTGCTCCGGCTGCCGAGTCCTGATCGCCTCAGCTCGGCACAAGGCGTTTGCACTGAATACCACTGAGGTCCGCCGGACAGATCTGCCCGGCGGACTCCGGGTGGTCACCGAGTACATCCCGTCGGTGCGTTCGGCATCCGTCGGGGTCTGGGTGGGTGTCGGTTCCCGCGACGAAGGACGAAGCGTCGCGGGTGCCGCACATTTCCTGGAACACTTGCTGTTCAAGGCCACCCCGACGCGTACCGCAGTCGACATCGCGCAGGCTGTCGATGCCGTCGGCGGTGAGTTGAACGCGTTCACCACGCGCGAGCACACCTGTTATTACGCGCATGTGCTCGACACCGACCTCGAGCTTGCAGTCGACCTGGTGGCCGACGTCGTGCTGCGCGGCCGGTGCGCCACCGAGGATGTCGAGGTGGAACGCGATGTCGTCCTCGAAGAGCTCGCCATGCGCGACGACGATCCCGAGGACAGTCTCGGCGACGTCTTCCTCACCGCGATGTTCGGCGATCACCCGGTCGGACGGCCGGTGATCGGCAGCGTCGAGTCGATCGAGACGATGACGCGGGCGCAGCTGCACTCGTTCCATGTCCGTCGTTACACGCCCGAACGGATGATCGTGGCGGTCGCGGGCAACATCGATCACGACGTGGTCGTGTCGTTGGTCCGGCAGCATTTCGGCCCGCGGCTTGAAACCGGGCGTAGCGCGGTGGCGCCGCGCAAGGGCGCGGGACGGGTCGGGGGCAAGCCGTCGTTGCTCGTTGTCGACCGCGATGGCGAGCAGACCCACGTGTCGCTGGGTGTTCGCACACCCGGCCGGCACTGGGGACACCGGTGGGCGCTGTCGGTGCTCAACACCGCACTCGGCGGAGGCCTGAGTTCCCGTCTGTTCCAGCAGATTCGGGAATCCCGCGGCCTGGCGTACTCGGTGTACTCGACGGTGGACACCTTCTCCGACAGCGGTGCGCTCTCGGTGTACGCCGGGTGCCAGCCGGAACGGTTCGACGAGGTGATCCGGGTGACCACCGAGGTTTTGGAAGGTGTTGCCCGAGACGGGATCACCGCCGACGAATGCCGGATCGCCAAGGGCTCGTTGCGTGGTGGGCTGGTACTGGGTCTGGAGGATTCGGGTTCGCGCATGCACCGGATCGGGCGCAGCGAGCTCAATTACGGTGAACACCGGACCATCGATCACACGCTGGCGCAGATCGAGGCCGTAACCCTCGAAGAGGTCAATGCGGTGGCGCATCAGTTGCTGTCCCGCGACTACGGTGCCGCCGTGCTCGGCCCGCATCGGTCGAAAAAGACTCTGCCGCAACAACTTCAATCTATCGCCGGCTGAGCCGCTAGGCTGGGTCCGATGACTGGACTCTCGCGGCGCAATGTTCTGATCGGTTCGCTGGTGGCGGCTGCGGCAGTTGGTACCGGTGTGGGTAGTGCCGCACCGGTTTTTGCCGCCCCGGTTGATGACCGGATCGCCGAACTGGAAGGTCGTCACAACGCCCTGATCGGGCTGTATGCGGCCAATCTGGACTCCGGGCGGACACTCACACATCGGTCCGATGAGATGTTCGCGATGTGTTCGACGTTCAAAGGCTATGCGGCCGCGCGCGTGCTTCAGCTGGTCGGGAGCGGGCGGCTGTCGCTGGACAACCGGGTGTTCGTCGACCCGGAGGCGATCGTGCCGAACTCACCGGTGACCGAGACCCATGCCGGTGCCGAGATGACGCTGGCGCAGTTGTGCCAGGCTGCGCTGCAGCGCAGCGATAACACCGCGGCCAACCTGCTGCTGAAAACGATTGGCGGGCCGGCCGCTATCACGGCGTTCGCCCGCAGCGTCGGAGACGAGCGCACCCGCTTGGACCGCTGGGAGGTTGAGCTGAACGCGGCGATACCGGGGGACCCGCGGGATACCAGCACCCCTGCGGCACTGGCTGGCGGATACCGCGCGATCCTGGCCGGTGACGCTTTGAGCCCGCCGCAGCGGCGCCAGTTGGAGGACTGGATGCGGGCCAACCAGACCTCGAGCATGCGTGCCGGACTTCCGGAAGGCTGGACCACCGCTGACAAGACCGGTAGCGGGGATTACGGCAGCACCAACGACGCCGGGATCGCCTTTGGACCCGACGGGCAACGGTTGCTGTTGGTGATGATGACGCGGTCGCAGGCTGATGACCCTAAGGCCGACAACCTGCGCCCGCTCATCGGTGAGCTGACGGCGCTGGTGCTGCCGTCGTTACTCTGAGTGCTCGGCGGATTCGATTGCGGTCGAGCCGTTCTCGGTGCCCTGGATCGCGATCTGTCGGGCCCCTGCGGGGCTCTGCGACAGCGGCACGCGCACGGTCAGGATGCCGCGCTCGTAGCCGGCGGTGATGTTCTCCTCGTCGGCCTCGGCGGGCAGCGTCACGGTGCGCAGGAAGGAGCCGTAGGAGAACTCCGAGCGGGCGGTGGTTTCGGCACGTTCGGACCGCTCGGCCTTCACACTCAGCTGGCCGTCGGCCACGGTGATCTGAACGTCGCTGGCCGGATCGATACCGGGGATCTCGGCACGCAGTTCGTAGTGGTCCTCGGTGACCTCGTCCTCGATGCGCATCAGGTTGCGCTCGAAGATCGGCCGCAGGCCGGCGAACGGCGTGATTCCGGCGAAGAACTCCGAGAGCTCGGGCAGCAGCGGACGGGGCTGGTGCGCGACGGGCAGGTTAACCATGGGTGACTCCTAAGTCCTGGAAAGTAGGTCCTGGAAAAGTCCTTGCAGCGCTTGCTCTTTCGATCCAAGCACCGCTGTGGAGCCACCGGTCGAATGTGTGGTGAACAGCTCGGGTACGTGCGGCTGCTAGGTCACCTGCAGCGAGTCGTCGCGCTGCAGGACGAAGAAGTACGGGTTGGGGGAGTTCCGCAGGTCCATCGCCCCGATCACGGCATCGTCGGCCAGTCGCCGGAACACGTCGTTGATGGGCAGCTGGTCGTAGATCATCGTCGCGGTGTCCACGCCGCGGTAGCGGGTGGTGCGCAACCTGGCCTTGGGTGCCCGGGTTTGCAGTACGGGTCGCAGGGCGGCGATCGGCGCCACCATCGACCGATTCCGAAGTAGCGGAATCTTGTTCGATACCGCTAGGCCGCCGAATGCCAGCATCGGGTTGAGGGCCCATAGCGATGCGCCGTCACCCGAGGGGAACAGCAGCGGGTGAACGGACTCGCCGTCGATGAACTGTTTGCCCCACCATCCGCTGGCCGCCAGCAGGCCGTCCATCGGATGTCCGGTGGGCAATTCGGCACCGTGCCAGGTGCCGAGCATGAACTGCGGCTCGACGGCCTCGGAGGCGTCGAAGATATCCAGAGTCTCAGCAGTTGTCGTCGGAACGGTGGGGAACAGTTGGTTCAGCACGACACCCACCGTACTTGACACCTGTCAAGTTTTGGCGAATGTGTGATGGAACCGCTACGCCAGCAACGCTGCCGGGTCGGTGAACGGCATGTCGAGGTCCGCGGCGACCTGCTCCGACAGCAGCGCACCCTCGTGCGTCGAGAGGCCCTTGGCCAGTGCCTGATCGGCGTTGCAAGCGGCCTTCCAGCCCTTGTCGGCCAACGTGAGCACGTACGGCATGGTCGCGTTGGTCAGTGCGAACGTCGACGTGCGCGGCACCGCGCCGGGCATGTTTGCCACGCAGTAGAAGACGGTGTCATGGACGGCGAACGTCGGATCGTCGTGGGTGGTGGGCCGTGAATCCTCGAAACACCCACCCTGGTCGATGGCGATGTCCACCAGGACCGCGCCGGGTTTCATGTGCGCCACAGTCGAGTTGGTGACCAACTTGGGGGCCTTGGCGCCCGGGATCAGGACCGCGCCGATCACCAGGTCGGCCTTCTTGACGGCCTCTTCGAGTTCCAGTGACGACGCGTAACGGGTCTCGATGCCGGCGTTGGTCTCGTTGTCGATCTTGCGCAGCGTGTTGATGTTCAGGTCGAACACCGTGACGTGGGCGCCCATGCCCTTGGCGATGCGGGCCGCGTTGTAGCCGGCGACGCCACCGCCGATGACGACGACCTCGGCCGGGGCGACGCCGGGCACACCGCCCATCAGGACGCCTCGCCCACCGTGGCTCCGCATCAGGTGGTAGGCACCGACCTGCGCGGAAAGTCGGCCCGCGACCTCGCTCATCGGGGCGAGAAGGGGGAGCGCCCCGTCGGCGGTTTGAACCGTCTCATATGCGATCGAGGTGGTACCCGAGGCCAGCAGTGCGTCGGTGCATTCCTTGGATGCCGCCAGGTGCAGATAGGTGAACAGCGTCTGGCCCTTGCGCATGCGCGAGTACTCGGCCGCGATGGGCTCTTTGACCTTGAGGAGCAACTCGGCCTCGGTCCACACCTGGTCGGCCGTGGCGACGATCTCGGCGCCGGCGGCCTTGAAGTCGTTGTCGGAGATGGCCGAACCTTCGCCCGCACCTGCCTGGATGATCACGTCATGGCCGCGTCGGGTCAGCTCGGCCACACCCGCCGGGGTGATCGCCACGCGGTACTCGTTGTTCTTGATCTCGGCCGGGATACCGACGAGCATGACCGCTCCTTCGAGGTTGGGGTGCTGAAAACCATTGTGAAGAACCTTCGATAGGCGGGCAATATCTCCGTTGAAGATTCGCTAGAATCGGCAAATGGTAGAAGGATCATCACGTCAGCCGGAGCGCGTGACCAGTTCACCGAAGGATGTTCGGCCGGATCTCGACGAAGTGGACCGTCGTATCCTGCTGGCGCTGCATACCGATGCCCGCATGTCCAACAGTGCACTGGCCGACGCGGTCGGTATCGCCGCGTCGACCTGCCACGGTCGGGTGCGCAGGCTGCAGGAGAGCGGGGTGATCCGGGGCTTCTACACCGACATCGATCCGGCGGCCGTGGGGCTCAGTCTGCAGGCCATGATCTCGGTGAGCCTGCAATCGAACGCGCGGGGCAAGATCCGCAATTTCATCGCCCACATCCGCACCCGGCCGCAAGTGATGGACGTCTACTTCCTGGCCGGGGGAGACGACTTCATCTTGCATGTGGCCGCGCGTGACACCGATGACCTACGAGCCTTCGTGGTGGAGAACCTCAACGCCGACGCCGATGTCGCCGGAACGCAGACCTCGCTGATCTTCGAGCACCTGCGCGGAGCGTCACCGCTCTGAGGTCACTGCGCGCGCAGCACCAACCCGTTGCCGTCCGCGCCGGAGAGCTTCAGTTGATCCGCGTCGCGGGTGGTCTGCACCGTGCCCTTGAGGACGCGCAGCACTGCCTGTTCGACCTCGGTGACCTCTGGAGGGCAAGCCATCCTGGTGGTGGCCAGTGGACCGAACTCGATGCTGGACTCCGAAACGGTTGCGTGGCCGGTGATCCGGTTGCAGCCGGTCGAACCGCTGACCGCACCGTCGTCGGCGATGGTCAATGTGGGCTTGGACTGTTCGAGCGCGACCGAGGTGGTGATCGTCTGTGTCGATACCAGGCTGGTCACCTGCCAGGTGGTGCCGGTGAGCGGACGGTCGGGGTCGACCACCTTCTTGTCGCGCAACGTGACAGTGGTGGCATCTGTGCGCAACGTGAGGTCATCCCCGGACAGTGACCAGGCCGGCTTGGCCCCGAAGAACGCCGACACCCAGGCGTCCGCATCGCCGACCGGCGGGGGACACGCCATCATGGTCATCGCTAGTTCGGTGGTGATCCGGCCATCGGTCAGATCGGCGGTGCCCGAACCGTGGTTGCAGCCCGCGAAAGTACTGATCTGGTCTCCCTCGAAACCGACCGTCAGCGGTCCGCCGCCGGGGATCTGGTCACCCTCGACCTGCACCGATACGAACGTGCGCCCGGTGAGGTCGACATCGTCGGCGGCCGCGTTGTCGGAACACCCCACGAACGCGAGAACGGCGACGGCGAAAGGTGCCAGCGAGATCAGACGCATGGTTCCACCTTAGAGGCCGGTGGTCGGTGTGGCCCCTAGTGCGCGCAATCAGTTTGACTGACAGTCGGTTTCGTCGTCGCCACCGTCGGTGAGGTAGAGCTGAGGGTGGTGGTGGGTGTTTATCCGAGCTTGGCCGGTGTCCAGCAGTTTGGGCGGGATCCACTCACACTTGCCGTGGTGGTTGATGCGGGTGGTCCATTTGCCGGGGCTCACCAGGCGTTGGTCGGGGCCACAGCCCAGGGCCAGTTCGTCGATGTTGGTGCGTCCACCTTTGGCGTAGTCGCGTTGGGCGTGGTGGACCTGGGACCGGTTCGCGGGGGCGGTGCAGCCGCGGTCACGGGCGAACAGCATCAGGCGTTGCCCGGGTGAGGCGATGCGGCGAGCGCGGCCAAGATGCAACGGCAGATTCGTGTGTTTGTCGAAGACGGCCAGGTAGTGCCAGGCGTGGGCGGCCAGTCGGATCACGTCGGGGATCGGAAGTCTGGTTCCGCCGGTGGTGACCGCGACCCCGGCGCCGGCTTGCAGTTCCTGCAGGGTGGTGGTGACCACGATGGAGACTGGCAGTCCGTTGTGCTGGCCCAACTGTCCGGACATCATCGCCGAGCGGGTCAGGGCGAGCAGGGCGTCGTGGGTGCGTTGGGCCGGCAGGCGGGTGTCGGCGTGGATCTGTTCTTCGGTGGGGGTGCCGTTGGTGCAGGGGTTGTGGTCGGCCGGGTTGCACATGCCCGGTGCGGCCGTTTTCGCGAACACGGCATCCAGCCCGGCGCGCAGTTCAGGGGTGAGCCATCCCGAAATGCGCGAGGTGCCGTCGGGTTCTTGCGGCCCCATGACGATGCCGCGGCGCCGCGCGCAGCGGTCCTCGACCGGTTCGGGACCGTCCTGGTTCAACAGATACAAGGCTTCGTTGACCGTCTGGCGCAGCGTCTCGGGTGCGTTGGTGGCGGCAACGGCGACCAGTTTCTCTTCGAACCGGGTCCGGGCGGCGGTGCTGATCCAGGCCGGGCAGCGCTGGAAGAAAGTCTCCAGGATTTCGATGTGCTCCTGGGTGACCCAGCCGCCGGCTTGGGCAGCGGCCGTCGCGGCCCGTTGAGGTTCCAACGGTTGCCCGGTGACCGACGTCCGGGGTCCCAGATTCACCGCGTCGCGGTAGCGGCGACGGGCCTCGGTCGCCGAGATCCGTAACCGGATCCGCAAGGCTTCGGGCCAGGACTTCGCACCGATCTGAGCGGCGGTGCTCTGCTCGGCCAGTGCCGTGACGGCGGCGTGCTCGATCGTCGGGATCAGGTTGCGGGTCTCCTGCAGGCCCGAGCACACGTCCAGCAACTCCGCGGGGGATAGGGAAGCGACGGGCAACTCCCGCAACGCGGTCACCGCGTCGGCCAACGCGGCGAGCTTGCCGGCCACCGCATTGTCCATGATTCGAACACTAGTTCGATACCGTGACAGGTTTGGCCGGTTTGAGGCTGTAGTGACAAAAGGGGCCAAAGTTTCTCGGACCGGCCCCAATACCGCCGGCAAGCACGGGCAGTAGGCTCCCCACCATGCGAGTTGGCGTTCTCGGGGCTAAGGGCAAAGTCGGCGCGACCATGGTGCACGCGGTCGAATCCGCGGAGGATCTGACGTTCTCGACCGGTGTCGACGTCGGCGATCCGCTGACGTTGCTCACCGACAGCAAGACTGACGTGGTCATCGACTTCACCCATCCCGACGTGGTGATGGACAACCTGAAGTTCCTCATCGACAACGGTATTCACGCCGTTGTCGGGACCACCGGATTCACCTGGGAGCGCATCGAACAGGTGGAAGCCTGGCTCAAGGAGAAGCCCGAGTCCGCGGTGCTCATCGCGCCGAACTTCGCCATCGGCGCCGTGCTCTCGATGCACTTCGCCCAGCAGGCGGCGCGCTATTTCGAATCGGTCGAGATCATCGAACTGCACCATCCGCACAAGGCCGACGCACCGTCCGGCACGGCCGCTCGGACCGCGAAGCTCATCGCCGAGGCGCGCAAGGGCATGCCGCCCAACCCGGACGCCACCAGCACCGGCCTGGAGGGAGCCCGCGGCGCCGATGTGGACGGCGTGCCGGTGCACTCGGTGCGGGTGGCCGGACTGGTCGCACACCAGGAGGTGCTGTTCGGAACGCAGGGGGAGACCCTGACGATCCGGCACGACAGCCTGGACCGGTCCTCGTTCGTGCCGGGCGTGCTCCTGGCCGTGCGCAAGGTCGGCGAGCGGCCGGGTCTGACCATCGGCATTGAACCGCTGCTCGCACTGTCGTGAACGACGGCGCGCGGTCGCTGCGCATTCAATTGGTGATCGGCTTCATGTGCCTGGCGCTGATCGCCTACTTCCTCATGCTCGGGCGTACCGCGTGGATCTTCATCACCTCGGGTGAAGCCGCCGCAATCGGGCTGGGTGTGGCACTGCTCGCGTTCCCGTTGATCGGCATCTGGGTGCTCGTCACCACGCTGCGGGCCGGCCTGGCGCATCAACGGTTGGCGCGCCTGGCCCGCGAACAAGACATGGAACTGGATGTCAGCACACTGCCGACGCGGCCGTCGGGTCGTATCGAGCGCGACGCTGCCGACGCACTGTTCGTGACGGTCAAGGCCGAACTGGAAGCCGACCCGGATAACTGGGTTCGCTGGTACCGGCTGGCCCGCGCCTACGACTTCGCCGGCGATCGCTCCCGCGCCCGGGAGACCATGCGCACCGCCGTACAGATGCAGGAACAACAGGCGTCATGACCAGGACGCTGCTGGTGGTGCATCACACGCCGTCTCCGGCAACGCGAGAACTTCTGGAAGCGATACTGGCAGGCGCGCACGATCCGGACATCTCCGGTGTCGAGGTGCAGGCCAAGCCGGCGTTGGCGGCGACTGTCACCGACATGTTGGCCGCCGACGGCTACTTGTTCGGCACCACAGCGAATTTCGGCTATATGAGCGGTGCCCTTAAGCACTTTTTCGATACGGTGTACTACCCGAGCCTCGACCATGTGGCCGGGCGCCCCTATGGGTTGTGGGTGCACGGCAACAACGACACGGTCGGTGCGGCGAACGCGGTCGACAAGATTGTGACCGGGCTGGCGTTGGTCAAAGCGGCTGACGTGCTTGAAGTTGCGGGAGTGGTGGACGGAGCCGTCCGGGAACGGGCCTACGAATTGGGCGGCACGTTGGCTGCCACGCTGATGGAATGACGAGAGGACAGCTATGCCGGGGATCGCCGACCTTGCTCTCGGAGCCGCTCCCATCGCCGGTGGCGCGATGCTGGGTGTCATCGCGGGCAACCTCAAACCGCCGGACCTGCGGGGCATGATCACCAAGGATCTCGATCTGTTGGACCGGTTGCCCGCCGAAGACGTCGAACGGAAGGCACGACTGAAGGCCAGCATCGACGAACGTATCGACGGCTTGATCGACGCGAGTGACCGCAGTCGCGAGATCCGTGAAGCCGCGATGTCCTACCGCGGGAATTGGCGGGACATCGTCGTTTTCGTGTGCGCCGTGCTGTTCACCATCATCTGGTGGAACGTCAGTCACAGCCGGTCCAACTGGCTGGTGATGTTCATCGCGATGATCGTCGTGTCGGTCGCCGCGGGTATCTACGCGGGCCGCGGAGTGGTCCGCGCGGTCAACAGCTTCCTGCACCGCAACGACGACGAACAGCAGGCCTGAGCGAACCTCAGTAGTGATACGTGTCGGAGGGGGCAGGCACGTGATCCGGATCGTCGCTGTACTCGGGTTCGTGGATGCCGTATGCCCTCGCCAGATCCAGGATCTTGTTGGCCCGGGCGATACGGGGCAGGTCTGACCCGTTGCGGATCTCGCCGCCATCACGCTGGAATTCGGCGAAAAACTCCTTTGCCCAACTGATCTCGTCCTGGGAGGGGGCCAGGCCCTCGTTGACCGTCGGGCACTGATCGGGTGTCAGACAGATCTTGCCGGTCATACCGAACTCGGCCGAGACCGCGGTGGCCTCCGACAGTCGCAGCGCGCTGGACCCCACGGTGGGTCCGTCGATGGCGCCGGGCAGTCCGGCGGCCTTCGCGGCGATGGTGAAGCGTGAGCGCGCGTACGCCAGCGTTGCCGGGTTGTCTCCGAAGCCGGTGTCGCGCCGAAAATCGCCGATGCCGAAGGCAAGTCGGAATGCGCCCTTGGCCGACGCGATCTCGGTGATCCGCTCAAGGCCGCGGGCGGTCTCCACCAGCGCGACGATGGGCACGTCCGGCAGGCGTCGGGCGGTCTCGGTGACATGGTCCACGGACTCGACCATGGCCAGCATGACGCCGCCCACCGCGCTGCCGGCCAACATCTCCAGGTCATCAGCCCACCACGGGGTGCCGAAGCCATTGATCCGGACCCAGTCACTGTTGCCCTCGGCCAGCCAGCGGGTCACCTTCTCGCGCGCGGCGACCTTGTCTTTGGGGGCCACCGCATCCTCGATGTCGAGGACGACGATGTCGGCGCGGGAGCGGGCCGCCGGGGCGAACCGCTCGTACTGCGCGCCGTTTACCAGCAACCAGCTCCGCGCCAGTACCGGGTCGATCCGGAATCCGGGCTCGGTGGGGTGGGACTCGTCGGAGAAGGGCTGGTCATACACGCCGTCAATCGTCGCCTACCGCCTATGCCGTGGCAAAAGCGGCCCCGAACACCCGCTGCGTGTTCTCCCAGTGCCGCTTTGCAGCTGCCTCGTCGTACACCGCCTTGTGATCCGGCACCGCGAAGCCGTGCGTCGCGGGATAGAACTCGATGGTGTGGTCGACGGCTGCGCCGGACAGTGCGTCCTCCAACCTCTTGCCGTCGTCCTCGGTGAAGGAGGCGTCGTTCTCGGCCGCGGCCACATAGACCGTCGCCTGGATCTTGTCGGCCAGCAGGTGGGGGCTGTCCGGATCGTCTTCGACCGCCAGCCGGCCGCCGTGGAAGGACAGTGCGGCCGCGACCCGCTCCGGCACCCGGGTGGCGACGATCAGCGAGGCCCGGCCACCCATGCAGTAGCCGGTGGTGCCGAACTTCTCGCCGGTGACGTCGGGCCGGGCGGCCAGATAGTCGAAGAACGCCTCGGCGTCCGCGGCGAAGATCTCCGGGGTGAGAGTGCTCATCAACCCGAAGAGTTGCTTGCGCTGCTCCTGGTCGCTGAACACGGTGTTGAGGTCGAACGGGCCCCAGCCCGGATTGCGGTAATAGACGTCGGGCACCAGCACGACATAACCCAATCCGGCCAACTCGGCCGCCATCTCTTCCATGGCCGGGCGTAGGCCGCCGGCGTCGGGAAACAGCACAACCCCAGGCCAGGGACCGTCGCCGTCCGGGGTCGCGACGGTGACGCGGCAGGTGCCGTCGGCTGTGGTGATGGTGTCCTGGGTGGTCGGCATGGCTTCCGTTCTACTCCTCGTGGCGCCACGTAAGCTGGCCGTGTGCCGATCCAGACGCCCTACGAGGACCTCCTGCGGAAGGTGACCGAGCAGGGCGTGCCGAAATCCGATCGCACCGGCACCGGCACCCGCAGCCTGTTCGGACATCAGCTGCGCTACGACCTGGCCGCCGGATTTCCGTTGCTCACCACCAAGAAGGTGCACACCAAATCGGTGATCTACGAGTTGCTGTGGTTCCTGCGCGGCGATTCGAACGTGCGGTGGCTGCAGGATCATGGCGTAACGATCTGGGATGAATGGGCCAGTGAGACAGGCGATCTGGGACCGGTCTACGGCGTTCAGTGGCGGTCGTGGCCGACGCCGTCGGGTGAGCACATCGACCAGATCTCGAACGCGCTGGATCTGCTCAAGCGGGACCCCGATTCGCGGCGCAACATCGTCTCGGCGTGGAATGTCGGCGAGATCCCGCAGATGGCGCTGCCCCCGTGCCACGCCTTCTTCCAGTTCTATGTCGCAGACGGCAAGCTGTCCTGCCAGCTGTATCAGCGCAGCGCAGACCTGTTCCTCGGCGTGCCGTTCAACATCGCCAGCTACGCCCTGCTGACCCACATGATGGCCGCGCAGGCCGGGCTCGGCGTCGGCGAGTTCGTCTGGACCGGCGGGGATTGCCACATCTACGACAACCACGTCGAGCAGGTGGCCCTGCAGCTCAGCAGGGAGCCCAGGCCATACCCGGAACTCGTTCTGGCTCAGCGTGATTCAATTTTCGACTACGAGTACGAGGATATCGCGATTCTGAACTACGACCCACATCCGGCGATCAAGGCACCCGTCGCTGTATGACCGGTGATCTTCGACGGCTGGCGCTGATCTGGGCGCAGTCGAGCACGGGCGTCATCGGCCGCGACAATGGCATTCCCTGGCGGCTGCCGGAGGATCAGGCCCGATTCAAGCAACTCACCCTCGGACAGACCGTGGTGATGGGCCGGCGGACCTGGGAGTCACTGCCGGCCAAGGTCCGTCCGTTGCCGGGGCGGCGCAACGTCGTCATCACCCGCAACCCCGGGTATGTCGCAGAAGGCGCCGAGGTACTGACCGGACTTGACGACGTATTCCGGGGTTGGGTGATCGGCGGAGCGCAGATCTATGCCCAGGCCCTCCCGTTCGCCGACCGCTGTGAGGTCACCGAGATCGACATCGATCTGCCGACCGCCGAGGGCGACGCGATGGCGCCGACGCTCGACGATTCCTGGACCCGGGTCCCGGGGGACTGGCTGACCAGCAGCTCAGGGCTGCGGTACCGGTTCTGCAGCTACGTGCGCACGCTGTAGCCGGCCAGTCTGCGCACCTCACTGTCGGGATCGTCTGTGGCCAGCTCGTCGATCCGTCGCTCCAGATCCTTGACCACATGACGGTCGAGATCTCCGGGGCCCATCGGTCCGATCAGATCGCTGAGAACGATGACCGCGTGACGGCGGATCACCGGCTCGGAATGGTCGAGCCCGGTCCGGACACCCGGTAGATCGGCCCGGTCCAGAGTGCAATACCCGGTTCCAGGCTTCAGATCCTTTGCGACCGCCCCCGCGACTCCCGGATCGGCAAGCCCGGCGGCCAGCAGCGTGTAGTCCAGCGGCAGGTGCCCGCGCCCATGATCGCGAAACGAACGGTACGGTGCGGCGACGGCGGCCGATCTGCTATCGGCCGGAAGATCGGCGCGGGCCAGCACCTCCGACCCGGCACCGAGGCGACCGAGTGCCGTGGCCACCCAGTCGTGAGCGTTGCCGCGCAGCGGTAGGGCCGTCCACAGCGCGTCCATCACCTCTGGCGTCGCGATGTTCAGGTCGGCGAGGAGTTTGGCGCCCGTCCAGGCGGTCTCGGGATTCCCGAGTGCCGCAATGGCGGCCGGTACCGCAGCGGCGCCGGTGTCGAGCAGGAGTTCGGTCGCGCGTTCCCGGCCGAGTTCGCTGACCGGCCCGGCGATCAGACCGGCGGCCGCGGCGAGTGCGGCCACCCGCTGCTCGACCGGCATGGCCAGCAGGTCGCGTTCAGTCTCGGCTGCGGCGAGGTACTCGGGGAAGTGACGCCGCAGTTCGTCGGCGGTCAGCGAACGAACCAGCAGATCGGCGTCCTCGTCATCGAGGTAGACCACCGCATCGCCGGGCAGGGTGCCGTCGGCGACCAAGGCGGCCCGCGTCCGGGCGGCGATGTTCAGCATCGCCTGGGCGAACCGGTCCCACTCCTGCTCCCACTGTGCGCGGGGAAGGCCCGTCACGGCGGCGCTCAGCCGATCACCCCACTGTGAATCGGTTTCGCCCCACTCATAGTCCTGGTGCTCCCAGTCCGGTGGACTGAATCGGCAATCCGGATCCTCGACCGACTCCTCGGTGGCCAGCGCCAGGTTAGGTAGGTAGATCACCCCGGTGGTCTCGGCATAGAACTCGCTGAACGCCACGGCATACGGCCTCTCCGAGGCGGCGGCAGCGACCAGCGCGCGTACTGATTCCCCAGCGGCCAGGGTCAACTCGGTCTCGAACGCATCCCAGTCCAATGCCACGCGGACCAGTATCGCTCTAATCCGCTCCGCTACTTGTCGGTCTCTCGCTCCAATCCGCTCCGCTACTTGTCGGTGCCGTAGGGAACGATGGCCAGGTGGCTACCCTCACGACCGCGCAGGCCCGCCGCATCGCCGTCGCCGCACAAGGGTTTCACGACCCCAAACCCCGCGGCCCGGTCACCCGTGCGCACCTGCGGAAGTTGATCTCCCGGATTCAGGTGCTGCAGCTCGACTCGGTATCGGTGGCGGTGCGGGCGCACTACGCGCCGGTATTCAGTCGGCTGGGACCCTACGACCGCGACGCCCTGGACCGGGCCGCGTGGTCGCACAGCGCGCGTTCACCGCGACTTCTGGTGGAGTACTGGGCACATGAGGCTGCGTTGATGGCGGTCGAGGATTGGCCGCTGCTGCGGTGGCGGATGCGGGAGTACACCCACGGCCGGTGGGGCACCGAGATCGTCCGGAAGAACCCCAAGCTGGCTGAGGACATCGTGGCTGCGGTCGCCGAGCTCGGGCCGTCCACAGCCGGCCAGATCGAAGCCCACCTGGAATCCGAGCCGCGCGGCCGCAAGGGACCGTGGTGGGACCGCAGCGAAACCAAGTGGGTGGCCGAGGCGTTGTGGTCCTCGGGAGTCCTGACGACGGCGACGCGTGTCGGCTTCGCCCGGCACTACGACCTCACCGAACGGGTGCTGCCACCGGCGGTGGTGGCCCGAACGGTCGACGACGAGGAAGCGGTTCGGGAGTTGGCCCTACGCGCGGCCACCGCGCTGGGCGTCGGCACTGAGGCCGACATCCGCGACTACTTCCGGATGGGCGCCAAACAGGTCAAGCCCGCGATCGCCAAGCTCGTGGCCGACGGCGAGCTTGAGCCTGTCGACGTCGAGGGCACCCCGGCCTACCTGCGAACGGGTCAGACCGTGCCGCGCCGTGACCGGGGGACGGCCCTGTTGTGTCCGTTCGACCCGTTGATCTTCTTCCGTCCCCGGGTTGAGCGGTGGTTCGACTTTCACTACCGCATCGAGATCTACACGCCCGCACCCAAGCGCCAATTCGGTTACTACGTATGGCCGTTCCTGCTCGACGGGGAGTTGGTGGCGCGGGTGGACCTGAAACGCACCGACGGAGCGCTGCAGGTGTTGGGTGCGTATACCGAGGACGGCCAGGACCGTTTTCGGGTGGCCGACGCGTTGGCAGGGGAGTTGCGGGCGATGGCCGCGTGGCTCGGGGTGGACGACGTCACGGTCGGGCAGCGAGGAGATCTCGCCGGCGCGCTGCGCCGCGCACTGGGATGAGCGGCGGCGCAGCGGTAACGCGGGGTCAGTCGTGTGCGCCGGTACTCACCACCAAACGTCCGGTGGTCTCGCGGGCGGCCATCCGTGCCAATGCCTGTGGCAGTTGATCCCATGCCACGTTGTCGCCCACCACAGTCTGTAGCCGGCCGGTACGCATCAGCTCGAGAATCCGGACGTGGGCGTCGAGGCCCTCGGAGCGGGCCGGCCAGTTGAACCCGAGGGTGCGGCGGACGGCCAGGGGATCGGTCACGTAGACCAGACACACTCCGCATACGTCGAAGTTGCCGTAGGCGATCGGCCGCGGCGAGATGTAGTCGCCGTCCTCCAGTGCGATGTCCTCGGCGAACCCGGCCATCAGGTGGCGGCCGTTGAATCCCATGCAACGGAACGTATCCGTCGTCACGCTGCCGCCCACCGCGTCGAACGCGACGTCTACGCCGCGGCCGTAGGTGAGGTCCATGACTTCATCGACCCAGCCGCTGTTGCGGTAGTTGACGACATGGTCGGCACCCAGCTTCCGGCAGAGCTCGAGCTTCTCGTCGCTGCCGGCGGTGGCGATCACCCTGGCACCCAGTGCCTTTCCGAGAACCAGGGCGCCTGACCCGGTGCCGCCGGCCGCCGCGTGCACCAGCAGCGTCTCGCCGGGCTTCAACCGGCCGCGTTCGCGTAGTGCGAACCAGCCCAGATGGAACGGGTAGTGCAGGGCGGCGCCGTCGACGTCGCTGACCCAGTCCGGCAGATCGAGCACTGTCGCGGCGTCGACGATGGCGTAGGACGCATACCCGCCGAACGCCATCACCGGAATCCCGACGATGCGGCGGCCGACCAGGTGTTCGGCGCCCAGGCCCGCGCTTTCGACCACCCCGACAGATTCCATTCCCGGCACGAACGGCGGCTGCAGCGGCAGTGTGGTGTAGCGCCCCTTGATGATGTCGATGTCGTTGAAGTTCAGGCAGAACGCGCGGACCGCCACCCGGACTTCGTTGGGGCCGGGTGCCCGCACCTCCACCGTTTGGCGTTCCAGTACGTCGGTGGGCTCACCGAGCGCGGTGGCCACCCACGCCTCCGCCGAGATGGGCTGTGGTGCAGTTTGATTCACTTGCCCTCCGTGGTGGTGAGAAAGCGTTCCCGGTAGGCGCGGAACCGCTCGGCCAGGGCAGCCCGATCGACGTGAACGTCCGCCGCGTCGTAGATGACGCCCCCATAACGCCCGCGGGGGTGCTCGGCGAGGAAGCCGGTCATCGCCGCGCGTACATCGTCGCCGAACGGCTGGTCGGCGAGTCGGTAGATCTCGGCCAGGGTGCCCTGCTCGTCCGCCATGAAGTCGTCGAATCGGACGTCGATGGACTGCCCGGCGGGCAGCGCGTCGCGATCGCGGATGCAGCCCGCCAGCAGATCGTCGATGCGCCCCAGCCAGTGCCCGGTAATCTTGGCCACATCGGGCGCAGACACGCCCATCCGCATGGCGTAGCAGATCATGGTCATCATCGACAGCGTCACGTCGACTGGATCACGATGGGTGACAACGAAAGTCGCGTCCGGGAATGTGGCGGCCAGGGTCGGGAACTGCTCCAGATGCTGCGGTGACTTGAGTACCCAGCGGGTTCCGCCACGGAGCCATTGCATCGCCTGCAGGCTGCGCTTGACGTAGGCGTATGACGGCGCCTGGTCGTGCGCCTGGTAGTGGGCGGTGAAACTCGGCACGTAATAGGCGGTTTCGAACAGCATGCCGGAGATGTCGTTGGCCAGGAGCTGGATCTCCTCGTGGGCGTGCTCGACGGTCATGTCGTGCATCCGGCGAAACTCCGGGATCGAGGTGTTCACCAGTTCCAGGCCGGCGGCGCAGCGGTCCCGACGCGGTGCCGGTGTGTCCTCGCCGGGGCCGGGCACCGGCTCGAGGCTCTCCCAGTAGGGCAGATAGCGCAGTGCAGGGTCCGCGGCGAGCAGATTGTGCAGATGCGTGGTGCCGGTACGGGGGAGACCGCAGATGATGATCGGCCGCTCGATCTCGATGCCCTCGATCTCGGGATGGTCGGCGATCAGCGCCTCCAACCGCAGCCGGTTGACCAGGTTGCCCACCAGCTGCTCGAACACGATCCCCACCCCCGTATCGGACAGGCCCGCTTCGTCACGCAGTGCGGTACACAGCACGTCGAGACGTTCCCGGAACGCCGGGTCGCCGAAATCGTCCAGCCCGGACCGCTCGGTTGCAGCCGTCAGCAACGCGTTCGGGTTGAGGTCCAGGTTCGCGCCGTAGGCGGCGAGTCCATCGCGAATCGGCTGGGCGGCCGGGGGATACACCGGGTTTGCCAGGTCGTCGAACCGGATCGGTGCCGGACGCTGCACGTTGGTGGTCACAGGGCACCGACCTCGGCCACGTGGACGACGCGGCACTGCGGCTGCGCGGGAGTCTCCTCGGGCAGGAACCAGCGCAGCCACATCAGGCCCGTGGACCGCCCAGCCGTCGAGACCCAGTTCGGGTGGCCCGGGTCCTTCTCGCTGACGACGATCCGCCAGGACCCGTCCGATTCGTAGGTGACGTGTGCGCCGTTGATGGTGACACGCTCGTGGGTGTAGTCGAAGGTGTGCAGGAACGGATTCCACAGGCAGAGGTTCCAGAACACGCACTCCGGTGAGGTGCCCTCGATGATCAGGGCCTGATCCGACGTCAGATCGTAGGAGCCCATGGCGTATGCCGCATCGCCGGCGGACCACCCGTAGGCATTCTGGGGCACCGGGAACGGCGGGTGCAGCTGGTTGGCGGGCTCCACCTTGGTGGGCAGGAAGGAAACCTGTTCCTGCAGCCAGTTCTTCGCGTAGCGGAAGCGGCGGGCCAGCTCCGCGGCACTGTCCGAGCGCCGGGCGGGCGGATTGACCGTCTCGATCCGCCACTCCGGCCGGCGTTCGGTCGCGGAATCGTTCATATAGTTACGGGTCAAAGCGAATTCGGCGTCGGCATCCAGTTTGAGCCAGGTACCCGGGTGGGGGTCGGGGCTCATGATGAACTCGAAGTTCCCATCCTCGTCGAACTCCAGGTCGCGATTGTTGATGGTGCCCACGATGCGGTCGCTGTAGCGGCCCTCACCCGGCCCGCCGTAGACGGTCATCGACATGTACACCGCGTCGCCGCGGTTACCGGTGACGCGGTAGGTGCGGGC
The DNA here is from genome assembly GCF_017876775.1 of Mycolicibacterium lutetiense. Classification (NCBI taxonomy): domain Bacteria; kingdom Bacillati; phylum Actinomycetota; class Actinomycetes; order Mycobacteriales; family Mycobacteriaceae; genus Mycobacterium; species Mycolicibacterium lutetiense. The sequence goes on along the minus strand of NZ_JAGIOP010000002.1, from coordinate 1,068,793 downwards.
CGGATTCAGCGGGGCGAGCTGATAGAAGGCGTCCGCGTTGTCGCCGCCCCATTTGAGATACGGGCTGGTGGCGTCGACCAGGATCGGCTTGTCGCGGTCGCCCCACACGTAGGCGTCGACGCTGACCCGCAGCACGCTGAACGCCAGGCGGTACCCGTCGAGCAGGTCGGGTTCGCTCAGCGTGGGTTCGGCGGTGAGCAACTTCTGCTCGATGGCGCGCACCGCGTCGAGAAGCGCGTTGAACGCCTCCGACAGTTCGGCCTTGTCGGTCATGGTTGGTCCTTCCTTGGTGGGTGGATACGTCCTGCTCCTTCGATCAGCAAGGAGCACAATCGATCTGCGGTGTCCTCGACGTCGATGTCCGGCTCCATGTGGGCGGTGTAGAACGCGGTGCCGATCAATGCTTGGTAGACCATGTCGACGTCGACATCCGGGCGGATCCGGCCCTGCTCCACGCCGGAGGAGACCAGGGATCGGAAGGCGCCCTTGGTCTGCTCGTCGAGTAGTTGCTGGGTCCGGATGTGCAGTTCCGGGTCGCGGCGACGTTCGGTGAGGATGCCGAGTGCGGCGGCCTCGACCACGGGATCACGCCAGAAGGTGAGCACCGCTGAGATGAAGCCACGCAGGTCGGTCTCGAAATCTTCGGAGACCGGGAGGAGTTCACCGCCGGGTGGCTGGCCGAATGCGGCGTCGAAGACCAGATGGGTTTTCGACGGCCAACGCCGGTAGATGGTGGGCCGGCTGACGCCGGCCTCACGGGCGACGGCCTCGATGGACAGCTGGTCATAGCCGTCACGAGCCAGCAGGCGACGCGTGGCGCTCATGATGTCGCGTTGGGTTTTGGGGTCACGCGGCCGTCCGGGGCCTGTGAGCGAGGACACACGATTACGTTACGATACGTCACGTAATGAGGTCAAGGGCTGGGTTGGCGCTCGCTTTTCTCGCCGTTTTCGACACCGGGTCGTGGTCGTCGTCGAGCAGTCGCCCCAGGGTCGAAAACGGCGCCGTGAATGGGGGTCAGATCATCTGCAGGGCGGCCAGGCAGACATCGGTCGAGGCGAAGGCGTGGGCGGGCTTGACGCGTTTGTGGGGGACGCCGCCGCGTCGCCGCTCGGAGAAGATGATGCGACCGTCCGGGCTGAACCCGATTTCCAGTTCCGTCACCACGCCGGTTGCGCTGAGCATGGGGTGCTCCCACACCATGGTCCGGTACTCCGCATTGGGGCCGCTGTCGAAGATCAGGTCCCAGTCTTTCTCGTTGGCGCGTTCGCGGACCAGATCCAGCATCTCGTAGTGCATAGCGTTCCTCTGTCTCGTTGAGGTGCGTACCTGACTGTGGGTAGGTCAAGCGTGGTTCAAGCGGCATCCGTCGTCTGTCCGCTGATCGGTCTACGGTCGGACGAACTGTCTATCCACCGATCGGGGGACGGTGAGGTGGACGAAATGGTCACTACCCCTCGATCAGCGTCCATTTCGTCGGCCTGGGTGGCTCAGATCATCTGCAGCGCTTCGAGATAGACCTCGGTCGAACCGAATGCATCGGTGGACTTGATGCACTTGTGGGTGATGCCGCCCCGTCGTCGCTCGGAGGATACGATCCGGCCGTCCGGGCTGAATGCAGTCTCCAACTCGATCGGCTGACCCGTTTCGGCAGGGTGCCGGTGCTCCCAGACGGTGGTGCGCAGGTCCCGGTTCGGGTCACTGTCGAACACCAACTCCCAGTGGTGCTCATCGGCCCGTTCCCGCACCAGATCGATTACCTGGTAACTCATGGTGGCTCCCCTCGTGGGCAGGTGAATGTCAGCGCCCGGACAGGACCTGGGTGACGGTGGCGTGCAGGTCGGCGCCCTCGGGGCCGGAAATGCCGGTCTCCCGGTCGAAGGTCGCCGTTCCGTCGGCGTCGATGGTGAAATTGCCGACCTGATCCTGATCGCCACCGGTCACCTTGAAGACCACGGTCGTCTTCTCCGGCAGCGGTTTTGAGCTCACGTATTGCGGGTTGATGGTGTACCGGTAGTTACAGCCCGCCGAGCCGAAACACTTCTGCTCGGTGACGACCACGCCGATGACGAAATCGGCAGCCGTCGGCGGCGATGCCACGGGGGACGGTGTCGTAGACGACGACAACCCGGCGTCCCACGTCGGTGCGTCCGCGGGATTCGAGGAGACACGATCTGGCGAGGCGCAGCCCGCGAGCGTGAGCGCTACGCCAAGCGTGCACAGGGCCAGAGTGTTTCGGTGCGTAGTGATGTTCATGATGCTGTTCTTTCTCAGACTGTTCGAGGTCTGTTGGCTAAGGGGCGTAGCTGCAGTCGGCGATGGTGTACCGGCCGAGCGAGCTGTTCGAGTCGACGAGTTTCCCGTTGACGAAGAGACGGCAGGCAACGGAGGTGCCGTTGGTCTGCGCACTCACGCTGTAGAACGGAAACGTCGCGACGTTGGTGAACTCGCGCCAGTACGTCGCACTGGCTGGCGAATCCTGTTGGATATCGCCGATACCGTCGATGTAGGTGACCAGTGAGACTGGCCCATTGGACTCGATCTCGTAGCGGACTCGGTCGCCGGCGGCGTGGGCCGGGATGGCAGCGGCGATGGGCGCGGTGAGGAGTGTCGCAGCTAGAGCTGCGCGAACGGTCGTGCGTAGCATCGAAAGACCTTCCATTGCGGTGGGTGGGGCTGGGCGGCGGGGCAGGGTCCAAGCTGTGAACCCGCCGCCCGGTGTTCGGGGAACAGGACAGTAAAGAGGAACGGTCCGACAAGTCCGCTCAGGACGCGACAGCTGGGTCGTGGAGCTCCTCGTCGGGCACCTCGGACAGCGCCGTCAGGGCATCGGTCAACAAGCGCTGAATGCCGGCGTTGATACCGGTGCAATCGTTCTCGATCTTGGTGGCGTTCTTCTGGATCGTGCTCGCCATCTTCTTGACCTTGTCGATCAAGCCGAGTTGAGCGATCGCCGCATTGATCTTCTCCTCAGCGGTGGAGATCTCCTCGGAGCCACGACGGCTCGACGCCATCAGTGCGCTGGCCCGCAGCAACATGATCACGGTGCGGAGCAGGTCCGGATCACCGGACTGCGGATCGAAGGCCAGCACGATGCGTCGAGTGCCCAACACTCGGATGGACTGGCCAGTGTTCTGCTCTGCGGTGGGAACGATCCCGAGCGAGGCGTTGGCTTCCCGGTTCCGCTCGGCCTCATCGAAGTAGGGGCCCCACTTGCGATCACCTGAGTCGGTCATCTCCACCACAACCTGCGCCTTGCCGCCATCGACGACGAGCACGCCGTCGCCCTTCTGGCAGCGGGAGATGACACCTGTGGTGGTGCGGGTGTCGACGTATTCGTCGCCTAGTCCGGCCGCGATGTCCTGCAGGAGGCCACCCATCGCGTCCTCGTACTGGAAGCCCTTCTCGGGAGTGCGGGTGGCAACTGCCTTCTTGCCCTCCTGGACCTTCAAGGCGACCACCACGTCGTCGACCTTCTTGGCGAGGTCCGTGTGGTTGTTGGCGATCAGCTCGGTGAGCTTGCGTTGCTGGGCATCGAGAGCGGCGGTGTGCTTGGCGATGGGTGACGTCGGGTCGCTGGGGTCGAACTGCTTGGCGGCCTTGGTGATCAGCTCAGCGGTGCCGGCCTTCAATGTGGCGTCGATGGAGGTGCCGAACTTGTCGAGGATGGGCTGCAGCTTGTCCATCAGCTCGGGGTTGGTGCCGCCGAAGATCTTCTGCAATTCGGCGGCGACGTCCTTCTTCGCGGCGGCGACGGCTTGGGTGAACTCCTTCCGGCTGGTGGCATCGGCCTCGACGATCGCCTTCTTGGCGTCGTTGGCGGCCTTCGCCATGACGTCGGACGCTGCCTGGGTGGCTCGTTGGGTGCTCTCGGTCAGCTTGGTGGTCGAATCTGCAGCCTTATCGCCGACGTGCTTGAGCATCTGCTGCAGTGCCTTCGCGTCCTGCGCCTGGCCAACGGCCGACAGTGCGTGTGCGCCGATCTTGACGGCTTCGGTGACGAACTCGGTGAGGTCGGCGGCTGACAAGACTGTGGGATCTTCGACGATGGGACCGCGTTCCCCGGTGGTCCACCGCTGCGCTTCGCGGACAACGTCCTTGTCCTGCACGGTGAGTCGCTCGACGTCGACCCCGTCGAGGCTGCTGTTGAACTGGGCTTGTGGTGTGGTGTCGGTCATCTCTGCCTCCTGGCATCTGGGGCCACCGCGGAAGTGCGGGGCCGTATGTAGGCAGAATGGCCAGATTGAGTGACAATCACAACGTTGAATACTGATAAGGGGGCTTATCAGTATTAGCGATTGAAGTTGTCAGTACCTGGGTCTAATTTGGGGAGGACCTCGGAAGGGGGCCACATGAGCACGTTGACGCTGCAAGACGTGGCCGACCTCGCCAAGGTACGCCGGCCGGTCGTCAGCATGTGGCGAAAACGGCGGACGGTGCGTGGCGTGTCGCTGCCATTTCCTGATCCGGTGGAGACCGTCAATGGCGTCGCGCGGTTTGACCGCGCCGACGTCGTGGATTGGCTGACCCGGACTGGCCGCGGCAATAACACCGAGCACAGCTATGACGCACCCGCGATCGCCGTGCCTGACGAAGCGCAGCTGGAGGATGTTGTCGCGCTGTTGTGCTGGCATGTGCTCACTGGTGAAGACTTGGCCGGCACGTCGGCAACCGAACGCATGCACGCTGCCGAGGAATTCGACCCTGACGACGTCATGATTGCCAGTGAGATCCGGCGTATGGCGGTGTCTGCCGACGTCCTTGCCTATGTCGATGATCTGGTTGAGGCATCGCATGGCCCGGGAGATGCCCTGGCTCGTTTGGAAACTGGGCGTCTCAAGCGTGATCTCGGATTGCGTGAGCTGACTCCGCGCGGCGTGGAGCTGCTGCACTGCGTTCTCGAGGCGGCCACCGTCCATCTGGAACAGGACCGGGTAGTGCTGCGGGCGCGGGGATCGGCGGCCGTCCTCGATGTCGCTGAGGCATGCGGCGTGAGCATCACAACCACTGATCGCGCGCTGCGGCGACGCGCGCTGATCCGCGGTATTGAGGCGCGGGAAAGTACTGCAGGAAAGCGTGTTTCAGCCGTCTCGACGGTGGGCTTCGGTATCGCCGAAACGCTCGACCGCCTGGATGAGGTGGTGCTCGGACTTGAGCCCGGGGACGTTGCGGTGCTGGTCGGCTCGGCCACTGCGCTGGCCGATGAGTTGGCCGGGCCGTTGCAGGCCCGAAGGGCCGCCGCATTGCGCGTCGATAACCTTGTCGCGGCACTGAGGCTGCCGCGGGGGTTGTGGCGTGAAGCGCACCGGCAGGCTGTGGCGGTGTGGGTGTGCGTGGGTGGGGCGCAGGCTGAACTGCCCTGGGTTGCCGATCTTGGGGCGGTCGAGGAGATCGAGTTGACCGACCTGGCCGCCGATGTTGCCGGCGCGTTGGCCCAGACCGAGAACCGTGCCTTCCGTTATGCCCGCAGCATGGCGGTGTCGAAGATGCGCGCGGGCGGTCCGGTGGTACCTCGGGGTGTGCGGGCCGTGCGGGTGGGTGGTGAGGCCGCCGCGAAGCACATTGACGACGTTCACCGGGCAACCCTGGTGACGACGACGCCTTTGCAGCCGCTCGACGTGCTGATCGCACCGGCGCCAGGCAACATCCGGCTGCAGCACCGTTCGCTGGGGGAGTTGCACGTGCACAAGCGGCTCATCATCAAGCGAGGACGTCGGATCGATCCCGCCGACGCGTCACCGGGCGGCACCGTCGCGGTGCTGCCGGCGGAGCTGGTCGGGCCGATTGCGCTGGATCCCTTTGACGCCGAATTGAAGTACCGGCACGCAGCCCGCACCGAGCCCGGTGACGTGATCTTTATCGAGAAGCCACAACCCCGCGCATGGGTCGATCCTGTCGGCGGGGCGATGGTCGCCTCGCCGGCACGGATTCTCCGGCTGTCCGACGCTGCGGAGGTCGGCCCTCTGGTGTTGGCCACCCTCATCAATGAGAAGGCTCCGCCAGGTAGCGAATGGGAGACCTGGAGTGTGCCGGTCCTGGGCCGCGAGGAGACCGAACATCTCGAGGCGGCGCTGCGGGAAGCCGATGACTATGAACGCCAGGCGCGTCGCCGTGCCCAGGCTGCAGTCGACTTGAAGGCCGCGTTGATCGACGGGGTGGCCTCCGGTGCCCTGACCCTCGACGCGCAAGCCACCACGCCCGGCGTTGCCGCGGTGATCGATAGAGGAATAGGAAAGGACCGGTAGCGATGCCGCCCCGCAAAAAACAAGAGCCGCAGGCGCCTTCGACCATGAAGGAGCTCAAGGACACACTCTGGAAGGCCGCCGACAAACTGCGTGGCTCACTCTCGGCCAGCCAGTACAAGGACGTGATCCTGGGCCTGGTGTTCCTCAAGTACGTGTCCGATGCGTTCGACGAGCGGCGTGAGACGATCCGCGCTGAGTTGGCCGCCGACGGGATGGACGAGTCGCAGATCGAGGATCTGATCGACGATTCCGAGGAATACCACGGCTACAACGTGTTCGTGGTCCCGCCCAACGCGCAATGGGACTTCCTGGCCGAGAACGCCAAAGGCAAACCGGCCACCGACGGCGAGGTGGCCAAGAACATCGGCCAGCTCATCGACGAGGCGATGGACGCGGTGATGAAGGCCAATCCCACCCTCGTCGGCACCCTGCCGCGGCTGTACAACCGCGACAACATCGACCAGCGGCGCCTCGGTGAGCTCATCGACCTGTTCAACAGTGCTCGGTTCAGCCGTCAGGGTGAGCACCGGGCGCGGGACCTGATGGGGGAGGTCTACGAGTACTTCCTCGGGAATTTTGCTCGGGCAGAGGGGAAACGGGGTGGCGAGTTCTTCACCCCACCCAGCGTGGTCAAGGTGATCGTGGAGGTGCTGGAGCCCACTAAGGGGCGGGTATATGACCCGTGCTGTGGGTCGGGCGGCATGTTCGTGCAGACCGAGAAGTTCATCGCCGAACATGACGGTGACGCGAAAGATGTTGCCATATACGGTCAGGAGAGCATCGAGGAAACCTGGCGGATGGCGAAGATGAACCTGGCTATCCACGGCATCGACAACAAGGGCCTCGGTGCCCGGTGGGGTGACACCTTCGCCCGGGACCAGCACGCCGATGTCCAGATGGACTATGTGATGGCCAATCCGCCCTTCAACATCAAGGATTGGACCCGCAACGAGGAAGATCCGCGGTGGCGCTTCGGTGTGCCGCCGGCCAACAACGCCAACTACGCCTGGATTCAGCACATCCTGTCCAAGCTGGCCGCAGGCGGGAAAGCCGGCGTGGTGATGGCCAACGGGTCGATGTCGTCGAGCTCCAGCGGGGAAGGCGATATTCGGGCCCAGATCGTCGAGGCCGATCTGGTGTCGTGCATGATCACCCTTCCGACCCAGTTGTTCCGCAGCACTGGGATTCCGGTATGTGTTTGGTTTTTCGCCAAGGACAAGTCTGCAGGCAAGCAAGGATCTGAGGATCGGTCCGGGCAGATGCTGTTCATAGATGCTCGGGAACTGGGCTACATGGTGGACCGGGCCGAGCGTGCACTGTCTAACGAGGACATCGTGCGGATTGGTGATACCTACCATGCATGGCGCGGGTCTGCTTCGGCCAAGGCGAAAAAGCTGACTTACGAAGATGTTCCTGGATTCTGCAAGTCTGCGACATTATCGGAGCTCAAAGCTGCTGACTATGCTTTGACGCCGGGGCGGTATGTGGGAGCGGCCGACATCGAGGACGACGGTGAGCCCATCGACGAGAAGATTGCGCGGCTGACAAAGGAACTGCGGGACGCGTTCGACGAGTCGGCACGGCTGGAGACAGTTGTGCGGGAGCAGTTGGAGCGGTTGGCATGAGACTTGAGCCCCTGGTGCTGGGCGAATCACTCGAGCTCCTCATCGACAATCGAGGAAAGAACCCGCCCTACGCAGCATCAGGTATTCCGGTCGTATCTGGCATGTCAGTGCGACAAGACGGTCTTGATCTTAGGGATTCCAAACGTGCATCTCGGGACACGTGGAAGCAGTGGATGCCGAATCCCACTCAGCGCGATGACGTGATCATGACGAGCGAAGCTCCTCTTGGCCGCGTGGCGCTAGTACGAACCGATGAGCCAATGCTCATCGGTCAACGTGTGTTCGGATTGCGCGGACGGAAGGGCGTATTGGATTGCAGGTTTCTTTATTACGCACTGCAATCTGCACCTGTCCAGGCGGACCTAGCATCTCGGGCTACGGGATCGACGGTTCTCGGCATTCGGCAGCCTGAACTTCTGAAGGTGAAGATACCTGCGCCCGATTTCGCGCAGCAACAGGCGATCGCGGACGTGCTCGGCGCGCTCGACGACAAGATTGCCACCAACGAACAGGCGCTCGATAGCATCGATCGCTTGCTGGCCGCTAAGTACGAGTCCGCATTGAAGGCAGGATGCAGAGAAGCGGCACTCGGCGAGGTCGCTGCGTTTCGAAACCGGCAGCGGATTCCACTCTCGTCTCGAGAACGCGAGGAGCGCCGAGGGACTGTGCCGTACTACGGCGCAGCGGGGAGGTTGGACTTTGTGGATGAACCCATATTCGACGAATCACTGGTTCTCGTGGGTGAAGATGGCTCTGTCATCACCAACAATGGGGCTCCGGTCCTGCAGTACATCTGGGGACCATCTTGGGTGAACAATCATGCGCATGTGCTGATTGGCAATGGGATCGCGACGGAGACTCTTCGCTGTGCACTGAAGCGGTCGAATGTGGCGCATCTCGTCACCGGCGCCGTCCAACCCAAGATCAGCATGGGAAACCTGAGGAATTTAACCCTTCAGCTACCCGCCCAGTCGGCGGAGTTCGATGAAATATCGACGGACTTCGCCGCGGTTACCAGAGCGGTCACCGACGAGTCAGCCGTGCTCGCTCGCGTCCGCGACGAACTCCTCCCACTTCTCATGTCGGGCAAGGCCAGCGTGAAGGACGCTGAGGCAGCCGCTTCGGAGGTGCTGTAATGGCGTACGGGTTGGAAGACCGATTAGTCGTCGGGGTGGCGTCAAGCGCGCTCTTTGATCTCGCGAAGTCCGACGCCTACTTCAAGAAACACGGCGAGGCGAAATACCGCGTGTACCAAGATAAGCGGCTCGACAAGACGTTGCAGCCCGGTGTTGCGTTCCCATTCATTCAGCGATTGTTGGCACTCAATGATCTTCGGCCTGGCGATCCCCTCGTCGAGGTCATCATCCTGTCGCACAACGACCCGATGACGGGGCTCAGAGTGATGCGTTCGGTCAAGGCTCATGGACTGGCGGTGAGCCGCGCGGTCTTCACTCAGGGGCAGTCCCCGTACGCCTATATTCGGGCGTTCAGAATGTCGTTGTTCTTGTCGGCGAACCGGCAGGATGTGGATGCGGCGATTGCCTTGGGGTTGCCCGCCGGACATGTCCTTCCGTCCTCCGCAAAGTACGATCCCGCCGACGCGTCGCTCCGCGTCGCGTTCGACTTCGACGGCGTTGTGGCAAGCGATGAATCCGAGCAGATTTACAAGTCTGCCGACGGTCTTGAGGACTACCTGGAACATGAGTCCAGCAAGCGGGACGTTCCACTTGCGCCTGGACTCCTGAAGCCACTTCTGGAGGACCTCAACAGAATCCAGACGATTGAAGATGAACGGCGGTTGCAGGACCGGTCATACCAACCGAGATTGCGGGTTTCGTTGGTCACCGCACGAAACGCGCCTGCTCACGAACGTGCGGTGAATTCGCTCCGGGCCTGGGGCGTCAACGTGAATGACGCATTTTTCCTTGGTGGGATCGAGAAGTCGACGGTACTTCAAGTCCTTCGCCCTCACATCTTTTTCGACGACCAGCAGGGTCATCTCGATACGGCTGCCGAACACATCGCCGGTGTGCACATTCCTTACGGGGTCGCAAACGAACCGCGGGTACGGGCGGGAAGCGCTGTCGATGTGGGATTTCCTCCTGGCCCTAAGGACAAGGCGGAGCTGACCGTCGTGGGTGCGCCCGAGGGGGTGACGGATGAACCGGCAAAGTCGGAGATTGCCTAACGCCCATGGTGAGGAAACCAGGCGCCCGTCAATTGTCCCCATCCTCTTGCGGAACTCTTGCGCTTCTCTTGCAGTCTTGCGGCAGCGCAAGGGACGGTCTCGCAATAGTCCGCGTAGGTGCCGCGGTCGCCGCAGGTTTTGTCGGTCCACGCGCGGAGAGTTGGCGCTATGACCAATCAGCAGAAGTCCAGTTCTCCGAGCACAGGATCGCGTCTGGCAACCACCGCAGCCGCCGTGCCCGCTTGGTATCCCGAATTGCTGGACGCCGTCGCCGGCCATGTCCAGATTGGGCGTCAGCGGGCCGTTGCGGCTGCCAACAAGGAACTCCTGACCACGTATTGGGCTGTAGGTAGCGAGATCCTCGCCCGCCAGGAGGCTCAGGGCTGGGGTGCCCGGGTAATCGATCGCCTGTCAGCTGACCTGCGTGAACGTTTCCCCGATGCGAAGGGATTCTCGGCGCGGAACCTCAAGTACATGCGTGCCTTTGCGGCCGCGTGGCCGGACGCTGCAATTGTGCAAGCGAGACTTGCACAATTGCCGTGGTACCACCACATCGCCCTGCTGGAAAAGTTGAACACCTCTGACCTGCGACTTTGGTATGCGCAAGCTGCAGTGGACGACGGTTGGAGCCGGAGCATCCTCGTCCACCACATCGAGACGGGGTTCCATCGGCGCGCAGGGCGGGCGATCACCAACTTCGCTCGAACGTTGCCCCCGGCCGATTCTGATCTCGCCCAACAGGCCACCCGAGATCCGTACCTGTTCGATTTCGTCGGCATTGCCGACATCCGCCGTGAATACGACCTGGAACGTGTGCTGACCGACCACGTCGAGAAGTTCCTTCTCGAACTCGGGCAGGGCTTCGCGTTCGTCGGCCGCCAAGTGCACCTCGAAATCGGTGATGCTGACTTTTACGCCGACCTGCTGTTCTATCACTTGAGGCTGCGATGCTTCGTGGTGATCGAGCTCAAAGCGGGAGACTTTGATCCCAGCTACTTGGGGCAGCTCGGAATGTATATGGCCGCTGTCGACGATCTACTGCGCCATGCTGAGGACAAGCCGACCATTGGTCTGATGCTGTGCAAGAGCAAGAACAACGTCGTGGCTGAGTACGCATTGCGTGGCTACGCAGCGCCGATTGGTGTCGCGGAGTGGAAGACCGCGATCACCGCCAACCTGCCGGAAGAACTACAGGCCGGCCTGCCCACAGTCGAAGAACTCGAAGCCGAACTCGAAGGCGACATGACCAAAGGAGATTCGCCGTGACCGGATTCAGCGAAGCCGATTGGGAATTGGTCGCGCTCGACACCCTCGGTGAGCATGAGTGGGAGACGGCCACCGGCACCCAGATCGCCCCGGGCACCGACGACGGCCGGGAATCGTGGGACGACATCGTGCTGCCCGGGCGCATGCTGGCCAAGATGCGTGACCTGAACCCTGATGTCCCCGCCGAATACCTCGATCAGGCCCGCGCCGCGATCATCCAGCCGCAGTCCCAAGACGCGCTCGCCGAAAACTACCGACTGCAACAGTATCTCGTCGCGGGTTACCGCGGTATCAGCTATATCGACGCCGACGGGATCGAGCAGAACCCGACGATCCGTCTGGTCAGCCACAAGCCCGATGAGAATGAATTCCTTGCCGTGCAGCAGGTTACGGTCCGCACCCAGGAAAAGCACCGGCGCTTCGACATCGTTCTCTACCTCAACGGCATGCCGGTCGGGATCATCGAACTTAAACAGGCCGGCGCCAAACACGCCGACATCGCCGGCGCGCACGCCCAGTTGCGGACGTACCTGCGCGAATTTCCCGTGGCGTTCCGGTTCGCGGTGCTCACCGTGATCAGTGACGGCATCAACGCCCGCTACGGCACCCCGTTCACGCCACTGGAGCATTTCGCTCCCTGGAACGTCGATGATGACGGCAAGCTTGTCACCTTCAGTGACCTGGCCGTCGACGAAGATGTCCCGATCGAACTGGAAACCCTCATCGACGGACTGTTCAACACCGAACGCTTTCTGCAACTGCTGCGCAACTTCACTGCGTTCGACGAAGACGGCGATGGGCTGACCAAGCGAATCGCCAAGCCGCACCAGTACTTTGCGGTGACCAAGGCCGTTGGTTCCACGGTGCAAGCGGCCGAAACCAACGGGAAGGCCGGCGTTGTCTGGCATACTCAGGGTTCGGGCAAGTCGATGGAAATGGAGCTCTACGCTCACCTGGTCGCCCAACAGGCCAAGCTCAAGAACCCGACCATCGTCGTCGTCACCGACCGCAAAGAGCTCGACTCGCAGCTGTACGAAACGTTCAACCGGTCCCGGCTTCTCGCCGAATCGCCGGTCAAGGTGGCCAAGCGGTCGGAGTTGCGTGACGAACTTTCCAACCGGACCACTGGTGGCATCTACTTCACCACACTGCAGAAGTTCGACCTGACCAAGCAGGAACGTGAGTCGGGCGCCGACCATCCGCTGCTCAGCGACCGACGGAACATTATCGTCATCGTCGACGAAGCCCACCGCAGCCACTATGACCAACTCGACGGCTATGCCCGCCACATTCGTGATGCGCTGCCCAACGCGGTGTTCATCGCTTTCACCGGGACGCCCATCTCGGGGATCGACCGCGACACCCGTGACGTGTTCGGTCCGGATATCGATGTCTATGACCTGACCCGCGCTGTCAAGGACAAGGCCACGGTGCCGGTCTTTTTCGAGCCGCGACTGGCCAAGGTCGGCTGGTCGAAAGACTTCAACGAAGTCGACCTCGACCACGCCGTCGACGAAGCGACCCTCGGCCTCGACGACGTGGAACGCAACCAGATCGAGAAGTCCGTCGCCGTCATCAATGCCATCTACGGTGCGCCGGAGCGGTTGGCCAAGTTGGCTCAGGACATCGTCACGCACTGGGATGCCCGCTCAGAAGCGATGCGTCCGTTCATCGAATCGCCGGGCAAGGCCTTCATCGTCGGTGCGACTCGTGAAATCTGCGCGCGCCTCTATGAAGAGATCGTCAGACTGCGACCCGAGTGGCATGACGAGTCCATCGACAAGGGCGTCATCAAGGTCGTCTACTCCGGCTCGGCGCAGGACCAGGGGCTAGTCGCCAAACACGTTCGTCGCGAGGGCCAGAACAAGACCATCCAAAAACGCCTGCGGGACGCTGACGACGAACTTCAGATCGTCATCGTCAAAGACATGATGCTCACCGGGTTCGACGCGCCGCCGCTGCACACGCTGTATCTGGACCGCCCGCTCAAGGGTGCATTGCTGATGCAGACCTTGGCGCGGGTCAACCGCACCTTCCGAGGCAAGCCCTCCGGCCTGCTGGTCGCTTACGCGCCGTTGATCGACAATCTGGCCGAGGCGCTCGCCGAGTACACCGAAACCGACCGCAAGGAACAGCCACTCGGCAAGGATGTCGACGAGGCGGTGGCGCTGACGACCGCGCTGGTTGGTCAACTCGACGAGCTGTGCGCTGTGTATGACTGGCGGTCGAAAATCGATGCCCAGCACGGAAGTTGGCTGAAGACGGCGGTCAATCTTGCGGGGCGCCTGCGCGACCCCAGCACCCCGGGAAACCAGACTGAGCCGACCCTGGGGGACCGGTTCCGGACGTTGTCGGCCCAATTAGCGCGGGCCTGGTCACTATGTGCCGGGAACCAAACTTTGGACGAGCTGCGCCAGACGGTCAAGTTCTACGAGCAGGTCCGCGTGGTGATGGGCAAGCTCGATGCCCAACAGCGTCAAGCCGAGGGCAAACCGATACCGGAGGACATCAAGCGACTGCTGTCGGTGCTCGTCGACGAGTCAACCGCCTCCGGCGGCATTGTCGACATCTACGAAGCCGCGGGATTGTCGAAGCCGTCGCTTTCGGAGCTGACACCTGAATTCGAGGCCAAGACCAAGCGTTCGGACAACCCGCACTTGGCGATCGAGGCGCTGCGGGCGCTGATCACCGAGGAGATGGGGGTGGCCACCCGAAACAACCTCGTGCGGCAACGCTCATTCTCTGACCGCGTCGGGGAGCTGATGCGCAAATACACCAACCAGCAGATCACCTCCGCCGAGGTGATCGCCGAGCTGATCGCGATGGCCAAAGAGGTCGCTGCCGAAGGCGATCGAGGAAGGCGCTTTTCACCGCCGCTGTCCCACGACGAGCTGGCCTTCTATGACGCGGTGGCCGACAACGAGTCGGCCCTTGAATTCCAGGGCGAGGACGTGCTGGCACAGATTGCGCGCGAACTGGTTACGGTGATGCAGCGCGATACGAAGACCGACTGGACCGTGCGCGACGATGTGCGGGCCAAACTGCGGTCATCGATCAAGCGGCTGCTGGTCAGGTACAAGTACCCACCCGACAAGCAGCTGGCGGCCATCAAGCAGGTCATCGATCAGATGGAGGCGTTGGCGCCGCAGTATGCCGACGCTGCTCGACGGAGAACTTCAGGGGGAGAGAATGATTGATCGATTGGCGCGGGCGTTCGATGGGGTGCAAGACTGCTACCTGCACGACCCGGCATTCGCCGATCCGGAAGCGCGGACGCGACACGTGGAATGGCTGCGCACGCGGCAGGAGGCCATTGCGCGACAGTTGGTGGAGGAAGGTGCCGCCGATCACGCGTGGGAGGCCGCCGAAGATCTGGTGATCGGGCGCGAGATCATCGGTGCGCTGCCGCCGCGTGTGGTGCACGAGCGTCGCCACCGGTGGGCGTACTTGGAAGCCGAGGTCGCCGATCCGGTGGATCCTGCGACGGTGCGCCACGATGAGTTGAGCACCCGGCACTGGCATGACCGTGCAGCCGCGGCGACCGTGGACTTGCCTGAGCCGGTGGGTAATCCGGGTGACTATCGAGGGCACGATCCGATCGAGGATGTAGCACTGGCTCCACAGATGCACTGGACCGATGTGAACAAGAAGGCAGCGCTCGAAGCGGCGATTGGCGTCTACGGAATTGAACCGGGGCAGTGGTTCGATCTGGAGTGGCCGCCCGTCGCGCATCTCTACGACCCGGGCAGCGTGCACGAGTCCGGGTTCGAGCCATGCGAAGCCCACGTTGAGGACGGCGGCGATGATGTGGAAGCGATGGCGGAATGGAGGTGGACAACCATGTTGCGTATCAACGTAATCGCGTTCGACCACGAAGGCCGGGAGTTGTCCCGCGAGTGCTACTTCGAACAAGCCGTCGAGGTTGCCACTACCTATCAGGATCCACGGGATGTCCTGATCGGACCTCCGGGTGTGGGCCGGCAGTTGTGACCCGTCGAGGGCGTGAAACTGTACGCGCGTGGCAGTCGGGAACGGAGATGCTGATTACTGGCGGCTTGCTACATTGGTAGAAGATGTATCTGTCCAGGGGGGCTGTTTTGGTGTCTGAATTGCGCGTTGATCCCAGTTCGCTGGATCGCGAGGCGAACGCCGTGCTCGACCACTCCGATGTGTCGCGTCGTGAGCACTCCACACATGATGATGACTTGCTAGAGGTGGCCGAAAAATGGAACGGGGAGATTGCCGGCGCACTGGCGCATGTTGCGGACGCTTGGGCGCAGAATCGCGCCGCTCTGCATCAAAGGGTCAGCAAACTAGGTGTGGGCATGTCTGAAGCGGCTATCCAATATTGTGCCGCCGATAAATCGTCCGAGACGGTTATCGATCGGACTGCCGAGGCTTTGTAGGCCATGGTCTCCATCCCCGATATCGAGAAGTGGGATGTCGCTGTCCTGCAACAGGTTCTCGATGCGGCCAAGAACTCCGGGCATAGTCTCCAGCGGCTGGGCGACGGACTCGACAACGCCAAGTCGAATCTTGATAAATGGCAGGGTGAGACGGCCGAGGCGTGGCGGTCCGAGCACGGCAAGATCCTAGCTGACATCAGCGATCAGCATGGGCAGACGGAAAAGGTGGCCTCCGCGATCAATGTAGCGATTGAGGATGTGCGCTGGTGTGTCAACGAACTCCGCGACTCTCGGGCAGAGGCGGAGCGGATGGGCATGAAGATTCAGGCTGACGGTACGGTCTTCGACCCTGAAGCGAGTAAAGAGTACGACGTGCAAACCGCACTGACGCGCCAGATGGTTCAAGCTGACACTGAGACGCGGTTGAAAGCGTTGTTGGTCAAGGCGACTGCCACTGATGTCGAGGTTGCGAACGCGCTGCGTGCCGTGGTTGGCGACTCTGACAAAATTCAGCCCGTACCGGCCGGTTCACCGAGCGCGCTCACCCCAGAGCAGATAGAACAAAAGAAGAATCAGGTCGAAGCGTTCCGAGGAGTCTTTGGCCGGGCACCAAAGTCCCCGGCTGATTGGAAGACCGCTGAGGCGCTCGACCCACATAGCTACGGTCGCATGGTCAAAGGCGCACCACCGAACATCGTTGTGGGCAAGGTTAAACCGGTTCCTGGGCAGGGCGTCGTCCAAGGCAATCTGTTCATTCCGGGTGAGGATGCTGTGGCGCCGTCGATTGAACCGAATCGACCGCTTTTCCCCCACGGAGAATTCAATGCTGGCGATAACCGAGGTTTCGATCCAGAGGTAGGATCCGAAGCCAACCGAGTGCAGATCACCGTTGATTACGAAAACGGTTTGGTGACAGCCCGTCAGAACCCCTCGGTGAACCTCACCACCGGTGAGACTCAAGCAGGTAAACCCGATATCGCTGTAACGCAGAAGGCCGATGGCGGGGTCTTGGTTCAGTACAACGCCGCCGACCCGTTCTCCCCGGGTGGTCAAGATCTTGCCAAAGCACTGAATTACAGCGTCAACGGTGAAATCGCAGTGCAGCCGGGTGCCTCCGGGCCTTCGGTCGGCGGGAACATTACGACATTCCCCTCGTTTGAAGTCGCCCATACGTCCGTGGATGGGCAGGTGACTTCTTTGCTCCAGTCTGCGCCGAGTTTCACGGACAGTGAGTTCGGTCCTATGGTCGGGCTGTTGCCTCCAACCAAGGCGGTGGGCGACATTGGGCTAGTAGGCGAATTCAACAGCTACTTCCCCTCCCTGCAGAGCGGTCTGACGACCCCACTGGGGTCAGCGCACTTGCCGGGCGCGGTTCCTGTTGCTCCGCCGCTTACGATCGTGCCACCGACCCTGACGCCACTCGGTCCGATCAGCGACATTCCGGATATTCCGGTTCGCACCCCGGTCCACATACCCAAATGACCGAACCGACCGCAGCGTCCATCAATTGGGTACGCGCAACGATGTGGGGTGCTGCTCTTGGTGGTGCTTTCTGGGCGATTGTCATGAGGTGCATCGTCGCCGACGATGGACCTTCGAGCGCGAGGATGTTGGGTATCGTTGCCATAGTTGCGCTGGCCACCGTCGGTGTCGGTGGACTGGTATTCAAGTTCAGTCACTGGCGCACAGCAGCTGCCGCTATTATTCTCGCACCGTTGACTGGATGGGTCGCGATTCTCATTTATATCGTTGTATAGCCCAAGGACATTGAATGGACATGGACGACTCCACCGCCGCCGGAGGTAAGTCAGACGTCAGTAATCGGGATCCGTGGCAAATTCTCTTGGGCCTGCTGCTAGGAATTGCCACAGCGGCTAATCCATTTGGAGCATTCTACTGGGGGTATTCGTTTATCCCACCTCTGTTGCTCGGATTTGCGCTTTATATGCCTCGGAAGACACGCGCGGTCGGCATTGGCTTCATAGCGGCTGCCCTCGGGTTATCTGTATTTGTCGGGACCGCGATGCTACTACTGCTGCTGATGAGCTAAGAAGCTCGAATTTTTGACACGATTCGGTCCGCCACATTCGATGCGCCGACGGCATCTTGCCCGGTCCCGCATACTTCGGTGCCGAGGATGACGTTGTCTACCCGGCGTATATCTATCCCGCACACTCCAGATCCGCCTGCCATCGAGTAGCTCCACTGAACTTGCGTCGCAGACGCTTCCATGGGGCCGATGATGCCCCCGGTATCCGGTGTTGCACGGCACTCATTCAGCTTCGTCGTGATCCGCTTGAAGACATCAATCGCGATGGCATCCTGTGGGTACAGTGCGATCGTCTGCGTGATCCTTGGCTTTATCGCATTTGAGGATTCGACTGTGCGATATGCCAAATAGCCCCCCCCGATGACGGCCGCGTCACGTGGTCCGGCAACCATTGGTGCGCATGGATATGTGCGGTCGCCCCCACGCTTCTGCGGCATCCCCTCAACTATTGGGTCGCCATTTGCGTCCACTCCGGTCGCGGATCGGACCTCGTCACCGTTCAGAAACAAGTCCGCAAGCTGAGTCGCCGCAATCGCGGGAGTAGGTTCGAATGAAGTCTGGGGACTTTGCGGTATTGAGCTTGAACATCCGGCCACCGTTAAGCCTGCGGCGATAGCGCCGACGATGAAGGGATGCCGTCTCATAGTCGCATTCTAAGTCAAACGATGTCCCGGCCGTCTTGGTCAAACGCAAATGGCGGCAGAGTGGCCTGCTTGCGGCTAGTTGACGATGTGCCGAAACATCTAGTTCGCGCCGATTGGGTTGCCCAAAAATTGTCGCGGGGGAGCCCCGGCCAGTGGCCGGGGCGGCCCGTCAACTCCCGGCGGCAGCCGTCGCCCGCTCGTACTCGGCGGCGCTGGAGAACGCGAGTGCCACGGCGCCGCCGACGGCAGCGATGAAGGCGATCACGACAAGCCAGCCGTAGCCCGGCCGCGAAGCATCGCCCAATAGCACCACGCCCACGATGCCGGGGACCACGGTTTCGCCGACCACCAATGCCGCGGCGACACCGTTCACCGACCCCACCTGCAGGGCAACGGTGAACAGGTAGAAGCCACCGAGGCCTGCGACGAGGACGGCCCACGTCGCCGGGTCAGCGATCAGGACACCCACCTTCAGCGGGTCGAGGCCGTCGACGACGCGAATTGCCACGGCCATCGCCCCATAGAGCACGCCGGCGATCAGACCCGCAGGTACGGCAGCCTTCCTCCCGAGGAGGCGGACCAGCGCCACACCCAGGCCCAGAATGATCACCGACCCCGCCAGCACACCCCAATGCATGAGCGCGCCGGGATCGTGGTCGCCCAGCCGACCGGCAGTGGCTCCCAGGATGCACAGCGCCGCAAGAACTATGGCGATCGCGGTCCAATCACGCCGATGTAGCCGGACACGGAGCACGAAGATGCTCAACACGGCGGTCACCACCAGATTGGCGCTCATGATCGTCTGCGACAGGAACAGCGGAATCAACCGGGCCGAGACCAGGCTGCCCACGAAGCCGAGAAGGTCCAGCGCAATTCCCGCGATGAAGATCGGGGCGAGCATCGCGGTGACCGTCGAGCGCACGGTGGGGCCGTGCTCGGGGGTGCTGCCGTCGACGGAATGGCCCGCGGCATAGGACTGCAGCACGGACGCGGTCCCGTAACCGAGACACGCCAGCAGTGCGGCGGCCACGCCGATCAGCACTGCGAACCGGTGCGGGGTAGCGGTGCGAACGGGACGGCGCCGGACATCAGGCGATTGTAGGAGCGTGGGGGGTCTGGAGGGGACGAAGTCGGCGCGCTGCTTCGGCCCGTTGACGGCTCGACAGTAGGGTGGGCGAGTGGCCGAGATCGCGCCGCTGCGCGTGCAGCTGATCGCCAAGACGGAATTCCAGGCACCGCCTGACGTGCCGTGGAGCACCGACGCCGACGGTGGGCCTGCGCTCACCGAGTTCGCCGGCCGGGCCTGTTACCAGAGTTGGTCGAAGCCCAATCCGCGGACGGCGACCAACGCGAGCTACCTGCGCCACATCATCGACGTGGGCCATTTCTCGGTGCTCGAACACGCATCGGTGTCCTTCTACATCAGCGGTATCTCCCGGTCGGCCACCCACGAGCTGATCCGGCACCGGCATTTCTCCTACTCGCAGCTCTCGCAGCGCTATGTGCCGGAGAACGACGCCGAGGTGGTGGTGCCACCCGGGTTCGAGGACGACCCGGAGCTGGTGGAGCTCTTCACCGCAGCGGCCGACGCCAGCCGGGCCACCTACACCGAACTGCTGGCACGGCTGGAAGCCAAGTTCGCCGACCAGCCCAACGCCGTACTGCGACGTAAGCAGGCCAGACAGGCCGCCCGGGCGGTGCTGCCGAACGCCACCGAAACCCGCATCGTGGTCACCGGAAACTACCGCGCCTGGCGTCACTTCATCGCGATGCGCGCCAGCGAACACGCCGATGTGGAGATCCGCAGGCTGGCGATCGCCTGTCTGCGCGAGCTCGTGGAGGCGGCTCCCGCGGTGTTCTCCGATTTCGAGATTTCGACGCTCGCAGATGGTAGTGAGGTGGCTACCTCCCCGCTGGCGACGGAGGCTTGAGACCACCGGGTAATCTTTGGCGCGTGAGTACGAGCGGAATCGATGTAACGGCGCAGTTGGGCACGGTGTTGACCGCAATGGTGACACCGTTCAAGCCCGACGGCTCGCTCGATCTCGACGCGGCCGCCCGACTGGCCCACCACCTGGTGGACGCCGGCTGCGACGGACTGGTGCTCTCGGGCACCACCGGCGAATCGCCTACCACCACCGATGACGAGAAGCTCGCGTTGCTGCGCACCGTGCTGGAGGCCGTGGGGGACCGGGCCCGCATCGTTGCCGGCGCCGGCAGCTACGACACCGCACACAGCGTGCACCTGGCCAAGGCCTGCGCCGCCGAGGGGGCGCACGGCCTGCTCGTGGTGACCCCGTACTACTCGCGGCCTCCGCAGGCCGGCCTTCTCGCGCACTTCTCCGCCGTGGCCGACGCCACCGACCTGCCGAACCTGCTCTACGACATCCCGCCGCGGTCCTCGATTCCGATCGCCTGGGAGACAATCCGCGCATTGGCCGGCCACCCCAACATCGTGGGCATCAAGGACGCCAAGGGTGATCTACACGGCGGCGGTCAGATCCTCGCCGAGACCGGACTGGCGTACTACTCCGGCGACGACACGTTGAACCTGCCCTGGTTGGCGATGGGCGCGGTCGGCTTCGTCAGCGTCTGGGGACACCTGGCCGCAGGTCAGTTGCGGGATATGTTGACCGCGTTCAATTCTGGCGACGTCGCCACGGCCCGCAAGATCAACGTGTCGTTGGCCCCGCTGGCCCGCGCCCAGGCTCATCTCGGCGGGGTCACCATGTCCAAGGAGGGCCTGAGGTTGCAGGGATTCGATGCAGGTCTGCCACGGTTGCCGCAGATCCCGGCGACCCCCGCGGAAATCGAGGCGCTGGCCGCCGATATGCGTGCGGCAGCGGTGTTGCGATAGTGAGCACCGAACTCGCGCCCCCCAAGCCTCTTGCCGCCGGCGGTCTGCGAGTTACCGCGCTGGGCGGAATCAGTGAAATAGGCCGCAATATGACGGTCTTCGAGCACCTGGGCCGACTGCTCATCGTGGACTGCGGGGTGCTCTTTCCCGGGCACGACGAACCGGGCGTCGACCTGATCCTGCCGGACCTGCGCCACGTCGAGGACCGTCTCGACGATGTCGAGGCGCTCGTCGTCACCCATGCCCACGAGGATCACATCGGGGCGATCCCGTTCCTGCTCAAGCTGCGTCCGGACATCCCGGTGGTCGGTTCGAAGTTCACCATCGCGCTGATCCGCGAGAAGTGCCGCGAACACCGGATCAAGCCGGTGTTCGTCGAGGTCGGCGAGCGGCAGAGCAGCCAGCACGGCGTCTTCGAATGCGAGTACTTCGCCGTCAACCATTCGATCCCGGGATGTCTGGCCGTCGCGATCCACACCGGCGCCGGCACCGTGCTGCACACCGGTGACATCAAGCTCGACCAGCAGCCGCTCGACGGTCGCCCGACGGATCTGCCGGGCATGTCGCGGCTCGGCGATGCCGGTGTCGACCTGTTCCTGTGTGACTCGACCAATTCCGAACACCCGGGTGTCAGCCCGTCGGAGAGCGAGGTCGGCCCGACGTTGCACCGGCTGATCCGCGGTGCCGAGGGCCGCGTGATCGTGGCCTGCTTCGCCTCGAATGTCGATCGCGTGCAACAGATCACCGATGCGGCCGTGGCACTGGGCCGGAAGGTTTCGTACGTCGGACGGTCGATGGTGCGCAACATG
This sequence comes from Mycolicibacterium lutetiense, assembly GCF_017876775.1. Taxonomy (NCBI): domain Bacteria; kingdom Bacillati; phylum Actinomycetota; class Actinomycetes; order Mycobacteriales; family Mycobacteriaceae; genus Mycobacterium; species Mycolicibacterium lutetiense. Next base: position 1,046,703 of record NZ_JAGIOP010000002.1, on the reverse strand, counting down.
GGCATTGCCCGCGAGCTGGGCTACCTGCGCGTCGCCGACGACGACATCCTCGACATCGGCGCGGCCGAGATGATGCCGGCCGAGAAGGTCGTACTGATCACCACCGGCACCCAGGGTGAGCCGATGGCCGCGCTGTCGCGGATGTCGCGCGGCGAGCATCGCAGCATCACGCTGACCGCGGGTGATCTGATCATCCTGTCCTCGTCGCTGATCCCGGGCAATGAGGAAGCGGTCTACGGAGTCATCGACGCGCTGGCCAAGATCGGCGCCCGTGTCGTCACCAACGCCCAAGCGCGCGTTCACATTTCCGGCCACGCCTACGCGGGTGAGCTGCTGTTCCTCTACAACGGGGTGCGGCCCCGGAACGTGATGCCGGTGCACGGCACCTGGCGTCACATGCGTGCCAATGCGGCGCTGGCCGCCAGCACCGGGGTGCCGCCGGAGAACATCGTGCTGGCCGAGAACGGCGTGAGTGTGGATCTGGTGGCCGGTAAGGCCGCCATCTCCGGTGCGGTGCCCGTCGGCAAGATGTTCGTCGACGGACTGATCACCGGGGACGTCGGTGACGCCACGCTCGGTGAACGCCTCATCCTGTCCTCGGGTTTCGTGGCGGTGACGGTGGTCATCCACCGCGAGACCGGAAAGCCCGCCGCTCCGGCGCATCTGTATTCCCGGGGGTTCTCCGAGGATCCGAAGGCGCTGGAGGCGGTCGCCCACAATGTCGAGCGGGAGCTGGAAAGCCTTGCCGCCGATAACATCACCGACCCGAACCGGATCGCCCAGGCCGTCCGGCGCACCGTGGGCAAGTGGGTGGGCGAGACGTACCGGCGTCAGCCGATGATCGTCCCGACCGTCATCGAGATCTAGCCGAATTGGTGCACTGGGCGACCCGCCCGGCCGGTTAGATTGAGTCGGTGAGCCGACCCGCACCCGAGGTGCCCGTACGCCGCCGCCCGATCCCGCCGTTCAGGTCGGTCGACGAAATCAAGCGGGTTGTGGAGTACCCGTACTTTCTTCGGTATCTGCTCGTCGTAGGTGCTGTCCTGTTCGCGGTCGTTTTCCCTTGGGCGCTGTATGCGGTCGTCGTCCGAGAGCGGGGTCCCGACACAATCGTCACCATCGTGTTCGTGGTGGCGCTCGCCACTGTCGTGGTGGGGTCAAGGCTCATGCCCCCTATCCTGATACGTCGCTTCTATGACCGGGTGATGCGGGGTGGCGTGCTGTGCGACGTATACCCGGCAGGTTTTCCCGATGCCCAAGCCGCGATCCTGATCGACACCCGGTTGTCCGACGCGCAGGCGGCGTATGTCCACGACGCGATCGCCACCTGGCTCGGGCGGTCAGCCGCGGACCCGGCGGTGCAGGCTCAGGCCGGCGGTCTGTTCGCCGACGGCCCGATCCGCAGTGCCGACGAGCTCGCCGGCCCGGGCGCGCGGGGCGGGTTCCTGGTGGCCCGGGACAAGAACCCGGACCAGGGGTGGCGCCTGATACTTCCCGAGACGAATCCGCGCGACCCGCTTCGGCCGTACTCGAACGGTGTTGTGGTTCAGGTCAATACGCCGAGCCTGGAGTCAGCCGGCCAGTAGCAGGGCCCCGCCGACGAGCAGGGCGATCACCTTGATGAGCTCGAACCCGACGTAGTAGTAGTGCGCCTGCGAACGTGAATCCGCCTCTTCGCCCGGGGCGACGGCCAGTACGGCGTTAGAACGTTGGATCAGCTTGGGCCGCACCGCGATCAACTGCACCGCAAGCGCCACGATGGCAGTGGCGAGGGCCGCGATCACGGCGGGTGCCGGACGGTCCATGGCGAAGATGGCAATGAGGACGACGGCGAATGCGGTCTCCACCGCGTTGAGCGCGCGGAAAACCCTGCGCCCGATGCCGAGTCCGATCTGCAGCGTCACACCCGGGGCCTGGAACTTCAGCGGCGCCTCGATGAACGAGATCGCCAGCACCATGCCCAGCCAGCAGAAGGCGACCGCAACCGCGACAGCCAGACCGGCATTCATCACATATCTCCCATCGGGCCGATTTCTCGGCCAGTTTTCCGGCCGATTTTCGGGCCAACGGATGCCTGCCAGCTTGCCAAAGACCCGTGCATCAATCCGAGGTGGATCGGCGCGGTGATCATGGCTAGAGTTTATACAAGCAGTGATTGTAAAAACTAGGGCCAGGCGTGTGGCCGGCCCGGAAAGGGATCTGTCCGATGGCTGAAGACCTGGCGGGACGCGACGACGTGGAGCTGTTGCTGTGGCGGTTCTACAGCAAGGCACTTTCCGATCCCGTGCTTGCCGAGCCGTTCACCGAGCTACGCGTCAAAGGCCTGCGGTCCCACATCCCGGTCATGGGGGACTTCTGGGAGACCGTGCTGTTCCGTGCCGGGCTCTACCGGGGCAGCGCCCTGACCGTGCACCGTGAACTGCACGCCCGTCATCGGTTGGCGGCGCAGCATTTCGTACGTTGGCTGACCTTGTGGACCGATACCGTCGACGAGCTGTTCGAAGGCCCGTATGCCGAGCGGGCCAAGCTCCAGGCCGGGCGCATCGCCAAGGCCATGCACCGGCGACTGGCCGGTGCCGATGCCGCCGAGCTCGACGCGCTGGTTGCCTGTTAACACTTTTCGGCGTAGGCGATCCATTCCACCTGCGAGGCGGTCAGTTTCCGCCCGGCCGGCGAAATGTAGTGCTCGGTGAGGTAGTCGGGCCCGGCCTGCTCGGTCAGCTGCCAGCCGTAGGGCTCGATGAACGCTGCCACCCGGTCTGGTTCGAGCCCGAACTGCCACAGTTGGCTGCGAACCCGGAACCGGCGATACAACGATTCGGCCCCGTAGCGGTGGGTGCCGTCGATGAAATCACTGCGGACATACGTGAATGCCAACCGGCTGCCCGGTGCCGCCGAACGCAGGAACTCGAACGTCGACCTGACACCGTCGGCGGTCAGATACTGCGTCACGCCTTCCCAGACGAAAAAGGTTCGGTGTTCACCGCGGTGGCCATGCCTGGCGAGTTCGGTGGCCAGATCGTCGTGTTCGAAATCCACCGGTACCAGGTGTACCGAGTCCGGCACGGTTCCCAGCGCGCCGTGCACCACTGAACGTTTGCGCTCGATGTTGACCGGCAGGTCCACCTCGAACACCGGGATCGCACTGTGCCGTGCCAGTCGGTAGGCCTTGGTATCGAGGCCGGCGCCGAGAATCACCACGGCATCGATGTCCGACAACGCCTGTGTGAGTTTGTCGCCGAGGTAGCGCTTCCGGCAGGTCAGATTCGCCCACAGCCCCGGGCCCGAGCGTTCGGTGGCCTGGACCAGAAGCCTGCGGGCAACCGACCAGCGTGTGGTCCGGGTGAAGGCGCGCACCCCGGCCGGCAGGAATGAGAGCGCCATATCGTCGTCGACCAACCGCCGCTCCACCGGTTCGTACTGCTCGACGGCGGCCAGCACCATCGGGCCCACGGCCGTGGCAGCGACGGGGTTGCTCATCGCTTGTTGACGATGCCGGCATCCACCGGAAGTGTCACCCCGGTGATGTAGCGCGCCTGATCCGACACGAGCCAGGCCACCGCATTCGCGACGTCCTCCGACTGGATGACCTGCACCGGTAGCGCATTGCTGAAATCGGTCGGTGCGTTCAGCTCCTCGGCGATGTGCTTCAGCCACCCGCGGGTGAACTCGTTGTTGATCATCGGGGTGTCTACCCCGGTGGGGTGGACGGAGTTGACCCGGATGCTGTGGGGGGCGAGGAAGTTGGCGTAGGCCCGCATCAGTCCGACCACCCCGTGTTTGGCCGCGGTGTAGCCCAGCGAGCCGCGGTCGCCGCCGCCCACCCCGATCAGTCCGGCCGCCGAGCTGATCAACACGATCGACCCGCCGTCGCCCTGGGAGACCATGATCGGAATGGCCACCTCGACGGTGTGGTGCGTGCCGGTCAGGTTCACGTCGATCACGTCGCGCCAGCCATCTGGGCCCGACTGCATCGGAGCGATGCCGGCATTGGCGACGACGATGTCGAGTCGGCCGAGCTGGTCCACACCCGTCTGCAGCGCCGCCTGCAGGGCCTGCTCGTCACGGACATCGGCCTGCAGCGCCACGATCCGCGCGCCGGTCTCCTCGACCAGCTTGACCGTGGTGGTCAGATCATCGGGAGTGGCCAGGGGATAGGGCACCGACTCGATCTGCTCGCACAGATCCACCGCGATGATGTCGGCCCCGTCGGCGGCCAGTCGCAGGGCCTCGGCCCGCCCCTGGCCGCGCGCGGCGCCGGTGATGAAGGCGACCTTGCCGGCCAGGGGAGCGTCGGTGGTCATTACGCGCGCAGCTGTCCCTTGGCGGGATCACCCGCCACCACGGGCTGCAACATTTTGATATCGGGAGCGCCGTCGAGCAGCTCGCCGATCGAGCCGAACAGCGTGCCGATGGCCGGCGCGGTGCTGTGAGCCTTGAGGGCATCGGCGTCGGCCCACTGCTCGACGAAGACGAACGTGCCGTCCGCCTCGTGCAGTGAATACAGCTGGCAGCCCGGCTCGTCGTGTACGGCTGCGATCGCGTTGGTGCAGGCCTCGCGGACCGCGTCGACGGACTCGGGCTTGGCCTTCATGGTGGCGACGACGACAACAGGCATAGGTGCAGAACTCCTCGATGAGTGCCGAAACTGGACGAGTGTCCACCCTAGGTGATGAGCCGGCAAATTCGGTTCGTATGGCTAAGTGTCATTCGATACCGTCTTGTGACCCGTGTTGCAGATGTTGATTGTGGGGCACATGCGACTAGGCTTGCGGGCATGGCTAACAAGACCGCCGGCCGGTCCGGAGCGCGTTCGAGCAGGTCGAATGCCAGCTCGCGGGGCGGTTCGCGGCGTCAGGCACCGGCCCGCAAGGGCCGCCCGGCTGCGCCACGGCGTAAGCCCGCACGCCGGCCACAGACCTCGCCCGTCTCCGCCGCCGGCCAGAAGCTCGGCCAGGGGGCTCGCGCGGGCTGGCTGATGCTCGCCAAGGGCGCAGGTTCGACCGCCCGCTCGGTGGGCCGCGCCCGCGACATCGAACCCGGTCATCGTCGCGACGGTCTGGCCCTGGCACTGCTCGGAATCGCCGTCGTCGTCGCCGCCAGCTCGTGGTTCCACGCGGCCGGCCCGGTGGGGCAGTGGATCGACACCGCCCTGCGCACCCTGATCGGTGGGCCGGTGGTGCTCGCGCCCGTCATCCTCGGCGGCATCGCCGTTGTACTGATGCGCACCGAGCCGGATCCGGAGTCGCGCCCCCGGCTGATCCTGGGATCGGCCATGATCGCGCTGCCGCTGCTCGGCCTGTGGCACTTGTGGTCGGGATCTCCGCAGGATCCCCTCGCGCGTCAGCACGCTGCCGGATTCGTCGGCTTCGCCATCGGTGGGCCCCTGTCCGACGGCCTGACCGCGTGGATCGCCGCACCGCTGCTGTTCATGGGCACGCTGTTCGGTCTGTTGCTCATCACGGGCACGACCATCCGCGAGGTGCCCTCGACCCTGCAGACGATGTTCAGCACGCGGGCATTCCACGACGATGACTACGACGACGAGTACGACGGGGACTACGTCGACGAGTACGACGAAGACGACGATCTGTCCGACGGTTACTACGACGACGACACCGCGCGAGGCGATACGCAGGCCCAGACCTGGCCAACAGCCGCGATCGAGGCGCCCAAGGCGCCGACCGGCACCCCGATGGACAACTACCCGCTGCCCGACGACGCCGATGCGCCGACCGTCCCAGAGCCCGCGGTCAAGCCGCGTCGCAAGAAGGTCGAGGCCAAGGCTGGTACCAGCTCGGAGGCCAAACCCAAGAACGACGACACCCTGGTGATCGACCGGGTGGTCGAGGGCGACTACACCCTGCCGCCGCTGGACCTGCTGGCCGACGGTGACCCACCGAAGCGGGTCGGCCGGGACAACGACCGCATCGTGAACGCCATCACCGAGGTGATGGAGCAGTTCAAGGTCGACGCCACCGTCACCGGTTTCCAGCGCGGCCCGACCGTCACCCGGTACGAGATCGAGCTCGGGCCCGGTGTCCGCGTCGAGCGATTCACCCAATTGCAGCGCAACCTGGCCTACGCGGTGGCCAACGAGCACATCCGCCTGCTGGCCCCGATCCCCGGCAAGTCCGCGGTCGGCGTCGAGGTGCCGAACAGCGACCGCGAGATGGTGCGGCTCAAGGATGTGTTGAGCGCGCCCAGCACCCGCAAGGACCACCACCCGATGGTGTTCGGCATCGGCAAGGACGTCGAAGGCCACTTCATCAGCTACAACCTGGCCAAGATGCCGCACCTTCTGGTCGCCGGCTCCACCGGTTCGGGTAAGTCGAGCTTCATCAACTCGATGCTGGTGTCCGTGCTGCAGCGGGCCACTCCGGACGAGGTCCGGATGATCCTCATCGACCCGAAGATGGTGGAGTTCCCGCCGTACCAGGGGATTCCCCACCTGATCACGCCGGTGATCATCGACCCGAAGAAGGCCGCCGCGGCGCTGGCCTGGCTGGTCGAGGAGATGGAGCAGCGCTACCAGGACATGAGCGCCAGCGGTGTCCGGCACATCGACGACTTCAACAAGAAGGTGCGCTCGGGCGAGATCACCACACCGCTGGGCAGTGAGCGGGTTTACAAGACCTATCCGTACATCCTCTGCGTCGTCGACGAGCTCGCCGACCTGATGATGCAGGCACCGCGTGACGTCGAGGACGCCATCGTGCGCATCACCCAGAAGGCCCGCGCCGCGGGTATTCACCTGGTGCTCGCGACCCAGCAGCCGGTGGTGTCGGTGGTGACCGGCCTGATCAAGGCCAACGTGCCGTCCCGCATGGCGTTCGGGGTGACCAACGCCACCAACTCGCGCGTCATCCTCGACCAGATCGGCGCCGAAAAGCTCACCGGTAAGGGTGACGCGCTGTTCCAGCCGTCGGAAGCGCCCAAGCCGATCCGCGTGCAGGGCGCCTTCGTCAGCGACGACGAAATCCAGGCCGTGGTGGCATTCACCAAACAGCAGGCCCAGCCCGAGTTCATCGACGGCGTCACGGTCAAGACCGTCGAGAAGCGCGACATCGACAGCGACATCGGCGACGACATGGACGTCTTCCTGCAGGCCGTGGAACTGGTCGTGTCGAGCCAGTTCGGGTCCACCTCGATGCTGCAGCGGAAGCTGCGGGTCGGGTTCGCCAAGGCCGGCCGCCTGATGGACCTGATGGAGACCCGCGGCATCGTCGGTCCGTCCGAGGGTTCCAAGGCGCGGGAGGTGCTCGTCAAGCCCGACGAGTTGGCCGGCACGCTGATGCTGATCCAGGGCGGCTCGGACGCCAACGGGGCCGACGCCGACGATCATCAGGACGGGTTCTGATCAGCACTTCTCGTACTGGGCAGCTAGCTCCAGTTCGAGTGCGAGGCGTCGGTGTTGGGGTTCATGCTGGAAACAGCCGCCGATCTGCACCTCGATCGGACCCGCACCGGCATGCGACTCCAGCGTGACTGGTTGACCGAACTGGCTCAGCAGCGCGGCCACGGCGTGCGCAATGCGCTGCTGGTCGGGTTCGGCGCCGCGACCGGTAGGCAACTCGACCTCCACTGAGGTTCCCGGGACTCGTTGCCCGGGCCCATTGCTGACGCCGCTCACGTGGCCATACGGAGCAACGGCGTCGCTGACCTGCTGCCACAGCGTCAGAACTTTTGCCGTCGGCGGTCCGGGATTGGTGCGAAAGATGTTGGGCCGCGTGTTGGGCTCGTCGAACGCGTTGATTTCCCAGGTCGCGTCACTCAGGCCGGGCAACTGTTGTTGCAGCGCCTCGGCCTGCGCGGCGGTCGTCTCCGGGCGCAACGCGACTGTGGTGTCGAAGGAATCGGTCTCACCCCAGGTCGGGGTGGTCAGCACCGACTCGACGATCGGTGCGCGTGCCGCGCTCAACCAGGTGGCGACGGTGTCGGCGACCAACATTCCATCCAGCCCGGACTCCACACTGATATTCGCGCTGGAGTCGCTGCGCAGGTAGTAGTTGGGACGGGTAAGGCCGAGCGGGTAGGTCAGCGCCAACTCGGCGGAGTTGGCGCGGTCGAGGCGCCGATGCAGGCCCTGTTCGGCGAACATCCTGGCCGCCGCGCCGGCTTGCTCCGGTGTTGCCGAGGAAGCCACCTCCGCCGTGAGTCGGATCTGCTCCCCGCTGCTGATGTTGTTGGTGTAGCCGAGGTCGACGCTGGATATGCCCGGCATCGACTTCAACTGGCCGGCGATTGCCTCCACGGCGGATTTGTGCCCGCCGAGGAGGTCCCCGAGCAGACCGCAACCGGACGCGCCGGTCCCGACGGACACGCCGATGACGGCCAGCGCCAACGTTTTCGGCAGCACCGCCGCTGTCGATCTCCGCACAATCCCCCCTTGAATTGACGCAGGTTTACAGCGTGAGCAGCATCCGGGTGTTGCCCAAGGTGTTGGGCTTGACGTAGGACAGGTCGAGGAACTCCGCCACACCGGTGTCATACGAGCGGCACATTTCCTCGTACACCTCGGCGGTCACCGGAGTCCCCTCGATCTCCTCGAAACCGTGCTTACCGAAGAAGTCGACCTCGAAGGTCAGCACGAAGATCCGGCGTAGGTGCAAATCGCGGGCCACGTCGAGCAACTGCTCGACGAGCACATGCCCGACACCGGTACCGCGAACCTTCGGGTGCACGGCCACGGTGCGTACCTCGCCGAGATCGGCCCACAGCACATGGAGTGCGCCACATCCGACGAGCTCGCCGTCGAGTTCGACCACCCAGAATTCCTGGACCGCCTCGTACAGCGTCACCAGGTTTTTTTCCAGCAGGATCTTGCCCGCATAGACATCGACCAGGGTCTTGATCGCCGGAACATCGGACGTGCGGGCGCGGCGGACCACAGGGCGCTGGCGCGACTCGACACTGCCTGGGTTCACAGCCGCAAGAGTATCGGTTCCGGCAACCGATATTCTGTTGCGGTGCCGGGCCAACCTTCTACCGATCCGGTGGTCCCGCGCGCGCGCGTGGCCAACCTCGCCAACATGCTCACCGGTGTGAGGATGGTGCTCGTTCCGGTGTTCCTCGTATTTCTGTTCGTCGGTGACGGGCATGAAACCAGCTGGCGAATAGCCGCTTTCGCGGTGTTCGCGATCGCGGTGATCACCGACCATTTCGACGGGGCCTTGGCTCGCAGCTACGGGATGATCACCGAGTTCGGCACTTTGGCCGATCCGATCGCCGACAAAGCCCTTATCGGGGCGGCGCTGATCGGCCTCTCGATGCTGGGCGACCTGCCGTGGTGGATCACCGCGGTGGTGCTGACCCGTGAGATCGGGATCACGGTGCTGCGTTTCGCGGTGCTGCGGCACGGCGTGATCCCGGCCAGTCGCGGCGGCAAGCTCAAGACGTTGGTGCAGGCCGTGGCGATCGGGCTGTTCGTGCTGCCGCTGCACGCGTGGCCCGATGTGTGGCTCAACATCGCCTGGCTGATCATGTGGGCCGCTGTGGTGCTGACCGTGCTCACCGGCGCCGACTACGTCATATCTGCGATGAGGGATTCGCGTGGACGATCCGCTGCTCACTGAGGACGCCAGGGTGCTGGTCGCCGACCTGACGGTGCGCGCGCAGAGCGTGGCCACCGCCGAGTCGCTGACCGGCGGACTGCTCGCGGCGACGCTGGCCGGGGTGACCGGGGCCAGCGCGGTGCTGCAGGGCGGCCTGATCACCTACAACGAAGACACCAAGATCTGGCTGGCCGGAGTGGCTCCCCAGGTGCTCGACGCGGTCGGTCCGGTCGCGGCGCCGACGGCGCGGGCGCTGGCGGTCGGCGCCCGGCAGCGCTGCTCAGCGACCTGGGGTATCGGCCTCACCGGCGTGGCGGGGCCGGAACCGCACGGCGGACACCCGGTGGGCACGGTGTTCATCGGCCTGGCCGGCCCGGTCGACACCGAAGTCGTGGAGTTGTCCCTACCCGGTTCACGCTGGGACATCCGCCGCGCCGCAGTCGACGAGGCGATCGCCCGGTTGCGTTTCCTGGTCGAGAACCAGTAACTCCAGATCCTGGTTTCCTTCGGGAACCAAGCAGCGACCGGCGGCGTTGGTCAGTTAGCGAACCTGCGACAGGCGAAGCGAAGGAGAGCGCGATGACGACATTGCTGCGCGAGGTGATTGGCGACGTGCTGCGTCATGCCCGCACTGAGCAGGGACGCACCCTGCGCGAAGTATCCGACGCGGCGCGGGTGAGCCTTGGCTACCTCTCCGAAGTCGAGCGCGGTCGCAAGGAGGCCTCCAGCGAACTGCTGGGTGCCATCTGCGACGCCCTGGATGTCCCGCTCTCGCGGGTACTCACCGATGCAGGCGAGAACATGGCCGAGCGTGAACACGTCAGTGCAGCCACCAAGGTGCCGGCCCACGCGAATGTCGCCCACATCGACGCCGCCACCAAGATGGTCATTCCGCAGGCCGCGGTCATGGCCGTCGCGTGATCTTGGCCTGAGACCACGCCGCGATGCCGGATCGGTCGCGCTGCTCGTCGGTGACTGTGCGAATTTTCGTAGAAACACCCAGGCGAACAGCCCGCGGGGCTGTGGCTGTCTGCCCATAACCGATAAGTTGGCATCAGAGGAAGTGCGGCAACCTGAAGAGCAGTAGGACCCGAGCACGGGCTTGCTAGACAAGCCTGACCGACAAGCCCGACCAGATAAGGCGGAACGAACCCATGGCCAATCCGTTCGTCAAGGCGTGGAAGTACCTGATGGCGCTGTTCAGCTCCAAGGTTGACGAGTACGCCGATCCGAAGGTGCAGATCCAGCAGGCGATCGAGGACGCGCAGCGTCAGCACCAGGCACTCACCCAGCAGGCCGCCCAGGTCATCGGCAACCAGCGCCAGCTGGAGATGCGGCTCAGCCGCCAGCTCGCCGACATCGAGAAGCTGCAGGCCAACGTCCGGCAGGCACTGACGCTGGCCGACCAGGCGACCGCCGCCGGTGACGCGGCCAAGGCGACCGAGTACACCAACGCCGCCGAGGCGTTCGCCGCCCAGCTGGTCACCGGTGAGCAGAGCGTCGAGGATCTCAAGGCGCTGCACGACCAGGCCCTGCAGGCCGCCGCGCAGGCCAAGAAAGCCGTCGAGCAGAACGCGATGATGCTGCAGCAGAAGATCGGCGAACGCACCAAGCTGCTGTCCCAGCTCGAGCAGGCCAAGATGCAGGAGCAGGTCAGTGCCTCGCTGCGCTCGATGAGTGAGGTTGCCGCACCGGGTACCACCCCGAGTCTCGATGAGGTGCGCCAGAAGATCGAACGTCGTTACGCCAACGCCATGGGTGAGGCCGAGCTGGCGCAGAACTCTGTGCAGGGCCGCATGATGGAGGTGCAGCAGGCCAGCGTCCAGATGGCCGGTCACTCCCGGCTCGAGCAGATCCGTGCCTCGATGCGCGGCGATGCGCTGCCCAGCGGAGGTGCTTCCCAGGCCACGCCGGCCACCCCGGCCGCCAACCAGACCCCGGCCGCCCCGGAAAAACCGCTCGGCCAGTAGAGATTCGAGTGTCCTAGATCATGGCTACCAAGACCGGTCGAACCGACGCCTGGAAGTCGTTGGTGCAACGGGGGATCGATACCGCGGCAGACCTGTCGGGGGCTCTCACCGAGAAGCTCAGTGCCGCCGCTGATCCGCGCGCAAAATTGCTGCGCAAGCGGCGGTGGGCGGTGCGCTTCGCGGTGTTCTTCACCCTGTCCAGTGGGTTCTGGGTGCTCGTGACGGCGCTGCTGGCGTCGTGGAGCACACCGGTCTGGGGTCTGATCATCGCCGGCGCGATCGCGGCGGGTGCGGCGTTCCCGGCGACGTTGTTCTGGTTGCGTTACCGGTGGCTGCGTGCCGAGCCGCTCCCGGTGGAGCGGCCGGTCTCGGGACGTCGGTTGCCGCCCTGGGGCTCGGCTGCCCGTCAGCCGATGGCGGCGCTGATGGCCTCTGAGCGGGGCATGTTCTCGCTGCTCGGTGTTCTGGAGCGCGGGCGGATGTTGCCGGCCGGCGAACTGCGGGAGCTGACCGTGGTGGCCAACCAGACCGCACGGACGATGGCGGCCACCGCGACCGAGGTGGTCTCGATGGAGCGCGCGATGGGTAGCGCTCCGCAGGCGCGCCAGCATCTGGTACCGACCATCAACGCCTTCACCGCCCAGCTCGGTCAGGGTGTGCGGCAGTACAACGAAATGGTCACTGCTGCAGCCCAACTGGTGTCAACGGTGAACAGCGGCCAGGCCGTGGCGTCACCGTTGTCACAGCAGCGTTATCGCAATGAGTTGACCGGTGCCACCGATCGTCTGGTCGGCTGGGCGCAGGCGTTCGACGAACTCGGTCAGCTGCGCCGCGCCTGAACCGCCGTTACAGGGATGTGCGCAGGGACGGGACGACCACACCGACGAGGCCGCGCACCGTTGCCTTGACCATGTCGAGCATGTCGAAGTAATCCCGCCACAGGGTGATGCGGCCTTCGTGCACCTCGAACACGCCGCATACCCAGAACTGCACGCGCAGCGGGCCGAATGCCAGGACATCGGTGCGCTCGGTGAGCACGGCGGCACCGTCGGCGGCGATTCGATGGATCTTGACCTCGAAGCCCATCCACTTCGGCATCGAGCGGAACAGCTTGATGGTGCGGTTGCGCCCGTAGACGGTCGGAAAACCGACGTTCTGGTAGACCAGGTTCTGCGCCAGTGTGCCCTCGGCTGTGTCGATGTCCTGCTCCTGCAGCGCATTGAGGAACCTCTCGACCGTCGCGGTCGGGGTCTGCGTTGCGGTGGTGGATTGGTCAGCCATGCCCGAAGCCTAGTGGGCACGGCTGTGGCAGGGTAGGCCGGTGCGCGTAGCTGTGGTCGCCGGACCCGATCCCGGACATGCTTTCCCGGCCCTTGCGTTGTGCCTGAAGTTCCTGGCCGCGGGGGATATCCCGACGCTGCTGACCGGGGTGGAATGGCTCGACACCGCACGGGCCGCCGGTGTCGACGCGATCGAACTCGTCGGACTCGATCCGGCCGACGGTGACGACGATGCCGATGCCGGGGCGAAGATCCACCAGCGCGCCGGGCGGATGGCGCAGCTCAACGTGCCCGGGTTGGGCGAACTGCGGCCGGATCTGGTGGTCTCCGATGTGATCACCGCCTGTGGCGGACTGGCTGCCGAGTTGCTCGGTCTGCCGTGGGTCGAGCTCAGCCCGCATCCGCTGTACCTGCCGTCGAAGGGGTTGCCACCGCTCGGCAGCGGTCTGGCCCCGGGTGTCGGCCTGAGTGGCCGGTTGCGCGACACCGTCATGCGCGCGCTGACCGCGCGGTCGTTCCGGGCCGGCCTGGTGGAGCGCGCCGCTGTTCGGGCCGACATCGGTCTGTCGGTGCAGGACCCCGGGCCGTTGCGCCGGTTGATTGCCACCCTGCCGGCGTTGGAGGTGCCGCGACCGGATTGGCCGGCCGAGGCTGTGGTGGTGGGTCCGCTGCATTTCGAGCCCACCGAGGCGGTACTGGCCGTGCCACCGGGTTCGGGTCCGGTCGTAATGGTGGCGCCGTCCACCGCGACCACCGGGACGCAGGGAATGGCGGAACTGGCGTTGGAGTCGTTGCGCCCGGGCCAGACGCTGCCGGAGGGGGCCCGCGTGGTGGTGTCGCGACTCGGCGGGGCCGACGTGGAGGTGCCGCCGTGGGCGGCGGTGGGGCTCGGTCGCCAGGACGAGTTGCTGTCGCATGCCGACCTGGTGATCTGCGGCGGCGGGCACGGCATAGTGTCCAAGACCCTGTTGTCCGGTGTGCCGATGGTGGTGGTGCCGGGCGGCGGTGATCAATGGGAGCTCGCCAATCGCGTTGTGCGCCAAGGTAGTGCGCAGCTGGTGCGGCCACTGTCCGGGGATGCGCTGGCCGCGGCGGTCGGCGCGGTGCTCGGGTCCTCCTCCTACCGTGCGGCCGCGCAGCGCGCCGGCGCCTCGGCGGCCGAGGTGGCAGATCCGGTACGGGTGTGCCATGACGCCTTGGCTGATGCTGGGTAGGTTGGGCCTGTGCGGTTGACGGAATTCAATGAGCTCGTAGACGGCCAGTTCGGCGCGATGCGGGGTCGTTCGCTGATCGTCGACCACGTGCTCGGTGCTCTTCACGGCCGTACCGCCGCGCAGGCCATCGAGGACGGGGTGGAGCCGCGCAGTGTGTGGCGGGCGTTGTGTGCGGACTTCGATGTCCCGCGCGATCAGTGGTGAACAGCAACTGGTGAGCTGACGGGTCTTTTCCCCGTCGCAGATTCGGCGTATACCGGAGTTATGGGTCTCGGTGACCACCCGATGCGAACACCCTTCTACGGTGTTCTGCTTGTTATCGCAGCAGTTCTGCTGTGCTGGTTGGTTGCGTCAACTCTGTCGGGGTGGCAGGCGGCCCTCGGATATTTGTTCGTCCTCGCCGTCGGCGCATTCGGGTTCGTCATGACGCTGCGGGATCTCGACAATTTTCCGAACTGGCGTCGTTGAGCTCGAACTACCGCTAATGGCGCAGTAGCAGCTGCGCGGTTTCGCGGTGCAATCTGCCGAAGTTGTAATACGCCGCGCACGCTCCCTCCGGGGACACCATGCAGGTGCCGATCGGCGTTTCCGGTGTGCAGGCAGTCCCGAACACCTTGCACTCCCACGGCTTGATGACGCCCTTGAGCACCTCGCCGCACTGGCAGGCCTTGGGATCGGCAACCCGCACCCCGGGCATGTCGAAGATAAGCTCGGCGTCGTGGTCGGCATAGTCGGGGTGGATCTTGAGCGCACTCTGCGAGATGAACCCGAGCCCGCGCCATTCGAAGTGCGGCCGTAGCTCGAAGGTCTCGGCCATCAGTTTGAGAGCCGCAGTGTTGCCTTCGGGCCGCACCACCCGCGTGTACTGGTTCTCGACCTCGCAGCGGCCAGCACGGATCTGGCGCAGCAGCATGTGCACTGAGGCCAGGATGTCGAGCGGCTCGAATCCCGCCACCACGATCGGCTTGTGATAGACGGCCGGCACGAACCGGTAGGGCCGCAGACCCACCACCGTCGAGACGTGCCCGGGGCCCAGAAAACCTGAAAGTCGCAGGTCAGGTGACTCCAAGATGGCCTTGATCGGCGGCACGATGGTGACGTGGTTGCAGAACACGCTGAAGTTGTCGACACCGAGCGCGCGGGCCCGCACCAGGGTCACGGCCGTCGACGGCGCCGTCGTCTCGAACCCGACGGCGAAGAACACCACGCGGCGTTCGGGATTGTCACGGGCGATCTTGAGGGCGTCGAGCGGTGAGTAGACGAACCGGACGTCGGCCCCGCGAGCCTTGGCTTCGATCAGGTTGCCGCGCGACCCGGGTACCCGCATCATGTCGCCGAACGTGGTGAAGATGACACCGGGTTGTTCGGCCAGCCACATCGCGTCATCCACCCGGCCCATCGGGATCACACACACCGGGCAGCCGGGGCCGTGCACCAACTCGATCGACTCCGGGAGCAGATGTTCGATCCCGTGCCGGTAAATGGTGTGGGTGTGGCCGCCACACACCTCCATGAATTTGAACTCGTCACCGGCGGCAAGTTCGGTGATGGCTTTCACCAGGGCGCGGGCCGCCGCCGGGTCGCGGAATTCGTCGACGAACTTCATGCGAAAACCCCTTTTCCTCAGGCGATTTCGGAGGAATTGAAGGCGTCGATCTCCATCGTGTAGTCGGCGCCCATTTTCTGTACCTGGTCGAGCGTGAGTGTCGCCTCGCGCTCGTCGATCTTGGCCATCGCGAAACCCACGTGCACCAGCACCCAGTCGCCGACCCGCAGGTTGTCATCGGCCAGCAGCCGCACACTGATGGTCCGGCGGACACCATTCACATCGACCTTGGCGAGATGGGCCTCGGCGTCGACGATGTCGACCACCTGGCCGGGAATGCCCAGACACATGGGAGGGCTCCTTTCAGCTAGCAGATCCGGGGGAGCGGATCGCCGACGAGCATGTCGACGATCCGGCTGCCGCCGAAAGCGGTTCGCAGCGCGACGATCCCGGGCGGCTCGGCGACGATCTCGCCGACCACCGCGGCTTGGGCGCCCTGCGGATGTGTGCGCAGCGCGGCGACGGCGGCATCGGCCTCGTCGGCGGTGACGATCGCGAGGAACTTGCCCTCGTTCGCCACGTAGAGCGGGTCGATGCCGAGCAGGTCACAGGCCCCCGCCACCTGCGGCTCGACGGGAATGCGGTTCTCGTCGAGGATCACCGCGAACGGTGAATCCTTGGCCAGCTCGTTGCACACCGTGCCGATACCGCCGCGGGTGGCGTCCCGCATCCACCGGGTCGCCGGTGCGGCGGCCAGCAGGATCTCGACGAGTTCGTGCACAGGTGCGGTGTCGGAGATGATGTCGGCGTCGATGGCCAGGTCGCCGCGGGCCAGCATGACCGCCATTCCGTGGTCGCCGATCGTGCCGGACAGCAAAACCCGGTCCCCGGGGCGCACGTTCTCGCGGGACAGGCGCCGGCCCGCGGGGATGACTCCGACTCCGGCCGTGCAGATGTACATGCCGTCGGCCGCGCCTTTGCCCACGACTTTCGTGTCGCCCGTGACGATCTGGACCCCGGCGCGGGCCGCCGCCTCGCTCATGTCGGCGACGATCTCGCGCAGTTCGGTGATCGGGAACCCCTCCTCGATGACGAAGCCCGCCGACAGCCATTGCGGGCGGGCGCCGGACACCGCGAGGTCGTTGATGGTTCCGTGCACCGCGACGTGCCCGATCGAGCCGCCCGGGAAACGGTGTGGAGCAACCACATACGAGTCGGTGGAGAACGCCAGCATGTCACCGGACGGGGTGCGCAGCACGGCCGCATCGCCGAGTTGCTCGAGTTCGGGGTTGCGGAACGCCTCGACGAAGACTGCGTCGACCAGTGCGGCAGAGGATTTTCCGCCTGCGCCGTGCGCGAGTGTGACGACCTCGTCGATGAGCCGGGGGCGTCGCTGCCGGAACTTCTCGATCCGCTCCAGCACGCGATCCTCACGTTGGGCCGCAGTCGAGGTCTCGATGGTGCTCATGATGTGTACGCCCGCGACATCTGGTCCTGCACCACTGACCACAGCCGATACCCGAGCATCGCGTGGCTTTCCTGGATGCGATGGATGCTCTGGCTGTGCACGGTGAAACAGAAGTCCAGATCACCGGATTCGCCGGATTCGATCGCCATGCGTCCGCCGTCGTGCCCGGAGAATCCGATGGTGAGCACACCGCGCCGCTTGGCCTCGGTGATCGCGGTCATGAGGTCTTCGGAATTGCCCGACGTCGACAGTGCGATGGCGACATCACGATCGCGGCCGTGGGCGATGATCTGGCGTTTGAAGATCAGCTCGAAACCCACGTCATTGCCCAGCGCGGTGACCACCGCCTCGTCGGCGGCCAGCGACCAGGCCGCCACCGGCCTACCCAGCGCGGGCCGGCTGAACAGGGAGGCCAGCGTGGCCGCATCGGTCGAGCTGCCGCCGTTTCCCAGGGTGTAGAGCCGACCGCCCCGCAGGAACCGGTCGGCCATCAGGGCTCCCGCGGCGGTCAGCCCCTCGTCGTACTCCTGCAGTGAGTCCTGTTGTAGCCGGGCACTTTCAGCTGCTTTTGCGCGTGCCGAGGCGGCGAGGTCGTCAAGCAACGCGCGGACGTCGGTTTCTTCGGATTCGATGAACGGGTAGAGGAATCCGGTGCTCTCAGGTGCATTGTGGCTCATGGTTCACCTGCCTTCCGTCATCCGCGCGATCGCGGTACCCGCGTGCACCAGGATCAGGTCGTTGACGCTGACCCGATCGAGCATCGCGCTTTCCACCCATTCCTCTCCGGCAGCACTGCGTACCAGTGCCCGCCCACCCCGTTCGGCGGGTGGGATCACGACTTCGGCCTGGCGGCCTTCGTCGCTGCAGGTGACACAGGATTGCCCGGTGTCTTCGGGCTCGGCCGTGAGCAGACCGGGATGTTCGAAGCACACGTGGGTGAGTTCCCAGAGCAGGTGGTAGATCAGGACGAACCGGCCGGTGGCCGGGACCATCGGGTCATCGGAGTCCACCCACAGAATGTGGTGGGCGGCGCCGGCCGGTGGGCGCGGGCCGCAGCCGATCCACAACGTCGTGACACCCCAGGCGCCGGCCCGCCGCATCGCGTCGACCGCGGCCGGCTGATCGGCCGACGCCACGGCCAGGAGCAGGTCTCCCCGCTGACTGGCCACCCGCACCTGGGCCACCGGATCGGGCTCGACCAGAGCGACCGAGGGCAGCGCGCGCTTGCCGACGATCACCGGATGGACGAACTCGACGGCCACGTGATGGGCGTGCGGCTCCCATTGGGGCGCAATCACCCAGAGCGTGGCACCGTCGTGGAACTTCCGGGCCACGTCGAGCGCTGCTGCGGCGATATCGGCGGCCAGATCCTGGTCGACGAGATGGGCACCCGGCGGCCCGGTGGGGGTGGTGATGGTCGGTGTCGTCGTACTCATGGTCGACCTCCTGTGTTCACCAGGTTGAGGGTGGCGCGGGTGGCATCGGCCAGCGCCGAGGTCTCGTCGAGGGTCAGCGTGTCGCACACCCAATCCCAGTGCGCGGAAACGGTATCGCCCGGCCTGGGCACGCCGGTGAGGGATTTCCCGTCGCGGCTCCACCGGATCCGTTCGGCGACCGGCTCACCGATCGTGAGCACGTCGTTGTCCAGTATCAACGGGCCGGACTCGACCACCACGTGCTCCGCTTCGACCGATCTGACCGTGCCCCATCGGATCCGGCAGTTCTGCAGCACCCGCAGCGCCGTGTCCGGATCCCGGTCCAGGAACCGAATCCACGGATAGACGACGAACACGTGGAAGCTGTGATGTGCCAGCACATCACCGGGACCGGCTGTGGTCACGGTGGCGAGCCGGCCGGTCACCTGCCCTTGGAACGCCTTGCGCAGTTGGGTGAGCAGGACGCTCGGATCCGCCCGCGCCAGCAGAGGCCCGCCCACCCAATAGCTGCGAACGACGTCCGCGTCCAACGGGTCGGCGCCGGTTGCCTCGGCGATGGAATGTAGATACGGCCAGGCCCCGTCGAATTCGCGTGCCCGTGAGGCGAGCTCGTCCGGGTCGTCCCCGGGCCGGGCCGCGGTGTCTGCGGGGCCGCAGTAGCCGAGCTCGTTGGGCGGGAACGCATACCGGGCGAACAGCTGGTATCCCGCGGGCAGGTGCCGGGTCGGCGGTGCGGTCATGGCGTCACCCCGCATTCCCGACCAGCAGTTGGCCCAGCGCGATTCCGCCGTCATTCGGCGGCACCCGGCGGTGGGTGATCACCCGGAGGCCGTGTTCGCGTAGCCCGGCCAGGGTGAGGCCCAGCAGCAGCACGTTCTGGAAAACCCCGCCCGACAACGCCACCGGCTGACCCGGGTAACCGTGCGTCTCCGACAGTTCGAGCGTCAACCCGACGATGAGTGCGGCGACGGCGCGGTGGAATCGAGCGCCGATCACCGCCGGTGGCACGCCGTCCCGCAGGTCGCCGATGATCGCCGCGAGCACCGGAGCCGGGTCGATGATGATGGGTGCCGCGGCGCTGTCCCGCGCGAACTCGTACTGGCATGCGCCCGTCGCGGTGTGCCGTGAGATCCCTTCCAGCTCGATCGCGGCCTGCGCCTCGTAGACCACCGTCTGCCGTACCCCGATCAATGCGGACACCGCATCGAACAATCGGCCCATGCTCGACGTCGCAACGCACCCGGCTCCGGTCGCCAGTTGATGTGTCAGGGCGCGGCGTTCGGCAGCGGGGCACGCGCGGACCGGCGGCAGGTCGGCATCCCATGGCAGCCCCGCCGCCCACAGATGTGAGAGCGCCATCCGGTAGGGGCGCAGCACGCTCACGTCGCCACCGGCCAGCGGTACCTGGGCGAGGTGGGCGACCCGGGTGAAGCCCTTGTAGTCGGCGAGCATCACCTCGCCACCCCACACCGTGCCGTCGGGGCCATATCCGGTTCCGTCGAAGGCGAATCCGAGCACCTGCTGCGTACCGTCCAGGCCGTGTTCGGCCATCACCGCGGCGATATGGGCGTGATGGTGCTGCACCGTGCGTACCGAGTGGGACCGGGCTTGGCGATGCGCCCAGTCGCTGGACCGGTACCCCGGATGTGCGTCGCAGACCAGGGTTTCGGGTTCGACGCCCGTCAGTGCCTCCAGATGGCGGACCGCGCGCTCGAATGCCGACAGCGTGGCGAGGCTGTCCATATCACCGATGTAGGCGCTCAGCCAGGCGTACTCGGCCTCGGCCACGGCGATCGTGTTCTTCAGATCGGCGCCGACCGCCAGGGTCGGCGGCACCGCGGCCGGCAGGGCGACCGGCAGCGGCGCGTACCCCCGGGACCTGCGGATGGCCAGCTCGTCGCCGCCGGCGACTCGGACCACCGAATCGTCACAGGGCACCAGGATCTCGCGGTCGTGCATCAGCCATCCGTCGGCGATCAATGACAGTCGCGCCACTGCATCGTCATCGGAGAAGCAGATCGGTTCACCGCTGAGGTTGGCCGACGTCATCACCAGCACAGTGGGGCCGGGAGTGTCACCGGGGAGCCCGAACAGCAGGGCGTGCAGCGGCGTGTAGGCGAGCAGGATGCCCAGGTCCGGGTTGCGGGGTGCGACCGCTTCGGAGACCCGGGCGGCCGACAGCCTGGGTACGAGCACGATCGGCCGCTGCGGTCCGCACAGCACACGGGCCGCGGTGTGATCGATCTCGGTGATCTCACGGGCGGTGGCCAGGTCCGGAACCATCACCGCGAACGGTTTGTCGCCGCGGCGCTTCCGCCGGCGAAGTTCGGTGACCGCGGCGGTGTTCTGCGCATCGCACGCGAGGTGGTAGCCGCCGATACCTTTGACCGCGAGGGTCGCACCGTCGGCGAGTAGCCGCCTGGCGCGCCGCAGCGCGGCCTCACCCACGAGCGTTCCGGAGTCGTCCCGCCATCGCAGGCTCGGGCCGCAGGCCGGGCAACACACGGGCTGCGCGTGGAACCGGCGGTCGGCCGGGTCGGCGTACTCACGCGCGCATTCGGCGCACATCGCGAATCTCGCCATCGTGGTCGCGTCGCGGTCGTAGGGCAGCGTGGCGATGATGGTGAACCGGGGCCCGCAGTTGGTGCAGTTGATGAACGGGTGGCGGTACCGGCGGTTCGACGGATCACGTTGTTCGGCAGCGCATTCGGCGCACATCGCCACGTCAGGAGAGGCCAGCGTGCGGCCGCCGCCGGCCCTGGAGGTATCGGCGATCGTGAATCCGGTCCCGCCGGCTACGGGCATCGGCCGGGTTTCGATGGATTCGATCACGGCCAGGACAGGGGGGTCGGTGCGCAGCCGGTGCAGGAACGTCTCGAGATCGCCGGTTGCACCTTCGATCTCGATCACGGCGCCGGAACAGTCGTTGCGGACACAGCCGGTCAGCCCGAGCGCGGCCGCGGTGGTGTAGACGAACGGCCGAAAACCCACGCCCTGGACGACTCCGTGCACGCCGATGCGCAACCGGCGCCGCGCGGTCACGGTGGCGCCTCGGCGTCGCGGCCCCTGCCCAGCAGCTCCAGGCCTTGCATCGCGGCGTCGGCGCCGGCGTGGTCGGTCTTCTCGACCGCGAAACCCATATGGATGATCACCCAATCGCCGGGGACGAACGTCTCCTCGGGCAGCATGCCGACGTTGACCTTGCGGTGCTCGCCCGCGACGTCGACGAGCGCGAGCTGGCCGCCGTATCCCGGCAGCATCCGGACCACCTGGCCGGGGATTCCCAGACACATGACTCAGCCCTCCCTGACCGGGGCCGACAACCGGGCCACCGCGGCTTCGACCGCTGCGACGGCACCCGGGACTGCGGCCGCAACGGGTTCCGAGAGCCCGATACCGTCGGTCACCGTGGCCACCTCGCAACCGACGACGACGGTGTAGGGCGGGCTGCCGCCCAGTGCCCGCACACTGGCGAACACCGCCGCCGGGTCCATCGCATGTGCGTCCAGACCCGAAGTGCTCGACAGACTTTCCTGGTCGGCCTCGAACACGTGCAGTGCGCCGGGCCGGTCCCGGCAGGGCAAGGCGTCGACAAGGACGAGGGAGTCCCAGCCGTCGAGCAGGTCGTAGGCCAGGTGCACACCGCGAATCCCGTAGTCGCACAGCCGGACATCCGGACCGGCGAGGTTCGGTGGCAGACGACTCATCACCTCGGGACCGAATCCGTCGTCACCGAGAAAGATATTGCCGATGCCGGCCACCAGAACTGAGGACGTGATCGCGCTCCTGCCTACATCCGGCGCATCTTCAGGTAGCGCTTGGCATCGGGGATAGACCGAACTCCGACCATGACCCCGGCGACCACCACCGCCGCGACGGCGATGACAGCGATCCAACCCACAACTTCCATCTCGAACTCCTCTCACTGTGGCAGTGGCTCGACTTCGTCGGCGGCGAAGTACAGGTAGCGGCCATACCACTCGTGCAGATCAGCGGCGGGGTCGTCATCGAGCACGACGCCGATATGCCGCTCGCCGTCGACGTCCTCGTGAACCGAGGCCACCTGTGCGGTGCGGTCGGCGAAGAAGATGTCCTGCGCGTCGGCGCGTCGGGACGGGTGCAACCGCACCCGGCTGCCGCGGGACACCCGCACCCCGTTGATCAGCACCGCGTCGATGCCGGGATCAACAGCGTTGTCGGCCGAGGGGTCCCACCAGTCGATGCCGTCAGGTATCTCGGGAATCAGGCCCGGACTCGCGGCGTGCGGGTCGCGTAGGACGCCGTGCAGATCGAGCATCGCCTCCGGCGACATCGAGTCACACCGGTCGATGATCGCCGCCGCGCGGGAATCGGTGGCCCGGGCACTGGCCTTCTCCTCATCGGTCATCGTCATGACCCGCAGGGTGAGGATCTCGTCGATCTCGCACGAGTCGAACAGCTCGCCCTGGCTCTGCTCGGCGATCTCCGGATGGTCGTAGAGGATGATCGGCGAGACGAGCATCAGATCGTGTGTGCCCGGCCGCCCGGCGAGCACCGGGAAACACCGGTGCTGCCGGCAGCGCGATGCGGCCGCGGCCGCCGACTCGTCCGGCTCCAGCAGCGAGACGAATTCGCCGCCGGTCACCTCTGTGATGAGGTGGGCACCGATCAGTGACACCGCGATCGCGTCGTCCCTGTCGTACACCGGTGCGGCACAGTTGCATACCGACATCGTGAGCCGGACCAGGCCGTCGTCGGATTCGGCACGGACCGTGAGCTCGCCACGCAGACCGCGACGGTGGCGAACGATCCGGCCACCCTCGACGTTCTCGATATCGGTGCCCGCATCGATGACGATGGGCAGCAGCTGCGGAGCCCTCAGGTCACGGATGTCGAAGGGGCCGAACGTGATCTGCTGTTCCACCGCCTCGTCCCAGCTCAACCAGGACCGC
Organism: Mycolicibacterium lutetiense; assembly: GCF_017876775.1. Lineage (NCBI taxonomy): Bacteria > Bacillati > Actinomycetota > Actinomycetes > Mycobacteriales > Mycobacteriaceae > Mycobacterium > Mycolicibacterium lutetiense. The sequence continues at coordinate 1,023,304 of NZ_JAGIOP010000002.1, read as the reverse complement.
CCCGCCGCGACGAGTTCTCCGACGGGCTCGAAGGTGCCGTCGCCGCGGCGACGTTCGGCAGACCGGCGTTGCAGCTGCAGGAACCGGACCGTCACCGAGATCTGTGGGTTCCCGGCACCGCGGACCAAAAGCTGTGCCGACATCAAACTTTCCTCACCGACGCCGTTGCGCTCGGCATCGGTCGGACCGAGTACACCGAACTGCCAACGGCACTGATTCTTGGCCGAGTTCGCCCGGTACGGGTAGAGCAGATAGCCCTCGTAGAGGACCGCGTCGGCCACCGCGCGGACCCGATCCAGATCGGCGCTCATCGGATCTCCTGCTTTGCCAGCAGCGTGTCGATCGCCTCGTCGAACGACAGCATGCCCCACCGGGTCTTGTAGGAGACCAGCTCGTCGAGCGTGTCCTGGCCGAGTCGCAGCCACCCGGTGTTCGGAAAATGCTGTGCCATCAGCTGTCGCCACACGGTCACCGGCATGTCGTACACGTCCTCCCGGTCCCACGGGATCTGCTCGACCGCGAACCCGTGGGTCCCCGGTGTGAAGACGGTGCCGCTGAACAGGAATCGCAGCGGCACCGACCCGCCGCGCAGCGCGTGCAGATACTTCGCCGCCGCGACATCGAAGTCATAGGTGCCGGTCAGCGGGAGTTCGACCTGGGTGCTGCCGGTGAATCCGGGCACCATCGCGGTGCTGTGCTGCCACAAGAAGGTGTGTTGCGTCATACCCCAGCGGTTGCGGGGGCCGAACAAGTCGAGCAGTCCGGCGGCTTCTTCGTCGGTGTAGTTGCGCCGGCCCGGTTCGATACGGACCTGGCAGCGCAGCGCTACCGCATGCACCGGGATGGCACCGGCGGTGGTGATGGCGATTCGGGCGGTCAGGATCGGGGTCACCGCGTACGGTTCGGGCGCCATGTCGAGGACCGTGAACGTGAGATCGCTCATCGCGTCACCACCGCGCTGCGGTCGATGAGGCCTGCGAAGAACTCGTCGATGTAGTTACGCGACTCCTGGCCACCGTCGAATCCGCGCCACAACAACCGCAGCCGTCCCACGAACTCGTAGCAGGCGTCGATCGGCACCACATGGCATGTCGGTGGCTGGGTTTCGTCGTCGGGGACACGCACCAGCAACGCCTCGGTGTCCTCGGCGATCAGGTCCACTCTCGGATCGGACCGTTTTACGGTGGCCCAAGCATCCAGTGGCAGTTCGGATTCGGTGGCCCCGGCGGGGCCCGGATAGAACGCGACCACGCGTCCCAGTGCCGAGTTGACGAAGAAGAAGGCCAGGCCGACCGGGATCTGGAGGGTCTCCCAAAGGGGTCGCCCGAGGGCGAAGTCGTCGAACCTCAGGTAGCGGTCCGGAATGGCGCGGTAGTGCAGCTGGGCGTGGCTGTCGGTGAACAGCAGATAGCAGCCGCGACACACGCACATCAGTTGGCGGCCTGCGACATTGACCACATGCTGATGAGGTTCGGTGATCGGTTCGGCGCACATGTCGCAGCTCTCGCCGTTCCGCTCGGGTGCAGTCGTCGTGGCGCGGATGCGGGCCAGCACATCGATGGGGCCGGTCACGACGCGACCTCCTCGGCCAGCGCGATCGAGTACACGCCGTCGCGCACCAGCAGCGGAACAGGCTCCAGATGCTCGCCGCCGCAGCCGGCCCCGGCATGCACCACGTCGAAACCGGAACCGCAATACGGACAGTGCAGTACGGCGCCGGCCAGCGTGGCGCCGGCCAGCCCGCGGGTGCACTTCGGGCAGCGATCCCGGTAGACGAACAGCTGCGCACCGATCCGGCAGGCCAGCACCGCGCTGCCGGCGACCGCGAATCCGCCGACCTCACCGGCAGTCAACTCGTCGATCGCGGGAACCGGCTGCCAGGCGGCTGGGCGATGCCCCTCGGGATGCACCCGGGCCAGCAGGGACTGCGCCGGGATCAGATTCGGCGCCGGGCTGTCGGCCACGACGTCGATCGACGTGATTTCCGGTGCGGCCGCCCGGATCGCATCCTCGATCGTCAACTCGAGCGTGGCGGCCGACGATGGGCAGCCCCTGCAGCTCCCGGTGAACCGCAACCGCACGACGGGGCCGTCAACCTCGATCAGATCGACATCGCCACCGTGGGATCCGAGGTAGGGGCGGACCTTGTCGAGGGCGTCAGCGATCCGACGGTGCACGGGATGCGGATGCAGCCCGTGCACCAAAAGCAGACTGGCGACGAGACTGTCGGCGGCCGCCACCTCAGCGAGCTCGGCGGAGTGGTTGGTGGCGATGCGCAGCAGCCGCGCCAGTGCCGCGCCGTAGAGGTCGGTGAGCTCCCGGATGAGTTGTTCGGCGTTCTGCAGCGCGCCGGGACCGCCGGCCGCGCTGGCGTCCAGCAGGGCCTCGATCCGATCACCCGCTGTGCGCCATCGCGTGTCGTCTTCCGGATGGTCCGGGACCGGCGTCTGAGCGGGCGGCATGCGTCATTCCCCGGTGGCTGCTTGGGTGGGGGAGTGCAACAGTTCCAGTGATTTTCCCTCGCCCAGATACATGTGGACGCCACACGGCAGGCACGGGTCGAAACTGCGCACCGTGCGCATCACGTCGATGCCCTTGAAGTGCTCCCGGTCGTTCTCCTCGAAGATCGGCTGGCCCTGTACCGCATCCTCGTACGGCCCGGGCGTGCCGTAAGAGTCGCGGGGACTGGCGTTCCACGGGGTCGGCGGATACGGGTGGTAGTTGGCGATCTTGCCGTCCCGGATCACCATGTGATGGCTGAGCACACCACGCACCGCCTCGGTGAACCCGCACCCGATGCCCTCGTCGGGAACCTCGAAGCGCTCCCAGGTCTTGGTGCGGCCGGCCCGGATCTCGCCCAGGGCCTGCTCGGCGAAGTGCAGTGCACACGCCGCGGCGTAGGCCTGGAAGTAGGTGCGGGCCCGATTGCGTTCGATAGTGTTGCTGCCCTGGGGCGGAATCTTCCATTCGAACTCGACGGGTCCCCGCAGGGCGGTCTTCGGCAGGTTGATCTGCACACTGCTGCCGGTGGCTTTCACGTAGCCGATGTCGACGAGCCCGGCCAGCGCGGTGGACCACATCCGGGCCAGCGCGCCACCACCGGTGTCCAGTGCCAGGTGGTCCTTGCCGTCGTACCACCGCGGCGACATCACCCAGCTGTAGCTCTCGTCGAAGTCCCGCTTCTGCGGCCGGGGGTTGGTGTGCTGGTTCCACGGGTGCCGCCGGTCGATCGGATTGCCCAGCGGATCAGTCCTGACGAACATCTCCTGATCTGACCAGTCCTCGTAATAACTGTGGCCCAACAGAATTCGGATTCCCAAATTGATGTCCACCAAGGAATGGGTGAGCAGCTTGCCGTCCACGACGACGCCCGGGGTGACGAACATGGCGTCGCCCCAGCGCTCCATGTCCTTGTAGGCGAAGTTGCACACCGCGGGGTCCTGGAACGAGCCCCAGCAGCCGAGCAGGGTCCTGCGCAGGCCGACCTTGTCATAGCCGGGGAGCGCCTCGTAGAAGAAGTCGAACAGGTCGTCATGCATCGGCACGACCTTCTTCATGAACTCGATGTAGCGCATCAGCCGCGTCATGTAGTCCGTCATCAACTGCACGGTGGCGCTGGTGCCGATGCCACCGGGGTACAACGTGGACGGATGGACATGGCGACCTTCCATCAGACAGAACATCTCGCGGGTCCAACGGCTGACCTGTAGCGCCTCCCGGTAGAACTCGCCGGTGAACGGGTTGAGGGCACGCATGATGTCGGCGATCGTGCGGTATCCGTGGGCGTCGGCGTGGGGCGCGGCGGTGTTCTCCGCCTTGGCCAGGACGCTCGGATTGGTCTCGGCCACCATCTTCTCGCAGTAGTCCACGCTGACCAGGTTCTCCTGGAAGATGTTGTGGTCGAACATGTACTCGGCGGCCTCACCGAGATTGATCAGCCACTCACCGAGGTGCGGGGGCTTGACCCCGTAGGCCATGTTCTGGCAGTAGCACGAGCAGGTGGCGTGATTGTCGCCGCAGATCCCGCAGATGCGACTGGTGATGAAGTGCGCGTCGCGCGGGTCCTTGCCCTTCATGAAGATCGAATAGCCACGGAAGATCGAGGACGTGCTGTGGCATTCGACGACCTCGCGGTTGTCGAAGTCGATCTTGGTGTAGATCCCGAGGCTGCCGACGATTCGGGTGATCGGATCCCACGACATCTCCACCAGCTGACCTGGTTGGCGCTTCGCCTGTGCGGGTCCGGGAATTGTGGTCGTCATCGAACTTCTCTTTCATGGAATGCGCTGCGATACCGAAGGTGTCGATGTCCGGTGTGTCGACAGTGTTGGGCGGCAGGGGGACTGGGGCTACCAGGTGCGGGTGGCTCCGGTCTCCAGCTTCGTCCCGCGGTGGCGCCATTTGGGCTCTTTGTCGACGGTTTGTCCGGTGACGCGGCGCAGGTTGCGGATCACCGACCCGTACATCATCGACGCCGTGGTGGACACCTTGCCGCCCGGAGGCTCATCCATGAACGGCATGAACTTGTCCGGAAACCCGGGCATCGTGCATCCGATGCAGATGCCGCCGACGTTCGGGCAGCCGCCGATGCCGTTGATCCAACCCCGCTTGGGCACATTGCATTTCACTACCGGGCCCCAACAACCCAGTTTCACGATGCATTTCGGTGATCCGTACTCGGTCGCGAAGTCGCCCTGCTCGTAGTAACCGGCCCGGTCACAGCCTTCGTGCACGGTGTTGCCGAACAGCCATCGGGGCCGCAACGCCTCGTCGAGGGGGATCATCGGCGCCTGGTCGGTAGCCATGTAGAGCAGGTAGGTCAACGTCTCGGAGAGATTGTCGGGCTGGATGGGGCAACCCGGGACACAGACGATCGGAATGCCCGCCTTGCTCTTCCAGTCCCAACCCAGATAGTCGGGCACCCCCATGGCTCCGGTCGGATTGCCTGCCATGGCGTGAATCCCGCCGTAGGTGGCGCAGGTGCCCACGGCCACCACGGCCGTGGCTTTGGGGGTGAGCCGATCCAGCCATTCGCTGGTGGTCATCGGCTGATTGGTGGCGGGGTTGTTACCGAATCCGCACCAATAGCCTTCGCTCTTGAGTTGCTCGTTCGGAATCGATCCCTCGACGACCAGGACGAACGGATCCAGTTCGCCGCGGTCGGCTTTGAAGAACCAGGCGAGAAAATCGTCGGCACCTCCGGTGGGCCCGCACTCGAAGTCGATCAGGGGCCAATGGATGGCGATCTTGGGCAGGCCGGGGAGCGCCCCCAGGGCGATCTCCTCGATGCTCGGCTGGGTGGCGGCAGTCAACGCCACCGAATCGCCATCACAACTCAGACCGGCGTTGATCCACAGCACGTGGATCAGCGTCTCTTCTGCTTTGACTGCTGCCTCGGTTGGCATAGGTCACAGCTTTCCGGGGCCCGGGCTGTGAGCCCCAACGTCTCGATTCAGACGCACGCCATTTTTTCCGGCGCTGAAATTTGGGTTTACTCCGGGTGGCTAGCGTTGTCAACGGGTGGGACCTCGACGGCTGAGTCAAGCCAGCGGTACCAGGCTGGCAGTCCATCCCCCCTGGTGGCCGAAGTCGCCACGATCGTCACCCCGGGATTGACGGATCGGGCATGGCTGCAACAGGTTTCGATTTCGAAATCGACATAGGGCAGCAGGTCGGTCTTGTTGAGGATCACCAGACCCGCGGCCGCGAACATGTGCGGGTACTTCAGCGGCTTGTCCGCGCCTTCGGTCACCGAGACGACCACGACCTTGCTGCGCTCACCCAGGTCGAACAATGCGGGGCAAACCAGATTGCCGACATTTTCGATGAACAGCAGAGTCCCGGGCGCGGGATCGAGCGTCTCCAGGGCACGCCTGACCATGGCCGCATCCAGATGACAGCCGGCCCCGGTGTTGACCTGGACCGCTCGAGCGCCGGCAGCCCGGATCCGTTCGGCGTCGAGCAGGGTCTCCTGGTCGCCTTCGATAACCGCGATCGGCCGGGTGCGGTGCAGGTCGCGGATCGTGCGTTCGAGCAGAGTGGTCTTACCCGCGCCGGGCGAGCTGGTGACGTTGAAGGCCGCGATGCCGCGCTCGGCCAGCCACTGCCGGTTCTGTTCGGCGATAAGATCGTTCTTGGCCAGCACTTTCTGTTCCAGGGAGATGGTCTGAACGGACGCCTGGTGTTCGTGGCCCTGCTCATGGCCCTCGTGTTCGTGGGCCTCGTGGGAGTGGTCGTGGGGATGCGGGTGGGAATGCTGGTGCGGGTGATCGTGACCGGCGAGGGTGATGATGGCCCCGTCCTGGCCGCAGCCGCAGGTTGCGCACATGTCAGCTCACTTCCATCGAGAGAATCCGCAGTTCCCGGCCGGCGGTCACCTCGACGTCGGCGCTTCCGCACGGGCACAGCAGGATGAGATCGGGCAGGTCGAACCGTGCCCCGCAGCTGCGGCAGTGTGCCGCGCCGGGATGGATGTCGAGGTCGAGGCGGGCGCCGTCGGCCACCGTGCCCTGGGTGACCAGGTCGAAGCAGAAGAGCATGGAGTCCGGGACGACCGCGCACAAGGCGCCCACCTCGAGCTTCACGCTGTGCACACGCCGGCCTGCGGCGTGCTCGCACACCGCGTCGACAACGCTCTGGGTGATCGCCATCTCGTGCATCGCTACCCCCGCTATGGGCTGCGCGGGCCAGATGCTCTCACGATAGGCCCGTCTCGCCGCGGGCACGGCGTGTCTACTTGAATCGAACAGATGTTCGTCTACTGTGGGTGGTGTTCGACCGACTTGTCGGTGGCCTGTTCTAGCGTCACGGCCAACCGATCGGAACACCGGTCAACACGACTACTCGGAGAGGCACCATCATGGCGCAACAGGCACCTGATCGCGAAAAAGCGCTCGAACTGGCGATGGCCCAGATCGACAAGAACTTCGGTAAAGGTTCGGTGATGCGCCTCGGCGAAGAGGTGCGCCAGCCGATCTCCGTCATTCCCACGGGTTCGATCTCCCTGGACGTGGCCCTCGGCATCGGCGGCCTGCCGCGCGGCCGCGTGGTCGAGATCTACGGCCCGGAATCCTCGGGTAAGACGACTGTCGCGTTGCACGCGGTGGCCAACGCCCAGGCTGCCGGCGGCATCGCGGCGTTCATCGACGCCGAGCATGCGCTCGATCCCGACTACGCCAAGAAGCTCGGTGTGGACACCGATTCACTGCTGGTGAGCCAGCCCGACACCGGTGAGCAGGCGCTGGAGATCGCCGACATGCTGGTGCGCTCGGGTGCACTGGACATCCTGGTGATCGACTCGGTGGCGGCCCTGGTGCCCCGCGCCGAGATCGAGGGTGAGATGGGTGACAGCCACGTCGGTCTGCAGGCCCGCCTGATGAGCCAGGCGCTGCGCAAGATGACCGGTGCGCTGAACAACTCGGGCACCACCGCGATCTTCATCAACCAGCTCCGCGAGAAGATCGGCGTGATGTTCGGCTCACCCGAAACCACCACGGGCGGTAAGGCTTTGAAGTTCTACGCTTCGGTCCGCCTCGATGTCCGCCGCATCGAGACGCTCAAGGACGGCACCGACGCGGTCGGTAACCGGACCCGCGTCAAGGTCGTCAAGAACAAGGTGTCGCCGCCGTTCAAGCAGGCCGAGTTCGACATCCTGTACGGCCACGGCATCAGCCGCGAAGGCTCGCTGATTGATATGGGTGTCGAGCACGGCTTCATCCGCAAGTCCGGCTCCTGGTTCACCTATGAGGGTGAGCAGCTGGGTCAGGGCAAGGAGAACGCCCGCAAGTTCCTGCTGGAGAACCCCGATGCCGCGAACGAGATCGAGAAGAAGATCAAGGAAAAGCTCGGCATCGGTGCTGTCGTGACCGCCGAGGTGAAGGCTGATGACGTCCTTCCCGCCCCGGTTGACTTCTGAGCCGTCGGGTAAGCCCGAGGGGGAGCAGACGCAGGATCCTCGCAAACGCGAGGAGCAGGCCAAGAATGTCTGCCTGCGCCTGCTCACCGTGCGGGCCCGCACCCGCGCCGAGTTGACCGAACAGCTCACCAAACGGGGTTACGAAGAAGATCTCAGCGCCAAGGTCCTCAACAGGCTTGCCGAAGTAGGCCTGATCGATGATGAGGACTTCGCCGAGCAATGGGTGCGGTCCCGCCATGCCAACGCAGGAAAAGGCAAGCGCGCCTTGGCTGTCGAGCTTCGCAAGAAGGGTGTGGACAACGAGGTCATCGACGCCGCGCTGGCCGACCTCGACCCGGCCGCCGAACGGCAACGGGCTGAGCAGTTGGTCCGCGACAAGCTGCGTCGGGAGCGCCTCGACGCCGATGACGGCGACGTGAAGGTGACCCGCCGGCTCGTCGGCATGCTGGCTCGTCGCGGCTACCACCAGTCGATGGCCCTCGACGTGGTCAGGGACGAGCTCGCCGGCGAGCGGGAGCGGCGCCGGGTATAGCGGCCGCATTGTGTCGCTAATTTTTGCGGATGGCGCGCCTTGCGGCAAACTCCGTGGGACTATCCGACTGTGGGATTCAACGCACCACCCGGTTGGCCGGTGCCTCCGGATGGTTGGGATCCGCCTGAGGGTTGGCGGCCTGATCCGTCGTGGCCACCGGCCCCGTCGGGCTGGCAATTCTGGGTGCCCGATCGCGAACTTCCAGGCCAACGTGAATCGAGGGGCCTTCGAACTCCGGCAGCACAGCGGGGGCGGAACCGCATCATCTTGGTCGGTGCGGGACTGCTGGCCGTCCTGATCGTCGTCGTCGGCCTCGTCGTGTTCATCCAGCGCTCTACCTCAGACACCGGGTTGATCAGGCCGGGTGAGATTCCCGGGGTGCTGGTTGGGTTCCGGCCTGATGGCAAACTAGTTGCGATCGACGGTGAGCACAGTCAAATCAGATTCTGGAACATCGCAACAGCGCAGGAAGTCGGTACTGCGATCAATGATCCGAGCCCGGAGCACGTCGTGCTGAGCATGGACGGCCAGCGGCTCGGGGTGCTCGACTCCGGTTGTCTGGCAACCAGTGAACCTTGCGACCCGATGGTGGAGTTGGGGGGGAAGGGCGCACGGATACGTCTCTACGAGGTGGCATCCGCACGTATGACGTGCAAGATCGATCAAGCTGACCTTGCCGACGACATTGAATTCGACCCCGCGGGTAACACACTGCTCATCGCGGGATATGCCGACGCGGTCACGCTCTGGGATGCCAACACCTGCGCGTCCGTCGGGCAGTTGGAAATCCCGGGCAATCGCTCGTACAACTACAACCTGATCGACGTGACATCCGACGGTACCGTTCTGGGCGCACACCTGAGGTCGTCGGTCGACCTGTGGAACATCCACACCAGGGAGTCGATCGGGCGCATCGACACCGGGCAGGATGAGAACATGCTCGGCGCTGCGGTCAGCTCTGACGGATCAATGTATGCCACCGCGAGTCTTGATGGGACAGTGCGAATTTGGGAAGTCGCCTCGCGGCAGCAGATTGGTCCTGCGCTGCAGCATCCCGCTGGGCCGACGTCCGCGGCCTTTAGTCCGGACGGCAGGACGCTCGCCACGGCCGGACAGTTCGACGGTTTCTATCTCTGGGATGTCCGCACCGGTAGGCAACTCCCTCCGCTGTCAACGCCAGTCGATGCGTCGGGCGATGTTGCCTTCACCTCCGACGGCAAGAAATTGGCATTCGGGACCTACCGCGAGAACGAGAAGGAGAAGCAGTTCGCGCGGGTCATTATCCTGAAGGACATTTGAGGCACGAGTCCGCGTTCAGAACCGGTTCTCAGTCCCGTTGGGTGTGCAGCACCTGCGCGCCCGGTGCGCCTTCCTGCTCGACGGCCTCTGGTTCCAGCGGCGCGGGTCCACGGCTGGAACGACGCATTCGTCGTTCCAACCAGGTGGCGAATGAAGACAGCGCGAAGTTGATCGTGATCAACAGCAATGCGACGACGATGAGCGCGGGTAGATAGTTGCGGTAGGTCGAGCCCAGGTTGGTGGTCTGGCGCACCACCTCCAGAAAGGTGATCTGATAGCCGATCGCGGTGTCCTTGAGGATCACGACCATCTGTGAGACCAGAACCGGCAGCATCGAGGTGATGGCCTGCGGCAGCTGGATGAGCCTCATCGTCGAACCCCAACGCAGACCGAGTGACGCCGCAGCCTCGACCTGACCCCGTGGCAGAGAGTGGACCCCGGCCCGGATGATCTCGGCGATCACCGCGCCGTTGTAGAGAGTCAGGCCGGTGACAACGCCGGCCAGCGCCTGATACTCCGACGGCACGCCGTCGACGAGCCCATACGCCGCGAAGCTGAAGATCATCATGATCAGCACTGGTACTGCGCGGAAGAACTCGACGAACACCGCGCAGGGCCAACGGATGAACGCCACCGGCGTCATCCGCCCGACACCGAGCAAGAACCCCAGCGCGAGTGCCAGCACGATCGACAGGGCAGCCGCGGTCAGCGTGCCTTGGAGGCCAGGCAGTAGATAGGTCCGCCACAGATCGGCCGTGAGGAACGGTTGCCACTTGGCCCAGTCGAGTTGCCCCTTCTCGTTGAAGCGCCACAGCACGACGCCGATGATGACTGCGGTCACCGCAACGGTCAGGACGGCCACGATAAAGTTCCGCACCCGGGCACGGGGGCCTGGTACATCGAAGAGAACCGAAGCGCTGGACATCTAGCGCTGCACCGCCAATCTCTTGCCGAGCCAACCGAACAGCAGACCCAACGGCAATGTCAGGATGACGAATCCGGCGGCGAAGATGATGCCGACGGTCAGCAGTGCGGCGGTGTTCTCTGTCATCGTCTTCATCAACCACGCCGCCTCAACGACACCGATGGCCGACGCGATGGTGGTGTTCTTGGTCAGGGCGATCAGTACTGAACCCAACGGCAGGATCACCGCGCGAAAGGCTTGTGGTAGCAGGATCAACCGCAGGTTCTGTGCGAACGACAGACCAAGGGAACGGGCCGCCTCGGCCTGGCCGATCGGCACGGTGTTGACCCCTGCCCGCACCGTCTCGCACACGAAAGATGCTGTGTAGACCGTCAATCCGAGTACGGCCAGGCGGAAGTTGCTGTCCACGATGAAGGTGGGCGAGTCCGACGCGGCCAGCGTGATCCGCAACGTCTGCCCCACCCCGAGTGAGCAGAAGATGATGATCAGCGTCAGTGGGGTGTTACGGACGATGTTCACGTAGATGGTGCCGAGCCAGTTCAGCACCGGCACCGGTGCCAGCCGCATCGCCGCCAGTAACGTGCCCAGGATCAATGCGCCGACGGCGGAGTACATCGTCAGCCGGATGGTGATCCAGAATGCCGCGAAGATCTGATCGCGGTACTCGGTGAATATCTCCACGGGGGAGTTGCTTCTTCGACTCAGCGGTCGACGGTCGGCGGTGTCGGCGCCTGGATGCCGGCCGGCCCGAGGTTCTTGTCGAACGCGTCTTTCCACGCCCCGCTGCTGATCATCTTCTCGATCGCATCGTTGATCTTGCTGCGCAGCTCGGTGTCGTCCTTCTTGAGACCGATGCCGTAGCGCTCCTCGGAGAAGGGGTCACCGACGATCTTGAATTCCCCGGGCGTCTGCGCGGCGTAGCCGGCCAGGATCACCTCATCGGTGGTCACCGCATCGACTCCGCGGTTCCTGAGGGCGTCGACGCACAGGGTGTAGGTGTCGTACAGCTGCAGTTGGACGTCGGGATACTTCTCCTTGATCTGCTGAGCCGGAGTCGAACCGGACACCGAGCAGACCTTCTGCTTGTCGCTCAGCGATTCCGGCCCGGTGATGGCGTTCTCGTCGGCGCGGACCAGCAGGCTCTGCCCGGTGACCAGGTAGGGCCCGGCGAACGCCACCTTTTCCTGACGCGCCGGGCTGATCGAGTAGGTCCCGACGATGTACTCGACCTGACCGTTCTGGATCAACGTCTCGCGCTGCGGCGAGGGGGCTTCCTTCCATTCGATCTTGTCCTCGGGGTAGCCGAGTTCATTGGCCACGTACTTGGCCACGTCGACGTCGAACCCGGACATGGTGCCGTCGGGCTTCTTCTGGCCGAGTCCGGGCTGGTCGTATTTGGTGCCGATGACGATCTTGCTGGAGTCGCTACCGCCGCCGCAGGCGGTCGCGGCGAAGGGGAGCGCGAGCGCGAGCGCGACGGTACCGATCCATTTGAACGGTGCGGAGGGCATGTTCGGGGTCCTTTCGGCGGAGCGTCAGTGATGCAGGATCTTGCCGAGAAAATCTTTGGCGCGATCGGATTTCGGGTTGTCGAAGAACTCGGCCGGTGCTGCGTCCTCGACGATGGCGCCGTCGGCCATGAACACCACGCGGTCCGAGGCCCGGCGGGCGAAGCCCATCTCGTGGGTGACCACCACCATCGTCATGCCCTCGCCGGCGAGGGCGGTCATCACGGCCAGGACCTCGTTGATCATCTCGGGATCCAGCGCGCTGGTGGGCTCGTCGAACAGCATGACCTTCGGGTTCATCGCCAACGATCGCGCGATGGCGACACGCTGCTGCTGACCACCCGATAGTTGAGCCGGGTACTTGTCGGCCTGGTTGGCCACCCCGACCCGGTCCAGCAGCGCCATTGCACTCTCGCGGGCCTGTGCCTTGGACGTGCGGCGCACCTTCACCGGGGCGAGCGTGACGTTCTCCAGAATTGTCTTGTGTGCGAACAAGTTGAAGGACTGGAACACCATGCCGACATCCGAACGCAGCTGGGCCAACTTGCGGCCCTCGGCGGGCAGCACCTGACCGTCGATCGCGATGCGGCCGGAATCGATGGTCTCCAGCCGGTTGATGGTGCGGCACAACGTGGACTTGCCCGACCCCGACGGGCCGAGCACCACCACCACCTGCCCACGGCGCACTTCGAGGTTGATGTCGTTGAGTACGTGCAGCGAGCCAAAGTGTTTGTTGACGCCCGACAGTGAGATCATCGGCACATCTGGTGTCGCGGCGTCGTCGACCTGCGGCTGCTCGCCGGGGCTACCCATGGCAGGTGACCTTACCGAGCGGAGGTCCGGCCTGCCCGGATCTCGTGAATCCGCCGCGTTGCCGTTTCCGGGGGCTCCGTACCATTGAGGCCGTGACGACGATGGTGAACCGGGAAGCGGCGGCCGAGCCGGCCGAGCTGCGTGCCGCGCGCACCTATCAGGTCCGCACGTATGGCTGCCAGATGAACGTGCATGACTCCGAGCGGCTGTCCGGCCTGCTGGAGGACGCCGGCTACCGGCGTGCCCCCGATGGCACCGACGCCGACATCGTCGTGTTCAACACCTGTGCGGTGCGCGAGAACGCCGACAACAAGCTGTACGGCAACCTCAGCCACCTGGCCCCGCGGAGACAGGCCGATCCGAACATGCAGATCGCCGTCGGCGGCTGCCTGGCGCAGAAGGATCGCGATTCGGTCCTGCGCCGCGCACCCTGGGTCGACGTGGTCTTCGGCACCCACAACATCGGGTCCCTGCCCACGCTGCTGGAGCGGGCCCGTCACAACCGGACCGCCCAGGTCGAGATCGTCGAAGCGCTCCAGGAGTTTCCGTCCACCCTGCCTGCGACGCGGGAGTCCGCCTATGCGGCGTGGGTGTCGATCTCGGTGGGCTGCAACAACACCTGCACGTTCTGTATCGTGCCGTCGCTGCGCGGCAAGGAGGTCGACCGCCGGCCCGGCGACATCCTGGCCGAGGTGCAGACCTTGGCCGAACAGGGCGTGCTTGAGGTCACCCTGCTGGGCCAGAACGTCAACGCCTATGGCGTGTCCTTTGCCGACCCGGACGTGCCCCGCGACCGCAGCGCGTTCGCCAAGCTGCTGCGCGCCTGCGGTGACATCGACGGGCTCGAGCGGGTGCGCTTCACCTCACCGCACCCCGCCGAGTTCACCGACGATGTGATCGAGGCGATGGCGCAGACCCCCAACGTCTGCCCGACGCTGCACATGCCGCTGCAGTCCGGGTCGGACCGCATTCTCAAGGCAATGCGCCGGTCCTACCGGGCCGACCGGTACCTGGGCATCATCGACAAGGTCCGGACGGCGATTCCGGACGCCGCGATCACCACCGACATCATCGTCGGGTTCCCCGGCGAGACCGAGGAAGATTTCCAGGCCACCCTCGACGTCGTCGAGCAGGCCCGTTTCGCCACTGCGTTCACCTTCCAGTACTCCATCCGGCCCGGAACCCCGGCCGCCGAGATGCCCGACCAGTTGCCCAAAGCGGTTGTCAGCGAACGTTATCAACGGCTGATCGACCTGCAGGAGCGAATCTCGCTGGAGGAAAACCAGGCTCAGATCGGCCGGGAAGTCGAGCTGCTGGTCGCCACCGGCGAGGGGCGCAAGGACGCGGCCACCACCCGCATGTCGGGCCGGGCCCGTGACGGCAGGCTGGTTCATTTCAGTCCCGGGGACAACGACATCCGGCCCGGCGACGTCGTCACCACGACCGTGACCGGCGCTGCTCCGCATCATCTGATCGCCGACGCCGCGTTGGCCACCCATCGGCGTACCCGCGCCGGCGACGCCCATGAGGCGGGGCGGCGCCCGCGAACCGGCGTCGGTCTCGGCTTGCCGCGGATCGGTGCACCGGAAACCCCGCCGTTATCAGAAGGATGTGGCTGTTGAGCAACGAAAGCGACTTCGACCGGTTCAAGGACGACCTGGCCGCCGTCGAGCGGAGGGTCACCCGTGAGTTCGACACGGGTCCACGGGCGATGGTCGTGGCCATCCTGGTGTTCGTGGTGCTGCTGTCGTTCGTGCTGCCCCACACGGGTGACACCAAAGGATTCGACGTTCTGGTCGGTGATGCGGCGGCCTTGAACGACGGCATCTCACTGCCGTCGCGGGTGTTCGTCTGGTTGGCGCTGGTGTTCTCGGTCGGGTTCTCGGTCCTGGCGCTGATCACTCGCCGTTGGGCGCTGGCCTGGACGGCCCTGGCCGGTTCGGCCGTGGCCAGTGCGCTCGGAATGCTCGCGGTGTGGTCGCGTCAGACCGCCGCGGGGCATCCCGGCCCCGGAATCGGGCTGATCATCGGGTGGCTGGCCGTGATCGTGCTGACCTTCCACTGGGCGCGTGTGGTGTGGTCGCGGACCGCACTGCAGTTGGCCGCCGAGGCCGACCGCCGCCATGAAGCCTCGCAGCATCAGCAGCGCAACGTGCTCGGCATCCCCATGCCCGGCGATACCGAGAGCGACGTCACGAAGCCCGGCACCGCCGGCGAGAAGCCGGACCAGCCGGATCAGACCTAGCTGGGCTTATCCCAACCCAGCCCTCAGGTGCTATTTGCGCTCTCCGAGCGTGGCGGCCGCGGCGTCGGCCCACTGACGCCACTGTTCGGCGCTCGCCCTGGCGTCGGCCGCATCCTTGGCGCGGCCGGCGGCCTCGGCCTTCTCGGCCTGCTTCTCGAACTGCTCGGCACGTGAGCGGAACTGGTCGGCGCGAGCCTGGGCCTCAGGATCAACACCGCCCGCCGGAGTATCGCGGATCTTCTTCTCCACGGAGCGCAGGCGTCGCTCCAGATCGGCGGCGCGTTCCCGGGGAACCTTGCCGATCGCGTCCCATTTGTCGCCGATCGTGCGCAATGCCGCACGGGCCGCATCCAGATCGGTCGTGTCGATCTTCTCGGCCTCGGCCAGCAGTGCTTCCTTGGCGGTGGCATTCGCCTTGAACTCGGTGTCACGTTCGGCATGGGCGGCATTTCGGGCCCCGAAGAATGTGTCCTGAGCGGTCTTGAACCGGTGCCACAGCGCGTCGTCGACGTCCTTGGAGGCCCGTCCGGCGGCCTTCCACTGGGTCAGCAGGTCACGGAAGGTGGCACCGGTGGCGCCCCAATCTGTCGAGTCGGACAGTTGCTCGGCCTGCTCGCACAGCGCCTCTTTGGCCTGACGGGCGCCAACCCGGCCACGGTCCAGTTCCGCGAAATGCGAGCCGCGACGGCGGTTGAACGTCTCTCGGGCCGACGAGTAGCGCTTCCACAGGGCATCGTCGAGCTTGCGGTCCAGTCCAGTGATCGTGCGCCATTCATCGAGGATCTCGCGCAGACGGTCACCGGCGGACTTCCACTGCGTGGCGTTCGCCGCGAGATCTTCGGCTTCGGCGGCGAGAGCTTCCTTGCGTGCCGTTTGGGCGCCGCGATGCTCGTCACGCTGGGCCCGCTCGGTCGCCGCGGCGGCATCGGCATGTTCCAGTATCGCGGTCAGCCGAGAGCTCAATGCCTCCACATCGCCGAGAACTGCTGCGGTGGGCAGACTTTCGGCCAAGGAGGCCGCCGCCGACTTGATCTTGCGGGCGTCCCCGGTACCGGAAGTCAGCCGGCGTTCCAGCAGCGCGATCTCGGTGTGCAGATCATCGAAGCGCCGGCCGAAGTGGGTGAACGCCGATTCAGTGTCACCGGCCTGCCACGAGCCGATGACACGCTCGCTGGCTCCGGTGATCAACCACACCGTGCCGTCGTCGTCCACTCGCCCGAATTTGTGTGGATCGCTGGACGGCGCCACCGCAACTGCCGGGGCGACCCGGCTGGGGTGGGGAACGGGGCGGGGCGGTCCTGGCCTTGGGGTAGGCGTAGGAGTGGGCCTCGGTGTGGGCCCGGACGTCGGCTGGGGGGTGGCTCCGCCTGGCTCACTGGTTGTCATATCCGCTCCTCGTACTCCGCACGGTTGCCCGCGCATCTGCCGCGCGACGCGGCGCCTGATGCTGTCGCTTTGTCCGCTATTCAAGCAGGTCGTGCTGTGCCGTGCCCACGCCTTTGCGCGCAATGCCCTGACAAACTCGAACGGGCGGTGCCCGGGACGCGCCGTTCTGGGCGTCCTACCGGCCCTCGGCGCGCACTGAACCAGGGGCCGCGCACTAGTTTGGTGAGGTGCTGAACGCCATCGCGATCGTTCCCGCCACGCCGGTTCTGGTGCCTCAACTTGTGGGTGCGGCCGCGGACGAGGTGGCTGACCTCCGCGAGGCTGTCGTGGCCGCGGCGGGTTCGCTACCGCCACGCTGGCTGGCGATCGGGGTCGGCCCTGATGACGCGGTGTATGGGTCCGACTGTGTCGGGACCTTCGCCGGCTACGGCGTCGACGTCCCGGTGGCTCTCGGCCCCGGGCCGGTTGGGGGTCCGGTTGAGCTGCCGCTGTGTGCGCTGGTCGCCGGGTGGATCCGCGGGCAGGCCACGCCCGACGCAGGCATCGAGGTACACGCCTACGCTGCCGCACACCCGGTCGGTGGAGCACTGGCCCGGGGCCGCGCCCTGCGCGCCCAGCTTGAGGAATCCCCGGAACCGATCGGTGTCCTGGTGGTCGCCGATGGGGTGAACACGCTGACGCCTGCGGCCCCCGGTGGCCATGATCCAGACTCGCCGTCGGTCCAACAGCAACTCGACGATGCACTGGCCACCGGCGACCTCTCGGCGCTGGCCGAGCTGCCCGAGTCCGTGCTCGGCAGGGTGGCTTACCAGGTGCTGGCCGGACTGACCGAACCCGAGACAGGGTCGGCGCGTGAGCTCTACCGCGGAGCGCCGTACGGCGTCGGCTACTTCGTCGGCGAATGGCTGCCGTGACCCGGCCCCTCGCGATCATCGGCCCGACCGGCACGGGGAAGTCGGCGCTGGCGCTGGCGGTGGCCGAGCAGCTGAGCGGCGAGATCGGCGTAGAGATTGTGAATGCCGACGCGATGCAGTTCTACCGCGGTATGGACATCGGCACCGCGAAGCTGCCGGTCGCCGAGCGACGCGGCATCCCGCACCATCAGCTCGATGTGCTCGACGTCACCGAGACCGCGACGGTGGCGCGCTACCAGCAGGATGCCGCAGCCGACGTGGAGGCCATCGCGGCGCGTGGCGCGGTCCCGGTGATCGTGGGCGGGTCCATGCTCTACATCCAGTCGCTGCTCGACGAGTGGACGTTCCCGGCCACCGATCCGGTGGTGCGGGCGCGGTGGGAGGCGCGGCTGGCCGAGGTGGGGGTGGCCGCCCTGCACGTCGAGCTGACCCGGGTGGACCCCGCGGCGGGGGCGTCGATCCTGCCGACCGACGGCCGGCGCATCGTGCGGGCCCTGGAGGTCGTGGAGCTGACCGGTCAACCGTTCGCCGCCTCGGCGCCGACCATCGGTGCCCCCCGCTGGGACACGGCGATCATCGGATTGGACTGGGACACAGCCGTTCTCGATCAACGTCTGGAGCAGCGGACAGACCTGATGTTCGACGAGGGGCTGGTCGATGAGGTGCGCACGCTGAGCGGCCGCGGCCTGCGCGACGGCGTCACCGCGGCGCGGGCGCTCGGGTACGCGCAGGTGCTGGCCGACCTGGATGCCGGGGGAGACGGCTCGGCGGCCCGCGAGCCGACGTTCATCGGTACCCGGCGCTATGTGCGCCGGCAGCGGTCCTGGTTCCGCCGTGACCACCGGGTGGTGTGGCTGGACGGTGCGGCCGACGGTCTGGTGCACGACGCACTGCGGGCGTGGCGGCACGTATCCTGATCAGGTGATCTTCGCCAAAGGGCACGGCACCCAGAACGATTTCGTGGTGCTGCCCGACCTCGACGCCGCGTTGTCGCTGACGCCGGCCGCGGTGGCCGCGCTGTGCGACCGACGCCGCGGCCTGGGCGCCGACGGCGTACTGCGGGTGACGACGGCCGGTGCCGCGCAGGCCGCCGGGGTTTTCGAACGACTTCCCGACGGTGTCGCAGCGTCCGACTGGTACATGGACTACCGCAACGCCGACGGGTCGATCGCGCAGATGTGCGGCAACGGAGTGCGGGTGTTCGCGCATTACCTGCGGGCCTCCGGGCTGGAATCGGCCGATGAGTTCGTGGTCGGCTCGCTGGCCGGGCCCCGTCCGGTCGTGCTGCACAGGGTCGACGCCACCACCGCGGACGTCACCGTCGAGATGGGCAAGGCGAACCAGTTCGGTACGGGCACCGCCGTGGTCGGCGGCCGCAGCGTCAGCGGAGTCGCCGTCGACGTGGGCAATCCACACCTGGCCTGCGTCGGGCTGACCGAGGACGAACTGGCGGCCCTCGACGTCGCGGCGCCGGTGTCCTTCGACCCGAAGCTGTTCCCCGACGGCGTCAATGTCGAGGTCCTGACCGCACCGGTGGACGGCGCGGTGTCGATGCGCGTGCACGAGCGGGGTGTCGGAGAGACCCGCTCCTGCGGTACCGGCACCGTCGCGGCCACGCTCGCGGCCCTGGCCCACCAGGGGGCCGACACCGGGACGTTGCGGGTGCGCATCCCCGGCGGCCAGGTCACCGTGACGATCACCGAGTCCACCAGCTATCTGCGCGGGCCCTCGGTGCTGGTGGCGCGCGGCGAGCTCAGCCCGGCTTGGTGGAGCGCGGCCCATGCGTAATTGGAATGCGCGCGGTCCGATCCACGTGACAACCTGTAAGTACATATGACACATCCAGAACACCCCGTCACGCCCAGCACCGGTGAGCTCGCCCTCGAAGACCGCGCCTCACTGCGCCGCGTCGCCGGGCTGTCCACCGAACTCACCGACGTCACCGAGGTCGAATACCGCCAGCTGAGGCTCGAGCGGGTGGTCTTGGTCGGCGTGTGGACCGACGGCAGCGCGGCCGACGCCGATGCCAGCCTGGCCGAGTTGGCCGCACTCGCCGAGACCGCCGGCTCGGAGGTACTCGAGGGGCTCATCCAACGCCGGGACAAGCCCGACCCGTCCACCTACATCGGTTCGGGCAAGGCCATCGAACTGCGCGAGATCGTGCTGGCCACCGGCGCCGACACCGTCATCTGCGACGGTGAACTCTCACCTGCGCAGCTCAACTCGCTGGAGAAAGTGGTCAAGGTCAAGGTCATCGACCGCACCGCGCTGATCCTGGACATCTTCGCCCAGCACGCCACCAGTCGGGAGGGCAAGGCGCAGGTGTCGCTGGCGCAGATGCAGTACATGCTGCCCCGGCTCCGCGGCTGGGGTGAATCGATGTCCCGCCAGGCCGGCGGCCGCGCCGGCGGCGCGAGTGGTGGCGTCGGCACCCGTGGACCCGGTGAGACCAAGATCGAAACCGACCGCCGCCGCATCCGAGAGCGGATGGCCAAGCTGCGTCGCGAGATTCGCGATATGAAGAAGATCCGCGACACCCAGCGCAGCCGTCGGCTGGGCTCGGAAGCCGCGTCGGTCACCATCGTCGGCTACACCAACGCCGGCAAGTCGACCCTGCTCAACGCCTTGACCGGGGCCGGCGTGCTGGTGGATAACACTCTGTTCGCCACGCTCGAACCCACCACGCGACGTGGGGAATTCGACGACGGGCGGCAATTCGTGCTGACCGATACCGTCGGGTTCGTCCGGCACCTGCCCACCCAGTTGGTCGAGGCATTCCGGTCCACCCTGGAAGAAGTTGTCGACGCCGACCTGCTGGTGCACGTGGTGGATGGCGCCGACGACCACCCGTTGGCCCAGATCAACGCGGTACGGCAGGTGGTCAACGAGGTGGTCGCCGAGTACGACATCGCCCCGCCGCCGGAATTATTGGTGGTCAACAAGATCGACGCGGCCACCGACCTCGGTCTGGCCTCGCTGCGGCGCGCGCTACCCGACGCCGTGTTCGTCTCGGCCCAGACCGGCGACGGGCTGGATCGGCTGAGCGCCCGGATGGCCGAGATGATCCCCCCCACCGACGCCACCGTGGATGTGACGATTCCCTACGACCGAGGGGATCTGGTGGCAAAGGTGCACGCCGACGGTCGGGTGGATGCCACCGAGCACACTGCCGACGGCACGCGGATCAAGGCGCGGGTGCCCATGGCACTGGCCGCGAGCCTGAGCGAGTTCGCCACCTTCTGAGCGCGAGCGTCAGGCCGCCGGCTTCGTCTTCTTACTGCCGGTGTCCTTGGCGCTGGTGCTCTTTGCCTCGGCCCGACCCTTGTCTTTGTCTTTCGCGCTGTCCTGGCCCAGTGCCTTGCGCACGCTGCTGCGGATCGACTTCGCCATGTCACGCGCCGGATGCCCCTTGATGCCCAGGGCCTTCGGTACTGATGGACGTTGCTTCAGGGTGGTGGTGCCGGAGGAGGCAGTATCGGGTGCGGTCAGCGCCGTCCCGGTTTCCGCGATCGTGCTCAGACGCCGAAGCGGCTTGTCATCGGATGTGGCAGCGACTTTCGTGGTGTCGACAACAGTCTGGTCCGCGGTGTCCGGCACTCGGACGGTAACGCCGGACTGCGTCGGATCAGTCCATCCGGGTAGTGGATCGAGCCCGGGGTTGAGCGCCGCGTTGATGCCCTCGGGGATGTCGTTGATCAAATCCGAGGCCAGCTTGATCGGATTGACCCTCGGAAGCAGCTGGAAGGGCATTGCCTTGCCGTAATCGGAACGGTCATAGCCGGTTTCGATGAGGGTCTGCGCCAGCGGTGACACCAGATCGACGAGCGGAATCACCAACGCGGAGGTGCCGGTCGCCGCGCCCAGGTCCAGGAATGGCTGCATGATCGGCAGGGTCTTGGCCGGCAGTGTGATGTAACGGGTGTCCCCATGCATCTGGCAGTGCGTCGCGGCCGTGCAACTGGCCTCGGCGTTCTCGATCGCGGCCTTCACTTGATCGGGTGTGTAACCGTAGGGGGTGTCGCCCGGAAGGTCGTTGCCGTCGGGGGCCAGATAGGTGGGGTGGGTGTATTCGAATCCGGCCAGCGCGTTGAGTAACGCCAGGGGGTTGAGCACCCACGACGGAGCATCGGCGACGCCGTCGTACTGCAGCGCGATGTCGTCGGTGTCGATGCCGGTGTCCGTCGGAGTGGGTTGACCGAACGTCGCGTCGAGGATCGGTACGGTGCCCAGGATCGCCAGCCGCTCGAAGAGGCCGCCGTTCGGCCGGTTGGGGTTACCGATCAAGACGAAACTCAGATTCTGCTTCTGCTCGTCGGTCAGATCCGCCAGGTTGCCCTTGACGATGCTGGCCACCGTGGCACCCTGCGAATAGCCGAACACCGTCACCGGATGCGTCGTACTGGGATTGTTGGCGCCGACGAGTTCACTGGTCAGTCGGGTGACCCCGCTGCCGACCGACACGTTCCATTTCGCGCCCTCCAGACCGCCCCAGCCCTCGAACGGGAACGGCCAGAACTGGGCGATGTAGGGGATTGCCACCGGGGCCGCGCAGCCTTCGGTGCCGCAGCTGCCGCTGGGCTGGACGTAATAGGCGACGGCATTGGCCATGTAGTTGTTGGAGTCCTGCGGTTTCGGGGTCCCGGTCCCGGGTACGACTAGCGGCGTCACCGCCACGACCAGGCCGATTGCTGCCGTGCCGATGGGCGTCAGGCCGATGACCACCGAGCCGGACACAGCTACGGCGCCGACCAACAGGGACCTGGCAGCAGAACGGGGTGAGAAACGCATCGGCCCGGATCTCCTTCTGCTGACGCCCTCGTCAGCGCTGAAGGGATCTTTGCACCGGCACACAAAGGTTCACGGGCGAACGGCCGAAGTGGTTACCGCCCAACGGTTTCAGCGTGTCCGGATCACCGGTGGTCGGTGCGCCCGCACCGGGGGCAGCGGCCCGTCGAACTTCTCGATCTGTACCAACACGTGGGCCCCGGTGCAGCCGCGCGCCAGCGAGGACGTGCCGACATCCTCGGTCAGCACGTTGGGGTTCCCGTGCACGCACATCGCGTCGGGATCCGCCGGATCGGCCGGGTCGAACCATGCCCCGGTCGACAGTTGCACCACGGCCGGGCGCAGCCGGTCATCGATCACCACCCCGGCCAGGCACGCCCCGCGATCGTTGAACACGCGCACCACGTCGCCGTCGCCGACCCCGCGTGCCGCCGCATCGTCCGGGTGGATCCGGATCGGTTCGCGCCCTTGCACTTTCGATGACTGGCTGGTGGCGCCGCCATCGAGCTGGCTGTGCAGGCGGGTCGCGGGTTGATTGGCCAGCAGATGCAACGGGTAGGCCCGGGCACGCTCACCACCGAGCCACTCCGTCGGCTCGTACCACCGGGGATGGCCGACACAGTCGTCGTAGCCGAATCCGTCGATGGTGTGCGAGAAGATCTCGATGCGCCCGCTCGGCGTGGCCAGCGGCTGCCCGATCGGGTCGGCCCGGAAGCCGGACAGCAGTGTCAGTCCCTGTTCGGTGGGCAGTCGCAGTTGCCCGGCAGCCCAGAAATCGTCGAATTCAGGAACCTCGAAACCCAGCCCGGCAGACCATTTTTCATACATGTGGACCAGCCACTCCCGCGCCGTGCGGCCCTCGGTGAACTGCTCGCCGAACCCGAGCCGTGCGGCCAACGCCGAGAACGTGGCGTAGTCGTCGCGGGAGTCGGCATACGGCTGCGTCAATGCGGGCATGGCCACCAGCAGCGGGTCGTTCCGCGAACCCGAGTAGTCCTCGCGCTCATAGGCCGTGGTCGAGGGCACCACGATGTCGGCGTGCTTGGCCATCGCCGTCCAGTACGGGTCATGCACCACGATGGTGTCGACCCGGGACAGGGCCCGGCGTAGTCGCGGAATGTTCTGGTGATGGTGGAACGGATTGCCGCCGGACCAGTACACGCACCTGATGTCGGGGTAGGTCAGCTGCAAGCCGTTGTAGTCGAACGGCTGCCCCGGCTGCAGCAGCATGTCGGTGACGGCCGCCACCGGGATGAACGTCTGCACGGGGTTGAGGCCCTGCGGCAGCGCAGGCAGGCCGCAGCGTAGCGGCGGCAACCCCGGCTCGTTCATCGAGCCGTAGCCGTGCCCGAAACCTCCTCCCGGGATGCCGACCTGGCCCAACATGGCTGCCAGCGTCAGTCCCATCCACGGAGCCTGCTCGCCGTGCCGGACCCGTTGCAGCGACCAACTGACGGTGACCAGGGTGCGCGAGGCAGCCATGCGCCGGGCCAG
This sequence comes from Mycolicibacterium lutetiense, assembly GCF_017876775.1. Lineage (NCBI taxonomy): Bacteria > Bacillati > Actinomycetota > Actinomycetes > Mycobacteriales > Mycobacteriaceae > Mycobacterium > Mycolicibacterium lutetiense. The sequence continues at coordinate 999,488 of NZ_JAGIOP010000002.1, read as the reverse complement.
CGCCCTCAGCTCCCCGGCGGCCAGACCGCTGAGTCGAGACGCCCACTCCGGGGTCTTGGCGACACCGTCGTCGCGGCCCAGCAGGTAACGCTCGAACCGCTGGTATCCGGTGCAGTAGGTGTCGAGAAAATCCAGATCGGCCAGGCCTTCGGTGGCCAGGACGTGGGCCAGCGCGAGCATCACCGCGACGTCGGTGCCGGGTACCGGAGCCAGCCATCGGCAGTCACCGTCGACATCGTCGCGCAGTGGGCTCAGCGACACGATCTGCCCACCGCGCTCACGCATCCGACGCAGTGCGTCGCGGGCCGGATGAGCCGTGGTGCCACCGTGATTGATGCCGGTGTTCTTCAGCGCGACACCGCCGAAGCACACCAACAGGTCAGTGTGTTCGGCGATGACATCCCAGTCGGTGGAGCGTTTGAACAGGTCGTCGTGGGTCCCGACGACCCGGGGCATGATCACTCCGGTTGCGCCCAGGCTGTAGGAGTGGCGGGAAAATGTATAGCCGCCGAGCATTTTCAGAAAGCGGTGCACCTGGCTCTGGGCGTGGTGGAACCGTCCGGCGCTCGCCCAGCCGTATGAGCCGCCGTAGATCGCCTCGTTGCCGTGGGTGTCCACGACCCGGCGCAGCTCGTCGGCCAACAATTCGGTGAGCTCGTCCCAGGGCACCGCGACGTACTCGTCGGCGCCGCGCTCGGTGCTGGGGCCGGGGCCGTCGCGCAGCCAACCGCGTCGGACCGCGGGCCCGGCGATGCGCGAGCGGTGCCGGATCGAGCCCGCCAAATTACCCAATAGTGGGGAGGGATCTGTGTCACCGGCCAGCGGGGTGACGCCTGCGATATCGCCTGCCGCGACGTCGGCGGTGAAGGCGCCCCAGTGCGCGAGGCTCATGGGGGACTCCGGCATGGCCAGAGCTTACGGGCGGCATCCACCGACCCCGGGCTGACCAACCACCCGGTTGGTATAGGTTGGGCCCACATTCTTAACCGGTACCGGAGGTCCCACCATGGGCAGTGTTGTGAAGTACGACCGCACGTTGTTCGAGCCCGAACACGAGTTGTTCCGCGACTCGTACCGGGCGTTCCTGGAACGCCACGTCGCACCGTTCCACGACCAGTGGGAGAAGGACAAGATCGTCGACCGCGGGGTCTGGATCGAGGCGGGTAAGCAGGGCTTTCTGGGGATGGCGGTGCCCGAGGAGTACGGCGGCGGCGGCGAGTCCGATTTCCGGTACAACACCATCATGGGCGAGGAGACCGCGATGGGCCGCTACAGCGGCCTCGGCTTCAGCCTGCACAACGATGTCGTCGCGCCCTACCTGTTGCGCCTGACCAACGAGGAGCAGAAGCAGCGCTGGCTGCCCAAGTTCTGCACCGGGGAATTGATCACGGCGATCGCAATGACCGAACCCGGCACGGGCAGCGACCTGCAGGGCATCAAGACCCGCGCGGTCCGCGACGGGGACCACTACGTGCTCAACGGGTCAAAGACGTTCATCACCAACGGCATCCACGCCGATCTCGTGGTTGTGGTGGCCCAGACCGACCCGGAGAAGGGAGCCCTGGGCTTCTCGCTGTTGGTGGTCGAGCGGGGTATGGAGGGCTTCGAGCGCGGACGGCATCTGGACAAGATCGGTCTGGACGCCCAGGACACCGCCGAGCTGTCGTTCACCGACGTCAAGGTGCCCGTCGAGAATCTGCTCGGCGAGGAGGGGCAGGGCTTCGTCTACCTGATGCAGAACCTGCCGCAGGAACGCATCTCGATCGCGATCATGGCCGCCGCGGCAATGGAGGCGGTTCTGGAACAGACGGTGCAGTACACCAAGGAGCGCAAGGCGTTCGGCAAGCCCATCGGAAGCTTCCAGAACAGCCGGTTCCTACTGGCCGAATTGGCGACCGAAGCCACCGTGGTGCGGATCATGGTCGACGAGTTCATCCGGTTGCACCTCGACGAGAAGCTCACCGTGGAGCAGGCGGCGATGGCCAAGTGGTACTCGAGCGAGAAGCAGGTGAGCCTCATCGACCGCTGCCTGCAGCTGCACGGCGGATACGGCTACATGCGCGAGTATCCGGTCGCGCGGGCCTACCTGGATGCCCGCGTTCAGACCATTTACGGCGGCACCACCGAGATCATGAAGGAGATCATCGGACGCGGTTTGGGTGTCTGATTTACCCGCCTAACTCGGCGTGACGCCCCGAAAAACCCCAAATCTGGGCCGTTGGACCCAGATATTGGGGCTTTTTTGGTCATGATCGGCCACGTTCCTTGGTTATCGTCACGTGCTGAAGCAGAGTTGTCGGGCGGGACATTTCTACGGGAACTTTGCCGAACGAGTGGGGGAGGGCGCATGACTAGGCCGGGAGTGCGGCTGAATGCCGCCGTGTTGCGGTTGGCGGTCGGTCTGCTCGCACTCATCGTCGCGACTTTGATGGTGCCGGCGGTGGCTTCGGCCACCCCCGAAGCGGATGCCGATGCCGCGATCAGCGCCGCCTGGGATTCCACCGGAGGCGACGGCGGCCCGCTGGGCCCGCGGCAGGGCGGCGTGTACGCGGCCGGTTCTGGCTTCGCACAGAACTTCGCGGGCGGGAAGATGTTCTTCACCCCGGCGACCGGTGCGCATTTCATGCAGGGCGCCATCCTGGACAAGTACGAGTCGTTGGGTGGTGCAGCGGACGGCGATCTGGGATTCCCCACCATTGACGAGGGCGCCGGGCGCGCCGCCGACAGCCGCAACTCGACCCTGAGCGCGCCTGACCACCCGGTCATCTTCTGGACTCCGTCCACCGGTGCCCGGGTGGTACGGGGCGCCATCAATGCCGCTTGGGACAAGCTCGGTGGCTCCGCCGGAGTGCTGGGCGTCCCCGCTGACGACGAGATGTTCAACGGCGATGTGATCTCACAGAAGTTCACCGGCGGAGAGATCTCCTGGAACCGTAAGACCAAGGCGTTCACCACGGAGCCGCCCGAACTGGCCGGTCAGCTCGCCGACCTGGACGTACCGTCGGATCCCGCTTCGGCGATCGCTGCCGCGCGTCGCGAGGCAGGTGGCGCGATGGGGCCACTGGGAGCCAAGGAAGGCGACCAATATCCGATCGGCGACGGCGGGTTCGGACAGAAATACGCCGGCGGCACGGTCTTCTACAGCCCGGCCACCGGAGCCAACGCCATCACCGGTCAGCTGCTCGAGAAGTACGAAAGTGTCGGCGGTCCCGAAGGTGATCTGGGCTTCCCGACCACCAGCGAATCCGAGGGCGGGTTGGGCCCGAACAGCCGGATCAGCACGTTCGCGGCCGCCGACAATCCCGTCATCTTCTGGACTCCCGATTACGGCGCGGTGATCGTGCGGGGCGCGATGAACGCGGCCTGGGAGAAGCTCGGTGGTGCAAAGGGCGTACTGGGCGCCCCCATGGCCGACCAGACCGAAGACGGCAGTGTCATCACCCAGCGGTTCAGCGGGGGAGCGATCTCGTGGGACCGCGACACCAACACGTTCACCACCGAGCCGTCGAAACTCGCCTCCGAATTGACCGGACTGCAGGTTCCTGGACTCGGGCAGACCCCGGCCACGGGGCCGCAGCCCTCCGGTACGGACACCGAGAAGCCGTTCTCCTGGCATTGGAGCTGGTGGTGGCTGATCGCGGTGGTCCCGGTCGTGCTGCTCGCCGGGCTGATCGTGGGGGCCGCGCTGTGGCACCGTCGTCGCGCCGGTGGCGACGACGACTTCGACCATGACCCGTTCGACGACGACTACGCCGGCGGCCCCGGGGATTCGTCGTATGACGAGGACCGGTACTCCGACGCTCGTTACGGATCGGGTGGGTACGACCGCGACGAGTATCGCGATGATCGCGGCTCCGATGCGGCGGACGGCTACGGGCCGAGCGCTGCCTATGGCGGCGAGGCGACGACCACGCGGTTCGTCGGGGCGGGCGAGCAATCGACGGGTGCGGCGTCTCCGTACGACGAGCCCACCGATATCGCCATCCCGGTCAGTCAGTGGGCCGCCCCGCACGGAGCGGCCGGCGGTCACGGGGCGCCAGGCGAGGACGAGGAACCGCCGGAGGATTCCGCCCAGCTGGCCGACCCGGAGCAGGGTTTTGACGACTATGACGACTTCGAATCCGACTATGACGACGAAGATGACGATTTCGAGGACGACGAATTCGACGACGAAGACCTCGATACGCCCATCGACGCCGACTTCGAGGAAGTCGTCGAGGACGACGACGTCGATGACATCGAAGCGGAGCTCGTCGACGAGGACCTGACGGATACCGGGTCACTCAACGGCCCGGTCGGCGGGGTGCGCGAAGTCGGGGGTTTCGCGGCGCTGAGCGGCCTGGGTGTGCCGGGTGATCAGGACAACGTGGACACCGCGCCCACCCGCGTCATCACCGACACGGAGGCCTACGGCGGTGAGGCCTACAGCAGTGAGGCACACAGCGGGCGCCATGCCGCCATCGAACTCGACGAGATCCCCAGTGCCACCGCCATCCACCTACCGTTGGAGGACCCGAACCGCGCGCCGGAGGGCTATCCGATCAAGGCGGACACCAGGTCCGGCCGATACTGGTCGCCAGACAGCAGCGAGTACGACGAGGCAGTGGCCGAGATCTGGTTCGCCAGTGAGGAATTCGCCCGTACGAACGGATTCGTGCGCACGGACTGAGCGGCAGGGCCCGGCAACCAGTCGGTGCCGCCGGGCCTGCCTGCCGGTCAGATCTTGCGGATGACGGTGACAATCTTGCCGAGCACCGCGGCGTCGTTGCCCGGGATCGGGTCGTATGCCGGGTTGTGCGGCATCAGCCAGACCTGACCGCGGGTCCGCTTGAACGTCTTGACGGTCGCTTCGCCGTCGATCATGGCTGCCACGATGTCTCCGTTGTCGGCCACACTCTGCTGGCGTACCACCACCCAGTCACCGTCGCAGATGGCGGCATCGACCATCGAGTCGCCGACGACCTTGAGCATGAACAGCGACCCTTCGCCGACCAGTTCGCGGGGTAACGGGAAGACGTCCTCGACGGCCTGCTCGGCCAGGATGGGGCCGCCGGCGGCGATACGTCCGAGTACCGGCACGAAGGTCGGTTCGGGTAGTGCGTCGGACCCGGCCACATCGGTGGACACCAGCGCGGCGGCCGTCGGATCGTTGGAGGCGCGCACGTCGACTGCGCGTGGCCGGTTGGGATCCCTACGCAGGTAGCCCTTGCGTTCCAGGGTGCGCAACTGATGGGCGACCGACGAGGTCGAGGTCAAACCGACCGCATCGCCGATCTCGCGGATGCTCGGCGGGTAGCCGCGACTGTTCACCGACGCGCGGATCACGTCGAGAATGGTGCGCTGCCGGTCGGTGAGGCCGCCTTCGGCCCGGCGTGGACCCGCGCCGTCCGATCCGGCCGGGCTGTCGGTGTTTCCGTCCCTGCTGCGGTCGTCGCTCATGGGGCGAATGTAGTCGTTGGTCGAACATTAATCAAACATGTGTTCGACGCGTGTTGCGGGCGTGTCTGCTGGTGGGGCGCGTGGCGGCGGGTTGCGGGTCGCGTGAGGGGTCGGTGGCCCGAGGTTGTCGGTGCCCTGTTCTATCGTTTGGCAACAGTTCGATCACATGTTCTATCAATCGAACATCTGAGCGAGTATGTTCGAACACAAGAGCGAAACCGTCCCACCGAAAGGCAGTCAGATGGCGATCATCGATATCCCCGCCGATAGCCGTTCCCGCGCGGCTCGGGCCGTGCCGCAGTCCCCGCCGCAACGCGCCCGGGTTCGGGGTGGTGCCGGCACCAGGGGCAGCGCCACCTTCGGTACCGGTGCGGCCAGGCCGGTGCGCCGGGTGCAGCGGCCGGCCCCGGTCCGCCCCGCGGCCGGCGCGGTCCGCTACCGCGGAACCGGAGTGCTGATGTCGCGTGCATCCCATCGCAGCCGGCCCGTCACGCCGGTGACCACGGTGTTGCTGGCCCTGGTCGCCGCCGGTATCACGGTGTGGCTGGGCCTCGTGGCCCAGTTCGGTGGGGTGATGGGGATGGAAAGCCCTGAGCCGACCGAGCTTGCGGTGGTGCAGGTGAAATCGGGGGAGACGCTGCAGCAGGTGGCGCGCCGCGTCGCCCCGGATGCCCCGGTGTCCCGGGTCGTCGAGCAGATTCGTGACCTCAACCAACTCGCATCCGCGGCAGTCGACCCCGGGCAGACGTTGCTCGCGCCGGTTGGCTGAGCAGCGCAATGTCTGCTGAATCGTCCTGGCCGGCAGCCACACTGGCCGGCACCGGAGTGAGCACCTACATGCCACTGGACCCGGCGGTGAGTCTGCCGTGGGCATCGCGGGTACGCTCAAGGACGCTCGAACTAGTTGTCCGGCGGCATGACGAAGGAGCGGTAATGCATTGTCCGTTCTGCCGTCATCCTGATTCGCGTGTGGTCGATTCCCGCGAGGCCGACGAGGGCCAGGCCATCCGGCGCCGGCGATCATGCCCGGAGTGCGGACGCCGGTTCACCACCGTGGAGACCGCGGTGCTGGCTGTGGTGAAGCGCAGCGGCGTGACCGAGCCCTTCAGTCGGGAGAAAGTCATCCGCGGCGTGCGCCGGTCCTGTCAGGGCAGGCAGGTCGACGACGATGCACTCAATGTTTTGGCGCAGAAGGTCGAGGACGCTGTCCGTGGTCTGGGCACGCCAGAGATCCCCAGCAACGAGGTCGGTCTGGCCATTCTCGGACCGCTGCGCGAACTGGACGAAGTCGCCTACTTGAGATTCGCCTCGGTGTACCGGTCGTTCTCGTCGGCTGAGGACTTCGAACGTGAGATCGAGGCGCTGCGGGCGCATCGCGGCGCCGAGGCGTAGATCAATCCAGTCGGGTGGTGCCGTCGTTGACGACGTGGCCGGCGAGACGAACCCAGCCCTCCGGACTCCAACGGGTCTCGATCACCGAACCCTTCCCCTGGATGATCGTCAGATCCCGGCTCAGGTAGTCCGTCAACCGTGCCGCCGCGGCACCGGTGGCCTCGTCTTCGGGGATTCCCAGGTGCGGGGCGAACGACCTGGCTCGCAGCGTGCCGTGCGCCTCATCGATCCAGGCCCACAGGTAGTTCTCGTCGGCATCGGCGAATTCATCGGGATCGGCAGCCATTAGTTCGTCGACCGAAGACAAGTCGTGGATGGCGAACTCCGGTGCCCACTCGGCGCGGGCATTGACCACGGCGCGATCACCGTCGTATTCCACCTGGATGATCCCGGCCGGCACCTGCAATGTGTTGACCGGAGATCCGGTCTCCCGCAGCCACCACGATGCGCCGACTGTGGGGTGCCCGGCGAAGGGCAGTTCAGCGACCGGGGTGAAGATGTGGGCAGTGGCCGAGTTGCCGCCCGGCGGCGGAAGATCGATGAATACCGTTTCGCTGTAGCCCAATTCGGTGGCGATCCGCTGGCGATCGGCCGGAGCGACCGTGCTGTTGTCCACCACGCCCAGCGGATTGCCGTACTTGCCGTCTGAGTCGGTGAATACTCGCAAGACGGTGACGCCGATGGCCATGATTCGATGCTACGTCGCATCCGCCGGTCAGGTTGCGCTGCGCTCGTCTGCATCCATCGCGTCGAGTACCGCAAGCTGAGTGTCGAAGGACCCGCTGATCGCCGATTCGCTTCTGCCGCTGCGTAGCAGACTGCGCAGCCGATCCTGGTCGTACACCGACGGTTCGGTCGAGTCGATGAAGTGTTCGACGACCTCGACGAAGCGGTCGGGATCGCTGTGGAATGGGAAATGCCCGGCTCCGGAGAAGATCTCCAACCGGGAACCGGGCATTGCGGCGTGTGCCATCTGGGCGTGGCTGACGGGGATGACCGAATCGCGTTCACCCCAGATCAACTGGACCGGAACGGATTCGGTCAGGTAACAGCGATCCAGCATCGTCACGACCTGGCCACGCCAGTCCACCACGGCGCGCAACGTCCGGGCGAATGCCGCCGACGCCGTCGGCTCCGGCAGATCGGCCAGGACCCGCAGCATGTCCGGAATGTCGTGGCCGAGCCCGGCTGAGCCCAACAATGTGCCTGCGGCCCGACCGAACAGCTGCAATGCCGGTAGCACCAGGGGGAGTCTCAGCAGGGCCAGCGCCTCGCTGCCCATCGGGAGTGAGGCGACCCGCAACGCCACATTCACATCCTTGGTGACTCCACCGGCGCCCACGAGGATGAGACGGTCCAGCAACTGCGGGAATTGATAGGCGAACTGCATTGCGACGCCACCGCCCAGCGAGTGACCGATCACGGTCACCCGGTCGATGTCGAGCACGCTGAGTAGGTCGCGCATGCCGTTGGCGTAGGCCGCGACCGAATAGTCCGCTCGGGGCTTGTCGGAGCTACCGTGGCCGAGCAGATCCGGGGCGATCACGGTGAACCGCTGGGCCAGCGCCGATTGCACGGTGTGCCAGGTGGTGGAGTTGTCACCGATGCCGTGGATCAGCAGGATCGCCGGACCGGATCCGGCGACGCGGAAGGCCCGCCGATATCCGTGGATCGTGCGGTATTCGAGCGTCGGGGTGAGCTCGCGAACGGTCCGTAGATGGGGTTTGCGCTCGGACATGCTGGTCAACCTCGCCCTCGGCCCGGCGTCGGGCTTCCTATGAGTGGTTGTCGCCGTTCGGGAAGCCGTCGCCGAAGCCGTCCCGTCCGTCTTTGTACTTGTCGTCTTTGTGCTTGTCACCGGCCTGCTGGGCGAGGAACCGTTCGAACTCGGCTCCCAACTCGTCACCGCTGGGCAGTTCCTCGTCGCGCGCCAGCAGAGACCGATTTTCCTGTGCGGCAACGAACGCATCGTACTGGCGCTCCAAGCCGGTCACCACCTGAGCCACCTCGTCGCTGGCCTCGACCTGCTCGTTGATCTTGCTGTACACCTCGGCCCCGGCCTCGGACAGTTTGCCCAGCGGCAGTTCTAGCGAACCGGTCCGGGCCACTTCGGCCAGCAGCGCCTCGGCGGCCGGCGGATAGGCCGTCTGCGCCAGGTAGTGCGGCACGTGCACGGTGTAGCCCACCACCTCATGCCCGTGCTGGGCCATGCGGAATTCCAGCAGGTTGGAAACGCTCGCCGGGACCTGGACTTCGCCGACCCACGGGGTGTGGTCGACGATCAGGTCCTTGTTGTTGGCGTGCGCGGTGAGCATGACCGGGCGGGTGTGGGGCACCGCCATCGGAATTGTGCCCAGCCCGATCACCTGTCGCACGCCCAGTTGTCCGGCGAGCAGTCGCACCGCAGTGATGAACCGTTCCCACCGCAGGTCCGGCTCCAGGCCGGCCAACAGCAGAAACGGTGTCCCCACGTCGTCGTGCAGCGCGTACAGGTTCAGCTGGGGTTCTTCGTAGCTGGTGAAATGGTCGGTCTTGAACGTCATCAGCGGCCGGCGCGACCGATAGTCGAGCAGCTCGTCGATGGCGAAGGAGGCCACCAGTTCGGTGTCGAGGGTGTCCTTGAGATGCTCGGCGGCCAGTCGGATCGCGTGGCCGGCATCGGAGAACCCCTCCAAGGCGTGGATCAGCACCGGGCCGCGGCCATCGGACGACGACAGCTGCGGAGCCGGGAACTCGAGCTCGTACATGCCGCTCTGGTCGGGCTGGTAGTGCTGATCGGGGGTGTCGGTGCTGTCGGTCATCTCGCTTTGTCTCCTCGCTGCGGTAGGACGCGGTGACGGCCTACCGCCGTGTCATCTAGTGTCCCGCATGCCCGGTCGGCGGGTTCGTTCCGCCCCGCCTGTGCGTTCGAACACGCCGGGCCTGGGCAGGCATCCCGGCGGTGATCTCCGCGATCGGGCAAAATCGTGATGATGCGTGGGACCCGGATGGCGAAGTTCACCGTCGCGGCAGTCGTGCTGGCTGCCGCGACCGCGGCCTGCACGTTCCCCGGCACCACAACCAGCGGAGCGGCCGCCCATCCCGTGTCGGCCGCGCCGAGCAGTTCGGCGGCCGCGGTCAGCGCGTTGTCGCAGGCCGGTGCCGAATCGGTGACGCCGGATCGGCGGGTGGGGGCGTTGTTCCTGGGCGACACCACGACGCACACCTGCAGCGGCTCGGTCTTGGCGAGCGCGTCGGCGGACCTCATCCTGACGGCCGCGCACTGCCTGCTCGACGGCGTCGACACCACCTTCGTGCCTGGTTTCGGTGCCGGCGCCGGTGACACCTGGCACGTCAGCACGGTCTATCTGGACTCACGTTGGCTCGCCGAACAGGATCCCGAAGCCGATTACGCGATCGTGCGGGTGACCGGGGATTCCGGGGCAAGCCTGATGTCCGCGGCCGGCGGTGGACTGGCCCTCGGGTCGGCCCCTGCGACGGGAACGCCGGTGACGGTGACCGGTTACCCGATGGGTGAAGGCGGCAGCCCGCTGGCCTGTCGAGGTGCGGCCGAGTCGTCACCGCTGGGGTTTCCGTCTCTGGCCTGTGCGGGCCTGACCGACGGTTTCAGCGGTGCCCCATGGGTTTCCGATTCAACGGTGACCGGGTTGGTCGGCGGGCTCGACGGTGGCGGCTGCGACGACGATGTGTCCTATTCGCCGAATTTCGATGACCGGATCGCCCGGTTGCTGGCCCGTGCCGAGGCCGGCGGTCCCGGCGACGCGGCGCCCTCGGCCCCCGGATCCGACTGCTCGTAGCCTGGGCTATCCCCAGCGCGGGATTCATCCCCAACCGGCCGCAACCGCCCGGTTCGGGCGGCGGTTCGTGACGGCGCACGTTGGCACCGTCGGGCCATGACAACACCATCGCCTTCCTCGCCCGAGTTCGACTTCCACCTCAACCGTCCCGGTGCGCTGATCGCCGCGCTGCCCGCGGTGCTCGGCTTCGTTCCGCACAAGAGCCTTGTCCTGGTCACCGTCGACCGGGGCGAGATGGGCTGCGTCATGCGTGCCGATCTGGCCGATGACATGACCGAACGCGTCGAGCACCTGGTCGACCTCGCGGCTTCGGCCGGAGCGGACGCGGTGATCGCCGTGGTGGTGGACGGCGACAGTAGGGACTGCCGGGTGTGCGATGACCGCTACCGCGAATTGGCAGCGGTGTTGGACCAGACCCTTGCCGCCGACGGCATCCGGCTCTACGCCGCGCATGTGGTGGACAAAGTGGCTGCCGGGGGGTTCTGGCACTGCGCAGACGGTTGTGGCGAACAGGGGTGGGTGGATGACCCGGGTGCTTCGCCGCTGGCGGCTGCCGCGGTGCTGGATGGTCGTCGGCTCTATGCCAGCCGTGATGAGCTGCTGCAGGTGATTCGGCCGGATCCGGTCGGCCGTGACTCGATGAAGCGCCCGTTGGCTCTCGTGACGCAGCGGCCCGGGTATCCGGAAACCCGGCCCGACGTCGAGGTGCGCGGTGATGTCGAGGCCGCGATGCGGGCGGCGGTGCAGGTCGCCGAGGGAGATCGACCCGGTGGTACCGAGTTGGCGCGGTTGGCCGTGGGGTTGTCCGATCCCAGGGTCCGCGACACGCTCTATGCGCTGGCGGTCGGGGAGTGCGCCGAGCAGGCCGAAGCGTTGTGGGCGCTGTTGGCCCGCAATCTGCCCGACCCGTGGCGCGCCGAAGCGCTTGTCCTACTGGCGTTTTCCGCTTATGCACGGGGTGACGGGCCGCTGGCCGGGGTATCGCTCGACGCCGCGTTGGAGGCGCGGCCGACGCACCGGATGGCCGGCATGCTCGACACCGCGCTGCAGGCGGGCATGCGACCGGAGCGCATCCGCGAGCTGGCGGTCACCGGCTATCGGCTGGCCGAACAGCTCGGCGTGCAGCTGCCGCCTCGACGGACGTGGCGGCGCAGGGCCGGGTGAGTGGCTAGACCTTCTCGACGCGAACCGCGTGCGCCATGTGATGGGGAAGCTCGACCTGCTCGTGCCCCGGGATCACGATCATCACGCCACCGTGGTCGTTGGCCTCGACGGTGACCCGCGCATTCGGCACCACGCCGGCATCCTTGAGTCGACTGATGAGCTCGGTGTCGCCCTGCACGTGTTCGGTGAGCTGGCGGACCACCACGGCGACCGGCAGTCCGACCGGGAGTTCGGTGAGCCGGACCAGGCTGACATCGTCGTAGCCCGCCGCGCCGACGCCGAGGTCCGACAGGCCCGGGATGGGGTTGCCGAACGGCGAGGTGGTGGGGTTGTCGAGCACCTGCACCAGGCGCCGCTCCACGTCCTCGCTCATCACGTGCTCCCACCGGCATGCTTCGGCGTGGACTTCCTCCCACGGCAACCCGATCACATCGACGAGCAACCGCTCGGCCAGCCGGTGCTTGCGCATCACGGCAACAGCGAGGGCGCGGCCCTTGTCGGTCAGTTCCAGGTGGCGGTCGCCCGCGACATGCAGCAGACCATCGCGTTCCATGCGCGATACCGTCTGGCTGACCGTCGGACCACTTTGGTCGAGCCTTTCGGCGATGCGGGCACGCAACGGCACCACGCCCTCTTCTTCGAGGTCGTAGATCGTCCGCAGGTACATCTCGGTGGTGTCGACCAGATCGTTCATGCGCGCCTTCCCCAGCCCAAACGTCACCGCACAGTCTACCGTTCCCAGCGCTTGAACTGCGGCGCAACATCGGGGCGTCGGGCACCTCACACAACAAGGTGAAACCCCAGGACATCGGCCTGCCACCGGCTGGTGAGGCCCCGGCAACACCCGGATGCCCGATACGCCCCGCCGGAGAACCGGCGGGGCGTATCGGGAAAAGGTCTAGCTGGCGTAGGAGCGCAGGCGATCGGCCCGCTCGCCGTTGCGGAGCTTGGACATCACCTCACGCTCGATCTGGCGGACCCGCTCGCGAGACAAACCGAACAGCTTGCCGATCTGATCCAGCGTGCGGGGCTGGCCATCGTCGAGGCCGAACCGCAGGCGGATCACCTGCTGCTCACGCTCGTCGAGCGTGGCCAGCACGTGGCGGATGTCGGTGTGCAGCAGCTCGGAGATGACGGCGTTCTCGGCCGACATCGCGTTCTCGTCCTCGATGAAGTCGCCCAGCGGGGCTTCCTCGTCGGTGCCGACCGGCATATCCAGGCTCACCGGGTCGCGGCTGTGCTCGAGCAGGTCGTTGATCTTCTCGACCGGGATCCCCGACTCCTCGGCCAGTTCCTCGTCGGTGGCCTCGCGGCCGAGGTTCTGGTGCATCTCCCGCTTGATCCGGGCCAGCTTGTTGACCTGCTCCACCAGGTGGACGGGCAGGCGGATGGTGCGGCTCTGGTCCGCCATCCCACGAGTGATGGCCTGCCGGATCCACCAGGTGGCGTAGGTGGAGAACTTGAAACCCTTGGCGTAGTCGAACTTCTCCATCGCGCGGATCAGGCCCAGGTTTCCTTCCTGGATCAGGTCCAGCAGTGGCATGCCGCGTCCCGTGTAGCGCTTGGCCAGCGACACCACGAGGCGGAGGTTGGCCTCCAGCAGGTGCCGGCGTGCTGCCTCACCGTCGCGGACGACGGTGGCCAGGTCGCGTTTGCGGTTCTCGCCCAGGCGCTTCTTGGTGTTGAGCACGTGCTGGGCGTACAAGCCCGCCTCGATGCGCTTGGCGAGTTCTACTTCATCGGCGGCGTTGAGCAACGCCGTTTTGCCAATGCCGTTCAGATACACGCGCACGAGGTCGGCGGCAGGGCTCTGGGCGTCCAGATCACTGTCGACGCGGCTTGTGGTGGCATTTGCCATGGCGGCCTCCTGATCAGCTCGAACTGTCATGCACTACAACGTCGTAGGTGCCATGAGAGTTCCCGCTGATCCCCGGATTCATGCCCGCTGAGCTGCGGTTTTTCCGGAACGACCTGAGAATGTCCTGAGAATGGCTAAAGAAGCCGCTCAGCTGGGGTCATCGTGGTCGGACCGCACGGGGTCCGGTTGCGGTGGCAGAACCGCGTCACTCTGTAACGCTGGGCGCTCCGCGGTGGGGAACAGTGGAATCCGCTCGCGGCGACCGGCGTAACGCCGCGGTTCCTCGGCCGAACGCGGGGGACGATCGTTGGCGATCAGTACCGCGATCCACGGCAGCGGTATCGACGCCACGATGATCGCCAGGGAGATGAGCCCGTTCTCCCAGATGTTGTAGGCGAGAGCGGCCAGGAGCAGCGCCGGGATACGGAACGCCATCAGCGTGAGGTACTTGCGGACGCGCTGGCGGTGCTGCACTTCGTAGGCGGGTGCGGCTTGGGTGATGAGAACCGGGCGGGCTTCCTTGCCGAAATCGTCGCCGAAATCGTCGTCGAAACTCAGCTCGTGGCTTTGTTTCATGCTTCTACTGTTCCACACCTGCGCCCGATGGTGGCAGGTGGATTTCCCTATGCATCGCAGCCAGGCACAATAGGGATATGGAGACCCAGACCATCGAGCGCCCGGACACCGACGAACGCGTCGACGACGGGACCGACGACGACACCCCCAAGTTCTTCCACTACGTCAAGAAGAACAAGATCGCCGAAAGCGCCGTCATGGGTACGCATGTGGTCGCGCTGTGCGGCGAGGTGTTCCCGGTGACGAAGTCAGCCAAGCCCGGCTCCCCGGTGTGCCCGGATTGCAAGAAGATCTACGAATCACTCAAGCAGTAGGCGGCCGTGGCGGCGGCTCGGCGGCCTCGGGTACCGGCACGGGAGTGGGTGTTTCGTCCGGTGCCTGGGCGCTGCCGTTGAGAGCTTTGTCGCCCAGCCATTCCCGCAGTCTCCTGGCGTGGGTATCCGACGCCGGCCACTCCTCTTGGATCGCCGCGTTGAGTTCGGCGCCGAGCATGATGGCGAATCCCAGGAAGAACGCGAACAGCAAGAATGCGATCGGCGTCGCCAGCGCGCCATAGGTGTAACCCGTGCTGGTGATCCAGGTCAGGTAGATCCGCAGCCCGAACGTGGCGACCAGGAACACCACGGTCGCCAGGATGGCGCCGAGCATCAGGCGGTGGGTCGGAATCGGAGCGGGCAGCGAGACCCGGTACAGCACGGTCACGCCGACGAATACGGCGAGGAACAATGCCGGGTAGTACCCGTAGCGCAGCACGTTGTCCCAGGTGTCGGGGATGTGCTCGGAGATCGCCCGCGGCCCGAGCGCCAGAAGCGGAGCCACCCCGATCGCAGAGACCAGCATGATCACGTAGAGGCCCAGCGCATAGAACCGCTGACGCACCGGATGCCGCAGCAGTGTCTGATCGTGCGCCTCCACGATCGAGTCCACGAAGGCCGATACGGCCGACGACCCGGCCCACAACGAGATCACGAAACCGACCGACACCACCTCGCCGCGGGCGCCCTTCACGATGTCGCGGATCGTCGGTTCGATGATCTCGTTGACGACGTTGGGGGAGAAGAAGCTGTTCGCCGCGTTGATCAGCTGATCCTGGATCGTCGGCAGGGTTTCCGGCCCGAACATCGGTGCGATGTAGGCCAAGCTGCCCAGCATCCCCAGCAGCAGCGGAGGCAATGACAACGCGCACCAGAACGCCGCCTGCGCCGACTCCGAGAAGATGGAATCGTCCCAGCTCTTCGACAGTGTGCGTCGAGTGATGTGCCAGACGTGGTGGCGTGATGGAGGTACGGGAAGTGGCTGGCGAGTCATGACCAGTCAAGCATTACTGACGGAACGTGCTCCTGCCCAGGCGGGTGGTGTCGGCCGGTGGCGGTCAGGCGTCTGCCGCGCTGGTCTCCAGCACTGCGGCCAGCTCGACAAGCTTTGCCTCGTGCTCGTTGGCGTGGTGCTGGCAGAAGAGCAGCTCGGCCCCCGAGGGCAGCTTCGCACGCACGCGCGCGGCCGCACCGCAACGATCGCAACGGTCGGCTCTGATTAGCTCTGGACTGGTCAGAGTTGCGTTCACGGCTCCTCCGTCTTCTGCTCTGCGCATCTCGGCAAAGGCGCCTTGATTGCGTATGTCTACTGTGTCAGACGTTTTGGATTCCGGCCTTGTTCCCCAGGGGTTCACCGGTGTGTCGTGTCTCACTTGGCCGCCGTGTTGCTGGCCGGGCAAGCTGACACCGTGCATCCATCGCCGCGGGTCCTGGTTCACTTGTGCAGTGCCGAGGATTGGGCGACGGCCCAGCGCAGTGGCGAACACCGTCCGGACTCGCTGAGCGGGCAGGGCTTCGTCCACCTGTCGGCTCCTGAGCAGGTGCATCTGCCGGCGAACCGGCTCTACTCCGGGCGCGGCGACCTGGTGCTGCTGCACATCGATCCGGCGAAGCTGACGGATCCGGTGCGTTGGGAACCGGGGGTTCCGACGGACCCCGACGCGATGCTGTTCCCGCATCTGTACGGTCCGCTGCCCGTGGACGCTGTGATGACCACCACGGCCTATGTGCCCGACGCCGAGGGGCGGTTCGCGCCGTTGGCAGGCGACACGCCGTCGTCGTAGAGCGCAGCTCAGCAGCCCGCTCGGTGCGTGACATGCTCGTCGGGTGTCTGTCGCGGCCCAGAATCGGCAGGGCGCGGCCACGCGGCTGCGCCTGGTGAAGGCTGCCGAACGATTGTTCGCCGCCCAGGGGGTGGATGCGGTGTCGGTCCGGGCGGTCAACGCGGCCGCGGGGCTCGGCGCGGCCTCGGTGCACTACCACTTCGGATCCAAGGACGACCTGCTGCGCGCGGTACTCACCGATGTCGGTGCGCCGGTGCGCGACGAGATCGCGGCCAACGTGGCGCTGCTCGCGTCCGACCCTGTCGCGCCGAGGGCTGACGCCCTTGTCCGCGCGGTCACCGAGCCTTATCTGAAACTGTTGCTCCGCCACCGGGTCCGGGGGATGCGGTGGATCAAGATAATCGCCCAGATCTCGCAGGAGAACCACCCGGTGATGCTCGACGCCGAGCAGCACCTGCCCGACGAACTGTTCGCTCAGGTGCAGCGGACGTTTCCCGACTCGGACCCGGCGCGCCTGGAACTGCGCTGGGCCATCTCGATCATGAACTTCATCCAGGCGCTGAGCCGGGCCGACGAATGGCGCCGCAAAGGGAGCCGCCTGGACGAGGCTGAACTGCGGGACTTCTACGAAGACCTGGTGAGTTTCGTCGTCGGCGGGGTCGATCGGCTGCTCGGTTCCTGAACTGAACCGTTCTACCCAGCGGGAGCTTTCGCGGCCAAATTTCTGGATCACTTGATCCAATCAACCGATCCGGATAGCGTCCCGGACATGTGGAATCCGAGTTCGATCAAGTTCGGGGCATTCCTGGCGCCCTACCACCCCCTCAACGCTGATCCCGCGCTGCAGCTGCGCCGCGACATCGACCTGATGGAGCACCTCGACCATCTCGGTTTCGAGGAGGCCTGGATGGGCGAGCACCACTCGACCGGGTCCGAAATCGTTCCTGCGCCAGACGTGTTCATCGCGGCAGCGGCCGAGCGCACCGAGCGCATCCGGTTCGGCACCGGCGTGATGTCGCTGCCTTACCACCATCCGCTGATCACCGCGGACCGCATCACCCAACTCGATCTGCAGACCCGTGGGCGGCTGATCGTCGGCACCGGGCCGGGCAAGATCCCGCTGGACGCGCACATGATGGGGATCAACCCGATCGACCAGCGCCGCATGCAGGGCGAGGCACTGGAGGCGGTGCTGCGACTGCTCCGCGGCGAGGTCGTCAACATGGAGACCGATTGGTTCACCCTGCGCGATGCGCGGGCCCAGCTGCCGACCTATGATCCTGCGGGCATCGAAGTGGCGACCGCCTCGACCATCTCGCCGAACGGGTCGGTGCTCGCCGGCACGCACGGGTTGTCCCTGCTGTCGCTGGCCGCCAGCTCGCCGAGCGGTTTCGACGTGCTCGACCGCAACTGGGGTGTGTACGAGAAGGTTTCGGCCGAGAACGGCCATCAGGCGGACCGCTCCTCCTGGCGCCTGGTCAATCCGATGTTCATCGCCGAATCCCGGGCTGAGGCCGAACGGGCCGTCAGCCGCCGGATCCATGCCATTGCCGAATACGTCAACCGGCAGCAGGGCATCACCCCCGATTGGGCGCAGACCCCCGAGGGCATCATCAACCAGTGGCGCACCGAAAATCTGGGCGAGTTCGGCCAGATCATCATCGGCACGCCCGAGGACGCGATCGCACAGATCGAGCGCCTCATCGAGAAGACCGGCGGATTCGGCACCCTGCTGATCATGCACGTGGACATGGCCAGTTGGGAGGACACCAAGCGCAGCTACGAGTTGTTCGCCTCGGAAGTCGTCCCGCACTTCAAGAAACGCAATGTCGGCCGGCAGGCCAGCCTGCAGTTCGCCGAGGACAACAGCGAGTACCTCCTCGGTGGCCTGATCGGCGCAATCACCAAGGCGCACACCGACTATTACGGCCAGCCTGCCGAGCAGCTCGCCGGGCAGGGGGCGTGATGCGCGCGGCGGAGTACTTCGACGGTCGATTCACCGTCGCCGATGTCGCCGAACCGCCAGTCGCCGGGCCCGGGCAACTGCGCATCAAGGTTGCCGCCTGCGGCATCTGCGGCAGCGATCTGAGCATGTCCAAGGATCCGTGCCGGTTCGTCGAGGTGGCCGCTGGTGCGGGCTACCCGTTCGCGGTGTTCGATGCCACCCGTCCGGTGGTGCTCGGTCACGAGTGGGCCGGCACTGTCGTCGAAACCGGTCCGGGTGTCGAGGATTTCGCTGAGGGCGACCGGGTCACCGGGCTTGGCATCACCACGGAGCAAGGCACCGGGATGCCGACGATCATCGGCTATTCGAACGAATACCACGGGGCCTTCGGCGAATTCATCATCGTTGACGCCTTCTGGGTCCGGCACGTGCCCGACGGCCTGTCGCTGGAGCACGCCGCCCTGGCCGAGCCGCTCCACGTCGGCGAGATGCACATGCAGCAGTCCGGTCTGACGCCGGCGGACACCGCCTTGGTGATCGGGTGCGGATCGATCGGTCTGGGCACGATCCTGGCCGCCAAGGCTGCCGGCGCGCACACCGTCATCGCCTCGGAGCCGTCACCCAAGCGCCGCGAGCTGGCCGCGAAGATGGGCGCCGACATCGTCGTCGACCCCAATGAGCAGGATCCGATTGCGCTCTACAACGAGTTGCTGGGCAGTGGGAAGACCGCCCGGGCCGATCCGCAGGGCCTCCTGATCGCCTACGAGTGCAGCGGACGGGTGGGCACCCTCAACTCGCTGACCCACACGCTGCCGTGGGGTTCGCGCATCCAGGTGGTGGCCTCGCCGTTCGCCGAGGAGACCATCATCCCGGTGGTCGCGCAGATGCGGCAGATCGCGATCAATTTCGGGCACGGCCCCTACGACCGGGCCTACGAGAAGGTGCTGGCACGGCTGGCGGCGGGCGAGATCGACGCCGACGCGATCATCACCGGTCGGGTCGGCCTGGATGGCTTGGGCGATGCGTTCGAGGCGCTGCGCGACCCAGAGGCGCACGTCAAGATCCTGGTGCTGCCCGGACAGTGAGGGTGTGGTGGGCTAGCGGCGCTGCTCTGCGCACAGCGCGGTGCGCAACCGCCGGCCCACCAGATCCCGCGCTTACCGCGACCAGGTGAACCCGACGTGGCCGCTGTTGGTCCAGTGGACCGAGCCGTCAAATCTGGCTCGGGCTCAGTCGGTGTGGACCGGGGTCACCGGGATCCGGCCCGCACTGGCGCCACCGTCGACGGTCAGATCGGCGCCGGTGATGTACGACGATGCATCCGAGGCGAGGAACGCGACGACTTCGGCAACCTCTTCTGGCGTGCCGACCCGGGTCAGCGGCGCACCGGGGTGGCCGCCGAGACCGCGTCCCACCTCGAGATGGGCGATCATCGGGGTGTCGATCATGCCCGGGTAGACCGTGTTGACCCGAATGCCGATCGGACCCAGCTCGATTGCCGCGACCTTGGACATGCCGCGCAAACCCCACTTGGACGCGCCGTACGCCGTGTAGCCGGCCAGCCCCTGAATACCCGCCTGAGACGAGATGTTGACGATCGATCCGCCGCCGGCCGTCTTCATCGGTCCGGTGACGGCCTGCATGCCGAGGAACGCGCCGATGAGGTTGACCCGCAGCATCTGCTCGAAGTCTTCGGCAGTCTGTTCGGCCAGCGGCACCACCCTGCAGATGGCGGCGTTGTTGACCAGCACGTCGACCCGACTGAACTCCGTCATCGCGGTATCGACCGTGGCGTACCAATCTTTTTCGCTGCTGACGTCGTGGCGGACGAAGCGGGCTGCGGGGCCGATGGATTCGGCGACCCGCACACCCTCCTCGACAAGGACGTCGGTCAAGACGACCTGGGCGCCGAGCTCGGCGAACAACCGAGCCTCGGCTTCACCCTGACCGCGGGCGGCCCCGGTGACGATCGCAACCTTGCCGGACAGATCCACTCCCGCCATCAGTCGTTGTCCTGGTCGATACCGGTCAGCATGAGTTCGGAGACGCGGCGGGGGAACTCGGTGAACTTCGCCATCGGAACGATGCTGCGCGGCAGGATGACGTGGCGGCGGTTGTTTTCGATCGCCTCGGCGATGGCTACCGAAACGTCCACCGGGTCCAACGACTCGCGCGGGATCATCCGCCAGCGGATGGATCGCTCGATGGTGCGACGGGCGGGGCCGAATGCGCGGATGTGGTCGATCATGTCGGTTTTGACCTCGCCGATCTGCACGAGAGTGGTGCCGACCGGCTTGCCCCGCAACTCACCGCGGATGCCTGCGGTGAAGTGGCTCAGCCCCGCCTTCGACGTGCCGTACAGGGTCAGGCCGGGCCCCTGCGAGATGGCGCCCATCGACGACACGTTGACGATGTGGCCGCGCCCGCGCTGCACCATGCCGGGAATCGCCTGCCGGCAGATGTCCATCGGCGCTGCCAGGTTGACCTGCAGCAGGTTACGGATCTGCTCGGGGAGGATCTCGTGGAAACGGCCGACGTGGTCGATACCGGCGTTGTTGATCACGATGTCCACGGGGCCGTCGGCCTCGACGCGGTCGATGAGGCCCTCCACGGCCGCCGGGTCGCTCAGATCGGTCGGGTACGCCTTGCCGCCGATCTCCTTGGTGAGCAGGTTGAGTGATTCGGCGTCACGTGCCACCACGGCGACGTCGACGCCGCGTGCGGCCAGCGCCTCGGCGATGCTCTTGCCCAGGCCGCGGCTCGCGCCGGTGACCAGAGCGCGGGAATTCCTCAGCTTCATCGGTTGCCTTTCAGTCGTTTTCGGAGCAGTTGTTCAGGGCGTCGCGGACGACGGTGCACACGTCTTCGGTGGCCTCGGCCGCGGCGGGGAGGTGATCGGCGAGGTTGAAGAACCCGTGAAAGCCACGCTCGTAGCGCCGGACGCTCACGTTCGCGCCGCCGGCGGCGAGCATGCGGGCGTACTCCTCGCCTTCCTCGCACAGCGGATCCAGGGCGCCGGTCAGCACGTGCGCATCCGGAAGCCCGGTCATGTCACCGAGAATCGGCGATGCCGACACCTCGGCCTGGGCGCCGCTGCCGCCGAGATACTGCGCGGTGAACCACTGCATGTGCTCGGCGGTCAGCACCCCGCTCTTGGTGTGCGGGCTGGACAGCGACGATTTGCGGCGCTGATCCACCACCGGATAGATCAGCACCTGGAACGCGATGTCCGGGCCACCACGGTCTCGGGCTGTCATCGCGACGACGGCAGCCAGGTTGCCGCCCGCACTGTCGCCTGCGACCACCAGCCGGCTCGGGTCACCGCCCAGCTCGACGGCATGGGCGGCGGCCCATTCGGTTGCCGCCCAGGCATCTTCGACCGCGGCAGGGTAGGGGTGCTCAGGAGCGAGCCGGTAGTCGACCGACACCACGATGGCACCGATGCCGTTGGCGAGCCTGCGACAACACGAGTCGTGTGAGTCGAGATCGCACAGCACGAACCCGCCGCCGTGGAAGTAGACGAGGACGGGAAGGCCGGCATCCGTAGCGGTGCCGGAGTCGGCGGGGTCCAGGGGTTGGTAGATCCGCACGGGTATGTCACCGGCGGGTCCGGGGATGGCCCGGTCGTAGACGTTGCCCACTTGCATGGGCCGGGCCGGACGGCGGCTGGCCTTGAGCCGGGCCCGCACCTCGGCTGCCGCCGCGATGGGATCGCTGCCGCCCTGAAGGATCGGGGCGAATGCGTCGCCCATCCGGCCGGCGACCTCACGCTTCATGGTGTCGCCCTGGATGTTCACCTCGCTCATCGAGAACCCCCGGTCAGTTCGCCGCGCAACACCTTGCCGGTGGCGTTGCGGGGCAACGTGTTCAGGAACTCGACATCGCGGGGAATCTTGTACCGGGCCAGGTTCTCCCGTACGTAGTCCTTGATCTCATCGGCGCCCACGGTGGCTCCGTCGACCAGCACCACATACGCATTGAGCCGTTGACCGAAATCCTCGTCGCTGACCCCGATCACCGCCACTTCGTCGACCTCGGGATGGGCGGTGATCAGGTTCTCGACCTCCAGCGGGTAGACGTTCTCCCCGCCGCAGATCACCATGTCGTCGTCGCGACCGTCGATGTAGAGCCTTCCGGAGTCGTCGAAGTGGCCGACGTCGCCGCTGCTCTGCAACCCACCGATCGACTCTTTGGTGCGGCCGTCGGTGTAGCCGGCGAAGCTCACGTCGCTGCCGGCGAAAACCCGTCCGATCACACCCGGTTCGGTGATCTCGTTGCCCTCCGAGTCATGCAGGCGGACAGTGCATCCGACCGGGGCCCGGCCCGCGGTGCGCGGATCGTGCTTCAGATCCTCGGGCATCGCCACCGTCATGACCGCGAGTTCGGTTGAGCCGTAGAGGTTGTAGAGGACCGGGCCGAACTCGGCGAGCGTGCGCTCGACCAGGTCGGGTGGCATGGCCGAGCCCGACACGAAGATGATCTTCAGCGACGACGTATCGTAGCTGTCGCGAACATCCTTGGGCAGAGCCAGGATTCGCTGCAGCATCGTGGGCACCACCACCAGTACGTCACAGCGCTCGTTCTGGATCGCCCGCAGCGTCTCTTCCGGGTTGAACTTACGGCGCAGCACCAGGCGGTTGCCCAGCGCCAGCGACAGCACCGCCTGGCCGAGCCCGGTGCCGTGGAACATCGGTGCGGCGAGCATGCAGGTCTGACCGCGGCGGCGCGGGACCCGGTCCAGCAGCTGAGCGGAGAACAGGGGAGAGGTTTTGCCGCGCGGGGCGCCCTTGGGTGTGCCGGTGGTGCCGCTGGTCAGCAGCGTCATGCCACCCGGCTTGGCGGGTGCGGCGACCGGGGCCGGTGACGTGGCGGCGATCAGGCCTTCCAGGGAACCCTCGACATCGGATATCGAGGGTTCGTCGGTCCACGCCAGGAAGCGGCGTACGCCTAGATCGACGGCGCTGACGAGGTCGGTGAACTCCTCGTCGTAGATCAACACGTTGACTTTTTCGCGGGCCGCGACATCGGCGAGTTGGGGTTTGGCGAACCCGGTGTTCATCAACAGCAGCTGTGCCCCGACCTTGCCTGCCGCGGCCAGGATGGTGACCAGGCCACGGTGGTCCCGGCACAGTGCTGCGATGACCGCGCCCGCACCGATGCCGCGTGAATTCCAGGCCCGGGCAAGTGCATTCACCCGACCGTTGAGCTGGGCGAACGTCACGTCGCCCCATTCGTCGGTGAGGGCGATCGCGTTGGGATCGCGGGTGGCGGCGCTTTCGATCACCGCGGCGAAGCCCCCGAACTGGCGGACCAGCTTGGCTTGCCGGATACCGTCGGCCGCTCCGCCGGAGAGGCCGGACTCGCGCAGCACGGCGATGCTGCGGGCGATGACCCGGACCCGGTCGACCTTGGCGGCGAGGCTGGATGTGCGCGGATTGGCTCGCTTCATGCCGCAAACGGTAGGTCGCACCGAGCCGCCGGCGGGTCCCGAAGTCTCGCTGGGCGGGACAGCTTGTCTACTGGGCCACACGATTGGATAAGAGTGATGGCAGCCACAGAAAGAGCCGTACCGGCGGCCGGACAAGCGAGGGTGAAATGCGGCGTTTGACGGGTGAGGACAACAGCTTTCTGGCGTGGGAGAGCTCGGTCCAACCGCAGCACACGATGAAGGCCGTGGTTCTGGACCCCAACCAGGTTTCGGAACCGCTCACCTTCGACCGGATCAAGACCGCCGTGCAGGGCTGGGTCGATCAGATCGAACCGATGCAGTGGAAACTGCTGGCTCCGCGGGTGGGGTTCGGCCGGCCGTGGTGGGTATCGCGGCCGCAGATCGACCTCGAGCATCACGTCCAGCGGACCACCGCGCCCGCACCCGGCGGTGACGAGGAACTCGCCGCGACCATCGGCGAGATCTTCGAGGTGGCGCTGGACCGCGACCGGCCGGCCTGGCAGCTCTGGTACGTCGAGGGTCTCAAAGACGGCCGGGTTGCCCTGGTGCTCAAGATCCATCACGCCGTCGCGGACGGCACCGCATCGCTGCGCCTGCTCGAAACCCTGTACAGCACCGATCCGGCGACCCCGCTCCCGCAGCCGGGGTCGACACCACTTCGGGACGAGCAACGACCGGCACCGTGGATCTGGTGGCCGCTGGTACTGCGGCACCAGATCGCAGCGTTGGCCCGTTTCCCCAGCATCATCACCCGCACCGCGGCCGTGACCGGGGTGATCCGTCGTCGACAGAAGGCCGGAAAGCCCGGTTACGCAGAAGCTTTCACCCCGCCGGCGATGCCGTTCAACGAACCGTTCTCGGCCAGCCGTCGATTCGCCTACCGGCGCTGCGACGTCACGGAGATCAAGCAGGTGTCGAAGGCATTCGGCGTCACCGTCAACGACGTCTTCCTGACCATCTGCGGCGGCGCCTTGCGCGACTATCTGGCCGACAGCGGACAGGCCAACGACGAGAGCTTGACCGCCGTCGTGCCCGTCTCGATGCGCCCGACCGAAACCGAAGTCGAGTGGGGCAACAAGGTGGCGCGCTGGAACGTCGAGCTCGCCACGCACATCGCCGACCCGGTGGAGCGATTGGCGGCGGTCGCGGCGGCGACCCGGGCCGCACGTGAGGTGCAGGCCGAGCGGGACGCGTGGTTGCAGCATGACTGGATGGAGTACTGGCCGCTGTTCTGGTTGTACTCGCGGGTGCTGCCGATCCTCGGGGCCAAGATGAAGCGCCGCCCGATGTTCAGCCTGATCGCGTCCAACATGCGCGGCCCGCAGGAGACGCTGTACTGGGGTGGTGCACCGATCGAGCAGCTGATCTCGTCCGGGCCGATCGTGTTCCCGATGGGGCTGAACTTCACCGGGTGGAGCTACCGCGACGAGATGGCGATCTGTGTGCTCACCTGTGGTGATCAGGTGGCGGACCCCTACGGTATCGCCGACCGGGTGCCCAAGGTCCTGGCCGAGTTGTCGGCGCGGGCGGGTTCAGCCGATGGTGGGCTCGTGAACGCTCCGGATCGTCAGGCGGTATCCGGCTAGGACGTCGAGCCAGCGGCGGGCCACCGGGTCCGTCGCGTCGAGCGCGTGCCGACTACCGCTGCTGAGCAGTTGGTCGGCGGCGTTGCGCGCGCGGGTGACGGCCTGACGCAGTGCGGTGGCGGCCCCGTCGGCATCGGCGGTCAGCGCGGAGTCGAGTTGCAGCCGGGCCGCGTCGATATCGGATTCCGCCGCTGCCACCAGCACCGCCGAGGCGGTCAGTTCGGTGGTGTCCTCGCTGCCGTACGAGGTGGACAGCCGCCGGCGGACCTGATCGACGTGCGCCTGCCACACGCCCGATGCGGCGCCGACGACGGCGGCGGCCTGACCGGCCCCGGCAAGGACCCGGTACGGCGGTGGTGGTGGCGAAAACACCGAGCCCCGGTCGAGCGCCGCGTCGGACACCGTGACGTCGCCGATACCCGCCGCATCCAGGCCACGCCGGCCGACGTCACCGTCCACGTGTACGACACCGCGGGGGAGAAGGACATACCGGACCGAATCGCCGTCGAGGGCGCCGAGCAGCAGCCAGTCCACGACATCGGCAGCGGTCACCGATTCCCAGCGACCGGTCAGCCGAAACTTCCCGCGGCCGGCGGTCAACCGCCCGGTCGGTGCTGCGCAGGCGGTCACCAATGCGCCGGTGTCGTCACGCCACACCTGTTCGGCGGCACCGTCGCCCAGCCCGGCCACCGCGTAGGCCGCGGCGTTGAGGGCGGCGGCACACCACCCCGCCGATCCGTCGCGCGCGGCGAGGTCGCCCACCGCCGCGAGGAATTCGGCCGGCGGTACCGCCCGTCCGCCGTAGCGGGCCGGCTGCAGCAACCGACTCGATTCCGAATCACGCACGACGGCAATCGATTCAACGGCCGAGAGGGTGGGCTCGACGCCGGATGTGCCGGGCGGCTCGGCCATATGACCTCCTGGGAGGGCGACGAATGGTATTCACGATGGTGACACACCCGACGGGCAGGACAGGGCGGCAACGATGACGCAGAACGTGCGCGGCGCGGTCCGCCAGGCACTGCCGGCGATCGCCGCGGCGGCCGCCGATGTCGACCGCACCGGGGAAATCGACCCCGCGGTGATCACCGGCCTGCACGATGCGGGGTTCTTTGCGATGCTGCGGCCCAAGGCTTTCGGCGGGATGGAGGCCGACCCGGCCGAGTACCTGGCGGTCACCCGGGACCTGTCCGCGGCCTGTACCTCCACGGGCTGGCTGGCCGGGTGGTTGGGTGTCAACACCTGGCATCTCTCGCTGTTCGATCAGCGCGCCCAGCGCGATGTCTGGGGCCGGGATCCGCGGACGCTGGTCTGCGAGTCGTATGCCCCGACCGGTCGGCTCGAACGCGTGGGTGACGCGTTCCGGTTGTCGGGCCGGTGGAGCAGGTGCACCGGGATCCTGCATTCGTCGTGGCTGATGGCCGCCGCGGTGCTGGTCGGTGACGACGGTGCGGCCCAGGATTTCCTGGTGGCACTGATCCCGCGTGGGGACTACGTCGTGGAATCGACGTGGAACAGCATCGGATTGCGCGGTATCGGTGCGCACGACGTCGTCGTCTCGGGTGCGGTCGTGCCGCGGTACCGCACGTTCGGCTGGGTCAGCGGGGACCAGCTCGGCACGTTGGCTCCGCTGTACCGGTTGCCGCAGCCGACGATGTACACCCACACGGGCACGGTGCCCCTGCTCGGCGCGGCCGAGAACATTCTCTCCGCGTTGCGGCCCCGGTCCGGTTCGTCGGTCGACCCGGTGGCCATGGCGTGCAGCGATCTCGAGTTGTCGATCCGGCAGATCGAACGCAACCTGGGCGACCTCATGGACTGTGTGCGTGCCGATCTGACCCCGGGCAACGACCTGGTGCTGCGATCGCGCCGCGACCAGGTGCTGGCCTCCGCGCGCGCCGTCGCGGCGATCCGGGCATTCACGGCGCACGCCGGCGGCCGCGACACCGACGACTCGCTGGTGGAACGGGTGTGGCGCGACGTCCAGACGGCGCAGACCCACGTGGCCAGCAACGTGGAGCAGGTGCTGGCGCTCGTCGGCCGTCACTCGTTCGGCATGGAGGTCGACGAGATCGTCTGGTAGTCGGCGGGGCGTCAGACCCAGGCGTCGGAGGTGAGCGTCCGCAGCACGCGGGACAGCATGTTGTCGGTCGCCTGAGCCTGCGAGGTGACCGACGGGGCACTACCGCGTCCGGCACCGAGTTGCTGGGAGATGTGCCGAGCCGCCCGGATCACGAACGGGGCGGTTCGCTGCAGGCGATGCAACGGAACCGCACCGGTCAGCGACAACGCCGCCACCTCACCGTCGGCAGAGCGCAGCGGCGCCGCCACGCTGGTCAGGCCGATCGCCAGCTCCTCGTTGTCGTAGGCGAGCCCGTGGCGGGAGCGGATCCGGGCGAGTTCGCGGTGCAGGGTCTCCAGATCGCTGATGGTGGACCGGGTGGACCGGGTCAGACGCGGGCCCAGGACGGCGTCCACCTCCTCGGCCGGAAGCTCGGCCAGCATCGTCTTTCCCAGCGCGCTGGCATGCGCAGGCGAGTGCCCCGCGACGCGGGTGGGCACCACCGCGCTGTGACGTCCGGCCACCTTGTCGAGGTAGACGACATCACCGCCGAAGAGCACCCCGAGGTGAACCACCAGCCCGGTGTCGGCGTGGAGTCGGGACAGGATCGGTGACGCCACGCTGCGCAACTGTGAGTGATCGATCATCCGGGTCACCGGCAGCGGGGAGGCGGCCAGCGCGTACCCGTCGGGGCGATGTTGCAGGAGGCCGGCGCTGTGCAGCTGTTTGAGAATCCGGTGCACCGAGGATCGGGGCAACCCCGTGCGGCCGGCGATCTGATCCAGCCGCAGGTGCTTGCCGGGTTCATCGAAGGCGTTGAGGATCAGCGCGACCCGATCCACCATCGATACGGCCGCGTCACCCGGTTCGGCGCGCGGTCGTGATGATGCGTTGCGGGTGGATGCCGGCACTGCGCCCCCTGGGACGTCGAACACTGAGTCCCCACAATCTCACTCAGCGGAACCCTGCCGCAAGCCTCACGGCGCGGTGATCAGGCGTGGGTACCGCCGTCGATGCGGATCTCGGTGCCGCTGATGAACGCGCCGTCGTCGGACACCAGCATGGCGATCACCCCGGCGACCGCGGACGGGTCACCCATCCCGGCTCCACCGGAGGCCAGGTCGGTCGGCATGATCGGCGACAACTTGGCGAACAACGACCAGTCGCTGTCAGCGGGGAGGAGTCCCGGTGTGGCGTCGGTGATCCCGGACTTGATGCTGCCCGGCGCGACACAGACCGCCCGCAGACCCTGCTTGCCGTATTCCAGGGCGAGAGCATGGGTCATCGCCTGGATTCCGCCCTTGCTGGCCGCGTAGGCCGCCATGTACGGGTGGGCGAACGCCGCCGACGTGGAACTGAAGTTCACGATCGCACTCTGCGGATTCTCCAGCAGCGCCGGCAGCGCCTCGCGGATCACCAGGAACGTACCGGTGAGATTCACGCCGATGATCTGGTTCCAGGCCGCCAGGCTCATCTCGTGGGTGTGCACCGCGCGCAGGATGCCCGCGGCGTTGACCACCGAGTCGAGGCCGCCCAACGTCTCCACCGCGGTGCGCA
Source organism: Mycolicibacterium lutetiense (assembly GCF_017876775.1). Classification (NCBI taxonomy): domain Bacteria; kingdom Bacillati; phylum Actinomycetota; class Actinomycetes; order Mycobacteriales; family Mycobacteriaceae; genus Mycobacterium; species Mycolicibacterium lutetiense. The sequence goes on along the minus strand of NZ_JAGIOP010000002.1, from coordinate 970,565 downwards.
CACCGTCGACCACCGATGCCTCGTCGCCGATGTCCATCGTCAGCACGGTGAGGCGGTCTGAGGTGCCGGCCTGTTGCGCGCTCTGCCGGGTGGCCTCCAGACCCTCGGAGGCGATGTCGGCGCCGACCACTGCGGCACCCTCGTCGAGAAGTCGCAGCGTGGTGGCCTGCCCGATGCCGGATCCGGCGCCGGTCACCAGGATCCGGCGGCTCTCAAGTCGTTTCATGGCTGTCACTGTCCCATCACGTATTTCACGGTCGGACCGGCGGTCCAGCCGCCGTCGACGGCGATCTCGGCGCCGGTGACGTAGGTGGACGCCCCGGACAGCAGATAACCTACTGCGCCGGCGATCTCATCGGCCTCCCCGACCCGGCCCATCGGGGTGTTGGGGTAGTTGCCCTCGCCCTGGGCAATACCGATCTGCGCGGTCATCGGCGTGTAGGTCATACCGGGATGTACCGAATTCACCCGGATGCGGTCGGGTCCCAGTTCGACGGCGGCGATCTTGCTCAGCCCGCGCACGCCCCATTTGGACGCGCCGTAGCCGGCCGTCAGCGCCAGGCCCATCAGGCCGGCGGCCGAGGAGATGTTGACGACGGAGCCCCCGCCCGAGGCGCGCATCGGGGCGATGACCGCCTGCAGCCCGTTGAAGACCCCGACCAGGTTCACCTCGAGAACGGTGCGGAAATGGGCGAGCGGTTCGTGCTCGATGAACTGGCCGGTAGAGATGCCGGCATTGTTCACCAGACCGTTCAGCTTGCCGAACTCCGCCAGGGCGAGCTCGACAGCGGACTGCCACTGCGCCGCGTCGGTGACATCGAGGTGGACGTAACGCGCGTCGCTGCCCAGCTCGGCCGCCAGCGCGGCGCCGTCGTCGTCGAGCACGTCCGAGACCACCACCTTGCCGCCACGCGCGACGATGTGCCGGGCGAAGGATGCGCCGAGGCCGCGCGCGCCACCGGTGACGATCGCTACGACATCCGACAAGCCATCCGAATCTGCCTGCATCCCAACAACTTCCTTTCCTCAAGTGCCGGCGTCGACCCCTGGATCCGGGCCGCCGGCGAATCGAACGCAACCGGGAACGAATCCGACGGTACGGACCCCCTCGGGTCGTTGTCGCGGGGCTTGTACCGGTGAGTGAGACAACTGGTGTCCGCTTCACACGGTCGTTCGTAACGTGACGCACCGAACATTGAAGCGAAAGGCATCGATAGTGACAGCGCAGCCAGCTCGGTCGGGTACCGCCGAACAAACCACCGATGCGGTGGATGTGGTCGTGGTGGGGGCCGGCTTCGCCGGGCTGTACGCACTGCATCGCCTTCGCGGGCAGGGCCTTTCGGTCCGGGTGTTCGAGGCCGCCGACGGCGTGGGCGGTGTCTGGTACTGGAACCGCTATCCGGGTGCCCGCTGCGACGTCGAAAGCGTCGACTACTCCTACTCGTTCGACTCCGACCTCGAACAGGAGTGGAACTGGACCGAGAAGTACGCCACCCAGCCCGAGATCCTGGCGTACCTCAACCACGTGGCCGACCGGTTCGACCTGCGGCGCGACATCTCTTTCGAGACGCGAGTGACCGACATGGTGCTCGATGAGTCGGCGATGCGCTGGGAGGTTCGCACCGACCGGGGCGACGTGGTCTCCGCGCGCTTCTGCATCCTGGCGGTCGGGCCGCTGTCGAATGCCAACATCCCGGCGATCGAGGGTCTCGATTCGTTCGCGGGCGGGGTTTATCACACCGCGCACTGGCCGCACGAAGGCGTTGATTTCACCGGCAAGCGGGTCGGCGTGATCGGTACCGGATCCTCGGGTATCCAGGCGATCCCGTATCTCGCCAAGCAGGCCGAACAACTCATCGTCTTTCAGCGCACCCCGAACTACAGCGTGCCGGCCGGCAACATTCCGCTCGATGACGAGGCGCGGGCCGCGCAGAAGGCCGGATACGCCGAGCGGCGCAGACTCTCGATGCGCAGCGGCGGCGGCTCACCGCATCAGCCCCACCCCGAGTCCGCCCTGGACGTCTCTGTCGACGAACTGCAGCAGACCTACGAGCGGCGCTGGGAACTGGGCGGGGTGTTGTTCTCCAAGGCCTTCCCGGACCAGTTGGTCACCATCGAGGCCAACGACACCGCCCGGCTGTTCTGGGAGCAGAAGGTGCGCTCGGTGATCGACGATCCGGCGGTGGCCGACGTGCTGATCCCGAAGGATCATCCGATCGGCGCGAAGCGAATCTGCACCGACGACAACTACTTCCAGACCTTCAACCGGCACAACGTCGCGTTGGTGAATCTGCGGGCGACGCCGATCGAGCGGATCGACGCCTCGGGTATCGACACCACCGATACACACTACGACGTGGATGCGTTGGTACTGGCCACCGGATTCGACGCGATGACCGGTTCGGTCCAGAAGCTCAACGTGGTGGGCCGGGGTGGTCGGACCCTCAACGAAGCGTGGTCCGAGGGGCCGGCCACTTACCTGGGTCTGGGTGTCCCCGGCTTCCCGAACGTCTTCAACATCGCCGGCCCGGGCGCGCCGTCGGTGCTGGCCAACATGGTGCTGCATTCGGAGCTGCACCTGAATTGGGTGGCCGATGCGATCGCCTACCTCGACGCCCAGGGTGCTCCGGCGATCGAGGCCCGGGAGGACGCCGCGGCCGAGTGGGTGGCCGAGTGCACCCGACGTGCCGCAGGAACACTGATGCCGCAGGCCAATTCGTGGTATCTCGGGGCAAACATCCCGGGTAAGCCGCGGGTGTTCATGCCGTTCGTCGGCGGCTTCGGCGTATACGGCGAGATCATCGCCGAGGTCGCTGCAGCCGGCTACAAGGGCTTCGACATCCACCAGGATCTGACCACCTAGCGGTCGGCCTCAGTCCTCCAGTACGGCGAGGATATCCGTGCACACCCGCTTCTTGGCCTCACCGGCCAGCGTCAGTGCCGGCATGGTCATGAACCCGTGGATGGCGCCGGCGTAACCGTGGTGCACCACTGGAACCCCCTGGGCGGCAAGCGCTTCGGCGTACTCTTCGCCTTCGGAGCGCAGCGGGTCGAAGCCGGCGGTGATGACCACCGCCTGCGGTAGCCCGCGCAGGTCTGCGTGAAGCGGCGCGACATGGGGATGTGCGCGGTCACCGGCTTCAGGAACGTACTGGTCCCAGTACCACGTCATGGCGGCCCGGGTGTTGTAGAACCCGGTATCGAATCTCCGGTACGACTCGGTGTCGAAGTCCGCGGCGAGCACCGGATACAGCAGGGCCTGACACGCGATGTCCGGTCCGCCGCGATCACGGGTCAGGATCGCGGTCACCGCGGCGAGATTGCCGCCGGCACTGTCGCCGGCGACGACGATCTTCGACACGTCACCGCCGAGCCGTTCGGCCTCGCCCGCCGCCCAGCACACCGCGGCGTACACGTCCTCGACCGCCGCCGGCCACCGCGATTCCGGTGCCAGCCGATAGTCGACGGAGACCACGATCGCCGCGATGCCATTGGACAGCGATCGGCACAGATCGTCGTGGGTGTCGAGGTCACAGAACACGAACCCGCCGCCGTGCGCGAATACCACCATCGGGGCCGGCGCGTGGGAAGGCGCTGCCGGCCAATAGATCCGGACCGGGATGTCGCCCCCTGGCCCGGGTATGGTCCGCTCCTCGACCGCCCCGATCGGTTGTGGGTGATCCGGTGCCCGATACCGGGACCGCACGGCGGCCCTCGCCTCGGCACCGCTCATCGTCTCGACGGCAGGGAAACCGGTATTCAGTACGGGCAGCAGCGTCTCGATCTCGGGATCGATGTTCATCTCCGCCTGTTCGGGTCGTCCGGATACGGCCAGCCCAACGAAACCACATCCGGCCCCCCGAGGCGGCGGGCGTGTTCCACCCAACGGGACCGTCGGAAATCCCGTCGCTGGGGGAGGGACGGTAAATACGAGATCGGCCCCTCCGTCAGACGGAGGGGCCGATCTCATTGTCTGTCGGCTACGCGACCGGACTAGTCCAGGTAGTCGCGCAAGACCTGCGAGCGGCTGGGGTGGCGCAGCTTGCTCATGGTCTTGGACTCGATCTGACGGATGCGCTCACGCGTGACGCCGTAGACCTGGCCGATCTCGTCGAGCGTGCGGGGCTGGCCGTCGGTGAGGCCGAACCGCAGCCGGACCACACCGGCTTCGCGCTCGGACAGCGTCTCCAGCACCGACTGCAGCTGATCCTGCAGCAGCGTGAAGGACACGGCATCCACGGCTACTACCGCTTCACTGTCCTCGATGAAGTCACCGAGCTGGCTGTCGCCCTCGTCGCCGATGGTCTGGTCCAGCGAGATGGGTTCACGCGCGTACTGCTGGATCTCCAGCACCTTCTCCGGCGTGATGTCCATTTCCTTGGCCAGCTCTTCGGGCGTGGGCTCGCGACCCAGGTCCTGCAGCAGCTCACGCTGGATACGGCCGAGCTTGTTGATCACCTCGACCATGTGCACCGGGATACGGATGGTGCGGGCCTGGTCGGCCATGGCTCGGGTGATGGCCTGACGGATCCACCAGGTGGCGTACGTCGAGAACTTGTAGCCCTTGGTGTAGTCGAACTTCTCCACGGCGCGGATCAGGCCCAGGTTGCCTTCCTGGATCAGATCGAGGAAGGCCATGCCGCGGCCCGTGTAGCGCTTGGCCAGCGACACCACCAGACGCAGGTTGGCTTCCAGCAGGTGGTTTTTCGCGCGGTCGCCGTCACGGCAGATCCACTGGAAGTCACGCCGCACCTGAGTGGTGAGCTTCTCGCCCTTCGCGGCGAACTCGCTCATCTTCTGGGTGGCGAACAGGCCGGCCTCGATGCGCTTGGCGAGCTCGACCTCTTCCTCGGCGTTGAGCAGTGCCACCTTGCCGATCTGCTTGAGGTACGCGCGGACCGAGTCGGCCGAGGCCGTCAGCTCGGCGTCTTTACGTGCCTGTCGCAGCGCCTCGGACTCTTCTTCGTCCCAGACGAAGTCGCCGGAGGCCTTGTCCTTGTCGGACGGCTCGGGGTGCTCCTCGTCAGACTTGCCTGCCTTGCCCGCAGCCGGAGCGGCGGCCTTGGCGCCCTTGCTTTCCTTGCTGTCCTCGTCATCGTCGTCGTCGCCGGACTCCTCGACGTCATCGTCGGTGTCAAGATCGTCGTCGAGCTCGAGGTCGGTGTCTTCGGTGTCCAGATCCTCGCCCGGACCTGTGTCCAGGTCGTCGGTGCTGTCCGGATCGTCGTTGATGTCCTCGGGCTTGCTCGCCGCGGCCTTGGTGGCCTTCTTGGCAGGCGCCTTCTTGGCGGGGGCCTTCTTGGCCGGGGCGCCCTCGGCCTTGGCCGCGGTGCTCTTGGCTGCCCGCTTGGCCGGTGCCTTCTTGGCGGGAGTCTTGGTAGCGGTGCGCTTCACCGGCTCGTCGGTCGCCGGGCTTGCTGCTTTTGTCGCTGCCACGTACACCCTTTCGGTCTCACGAAATTCTCGGCGGGTATGGGCATACTCCACCGAATGCGTCTGTTATCGAATGTTGGCGTTCTTATCGGCTGGGATATTCACCGCTATTCGGTAGGCGGCCGCCGAGGACCATTGTAACGACAGTGCGGGAGTTCCCCGTGCCGAGCGGCAAATTTTGCCCCACGGACCGGACCGGTCGGCGAAGTTACCGGTTGGTAGCTTGCGGGTCGGTCGTCGCCGGGAGCTCACTGGCCATCGCCGCGCCGACGATGCCGGCGGTGTTGAGCAACGTCGCGGGCACGATCGGGGTGCGGATCTTCAGCAGGGGTAGCCACTTGTCCGACTTGCGGCTGATGCCGCCGCCGGCGATGAACAGGTCCGGCCAGATGGCGTTCTCGATCGTCACGAGAACCTTGTTCACCTCTTCGCTCCAGCGCGCGTAACTCCAGTCCTTGCGCTCCTTGACCGACGACGCCGCGCGGTGCTCGGCTTCCTTGCCCTCGACCTGCAGGTGGCCGAACTCGGTGTTGGGCAACAGCACACCGTTGTGGATCACTGCCGAGCCGATGCCGGTGCCGAAGGTCAGGAGCACCACGACACCGGAGTTGTCCTTGCCTGCCCCGTACCGTTCCTCGGCCAGACCTGCCGCGTCGGCGTCGTTGAGTACGCGCACCGGCAGCCCTCCGAGTGCGGTGCTGACCACCTCAGAGGCGTTCACACCGATCCAGCCCTTGTCGACATTGGCCGCGGTGCGCACGATTCCTTCGGTGACAACCCCCGGGTAGGTGACGCCCACGCTGCCGGTCCAGCCGAATTCGGCCACCACTGCAGCTACGGTCTTCGCCACGGATTCCGGGGTGGCCGGCTGCGGCGTGTCGAGTTTGAACCGCTCGCCGACGAGTTGTCCGGTGTCGAGGTCGACGATGCCGCCCTTGATGCCGCTGCCCCCGACGTCGACACCGAATCCGCGGTGCTGGGGGGCTGCGGTGCGATCCGGATCTGCCGCGGGCGCATCGGACGCGGTCATGGGTGCTCCTTTGCGGGACAGGGTGCGGGACAAACCAGGGCGCGCCCCCACCCTAGTAGTTCGCCAACGCTCGTGCCTGCGGTCCGACATCCCCCCGGAAGCGACTTTTCGGTCAGAAGGTGTTGCGATAGAGCCGTGACCGACAACCGTTTCGATGCGCCCGCTCTGAGGGTGGTGGCCGAGCAACTCGCCACCGAAGCCGCAGAATTCGTCGCGCGCCGGCGTGCCGAGGTTTTCGGCGCCGTCGCGAGCTCCGACGGCGCCCGGCTACGTGACGATGCGCGGACTGTCAGATCTAAGAGCACCCCGACCGATCCCGTCACGATCGTCGACACCGAAACCGAACGGTGGCTGCGTGAGCGGCTGGCCGGGTTGCGGCCGTCAGAGGCGATTCTGGGGGAGGAGGAAGGCGGTCAGCGGGAGGGCCGTGACGGACTGAGTTGGGTGCTCGATCCGATCGACGGCACGGTGAATTTCGTCTACGGAATCCCGGCCTATGCGGTGTCGGTGGCCGCGCAGTACGACGGCCGGTCGGTGGCCGGAGCCGTCGCCAATGTGCCTGCCGGTGAGGTGTACTCGGCTGCCCTGGGGTACGGCGCCGAGGTGGTGCGGGCCGGGGTGCGGACCCCGCTGCGGTGCAGTGCCGTCGGGGAATTGTCGATGGCGCTGTTGGGTACCGGATTCGCCTATGACCCCGTCCGGCGCGCGCGGCAGGCCGGCGTGCTGGCCCGGGTTCTGCCCGCCGTGCGTGACGTGCGCCGCATCGGCTCGTGTGCGCTCGACCTGTGCATGGTTGCTGCCGGCAGGTTGGACGCCTATTACGAAGACGGTGTCCAGGTCTGGGATTGGGCTGCGGCGGCCCTGATCGCGGCCGAGGCCGGCGCGACGGTGTGGTTGCCGAGCGCTCCCGGCGCCGAGTACGCGGCGGCATCGGCGCCGGGCATCGCCGACGATCTGCGTGCCGCGCTAGCAGGCGCCGGTATGGATCTTTGACAGCAGCGCGGAATCCGATGGTGCGGTGGCGTCGGGTCGCAGGCTGGCCAGCACGGCCTTGATGTCGTCGTTGCTGGCGAGTTCACTGAACTCGGTGCCCAGTGCCAGATCGACCGTGGCGTCGGGCCTTTCGTCCTGGAACAATTCGGTGCACGGAGCCACCAGCCATACCGCGGCGGCGGCGGTGCGGCCGGACGGGCCGAACCGGATCTGGCCGTGGCATTCCAGCCGTGTGTTGGCGTAGATCGGGTCATTCGCGGCCTCGGGTTGGGCAAAGCCCAGATCGCGCAGCGCACCGGCCACCTCGCCGGCCTGGCCGCCCTGGCCGCTGGCGTTGAGCACCCGGATCCTGGTCTCGGCCAGTGGTGCAGGCGTGACGTCGGTCATCGCCGAGAAGGCCACCTGCTCGCCGAGTTTGGGGGCTGCCGGATCGCTGGCGGGCGGCGGGTTGCACACCGCGGCCTCGTGCACATCGGTCGGCTGGTTGAGCGCGATGATCCACACGATCATCGTCACCACCGCAAGTGCGACGAACAGCACAATGCCGGGAACGAAACTGCGCCGATGGAACGGTCGACCGTGCCGGTCGAAGGCGGTGCCATCGGTGATTTGTGCGACCACACGAGCACTCTAAGCGCAATCGAGTCTGCTGTTACAGCAGAGCTCAGACGGTAGTGTGATGTAAATCACACTGAAACACGTGGCAATACGGGCACGAATCATTTGGGGAATGCGTTCGACGCTGGTACAAAGCTCTGCTGCAGGGTAAGGGAGGGGACACATACGATGGCTACCGACTACGACGCCCCGCGGCGTTCCGAAGCAGACGAGGTTTCTGAGGACTCACTCGAGGAGCTCAAAGCGCGCCGCAACGAGGCGCAGTCCGCCGTGGTGGACGTTGACGAAACGGAATCGGCCGAGTCGTTCGAGCTGCCGGGGGCAGACTTGTCCGGCGAGGAACTGTCCGTCCGGGTGGTTCCGAAGCAGGCCGACGAGTTCACGTGCTCCAGCTGTTTTCTGGTGCACCACCGGAGCCGGCTGGCAAGCGAGAAGAACGGCGTGATGATCTGCACGGACTGCGCCGCCTGATTCGCGGCTCAGCCGCGGATCGCGGCCAGGACGCGATCCGGATACCTCGAACTGATCAACCAGTACGGGGTGGGGTCGTCCGGATCTTCGAGCACCACCAGGATCATCGGGCCCACCCAGGCCCGGTGCACGACGTAGGCAGCGGGATCGAGCTGGCGCCCCAGCGCGGCCGTTTTCGCTGACCGCGGCACCTCCGCGGTGCGGGAGATGACGCTCGTCGGCAGGTGCGCGTCACCGACCCACAACTCGGCGTCGCCCCCGCTGTCGCGGATCACCTTCAATTCGGTCTTGCTGAACCACATCAGCACGGCCGCCGCCACGCCGAAGAGCAGCGCGTAAGGCAACCACGCCGGAATGGCCGGGGCGGCCAGGGTGATCTCGAATGCGATCACCCCTGCCAGCACCGCAGCGGGCAGCGACCACCACCACGGAACCCACAAACGTTCGCGGTAGTGAACGTTTTGGGCAGTTGCGCGCGTGTCTGACACGGGGCTCAGAGTAATCTGTGACGTCGTGTCCACCTCTCTGGCGGTCGTCCGATTGGACCGCGAACTACCGATGCCTACGCGGGCGCACGATGGTGACGCGGGCGTAGACCTCTACAGCGCGCGCGATGTCGAGCTGGCCCCCGGGCAGCGGGAGCTCGTGCCCACCGGCCTCGCCGTGGCCATCCCGCACGGAATGGTGGGCCTGATCCACCCGCGATCGGGTTTGGCTGCACGCGTGGGCCTTTCGATCGTCAACAGTCCGGGCACCGTCGACGCCGGCTACCGCGGCGAGATCAAGATCTCGCTGATCAACCTCGATCCGGTCACGCCGATCGTGATCAATCGGGGTGACCGGATTGCCCAGCTGTTGGTTCAGCGGGTAGAACTGCCCGAGTTGGTTGAGGTGACCTCGTTCGACGAGGCCGGCCTGGCTGACACCTCCCGTGGCGACGGTGGCCACGGTTCCTCCGGCGGACATGCGAGTTTGTGATGGCATTCGGAAAACGCAAGAACGATGCAGCTGATGACACGGCTGATCAGAACGACGAAGAGCAGGTTGAGCAGTCGGCGCCGGAAGACAAGGCCGACGACGACCGGGGCCCGTTCGAGGTCGAGGACTTCGACGACCCCGCCGTCGCGGTGCAGGGTCGGCTCGATCTCGGCTCGGTGCTGATTCCCATGCCCGACGGCGGCCAGGTGCAGGTTGAGCTCAACGAGGCCGGGGCCCCGAGCGCGGTGTGGGTGGTGACCCCCAACGGGCGGTTCACGATCGCCGCCTACGCCGCACCCAAGAGCGCCGGCCTGTGGCGTGAGGTGGCCGGTGAGCTCGCCGAGTCGCTGCGCAAGGACGCCAGCTCGGTGGCCATCCAGGACGGCCCGTGGGGTCGCGAGGTAGTCGGCGCGGGTAACGGCGGCGTGGTGCGCTTCATCGGTGTCGACGGCTACCGCTGGATGGTGCGGTGTGTGGTCAACGGTGCTCCCGAAACCATCGATGCGCTCGCTGCCGAGGCGCGGACCGCATTGGCCGACACCGTGATCCGTCGCGGGGAAACTCCGCTGCCGGTGCGCACGCCGCTGCAGGTGGAGCTACCCGAGCCGATGGCAGCCCAACTTCGCGCCGCGGCGCAACAGGCCGCGGCGCAGCAGGCTGCCCAGCAGCTCGCCGCTGCGGCGCCGGACCAACCGCAGGACCAGCCGCCGGCCGAGCCGGTGGCGCGGCGCAGCGTGCAGGGCTCGGCGATGCAGCAGCTGCGCACCATCACCGGCGGCTAGTAGGGCAGCACCTCAGGTCGCGACGGTATCGCTGGCGGCCTCCAGCAGCGCTGCCACGCACGCGGCCCCCAAGACGCCGGTGTCACGCCCCATCTGTTCGAGCGTGACCGAGCGCAGCGCTGCCTGCGGCGCTGCGGCCACCCATTCGTAGCCGACCTCGGCCGGATGCACGGGATCGTCGGTCGCCACCGCGACACCCATCGGCACCCGAAGTTGTTCGAGTTCGCCACTGCCGGGTGCGCGGTAACCGGCCGCTTCCTCCATCGCGTCGGGCAGCGTGGGCCACTGACAGACCCAGGAACGGGCCAGTTCGTCGGCCAGCCACGGCGGGCTGGAGGCCCGCATCTGCGCCACTGTGGCCGCCAGTCCGTCGCGGCGCAGCAGATCCGCCGACTGGCGGGCCAACAGCGCGGCGGGGGCATGCTGGGAGCTGCCGGTCCAGGGCGGCAGGGCGGCCAGTACCGCCACGGCCCGGCCGGGATGATCCAATGCCCACCGCGCTGCCACGACAGCGCCGATGGACACCCCGCCGACCGCGATGGGGCCCGACCGGGCGGCGTCGTCCAGTGCCCGCAGATAGCCCTCGACGAGCCGGTCCGGAGTCGGCGGCGGTGTCACCACCAGCGCGCCTGCATCATGCAAGGCATCCGAAAATGCCCGGTAGACGTAGTTGTCGTCGGACCCGGTGCCAGGCAGGAGAACGGTTGGGACGCCGCGCAGAATGACGCTCATCACACGATCGTGCCTGCCCCGTCAAATCGTCGGCGTGCCGACCCGCACCCCACGTGGCATTCGGTGCACAAGAGGTCTACGGTGGCGTTGGTTGGGCGGATTCACAGTGGATCCGCAGAAGGTCAGGAGAGGCCATGGCTACGGCCGAAGGGTATCTGCGCCGACTTACGCGACGCCTGACAGAAGACCCCGAACAGCTTGATGTCGAAGAGCTCAGCGACGAGGCCGCCAATACCGGCGCGCTGAAGGCGATCGACGCCCGACGTGGCCAAGAAGTCACGATGGTCGGCACTCTGCGCAGCGTGGAATGTAACGGCAAGGGCTGTTCCGGCGGCATCAAAGCCGAGTTGTTCGACGGTACCGACACGGTGTTGTTGGTGTGGCTGGGACAGCGCCGCATTCCGGGTATCGAATCCGGGTGCACCCTGAGGGTGCACGGCCGGGTGGGCAAGTTGGAGAACGGCACCAAGGCGATTTACAACCCCCGGTACGAAATTCAGAAGTGAGCCAGCCCGAAAAGGACACAGGCAACGCACCTGAACCCCCCGAGAATGACCCGGCGCTGACCCCTGCCCATGGCGGCGGACGTGCGGTGCTGGACCAGATGGGTGGCATCAGCGGCCTGATCTATTCGTCGTTGCCGGTGGTGGTGTTCGTTCCGGTGTCCACGACGTTCGGCCTGATGCCGGCGATTGCCGCCGCGCTCGGCGTGGCGACACTGATCCTGATCTGGCGGTTGATCCGCCGCGAATCCGTCCAGCCCGCGGTGTCGGGATTCTTCGCGGTGGGCGTCAGCGCCCTGATCGCGTACGTGGTGGGGGAGTCGAAAGGCTATTTCCTGCTTGGCATCTGGAGCTCGCTGGTGTACGCAGTGCTGTTCGGGGTATCGGTGATCATCCGGCGCCCGGTGGTCGGCTACATCTGGGGTTGGGTGAATTCGCACGACCGGGCCTGGCGCGACGTCCGACAGGCGGTGGTGGCATTCGACATCGCCACCCTCACCTGGGTTGCGGTGTTCGGGTCTCGGTTTCTGGTGCAGCAGTATTTGTACGACTCGGACCAGACCGGCTGGTTGGGTTTCGCACGTATCGCGATGGGCTGGCCGCTGACGGCCGTGGCCGCACTGGTGACGTATCTGGCCATCAGGGCCGCCCAGCGCGCCGTGCACGCTCAGGATGCGGCGCAGAGCGCCGACTGAGATCTAACGCGGCGCGGGACGCAGCAGCAGCTCGCGCAGTTCGTCCTCGGACTCGGTGATGGCAACGAACAGCAGTTCGTCCCCACCCTCGAGCGGGTCGTCGGATTCGGGCACGATCACCCTGGCTCCGCGCAGGATTGTCACGAGTGCGGTGTCCCGGGGCAGCTCGAGCCGCTTGACGGGCTTGCCGCCCCACGGGGTGTCGTCGGGCAGGGTGATCTCGACCAGGTTGGCCTGTCCCTTGCGGAACTCCATCAGGCGCACCAGATCGCCGACCGCGACGGCCTCCTCGACGAGCGAGGCGAGCATGCGCGGCGTCGACACCGCCACGTCCACACCCCAGTTCTCGTCGAACAGCCACTCATTGCGGGGATCGTTGACGCGGGCCACCACGCGCGGAACCGTGAATTCGGTCTTGGCCAACAGGCTGACCACGACGTTGACCTTGTCGTCGCCGGTCGCGGCGATCACCACATCGAATTCCTCGAGCTTGATCGACTCCATCACGCTGAGCTCGCAGGCATCGCCCAGCCGCCAGTGCGCGGCCGGAATGGCGTCGGCGTCGATGTGACCGGGGTTGCGCTCCAGCAGCGTCACGTCGTGGTTGTTCTCGAGCAGTTCGCGGGCAATGGAGCGGCCCACGGCGCCGGCCCCGGCGATCGCAACTTTCATCAGTGGGACTCCAGGTCTTCGCTCGGTGGCAGTGCCGCGATGGCCAGCGCCTCGGCGATGTGCCCGGATACCGCGGCGATGTACACCTGATCGCCGGCTTGGATCACGGTCTTGTGCTCGGGCAGGTAACCGCTGCCGAACCGGATTATGAAGGCCACCCGGCCGCCGGTGGCCGCCTCCAGGTCGGTGACGAGATGCCCGGCCCAATCCTGGTGCAGCGGAAGTTCGGCCACGCCCACGTTTCCGGACGGGTCCCGCCACTTGGTGGTCTCGGTCTCCTTGGTCAGCACGTTGAGCAGACGATCGGTGGTCCACGGCACGGTGGCCACGGTGGGGATGCCCAGCCGCTCGTAGACCGCGGCACGCTTGGCGTCGTAGATACGCGCGACCACGCGCTCGACACCGAACGTCTCGCGGGCCACCCGGGCCGAGATGATGTTGGAGTTGTCACCGGAGGACACCGCGGCGAACGCACCGGCCTCCTCGATGCCGGCACGCAGCAGCACATCGCGGTCGAAGCCCATGCCCAGCACACGCTCACCGGTGAACTCGGGCGAGAGCCGGTGGAACGCGGTGCTGTCGCGGTCGATGACCGCGACCTCGTGGCCGATGTGGGCCAGGCTGTCTGCGAGGGAGGCGCCCACCCGGCCGCATCCCATGACGACTACACGCACCCGACGGTCCTTTCCGGTGGCAGACGAGCGCTGTTGCGCTCATCCGTTGGACTCGAACGCTACAGCTTTGTGACGACTTTTCCCCTTCGGGCTTAGTCTTGGCTCTCGTGTCCAAGCTTTCGACGGCGACGCGCCGTCTGGTCCTCGGGCGGCCGTTCCGCAGCGACAAGCTGTCGCACACCCTGTTGCCCAAACGGATCGCCCTGCCGGTGTTCGCTTCCGATGCGTTGTCGTCGACGGCCTACGCACCGGAGGAGATCTTCCTGGTGCTGTCGGTGGCCGGGCTGACGGCCTATTCCCTCACGCCCTGGATCGGCCTGGCGGTGGCGGCTGTGATGTTCATCGTGATCGCCAGCTACCGGCAGAACGTGCACGCCTATCCGTCCGGTGGTGGCGATTACGAAGTCGTCACCACAAACCTCGGGCCCACGGCGGGGTTGACGGTGGCCAGCGCGCTGATGGTGGATTACGTGCTGACCGTTGCGGTGTCGATGTCCTCGGCGATGTCGAACATCGGTTCGGCGATTCCGTTCATCGCCCAGCACAAGGTGATGTTCGCGGTGATTGCGATCGTCGTCCTGGCGTCGCTCAACCTCCGCGGGCTGCGGGAGTCGGGCACGGCGTTCGCCATCCCCACCTATGCGTTCATGGTCGGTATGTACATCATGCTGGGCTGGGGTCTGTTCCAGATCTACGTGCTGGGCCATCCGCTGCGCGCGGAATCCGCCGGTTTCGAGATGCGTCCCGAGCACGGCGAGGTGCTGGGCTTCGCACTGGTGTTCCTGGTGGCCCGGGCATTCTCATCCGGTTCGGCGGCGTTGACCGGTGTCGAGGCGATCAGCAACGGTGTACCCGCGTTCCGGAAGCCCAAGTCGCGCAACGCTGCCACCACCCTGTTGCTACTTGGTGTCATCGCCGTGTCGTTGTTCATGGGCATCATCCTGTTGGCGAAGGCGACCGGGGTGCAGATTGCCGAGCGGCCTCACGAACAGCTGATCGGTGCGCCGGCGGACTACCACCAGAAGACTTTGATCGCTCAGCTCGCCGATGCGGTCTTCCACAATTTCGGCCCGGGTCTCTTTCTCATCGCACTCGTTACCGCACTGATCCTGATGCTTGCCGCCAACACGGCCTTCAATGGATTCCCGGTGCTCGGGTCGATCCTGGCCCAGGACCGGTTCCTGCCGCGCCAGCTACACACCCGCGGTGACCGGCTGGCGTTCTCGAACGGCATCCTGTTCCTCGCCCTTGCCGCGATCGCCTTCGTGGTGGCGTTCCGCGCGGAGACGACCGCGCTGATCCAGCTCTACATCGTCGGGGTGTTCGTATCGTTCACGCTCAGCCAGATCGGGATGGTCCGGCACTGGACGCGGTTGTTGCGCACCGAAACCGATCCCGCGGTGCGGCGGCGCATGATGCGGTCCCGGGTCATCAACGCGATCGGTCTGACTGCCACCGGCACGGTGCTGGTGGTAGTGGTGGTCACCAAGTTCGTCGCCGGTGCCTGGATCGCCATCCTGGCGATGGCCGCGATGTTTGTCGTGATGAAGATGATTCACCAGCACTACGACACCGTGTCCCGTGAGCTTGAGAAGGAGGACGAGGACGCGGGTGACATCGTCTTGCCGAGCCGCAACCACGCCGTGATCCTGGTCTCGAAGCTGCATCTGCCGACCAAGCGGGCGCTGGCCTACGCCCGTGCCACCCGGCCGGACCTGCTGGAGGCGATCACGGTCAGCGTCGACGACGCCGAGACCCGCGCCCTGGTGCACCAGTGGGAGGACAGTGACATCAGCGTGCCGTTGAAGGTGATCGCCTCGCCTTACCGTGAGATCACCCGGCCGGTTCTCGATTACGTCAAACGGGTGACCAAGGAATCTCCGCGTACCGTGGTGACGGTGTTCATCCCGGAATACGTGGTCGGGCGCTGGTGGGAACAGGTGCTACACAACCAGAGTGCGCTGCGGCTCAAAGGCCGGCTGCTGTTCATCCCCAACGTGATGGTGACATCCGTTCCGTGGCAACTGAATTCGTCGGAGCGGCTGAAGGCGCTACAGCCTCGCGCCATCCCGGGCGACGCACGTCGGGGGTTCCTGGAATGACCGAACTGACACTGACCACGGGGCCGGCGGCCAACGGCGGCAGTTGCGTGGCCCGTCACGATGGCCGGGTGGTGTTCGTCCGCTATGCCCTGCCCGGCGAGACGGTACGGGCCAAGGTGCTCGACGAACGCGGATCGTATTGGCACGCCGAGGTTGTCGAGGTCATCGAGGCATCCCCGGACCGTATCGATCCGCTGTGCTCGATCGCCGGCGTCGACGGTGCCGGGTGTTGCGATCTGGCATTCGCCGAGCCGGGTGCCGCGCGGCGGCTCAAGGGCTCGGTGGTGGCCAACCAATTGGCCAGGCTGGGCGGATACACCTGGCGTGATGAGCAGACTGCGGTGGCCGAACCGGTCGGTGCCGGTGAGGTACGCGGCTGGCGCACCCGGGTGCGGCTGGACACCTCCGCCGACGGTCGGGCCGGATTTCACCGCTACCACAGCGCCGAGTTGGTCACCGATCTGCGCTGCGGACAACTGCCGGCGGAGCTGATCGACGGACTGGCCGAGATGCGCTGGACGCCGGGCTCGCATGTACATGTCGTGCTGGACGCCGACGGCCGCAGGCACGTCGTGCAATCAGGTCCCAAGGCGGCCGGCCGTAAAGGCAGCCGTGGGGGGACTCCCAAGAATGCCACGCGCGTCGTCGAGGGCGAGTACGAGGCGGTGCAGCGCATCGGCGGGCGGCAGTGGATGCTGCCGGTGACGGCATTCTGGCAGGCCCACCGCGACGCGGCGGCCCTCTACAGCGGGCTGGTGGCCGATTGGTCCGGGCTGCAGCCGGGCATGACGGCATGGGATCTGTACGGCGGCGCCGGGGTTTTCGCCGCCGCGCTGGCCGAACAGGTCGGTCCGGACGGGCAGGTGCTGACCGTCGACACGTCCCGCGGGGCATCACGCGCGGCGCGCAGCGCGCTGGCCGACCTGCCCTGGGTTTCGGTGGTCACCGATTCGGTGCGTCGGGCCCTGTCCGCCCAGTCGGGGCGCGCCGACGTGGTGGTGCTCGATCCGCCGCGGACCGGTGCCGGCCGCGAGGTGATCGACGCGCTGGCTGCCACCGAGGTGCCGAGAGTCATCCACATCGGTTGTGAGGCTGCATCATTCGCCCGTGACGTGGGGCTGTATCTACGGCACGGCTACACCGTGGAGGAATTGCGGGTGTTCGATTCCTTCCCGCTCACCCACCACGTGGAGTGCATCGCGGTGCTGACCCGCTGACGCGGCCGTCGCACCGGCCTCACTCCTGGGCGTCGGGACCCACCGTCGGGGTGGGGAAGTGGGCGTAGGTGGCGCGGTTTCCGCCCTCAGCCTTCGATTGCTTCATCGCGGTGACCGCCAATGCCACCAGGGCGTCGACGATCTGCGGGGTGGGCAGTTCGGTCAGTGGGCGCAACTGGCTGCAGGCCGAGCCGATGCTGGCCGTGAGGCGCATGGGCGTGGTGGTCAGGGCCATCCGGATCCGATTGACCAGCGGTGAGGGGTCGTTGGTCTTGAACACGTCGGCGATCAGGAATTCGCTGTCGGACACGTGGGCGAGCGGAACCTTGTGGCGCACGGTTTCGCGGATCGCCTGCGCGACGGCGACGCGGGCGTGCAACGTGCTGTGGTTGCCGTCCATGTCGCTGAGCAGCGCCATGTCATCGATGCCGACCGCCACGACCACCAGGTATTGATCATCGTGACGGCTGTGCGAGCCCAGCATGGTGGCGGTGTGCATGTCGAATGCTTCCCGGTTGAGCAGCCCGGTCAGCGGGTCGATCTCGCCCGGGTGCTGGACGCGGTCGGGTTCGATCAACTCGACGGCCATCCGGCACAACGCCGAGGTGCAGAGGATCACCAGGACTGTCACCAGCGTGCCGGCGATCGCTAGCCAGGCGTCGACCAGCGCCACCCGGTATGCGAGGAATCCCACCACCACACCGGAGGCCAGCCAGGTCAGGCGCAGCACCCGGCGACTGTGCAGGAATGCGGTGTAGGCGGTGATCAGGCTCAATGCGCTGGAACCCATGAGTCCGACGACCGGGTCCACCAGCAGGATGCAGGTGGCCGCGATACAGGCCGTGCCGATGGACACGACGATCCAGGACTGCGTGCGGCTGGGCCACTGCCGACGCCACCACCACTGCGCCAGGACCAGTCCGCCGATGCTGACGCCCACCGCCACGTACTGGAGGCCGCCGTGGGGACCTTTCGGACTGGTCAACACCAGCAGCGGGATGAGGCTCAACCCGACGATCGTGACCCCGATCGTGCGTTGCATCCGGGTGCGCTTGCCCTGCGCAGCAAGCAGCGCCGTACGCGCGTAGTAATTATCGAATGGACTCAACCCGCACCCCGGAGTAATCGACTTCCTCAACACCTTACGTAATCATGACGGTGGGGGATCTGCCGCCGGTTTGACGCGCTGCCACGGATTTTGCCGGCGTTTGCCAGTGGACTCGGCCTGTTAGCGTAAACCGCAGGTGTGCCGGGAAGTCTGGTCGGCGTGCATCCCTCGCTGACTTCAGGAGCCCGAATGCGTGACCGCCGTGAACCCGCCAACCGGCGCCTGCTGGCGCGGGGATCGTGGCTGGAATGGCAGCGGGTCTCGAACCTGCTGCGCACCGAGACGACGGGCGGGGCGTTGCTGCTGGCGGCGGCTGGCGCGGCGCTGGTATGGGCGAATTCGCCGTGGTCGGGCGGCTATCACCGGCTGTCGGCATTCGTCGTCGGCCCGCAGTCCCTGCACCTCGATCTGAGCCTGTCGGCCTGGGCCGCCGACGGCCTCCTGGCGATTTTCTTCTTCGTCGTCGGTGTGGAGCTCAAACGTGAGTTCGTCGCCGGAGATCTGCGGGACCCGGCCCGCGCCGCGCTGCCCATCGCGGCCGCTGTCGGCGGCATGGTGGTGCCTGCGGCGATCTTCGTCGGGATCAACCTGTTCTCGGGCCATCCGGAGACCATCGACGGGTGGGCGGTGCCGATTGCCACGGATATCGCCTTCGCGCTGGCCGTACTGGCGGTGGTGTCCACCCATTTGCCTGCTGCGCTGCGGATCTTCCTGCTGACGTTGGCGGTCGTCGATGATCTGCTGGCCATCTTGGTGATCGCCGTGTTCTTCACCGATCACGTGGCGCTGGGGCCGTTGGCCGGGGCGCTGATCCCGATCGCGTTGTATGGGTTTGCGGTGCAGCGGGGTGTGCGCCAGTGGTGGATCCTGATGCCGCCGGCCATCGCGGCCTGGGCGCTCGTACACGCCAGTGGTGTGCACGCCACGGTGGCCGGGGTGGTGCTCGGGTTCACCGTGCCGGTGCTGGGCCGCCACGCTTCGGCCAAACACTTCGAACACCTCGTACGGCCGCTCTCGGCAGGGTTCGCCGTGCCCGTGTTCGCGTTCTTCGCCGCGGGCGTGACGGTCGGCGGATGGTCGGGCTTCGCCGACGCCTTGTCACACCCTGTGACGATCGGGGTGATCGCCGGCCTGGTACTCGGCAAACCCATCGGCGTGCTGGGCACGACGTATCTCATGGCCCGCTTCACCCACGCGAGCCTCGACGAGGACCTTGCCTGGCGGGACGTGCTCGGTGTCGCGTTGCTGGCCGGGATCGGTTTCACGGTGTCGCTACTCATCGGCGAGCTGGCATTCGGGCCGGGCAGCGTTGCCGATGATGACGTCAAGATCGCGGTGGTCACCGGATCGGTGGTGGCGGGGCTGCTCGCGTCGGTGGTTCTGGTGTCGCGTAATGCCGCGTACCGCCGGATTCACCGGCGGGAGACCGTCGATGCCGACCATGACGGAGTGCCCGACGTGTATCAGCCTCGCCACGACTGATCCCGCATGCGTGCGTACACTGGCTGGATGCTTGAACAGGTCCGCGGTCCCGCTGATCTGCAGCACCTGTCACAGTCCGAGTTGACTGATCTGGCACAGGAAATCCGTCAGTTCCTGATCCACAAGGTCGCTGCAACCGGGGGACATCTTGGCCCCAACCTGGGTGTTGTCGAACTCACCTTGGCGCTGCACCGGGTGTTCGATTCGCCACATGATCCGATCATCTTCGACACCGGCCATCAGGCCTATGTCCACAAGATGCTGACCGGGCGCGCACAGGATTTCGACACCCTGCGGAGCAAAGACGGCCTGTCGGGGTACCCGTCGCGCAGCGAGAGCGAGCACGACTGGGTGGAGTCCAGCCACGCCAGCACGGCGCTGTCCTATGCCGACGGTCTGGCCAAGGCCTTCGAGTTGACCGGGCACCGCAATCGCCATGTGGTGGCGGTCGTCGGTGACGGCGCCCTGACCGGCGGCATGTGCTGGGAGGCGCTGAACAACATCGCCACGGGTGGTCGGCCGGTGGTCATCGTCGTCAACGACAACGGCCGCAGTTACGCGCCCACCATCGGCGGCTTCGCCGACCATCTCGCCGGTCTGCGGCTGCAGCCGGGCTATGAGCGGATCCTGGAAGAGGGTCGCAAGGCCGTCCGCGGGCTACCGGTCGTCGGTGAGTTCTGCTACCAGTGCATGCACAGCATCAAGGCAGGCATCAAGGACGCGATCTCCCCGCAGGTGATGTTCACCGATCTGGGCATCAAGTACGTCGGTCCGATCGACGGTCACGACGAGCATGCGGTGGAGAGCGCACTGCGCAACGCCCGTGTCTTCAACGCCCCGGTGATCGTGCACGTGGTGACCCGCAAGGGCATGGGATACGCGCATGCCGAGAACGACGAGGCCGAGCAGATGCACGCCTGCGGCATCATCGACCCGGAGACGGGACTGCCGACGAAGGCTTCGGCCCCCGGTTGGACGTCGGTGTTCTCCGACGAGCTGGTGAAGATCGGCGCCAAACGCCGCGATGTCGTGGCGATCACGGCGGCCATGCCCGGGCCGACGGGGCTGAGTCCGTTCCGGGATCGGTTCCCGGACAGGTTCTTTGACGTGGGTATCGCCGAGCAGCACGCCATGACGTCGGCGGCCGGCCTGGCCATGGGTGGTCTGCATCCGGTCGTGGCCCTGTACTCCACGTTCCTCAACCGGGCGTTCGACCAGCTGATGATGGATGTGGCGCTGCACAAGCTGCCGGTCACCATGGTGTTGGACCGGGCCGGTGTCACCGGGCCCGACGGGGCCAGCCACAACGGGGTCTGGGACTTGTCGGTTCTCGGCATCATCCCGGGTATTCGGGTCGCCGCCCCCCGCGACGGCGCCAGCCTGCGGGAGGAACTCGGCGAGGCGCTGACGGTCAATGACGGCCCGACGGCGCTGCGGTTCCCCAAAGGTGAAGTAGGCCAAGATATTCCCGCGCTTCAGCGGCTCGGCGGTGTCGATGTGCTCGCCGTCCCGGAGGACGGTATGACCGAGGACGTGCTTCTGGTTGCGGTGGGGTCGTTCGCGTCGATGGGGCTTGCGGTCGCCGAGCGGCTGCGCAATCAGGGCATCGGCGTCACGGTGGTGGATCCCCGCTGGGTGCTACCGGTTCCGGAAGCTGTCGGTACGCTGGCCCGCCGTCACAAACTGGTGGTCACGGTGGAGGACAACGGTGTACACGGCGGCATCGGTTCCTCGGTGTCGGCCGCACTGCGCCACGCAGAGATTGACGTGCCGTGCCGGGATCTCGGTGTCCCACAGGTGTTTCAGGAGCACGCCTCGCGTGGGGAGGTGCTCGCCGCGGTCGGTCTGACCGACCAGCACATCGCCCGCCAGGTCACCGGGTGGATCGCCGCGATCGGTGCGCCGGTGGGTGAGCAGGAAGTCAGTCAAGAGGTCGACTAGGAGTCGGGGTCCGGTCTGTCGCGAATGTGGTCCGCGGCGAAAGGATGTAGCCGCAGTATGAAGATGGCGGCCGCCAGGACGAGCACCAAGGCGCCCAGCACGCCGACCTGAACAATGGCGCGGGCGAACTCCGGCCCCTTGTCGAGCAGTTTGGCCGCATCGACGGACACCACCACGATCTCCTTGATGCAGGCCAGGATGCCGACGATCAGGAACGGTTCGGCAACGAGCTCACGGGATCGCAACGAGGTCCGCACCGCATAGAGCAGCTCTACCAAGATGAAGACGAGCAGCAGGCCGTCGAGTAGTTCCAGCATGATCTGCGCGGCGGGTGCGCTCCTCAACTGCAGCATGAGGTTGACCTGCGCGGCGATCAGCACGACCGAGCCCGCAAATAGCAGGATGGCGATCGACCAGTAGATCGCGTCCTCGGCGATACTCAGGACGCGGTCGGCGAAGCGCTCGCGTTCCTGCTCGGCTTCGGTTTCTTTCGACTGCGCCACCGCACTGACGTTATTCCGGTCTGTCCCGGCCCACGTGCGAAATCACCGTCAAGCTCCGAAGCCGGCGTGGGAGATTCAGTCGGTTTTGAGTGCAGCGGTCAGCACCGGCACCGTCAGTTCCCGCTGCCACGGTCGGACCTTGGCGTCGACGAGGAATTCCTCCACCGCGGTGGCCACATCGCCGACCGGATGCCAGTCCCAGCACAGCCGGCGCACCACTTCCGGGGTGATGAGGTTCTCGGCGGGTACCGATACCCGCTGGGACAGTTCGGCCAGGCCGGCCTTGGCGGCTTCGAGGCGGGCCGCGGCTTCCGGTTTGCGTCTGGCCCACCGCGCCGCTGGTGGCGGGCCGCTCTGGGCGTCGTTGGCCTCGGGCGGGTCGGCGTTGTCTCTGGCCCTGGCCAGCGCATCCAGCCAGACTTTCGCGCTCTTGCGCTGCTTGGAGCCGCCGAAGACCGGTAGTGCGATCAGTTCGTCGACCGTCTTGGGGTCGGATGTGGCGGCGTTGATGATCGCGGCATCGGGCAGGATCCGGCCTGGTGCGATGTCGCGGCCACGGGCGATGGTGTCGCGGGTGGTCCACAACTCACGTACGGCCGAAAGTGCCTGAGGGTTGCGCACTTTGTGGATACCGGAGGTGCGCCGCCAGCGGTCACGCCGGGTGGGTTGCGCGACATAGGTGCGCAGGTGCTCGAATTCCTGTGCCGCCCAATCGGTTTTGTCCTGATCATCGAGTACCGCGGCGATCGCGTCGCGCAATTCCAGCAGCACCTCGACGTCCAGGGCGGCGTAGTTGAGCCATTCGGCCGGCAGCGGGCGCTTGGACCAGTCCGCGGCGCCGTGGCCCTTCATCAGCTGCAGGCCGAGCAACCGCTGCACCATCGCGGCGAGGTTGACCCGCTCGAAACCGGCCAGGCGCCCGGCCAGTTCGGTGTCGTACAGCTTGCCGGGGCGCAGGCCGATCTCGGACAGGCACGGCAGGTCCTGGTCGGCGGCATGCAGCACCCATTCGCCCTGGGACAGGGCATCGGCCACCGGAGCCATCGCGTCGATGGGGGAGCCGCCGTGGTTGACCGGGTCGATCAGTGCGGTGCCCGAACCCGAGCGGCGGATCTGCACCAGGTATGCGCGGTTGGAGTAGCGGAAGCCCGATGCGCGTTCCGCGTCGATCGCGAACGGACCGCTGCCGTTCGCCAGAGATGTTGCGGCAGATGATATTTCGCCGGCAGTGATGCAAACCTCGGGTACCCCGTCGGCAGGGGAGAGCAGGGGGGTCGATTCGGACTCGTCGGGCTCGGTGGCGTCCAGGTCTGCTGAGACTTCGGGGTCCTCGTCCATCATTTACGCGCGGGTACGGGAATTCAGGTCGGTCACGCCGGTAGGCGGCAAGCCGGCGGCGTGCTCGAGAACTTCGCAGAATGCCTCCACGTGCGGCCCCAACTCCAGATCGGTGGCGGTCCAGGAGGCCCGCAGCTCGAGCTGGTGCGCTCGTGGCGGGCCGGAGATGTCGCCGTAGCGCACCGAGGTGGTGGCGGTGACGGTGCCGCCCAGGGCAGTGACGTGCTCGGCGCGCGACTCCAGGGAATCAACCAGCCAGCTCCAGGCCACCTCGGGCAGGAGCGGGTCGACGGCTTCGCTGGAGTCCAGGTCGGCCTGGATGTAGGCGACCAGTCGCATGGTGCCGTCCCAGGCCTCGGCGCCGTCGGGGTCGTGCAGCAGGATCAACCGCCCGAAGGCGTCACCCTCGGAACGCTCCGGGACGACCGTTGTCTCAGGATGGCGAACCTCGGCGCCCAGCGCGTAGCTGTAGGGCGCCAGCCGCTGGGGCGGTCGTATCGGACCCAGTTCGATTTCCGGCCGCACGGTGGTGGCACTCATCGCCGCCACCGCCGTCCGGAACTGGGCCGGTTCGGCAGAGGTCACGGGATTTGACGCTAGCTGATAAGGCCAGCACGGTACGCAGGCGCGCCGGTATGGGGCAGTCACGAACCGGCAACGGCCCCCGTCACGGGACACATGGCACCATAGGACCCGATGAGTACCCGCCGGGAGCTGCCCGAATCCCCCTACCTAGCCGCCGCCAGCGGCCGCACCCCGCACCGCGTGCCGGTGTGGTTCATGCGGCAGGCCGGCCGGTCGCTGCCCGAATACCGCGCGCTGCGTGCCCAGCACCGCATGCTCGAGGCCTGCTTCGACCCCGAACTGGTCTGCGAGATCACGCTGCAGCCCGTACGCAGGCACGGCGTGGACGCCGCGATCCTGTTCTCCGACATCGTGGTGCCGTTGAAGGCCGCCGGGATCGGCCTGGACATCGTCCCGGACGTGGGCCCGGTGATCGAACAGCCGATCCGGACGCAGGCCGATGTCGAGGGTATGAAAGCGCTTGATCCGGAGCAGGTCTCGCCGGTCACCGAAGCGGTGTCGATGCTGGTGCGCGAGCTGGGCGAGGTGCCGTTGATCGGCTTCGCGGGCGCCCCGTTCACGCTGGCGTCTTACCTGGTAGAGGGCGGTCCGAGCCGTCACCACGAACGCACCAAGGCGATGATGCTGGGCGAGTCGGCCACCTGGCACGCCCTGATGAGCACGCTGACCGATCTGACCATCACCTTCCTGCAGGCCCAGGTCGACGCCGGTGTCGATGCCCTTCAGGTGTTCGACTCCTGGGCCGGGACGCTGTCGCTGGCCGACTACCGCACCTACGTGCTTCCGCACACCACCCGGGTGTTCGCCACGATGGCCGCCGCAGGCGTGCCGATGACGCACTTCGGCGTCGGCACCGCGGAGTTGCTCGGGGCCATGTCCGAGGCGCTGGGTTCCGCACCGGCCACCGTGGTCGGGGTGGATTGGCGAACCTCGCTGGTCGATGCCGCCGCCCGGGTGAAGCCCGGCACGGCCCTGCAGGGCAACCTGGATCCGGTGGTGCTGCTGTCGGGCTGGCCGGTGACCGAGGCGGCGGTGCGCCGCGTGGTCGACGACGGGCGGGCGGCCGTGGCCGCGGGAGCTGCCGGGCACGTCTTCAATCTGGGCCACGGTGTGTTGCCGGCGACCGACCCCGGCATCATCACCGAGGCGGTGACCCTGGTGCACTCCCTGTGAGTGCTTCCTATTGCGTTGTCGGCGGCGGTATTTCAGGGCTCGTCGCGGCGTATCGGTTGAGACTTGCGGCCGGACCTCGGGCGCAGATCACGCTGCTCGATCCGGCTGACCGGCTAGGCGGCGTGCTGCGCACCGAACGGGTCGGCGGGCAGCCGTTCGATGTCGGCGCCGAGGCGTTCATCGTGCGCAGACCCGAGATGCTCGACCTGCTCGGTGAGCTGGGTCTGGCCGGCCGCCGGCTCAGTCCCACCGGCACCCGCCCCTTGATCTACAGCGGCGCGCGGCTCCATCAGTTGCCGCAGGGCACCGTGCAGGGCATTCCGGCGCAGGCGTCGTCGCTGCTCGGCCTCGTGGACGACGAGACCGTGGCGCGCATCCTCGACGAGCGCGCCCGGCCACTGAAATGGACCCCGGGCGCCGATCCGTCCGTCGCCGAGCTGGTCGGTGACCGGTTCGGCCCGCAGGTGGTGACGCGGTCGGTCGACCCCCTGCTCACCGGCGTATACGCCGGGTCATCGGCCACCATCGGGGTGCGTTCGGCGGTGCCGTCGGTGGCCGCCGCGTTGGACCGCGGGGCCCGCAGCCTCACCGAGGCGGTGCGCGAGGCGCTGCCGCCGCCGTCGACCGCACCGGTGTTCGGCGCGGTCGACGGCGGCTACACCGTGCTGCTGGAGGAGTTGCGGCGGCGGGCCGATGTGCGGTGGGCCCAGGTCGCCGCGGTGCGGGTGGATCGCCGCGGACGCGGCTGGTCGGTGCTCGACGACGAGGGCGCGAGCTGGCATGCCGACGCGGTGCTGCTCGCGGTTCCGGCGCCGCACCTGCCCTCGCTGATCGAACACATTGCACCGCAGACGGCCGCCGCGGCCCGCCGCATCCGGGTGGCGTCGGCGGCGGTGGTGGCCCTGGCACTGCCGGGCGGAACACCGTTGCCGCAGCAGTCGGGTGTGCTCGTAGCCGCGGGGGAGCGCCTCAACGCCAAGGCGGTCACGATGTCGTCCCGCAAGTGGGGACGGCGCGGGAACGTCGAGATGGTGCGGCTGTCCTTCGGCCGGTATGGCGATGACATGGCTACCAACATCGGCGACGACGATCTGCTGGCGTGGTCGCTGCGGGACCTGAACACGCTGTTCGGCGTCTCGGTGGATCCGGTGGATTGCCATGTGCACCGCTGGATCGACTCGATGCCGCAGTACGGGCCCGGCCACGGCGATCTGGTCGCCGAACTGCGCGCCGGACTGCCCCCGACCCTGACGGTCGCCGGTGCATATCTCGGCGGGATCGGGGTGCCGGCATGTGTGGGCACCGCCACTCGGGCGGCCGCGGAACTGGTGCGCAGCGGCGTGGCACGATAGGCCTATGGCCAAGCTCGACTATGACGAACTGAACTCCACCCTCCGCTACCTGATGTTCTCGGTGTTCGCGGTGAGCCCGGGGGAGCTGGGTGAGGACCGCGCCGAGGTGACCGAAGAGGCCGCGGCCTTCTTCAAAGCCCAGGAAGAGCGTGGTGTGGTCGTGCGCGGCCTGTACGACGTGGCGGGCCTGCGTGCCGACGCTGACTTCATGTTCTGGACCCACGCCGAGACCATCGAGGCCCTCCAGGCGACCTATTCGGACTTCCGCCGCACCACCGCGCTGGGCCGGATCAGCGACCCGGTGTGGAGCAGCGTGGCGCTGCACCGCCCGGCCGAGTTCAACAAGAGCCATGTTCCGGCATTCATCGCCGGTGAGGATCCGGGCGACTACATCTGCGTGTACCCGTTCGTGCGGTCCTACGAGTGGTACCTGCTGCCCGACGAGGAGCGCCGCCAGATGCTGTCCGAGCACGGCATGGCCGCCCGCGGCTACAAGGATGTGCGGGCCAACACGGTGCCGGCGTTCGCGCTCGGCGACTACGAGTGGATCCTGGCCTTCGAGGCTCCCGAACTCGATCGCATCGTCGACCTGATGCGCGATCTGCGGGCCACCGACGCCCGCCGCCACACCCGCGAGGAGACGCCGTTCTTCACCGGCCCGCGGGTCAGCGTCGAGAATCTGGTCGCCAAGCTGCCCTAGGTTTTCCTATTCGGCCCTGCCCCGGCCCCACGTTGTCAGGTGGGCCCCGGCCTTCACGTTGTCACGCCAGAGTGGCGCCCGAGGTCCACAGCCACTCCAGCGTGACATTCGGTCGGCTAGGTCGACTAGGTCGGCTCGGCCGAACGCACGGTCGGCCGGGGTTGGCCAGGTCAGCCGGAGGTCGGCTTGTCAGTCGGCCCTGGGCACCAGCTTCAGTGAGATGGAGTTGATGCAGTACCGCTGATCGGTCGGCGTGGGATAGCCCTCGCCCTCGAAAACATGTCCGAGGTGGCTGTGGCAGTTGGCGCACACCACCTCGACGCGGCGCATCCCCAGCGAGGTATCCGAGCGCAGGATCACCGCGGCCGAATCAGCCGGGTCGAAGAATGACGGCCAACCGCAATGGGATTCGAACTTCTCGGTGCTGCGGAACAACTCGGTGCCGCAGGCCCGGCACTCGTACACGCCTTCGGTCTTGGTATCGGTGTACTCCCCGACGAATGGGCGTTCGGTGCCCGCCCGGCGCAACACCGCGAACTCCTCGGGGGTGAGCTTCTCGTGCCACTGCTCATCGGTCAGTTCCAGCTTTGGGCCCTCGGTCGTCATTACCCCAAATTACGGGCTGTCCGCCGGTGCGCGCCAGGTGCCGGGTGCGGCGTATCCGGATATGCGAGTTGCAGTGACCGGAGTGACGCTGCCCGCATTGCGTGAATCCTGAACGCCTGCGCCGTCTGACTCGGTCGATGTTGCGTTCGTCGACGCTCACGCGTTGCGGCGGGTTGCTCCAATCAGCCAGCGGCAGCGATTCATTGACAATGCGCACCCTCGGTGTGATAGTCCTAGGCACGAATCGAAAATGGTGTTTTCAAAACCGCTGCGGCGCGCGCGGTGGAGGCGGAGGACCCGTGGCTGATGCGCAGGCGCCGACGGCGTGGAAGAACCCGATGGCGTGGCTACCGCACTCGATTGCCGAGGCGGCCCTTTCGGGGATCGGAGGCCAGGATGTCGAGATGGCCGCGGCCTGGGAACACCTCCAGGAGCGTCTGTCCGCGGCCGAGCAACTCGTGGTGTCGACGCCGGTCAACAAGAACCGGCTGGACTACGCCTCGGGCATGCGCCACCTGATGATTCTGTTGGCCGTCGGGATCGACATGGCGTTGCGCGTGGACCCTGATCCGGTCCTCAGGGTCACCCGCGCCAGGATGGACGACGTTGTCACGTGGGGGCTGGAGTGCCCGGACTGCGTGTACCTGAACGCCGACCTCCGCGCTGGTGAAACCTATCGCCTGTTCGGCAACCGGGGCACGGCGCGCTATGTCGGACTGCAGACGATGGACGGGATGGCAGCGACCGCCAACCGTCTCGTCGACGAACTCGAGGTAGACGCGGACGGGAACTTCGAGGCCATTCTGTCGGCCGACGAACACGAGGGAAACTGGCTGCAACTCGCCGGCGACCACCCCACGCTGACGGTGCGGAACTTCCTCTACGACTGGGATTCCGAGACTCTGGCGACGTTGCAGATCGAGCGCATCGGTGACGAAGTCGAACCAGAGGATCGTTCGGTCGACCCGGACGTCTCGGTTGCGCGTCAGCTGTTCGCTCTGGGCGAGTTCGTCTACGACAACCTGAAATTCTTCCTGGACTTCGGTGCGATGGCCGAGGCCAATGGATTCGTCCCGCCGATGGACATGAGCTCGATGGGCGCGGCCGCCGAGAATCGCCCTGTCATAGGGCGATTCGAGCTGGATCCCGATCAGGCGCTGATTCTCGAGTTCGAACCACCTAAGGGCGTGTACTGGAGCATCTCCCTTGGTAACCCGTGGCTGGAGACGATCAACTACGGACGGCACCAGTCCAGCCTCAACGGTCACCAGGCCGTCGAAGATGGCGACGGCAAGGTCCGGTTTGTGCTGTCGGCGACCGATCCCGGCGTGGCCAACTGGCTGGACACCGCCGGACACAGCAACGGCGCGATGCTTTTGCGTTGTGTGCGAACCGAAACCGCGCCGGTACCCGAGACGCGCGTCATCAACGTCGACGAGGTGGTGGCGGCGTTACCGGCCGATACCACCACGACGACCTCCGTAGAGCGGGCCCGGGTCGTCGCAGCGCGGCTCCGCGCCGTACACGAGAGGTTCTACCGATGAGCTTGTCCGCCGACGATCTCGAAGCGGGTGCACGCGCCGCCACCGGTCTGGACGACTTCGGTACGTCCTACTACCGCGAGGGCCTCGACCGGACTGTGGACGCGTTGAACAACGAGGCCCGACTCAACGACCTGGGTGGGGTGATGCAGCACGCGACCATCAGCAACGCCCTGATTCAACGGCTGAAGGTCATCGAGGTTTACAAACAACATCCAGAGATCGATGACGAGGTGATCGAGGGGCCCGTCGTCATCCTCGGCCTACCGCGCACGGGCACAACAGCTTTGGGTCAGCTGATTGCCAACGATCCGCAGTTCCGATCGTTGCGTGCCTGGGAATCGCAGGCGCCGACGCCGCCGCCGGAGGCTGCTACTCAGCACACCGATTCGAGGATCGCCCAGGCCGCCGAGGGCATCGCCATGATCAATCAGATGTTCCCCGAGTTCCAGACCATGATGAGCAACGAGCCCGAGGCTGCGACCGAGTGCCAGGATCTGATGGGGATGAGCTTCCGCACCTATCACTTCGACGGCGTGGTCCGGGTGCCGAGTTACGTGGAGTGGCTGCTACAGACCGATATGCGCGAAACGTACGAGTATCACAAGCAGGTGCTCAAGCTGTTGCAGTGGCATTGCAAGCCGAACCTGTGGCATCTGCGCACACCGGTGCACATGTTCGCACTCGACGCCTTCGTCGATGCGTACCCCGACGCGAAATTCCTGTGGAGCCACCGTGATCCGGCGAAAGTCCTGGGGTCGGTATGCAGCCTGATCGGGTACATCCGCGGCTGGAGCAGCGACTACAAGGACCCGGCGGAGCTCGGCGCGGAGCAGCTGGCATGGTGGGTCGAGGGCATGGGCCGAGCCATGGATTTTCGCAGGAGATTCGGCGATGACCGCTTTGTCGACGTGTCGTTCGCGGATCTGCAGTCCGACGCGGTGAAGACGGTGGCCAACAGTTACGAGAAACTGGGCCTCACCTTCACCGACGCCGCCCGCGCCAAGGTGCAGGAATGGGCAACAGGGCACAAGCCCGGCCAACGCGGAATGCACAGCTACGAGTTGGCCGATTATGGGCTCACCGAAGGGCAGGTCCGGGAGGCGTTCGGCGAGTATCTGGCGACCTACGATGCAACGGCCTGATGGAGCCCGGTAATGCGGGCGGACGCAAGAAGCTCGAGCCAGATCCACGGGTCCGGACCGCAATTCTGGCCGCCGCCAACGAGATCGTGCGCGAAGACGGCGTCGGTGCGCTGAGCATCGCCCAGGTACTGAATCGGTCGCAGCTGGGCACCAGGGCGTTGTATCGGCACTTCGATTCGAAAGACCAACTCGTCTCTGCTCTGTTCCTCGACATGGCGCGTTCCGAGGTGCAACGGCTGGAGTCGCACATGGCGACCGCCCCCGATGCGGTTCGCGCCGTGGCCGCTTGGATCGATGGTCGACTGGACCTGGCGTTCAACGTAGAGCTCAGGTCGGATCTGCGTCAGATGTCGATGGACGCCCAGTCACAGATGTTCGCTGCGCCCGAGCTGGTCGGCCCCGCTTACCGCGAAATGCTTCGTCCGCTGGTCGTCCAGCTCGAAAATGGGCGGGACACAGGGCTGTTCAACGACATTGTCCCCGAGGTCGAGGCCCTTTCGATCCAGGGCGTCGTGTGGTCGAGCGTCGAACGCCAATGGGCAACGCCAGGTTGCGACGTCAAGGAAATCCGGCAGCACGTACAGCGCTTCTGCTTGCGCGGTCTCGGTGTTGCTCCTGAAACGATCCAAGCTGTCGTGAACGAACAGCGGTCGACGCGGAAACCGTTGAGAAGCAACGCATCCAAATAGGTGCGTGCCACCAAGATCGAGATGGGGAGAACATGGACCTGGGTCTGGCTGGTTCGGCGGCTGTCGTCACCGGTGGAAGCAAAGGTATGGGTTGGCGATCGCCGAGACATTGGCGGCCGGCGCGCCGGCCGCCATCGGCATCAGTGTCGACATGACCGACGCTGATTCGATTGCGGCAGGATTCGAGGCGGTGCGGGAAAGGTGGGGTGCGCTGAACAGCTTGGTGCACACCCTCGGACCGGGGGATGGTTATTTCGAGGAGAATGTAGACCTGGTTGGGCCGTTGCGCCCGCGGTAGCCTGCGTTATGCGCGGCAGCTGGATCACCCGGCCCGGCGTGATGGCGGTGGCGGGCTCGTTCGGGGACATCGAGCTGCACCACCATCCCGCGGTGCAGCTCGCGGTCGGAATCGATGGCCCGCTGGCGCTCGTAGCCGACGATGGCACCAGTCAGCGGTGCACGATCGCGGCGGTGGCCGGCGGCACCCGCCATGCCCTGTGCCCGGACGGCGCGAGTGCGGCACTGTCGATCTACCTGAGCCCTGAAACCTGCGCTGCGACAACGCTCAACGCTGTGATCCGGGCGTGCGGCGCCCACCCTGGACTGTGGTCTGTCGACGGTGCCGAGTCGCTCGCCGCGGCGGTCGCGGCGACGGTGCGGGCCGAGGACCTCGCCGGTGCGACGGATTTGGTGATCGACGCCCTGCTCGGCAGGGCGGCTGGCCTGACCGCGTCGGCGACACACCCGCAGGTGAGCCAGGCGATCGAACTCGTCACGTCCCGGATTCCCGGCCGTACCGATCTCGGTTCGGTGGCCGGTGAAGTGGCGCTATCAGCGGACTATCTGGGCCGGCTGTTTCGCAAGCAGACCGGGACCTCGTTCGCGGCGACGGCGCGGTGGACGCGACTTCTGGCCGCTCTGGAGCACCTTGGCGCCGGTGAATCGATCACCGATGCCGCTCATCTGGCCGGATTTGCCGACGGCGCTCATGCCACCCGGGTGTGCCGCGAGTTGACCGGCGTCGCACCGAGCGACGTGGCGCGCGCATTGGCCGACCGGACGGATCCGTACAAGCGCTGAGCCGGGAGTTTGCGCGATGCTCGAGGTTGAAGCAGGGACACCGACTCACACACCGACAGGGGAGCCCATATGCCGGCAATGTCACAGATCGAGCGCGCCTTCTGCAAGACGGCCCTGTGGCGGGGCGGAACCGGGCAGGCCGTGTTCGGCAGCATTCCGGTCGATCGCCTGGGCCGCGATGTTCTCGAAATCGGTTCAGGCAGTGGTGATATTGCGGCCCGCCTGCGGCAGGCCAATCCGGAGCTGGCCATCACCGCGACCGACTTCGATCCGGCTATGGTGCGCACCGCGGCCCGGCGGCTGCAGTCGTTCGGCGATGTGACCGTGCGCGGGGCCGACGCCACCGACCTGCCGTTCACCGACGACTCGTTCGATTCGGTGCTGAGCTGCCTGATGCTGCACCACATCGTGGACTGGGAGAAGGCGATCGCCGAGATCGCCCGGGTGCTGCGGCCCGGCGGTGTGTTCACCGGATATGACCTGACCCGTACGCCGATGGCGACGGCGATCCACCGGCTCGACCGGTCACCGTTCCGGCTGGTGAACCCCGATGAACTCGACGGGGTCTGTGCGCGGCACGGCCTGGCGATGCGGACCCGAACCCGGCTGGCGGGTCAGGTCATGCAGTTCACCTCAGACTGATGCGGCTTCCTTGGGAGGGCTCAGCCACGCTGGGTCGATGCCCTCGTCGAGCCTGCCGTCCTGCTTGGCGTCCAGGTAGCGGAAGTACAACGCGCAGAACACCACTACCAGCAGCAGCGACCAGCCGTAGGTGATCTTCATGTACTCCAGGTAGCGACCGGTCGTCGGCCAGCGCCACATCAGCCAGCGGTCCATGGTCATGAACCCGTAGATGCCCAGCCACGCCGGCCAGTTGCGGATCACCGAGTTCGGCAGCACCACCGTCATCAGGAACGGGAACAGCATCATCGAGTAGTAGCCCTGGGCCAGTCCGAGGACCAGCCATGAGCTGATCAGCAGCACCCCCGATGAGGTCAGCATCCAGAAAAGTTGATCGCGTTGGCGGTAGTAGCGGTACAGCAGCCACAGGCTGACAACCGCCAGTACGAGCGCCGTCAACCGCAGCGCCACGATCAGCCAGATCGGCAGGCCGTAGTAGACGCCGTTGCCCTGGATCGAGGAGTTGAAGTAGTCGCGGGTCTCCAGGATGTAGGGGACCGTGTTGCGCACGAAGCCCATCGGGTCGGCTGACAGTGGCCACGCCACCGCATTGAACACCAGGGGCACACCGAAGGCGGTGATCATGGTCCGCCACTGACGGTTGAGCAACGGCAACAGCAGGAGGGGCGTCAGGGACGGTTTCAGTACCAGCGTCAGGCCGATCGCCGCCCCGGCGAGCAGTTCGTTGCGGGTGCCGCCCTTGAGGAGGAACCAGAAGAACAACACCTCGCCCAGCAGGATGCAGCCGTTGATGTTGGTGAAAACGAGTGTGTTGGTGACCGATTCGGTGCAGAACATGGCCAGCAGTAGGGCCGGTAGCGCCACCGACGTCAGCGAAA
Organism: Mycolicibacterium lutetiense; assembly: GCF_017876775.1. Classification (NCBI taxonomy): domain Bacteria; kingdom Bacillati; phylum Actinomycetota; class Actinomycetes; order Mycobacteriales; family Mycobacteriaceae; genus Mycobacterium; species Mycolicibacterium lutetiense. The sequence continues at coordinate 936,902 of NZ_JAGIOP010000002.1, read as the reverse complement.
ACTTGAACAGCCGTACCAGAATGCAGGCAGCAATGATGATGGCCACCGCGTTGATCGCGACGAACCAGAATCGCGAGGCGAACTCCGGCAGGAACCCGAACGGAGACAACAGCAGAGTGCCGCCCGGTGGGTACAGGTAGTGCGGGTCGACAAAGTTGAAATGCTCGTTGTAGATGGCCCAGTGCCGACGGAAATTCGAGACCGCGCGGTACACCGGACCGAAGTCGTCGGTGATGTAGCCGTTGGTGGCCAGCACGTAGCTGCGGTGGATGATCGACATGATCGCGATCGGCCACAGCACCGAGCGCAGCACCGAAGCAGTGCTCGGCGCTGAGGTGCGGGGACGGAAGACGTTCAGAAGACCGACTCTGACTGAATTGGTCGGGGATTCTGCTTCGGCCACCAGCGAACCGTACACCGACGCCGATCGAGCCCGGCGTCAGGCAGGACAGTACGTGTCGGTCTCGGGCAGTTGGCCGCTTTCGAGATAGCCGGTCAGCGGCGGGAGCGCACACGGGGTGTAGATGCTGGCGCCGTGGCCGATGCCCTGCCACATCACCCGCCGGTTGTTGGCGCCGGCGTTGATGATGGTCGCCGCGACGGCCGCGACGCCCTCGTTGCCGACGATCGGATCGTTGCGCACGCCGAGCAGCAGCACCGGAATCTTGAGATCCTGCGGGTCTTTCGGTGCCGAGCCGCTGGGCCAGTTGAGGCATTTGACGAGGTTCAGCGCCCCGACGGCACCGAATTGCGGGTAGAGCTTGCCCCAGGCGACCACCAGTTCGCGGACGCGGTCCGGGGTGGGTCGGTTGAGTGCGTCGCTGCAGGAGTTGACGAACTGGCCGTCGGATTGGCGCAGGTTGTCGGCCTGGGTGATGAGGCCCGAGATCGGGCCGGCGTCCCCGGCGCGGGCCGCGGCCAGAGCACCGGCCAGGTTGTTGGTGGCGGCCACCCGGTCACCTTGCGGGAAGCCCATTCCAGTGGTGATCGCGTCGGCCAGGGAGGCCACCGAGGCCCCGCCGGGGCCGCGGCCGGCCCGGGCTTCGGCCATCAGCGCGTCGACGGCCGCCTTCGGATCGGGCGCCAGCGGGCAGTTCGCCGCCACGCACTGCGCGGCGAACGCGTCCAGCGCCGCCTGCTGGCCCTTGACGCGTTGTTCGGCCGCGGCCTCGGCACCGATTGCGAGCGGCAGCGGGGAGTCCAGGATCAGCCGGGACACCTTGTTGGGGTGCGAGCCGGCGTAGGCCAGTGCCACCTGGGCGCCGTTGCCGACGCCCAGCAGTGCAAGTGCGGGCACATCCCAGGTGCTGCGCAGCTGCTCCAGATCTTCGGCGGTGTGCGCATTGTCGTAGGCCGAGTCGCCCGGGGCGATGGTGTCGGTGCAACTGGTGGTGGCGGTCATGGTGACTGCACCCAGGTTGGCCACCGGATCGTCGCCGGCCTGAAACTGTGTCTGGTCGAGCATTTCCTGACGGTCATAGGCGTCGCGGCAATCCACCGCGCCCGACATTCCGATGCCGCGCCGATCCACCGCGACGATGGGATGCGTTTTGAGGATGTCGGTTCCCGAGCGCGCCAGCCAGGCCGGCAGCTGCACCGAGGTGGGGATGTCGGTTCCGGTGGTCATCACCAGCGGGCCGGCATCGGCCGGGGTCTGCGTGGAGCGGGCCCGCACCACGCCGATGCTGATCGTGCCGGTTGCCCCGTTGATCGAGTCGAGGTCGGCATCGTAGGTCGCGCAGTCCAGCGTGATGTCGGGTAGCGGCGGGATGCCTGCGCCGTTGAACACCCGCGGGGTGCAGTCCCGCCACGACAGGTCGTTCTTGGGTGCTTCGATGCCGGGGGGACCGGGCGGGAGCGCCACGGTGGTTTCAGGCTGTCCCTGCGGATGGGCGCCGGAGTCGGTGGCATAGTGCGGATCTGCGGCCAGCAGGGGTGCGCATGCGGTGAGCAGTAGTGACAGGACGGGTGCGGCGACCGCCGACCTCCGCAGGGCTTTCACCAGCTGTTGACGCATGATGACCACAGTAGCGACCTGCTTGGTGTGCTAACCGCGGACGTAGCGGGTGTAGAGGTAGCCCTCGCCGTCGGTGAGCAGGTGCGCGGGCCGCATCCGGGTGAACGCCTGGCCGGGTCCGGTGGCGATGCGTCGGGCCACCCCGCCGACCAGGACGGGCGCCACGGTCAGACACAGTTCGTCGAGCAGATCGTTTTCGATCAACAGGCTCAGCAGCGACGGGCCGCCTTCGGTCAGTACCCGGAAGAGCTTGCGTCCGGCGAGGATTCGCAGTGCGACTGCCGGGTCGACGCGGGTCGGGTCCGCGCCGGACGCGTCGAGCACCTCGGCGACCGCACCCAACCGGCGCTGCGCGTCGGCCACTGTCTTTGTGGCAGTGAGGATCAGCGGCGGCACCTCGGTGCGGGTGAAGAACTTGGCGTCGTATTCGAGTTTGGCCGATGCGGTGATGACGGCGATCGGTGGAACTTCGGCCTGCCCGCGACGCTGGCGTTCCTGCCGTTGCGCGACGGACAGCTGGACCCCGGAATAGTTTTCGATACGTACCGTCGCCGCGCCCATGAGGATGACGTCGGCGGTCTGGCGCATGAGATTGAACACAGCCCGGTCACCCGGACCGGCCAGTCCGCCGGACTTGCCGTCCTCGGTGGCGCCGCCGTCCAGGCTGCTGATCATGTTGCCTCGCACCCAACATTTCTGCAGGTCATCGGGGTAGGCGTAATAGTCGGCCAGCTGGCCGTCGGCGATTTTGTCGACGTTTCCCAGCACGGTCAGATCTGCTCCGGCGGTGTTATCGGACATGAACTGAATTGGACCACGTGGCTACGCTGCCTGCATGCATGGGTCCACCGGCGTCTCTCATCTCGCCGATCGTCATCCCACCGTCACACCGGAGCGGTTGGTCGCACAGTTGGTTCCGCCGCCGACCTTCGCCGACGTCAGCTTCGACACCTACCGGCCGGACCCGGCCGAACCGTCCCAGGCCGCGGCGGTGCAGTCCTGCCGCAGTTTCTGCGAACAGGCCGCCATTCGACGCGCGGGCAAGAAGAAGCTGTTCGGGAAGCGCGAGGTGCTGCCCGGGGTCGGTCTGTACCTGGACGGCGGGTTCGGCGTCGGTAAGACCCACCTGCTGGCCTCGACGTATTACCTGCTGTCGCAGGGCGATGCCCCGACCGCGTTCGCCACCTTCGGTGAGCTGACGCAGTTGGCCGGTGTGTTCGGCTACAACGAGTGCATCGAGCTGCTCTCCGAGTACTCGGTGGTGTGCATCGACGAGTTCGAGCTCGACGACCCGGGAAACACGACGCTGATCTCGCGGTTGCTCTCGGCGTTGGTGGAGCGCGGCGTGTCGGTCGCGGCCACCTCGAACACGCTGCCCGAGCAGCTCGGCGAGGGCCGGTTCGCCGCCCAGGACTTCCTGCGTGAGATCAACACGCTGGGCCAGATCTTCACCACGGTGCGGATCGAGGGGCCCGACTACCGGCATCGTGACCTGCCGCCGGCGCCCGAGCCGCTGTCCGATGATGAGGTGGCGCAACGGGCCGAGGGCGTCGTCGGCGCGACCCTCGACGACTTCGATGTGCTGTGTGCGCATCTCGCGACCATGCATCCGTCGCGCTATCACGCGTTGATCGAGGGTGTCACCGAGGTGTTCATCACCGGGGTGCACCCGATCGAGGATCAGAGTGTGGCGTTGCGGTTGGTGGCGCTGACCGATCGGCTCTACGACGCGGGTGTGCCGGTGCTGGCGTCGGGGACCAAGCTGGACACCATTTTCAGCCCCGAGATGGTGGCCGGTGGTTTCCGGAAGAAGTATCTGCGGGCGACCTCGCGTCTGCTGGCCTTGACCGCCGCCGCGCAGAAGACCATCTAGACCGGCCGCACCATCACGTAATCGCTCTCCACACCGTTCCCGAGTCGGAATGTCTTGGTGCCGCTGACGGTGAAACCGTTCTTGGCATAGAAGCGCTGCGCGCGCTGGTTCTGCTGGTTGACCCCCAGCCATACACACCCCACGCCGGAATCGGCCGCGGTCTGCAGGGCCTCGGTCATGAGGGCCTGGGCCACCCAGCCGCCGTGCCGATCCGGCAGGACATAGATCTTGGACAGCTCGAGTGCGGGCCGTTGCGTCACCGCCCGCTGCACATCGGCGTCCTCGGGGACGCCGTGAATGAGCATGGCGTAGCCGGTGATCGAGGTGTCGCGGGCCACCAGCACGATCCGGTTCGGATCAGTGAGGTACTCGCGGAAGCGGTCCTCCGAGAGCGTCCCAGCGATGAACGCGGCGATGTTCTCGTCGGTGGCCGACGGGGGACATGCCAGCGGAAAGGTGATGGCTGCGACGGCGACCAGTTCCGCAAGGTCAGCCGCCGTCGCGCGGTCTATCAAGGAAGCGGTGCGCCCGGCTGCCACAGATTCCACTGCCCCAGGTGCGCACCGGTCTTGGTGTCGGTCAACACCACATTGGTGACCAGTGCGCGGTAGACGTCCCAGTAGATGTCGCCGTTGACGGTGGCCCCCGGGGGCGCATTGCGCAGCGCTGCTTCGAGGCGGTTGGGCGCATCGGTGTGCTTGGGTGCGTACGCGTCGGCGTAGGGGGTGACGCCGTTGAAGGTGAACGCCAGCGCCATCGCGTAGGGGTTGGGTGCCGCGATGGTGGTCACCGTGATCGGGACCCGCCACGGGCCGCCCTGTGCGCGCCACCGCGGCGAGCCGTTCCAGCCCCAGCCGGGCGGAACGTCACTGGGGAGCACGTCGTGCACAGTGACGTCGGCGACGATGCCGTTGGCGGTCGTCACCCGCAACGTCTGGCCGACGTTGCCGATCGGGGTTCCTTCGGCCGAGGCCGCCGGCGGGGCCACCAGGGCGGTAACCGCCACCACCATGGCCGTGAACATGAGCGCAAACCAGCGAGGCATGCCAGGCATGATCGCACAAAGTGAAACGTGTTACAGCCGGATGGGTCAGGACACACCAGGACCCGCCGCCGCCGACCTTGTCGATCTGGATTCCCGGCTCAGTCCTCGCCGTCGTCTGGATTCGGGGCGGTGAGCTGTGCCAGGGCTGCGGTCAACTCGGTTTCGAACCGGTCGGGATCGGCGCCGAGTCGGTGTAGCGGGCCGTCGTCGCCTTCGGCCTCGGCCAGGGCGAGCAGGATGTGCTCGGTGCCGACGTAGTTGTGTCCCAGCCGCAGGGCTTGGCGGAAGGTCAGTTCGAGCGCCTTCTTGGCCCCCGGATTGAACGGGATCAAGGCCGGGACCGACTCGGCGGGCGGTGGCAGAGTGATGGTGGCGCGGGCGGTCTCGGCGGTGATGCCTTGGTTGGCAAGGAGTTTGGCGGCCAGTCCGTCGGGTTCGGTGAACAGTGCCAGGACCAGGTGCTCGGGGGCGATCTCGGCGTTGCCCGCTCCGTGGGCGGTGTTCTGGGAGGCCACGACGACGTTGCGGGCCCGCGGGGTGAACCGGCCGAATCCGGCATTGGGGTCAAGGGTGGCCGGGTCGAAATCGGGAACCTTTGGCACGAAGCGTTTCTGGGCGGCCTGTTTGGTGACGCCCATGGACTTGCCGATCTCGGTCCAGGATGCGCCCGAGCGCCTGGCCTGATCGACGAAGTGTCCGATGAGGTGGTCGGCGATGTCGCCGAGGGCGTCGGCGGCGATCACGGCGTCGATCAGCTGCTCGAGCGGTTCGGTATGAGCCATCTTGATCGCACCGATGAGGTCGTCGAGGCGGACGGGGTTGGTGATGGTGATGGGCTTGCTCATGCGTCAACTGTAGGTTGACGGTAGCTGATCGTCAACCATGGGTTGACGTTGAATGGGTCGTCGGCGCGGTGCTGGAGGAGCCGACCCGCGCGGATCGGGCAAGATAACGGCGGTGAATCTCGAAGATCGCGTCCTTCAACTGCTGCGCCCGGTGCTGCGGCCGGTGATGCGCGTGTTGTCGCTGCGCACGATCGTCATCGTGGGTGCGTTATCGGTGGTGGTCACTGTCATCACGCTCGGGACCTGGGTGTGGATCGGCGTCACCAACGACCAGTACAGCCAGCTGGACCGGCGGCTCGACTCGTTGAGCAGCCTCGGTGACGTGAGCACGCTTCTCACCGCCACGAGGCAGGGCGCGACCGACAAGCCACTGACCGACGACGGCGGGCTGGTCCGCACCGCGCACATCGGCGGCGTGAGCGTCTCGGTGCCCAGCGACATCGTGCTGCCGAAGCTGGAGAACGGTTACACGAACACGACTATCGACGGCGTCGAGTATCGGGTCCGCACGTTCACCGCGGGCCCGGCCGTCATCGCGCTGGGGGCGCCGCTGGCCGAGACGCAGCGCCGCATCGATGAACTGCACCTGCGGGTATTGCTGATCTGCGGTGGCGTCATCGGCAGCACCATCGTTGTCGGCTGGATGATCTCGCTCGTCATGATCACCCCGTTCCGGCTGTTGGCACAGCAGGCTCGTGCCATCAACGCCCAGTCCAAGCCCGACGAGGTGCAGGTGCGCGGTGTGCGCGAGGCCGTGCAGATCGCCGAGGCGGTCGAGGGCATGCTGGCGCGCATCGGCGATGAGCAGGAACGCACCAAGGCCGCCCTGGAATCGGCCCGCGACTTCGCCGCGGTGGCGTCCCATGAACTGCGGACCCCGCTCACCGCGATGCGCACCAACCTGGAAGTGCTGTCCACCCTCGACATGACCGACGAGCAGCGCGATGAGGTGATCGGGGACGTGCTGCGCACACAGAGCCGGATCGAGGGCACCCTGACGGCCCTGGAGCGATTGGCTCAGGGGGAGTTGACCACAGTCGAGGATTTCGTGCCGATGGATGTCACCGAGCTGCTCGACCGCGCGGCGCATGATGCTCTGCGGACCTATCCGGGTCTGCGCGCCACGCTGATGCCCTCGCCGACCGTGTTGATGCTGGGCATGCCGGCGGGTCTGCGGCTGGTGATCGACAACGCGATCGCCAATGCCGTCAAGCACGGCGGTGCCACCGAAATCCGGCTCAGTGCGGTCAGTTCGGCCGACGATGTGCAGATCGTCGTCGATGACAACGGCTCGGGTGTGCCCGAGGCCGAGCGGGCCGAGGTGTTCGAGCGGTTCGCCCGTGGATCGACGGCGTCCCGGTCAGGTTCCGGCCTGGGTCTCGCTCTGGTGGCTCAGCAGGCGGAATTGCACGGTGGCACAGCCGCTTTGGTGGAGAGCCCCTTGGGGGGTGCGCGGCTGTTGCTACGGCTGCCGTTGACCCGGGGCCGGATGGACGACGCCCCGTTCTGAGGCGGTGCCCGGTGACGTCCGGGCCAGGATCTCGTCGAGGAACCCCGCGGCCTCCAGGCCGGCGCGGTCCACGTCGCCGTCTGCGATCGCTTCGACCAGATCGTCGTGCGCGAACATCCCGCCGGGGCCCGCGCTCGCGGTCGCGACGCTGGCGGTGATCGCCTCCAGGAGCCCGCGGTAGATCTCGATCAGCACCGGGTTGTGTGACGCCCGCACCACGGCGAGGTGGAATTCGGTGTCGGAGTGGGTGAATCGCGCGTGGTCGGTGGTGTCGGTGTGGGCCAGGTGGGCGCGCAGCTCGACCAGGTCCTCTTCGGTGCGGGCGCCGGCGGCCAGGCGGGCGCCCTCCACCTCAAGGCAGCGTCGGACCTGTAGCACGTCGCGCATCTCGGACCCGCACAGTCGGCGCAGGGCTGCTGATACCTCGCTGGTGGCTCGCACGTAGGTGCCGGCGCCCTGTCGTACTTCGAAAATGCCGTTGTGCGCCAACGCGCGGATCGCTTCGCGGACCGTATTGCGGCCCACGCCGAGCGCCTCGACCAGTTCGGGTTCGGTGGGAATCCGGCTGTCGACCGGCCATTCGCCCGAGGTGACCAGGGCGCGCAGCTGGTCGATCACCTGGTCGACCAGGCCGGTCCGACGCGTTGTGGCGAGTGGCACGGAAAAACCCTTTCATCCAATCATGGGATGTATGGCATCATAGCCGGGTGAGACGGACCGACGGCAAGAAATCCCTGAACAGTTACGAGCATGATCTTGAGCTCGAGCTGGACGGTGCCGTAGAGATCCGTCCTGCAGCGATGGCTGCCGGTGGCACCCTGCTCGTCGTTGCGGTGATCCTGACCGCCCTGAACCTGCGCCCCGCGATCACCAGCATCGGCCCGGTCCTCGGTGAGATGCGCGAGTCGCTGGGTGCGTCGGCGGTGTGGGCCGGCGCGCTGACCACCCTGCCTGGATTGTGCTTTGCGGCGGCGGGGCTGGCGGCCCCGTGGCTGGCCCGCCGCGTCGGTTTGGGGCGGGCGATCTCGATCGCGATGGTGATTCTGAGCATCGGCCTGGTCATCCGCGTGCTCGACGGGCCGTATGTGGTGATCGGTGGAACGCTGGTGGCCACCGGAGGTATCGCGCTGGTCAATGTGCTGATCCCGGTGGTGATCAAGGGATCGTTTCCGGCGCAGGTCGGCCTGATGACAGGTATCTACACCGCCGCCCTGCAGGGCGGCGGAGCGCTGGGTTCGGCCATCACGCCGCCACTGGAGCCACTGCTCGGCGGCTGGCGGGGAGCGCTGGGCTCCTGGGCGCTGCTGTCCACCGTCGCGCTGCTGTTCTGGTTGGTGGGGGCGAGGGGAATCAGCGGTGCCCGCACCGAGCGGTCCACGTCGGGGACTGCCGGCCGCTCGCTGCTGCGCAGTCCGCTGGCCTGGACGGTCACGCTGTTCTTCGGCTGCCAGTCGTTCCTGGCCTATGTCGTGATGGGGTGGCTACCGGAGGTGTTCATCGACAACGGAGTCAGCAAGACAAACGCCGGCCTGCTGCTCGGGTTGGTGTCCATCCTTGCCGTCCCGATCAGCCTGATCGTTCCGCCGCTGGCGGCCAAGCAGAAGAACCAGAGCGGCTGGATCGTGGGGCTGGGCGTGATCGGGATGGCCGGCACCGTCGGACTGCTCGTCGATCCGGGGGCCGCGCCGTTGCTGTGGAGCATCCTCGTCGGCATCGGGATGAGCGTCTTCTCGTTGGCGCTCACGGTGATTGCGCTGCGGGCCCGCAATGCCGAGGACACCGCCCGACTGTCCGGGATGGTGCAGGGCTTCGGCTATCTGCTGGCCGGTGTCGGTCCGTTCTTCTTCGGCCTGCTCCACAACATGACCGCCGGCTGGGCCGCGCCGTTCGCCATGCTGCTCGTCGTCTACGTGGTGCAGATGGTGGCGGGGGCGCTGGCCGGTCGCAGCCGCTACGTGTGAGTGCCGGTTGCGGGTGCTGCCCTGGCCGTGGTGTAGCCTGGCGACGTGACTATCGGCGTGTGCGCCAGCTATTGGCGCTTTATCGAGGCTCCGGGCGGAGCCGATAAAGCGCAGCACTAAGCACGCATCCACCCGGAGCCCAGGCAGTGACCATCGGTCGCTGCCTTTCGTCGTTACAGGGCGCCGGAATCCTTGCCAGGTGCCCACCACCAGGAAGGCACCTGACAATGAATTTGGCGCAGATCGCCAACACCCCCGCCACATCGGACCGGCGCGTCCGAAGTTTCAGCGCGATCCCCAGCCCGCACGATGTGCTGACCGAATTCCCGTTGGGGGAGCGCCGCGCCGAGCGGGTGGCTCGCGACCGCGACGAGATCGCCGACATTCTGGCCGGTCGTGACGATCGGCTGCTGGTCGTCGTCGGACCCTGTTCGGTGCACGATCCCGCGGCCGCACTGGAGTACGCGAGCCTCCTGGTCAAGGTGGCCGATGAGCTCAAGGATCGGCTCAAGATCGTGATGCGGGTGTACTTCGAGAAGCCGCGCACCACGATCGGCTGGAAGGGCCTGATCAACGATCCGGGCATGGACGGGACGTTCGACGTCACCCGCGGACTGCGCGTCGCCCGCCGGTTGTTGCTCGACATCATCGACATCGGCCTGCCGGTCGGGTGCGAATTCCTGGAGCCGACCAGCCCGCAGTACATCGCCGACGCGGTGGCCTGGGGCGCGATCGGGGCCAGGACCACCGAGTCGCAGGTGCATCGCCAGTTGGCATCGGGTCTGTCGATGCCGGTCGGATTCAAGAACGGCACCGACGGCAACATTCAGGTCGCGGTCGACGGTGTGAAAGCCGCTGCGGCCCAACATGTGTTCTTCGGCATGGACGACCTGGGCCGTGGCGCGGTGGTGAGCACCGCGGGCAATGAGGACTGCCACGTCATCCTGCGCGGTGGCACCGACGGCCCGAACTACGGGGCCGACGCCGTGGCGGGAACGGCGGCCAAGTTGACCGCGGCCGGGCTGCCCGGCCGCGTGGTGATCGATTGCAGCCACGCCAATTCCGGCAAGGATCATGTCCGGCAGGCGTCCGTGGCCACCGAGATCGCTCGAATGGTGCGTGACGGATTGCCGATCAGCGGTGTGATGCTGGAGAGCTTCCTGGTCGCGGGCGCACAGTCGCCCGAGGCTCGGCCGCTCACCTACGGCCAGTCGGTCACCGACAAGTGCATGGATTGGGACGCAACCGATCTGGTGCTGAGGGAGCTGGCCAAGCGCGAGGGCTAATTCCCGCTCGGCTTGCAGTACCGGCCGCTGGGGTCACGGTCGAACTTGGGTGGGGTGCCGGGGTCGAGCTCGATGAGAACGTCGCCGGCGTCGTGGGGTGTGCCGAAGACGACGACGCGTGACCCCGCCAGCGGAACCCGGGCGCGGTTGGCGACCATGTTCGCGGTCACCGTCCGGCGCCCGGTCGGACCCTCGAATACGACGGTGACGGTGAATTCGGGATCGTCGCCGGTCCAGCGTTGCCGGAACTCCACCTCGCGCAGCACCCCGGGCGAGCGCACACCGTGCCGGCGAAGGGCCGCCAACCAGTCCTGGCGGCGACGGGTGTAGCGGACGCCCCGCCAGGCCGTGACAGTGGCCAGTGCTGCGCCGGCCGAGCACACCACACTGGTCAGGGCCAGCGCCCCGCCGGTAACGCCCCTGATCCACAGTGCGGCGCCCAGTAGGCCGACCGCGACGCCGGCCAGAGCGGGTATGACGGCCATCCGGTGGCCGGTACTGCGCTGGCCGAAGGTATCGCGCGCTTCGTCGGCGACGATGCCCGCAAGGATGGTGGGCAGGAACGAACCCATGATCACCGCAATGCCCAGCCACGTCGACGGTTCCTGGGACTGCATGCCGTGAATCCAGAATGCCGCGCCGACGGCGATCGGTACGCACAGGAAGAAGGTCAGCGCAGCGAAGAGCCGCAGCGTTTCCGACGGCTGGGTGATCGGCACGGTGATACGGCCGTGCTTTTCGACGGTGGAGAAGTGCGGGAGGGTGCTGTCCCAGGAGAAGGACTGTGGTGTGGTGTCGCTGGCCATCCGGCGCCCCCTTCAGCTCGGAATCACCAGTATTGCGGTGAGTTCCCGGGGATTGCGCCTCGTGGCCGGCCGATTTCGCCGGTTCTCACGAATTGTTCACCGCCTCAACACGGATCGGTTAGGTATCGCCTTCGGGGTCGGCTCCGAGCGGGGCTTCCGTGTCGACCTGCCAGCTTCCCGGCATCATCGGGATCGTCGTCCCGTTTCCGAAGGTGTCGTCGGCCAACGTGGTCATGCCGACCGGCCCGACCAGGGTGGACTTCACCGCGGTGCCGCTGAACCCCAGGTTTCCGACACCGCTGTCGGAGGCGCTCGTGGTGACGGGTTGCTCGTTCGGCAGCTCGGCAGCGGTGCCGTCGGCCGTCATGAACTCGTAGCGGTAGCCGCGGTCCTTGGCGGTTCCGCCGCGTCGCTTGCGGGCCTGTGCCCGTCGTTTGTTGATCGCTGCCGCGGTGGCAGCGGCTGCCGCGGAAGCCCCGACGGAGTCCGAAGCCTTGGCGGTGGCGCTGTACCGCGACGTCGCGCCGAAACCGAACCCGGCACCGCCGCCCGGCACCGCGTAGAGCGCGGTCTCGGCCCCGGCCGGCATCGGAGTGGGGGTTGCCGGGGCAGGGGCGGCAGGCGCGGAGGCAGGTGCCGTCGTAGGTGCGGCGCCGGCAGCCGCCGATGCCGGTGCCGGTGAGCCGGGCAGCGCGGCGGCCGCAGGCTGCTCGGCGCGCGGGGCGATCTCCTCGGCGGGCGCGTCGAGCGGAATGTCGTAGGCCTGCGCCAGTCCGACGATCCCGAGCATGCCCAGCATTGCGGGGGAGGCCGCAGCGACTGCGGCGGCGAACAACGGTGTTCCCAACGCGGCGAAGACCGCCGAGTATGCGCCGAGGAAGAACACATTCATATAGGTGCTGAACAACAAGGACGGGTCGGCAATAATCTCGCCGAGGACCTGCGGAATCCTCCAGGGCTCGAGAATGAATTCCCTGAGCTGGTCATACATCCCGTAGAAATGCTCAGATTGCCCGGCCAGCCAATTGCCGATCGGATCGTTTGCTTCGATCCAGTCCTTGAACGGATTGCTCAAGGTGAGGGCCTGGCCCGACTCGGCGGCCCGAGCCTGGGCTGCGGACTGCAACGACGTTGCCGACGCGGCCCCTGCCTCTCCGACTCCGGGCGCCACCAGCATCGGTGCCGCCGTGGACGGCGGTGCGGTCGCCACCGCGACTTCGGAGGACGCCTGGTAGACGGTCATCGTGGTGGCGGCCTGAATCCACATCCGAACGTAGTTGGCCTCGTTGACGGCGATGGGGACGGTGTTGATCCCGAAAAAGTTGGTGGCTACCAGCACCCCGAGCGACATGCGGTTGGCGGTCAACTCGGCCAGCGTGGGCATGGCTGCCAGGGCGGCGGTGTAGGACGCCGCCGCAGTCTCGATCTGGGCGGCCACCTGTGCGCTCGTCGCACTCGTGGCGCCCAGCCAGGCCAGGTAGATGAGGTGTGCCGCCGTATACCGCTCGGCGCTGGCACCCTCCCACGCCCCGGCCTGCACCGTGCCCATCAGCGTCGTCAATTCGGTTGCTGCCGAGGAGTATTCGGTACTCAAGGCGCTCCATGCCCCTGCAGCTGCCAGCAGGGGCCCAGCGCCAGGGCCGCTGCTGAGCAGGGCCGAATGCACTTCGGGTGGCAGTGCCATCCACACCGGGGCGGTCATCGCAGACCGCCGAAGTCGGGTGAAGTGGCGTCGTTTGTCGACGTGCTGGGGGTGCAGATGGTCATCGCGTTATCCGGGATGCAGTGCGTGCCGGCGGCCCGGGTCTCCTCTCGATCGCTGTGCTCCCCCACAGGCTAACTATGGTTAGCATAAGCTAAGTAGCACCGAATTGGGGTGTGGACGTCCCAGGAAGACGTCCTAGGGAAATGGCAGGGGCGAGATCAGCGCCGGTAGTCGGACAGGTTGGCGGTGAGTTCGTCGAACAATGCCTGGTTCAGGGCGAACGCCACCTTGACCTCGTCGACGACGCGGTCGATGCCGTCGTGGTCGAGGTTGAGGCCGTCGAGGTGGGCCCGGTAGGCATCCTTGTACGGCTTGGCGCGCATCGGGAATTCGTACAAGGACAGGCCGTTGCCCTGTAGGTCGAACGCGCGGTCGAGCACCCGGCCGATGGCCTGGCCGCCGGACAGGTCGCCGAGGTAACGGGTGTAGTGGTGGGCCACAAGGGCGCCGCCCCAGGAGGATTCGGCGATCCGGCTGCAGTAGGCGCGGGCGGCGGGGGAGTCGACGTCGCGCGCTGCACCGGGGGCCCAGTGCTCGAGATCGGCATCGATGGTGGCCAACCGCTCCAGCATCGGGTCGTAGAAAGCGGCGACGAGGGGGTCGGCCTGTCGGGCTCGGACCGTCTCCTCAAGCGTGCTGTAGACCGCGCGCAGTCGCAGCAGGTAATCGACGTAGCCCTGGCCGTTGACCCGCCCACTGAGCAACTCCGACATGAACGACGACTGCTCGGCGGCAGTGTGTTCGCTTCGCGAGTCCTCGCGCATTGCGACGGACAGCGATCGGACGGACTCGGGGGCGATGGTGCTCGGCATACTCTGACTCCAGGTGTTTAACGACAAGTTGTCAACATCATGCCGACAATCTGTCAGGAAACCTAGCACCGGGTCGCGCGCCGTGGGGTCCTACGTTCGCGCGGACAGTGCGCGCAGGACGAACTCCTCGATTGCCGCAACCGGAAGATGGCGCGGGGCCAGGCACGCATGTATCAACGACATGGTGACGGCCTCGTCGTCGACGGCGAACTGCCCTGAAGTCACACCCTGGGCCAGGATCTCGCGCAGCACATCCTCGACGGCCACCACATGGTCGCGGATTGCCAGCATCGTCTCGGTGGACAGCGCGCCGTAGAGCTGCATGCCCATGCCCATATGGAATTCCTGCCCGGCCTCCAACTGATGCCGGATGTAGACCCTCAGGCGCTCGACGGGATCGTCGATCTCGGACAGCGCGGCCCGCAATCCGTCGAGGTAACGGGTCGTCTCGTGCGAGGCGAACGCGATCACCACCGACTCCTTGTCGGGAAAGTGGTGATAGATCGCGGTGCGCCCGATCCCGGCCTCGGCGGCGAGCTTGGCCATCGTGATCGCGTCGAAGCTCTGGTCGGCCATCAGCGCGGCGAAGGCCTCGAAGATGCGCTGTTGGACCAGCTCGCGGTGTTCTTCTACCGATGAGGCGTTGATCCTGGGCACGCCCGACTCTAACGCCGGCTCTGCCAGCGGATTCTGTTAGTGCAGGCTTAGCTGCTCCGGCGGTGACCGCGTATTCCACTACAGTCTCGATACCCAACCGAGTGAAGGGCGGTACTTCGTGCTGCGTGCGTTGCGGGACTTACCCATCGGTGGACGCGTGGCAACTGCCGCGCGCACTCTGAATCCAGTCGGATTGTCCGGCGCGCTGCTGTTCTTCGCCTGGTCGATGAGCCCGTCACTGCTACCGCGGGCCTGGTATCTGCAGGGGGTCGCGACGGGCATCAGCGTCGGGATCGGGTACGGGTTGGGATGCGCGACGGCGTGGGTGGTGCGACGTTGCGGCGTCCGTCCGCAATGGTCCGCGCGCGTCCGGCGGATCGGGTGGTGGACGCTGGCCGGTGCCGCCGTCGTGGTCGTTCCGACGTTTCTGGTGCTCGGATCTTGGTGGCAGCAGATCCTGCGCGACCTGATCGGCATGCCGCGCGCTGAGCGGTCCTTCTACATCCTGGTGTTGCTGATCGCGGTGGCCATCGCGTTGGCCCTCGTGGCGATCGGGCGCGGATTGCGTTGGGCCACCAATCGCCTGACCGATCTCGGTGGTCGGGTCGTACCCGGTCCGGTGGCCCGGCTGGCCGCGGTGGTGATCGTGGTGGTGCTGGCGGTGGCCGGGCTCGACGGTGCATTGCACCGCGGCCTGCTGAGCATGGCCGAACGTTCTGCGAAGGTGGCCGACAAGAGCACGGCCGAGGGCGTGACCCAGCCGAGCGCACCCGAACGCTCCGGTTCGCCGGCCTCGATGCAGGCGTGGGACACCCTCGGGAGCGAAGGTCGGAATTTCGTGGCCGGTGGCCCCAGCGCCGAACAGATCTCGAAGGTGACCGGCACCCCGGCGCGTACCCCGATCCGGGTGTACGCCGGTCGCACCTCCGCCGACAATGTCGAAGGTATCGCCGAGCAGGTGGTCGCCGAGCTACACCGCACCCACGCCTTCGAGCGCAAGGTACTGGCGGTGGTCACCACGACGGGGCGCGGCTGGGTGAACCCGAATGTCGCGGCCGCCTTCGAATACGTCAACGGCGGCGACTCTGCGATCGCGTCGATGCAGTATTCGTTCCTGCCCAGCGCGCTGTCCTTCATCGCCGATCGGGAGACTCCGCCGTTGGCCGGACAGGCGCTGTTCGAAGCGGTGCATCGGGTGTGGGCGGCACTTCCGGAGGCCAAGCGGCCGAAACTGGTGGTGTTCGGGGAGAGCTTGGGTTCCTTCGGCGGACAGTCGGCATTTGCCTCCGGCGCGGACATCGTCGCCCGTACCGACGGGGCGCTGCTGGTCGGCACGCCCAACTTCGCACAGCCCTGGGGCAGGCTCACCGCTGACCGGGACCCCGGCTCGCTGGAGCGTCTGCCGGTAATCGACGAAGGACGTCACATCCGCTTCGCGTCCCGGACCTCCGATGTGAATCTTTCGGGGCCCTGGGAGTTTCCGCGCGTGGTGTTCTGGCAGCATGCCGGCGATCCGATCACCTGGTGGTCGTTCGATCTGCTGCTGCACCGGCCGGACTGGTTGCGGGAACCGCTGGGGCCCGACGTCGATCCGGGGATGCGGTGGCTGCCGATCGTGACGTTCTGGCAGGTGACGCTCGACATGATTTTCTCCGCCGACGTGCCCTACGGGTACGGCCATGCCTTCGGCCCCGATGCCGCCGACCTCTGGGTCGACATCCTCGCGCCGCGAGGGTGGGATCCCGCCCTGACCCAAAGGATCCAGGACGCCATAGCCGGGACTGAGAGCGGATGACGGGATTCGAACCCGCGACCCTCACCTTGGCAAGGTGATGCGCTACCAACTGCGCTACATCCGCGCGCCACGAGCGAGATCGTCGCCCGTCGCGATGCAGAACACTAGTTCACCGCTGCACACAGACACAAATCGGTCATTCTGATTTGCATTGCGGGGCAACGTAAACAATGCGCAACGTGGAAAGGGTGTCGGTGATCGGGATGCCGGCGTCAGGCGTCAGGGGGCAGTTCGTAGGATTCCTGGATGCCGCTCGACGTCGGTGAGACGTTCTCCGTGTTCCGGATTATTCGACCGCTGAGCTCAGGCTGGGCGGGGGATGTCTACCTCGCTCAGCATCCCAGGCGACCCCGACTCGACGCGCTCAAGGTGCTGTCCGAGGATCGTTCGGCTGACCCCGAGTACCGGGAGCGGTTTTGCCGCGAAGCCGATGCGGCTGCCACGTTGTGGCATCCCAACATCGCCAGGGTCCATGGTTGCGGTGAACACGACGGTCAGCTCTGGATGGCGGTGGATTTCGTCGACGGTGTGGATCTGGCTGGGCTTCTCGAGCAGCGATACCCGAACGGCCTACCGCGCGAACAGGTTTTCCGCATGGTCATCGCGGTTGCCGGTGCGCTCGACTACGCACACAAGCATGGTTTGCTGCATCGCGATGTCAGGCCGGCCAACATCATCGTCGCCGACGTCGAGGATGAGGCGGAGTTGCGCGCGGTTCTCGCCGACCTTGGTATTGCCCGCGATACGCCGGCCGTGGACAAACCCGAATATGCCGCACCTGAACAACTGATGGGGGAGGACGTCGACGGCCGCGCTGACCAGTACGCCCTGGCATGCACCGCGTACCACCTCTTGACCGGGACGCAACTGTTCGCGCACCCCAATCCCGCGGTCGTGGTCAGTCGCCACGTCAACTCCAAACCGCCGGCATTGGCCGACGCCCGGCCCGAGTTGGGCGACCTCGATCCGGCGCTGGCCAAAGCCCTCGCCAAGAACCCGGCTGACCGATTCGTCAGCTGCGGCGCTTTCGCGCATGCCCTGGCCGATGAAACCCCGGTGCCCGCACTGACTTCGGTGCAGACACCGGCCGCACCGGTGCCCACGCCCGGGTTTCGGTTGCCCGGGAAGCCGGGCTGGGTGCCCGTCGCGGCGATGGCCGCCGTCGCCGTCGCCGTCATCGGCAGCGTCGGCGTGTGGCAGCTTCGGCCATCGGCTGAGGCCGCAGCGAGTGAGCAGACGAGCCCAGTGCCGAGCACAGCGACGGCGAGCGCCACGAACGCGGCAGTCCCGTCACCCGACGGTCCCGTCGTTGACGGCCTCTACCGCCTCGACTACGACAACCCCGGCGCCACCCTCAATGGCAACCCCTGGCCGGCGGCGGGCAACCAGATCGCCAGCTACTGGTGGGCATTCCGATCGACCTGCAAACCCTCGGGGTGTGTTGCGACGTCGACGCGCATGGATAGCAGCAACCATGCCGTCCCCTTCATCGAAGGTGGCGGCATGACAGCGGTATTCCGCTTCATCAACGATTCTTGGCAAGGTGATCCGGCGGGGGGCTCGCTTCCCTGTGAGGCGCCGAACGTCATGCAAGCGCAGGCGATGGATACAGCGTTGGCGCTGGCGCCGCAGCCGGACGGTGTGTTGGCCGGCGCGCAAACCACCACCATCCAATCCAACGAGTGCGGGCTGCAGGGTGCGGTGATCACCGTGCCCGTGCGCGCCACCCGACTCGAAGGCGTCCCACCGGGGAGCCCGGTCGCCGACCCGGCCGCGGTTCCCGATCCGCTGCCGCCCGGCCCTCCGCTGCTCGCGCCGCCGTTGCCGCCCGGCCCTCCGCCGCTCGCGCCGCCGCCTGCCCCGCCGCCTCCTGCACCACCGTCAATCGGCCCGATCGTGCCGAACCCCATCCCGCCCGTCGCTCCGCCGAGCTGAACTCGGTGTGGGATCCGCCGGACCCGGCCCGCGTGCCCGCATGATCGGCCGATGATGAAGCGGGCGGCATACACCTTCGCGCTCTACTCCGGCTCACTCGCCGAGCCCGGCGACCGCAACCCATATGCCGACCGGTCGCTGGTCCTCGCGAAGCCGTGGATGCGGGGGTACACGCGGATGCTGAGGGTGCGGATCGAGACGGGGCCGGCCATGCAGCGTTATCGCGCGGGGGATCGCTGAGCACAGCCATCATCACCGTCCGCTACTGGCGGCAGATCGGGTACGGGCCGTAGTTCGCGTATCGGGCGGCGGGTGATGGCCCGGCGATCCGACGTTGAGAAGTGGATCGATGAGCAGTTCGAGGACCAATAACGAGATGTAAGAGTCCTCGGGGAACGGTTATTGCTCGGGATTGTCTTCTGGCAAGGTGACTTTCGAGTCATCAGGCAGTTTGGCTTCGTCGTCGCCCACGTGGGTGTAGGCGACCAGGGCTGTGATGCCGGCGATGAGTGGAACGCTAAGCGGCCAGGCGATGACGAGGTACATCGGTCCCCATAGCGTCAGACTAAGCAGTGCCAGGCGCACATATTCACCGCCCGATACCGGCTCGCCCTCGTGGTTGACGATGAACCCGATGCAGACCGCGATACCAGTCAGTACGCAACTCGCTAGCACCACGGCGGCCAGCGACCGAAAGACCCGCCGCTTGGTCGGCTTGGAGAATGTGATCATCGTCCCTCACTTACTTTGGGAATCAGGCCTTCTGAGGGATCAGTGAGCTTCGTGGTGTGCTGGGTGAACGGGTCCGGCGCGAACGGAATCGCGTTCTCTAGCTGCCACCGCCAGTCCGGGATGCCGGGCCGCACGGGTGGGAGTGAGGCGTCGCCGATCCAGTGCTCGCGTATCAGGCTGGTTGCCGGGCCGAGGTCACTGCCCGAGTTCGCGGGAGTCCATTGCAGCACCTCCGGTGGTATCCCTTCGCGATATTGGTACGTCTCCATGCTGGGGTAGATCGTTGTGTTACCGCCGAGGTTGACTTTGCCATTGTCTAGCGGGTCCAGCGTGATCCGGCCGTGGACTGTCATATCTAGCGCGACGGCTCCGGAAAACTCGTAGGCATCCCAGGTGTTGTAGTCGATCGTCATTCGTCCGTCAGGAGCTTCGACGACGTGGATCTGTGGTGGTGCGGTGTCGGCGCCGCCGCGTGCCCCGTCGACAGTGGTGGTGGGGTTCTGCCGGATGGCGACAACACCGTTCTCGTAGTCCACGAACAGTGATACACGAGAGTGTTCGGGATCGATGGTGGCACTAGGGCCGCGATTGTCCCCGAAGTTCTTCGGAAGCAGCCGCAAGTCGATTAGGTCCTGCACGTCCTTTGGCAGATTCTGCACCTCGGCCGAGGGGATGAACCAATTGGAACGGACCACGCCTTTGCCTGGCTGCGGAGTGAACCTGCCCGCGACGATCCTGGCAGGTTTTCCATGGTTCTTCGGGTTGTAGCTGTGGGGGTCCAGTCCAGCAGCCATCCGCCAATCGTTTGCAGTGACCGGCTCACGACCGTAGACCCTCTTGAACGCTTCGATCTGATTGCGCGACCGCTCGTCGTTCTGGTTGATCGGGATGGTGGGCGGATTGCCCGGTTCATCCGTGCCGTCGAGCAGGTTGAGGCCGTGCGCCAGTTCGCGGTCGATCATTTCGGCAGACGCCAGAAGCTGCTTGAGCGTGGTGGTGATGTAGTCGAGGTCGTTCTGGTTGACGTCATCGGTCAGCGGCGTAACGGTGCCGGTTTCGAGGTTGATGCCGAACTTGCCGCGCGCCATTTCCTGCACGTTCTGCAGAAACGATTTGAGACCGTCGATCTCATCGGCAGCCTTGGAGATCACCTTCGATGCCTCCTGGCGGGCAGCGACGTGGCTCGACAGATAGGCGCCGAGCTTATCCAGGCTGTCGTTTGCAGCGTCCGCGGCCTGGCCGCTCCAGGTGCCGAGGATCGGGAGATCTCGGAGACCGTCCTTGACCCCGTCCATCGAACTGGAGCTGGCGTCTAGCGCAGTCGATACTTCCCGGACCTGTCCTGCATTCCACCGTTCGACGTCGGCGAGCGTCAGGGGCATCAGAGGTTCTGGCGGATGCGGAGCAAGTCGACCGCTGCGTCCTGGTCGATGGTCTCGTACTTGTTGCCGATGTGACGGAACGCGTCACGGTGGTGGGTCAGCTCGGCGCTGATGTGGTCTGCGACGGTTTGAAGGTGGCTCAGTTTGCCCTTGAGCGCGTCACCCGATGATCCGACTCATCCCGAGCCGGCGGCTGCGATATCGGCGTTTGCCGATTGCTGTGCCTCGGTGTGGTCGGCCTCGTGCATATCGAGGTGATCAGCGGACATGAACAGGTGCGTCGGATCAACTTTCAGCGACTGCGACATTGCTTCCCCCTCAGCAAGCAGTGTTAGCTACATGTTCAGGCTACCCGGTTACGGGTACCACCCTTCCCGCAGATTCCCGGCGAATCAAAAAGTGGATTACTTGCCCAGCTTGGCAAGTTGTGTGGGGGGCGGAAGCCCGCGTCATTCGGCTGGTGCGCCTCCTCGGTGACCACCCGCGAGCCCTATTGCGCGGATACGGCGAAGGCCCGGTAAAAACCGGGCCTCACCTCGCAAAACTATGGTGCGCGATACTGGGATTGAACCAGCGACCTCTTCCGTGTCAGGGAAGCGCTCTCCCGCTGAGCTAATCGCGCGGGTCGAAATTATTCCTTGGAGGTGGAGACGGGAATCGAACCCGTGTGCACGGCTTTGCAGGCCGTTGCCTCACCACTCGGCCACTCCACCGCTGGGGTTGATGCCACAATCGCACCTTCGAGCGGATGACGGGATTCGAACCCGCGACCCTCACCTTGGCAAGGTGATGCGCTACCAACTGCGCTACATCCGCGCGCCACGAGCGAGATCGTCGCCCGTCGCGATGCAGAACATTAGTCCACCGATGCTTGCAGACACAAATCCCCATGACGAGAGGGCAACGTGCGGCTGAAAACGGTCTTTCAGAACAGGTGATAGGCAGCTCGCGACAGAGTGAATCCGTGCCGGGTCTTCGTGTCGCGACATGTGATCCCCGTCGCAACGCTCTCGCAGCGCAGCGTCCCGGCGGTAACCGAGTCGCGGTCTCCCAGTTGGACACCCGCACTCGGTGTGGTGCCGCCGGCGCAGACGAACTGCGCGGGACGTCCCGAGTTGAGGGTGATCCCGTGGCCGTAGTCGAACGCGCAACTGGCCGGTCGCAGTGGTGGGGCCCAGTTACGTTCGGCGATGTCGCAGCGCGCGGTAGTGGCATCGAGGTAGCACCGCACGTTGCCCGACGGTGCGCTGAAGCTGGTCGGGCCCGTGACCTGCCGGTTCACCACCTCGGAGACGCTGCGGAAGTTCGGAGTTACGGCCGGAGCTGATTCTGTCACGGGGGCCGGGGTGCTGTGGCAACCGGAAAACAGTGCACTAGCAGCAAAAACAGTGCCACTGACGGCTGGCCAGCGGACCCGCAGGTGAACCATGACGGGTGACCATACGCCCGCATCGGGGTGCATATTTGGCAAATCAAACAAGTTGGATCGACGGGCGCCGATTCGGGCCTGACCGCGGACGCGTGCTAGTGTTCGACGTCGTTCCCACGGTCTCGTAGCTCAGTGGGAGAGCGTCCGCCTCACACGCGGAAGGTCGCTGGTTCGATACCAGCCGGGACCACCATCGTCACAAACAGCCTCGGAGATATCCGGGGCTGTTTTTTCGTGGCCGAACACTTTTCGTGGCGGGACACACAGCTCACCGTGACCCGGTGTTGTCGGTTCGATTCGGTAGGGTCCTCCGACGTGACTCAGAGCGTGACCGTCGGAACCATCAAATCCGTAACTGCCCGTCTGGCCGAGGAACTCGCCGTGCGTGAGGGGCAGGTCGTGGCCACGGTGGCCCTGTTGGACGAGGGCGCGACGGTCCCGTTCATCGCCCGGTACCGCAAGGAGGTCACCGGCAGCCTCGACGACGGCCAGCTGCGCACCCTGGAGGAGCGCCTGGGTTACCTGCGTGAGCTCGACCAGCGTCGTGAGGCTGTGCTGGCCTCGATCCAGGAGCAGGGCAAGCTCACCGACGAGCTGCGGGCGGCCTTGATGGCTGCCGAGACCAAGGCCCGGGTCGAGGACATCTACCTGCCGTACAAGACCAAGCGGCGCACCAAGGCCCAGATCGCCAGGGAAGCCGGCCTGGAGCCGTTGGCCGACCGGCTGCTGACCGATCCGACGCTGGTGCCCGACGAGGCGGCCGGCGAGTTCCTCAACGACGACGTCGCCGACGCGGCCGCTGCACTCGACGGCGCCCGGCACATCATCATCGAGCGTGCCGCCGAGGATGCCGAGTTGGTCGGTGCGACCCGGGAGAAGTTCTGGGCCGACGGCGCGTTGCGCACCGGCCCGTGGTCCGAGGAGGCCGCGAAAAGTCAGGCTGCGCAGAAGTTCCGGGACTACTTCGAGTTCTCCGAACCGCTGGAGAACATGCCGTCGCACCGGGTTCTCGCCGTGCTGCGCGGCGAGAAGGAACAGGCGCTGTCACTGACCTTCGACGGCGGCGAGGACGAGCTGTATCAGGCGATGATCGCCCAATCGCTCGGCATCGACATGGGCTCCAAGGCCCCGGCGACCCCGTGGTTGACCACCACCGTGCGGTTGGCCTGGCGCGCCAAACTGATGATCTCGGCCTCCGTCGACGCGCGCATCCGGTTGCGTCAGCGGGCCGAGGAGGAGGCGGTGGCGGTATTCGCCCGCAACCTCAAGGACCTGCTGTTGGCCGCCCCGGCCGGTACCCGCGCCACGCTGGGGCTGGACCCGGGTTTCCGCACCGGGGTCAAGGTTGCCGTCGTCGACGCCACCGGCAAGGTCGTCGACACCTGCGCGATCTTCCCGCACCAGCCGCAGAAGCAGTGGGGCCAGGCCAAGGCCATCCTGGCGGCGCTGTGCGCCCGGCACGACGTTGAGCTGATCGCGGTCGGCAACGGGACCGCGTCGCGGGAGACCGATGCGTTGGCCGCCGAGCTGATCGCCGATATCCGGTCGGCCGGAGCCACTGCGCCGGCCAAGGCCATGGTGAGTGAGGCCGGCGCATCGGTGTACTCGGCCTCCGAGTACGCGGCGCGAGAGATGCCGAACCTCGACGTGACGCTGCGCGGTGCGGTCTCGATCGCCCGTCGTCTGCAGGATCCGCTGGCCGAGCTGGTGAAGATCGATCCCAAGTCGATCGGGGTGGGGCAGTACCAGCACGACGTGACGCCGGGCTCGTTGGCGCGCAGTCTCAATGCCGTTGTCGAAGATGCGGTGAACGCGGTGGGGGTGGATCTCAACACCGCTTCGGTGCCGCTGCTGGCCCGGGTGTCGGGAGTGACCGAGTCGCTGGCCGAGGCGATCGTGGCGCACCGGGAGAGCGCCGGGGCCTTCCATAGCCGCAAGGCGCTGCTGGACGTTCCGCGCCTGGGTCCCAAGGCCTTCGAACAGTGCGCGGGCTTCCTGCGGATCCGCGACGGTGAGGATCCGCTGGATGCTTCCGGGGTGCACCCCGAGTCGTACCCGGTGGTGCGGCGCATCCTGGACCGCTCAGGCGTGACGCTGGCCGAGTTGATCGGTGACGAGCGCACCCTGCGGGGGCTGAAGCCCGCTGATTTCGCCGATGAACGCTTCGGTCTGCCCACGGTGACCGACATCCTGGCCGAGCTGGAGAAGCCCGGGCGTGACCCGCGACCGGCGTTCTCCACCGCCACCTTCGCCGCCGGTGTCGAGAAGGTCGCCGACCTCAAGCCCGGCATGGTGCTCGAGGGTGTGGTGACCAACGTGGCGGCCTTCGGCGCCTTCGTCGATGTCGGTGTGCATCAGGACGGGCTCGTGCACGTCTCGGCGATGGCCGACCGGTTCATCTCCGACCCGCACGAGGTGGTCAAGTCGGGACAGGTGGTCAAGGTCAAGGTCGTCGAAGTCGACGTCGAACGGCAGCGGATCGGATTGACGCTGCGGCTCAACGACACCCCGCAGGAGGGCAAGCGGCCCGATCGCAACGACCGTGGCGGTCAGGGTGGGCCGAATCGTCGTGACGGTGGCGGCAATCAGGGTCGTGGCGGCGACCGGCGGAACCAAAACCAGAACCAGAATCAGAACCAGAAGCGCGGCAACAGCTCTGGTCGCCGGGAATCCAGTCAGCCGTCGGGTTCGATGGCCGACGCGCTGCGCAACGCCGGGTTCGGTAAGTAGCGGTTACGGCGTCTGCTCCGGGGCCTGATCGGCCCCGGGGTGATGGCGGCGCCAGGATCGGTAGCCGCGGTGGGCGGCGAACGCGCCGATGACGGCCGTGACACACCACACGCCGATCGCGGTATAGGCCAGCGGCGCTGACAGGTCGCCGATCGAGGCACCCAGCGCGGTGTAGACGAACGCGCGGGGCACCGACCCGATGAATGCGCCGGCGGCCATCTGCCACAACGGAACCCCGAAGGCGCCGAAGGCGTAGGAGGCCAGCGCGTCGGACACGCCGGGGACGAATCGCTGCCCGACCACCGCCCAGAGGCCGCCCCGTTGGATCTGGCGGTCGAGCCGGTCGGCGCGTTGCGCCCCCAGCAGGGCCCGGGCGCTGTCGCGTCCGGCCCGTCGGCCGATCAGGCTGGCCACCACGGCGGTACCCACGGTCGCGCCCAGGGTCACGAAGGTGCCCAACACCGGGCCGAACAACACGCCGCTGCCTGCGGCCAGGATCGGGCCGGGGACGAACAGCGCACCCAGGCAGGCCGAGACCACCACGTACGCCAGCGGGGCAGCGGGTCCGGTGGCGGCCACCGCGCCCCGGATGTCGCCGACGTCGATCACCCGGGCGACGGCCACCAGATAGAACAGTCCGAACAGGAATGCCGCGAAGGCGACGAGCCGCAGGATGTGCGGTCGTCGATCGGTGCCGGGAGAATCGTCGCTGTCAGTCATGGCGGCCACGATTCTTCCCTACCGTCGCGACCTCGGCGGGCCGTCAGTTACCGGTTTGTGCGGGGATTTTCGGTGCTGTGGGCGCAATTGCAGCGCTGGGCCGGTGGCACCGACCCCATCACCTCGTCGGCGTGCTGTCCGCAGCCGTCCCAGGTGGTCTTCGCGCAGCGCGGACATTTCGCGGGGTAGCACATGTCGTACCTTTCAGTGGGTGCTGGCGGTTTCGGCGGCGATCGAGGCCCGGACCTCGTCCATGTCGAGGGCCGCGATCTGGGAGATCAGGTCCTCCAGGGCCGCCGGCGGCAAGACCCCGGCCTGGCGGAAGATCATTATTCCCTCGCGGAATGCGGCGATGGTCGGGATGGACTGGATCGCCATGGCGGAGGCAAGTTCGTTTTCGGCCTGAGTGTCGACCTTGGCGTGCACGATCTCGGGGTGGGCGGCCGAGGACTTCTCGAAGGTCGGGGCGAAGGCCCGGCACGGGCCGCACCATGAGGCCCAGAAGTCGACCAGGACGATGTCGTTGTCGCGGATGGTGGATTCGAAATCCGCGTAGCTGAGGTTGCGGGTGGTCATGATGTTCTCCTTGGTTTGAGACGGATTAGTTGGTACTGATGTGTGATTCGGCCCAGGCGTTGTAACCACCGACCAGGTCGGCGGCGCCGGCGAAACCTTCGGCGCGTAGCAGTGATGCCGCCACGCTGGAACGCCAGCCGCCCGCGCAGTGCAGCACGACGGGCTTATCGGTGGGGATGTCGGCGAAGCGGGTCCGCAACTGCGCCAACGGAATTGCGATCGAGCCGGGAATGGCGCCGGATTCGCGCTCACCCGGGTTGCGAATGTCGATCAGCGTCACCTCGTGTTGGTCGAGCATGCGGTCGAGTTCGGTGATCCCGACCCGCGGTGCGGCGACCATGAGGTCGGACAGCTCCGCGGGGAAGGTGCCGTCGGCGGCCACGTTGAGGTAGCCGATGGCGTTGTCGGAACCGATGCGGGCCAACCGCAGCGCGGCCTCCTGTTCCTCGCCCGGGTAGGCGATGAGCACGATCTGCTCGCCCACCTCGGCGACCATTCCGCCGGTCTCGGCGAAGCGGCCGTCGAACCCGACGTTGACCGAGCCGCGCAGGTGGGCGGCGGCGAAATCGTCCACGCTGCGGGCATCGACCACCCGCATGTCGGCGGCGAGCGCTTCGCGCACCTGAGCCGGGCTGAACTCGGGGATGGACCGGGATTGGTCCAGCAGCGGATGCTGCCGCTTGTTCATCGCGGCGTTCACCGAGAAGTACGACGGTGCCGCGGGTTGACCGTCGGTGATCAACTCGACGAAATCCGTCTCGCTCATCGGCTGCACCGACGGGTTGGTGCGGCGTTGCTCGCCGATGGTCGACGTCAGTTCCGTGGACAGGTTCTTGCCGCAGGAGGAGCCGGCGCCGTGGGCGGGCATCACGGTCACCTCGTCGGGCAGCGTGAGCAGTGTGTCGTGGATTGTGTGGTACATGGCCCGGGCCAGGTCGCTGGTCGAACCGTTACCCAGGTTGACCAGATCGGGTCGGCCGACATCGCCGATGAACATCGAGTCACCGGTCAGCACGGCGGTGGGGACGGCCCCGGAACGTTCGCGGACCAGCACACTGATCGACTCCCAGGTGTGGCCCGGGGTGGTCAGGATCTCCAGGTCGACGGCGCCCAACGAGATGTGTTCGCCGGCCGCCAGCCGCCGGATGGGGTAGTCGGTCTCGGCTGCCTCACCGAATCCGATCCATGCGCCGGTGGCTTCGACGAGCTCGAGGTGCCCGGAGACGAAGTCAGCGTGGAAGTGCGTGTTGATCACACCTTCGATGGTCAGCCCGAAGCGATCGGCGTCAGCCAGGTACTCGGTGATGTCTCTGCGGGGGTCGACCACGATTGCCCGGCCTGATGTGGGGTCGCCGATCAAATACGAGGCGTGCGAGAGACATTCGATGTAGTACTGCTCGAGGATCATTTGGACTACTCCTTGGTTCTTTCCGCCGCGCTCGGGTACTGCGGGGAAGCATTCGACTGATTCAACCATACCCCCAGGGGTATTTATTCCATCGTGCAGATACCCCTACCGGTATGTGGTAACCTGGCTGTGAACATACCCCAGGGGGTATAGAAATCAATGTCTCTCCTAGACCTGAAGGTGTCCCATGACTGACGTCGCCACTCCCAAGACCATCGATTCCCACGGTCTTGCCGAACTTCTGCAGACGGCCAACCCGCCCAGGCTGCTCGACGTCCGTACCGCCGCGGAGTTCGAGACCGCGCACATCCCCGGCTCCTACAACGTGCCGCTGGATCTGCTCCGCGAACACCGCGACGAGATCTCGAACACCGCACAGGCCGACGGCGTCGACGAGTGGGTTCTGGTCTGCCGTTCAGGTCAGCGGGCAACCCAGGCCGAAGAGGCGCTGCGGCAGCACGGGCTGCCCAATGTCCACATCCTTATGGGCGGCATTGTCGACTGGGAGGCAAAAGGATTCAAGGTCAATCGCGGTGCTGCGAAGTGGGACCTGGAACGCCAGGTGCGACTGGTGGCCGGATCGATCGTGTTGACTTCGATCTTGGGGAGCATTGCCGCCCCCAAGCTCAAATGGCTGGCAGGCGCCATCGGTGGCGGGCTGACCTTTGCGGCACTGTCCAACACGTGTGCCATGGGCATGCTGTTGTCGAAGCTTCCCTACAACCGCGGCGCCAGTTGCGACGTCGAGTCGGTCGTCGGCCAACTCTCCAGCTGCCCGGCCACTAGGCCACGATGATCGGCTTGACGCTGGCACTGGCTGTCGTCGTCGGGATCACGCTGGGCGTGCTCGGCGGCGGCGGCTCGATCCTCACGGTTCCACTGCTGGCCTACGTCGCGGGCATGGATGCCAAGCAGGCTATCGCTGCGTCATTGCTGGTCGTGGGTGTGACCAGTGCCGTCGGCGTGATCGCGCATGCCCGGGCGGGCCGGGTGCAGTGGCGGGTCGGCCTGATCTTCGGTGCGGCCGGCATGGCCGGGGCGTATCTGGGTGGCCTGCTGTCACGGTTCATTCCGGGCACGGTGTTGCTGATCGGGTTCGCCCTGATGATGGTCGCCACCGCGGTGGCCATGCTGCGCGGCCGCAGAGCCACCGACAACGCAGAAGCCGATGGCCGGCAGCGGCAGTTGCCGGTGGTGAAGATCCTGGCCGAGGGCCTGGTGGTCGGGTTGGTGACGGGCCTGGTCGGTGCCGGTGGCGGCTTCCTGGTAGTGCCGGCTCTGGTGCTGCTCGGCGGGCTCTCGATGCCGGCGGCCGTGGGCACCTCGTTGGTGGTGATCGCCATGAAATCGTTCGCCGGTCTGGCCGGATACCTGTCCACCGTGCAGATCGACTGGAGGTTGGCCCTGATGGTGACCGCCGCGGCGGTGGTCGGTGGATTGATCGGTGCCCGGTTGACCGCGCTGATCAAACCCGATGTGCTGCGCAAGGGCTTCGGCTGGTTCGTCCTGCTGATGTCGTCGGTCATCTTCGCTCAGGAGGTGCACCCGGCACTCGGCGCCACGGTCGGCGGCCTCACCGTGCTCGCCGCGCTGGCGAACGCGGTGTGCGCCCGCATGGCCCGCTGCCCGCTGCGGCGGAGCACGATGACGCCGCCTCGTCAGAAGGTGTCGGCCGGCGGGGCGTGAGATCCAAACCCGCGTGGCACTCTGCCGCCGCGGGTAGTTTGAGGCCTTGGCCGAGGAAATGAAAGGAACCACGAGATGGACATCGCGTTAGCGACCACCACGCAAGGACCGTTCGACGAGGCTGTTGCCCGCACTCGAAACGCATTGGGCGAGCAGGGGTTCGGCGTGCTCACCGAGATAGACATCCGGTCCACGCTCAACGCGAAGCTGGGCGATGGTGCCGGCGACGAGTTGGGGGAGTACCTGATCCTGGGCGCGTGCAACCCCCAGTTCGCTCAGCAGGCGCTCCGCGCGTTTCCGCGGATCGGCGTGCTGTTGCCGTGCAACGTGGTGTTACGGACACCTCGTGGCAGTGATGCGGTGGTCGTCGTCGAGGCGATGAACCCCAGCCTGATGGCCGAGGTGACCGACGAGCCTGCGCTGGTCGATGTCGCTGCCGAGGTCGGCCGACGCCTGCAGGCGGCACTCGACAGCCTCTAGCGCGCTCGGATGCGACGCCAGCTTCTTCAGTGCGGCGGCGGCGTCCAGTGAACGTACGGGGCGGCCCACTCGTGCGTGTTCGGCAGTGACGCGTTGGATCAACTCGTTGACGGGAGCGTTCTGGTGGTGCAGGCGGGCCTGCAGCACGATTTCGCCGTTGAACCAGTCGGTTTCGACCTTGGTGTGTCCCCTGGCCACGCTCTGCCAGGTGGAACTGAAGTAGTCGTCGTGAACCTGGCCCTGCAGCAGATCCCCGCGACGTTGCGCATCCTGCGCTGCGGTGACGAAGGGGATCCCGGCGGCGGTGAGGATGTGCTCGGCCTCGTCGCGGGCGCGGGAGATCAGGGTGTCGGCCTCGGGTCCCGGACGGTAGGCCGCGATCACGCCGTTGCCGAGGTTGGCGATCAGCTTGCGGTACTTCCACGCCATGACGTCGTCGCGGACCTGCGATTCGAACCGGGCCACCTGTAATGCGGCGGAGAATTGTTCGGCCAGTTCGTCGCGACCTGCCGGGTAGCGGCCGACGTCCAGGATGCCCGCCACCGGATCACTCTGTTGGATGACCACACCGGGATCGAGGTGCGCCGCCGGGAGCATCACGGTGACGCCGTAGACATTGGCGAACCTGCGAAGTGCGGCGGCCTCGTTGGCCACCCCGTTCTCGGCGACGAACACCGGTGTCTCTATGGGGGCGTGGGCGCTGAGATCGTCGAGTGCCGTGTCGGTTTGGTGGCTCTTGACCGCCAGTATCACCACCGGCCGGGTGGACCAGTCGACCTCACCGGCACCGGCGGCGGCCGGCAGGTCGATGTTGTCGGTGCCGGCCTGCGTCACCAGGGTGAGTCCGCAGGTGCGGATCGTATTGAGGTGCGCACCACGGGCGACGGCCGTCACGTCGTACCCGGCCAGCCGCAGTCGAGCGGCGATCACGCCCCCGATCGCCCCGACTCCGTACACCACGAACGGGCGGGTGAGAGTTGTCGCCATCGCAGGTTGCCTCGATTCTTCGGTGTGGAGAGCACGACTGCGTGATGGTCAGGCCGCCGGTCGGGTATCGAAGGCCGTCGGATTTACCGTCGACAGAATGACAGAACTGTCGGATGTGCGCAGCTGAACGCAAACCGGTGTTCCTGAGCCACACGGCCGTGACCTGGGCATTTCACCGAGACAGCGGCAGAAGTCATCGCAATTTTAATTCTGGTGTCATCCAGGCTTCATGTGAGATCACGCCGCGCTGGGTCCGCCCCGTAGGTTGATGGCCGTGGATACCCCGATCGCCGTGGTCACCGGAGCGAGTCGTGGCGCGGGCCGCGGCATCGCCACAGCCCTGCTCTCCTCGGGTTGGCGGGTGTACGTCACCGGCCGCACCGTCACCGACCCCGGAAAAGGCGGCATCGCCGTCCAACTCGACCACTCCGATGACGCTGCCGTGGGTGCGCTGTTCGAGCGGATCACCGAACAGGAGGGCCGGCTGGACCTGCTGGTCAACAATGCCGCCGCGGTGCACGATGACCTGGTCAACCCGAAACCGTTCTGGGAGAAGCCGATCGAGTTGGCCGATGTGCTGGAGGTCGGGTTGCGGTCGGCCTATGTGGCGTCCTGGTACGCCGCGCCGCTGCTGTTGGCCGCCGACCATGGTCTGATCGCGTTCACCTCCTCGCCCGGATCGGTGTGCTACATGCACGGCCCGGCCTACGGCGCTCAGAAGGCCGGCATTGACAAGCTGGCGGCGGACATGGCGGTCGATTTCACCGACACCGGGGTGTCGACGGTGTCGATCTGGATGGGCATCCTGCTCACCGAGAAGTTCAAGGCCGCGTTCGCCGGCCACCCCGACGCGCTGGCCAAGACCGCCGAGCACGCCGAAACTCCGGAGTTCACCGGTCATCTCATCGACGCGCTGTACCGGGACCCGGAGTTGGCTCAACTGTCCGGGCACACCGTGATCGGTGCCGAACTCGCGGCCCGCTACGGCATCACCGACGAAGGTGGCCGGGTGCCGCCGTCACACCGGGACATGCTGGGTGCGCCGCACGAGCCCAGCTCGGTCATCATCAGATAGTCACTGCCGCCGAAACCCGGTGTGGCTGCGGATCAATGGCAGCGTCGCGAGCGTGGCGAACCCGGGTTCGGCGTCGCACACCTCGGGCACGGCATTGAGGACCTGCATCGCGGTGGCGACATTGGCCGCTCGCACGTGCTCGGCCATCGTGGCCTCGCGGGTAAAGCTGGCCAGACTGAAGAAGTGGGTCTGCATGGACGGATCGCCCTCGATGGTCAACGTCCAGCCGTGCTTGGGTCGCGGCCACTGGTCGGGGTACTCGTTGCCCACGGTCCACAAGGTCTCGATCTCGATGAGCGGCTCGCCGTCTCGCACTCCGACCCAGTTCCACCGTTGCCCCGCTGTGGTGCCGGCAGTCAGCACGTGGTCGAAGATCTGGTGGTCGTGACGGGCGGGCACGGCCTCCACCGACGAGGTGACCTCGTCGATATCGGCACCCAAAGCATCGGCCAGCAGCCACACCTGCTCGCTGAACAATTCGTTGTTGAATGCCAGGAACTCGGTGCCATCGACGCGTATCTCATCCACCGGCCGGCCGAACGACATGTTGTCGAACGTGATGTGTGTGCTGTCGTAATCGGACCAGTCGGCGCGCTCCTGCAGCGTGATCTTGTCGATCCGCCGACTCATTCCGGACAGCACCAACGGCAGCGCGCCTGACAGGTTGCCGGGGTTCAGCCCGCCGCCGTGCACCGTCGTCCCGCCCGCGGTGCAGGCCGCCAGCAGTCGCTCGCGGTCGGCATCGGGCAGGCGCCGGGGGTGGAACAGAAACGCTGTCGTCACCACGTTCTTGCCGCCGGCCAGCAGCGCGCATACGTCTTCCAGATTCGTGATCCGCGGTGTGTAGATGACACAGTCGGCGTCCAGTCCGAGAATGGCCTCGACATCGGTGGTGGCGAGGACGCCGACCGGCGGCCGGCCCAGCAGTTCGCCGACGTCGACACCGTCCTTGGCGTCGGAGTACACCCGCACCCCGACCAGGTCGAGGTCGGGGCGGTCGTCCAGGACAGCCGCCAGCGCCTCGACCCCGACCGCGCCGGTGCCCCACTGAATTACCCGATATGTCATAGGGCGTCATTGAAGCTGATTGGCGGCGACTATGAGGCGAGAAGCAGAATCGACTGCGACTGAATCTCGCGGCAGATGAAGCAGGGCCTCCACAGGTCGGACTTCAGATGCCGCTGAGATACCGGCGCGTCACGACCCGCTGGAGCAGCTGTGTCACCGGGCCGCCCAACCGGCTCCACCATGTGGCCGGCCGGGAGAACGCGACCACCTCGGCGTGCACGGTGCCGGTCGCCGGGTCATACCGGACCGAGAACAGCTCCTCACCCGATTCGGGATGGCCGGCCAGCGTGCCGTAGGCGAAGCCCCGCCGGTCGGTTTCGTCGAGCACATAGACCACCCGGCACGGCGCCGGTACGGGTCCGAGCCGGACGACCAGTTCGGTGCCCACCGCGGCGGCCTCGGTGGTGGCCTGCACCCGCAGGCCCGCGCCGCGTTGCATACCCCACCGCAGCACGTCCGCGCCGGCCTGCTCGAAGCGGTCGCGGCCGGTACCGATCTCCGCCGCCGCCCTAGTGTGGCGGTAGCCCGCGGGCAGATCGCCGGCCGTGGCGCCTACCTCCGGATAGGTCAGGGGCAGCCGGGCCAGGTCGTCCAGTTTCACGTCCACCACCATGGCACCTTTACGGTGGCGGTGTGGCCCCAGAAAACGACACCGCCGGCACGCACCTCGGCGGAGGGTTCAACCCGCCCGACCCCACCGATCGCGGCGGCCCCGATTACGGCCGATTCATCGAGG
Source organism: Mycolicibacterium lutetiense (assembly GCF_017876775.1). NCBI lineage: Bacteria > Bacillati > Actinomycetota > Actinomycetes > Mycobacteriales > Mycobacteriaceae > Mycobacterium > Mycolicibacterium lutetiense. The sequence continues at coordinate 903,586 of NZ_JAGIOP010000002.1, read as the reverse complement.
CCGTTCGCACCCTGCAGGACCACGCTCGGAGCGCCGACGCCCCCGATGCGGTGATCACCCAGGCGGCCGATCTGATCGAGCAGGTGTCGGCGCTGCTGGCGCCGTATGAGGCCGACGAATGGAATTCACCGTCCGGTCGGCGGATGGACCTGCCCAACCGGGGCAACGTCACCAACGTGCCGGTGCACCTGGAACGGACCGACGACAACCGAATCGCCGGAACCGCCCACTTCCGGCGTTTTCACCTGGGCCGCAACGGCGCGGTGCACGGCGGGTCGCTGGCGCTCCTGTTCGATTCGCTGCTGGGTTACACCGCCGCCAAATTGACCGGCAGCATGTATCAGCGCACCGCATATCTGCATGTCAACTACCGCCGGATCGTTCCGATCGGGAAAGAACTGCAGGTGCAGGCCGGTATCGACCGCATCGAGGGCCGCAAGATCTTCGTCGAGGGACGGCTGCTCGACGGCGACGACGTGCTCGCCGAGGCCGAGGCGTTGTTCGTCCGGCTCAAGCCGGGACAGCCATGAATCCGGCCGCGGTGAAGCAGCGCTGGACGCGCTGGCGGGAAGGGTTGCGGTCACGCCCGGCCGCCGAATTCACCTACCGGATCGTCGTCGGTGTCATCGGCACACTCGTGCTGGCCGTCGGCATCGTGGCGATCCCGTACCCCGGTCCCGGTTGGGCCATCGTGTTTCTGGGCTTGGCGATCCTGGCCAGCGAATTCGCCTTCGCCAAGCGGGCGCTGCGCTACGTCCGGGCCCGCTACGACACGGTGATGGCGTGGTTCGATCGCCAGCACATCGCGGTCAAGGGGGTCAGCGCGGTGTTCACCGGACTGGTCGTGCTGGGCACGCTGTGGCTGTTCGGCGTGGTCGGTTGGAGCGCCGGACTGGTCGGACTGGAGCAGCAGTGGCTCAAGAGCCCGATCGGGTTGGGGTCCTGATCAGCAACCTCGATGGCCCACCCCGATAACATGTCAGCGTTCGCATTAGCCCTCGCATGGTAGGAGACTCCCCGATGAGCGCCGCCCCCAGCCCAGCCCCCGCCGCACCGATCCGGGTCGCGGCCGGGACTACCGCCGGCGCGGCGGTGCGTGAGGCGGATCTGCCCAGTCGCGGGACCCCGGACGCGATCGTGGTGGTGCGCGACGCCGAGGGGCGACTTCGGGACCTGTCTTGGACCCCGGACACCGATGTCGAGGTGACGCCGGTGGCGGCCAACACCGACGACGGCCGCAGCGTGCTCCGGCACTCGTGCGCCCACGTGCTGGCCCAGGCCGTACAGGACCTGTTCCCACAGGCCAAACTGGGTATCGGTCCGCCGATCACCGATGGCTTCTACTACGACTTCGCCGTCGCCGAGCCGTTCACGCCCGAGGACCTGAACAAGCTCGAGAAGCGGATGCAGAAGATCGTCAAGGACGGTCAACTGTTCTCCCGGCGCGTCTACGAATCCAAGGATCAGGCGCGCGAGGAGCTGGCCGGCGAGCCCTACAAGCTCGAGCTGGTCGACGACAAGTCCGGTGCCGACGACCCGGAGGTGATGGAGGTCGGCGGCGACGAGCTCACCGCGTACGACAACCTCAACGCCCGCACCAAGGAACGGGTGTGGGGTGACCTGTGCCGCGGCCCGCACATCCCGACCACCAAGTACATCCCGGCCTTCAAACTGACCCGCAGCAGCGCCGCGTACTGGCGCGGCGACCAGAACAACGCCAGCCTGCAGCGCGTCTACGGCACCGCCTGGGAGTCGCAGGAGGCGCTCGACCGTCACCTGGAGCTGATCGAGGAGGCGCAGCGCCGCGATCACCGCAAGCTCGGTGTCGAGCTGGACCTGTTCAGCTTCCCCGACGAGCTCGGCTCCGGTCTGCCGGTCTTCCACCCCAAGGGCGGTGTGATCCGCAAGGAGTTGGAGGACTACTCGCGGCGCAAGCATTCCGAAGCCGGCTACGAGTTCGTCAACACCCCCCACATCACCAAGGAACACCTCTACATCACGTCGGGCCACCTGGAGTGGTACGCCGACGGCATGTACCCGCCGATGCACATCGACGCGGAATACAACGACGACGGCACGGTACGCAAGCCCGGGCAGGACTACTACCTCAAGCCGATGAACTGCCCGATGCACCACCTGATCTACCGGGCCCGCGGCCGCTCGTACCGCGAACTTCCGTTGCGGCTGTTCGAATTCGGGTCGGTGTACCGCTACGAGAAGTCCGGCGTGGTGCACGGGCTGACCCGGGTGCGCGGCATGACCCAGGACGATGCGCACATCTACACCACGCGGGAGCAGATGCGCGGCGAGCTGATCTCGCTGCTGCAGTTCGTGCTCGATCTGCTCGCCGATTACGGGCTGAACGATTACTACCTGGAGCTGTCCACCAAGAATCCCGACAAGTACGTGGGCTCCGACGAGATGTGGGACGAGGCCACCGAGACTCTGCGGTCGGTGGCCGAGGCCTCGGGCCTGAATCTGGTGCCGGATCCGGGTGGCGCGGCGTTCTACGGCCCCAAGATCTCGGTTCAGGTCAAGGACGCGCTGGGTCGCAACTGGCAGATGTCGACGATCCAGCTGGACTTCAACATGCCCGACCGCTTCGAGCTCGAGTACACCGCCGCGGACGGCAGCAGGCAGCGCCCGGTGCTGATCCACCGCGCCCTGTTCGGTTCGATCGAGCGCTTCTTCGGAGTGCTCACCGAGCACTACGCGGGCGCATTCCCGGCCTGGCTGGCGCCGGTGCAGGTGGTCGGCATCCCGGTCGCCGATGCCCACCTGGACTACCTGTATGACGTTGCCGCCCAACTGAAGTCGCGCGGCGTGCGGGTCGAGGTCGACGGCAGCGATGACCGGATGGCGAAGAAGATCGTCAACCACACCAACCAGAAGGTGCCGTTCATGCTGCTGGCCGGGGGCACGGATCTCGAAGCCGGCGCGGTGAGCTTCCGGTTCGGGGACCGCACCCAGATCAACGGCGTGCCCCGCGATGAGGCAGTGGAGGCGATCGTGAAGTGGATCGCCGACCGCAACAATGCGGTGCCGACGGCCGAGCTGGTCACGGTGGGAACCAGCCAGTGACCGGCGACGAGCGGTCGACCGTCGACCACGGCGGCGGAGACGCCATCATCGACCATGGCGTCGGCAAGCCGGACCACCTGCAGCGGCTGTGGACGCCACACCGGATGAGCTACATCGTCAATGCGGTGAAGGGGGCCGGCTCCGAGGATTCTGCCGGGTCGACCTCATCCTCCCAGCCGTTCACCGACATCCCCCAGATGTCCGACGAGGACGGGCTCATGGTCGCCCGCGGTGAGCTGGTGTATGCCGTGCTCAACCTCTACCCGTACAACCCGGGCCACCTCATGGTGGTGCCGTACCGGCGGGTGTCGGAGCTGGAGGACCTCACCGAGGCCGAGAGCGCTGAACTGATGGCGTTCACGCAGAAGGCGATTCGCGTCATCAAGGCCGTGTCGCGCCCGCACGGGTTCAACGTGGGGCTGAACCTAGGTGTCTCGGCCGGCGGATCGCTGGCCGAGCACCTGCACATGCACGTGGTGCCCCGCTGGGGCGGCGACGCGAACTTCATCACGATCATCGGTGGCGCCAAGGTCATTCCGCAGTTGCTGAGTGAGACTCGGGAACTGTTGGCGACCGAATGGGCACGCCAGCCGTGAGCAATCTCTTTCTGATGAGCCGGGCGGCCTACGCGAAGTTGTCGCGGCCGGTGGCCAAGGCGGCGCTGCGCGCGGGCCTGACCCCCGACATCGTCACCATCGTCGGCACCGCCGGAACGGTGACCGCCGCGCTGACACTCTTCCCGATGGGGCAGTTGTGGTGGGGCGCGTTCGCCGTGTTCGTCTTCGTCCTCGCCGACATGCTCGACGGGGCAATGGCCCGTGAACGCGGTGGGGGCACCCGGTTCGGTGCCGTGCTGGACGCGGCATGCGACCGCATCGCCGACGGCGCGATATTCGCCGGCCTGCTGTGGTGGGCGGCGTTCGGCATGCACAACCCGACGCTCGTGGTCGCGATCCTCATCTGCCTGGTGACCTCACAGGTGATCTCGTACATCAAGGCCCGCGCTGAAGCCAGTGGCCTGCGCGGTGACGGCGGCATCATCGAACGCCCGGAGCGACTGGTGATCGTGCTCGTCGGCGCGGGGCTGTCGGGGGTGCCGTGGCTGCATGTGCCGTGGCTGCTGCACGTCGCGGTATGGCTGCTGGCCGTGGCCAGTGTGATCACCGTGGCGCAGCGACTGCACGCAGTGCGCACGTCGGCGGGCGCCATGGATCCGATTCAACCCCCGGGGGCCCCGTGAACATTCCGTTGTCCGGGCAGGTGACCGATCTGGGTTACGCGGCAGGGTGGCAGCTCGTTCGCTCGATGCCGGAGTTCGTGGCGCGCAACGTGTTCGACGCGGGTGCCCTCTATGCCTCCCGCGGCGGTGGGCCGCAGCAGCTGCGCAAGAACCTGGCCCGGGTGGTCGGGGTGCCTCCGGCCGAGGTGTCGGACGATCTGATGCGGGCGGCACTGGCCTCCTACGCCCGGTACTGGCGCGAGGCGTTCCGGCTGCCATCGATGGACCTGACCGCCGTGGCCAAGCGTCTTGACGAGGTGTTCGTCGGCGCAGACAAGCTCCGGGCTGCCAAGAAGGCGGGCCGAGGCGCCGTGCTGGCGCTGCCGCACAGCGGGAACTGGGACATGGCCGGAGTGTGGCTGGCCCAGCAGTTCGGCACCTTCGCGACCGTCGCCGAACGGCTGAAACCCGAGTCGCTGTATCGGCGTTTCATCGACTACCGGGAGAGCCTCGGATTCGAGGTGTTCCCGCTGTCCGGTGGGGAGCGCCCGCCGTTCGAGGTGCTCTCGGACCGGTTGCGGGACAACATGTTCGTCTGCCTGATGGCTGACCGGGACCTCACCCGTCACGGGGTGGAGGTCGATTTCTTCGGCGAGCCCACCCGGATGCCCGCCGGGCCCGCCAGGCTGGCGATCGAGACGGGCGCCCCGCTGCATCCGGCGCATGTCCACTACGACGGTGAGGATTGCGTGGTCGAGATTTTCGACGCACTCGACACCTCGTCGGGGGACGTGTCGGTGGTGATCCAGCAGTTGGCCAACCGGTTCGAGGCGAACATCGCGGCACACCCCGCCGACTGGCACATGCTGCAGCCGCAGTGGCTGGCCGATCTGTCCGATGAACGTCGCGCCCGACTGGGTACCACCTGATGAGCGCTTGCGCGAAGAGGCGACGGAGCTAGCCATGCGTATCGGGATGGTCTGCCCGTATTCGTTCGATGTGCCGGGCGGAGTGCAATCCCATGTGCTGCAACTGGCCGAGGTGATGCGCGCGGGCGGACACTACGTCAGCGTCCTGGCGCCGTCGTCACCCGATGTGAAGCTGCCCGACTATGTGGTGTCGGGCGGCAAGGCCGTCCCGATTCCGTACAACGGCTCGGTGGCCCGGTTGCGGTTCGGGCCGGCCACCCACCGCAAGGTCAAGAAGTGGATCGCCGAGGGTGACTTCGATGTGCTGCACCTGCACGAGCCCAATGCGCCCAGCCTCTCCATGCTGGCGCTGCAGGCCGCCGAGGGGCCGATCGTGGCGACGTTTCACACGTCGACGACGAAATCGTTGACACTCAGCGTGTTTCAGGGATTGCTGCGACCCTTCCACGAGAAGATCGTCGGCCGCATCGCGGTGTCGGACCTGGCCCGTCGCTGGCAGATGGAGGCGCTCGGCTCGGATGCGGTCGAGATCCCCAACGGGGTCGACGTGCCCTCGTTCGCGAATGCGCCGCGGCTGGAGGGTTATCCGCGGCCCGGTCGTAGTGTGCTGTTCCTCGGCCGGTTCGACGAACCCCGCAAGGGCATGCCGGTGTTGCTCGGTGCGCTGCCGAAGCTGGTGCGGCACTTCGCCGATGTCGAGATTCTGGTCGTGGGCCGCGGCGACGAGGACGAGCTGCGGGAGGAAGCCGGCGAGCTGGCCGGGCATCTGCGTTTCCTGGGGCAGGTCGACGACGACGCCAAGGCTGCCGCGATGCGCAGCGCCGACGTCTACTGCGCACCGAATCTCGGCGGGGAGAGCTTCGGCATCGTGCTGGTGGAGGCGATGGCAGCCGGGACAGCCGTGGTGGCCAGCGAGCTGGATGCGTTCAGTCGGGTGCTCGACGCCGGCCAGGCCGGCCGGTTGGTGCCGGTCGGCGATGCCGACGCCCTGGCCGATGCGCTGATCGAGGTGCTCGGGGACGACGCACGGCGGGAGCGGTACATCGAGGCGGCCACCGAGCGGGTGGCGCGCTACGACTGGTCGGTGGTGGCCGGCCAGATCATGCGGGTGTACGAGACGGTGGCCAGTGCCGGGGTGAAAGTACAGGTGGGCGACTAGACATGGCCATCTGGATAGTGATCGCGGCGGTGACCGCGCTGGTCCTCCTGCTGCTCGTCGGCGGGTGGGCGTATCAGACCGCCAATCGGCTCGATCGGCTCCACGTGCGCTACGACCTGTCCTGGCAGGCGCTGGACAGCGCTCTGGCTCGTCGCGCCGTCGTGGCCCGCGCCGTCGCGGTCGATGCCTACGCCGGCGCTCCTGAGGGCAAACGTCTTGCGAAGCTGGCGGACTCAGCCGAGCGGGCCTCGCGTCCGGCACGTGAGGCCGCCGAGAACGAACTTTCTGCCGCACTGGCCGCGGTTGACCCTGCCGAGCTTCCGGTGGCGCTGGTCGCCGAGCTTGCCGATGCCGAAGCGCGGGTGCTGCTGGCGCGGCGATTCCACAACGATGCCGTCCGCGACACCCTGGCGCTGCGGGAGCGCCCGATGGTGCGGGCACTTCGACTTGGTGGAACCGCTCCGTTGCCAACCTATTTCGAGATCGTCGAACGTCCGGACTCCCAAGCCGAGGCGAACCCGGTGAGCCGTCGGACCTCCGCACGTGTGGTGCTGCTCGACGAGACGGGCGCGGTGTTGCTGCTGCACGGTAGCGACCCGGCTATGGACAATCCGGACGGGGCTCCGCGGTGGTGGTTCACCGTCGGCGGCGCTGTCCGCAAGGACGAGGACATGGCGGCGGCTGCGGTGCGTGAGCTCGCCGAGGAGACGGGGTTGCGGGCGTCGGCGGCCGAGCTGGTCGGGCCGGTGTGGCGGCGCGAGGCCGTCATCGACTTCAACGCCTCGGTGATCCGCAGCGAGGAGTTCTACTTCATCCACCGGACCACCCGGTTCGAGCCGTCGGCAACCGGGCGCACGACGCTGGAACGGCACTACATTCACGGGCACCGTTGGTGCGATGCGACAATGATCGCCGAGTTGGTTGCCGGCGGTGAGGCCGTGTACCCGCTGCAACTGGGTGAGCTGCTGGCTCAGGCCAATGATCTGGCCGAACAGTCGAGCACGCCGCTGGCGAATACGCGTGGAACCGCGGATCGGGAGCTGCAAGCCATCCGGTGATTGCGGATTTAATGGATTTGGCGGCTCTACTAGACTGAATTAGTGGGAATTTGGAGGTGATTGCGATGGATATCGCAGCGCAGAACGGTTCGAGCAACCAGACCGGTACCGCGCGCGTGAAGCGCGGGATGGCTGAGATGCTCAAGGGCGGCGTGATCATGGACGTCGTCACCCCCGAACAGGCGAAGATCGCCGAAGGCGCGGGCGCCGTCGCCGTCATGGCACTGGAGCGGGTTCCCGCCGACATCCGTGCCCAGGGCGGGGTGTCGCGGATGAGCGATCCCGACATGATCGAGGGCATCATCTCCGCGGTCACCATCCCCGTCATGGCCAAGGCGCGCATCGGGCACTTCGTCGAAGCGCAGATCCTGCAGAGCCTGGGGGTGGATTACATCGACGAGTCCGAGGTGCTCACCCCGGCCGATTACGCCAACCACATCGACAAGTGGAAGTTCACCGTGCCGTTCGTGTGCGGTGCCACCAACCTGGGCGAGGCGCTGCGCCGGCTCACCGAGGGGGCGGCGATGATCCGCTCCAAGGGCGAGGCCGGCACCGGTGACGTCTCCAACGCCACTACGCATATGCGTCAGATCGGCGGTGAGATCCGTCGGCTCACCTCGATGAGTGAAGACGAGCTCTATGTCGCGGCCAAAGAGCTGCAGGCGCCGTATGACCTCGTCGTCGAGGTGGCCCGGGCCGGCAAGCTGCCGGTGACGATGTTCACCGCAGGCGGCATCGCCACCCCGGCCGACGCCGCGATGATGATGCAGCTCGGTGCCGAGGGTGTGTTCGTAGGGTCGGGCATCTTCAAGTCCGGCAACCCCGCTGAGCGGGCCGCCGCGATCGTGAAGGCGACGACGTTCTACGACGATCCCGACGTGTTGGCCAAGGTGTCGCGCGGTCTCGGTGAGGCCATGGTCGGCATCAACGTCGAGGAGATCGCCCAGCCGCATCGGCTCGCCGAACGCGGCTGGTAAGTACCTCCTATGGCGATTGAAGAGATCCTCGACCTGGAGCAGCTCGAGGTCAACATCTATCGCGGCGGGGTCTTCAGCCCTGAGAGCGGCTTCCTGCAGCGCACCTTCGGCGGCCACGTGGCCGGTCAGTCGCTGGTCTCGGCGGTGCGCACGGTGGAGCCGACATTCCAGGTGCACTCCCTGCACGGCTACTTTCTGCGGCCGGGTGACGCCAGAGCACCGTCGGTATACATCGTCGAGCGCATCCGCGACGGCGGCTCGTTCTGCACCCGTCGGGTGAGCGCGATCCAGCACGGCGAGACCATCTTCACGATGTCGGCATCTTTCCAGACCGACCAGACCGGCATCGAGCATCAGGACGCGATGCCGGAGGCGCCGGGGCCCGATGATCTGCCCGGGTTCCGGTCCGGGGGAGCGTTCGATGACGCCGGCTTCGCGCAGTTCGCCGAATGGGACGTCCGCATCGTTCCGCGGGACCGTGTGGTGAAGGTGCCGGGCAAGGCGTCGCAGCAGCAGGTGTGGTTCCGTCACCGCGACCCGCTGCCCGACGATCACGTGCTGCACATCTGCGCGCTGGCCTACATGAGCGATCTGACCCTGCTCGGTTCGGCGCAGGTCAACCACCTCGACGTACGCAAGCATCTGAACGTGGCGTCACTCGACCACGCCATGTGGTTCATGCGGCCGTTCCGCGCCGACGAATGGCTGCTCTACGACCAGTCCTCGCCCTCGGCATGCGGTGGGCGCTCGTTGACCCAGGGCAAGATCTTCAACCGCTACGGCGAGCTGGTGGCCGCGGTGATGCAGGAGGGTCTGACCCGCTATCAGCGCGACTTCGCCCCGGCAGAGGGGCCGTGAGTCCCCGGGTCGGGGTGCTCGCGCTACAGGGGGACACGCGCGAGCATCTGGCTGCGCTGCGGGCCGCAGGTGCCGAAGCCGGAACGGTGCGGCGGCTTTCCGAACTCGATGCGGTCGACGCCTTGGTGATTCCCGGCGGGGAATCGACGGCGATGAGCCACCTGCTGCGCGAGTTCGACCTACTCGAACCGTTGCGGGCACGTATCGCCGCCGGGCTGCCCTGTTACGGCTCCTGCGCGGGGATGATCCTGCTGGCCAGTGAGATCAAAGACGCCGGTGTGCCGGGCCGTGCGGCGCTGCCACTCGGTGGCATCGATATGACTGTGCGGCGCAACGCCTTTGGTCGTCAGGTCGACTCCTTCGAGGGGGACGTCGACTTCGTCGGTCTCGACACCCCGGTGCATGCGGTGTTCATCCGGGCGCCGTGGGTCGAGCGGGTCGGGGCCGACGTCGAGGTACTGGCCCGTGCCGCCGACCACATCGTGGCGGTGCGGCAGGGCTCGATGCTGGCGACGTCCTTCCACCCGGAGGTGACGGGGGACCGGCGTATCCACAAGCTTTTCGTCGATTCGCTCTGACCCAGCAAACCCACGGCGGCCACATAGCTCAGTCATAGCCGGCGCCGACTTAATGGACGTGTGACGACGACGTTGGAGGATGCCTCCACTGAGCCTGTCCTCGAAGCCCCGCCCAGTGCCCCGCGAGTCGATCGTGGGCGCGTGGGGTTGGCAGCGCTGCTGATCGCCACGGCGGTGGCCTACCTGTGGAACATCACCGTCAACGGGATGGGCAACGACTTCTACGCCGCCGCGGTTCAGGCCGGATCGACCGGCTGGGAGGCGTGGGTCTTCGGGTCGCTGGATCCGAACAACTTCATCACCGTGGACAAACCACCGGTATCGCAGTGGGTGATGGCGCTCTCGGGTCAGCTGTTCGGATTCAGCAGCGCCAGCATGCTCATCCCGGAAGCGTTGATGGCCGTCGCCGCCGTCGCGCTGCTCCACGGGGCGGTGCGCCGGATCAGCGGCCCCCGTGCCGCGCTGCTGGCCGGTGCCGCGCTGGCCCTGATGCCGGTGACGGCGTTGATGTTCCGGTTCAACAATCCCGATGCGGTGATGGTCCTGTTGATGACGGCCGCCGCCTATTGCGCGGTGCGTGCACTGGAGCACAACGGCGCCCGCTGGATGGCATTGGCCGGTGTCGCGCTCGGGTTCGCGTTCCTGGCCAAGATGCTCGAAGGGCTGATGGTCATGCCTGCCATCGGGCTGGTCTACCTGATCGCCGCGCCCGTGACGGTCCGCCGCCGGCTGCTGCACCTGCTGGGCTCGCTGGTCGCGTTCCTCGCGTCGTCCGGCTGGTTCGTGCTGCTCACCCTGGTGTGGCCGGCCTCGTCGCGGCCCTACCTCGCAGGGTCGACCGACAACAACTTCATGAATCTGGTGTTGGGTTACAACGGGTTCGGCCGGGTCCTCGGTCACAACCACTACGGCACGCACGTCGATGTCGATCCGGTGGTGCCCGCCGGGCAGCAGCATGGTTTCGGCGGATTCGGCAATCAGACCCAGGGCCTGCCGCGATTGTTCACCGGCGAGTTCGGTTTCGAGATCGGCTGGCTGGTACCTGCCGCCCTGCTGGCGGTGGTGCTGGTGCTGGTGTCGCGTGGTCGGGCGCCGCGCACCGACATCGTGCGGGCCGGCGCCATCCTGTTCGGCACCTGGCTGGTGATCAACGGTCTGGTGCTGAGCTTCATGAAGACCAACGTCCACCCGTACTACTGCCTGTCACTGGCTCCGGCTGTGGCGGCGATGTTCGCCATCGGTATCCACGAGATGTGGCGTCGGCGTGACGACCGGCTGGGCCAGATCGGTTTGATCACCATGCTTCTGGGTACCGGAGTGTGGAGCTTCTGGATCCTGGGCCGCAACGCATTGTGGCTTCCACCGCTGCGGTGGGCGATCCTGATGGTGGCCGTCGCGGCCGCTGCCGTCATGCTGTGGGCGCTCCGTGGCGGAAACCGTAGCGCGGCGACCGTAGCACTGGCGGCGGCGCTGATCGGTGGACTGGGCGGTATGACGGGCTACACGGTGGCCACCCTGGGGCAGCCGCATACCGGTGGCGGCCCGAGTGTCGGACCGGCCGATCCCGACGACGACCACGGGCACGGCCGGCATTCCGACAATCCCGAGGTGAATGCGATGCTGCGGGCCACCACTACCAAGTGGTCGGCGGCCATCAACCGGTCCGGGGCCGCGGCCGGTCTCGAATTGTCCACCGACACCGCGGTCATGGCGATCGGTGGCTTCACCGGCAGTGATCCGGTGCCGACGCTGGAGCAGTTCCAGACCTACGTCGCCGACCGGCAGATCGCCTACTACATCCTGCCCGAGTCCAAAGGCAGCGACCACGGCGGATTCTTCGGCAACAATTCGCACACCGACATCTCCGACTGGGTGAAGGCGAACTTCATCTCCACCAAGGTGGGCGCGGACACGGTGTACGACTTGAGCGCGCCGCTCAAGAAATAGGCGTAGCGCACAGGGATTCCGAAACCTCCCAGAGCTTTTCGGCCCGGTCAGGGTCGGTGGCATAGGGTTCGGCATCGGTGCGCACCGCGCAGTCGGCCAGATACAGCCCGCCCCTGCCGTCGAGGTCGGTGCTGACGGCCGCCCACACCTGGGTGGCCGCACCCTGTTCGGGCGTGGACACCTCGATGGCATGCGAGCGGGCCTGCCCGCTGACCGCGATCACATCTTCGCGCGACATGTGCCGGGCCAGGTTGGTGGCGACCATTCCCGGATGCACGGCGAACGCGCGGACGCCCCGATCGCCAAGCCGTTGGTCGAGCGCGACGGCATGCAGGATGTTGGCGGTCTTGGCCGCGCCGTACGCGGCGAACTTGTCGTAACCGCGGCGTTCCCAGTGGGGGTCATCCAGATCGATGTCACCGAGACGATGGCCCTCCGAGGACAGGTTCACGATGCGGGTGCCCTCGACGAACTGTGGCCGCAATAGGTTTGTCAGTGCGAAGTGGCCCAGATGGTTTGTCCCGAACTGTGTTTCGAAGCCATCCTGGGTGCGGCCGAACGGGGTGAACATCACTCCGGCGTTGTTCATCAATACGTCGATCACTGGAGCGAGGTCGGCGATCTGCGGAGCTGCAGCGCGAATACTCGCCAGTGAGGCGAGATCGACGGCAACGCCGGACAGGCGTGCCTCGGGCACCTCGGCGAGGATCCGGTCCCGGGTCTCGGAGAGTGCGTCGGCGTTGCGGGACGCCAACACCACGTGCGCCCCGGCCGACGCGAGGGCCCGGGCGGACTCGCGGCCCAGCCCGGAGGTGGCTCCGGTGATCACACAGGTCTTGCCACGCATGCTCATCCGTTGCCTCCCTCGACGATGACGCCAGCGGTCTTCTCCATCGGTTTGATGACGGAGGTGAAGTCGGATTCGGGGCCTTCGGCCTGCACCGTCTGCTCCCAGATCCGTTGCACGGTCGCGGCCATCTCGACCGGCAGGCCCAGCGAAGTGGCCTCCGCCAGATACAGCCCCACATCCTTGGCCATCAAGCCGGTGGCGAACCCGTAGTCGAAAGTGCGGGGGAGTACCGCACGCGGGAACTTGTCCCGGCTGGCGTGTGTCCCGCCGGATCCGGCGTTGAGCACGTCGATCATCACGTCGGCGCTCAGCCCGGCCTTGACACCCATCACCATCACCTCGGCGGTCGCGGCCAGGGTGGTGGCGGCCATCAGGTTGTTGATCAGCTTCATGGTCTGTGCGGCACCGGGCTGTTCGGAGACGAAGATCGCCCTACCGAGCGCCTCGAAAACCGCTGCCAGCGCCTCAAATTCGGCGTGTGGACCGGACACCATGATGGCCAGGGTGCCGGCCTGGGCGCCGTGCATTCCGCCGCTGACCGGGCTGTCCAGGGCAGCGATATCCTGTGCGGCGAGCGTTGCGTGATTGCGTTGCGCTGCCCCAGCTCCCACCGTGGACAGGTCGACGAAGCGCCGGACCTTCGAGCCTTCGGCAACCTCGGTCACGACGGACTGCGACACCTGCGGTGTGGGCAGGCTGGCCAGTACGGTCTCGGCCCGGTCGGCCACATCGCGCACCGACTTGGCCGGCTGGGCACCCAGCGCGGTTGCCGTGGCCAGCACGTCCTCACGGACGTCGAAGGCCACCACCGGATGGCCGGCCGTCAACAGCCGGCCCAGCATCGGAAAGCCCATGTTGCCCAGGCCGATGAAGCCGATCGGCTCACTCATCGGCTGCCTCGTCGAGGTCGGCGAACACGGCGCGGGCCAGCCGGAAGCTGTCGACGGAGGCCGGGATGCCCGCGTAGATGCCGACCTGCAGGAAAATCTCGCAGATCTCCTCGCGGGTGACGCCGTTGGTGAGCGCGCCCCGGATGTGGGTGCTCAACTCGTTGGGCCGGTTGAGCACGGCGATCATCGCCAGATTGAGCATGCTGCGGGTCTTCAGTTCCAGGCCTTCGCGGCCCCACACGGCGCCCCAACAGTATTCGGTGACCAGATCCTGCAGTGGCTTGTTGAATGCGTCGACATTGCCGGCCGCCTTGCGGACATAGTCCTCGCCCAGGACTGCTTTCCGGATTGCCAATCCCTTGTCGTACGTGTCTTGATCCATGGTGTCCTTTCAGTTGTTGTGGCGTGTCACGGGTTTCGCGGCCTCACGCCGTCGAGGAACAGTCGCACCAAGGTCCGCATGCGTTTGTCCAGGTCGTCGGGATCCCAGGACACACCCCAGAGTGCGCCGGTGGCGGGGCCGCCGACGACCATGCTCAAGAACGCGCCCCCGACCACCGCGGGATCGTCGACCTCGATGATTCCGGCCTCGGCGTGGCGGGCGAGGACCTCGGCGATGAACGTCAGCGCCGGCATGGTGCCCTGCTCGTAGACAAGCCGGAACAGCTGGGGAAAACGGTTGCCCTCCGCGTTGAGGATGCGCTGCAAGGCGGTGCCGGCGGGGCTGGTGATCCCGGCCAACCGGATTCGGCCGATGGCGAGCAGGGTTTCCTCGAGATCGTCGGCCTCGGCCGCTCGTAGCGTCTCGATCGGGACCAGCCACCGGTCGACCGCGCGTTGTACCGAGGCTTCGAACAGTGCGGCCTTGTCCGGGTGCAGGCTGTAGATGGTGCGCTTGGCCATGCCGGCGGACGCGGCGATGGCCTCGATGGTGGAACGCTCGAATCCGTTCTCCAGGAACACTTCCAGGGCACAGTCGAGCAGTTCGAGGTGTCGCTGCTCGGCCTGTTCCCGGGTTGGCCGGCCCGCGCGGGGCCTTGACGAACTCTGGGGCATGGGTACATACTAACATTAAATGAAACGCAATAGGTGCTATTAATTCTTTCGGGAGTCACTATGACCGCAATTGACCAACTCCTTGCCTTGCAGACGGCGCCGGACCGTTACGACATCGCGCCCGCCGATGTGCAGCAGCTGCAGATTGACGCGGTGAACGAGCGGTTCGCCGAGCGGGTTGACCAGATCCCGTTGCTGCGCAACCGCGCTCAGGCTGCGGAGATCACCAAGGTGGCCCAGCGCGAGGATCTGGACGTACCGCCGTGGGTGCTGCTGCTGCCGCTGGACGAACCCGGCGAGAATATCGTCGATACCTCCGCAGGTCCGGTGCAAGTGCGCGGGGCATTCTTCGATCTGTCGTTGGACGGCCGCTGGGGTGGGGTCATCTCCGGTGACCGCATCGATGTCGATTTCGGGGCCTGCGACTGCGGCCACCAGGGGCCGACCATCGGTCCGGACATCACCCGCTATGCCGATCTGGGCGGGGACAAGATCGCCTGCTCGGGCACCATCGACGCGTACGTGGGGGGGTGAAACGTGAGCGCCGCGGTGGCCCTGTCGGCGCCGTTCGTAATCCGCGGAGAGCTGGTCGAGGGAGATGCCTCGCTGCACCGTTCCCGCGACCTCGGTGTCGACTTCGCCACGCCCGCAATTGAACTGGATGCGCTGGTGACCCCGCGCACGGAATTGCCGCCACTGTTGAACGTGCCGCTGGCCGAGATCATCGACTTTCTGGTCGAGACCGGGCAGCGGCTGGAGCTCGATGGCAATCCGCACATGCAGCGCTGTCTGGATCTGGTGGCGGAGACCAATCCGTTGCCACGCCGAGTGGTGGAAAACCTCTACCGCACCGCACCGTCCCTGCTGAACCGGGACAGCCTGTGGGCGCAGGTCGAATCCAACTTCGCCGATCCGGCCGTGCTCGATGGCTGGGTGAGCCGTACCGACGCGCCCGGGAACACCGGCGCGGTGCGGGCCTTCCCGCCCCGCATGGTGCACATGCTGGCCGGTAACGCCCCGTCCGGCTGCGTCGCGTCGATTGCCCAGAGCGCGTTGGTCAAGGGCATCAGCCTGTTCAAGATGCCCTCATCGGATCCGTTCACCACGGTGGCAGTACTGCGGACCATGGCCGAGATCGACCCGAACCACCCGGTGGTGCAATCGATGTCGGCGGTCTACTGGGCCGGCGGCGATGAGGCGATCGAACGGACCATCTACCGCCCGCAGTACTTCGACAAGATCGTGGCCTGGGGTGGCGGACCGGCGATCAACAACGTCATCAAGTACCTGGGCCCCGGCATCCAGCTGGTGTCCTTCGACCCCAAGTCGTCGATCTCGATGATCGGGAGTGAGGTGTTCGCCTCCGATCAGGTGCTCGCCGATGTCGCCGAACGGGTGGCGGCCGACACCTGCGTCTTCAACCAGGAGGCCTGCCTGGCAAGCCGATTCGTCTTCCTGGAGACCACCGACCGGGCCCAGGCTCGGCGGTTCTGCGCTGAACTTTTGCCGCGCCTGGGTGTTGACCGGGTGTTCGGATCGGCGGTGGCGCCACTGCCGCCCACCGAGATCCGCGACGAGGTCGAGGTGATGGGTGCGATGGGTGACGAACTTGAAGTGTTCGGCCGCTTCGACGGCCGCGGCATGGTCGTGCTGTCCGACGAGCCGGTGGACTTTCACCCGTCGAACAAGATCTCCAACGTGGTGATGGTGCCATCGCTCGACGACGCGGTCCGCTACGTCAACGTGGCGACCCAGACCATCGGCGTCTATCCCTTCGAACGCAAGGCCCAGCTGCGCGATGCGCTGGCCGGCGCGGGTGGCCAGCGGGTGTGCCGGGTGGGTACTGCCAACGGTCACGTCGAGGGTGGCCCGCACGATGCCATGTATCCGCTGGCCCGGCTGGTGCACTGGATGGGCGATGACGACATTCTCACCGCCGACGCCAATGCGACGCTGTCCGTAGGTGCCGGGTAGCGTCCGTGCATCGGCGTACGCTCCCTGCATGTCTGCGTCGGCGCCAACGTCCGCCCGAGGCCGGCCAGGTGTCGTCGAGTCGGTGATCAGTTGGGCCACATGGGCCGTCGTCGGCCTGATCGCCGTGGTGCTGGCGTTCGCCGCGATCTTTCCGTTGGGCTTCAGTGGGGCATTTCCCGAACAGGCGGATGAGGCCGGGAGCATTGCCGGATGGGCAGTCCTGACCCTGGCGACGGTCGTTGTCGCGCCGATCGGCATGGCGATCGGGCATTGGCGGCACTGGCACATCTGGTATTGGCCGGTGCTGTGCAGCGCCGTGGCGGGCACGACGTTCGCGTTGCTGCAGGCCCGGTAGACGGGGCCACGTAGACTGGGGGGCCGGAGTTTTAACCGGGAAAGAGGGCAGAACCTGCATGAGCGGCCATTCCAAGTGGGCGACCACCAAGCACAAGAAGGCCGTCGTCGACGCCAAGCGCGGCAAGATGTTCGCCAAGTTGATCAAGAACATCGAGGTCGCAGCGCGTGTCGGCGGCGGTGACCCATCCGGTAACCCCACCCTCTATGACGCGATCCAGAAGGCCAAGAAGTCTTCGGTTCCCAATGACAACATCGAGCGGGCTCGCAAGCGCGGCGGTGGTGAAGAGGCCGGCGGCGCCGACTGGCAGAACATCACCTACGAGGGCTACGGCCCCAACGGTGTCGCTGTGCTCATCGAGTGCCTGACCGACAACCGCAACCGCGCGGCCGGCGAGGTGCGGGTCGCGATGACCCGCAACGGCGGCAACATGGCCGACCCCGGTTCGGTGGCCTACCTGTTCACCCGCAAGGGCGTCGTGACGCTGGAGAAGAACGGCCTGACGGAGGACGACGTGCTGACGGCCGTCCTGGAGGCGGGTGCCGAAGAGGTCAACGACCTGGGGGACGCCTTCGAGGTGATCTCCGAGCCGACCGACCTGGTCGCGGTGCGCACCGCGCTGCAGGCCGCCGGCATCGACTACGACTCGGCCGAGGCCAGCTTCCAGCCCTCGGTGAGCGTGCCGGTCGACCTCGAGGGCGCGCGGAAGGTGCTCAAGCTCGTCGACGCGCTGGAGGACAGCGACGACGTGCAAGAGGTGTACACCAACATCGACATCCCCGACGATGTCGCTGCGCAACTCGACGAGGAGTAGTGGCGAGCGTCCTCGACCCTGAGGGCGTCCGATGGACGGTTCGCCGGCGCTGGTTGCCGTGGCGGCCGCGCCGAAAGATGCCTGACGACTGGAACTTCGGCGGTGCGTCCTTCAGCGACGGCGACGACATCATCAGCATCGTGCTCAATATCGCCCTGATGGTGCTGTTGATCCCGGTTCTGGTGTTGGCGCTGCTGGTGGCCGCGGAGTTCCTGCTGTTGCTGCTCCTACTGCCGCTGTGGGTGCTGGCCCGCTCACTGTTCGGAACGCCGTGGATCATCGTGGTCCGGCGTGACCGCAAGATCGTCGGTGAGGAAGCCGTGCGTGGTTGGGCCGCGACCAGCGCCCGCATCGATCAGATCAAGGCGTTCATCGCGTCGGATGCAGCGCTGCCTCGATCGGCGTCTCGCCCGAGATGACCTCGAAGGTCCGTCCCGCGGCCTCCGGCTCGTGCAGGACGGCGAGCAGCACGCGGGCGACGTCGTCGCGGGGAATGCTGCCGCGGCCGGTGGATTCGGCGATGGTGACCGTGCCGGTACCGGGCTCATCGGTGAGCCCGCCGGGCCGAACGATCGTGGTGCGTAGCCCGGTGCGTGCCCGCACGTCGGCGTCGGCCTCGGACTTCGCCCGCATGTACGCCAGGAACACCTCGTCGTAGTTCTTGTCGAGCGACCGGTCGTCGGCGGCCAAGGCCGAGACCATCACGTACCGGCCCACACTCGCGGCCTCGGCGGCGTCGGCCAGCAGGATCGCGGCGTCGCGATCCACGGTCTGTTTGCGGTCTGCCCCGCTGCCGGGACCGGCACCGGCGGCAAACACCACCGCGGCGGCGCCGCGCACCGCGTCGGCCACCTCGTTGACCGACGCCTGCTCCAGGTCCAGAACGACGGCCTCGGCCCCTGCGGCCTCTAGATCGGCCGCCTGGTCCGGGTTGCGGATGAGGCCGACTGCCTCGTCGCCCCGCGCCGACAACAGCCGCTCGAGGATCAGGGCGATCTTTCCGTGTCCACCTGCAATCACTACTCGCATGTCCCTACCTCCCTCGGACACGGTATCCCCGTTCGCTCACTGGGCCAGGAACCGGCCGATCTCGGAGGCGGTCTGTTCGGGTTGATCGAGCATGACGAGTACCCGGGCGTCCTCGATGTGTCGGAGCTGTCCGTTCGGGAGCAGGTCGGCCAGCCGTTGCCCATGCGCGGTGGGCATCACGGTGTTGTCGCTCCACAACACCAATGCGGGGCCGGTGAAATCGGCCAGGGCGTTGGTGGCCCGGATCAGCTCCGGCTTGTCGAATCGGCTGCGGCAGTAGCGGATCAGGTCGCGGCGAATTCGCGGATCGGCCAGCGCGGCATTGGTCCAGCCCTCGAAAACATCTTGGGGAATCGACTTTTTCGACATCTGCCCGAACATCATCGGTAGCCTGCGCAGCCAGCTGATCCGCATCTGGCGCAGAGCGAAGGCCACGGTGCCGGTGGTGCGGGTGGCGAACCAGAGCACCTTGGCGGCCGGAGCGGGCGGGAAGTTGTCGAACGCTTCCGCAGGGCAGATCACCAACCGCGCAATCCGTTTGTCGCGGCCGGTATCGGTCAGCAACAGCGGCCCGCCCCAGTCACTGATGACCAGGGTGACATCGGCCAGGTCCAGGGCATCGAGGAAATCGGCGAGGATGCCGAGCATCCCGTCCATCTTGAGGTCGGCGTCCTCGCGCATCGGGATGCGGTGCCCGCCCATCGGGAGTACCGGCAGCAGATAGCGGAATCCGGTGGGCAACAGGGGCAGCGTCGAACTCCACTGGGTGTCGTTCATGAGCAGCCCGTGCAGCAGCACCACCGGCGGACCTGTCGGGTTGCCTTCCTCGCGGTATTCGACGGTTCCGGCGGACAGGTCTACTGACTTCATGATGGCCTTCCCATTGTTAGAACGATGATTCTAGAACTAATGCTCTAGTGTGTCGGCAGGAGGTTTGAATGGCAAGGTCTACGAGGGAGGCGATCGTGACCGCCGCGGCCGAGCTGATGCGGCACAAGGGCTACGCGTCGGTCGGGATGAAGGACATCGTTTTGGCGTCGGGGGCGCCGATCGGTTCGCTCTACCACCACTTCCCGGGTGGGAAGTGCCAGATCGCCCGCGAGGCGCTGGTCGACGCGGGCGTCGCCTACGGATTGCTCATCCCGACGATCGTCGACGAGTACGACGACCTGGGTGAGGCGATCGAGGGAGTGTTCACCCAGGCCGCCGCGGACATGGCCGCCACCGGCTTCGCGAACCTGTGCCCGGTCGGCACCGTGGCGGGTGAAACCGCCGACACGGTCGAGGAATTGCGGGTCGCCGCGGCCGGCGTGTTCAATGCGTGGTTCGACGGCGGCGCAGCCTATTTCGCGCAACGCGGTGTCGATCCCGCGAATGCTCGCGACGTCACGATGGCGCTCGTCGCCGCACTCGAAGGCGGGTTCATCCTGGCCCGCACGCTGCGCGACGTCGAGCCGTTGCTGGCCGCCGGCCGCGCACTGGGCCCGCAATACCGGGGGGTCACGCTCGGGGCGAGCGTATTCGCCGAGGGCTGAGCGTGTCCCTGCCGCAGGCTGTCGCCGGGTCGCGCTAGGCTCTTCGAACAGATGTTCTGACGAAGGGGTTCGTGTGCGGGTGATGGGAGTGGATCCCGGGTTGACGCGCTGCGGCCTGTCGGTGGTCGAGAGTGGCAAGGGCCGGCAGGTCACCGCGCTGGACGTGGACGTGGTGCGCACCCCGGCGGACGCACCGCTGCAGAAGCGGTTGCTGGCGATCAGCGATGTGGCCGAGCGCTGGATGGATACCCATCGGCCCGATGTGATCGCGATCGAGCGGGTCTTCGCTCAACAGAATGTTTCCACCGTGATGGGCACCGCCCAGGCCGGCGGGGTGATCGCGCTCGCCGCTGCCCGGCGGGACATCGAGGTGTACTTCCACACCCCCTCCGAGGTGAAGGCCGCGGTCACCGGCAACGGCCGCGCCGACAAAGCTCAGGTCACCGAGATGATCACCAGAATTCTTGCGCTGCAAGCCAAGCCGAACCCGGCGGACGCCGCCGACGCGCTGGCCCTGGCAATCTGCCACTGCTGGCGCGCCCCGATGATCGAGCGGATGGCTGCCGCCGAGGCAATGGCCGCCGAACAGCGGCGCAAATACCAGGCCCGGTTGAAGGCCACGGCGAAGGCGGCCCGGGCATGATCGCGTCGGTGCGCGGCGAGGTCATCGACATCGCCCTCGACCATGCCGTGATCGAGGCTGCCGGCGTCGGCTACAAGGTGATGGCGACCCCGTCGACCCTGGCCAACCTGCGCCGTGGCAGCGAATCGCGGCTGATCACCGCGATGATCGTGCGCGAGGATTCGATGACGCTGTTCGGGTTCGCTGACGGGGAGGCCCGCGATCTGTTCCTCACACTGCTGGGGGTATCGGGCGTCGGCCCGAAGATCGCATTGGCGACATTGGCGGTCTACGACCCGCAGGCCCTGCGCCAGGCGCTGGCCGACGGGGACGTGACGGCATTGACCCGGGTTCCCGGCATCGGCAAACGCGGTGCCGAACGCATGGTGCTCGAACTGCGCGACAAGATCGGGCCGGTCACCGCCGGGGGCTCCGGCTTCACCGGCCACGCGGTGCGCGCACCAGTGGTGGAAGCCCTTGTCGGACTTGGCTTTGCGGCCAAACAGGCCGAGGAGGCCACCGACAAGGTGCTGGCCAACGATCCGGAGGCCACTACGGCGTCCGCGTTGCGGACGGCGCTGTCCATGTTGGGTAGGAAGTAATGGGCCGCTTCGACGAAGCCGAGGAGCCCGAGGAGCGGGAGGTATCACCGGCGCTGACGGTCGGTGAGGGCGATGTCGACGCCAGCCTGCGCCCGCGCTCGCTGGGGGAGTTCATCGGTCAGCCGCGGGTTCGCGAGCAGCTGTCGCTGGTTCTAGAGGGTGCCAAGAACCGCGGTGGCACACCCGATCACATCCTGCTGTCCGGTCCGCCCGGGCTGGGCAAGACCTCGCTGGCGATGATCATCGCCGCCGAGTTGGGCTCCTCGCTGCGGCTCACCTCGGGTCCCGCACTGGAGCGGGCCGGTGACCTGGCCGCGATGCTGTCCAACCTCGTCGAGCACGATGTGCTGTTCATCGACGAGATCCACCGCATCGCCCGGCCGGCCGAGGAAATGCTGTATCTGGCTATGGAGGACTTCCGCGTCGACGTGGTGGTCGGCAAAGGCCCTGGCGCCACGTCGATCCCGCTCGAAGTCGCGCCCTTCACCCTGGTGGGAGCGACCACCCGATCCGGCGCACTGACCGGCCCGCTGCGGGACAGGTTCGGTTTCACCGCGCACATGGACTTCTACGAACCGGTCGAACTCGAGCGGGTCCTGGCCCGGTCGGCCGGCATCCTCGGCATCGAATTGGGCCGTGAGGCCGGCACCGAGATTGCCCGGCGCTCCCGGGGCACGCCCCGCATCGCCAACCGACTGCTGCGCCGGGTTCGGGACTACGCCGAGGTCCGCGCGGATGGGGTGATCACCTGCGATATCGCCAAGGCCGCCCTGGAGGTCTACGACGTTGACGAGCTCGGCCTCGACCGCCTGGACCGTGCCGTGCTGTCGGCGCTCACCCGCAGTTTCGGCGGCGGTCCGGTCGGCGTGTCGACATTGGCCGTGGCGGTCGGGGAGGAAGCCACCACGGTCGAAGAGGTGTGCGAGCCCTTCCTGGTGCGCGCAGGCATGGTCGCTCGCACGCCGCGGGGCCGGGTGGCCACGCCGCTGGCATGGACGCATCTGGGTATGCAACCGCCGATCACCGGACTGGGGCCGACCGGGCTGTTTGAATAGACCGCATGGTCACCGCCGGTCTGGTGTTCGCCGCGCTCGCCGCGGCCCTGCATGTCTACATCTTCGTGATGGAGTCGCTCACCTGGACGTCGCCACGCACCCGCGCCACCTTCGGAATCAGTGCGGAGGAGGCGCAGGCCACCAAGGAGCTGGCCTTCAATCAGGGTTTCTACAACCTGTTCCTGGCCATCGTCACGGTGGTGGGCATCGTCGCGGTTGGCTCGGGCCACAACGCGGTCGGGGCCGCGCTGGTGTTTGCCGGTGTCGGTTCCATGCTGGTCGCGGCCGCGGTGCTGCTGACCAGCTCGCCGGACAAGGCGCGGGCAGCGATCACCCAGGGCATCTTCCCGCTGATCGCGGTGGTGCTGCTGGCCCTGGGAATTGCGGTCTAGCGCTCAGCTCCTCGACTGCTCGGGATTGAGCTCGTCGAGCAGTTGCTGCATCGTCGTACACATCTGATCGAAGTCTCGGCCACCAACGATGCGGGCCCAGTGCTGTTCGATGTCGGCAACTCTTTCAGCTGCAAAGCTCATCGCGGCATTTCCGCGGGCGGTCAGATCGATCAACTTCGCCCGGCCGTCGGCGGGGTCCGGCCGCCTGGTGAGGTATCCCAACTCGGTCAAGTCGTTGACCAGTTCCGAGGTCGCGGCCAAACTCAGCTGAGCCCGGTGGGCAAGCTCGGTGAGCCGGATGCCGCCGATGCGGATATTGCCGAAGATCTGCATGTGTGGATCGCGGATGTCGCTGAATTCAGCCCCGGTCCGGGGATCGGCGAGTTCGCTGCGGAACTCCCGCAGTAGCCGCACCAGTAGTTGTCCGATCGCCTGTCGGTCGGAGGGCAACTCTCTTGACGACACCATGGCGCTCGAGGATACTACGGTTACCGAAGTTTCGGTTCCCGAAGTAATTGGAGAAAGCCATGAACCGTTCCCGTTTCGTCACCACAGACCTGGGCCGGTTGCACGTGCGCTGCAGCGGAGCCGGACCGCCGGCCGTCTTGTGGCACAGCCTTTTCGTCGATTCACAGTCCTGGGGCCCGATCGAGCGCGCGTTGGCGCGTGACCGCGCCGTGTACGCGATCGACGGTCCGTCACACGGGAAAAGTGATGCAGTGAAGCGCGATTTCACCTTCGCGGAATGCGTGGCGGCCGCGGAGCAGGCTCTGGAGGGCCTGGGATTGCACGAACCCGTGGACTGGGTCGGGAATGCCTGGGGTGGTCACGTCGGCATCCGTTTGGCAGCCGACGAACAGCCGAGGCTGCGGACCTTGACCACGATCGGCACCCCGGTCCAGGCGCTCACGAGGCGCGAGAAGTGGATGAAGGGGTGGCCGTTGGTCGGGCTATATCAATTGGTCGGCCCGAATGCGTTCATCGTGAAGCAGCTGTCAGATTCGATTCTCGGTTCGTCAGGCGTCGCTGCCGAGCCGAATCAGGCTGCGGTGATTCTAGATTCGTTCCGAACTGCCGACCGGATGGGAATGCTGCACGCCATGCGGTCGATGATGCTGCACCGCAGCGGGGTATCGGATCTGCTGACCGCGATCAGGGTCCCCACGCTGGTGCTTGCGGCTCGTGACGACATGATGGGCTGGCAGGCGGCCGAGGCCCGCCAAGCCTGCGCGGCCATTGCCGACTGCCGCGTCGAGGAGGTGGCAGGCACGGGTCATGTCTCGCCGCTGCTGATCGATTGCGACCGGATCGTCGGATTGCTCACCGAATTCTGGTCCGCCCGGTCACGCTGCGATTCGGGGCCCTGATTCATCAACTCCGGCGCCCACCTGCCAGCCGGGTTCTTCTCTGTGACGTGGTTGCACCGTTCGCACAGATACTGATTGGCCGCGGTCCTGGGTAAGGACCGCGGCCGCTCAGGGGATTCTTCCCTGGTGGGGAAGTCTGTTACAGCAGTCCGAGCTGCTGCAGGTTGGTGATGTACTGCACGATGATCGCCGGGCTGACATGGGGGATGTCCTTGTCCGGCCCGATCTTGGCTTCCTGCACCGCGGCCCGGAACCGGTCGGTCGGCGCGACTGCGCCGCGCAACGGGTACGACGGCTGCTGGTAGTTGTGCAGCAGCGGCAGCAGAGAGGCCTGGCGCTGCTTGTCCGGCAGGGCGCGCAGCGCAGTGTCGAAGCGCTGCAACCACTCCGCGTAGTCGTCGATGCGATGCACCGGGTAACCGGCCTCGATCAACCAATCAGTGAACTCGTCGAGGCCGAGGCCGTCGTCGTACGGGTTCATCACGTGGTAGGTCTCGAACCCTTCGGTGACGTGCACGCCCAGCGTCGAGATGGCCTCGGCGATGAACTCCACCGGCAGCCCGTCGTAATGCGCCCGCTGGCGGTTGCCGTCAGCGTCGAGTTCGTAGAACGATCCGGGCGCGATACCGGTGGCCACCAGGCTCAGCATCAGTCGGGTGAACATGTCGGGCAGGTTGAGCTGACCCGAGTAGGTCGTGTCGGCCAGGATCATGTCGCAGCGGAACACCGAGGCCGGCAGCCCGCACAGATCGTGGGCCTCACGCAGCAGGACCTCGCCGGCCCACTTGCTGTTGCCGTAGCCGTTGGCGTAGGAATCGTCGACCTGGCGGGTCGGGCTGATCACCCGGATGTCGGCATCCTCCACGAAGGCGCCGGGTGCGATGCCGGCGGCCACACCGATCGTCGAGACGTAGACGAACGGCTTGATCTTCGTGGTGAGTGCAATACGAATCAGCTCGGCGGTGCCCAGCGCATTCGCGTCGAACATCTGGCTGTAGGGCAGCACGTGGTTGACCAGCGCGGCCGGGTCGACGATCAGGTCGACCTCGTCGGCCAGTCGCTGCCAGGTGTCGTGGTCGAGACCCAGATCGGCCTCACCCTTGTCGCCGGCGATCACTTCGAGGTGGTCGGCGGCCAGATCCTGGTAGTGCGCAAGCAATTTCGCATCACCGACATCGAAGGTGGCATCGAGCCGCGCACGGGCCTCGGTGTCGCTCTTGGCGCGGACGAGGGCGATGACCTTGCCGTCGACCAGGTCCATGCGCTCCAGCCATTCCAGGGCCAGGTAGCGGCCCAGGAATCCGGTGGCGCCGGTCAGCAGCACGGTGCGAACCTCGGCCGGGGCCTTGGGCAGCGACGGTGCGGCGGCCAGGGTGTCCGCGTCGATGAACTTGTCCAGTGTCAGATCGCGGGCATGTACCTCGGTGGCGCCACGTCCGTGCACCGAGGCGTAGGTCGGGCGTTTCGATCCGTGGCGCTGCGCCTCGATGTAGGCGCCGATGCCGGCCAGATCGGTTGCCGGGCTGACGATCACACCGACCGGCACGTCCACATCGAAGATCTCGTGCAGCAGATTCGAGAAGGTCAACGCCGACAACGAATCTCCGCCCAGATCGGTGAAATGGGCGTCAGGTGAGAGATCGGATGCCGCGGCACCCAACAGCGCTCCGGCGGCCCGGCTGACGGTGTCGAGAACGGGGGCGTGCGAACCGCTGCGCCGCAGTTCGCTGAGCTCGTTGGCCTGACCTTCGGCCAGCTCGGTGTACAGCTGCTCCAACCGGTCGCCGTAGTGATTCTTCAGGTTGGGGCGGGCCAGCTTGCGGATACCGGTCAGCAGGCCGTTCTCCAGGCTGAAAGGCATTGTCTCCACGATGAAATCGCGGGGGATCTCATACGATTGCAGACCAGCGGCACGGGCCGCGTCCTGCAGGGAGTCGTTGATCGCCCGCTTGGACGCACTGGGATCGGTCGGTACCACCACGGCCAGCAGATAGGAGCGGGCGCTGTTGCCGTAGATGAAGATCTGCCGCACCAGCGGGCTGTCCCCGAAGACCGCCTCCAGCTTGGACACGGCGACGAACTCGCCCTGCGAAAGCTTGAGCACGTTGTTGCGCCGGTCGAGGTACTCCACGTGATCCGGTCCGAGCTCGGCCACGATGTCACCGGTGCGGTAATAGCCGTCCTCGTCGAACATCTCGGCGGTGATCTCCGGACGCTTGTAGTACCCGGGGAACATCTGCTCGGACTTCACCAGTAGCTCGCCACGCGGATGAGGCTGATCGGTGCCGAAGTACCCGAGATCGGGAACGTCGACGAGCTTGTAGTCGATCACCGGCGGACGCTGGATCTGGCCGTCCACGAAGACCGAACCGGCCTCGGTCGAGCCGTATCCCTCCAGCAGGTGCATGTCGAGCAGGCGCTCCACCCAAGCCTTCATCTCAGCCGAGATCGGCGCGGAGCCCGACATCGCGGAGACGAACCGCCCGCCCAGCAGGTTCTCGCGAACCTCGGCGAGCACCGCGTCTTCACTGCCGCCGGCGCGGTCGAGGTGGCTCTGGTACTCACCGAACAGCATGTCCCAGATCCGCGGCACGAAGCTGAGCTGCGTGGGCCGGACCAGTGCGAGATCGCCCAGGAAGGTCGAAAGGTCGCTGCGCGCCGCAAAATACGCGGTCCCGCCCGAGCTCAGGGTGCCGATCAGGATGCCGCGGCCCATGACGTGGCTCATCGGCATGAAGTTGAGCGTGACCGCGGGCAGCACGGCCTGCTGTGGGTCCCAATTGGCCTTGGCCGCGAGCTGCCACATGTTGGCGACCTTGCTCTCCGGGTACATCGCGCCCTTGGGGGTCCCGGTGCTGCCGGAGGTGTAGATCAGCATGGCCAGCGGGTCGGCCTGACCTGGCGTGTAGAGCGGTGCGTCGGCCAGCGAGCGGCCGCGGTCGAGGACGTCGGCCACAGGTTCGACGATCACGTCGGTATCCGACAGGGCCGCCTTGGCCGCTTCGAAGGCCTCGCGCTGAGCATCGACCTGGGGAAGGTAGTCGAACACCACGAGGCGGCGGGGCGCGGGGCCGGTCCGGACCAATTCGACTGCGTCGTCAAGGAAGTCGATGCTCGCAGCGATCACGACCGGTTCGGTCTCGGCGACAATCGGCTGCAGTGTGCTGACCGGGGCGCTGGTCTGCAGCGGCACCGACACGGCGCCGAGTTCGATGAGTGCGGTGTCGATCGTGGTGTAGTCGACGCTGGTGAAGCCGAGGATGGCGACGCGGTCGCCGGGCTTCACCGGATGGTTGTGCCACGCGTTGGTCACCGCTTGGACGCGGTCGCCCAGCTGGCGGTAGGTGATGGTGTCAAAACGGGGGAGCAGCTGGGCCGAGGTCCGGCCGGCGGCGTCGGTGACGAGTTCGACGGCGCGCTGTCCGAGCGCGGGGCGGTCGGCGTACCCGGTGAGCACCCCTTTGACGATGGCCGGCAGCCGCAGCTCGGGCTGCGCGACGGCGGCGTTGACGGTGTCGCTGGGGTAGGCGGCGGCGAACTGTGGGTCGGTGTCATGCAGGTGTGCGATGCGGCGTTGGAGCCGGTCCTCGCGTGTTTCGGTCGTCATATCGGTCCCCTGAGCAAATCAAAATAACTATGGTCGGCACGTTTGCCGTGCCTAGTAATTACTACGTTAGTAAAACTAATTATATTTCGAGATGCCAGTCCTGGGGCTGCGAGATGCGTCACGCCCGACGTGCGCCCGTCCCACTCCGATGTGGGACGGGCGCACGGGGGACTAGAGCAGGCCGAGCTGCTGCAGGTCGGTGATGTACTTGACGATCACTGCCGGGCTGACATGAGGGATGTCCTTGTCCGGTCCGATCTTGGCTTCCTGCACCGCGGCCCGGAACACGTCAGTGGGGGCCAGGGCGCCCAGCATCGGCCGCTCGGGCTGCTGGTAGTTGTGCAGCAGCGGCAGCAGTGAGGCCTGTCGCTGCTTGTCCGGCAGCGCGCGCAGGGTGCTCTCGAAGCGCTGGATCCACTGCCCATAGTCGGCGATGCGCTCGATCGGGTAGCCGGCCTCGATCAGCCAGTCGGCGAACTCGTCGAGCCCGAGGCCGTCGTCGTACGGGTTCATCACGTGGTAGGTCTCGAAGCTCTCCACGGATTGCCCGCCCAGTGTCGAAATGGCCTCGGCGATGAACTCGACCGGCAGTCCGTCGTAGTGCGAGCGCTGCCGGTTGCCGTCAGCGTCGAGCTGGTAGAACGAGCCGGGCGCGATACCGCTGGCGACCAGGCTGAGCATCATCCGGGTGAACATGTCCGGCAGGTTCAGCTGACCCGAGTAGGTGGTATCAGCCAGGATCATGTCGCAACGGAACACCGCCACCGGCAGCCGGCACAGATCGTTGGCCTCCCGCAGCAGGACCTCGCCGGCCCACTTGCTGTTGCCGTAGCCGTTGGCGTAGCCGTCGTTGATCTTGCGGACCGCGCTCATCTGGCGGACGTCGACGCCTTCGACGAACTTCCCCGGCTCGATCTGATCGCCCACGCCGATGGTCGACACATAGGTGTACGGCTTGATCTTCGTGGTGAGCGCGATCTTGATCAGCTCGGCGGTGCCCAGGGCATTGGGCCCGAACAGTTCGCTGTACGGCAGCACGTGGTTGACCAGTGCGGCCGGATCGACGATCAGGTCGACGTCAGCGGCCAGCCGCTGCCAGGTCTGCTGATCCAGGCCGAGGTTTTCCTCACCCTTGTCGCCGGCGATCACTTCGAGGTGGTCGGCGGCCAGATCCTGGTAGTGCGCAAGGAGTTTCGCGTCGCCACCGCTGTTAGATTCAGCACCGCCGAAGGTGGCATCGAGCCGGGCTCGGGCCTCCTCATCGGACTTGGCCCGCACCAGGGCGATGACCTTGCCGTCGACCAGATCCATGCGTTCCAGCCATTCCAGGGCCAGATAGCGGCCCAGGAATCCGGTGGCGCCGGTGAGCAACACTGTGCGCACCTCGGCTGGGGCCTTGGGCAGGCCGGGTGCGGCAGCCAGGGTGTCCGCGTCGAGGAACTTGTCCAGCGTCAGGTCGGCGGCGGCGACTTCGGCGGCGTGCCTGCCGTGCACCGATGCGTAGGTCGGGCGTTGGGATCCGTGGCGCTGCGTTTCGATGTAGGTGGCGATGCCGGCCAGGTCGGTGGCCGGGCTGACGATCACGCCGACGGGCACATCCACGTCGAAGATCTCCCGGAGAAGATTGCCGAAGGTCAATGCCGACAACGAATCTCCGCCCAGATCGGTGAAATGGGCGTCGGGCTCCAGATCCGAAGCCGCGGCACCCAACAGGGCGCCGGCGGCCCGGCTCACGGTCTCCAGCACCGGGGCGTCGGCCGCGCCGGTGCGCAGGGCGCGCAACTCGTTGGCCTGAGTCTCGGCCAGGTCGGTGTAGAGCTGCTCCAACCGCTCGCCATAGTGCGCCTTCAACTTCGGCCAGGCCAGCTTGCGGATGCCGGTCAGCAAGCCGTTCTCCAGGCTGAAAGGTGTTGTCTCCACGATGAAATCGCGCGGGACCTCATAGGACTGCAGATCGGCATCCCGGGCGACCTCCTGCAGGGATTCGCTGATCGCCTCCTTCGACACC
The DNA here is from genome assembly GCF_017876775.1 of Mycolicibacterium lutetiense. NCBI lineage: Bacteria > Bacillati > Actinomycetota > Actinomycetes > Mycobacteriales > Mycobacteriaceae > Mycobacterium > Mycolicibacterium lutetiense. Next base: position 873,624 of record NZ_JAGIOP010000002.1, on the reverse strand, counting down.
GTCAGATCGGTGGGCACCACGACGGCCAGCAGGTATGGCTGCGCGCTGTTGCCGTAGACGTAGATCTGTTGCACCAGGGGGCTGTTGCCGAAGACTGCTTCCAACTTGGCCAGCGTGACGAACTCGCCCTGGGCGAGCTTGAGCACGTTGTTGCGCCGGTCGACGTAGCGCAGCTGATCCGGGCCGATCTCGGCGACGACGTCACCGGTCCGGTAGAAGCCGTCCTCGTCGAACACCGACGCGGTCACGTCGGGACGCTTGTAGTAGCCGGGGAACAGATTCTCGGTCTTGATCAGCAGCTCGCCACGCGGGTGGGGCTGATCGGTGCTGAAGTACCCAAGGTCGGGGACGTCGACGAGCTTGTAGTCGATCACCGGCGGACGCTGGGCCACGCCGTCGAACAGCGCCATACCGGCCTCGGTCGAGCCGTAACCCTCCAGCAGATGAATGCCGAGCATGTCCTCGGTCCAGACCTTGAGGTCGGCCGAGATGGGTGCCGAGCCGGTCATCGCCGCGACGAACCGTCCGCCGAGAACCTCGTCGCGCACCTCGGCCAGTACGTCGGCCTCGACCGCGTCACGGTCCTGGCCTCCCTCGGCCAGGCGGTGATCGACCCGGCTCTGGTACTCGCTGTGGATCATCTCCCACACGCGCGGAACGAAATTCAGCTCAGTGGGCCGCACCAGGGCGAGGTCCTCGAGCAGCGTCGACAGATCGCTGCGGGCCGCGAAGTAGCAGGTACCGCCGGCGGCGAGCGACGCGTACAGGATGCCGCGGCCCATCACATGGCTCATCGGCATGAAACTCAGATTGATCGCCGAGCTGACCGGTCCGAGCCAGGCCTTGCTGTTGCGCCGCCAGAATTTGCCGACCGAGCTCTGCAGGTACATGGCGCCCTTGGGGGCACCGGTGCTGCCAGAGGTGTAGATCAGCAAGGCGAGCGGATCGGTGCCGTCAGCCTTGGGTGCCTCGGGCGCCGGCAGCTTGTCGCCGCGGTCCAGGAGGTCGGTCAGGGTCTCGACTGCGACGCCGGTGCCCGCCAGCCGCTCGGAGGCCGATGCCACGGCGTCGCGGTGGTCGTCGAGCTCGGGGTGGTAGTCGAAGACGAGGACCCGGGCTGGAGCGTGGGCGGTGACCGCCAGTTCGACTGCGGCGGCGAGGTGGTCGACGCTCGCGGCGATCACGCGCGGCTCGGTCTCGGTCACGATCGGCGCCAGCGACTCGGGCGAGGAGCTGGTCTGCAGGGGCACCGACACCGCGCCGATCTGGCCCAGTGCGGTGTCGATCACGGTGTAGTCGGCGCTGGTGAATCCGAGGATGGCAACCCGGTCGCCGGTCGCGACGGCAGTGGCGTGCAAGGCCGCGGCGAGGGCGCGGACCCGGTCGGCGAGCTGGCCGTAGCTGATCGTGTCGAACCGGGGGAGCAGGCGGGCCGTGGTCCGACCGGTGGCCGGATCGGTGACGAATTCTTGTGCGCGTTCACCGAGCGCCGGCCGTTCGGCATAACCCTGCAGGAGGGTCTGGACGATCTCGGGCAACAGGAGGCCGGGGACGTCGACGGCGGCGGTGACGGTGTCGCTGGGAATCGCGGCGGCGAACTGGGGATCGGCGGCGGTCAGATCGGCGATCCGGATTGCTAGTTGCTCTTCGCGAGTATCGGACGACATCAAGAACCCTCTTTACAGATAGCGGAAATAATCACTGGCGCGACGTTGCGCTACCGAACTACTACGTTAGTGAAACTAAACTTATTTCCGGAAAACCAGCTTCTGCGCTGTCAATGTGCTGTGAGTCCGGTCATTTCTATGTGGTGCCCCCGGGCAGGCCTGCTAATCCATCGCGCCCAGGCGGCCAACTCATCGCGCAAGACGATCCCTACTCGGCGCATCTCCTCACCGTAGGAGCGTTACTGCCACTGAGTTTGGGGTACCCACCGGGATGTCAAAGGAGGCATCATGACCGAATTCGATACCCCCGGCAGCCGTCTGCGAATGCCACGCAGCCGCGGAGCCGCCAGTGGGTTTCTGCTGGTGCTGCTCGGAATCTGGGGTGCGCTGATCCCGTTCGTGGGGCCGTACTTCGACTTCGCGTTCACGCCGGACCAGGGCTGGTTCTGGACGTCGGCGCGCGGGTGGTTGGAGGTACTTCCGGGTGCTGTCACGGCGCTGGGCGGCCTGCTCCTCCTGGTTTCGGGTAACCGGGCCACGGCCCATTTCGGCGCATGGCTGGCGGTACTCGGCGGGGCGTGGTTCGTGATCGGCCGGGCGCTCGCAGGGCCATTGGGCATGGGCGACGCCGGGATGCCGATCGCCGTGACCGACGCCAAGCGCGTCAGCCTCGAGCTGGCCTACTTCTCGGGGCTGGGCGCATTGATCGTGTTCCTGGGAGCCGTCGCGGTAGGGCGACTATCGGTCCGCAGTGTGCGTGATGTCGAATACGTGCGCCGACCCGTCGCGTCGGCGGTGTCGACCGAGCCCGAAGCGGTCGCCGACGCTCAGCCGACCGAAGCGGTGGGCACGCCTAGACGTCGGACCTGGGGCGGATTCTTCGGTGGACGCCACACCCACGCGCACTAATACCTCAGAGGTCGCGCAGGATCAGCTCGAGCACGTCGAGCCCCTCGACGAGCAGTTCGTCGCTGATCGTCAGCGGCGGGAGGAAGCGCAGCACGTTGCCATAGGTACCGCAGGACAGCACGATCACCCCGGCCGAATGGGCACCGGCGCACAGCGCCTTGGTCAGCTCCGGGTCGGGGGTCGTGGTGCCGGCCTTGACCAGTTCGACGGCGATCATCGCCCCCCGGCCGCGCACGTCGCCGATCCGGTCGTCCTCGGCCTGCAACCGGCCAAGTCGGTCCTTCATCAGCAGCTCGATGTGCTGGGCGCGGGCGACCAGTCCGTCGGCCTCGATGGTCTCGATGGTGGCCAGCGCCGCCGCGCAGGCGATCGGGTTGCCGCCGTAGGTGCCGCCCAACCCGGAGACGTGCGGCGAGTCCATGATCTCGGCGCGGCCGGTCACCGCCGACAACGGCAGGCCGTCGGCGATCCCCTTGGCGGTGACGATGAGATCGGGATCGATGCCCTCGTGCTCGCACGCGAACATTGCGCCGGTCCGGGCGAACCCGGTCTGCACCTCGTCGGCGATGAACACCACGTTGTTGTCGCGGCACCAGCCCAACAGTGCGGGCAGGAACCCGTCGGCCGGCACGATGAACCCGCCCTCGCCCTGGATGGGTTCGATGATCACCGCGGCCAGGTTGTCGGCGCCGATCTGTTTTTCCATCACGTCGATGGCCCGCCTGGCCGCCAGCGCGCCGTCGGTGGCCAGCTCCTTGCCGAACTCGGCGTCGCGGTAGGGGTAGGACAACGGCGCCCGGTAGATCTCGGGTGCGAATGGGCCGAAGCCATGCTTGTAGGGCATCACCTTGGCAGTCAGGGCCATGGTCAGGTTGGTGCGCCCGTGATAGGCGTGGTCGAACGCGACGACGGCGGGCTTGTGGGTGTAGGACCGGGCGATCTTGACTGCGTTCTCGACGGCCTCAGAACCGGAATTGAACAAGGCCGAGCGTTTCTCGCCCCGCACCGGTGTGAGCCGGTTGAGGTGCTCGCAGACCGCGACGTACCGCTCGTACGGCGTCACCATGAAGCACGTATGGGTGAACTCGCCGGCCTGTGCGGCGACTGCCTCGACCACCCGCGGCGACGAGTTGCCGATGGTGGTGACGGCAATGCCCGAGCCCAGGTCGATGAGCCGATTACCGTCAACGTCCTCGACGATGCCGCCGCCGGCGCGGGCGGCATACACCGGCATGGTCGTGCCGACACCACGGGCGACAGCGGCCATTTTCCGGCCGATCAACGCCTCAGATTTCGGGCCCGGGATCGCGGTGGCCAGATGGCGACTCTGCTCGGGATGACTCAACACAGCCTCCTGAATTCTCCAAGGGCGGCGCCGGAAAGAACGCGTCTCGAGCCTAGTCGTCACACCCGACTGTCGGCGGCGAATGGGGTGGTCCGGCTCGGCGGCGGTATCGTGGCCTCGGTCGCCCTGACTTCTGACACAACACGAAAGACATAACTGACATGGATCTCGTCATTTTCCTGCCCTTGCTGATCGTCATGGGCGCATTTATGTTCTTCGCGTCGCGTCGTCAGCGCAAGGCCATGCAGGCGACCATCGACCTGCACAATTCTCTGCAGGTCGGGGATCGAGTGCACACCACCTCGGGCATGCTGGCCACCATCACCGGTATCACCGACGACAACGTCGACCTGGAGATCGCCCCCGGCGTCGTCACCACCTGGATGAAGCTCGCCGTGCGCGATCGCATCGAGGAGGACACCGACGATGATCTCGAGGATGAGACCGCCGCTTCGGCAGGCGCGACCGAATTGACCGAGAGCACCGGTGTCACCGACGCCGACGGCTTCAAGAAAGACTGACCGCAGAGCACCCAGGACAAGCACGTACCCTTTGCGGTGCTGACGAACTGATCTCGAGGAGACCCTAGAAACGTGGCATCGTCTTCGGCGCCGGTGCATCCTGCGCGCTACCTGTCGCTATTCCTGGCACTTCTGGTCGGCGTTTATCTGCTGGTGTTTCTCACCGGCGACAAGCAGGCGAAGCCAAAACTAGGCATTGACCTGCAGGGCGGTACCCGGGTGACGCTGACAGCGCGCACCCCGGACGGCTCGACGCCCACCAGAGAGGCACTCAGCCAGGCCCAACAAATCATCAGTGCCCGCGTCGACGGTCTCGGCGTCTCCGGCTCGGAGGTCGTCATCGACGGCGACAACCTGGTGATCACCGTTCCCGGCAATGACGGCAGCGAGGCCCGCAACCTGGGCCAGACCGCCCGCCTGTACATCCGGCCGGTCGTGCACTCGATGCCCGCCAAGCCGCCGGCTCCGCAGGGACAGCAGCCGGGCGCTCCGGGTGCTCCTGCGGCCCCGGGTGCTCCTGCGGCTCCGGGTGTCGTGCCCGGGCTTCCCGGTGCGGTCCCAGGTCTGGCTCCGGGTGCGCCGGGCGAGGCTCCGGCGGTACCGCCGGCCGGCGAGCAGCCGGCGCCTCCGGCGGGTGAGCCGGTCCCGGCTCCCCAGCCGCGGCCCTACCCGCTGGACCCGGCACCGACTCCAGGTGAACCGACTCCGGCTCCGGCCCCGGGTGAGCCCGGCCCGGCGCCTGCACCGGCACCCGGTCCCGCACCGGCTCCGGCTCCCGAACAGCCGAAGCCCGGTGACGCCAAGGCCGCTATGGCGCAGCGGATTTCCGACGAGAAGGAACTGCGGCAGAGCACCAACCCGTCGATCCAGATCCTGGCGCTGCAGTACCAGGCCACCCGTTGCGGTGAGGAAGATGTGCTCGCCGGCAACGACGACCCGAACCTGCCGTTGATCACGTGCTCGCAAGACGGGCAGACGGTGTACCTGCTCAGCAAGTCGATCATGAGCGGTGAAGAGATCGAGACCGCCTCCTCGGGTCTGGACCAGCAGCAGGGCCAGTACGTCGTCGACGTGACCTTCAAGAGTGGGGGAGCCAAGACCTGGGCCGACTTCACCGCGGCCAACGTGGGCACTCAGACCGCCTTCACCTTGGACTCGCAGGTGGTCAGCGCACCCGAGATCCGGGAAGCCATTCCCGGTGGCAACACCCAGATCACCGGCCAGTTCACTTCGGAATCGGCCAAGGAACTGGCCAACGTGCTCAAGTACGGGTCGCTGCCGCTGTCGTTCGAGTCGTCGGAGGCCGAGACCGTTTCGGCGACCCTGGGCCTGTCCTCCATGCGAGCCGGCCTGATCGCAGGCGCGGTCGGTCTGGCGGCGGTGCTGCTGTACTCGCTGCTGTACTACCGGGTGCTCGGTCTGTTGGTGGCGCTGTCGCTGATCGCTGCCGGCGCGGTGGTTTTCGCCATCCTCGTCCTGCTCGGCCGGTATATCGGCTACACACTGGACCTGGCCGGCATCGCCGGTCTGATCATCGGTATCGGCACCACTGCGGACTCCTTCGTGGTGTTCTTCGAGCGAATAAAGGACGAGATCCGCGAGGGCAGATCTTTCCGGTCGGCGGTGCCCCGAGGTTGGGCGCGCGCCCGCAAGACGATCGTGTCCGGCAACGCCGTGACCTTCCTGGCTGCCGCGGTGCTGTACTTCCTGGCGATCGGTCAGGTCAAGGGCTTCGCGTTCACACTGGGGTTGACGACAATCCTGGACATCGTGGTGGTGTTCCTGGTGACCTGGCCGCTGGTGTACCTGGCGTCCAAGTCCCCGACGATGGCAAAACCTGCCCTCAACGGTCTCGGCGCGGTGCAGCAGATCGCGCGGGAACGCCGGGAGGCTTCGCATGCGACCGCGGGACGGGGATAAGCAGATGGCAGCAAAGAATGACACCACTGGCGAGGACGTGAAAGACACCTCGGTGGAGGCGCCGAGCATCGAATCCACGTCTGCGGCACTGCCCAAGCACGGATTCTTCGTCCGGCTCTACACCGGCACCGGCGCCTTCGAGGTGATCGGTCGCCGCAAATTCTGGTATGCGGTCAGCGGCATCATCGTCGGGATCTGTATCGCCAGCATGGTGCTGCGCGGGTTCACCTTCGGGATCGACTTCGAGGGCGGCACGAAGGTGTCGATGCCGTCGGCCGGTTCTACGGGCAACGTCTCGGTGCAACAGGTCGAGGATGTCTACAGCAAGACCCTGAATCGGACGCCCGAGTCGGTCGTGCGGGTCGGCAGCGGCGACTCGGCGACGGTCCAGATCCGTTCGGAGACACTGTCGGAACCCGAGATCGAGCAGTTGCGCACCGCGTTGTTCGACGAGTTCCATCCGAAGGGTAGCGACGGCCAGCCCAGCAAACAGGCGATCAGCGATTCGAAGGTGTCGGAGACCTGGGGCGGCCAGATCACCGACAAGGCACTGATCGCGCTTGTGGTGTTCATCGTCCTGGCCTCGATCTACATCGCCTGGCGTTATGAGCGCTACATGGCGATGGCCGCGATGGCGACCCTGGTCTTCGACCTGGTCGTGACCGCAGGCGTCTATTCGCTGGTCGGATTCGAGGTCAGCCCGGCCACCGTGATCGGCCTGCTCACGATTCTGGGCTTCTCGCTGTACGACACGGTGATCGTGTTCGACAAGGTCGAGGAGAACACCAACGGGTTCGAGCACACCACTCGCCGAACCTTCGCCGAGCAGGCCAACCTCGCCGTCAACCAGACATTCATGCGTTCGATCAACACCAGCTTGATCTCGGTGTTGCCGATCGTGGCGTTGATGGTGGTGGCGGTGTGGCTTCTGGGCGTCGGAACCCTGATGGACCTGGCTCTGGTCCAGTTGGTCGGCGTCATCGTGGGTACGTACTCGTCGATCTACTTCGCCACGCCGCTGCTCGTGTCGTTGCGTGAACGCACCGAACTGGTGCGCAAGCACACCAAGCGGGTGCTCAACCGCCGGGAGCGGGGCGCCAAGCCGGTGATGGCCAAGGATGCCTCCGACACCACCGAGGCCGACGACGCCGACGACGCGACCGTGTCGGCTTCGGTCGTCGCCGCGCCTGCACCGGCCAAGCCGGCACCGGGCGCACGTCCCGGCCCCCGGACCGGACGTCCGTCGGGCAAGCGGAACAGCCGGCGGTAATCCGCATGGTTCAGTGGCGGGCCGCGGCCCGGACCCGGACAGCGGCAACAGTGGCCACGCTGTCCGTGGTCGCCGGGCTGGGTCTGGCGGCGTGTTCGGGCAGTTCGGCCGACGAGATCGACTACGCCGTGGACGGCACACTGACCACCTATAACACCAACACCATGGCCGGAGCGGCCTCCGCCGGCCCACAGGCCTTCGCCCGGGCATTGACCGGGTTCGCCTATCACGGGCCTGAAGGTCAGGTGGTCGCCGACAACGACTTCGGCTCGGTGTCGGTCGTGGGCCGCGCCCCACTGGTGCTCGACTACGTGATCAGCGACAAGGCCGTCTACTCCGACGGTAAGCCGATCACCTGTGACGACCTGGTGCTGACCTGGGGCGCACAGTCCGGCCGGTTCCCCGTGTTCGACGCCGCCAGCCACGCCGGCTACCGCGACATCGCATCGGTGGACTGCGTACCCGGCCAGAAGCGGGCCCGGGTGTCCTTCGCCCAGGATCGCGGATTCCTCGACTACGGTCAGCTGTTCGCGGCCACCTCGCTGATGCCCGCACACGTCCTCGCCGACGAACTCGACCTGGGCGACGGGGGTGTGGCCACTGCGTTGCTGAACAGCGACCAACCGACCATCGACCGCATCGCCAAGGCGTGGAACAACAGCTGGGATCTCAAGCCCGACCTCGACCTCAAACGGTTCCCCTCGTCCGGCCCGTACCGGATCGACTCAGTGTCCGAGGACGGCGTGGTGGTCCTGGTCGCCAACGACAAATGGTGGGGCACCGCCCCCGTCACCAACCGGATCGCGGTGTGGCCGCGTGGGGCTGACATCCAGGAGCGGGTCAACCAGGGATCCTTCGACGTTGTCGACATCGAGTCCGGATCCTCGGGTCTGCTCAACCTGCCCGACGACTATGTCAGCACCGAAAGCCCGTCCGCCGGTATCGAGCAGCTGATCTTCGCGCCGGGCGGTCCGCTGGCCCCTCCGGCGGCGCGACGGGCCGTCGCGCTGTGCACCCCGCGTGACGTGATCGCCCGCAACGCCGCCACGCCGATCGTCAACTCGCGGCTCAGCCCGGTCAGCGACGACGCGTTCAGTGCGGCCGAGAATGTCGGCGAGGCCGCGCAATTCGCTTCTGCCAACCCCGGTGCGGCCCGCGCCGCCCTGAACAACAAGCCGTTGACGGTGCGCATCGGGTATCAGACGCCCAATGCCAGACTGGCCGCGACCGTCGGCGCCATCGCGAAATCGTGCGCCGCCGCGGGCATCACCGTGCAGGACGCCGGATCGGCGACGGCAGGGCCGGTGGCGTTGCGCAACAACGAGATCGACGGATTGCTGGCCAGCACCGGCGGGGCCGCCGGCAGCGGTTCCTCGGGATCTTCGGCGATCGATGCCTATGCCTTCCATTCGGGTAACGGCAACAACCTGGGCGCCTATTTCAACGAGCGGGTGGACGGCATCATCGATGCGCAGGCTGTCACGAGCGATCCGAAGGAACTGGCCCGGCTGGCCGGGGAGGGCGCGACGATCCTGTGGAACGACATGCCGACCCTGCCGCTGTACCGCCAGCAGCGCACCGTGCTGACATCGAACAAGATGTATGCGGTGAGCAGTAACCCCACGCGGTGGGGCGCGGGCTGGAACATGGATCGCTGGAAGTTGTCCACGTGAGTGGCGGTGACGTTGCCAGAGTCTCGGAGCTGGTCAAGAGGCTGATCCGGGAGGTCCCCGACTTTCCCGAGCCCGGCGTGCAGTTCAAGGACTTGACCCCGTTGCTGGCCGACGCCGAGGGCCTGTGCGCGGTGACCGATGCATTGGCCGCCACCGCGGCCGACGCCGATCTGATCGCAGGCCTGGATGCCCGCGGCTTTCTGCTGGGTGCCGCGGTCGCGACCCGACTCGGCACCGGTGTCCTGGCGGTGCGCAAGGGCGGCAAGCTGCCGCCTCCGGTGCACAGCGTGACCTATCAGCTCGAGTACGGCAGCGCGACCCTGGAGATCCCGGCTGACGGGATTGATATCGCCGGCCGCAACGTTGTGATCATCGACGATGTCCTGGCCACCGGCGGGACGCTGGGAGCGGCCATGCAGCTGCTCGAGGCCAGCGGCGCCAATGTCCTGAGCGCCGCGGTGGTGCTGGAATTGACCGCCCTGGGTGGTCGGGATGTGGTGGCACCGCTGAGGGTCAGCAGCTTGCACACGGTGTGAGGGATATCCTCGATATCTCAGATCAACAGTGGGAGGTGACGATGGCCAGCGAACCGGTTACGGACACAGGTACCGGCCAGACTGCTGAGTTGCCCCCGACGCTGCCGGGTGCCACCCCGCCGGCTCCCGATACGACCAAAACCAGTGCCTCGCGCCGGGTGCGCGCCCGGTTGGCCCGCCGGATGACCTCGCAGCGCAGTGCGTTCAACCCGGTCCTGGAGCCCCTCGTCGCGGTACACCGCGAGATCTACCCCAAGGCCGACCTGCAGTTGCTACAGCGGGCCTACGACGTCGCCGACCAGCGGCACGCCGACCAGTTGCGCAAATCGGGTGATCCCTACATCACCCATCCGCTGGCGGTCGCCAACATCCTGGCCGAGCTCGGCATGGACACCACCACGCTGGTCGCGGCCCTGCTGCACGACACGGTGGAGGACACCGGATACACCTTGGAGGCGTTGACCGCCGAGTTCGGGGCCGAGGTGGGTCACCTGGTCGACGGGGTCACCAAGCTGGACAAGGTGGTGCTCGGCTCGGCCGCTGAGGGCGAGACGATCCGCAAGATGATCATCGCGATGGCCCGCGACCCGCGGGTACTGGTGATCAAGGTGGCCGATCGGCTGCACAACATGCGCACCATGCGGTTCCTGCCCCCCGAGAAGCAGGCCCGCAAGGCCCGCGAGACCCTGGAAGTGATTGCGCCGCTGGCCCATCGGCTTGGTATGGCGACGGTCAAGTGGGAGCTTGAGGACCTGTCGTTCGCGATCCTGCACCCCAAGAAGTACGAAGAGATCGTGCGACTGGTCGCCGACCGGGCGCCGTCGCGGGACACCTACCTGGCCAAGGTGCGTGCCGAGATCGGCGTGGCACTGAGCGCGATGAAGATCAACGCGGTGGTTGAGGGCAGGCCCAAGCACTACTGGTCGATCTATCAGAAGATGATCGTCAAGGGGCGCGACTTCGACGACATCCACGACCTGGTCGGCGTGCGGATCCTGTGCGATGAGATCCGGGACTGCTATGCGGCCGTCGGCGTCGTGCACTCGCTGTGGCAGCCGATGGCGGGCCGGTTCAAGGACTACATCGCCCAGCCGCGCTACGGCGTCTACCAGTCGCTGCACACCACGGTCGTCGGCCCCGAGGGTAAGCCGCTGGAGGTGCAGATCCGTACCCGCGACATGCACCGCACCGCCGAGTACGGCATCGCCGCGCACTGGCGCTACAAAGAAGCCAAGGGCCGCAACGGAGTTCCGCCCAGCCACGCCGCCACCGAGATCGACGACATGGCCTGGATGCGCCAGTTGCTCGATTGGCAGCGGGAGGCCGCCGACCCCGGCGAGTTCCTCGAGTCCTTGCGTTACGACCTTGCGGTCAAAGAGATCTTCGTCTTCACCCCCAAGGGCGACGTGATCAACCTGCCGACCGGATCGACGCCGGTCGACTTCGCTTACGCCGTGCACACCGAGGTGGGGCACCGCTGTATCGGTGCCCGGGTCAATGGCCGGCTCGTCGCGCTGGAACGCAAGCTGGAGAACGGTGAAGTCGTCGAGGTGTTCACCTCGAAGGCGCACAACGCCGGACCGTCACGCGACTGGCAGACCTTCGTGGTGTCGCCGCGGGCCAAGGCCAAGATCCGGCAGTGGTTCGCCAAGGAACGCCGCGAAGAAGCCTTGGAGTCCGGCAAGGATGCCATCGCGCGGGAAGTCCGTCGAGGCGGACTTCCGTTGCAGCGCTTGATCAATGCCGATTCCATGGGTGCGCTCGCCCGCGAGTTGCGTTACGCCGACGTCTCCGCCCTGTACACCGCTGTCGGTGAGGGCCACGTCTCGGCGCGCCACGTCGTGCAGCGTCTGCTCGCCCAGTTCGGCGGCGACGACGCGGCCGAGGACGAACTCGCCGAGCGGTCCACGCCCTTGACCATGCCGGTGCGTCAGCGCAGCACCGACGACACCGGCGTCGCGGTGCCGGGAGCGCCGGGCACCCTGACCAAGCTCGCCAAGTGCTGTACCCCGGTACCCGGCGACACCATCATGGGCTTCGTGACCCGCGGTGGTGGCGTCAGCGTGCACCGCACCGACTGCACGAATGCGGCTTCCCTGCAACAACAGTCGGAACGCATCATCGAGGTGAACTGGGCACCGTCTCCGTCGTCGGTGTTCCTGGTGGCCATCCAGGTCGAGGCGCTCGACCGGCACCGTCTGCTGTCCGATGTGACGCGCGTGCTGGCCGACGAGAAGGTCAACATCCTCTCGGCGTCGGTGACGACCTCGAACGACCGGGTCGCGATCAGCCGGTTCACCTTCGAGATGGGCGATCCCAAGCACCTCGGCCACCTGCTGAGTGTGGTGCGCAACGTTGAAGGCGTGTACGACGTCTACCGCATCACCTCCGCAGCCTGAGGCCTAGCTTTCGCCCTTCCAGATCAGCAGGTCATGGCCTCCGGCGCTGTAGACGACGCTATCCGGCTCCGCGCCGGTGACGTCGAAGTAGAGTTCGCCCTCGGCGGACTGGCCCTGCTGCAATGTGCTCGGATTGAGCCCTTCGGGCGCCGGCAGCACCACGACCACCCGGTAGGTGTCGCCGTTGGCGGCTCGCACACTGAAGTTGGGGATGATCGGCGTGACGGCGCCCTTGACGGCCTCGACGGTGACGTCGGCCTCCCACAGTTGCCCCGCGGGGTGGTAGCCCGGGATGGTGTCGTCGGCGGGCTCCAGTTCCTCGACCGTCCAGCCGGTGACCACGGCGCCGCCCGCATCGACCAGTTCCTGGGTGGTGTCGAAGGGAGTCACGGTCGGCTCGGCCATTGCGATCGGTGCGGTCGTCAAGCCGATCACCGCGATACCCGCAACCGCCAGCGGTGTTCCGAACCTGCGGATCCTCATGCGCCACTTCCCATTCGTCGAAGGCGTTCTTTCCTGGTCAGCTTGCCACAGCCACACTCGCCGGCCCCCGAAATTGACGCCGTGCGGGTTAATCGAGTGTGACCGAGGTGATTTCGACGGGGCCGGCTGGTTTGCCGTCCGTGCCGCCGTCGGCGACCCCGGCTGCGGCAATCCCATCGAGAGTGTCCAATCCGGTCTTGTCGACGGTGCCGAACACCGTGTATGTCGGCGGCAGGAGCGAATCCTCGTACACGAGGAAGAACTGGCTGCCGTTGGTGCCGGGCCCGGAATTCGCCATCGCCACCGTGCCGCGCGGATAGACGACAGGTTGTTTCACCGCGGGATCGGAGAGCCGGTACTGGTTGGTCGGGTACTCATTCGGGAATCGGTAACCGGGCCCACCGGTTCCGCTGCCCGACGGGTCACCGCACTGCAGCGCCGCGAGCTCTCCTGTGGTCAACCGGTGGCACGGGGTGCCATCGAAGAATCCTTGGAAGGCCAGGCTGGCGAAGTTGTTCACCGTGCACGGCGCCCTGCCATTGGCGAGCTTGAGTCCGATGGCGCCGCGATTGGTGACCATCCCGGCTTCCACCGTGGCAGGTTCGGTTGGCACCGGGCCGGAACGCGGCGGGGTGACCGGCCTGGTGGCAGGCGCCGTGGTGGCCGGGTATTGGCAGTTGGCGCCGAGGTTCAATGGCGCCGCGAACGCGGGCAGTTGACGGCCTGAGCCGGGGGCGGCCGTGTACCGGTCCTGGCGGGGCATGTCCTCGGCGGCTCGGCTGATGAGGACGGCGAACACCACGACCAGCACGACTGCCACGAGGGTCAGCGCCGTCATCACGTATCCGATGATCAGGCCCGCGATCGCGATGCCGCGTCCCTGTTCACCGCTGCGTTTGAGCTGCGACAGCGAAATGTGCCCGAAGACGATGCCCAGCGGAGCGAACAGGACGGCACCGATCAACGATGCGATCGCCATGCCGTTGGTGCGGGCAGGCGGGGGATAACCAGCCGGATATCCCACCGGGTATGCCGGCGGATAACTGGGATGCTCCGGCTGGTAACCGCCGTACGGGGGCGGGACAGTCAACGGGGACTAATCCAGTGCCACGGACTTCAGCTGAACATCGAGGGCCGGCTTGCCGTCGCTTCCGCCTCCGGCCACACCGGCTGCGGCGATCTTGTCGAGGGTGGCCAGGCCGGTGTCGTCGATCTTGCCGAACACCGTGTAGTTCGGGGGCAGCTGGGAGTCCTGGTACACCAGGAAGAACTGGCTGCCGTTGGTGTTGGGCCCGGCGTTGGCCATGGCCAAGGTGCCGCGGGGGTAGAGCACCGGCTGACCCAGCGCCGGGTTGTCCGGCTGGTACTGGTTCGTCGGGTACTCGTCGGCGAACTTGTAGCCGGGGCCGCCGGTGCCCTGGCCGGTCGGGTCACCGCACTGCAGCACCGACAGGCCGCCCGCGGTCAGCCGGTGGCAGGGGGTGTCGTTGAAGTAGTTCTGGCCGGCCAGGCTCGCGAAGCTGTTCACGGTGCACGGCGCCTTGGCGTTGTCGAGTTGCAGCCCGATGTTGCCCTGGGTGGTGACCACGCTGACGCTGACCGTGGCCGGATCGGTGGGGACCTTGCCGGTGCGCGGTGGCGTGGCCGGCTTGCTGGCCGCGGCTGCGGCCGGATACTGGCAGTTGGCGCCGAGGTCGGCAGGTGCGGCGAAGGCCGGGAGCTGCCCGTTGGCGGCAGGCTGCGCCGGCGCTCCCGACGTGGCGGTGGTGGCTTCCGCCGAGGCGGTGGTGCTGCCCGAGTCCTTGCCGGTGAACACGAATGTGGCCACAACCGCCCCGATGACGACGAGGGCCGCGACCGCGGTACCCGCGATGGTCACGATGCGTCGTTTGCGTTCCTGGTCGGCACGGCGCTCCAGCTGGCGGTCCAGCTTGCGCTTGGCCGTCGCACGCCGTTGTTCGTTGGTCGGCACCGCGGCAGTCCTCCTTGTAGGCGGTTGAGATTGGCAACGAGTCTGCCAGGCGAACCTGAGTGCCGGTGCCGCGACCCGCGGTAGCCGCAGGTCGCGGCGCGTCGGGGAAGCGGCCACGTGGGAAACTGTGGTCGTGTTCACTACCGGATTTCCGGCCGGGATGCTGGCGTGCAACTGCTATGTCCTGGCCGAGCGGCCAGGAGCCGACGCGATCGTCGTCGACCCCGGTCAGCGGGCAATGGACCGGCTGCGCCGGATCCTCGACGAGAACCGCCTGACCCCGGCGGCGGTCCTGCTGACCCACGGTCACCTCGATCACATCTGGTCGGCCCAGAAGGTCGCCGACAGCTATGGCTGCCCCGTCTACATCCACCCCGAAGACCGATTCATGCTGACCGACCCGATCAAAGATTTCGGGCCCGCCCTCGTGGGCCGGTTGTCCCGGCTCGCGTTCGGTGTACTTCTCTCCGAGCCCAAACAGCTGGTCGAGCTGGACAGAGATGGCCAAACTCTCGATTTCGACGGTGTCTCGGTCACCGTCGAGCACACGCCCGGACACACCAGGGGATCGGTGGTGTTCCGGGTCTCCGGCGGGCCGGAGAAAGCATCGGCCGCTCAGACGGTATTCACGGGCGATACGCTGTTCCGGTCCTCGGTGGGCCGCACCGACCTGCCCGGTGGCAGCGGACGTGACCTCCTCGAGTCGATCGTGACAAAGCTGTTGATACTCGACGACGACACCGTGGTACTACCAGGGCACGGCCCGCGCACCACCATCGGGCATGAACGCCGTACCAACCCGTTTCTCGAAGGTTTGACTCTGTGACTTCTGCATTCCAGGCGCCCAAGGGCGTGCCTGACTATCTACCGCCCGAGTCGGCACAGTTCGTGGCGGTCCGGGACGGCCTGTTGGCCTCGGCGCGCCGGGCCGGCTACGGCGACATCGAGCTGCCGATCTTCGAGGACACCGCGCTGTTCGCCCGCGGTGTGGGCGAGTCCACCGATGTGGTGTCCAAGGAGATGTACACGTTCGCCGACCGGGGCGACCGCTCGGTGACCCTGCGTCCCGAGGGCACCGCAGGGGTGATCCGCGCGGTGATCCAGCACCGCCTGGACCGGGGCGCGCTGCCGGTGAAGCTCTGCTACGCCGGGCCGTTCTTCCGCTACGAACGCCCCCAGGCCGGACGCTACCGCCAGTTGCAGCAGGTCGGCGTGGAGGCCATCGGGGTCGACGACCCGGCATTGGACGCCGAGGTGATCGCGGTGGCCGACGCGGGCTTCCGGTCATTGGGCTTGGACGGCTTCCGCCTCGAGATCACCTCGCTGGGCGACGACACCTGTCGGCCCGCGTATCGGGAGCTGCTGCAGGACTTCCTGTCGAAACTCGACCTGGACGAAGAAACCCGGCAACGCGCTCAGTTGAACCCGTTGCGGGTGCTCGACGACAAGCGGCCCCACGTGCGGGAGATGACCGCTGACGCGCCGCTGATGCTCGACCACCTGTCCGACAGCGCCAAGGCCCACTTCGAGGTGGTGCTGGCGCACCTCGACGCACTGGGCGTGCCGTACGTGATCAACCCGCGCATGGTGCGCGGGCTGGACTACTACACCAAGACCACCTTCGAGTTCGTGCACGACGGGTTGGGCGCACAGTCCGGCATCGGTGGCGGTGGGCGTTATGACGGGCTGATGAGTCAGCTCGGCGGGCAGGACGTCTCGGGGATCGGCTTCGGGCTCGGTGTCGACCGCACGCTGCTCGCGCTGAAGGCCGAGGGCAAGTCGGTGACCGGTGTCGGCGGTGTCGAGGTGTTCGGCGTGCCACTGGGCGACGCCGCCAAGCTGGAGTTGGCGAAGCTGGCCGCGCGGCTCCGGGCCGACGGGGTGAGCGTCGACCTGGCCTACGGCGACCGCGGGCTGAAGGGCGCGATGAAGGCGGCCGACCGCTCCGGCGCCAAGTACGCGCTGGTGGCCGGGGACCGCGATATCGAGGCCGGCACCGTCGGCCTCAAGGACCTCTCCACCGGCGAGCAGGTCGATGTCGCAGCCGATTCCGTTGTCGCCGAGGTTCTTTCCCGTCTGGGCTGAGTGAGCCGTCGTTCGTCGTGCCGGCCCGACGACCCGCTATCCGATCGATAGCGAGGCCGCCGGGCCCGTCAGCGTGCGTGAATTGCCTGAGGTTTTACCGTGCTGCGGGCAGTACGTGGTCGCCGACCTTGTCGGTGCTCACGCACAGCGAGCACACGTAGGCATCGTGCGTCTCACACTTGAGCATGTCCGGACGTTCGTAATCGTGATGGCAGACATGGCATTTGAGGTGGGCGCCGGAAGGGTTGCCGAGTTCGTCGAACATCGGCAGGTCGATACCGTCGTCGATGCGGCGCAGGTAGTACTTGCCCTTGGTGGCGACGGCGATGATCGGCGGCAGCACCAGCGCGAGGCCGATGGCGACCAGCGGCGAGTACGGGCGGATGGCTTCGCCGAGCCCGCCGAAGAATGCGATCACCGACAGTCCGGCTGCGATCAGCATCGAGCCGAAACCGACGGGGTTGAACGCATACAGCATGCCGCGCCGGAACTCGGGCTCTTTCGGGGACAGCTTGAGGAGGTACTTGTTGAACACGATGTCGCTCGCGACCACGACCACCCACGCCATGCCGCAGTTGGCGTAGAACCCCAGGATCGTGTTGAGGAAGTCGAACATGTTGGCTTCCATCAGGATCAGTGCGATCAACAGGTTCAGTCCGAGGAACACCAGACGTCCCGGGTAGTGCTTGGTGACGCGGGTGAAGGCGTTCGTCCACGCCAGTGAACCGGAGTAGGCGTTGGTGACGTTGATCTTGATCTGGCTGATCACCACGAGCACCACGGCCAGCGTCATCGCAAGCCAACCGGGCAGGAAGTTCTCGTAGATCTCCAGGAACTGGTGCACGGGCTGGTTGGCGATTCCGGCGCTGTCGGCGACGTTGGCGATCAGGTAGACCGCGAGGAAGAGCCCGACCACCTGCTTGACGGCGCCGAAGAACACCCACCCCGGCCCGGCCAGGATGAGCCAGGTCCACCAACTCCGCTTGTTCTCCGGGGTCAGCGGCGGCATGAACCGCAGATAGTCGTTCTGTTCGGCGATCTGGGCGATGAGCGACAGGCACACGCCCGCGGCCAACAGTGTCGAGCCGAGATCGAAGCCCTTGACCCCGTTCTCGCCCTGGTAGGCGAAGAACTGGCCGACCGACTCCGGATGGCTCACCACGAGATAGACGAACGGCGCCACCATCAGGACCAGCCACAACGGCGTGGTCCAGACCTGGAGTGTGGAAAGGGCTTTCATCCCGTAGATCACCAGCGGGAAGATGACCAGGGTGGACACCGCATAGCCCACCGACAGCGGGATGTGCAGGCCCAGCTGAAGTCCCTGGGCCATGATCGAGCCTTCGAGGGCGAAGAAGATGAAGGTGAACGTCGCGAAGATGACGTTGGTGACGACGGAGCCGTAGTAACCGAATCCGCTACCGCGCGTGACGAGGTCGAGGTCGATGTTGTAGCGCGCGGAATAGTAGGCGACCGGAAATCCGGTGAGGATGACGACGACCGCGAAGATCAGGATGCCCCACAGCGCATTGGTGGTGCCGTACGAGATGCCGATGTTGGCGCCGATCGCGAAGTCGGCCAGGTAGGCGATGCCGCCGAGGGCGGAGATACCCACCACTCCGGTCGACCATTTTCGGTAGCTGCGCGGCGCGAACCGCAGCGTGTAGTCCTCCAGGGTTTCCCTGGTGGCATTCATGGTGTCGAGGTGGTCCTCGACAGTGTCATCCGCCGGCTTACTGCCGAGGTCTTGTGTCATGCGGAAAAATTAGGAGCGGCTTGTTACCTGCCGATGACAGCGATGTTCCCAGCGTGAACAGATTTCGGGCATTGTCCGCGCATCGGCGTGGCCACTGGTCCTGTCACAGGTGTAACAACGCGGTAGCGTGCTCGGATATGACGTATGTGACGAATATGCGAAAAGCGACAACCACGGTCGGTGCGGCCCTCGTTCTGGCGGCTGCGGGTATGGCGGTTTCCAACGCAACGTCGTATGCGGATCCGGCGGCCCAAGGCCACCAGGTGAAGTACACGCTCACTTCCGGCGCACCTTACGAATTCGACCTCTATTACCTGACGGCGCAGCCTGCGAGCATGGCCGCCTACAACGCCGACGCCTACAAGTACTTGCAGAAGGCGACGGTGAACGTCGGTCCCGATGCGCCCTGGGTGTTCGAGACCACGCTCGACGATCCGCAGTGGGCCATCTTCACGGTCGCGAGCACCACGCACGGGGGCCAGGCCCAGCCGAACGCGCACTGCGAGATCACCGTCGACGGCCAGATCGCGGTCCAGAACGACCATCCGTACAGCCCGCGCTGCCAGCTCGGTAAGTGGTGATTGACCCGCGCGCGGGTGTGCTGATCTGACCCGCCGGATCCCAGAGACTGGGATCCGGCTTGACTGAGTATTCGAACTATTGTTCGATATAGATGTGCACGTCGGGCGGTCCGCTTCCGATCCGATGTGCGAATGACTGGGCAAGCGCCCTCGGCGCGCGCCGATGCCGTACCCGAAACCGCGGCATCGGCGCACCCAGTCCTGTTCTAGTGCTCCAGTGCCTTAGCGCAATTGGCGAGGATGGCGCGGAAATTCCACGGGAGCAGCCGCGAGCTGATGGCCTCCATCGCCCTACCACCGACACGTGCGGGGTGGGTGTAGCTCGTCGTCCATTCGACATGCGTACCGTTGCCGCGGGGTGTGAAAGTCAGTGTGCCGCCGTCATGATCGAACGGCGGGAACGACCTGATGATCAGATACGAGTAACTGTTGGGGCGGTCGTAGGCGGTGATCTCCTCCCGAAACCACATGCCGGCTCCGGTCACCGTTCGTACGGCCCCGACGGTGGGTTCCGAAGACCCCGCCGCCCAGCCAGACCGGAGCACCAGCGGTGCGGTGGCCAGCCCCGCCGGGTCGGCCATCCAGTCGAAGACCTGCTCGAGCGGTGCGGCGATCACTCGTTCCAAACGAATGGTGGGCATCAGGATTCCCCCTGGGTTGTCTGGTCCCCACCGTACGCGGCACACCTGTCGACACGACCGCGCCTCAGCGCCGAGCGGCGGTCAGCTCTTGCCGCGCTTGACCTGGTTGAACGGCACTCCGCGGTCGGCCGAGTGTTCGCGTGGGAAGCCCAGAATGCGCTCGCTGATCACATTGCGCGCCATCTCCGAGCTGCCACCGCCGAGCGACCCGGTCTGCCGAGACAGGTAGCGCACACCGATCTCCATCAGCCCGGCCAACTCTGGCGCACCTTCGGAGCCTTCGTCGATCACGCCGGCCGTCCCTGCGATGGCCAGTGCGGTGTCCACCTCGAGCTCGGTGGTCTCGGCATGGAACAGCCGAATCAGGGTGCCCGCATTCGGCGGCAGCGAACCGTTCCCGATCGCTGTGCCGACATGGTCGATGAGTTGCTTCTTGACCATTCGCCGCACCAGGGCGCGACCGGCCAGATCCTGCACCCGGGCATCGTCACCCTGGCCGGTGGCCTCGGCCAGCCCGACGTGATCGGGCGGCATCTCGTTCGCGTTCTCGGCGCCGGTACCGCTGGCGAACTCGGAACCGCCACCGACAGCCCGACGTTCGTGGTGCAGCTGACGGGAGGCCACGGTCCAGCCGTCATTGACCTCACCGACGACGGCGTCCGCAGGAAGCTCCAGGTTGTCGAAGAACTCCTCGCAGAATTCCTCGTTGCCGTTCACCTCGGTGATCCGGCGCATCGTGATACCCGGCGCATTCAGTGGCACCAGGAACATGGTCAGGCCCTCGTGCTTGGGCACGGTCCAATCGGTGCGGGCCAGCATCAATCCGTAGTCGGCGGCGAAGGCGCTGGTGCTCCAGGTCTTGGCGCCGTTGATGATCCACGTGTCGCCCTGACGTTCGGCACGGGTGATCACGCCGGCGAGATCCGACCCGCCGCTGGGCTCGGACAGCAACTGGCAGAGCACCTCGTCGCCGCGGATCGCAGCCGAGATGCGTTCGCGCTTCTGCTCTTCACTACCCATGTCGAGAATCGTTGCGCCGCAGATGGTGAACGACGGGGTGTTGAGGATCAACGGCATCTCATACGCTGTGCACTCGTCGTTGAACGCCTTCTGGTAGGCGTAGTCCAGGCCGAGGCCGCCGTACTCGCGCGGGAAGCAGATGCCGCCGAATCCACCGTCGTAGAGCCGCTTCTGCAGTTCCTTTGCCCGTTCCCAGGATTCGGACTTGGCACGCACCGCGAACGGAGGGTTGTCCGGATCGATGGACGGCATGTTCTCGGCCAGCCAGGTCCGGGCGCGAAGGGCGAACTCCCCGACAGACTCTGTGGTTGCGGCGGTACTCACGGTGTCGGTCATGCCCCGATCTCCTCGGCTGCGCGGGTCTTGCGGCTCAATGCGTATACGACGCGGTGGTGATCTTCGGGCGAACCGTACATCGCCCGATGCAGCGCAACCCGCCGCAGGTACAGGTGCAGGTCATGCTCCCAGGTCACCCCGATGCCGCCGTGCAGCTGCACGCAGTCCTGCAGCATCACCGGAGCCCGCTCGGCCACATAGGCTTTCGCGACGCTGACGAGCTTCGGCGCATCGGGGGACCGATCGGCCACCGCGGCGACTGCTCCCGCGGTGGTGGCGCGTGCGGCTTCGAACCACATCTTCATGTCAGCAGCACGATGTTTGAGGGCCTGGTACGAGGCCAGCGGACGGCCGAAACTGTGCCGGTCTGCCAACCACTGGTTGGTCATCGTGAGCACCGCGTCCAGGATTCCGACGATCTCGGCGCACTGCAGCACCAGGGCGACCTGACGCTGGCGTTCGATGATTGCCGGCGTCTGCTCGGCGGTACCCAGGGCCGCGGACGCGTCGACGTGGACACCGTCGAATTGCACTCGGGCGTAACGCTTGACCAGGTCGACCGAGTTCTGGGGCGTGACCGTCACCCCGGCGGCGCCGGTCGGCACCACGAACTGGCGGATCTGGCCGTCGCACGCGGCAACCACCAGCAACGTGGCACTCTGGTCGCCGGCTTCGACGCGGTCCTTGATGCCGTCGATGCGGTAGCCCGCCTCGGTGCGGGTGGCGGTGGTTCCGATCCCGGTGACGGCCTCGAGGGCCCCGAACGGCCGCTTGGGTTCGTATGCCGCCCAGGACGCCACCGTTTCACCGGCGACCAGCGATTCGATCAATTCACCGTGCCCGTCGGGTGATTCGACGAGTCCGGCCAGCACGATGCTGACCGGATGCAGCGGACCGGGGGCCACGGTGTGGCCGGCCTGCTCGGCGAGCAATGCCAGGTCGGTGACACCGTCCCCGGACGGACTGCCGCCGCCCAGTTCCTCGGGCACCAGGAGGCTGGCCCATCCCAATTCAGCTGCGCGGCCCCACCACTGGGTGTCGAACGAGTTGCCCTGGGCATGCAGTTCGCGTACCCGGGCCAGCGGCACCTCCTTCTCGAGGAAGGCTTGCGCGGTGGAGGTGAACAACATCTGTTCGGGATTTGCCACATCGGTCATGTAGTCGGCCCAGCTTCTTGTGTATGAGGAGAGGACGAGGTCAGTTCAGGACGAGCGCAGGTACATCGGGTCGGTACATCTTCTTGTTCTCGACCTTGAACAAGTCGATCATGTTGCCGCCCATCACCTTCCGTACACCTTCATCGTCAAGTCCATGGGATACGAGGTCGTCGACCAGATTGATCGGATCAGCCAGGCCCTCCGGATGCGGCCAGTCCGAGCCGAAGATCACCCGGTCGATGCCGCACAGGTCGGCCATCTTCTTGAAGTCGTCCTCCCAGAACGGGGCGACGTACACGCAGCGCTTGAACGCCTCGATCGGATCTTCGGGGAACCCGTCGGGCATCTTCGAGTAGACATCCTTGAACTGGTAGTGCAGGTAGGGCACCCATGAGGCGCCGTTCTCCACCGACAGGATGCGCAGGTCGGGGTTGCGGGTCAGCGCGCCATGACAGACCAGCGCGGCCATGGTGTCCTCGATCGGACGCTTACCCATCGCAACCATCCGGAATGAGGTGGGCGAGAACGGCTTGAACTCGGTGGCCGGCTCCCAGTCGTTGAGATAGTTGGAGTAGCCGCTGTCCGAGGCGTGCATCGACACCGGGATGCCGGCCTTCACGCAGGCGTTCCAGAACGGGTCGAATTCCTCGGTGCCCATGGACCGGCTACCGCGATACCCGGGCACCGGCGCGGGACGGACCAGGACGGTCTTGGCGCCGCGCTCCACGCACCATTCCAGTTCCTCGAGTGCGCGGTCGACGTTGCCCAGATTGATGACCGGCGTGGAGAAGATGCGGTCGGAGTAGTTGAACTGCCAGGTCTCGTACATCCACTCGTTGAGGGCGTGCACGATGTCGAGAATCAGGTCGGGGTCATCCTTGAGTCGCTCCTCGACCAGGCTGGCCAACGTCGGGAACATCAGGGTGTAATCCAGGCCGAGGCTGTCGAGAACCTCCAGGCGCGCTTGCGGATTGCGGAACGCGGGGATGGCCTTCATCGGCTTACCCATGACCTCGCGGTAGGTCTTGCCGCCGCTGCCGTGGCGGAAGTAGTCCTCCTGCGCGCCGGGTCGGGCCACGACCTCGAAGGTCGGATTCGGGATGTAGTCGCTGACCACGTTGCGGACCATGATCTTGGTCCGGCCCCGGACATCGATGTAGTCGATGACGCCCTTGCGGTGCTCCGGGAGGAACTTGGTGAGGGCTTCCTTGGGCTCATAGAAGTGGTTGTCGGCGTCGAACACCGGATAGGAAAGCTCGCGTGACGGCATCTTCGCCTCCAGGGAGAGTCGGGTTTTCGAAACTGGTAATGACGTTACCACGCGATGGCAGGCGCCGACGAGCCCATTCGGGCGATCGCTCAAAATGTCGGGAAAGTACTGGTCAGGCCGCAGATTCTGGGGCCAGTAGACCGCGCACGCAGAACTCGTAGATGTGCTCGCCGTCGATCGGCGCGCCGTTGAGTTCCACCCCCAGTGAACGTAGGCGCATCGCACCGAGCACCGACTGCATGATCAGGGCGGCGGTGCTCTGGACATCGATGTCGGACCGGAAGGTCCCCGAGTCCATTCCGCGCTGCAGAATGTCGCCGATGAGCTGGTGCAATGGCGTCAGCACCCGCGCGTATTCACGGGGCAGGGACTCGGCGAGATGGTCGTTGTAGAAGGTCAGGCCGCGGTTGATGCTGTCCTGGGTGCTCGACGAGGCCGGGATGGTGATGCGCTCGATCAGCACACGCAGCGCCTCGCGTCCGGCCAGGCCCTCGGTGTCCGCGCGCCAGCGCTGGGTCGACTCGGCCATGATCTTGTCGATGAGGGCCAGCAGCAGCTCATCCTTGGTGGAAAAATGCTGGTAAAAGGATCGCAGCGACGTCTTGGAGCGTTCCACCACCTCCAGCACGGTGAAGTCGGTGCGTCCGGTCTCGCCCAGGATCGCCAACGCCGATTTCATGAAACGGCGGGCCCGGTCCGCCTGCGCCTCGGCGCGCGCGCCTTCGGACGATTGTTCGGCCGGCCTAGCCATTGCGCCATCACCTCCGTCATGCTGCACTTGCGAGAATGACGTTACCGTTTCTGTAGAAGCAATAGGCGGCTTGTGATTACTGTGTTGGATCGACCGCGGGCGGTGCGGCGGTGAGTGAGTGGTTCCTGTTCCTGCCCCAAGTGCGCCTCGGTGTCGACGACATCGTCGAGCGTGCGCGGGCGGCCGAGGCCAGTGGGTTCGACGGCATCGCCCTCATCGACCATCTGGAAGCCCCGGGTGCCACCCACCAAAGCATCTGGGAGGCAATGACTGTCGCCACCTGGGTGGCGGCCCGCACCGAACGTCTGCGGGTCGGCCATCTGGTGCTGTGTGACGCGTTCCGGCATCCGGCGGTGCTCGCCAAGCAGGCTGTCACGCTGTCGGAGGCCAGCGGCGGCCGTTTCGAACTCGGCCTCGGATCCGGTTCGTGGCCACAGGAGTTCGAGCGGTTCGGCATCGAGAGCGGCGACGCGGCAGCTCGGGTGCGCCGGCTCGGGGAGAACCTGGAGCTGCTGCAGCAGTTCTGGGGCGAGGGCGAGCGCGGGCAGGTGCCGCGTCCATCCCATCCGATTCCGTTGGTACTGGGCGGAACCGGCAAGCGCATGATGGACCTGGTGCGTGCCCACGCCGAGTGGTGGAACGTCCCGTCGCATCAGCTGGATCGCCTGCCCGCGCTGCTGCCGACGGTCGGTACCGCACGGGTCTCCCTGCAGCAGATGGTCGGATTCGTGGGCCGCGATGCCGACCGCGCCTCGGTGACCGAGCGCAGCACCCGGCTGTTCGGGCATCTCGGTGACGGCTTGGTATGCGGCGACGCGGCCGAGCTCACCGCCCATTTCGCCGGCTTGTCCGCACAGGGGGTTGAACGCTTCTACGTGTGGTTCGCCGATTTCGCCGCACCCCAGACCATTTCAGAATTCGCCGAGACAGTCATCAACGCGTGAAAAGAGAGGACACCATGACCGCAGAAGCTGAGGCACCGAGAGAGGCAGAACCGACGCAGTGGACACTGCAGATGCTGCTCGACCTGTTCGATGCAGAACCCGCGGGGGAGAACCGCTTCACCGTCCCGACCGGCATCGCCGGTGTTGACGAGCGCCAGGTGGTGGAGGGAACCCAGATCGTCGGTGCGGCCATCGTCGCGGCGGCAAAGCGCTTCCCGGACAAGTCGGTTCGCTCGGCAACCGCGGTATTCGCCAGGGCGGTCATGGTGGGTCCGCCGGTGGAGCTCGACATCGATGTGATCAGCGAGGGCCGCTCAACGGCCACCGCGGTGATCGCCGCCTCGCAGAACGGCAAGCGCTGCATCACCATCACGGTGTTCACCGATGTGCCTTCCGGTGACGTGATCCGTCATCATCTGCCGCGGCCCGAGGTTGCCGCCCCGGCCGACTCCCACGTTTCGCACATGCCGATGATCGGGGGCGAATTGCGACTGGTGGACGTCGTCGACGTCAACAGCCCCGACGAGGTCGGCCCGCCCGAGTTGTACGCCTGGCTGCACTACGACCCCGTCCCGGCCCGTGACGATCTGGCCAAGGCGCTGATCGCGTATTTCACCGGACACCTGGGTATTTCGACCACCATGCGGGCACACGAGGGGATTGGCACCGCGCAAGCCCACCTCACCGTCTCGACCGCGCCGATGACCGTGACGGTGAGCTTCCACGAGCCGGTGCGGTGGGATGGTTGGCTGCTCTACAGCCACGAGAGCACCCAGGTCGGCTCGGGCATGTCCTATGTGCGCGGTGCCGTACACACCGAGGAGGGCGAGCTCATCGCATCGTTCAGCCAGGACGCGTTGATCCGCCCGCTGCGCACCACCGATACCAACATCTCCGCGCACTCGCGGCTGTAGCTTTTCCGCGCGAGAAGACGGCGCCGCCGCTCAGATCTTCAGATACCCCTTGTCTGCTGGGATCTGGGCGGCGGTGACCAATGACGACGCATCGCCGGCCAACCACACCACGATGTCGGAGATGGTGTCGGGTGCGATGAGCGAATCCGTCGGCAGGGCACCGGGGGAGAAGCTGTGGATGTAGTTCGGATGGTCCTGCAGAACCTTGTACATCGACAGGTCGTTGCCCATCGGGGTGTCGGTGCCGTAGGGGTGGACCGAGTTCACCCGGATACCGAACTCGCCCAACTCGACGGCCAGTGAATTGGTGAGCCCCACAACGCCGAACTTGCTGGCGCAGTAGTGCGCACAGCCGGGCACCGCCTTGATGCCGGCCGCCGAACTGATCGTGATGATCGAACCGCCGTTGCCGGCTTCGATCATCGCCGGCACCGTCGCCTGCACGGTGTGGAACAGGCCGGTGAGGTTGACGTCGATGATGTCCTGCCACTGTTGCGCCGAAATCTCCCACAACCGGCCCCAGTTGAGTACACCGGCATTGGCTACGACGATGTCGAGGCGGCCGAACTGTTCGACCGCATCGGCGACCAGCCGTCGTTGGCCTTCGGCGTCGCGCACGTCGACCTCGCGGGCCACGATCTTGCGCCCCTCACCCTCGACCAATGCCACGGTCTCGGCGAGATCCTCCGGGGTGGCAGCGGCATATCCGTTGTGCTCGGCGACAGGTGCACAGGCATCGAGCGCGACGATGTCGGCTCCGGCGCGGGCCAGACGTACACAATGCGAGCGGCCCTGCCCGCGCGCGGCTCCGGTGACGTAGGCAACCCGCCCGGCCAGTGGAAGATCAGTCATGCGGGTTGCTCCTCAGATAGTGCGGCGACGTGGACATTGGTGAACTGGTAATCGGACAGCGGGGAGTGGCGGGCGAACTGCCGGGATCCGGTGATCGTCTGCGGCCGGTAGTACGGAGTTTCGTTCTGGGAGTTGACGAAATAGGTGTTGAGACTGGACGCCGCGGTGTAGTAGAGGTGCGCGACCCGACCGTCGCGGCGCATCCGGTCGTTCCAGAGGTTGAACGCGTCCTGGCTGACGGTGGCGATCTGGGCGCCGCGGTGGCGGGTCTCGGCGATGATCCGCACGGCGTGCGCGGCCACGGTCTCGACGTAATCGAGCCAGGCGAATCCGACGAAGCCGAGCGGGCCGACGATCTCCCAGCGGTTGGGTAGTCGTGGGTGTGCCGTCCCGGCGTAGCTGTGCAGACCGTGTGCCCGGTAGTACTGAGCCAGGTCGAAACCGCTGGGACCCAGGATGGTGTCCGGGCGGTACGTTTCCGCATCGATCCACAGTTCGTAACCGGTGGCCAGCACCAACAGGTCGGCGGGGTGCTCGACACCGTCGGTGGTGCGAATCCCGGTCGCGGTGATGCGCTCGATCGGGGTGGTGATCAGGTGGGTGTTGGGATTGTTCAGCGCCGGTAGGAACGCGCTGGAGATCACCGGTCGTTTCGCCATGATCCCGTAGCGCGGCACCAGCTTTCGCCGGGTCGCCGGGTCGTCGACAACGGCGCGCAGCAGCAGCCGGTACAGCAGCCGAGACCAGCCGTCGTAGAGCGGCATCAAGCGGCGCAGCCACTTGTCCGGCAGTCGGGAGAGGACGTGGATGATGGGGGCCACCATGAAGATGTCCATCGTCAGCCGGCCCGCCGCGTTGACGAGCGGGACGACGCCGGGCAGCCGGAACATCCGGCGCAGCCTGGGTGAGATGTCGAAGTCGACTTTCGGCAGCACCCACGCTGGGGTGCGTTGGTAGACATCGAGATTGGCCGCGTCGGCGGACAGGGCGCCGGTGATCTGGACACCGGAGGATCCCGTCCCGATCACCGCGATGCGCTTCCCCTTGGCGTCGTAGCTGTCGTCCCACGCGTTGGGGCGCAGGATGGTTCCGGTGAAGTCCTCGACGCCGTCGATGTCGACGGAGTTCTTGGCGTTGACATACCCGCCCACCGAACTCACCACGAAACGTGCTGTCACCGGTGTGCCGTCGCGGATCTCCAGTCGCCACAGGCTGTGTTCGTCGTCCCACTGCTGGCGGATGACCTCGGAGTCGGGACGCAAGTGCTCGTAGAGTCCGAGATCGGTGGCGGTGTCCTGCAGGTAGCGATGGATCTCCGGGCCGGGCGCGAAGAACCTGCTCCAGTTCGGGTTGGGGGCGAACGACAGCTGGTACCACAGAGTGGGGATGTCGACGGCCAGGCCCGGATAGTGATTGTCGCGCCATGTGCCACCGAAGTCGTTGCCGCGTTCGATGATGACGAAGTCGTGGATACCCTTCTCGCGCAACAGGTGAGCGCTCGCGATACCGCCGGGGCCGGCGCCGATGATCGCCACCTCGTAATCTGGCTCGGTCATTGCTGCCTTCCGGTCAGGCCGACGACGATGTGGTCGGACACAAATCGTTTCACCGCACGTGGACTGTCGAGGTTCACGCCGATGGGTGGGAGAAGCTCGAAACTCAACAGCATGCGCACGATCCATTCGCTGGCCCGCGCCGGTTCGACACCGGGCCCGACCTCCCCGCGTTCCCGGGCCGATCGCACGAACGGCTTCCACAGCTCGATCGACCGGCGCATCAGATCGTCGCCGGTATTGCGCAACAGCAGTACCAGGATGCTCTCGTTGATGCCGTGCATTGCCACGGATTCCGACTGCTGGCGGTGCGCGCAGATGACGACGGCGGCCGCCGCCACCTGATCGGTCAGGGTGTCGTGCCGGCCGGCCTCGGCCGCGATGGTCTCGATGAACGCGCCGGCCAGGTGGTCGAGTGCGATCTTGATGGCATTGTCACGGCTGCGCATCGCGTTGTGGACGGTGCCGCGGGAGACCGCGGCGTGTTCGGCGACCGCGGTGAGGCTGAATTGTCTTGGGCCCAAACGCCTGAGCGTCTCAGCGGTGGCGGCGAGCAACGCGGGTGGTACCGTGCGGTCCGCATTGGGCATTTGAACACATTAACGAAATGTGTTCAATCTGGTCAGCGTTTGGTCAGATTCGCCGCGGGGCGACGTCGTGCGCATGGTGGACGATGTCGTGCAGGTGATAGATCGCGATCGTCGCGACCGTGAACGCGCTGCCGTTGCTGCGCAGCCCCCGTCGCGACCAGGCGTCGGCCGGAACGTGGTCATAGGTGTCGGCGACGATGCTCGCCGCCTCGAACAGTTCGGTCGCGACAGTTCTCGGATCCTGAGACCCGTAGTCGTCGGCGACCGCGGTGGCGTCCTGATCCCAGTTCGGGAACTGCGGGGCCTCCTCGGTCAGCATCAACTGCAGCCGGTGCTCGAAGATCCGGTGCACATCGCGGACATGGCAGCCGTACTCCAGGACCGACCACCGGTCCGGACGGGTCCTGACCTCGACCGCGGTGGCGTGCAGCCGGGGCACCCACTGTCCGGAATCGTCCCGGATCAGGCCGGCAACCTCAGCGCTCCGCACCGTCGTGGGGTCGAACCCGCACTCGGCGCACGCTCGTGAGCACACCCAGGTCCAGTCCTTGGTGTCGGGCGCGAGATCGTCCATATCGCCAGTGTCGTTGCCGATCAGTCGGCTGACAATGCCGATCTGAGCACATCGAGTGGCAGCCCGCCCAGATCGAGTGCACGGCTGTGGAACTCCCGTAATGACGAGCCACGGCGCAGGGACTCGTCACGGAGCTCGTGCCAGATCCGTTGGCCGATGGCGTACGACGGCGCCTGGCCCGGCCAGCCCAGATAGCGATCCAGCTCGAAGCGCAGGTTCTCCTCGGCCATGGCCGAATGCGAGGTCAGGAAGTTCCACGCCCGCTCGGCATCCCAGACGTCCCCGTCGGGTGCGGTCAGGCCGCAGTGCACGCCGATGTCGATCACCACACGGGCCGCGCGGAACCGTTGTGCATCAAGCATTCCCATGCGGTCGCCGGCATCGTCGAGCCAGCCCAGCTCGGCCATCAACCGTTCGGCGTACAGGGCCCAGCCCTCGCCGTGGCCAGATACCCAGCAGCCCAGCCGGCGCCACCGGTTGAGCTGGTCGGACAGGGCCACCGCGCGACCGATCTGCAGATGATGGCCGGGAACACCTTCGTGGAACACCGTGGTGGTTTCCTGCCAGGTGTGGAACCGTTCGACGCCCGGCGGAACCGACCACCACATGCGTCCCGGGCGGGACCAGTCCTCGGACGGCCCGGTGTAGTAGATGCCGCCGGTCTGGGTCGGCGCGATCCGGCACTGCAGGGTGCGAAGTGGCCCGTCGATATCGAAGTGGGTGCCGGCCAGCGCGTCCACCGCGCGATCGGAAAGGTCCTGCATCCAGGCCTGCAGCGCACCGGTGCCGGTGATGAGGTACCGCGGTTCGTCGTCCAGCCGACGCAGAGTCTCGGCCACGGTGGCACCCGGATAAAGCTGCTGGGCGATCGATTCCTGTTCGGTCACAACGGCATCGAGGAGCCCTAGACCCCAGTCGTAGGCCTCGTCGAGGTCGACGGCACTGCCCAGGAACAACCGCGACATCAGGCGGTAGGCGTCGCGCCCACAGGCGTCGGACCGGCGGGCAGCCGGGGCGATATCCTCACGCAACACGTCGCCCAACTGGCGGTAGGCGTCGGCCGCGGCTTCGGTGCGCTGCTGTAACTCCGCCCGGAGTCGTCGGTTCCCCGGTACGGCGCCGGAAGCCATCTCGGCGAACAACTGGGCGATCTGCCGGGCCTGCGTGACGCCGCGGGTCACCTGACGCAGCGCCGGCGGGTGGGTGCTGTGGGTGGCCTCGCGCAGTGCGCGCGCATAGCCCGCGGCGCGTTGGGGCACCTTCGCCAATCGCGCGGCGATCAGTGCCCAATCGTCCTCGGTGTCGGTGGGCATCAGGTCGAATACATCGCGCATGGATTGCAGTGGTGAGGCGATGACGTTGATCTCACCCAGATCCAGGCCGGCATCGTGCACGTCGACGGCTGCGCCGAGGCGTTCGCGCAGCGCGGCCACGGTGACCACGTCGACCTCGTCGGCGGGCGCGAGCCCGTCGAGCTCCCGCAAGGTCGCGCGGGCGGCTTCGGCGCGGGCGGTCACTCCCTGCGGGGAGTAGTCGGTCACGTCATCGTCGTGGCCGGTGATGCCTAGTTCTGTTGCCGCGCACGGATCCAGCCGGGCATAGGTCTCGAGGTAGCGCTCGGCTACCGCGTCGACCGCAGTGGCGGCCCTAGCCAAGGGCATTTGTGGCGAAGGTGTCGCACTTGTTCGGATCGCCGGTCTGGTAACCGATGGTGAACCACTTCTGCCGCTGCTCAGAGGATCCGTGGGTCCAGGCTTCCGGGTTGACCCGGCCGGTGGCCTGCTTCTGGATGCGGTCGTCGCCGACCGAGGATGCCGCCGACAGGGCGTCGGCGATGTCCTTGTCGCTCAGCGGTTCCAGGAACGTCACGTCAGTGCCCTCCTGCCGGGTGATCGACGCGTAATGCGCCCAGACACCGGCGAAGCAGTCGGCCTGCAGTTCGGTGCGGACTCCGCCGCCGGTTGCACCTTCGGGGTCGCGCTGGGCCCGGCCGAGAACACCGAGCAGGTTCTGCACATGGTGGCCGAACTCATGGGCGACGACGTACTCCTGCGCGAGCGGGCCGCCGCTGGAACCGAACCGGTCGACGAGCACCTGGAAGAAGTCGGTGTCGAAGTACGCCGTCTTGTCCACCGGGCAGTAGAACGGCCCGACGTCGCTGGTGGCCGGACCGCACCCGGTCTGGACCTGTCCCTTGAACAACCGGACCTGGGGACGGCTATATCCCTTGAGCAGCTGCTGCCACACGCCGTCGACCGAGTTGCCGGTGGCGACCACCCGGCATTCGACCTTGTCGTTGGCGTCGGCGCCGGTCTTGCACTGGCTCAGGTCGAAACCCTCACCCCCGGCGCCGCTGGTGTCGATTTGCTGCTGCTGTTGCTGCGGCATGACCGTGCCGGGGTCGACGCCCAGGAACATCGCGAGCACAACGATCAACAGACCGCCGAGACCTCCGCCGATCGCGATGCCACGGCCGGGGCCGCGGCCACCACCGGAACTGGAAGTGGTGCTCGTATCGATCTGCATACCCTCGTTGAAGGTCATCGCGTCACTCCATCGCATTCGCCGGTACGTGCGTGCTCAACAGCCCGTTCAGCTTGCCACACTAAGATTCAGGCGTGTCCGTCGTTGCGGAACATTCGACCATCGCCCACACCTCGCTGGGGCGGCTACGCGGTGTCCCCGAAGGCGGGGTCAGCGTGTGGCGCGGTGTGGAGTACGCGCAGCAGCCCATCGGCGCGTT
Organism: Mycolicibacterium lutetiense; assembly: GCF_017876775.1. Classification (NCBI taxonomy): domain Bacteria; kingdom Bacillati; phylum Actinomycetota; class Actinomycetes; order Mycobacteriales; family Mycobacteriaceae; genus Mycobacterium; species Mycolicibacterium lutetiense. The sequence continues at coordinate 841,162 of NZ_JAGIOP010000002.1, read as the reverse complement.
GCGCTTCCTGTCGCCGCAGCCTGTGGTGCCCTGGGCCGGGGTGCGCGACGCCGTCGAGCACGGCCCGTTGCCGCCGCAAGGCCGTTCATTCGTCGGGGGAGGCCGCGATGACCCCAAGGTGCGTGACGAGGCGTGCCTGACCGTCACCGTCTGGTCTCCCGATACCGGCGGGGCGTTGCCGGTGATGGTGTGGATCCCCGGCGGTGCCTTCGTCTACGGTGCCGGCCAGTTGCAGCTCTACAACGGTTCCCGACTGGCCGCCAACGGCAACGTGGTGGTCGTCAACGTCACCTATCGGCTCGGCGTGTTCGGCGGTTTCGAACTCGGTGACCTCGGTGAGGGATTCGACGACAACCTGTGCCTGCGGGACCAGATCGCCGCCCTGGAGTGGGTGCGCGACAACATAGCCGCCTTCGGCGGTGATCCCGAACAGGTGACAGTGTTCGGTGAATCGGCCGGTGCCACATCGGTGTTGGCCCTGCTCGCCAGCCCGGCGGCAGAAGGGCTGTTCGCCAGGGCGATCGCGCAGAGCCCGGCGTTGCCGCTGATCGCCGACCGCGAAGCACGGGCCCGCCAAGCGCGCCGCTTCATGCAACTGCTCGGTGTCGGGGCCGACCAACTCAAAGTGCTGCCGCAGCGCCAATTACGGCGTGCCGCCGGTCAACTGCAACTGGAAAGCGCGCAGCAGACACCGACATTGGCCTACGGGTTGACCCATGGCGTCGAGCTGCTGCCGTCGCACCCGATTGAGGCCGCGCGCGCGGGTGCGGTGTCAGCGGTACCGCTGATCATCGGCACCAACAGCCACGAGGCGTCGATGTTCGCCTGGGGGAAACCTCCGATGCTGCCGACCACCTCGGACGGCGTCGACGACTATCTCCGACGCCACGACCTGAGCGCCAGGGAACAAGTACTCGCCGCCTATCCCGGATTTCCGCGTCGCCGCGCGCGCATCGCCTTCGGTTCGGACGTTATGTTCGGCGCACCGACGTGGGCGTTCGCCGATGCCTACAGCGCACATGCGCCGACACATGCGTACCGGTTCGATCACACCACCTGGACGCTCAAGGTGCTGGGCCTGGGTGCCACCCACGGCAGCGAGATCGTGCACATCCAGCACAGTTATGCGTCGTATCTGGGGCGCAAACTGCACCCGCTGGGCCGCCGGGTGCAGCCGTCGGTGGGACGGCGGATGCAACGCACCTGGCTCGATTTCGCCCGGTCCGAGGTCGCCGACTGGCCCTGTTACGACGTGGACCAGCGGCTGACCCGGGTGATCCGGTCCACGCGTGACGAGACCGTCGCCGATCCCGATGCGGTCCGGCGGGCGGTGTGGGAGACGCTGGGTTAGCGCCCTACTTGCCGTACCGCTCGTTGCTATAGCGGCGGAGATTGTGCAGGAACCGCTGGAACATCCACGCCATCACCGGCTGACCCAACGTCATCCCGAGACGGCCCGACAGACCGCTGGGCTGCAGCGCCATCACCCAGGTCAGGTGGCAACCCTCGGGGGTCTCCACCACGCGATAGTCCTCGGCGAACGCCGAGATCGCATTCGAGGTACTGGTGTTGAAGCGGAAAGCCATGTGGGTGAAGGGTTCCCAGGCCAGGAATTCCTCATCGCCGGTGATGTGCCCGCGCATCGTGACGGTGCGGGTGGTTCCCACGCCGCGGGGCTCGGGGCTGGTCCATTCCACCTTGGTGATGACTGTCGCCCAATGTGGCCAGGAGGTCTCGTCGGCGAGTACCTCGAACAGCTGCTCGGGCGTGATCGCCAGGTCGACGGTGCTGACGAAGCGGAACGGGGCACGGTCGATGAAATCCAACTCGACGCGTTCACACTCATAGGTCCGGGCCATGGCTAGACACCCTAGGTGAGAGTGTCTAGTGGTGGGTCAGCCCGGCCCGTCGCCGGCCGCCGCCAACAGGGGGATCACCACGTCGCTGATCGGGGTGAGCAGCCCGTGTGCGGCAGCCTTGCGGGCGATGACCCCGTTGCGGACATCCCACTCCAGCGGCCGGCCGGCCTGATGATCGGTCAGCATCGAGGTGGTGAGGTCCTCGGGTGCCGACGCCAGCATCGTGACGATCTCGTCGGCGACCTGATCGTCGAGCGTGGCTCCGTCGGCCCGGGCCACGGCCAGACACTCGGTCAGATAGCGTCGCGCCAGCGCGGCCACGTCGTCACGGCGGAACATCCCCGCGCGCCGGTCGGCCAGCACCATGAACCCGACCACAGCGTTGACCAGCAGTTTGCGCCACGCCGCGCTGCGGAAATCGGGATCCCGCTCGACAGCGATCGCGGAGCCGTTCACCGCCTCGGCGATGGCCGCTGCCGCCGGGGTGTCCGGCAGCACCAGTCGCGCTTCGCTGCGCATCCGCACCCAACCGCCGGGCTGCGTCTCCGCCGAGATCCACACCGCCGCGGGCACGACGTGGGCTTCGTCGGTCCGCAAGCTGACACCGCTCACCCGCTGGACCTGTTCGACGCCGTTCTGCAGCGCGCACACCACGGTGTTCTCATCGCACAGCCGGTCCAGCCACGGCGCCGCCTGGGCGTTCTGCGTGTCCTTGACCGCGAGAAACACCACGTCAAGCGGTCCATCGACGGTGGCCGGATCGGTGTGCACCGGCCCGGGCACCCGGATGGGCGGCCCGTCGTCGGGCCGGAGTTCGATGCCGTCGCGCGGGGTACGTCCGCACAGCAGGACCGGCCGTCCGGCAGCATGCAACAGTGCCGCGATGGTCGATCCGATGGCGCCCGGACCGATGACGGCGACGGGGGAGTTCGGTGCTGCCGGTTCTTCGCGCGAGCGCTCATCCACCTCGCAAAGTTACCGCCGCGGGTCGAGTCTCTAGACTGGTCAGTCGTCACCACCAGTCTTTCTCGACTCAACACTCAGGAGTTTTCGTGCTGCGCAGTCATGCCGCCGGTTCGTTGCGGGCCACCGATGCCGGTCAGACGGTGACACTGGCGGGTTGGGTCGCACGTCGCCGTGACCACGGCGGCGTCATCTTCATCGATCTGCGGGATGCCTCGGGTGTGTCTCAGGTGGTGTTCCGCGAAGGTGACGTGCTCGCCGCCGCCCACCGGTTGCGCGCCGAATTCTGCATCGCCGTCACCGGCACGGTCGAGGTACGTCCCGAAGGCAACGAGAACGCCGAGATCCCGACCGGACAGATCGAGGTCAACACGACGTCGCTCACGGTGCTGGGGGAGAGTGCCCCGCTGCCGTTCCAGCTCGACGAGACCGCAGGCGAGGAAGCCCGGCTCAAGTACCGGTACCTGGATCTGCGCCGCGAGGGCCCCGGTAACGCAATCCGGTTGCGCTCCAAGGTGAATGCCGCCGCCCGCAATGTGCTGGCCGACCACGACTTCGTCGAGATCGAGACCCCGACGTTGACCCGCTCGACCCCGGAGGGCGCCCGCGACTTCCTGGTGCCTGCGCGTCTGCAGCCCGGCTCGTTCTACGCGCTGCCGCAGAGCCCGCAGCTGTTCAAACAGCTGCTCATGGTGGCGGGCATGGAGCGCTACTACCAGATCGCGCGGTGCTACCGCGACGAGGATTTCCGTGCCGACCGCCAGCCGGAGTTCACCCAGCTGGACATGGAGCTCAGCTTCGTCGACGCCGACGACGTGATGGCGATCGCCGAGCAGGTGCTGAAGGCGGTCTGGTCGACGATCGGATACGAGCTGCCGCTGCCGCTGCCGCGGATCAGCTACGCCGACGCGATGCGCCGGTTCGGCTCGGACAAGCCCGATCTGCGGTTCGGCGTCGAACTGATCGAATGCACCGAGTACTTCAAGGACACCCCGTTCCGGGTGTTCCAGGCGCCGTACGTGGGCGCCGTCGTCATGCCCGGCGGGGCATCGCAGCCGCGCCGCACCCTCGACGGCTGGCAGGAGTTCGCCAAGCAGCGTGGGCACAAGGGGCTGGCCTATGTGCTGGTGGCCGAGGACGGCACGCTCGGCGGACCGGTGGCCAAGAACCTCACCGACGCCGAGCGCGATGGCCTGGCCGCCCATGTCGGCGCCAAGCCCGGTGACTGCGTGTTCTTCGCGGCCGGCCCGGTCAAGTCGGCGCGTTCGCTGCTGGGCGCCACCCGCATCGAGATCGCCAAGCGTCTCGATCTGATCGACCCGGCCGCCTGGGCGTTCACCTGGGTCGTGGACTTCCCGATGTTCGAACCCGCCTCCGAAGCGGTGGATTCCGGCGATGTCGCAGTCGGTTCGGGTGCCTGGACGGCCGTGCACCACGCCTTCACCGCGCCGAAGCCCGAATCGGAGGGCATCTTCGACACCGATCCCGGCAACGCGCTGTCCGATGCCTACGACATCGTCTGCAACGGCAACGAGATCGGCGGCGGCTCGATCCGTATCCACCGGCGCGACATCCAGGAGCGGGTGTTCGCGATGATGGGAATCGACCATGCCGAGGCCCAGGACAAGTTCGGATTCCTGTTGGACGCCTTCGCCTTTGGTGCACCGCCACATGGCGGCCTCGCGTTCGGCTGGGACCGTATCACCGCGTTGCTGGCCGGGGTGGATTCGATCCGCGAGGTGATCGCGTTCCCCAAGTCCGGCGGCGGCGTCGACCCGCTGACCGATGCGCCGGCACCGATCACCGCGCAGCAGCGCAAGGAATCGGGAATAGACGCCAAGCCCGAGGAGCTCAAGAAGGCATGAGCGATATCGATCCTGACTTCGACAAGAGTCAACTGGTGGCCGACGTAGCGGCTCTCGACGGGTTCAACCGCAACGTGGTCGAGGAGTTCCGCGCCAACGGCGGCAAGGTAGGCGGGCCGTTCGAAGGTGCCACCCTGCTGTTGCTGCACACGACCGGTGCCAAGTCTGGCAAGCCGCGGCTCTCGCCGCTGGCCTATCTGAGCGTGGACGGCAGGATGCTCATCGTGGGCTCGTACGCGGGCGCACCCAAGGACCCGGCGTGGGTGCACAACCTGCGGGCGGATCCGAAGGTGCGTATCGAGGTGGGCACCGACGCCTATGACGCGACGGCCCGGGAACTGCCCGATGCCGAGCGAGATGCCGCCTACCCCAAGATCACTGCAGTCGCCCCGGTGTTCGCCCAATACCAGGCCAACACCACCCGGGCTATTCCGCTGTTCGAAATCGTCCGCGCCTAGTCGCACTTGTCACGCGCCCATTGTCACGCTGGAGTGGCACAGGAATTCGAGTGCCACTCCAGCGTGACAATGCCGTAGGTCGGGGTTACAGCCGCTCGATGATGGTGGCGTTGGCCATGCCGCCGCCCTCACACATCGTCTGCAGGCCGTACCGTCCGCCGCGCTGTTCGAGGGCATTGACCAGGGTGGTCATGATGCGTGCGCCGCTGGCGCCGAGCGGGTGCCCGATCGCGATCGCTCCACCGTTGACGTTCGTGCGCGCCAGGTCCGCGCCGGTATCGGCGGCCCAGGCCAGCACCACCGGCGCGAATGCCTCGTTGACCTCGAACAGGTCGATGTCCGCCAGCGTCAAACCTGCACGCGCCAAGACCTTTTCGGTAGCCGGGATGACACCGGTCAGCATGTACAGCGGGTCCGATCCCACGACGGTGGTGGTATGAATACGCGCGACCGGGTTCAGGCCGAGCCTGCGCGCCGTCGCCCCGCTGGTGATCATCACCGCCGCACTGCCGTCGGACAGCGGTGACGAGTTACCCGGGGTGATCTCCCAGTTGATCTGGGGGAAACGTGCGCCATAGGCCTCGTTGTAGAACGCCGGCTGCAGCCCGGACAGGGTGTCCACGGTGGTTCCGGGTCGGATGATCTCGTCGGTGCTCAGCCCGGCGATGGGCGCGAGTTCGGCCTCGAACAGCCCGTCCTTGGTGGCCCGGGCGGCCTTTTCGTGGCTGCCCGCGGAGAACTCGTCGAGCTGGGCGCGGGAGAATCCCCATTTCGCAGCGATCAACTCGGCGCTGATCCCTTGCGGCACAAGGCCGTCGGAGTAGCGCTCGGCAAAGGCCACGCCGAACGGGTCGCTGCCCGGCAATACCGAGCTGCCCATCGGCACCCGGGACATGGACTCCACGCCCGCGGCGATGACGATGTCGTAGGCGCCGGCCAGTACGCCCTGGGCGGCGAAGCTGATCGCCTGCTGGCTGCTGCCGCACTGGCGGTCGACGGTGGTCCCGGGAACGGTCTCCGGGAAGCCCGCGCCCAGCAACGCGTTACGGGCGATGTTGACGGCCTGGTCGCCGACCGCTGTGACGGCCCCGGCAATGACGTCGTCGACCAGGGCCGGGTCGACGCCGGTGCGGGCGGTCAGCTCCCGCAGGCTGTGTGCCAGCAGGTCCGCCGGCAGGACGCCGTGCAGCGCCCCGTTGGCCTTGCCTTTGCCGATCGGGGTCCGGACCGCTCCGACGATGACTGCGTCCCGGTCTGCATATCCGGTCATCTTGGCCTCCTGATGCTCCGCGCTGAGTATTGTGATGGCTACCCAGATATAGCACCTGGGTATAGTGAGAACAACTCAGGGATGGGGTTTGATTCCGTGGGAATGCTGCAGGGCAAGCTGGCCGACCGCGACAGTTGGTCGGCGGTGGGGCACTGTCCGATCGAGAGAACCATGGCATTCGCCGGCACCAAGTCGGCGATGTTGATCATGCGCGAGGCCTTCTACGGCACCACCCGGTTCGACGACTTCGCCCGTCGGGTCGGGATCACCAAGGCGGCGACCTCGGCACGCCTGTCCGACCTCGTGGCCGCCGGCCTGCTGGCGAAGCGGCCCTATCGCGAGCCCGGTCAGCGGGAACGCGACGAGTACGTGCTCACCGAATCGGGAACCGACTTCATGCCGGTGGTGTGGGCGATGTTCGAGTGGGGTCGCAAACATCTCGGCGACACCGGGCTGCGGCTCGCGCACGACGGGTGCGGTGCCGTGGCCGGAGTCGAAATCCGTTGCGATGAAGGGCACTACGTTCCGGCCGACGAACTCGTCGTCCGCTTCGAACGTCCGACGTCGTGAGCCGCGCCGCCCACGCGCTGACGATCCTGGCCGAACATGGCCAATGGCGTATCGAGCCCGGACTTACCGAGGCCGAACTGAACGCCCTCGAATCACGGTTTTCGCTGTGGCTCAACGATGATCACCGTGACTTTCTGTCGGCAGGGTTACCGGTGGGGCCCGGCTGGCCGGACTGGCGCAACGCCGACGAGGTGACGCTACGGGCGCACATCGGTCGGCCGGTGCGTGAATTACTGCAGGCGGTGCGCGCGGGTGGGCTGTGGCATCCCGCCTGGGGCGATCGCCCCGCCGGCGATGCGGCGCTGAAGCTGGCCGGTGCGAAACTCGCCGAAGAACCCAGGGTGGTACCGGTTTACGGGTTGGCATTTCTGAAGCAGGGGCCGGGCGACCCCACGGTGTGGGCGATCCAGGACGGTGGCGGGGGAGTCACCGTGACCGCCGTCGCCGCAGACCTGACCGGGTTGGCCCAATTGCTGACCGGACGGCCCGTGACGTCCCCCGCATTTGCCGGTGACCCGCCGTACCTTCCCGCACCGGCAGCAGCGCCGGCGGCTCCGGCACTGGACGCGCCACCTTTCGCGCCCGATCCGATCCTGGCACCGCCTGCGGCCGTTGCCCCGCCGCGCGATCCGGCCGCCGTCCTCGCCGGGGCCGGGGTAGTGCTTGGCGAACTGCAACGCCACGACGATGTGCTGGCCCACCGGGCGCCGATGTGGTCGGTACCGGTGTCGCCGGGTGTTCCTGCCACCGAGGCGTGGCTCGCCGTCCGGGCACAGTTTTCGGTGACCGGGCTGTGGCCGGTACTGCTCACGGACAGGACGTGGCAACGGATCGGGGGTGACGGTATAGCCGACGAAACACCGGTGTGGGCAACCGAACTCGACGGCGCCCGTTGGCTGGAACGCGAGTTCGACAAACGCACGTCGGAGTACGACATCCCGCGCTATCCGTCCGGGTTCGACGTCGACGACCCGGGGGACTGGCGGCAATCGTTCACCGACTTCGACTCTCGCGGCAAGTACTCACGGCTGGCTCTGATTCCCACTCCCGCCGATTGGCTGGTTCCCGGACTGCTGCAATGGTCGGGCGCGATCAATTCGGACGTCTGCGGCGCTGAACATGCGGCCATCCTGCGGCGCTGGTCCGCCCATTACCGGACCGAGCTGTTGGCGCTCGACGACGAGTTTCTGGTGCTGGTGGCCGATCAGCCGCCGCGCACCCAGCAGGCGGCGCTCACCGCGGCCCTGGAGGCCTATCTGTACTGCGACGACTCGGTCAACACCCAGGCCGGCTCACTCGATGCGCTGGCGCGCGATCTGACGCGTCCGCTGTGGGTCTTCTGGTGGGATTGAGAACGCTACTCTCGGCCCGTGCTGCACTTACGCGTCATCGCGCCGACCGATCTGCGACAGCCGATCCTGAACGTCCTCGACCGGGAACCCGGCGTCACGAATGTCGTGGTGCACGCCGGGGATGCGAGGGATCCGGCCGGTGACGAGATCACGGCCATCCTGGTCCGGGAGGCAGCCAACGATGTGGTGGAGCGGCTGAAATCCCTTGATGTGCCCCACCTGGGGGCCATCACCCTGGAGCCACTCGACACCGTCCTGTCTTCGTCGGCTTTTCATGCCGAGGACGCCACCGAGGGAGACGGTGCCGATGCGGTGATCTGGGACGAGCTGGTGTCGCGTACCCGTGAAGAGTCCAGCCTCAACGCGACGTACCTGATGTTCCTGTGCATCGCGTGCCTGCTCGCCGCGATCGGCGTCATCAACGATTCCGCGGTCACCGTGGTCGGCGCCATGGTCGTCGGACCCGAATTCGGGCCGCTGGCCGCCCTCGCAGTCGCGCTGGTGCAACGGCGGATGTCGTTGGCCCGCCGGGCGGGCGCGGCGCTGTTGATCGGCTTCCCCGTCGCGATGGCCGTCACCGCCCTCGCCACCTTGGGTTTCGAAGCCCTGGGATGGGTGTCGTTGACCAGCTTCCGCGAACTCCAGCAGGTGGATTTCATCTTCCAGGTGGGCCCCTTCTCGTTGGTGGTGGCGCTGCTTGCCGGCGCAGCCGGGATGTTGTCGCTCGTGTCGGCGAAATCCGCGGCACTCGTGGGTGTCTTCATCTCGGTGACGACGGTTCCCGCGGCCGGATTCGCGGTAGTCGCCGCGACGGTCGGCGAATGGGACATCGCGGCCCGGTCGGTACTGCAGTTGGGCGTGAACCTGGTGGGCATCACGTTGGCGGGCGTCCTGATGCTCGCGATCTATCGCAGGTTCGCGACCCGCTGACGCGACCGCGTCGTCACAGGTGGCTGATGCCGGTGGCCAGGAAGTACCCGCCCACCGCGCCGGCGATCACGGCGACCACGAGCCGATGGTGGGTTCCCATCCACTCGTAGATCCGTTCAACGCCGGACCTGGTGGCCGCCGGAGCGACCCAGAAACTGATGAGCGGAATGATGGCCGCCAGGAAACCCACCAGATTGAACACGACCATCGCGGCCATCTGCTCGGCGACCGCGGTGCCCGATGTCAGGGCGGCAGCCATCGCGGCCAGGTAGTACGGAGTGGGAAAACCGTTGATCAGGCCCAGCAGTCCGGCCGCCCACGGCGCCTCGCCGCGCAACGCGGCCTGCATCCCGGCCGGCAGATTCGACAGGCCCGGCACCGAGTCCGCGGTGGGTTCAGCCGGCACCGTTCGGCGCGCCCGCACTCGATTGACCAGGCGTTCGAGCGCCCCCGTGAGGGACAGGACGGCGATAGTCAGCGCCACCACCCCGATGCCGATCTCCAGGCCCGGCGGCATGGTGCGACCGCCGTCACCGGTGACGTTCTTGAACACCGACACCACCGCAACGCCGACCGCGACGTTCGCGATGAAGGCGAGCAGAAAGAAGGGGAGCAGCAACCGCACCGGCCGGGACCTCGACAGCATGAAGGCGACAACCCCGATCCGCAGGGGATCGACTGCCGCCACGACGGCCATCACCAGCACGGTGCTCCACATCGTGGGCGGCCACATCCCTTCGCCTCGGTTACCTCACCGCTGAATTCAACCAGCGTCGGGCGAATCCGGCCGAATCTTGGCGGCGTGATCGTGCGTACAGCGTGCCGGAGACGTTACGGTTCGTCCGCACCGTGATCGACGAGGTCACCGGCGGCTGAGTTAACAGCACGATCACGATGGCATGTCGCGACCCCGCTGCCGCCGCAGGCGTTTCTAGGATCGCCGCGTGACTGATCGCTACGGTTCCGACATCCTGTCCCGAAACCCGCACACCCCGAAGCTGACTCGATCGAAAGACCAGCCCGCGGAGAAGGGCCTGGTCGTCGAGGACGCCCAGAGTGGTTTCGTGGGTGCGGTGGTACGGATCGAGGGCGGCCGGGTCGAACTAGAAGACCGCCGGGGCAAGGTCCGGGCTTTCCCGATGGGCCCGGGATTCCTGATCGACGGCAAGCCGGTCAGCCTGAGCGTGCCCAAACGTTCGGCGGCGCCGGCACGTACCGCGTCCGGCTCCGTTGCGGTACCGAACGCCAAGGCCCGCGTGGCGCTGGCCAGCCGGATCTACGTCGAGGGCCGTCACGACGCCGAGTTGGTCGAACAGGTCTGGGGCGCCGACCTGCGGATCGAAGGTGTCGTCGTCGAGTATCTGGGCGGCGTCGATGATCTGGCCGACATCGTGGCGGAATTCGCGCCCGAACCGGGTCGTCGGCTCGGCGTGCTGGTCGATCATCTGGTCACCGGGTCCAAGGAGGCGCGTATCGCCGAGGCGGTGCGCAGGGGCCCCGGCGGTGAGCACACCCTCGTGGTCGGTCACCCGTTCGTCGACATCTGGCAGTCGGTCAAACCGGCCCGGCTCGGAATCAAGGCCTGGCCGACGATCCCGCGCACCGTGGAGTGGAAGCACGGCATCTGTGACGCGCTGGGCTGGCCGCATCAGGAGCAGGCCGACATTGCCCGGGCGTGGCAACGGATCCGCGGGCGGGTGCGGGACTGGAACGACCTGGAGCCCGCGCTGATCGGCCGGGTCGAGGAACTCATCGATTTCGTGACCGCACCTGCGTAGGCCGTCGTGTCGGCGTGGTAAGCAGAAGGCGTGTCCGACAGTTTGTTCGACGTGCCCGGTGAGCCCGCCCAGGCGGGCCCCGGTGCGGCGGCCCCCGCTTCGGCGGCCCCCGCTTCGGCGCCGATGGCCGTGCGGATGCGCCCGGCCGGCCTCGACGAGGTCGTCGGCCAGTCGCACTTGTTGCAGGCTGGATCGCCCTTGCGCCGCCTGGTGGAGGGATCGGGCGCGGCGTCGGTAATCCTGTACGGCCCTCCCGGCACGGGTAAGACCACGCTGGCCTCGCTGATCTCGCAGGCCACCGGCCGCCGGTTCGAGGCGCTCTCGGCCCTGAGCGCGGGCGTCAAGGAAGTCCGCGCGGTGATCGATGTTGCGCGGCGGGCCGCGGTGCACGGCGAACAGACCGTGCTGTTCATCGATGAGGTGCACCGCTTCTCCAAGACCCAGCAGGATGCGCTGCTGGCGGCGGTGGAGAACCGGATCGTGCTGTTGGTCGCAGCCACCACGGAAAACCCGTCGTTCTCGGTGGTGGCGCCGCTGCTGTCACGCTCGTTGATCCTGCAGTTGCAGCCGCTCACCCCGCAGGACGTCGAGACGGTGCTACGCCGCGCGATCACCGACCCGCGAGGGCTCGGCGGTGCGGTCGAGGTCACTGACGAGGCCGTCGACCTCATGGTGCAGCTCTCCGCCGGCGATGCGCGGCGGGCTCTCACCGCGTTGGAGGTGGCTTCGGAAACAGCCGGAGGGCCGGGTGGTGTCATTTCTTTCGAGACCATCGAGCAGTCGTTGGACAAAGCCGCGGTGCGCTACGACCGTGACGGTGATCAGCACTACGACGTCGTCAGCGCCTTCATCAAATCGGTGCGCGGATCGGACGTCGATGCGGCACTGCACTACCTGGCCCGGATGCTGGTGGCGGGGGAGGATCCACGCTTCGTGGCGCGCCGCCTGATGATCCTGGCCAGCGAGGACATCGGCATGGCCGATCCGACCGCGCTGCAGACCGCCGTCGCCGCCGCCCAGACCGTGCAACTGATCGGCATGCCCGAGGCGCAGCTCACGCTGGCGCATGCGACCGTGCACCTGGCCACCGCACCCAAGTCCAACGCGGTCACCACGGCGCTCGGTGCGGCCATGAACGACATCCGGGCCGGTAAGGCCGGGTTGGTGCCTTCGCACCTGCGGGACGGCCATTATTCGGGGGCGCAGAAGCTCGGCAACGCCGTGGGCTACAAGTACGCCCACGATCATCCCGATGGTGTTGTGCCGCAACAGTATCCACCCGATGAGCTGGTGGGGACGGACTATTACCAGCCGACCGGGCGTGGTTTCGAACGCGAGCTGGTCACCCGGGTCGACAAGCTGCGCGCCATCATTCGCCGCATCCGTCGCTGAGTTCCATCCGTCCGAACCCTTGACAAGGCTCCAGGGATCGCTCTACCTTGGTATTCAATCAATTGGTTGATCAACGGAGAGGTTGACCATTGGAGCACGATGGGGATGTCGATGGGAACTTGGATCGGGCCTTCCTGGCCCTCGCCGATCCGGTCCGGCGAGCGATGGTGGCACGTCTGTCCCGCGGCCCGGCCACCGTCAACGAACTGGCCGAACCTTTCGCCATCACGAAACAGGCTGTCTCCAAACATATTCAAGTACTCGAGCAGGCGGGTCTGGTCACCAGGACCCGAGATGCACAGCGTCGGCCGGTCCATCTCGACGCGGCCGCACTGGAAGGACTGACCGCATGGATCGACCGATATCGGCTCGACGCCGAACGCAATTACCGCAGGCTCGATGACCTGCTGGCCCGAATGACACCGAAATCAAACGACAAACCCGAGGAGAAACCGGAATGACGAACGCGCTCAATCTCACTGCCCCCGTCGACACTCTCGCGATGGAGTTCACCCGGCCCTTCGACGCGCCGGTCGATGCGCTGTTCCGCGCCCACGCCGAGCCCGAACTGGTCACACGGTGGCTGGGGCCGCACGGACTGGAGATGCGGATCGAGCACTGGGATTTCCGTACCGGCGGAGGCTATCGCTATCAGCACTCGGACGCGTCCGGTAACTATGGGTTCAACGGCGTCTATCACGTGGTGCGCCCGAACGAGCTCATCATCCAGACCTTCGAATTCGAAGGCGCCCCAGACATGGTGAACATCGAGTACGTCTGGTTCGACGACCTGGGCGACGGTCGCAGTCAGCTGCGCGGGCGATCCATCTGTCCCAACATCGAGGCCCGTGATGCCGTGCTGTCCTCCGGGATGGAGGGCGGAATGGCCGAGGGGTACGAACGCCTCGACGGTCTGCTCGGGGGCCGCTGAACGGACCGGTCCCCAGCGCAAACGGTCCCGCCCGCGAGAAGCGGGGCGGGACCGTTTGCGGTCGGACTGAAATCAGCGCAGCAGTCCGGACCGTCGCGTTCCCAGGATGCCGGTCCTTCGGCGTCCCATCAGCGCCGAGATCAGGGCCACACCGAGCGCGGCGACGATGACCTGGACGAGTAGTTCGAGCCAGTCGACACCGCTGGTGGCCGTCGGGATACCCATGCTGCGGGCCAGCGCGGTCCCGATGAACGCGGAGACGATGCCGACCAGGATCGTCACGAGAACGCCGATGGGTTGTCTGCCGGGAACGATCAAGCGGCCTATCACGCCGACGGCAATGCCGATGAGAATCGCGCTGATGATGCCGGTGATGGTCATTTTTCTCCTCCAGGGCTTGTCATGGCAGAACGAGGAGTACCCCGCCCCGGACCGGCGTAAACGGGGTCGTCAATTCCGATCGGTGTGCGCCTCAGGCCATCTCGGGTACGCGAAGGTGCGCCAGCACGAGTTCGAATTCGCCGACAGCGATCTGATCGGCGCCCAGATCACGTAGCCGGGCGGTGCGCAGCGCCCTGGCCTGATCGCGGTTGTGGTCCATCGCCTCGGCGCTGTCGAAAGTGGCCGAGGACACGGCCCGGCCCGACCCGCGGTCGAGCATGAGGCTGGCGCTGCAGAACCCCTCGAGGTCCTCCATCGCCGGCAGCACAGAGGTGCGGTAGAAGTCCACGGCCCGGTCGAACAGCTCGGGGCGGGCTCGCAGCCAGGTCGCCCGAACACAGGCGCCGGGTCCGGAGTACTGCTCGCGGTGCACCGCCGCGATCTCCCACTCGTCGACGGTGGCGGTGGCGGCGAACACCTCCACCACGCGATGGCGCATCGGTGCCACCGCGGCGGCGCTGGCATGCATGGCCTCTTCGGACCGCCAGGCCGTCGTGAGGACACCGTCGCCCGATTGCCGATCCACCATCAGGGACAGCCCGACGCAGCCATGAATGGTGTCGAGGGCGGGCATGACCTCGTCGCGGACATGGGCGATGCCGGCGTTGATGGCCTGGGTGCGCGCTGCGATCGTGGTTGAACGTGCGAACACGGTCCACCCCTTCCTGCCAGGGCGGCACCCCGGTGGCGCCACCGGTTCCACTCCCACCTTCCTCCGGTGCGCCGCAGGTGGCAATGGGCCGGCGGGTGCCCTCGTAGGCTGGGCGGATGGACACCGACGTGATCGAGGTGGACACCTCGCGGCGCCGCATCGTCGATCTCACCGACTCCGTGCGCGCGTTCTGTGGCGCGCACCGCGACGGCCTGTGCAACGTGTTCGTCCCGCACGCGACCGCCGGGGTGGCCATCATCGAGACCGGCGCCGGTTCGGACGACGACCTTCTCGATACCCTGGAACGGTTGTTGCCGCGCGATGACCGCTACCGGCACAGCCACGGAGCGTTCGGCCATGGCGCAGATCACGTGCTGCCTGCGCTGGTGTCACCGTCGGTGACGTTGCCGGTCCAGGCAGGCCGCCCGCTGCTGGGAACCTGGCAGAGCGTGGTGCTGGTCGATCTGAACCGCGACAACCCGCAGCGCCACGTGCGGCTGAGCTTTCTGGGGGCGTGACCGGCGGGCTCAGCGGTGTGCGCCTCGTCGCCTTTTCGGGGTGAACGCGCAGAACGGTAATGTAAAGCGATCTCACTGGTGGTTGCCTGCGCAACCCCAGCCACCCACGAACACGAGGACACGAACAACGTGCAGACACACGAGATCAGGAAGCGCTTCCTCGATCATTTCGTGAAGGCGGGCCACACCGAGGTGCCCAGCGCCTCGGTGGTCCTCGACGACCCCAACCTGTTGTTCGTCAACGCCGGCATGGTGCAGTTCGTGCCCTATTTCCTCGGTGCGCGCACCCCGCCGTACAACACCGCCACCAGCGTGCAGAAGTGCATCCGCACCCCCGACATCGAAGAAGTCGGTATCACCACCCGGCACAACACCTTCTTCCAGATGGCCGGCAACTTCTCGTTCGGCGACTATTTCAAGAAGCGCGCCATCGAGCTGGCCTGGACCCTGCTGACCAACCCGGTCAGCGACGGCGGCTACGGATTCGACCCGGAAAGACTGTGGGCGACGGTCTATCTGGATGACGACGAGGCGATCTCGCTGTGGCAGGAGGTCGCCGGGCTGCCGCTCGAGCGCATCCAGCGCCGCGGCATGGTCGACAACTACTGGTCGATGGGCATCCCCGGGCCGTGCGGACCGTGTTCGGAGATCTACTACGACCGCGGCCCGGAGTACGGCATCGAGGGCGGCCCCGAGGCCAACGAAGACCGCTATATCGAGATCTGGAATCTCGTGTTCATGCAGAACGAGCGCGGGGAGGGCCCCGCCAAGGAGGGCTACGAGATCCTCGGCCCGCTGCCGCGCAAGAACATCGACACCGGCATGGGTGTCGAGCGGATCGCCTGCCTGCTTCAGGACGTGGACAACGTCTACGAGACCGATCTGGTCAAGCCGGTCATCGACGTGGTCGCCGGGATCGCCCCCCGCGGTTACGGCAAGGGCAGTCACGAGGACGATGTCCGCTACCGCATCATCGGCGATCACAGTCGTACCGCGGCGATCATCATCGGCGACGGTGTCAGCCCCGGAAACGAGGGCCGCGGTTACGTGCTGCGGCGGTTGCTGCGCCGCATCATCCGCGCCGCCAAGCTGCTCGGTGTCGACGAGCCGATCATGAGTCGGCTGATGACCACCGTGCGCGACGAGATGGGCCCGTCGTATCCGGAACTGGTCACCGACTTCGAACGGATCCACCGCATCGCGGTGGCCGAGGAGACGGCGTTCAACCGCACCCTGGTCGCAGGCTCGAGGCTGTTCGACGACGCCGCCGCGAAGACGAAGCACGCGGGAATCTCCAGGCTCTCCGGCGCCGACGCATTTACCTTGCACGACACCTACGGTTTCCCGATCGACCTCACCCTTGAGATGGCAGCCGAGGCCGGCCTGTCCGTCGATGAGCAGGGCTTCCGCTCGTTGATGGCCGAGCAACGTCAGCGCGCGAAGGCCGATGCCGCCGCGCGCAAGCAGGCCCACACCGATCTTTCGGCGTACCGCGAGCTGGTCGACGCCGGACCCACCGAGTTCACCGGCTTCGATGAATTGTCCACTGAGGCACGCATTCTCGGAATCTTTGTGGACGGCAAGCGGGTGCCGGTGGTGACCCACGAGGACGTCGACGCCGAGCGCGTCGAACTGATCTTGGACCGCACCCCGTTCTACGCCGAGTCGGGCGGCCAGATCGCCGATGAGGGTGCGATTTCCGGCACGGGCTCGTCGGCCACCGCCAAGGCTGCGGTCACCGATGTGCAGAAGATCGCCAAAACCCTGTGGGCGCACCGGATCAACGTGGAGTCCGGAGAATTCGTCGAGGGCGACACCGTCACCGCCGCAGTGGATCCGAAGTGGCGTCGCGGTGCCACGCAGGGGCACTCCGGTACCCACATGGTGCACGCCGCATTGCGACAGGTGCTGGGCCCCACCGCCGTTCAGGCGGGTTCGCTGAACCGTCCCGGTTATCTGCGGTTCGACTTCAACTGGCAGGGCGCGTTGACCGAAGACCAGCGCTCGCAGATCGAAGTGGTCACCAACGAGGCCGTCGAGGCCGACTACCAGGTGAACACGTTCCTCACCGCCCTGGATAAGGCCAAGGCGATGGGCGCGATGGCGATGTTCGGGGAGAACTACCCCGACGAGGTGCGGGTGGTCGATATCGGTGGGCCGTTCTCGCTGGAACTCTGCGGCGGCACCCACGTACACAACTCGGCCCAGATCGGACCGGTCACCATCCTCGGCGAATCCTCGGTCGGGTCCGGGGTGCGCCGCGTCGAGGCCTACGTCGGGCTGGAGTCCTTCCGCCATCTGGCCAAGGAACGTGCCCTGATGGCAGGACTGGCCTCGTCGCTGAAGGTGCCGTCTGAAGAGGTGCCCGCCCGGGTGGCGAACCTGGTGGAACGACTCAAGGCGGCCGAGAAGGAACTCGACAAGGCCCGTCTGGCCAACGCCCGGGCCGCCGCGGCCAACGCGGCCGCAGGTGCGGAGACCATCGGCAAGGTGCGCGTGGTCGCACAACGCATGGCCGGCGGCATGTCGGCCGGTGATCTGCGCAGCCTCGTCGGCGACATCAAGGGCAAGCTCGGCTCCGACCCCGGGGTGGTCGCCCTGATCGCCGAGGGCGAGGACGACTCGGTGCCCTTCGTGGTGGCGGTCAACCCAGCGGCACAGGATCTGGGCCTGCGCGCCAACGAACTGGTCAAGCAGTTCGGCGCGGCGGTCAACGGCCGCGGGGGCGGCAAGGCGGACATGGCACAAGGTTCCGGTAAGGGGGCGGCGGGTATCGACGCGGCATTGGCCGCGCTGCGCGCCGAGATCGGCCGGGGCTAGCCGTCGTGCCCGGCACGATCGACGATCGGTTACCGGACCGCCCAGGGGACGATGACCCCGGACGTGGGCGGCGCATCGGCATCGACGTCGGCACCGTGCGGATCGGCGTGGCCAGTTGCGATCCCGACGGGATATTGGCCACCCCGGTCGAGACCGTGCAGCGGGACAAGCGGGACCGGTCGGGCAAGCACCTGCGCCGGCTGGTGACCCTGATCGGCGAGTACGAGGCCGTCGAGGTCGTCGTCGGGCTGCCACGCACCCTCGCGGACCGGGCCGGCACCTCCGCCGTCGACGCCGTCGCACTCGCCGAACTGCTGGCCCGTCGGATCGCCCCCATACCGGTGCGGTTGGCTGACGAACGGCTGACTACTGTGTCGGCGCAGCGATCGTTGCGCGAAGCGGGGGTCCGGGCAAAGGGGCAGAAGGCGATGATCGACCAGGCCGCAGCCGTGGGCATTCTGCAAAGCTGGCTGGATCAGCGGCGTGCGGCTCTGTCCGCGCGCGGAGAGGGCATGGATGGCTGAGAAGTGGGGTGCCGACAAGGCCGAGCCCGAGGCGATCGGACCACCGCGCCGCGGGATGAGCAAGGCCGAGCGGGCCCGCAAAGCCCGTAGCGACCGGAAGCGACGCGCCACCCGCGGCCTCTCACTCGCCGCACTCATCATGGTGGTGATCGGCGCGGTGTTCCTGGGTTCCAAACTGTGGCACGGCATGTCCGGGACCACCGGCGACTACGCCGGTGACGGCCTCGCCGATGTCGTCATCCAGGTCCACGACGGCGACTCCACGACGGCCATCGCCAAAACCCTGCAAGACCAGAAGGTGGTCGCCACGGTCAAGTCGTTTGTCGACGCGGCCCACCAGAACGAGGCGATCTCGGCGATTCAACCCGGCTTCTACAAGCTGCGCACCGAGATCCCGGCGGCCAGTGCCGTTGCGCGCCTGGCCGATCCGGAAAGCCGGGTGGGCAAGCTGACCATCCCGGAGGGACGCCAGCTCGACGACACCGCGGATGTCAAGACCAAGGCCGTCACACAAGGCATCTTCGCCCTGATCTCGCAGGCCTCCTGCGTCGAACTCGACGGCACACAGCGCTGCGTGCCGGTCGATCAGCTGCGCGCCGCCGCGCAATCGGCACCCGCTGCCGCGTTGGCGGTACCGGAATGGGCGGCGGCTCCGGTCGCGGCGATGCCCAACGATCACCGGCGGCTGGAGGGGCTGATCGCACCCGGCACCTGGAACGTGGATCCGGCGGGGTCGGCACAGGACATCCTGTCCACCCTGATCGGCGCCAGCGCGACCGTCTACACCGAGAGCGGTCTGCTCGACACGGCCGCCGCAATGCAGATGTCGCCGTACCAGATCCTCACGGTCGGTTCCCTGGTGCAACGCGAGGCGAAGCCGCAGGACTTCGACAAGGTCGCCCGGGTGATCTACAACCGTCTGGCCGAACACCGCAAGCTGGAGTTCGACTCGACCGTGAACTATCCGCTGGACCGCCAGGAAGTGGCGACCACCGATGGCGACCGGGCCAAGACCACGCCGTGGAATACCTATATGAGTCAAGGCCTTCCGCAGACACCGATCTGCTCGCCCGGCATCGAGGCGCTGGCCGCGGCCGAGCATCCGGCGGCAGGGGACTGGTTGTACTTCGTGACCATCGATCTGCAGGGCACCACGTTGTTCACCCGCGACTACGACCAACACCTGGCCAACATCGAACTGGCGCAGAACAACGGTGTCCTCGACAGTGCCCGATAGGCGGCCCGCCGCCGTGCCCGATAGCGGAAGCCGCAGCGCGGCTGTTCTAGGCTCCCCGATCACCCATTCGCGGTCGCCGCAGCTACATCTGGCTGCCTACCAGGCGCTGGGGCTGTCGTCGTGGACCTATGAGCGCATCGAGTGCACGGCCGAACAACTGCCCGGACTCGTCAGCGCCATGGGCCCGGAATGGGTCGGCCTTTCGGTCACCATGCCCGGCAAGTTCGCCGCACTGGAGTTCGCCGATCAGCGCACCGAACGCGCCGAATTGGTGGGCTCAGCCAACACCCTGGTCCGGATGCCCACGGGCGGTTGGCGCGCCGACAACACAGATGTCGACGGAGTGATCGGCGCGCTCGGCACGGCAGGCGATTCGGCGCTGGTCATCGGATCCGGCGGCACGGCCCCGGCGGCCGTCGTGGCCCTGGCCGAACTCGGCGTGCAGCGGATCACCATCGTGGCGCGCGACGAGGGCAAAGCTGCACGGTTGGTGGAGTTGGCCGGTCGCTGTGGGGCGCACAGCAGCTGGTGCGACATCGGCAGCTCAGCGCTGAGCGACGCGGTGGCCACCGCGGACACCGCCGTCAGCACCATCCCGGCCGACGCAGCGGCCGCCTACGCGGGCACCCTGGCAGCGGTGCCGCGACTGCTCGACGCCATCTACGACCCATGGCCCACCCCGCTGGCCGAGGCGGTCGAGGCCGCAGGCGGTGAGGCGATCAACGGGCTGCAGATGCTGCTGAATCAGGCGTTCGCCCAGGTGGAGCAGTTCACCGGCCGGGCGGCTCCCAAACAGGCGATGAGAGACGCGCTGATTGGGGCTTAGCCTCGGTAGATGGGGGTGGGGGCAGCCGCCATCGCAGGTGCCTGGCTACTGGCGTTGAGCGGATATGACATTGCCGAACGCAGGTTGCCGAACTGGTTGACGTTTCCCGGCGCGGTGCTGGTTCTCGGCGCGGCGACACTGGGTGGACGCGGTCTCGCCGCACTGGCCGGCGCGGCGACATTGTCGGTGCTGTACCTGCTGGTGCACCTGGTATCGCCACGGGCCATGGGCGGCGGCGACGTCAAACTCGCGGTCGGGTTGGGTGCGATGACGGGTGCGTTCGGAATCGATGTGTGGCTACTGGCGGCGTTGGCCGCCCCGATGTTCACCGCAGTCCTGGCACTCGGTGCGGCCGCGCGCGGTATCCGGACCGTGCCGCACGGACCCTCGATGTGTGCCGCCAGCGCGGTAGCGGTTGCCCTGGTTCTGGCCTAGCTTCGTCGCCGACAACCACGGATTTCGGGGAGGCAAACCCCACGTGGGAGAATGACAGCCGTGTTGCGATGGACTACCGCAGGTGAATCTCATGGCCGTGCCCTGGTGGCGATGGTCGAAGGCATGGTTGCAGGTGTGCCCATCACCTCCGAGGAGATCGGGGCACAGCTGAAGCGTCGTCGCCTCGGCTACGGCCGGGGCGCCCGGATGAAGTTCGAACAGGACCAGGTCACGATGCTGGCCGGGGTGCGGCACGGCGCCACCCTGGGCGGGCCGATCGCCATCGAGATCGGCAACACCGAGTGGCCCAAGTGGGAGACGGTGATGTCTCCGGACCCGGTCGACCAGAGCCTGCTTGCCGAAAAAGATTCAGCGCGCAACGCCCCGCTGACCCGTCCCCGCCCCGGGCATGCCGATTACGCAGGCATGCTCAAGTACGGATTCGACGATGCCCGCCCGGTGCTGGAACGTGCCAGTGCCCGCGAGACCGCTGCGCGGGTGGCGGCAGGCACCGTGGCCCGGGCGTTCCTGCGGGCGGCCCTCGGTGTCGAGGTCGTCTCCCACGTCATCTCCATCGGTGCGTCCAAGCCCTACGACGGCCCGCCGCCGCAGTTCTCCGATCTGGAGGCGATCGACGACAGCCCGGTCCGGGCGTTCGACAAGGACGCCGAGTCCTCGATGATCGCCGAGATCGAAGATGCCAAGAAGGACGGCGACACCCTCGGCGGTGTGGTCGAGGTTGTGGTCGCGGGTCTGCCGATCGGATTGGGCTCGTTCACCAGCGGCGACAACCGCCTCGACAGCCAGCTGGCCGCCGCGGTGATGGGCATCCAGGCGATCAAGGGCGTGGAGATCGGCGACGGTTTCGAGACCGCACGCCGCCGCGGCAGCGTCGCGCACGATGAGATGTACCCCGGCCCCGACGGCATCCTGCGCTCGACGAATCGGGCCGGCGGACTGGAAGGCGGCATGACCAACGGCCAGGCGCTGCGGGTCCGGGCCGCGATGAAGCCGATCTCGACCGTCCCGCGGGCACTGGCCACCGTCGACATGGCGACCGGTGAAGAAGCCGTTGCCATTCACCAGCGTTCCGACGTCTGCGCGGTACCGGCCGCCGGTGTGGTGGTGGAGACCATGGTCGCGCTGGTGGTGGCCCGCGCCGTGTTGGAGAAGTTCGGTGGGGACTCCTTGACCGAGACCCGCGCCAACATCGACGCCTACCTGCGGGCCGTCGCCGAGCGCGAGCCGGCGGCGCAGGCCCTGGGCTGATGGCCCCCAAGGCGGTACTGATCGGCCTGCCGGGCTCGGGCAAGTCGACCATCGGCCGCCGGTTGGCCAAGGCGCTGAACCTCACCATGCTGGATACCGACGCCGCGATCGAGGAGACCACCGGCCGCAAGATCGCCGACATCTTCGCCACCGACGGCGAGGCGGAGTTCCGCCGTATCGAGGAAGAGGTCATCCGCTCGGCACTGGCCGACCACGACGGCGTGCTGTCCCTTGGGGGCGGCGCGGTCACCACCCCTGGAGTGCGTGAGGCGTTGGCCGGGCACACCGTCGTGTACCTGGAGATCAGTGCGGCCGAGGGGGTGCGCCGCACCGGTGGTTCCACGGTCCGGCCGCTGCTGGCCGGGCCTGACCGCGCCGAGAAGTACCGTGCCCTGATGTCCGAACGGGTGCCGCTCTACCGTCGGGTCGCGACCATGCGGATCAACACCAACCGGCGCAACCCCGGTGCGGTGGTCCGCACGATCGTCACGCGACTGGAGAACCACCCGATCCAGAAGCAGCCCCAGAAGCAGGACGAGCAGCCGAAAACGACGAGGCGGCGCCGGCGGCGTCCGCCGTGGCGGCGTGGCGCGGCCTCCGGATCCCCGTCCGGTTCCGAGTCCGCCGGCGGCACGACCGCATCCGAACCTGAATCGAAAGCCATACCCACCCCAGCGGCCCTGGCCGCGCGCAACGCGGAGCGACAACAATGACTGACCCGGTAATCGTCGAGGTACTGGTGGACCGGCCTTACCCGGTCATCATCGGAACCGGCCTGCTCGGCGAGCTGGGAAACACGCTCGAGGGCCGTCACAAGGTGGCGATCCTGAATCAGCCGGTCCTCACCCAGACCGCTGAAGCCATCCGGCAACACTTGGCCGACAAGGGAATTGAAGCCCACCGTATCGAAATTCCGGATGCCGAGGCGGGCAAGGAACTGCCCGTCGTCGGATTCATCTGGGAAGTGCTGGGGCGCATCGGCATTGGTCGTAAGGACGCCGTCGTCAGCCTGGGTGGGGGAGCGGCCACCGATGTCGCGGGCTTTGCTGCGGCCACCTGGCTGCGGGGCGTCGACATCGTGCACGTGCCGACCACCCTGCTGGGCATGGTCGACGCGGCGGTGGGCGGCAAGACCGGGATCAACACCGAAGCCGGCAAGAACCTCGTCGGCGCGTTCCATCAGCCGGCCGCTGTGCTGGTAGATCTCGCGACACTGGAAACCTTGCCGCGCAACGAGATCATCGCCGGAATGGCCGAGATCGTGAAGGCCGGCTTCATCGCCGACCCGGTGATCCTCGATCTGATCGAGGCCGATCCGGAGGCGGCCCTGGATCCCACCGGGACCGTCCTGCCCGAACTCATCCGGCGCGCGATCACCGTCAAGGCCGAGGTGGTTGCTGCCGACGAACGCGAATCGCAGTTGCGCGAGATCCTCAACTACGGCCATACCCTCGCGCACGCCATCGAGCGCCGCGAGCGGTACAAGTGGCGCCACGGCGCCGCCGTGTCGGTGGGCCTGGTGTTCGCGGCCGAGTTGGGCCGCCTGGCGGGGCGTCTCGACGACAAGACCGCCGACCGGCACCGCTCGGTGCTGACCGCGCTCGGGTTGCCGGTCAGCTACGACGGCGACGCTCTGCCCCAGTTGATGGACTACATGGCAGGCGACAAGAAGAACCGCTCGGGCGTACTGCGGTTCGTGGTGCTGGACGGGCTGGCCAAGCCGGGCCGGCTGGAAGGGCCGGACCCGTCACTGTTGGTGGCCGCATACGCAGAAGTGGCGCGGGCCTGATCGCCTGCGCCACCTGCGCGGAGAATTCTGCTCTGCCCTCGCGGGCAGGGGATCGCTACTGCTTGGGCTGGTCGGGGTAGTCGACGGGTTGCGTGGTGTCTGGGGTTTCCGTGGCGCCGTTCGCGCTCACAGCGGCGAACACGTCGGTGTCGGCGCGATCGTCGGCGGCCAGGCCATGGTGGCGTTGGCGGGGCTGCGGCGGGGCCTTACGGTCCACCAGCCAGCGGCCCACCGTCACACCGGCCACACCCAGCAGGAACACCAGCAGCGCGGTGAAAGCCGCGAACGTGGTGACCTCGTTGACGAGCGCATCGGTGTAGAGGCTCTTGTAGAAGAGCCCGATGAACCACGCCACCAGGCCGCTGACGACACCGGCGAACAGGCCGGCGACCAGCCAGGTCATCGCCATGTCGGCGCGACGATCCGGGTCCGGATTGTTGCGTGCGTCGGTCTGGCCGTCCAGTAGACCCCAGATCAACACGCCTATTCCGAACAACGTGACCAGGCCCAGGCTGAACCAGGTGGCGTTACCCGGCGAGGCGTTGATCAGTGCTCCTTGCAATAAGCGCACTATGACCATCGCTGTTGCGAACACCACTCCGCGCAGTAACCACTTGCTCATGGGGGCACACTGTAGCGAGTAGCGTCACCGACCGTGACTATTTCCCAGCGCAGAGACCGGCTGCGCCGTCGGCTGGCCGAATCCGGCCTGGACGCGATGCTGGTAACTGACCTGGTCAACGTGCGTTATCTGTCCGGATTCACCGGTTCGAACGCGGCCCTGCTGATTCTCGCCGAGGATGTCGTGCCGGTGCTGGCCACCGATGGGCGCTACCGCACGCAAGCCGCGCATCAGTCACCGGACGCCGAAGTGGTCATCGAGCGGGCCTGCGGGTCGCATCTGGCCGGGCGCGCCGCCCGAGTCGGCGCCCTGCGGTTGGGCTTCGAGAGCCATGTGGTGACCGTGGACGCCTACACGGCCCTGAGAAAGGCGGCCGGTGATTCGGTCGAGTGGGTACGTGCGGCCGGCACGGTGGAGGCCCTGCGGGAGGTCAAGGATGCCGGGGAGATCGCGATGCTGCGGTTGGCCTGTGAGGCCGCCGACGCGGCGCTCATGGATCTCCTGGAACGCAGCGGTCTGCGGCCCGGCCGCACCGAGCGGGAGGTCCGCAACGAACTCGAAGCTCTGATGCTCGACCACGGCGCCGACGGACCGTCCTTCGAGACGATCGTGGCGACGGGCGCGAACTCCGCCATCCCGCACCATCGGCCCACTGATGCCGTGCTGGCCGCCGGGGATTTCGTGAAGATCGACTTCGGCGCCCTGGTGGAGGGCTATCACTCCGACATGACGCGCACGTTCGTGCTGGGCCCGGCGGCGCAGTGGCAGCGTGATATCTATGGCCTGGTCGCGACCGCGCAGCAGGCCGGGTGCGACGCGCTGGCCCCCGGCGTTTCGCTCAGCGCCGTGGACACCGCATCGCGCCAGGTCATCGCCGATGCCGGTTACGGCGACCACTTCGGCCACGGACTCGGCCACGGCGTCGGACTGCAGATCCACGAAGCGCCGGGAATCAACGCCACGGCCGCCGGTACACTGCTTGCTGGCTCTGCGGTCACCGTTGAGCCCGGTGTCTACTTGCCCGATCGCGGCGGTGTCCGGATCGAGGACACCCTGGTCGTGGGCGAGGCGGCGCCCGACCTGCTTACCCGGTTCCCCAAAGAACTGGCCATCTTGTGACAGAAACTTAGGAGCAGCACCCTCATGGCATCGACTGCCGACTTCAAGAACGGGCTTGTCCTGCAGATCGACGGCCAGCTGTGGCAGATCGTGGAGTTTCAGCACGTCAAACCCGGCAAAGGCCCGGCCTTCGTCCGCACGAAGCTGAAGAACGTGGTGTCCGGCAAGGTCGTCGACAAGACCTACAACGCCGGCGTGAAGGTGGAGACCGCCACCGTGGACCGCCGCGACGCCACCTACCTGTACCGCGACGGCAGCGACTTCGTCTTCATGGATTCCGAAGACTTCAACCAGCATCCGTTGTCCGAGGCGCTCGTCGGCCGCTTGGCCGATTTCCTGCTGGAAGGCCTGCCTGTGCAGATCGCCTTCCACGAGTCCGCGCCGCTGTACCTGGAACTGCCGGTGTCCGTCGAACTCCTGGTCGCCCACACCGAACCGGGCCTGCAGGGCGACCGCTCCAGCGCCGGCACCAAGCCGGCCACCATGGAGTCCGGCGCCGAGATCCAGGTTCCGCTGTTCATCAACACCGGTGACAAGCTCAAGGTAGACACCCGTGACGGCAACTACCTCGGCCGCGTGAATGGCTGACCATGCCTGACCGCCGCGGTGACCGGGGCCGTCACCAGGCCCGCAAGCGGGCCGTCGATCTGCTGTTCGAGGCTGAGGCCCGCGGTCTGACGGCGGAGGCGGTGGCCGATGGCCGTGCCGCGCTTGCCGAGGACCAGGAGGACGTCAGTCCGCTCAATCCCTACACGGTGTCGGTGGCACGTGGTGTGACCGAGCACGCCGCCCACATCGACGATCTCATCTCCGCCCACCTGCAGGGGTGGACGCTGGAACGGCTGCCCGCCGTGGACCGCGCCATCCTGCGTGTGGCGGTCTGGGAACTGCTGCACGCCGACGACGTCCCGGAGCCCGTGGCCGTGGACGAGGCCGTCGAGCTTGCCAAAGAGCTGTCCACCGACGACTCGCCCGGGTTCGTCAACGGGGTGCTGGGCCAGGTGATGCTGGTAACCCCGCAGATCCGCGCCGCCGCCGCGGCCGTTCAGGGCTCGGTCCAGGACAACCCCGAGCAGTAGGGCACGTCCCGGACATCGGGAACCTCGGCGCCGTTCGGTGCCAGGATGTTGTTACGTGTGTTGTCACCCGTAACAACGTCCGGAGGTCGCTGATGGGTAATGCGCCGAGAAGAATCGCCAACGTCGGCGAGGACGGCCTCCATCTGCACGCCTGTCCGCTGTGTGAAGCCATGTGCGGCTTGGAGGTCCAGGTCTCGGGCGGCAAGGTTGCCAGCGTTCGGCCGAACAAGGCCGACCAGTGGAGTGCGGGGCACATCTGCCCGAAGGGCGCGTCACTGGCCGGGCTGCACGACGACCCCGACCGGATCCGCCGGCCGATGATCAAGATCGACGGTCAGTGGTCCGAGGTCGACTGGGACACCGCATTCCGCCGCTGCACCGAACTGCTTGCGCCGGTCATCGAGAAGTACGGCATCGGTGCCGTCGCGGCGTACACCGGAAACCCACTGGCGCACTCGTTTTCGTTGTCGCGCTACGCGGCGGTCCTGCTGGGCCTGTCCGGTATGCCGATCACCTACTCGCCCGGGACCATCGACCAGTGGCCGAAGAACTTGTCGTCGCACCTGATGTACGGCAGCTGGTGGGCGTTCCCGACCCCGGACATCCAGCGCACCGACCTGTTGGTGATCATGGGCGCCAACCCCGCGGCGTCACAGGGCTCGCTGCTGGCTGCGCCGGACGTGATGGGCATCATCGATGGTATCCGTAAGCGCGGCAGGGTGATCGTCATCGACCCGGTGCGCACCACCACCGCCGCCAAGGCCGACGAGTGGTTGCCGATCACGCCCGGCACCGATGCGGCGCTGCTGCTCGGGATCGTTCACACCGTGTTCGATGAAGGGCTGGCCAACCTCGGCGAGTTGGAGCGCCACCTCGACGGGGTGTCGGCGCTGCAACAGGTGGTGGCCGACTGGTCGCCCGAAAGAGTCTCTGCCGTAACGGGTATCGATGCGGAGCGGATTCGCGGCCTGGCCCGCGAGCTGGCCGGCACACCCCGGGCGGTGGTTTACGGCCGGATCGGCACCTGCAATCAGGAGTTCGGCAGCCTGGCCAGCTGGCTGGTCGACGTGGTCAACATCGTCACAGGCCATTTCGACACCCCCGGCGGCGCAATGTTCGCTACTCCGACCGCCTGGACCGTCACCAGCCAGCCGATCCCGGGACTGGAGGACGGGGCGCCCAACTTCGGCCGCTACCGCACCCGGGTCCGCGGGGCCAAAGAGGTGATGGGCCAGGTTCCGGTGTCGTGCATGCTCGAAGAGATCGTCACTCCCGGAGAGGGGCAGCTGAAGGCGCTGATCACGGTGGCCGGGAACCCGGTGTTGTCGACTCCGGGTGGCGACAAACTCGACGAGGCGCTGCCGCTACTCGACGCGATGATCGCGGTGGATCTGTGGCTCAACGAGACCACCAGGCACGCCGATGTCATCCTGCCCGGCGCCTCGGCGCTCGAGCAGCCGCATTCCGCCGATCTGCTGCTGGGTGCGGCGATCAACAGCTTCGCCCGTTACTCGCCGCCGGTCTTCCATCGCGAGGATCCCGATGCGCCAGAGGAGTGGGAGATTCTGATCCGGTTGACCGGGCTGTGCACCGGCACTCCGGCCGAGGACGTCGACATCGCCGCGCTCGACGACGGCTGGTTCGATTACCTGTGCTTCACCCAGGGGCTCGACGGCGCCGAGATCCGCAAGCGCTACGACCATGGCGGCCCGGAACGCATGCTCGATCTCACGCTGCGGACCGCCCCGTTCGGCGACCGGTATGGCGACAACCCGGACGGCCTGACCTTGGAGAAGCTCAAGGCTCATCCGGACGGGATCAACTACGGTCCGATGGTGCCCCGGGTACCCGAGGTGCTCGGGACCTCCGACCAGAAGATCCGGGTGGCACCGCAGTATCTGCTCGACGACCTGCCCCGATTGGCCGAGCGACTCGATCGTGCCTCCGATGATCTGGTGCTGGTCAGCCGGCGGCATCTGCGGTCCAACAACTCCTGGCTACACAACGTGGGCTCGCTGATGAAGGGCCGCGACCGGTGCACACTGCTCATGCACAGCCGCGACGCCGCCGAGCGCGGTATCGCCCACGGCGACAACGCGGAAGTGGCGTCGACTGCCGGCAAGATCGTGGTGCCCGTCGAGGTGACCGACGCGATCAAACCCGGCGTGGTGTCCATGCCGCACGGCTGGGGACACGGCCGGCCGGGCACCCGGCTGGGTGTCGCCAACGCGGCACCCGGGGTGAACACCAACGTCCTGTCGCTGCCCGACTTCATCGACGAGCCGTCCGGAAACGGTGCACTCAACGGCATCCCGGTCACGGTCAGCGCGGCAGGCTCGTAAGCGCGGCTGGAGCTCGGTGTTTCGATCCGTCAACCAGCTGGCTCCGGGGGGATCAGGAGTTCCTCGGGGCGGAAGTGGTGGTTGAGGGTGTCTTGCGCGGTATCCATCAGGGGTGGTGGGTGCCAGTGGATGCGGCCGGTGTCGGGGTCGACGCTGGTGGTCCAGCCGAGTCCGACCAGGCGGTTGTCGGGTCCGCAGCTCAGTGCGAGGTCGGGGGCGTCGGTGTGGCCGCCGTGTTGCCAATCGGCCTTGGCGTGGTGGGCCTGGCAGTGGTCGGCTGGTGCGGTGCAGCCGGGGCGGGTGCAGCCGCGGTCGCGGTTGTAGAGCAGGAGTCGTTGGGCTTTGGTGGCCAGCCGCGTGGTGCGGGCCATGTAGAGCGGCTCTGCAGTGTGGTGCTCGTACACGATGAGGTACTGAAAGCTGTGGGACGCCAACCGGATCAGGTCTTTCATCGGCATCCGTATCCCCGAGCCGGTGACCGCAATCCCGGCCCCGGCTTCGAGTTCGGCCAGGGTGGTGGAGACGACCACGGTGACCGGCAGGCCGCCGTGGCGGCCGAGTCGTTTGGACATCAGTAGTTCGCGCAGCGCCACTTTGAGTGCGTCGTGGTTGCGCTGAGACTGGGTCCGGGTGTCGCGGGCCGCCGCTTCCTTCTGCGCTTGATGGTCGGGGGAGGCGTCGGGTTCGGGCGGGTTGGGTGTCGGGTTGTGTAGCGGCTCAGGATCGTCGGGGTTGTTGATGCCTGGCGCGCCCCACACTCCGGTGACGGTGGACAGATATGCCGCTGCCTCGGGGTCCAGCCAGCCCTGGACATGAACCAGTCCGTCGGGATCTTGCTTACCGATACGCAGGCCACGTAGGTGGGCGGCGACATCGGGTGAGTCGCCATCTTGGTTGAGCAGATACAACAGTTTGTCGGCGGCGGCCTTCAGTGTTTCGGGGGTGTCGCGGGTAGCTGCGATCACCAGGTCCGTTTCGATCTGGGCGAGTTCAGCAGGGCTGACGTACTTTTCGGTTTTCGCCACTGTGTCGCCGATGATCGTGATGTGTTCGGTGTTGATCGACCCGGACAGCAGCGCCTGGGCGCACGCGGGCAGCGCTGGTTCCAGCACCTCGCCGGTGAGGCCGTATCGCGGGCCCAGGTTCTCAGCTGCGGCCACTCTGCGTGAGGCTTCCTTGCGGCTGATCCTCATCCGGGTGGCAAGGACGTCGGTCCATGACTTGGCACCGATCTCTGCTGGGGTGGTGCGGGCCATCAGCGCGGACTGGATGCGGTGTTCGATCATGGCTTCGGTGCGGGCGTGCTGTTCGCGCTCGGACTGCATCGCCAACAACTCTGCGGTGTCGAATCCCGTGAAATCCGCATCGACCAGCGACGCGGTCGCAGCCCGGTAGCCGGCCAGCGCGGTGTGCACCGCGTTCCGGTTCTGAACAAACCCGACCATCATGTCTCGAACACTAGTTCGATCGTCCGACAAGAAACCGCTGATCGGGACTGATGTGGCCAAAGTTGCCAAAGTTTTTTGGCGACGTTTCGATCATCGGGATTTGTAAATTCTTGTCACCGCCGAGGTGGCGCAATGCGAGCCCGACGGACGGTTTCGCCAGGTACTTCTACGTCGGTCGGCGGCGCAATCCGTTAACCTGCGCCGACGGGGAAATCGTCGCGCTGCGAGGCCCCCGAATCGCCCCTTACGTTGATGGCGTGTCGTCGCAGCCCGAAGCCCATCCCGCATTCCTGCCGAACCGCCGTGCGCGCGCAGATCAGGCCCGCCAGGTGGCCGACGTATTGCGGCACCAGATCTATGACGGCGCCTACGACGGCGCCCTGCCGGCCGAGGCGGAGCTGGCCGCCGAATTCTTCGTCTCCCGCAACACCATCCGCGAAGCCCTCGCCGTACTCAAGGCCGAGGGCTTGATCGACCGCGGCACCAAGGTGGGTACGCACGTGGCGGCCCGCAAATACGATCACGGACTCGACGCGCTGGTGGGCCTGAGGGAGACCTTCAAGGATTACGGCGACGTGCGTAACGAAGTCCGTGCCGTGCAGCGGCTCTCGGCCCCGCCCGCGGTGGCGCGCAAGCTGGCACTCGAGCCGGGTACACAGGTGGTGTTCATCGAGCGCCTGCGCTATCTCGCCGACCTTCCACTGTCGCTGGATCTGACCTACCTGGCGCCCGCAATCGGGGAACAGGTGATCGGCCACCCGCTGGAGAGCAATGACATATTCGCGCTCATCGAACGGGTCAGTGGGCGGCGTCTAGGCGGAGCGAGCCTTGCCCTGGAAGCGGTTTCGGCCGACCCGCATTCGGCGGCGACGTTGCAGGTGCCGGCCGGATCGGCGCTGCTGATGGCCGAACGGCTGACCAGCCTGGATGACGGCACGCCCGTCGACCTGGAATACATCAGGATGCGTGGTGACCGAATCACCATGCGCGGCAACCTTATTAGGAGAGACGCATGACGCTGGTCAACCAACGCGCCGATGTCCCGGTGACGATCGACGAGTCCCTGTGCATCAAGGGTTGCACATTGTGTGTCGATATTTGCCCGTTGGATTCGCTGGCCATCAATCCCGAGAACGGTAAGGCCTTCATGCACGTCGACGAGTGCTGGTACTGCGGGCCCTGCGCGGCTCGCTGTCCCACCGGAGCCGTCACCGTCAACATGCCCTACCTCATCCGCTAGAGGACCTGAAGTGAAAACAGCCCTGATCGCCCTCACCGCCGGTCTCACGTTCGTGACCGCCGGTTGCTCCCTGGACTCGGCGACGAAAGCGGCCGGCACCGTCGATGTCGTCATCGGCTACCAGTCCAAGACCATCAACACCGTCACCGCCGGAACGCTGTTGCGCGCCCAGGGGTATTTGGAACGCCGACTGGCCGACATCACCACCCGCACCGGCACGAAGTACAACGTGACGTGGCAGGACTACGACACCGGCGCACCGATCACCGCGCAGATGGTCGCCGAGAAGATCGATATCGGTTCGATGGGTGACTACCCGATGCTCATCAACGGGTCCAAGACGCAGGCCAACGAACGCGCCAGGACCGAGATCGTCTCGGTCACCGGGTACAACCCCAAGGGTGCGCTGAACATGGTTGTGGTGGCACCGGATTCGCCGGCCAAGTCGTTGACCGATCTGGCCGGCGAGAAGATCTCGGCCAGCGTCGGTTCGGCGGGCCACGGCATGCTGGTGCAAGCGCTCGGAAAGGCCGGTATCGATGCCAAGACAGGTGTCGAAGTGCTCAACCAGCAGCCGCAGGTGGGCGCATCAGCGCTGGAATCCGGCCAGATTCAGGCGCTTTCACAGTTCGTCGCGTGGCCCGGGCTGTTGGTCCAGCAGGGCAAGGCCAAGCTGCTCTACGACGGGGCCGAGCTGAACTATCCGACGCTGCACGGTGTGGTGGTGCGCCGGGCGTACGCGGCGGACCATCCGGAGGTCCTCGACGCCTTCCTGCAGGCCCAACTGGATGCCACCGACTTTCTCAACACCAAGCCGTTGGAGGCAGCCCGTCTGGTCGCCGACGGTAGCGGGCTGCCGCAGGAGGTGGTCTACCTGTACAACGGGCCGGGCGGCACCTCGTTCGACACCACGCTCAAACCGTCGCTGATCGACGCCCTCAAAGGCGATGTGCCATACCTGAAGTCGATCGACAACTTCGCCGACCTCGAGGTGCCCGGTTTCGTGCAGGACGGGCCGCTGCGCGCGGCGTTCTCCGCGCGCGGCCAGGACTACGACAAGGCGCTGGGTTCCAACACCAACCCGTCGGCGTTGAGCGGCACCGACCCGGTCTGCGGCGGCGCCGTCGACAATCCGGCCACCGCGGGCGAACTCTGGCTCGACGGTTCGGATACCACCACGGTGGCCGCGACGCCGGTCTGCCTGCTCAAGGCGATCCGGCAGGCTGAAGGCGAGGGCAAGAAAGTCCGCGCCGCCTATATCTCCGATGCCGAACTGGGAACCCGGTGGTTCGCCGACAAGGCGGTGTGGGTGCGCTTGCCCGCTCCGGGCACCGAGGGCTACCTGCCGTTCGGAACCCAGGCCGGTGCCGAGCGCTACACCACGGTGCATCCCGGCGCGGCGATCGTCGGCTACCGGCAAGCGCTGGCAGGTGCGGTGTGACCGCCACCGACACCGCTCCGGCCGCGGTCGACGTTCCGGCCGGGCCGGGGGCCGGCCCTATCCGCCGGACGCCCTCGGCCTGGCCTCACCGCCTGGTGCGCCTGGCGTCGGTGGTCAGCGCGATCGTCCTGTGGCAGGTGTTGACCACCAACGACGTGCGGTTCGGTCTGCGGTTCGACACCCTGCCCACCGTCACCGAAATCACTGCGGCCCTGGTGAACCGGCTGGGGACACCGGAGTACTGGTTGGATCTGGGTCAGTCCCTGATTCGGATCCTCACCGGATTCGGTCTCGCCGCGGTGGTTGGCGTGATCACCGGAGTGCTGTTGGGACGCACCGCATGGTTCGCCGATATCTTCGGCCCGCTCACCGAATTGGCCCGGCCGATCCCGGCGATCGCCATCGTGCCGGTGGCGATCCTGTTGTTCCCGAGCGATGAGGCGGGAATCGTGTTCATCACATTCCTGGCGGCCTACTTCCCGATCATGGTCAGCGTCCGGCATGCGGTGCGTGCCCTTCCGACCATCTGGGAGGACTCGGTGCGCACCCTGGGCGGTGGTCGTCTCGACGTGCTGCGCCAGGTGGTGTTGCCCGGCGTCCTGCCCGGA
Organism: Mycolicibacterium lutetiense; assembly: GCF_017876775.1. Classification (NCBI taxonomy): domain Bacteria; kingdom Bacillati; phylum Actinomycetota; class Actinomycetes; order Mycobacteriales; family Mycobacteriaceae; genus Mycobacterium; species Mycolicibacterium lutetiense. The sequence continues at coordinate 807,384 of NZ_JAGIOP010000002.1, read as the reverse complement.
CTGTTCGGCGGGCTCTCGGTCGGCATGGGCGTGGCCTGGATCTGCGTGATCTCGGCCGAGATGATCTCGGGCCGACTGGGTGTGGGTTACCGCACCTGGCAGGCGTACACGGTGCTGAACTATCCCGACGTGTTCGTCGGAATCATCACGATCGGTGTGCTCGGTTTCCTCACCGCCGCGGCGGTCGAGGTGATCGGGCGCCGGGCCACCCGCTGGCTCCCGCGCGCAGAGGAGAATGTGCGATGACGACAACATTGACCAGCCGGGGAATGAGGCTGGAAATCGACGGAATCACGTTGTCCTACACCGGTGCTCCGGTGATCGATGATCTGAGCATTACCGTGCAGCCCGGCGAGATCCTGGTGCTCACCGGCCCGTCGGGCTGCGGCAAGTCCACGCTGCTGCGCGCGCTGACCGGACTACTGCGGCCCGACGGCGGCCGGGTACTGGCCGATGGCGAACCCGTCACCACCACCTCACGCGACCGCGGCATGGTGTTCCAGGACAGCGCGTTGCTGCCGTGGCGGACGGTGCGATCGAATGTCGAGCTGGCCCTGCAGTTGCGGGGCGAACCGAAAGCGACCCGGCGTGAACGGGCCGACCGCTGGATCGATGAGGTGGGCCTGTCCGGGTTCGCCGACTTCCTGCCGAAGAATCTCTCCGGCGGTATGCGGCAGCGGGTCCAGCTCGCCCGCGGCCTGGCCGGTGCGCCCCGCGCGGTCATGATGGACGAACCGTTCGCCGCGCTGGACACCCAGACCCGGGCGGCCATGCAGCGGTTGCTGATCGACACTTGGAAGGCCCATCCGACGACGATCGTGTTCGTCACCCACGACGTCGACGAGGCCCTCACCCTCGGTGACCGTGTTGCGGTGCTGGGCCGTGCCGGGGAGCCGTTGCGCGCCCTCATCGAAGTGGGCCGGCCCCGAACCGACCATCCCGAACGATCCGCGCTGCGTGCCGAGATCATCGCCGCCCTGGAGCAACCATGACAGAACTGACTGAACATTCGCACGTCGCCCCGGATATTTCGCAGGCGGTCCGGATCGACTGCGACGTCCTGGTGATCGGCGGCGGCACCGCGGGCACCATGGCCGCGTTGACCGCAGCCGAGAACGGTGCCCAGGTACTGCTGCTCGAGAAGGCGCACGTGCGGCACTCCGGGGCGCTGGCCATGGGGATGGACGGCGTCAACAATGCCGTCATCCCGGGCAAGGCCGAACCTGAGGACTACGTCGCCGAGATCACCCGGGCCAACGACGGAATCGTCAACCAGCGCACCGTCTATCAGACCGCGACCCGTGGATTCGCCATGGTGCAGCGGCTGGAGCGGTACGGGGTGAAGTTCGAGAAGGACGAGCACGGTGAATACGCCGTGCGGCGTGTGCACCGCTCCGGCGCCTACGTGTTGCCGATGCCCGAAGGCAAGGACGTCAAGAAGGCGCTGTACCGGGTGCTGCGCCAGAAATCGATGCGAGAGAAGATCCGGATCGAGAACCGGCTCATGCCGGTGCGCGTGCTCACCGATCAGGGCCGCGCGGTCGGCGCCGCGGCATTCAACACCCGTACAGGCGAATTCGTCACGGTCGCGGCCAAGGCCGTGATCCTGTCCACCGGGGCGTGCGGCCGTCTCGGGCTTCCTGCGTCCGGGTATCTGTACGGAACCTATGAGAACCCCACCAACGCCGGTGACGGGTACGCCATGGCCTACCACGCCGGTGCCGAACTCTCCGGAATCGAGTGCTTCCAGGTCAATCCGCTGATCAAGGACTACAACGGCCCGGCGTGCGCGTACGTGGCCAACCCGTTCGGCGGTTACCAGGTCAATGCGCTGGGGGAGCGGTTCGTCGACTCCGACTACTGGTCGGGCCAGATGATGGCCGAGGTCAAGGAGGAGATCGAATCGGCCCGAGGCCCGATCTACCTCAAGGTCAGCCACCTGCCTGATGAGACGCTGACCACGCTGGAGAACATCCTGCACACCACCGAACGGCCCACCCGGGGCACGTTCCACGCCAACCGTGGGCATGACTACCGCACCCACGACATCGAGATGCACATCTCCGAGATCGGTCTGTGCTCAGGGCATTCCGCCTCGGGTGTGTGGGTGGACGAGCATGCCCGCACCACGGTGCCAGGCCTGTACGCGGCCGGGGACCTGGCGTGCGTCCCGCACAACTACATGATCGGCGCCTTCGTGTACGGGGACCTCGCCGGTGAGCACGCGGCCTCGACGCTGTCGGAGGTGGCGGCGCCGGCCGAACTTCCGGCCGAGCAGGTGGCGCAGGCCCACGAGCTCATCTACCGTCCACTGCGGCATCCGGACGGTCCGCCACAACCACAGGTCGAGTTCAAACTGCGACGGTTCGTCAACGACTATGTGGCACCGCCGAAGACCGCCACCAAGCTGTCGATCGCGGTGCAGACCTTCGAGCGCATGGCAGCCGAGGTCGAGGGCATCGGGGCCCGCACCCCACACGAGTTGATGCGCGCCGCCGAGGTGTCCTTCATCCGTGATTGCGCGGAGATGGCGGCCCGGTCCTCGTTGACCCGGACCGAATCACGTTGGGGCCTCTACCACGAACGTGCCGATCTGCCTCAGCGGGACGATCAGGAGTGGCGTTACCACCTCAACCTCTACAAGGACGTCGACGGCGCCATGCAGTTCGTGAAACGGCCGGTGGCACCGTATTTCGTCGCGGTGCCCGAGCTGGACCACCTTACTTCGCAGGATCCGGTGGCGAGAGTCGAGCAGCCCCATCTGCACGGGGGCAGGGCTCCGGCGGCCGAGCACTCCCGGGTCCGCCCGGAATCCGCGCAGCCGCCGTCACCACGGATCGCTGCGGTCCTGGCCTTGGAGGAGCCCACACTGGACGATCTGAGCACCTTCCTGGCGGATCCGGATGCCGGCGTGCGTCGCACCGCGGTCGCCACCCTCGTCGAGCATCTGCCCGACGGGTACCAGCCCGCACTGGTGGCTGCACTGGCCGATAGTGACGCCGGGGTGCGACGGGAAACCGCCGACGCGGTCCGGGAACTCGTCGAAGTCCTGCCGAATCCGGGCGCCTTCGCCGACCGACTGGCCTCCGCGGACCCGGTGGTCCGTGCAGTGACGGTGTACCTGCTGAGCTCCCGCCGCGTCGGCAGCGCCCAGGCGTACCGAGCCGCGTCGTCCGATCCCGACCACCGGGTACGGATCGAAGCGGTGCGGGCCCTGGTGTCGGTCGACGATCACGCGGGCGTGGCGGCCGCCACCACCGACGGCAACCGGGAAGTGCGGATCGCCGCGGTGGGCGGCCTCGCGACCCTGCGGGCCGGCGCCGCCGCGGTGCGCAAGGCACTCGACGACCCCGACCCGCTGGTGCGGGCGGCAGCCCTGACGTCCCTCGGCGCCGTCGGTTGCGCTGACGATGACCTGGTCAGTGTCGAGAAGGCATTCACCGAACCGGCCTGGCAGATCCGCCAGGGCGCGGCGCGGGCCTTGGCCGGGGCGGCGTCCGCGGTCGCGGTGCCCATTCTGTCGCGGGCGCTGGATGACCAGCACCTCGATGTCCGCAAGGCGGCTGTGCTGAGCCTGAGCCGGTGGGCGGGCTCGGAGTCGACGGCCCGCGAGGCGCTCACCGTGGCGTTGGACGACACCGATGCCGACGTACGCGCCTACGCGCGTCAGGCGCTGACCGACTGAACGGGCCCGCACCCACAGCTCAGACGTATCCGAACTGTTCGGGCTGTTCGCGTACCCGCACCTCGTCGCCCTCGAGATTGAGGCCGATCCAGGTCTCGTGTCTGATGCTCACCTCGTGGCGGGCGATGATGCCGCGATCAGGAAGCCGGACCTCGACGATCGCCGATTCTTCCGGGTCGGGTAGATCAACTTCAACGCCGGCGGCATAGCCCGTCTGCATTCGGGTGGTGGGGCGGCCGTCGTATGCTCGCTTGCCGCCGACGCTGACCTCGACGAGATCGCCGCCCCACCCCTCCTGCAGTTCGATGTGCAGCTTCACGAGTTCCGACGCTTCTGCACCCGCAGGTCCCCGTTGCCGCCGTTGGTTCGCCGGTTCTTCCCAGACCCCGTCGACGCGGCGGCGGCGAGCGCCTTGGCTTTGTCATCGACCGCCTCGACCACGGAAGGCAGAACGCCGCGTTGTCCGAGGATGTCGCCCAACGACTGCTGGATGGCCGCAGCGGGCTGGACTGCGCCACTCGTGGCCAGAGCCTGGTTGATCGCCTCCACGTTGCGGCGGAAGGTGATGTGGCCAAAGGTTTCTGCTGCTTCAAGTGTCGTCACACTGTCTCCGATCAACTTCACCACATCATCGACGCGAGCGGGCCGCTGTTCGACGATGCCGCCCGAATCGGCCACGCGATTCGCCGCCATCGGCGACGCTTCCGGAATCATCAGCATCTTGTAATCCTTTGCGAGCGGTGCCGCGAGAGCCGCCGCGGCATGGATCGCTGCCCGGGTGTGCGGTAACCGCTCGACAGTGTCCCGCAGCACTTCGTTGGCTGAGGCCAGGACTGCCGTACCCGTGAACGACAGCGTGCGGCCCACCTCCTCGGAGAAGAACTCCTGGGCAACGTCTTCCTCGTCCCAGCTTCGGGGTGGTGCGATTCTCAGCTGCAACGGGCTGCTCGTGACCACCGAACCGCCGACGTCGACCGCAACCTGAATCTGATAGACCCCGGGATCAGAAACGTCCCAACCGTTCAGCCCGGCGAAAACCGGTAGCGCTTGGTACATCGATTCGCCCGGTTGTAGGACAGTCATGTTGAGCTCGCGGCACTGCCGTGAGTACGGCATCCATTGGCGGGCCGGCTTACCCTTCTGTTTGAGGATCACCAGGACGTCCTGTGGGTCGACCGCAGTCGAGGGTAGAAGGTTGGGCTGGCTGCCGGTATTCGTAAGCTTGACTTCGAGTATGACGGGCTCAAGAAACTCGAATACCGGCTTGTCCCGATTGGCCCGGACCTCGACGCGATACGTCGACTGGCCATCAAGTTCGGCTTGTTCAAGGCCGTGGTGGTCGAACCAGTCGGCGTTCCCCATCTGAACGAAACGAGAGGGGGCGTGGCGCATGAACAGCAACTCGGGATCGCTGAAACGGAACGGGAAGTCGGCAAAGAACGCCCCCTGACCGCCCTGGACGTTGTACGGGTAATTCATGAACGAACGTGCCTCAGGCTCATTGGAAAGCGGAATCCACGGTGTACCGAGCGCCTTCTGCCAGGAGTGGGCCAAGTTGAAAGCGTGACCCATCTCGTGCACTGCAGTCCAGAACCGCATACGTGCCACCCAGGCATCGGGCGCCGCGTCACCTGCGGGCGGGTTCTTGATGAAAGCTTCGGTGAACATTGCCGTGCCCTGGCGGTGGTTGGGCCCGATATCGTCGAACATGATCCCGCCCAGCGACGTTCCCTGGTCATGCAGCGCTGCCCAGAAGGTCCACATCGACCATTGCGGCGCGTTCTTGAAACGCGACCAGTAGGTCTGCATGGCATCGTGCATCTCGGCATCGCTCCACGTTCCGTTGGCGCCGGCGCCACCGATGGGAACGACACTGTCGCCGCTCGACTTGGTCACGTTGAATCCCGCGCGGGCGAACACATCCTCGATCGACAAGTTCTCCGACGGCAATGACGCCGGCCGGTTCGGGTGCGCATGGGTATCGATGGCATACACCGGGTTGGCGTCAGGCGTGTGGTCGAACTCGAACTCGACAGGATGAAACGCTGACGATGTCCAGCGATAGATCCGAGTGAGGGATCTCTGTCCGCCGCCACTGAAAGTGACCTTTGCCGACCGTTGATCGACAAACGGGCTCTTCACAACGGTGACATCGATATTGGTGTATCCGAAGGCTGCGGCATTGCCATCCTTGAACCAGATCGGACCAGCCCAATGGTTGGCTCCGATCTTCGCCAGCGACGCGACCCAGTGGTAGCGCTCGGTCACGGCGAACGAGGTACCACTCGCGGTCATCTGCGGGTACCGTCGATCGACATCAAGACGTAATTCCTCACGCCGCAACAGAATCGGAGGAAGCGCAACCTCTCGACCGGTTCCTCTCAGGACATCCACGAGTCGCCATGTGTACAGCCCGCTTGCGGCTGGGATGAGCCACGGAGGAATGGGAAGTATCGGGGCTTCGAGCTCGTCAAAGCCTTCGGTGAGATCGCCGTCCGCAAGGTCGATATCGTTGCGGCCGCGATTGGCCGGAATCTCGATGTCAGTCATCTCTACGAACCTCTCCACTCGCGCCAGATCCCCCTTGGATCGACAGATACTCACCGTTCCAGGGCCGGCTCAGAGCTGACGCGCGTACCGCACTACTTCAATTTCGGTTTGGCCCGGAATTCTGGCAGCGTCGAAATTTGTCGTTACCGGTCCTAACGACCGGGTGTCGGCTTAATCTCGATGCGTGCGACTCGCCTGGCCGCTGACGGGGCGGTTGGAGGAGACCCAGCTGATCGACGCCGCGCTGGCCTCCGCCGAACTGTCCGGGATAGTGATCTATGGGGCTGCCGGGGTTGGCAAGAGCCGTATCGCCCGTGAAGCGCTCTCGACCGTGAGCGTCAATGGTCATGAAACCCGTTGGGCGGTAGGGACATCAGCCGCCCGGGCGCTGCCATTGGGGACGTTCGCACGGTGGGTGGGGACCTCGGATGTGGACAGCGCGACACTGGTCGGCCGGGTGATCGACGGTCTCACCGGGACATCCGACGGCCGGCCGGTCTTGGTGTGCATCGATGACGCCCACCTGCTCGACGGGTTGTCAGGCTTCGTGTTGCAGCAGATCGTGCAAGGCGGCGCGGCCAAGCTGCTGCTGACCGTGCGCACCGGTGCACCCGTGCCTGCGGAGGTTCTGACCGCGTGCGACCGCGGCCGGTTCGAGCGGTTGGACCTGCAGCCGTTGTCCCGGGACGAGTCGACCCAACTGCTGACCGCCGCGCTCGGAGGACCGATCGATGGGCAAGCAGCGCAACGATTGTGGCGGCTGGCCCGCGGCAATGTGCTGTACCTGCGCAACATCGTCGAACAGGAAGTCACCCAGGGCCGGCTCGCTTGCGAGGACGGGTGCTGGCGGTGGACCGGAGACCCGGTGATGCCGCCGGGCCTGGTCGAACTGATCGAGAGCCGCATCGGTGCCTTGCCGCCGTCGGTGAGCGAGGTCATCGACGTCCTCGCGGTGGCCGAGCCCATCCAGCTGGAGCGGCTGGCCGCGATCACCGACGCCGATTCGGTGGCTGCGGCCGAAACCCGCGGTCTGATCACGATCGATCCCGCCGACGGAGAGGTCCGGGTCGCCCACCCGCTGTACGCCGAGGTGCGACGCAACCGGGTGCCGGGTTCCCGGCTGCGCCGGTTGCGCGGGCTGGTGGCCACCGCGCTCGCTGACCGGGATGACTGTGATTCCATGCGGGTGGTGGTACGGCGGGCCACGCTGATGCTCGATTCGGATCTGCCGCCCGATCCCGAGTTGTTGACCCGGGCGGCGCAGGGTGCGGTGTGGTTGTCCGATCTGACGCTGGCCGACCGGTTGGCCCGGGGGGCGATCGAGGCCGGTGGCGATGTCGAGGCGAATTTCATTCGGGCCCATGCCCTGTCGTGGCTGAGCCGGGGTGAGGATTCGGATGCGGTGCTCGCCGCCATCGAGACCGCCGACCTCACCGACGACGGGCGGGCCCGGCTGGCCTTCCTGCGCGCCTCCAACATGTTGTGGTCGCTCGGCGACCCAGCCGGCGCCAAGCGGCATGTCGACGATGCGGCGACAACCATCCCGGCGGCCGCCCGGGGCTGCATCGACGCCTTCTACACGGTGTACTGGGCTGCGATGGGCGATCCGGAGCGCGCCGCGACAGCATCCAGCCACCTGGACCTCGAGGCACTGCCTGCCATCGTGGGTGCGGTGACCGCGTGGGCCGTGGGGGCATCGTGCGGTGATGGGGGCCGCGCCGAGGAGGCCGTAATGGCCGCCCGGGTCGGTTACCGCATCACCGACGGTTCCTTCGACGCGGCGCACACGCGGTTCGTCATCGCCGACGCACATATCGGGGCGCTGCTGCTGGCCGGGCGGATCCGTGAGGCGCGTGAGGAAGCCGAGCAGCTCCGCCGGCAGGCCGCCGAGCTACCCGGTGCGGCACAGCTGTTCGGCATGGCGCTGACGGGTCGTGTCGCGGCGGGGGCCGGACAACTCGGCGACGCGGCCGACCTGCTGGATCCGGCGGTCGAGATGATGCGCGCGGCGGGGGAGACGAACGGATTCGCCTATCGCTTCCAGTTGCCCAGGGCCGCAGCACTGGCGATCAGCGGTCTGGCCGACGACACGACGATGGTCGAACTCGACGAATGCCGGCATCCCAGTTGGCATTACCTCGGCTACGAGCACGCCTTGGTGCGGGCCTGGGTCGCGGCGAGCCAAGGGGCGGTGTCGGAGGCCATCGACGTCGCATTGGATGCCGCCCACACCGCCCGCGCCAACGGACAATTGGCGGCCGAAGTGCTGTGCCTGCAGACCGCGGCACAGTTCGGCAACCATTCCGGTACCCAACGGCTCGACGAGCTGACCGGTCTCGTGGAGGGGCCGCGGGTCCGGGCCGCTGCCCTGCTGTGCCGAGCCCTGGGCCGCGAAGACGGCGACGGGTTGGCAACGGCATCAACACAATTCGAGGTATTCGGCGATATGGTGGCGGCGGCCGACGCCGCCGCCCGGGCGGCGGTGGCGTATCGACGCAAGGACATGCGCGGGTCGGCCCTGGCGGCGGCTACGCGGGCCACCGCACTGGCCGAAGCCTGCGGTGGCGCGGTCACGCCGGCGTTGCTCGCCGCCGCCGAACGTCTGCCGTTGACCGACCGGGAACGCGAGATCGCGATGCTGATCGGCGCCGGGTTGTCCAGCCGGGCCATCGCCGACCGGTTGCGCCTCTCGGTTCGCACCGTCGAAGGACACATCTACCGCGCCATGGCGAAAACCGGCGTGTCTACCAGGGCCGAACTGATCGCGCTGCTACCTCGACGGCGCCGCCGCTGATTCGGGTAGTGGGATACTCGCTCTGGTTCGGCCGAACCGTCTCATCCTGGATCGATGGCCGACGAGGGCGACTGTCACGAACGGGCGCTGCGGCAGCTGCCGTTGCCGTACTCCCTGGCACTGCGGTTGCGTGACGCCGGCGTGACGCGCGAGTGGGTGTGCGAGTACCTCGGTGTCGAGGAATCCGCGCTCGATGGCATCTACCGGATCGCCGAAGCCAAATTGGCCGCGGCACTGGGTTCAACCGCGAAATCCTGAGTCGCCGGCACTGTCTCGGCCGGCAGGACTACAGATCCAGCGCCTGATACGTGCGCCGGACGAATCGGGGTTGTGCCATCTGAAGTTTCGCGGTCGAGGTGTTGCCGCTGACAGCGGCCGCGTCCACCGAGAGATTCGGATGGTTCTGGACCAGATAGATGAGGATCAGATCCGCCGACGGGTCGGCCTGCCACCAGGTGCCGTAGGCGCCGGGCCAACTGAATGCGCCCAATCCGCCGGGGCCGAACAACTGGCGTGACTTCGCCGGGTCGGTCACCACCGACAGGTTCAGGCCGAAGCCCCGGCCGACCCAGAACGGTGCCCCGAGGAACGGGTGCTGCTTCTGTTCGGCGGTGAGTCGGTCGGTACGCATCACCCGTACCGACTCCTCGGACAGCACGCGTACCCCGTCGACCGTGCCGCCGGCCAACAACATCCTGGCGAACCTCAAATAGTCGTCGGCGGTGGAGAACAACCCTGCCCCGCCTGTGCAGAACGGGGGATCGGTGATCGGCGCCGGCCCCATCACATCGTGGGTCAAGGTGTTGTCGGCGGTGAGTTTGTACATCGTCGCCGCCCGTCGCCGGCCGGCCGCATCGACCGAGAACCCCGTGTCGACCATGCCCAGCGGCTCGAAGATCCGTTCGGACAGCACCTGTGCCAGCGGCTTGCCCTCGATCCGGGACAGTGCGATCCCCAGTACATCGGTGGAGTGGCTGTAGGTGAGGCGTTCACCCGGCTGATGGGCCAACGGTAGTGTGGCCACCTCGCCGAGCCAGCGGTCCTGATCCTGGCGCAGCGACAGCTTGCCGTAGGCCGATGCCAGCGGGCCCAGGACCGAGAACACATAGGCCAGGCCGCTGCGATGGGTCATCAGGTCATCGAATGTGATTGGCCGCCGTGCGGGCTCGGTGCGGTCCAATGGGCCGCGGGCCTCGCGCAACACCCGCATGTCGGCCAGTTCCGGCAGCCATTTCGTCACCGGTTCGTTCAGTGCGAACTTGCCCTCCTCGGCCAGCATCATCGCCGCGGCCACCGTGACGGGCTTCGTCATGGAGGCGATCCGGAAGATGGTGTCGGGCTGCATCGGCAGCCCTGCGTCGACGTCGCGGTGGCCCAGGGCATTGACCTGGAGGATCCGGCCCGCCTGCCACACGAGGGTCACCGCTCCGGCCAGCAGGCCGGCGTCGATGGCCTCACGGATGGACGATTGATTGCCGTCGAGGTTCACCCGCGTCACGTTAGCGGGCGACTGCCGATCGCCTCGTTCCTGCCTGAGATCTTCGCCACCCGTTACCGCTATACCGGCGCCGGCCTCTCGTTCAATCTGGCCGGCATCGTGGGCGGGGCGATTCCGCCGCTGGTCGCCGGAGTTCTGGTGGCCACGCTGGGTAGCTGGGCTGTTGGGGCGATGATGGCGGCTTTCGTCGTCGTCAGCATCCTCTCGACCGTGCTTTTGCCCGAGACAAAGGGAACCGAATTGGACGCCGTCATGAGCGACTCTGCGAGGTGACCGAGGCGGGCCGCAGGTGTGCGGCCTGCTAAGCTGCCCTGCAGTTCGACGTCCTTTAACGATCCGTCCCGAGAGGCGGAGAAGGAGGTCAGGGTCACCTCATGGGCTCTTCAGGTACCGACCGGGAATTGTTGTCTGCGTCGGACGTCGGCCGCACCATTTCCCGGATCGCTCACCAGATCATCGAGAAGACCGCTCTCGATGATCCCGCCGAACGTCAGCGGGTCGTTCTCCTGGGTATCCCCACGCGCGGTGTGACGTTAGCCACCCGCCTGGCGGAAAAGATCAACGAGTTCGCCGATGTGGCCTTGCCGGTCGGCGCCCTGGATATCACGCTCTACCGCGACGACCTCAACTTCAAGCCACCGCGACCACTGGCGTCCACCTCGATCCCGCCCGGCGGCATCGATGACGCAGTGGTGATCCTCGTCGACGACGTCCTGTATTCCGGGCGCTCGGTGCGCTCGGCGCTGGATGCGCTCCGCGACATCGGCCGTCCACGGGTGGTGCAGCTCGCGGTGCTGGTCGACCGCGGTCACCGGGAACTGCCGGTCCGCGCCGATTACGTCGGCAAGAACGTGCCGACCTCGCGTAGCGAGAGTGTCCATGTGCTGCTGGCCGAGGACGACGACCGTGATGGGGTGGTGATCTCGAAATGACGACGCGTCATCTCCTGGCGGCGGCGGACCTCAGCCGTGACGACGCGACGGCGATCCTCGACGACGCCGATCGTTTCCGCGAGGCGCTGCTGGGCCGTGAGGTCAAGAAGCTGCCCACGCTGCGCGGCCGCACCGTCATCACCATGTTCTATGAGAACTCCACCCGGACCAGGGTGTCGTTCGAGGTCGCGGGCAAGTGGATGAGCGCCGACGTGATCAACGTCAGCGCGTCGGGATCCTCGGTGGTCAAAGGGGAATCGCTGCGCGATACCGCGCTGACCCTGCGCGCCGCCGGCGCCGACGCCCTGATCATCCGCCACCCCGCGTCGGGCGCCGCGCAACAGCTCGCCGAGTGGACCGCCGAGGACGGGGGCGGGGGGCCCAGCGTGATCAACGCAGGTGACGGCACTCATGAGCATCCGACCCAGGCCCTGCTCGACGCGTTGACCATCCGTCAACGGCTGGGCTCCATCGAGGGCAGGCGCGTGGTGATCGTCGGCGACGTGCTGCACAGCCGCGTGGCCCGGTCGAATGTGTCGCTGCTGACCACCCTCGGTGCCGAGGTGGTCCTGGTGGCGCCGCCGACGCTGCTGCCGGTAGGGGTGTCCGGATGGCCGGTCACGGTGTCGCATGACCTGGATGCGGAGTTGCCCGCGGCCGATGCGGTGTTGATGCTGCGCGTGCAGGCCGAGCGGATGAACGGTGCCTTCTTCCCGTCGGCCCGCGAGTACTCGGTGCGGTACGGATTGTCCGAGAAGCGTCAGGCCATGCTGCCCGGCAACGCCGTGGTGCTGCACCCGGGCCCGATGCTGCGCGGCATGGAGATCGCGTTTCCGGTTGCTGATTCTTCGCAATCAGCTGTTCTGCAACAGGTTTCAAATGGTGTCCACGTGCGGATGGCGGTGCTGTTCCATCTGCTGGTTGGCGCGGACCGGGAGGCGATCAGCGTATGACGAAACACATCGCAGACTCGAATCCGCCGGTGCTCATTCGCGGTGTGCGCCTCTACGGTGAGGGCGACGCGCTCGACGTGTTGATCGCCGACGGGCAGATTGCCGAGATCGGTTCCGCCCTTGGTCTTCCCGATGATGCCGAGGTGATCGACGCCGCCGGCCACGTGCTGCTGCCGGGCTTCGTCGACCTGCACACCCATCTGCGCGAGCCGGGCCGCGAGTACGCCGAGGACATCGAAACCGGTTCGGCGGCAGCGGCCCTCGGTGGCTACACCGCCGTGTTCGCGATGGCCAACACCGATCCTGTCGCCGATTCCGCCGTGGTCACCGACCACGTCTGGAACCGTGGCCAGCAGGTGGGCCTGGTCGACGTGCATCCGGTCGGTGCGGTCACGGTGGGCCTGGAAGGTAAGCAGCTCACCGAGATGGGCTTGATGGCCGATGGTGTCGGCCAGGTGCGGATGTTCTCCGACGACGGTCTGTGCGTCGATGACCCGCTGGTGATGCGGCGGGCGCTGGAATACGCCACCGGACTCGGCGTGCTCATCGCCCAGCACGCCGAAGAGCCGCGGCTGACCGTCGGCGCGGTTGCCCATGAAGGGCCCACCGCCGCCCGGCTGGGCTTGGCAGGTTGGCCTCGCGCGGCCGAGGAGTCGATCGTCGCGCGCGACGCGATCCTGGCCCGCGATGCCGGTGCTCGGGTGCACATCTGCCACGCGTCAACCGCCGGCACCGTGGAATTGCTGAAATGGGCCAAAGCGCAGGGTATTTCGATCACCGCCGAGGTGACCCCGCACCACCTGCTGCTCGATGACGGCCGGTTGGCCAGCTACGACGGACGTAACCGGGTCAACCCGCCGCTGCGGGAATCCAGCGACGCCGAGGCCCTGCGTCAGGCCTTGGCCGACGGGGTGATCGACTGTGTCGCCACCGATCACGCACCGCATGCCGAGCACGAGAAGTGCTGCGAATTCTCGGTCGCCCGCCCGGGCATGCTCGGCCTGCAGACCGCGCTGTCGGTGGTAGCCGAGACCATGGTGCGTCCCGGTCTGCTGACCTGGCGCGGCGTGGCCAAGGTGATGAGCGAGGCACCGGCCGCCATCGTCGGCCTGCCCGATCAGGGCCGGCCGCTGGAGGTGGGCGAGCCCGCCAACCTCACGGTGATCGATCCCGACGCGAGCTGGACGGTCGAAGGTGACGGGCTGGCAAGCCGGTCGGACAACACGCCCTTCGAGTCGATGACTCTGCCGGCGACGGTCACCGCCACGCTGCTGCGCGGCAAGATCACCGCGCTGCACGGGAAGTCGGGATCCGCTTCGGCGGGCAGGAGCACAGCGACCCGGGGGTCAGCGCTGTGAACACCCCCACCCTGATCGCATCGCTGATACTGGCCGGCCTGCTGGCCGTGCTGATCGCGTTCCTGATCCGCCAGATGATGCGCGGCTGGTTGCATCGGGCCCAGCGCCAGGCCGAACTGATCGGCAACCTACCGGCCCTGCCCGACACCGTCAGCGCGTCGATCATCCCGCCGATGAAGGGCATGTACGTCGGCAGCACGGTGGTGCCGCACTGGAACGACAAGGTGGCCGCGGGCAGCCTGGGCTTCCGGGCCAAGGCCGTGCTGACCCGCTACCCCGAGGGAATCATGTTGCAGCGCAGCGGGGCCGGCCCGGTCTGGATTCCCGCCGAGTCGGTCACCGCGATCAGGACCGAGCGCGGAATCGCAGGCAAGGCACTGACTTACGACGGAATTCTGGCCATCAGGTGGCGGCTGCCTTCGGGCACCGAGATCGACACCGGGTTCCGCGCCGACAATCGCGCAGAGTACGACCGCTGGCTGGAGGAAGACGAATGACGAGCAACAAGAGCAATGAGAAGGCGGTCCTGGTACTTGAGGACGGACGCGTCTTCACCGGCACCACCTTCGGAGCGGTCGGGCAGACCCTCGGTGAAGCGGTGTTCTCCACCGGCATGTCGGGCTACCAGGAAACGCTCACCGACCCCAGCTACCACGGCCAGATCGTGGTCGCCACGGCACCGCAGATCGGCAACACCGGCTGGAACACCGAGGACGGCGAAAGCCGCGACGACAAGATCTGGGTGGCCGGGTACGCCGTGCGTGACCCCTCGCCGCGGGCATCGAACTGGCGTGCCAGTGGGACGCTCGACGACGAGTTGATCCGCCAGGGCATCGTGGGCATCGCGGGAATCGACACCCGGGCGGTGGTGCGCCACCTGCGTACCCGCGGGTCGATGAAGGCCGGGGTGTTCTCCGGCGACGCGTTAGCCGCGACAGACGAGCTGGTGGCCCGAGTTCTCGACCAGCCTTCGATGCTGGGCGCCGACCTGGCCGGGCAGGTCAGCACGGGGAGCCCGTACGTTGTGGAACCCGAAGGCGGCCACCGGTTCACCGTCGCAGCGATCGACCTGGGCATCAAGACGAACACGCCGCGCAACTTCGCCCGGCGCGGGATCCGCAGCCACGTGCTGCCGTCATCGGCGACCTTCGATCAGATCGCCGACCTCAAGCCGGACGGGGTGTTCCTGTCCAACGGCCCCGGTGATCCGGCGACCGCCGACCAGATCGTGGCGGTGACCCGTGAGGTCCTTGGCGCCGGAATCCCGTTGTTCGGCATCTGCTTCGGTAACCAGATCCTGGGCCGCGCCCTGGGTCGGTCCACCTACAAGATGGTGTTCGGCCACCGTGGCATCAACATCCCGGTGATCGACCACATCACCGGGCGGGTCGCGATCACCGCCCAGAACCACGGTTTCGCCCTGGAAGGTGAAGCGGGGGAGCAGTTCGACACGCCCTTCGGCACCGCCGAGGTCAGCCATACCTGCGCCAACGACGGTGTGGTGGAAGGCATCCGACTGGCCGACGGGCGAGCGTTCTCGGTCCAGTACCACCCGGAAGCCGCGGCCGGACCACACGACGCGGAATACCTGTTCGACCAGTTCGTCGACCTGATGGCAGGAGAGAAGTAAATGCCACGTCGCTCAGATCTCAAGCACGTGCTGGTGATCGGGTCCGGCCCGATCGTCATCGGCCAGGCCTGTGAGTTCGACTATTCGGGCACTCAGGCCTGCCGCGTGCTGCGCGCCGAGGGCCTGCAGGTCAGCCTGATCAACTCGAATCCGGCGACGATCATGACGGATCCGGAGTACGCCGACCACACCTACGTCGAGCCGATCACCGCGGCGTTCGTGGAGAAGGTCCTGGCCCAGCAGGCCGAGCGGGGCAACAAGATCGACGCCGTGCTGGCCACCCTGGGTGGACAGACCGCGCTGAACACCGCCGTCGCCCTGCACGACCAGGGCATCCTGGAGCGCTACGGCGTCGAGATGATCGGCGCCGATTTCGACGCGATCCAGCGCGGTGAGGACCGGCAGAAGTTCAAGGACATCGTCGCCAAGGTCGGTGGCGAGTCCGCGAAGTCGCGAGTCTGCTTCACGATGGACGAGGTCCGTGAGACGGTCGGCGAGCTGGGCCTGCCCGTCGTGGTGCGTCCGTCCTTCACCATGGGCGGGCTGGGCTCGGGCATGGCGTACTCGGCCGAGGACGTCGAGCGGATGGCCGGTGAGGGCCTGGCTGCCTCGCCGACCGCGAACGTGCTCATCGAGGAATCGATCTATGGCTGGAAGGAATTCGAGCTCGAGCTGATGCGCGACCACCGCGACAACGTGGTGGTGGTCTGCTCGATCGAGAACTTCGACCCGATGGGCGTGCACACCGGTGACTCGGTGACCGTCGCCCCGGCGATGACGCTGACCGACCGCGAGTACCAGATCATGCGCGATCTCGGCATCGCCATCCTGCGCGAAGTGGGTGTGGACACGGGTGGCTGCAACATCCAGTTCGCGATCAACCCACGCGACGGTCGCCTGATCGTCATCGAGATGAACCCACGTGTGTCGCGGTCGAGTGCGCTGGCCTCGAAGGCGACGGGCTTCCCGATCGCCAAGATCGCCGCGAAGCTGGCCATCGGCTACACCCTCGACGAGATCGTCAACGACATCACGAAGGAAACCCCGGCCTGCTTCGAGCCCACATTGGACTACGTCGTCGTCAAGGCGCCGCGGTTCGCCTTCGAGAAGTTCCCCGGCGCCGACGCCACGCTGACCACCACGATGAAGTCGGTCGGTGAGGCGATGTCGTTGGGCCGCAACTTCATCGAAGCGCTCGGCAAGGTGATGCGGTCGCTGGAGACCAGCCGGGCCGGATTCTGGACCGGCCCGGATCCCGATCTGACGGTCGACCAGCTGTTGACCGGTCTGCGCACCGCGGTCGACGGCAGGCTCTACGACATCGAACATGCACTGCGGCTGGGGGCCAGCGTCGAGCAGGTGGCCGAGGCCTCCGGCGTCGACCCGTGGTTCATCGAGCAGATCGCCGGTCTGGTCGCGCTGCGCGCCGAACTGCTCGAAGCGCCGGTGCTTGATGCCGAGCTGCTGCGGCGGGCCAAGCACAGCGGGCTCTCGGACCGTCAGGTCGCCGCGTTGCGACCGGAACTGGCCGGCGAGTCGGGGGTGCGGGCGCTGCGTCGCCGGCTCGACATCCACCCGGTGTACAAGACCGTCGACACCTGCGCGGCCGAGTTCGACGCCAAGACGCCGTACCACTACAGCAGCTACGAGCTCGACCCCGCCGCCGAGACCGAAGTGGCCCCGCAGACCGAGAAGCCCAAGGTGTTGATCCTGGGTTCGGGGCCGAACCGGATCGGCCAGGGCATCGAATTCGATTACAGCTGTGTGCATGCCGCGACCACGCTCAGTGCGGTCGGGTTCGAAACCGTGATGGTCAACTGCAACCCCGAGACGGTGTCCACCGACTACGACACTGCCGACCGGTTGTACTTCGAGCCGCTCACGTTCGAGGACGTGCTGGAGGTCTACCACGCAGAGGACGCCTCGGGTAAGGGCGAGGACGGAACCGGTCCCGGCGTCGCCGGGGTGATCGTGCAGCTCGGCGGCCAGACGCCGCTGGGCCTGGCCAAGCGCCTAGAAGACGCGGGAGTCCCGATTGTGGGCACCGGGCCCGACGCCATCGACCTGGCCGAGGACCGCGGACTTTTCGGCGAGGTTCTGGTCAACGCCGGACTGCCGGCCCCGAAGTTCGGTACCGCCACCAGCTTCGAGCAGGCCCGGCGGATCGCCTCCGACATCGGTTACCCCGTGCTGGTGCGCCCGTCGTACGTGCTGGGCGGTCGCGGCATGGAGATCGTCTACGACGAGGCCACCCTGGAGGGCTACATCACCCGTGCCACCCAGCTGTCCCCGGAACACCCGGTGCTGGTCGACCGGTTCCTTGAGGACGCGATCGAGATCGACGTCGACGCGCTGTGTGACGGCAACGAGGTGTACATCGGCGGCATCATGGAGCACATCGAGGAGGCCGGTATCCACTCCGGCGACTCGGCATGCGCGCTGCCCCCGGTGACGTTGGGCCGCAGCGACATCGAAGCGGTGCGCCGCGCGACCGAGGCCATTGCCCACGGCATCGGCGTGGTAGGTCTGCTCAACGTCCAATACGCACTCAAGGACGATGTGCTCTACGTGTTGGAGGCCAACCCGCGCGCCAGCCGTACGGTGCCGTTCGTGTCCAAGGCCACCGCGGTGCCGCTGGCCAAGGCCTGTGCCCGGGTGATGCTGGGCGCCACCATCGCCGAGTTGCGTGCCGAGGGTCTTCTGAACAAGACCGGCGACGGGGCGGCCATCGCCCGCAACGCCCCGGTGGCGGTCAAGGAAGCCGTGCTGCCGTTCCACCGGTTCCGCCGGGCTGACGGTGCCCAGGTCGACTCGCTGCTGGGACCGGAGATGAAGTCGACCGGCGAGGTGATGGGTATCGACCACGACTTCGGTACCGCGTTCGCCAAGAGCCAGACCGCGGCCTATGGGTCGCTGCCGACCTCGGGAACCGTCTTCGTGTCGGTGGCCAACCGCGACAAGCGTTCGCTGGTGTTCCCGGTCAAGCGGCTGGCTGATCTCGGATTCCGGGTGCTGGCCACCGAGGGTACCGCAGAGATGTTGCGTCGCAACGGTATTCCCTGCGACGAGGTGCGCAAGCACTCAGAACAGCCGAGTGGAGGCGACGACCGTCCCCTGCCGTCCTCCGTCGACGCCATCAAGGCAGGCGAGGTCGACATGGTGATCAATACGCCGTACGGAAATGCCGGGCCGCGTGTCGACGGTTACGAGATCCGTTCGGCCGCAGTGTCGATGAACATCCCGTGCGTGACGACGGTGCAGGGCGCCTCGGCTGCGGTGCAGGGCATCGAGGCGGCCATCCGCGGCGACATCGGTGTGATGTCACTACAGGAGCTGCACAGCGAGCTGGAATCGCGCTGACGATGGACGCTTTCGGGCAACGGTTGGCCGCCGCAGTATCGGAGCGGGGGCCGCTGTGCCCCGGCATCGATCCGCATCCCGAACTGCTGCGGGCGTGGGGTCTCTCCACCGACGCTGACGGTCTGGCCGCGTTCAGCGACATCTGTGTGACGGCGTTCGCCGGATTCGCGATGGTCAAGCCGCAGGTGGCGTTCTTCGAGGCCTACGGCTCAGCGGGTTTTGCGGTGCTGGAACGCACGATGTCGGCGCTGCGCGAGGCCGGAGTATTGGTGCTGGCAGACGCCAAGCGTGGGGATATCGGCTCGACGATGGCTGCCTACGCGGCGGCCTGGGCCGGAGATTCACCGCTGGCGGCCGACGCCGTGACCGCGTCGCCGTATCTGGGTTTCGGTTCGTTGCAGCCCCTGCTGGACGTCGCCGCGGCAAACGGTCGTGGAGTGTTCGTGCTGGCCGCCACCTCCAACCCGGAGGGGGCCAGTGTGCAGCGCGCGATGGCCGGGTCACGCACCGTGGCGCAGTCCGTCGTCGACGATGTGGCCTCCGTCAATCGAGCCGCAGGCACACCCACCGGCTCGGTCGGTGTGGTGGTCGGGGCGACGGTGACCGAACTGCCCGATCTCAGCGCGCTGGGTGGGCCGGTGCTGGTGCCCGGTGTCGGGGCCCAAGGTGGGCGTGCCGACGCACTGGGCGGGTTCGGAGGGGCCGAATTGGTGCTGCCCACGGTCTCGCGTGAGGTGCTCCGGGCGGGCCCGGCGGTAGCCGAGGTGCGCGCGGCGGCCGAACGCCTCCGCGACGAGGTCGCCTATCTCGCCTGACGGCTACGAAGCGTTCGGGCCTTCCTGCATCGTTTTCCACACCTTGGTCGTGCTCGCCGAGGTGGTTTCAAGCGAGCTACCACGACCCAGGCGTAGAAAACGGTGAGAGGGTCGAGAAGCGCTTGCTCCCAACCAATGTGGTCAATGCGCAGCCAGGTGTACTGCGGTCGAGCGAATCACAACGGAATCCAGATTCCGAAGAACCAGAAGCCCCACGCGTTGTAGCCCGGATCGAAGATCGGTGTCACCCAACTGCCGTTGTAGCTGAACGGCTGGTGGTCGAATCGGCCCTGGTCCATGCCGCGCCAGGCGAGGCCTGGGGGAGGCGGGCCCCAGTGCTGGCCGTGGTCACCGGGGCCTCCCGGGCCACCTGGCCATCCAGGTCCTTCTGGGCCGCGGTCACCGGGTCGGCCGGGGCCACCTGGCCCGCGGTCGCCGGGACCTCCACCGGGTCCGCCGGGCCCCTGGCAGGTGCCCATGGGGCATGGCGGTCCAGGTTGCGCGTTGGCAAGGCCGATACCTGCGGTCAAAGCCGCCGCACCGAGAGCGGCCATCATCACGGACCTGCTGGTCAGGCGCTTGAAATTCATTTTTAGCTTCCCTTCGGGAGAGTCAGTGTCACTCAGTGATCCCCGACCACAGCAGGCTATGAAGGTCGTCTATGTATTGGCTATGGCAGCCATGTGTTTGCCTTAGGCGCCCGCCCGGTAGCCCCGTTGCGCAGCGCAAACACCAGAAAGTTGCAGATATATCTGCACGAGCGTCAGTTATGGGCCCGATCCGGGGCTTTGGCTGCATAAGTCGAGCGTGTGAGGCGTATCAACGGAGCCTCAATTGATGTGTGCGTCGCTGCCACGACACGCCCGACACGCCGTGACCAGCGAAAATTTTCTCGAATACCCGGTGGTAACCAGGTCCGGGGGTGCCCCCACCGGTGTCAGTGGCCACGGTAGTTAGCTGTCTGTGGCTCGAAAAGCATTGACATGCAGGAATATCCGGTTCGATGCGGCGTCGTGGGCGATGCTGGGCGACCGATTCGGGGAAAATCCGCAGGCTGCCGGAGCGCACTACACGCTGGGCTTTTAGCGCCGTTACCAGGGGGTGGGGTTAGCGTTAGTCGGCCAGCGTGGGTAGGTTCGTCGTCGCTGGCTGGTTTGCACTCCAGCCGTAAAAAACAAGTGATGGCCGAAGAGAAAACGCCAGGAGACGGAGGAAACCGTGGCACTTCCCCAGTTGACCGACGAGCAGCGCGCGGCAGCGTTGGAGAAGGCTGCTGCCGCACGTCGTATTCGTGCCGAGCTCAAAGATCGGCTCAAGCGCGGCGGCACCAACCTCAAGCAGGTGCTTACCGACGCCGAGACCGATGAGGTCTTGGGCAAGATGAAGGTTTCCGCACTGCTGGAAGCCCTGCCCAAGGTCGGCAAGGTCAAGGCGCAGGAAATCATGACCGAGCTGGAGATCGCCCCGACGCGCCGTCTGCGCGGCCTCGGCGATCGTCAGCGCAAGGCCCTCCTGGAGAAGTTCGACCAGTAGAGGCTTCCGCATTGAGCGCTGGTAGAGGGGCTGGGCAACACACAGCGACGGCTCCGGTCGTCGTGTTGTCCGGCCCCTCCGCCGTCGGGAAGTCCACTGTGGTCCGCTGTCTGAGGGAGCGGCTTCCCGACCTATTTTTCTCCGTCTCGGTCACGACCAGGGCACCGCGACCGGGCGAGGTCGACGGCGTCGACTACACATTCGTGTCCAAAGAGCAGTTTCAGCAGCTCATCGATGACGGTGAGCTGCTCGAATGGGCCGATATCCACGGCGGTTTGCAACGCTCGGGGACGCCGGCCCAGCCGGTTCGGGATGCCACCCGTGCCGGGCGCCCGGTGCTGATCGAGGTGGATCTGGCCGGGGCGCGGGCCGTCAAGCAGGCCATGCCCGAGGTGGTGTCGGTGTTCCTGGCGCCGCCGAGTTGGGATGAACTGGTCGCCCGGTTGTCCGGCCGAGGCACCGAGACGCCCGAGGTCATGGCCAGGCGTTTGGAGACGGCGCGGGCCGAAATGGCCGCAAAATCGGACTTTGACCAGGTTGTGGTGAACCGCCAGTTGGATACCGCATGCGCTGAATTGGTATCCTTGCTGGTGCACAGCCGCTGACTCATCGTGGCGGGACCGGCGCGATCGGATCCGCGAGCCACCAGCAGGCTGTTCAGTAACCGCATTCACGCAACCGCCAGGAGACTTTTTCGTGAGCACCCCGCACGCCGATGCGCAGCTGGCCGCTGCGGACGACATCGATTCGTCCGTCGCCAGCGCCTACGACACGCCGCTGGGCATCACCAACCCGCCCATCGACGAGTTGCTGGACCGCGCGTCGAGCAAGTACGCGCTGGTGATCTACGCCGCCAAGCGGGCGCGACAGATCAACGATTACTACAACCAGCTCGGCGACGGCATTCTTGAGTACGTCGGCCCCTTGGTCGAGCCCGGTCTGCAGGAGAAGCCGCTGTCGATCGCGATGCGGGAGATCCACGAGGACCTGCTCGAGCACACCGAGGGCGGCGAGTAGCACAGGCCGGGCCGGCACGTGAGCGCCAGTAAGCGAATTGTCGTCGGTGTCGCCGGCGGCATTGCCGCCTACAAGGCGTGCACCCTGGTACGCCAACTCACCGAGGCGGGCCACTCCGTGCGGGTACTTCCGACCGAGTCGGCGTTGCGCTTTGTCGGCGCCGCCACCTTCGAAGCCCTGTCGGGCAATCCGGTACACACCGGCGTCTTCACCGACGTCCACGAGGTACCGCATGTCCGCATCGGGCAGGAGGCCGATCTCGTCGTGGTGGCCCCCGCCACTGCCGACCTGTTGGCGCGTGCCGTGGCCGGCCGTGCCGACGACCTGCTGACCGCCACCCTGCTCACGGCGCGATGTCCGGTGCTGTTCGCCCCGGCGATGCACACCGAGATGTGGTTCCACCCGGCCACCGTCGACAACGTGGCCACCTTGCGCCGCCGGGGTGCGGTGGTGTTGGAACCCGCATCCGGACGGCTCACCGGCGCCGACAGCGGTGCCGGACGCCTACCTGAGGCCGAGGAGATCGCTACTTTCGCGCAGGTGCTGCTGGAGCGGGGCGACGCCCTGCCCTACGACCTGGCCGGCGTCAAGGCCCTGGTGACTGCCGGCGGGACCCGTGAGCCCATCGACCCGGTGCGGTTCATCGGCAATCGCAGCTCCGGCAAGCAGGGATACGCGGTGGCCCGCGTCCTGGCCCAGCGGGGCGCGGAGGTGACCCTTGTCGCCGGAAATACCGCCGGTCTGGTCGATCCGGCCGGCGTCGACGTCGTGCACATCGGGTCAGCCGCGCAATTGCGTGATGCGGTGTCCAAGTACGCGGCCGAATCGAACGTCTTGGTGATGGCCGCGGCTGTCGCGGACTTCCGGCCTGCGCAGGTGGCCACCAGCAAGATGAAGAAGGGCAGCGCGTCGGAGCCCAATTCCATCGACCTCGTCCGCAACGATGACGTGCTCGCCGGAGCGGTCCGCGCCCGGACCGAGGGGCAGTTGCCGAACATGCGGGCCATTGTCGGCTTCGCTGCCGAGACCGGCGATGCCAATGGCGACGTGCTGTTCCACGCCAGGGCCAAACTTCAGCGCAAGGGATGCGACCTGCTGGTGGTGAATGCCGTGGGGGAGAACCGTGCGTTCGAGGTGGACCACAACGACGGTTGGTTACTGAGCGCCGACGGCGCCGAGGCCGCATTGGAACACGGTTCGAAGACTCTGATGGCCACCCGTATCGTGGACGCGATCGGGGCGTTCCTCGGCACGCACGACGGGTGACGCGACGGTACGTACCAATGTGCGGATAAGGGTTGCGCATCGGCGTCCCACGCGCTTGGGTGCAACAGGGCATGGATATCATTCGTCTAACTAAGTAGTTCTGAGACTGAAAAACTTTTTCAGATCGGCAAGGAAGGAAGCAGACCGTGAGCCAAGGTCGCCTGTTTACCAGTGAGTCGGTAACCGAAGGACACCCCGACAAGATCTGTGATGCGATCAGCGACTCGGTGCTCGACGCGCTGCTGGAGCAGGATCCCAAGTCGCGGGTCGCGGTGGAGACGCTGGTCACCACCGGTCAGGTACACGTCGCCGGCGAGGTCACGACCTCCGCCTATGCAGACATCCCCAAGATCGTGCGTGACCGCATCCTGGATATCGGCTACGACTCGTCGACCAAGGGCTTCGACGGCGCCTCGTGCGGTGTGAACATCGCCATCGGCGCGCAGTCACCCGACATCGCCCAGGGTGTGGACACCGCCCACGAGGCCCGCGTCGAAGGCGCCGGCGATCCGTTGGACGCCCAGGGCGCCGGCGACCAGGGCCTGATGTTCGGCTACGCCATCGGGGACACCCCTGAGCTGATGCCACTGCCCATCGCACTCGCGCACCGGTTGGCACGGCGCCTCACCGAGGTCCGCAAGAACGGTGTCGTCGACTATCTGCGTCCGGATGGCAAGACCCAGGTCACCATCCAGTACGACGGGAAGACGCCGGTGCGGCTCGACACCGTGGTGCTGTCCACCCAGCACGCCGACGGGATCGACCTGGACGGCACCCTGACCCCGGACATCCGGGAGAAGGTCGTCAACACCGTGCTGGCCGACCTCAACCACGCGACGCTGGACACCTCCGATTTCCGCCTGCTGGTCAACCCGACCGGCAAGTTCGTGCTCGGTGGCCCGATGGGTGACGCCGGTCTGACCGGCCGCAAGATCATCGTCGACACCTACGGTGGCTGGGCCCGCCACGGCGGTGGCGCCTTCTCGGGCAAGGATCCGTCAAAGGTGGACCGTTCGGCCGCGTACGCGACGCGTTGGGTGGCCAAGAATGTCGTCGCCGCCGGGCTGGCCGAGCGCGTCGAGGTCCAGGTGGCCTACGCGATCGGCAAGGCCGCCCCGGTCGGTCTGTTCGTCGAGACCTTCGGCACCGAGACGGTCGATCCGGCCCGCATCGAGAAGGCCATCAGCAGCGTGTTCGATCTGCGCCCCGGCGCGATCATCCGCGACCTGGACCTGCTGCGGCCCATCTACGCCCAGACGGCGGCCTACGGCCACTTCGGGCGCACCGACATCGAGCTGCCCTGGGAGCAGCTCAACAAGGTCGAGGACCTGAAGGCCTCGGTCTAGTCGTCAGACAACAGCCCCCGATCGCTGATCGGGGGCTGTTGCTTTTCTGGGCAGCATCACCGCCAGATCGACGCCATCGTCGTGATCCGTCGGGCGGAACGACCACCGCGTTGATCTCGGCGTGAGTGTGGGTGCCTACGAGGTGAACGCGTAGTCGTCGAGGTCGAAAGTCCGGCTGCGCCAGTACGCCTCGACGGTGGTGGCCGGCCGCAGTGGCACGTCGCCGTTGCGGTCGAAGTAGTAGCTGTTGGCCTGTGAGCAGCTGTCCTGCCAGAAGATCTGGCGGTGACGCTTGCGCATCATCTCGGCGAAGTACCGGTCGTTGGCCTCCTGCCGCACCTCGACGCGGCGGGCCGCACGGCGGTCGGCCTGCGCGATACACCGCACCAGATGGCGGGTTTGGGCCTCGATCAACGCGAAGTACGACGACCCGACGTAGCCGTACGGGCCCATCACCGAGAAGAAGTTCGCGAAGCCGGGGACGCTCACACCTTCGTAGGCCTGCATCCGGTGCTGCTCCCAGAACTCACTCAGCGACTGCCCACTCGACCCCACGATGTCGAAGGGCAGCGCGTCCACATCCATCACCTTGAAGCCGGTCGCCAGGATGAGCACGTCGACGTCATGGGTCTCCCCGTCGGTGGTGGCGACCCCGGACCCGGTGATCTTGTCGATCGGTTCGGTGACCAACCGGACGTTGTCCCGGTTGAAAGTGGCCAGGTAGGTGTTGTGGAAGCCGGGCCGCTTGCATCCCACCGCGTACCGCGGGGTGAGCTTGTCGCGCACCTCGAGATCCCGGACCTGCTGGCGTAGATAGGCCCGTCCGGCCGCGCCCGCCCGCTTGGCGAACGGGTTGATCGTGAAGTACTGCGCCGCCAGCGGGAAGGTGAACTCGACGTACGCCTGGCTGATCAGGCGGTGCAGCGTTCGCCCACCGGGCAGCCGTAGCGCCCAGCGGGCGACCGGCGGGATCGGCACGTCGAACTTCGGGAAGCACCAGATGGGTGTGCGCTGAAAAACGGTGAGCTGCTCCACTTTCGGCGCGATTTCAGGAATGACCTGGACCGCCGAGGCGCCGGTACCGATGATCGCCACCCGTTTGCCGGACAAATCCTGGGTGTGGTCCCAGCGGGCGGTGTGCACGGTGGTCCCGGCGAAGGAGTCGACGCCGTCGATCTCGGGGAGCTTCGGGATGGTCAGCACGCCGCTGGCGTTGATCAGGAACCGGGCTGTGAGCGTGTCGCCGGAATCCAGTTCGAGTCGCCACAGACTCTCGTCGTCATCGAAGACCGCGCGTGCGACGGTGGCGTTGAACCGGATCCGCGGCCGCAGACCGTACTTGTCGACGCAGTTGTCGGCGTAGGCGCGCAACTCGTTTCCCGGGGCGTAGGTACGGGACCAGTTCTGCGACTGCTCGAAGGAGAACTGGTAGGAGAACGACGGGATATCCACGGCCACACCGGGGTAGGTGTTCCAGAACCAGGTCCCGCCGGCCCCGCCGCCGGCCTCCACGATCAGGTAGTCATGCAGGCCGGCCTTGTCCAGCGCGATGGCTGCACCGATACCGGAGAATCCGGCGCCGACGATGAGGGTGTGAAAGTCGGGCATCGGGCCACCTCCCGGTTGCGTCCGCGATCAGGTGGACGCCGTGTTTGGGTCGCACATCCAACGTAACCTCCGGTTCCACCGTATGACCAGGGTCGAGATCGAATACGTTTGGTTGGGGTGGCCACCGTGATCACGCGTCGGAGGGGCGTCGGAGATCTCCGCGCGCAAAGATATCTAGACGTTCTCGGATCCGTTGCACCACTTCAACGGTGACACCCAATGGGGACTCGGTCTGGCACCGCTGCCGCCAGACACGAGCCCCTTGGTGAAATGCTCCGGGCGGGCGAGCTGTCGACCGAGTACATCCAAGCCGCCGGGTTGCCCGACACGATGACCGTCGAGATCCGTAAGCCCGGCGGTGAGCGGTGGGGCGTCGATTGGGTTCGGTACACGGTCGGCCACCCGCATGCGCGGCCTGAGCCGCTCGACGTGCCTATCCCGCCTACTTCCACCAGGAGTGCCATGGCCTCATCGACCGTCGCCTCCCGGCAAGATCCCCACGCATATCACGCTGGAATGATTCGTCTGGGGCGTAGTGGTGTGTGGTCGCGGAATGCTTCGATTGCTGCGGCAACCTCGAAAGGCGTTGTCGTGTATGCGATGTCGTTCCTGTACAGCACCCGGTTGGCAACAGCGTCGAGGTTGAACCCCCAAACCATTGACATGAGGGGGTTGATGAACAATTCGATACCTGTGTCACGGGTGCGTGCCAAAGCGTGGTGGTCGTGACACACACCGTGGTGCGTGTCGACGCCGAACCCGACGCAGACAGCCAGTTTGACCGGCAGGTCGAGTGCGTGCGCGGCCAGCAGGCTGGTGATGTCTTCGACCGGTGTTCCAAGGCCGGCCTGAGTCCAAGAATTATGGCCCGTTGGACGCGTAGTGGTCGATGCAGCGCTGAAGGAGCGCGCGGAATTCTCCGATACTCTGAGTAAGAACCGCGTCGCCCCAACTCAGTTCGGCGCCAATGAAGTCGAGCGTCACCACACCATCTTCGAAATCGACGGTGACAACGATCTCATTTCCACCGAAACATACTGTTTCTGCACTTCCAGCGTCCACGCGTCTATCCAGCTGGTCCAGCATGTGTCGACCATTTGCTTCGGTCATTTCGTAGAACAGAAAGTAATGTGGAATATCGCTGGGCCTAAACGCTTCTACCATGGCTTGCCTCACTCAGCTGCGATTTGGACGGGGGGCCGACAAGTAGGCCGGCGCTACATGACCATCTGGTAAGTACCGCACGTTCAGCATTGGGGACTCACATAGGCCCCAGATCGCCTAAGTCAGTTCCCAGATGTCTTGCAGGTGCTGCCTTGGACTGTGTCCCTGAGCCTCCGAATTCGGTCGCCGCCTGGTTGTGAGCCTGTTGCTGCTTGGCGAGGTCGACCAGTTCGCTGTAGCCCTTGTGTAGCGCCTCAGGGTCTGCGGCGTTTCTCGCCACCCACGAAAGAAGCTGGTCGGCAATAAGATCCACCATCTCGATGCACGATGGGTCCCGCAAATCGAGCATCAGGACATTGTGTTCATTCAGTTCGTGAATATCTCGTCGCGCCTGCCCGTCCGGCAACGTGTCCTCAAGAAAATCGAACAAGAAGCTGGTCATTGAACTTCTCCATGACCAGTCGCCGTCCTGGAGGCGAATGAAACCGCCCATTCCAATTCTCTCTCATGTAATCGCACATCAACGTCGGGGTGTCTTCGAGCTCAGTCCACGGTACCCAGGAAAACCCGTCGCTATCAACCGAAAATAACTGCTGTGAATGCCGTTTGGCTCATTCAATACGACGCAGCGGGTAGGGGCGCGCTGCGCGAGCCTGACCACTTACAACGGACAATCCTCGCTAGGGGTTGACACGCTTGTGGTAGCGGCGCGGTCGGCTAGTCAGATTTCCACCCAGGATGGTTTCGGTCCCCGGGCGGCGTTGAACTCCGCGATCTGCGCGGGGGTCGTGTATGTCATGTACAGACCCTCGCTGTCCCACGCTTGGTAGAAGCGTTCCGCTCGTTCGGGTGGGGCGCAGATCGGTGCCAATTGTTCGATCAGCCCGTTCGGTAGGTACTTGCGGTACATGGTGAACGGTAGCGAGTATCGGGCAGTGCCCATCTCGAATTCGATGAAGGCGTTGGGCATCGGGTCATAGTCGGGACCCTGTGGGTAGTCGCCGGTCAGGTCGCACGTGATCTGGCGCAACGGGCCGGCAT
The DNA here is from genome assembly GCF_017876775.1 of Mycolicibacterium lutetiense. Classification (NCBI taxonomy): domain Bacteria; kingdom Bacillati; phylum Actinomycetota; class Actinomycetes; order Mycobacteriales; family Mycobacteriaceae; genus Mycobacterium; species Mycolicibacterium lutetiense. Next base: position 778,834 of record NZ_JAGIOP010000002.1, on the reverse strand, counting down.
ATCCGCTGATGCGAGCGAATTCACGCACCATCTCGAATGCGTCGTCGTCGCAGAACTCCTGGTCGGCGAAGAACTCGAGGGGGCGAAACGCTGGATCCCGTTCCTCTGCCAGCGTTTCCAGAACCATCATCACGGAGTGGATACCCATGTCCTCGAATACTTCGGTATGTTCAGCGCACTCGACGACCTCGTCATCGGATACCTCGCCGGGGTCGAGAATCCCGGCAGTTTTCAGCAAGGCCAACGTGGACAGCAGTTGTTCCCGCAGCTCAGGCGCGAGTGGGTGCCGCCACGGGGGCGACTCTGTTTGGTCGAGTGGCGAGAATGCCGGGTCGTCATCGCGGGGTTTGAGAAACTCTTTGTAGGACTGCCGTAGACAGCCGAGACCAATCGCCAGGAGCACCCACGCGAGCAGTTGGTTCGGCATGGGGGTGTTCAGAATCCACCGAATCGCCAGCCAGCTCATATAGATACCGACCCCCAGGTACAGGAACGGACCAATCCAGCCCAGCCAGTACATGCGGTCCAGGACCCTCATCCGCCGCGAGTTCACCGCGCAATCATGCCCGAACGGCGGATACGGATTCGAAGATTCGGGTGCAGCGGCCTGAGTTGATCCGTTTCAGGTCATGTTGCAATGGTTGATGCGGGGGAGGCCGGCGGGTTTGTTCACTCGTCGACGTTGCCCCCTGCATGGCGGCAAGGAACACTTGTCATATGCAGTTCAGGTGTCGTTGCGGGGAACGTGTGTCGACGAATGCGCGCCCTGCGCCAGAAGAGTTCTCCGTCATATCTATCGCTGACGAGGAAGCCGGTCTGGCGTCTTGGACTGCCGCTGCCGCCGAATACGTTGCGGCAGTCCGAAGCGGACGGCGCGATTCCTGGATGGCTCAGCACTTCTCAGATTGGCCGGACGCATCGGACAGCGACGTTCTTTCTTGTCTGTTGGACAGATACCTGCTCCCGTACCAACGACTCGACGTCATCTGTCCTTATTGTGGGCGACTATGGCGGCAAGAGGAACCTGGTGAGCCTGCGCACACGTCGTTCCTTCCGGAACGTTAGGGACCCGCCTGGGCGGAGCCATTTCTGTTGCCCGCAGCCGGTTTTGGCAGCGGCGGTCACTGGGCGGGGAGGAGTCATCAACAGGGTGATATAAGGTTTCAATCCGCGGTCGCGGGGTCGCGCCTCGGGCATTGCGGTGATACTGATGCCGTGACGGCGCGGTCGATGGCATTTCTGCTCGGAGTCCTGTGGGTGGTTTGTGGTGCCTTGATGGCGTTCAACCCGCCGCCGGAGGGGAACAGTCGAGGATCGGTGATCCCGTTTGTGGGCTGGGTGGTGATTGCCGCCGGGATCTACTTTGCGGTGAAATCTCTTCGTCTGCAGTCGGATACGGATATGGGACGTCCTGCCGGGTATGTCAGCGGGGCCACACCTGGCCCGGCGAAGTTGCTGCTGGCGTGCGTGATCGGTGCGATTATGGGCGCTGGGACGGTGTGGTGGGGGATCTCGTCGGGTCTGTTGTCTGTCATTGGACTGGGTGGTGTGATGCTCAGCATGACGGTGTTGGTGCTGCCGCAGTTGGTGACGCAGCTTGGGGCAGCCTCGCAGGCAGGCTCGGATGAGGCAGTCCCACAAGGGTTCGCCGATCCGTATGTGTACGACAAGATCGACTGGCACACCGCTGGTGCCATGGATGCCGGGTTCGACGACGACGAGCAGGCGGCTGTGCCGGCGGCGTTCTTCTACGGTTGGCTGCTGTCGCGGGGACTGTTCAGCGGTGACTACGCCCAGCCGGGTAGCGACATGTTCGACGATTATCAGGCTCGGCGGGTGACCGCACTTGAGCTCTACCGGGAATCTGATGGCTGTTTGGATGAGCGTGACCTGACCGATGAGGGCAATGCCTTCACCCGCAGCTATTACCGTATCGAATCACCCTGCTACTTCGACGACTATGAGGACACGTTGGCCGTCGGACTGCCCTCGCCGTATCACGTGCCCTACACCTGGGAGAACCAGGAACGCATGGACGCAATCATCGGCCAGCGGTACGCCCAGTGGCGCACCGAACACAGTTCGGCCCCGCAGGATCCAAGCCCGGAGGAGCCCCAATGATCCATGCATCCAGAACCGTTCATAGTCCAACCGGCGGTGAAGCCGGCTCCCGAGCAAGCACGGAATTGACCGGCGTGCACAGTGTTTGAAGGATCCGTTCAGGCCTCCATGTCGGTTCTGTTTCGTACACTCCTGGTGCGAACAGGCGCTGTCGCCGGCCGAGCGGGTCGAGCGATCGAAGCTCATTGCGAAGGAGCCGAAGATGTTCCGTGCCACCCTGGGGTTCCCCAGGAAAAGTGGACGCGGTTAGCTTGCTTCCAGGGTGACATTCAGGCTGCGCTCGTAGGTGATGGGTGAGCGCATTCCGATCGCTGAATGCCGACGTTGATGATTGTAGAATCGCATCCAATTGTCAACTGCTGCAATCAATTCAGCCATTGTGGCGAAAGTGTGCCGGTAGTAGTACTCATGTTTGAACGTCGACCACAGCGCCTCCGCGCCGGCGTTATCCCAGCAGATGCCGGTGGCACCCATAGAGCGCCGCAGCCCGTGGGCGCTGGCTGCGGCAGCCATATCGTGGGAGGTGTACTGGGTGCCGCGGTCCGATTGCAGTATGACGCCCTTGACGTGGCCGCCGCGGGTGAACACCGCCCGATCCACCGCGGTGGTCACCAACCCGGTGCGCATGTGGTCATCGACCGCCCAGCCCAAGACGCGGCGCGAATGCTCATCGCGGATCGCGCACAGGTACATGTCGCCTTCCCCGCAGCTCAGGTAGGTGATGTCGGAGGACCACACCGCATCTATACGACCCTGGTCAAACCGGCGGCCGACCAGATCAGGCGGGAACGACGCACAAGGATCGACGACCGTGGTCGTTTTGAAGGTGCGTGGGCTGATGCCCTCGATGCCCAGGTCGGCCATGATCGTTGCGACGGTGTTGACCGATACCCGTTCTCCGGCGTCGTGCAGATCAGCGGTGATCCGCGGCGAGCCGTAGGTGCCGCCGGAGTCCTTGTGGTGGGTCAAGATCTTGACTTCCAGATCCCGGCGTCGTTGGACCCGTGGCGTCGGCTCACTGGCCGACAGCCGGTACCGATGCTTGTAGTAGCCCGAGGTGGACACCCCCAGCAGCTGGGCCATGCGGGTCACGTCGTGGGAGGCGCACTCTGCGGCCATGAGCTCAAACCGGCTCACTTTAGATGCTTGCCCGCAAAGTACGCCGAGGCTTTTTCCAGGAACGCGATGTCCTTTGCCTGCTCGGTGACCTTCACCCGCAGCCGTACCAACTCAGCACGTTCATCCGGTGAAAGCGATTGCCCATCACCAGGATCGGCAACCCCGCCGCCTTCGGCGGCGGCCATCCGTCGCCGCTCCTGGCTCACCCACTTATGCAGCAGGTTCTCATGCAGATTCAGCTCCAGGGCAACCTCAGCCACCGGCCGATTCGAATCGATCACCCGATGCGCGGCCTCCACCCGGTACTCCGGGGTAAACGAACGCCGACGACCAGACATACGAACATCCTTCCAAGGGGACCACCGTCCCGCTATCTCAGATGTCCACTACTTCTGGGGAACCTCACCCCGGGGCAACTGCCCGCAGCCGACGTAGGCGCGTTAGCGGGAATCACCCTGCCGCCTGGCCGGATCGTAGTGACCGAGGAGGGTGCAGGTGCGGCTGTCGCGTGGATCAGCGCCGACGTCCTGCCCGCCGATCAACTCGAGGAGTTGATCCGTGCGCTCGCCGAAGTTTTCCCGCACACCGGGCTGTGGCCGCTGCATGCAGAGGGCTTCCCCAAAGGCCGGCTCGACCAGCCGTGGGCCTTCGGTGAGATGGACGGCCCGGGGGACGAAATCCCCGACGCGCTAGCTGTTTTGACGTGTAACGACGACGAGGATCTGACAGTGCCGGCCGTCACGGAATTGGCGTCCCCACAGCCCGGAACGGACCTGGACGCAGGGGCGCTCGGAATTGGCATAGATGGCAGGCTGCTACTGGTCTCTGTCACCCGGCCCGCCGATGTTCCGGCGGCGTTGGGTTGGTGGGGTGGGACGAATTACGGTTTGTCCGGCGCAGACTTCAGCGCCGTGTTGCGCTCATGGGAGGACCGGTTCGGCGCGGTGCTGATCAGTATCGGGTTCGACACGATGGCGGTGCAGGTGAGCCGTCGCCCGGTGTCAGCGGAGCAACTCGACGCTCTGCTCCGCGAGCACTACGTGTTCTGCCCCGACAATATCGACCAGGGCCTACCGCCAGAGGTGCTCCGCGACGGGCTGGCCGAGTGGAATTTCTGGAGCTTCTGGTGGGACTGAGATCCTGACCCGATCGGCGCCAATGAGCTTCGGCTACGAGTAGCACTGACCCGGTGGATCTTATGGGTACCGATCGACGAAATCGTGGACGGCGTCCAGGATCTCGTCAGGGATCTCCTGTTCGCTATCGGGTAACCGGTCCACGATCGCCGCAAGGGCGGTCTTCATATCGTCGAATTGCCGGCGCGCCTGGGCCTCGCTATTGAGGAAACAGGTGTGCATCATCCATCCGTAGGCCCCGCAGGTGATGGAGTACGGGATCGGCGGCTTCCCATAGCCCTCGCAGTCGCGTTCGAGGGTGATCCGGGCATTTTGGGCGTACTGCTCGTCGAGGACGATCACGCCGTCGTCGGAACCTCGTTGGCCGATCGTTGATCCAGACCCGTACGGGATCCAGATGTCGGTTTGGTCAGTCATCTTGCTGTTCCTGGTTGTTTGTTCGACGGGCATGGCACCGGCCGAATCCTCAACCGCCGCCTTCGGCCACGCGAGCTCGCTCGAACTCCGATTCGAACTCGCGGAAGATCCCGAAGTCACGTTCCAAGATCATCTGTGCCAACCGGCCATCATCGACGATCTGAAGCAGCGGCGCCTTGAGGGCGTCTTCTTGTGCCTTCGCAGTCAGACCCTCCAAGGTGTCACACGTCTTCTGCAGCGCCGCCCCGTCCTGAACGAGTGCGTTCAGAGCGGAGGTCAAGTCCGCATCCGGGGTCTGCGCACTGGCAGGCAATCGGTCGGTCAACGGTTCGCTGACGCTATTGCACATCGCTATCACGGTCGCGCTGTCCTGGTCGCGAAGGGCCTGGGGCAACCCCTTTATCGCTCTGCCCATATCAGCGAGAGCTTGCTTCATATCGCGGCCACCTCCGACCGTCATCCAGGCGAACATCTTTCCCATTGCTGCCTTGTCCGGCGGCGTCGCACCCCACCCTTCAGAGCTGATACTGATGGTGGGGATGAGAAGCGACGTGTCGACCGGCGGCGCATTCGTGGGTGTCGGTGACGTCGTCGCGGACGCCTCTTCGCCTGCGTCGCCGCAACCCGTGAGAAGCGCGCCGAGCACGGCGGAAACGGCCAGGAGCCTCTGCATTCGTGGAAGCGTACTGTGCGCACTCGGCGCCGAGGTACGGAATCACTGACGGTGCTATCACTCCTGGCGCAGGCGTGTCACTTCGATAAGCGGACGCCCCCAGGTCGGAGTTAGTCGTTTGCCGTGGTGGAACTTGCTCGACTTCACGGAGGCCTGAGCGGCTGGATCGCAGGACCACGCCCACCTATTCTATGTCGAATCAGTTTGCGACGGTGGATAACTCGTCAAACAGTTCGTGACCGGAAAGATCACCGAATTCCGGTGACTTGCCGTCCAGGCGACAGGACCCGCCCATCGATCTTTGCTCGGCGTGCCGATGTACTAAGCAAGGCCGATGTTGGGCGGCGCGTCCCGTAGTTGCGCTTCGCGCCGAAGTTCGCTTCGCAAGCCGAATGTCCTGTGAGAGTTTTCAGCCCACGAAAATGTCGGCTTCGGAAATTCAGTTTTGGAGCGATCGATCCGCCCGTTAACTTGGACAAGATGATGGAGCTGACGGTGTTGAGGTGGATCACCATCACTGGACGTGGCCACTTTGCCGAGATCGAACCGGCCCAGCTGGGAGACCAGACAATCAGCGTAGGCGACCACGTCCTGATCGACGGTGCGGAAAAGGTGATCATGGGGATCGAGTTCGTCGATCATCGCGCGCAGCGCATCGCGAATTTCGGTCTGTTGCTGGGAGATCCCCAGTAGCGCTGGCTCTCTCCCAGGGGGCGGTGTGTCGAAGGATCGGCACCGGCCTCGCCTAGGTGGGACCTGAGTTGGTGCGATTCCACGTACGGTCGCTCAGGTTTTGACCCATACTTTGCATTCGATTCCCGTCGGCCTTGCCGAGAGAAAGGCAACTGTGCGCTTTCCTTGGAAGCCTCGAGGCAAGAAAGCGGTCTTGGCGACGGAGGATGCCCGTCACCGTTACGTACGCGAGCTCGTGATCAACGACCTGCAGCGTCGTGGAATGACGGTGCACCCTGCGCCCGGTGATACACCAGGCGACGATCGTTTGGCCACCGACACGGGCACCGTACTGTGGCTGAGCAACATGCACACGCGCTGCCGTGAGGTGCCGATCGATGAGTTGCCTGAGGCAGTGCGTATCGAGGTCGACCAATTCTTGGCTGGGCTGGACGCCCCACCGATGTCGGAGTTGCCCGACGCCGAATTCCTCGCTCAGATGCGGACCCGGCTGATCACGCCGGACACAAGTGGTGATCTGTCATTGGAATATGCCAGACCGGCTTTCGACGGACTCGTGGCCGAGTTACGGCGCGACCTGCCCACCACCGTGCAGACGGTCAGCGACAGTGACGTCGCCGGCCGCGACATCGATTTGGTTTTTCAGATCGGTCAGCGCAACACCGACGCTGAGCCTGCCGATGCTCAAGCACTGGACCATGATGTGTTTGCGTTGTCGGGGGACTCGTTGTTCATCGCATCCAAGGCCCTGAACATGCCGCGGCTGATCGAGACGGTTCTCGATGATGTCGCGCCGTTGGGCGTGCTGTTCAGCGTGCCGCACCGCGGCTTGTTGTTCCTGCACCGAGTGGGAACGTCCACGCTCGAAGCGGCACCGTTCATCGCATCGGCCACCGTCAGTGCGGCTGACAATCCACTTGGCGGGGTCGTCAGCTACAACACCTACTTTTGGTATGGCGGCTCGGTGCAGCCGATCACTCGTATTGACGCGGACAACCAATCCATTGCGCTTCTGGTGGGCGGGCCATTCGCGGACGCCCTCGACCAGGTCGCGGAGCTACCACGCGGGTAGTCGGAGCCGGAGCCCCCGGTCACCGCGACGGGGCAGAGACCACTTCGGCACTTGTGGTGCCAGCGGCTAAGAGAGATCGATGTCGGCGGCCACTCGGAAGGTCCACCGATCGCATCCCATCAGGGAGCCGAATCATCGTCGTAGTCATCATCATCGTCGTAGTCATCACGGCGGTCGAAACGTTCACCAAGCGGCTTGGCGGGCAGGACGCCGAAGATGATCGGGAACACGGAACCGATGTAGGGCAACAGGAATAGCAGGGACATCCATCCTGACAAGTCGGCGTCATGGAGTCGGCGGACCAACAGTGCCCAGCTTGGAACCGCGCACACCAGTACGAATACCGCCACGGGAACCAGGGACAAGCGCCCGAGCGCGCTGGGGTCTCCGGCTACGGCGACGATGGCCACGCAGAAGATGGCGGCTACTGCGACTGCCAGCTGGACCCACCAGTACTCGCTGCGCGACGCGCGACCGGAGAAGCGGGCGTAGCTGCGGAAGAAGCGCGACACTGCCTGGCCGAATGTGGCTTCGTACAGCGGCAGCGTGAGGTCGCGCGGATCGGTTGCACCGAGTGGCTCGGATGGGTAGTGCGTGTCGGACGAGGTTTCCTCGTTGCGGGTCATTGGTCCTCTGCTCGATTATTCGGTTGTGCACGGAACCGGCTGAGTTCCGCTGCCCCATCCATTGGGGCGTTGAGACCAACGCGCACGGTACAACGTTGCGTCCAGCAATGCATGCAATTTGTGTGGAGTAGAAGCCCTCACAGAGGCCGGTGATTACGCTATCGCTGCTCGGTCTCGTTGGTTGACCGGTTGTGGGTGGGAGGATGGCACGGAATGGCTGTAGACCCTCAGCTTCTGGCTGCGATCGATGTTGCAGTCCGCGCAGACCCGGCGAATCGGGCGCTACGCCTGCACCTGGCAGATCTGCTTCTCGATGACGGTCAGCACGTCGCCGCTCTAGGCCACTGCGAACTGCTGCTGCAACAGTCCCAAGACGACGCCGACGCCTTGGCGCGCAAGAACGCCGCGCTGGCCGGATTCGGCATGCCCACGCCGACACCGCAACCGACCGCGACTGAGCAGGTGACTTCCGCGCCACAGCCACCGCCGACGAAGGTGCCGCAGAACCAAGCATGGGCCACGGCAGACGGAGATGACGACGCCATCCCGGTCAGCGACTTGATGGAGATCGTCCGTCCGGAGTTCACGCTCGATGATGTGGCTGGTATGGACGACGTCAAGCAGCGGCTGCGGATGAGCTTCCTCGAACCCATGCGCAATGAGGAACTCCGCAAGTCGTTCGGGCATGCGCTGCGGTCGAGCCTGCTCTTGTGGGGGCCGCCCGGTTGCGGCAAGACGTTCTTGGCGAAGTCGCTGGCGGGCGAGCTCGGGCTGTTCTTTATCCACGTCGGTATCGCCGACATCCTCGACAAGTGGCTGGGCAACAGCGAGCGCAACATCAAGGGTGTTTTCGAAGAAGCCCGGCAGATGCGTCCGACGGTGTTGTTCATCGACGAGCTAGACGCATTGGGCCATAAGCGCGCACAGACATCGAGTTTCGTCCGCAGCATCGTCAATCAGTTGTTGCTCGAACTGGACGGGGCGACGAGCGACAACGAGGGGTTACTCGTACTCGGGGCCACCAACCAGGTGTGGGATGTTGACCCCGCGCTGTTGCGTCCCGGCCGCTTCGACCGCAAGGTCTTGGTGCTGCCGCCCGATCGGCCCGCCAGAGAGGCGATCCTGGCGCACCATCTGCGGACCAGCCCTACGGATCGGTTGAACCTGGCTACCGTGGCAGACCGCACCGACGGGTACTCGGGCGCGGATCTGGCCGGGCTGTGTCGCGGTGCAGTCGAGTTCGCCCTGCACGATTCGGTGCGACGCGGCTCCACCCAGCCGGTCAACCAACGTCACCTCGACGCGGCACTCAAGGACACCCAGGCCAGCACTACGTCGTGGTTCAGCCTGGCGCAGAACTATGTCGCGTTCGCCGAAAACCGGGAAGAATACGCCGAACTCGAGCGCTACCTGGTGCGGAGAAAGAAGCGGCGATGACGTCGATGGCCGACCGTGCCGCGGAGAGAGTGCGGGTACTCCTCGATCTCGATCGCCACGAGGACGCGGCACAGGCAGCACGCGACGGTTTGCAAAGCGACCCGAACAACGCCGAACTGCTGGGTCTACTCGCCGTCGCACTCGTCGAGTGCGGAGATGTGCAGGAAGGCCGGCGGTGGTCCGAACGCTCTCTAGCTGTCGACCCGCGGCAGGCCTGGGTGCACAACACTCGGGCGCGTGCGATCCTCGACGGTGCCGGAAAGCCCAACGAGGCGGTTGAATCTGCTCGTGCGGCAACGCAACTTGACCACACCGATGCCTACTACCTTCACACACTGACGCTCGCCTATATCGATGCCGGACGGCGGAAGAATGCGGAGTCCACGGCGCGGTCGATCCGCAGCATTGCCCCCGCCTCGCCCCTGGGCCCATTGTCACAAGCGATGGTCGAGATGGCCCCGGTCAAATATTTCGACATGGCCGCGATCAGCAAGAAAGACGTCTTCTGGATAGCGCTGGGGACTCTGTTCAGCAGGGGCCTGCTCCTGGTGATCTGGGCGATCGTGTGGCTGTATATCTACGTCCGGCGGCGCGGCCGCCTACGGCGCGCGGATGCCTACATGATGGAAGCGCTACGGCTGGATCCCGGCGGATCGCACCTCCATGAGATCGCCGCCCTGGTTGCCCGATGCCGATTCCGATTCGTCCGCGCTGTCGACTCGGCGCTCGCCGCAGCGGCGATAGATGGAGGCCTGATCGACGCGACCGGGCTGGCCCGCGACATCGTACGCAGAACTTCGGTGATCGCTGTGGTCACCTTTTTCTTCTGGTGCATATTCCTGCTGGCCCTACTGGATGCCTTGGCGACACCCGTGGTGGCCGGCATTCTTGGTTCGGCTTCGGTGGTCGCCGCAGCGGCGGGGGTCGCTTGGCTGTACGAGGAACAAACGAAACGGCTTCCGCCCGGCGTCCAGCGACTCGTTCAGCGCCGATGGGGTCTGCCGGCGACGGTGCTGGTGATCGCGGCGTGGCTAACGCTCTTGGCGACGAGCAACCCACCAGGCGTCGCGATACCGGCAGGGGTCGGAGCGGCGCTCCTGCTGACCGGCTTCGGCGTGCTGACCGCGAAGCTGGTGTCCTCCAGGCACATCGGTTGACCCCGGGGCGGTTCGTCGAGTTTTCCAGCCACGGTGATGACGGCGCACCTCAAATTGGGAGCTCGTTGCCTTTCGAATCCAGAATTCTGAAATGATCCAACGGAGAACTTATTCGGACCTCGACAATATCTGCTTCAATAGCGATTATCCGGGGAATCTCTGGCTTTTCTTCAAAAATGACATACTCGACGGTCAATATCTCATCGGGGCCTACATATTCGAAATGGACTCCCAGTGGTTCGAGTACCATCGTCCACGGCCTCTCTGCGGCGCAGCGTATGTGTATCTTTGCTGTAGGTCTTCGGTCCGGATTGAATGCACCTGAATCGGACAATTTAGTCTCACTCTTCACAAGTCGCACTCCACGATGAACTATGCGCCTGACCTCAGAGTGCAAGCTCGTTGCCCTTCGAATCCAGAACCCTGAAGGCGTCCCATGCAGAATTCAGTCCGACCTCCACGAAATCTGCAGAGATTATGTCGATGCAAGGCGTCTCTGGAGTTTCTTGAGAAATGACATACTCGACTGTCAGGATTTCATCAGGGTCCAAGTCCTCAAAATAACTCCCCAGCCATTCGACCGCCATCGTCCAGGGTTTCCCAACGGCGCAACCGACCTGGAATTTCGCTGTCGGTCTTCCGCTCGGATTGAATAATTCTGAGTCGGGCAAGATTATCCACCCTTCAATCATGAGACGTTGTTCCGAAGATTCAACACGAGTGAGCGCATCAACTCCAGCCCCCGTAGACACAGACACGGCATCCCACTCGGCCGAATGAACGGTCCGCGACGGCATACCGTTTCACACTGGAAGGCGTCCGGCCGAGAAGAGGGGTGCGACGACGATGGAATCCGATGACGCTCCGGAGCTCAACCGAAGGAGAACGCTGCTCGGTTTGGCCGCGGTCGGCGGAGTGTTGGCTGCCGGCGTCGGAGGATTGGCCCAGGCGACGGGGTGGCTGCGGCCCGACGCGCTGACTCCGGCCGATTTCGCCGACCGGTTTGAGCAGGTCTCCGGCCGTCACGAGGGATTCCGGCGCAACCACGCCAAGGGTCTGGCCGCCACCGGAACGTTCACCAGCACGGGTGCCGGCGTCCAGGTGTGCAAAGCGGCGGTGTTCAAACCCGGCACGGTGCCCGTCGTCGGACGGTTTTCGCTGTCCGGCGGGCTGCCCGATCAACCGGACAAACTCGACACGGTCAGAGGGCTCGGCCTGATGTTCCGGCTGCCCGATGGCGAGCAGTGGCGCACCGCGATGGTCAATCTCCCGGTGTTCACGGACAGCACGCCGCAGGGATTCTTCGAGCGCATGCTGGCTTCGCGGCCCCAGGTGCAGACGGGCAAGCCGGACCCGGAGGTGATGGCGGCGTTCCTGGCCGGCCATCCGGAAACTGCGGCGGCGATGAAGATCATCAAGGCGGCTCCGCCGAGCGCAGGATTCGCCGACAGTACCTACCGCAGTCTCAACGCTTTTCGCGCCACCAATGGCCAGGGTGAGACGACGGCGATCCGTTGGGCGGCCGTGCCGCTGGCATCGGACCAGCCCGCCGAGCAGACACATGGCAACGGCGCGAACGTTCTGTTCGACGCCCTCATCGACACGATCGAACGCGGCCCGGTCAGTTGGAAGCTGATCCTCACCCTGGCCGACCCCGCCGATCCCACCCACGACGCCACGCTGCCGTGGCCGGCGAACCGCCCGACCATCGACGCGGGCACCATCACCATCGACGCCGTGCAGACCGAGGCTCCCGGCAACGCCCGCGACATCAACTTCGACCCACTGGTACTGCCCGCGGGGCTGGCAGCGTCGGACGATCCGCTGCCGAGCGCACGGTCGGCGGTCTATGCCCGCTCGTTCAACCGACGGGCCCGAGAACCCAAGCCGCCCAGCGCAGTCGTCGTCCCCGGGGGTGCGCAGTGACCACCGAAACGAAACAGTTCAACCTGGCCGCCCGACTGCTGCACTGGTCCATGGCAGTCATGGTGATCGCGCAGTTCTTCATCGGCGTCACCATGATCGCAGCGCTCAGTTACTACCCGTTGTTGCTGGCGATCCACCGGCCGCTGGGCATCGCGATCCTGGTGTTCGCGGTCGTTCGGTTGGTCAACCGGCTCACCCGCCGACTCCCGCCGTTCCTGGCGACGATGGGACCGCTGGAGCGGCGCATCTCCAGCTATTCCGAATACCTGCTGTACGCACTGCTTTTGGTGCAGCCATTGATCGGGTGGGCCATGCTGTCGGCCGCCCAGTCGCCGGTCGTGTTGGCCGGGGCGCTGCACCTTCCGGCGATCGCCCCGCACAACATCACCCTCTACGCGGCGTTGCGCGCCGCCCACACCGTCGCGGCCTACCTGCTGTTCGCGACCTTCACCGCACACATCTGCGCCGTCCTGTTCCACACCGTGGCGCTACGCGACGGGATCATTCGTCGAATGTCGTTGTGGCCCAGCAGGAACAACACGGAGCATTAGCGGTCAGTCGTGCAGTGCCGCACGCAGCGCGGCCATCGCCCGGTCGAACGCCTCGGTGGCCGCCGGAACCACACCGACATAGCCGACGTAGCCGTGCACCAGGGTCTCGGCGTTGTCGAGCTGCACGGGAACACCGGCGGCAGCCAGCATTTCGGCGTAACGGATGCCGTCGTCGCGCAACGGGTCATGCCCGGCCACCGCGATGTAGGCCGGCGGGAGTCCGGACAGGTCGGCCGCACGGGCCGGCACCAGCGTGGCGGGCGGATCGGACAGGTCGACGTGGCCTGCGTACCAACGGGAGAACCCCTGGACCGCGTCGAGCCCCAGGATCGGTGCCTCGGCGTTCTCGGTGAACGACGGCAGGCTGGTGTCCCAGGTGGTGGCCGGGTACCAGAGCAGCTGGAAACGCAGCGGGGGAGCGCCGGCGTCACGGGCCAACTGCGCGACGACGGCACTGAGATTGCCGCCCGCCGAATCCCCGGCGACGGCCATGCGGTCGGCGTCGACGCCCAGTTCTGCGGCGTTGGCGGCCACCCACTGCGTCGCGGCCCATACGTCGTCGACCGCGGCGGGGTACGGGTGTTCCGGGGCCAACCGGTAGTCCACCGACACCACGACCGCGTCGGCGGCCACCGCGTGCTGACGGGCGGTGCCGTCGTAACTGTCCAGGTCACCCAGCGCCCAACCGCCGCCGTGGATGAATACCACCACCGGCAGAGTCGCGCCGTCGGCGGTCGGCGGGCGGTACACCCGGACCGGGACCGGTCCGGCCGGTCCGGGTACCTCTCGGTCCTCGGTCTTCACGTCAGGGTGGACCGGCAACCGCGGTATCTCGCTGAACCGGCGACGGGCTTCCTCGACACCAATGTCGGTCGACAGTTGGAACGGCACCGCCTCCAGTACCTTCTGCAGGATGGCATCAACAGCTGGTAACGCGTCAGCAACGGACATTCCGCAACCGTACGCACACCGCTTCACCGTGTGGTTGTGGGTGGCGGCCGCGGTCGTCGCGGCAGGCTACGGGGTGTTCCTGATCGTCACGGCGACGCGGTTGCCCACGGGCGCGGACCTGACGGGTCAGTTCACCCTCCAACCTGCGGTGAAGGCGCTCGCCGCGGTCCTGCTGGCCGCGGCGGCGTGCGCTCATCCGATCGTGCGGGAACGGCGCTGGCTCGTCGGGGCGCTGGTGTTCTCGGCACTCGGCGACTTCCTGCTCGCGATTCCGTGGTGGGAGCCGTCGTTCGTGCTGGGGTTGGGCGCCTTCCTCATCGCGCATCTGTGCTTTCTCGGTGCGCTGGTGCCGCTGGCGCGACGTTCGACGCCGCGGCTGATCGCCGTCGCACTCACCGTCCTGGCCTGTGTGGCGCTGCTGACCTGGTTCTGGCCGCGCCTGGTCGAACAGGGGATGGCGGTGCCGGTGGTCGCCTACATCGCGGTGCTGGGTGCGATGGTGTGCACCGCGCTGCTGGCCCGGCTGCCCACGCCGTGGACCGCGCTCGGGGCCGTGTGTTTCGCGGTGTCGGACGCGATGATCGGCATCAGCCAGTTCGTCCGTGGTGACCAACTGCTCGCCGTCCCGATCTGGTGGGGCTACGCGGCGTCACTGGTGCTGATCACCGCCGGCCTCTTCTTCGGACGCGCGACAGAGCCTCCTGCTAAACCTGCACAGTGACCATCACCCGCCGCGCAGCCCAGCATGAGCCCATCGCGCGGGTGCTTCCTCTGCTCACAGTGCCGCACCTGGACCGGGAGTTCGACTACCTGGTGTCGGAAGAACAGTCCGACGACGCCCAGCCCGGTGTGCGGGTCCGGGTGCGTTTCAACGGCAGGCTGGTCGACGCATATCTGTTGGAGCGACGCTCCGACACCGACCACACCGGCAAGCTCGGCTGGCTCGATCGCGTCGTCTCACCGGAACCGGTGCTCACCCCCGAGGTCCGGCGGCTCGTCGACGCCGTCGCGGCCCGCTACGCCGGGACACGTGCGGACGTCCTGCGCCTGGCGGTGCCGCCGCGCCACGCCAGAGTCGAGAAGCAGACCCCCGAGGAACCGGAGCTGGTGCCGGTCGCCCCTGTCGACGCCAGTGCCTGGGCCCGCTACGGCCGCGGCGAACAGTTCCTGACCGCAATCGGTGAGGGCCGTGCGGCGCGGGCGGTGTGGCAGGCACTACCCGGGGAGGACTGGGCACAGCGGCTGGCTGAGGCGGCCGCTGTCGCGGTGAACGCCGGGCTGGGCGTGGTGGCCGTGTTGCCCGACCAGCGCGACGTCGACGCGCTCCACGCCGCGGCGATCGAACAGGTGCCCGCGTCGCGGGTGGTCGCGTTGTCGGCCGGTTTGGGCCCGTCGGCTCGGTACCGCCGCTGGCTGGCGGCGCTGCGGGGACAGGCCCAGGTGGTGATCGGCACCCGCAGCGCGGTGTTCGCCCCGGTGGCCAACCTCGGGTTGGTCCTGGTGTGGGACGACGGTGACGACAACCTCGCCGAGCCGCGCGCGCCCTATCCGCACGCCCGTGAGGTCGCCATGCTGCGCGCCCACCAGTTGCGCTGCGCCGCGATCATCGGCGGTTACGCGCGCACCGCCGAGGCGCAGGCGCTGGTACGCACCCGCTGGGCCCACGACGTGGTGGCGACCCGGGCGGTGGTCAGGGACGCTGCGCCGAGGGTGGTCGCGTTGGAGGACAGCGGCTACGCCCAGGAGCGTGATCCGGCCGCCCACACCGCCCGGTTGCCGTCCATGGCGCTGCAGGCGGCCCGCTCGGCATTGCAGGCGGAGCGCCCCGTGCTCATCCAGGTTCCACGACGCGGATACGTGCCCGCGTTGGCATGTGCTCGGTGCCGTGCGGTGACGCGCTGTCGGCATTGCACGGGCCCGCTGGCCCTGCCGGACCGGGGCGGTGCGGCCGCGGAGTGTCGGTGGTGTGGCCGGGCCGAGCCCGCATTGCGTTGTGTGCGTTGCGGTTCGAATGCAGTACGAGCAGTGGTGGTGGGGGCCCGACGCACCGCCGAGGAGCTGGGCCGCGCCTTTGCCGGTACCTCGGTGATCACCTCGGGCGGCGACGCCATGGTCAGTGCGGTGGGGGATGGGCCGGCCCTGGTCGTCTGTACGCCCGGCGCGGAGCCGATCGCCGAAGGCGGCTACGGCGCAGCCCTACTACTCGACGCGTGGGCACTGCTGGGCCGGCAGGATCTGCGGGCCGCCGAGGACACGATGCGCCGGTGGATGGCTGCGGCGGCCCTGGTGCGACCGCGCACCGACGGCGGCGTGGTGGCCGTGGTCGCCGAGTCGGCGATCGCCACCGTGCAGGCGCTGATCCGGTGGGATCCGGTGGGGCATGCCGATGCCGAGCTCGACGGCCGCGGTGAGGTGGGCCTGCCGCCGGCTGTGCACATGGCGGCCATCGACGGCACGACGACGGCGACCGCGGCTCTGCTCGACACCGCCCAATTGCCCGAGTCCGCGGAAATCCTCGGGCCGGTGGACCTGCCGACCGGTGCGCGTCGCCCGCCCGGCCTGGACGCCGACGCCGAGGTGAGCCGGATGCTGGTCCGGGTTCCGCGCGACGGGGGCCTGGAGATGGCGGCGGCACTACGCCGGGCCACCGCGGTGCTCAGCGCCCGCAAGGATCAGCAACCGTGTCGTATCCAAATCGACCCGTTGCACATAGGGTGATGCCAACACCTCACCCGGTACCGGTGAGTGCCGAACCAGGAGGCTGCCATGCGCCGGGTGTTGTCTTGGTTGTTCACGTTGGGGCTCATCGCCTTTGGCCTGCTGTGGCCGCTGGTGTTCACCGGTGGGTCCGCATCGGGCCCCGGCCCGGCCGATCCGGTGGTGATCACCGACTACCGCGCTGATTTCACTGTGGACGCCAACGGGCGGATGGTCGCGGTCGAGACCATCACCGGCAATTTCCCCAGCGGGCGACACGGCATCTTCCGGTACTGGGACGTGGCCAATCAGAATAACTCCCGGCTCCGGCAGGTACCCGAGATCACCTCGATCACGATGGACGGGTCACCGATGACCTATCAACTGTTGTGGGAGAACGGTAAACGCTTCCGGGTGGCCAAGATCGGTGACCCGGACTCCACCATCGACTGGGGCAACCACGTCTTCGAGATGCGTTACACGATCGACGGTGTCCTCGATCCGGGCGAGGTCGGTGCCAGGCGTCAGTTCGCCGCGAACACCGGAGACCCCGCGGCCTCGTCGGCGTTCTACTGGAACGTCATCGCCCCGGCCTGGAACAACACGATCGAGCGGGCCGACATCTCGGTCACTCTGCCGGCCGAGGTGACCGGCGCCGGTTGCAGTGTCGGATTCGGTGTCGGCGGTGCCTGCACGGATCTGCGCGTCGAAGGCAACACCGTACGGTTGACGGCGACCGACCTGGAGCCCCACACGCCGGTGACGCTGCGCGCCGGCGTCGATGTGGCGACACCGCCTCAGACGACCCTGCCCTGGCCGTACACCTGGGACCGGATCCTCGGCCGATCGGTGAGCGCACTGTTGTGGATCGCCTTGCTGAGCGTCGGTATGGGACTGCTCGCCTACTTCTGGACCCGGACCACCGTTGAACCGGCACCGGGATTTCCGGTGCAGTACGCCCCGCCGGAGGGGCTCGGGCCGGTGCAGACCGAGTACATCCGCACCGAGACGGTTCCCACGAACGGGCTGAGCGCGACTCTGTTCCACCTGGCCGAGCGGGGGCTCGTGGAGCTGCGGCAAGTCAGCGACAAACACTGGAAGATCAAAGGTCTCGCGAAACCGGCAGAGTGGGCCGATGTCGATCCGGTCGGCATCGACGTGGGTGCGGCACTCAAGGTGATGTCGGTGGGGGCCGAGTTCTCCGCCAAGAACAACGCAGAATCGGGAAAGAAGCTGAGCAAGGCCAAGGCCGACATGGTTGTCGCGGTGCGCAAATGGGCCCTCGACGGCGGCTTCATGGTCAAGCGTCGCAAGGAACTGTGGATCCGGGTCGCCAATGTCGCGGCGTTCTTCGCCGCGCTGGCCGGCTTCTTCCTCTGGTTCGGTATCACCTTGTGGGGGTTGCCGTTCGCGGCGTTCTTCGTGTTCTCCGTAAGTTCCTGGAAGGGCGGTGTGGGGACCCGTCGGACCCCGGCCGGCCGTGAATTGTGGTCGCGGGCCGAGGGTTTCCACCGGCTGCTGTCCACTGATTCGGCCGAGACCAGGTTCGACTTCGCCGCCCGCAAAGACCTCTACCTGGCTTACATTCCGTTCGCGGTGGCCGGCGGTGCCGCTGCGCTGTGGGCCAAGAAATATCAGGACACCCTGGGGGCCGCTGCACCCCAACCTGATTGGTACAACTCGTCGTCGTCCTCGTCGGACAGCAGCCACGGTTTCACCGGCGGGTCAGGCGATACGGACTTCGAGAGTTTCGAATCGGCACTATCGTCGTCCATCGGGGCGTACACCGCCTCGCAGTCGTCGTCCTCCTCATCGTCGGGCGGCGGGTCATCGTCATCCGGTGGAGGCGGCGGCGGTGGTGGCGGAGGGGGAGGAGGCGGCTCATGGTGAGATTGCTGTTGATCGTGGTGCTGGTGCTCGCGGTGGCGGTACTGGTGGGCTTCGTCGTGGGCTACAACAAGCTGCGCGCGGCGGACGTGCGGGTCGCCGAGGCGCTCGGCGGCATCGACGTCGAGTTGACCCGCCGGGCTGCGCTGATCCCGGCGCTCGTGCAGGCCGTGGCGACGTTCGCTTCGCATGAGACGGCGGTTCTCGGCCGGGTCAGCGGTGCCCAGGCCGCCCTGGCCTCGGCGACCGGTGGCGCCTCGGTGGTGCAACGCAGCGCTGCCGAGCATGATCTGGACAGCGCGCTGACCGGCATGCTGGCACTGGGATCGTCCTACCCGCAACTCAATTCGTCGGCCAACTTCCTGAATCTGCAGGACAACCTGGCCGACACCGAGAACAAGCTGGCGTTCGCCCGGCAGTACTACAACGACGCCGTCGCTACCCTCAACCGCCTCGTCGGCACCATCCCCTGGGTGTACCTCGCGCCACTGGCCGGAGTGTCGGAACGGGAGTACTACCAGACGCCGAGTTAGGCTCCGCTGCCGCCGCAATGCCATGGTCCGCTGCATCGGAGATCAGGGGGGCGGTTGGGCAACCGTTGGGCCAGGCAGACTGGCCTGCGCCACCGAAAAAACTTTGGCCACTTTGGTCACATCGGTCCCAAGCAGCGATTTCTTGTCGGACTATCGAACTAGTGTTCGAATCATGAAGGTCGGCTTGGCGCAGAACCGGGGCGCGGTGCAGACCGCGCTGGCGGGCCACCTGGCCGCGACCGCGACGCTGGTCGACGTGGACTTCTCCGGATTCGACACGGCGCAGTTGTTGGCGATCCAGTCCCAGCGCGAGCAGCAGGCCCGCGCCTCGGCCATGATCGATCACCGCATCCAAGCCGCCCTGATGGCTCAGGCCGCTCCTCACGAGATCGGCGGCAAGTCCTGGAAGGATGTGCTGGCCACCCGGATGCGGATCAGCGGCAAGGAAGCCTCACGCCGAGTCGCCGCAGCCGCCGAACTGGGGCCGCGATATGTCATCGGCGGTGAGGTGCTGGAACCGCTTCTGCCCGCATGCGCCCAGGCGCTGGCAGCGGGGACGATCAACACCGAACACATCACCATCATCCGCAACACCGTGGCGAATGCCGAAAAATACGTCAGCGCAGCCGAACTCGCCCAGATCGAATCCGACCTGGTGGCCGCAGCCACCCGCGACACCCCCGAAACACTGAAAGCCGCGGCAGACAAACTGCTGTATCTGCTGAACCAGGACGGCGACTCGCCCGATGTCGCCGCACACCTGCGCGGGCTGCGGATCGGCAAACAAGACGCCGATGGGTTGGTCCATGTGCAGGGCTGGCTGGACCCCGAGACCGCGTCCTATCTGCGAGCCGTCACCGGGGTGTGGGGCGCACCCGGCCTCAACAATCCCGATGATCCCGAACCGGTGTACAACCCCTCACCAAACCCACTTGATGTGCCTGACGTGGACGAGGCCGCCGCGCCCGAGCCTGGCATCGACGAGGCCGACGTCCCCGATGCAGAACTCGACGCCTTCGAGGAGCGGGACGCCTCTCACGCTCAGCAAGACCAGCAGGCCGCCGCCGACCGTGACACCCGAACCCAGGCACAGCGCAACCACGACGCACTCAAAGTGGCACTGCGCGAACTGTTGATGTCAAAACGGCTCGGCCAGCATGGCGGTCTCCCCGTCACCGTGGTGGTCTCCACGACCCTGGCCGAACTGGAAGCCGGCGCCGGAATCGCGGTCACCGGTTCGGGTATCCGGATGCCGATGAATGACCTCATCAGATTGGCATCGCACAGCTTCCACTACCTGATCATTTACGACCACTACACCGCCGAACCGCTCTACATGGCCCGCACCAAACGGTTAGCCACCAAAGCACAACGACTGCTGCTCTACAACCGCGACCGAGGCTGCACCCGCCCCGGCTGCACCGCCCCTGCCGACCACTGCCAGGTCCACCACGCCAAGGCCGATTGGCAACACGGCGGCCACACCGACGCCCCCGACCTCGCACTGAGCTGCGGGCCCGACAACCGCCTGGTCGGACTCGGCTGGACCACCAGCGTGGATTCCGGCACCGGCCGCATCCACTGGCACCCGCCACCCCTGATGGATACCGGGCAAGACACCCTCAACCACCACTTCCACCCCGAAGAGCTGCTGGCTCCACCCGATGCGGCCGACACCCGATAACGACACCCCAGGATCCGCCATCGCCAATCATGCAGAAAAGCAACATGATTGGAATGCACTGCGGGCGACTCCGAACTTCGGACTGCCGCACTGCCTGGATTCAGAGCCCACGCGCTCCGAGCCAGGTGAGGATACGTTCCGCAACTGCAGCCCACCCCGGTTCGGTCATCATCATGTGCCCCATCTTCGGGAAGAGCTCCGCGTCGGTGCGGTACGCGCCCGCGGTTGCATGCACCTGGTCGTTGCTGATCAAGCCGTCATCTTCGCCGCCCAGCACCAGTAGCGGAGTAGTAATGCGTTGAGGTTTTGGCAGGCGGAATACCTGGTCCAGGAACACGGCTCGCATGCTGTCAGGCTCGGCACGCATTGCGCCGGCCTCGACAATGGGTTCGGGCGTGTGGGAGCAGAAGAGAAATTCGCGGGCAAGCTTTGGGGTATTGAAGATCTCGTGTGATTCTCCGAAAGTGTTGGCCCGCATCGCCGTCCATGGATGGCGAAACCATACGCTCATCGAGGTGCCGAGGATGCCCCGTGGCGGTGTCGAAGCCAGTAGGACTCCGGCCGGGGCGCGGCGAATCTCAAGATACTTCTGCACGACGAACCCGCCGGTGGAGTGCCCGATCAATACGGGCTGGCCGCCCAGATCGTCGGCAACGACGCGCGTGTCATCGACATAATCCGCAATTGAACACTTGCTCAGCGGCTTGCCCGACGTGCTTTGGCCATGGCCCCGCCAGCTGAGAGCAACGGTGCGAAATCCCTGCGCTGCGAAGAAGTCGAGGAAGTGTTCGTCCCAACACCACGCGGAGAGGCACCCACCGTGAACGAACAGCAGTGGTGTGGGGTGAGATTCGGTAGACGACCCTTTTTCGATCACCTCGAGCATCGGCCTGACCCCTTGAGTGCGGCAGCGAGGGAATAGCACTTGAAGCCAGTGGTGGCTGCTCGGCAGTGACGTTGAGAATACCTAGGTGGGAGTCTCCTAACCCGGTATTGATGAGACGCAGCATTAGGGAAGCGGCGCCCCGGATCCCTAAACTGGGGCGGTGCGTCTTGTCTTTGCCGGAACCCCAGAGCCCGCCCTCCCGTCGTTGCAGCGGCTGATCGACTCGCCCCGCCACGATGTGGTCGCGGTCCTCACCCGGCCCGACGCCGCCGCCGGGCGCCGCGGCAAACCCGCTCCGTCACCGGTCGCGCAGCTGGCGCTTGAGCACGACATCCCGATTTTGCGACCGGCCAAGCCCAACTCCGACGAGTTCGTCGCCGAGCTGTCCGAGCTGGCCCCGGACTGCTGTGCGGTGGTCGCCTACGGTGCGCTGCTGAGCGAACGCCTGCTCGCCGTGCCGCAGCACGGCTGGATCAATCTGCACTTCTCGTTGCTGCCGGCCTGGCGCGGGGCGGCACCGGTGCAGGCCTCGCTGGCGGCGGGCGAAGAGGTGACCGGAGCCACGACGTTCCTGATCGAGCCGGCACTGGACTCCGGCCCGGTCTACGGGGTGGTGACCGAGCGGGTACGCGACACCGACACCGCGGGCGATCTGCTTGGGCGGCTTGCTGTTTCGGGTGCCGAACTACTGGAGTCCACTCTTGACGGCATCGCCGAGGGGGCGCTGACCGCGGTGCCGCAACCGGCCGACGGAGTCAGCCTGGCACCCAAGATCACGGTGGAGTCGGCCCGGGTGCGCTGGGATCTTCCGGCCCACGTCATCGACCGGCGTATCCGTGCGGTCACCCCGAATCCCGGTGCCTGGACGACAATCGGGGACCTGCGGATCAAGGTCGGTCCGGTCACCGTGGCGCAGTCGGAGGTCTCGTTGGAACCCGGTGAGATCCGGGTCGAACGCAACGCGGTGCTGGTCGGTACGGGCTCGCAGCCGGTACAGCTCGGGCAGATCCAGCCGCCCGGAAAGAAACTCATGAACGCCGCCGACTGGGCCCGCGGCGCAAGGTTGGAGGATTCGGTGCACGCATCATGAGCAGGCCAACTAACCGTCCGAACCGGCCAACGCACGGCAAGCGTCCGACCAGGCGCACGCCGCTGGACCCGGCCCGCCGCGCCGCGTTCGATGTGCTGCGCGCGGTGTCCGAGCGTGATTCCTACGCCAACCTGGCCCTGCCCGCCTTGCTGCGGGAGCGGGGGATCGAGGGGCGCGACGCCGCCTTCGCCACCGAGCTGACCTACGGCGCCTGCCGCACCCGGGGGCTGCTCGACGCGGTCATCGCTGCGGCAGCCGGGCGCCCGCCCGAGCAGATCGATCCGGTGTTGCTCGACCTGTTGCGCCTGGGCACCTATCAGCTGCTGCGTACCCGGGTCGAGCCCCACGCTGCGGTATCCACCACCGTGGAACAGGCTGGCATCGAATTCGACACGGCCCGAGCCGGTTTCGTCAACGGCGTACTCCGGACGATCTCCCGCAGCACCGAGGCGGAATGGATGGAGCAGCTGGCACCGCCTGCGGCCACCGATCCGGTCGGGCATGCGGCGTTCGTGCACGCCCACCCGCGGTGGATCGCCCAGGCTTTCACCGACGCGCTCGGGGCGAGGGCGGGTGAACTCGACGCCCTGCTGGCCAGCGACGACGAGCGTCCCCTGGTGCACCTGGCGGCGCGGCCCACCGCGCTGACCGCCGCCGAGCTGGCCGCCCAGGCCGACGGCACGGTGGGTCGCTACTCGCCGTATGCGGTCTACCTGCCCGGCGGCGATCCCGGCCAGTTGGCGGCCGTGCGCGACGGCGCCGCCCAGGTCCAGGACGAGGGCAGCCAGTTGGTGGCCCGCGCGCTCACCCTGGCCGAACTCGACGGCCCGGACACCGGCCGCTGGCTCGATCTGTGTGCCGGACCGGGCGGCAAGACCGCCCTCTTGGCCGCCATCGGCGCGGCTTCGGGTGCGCGGGTCACCGCGGTCGAGCCGGCACCGCGGCGCGCCGATCTGGTCGAGGAGAACGTCCGCGGGTTCGACGTCGACGTGCGCCGCGTGGACGGGCGGGAATCGGGTCTGGAACCCGGGTTCGACCGGGTCCTCGTCGATGCTCCCTGCACCGGGCTGGGCGCGCTGCGCCGACGCCCCGAGGCGCGGTGGCGTCGTCAGCCAGGCGATGTCCCCGGGTTGGCGAAACTGCAGCGTGAGCTGCTTGCCGCGGCCATCAAGCTGACCCGCCCGGGCGGCGTGGTCCTCTATGCGACCTGTTCACCTCATCTGGCCGAAACGGTCGGGGTGGTGGCCGACGCGGTGCGCCGGTATCCGGTGACCCAAGTGGACGCGCGGGAGTTGTTTGCCCCGGCCGACGACCTCGGCGACGGACCGCATGTCCAGCTGTGGCCGCATCGGCACGGGACCGATGCGATGTTCGCCGCCGCGCTAAAAGTAGGCTGATCGCCATGGCAGAACCCCTGATCGCCCCGTCCATCCTGTCCGCAGATTTCGCGCGGCTGGCCGATGAGGTCGCTGCGGTGGCCGGGGCCGACTGGTTGCATGTCGATGTCATGGACAACCACTTCGTGCCCAACCTCACGCTGGGTATGCCGGTGGTGGAGTCCTTGCTGAAGGTGACCGACATCCCGATGGACTGCCACCTGATGATCGATCAGCCGGAGCGCTGGGCGCCGCCGTACGCCGAGGCGGGTGCCTACAACGTCACGTTCCACGCCGAAGCGACCGACAACCCGATCGGTGTGGCCCGCGATATCCGCGCCGCCGGCGCCAAGGCCGGCCTTTCGGTGAAACCGGGCACCCCGCTGGAGCCGTACCTGGAAATCCTCAAGGAGTTCGACACCCTGCTGGTGATGTCGGTGGAGCCCGGGTTCGGTGGACAGAAGTTCATCCCGGAGGTGCTCTCCAAGGTGAGCATGGTGCGCCGCCTCGTCGACTCCGGAGAATTGACCATCGTCGTCGAGATCGACGGGGGCATCAATGCCGACACCATCGAGCAGGCCGCCGAGGCCGGTGTGGACTGCTTCGTCGCCGGGTCTGCGGTGTACAGCGCGACCGATCCGGCCGCCGCGGTGAAATCCCTGCGTCAGCAGGCCGCGAGCGCCTCGCGACATCTGACGCTATGACGCCCGAGTCCGTGATGCGGCTGGCCATCGAGCAAGCCGAACAGGTCAAGGGCTCGACCTATCCCAATCCGCCGGTCGGTGCGGTGATCTTGGACCGCGACGGGCAGATCGCCGGGGTCGGCGGGACACAGGCCGTCGGTGGCCCGCACGCCGAGGTGGTGGCGTTGCAGGTGGCCGGGGACCGGGCCGAGGGCGGCACCGCCGTCGTCACCCTGGAGCCGTGCAATCACCACGGCCGCACCCCGCCGTGCGTGGATGCGCTTCTGGCTGCGGGTATTTCGACTGTGATCTTTGCGGTGTCCGACCCCAATCCGGACGCGGAAGGCGGGGCGAAACGTCTCGCCGGTTCCGGCGTCACGGTCAGTGCCGGATTGTTGGCCGATGAGGTCGAAAAGGGCCCGCTGCGCGAGTGGCTGCACAAGCAGCGCACCGGATTGCCGCATGTCACATGGAAATTCGCGACCAGCGTGGACGGCCGTAGCGCCGCTGCGGACGGTTCCAGTCAGTGGATCACCAGTGAGGCCGCCCGCGCGGACGTTCATCGCAAGCGTGCGGCGGCCGATGCGATCGTGGTCGGTACCGGGACGGTGTTCGTCGATGATCCGACGCTGACCGCACGACGAGTCGACGGCACGCTCGCCGATCATCAACCGCTGCGGGTGGTGGTGGGTATGCGCGAGGTTTCCCTGGACGCCAATGTGCTCAACGATGATTCGCACACGATGCTGATCCGGACGCATGATCCGCACGAGGTGATGCGGTCACTGGGCGACCGGACCGATGTGCTTCTGGAGGGCGGGCCGACCCTGGCCGGGGCCTTCCTGCGGGCCGGTGTGGTCAACCGGATCGTGGCGTATGTCGCACCGATTTTGCTGGGTGGACCGATCACTGCGGTCGACGACATCGGGGTGCCCAGCATGCTGCACGCTCAGCGGTGGCGATTCGACGGCATCAACGCCATCGGTCCGGACGTCCGTCTGAGCCTGGTGCCCAACGGATAGCAGGCCTGCAGCAGTTAGCCAGCTTTAGTTAGGGTGACCTAAATTACGGCCCAGGAATACCGGGCATTGTCGGGGACGATCGGTACACTCGTCCCAGAGCGCGTTTCACTGCCGAATGTGCGCCAGGTGAACACGAGCAAAGGACGCGAGCATGACTGCACTGCAGGACTGGCTCCCCATCCCCGCATGGACCCCTCGCACGATCCGCGCGCTGGTGTGTGTCCCACTACGTATTGCGTTGCCCGACCGGCCAACTGAGGCTGGCCGGGCACCACGCTTGCTGAGCCCCGGGGTCGAGCGCTGCTGAACCGATCAGCTGGATCGGTCACCCGTCGGCTGCTTCTGGGCTAGCTGCACCGGCTCGTCGACGTGGACGTTGCGCGCGGCGATCAGCAGGCCGAGCACCGCACCCACCGCGCAGACGAGCGCGGTAATCCCGAAGATGTCCCCGTACATAGCCACGTACGCCTCGCGATAGCGGACTGCCTGCGACGCCAACCGCTCCGCCAGCGACATTTCGCTGGAGTTCGCCGCGGCCGCCAGGCCGGCCAGGTGCTGATTGAAGCGGAACAGGCCCCAGGCGGACAGTCCCGCCATGCCGATCAGCATGCCGATCATCCGCGCCACCACGACGAATGCCGAGGCGATACCGTGCTGTGCGGCAGGCACCACCCGCAGCGCGGCGGAGGTGAGCGGAGCGATCACCAGCCCGAGTCCCAGGCCCACGAGGGCCAGATCGGTGTCCAGCACCGGCAGGCGGAACAGGCCCAGGTCGTGATAGCTGTCGAGTACGGTGCTCGACCATTTGGTGATCAGCCAGAAGCCACCGGCCGCGATCATCAGGCCGACGAAGGTGACGATGCGATCCCCGACGCGGGTGGCGATCCAGCCGCCGATCAGCGCGCCGATCGGCAGGGCACCCAGGAACCACAGCAGCAGGAAGGCAGTCTCGTACTTGTCCTTGCCTAGAACGCCCTGACCGAACAGTTCGACATTGACCAGCGTGACCATCAGGGCGGCGCCGGTGCACAACGACGCGGCCAGTGCAGCCAGGAACGGCCGGAACTTCACCCCCGCCGGTTCGATCAGGCGGGTGCGGGCCACCTTCTCCCACACGAAGAACGCAATGATCGCGACCAGCGAACCGATCAGTCGCGGAGCTCCCCACTCGGGCAACACCTGCACGCCGTCGGGTTTCGGGTTGTAGAGCCCCCAGACGGCCAGGCCCAACGCGATCGCCAGCAGGACGCCACCGACGACGTCGACCTTCTCGGGTTGGTCGCTCGACTGCTTGCTCGGCAGGCTGAAGTGGATCATCACCATGGCGATGAGGGCCAGCGGCACATTGATCCAGAACACGTACTGCCAGTGATGGAACAGTGCGATCACGCCGATGCCGTAGAGCGGGCCCAGGACACTGCCGAATTCCTGTGCGGCGCCGACGCCGCCCAGCACGGCGGCGCGGCTACGCGCGGCCCACAGATCGGCGGCCAGTGCCAGCGTCACGGGCAGTAGGGCGCCGCTGGCGATGCCCTGAATGACCCGACCACCAATCAGCATGTTCAGGCTGCCCAGGTCGCCGGATAGCGCGGTGATCACCGAACCGATAGCGAAACCGGCCAGTCCGATCTGGATCAGCATCTTGCGTCCGAACCGGTCCGAGGCCCGGCCCAGCAGCGGCATCGCGGCGATGTAGCCCAGTAGATAACCGGTGATGATCGGCGTGACCCGTTGGATCTGGTTAATCGCGATCCCGACGTCGGACATGATGTCGGTCATGATCGTGACCACGACGTAGGTGTCGAGGGCGCCGAGCAGCACGGCGAGGCTGCCCGCGCTGATCGCGATGTGGCGGTTGCGGCCGGCGCTCACCGACTGCGCGGCCCGCATCAGGATGCGGGCTTGGTGACGGTGACCTGCTTGCCCCAGTCAGTCAGGGTCATGGTGACGCTGTTCCCGGGGGTGGGTTCGAGCTTGGCCTGCAGCAGGGTGTGGTTTCCGTCCTCGGTGATCCAGGCGGTTCCCGGGACCGGGCCGGTGGCCTTGAGCTGCGGCGCGATCTTGTTGACCGCGTCGGCGCTGACGGTGCCTGTCACCCGGACACCCTCGGTGCCGTTGATCGATTCACGGCCGTCTGCCTTGCCGTCGCTGAAGTTCGCCAGCACGTTGGCCAGGCCGGTGTCCGGGTTCAGGATGGCCGAGATGTCGTAGATCTTTTCGGCCGGTCCGTAGTTGGACAGCGGGTCGCCGGGGGTGAGCGCGGCGTAGAGGTTTCCGTCGGCGACGACGAACTTCGCATCGGCGATTCTCTGGCCGAAGGCGATGAGGTCGGTGGTGCCCTCGGCGGCCACCTCAGGAGTATTCGTCAGGTCACCATCGAGCTTCTCGATGGGAAGGCCGTCGATCGTGCCCTGCACGGTCAGCAGCAGGTGAACGCTCTGCTGAGCCTTGGTGCTGGCCGCGGACTCCTGGAGGACCTGTGCCGCGTCGGGCAGCGGGGCCGTCGACGTCTCCGTCGATGACGATGAGCAGCCCGCGACAAGCGCGGTCGCTGCGAAGACAGTGGCGAGTAGGGACTGGACTGCGAAGCGTGGGCGCGTCTGCATGACTTGCATCGTAGAGGCTTGCGGCGGTCGGGCGTTTTCTCCAACCCGAGGTGGACTGAATACTCTGGTCCACGTGTTCACCGGAATCGTTGAAGAGCTGGGCGTCCTGGTCGATAAAGCGGAGCTGACGGATGCCGCCCGGTTCACCATCCGCGGCCCTGTGGTCACCTCCGATGCCGGTCACGGCGACTCGATCGCGGTGAACGGGGTCTGCCTCACCGTCGTGGACGTGCTGCCCGACGGCGCATTCACCGCAGACGTCATGGGGGAGACACTCAGCCGCTCGAGTCTGGGTGGGGTCGGGGTCGGCAGCCAGGTGAACCTGGAGCGGGCCGCCGCGGTCAACAGTCGCCTCGGTGGTCACATCGTGCAGGGCCACGTGGACGGCACCGGCACTGTGACTTCCCGCACGCCCTTCGACCACTGGGAAGTGGTGCGCATCGGTCTGCCTGCCACGCTGTCGCGTTATGTGGTGGAGAAGGGCTCCATCACCGTCGACGGGGTCTCACTGACCGTGTCCGCGGTGGCTGATGACTGGTTCGAGGTGTCGCTGATCCCCACCACGCGTGAGCTCACGACGCTGGGGCAGGCGACCGTGGGGACGACGGTCAATCTCGAGGTCGACATCATCGCGAAGTACGTGGAGCGGCTGATGACCGGCCCCGGTGAGTAAGAGCTGGCAATAACCGCTGGATTTCGGTGGTTCATACTGGAGTCGGCATATGGTCCCGCAGTGGGGACCTGGCATTCGAACAGGCAAGGTGGCGCAGATGACCAGGCTCGATTCCGTCGAGAGGGCGATAGCCGATATCGCGGCGGGCAAAGCCGTGGTGGTGATCGACGATGAGGACCGCGAGAACGAGGGCGATCTCATCTTCGCGGCCGAGAAGGCCACCCCTGAACTTGTCGCCTTCATGGTCCGCTACACCTCCGGTTACCTGTGCGTGCCGTTGGACGGTGAGGTCTGCGACCGCCTGGGGCTGTTGCCGATGTACGCGGTGAACCAGGACAAGCACGGAACTGCCTACACCGTCACGGTGGATGCGAAAAACGGTGTGGGAACCGGTATTTCAGCTTCCGACCGGGCGACCACGATGCGTGCCCTCGCCGATCCCGGCTCCGCGATCGACGACTTCACCAAACCCGGCCATGTGGTCCCGCTGCGCGCGAAGGACGGTGGCGTGCTGCGTCGCCCCGGCCACACCGAGGCCGCGGTGGACCTGGCCCGCCTGGCCGGGCTGCAGCCCGCCGGGGCGATCTGCGAGATCGTCAGCCAGAAGGACGAAGGCGATATGGCGCGCACCGATGAGCTGCGCGTTTTCGCCGACGATCACAACCTGGCGTTGATCTCCATCGCCGATCTCATCGAGTGGCGTCGCAAGCACGAGAAGCACATCGAGCGCATCGCCGAGGCGCGGATCCCGACCCGGCACGGCGAGTTCGTGGCCGTGGGTTACAAGAGCATCTACGAAGACGTCGAGCATGTCGCGCTGGTCCGCGGCGATATCAGCGGACCCACCAGTGACGGCCACGATGTCCTGGTTCGGGTGCACTCGGAATGCCTGACCGGTGACGTGTTCGGCTCCCGGCGCTGTGACTGCGGCCCACAGCTGGACGCCGCGATGGCGATGGTGGCCCGAGAAGGCCGTGGCGTGGTGCTCTACATGCGCGGGCACGAGGGCCGGGGCATCGGTCTGATGCACAAGCTGCAGGCCTATCAGCTGCAGGACGCCGGCGAGGACACCGTCGACGCGAATCTGAAGCTCGGACTGCCCGCCGACGCCCGTGACTACGGCATCGGGGCGCAGATCCTGGTCGACCTGGGTATCCGGTCGATGCGCCTGCTGACCAACAACCCCGCCAAGCGGGTCGGCCTGGACGGTTACGGGCTGCACATCATCGAGCGGGTTCCGCTGCCGGTGCGGGCGAACTCGGAGAACATCCGCTACCTGATGACCAAGCGGGACCGGATGGGTCACGACCTCGTCGGCCTCGAAGATTACGACGAAGCGGTGAGTATGGACGACTACGACGAGGCGGTGTACCTGCTCGGTGACCGCAGGCCGCCCAGCCCGACCGATTCGGGTTCGAACCTGTGAGCGGCCACGGAGTGCCTGATCTGCCCCAGATCAATGCCTCGGATGTGACGTTGGCGATCGTGGCCAGTACCTGGCACACACAGATCTGCGACGCGCTGCTGGATGGCGCACGCAAGGTCGCCACCGAGGCCGGTATCGCCGAGCCGACAGTGGTACGCGTGCTCGGTGCGATCGAAATCCCCGTGGTGGCACAGGAATTGGCTGCCACCCACGACGCGGTGGTGGCGTTGGGTGTCGTCATCCGCGGCCAGACCCCGCATTTCGACTACGTCTGCGATGCAGTGACGCAGGGCTTGACCCGGGTGTCGCTCGACGCCTCGACTCCCGTCGCCAACGGTGTGCTGACCACCGACAACGAGGCTCAGGCGCTGGACCGTGCCGGCCTCCCGGATTCCACCGAGGACAAGGGCGCCCAGGCGGCGTCGGCGGCGTTGTCCACGGCGCTGACCCTGCGGGAACTGCGCGCCGGCGTGTGACCTGCCATGGCTAAAGATATGACGACGGATAACTGGGATGTTGACATCCGACCCCATCGCACACCGTATTTCGCCTACGGTGCGGCGCTGATCATTTTTCTGGCGCACGTTGCAGTTGGCGCGCTGCTGAAGGTGGGTTCCACCGGGGTGCTCTTTCGAACCTCCGATCAGGTGGGGATCGCCCTGTTGGGGGCGATCATCGCCGGAGTGGTGACGCTGTTCGCGCGGCCGCGGCTGCGGGTCGGCCCGTCGGGAGTGGCGGTCCGGAATCTGATCAGTTTCAAGGTGATTCCTTGGTCGGAGGTGCTCGGACTGTCATTCCCGGTCGGAGCCCGCTGGGCCCGGCTGGACCTGCCCGACGACGAGTACATCCCGGTGATGGCGATCCAGGCCATCGACAAAGGGCGTGCGATCGAAGCGATGGACGAGGTTCGGGACCTGATCGACCGTTACCGCTCGAATCCGGGCTGAGGGCGCACGGTCAGCCGGCGTCGCCGAGGACCACGCCTTCACGGCGGGGGTCCGCCCCGCCGATCCAGCCCGGCGACGCACGTACCAGGGCTGAGAGACCACTGGGCTGATCGGCCAGCGAAACCTGATGCCCGAGTGTGCGCAGGCCCTCGACCAGTTGATCGCGGTCGCCGTTGGCCATGGTGTCGACCAGTGGATGTTCCCCGCCCACGTTGGTGACGGGCGTGTTGGCCGCGCCGAAGTTGATCATGGATACCGCCTGCTGCGGGTCCAGGTTCCAATCCAGGATGCCGACAAGCGTTTTCACGACGAACTGGATGATGAGAGGGCCGCCGGGGGAGCCCAGGATCGCGTACAGGGGACCCCGGTGCGGCCCGGTCTTGTCGAAGACCAGGGTGGGCGCCATGGTGCTCCGCGGGCGCTTGCCGGGCTCAACGCGATTGGGTATCGGCTTGCCTTCGGTACTGATCGGCTCGGCCGAGAAATCGGTGAGCTGGTTGTTCAGGAGGAAGCCGTCGACCAGGTGGAACGATCCGAACGCCGACTCGATCGTGGTGGTCAGCGACGCCGCATTTCCGAAGCGGTCGACCACGCTGATCTGGCTGGTGCCGTGCTCCGGCGCAGGCGGCATGGTTATCGGTGGCGCGAAATCCCCGGGCGCGGCGATACCCATCGTGTGATTCCGGGAGATCAGCGCGGCCCGACCGGTGAGGTAGGCGCCGCCGAGCAGGGTTTCGGGTGATCCACCGGGAAGTGGGACGAAATCGGTATCGGCGACGTAGCGATCGCGATCGGCGTAGGCAAGTCGCTCGGCCTCTGAGATGAGGTGCACCCCGGTCACCGACGGATAACCGCCGTTCGGGCCGACCCGGGCCGGCTTGTAGTCGCTCATCGGGAAGTGCTCGAGCATGCCGAGGATGGCTGCCACCGCGATGCCGCCCGATGACGGCGGTGGCATCCCGCAGACCTCGTGTCCACGGTAGGTGGTGCACACCGGGTCACGCTGTCGGACTGCGTAGCCGGCGAGATCCTGCTCGGTCATGGCGCTTGGCGTGCGTCCGCCGCTGGTATCGGCGGCGGCGGCCACGACAGCACGGGCGATGTCGCCGGTGTAGAACGCCTGGGCGCCCCCGGATGCGATGGCACCCAAGGTTTTCGCATAGGCCGGGTTGGTCATGCGGGTGCCGACCGGTTTGGGACTTCCGTCGGGGTTGAGGAAGTAGTCGGCGGCGGCGGGGTCCACCCGAAGTTGGGCGCCGGCGTCGTCGATCGCGGCAGCCAGGCGCGGACTGATGTCGAATCCCTTGTCGGCTATCGATACGGCCGGGTCGAACAGAGAGCGCCAGTCCAACTTGCCGAATTGGCGGTGGACATCGTCGAGCAGTCGCACGATGCCGGGCACCCCGATCGAGCGACCCGATGACCGCGCATCGGGTTTGGGGACGGTGCGGTCAGTCTCCGATACCCACCGCAGGTAGTTCTCGGTCGCCGCGGCCGGTGCCGTCTCACGCCCGTCATACGCGCGCACCGCATTGCCTGCGGCGTCGTAGTACAGCAGGAACCCGCCGCCGCCGATCCCGGAGGACTGCGGTTCGACGAGACCGAGTACCGCCTGTGCGGTCACCAGTGCGTCGGCTGCGGTGCCGCCGTCGCGCAGCACCTTGCAGGCCGCTTCGGTGGCCAGTGGGTTGGCGGTGGCGACCGCGTAGGTGGAGGTGCGGACGGCTTTCATGTCGCTGCGGTAACCGGTGCCGATCTCAGGGTTGGTCGCCAGGGTCGGCGCCGGCGGAGCCTTGGGCTCCGGGGTGCCGTTGGACAGGATCTGGCACGGCCCGGCGAAGGTCCCGGCCGGGCGCCGGCTGCCATCGGCGCATCCGGCAAGGACCACAGCGACGACGCTGAGCAGCGTGATGACCGAACGGGTGGACGCCAGCAACCGCACAGTTCGACGGTAGCGGAGTTGAGTCGGATCGCGGCAGTAACCTGGAAACCGTGCCCGATCCAGCGACGTACCGGCCGGCGCCCGGATCGATACCAGTGGAGCCGGGCGTGTACCGGTTCCGGGACCCGCACGGTCGGGTCATCTACGTCGGTAAGGCCAAGAGCCTGCGCAGTCGGCTGACGTCGTACTTCGCCGACATCACGAGTCTGGCGCCGCGCACCCGGCAGATGGTGATGACGGCGGGCAGTGTCGAGTGGACCGTGGTCAGCACGGAGGTCGAGGCACTGCAGTTGGAGTACAACTGGATCAAGGAGTTCGATCCACGCTTCAACATCCGCTACCGCGATGACAAGACGTACCCGGTGCTGGCGGTCACGCTCAACGAGGAGTACCCGCGGCTGATGGTGTACCGCGGGCCCCGACGCAAGGGGGTGCGGTACTTCGGCCCGTATTCGCATGCCTGGGCCATCCGCGAGACGCTCGACCTGCTGACCCGGGTGTTCCCGGCCAGGACCTGTTCGGCGGGAGTATTCAAGCGGCACAGGCAGATCGACCGTCCGTGCCTACTCGGCTACATCGACAAGTGCTCGGCGCCGTGCGTCGGCCGGGTCAGTGCTGAGGAGCACCGGCGGATCGTTCTGGACTTCTGTGATTTTCTTTCGGGCAAGACCGACCGGCTGGCCCGCGACATGGAACAGCAGATGGCCGCGGCCGCCGAGGAGTTGAACTTCGAGCGGGCCGCCCGACTGCGCGATGACATCGCAGCGCTCAAGCGTGCGCTGGAGAAGCAGGCCGTGGTGCTCGGTGACGGCACCGATGCCGATGTGGTGGCGTTTGCCGACGACGATCTCGAGGCCGCGGTGCAGGTGTTCCACGTGCGTGGTGGCCGGGTGCGCGGCCAGCGCGGCTGGATCGTCGAGAAGCCTTCGGAGCCGGAGGAAACCCGTGATTCCGGTCCCGGAGCCGCCCCGGCGGCGACAGCGGACGGTAGTGAATCCGGGCGACAACAATTGGTCGAGCAGTTCCTCACCCAGTTCTACGGTGACCAGGCTGAACTGGGGGGTGCCGCCGATGAGGCGACCAACCCGGTGCCGCGGGAGGTGCTGGTGCCGGTGCTCCCGCCGAATGCCGAGGAACTGGCGGCCTGGCTGTCGGGGCTTCGTGGTTCGCGGGTGAGCCTGCGGGTGCCGGTCCGGGGCGACAAACGCACGCTGTCCGAGACTGTCCAACGCAATGCGCGTGAGGCGCTGACCCAGCACAAGCTCAAGCGGGCCGGTGACTTCAACGCGAGATCGGAAGCGCTGCAGAGTATTCAGGACTCCCTGGGCCTGGCCGATGCGCCGCTGCGGATCGAATGTGTGGATATCAGCCACGTGCAGGGCACGGATGTGGTGGCCTCACTGGTGGTGTTCGAGGATGGGTTGCCGCGCAAGTCGGATTACCGGCATTACGCGATCCGTGAGGCTGCCGGTGAAGGCCGCTCCGACGACGTTGCCTCGATCGCCGAGGTGACACGGCGTCGTTTCCTGCGGCACGTGAGCGATGCGCAGCCCGAGGCGGGTACTGATCAGCGGCCGCGCCGGTTCGCCTATCCGCCCAATCTGTTCGTGGTGGACGGCGGTGCCCCTCAGGTCAACGCGGCTGCGGCGGTGCTCGACGAACTGGGTGTCACCGATGTCGCGGTGATCGGGTTGGCCAAGCGCCTCGAGGAGGTGTGGGTACCCGCTGAAGAAGGAGTGGCGCCCGAACCGATTATTCTCCCGCGCAACAGCGAAGGGTTGTATCTGTTGCAGCGTGTGCGCGACGAGGCGCACAGGTTCGCGATCAGCTATCACCGCAGCAAGCGGTCCAAGCGGATGACCGCGTCGGCACTCGACTCGGTGCGTGGGTTGGGTGAACAGCGCCGCAAGGCGTTGGTGACGCATTTCGGTTCGGTGGCCCGACTCAAGGAAGCGACGGTGGAGGAGATCACGGCGGTGCCGGGGATCGGTGTGGCGACGGCGAGGGCGGTCCTGGCTGCGCTCGGCGGCGAGCCGCCAATCGAGCCGCCAATCGAGCCGGGCGGCGAGCAACCAAGTGAGAACAACACCGGACTGGGCGATTCAGGGGTGCCCGCAACGGTTATCGAGGATGATCGACGGACGGTGTCGGGATGACAGGTAACGGGGACATGACAAGCCAGGCGGATCGCGCATGAACGAACACGTGCGCGAGGGCAGCATCATCGGTGGTGCGGACGCGGATTCGGGTATCGACGTGGTTCTGGTCACCGGTCTGTCGGGGGCCGGGCGTGGTACCGCCGCCAAGGTGTTGGAGGACCTCGGCTGGTATGTCGCCGACAACCTGCCGCCTGAGCTGATTGCCCGCATGGTCGAGTTGGGGTTGGCCGCGGGATCGCGGATCACCCAGCTGGCCGTGGTGATGGATGTGCGGTCGCGGGGCTTCACCGGTGATCTGGACTGGGTGCGCAACGAGTTGGCGGCGCGGAGTATCACTCCGCGGGTGTTGTTCCTGGAGGCGTCCGACGACATTCTGGTGCGCCGCTACGAGCAGAACCGCCGCAGTCACCCGCTGCAGGGCACGCAGACCCTGGCCGAGGGGATCGCCGCCGAGCGGGCGTTGCTGGCACCGGTCCGCGCGGCGGCCGATCTGGTGATCGACACGTCTGCGCTCCCGGTTCCTGCGCTGCGTGAGAGTATCGAGCGTGCGTTCGGCGGTGAGACCGTCGCCTACACGAATGTCACCGTGGAGTCCTTCGGTTACAAGTACGGACTGCCGATGGATGCGGACACCGTGATGGATGTGCGGTTCCTGCCGAACCCGCACTGGGTGGATGCGTTGCGACCGCACAGCGGTCAACATCCGGATGTGCGTGACTACGTGCTAGGCCAACCTGGGGCCAGAGAATTTCTCGACACCTACCATCGTCTGTTGGACGTGGTGATCGCCGGTTACCGCCGGGAGGGGAAGCGTTATATGACCGTCGCCATCGGGTGTACGGGCGGCAAACACCGCAGCGTGGCGATGGCCGAGGCGTTGGCGGAGCGGTTGCAGGGTGGTGACGGGCTCACCGTTCATGTGCTGCACCGGGATCTGGGTCGCGAATGACCCCGCGGATCGTCGCCCTCGGTGGAGGGCACGGGTTGTACGCCACCTTGTCGGCGGCTCGGCGGCTCAGCCCGCACGTGACGGCCGTGGTGACGGTTGCCGACGACGGCGGTTCATCGGGCCGGCTGCGCAGCGAACTCGATGTGGTGCCTCCCGGTGACTTGCGAATGGCGTTGGCGGCCTTGGCTTCTGACAGTCCGCATGGCCGATTGTGGGCGACAATCTTTCAGCACCGGTTCGGTGGCAGCGGTGCGCTGGCCGGTCATCCGATCGGCAATCTGTTGTTGGCAGGCCTCAACGAGGTGCTGGCCGACCCGGTAGCAGCGCTCGACGAGCTCGGGCGGATTCTCGGGGTGAAGGGCCGGGTCCTGCCGATGTGCCCGATCGCCCTGCAGATCGAGGCCGATGTCGCCGGTCTGGAGTCCGACCCCAGGATGAGCCGGGTGATCCGCGGTCAGGTGGCGATCGCCACCACAGTGGGCAAGGTGCGGCGGGTGCGGTTGCTGCCAGGGGATCCGCCGGCCACTCGGCAGGCGGTGGAGGCCATCATGAGTGCCGATCTCGTGGTGCTCGGCCCGGGGTCGTGGTTCACCAGTGTGATCCCGCATGTGTTGGTGCCGCAGTTGGCGGCGGCCTTGCGGGCGACGACGGCGCGGCGTGCGCTCGTGTTGAATCTGGCGGCAGAGCCGGGTGAGACGGCGGGGTTCTCGGCCGAACGTCACATCCACGTTCTGGCCCAGCATGCTCCGGACTTCAGCGTGCATGACATCATCGTCGATGCCAGCCGAGTGCCGAGCGACCGCGAACGAGAGCAACTCGTCCGCACGGCCAACATCCTCAATGCCCGAGTTGAGTTTGCTGACGTGTCTCGACCTGGTACACCTTTACATGACCCGGCCAAGTTGGCTGCGGTGCTGGAGGGAGTTCGGTTGCGCGCGACGGCGCCCGGCCGGGTAGTGCCGGAGTCGACCGTTCCCACGCCAGCTGCGAGGTCGGTCGACGTCGCGCACCAGGAGCCGGCGCCGAAAACACCGAGAGGGGACGATCCGTGGCGATGACAGCCGAAGTGAAGGACGAGCTGAGCCGCCTGGTAGTCAACTCGGTGAGCGCTCGCCGCGCGGAGGTGGCGTCGTTGTTGCGTTTTGCCGGCGGCCTGCACATCGTGGCCGGCCGGGTGGTGGTGGAAGCCGAGGTGGATCTCGGGATCATCGCGCGGCGTCTGCGCAAGGACATCCACGACCTGTACGGGTACAACGCGGTGGTGCACGTGCTGTCGGCCAGCGGCATCCGCAAGAACACCCGTTATGTGGTGCGGGTGGCCGCCGACGGTGAGGCGTTGGCGAGGCAGACCGGATTGCTCGACCTTCGTGGACGCCCGGTGCGTGGACTGCCCGCGCAGGTGGTCGGCGGCAGCGTCGGCGATGCCGAGGCTGCGTGGCGCGGTGCTTTCCTCGCCCATGGATCGCTGACCGAGCCGGGGCGGTCCTCGGCGCTCGAGGTCAGTTGCCCCGGCCCGGAGGCTGCCCTGGCCCTGGTGGGCGCAGCTCGGCGGCTCGGGATCAGTGCCAAGGCACGTGAGGTGCGTGGTGCTGACCGGGTGGTGGTGCGTGACGGGGAGGCGATCGGCGCGTTGCTGACCCGGATGGGCGCCCAGGATACGCGGCTGACGTGGGAGGAGCGGCGCATGCGCCGCGAGGTCCGTGCCACGGCCAACCGGCTGGCCAATTTCGACGATGCGAACCTGCGCCGGTCGGCGCGGGCCGCGGTGGCTGCGGCGGCCCGGGTGGAGCGTGCGTTGGACATCCTGGGTGACGGAGTGCCCGATCACCTGGCAGCGGCAGGCAAGCTTCGGGTCGAGCACCGGCAGGCATCTCTCGAGGAGCTGGGCCGGCTTGCCGACCCGGTGATGACGAAAGATGCTGTGGCCGGACGTATCCGGCGCCTGCTGTCGATGGCCGATCGCAAAGCCAAGCAGGAAGGGCTGCCCGACACCGAGTCAGCGGTGACCCCGGACCTGCTCGACGACGCCTGAACGTCGTTACCCGCACTGCCACGTGAAGCTCACGCGGTCGAACGCCCCTGCCGCGAGATCTTGTGGCCGGATCATGAAGTAGAGAACACCGCAGTCACCCCACATGAATCCGGCATTCTCATCGGTGTCGAACTGGGCGAGCAGCTGCCATTCCCGTGACTCGGTCGTCACGGCCGGATCGCTCCAATCGAGTTCGTTTCGGCCGCCATCCGTTAGCTGCCCATAGGCGGTTTCGACCTCGACGGGGCCTTGGACGGGGTCTGGGTGACCACCGATCTGATGTAGCGGTCCGGGACTTGCCTGCCGCACGGCATCCAAGGTTTCGAACAGCCCACTCCATCCCTCGGTTGGCCAGTTTTCATCGTCTAGGTCCGGGTGCTCCGACGTCGGCCAGGTGAGGACCGGTTCAGCCCGAAGCTCAACTTCCGGGTAGGCGGTGATCGGCGACGGAGGCTCGGTCAGGGCGACCGGCAGATCCGCCGGGGTATGGATCACTCTCGCGCCATCATTCGTTCCGAACTGTGCGCCGACGACCTCGACGCCATCGTCGACCTGGCCGTCGAAGTAGAAGAACGACAGGAGCCCGTCCCGAGGGAATCCGGCAGCCTTGAGCGACTCCGGCACGTACCGGACGAGCTCCCGGCAATCGAGGGTGGCGATGTGCGCCAGCGGACCGTATCCCTCCCAGACCGGCCATGCCGCGTCTCGCGGAAGGGGCGCAGGTCCGCCCAGCCGGCCGACCGGTGCTGGGCCGGCGCTTCGCCGAAGCGCAAACCGACGTTTCGCGGGGGGCTGGGATGCCCGTAAACGGGTGCCCTCGGCCAACATCGACGTCCATCGCGCTCCGAGTTCGTCGCCCAGGTGTTGACGTCCGGCGGTCGCGACGCGTTCGCGGACAGTCTCGATCGATTCCATCTGTGTCCCTACCCCCGTGTCAGCAGCACCTCAATCTCCCTGGGGACACTAATCGGATCGAGTTGGTTTCGGCTGCCGCGGCTAGCCGACAATTTCGGATAACGATTACTATCTGAAATATGGTCGACGATCCAGGTAACGCAGCTGCGGCACCGGTACGGCTGACGAGAGCCGAGGCGCAGGCCCGGACCCGGGCTGCTCTCCTGGATGCCGCCGCCGAGACTTGCGCCCGCAAGGGCTACGCCGCGGCGTCGGTGGACGAGATCGCCGCCGCAGCGGGGTATTCGGTCGGGGCGGTGTATTCGAACTTCTCCAACAAGGAGCAGTTGTTCTCCGAGCTGATGAATGAGCGTGCATCCGGTCGGCTCGACCAGGTGGTCCGGTCTGTCTCCGAGGGCGCCGAGGGGGGACCGCTGACCGCCCTGGGCCAGGTGCTCGTCGAGATTGCCGACAACGACATCGAGTTCGAGGCGATCCAGGCCGAATTCTGGTTGCACGCCGTGCGCAATCCCGATGCCATGCGAATTTTGCAGGAGCGGTCGGCGCGCACACTGGCCTCACTGCGCGAGATCCTCGCCGAAGCGCTGGCGTGCAACAACATCGACGACAGCGTCTCGGCAGACGGATTCGCCGTGGTGGTACTCGCGCTCTTCCAGGGACTGATCCGGCAGCGCCGCATCGATCCGACCCGGGTGCCCGAGGATCTTTTCGGTGAGGCGCTGGCCTGGCAGTTGGCGGGAATGCCCAAGGCGTCGGCGGAGACATCCGCGGAAAAGGAGTAATTGCCATGGACCCATTGCGGATCGGGCTTTACGCCATGCCGGCCTACTTCGTGCTCTTGGCGGTCGAATTCCTCAGCTATCGCTTCGACAAAGACGGCAAGGGCGGAAAGGGATCAGCCCGGCCCCTGGCGGGGATCTCCTGGCGGGACAGTGCCACGAACCTGTCGATCTATGTACTTGGCTTTATCCTTCGGCCGCTGGACAAATTCATCACCGTTCCGATGGTTGCGATCGCCGCATCCGTGACGCCGCTGCATCTCTCGGCATCGCACTGGTGGGTCTGGGTGCTGGCGATCGTGCTGGCCGACCTTGCGTACTACCTGCAGCACCGGATGTCGCACCGCATTCGGATGTTCTGGGCCGCGCACAACGTGCACCACTCGAGCCAGTACTTCAACCTGTCCACCGCCATGCGGTTGTCCTGGCTGATTCCCGGATCGTTCCTGGCCACCATCGGGTACGTGGGAGTGGCGCTGATCGGCGTCCCGGCCTGGTTGGTCTTCCTGTCGCAGGCGATCGTGCTGCTCTACCAATTCCCGATCCACACCGAGCGGGTCGATCGGCTTCCGCGTGGGATCGAGTACGTGTTCAACACCCCGTCGCACCATC
Source organism: Mycolicibacterium lutetiense (assembly GCF_017876775.1). Lineage (NCBI taxonomy): Bacteria > Bacillati > Actinomycetota > Actinomycetes > Mycobacteriales > Mycobacteriaceae > Mycobacterium > Mycolicibacterium lutetiense. The sequence continues at coordinate 738,057 of NZ_JAGIOP010000002.1, read as the reverse complement.
GCGTGCACCACGGAGCCAACAACCCATACCTCGACAAGAACTACGCCGGCATCTTCATCCTGTGGGACCGGATGTTCGGCACCTTCGCCGCCGAGGGCGAACCCGTCCGTTACGGCCTGACCAAGAACATCGACACCTACAACCCGCTCAAGGTGAACTACCACGAGTTCGTTGCGATGGTCGGCGATGTCTGGCGGGCGCGGACCTGGCGCGGCCGGCTCGGCTACCTGTTCGGGCCGCCCGGATGGAGCGAAAACGCCGAAACTGCAACGACTGTCGAGCGTGAGGCGCAGCAACTTTCGGTTCAGGGCGCGGTGCACTAGACGCGTCGGCGTCCGGAGTTGCCGACACTTGCCGGGCCGCCCGGTTCGTGACACTTCGATGTCATCGTCACGTTGTAGTGTGTGGCGACAAACTTCGACGTCAACACCAACAATCCAGGTGGCGCTCCCGATGCGACTGATTCTTGAGCTGATTCGCCCCTACCGGTTGCTGATCGCCGGAATCTTTGCCGTGCTGCTGGTGCAGATCGCCACCGGTCTCGCCGCGCCGTGGCCGCTCAAGGTTGTGCTGGACAGCGTGGTCGGTCACCACCCGCTGCCCGGATGGCTGCATGGTCTGCTGGGGCCGCTGCTGGGCGGCGAAACCAAGATGCACATCGCCGGCCTCGCGGCGATCATGGTGTTCGTCATCGCCTTGGTGGCAGCAATCGCGTCATATGTCTCCAACTACCTGACCGAAACCGTCGGCCAGCGCATCGGCAACGACCTACGCACCCGCGCCTACCACCACCTGCAGCAGTTGTCCCTCAACTACTTCGACACCCATCGCGTCGGCCCCATCTTGAGCACGCTCACCGACGACGTCGACACCATCCAGGGCTTCGCGTCGTCCTCGACCCTGGGCATCGCAACCGACCTGCTGACCATCGTGGGCATGTTGGCCATGATGTTGTGGCTGCAGTGGGACTTCACGCTCATCGCGCTCGCCGTGGCACCCCTGCTACTGCTGTTCGTGTCCCGGATCCGTAAGGCCGTGAAGGCGGCAACCCACGAAGTGCGCCGACGCGAATCCGACATCGTCGCCGTCGCGGAGGAGGGCCTGCAGTCCATCCGTGTCGTCAAGGCATTCGATCGCGAGGACATGCAGGAACGCGAGCTGGCGACCGCCGGCCAGCAGGCCGTCGATGCCGCACTCAACGCGCGGCGGGTGAAATCGGTGGTGTCACCGATCGTCGGCGTCGTGGTGGCCGCCTGTACCGCGGTCGTGTTGTGGCGGGGGTCGGCGCTCATCCTCGCGGGGGCGATGACGGCTGGCACGTTGACGGTGTTCATCTCGTACCTGGCGTCGTTCTTCAAGCCCGTGCAGGATCTGGCCAAGCTCACCAACACCATCGCGATGGCCTCGGTCGGGGTGGACCGCGTCAATGAGCTGCTGACCGCGGAGACGTCGGTCGAGGAGAAATCCGACGCGATCGATGCGGAGCGCATCAAGGGCGCGATCAGCTTCGAGCGCGTCGCGTTCAGCTACGACAGCACGACGCCCGTGCTGCGTGACGTCACCTTCGAGGTGAAACCCGGCCAGCTCGTCGGCGTCGTCGGACACACCGGAAGTGGAAAATCCAGTCTGGTCAGCCTGATTCCGCGGTTTTACGACCCGAGCATGGGCACTGTCCGGGTCGACGGAGTCGACCTGCGCGACTACAAACTCCACGAACTCCGCCGTCAGATCGCCTACGTACTGCAGGACACGGTCTTGTTCCGGGGCACCATCCGCGACAACATCGCTTTCGGCCGGCCCGACGCCGACCACGACGAGATCGTCGAGATGGCCAAACTGGCCAATGCCCATGAGTTCATCTCCGGGATGCCGCAGGGCTACGACAGTCCGGTCGGGGAGCGTGGGCTCACCCTCTCCGGCGGTCAGCGTCAGCGCATCGGTATCGCGCGTGCCCTCATCCGCGACAGCCCGATCCTCATCCTCGACGAACCGACCGCGGCGCTGGACGCCGAGTCCGAGCGTCTGGTGATGTCCGCGCTGCAGCGGTTGATGAAAGACCGCACCGTCATCACGATTGCCCACCGGCTCAGCACAATTCGTGACGCGAACAAGATCGTCGTGCTCGAGGAGGGCCGCGTCGTCGAACAGGGCACGCACAGCGAGCTACTGACCGCGGGCGGCAGATATGCCGACCTGCACCGCATCCAATACGAGGACGAGCCATCGTGACACGTTCGCTGATCATCCTGCCCGACGACTCGGCACAGCCGGTGATCGACGCGATCGGTAATTCCACCCGGTCGGTGCGCATCAAGATGTTCGCCTTCAGCCACCTGCCGTTGTTGGAGGCTGTGGTGGCCGCCCACCGGCGCGGCGTGGACGTCAAGGTCATGCTCAACCCCGAACGGCGCGACGGGGAGACCGACAACGACGTCGCGCGGGAGACGTTGCAGCGGTACGGCATCCAGGTCCGTGCCAGCAATCCCGCGTTCGACCTGACGCACGAGAAGTCGATGGTGGTCGACGATGAGCATGCGTTCGTCGAGTCGCTGAACTGGACCGAGGAGAACTTCACCGTGACGCGGGACTACGCCGTCGTCACACCCAGCGCCTATGAGGTCGCCGAGATCATCGACTGCTTCGAAGCCGACTGGGCGCGTGAGGACTTCGATCCCGGCGGTGGTGCGCACCTGATCTGGTGCCCGACGAACGGTCGGCATCGCATCGCCGAGTTCATCGACAGGGCCGAACACACTTTGTTCGTCCAGAATGAGCGATACCAGGACCCGGTGATCATCGAGCGTCTGGTCCGTGCGGCACGTCGTGGCGTGAAGGTTCACGTCATGGCCCGCGCGGCCCACCATCTCAAGTCAGGCAAGCTCCTCGAAGGTGTCAGCGGGATGCGCATCCTGGACGACGTCGGCATCAAGATCCACCGGCTCAAGCACATGAAGCTGCACGCCAAGATGATTCTCGCCGATCACGAGCGGGCCATCGTCGGCTCGATCAATTTCTCCCCGGGCAGCTTCGATCATCGTCGCGAGTTGGCCATCGAGGTGACCGACCACCACATCATCAAGCGGCTCAACGAGGTAGCGCATCACGACTGGAAACACTCTGAACCGATGGACCTCTCGGATGACGGGCTCATTGCCGATCTGGTCGGCCAGGATCCGCACGAACTCGACCAACTCGCCCTACACGACCGCGAAATCTGATGCACTGGCGGAACCGCGCGGCAAGGCACTGGCGCAACTAGGCTGGCGGCGTGCAGTTCAGTTAACGGCAACTGTAGGGAGAATCACGTGACTATCCGGGTGGGCGTTAACGGCTTCGGCCGCATCGGGCGCAACTTCTACCGGGCCCTGGCGGTGCAGCAGGCCGAGGGTAAGAACACCGATATCGAGATCGTGGCGGTCAACGACCTCACCGACAACGCCACCCTGGCTCACCTGCTGAAGTTCGATTCGATCCTGGGTCGCCTGCCGCAAGACGTCAGTCTCGAGGGCGAGGACACCATCGTCATCGGCGACAAGAAGATCAAGGCCCTCGAAGTGAAGGAAGGCCCGGCTGCGCTGCCCTGGGGTGACCTCGGCGTCGACGTGGTCGTCGAGTCGACCGGCATCTTCACCAAGCGCGACAAGGCCCAGGGCCACCTCGATGCGGGCGCCAAAAAAGTCATCATCTCGGCGCCGGCCAGCGATGAGGACATCACCATCGTGCTGGGCGTCAACGACGACAAGTACGACGGTAGCCAGAACATCATCTCCAACGCCTCGTGCACCACGAACTGCCTCGGCCCCCTGGCGAAGGTCCTCAACGACGAGTTCGGCATCGTCAAGGGCCTCATGACCACCATCCACGCCTACACCCAGGACCAGAACCTGCAGGACGGCCCACACCGGGATCTGCGCCGCGCCCGTGCCGCCGCGCTGAACATCGTGCCGACCTCGACCGGTGCGGCAAAAGCAATTGGCCTCGTCTTACCTGAACTGAAAGGCAAGTTGGACGGCTACGCGCTGCGCGTGCCGATCCCCACGGGTTCGGTCACCGACCTGACCGCCGAGCTGGCCAAGCCGGCGCCCGCTGACGAGATCAACGCCGCCATGAAGGCCGCCGCCGAGGGGCCGATGAAGGGCATTCTCAAGTACTACGACGCGCCCATCGTGTCGAGTGACATCGTCACCGACCCGCACAGCTCGATCTTCGACTCGGGCCTGACCAAGGTCATCGACAACCAGGCCAAGGTCGTCTCCTGGTATGACAACGAGTGGGGTTACTCTAACCGCCTCGTTGATCTGGTCGCACTCGTAGGAAAGTCGCTCTAATACCAATGACTGTTAAAACACTCGCTGACCTGTTGGCCGAGGGCGTGGAGGGGCGCGGCGTACTTGTCCGCTCCGACCTCAATGTCCCACTCGATGACGAGGGCGCCATCACCGACCAGGGCCGCATCATCGCCTCGGTCCCGACGCTCAAAGCGCTGGCCGAGGCCGGCGCCAAGGTCGTCGTCGCGGCGCACCTGGGCCGCCCCAAGGGAACCCCGGACCCGAAGTTGTCGCTCGCGCCGGTGGCCGCGGCACTGGGGGAGAAGCTCGGACGCCACGTGCAGTTGGCCGGCGATGTGGTCGGCACCGACGCGCTGGCTCGGGCCGAGGGGCTCACCGACGGCGACGTGCTGCTGTTGGAGAACATCCGCTTCGACCCGCGGGAGACCAGCAAGGACAATGCCGAGAGGTCGGCGCTGGCCCGTGAATTGGCAGCCCTGGTCGAGGGTGCCGACGGCTCGCCGGGTGCCTTCGTCTCCGATGGATTCGGTGTGGTGCACCGCAAGCAGGCCTCGGTCTACGACGTCGCCACCCTGCTGCCGCACTACGCGGGCACGTTGGTGGCCACCGAGGTCAAGGTGCTCGAGCAGTTGACCAGCTCGACCGAGCGCCCTTACGCCGTGGTGCTCGGTGGCTCGAAGGTCTCCGACAAGCTCGCCGTCATCGAGAACCTGGCCACCAAGGCTGACAGCATCGTCATCGGTGGCGGAATGTGCTTCACGTTCCTTGCTGCACAAGGGGTTTCGGTGGGGACCTCGCTGTGTCAGGAAGAGATGATCGACACCTGCAGGCGACTGTTGGACACCTACGGCGACGTGATCCACCTGCCGGTGGACATCGTCGTGGCCGACAAGTTCGCCGCCGACGCCGAACCGGAAACCGTGGCCTCCGACCGCATCCCCGAGGGCAAGATGGGCCTGGACATCGGCCCGGAGTCGGTCAAGCGCTTCACCGCGCTGCTGTCCAATGCCAAGACCGTGTTCTGGAACGGGCCCATGGGCGTTTTCGAGTTCCCGGCCTTCTCGGCGGGCACCAAGGGGGTGGCCGAGGCGATCATCGGCGCCACCGAAAAGGGTGCGTTCAGCGTCGTCGGCGGCGGCGATTCGGCGGCCGCGGTGCGACAACTCGGCCTGGCCGAGGACGGCTTCTCGCACATCTCGACCGGTGGCGGCGCGTCACTGGAATACCTTGAGGGCAAGACCCTGCCCGGCATCGAAGTACTGGAGTCGTAGACCATGCCGAAAGCCGCACGCAAGCCATTGATCGCCGGCAACTGGAAGATGAACCTCAATCATTTCGAGGCCATCGCGCTGGTGCAGAAGATCGCATTCGCCTTGCCGGACAAGTACTTCGACAAGGTCGATGTGACGGTCATCCCGCCGTTCACCGACCTGCGCAGCGTGCAGACGCTGGTCGACGGGGACAAATTGCGGCTCACCTACGGCGCCCAGGATGTGTCCCGGCACGATTCGGGCGCCTACACCGGTGAGATCAGCGGAGCGTTCCTGGCCAAGCTCGGATGCAGTTTCGTCGTGGTGGGGCATTCCGAGCGGCGGACCTACCACGGTGAAACCGATGAGCTGGTGGCCGCCAAGGCTGCTGCGGCGTTCAAGCACGGCATCACGCCGATCATCTGCATCGGCGAGCAGCTCGAGGTGCGCGAGGCGGGCAATCACGTCGAGTTCAACGTGAACTCCCTGCGCGGGTCCCTGGCCGGGCTCAGCGCGGAGCAGATCGGTCAGGCCGTCATCGCCTACGAGCCGGTGTGGGCCATCGGCACCGGCCGGGTGGCCAGCGCCGCCGATGCCCAGGAAGTCTGCAAGGCCATTCGCGCCGAGCTGGGGAACCTGGCGTCGCCGCAGCTCGCGGCCGGCGTCCGGGTGCTCTACGGCGGGTCGGTCAATGCCAAGAACGTCGGTGAGATCGTGGCGAAGGGCGACGTGGACGGGGCTCTCGTCGGCGGTGCCTCATTGGACGGTGAGCAGTTCGCCATCTTGTCGGCTATCGCTGCGGGCGGACCGCTGCCGTAACCCGGGGGCCTGGACCGGACACCTCACCGGGTAGTCTTACAGCCATGGAATTGGCCCTGCAGATCACTCTGGTCGTGACCAGCGTGCTGGTCGTGCTCTTGGTGCTGCTGCATCGTGCCAAAGGTGGCGGTCTGTCCACCCTGTTCGGTGGCGGTGTCCAGTCCAGTCTGTCCGGCTCCACCGTGGTCGAGAAGAACCTCGACCGGCTGACGTTGTTCGTGGCCGGCATCTGGCTGGTGTCGATCCTCGGCGTCGGGTTGCTGATCAAGTACGGCTAAACCCTCTGACCCGCCGTGCGGTACGCCGGCGGGGCAACGATACTGGGGACATGGCTGACGGTCCCGATACCGCGCTGGATCCGATCGGTGCGGTTCAGCGCACTCCGGTGGGCCGCGAGGCCACCGAGCCGATGCGTGAGGACATCCGGTTGCTCGGTGCGATTCTCGGCGACACCGTGCGCGAACAGAACGGAGCCGAGGTCTTCGACCTGGTCGAACGGGCCCGGGTCGAGTCCTTCCGGGTACGCCGCTCGGAGATCGACCGGGCGGAGCTGGCGGACCTGTTCACCGGTATCGATATCCACCAGGCGATCCCGGTCATCCGTGCGTTCACCCACTTCGCTCTATTGGCCAACGTCGCGGAGGACATCCACCGCGAGCGGCGACGCGCCGTGCACGAGGCCGCGGGTGAGCCCCCGCAGGACAGCAGTTTGGCCGCCACCTACCTGAAGCTCGATCGGGCCGACCTGGAAGCCGCCGCCGTCGCCGACGCGTTGAGCGGTGCCCTGGTGTCACCGGTGATCACCGCGCATCCCACCGAAACCCGGCGTCGCACCGTCTTCGACACCCAGCATCGGGTCACCGAGTTGATGCGGCTGCGCATGCACGGGCTCACACGCACCGCGGACGGGCGGGACATCGAGGTCGAGTTGCGCCGCAACATCCTGACGCTGTGGCAAACCGCGCTCGTTCGGTTGTCGCGACTCAAGATCTCCGACGAGATAGAAACCGGGCTGCGGTACTACCCAGCGGCATTCTTCGAGGTGATCCCACAGGTGAACGCCGAGGTGCGGAACGCGTTGCAGGCCCGCTGGCCGGGGGAGAACCTGTTGGAGCAGCCGATTCTGCGGCCGGGAAGCTGGATCGGTGGTGACCGGGACGGGAATCCCAATGTCGACGCGGGCGTGGTGCGGCTCGCCACCGGGCGCGCCGCTCACGTGGCCTTCGCGCACTACTTCACCGAGATCACCGCCCTGGAAGAAGAGCTGTCGATGTCGGCCCGGCTGGTCAGCATCAGTGAGGGGCTGGCCCTGCTGGCCGATGCCTGCGATGAGCCGGCACGTGCCGACGAACCCTACCGGCGGGCACTGCGGGTGATCCATGCGCGTCTGACTGCCGCCGGTCGCGAAATACTCGATGAGCAACCCGAGCACGAGCTCGACCTGGGCCGCACCGCCTACCGCAGTCCGCAGGAATTCCTGGCAGACCTCGACACCGTGGACGCTTCACTGCGAGGCCACGGCAGCGCGGTGCTGGCCGACGACCGGCTGAGCCGGTTACGAGAAGCGGTGCGGGTCTTCGGCTTTCATCTGTGCGGCCTGGACATGCGACAGAACTCCGAGGTGCACGAGCAGGTGGTCGCGGAATTGTTGGCCTGGGCCGGAGTCCATCCCGACTACGCGTCCCTTTCCGAAGCACAGCGGGTCGAACTGCTCGCGACCGAGATCGCCACCCGGCGACCACTGATCGGCGAGGGTGCCGAGCTGTCGGAGCTGGCCCGCAAGGAACTCGACATCATCGGTGCGGCGGCGCGGGCGGTCACCGTCTTGGGCGCCCAGGCCGTGCCCAACTACGTCATCTCGATGTGTCAATCGGTGTCCGATCTGCTCGAAACGGCGATCCTGCTCAAAGAGGCAGGCCTACTCGATGTTTCGGGTGCAGCGCACGGCGAGGTGTACGCACCGGTCGGGATCGTGCCACTGTTCGAAACCATCGAGGACCTGCAGCAGGGTTCGGAGGTCCTGCAGGCGGCTCTCGCGCTGCCGGTCTACCGCAGCATCGTCACCGCGCGCGGACAGCACCAGGAAGTGATGCTGGGCTACTCGGACTCGAACAAGGACGGCGGCTACCTGGCGGCCAACTGGGCGCTGTACCGAGCCGAACTGGACCTCGTCGAAGCCGCGCGCACGACCGGGATTCGGTTGCGGCTGTTCCACGGACGGGGCGGCACCGTGGGCCGTGGTGGCGGACCGAGTTACGACGCGATCCTCGCGCAACCGCCCGGCGCGGTGAAGGGGTCGTTGCGTATCACCGAGCAGGGTGAGGTGATCGCGGCGAAGTACGCCGAGCCACGGATCGCGCACCGCAATCTGGAGACGCTGCTGGCCGCGACGCTGGAATCGACCCTCCTCGACGTCGAGGGCCTCGGCGGCGAAGCCGGCCCCGCTTACCAGGTGCTCGACGAGCTGGCCGCCCTGGCGCAGCGGTCCTACGCCGAATTGGTCCATGAAACACCAGGATTCGTCGAATACTTCAAGGCTTCGACACCGGTCAGCGAGATCGGCGCACTCAACATCGGCAGCCGGCCCAGCTCACGCAAACCGACGACCTCCATCGCCGATCTGCGGGCCATCCCGTGGGTGCTGGCCTGGAGCCAGTCCCGCGTGATGCTGCCGGGTTGGTACGGCACGGGCAGCGCGTTCGCGCAGTGGATCGCCGACGACGAGACCAGGCTCTCGGTGTTGCAGGATCTGTACCGACGCTGGCCGTTCTTCCGCACGGTGTTGTCGAACATGGCCCAGGTGCTGGCCAAGTCGGATATGGGTTTGGCGGCACGGTATTCCGAGTTGGTCGCCGACGAGGAACTGCGGGCCCGGGTGTTCGACAAGATCGTCGCCGAGCACACCCGCACCATCGACATGTACAAGCTGATCACCGGTCAGGACGACCTGCTCGCCGACAACCCGGCCCTGGCCCGGTCGGTGTTCAACCGGTTCCCGTACCTCGAACCGCTCAATCACCTGCAGGTCGAGCTGCTGCGCCGGTACCGCGGCGGGGATACCGACGAGCGGGTGCAGCGTGGCATCCTGCTCACCATGAGCGGATTGGCGACAGCGCTGCGCAACAGCGGCTGAATCCGGACCCGCCCTACAGGCCGGCGCTCTTGCGGACCCGGTCGATCATTCCGCGCACCGCACTCTCCGTCGCTGCCAGCGGTGCCATCACGGCCTCGCCGATGCCGACGATGACCTCGACCCGATCCACGATCGCCTCCAGGCGCTCGACCATGCCGATGAGGCGAGGTGCGAGTTCGTCGATGCGGGTGATGGTTTCGTTGAAGCGGTCGAGCGTGACATCCAGGCCACCGGTCGACCTGTTGAGATCGACCAGGGTGCTGCTGAGATCGGTGAGCAGCGTGTCGACCTGCTCGACGGTCATATCGGCATTGAGTGCAGCCTGCGTCAACGTCCGGATTCGTTGCCGCCCGGAGTTCGGGCGGGTGCGGCCGTCCCCTTTGTCTGCCATGCCAGACAGTATGGCCGGTGGGGAACCAAACGCGGACCAACCGCGTCTGAATGGTTGTGCGGCAATTCTGCGAACACCGAGCCCGGTCGGCTGTGGTGACTGACCGGCTCACGCCCAACCGTCAGGTGGCCGACTACCTGGCCGGTTATGCCGAGGCCTTGGCCGACCGAACCGGCGAGTGGGAGGGCGGCACCTCGGACGACTAGTGGGTCGGCTCAGAGCTTGCTTGCCGCAGCCTCGTCGAGTAACCACACCGTCCGGTCGCGACCGATCGCGCCCGCGGCGGGGATGTCGACCGGATCGGCACCACCGATCGCGGCGGCGACGGCGTCGGCCTTGGCCTCGCCGGACACCACCAGCCACACCTCGCGGGACTTGCGAACCGCCGGAAGCGTCAACGTGATTCGGCGTGGCGGTGGCTTGGGGCAGTCGGCCACGCCCACCACCATGCGGTCATTCTCACGCACTGCGTCGGTGTCGGGAAACAGTGAGTTGATATGTCCCTCGCCGCCCATACCGAGCAGATGCACGTCGAACTCGGGCCCGGGAGGGTCGAAGTTGGCGGCCAGCAGCTGTGCATACCCGGCGGCGGCCGCGGTGAGATCGTCACCGAATTCGCCATCGCTGGCGGCCATCGCGTGCACGTTGACGTCCGAGATCCCGACATGGTCGAGCAGTGCCTCGCGGGCCTGCTTGTCGTTGCGCTCGTCGTCGTCCTGCGGTACGAAACGCTCGTCGCCCCAGTAGATGTGCACCTTCGACCAGTCGATCTCGCCGCTGCGCTCACCGACGCGCTTGAGCAGGCCGATTCCCGTTCCTCCGCCGGTGAGCACGATGTTGGCATGACCACGCGCGGAGATCGCCGACGCGATGGCACCCACCAACCGGTCTCCGGCTGCGGCCACCAGTGCGTCGGTGTCGGCGTAACGCTCGATAACAGTGCTCATACGTACTGGACCTTGTCGATTCCCGTGAGTGCGTCGTAGTAGATTTCGTCGGCGTCGAGCCGGCGCAGATCCTCTGCCAGGCACTCCTTGGCTTCGCGGCGGGCCAAGGGCACCAACGCATCAGGCTTGCCGGTTCGGCTCAGTACTGCGGTGACGCCGGTCTGCGGCCGCGCCAGGGTCACGGTTTCGCTGGGCCTGGTCAGCTCGACCTTCAAGTCACCGGTTGTCCGCGTCACCGGCCCGTCGATCCGGTTGGCGAGCCAGCCGGCCAGGATGTCGAGCGCGGGCTCGTCCTTGAGCCCGGACACCAGCGCCGAGGTGATGGGTTCGTGTGGCGGCTGATCGATCGCGGCGGCCAGCAGCGCGCGCCAGTAGGTGACGCGGCTCCAGGCGAGATCGGTGTCACCATCGGTGTAACCGTTGAGCCTGCTCTTGATGCAGGCCAGCGGATCAGAGCCGTTCGTGGCGTCGGTGATCCGGCGAATCGCCAACTTGCCCAGCGGATCCTGTGCAGGGACGGCGGGGGCGAGATCGGGCCACCAGGTCACCACCGGCGTGTCTGGCAGCAGGAACGGCGTCACGACGCTGCTGGAGTGGTTGGCCAGCGGGCCGGACAGTCGCAGCACCACCACCTCGTTGGCGCCGGCATCGCGGCCTACCCGTAGCTGGGCATCCAGCCGGGCCTCCGTGGTCAGACGGTCCCCGGGGAGAGCCACGATCACGCGGCACGGATGCTCACGGCTGGCCGCGTTGGCCGCGTCGATGGACTCCTCCAGCAGCGCTTCACTATCGAGGGCGATGACGAGTGTCAGTACCCGACCGAGAGTGATCGCGCCGCCCTCTTCGCGCAGTGCGACGATCTTCTTGTTGATCGCCCCGGTATTGGTCTCGGGCAGATCGACAATCACGGCCGCCTCCATTCCCGGCCTGACCGGCGCAGCATCTCGAACGATGATTCGGGGCCCCAGGTTCCGGACTCGTAGGAATCGGGCTTACCGTGGCTAGCCCAGTACTCGAGTGCGGGATCCAGGATTTTCCAACATAATTCGACCTCGGCGTTGACCGGGAACAGCGATGGCTCGCCCAGCAACACATCGAGGATCAGGCGCTCGTAGGCCTCCGGTGACTCCTCGGCGAAGGCCGAACCGTAGGAGAAGTCCATACTGACATCGCGGACTTCCATGATGTGGCCTGGAACCTTGGACCCGAAACGCAGGGTGATGCCTTCGTCCGGTTGGACCCGGATCACCAGCGCGTTCTGGCCGAGCTCATCGGTCATCGTGGCATCGAAGGGCAGGTGCGGTGCGCGCTTGAACAACAGTGCGATCTCGGTGACCCGGCGGCCCAGGCGTTTTCCGGTGCGCAGATAGAACGGCACGCCCGCCCAGCGTCGGGTGTCCACATCCAGCGTGATGGCTGCGAACGTCTCGGTGGTGGATGTCTTGGAGAAGCCTTCCTCGTCCAACAACCCGACGACCTTCTCGCCGCCCTGCCAACCCGCGGCGTACTGCCCCCGAGACGTCGTCTCGTTCAGCGGCTCGGCGAGGCGGGTCGCCGAGAGCACCTTGATCTTCTCGGCTTGCAGTTCTGCGGGGGAGAAGCTCACCGGCTCTTCCATCGCCGTCAGCGCCAGTAGCTGCAGCAGATGGTTCTGGATGACGTCGCGGGCGGCGCCGACTCCGTCGTAGTAGCCGCCGCGCCCGCCGAGACCGATGTCCTCGGCCATCGTGATCTGCACGCTGTCGACGTAGTGCGAGTTCAACACCGGCTCGAACATCTCGTTGGCGAAGCGCAGTGCCAGGAGGTTCTGGACGGTCTCCTTGCCCAGGTAGTGGTCGATGCGGAACACCGACGACTCGGGAAACACGCTGTTGACGACAGAGTTGAGTTCCTCGGCGCTCTTGAGGTCGTGGCCGAACGGCTTCTCGATGACTACCCGGCTCCAGCTGCCCTCCGGCTTGTCGGCCAGCCCCGATTTCGACAGTTGCTCGCAGACCTGGGGGAACGCGTTCGGCGGGATAGACAGGTAGAACGCATGATTGCCGCTGGTGCCGCGCTCGACATCGAGTTTGTGCAGCGTCTCTGAAAGACGCTCGAACGAGGCGTCATCGTCGAAAGTGCCCTGCACGAACCGGAATCCCTCGGCGAGGCGGTCCCAGACCTCCTGATGGAACGGGGTGCGGGCGTGCTGCCTGACCGCATCCAGGACAATCTTGCCGAAATCCTCGTCCGCCCAATCGCGGCGTGCGAAGCCCACCAGCGCGAAGCCGGGTGGCAGCAGGCCGCGATTGGCCAGGTCGTAGATGGCCGGCATCAACTTCTTGCGGGCCAGATCGCCCGTCACGCCGAAGATCACCACCGCACAAGGCCCCGCGATGCGGGGCATGCGCTTGTCGCGCTTGTCCCGCAAGGGATTACGCCAGGCGGTGTCGGGCCTGCCGTTGGCCGGGCTCATCGCGTGGCGGCGTCGAGTTGGCCCTGGGTCGCGTCGAGCAGTTCCTGCCACGACTTCTCGAACTTCTCCACGCCCTCGTCTTCGAGCACCTTGAACACATCGACCAGGTCGATGCCGACGGCGCTGAGTTTGTCGAAGGTCTCCTGCGATGCCGCCGCGGTCCCGCTGATGGTGTCACCGGTGATCTTGCCGTGGTCGGCGACCGCTTCCAGCGTCTTCTCCGGCAAGGTGTTCACCGTGTTGGCGGCGACCAGCTCGGTGACATACAGCGTGTCCGAGTAGTCCGGATTCTTGACGCCGGTCGAGGCCCACAGCACGCGCTGAACGCGGGCACCGTCGCCCTTGAGCGCCCCGAAACGGTCGCCCCCGAAGACCTCTTCGTAGGCCGCATAGGCCAGGCGCGAGTTGGCCACACCGGCCTTGCCTCGCAGGCCCAAAGCCTCGTCAGAGCCGATCTTTTCGAGTCGGGCATCGATCTCGGTGTCCACCCGGGACACGAAGAACGAGGCGACCGAATGGATCTTGGACAGATCGTGGCCGGCTTCCTTGGCTGCCTCCAGGCCGGCCAGGTAAGCGTCCATCACACCGCGATGCCGCTCCACCGAGAAGATCAGCGTGACGTTGACCGAGATGCCCTCCGCGATGACCGCGGTGATCGCGGGCAGCCCGGCAAGTGTCGCGGGAATCTTGATCAGCAGGTTGGGCCGGTCGACGATCTTCCACAGCTCGATCGCCTGCAGGATCGTCTTCTCGGTGTCGTGGGCCAGTCGCGGATCGACCTCGATGGACACCCGGCCGTCGACCCCGTTGGAGGCCTCGTACTGCTTGGCCAGGACGTCGCACGCGTTGCGGACATCATCGGTGGTGACGGTGCGGATGGTGGCGTCGACGTCGGCTCCCCGCTCGGCCAGTTCCTTGACCTGAGCGTCGTAGGCGGTGCCCTTCGACAGCGCCGCCTGGAAGATCGACGGGTTGGTGGTGACGCCCACAACACTGCGGGTATCGATCAGATTCTGGAGATTTCCGGTTTGCAGCCGCTCGCGTGACAGATCGTCGAGCCAGACGGATACCCCCGCCGCGCTCAGCGCCGCGAGGTTCGGGTTCTGAGTCATGTTCGCCTTCTCCTGCCAGTCGTGAGTTAGTTGTCCAGGGAGCGTTCCGCCGCGGCCGCCACGGCCTCGGCGGTGAAACCGAACTCTCGGAACAGCGTCTTGTCGTCGGCGGAGGCTCCGTAGTGCTCGATCGAGACGATCTCGCCGGTGTCTCCGACAAGCTTGTACCAACTCTGCGCCACTCCGGCCTCAACCGCCACCCGGGCAGACACCGCGGGCGGCAGCACCGAATCGCGGTATTCCCTTGGCTGCGACTCGAACCACTCGACACACGGCATCGACACCACGCTGGCGTTGATCTCCTTGTCGGCCAACAGCTTCTGTGCCGCGACGGCAAGCTGAAGTTCGGAGCCCGTGGCGATGATCACCACGTCAGGGTTCTCCTCCGGGGTTCCGCCGAGCACGTAGCCGCCACGGGAAACACCGTCGGCGCTGGTGCCTTCGAGTACCGGGACGCCCTGGCGGGTCAGGATCAATCCGACCGGGCCGGTGCTGGCGGTGCGCTCGAGCACGGTCTTCCACGCGTAGGCGGTCTCGTTCGGATCGCCCGGTCGGACCACCGAGAGGTTCGGGATCGCGCGCAATGCGGCCAGGTGTTCGATCGGCTGATGCGTCGGGCCGTCCTCGCCGAGCCCGATCGAATCGTGCGTCCAGACGTAGATCGGATCGATGTTCATCAACGAGGCCAAACGCACGGCCGGCCGCATGTAATCCGAGAACTGGAGGAACGTTCCGCCGTAGGCCCGGGTCGGGCCGTGCAACACGATGCCGGACAGGATCGCGCCCATGGCGTGCTCACGGATACCGAAGTGCAAGGTGCGGCCGTACCAGGTCGCATTCCAGTCCTCGGTCGAGATCGACGGCGGTCCGAACGAGTTCGCGCCCTTGATCGTGGTGTTGTTGCTGCCGGCTAGGTCGGCCGAACCACCCCACAGCTCGGGCAGCGTCTGTCCGACCGCGGCCAGAACGGCCCCGGAGGCGGCGCGGGTGGCCACCGGCTTGGAATCGAGCTCCCAGTGCGGCAGATCGGCGTCCCAGCCCTCAGGAAGTTCCTTGGCCTGCAACCGATCCAGCAGCGCCTTGCGCTCGGGCTCACGCTTGGCCCAGGCGTCGAAGGTCACCTGCCACTCGTCGTGGACCTGCTTGCCGCGGGTCACCAGCTCACGCGTGTGGGCGATGACGTCGTCGCGCACCTCGAAGCTCTTGTCGGGGTCGAAGCCGAGGATCTTCTTGGTGGCGGCCACTTCGTCGGCGCCCAGCGCCGAGCCGTGCACGCCGCCGGTGTTCATTTTGGTGGGGGCGGGGTAGCCGATGATCGTGCGCAACGCGATGAACGACGGCTTGTCGGTCACCTTCTTGGCCTCAGCGATGGCTTCTTCTATTCCAGTGACGTTCTCGCCGCCCTCGACCTCCTGGACGTGCCAGCCGTAGGCGCGGTAGCGCGCGGGCACGTCCTCACTCAGTGCGATGTCGGTGTTGTGCTCGATGGAGATCTTGTTGTCGTCCCAGAACACGATGAGGTTGCCGAGCTGCTGGGTGCCCGCGAGCGACGACGCTTCGCTGGTGACGCCCTCTTCCATGTCGCCGTCGGAAGCCACCACGTAGATGTAGTGGTCGAACGGGCTCTCGCCCGGAGCGGTGTCGGGATCGAACAGCCCGCGCTCGTAGCGCGCGGCCATCGCCATCCCGACCGCCGACGCCAAACCCTGGCCCAGCGGGCCGGTGGTGATCTCCACACCCTTGGTGTGGTGGTACTCGGGGTGGCCCGGGGTCAGCGAGCCCCAGGTGCGCAGCGCCTCGATGTCGGACAGTTCCAGGCCGAAACCGCCGAGGTACAGCTGGATGTACAGAGTGAGGCTGGAGTGCCCACAGGACAACACGAAACGGTCCCGGCCGATCCACTGGGTGTCGCTGGGATCGTGGTGCATCTGCCGCTGGAACAGCGTGTAAGCGAGGGGAGCCAGGCTCATCGCGGTTCCCGGGTGGCCGTTGCCGACCTTCTGCACTGCGTCCGCCGCAAGCACCCGGGCGGTATCGACGGCAACGCTGTCGACTTCGGTCCAGTCATCGGGGTGGATGGGCTGGGTGAGAGCGGTGATCTCTTCGGCCGTGGTCACTAAGGTCACTTCCTCGTCATCTATCTGCTGATACGTCGGCGCAGTTGCCATGCTGCTACCTCAAACACCCTAGTGGGGCGGACTCGTCCGGTGCAGACTGGTTCTCCCACCGATACCCGGTGGTTTACCCCGTCGTTGCCCGGAACAGACCCTGCGATGCCGAGCTGTTGGGGCGGCGGTCTACCATCGTCTGTAGTAGAAGCCGCGTGACGCCACCCGAGGAGTTATTTGCGTGAGCATTCGCGAGCGCCGGCTCATTCATGGGGCGCCGAGCCGAATACGGTCCACGATTCTGTCGTACCTGGCCTTGACCAAGCCGCGCGTGATCGAGTTGTTGCTGGTCACCACCATTCCGGCGATGTTGCTGGCAGCCCGGGGCACTGTTGACCCGCTGCTGATCCTCAACACGCTGATCGGCGGCATGCTCGCCGCGGCCGGTGCCAACACCCTCAACTGTGTGGCTGACGCCGACATCGACAAGGTGATGAAGCGAACGGCCCGCCGGCCGCTGGCCCAGGCTTCAGTGCCGACGCGGCATGCCCTCATCTTCGGACTGGTGCTGTCGGTCACGTCGTTCTGCTGGCTGACCTGGACGACAAACCTGTTGTCCGGATTGCTGGCCGTGGCCACCATCGCGTTCTACGTCTTCGTCTACACGCTGCTGCTCAAACGCCGCACCTCGCAGAACGTGGTGTGGGGCGGGGCGGCCGGCTGTATGCCGGTGATGATCGGCTGGTCTGCGGTCACCGGCACCATCCAGTGGCCGGCCGTGGTGATGTTCCTCATCATCTTCTTCTGGACACCGCCGCACACCTGGGCGCTGGCGATGCGCTACAAGGACGACTACAAGGCGGCCGGTGTGCCGATGCTGCCCGCCGTGGCCACCGAGCGTGAGGTCACCCGGCAGATCTTGATCTACACCTGGCTGACGGTGCTCACCACGCTTCTGCTGGCGCTGGCCACCGGATGGCTCTACGGCGCCGTGGCGCTACTGGCGGGTGCGTGGTTCCTGGTGATGGCTCACCAGCTGTACTCCGGGGTGAAGCGCGGCGAGCCGGTGAAGCCGTTGCGGCTGTTCCTGCAGTCGAACAACTACCTCGCGGTGGTGTTCTGCGCACTGGCGGTCGATTCGGCGTTGGCGTTGCCGACGATCTTCGGTCACTAGGCTCGGCGAACTGCCGCCCCAACACCGTTGGTGTGGCAGCGTTGTGGGCATGACCGAATTGGTGAGCCCCGACAACTTCGCCCGCGCCGAATCCGATGTGTACTTCGCCAATGCCGTCAAGGACGGCGGGTTCGGAAAGTTCTTCCACAACCGCGAGCTGACCCCGATCGATCATCAGCTCGTCATCCGGCAGAACCGCGACACCCTCTACTCCGCGGCGGTGTTCGATCTCGACGGCGGGCCCGTCACCGTCACGCTGCCCGACAGCGCGGGCCGATTCATGTCGCTGCAGGTCATCAGCGAGGACCACTACACCACCAACGTCGCCTATGCGCCGGCCGAGGTGACGTTCAGCCGCGACTCCGTCGACACCCGTTATGCGATCGCGGCGGTGCGCACCCTGGTCGACCCGGGCGATACCGCTGACCTGGCCGCAGTGCATGCGCTGCAGGATGCGATCACCGTCTCGCAGGACGAGCCGGGATTCTTCGAGATCCCGCAGTGGGATCCGGTCAGTCAGAAGACGGTTCGGGACGCACTCATCACCCTGTCGACCACCCTTGCAGACACCAGGGGAATGTTCGGGCCCAAGTACGAAGTGGAGCCGGTCCGGCATCTGATCGGCTCGGCGTTCGCCTGGGGCGGCAACCCCGCCCGCGACGCGTTCTATCTCACGGTGGTGCCGGCGCGCAACGACGGCGCCACCGTGCACCGGCTGACCGTGAAAGACGTCCCGGTGGACGGGTTCTGGTCGGTGACGGTCTACAACAAGGACGGCTATTTCACCGCGAACCCGCAGAATGCCTACTCGCTGAACAACGTCACCGCGGTCAAGGATCCGGACGGCTCCACCACGGTGCAGTTCGGTGGGAGCGGCGCGCCGAATCTGTTGCCGGTCACCGAGGGGTGGAACTACATCGTGCGGCTGTACCGGCCGAGGCCCGAGATTCTCGACGGGTCCTGGACGTTCCCCGAGGCGCAGGCGGTCTAGGGCGGTTTGGGGCCAGCGATGTGCACGCCAACTTTCGTTGGGTGCGCTGCAGCGGCAGACTCGTACACACCGATCGCCACTACACTCGATGCGCGCATGGTCCCAGCGTCACGGCGAAGTCGTCAGTCTGTGAGATCCAACACCGGTCCGTCGAGGACTAGCGATCGGATGGACGCGATGCCCTCTCGAGCAGATGCCTTCGACGGGTAAGGATCGCTGGTAGCCAAGATGTCGCCGCCGCGTGATCGGACCTGGAATTTGTAGGTGCCGAACTCATCGTCGATGATCTCGAATCTGGCTGTCACTAGTCGCCTTTCGCATGTTCAGCAAGACGGTCGGGGTCGATGGGTGCCTATCGGTGACTGTTCGCGGCACTATGTTGTTCCACCTTCCGTGACGTCCATGATCTCAGCGGGTTCACTAGCGATGTCGCGAATTTCCCGTATTCCGTTTCGGGCGCCGGCGATGGTGGGTTGCGGAGTTCCGGTTAATATGATTTGGCCATTGGCGTCTTTGAGCCGGAAGCTGTACCCACCCCCCACTTCCCGGAAGATCTCGAACCGACTGATGCGCGTGGCTGTGCCCGACGCCCGACGGGGAGGTTTGGCGTGAATCAGTTGGTTGTGAATGGAATGAGCTTCACTATCGGCGGATTGAGCTTTTGCACCATCACCGAGGAGCGCCTGAAGATCTGCGATATCGGAGAGCACACTCGCTAATGCAGGAAGGTAGCGCTCAGAATTTGTGTTTCCGAGCTGGCGGTAGAAACTGGCAGACTGGCTGGCCGTCGTTAGGGCTTCCTGGCGTCTGGCGTGCGCTTCCGGGTCCCGTCCGGCGACGGTGAGCTGCGTCGCAGACATAGCCAGAAATCCGCTCAGTTCGTGCA
Organism: Mycolicibacterium lutetiense; assembly: GCF_017876775.1. Classification (NCBI taxonomy): domain Bacteria; kingdom Bacillati; phylum Actinomycetota; class Actinomycetes; order Mycobacteriales; family Mycobacteriaceae; genus Mycobacterium; species Mycolicibacterium lutetiense. The sequence goes on along the minus strand of NZ_JAGIOP010000002.1, from coordinate 718,502 downwards.
ACGCCTGCGCCAGTCTCTCGATGCGCCGCCACTCGTCGATGTCGGCCGTTTCGTGGTAAAGGCGTATGGCATCGCGCACGTTCTCGATAGCTGCATCGGTGCGATTGTCGCGGGCGTAACGGCGCGCCAAGTTCTCTTTGGCACGCCCGAGGATCGAGGAGTACACGTAAGGCTGTGCGACAGTGAGGGGTTCGTACAGCCTGATGGCTTGTTGAGCTAGGTCGATGGCGTCTGTGGCGGAAGGTTCTGCGATGCTTAGATCTGTCAGTGCGGAGGCCAGTGCGGCGCTATAGCGAGTCGGCTCGTTGGCAGCGAGCGACCGATACAAGTCGACGGCTTCGTGGCCGTAACGGACTGTTTCGTCCTTGTTGCCAGCTTGCCCAGTCCACCTGCTGAGCGAAGCGAGGAGCGCTGCTAGGTCGGGGCGATAACGATCTGGATCCATGACGCCCAAACGGCGGAAGATGCTGACAGCTTCCTCCGCCGACGTGATCGCTGATTCGTACAGACCAAGGTCGGCCGAGCGGGTAGCGAGATTGCCCAGAGTCTGAGCGAGGTCATCCAGGTACTTCTCTGGTTCGGCCTGCGCTAACGATCGGAATAGGTCAGCGGCGTCGGCGGCGGCATCGTGAGCCGGTTGCAGCGCGCCGACGTCGGAGTACGAGGCGGCGAGGCCGGCGAGTGAGTGGCCAAGGTCGGAGAGATACCGATGAGGGTAGTCGGCGGTCAGCGACCGAAAGATCGCGACCGCTTCTTCTGCGGCATGGGTCGCGCCCCCGTAGTCGCCGACCTGCGCCGCCTGAGTAGCCAGGTCCGAAAGCGCGTGACCTAGCTCGGGTTGGGCTTCGGATCCGGCCGTGAGCGAGCGCCACATCTCGGCAGCGTCCCTGGCCGCCTGAAACGCTGCTTGATCGTCGCCTTTCTCGGCGTAGCGCGCAGTGAGGATAGTCAGAGCCCGGGCGCGGTCCGCCGTCGGTCCAGTGATGGCGATGGACTGGGTTCTCTCGTATGCCGCTTGGGCGGATGCCAATGCTTCGTTGACGTCGCCGCACTCTGCCAGAAACGTCGACAATGTTACGAGGCTGCGCGACGCATCAGACGCGAATTTCTCGGTGTCGGTGTCGGCGAGGCGCGACAGCAGCGTAGAGGCTTCGCGCGCTGATTCCACTGCCGCACTCCGGTCGCCAAGCGCTCGCTGGGTTTCGGCGAGCGCGATCAACGCCTCAGCCAGATCATGTGTACGCGCGGGGTCGTTGAGAGCCAACGACCGCAGTAGGGTTACTTGGTCTGTGAGGCTGAGGTTGTCCGTGTCGTCAGCACTGATCCGTTGTGCAGGATCGGGTTTCACGGCACCGGTATGTCCAGCACGGGCGAAGAAGGAGGCCCGCGCGCCGGCGCTGTCTTGGTCGTCGGCTTCAGCGATGGCAGCCGAAATCCTGTCATCGAGATCGGCGCCGAACAGCGCCACCGCGGTGCGCAGGTAGTCGACGTGCAGGGCGGTTGACTGCAGCGAGGTGTTGCCAGCCATGAGCAGAGTTTCGCGGGCGGCGACTCTTTCATCATTGTGGAGGAGCAGCACCTGAGGGTCGTTCAGGGTCAAACTGAGAGGCGAGGCGGGCTCGGTAAGGTAGTCGCGCACCGATTCGACGGTCGCAAGCTCGTCGTCGCTCCATTCGTATGATCCGATGTTAGCGGCGCGCCCGGAGACTCTGCTAACGATCACGCTGAGGCCTAGGGGGGTATCGTCGCCGGGCTTGCTCAACGGCACAAGCGATTGCAGCACCGCGCGGGTGCCCTCGAGCTGTTCGGGGTTGTTCAGGGTCAGCGCGACAACGTCGTCGGCCAGTACTCGGGTGGTGATGAAGTTTGTAGTTGTGACACCGGTGCGGGCGTCCAGGAGCAGAAGGTCGGGGGCCCATCGATCGCGAATCGCGTCGCAGAGTGAGACCAGCATATGTACGGCCACGCTTGAATCGTCCGCCAGTGCTCCTTTCTGCAGCGATCTCATCCCGTGCAGGTAGTCGATTGACGGCGGCGGTCCCGCTGCGACCATGTGCAGCGAGCCGCCCGGCCTGAACGGCCGCGGAACGTCTAGTTGTGTAGCGATGTCGTTTACCGTGGGCGGTTCTTCCGCCGTTAGCCAGTCCAATACCCCGTGTTTGGCTCTAGGTTGGTTGGGAAACTTGTAGGGCAGCCCAGGCGCTTCGAGGTCGAGATCAACCATCATCACGGACATGCCCAAGCGCGCAGCAAGTATCGCGGTGTTGGCCACGAGGAGTGTGCGTCCTGTCCCACCTTTGTACGAATAGAATGTGATCGTGCGCATGCTTATGCCGCGGCGGGTAGGGCCATTCGAGCCATCGTTTTTTCGTCTGCGAGCAGCGTGCTCCGTCGCTGGCGCAGCTCATCAATGCGGTCGGTGACTTGCTTGAAGAGGTAGGGGGCCGAGCGGACCACTTCGGCGTATCTGAGCACGGCAAATAAGAGGTCGAGCGTTTCCTCGCGTTCATCGATATCAATGTCGCGGGATTCCTCGAGAACTAGTTCCACATCGCGTTCGTCGTACTCGGCGAATTGGCGCGACGTGCGTCCGCCGATAAATGCACGAGCGATGTCCTGTCGGTAGGCCTCGAGTTCTGGCCACGTCCGGAATGTTCTGTCGACCGCGTCCCAATCGTGCCGTGCGAGGGCGAGCGTGAGGTCGTCGGTTGTGGCTTTGGTTCGGCGGCTGAACACCGGTTCAAAGAGCCATAAGTCGCCATCGCTGTCTTGGGCGATGAACACGTCGCCGCTCGAGGGCATTGCAACAAGCGTTAAACCCTGTTCCCGGTGTCTAGCCATGCCATCAGACTATTCGAAGACGCGTGCCGCGCCAGCGACGAATCGCTTGGTAGGCCAGCGCTGCAGCGATGTCGGTGGGGTCGGATAGATCACCTCGTCGCTGTTGGCGGCTGAGCCGGTTCAGTGTCTTCGCATCGTCACGGTTCAACCGAAGCTCGAAGACGTCGGCCAGAGGTACTGGACCGACGACAACGATTTCAAGGTAACGATCCTTGCTGCATAGTAGGTTTGGCCACGTTGACGGCGGGGGCACGACGTCCGTGTGCAGTTCGTTGACGGCGATGTCGCCGCGGGCCGTCCAGTCGCCAACCTCAGACATGACCTGCGTGACGTTGATCCCTCCGCTCGAGTCGGTGTACCGCTGGGCGGTGTCGGCGGGAAACACGGCGGCGTCAGGGTGGCCGTCAAGGGAGGTAGCGATGGCAATGCAGAAGGGGCCGAATGCCGTGGTGCCGGCCGTGTCGTGGTTGAGGCTGAAGTATATGAAACCGTCACCGCCATGCCATAGGGCCTCAAAGGCCCCGCGGCGCACATAGAAAGTGCGCTGCGCGTTCCTATAGGCGGCCAGGCCGGCACCACGGTCCCCGGCGTGCCAGTGGATCTGGAGGGTACGACCGTCGACGACAGCTACGAGGTCGTCGAACGCGAGGGCCTTGGCCGCGGTGATGTTGGTGGCTGGGACGCTGTCGTGTGCCATGGCGCGAAAGTTGTCGAGTTGACCGGTGCTGTCGGCATCGATATTCGCCTGTGCGATCGCCTGATGATGGGCGCTATTTGATATCCCGGCTTCTCCTACGTGTGGCCGTCTCATCGCCTCGCCCCAATTCTGGCTACGGCATTTGCGCCGAATCGTGGGTGGTGCCGTGCAGCGGCCCGCCATTCTGCCGTGGCCGATTGTAGCGATGTTGTAGGGCAGCCTCTCCCGGTAAGCAGACTGCGGTCGCACTCGTTATGATCTGGGGTCATTGCTTTCACGCCATCGTTCCATAACCGCTCGGTTGCGGAACGCGTAGATGGGTGGAATGCGTGCTTCGCGGGTAATCGTGGGTTCGCAGTGCCTCTCGGCGATTGTCAGAAGAGGAACTACATCCCACGTCTTGGCGTCGAGGACGATCCAGTTCAGTGCTTGCAGCACCAACAGATAGTTGCCGTCGTGCATGGTGGACGGGGCCGGATCGATGATCACGCTGGTGGTGCCGAGGACAGCGCCCCAGACGGACAGATTGGCAGCGAAACTGCCGAGGAAGTCTATGTCCACACTGTGTCGCGCCAGGTCTTCTTCGATCGATTTGCGTCGGCGCGAGGATCCGGCCGTACTTGCCAGAACGTATGTCGACTTTCCTTCGGGGTTTCTGTCGTCGAGGTCGATATTGGGGTTGATGATGTCGACGGGTCTGTAGTCGCCGCGGCTGCGGGGGCGTTGGTCGAATCGCGAAACGGCGACGTCGGCGCGTACGGTGCCGAATGGATCTTGGAATCTGCGCCGGTTAAGCGTGTACGTGAAGGCGTAGCCATTATTGAGGGCGATACATCCGCCCTGCAGTTGCCAGATGTCTTCGCGGCGCTGCCGGTCATCGGGGTTCTTCCACCAGTAGACGAGGACAGAAACGCAGCCGACGCCGAACGCGCTGTAGATGGTGGAGCCGTCGAGGGGGTCGACGACGACTCGGTAGCGACGTGTGTCCTCGCCCTTGATATACGACAGCTGGATCTCTTCTTCCTGGTAGAGCGTTGCTCCGTAAAGAGTGGGCTGTTCGATGCGGATTTCTTGGACGATGTCTTTGGCGGCGTCGCCGAGATACTTATCGATACGTATCGGTGCAGACCCCGGATGTTCTGGTGGGTATCCGTCGACCTGCGCGAAGGGATTCTTGTTGAGGAGGGCGTACCCGTCCATGTGCGCGACGAGGAGCGTCGCGATATCGCGCGAGATATCGCGAGCCACGTCCTTGGGGCTGTGGCCTTCGAACGTCGTGTCATCCATGGCGTTTGCATCCTAAGAATTGCTGGCGGCCCAAGAGTCGCTTTCTCGATGTTCAATGAATACAGCATGAACCGAGAGCAGTCATTACAGGCGTGGGTAAGTATGGACAGGGCTTCCGTTGAGTGCATTATCGATGCACAGGGCAAGACCGCCCTATCGGTCGCGGCGTCTCGAATGAAACGGCTGTGCATCTAGCTCTAGTCCTGGGAGTCGCCAGGTGGCAATATCTGCTACCGATCTGTACAACATCTAGTTCGTCATAGTGAGCTAGAGCCAAATCACCTTCGGGTTTCAGGATCCGGTCTAGGGCACCAGCACGACGGAGCCGACCGTCCGGCGCCCTTGCAGGTCGGTGTGGGCCTGGGCCGCCTCGGCCAGCGGGTAGCGGCCGCCGACGGTGATGGTGATCGATCCGTCTGCGATGGCATTGATCAATTCGCCCGCACGCCAAGAGAATTCATCGGGTGTGCGGGTGTGGTGGGCCAGCGTCGGCCGGGTCAGGAACACAGACCCTGCCGCGTTGAGCCGTTGGGGGTCCACCGGTGGCACCGGACCGCTGGCCGCCCCGAACAGGGCCAGCGTGCCACGCACCGCGAGGCTGGCCAGGCTGGCGTCGAACGTCGACGCGCCGACCCCGTCGTACACTGCGGCCACACCCGCCCCGCCGGTGAGGTCGCGGATCTTGTCGGCGAACTCGACCGGATCCTCGGGGTACTCGAGCACCTCGATCGCGCCGGCCTGCCGAGACAACTCGGCCTTCTCCGGTGTCGAGGCCGTGGTGATCACGCGGGTGCCGATGCTGGTGGCCCACTGGGTGAGGATCAGGCCGACGCCGCCGGCCCCGGCATGCACCAGCACCGTGTCGTTCGGCTGCACCGGGTAGGTGGACTTGATCAGGTAGTGGGCGGTCATACCCTTCAGCAGCGCCGAGGCGATGGCGTCGGGGGCCACATTGTCAGGCACGTAGGCAACGAAATCAGCTGGGGCGACGCACAAATCGGCGTATGCGCCGGTCGCGTTGGCGGTGACCACGCGGTCGCCGACGGCCAGCGCCGCGACATCGTCACCGACGGCGGCGACCGTACCGCAGACTTCGGACCCGACGACGAACGGCAGGTCGCGCGGATACAACCCGGACCGGAAGTAGGTGTCGATGAAGTTGACGCCGATGGCTTCGGCCTTGATCAGTACCTCGCCCGGGCCGGGAGCGGGCTCGGGCCGCTCGACGTAGCTCAGGACTTCGGGTCCGCCGGTCTCGGCAACTTCGATGGCATACACGCCATCCATCATCCACACCTATCATCGCGGGGGTGAAGCTTGCCCGTCCGGATGTGTTCCATCCCCGCATCGTGTTGGCCGGCTGTGCCGCGTTGCCCGAAGGCGACGGCGACGACGCCGGCCTGGTGAGGGCGCTGCGCAACCGCGGCCTGCATGCCCGCTGGCTGCCCTGGGACGACCCGGAGACCCTGAACGCCGATCTGGTGATCCTGCGGGCCACCTGGGATTACACCGAGCGCCTGGGTGAGTTCCTGACCTGGGTCCGGTCGGTGCCGCACCTGATCAATCCGGCGCGAATCGTGGAGTGGAACACCGACAAGCGGTACCTCAAGGATCTGCACCGCATGGGGGTTCCGGTGGTGCCGACCGGCTATTTCGAGGCCGACGAGCTGGTCAGCGTGCCCGATGGCGAAGTCGTGGTGAAGCCCGCGGTGGGCGCCGGCTCGACCGGCGCGCAGCGCTTCATCGATGCCTCAGCGGCCCTGGCCCACGCCGCGGCGCTGCAGGCCGCCGGCCGCGCGGTGCTGGTGCAGCCGTATGACCCGCGGATCGCGGACGGTGAGACGGCGCTGGTGTTCTTGGGCGGTGAGGAGTCTCACGCGTTCACCAAGGCCCCGATCCTGCCGCCGGCCGGACGGTCACCCGCATTCGAGGAGACCGGTACCTATGCCGAGGAATCGTTGTCACCGGCCGCTCCCGATGACGAGGTCTGGGAGGTGGGCCGCCTCGCGATCGACGCGGTGCTCCGCATGTTCGACCTTCAGCCGCAGGATCTGCTGTACGCGCGGGTCGATGTGATCGGCGGCCCGGAGGATGCGCGCCTGCTGGAGCTGGAGCTGGTCGAGCCCGGACTGGGATTCGGGCAGCTCGACCAGAACGACAGGAAGGACGCCGAGCGGCAATTCGCAGTGGGTGTCGAGGGTGCGCTGGAGCGCTTCGGGCTGGGCCCGCTGTCGCGCCGCGGGTTCTAGCCGCTGGGTTCCACCCGGTCACGCATCGAGGCCCACAGCGCTGCGGTGGCCGCGGTGCACACGGCCGCCCCGGCGACGTGCACGGCGACCAGGACCGCGGGAATCCCAGTGTAGAACTGCACGATCCCGATCAGACCCTGTGCGCACACCAATGCCACCAGGGCACCGAGTCGGACCATGACGGGGCGTGGTGCCCGTACCGCGGTGAGTCCGAATCCCAGCGCGACGATCAGCGCCAGGTAGGCGACCAGCAGGGACGAATGCATGTGGACCAGCGTGGTGATCTCGACCTCCAGGCGCGGCACCACGCGATCGAGGCTCTTGTCCCCGGCGTGCGGTCCGGCACCGGTCACCAGTGTGCCCGTCACCAGGACTGCGGCCAGGATTCCTGCGCTCAGGGCTGTCAACTGCCGCAACGGTTTCGGCACGACGGTGGTCGGTGTGCCGTTATCGGGCTGGCCGATCTTGACGAACAGCAGCACCGCGAGCCACACCATCACCATGGACGCGAGCAGATGGACGGCGACGGTCCACCACAGCAGGCCGGTCCGCACCGTGATGCCGCCGATGATGGCCTGGACCACGGTGGAGGCCGGCATCAGCCAGGCGTAGATCAACACCTCGCGGCGTCGGCGGGCCCGGGTCACGGCCAGGACCGCCGCGATGGCGGTCAACACCACCAGGAAGGTGATCATCCGGTTGCCGAACTCGACCACCTGGTGCACGACGGCGACCTCGGCGTGGGGAACCGGGGTGAAGCTGCCGGGGAAGCACTGGGGCCAGGTGGGGCAGCCCAGGCCGGATGCGGTGACCCGGACGATCGCTCCGGTGACCGAGATACCGCCCTGGGTGAGGATGACCAGGAACGCGATCTGGCGCTGGAGCCGCAGGCTCGGCATGGGCAGCAGGTCGACCAGTCGCTGGAAAGCAGTTCCGCCGGGCACGGCCTGATCGTAGTTGATCAGGAACTACAGCCCGTAGTAGGGCCGGTGTGGATCAGGTGAACCGGAACCAGCGCAGGGCGCAGATCGCGGCGATGACACCCCACACCGCCAGCACGGCCACGCCGAACCAGTCCATCGACAGCGTCATCGCCTGGGTCAGGGATTCAGTGAGGGCTCCGGACGGGGTCAACCGGGCTACCCAGCGCAAGGCCGACGGCACCGGGCCGCCTTCCAGGGTCAGCGCTCCCAGGCCCGCGAACACGAACCACAGCAGGTTGGCCAGCGCCAGCACGATCTCGGCCTTGAGGGTGCCGCCGAGTAGCAGCCCCAACGCGGCGAACGTGCCGGTACCCAGCGCGATGATCACCGCACCCAGCGCCAGCCCTAGCGGCGACGGCCGCCAGCCCAGTGCAAAACCTATGGCGCCCAACAAGACTGCCTGTAAGAACACGACGGTCACCACCGCCAGCGACTTGCCGGCGATGATTCCCCACACTGGAAGTGCGGTGGCACCAAGGCGTTTCAGGGCGCCGTAGCGGCGGTCGAAAGCCACCGCGATGGCCTGGCCGGTGAATGCCGTGGAGATCAGGGCCAGGGCCATGATCGCCGGAGTGAATGTCCCCGCCCGATCGTCGCCGAACGAGCCCAACGGCAGCAGCGTCATCCCGACCAGCAGCGTGATCGGGATGAACATGGTGAGTAGAAGTTGTTCGCCGTTGCGGAGCAGCAACTTCAGTTCCAGCCCGTACTGGGCGGCCAGCATGGCCGGCACCTTGGCCGGGCGGGGATCGGGGGAGAAGGTGCCCGGGGCGAACCGGTTCGGAGCGCTCGTCATGACCGCAGCTCCCGTCCTGTGAGGTCGAGGAATACATCTTCGAGGCTGCGCTGTTCCACCCGCATATCGGTGGCCAGCACGTTGAGTCGGGCGCACCACGCCGTCACGGTCGCCAGCACCTGCGGGTCGATGTGCCCCTCGACCAGGTACTCGCCGGGTGCCGTCTCGGTGGCCTTGTACTGCTCCGGCAGAGCCGCGGCCAGCAGGGACAGGTCGAGCTTGCGCGGCGCCCGGAAACGCAACTGGTTCTCGGCGCCGCTGTGGGTGAGCTCGGCGGGTGTGCCGGTGGCTACGGCCACGCCGTGATCGATGATCACGATCCGGTCGGCCAGTTCTTCGGCCTCGGCCAGGTGATGGGTGGTCAGCACGACCGTGACACCGTCACGGCGCAGCGCATCGATCAACTCCCACACCACAATTCGGGCGTGAGCATCCATCCCCGCGGTTGGCTCGTCGAGGAACACCAGCTCGGGGCGACCCACCACGGCGCAGGCCAGTGCGAGGCGTTGTTGCTGGCCGCCCGACAGACGCCGGTAGGTGGTGCGGGCGGATTCGGTCAGGCCGAGGGTGTCCATCAACCAGGCCGGATCGAGAGGATCGGCAGCATAGGAGGCGACGAGATGGAGCATCTCGTCGGCCCGTGCCGCGGGGTAGCCGCCGCCACCCTGCAGCATCACGCCGATCCGTGCGCGCACCTGGGCGTTGTCGGCAACGGGATCCAACCCGAGGATCTCGACACGGCCGTCGTCGGGGCGGATGAATCCCTCGCACATTTCGACGGTGGTGGTCTTGCCCGCACCGTTCGGGCCGAGCAGGGCCAATACCTCGGCACGCTGCACATCAAGGTCCAGGTTGGCGACCGCTGTGGTCGATCCGTAGCGCTTGCTGACGCCGCGGAGCAGCACAGGTTGATCAGAACGCGAGGTCACGGGGATTCAGCGTAGGCGTCGGGCGGCTGTGCGGGTGTCGGAGGTGGCTTGTTGTCCGGTTGGCGTGATGCACGCCACGGCAGTCGGCGCCAGGTCAGCCCGATCAGGATCAGCACGATCAACGCGCTCGCCAGGGTGGCCATCACGATCTGGAACAAGGTGAACCGGTCGCCGTTGGCCGTCGGGCCGAAGATCCCGACAACCAACGTGATGGCGATCGCGGAACCACGGAATCCGGGCCGGGTGGCCCACGCGGCCAGCGGGATCACCGCCCACAGCAGGTACCACGGCTGCACCACCGGGAACAGCAGGATGGTGCCGCCGAGGGCCACGCCCAGACCGCCCACGGGGTGCAAACGGCCGCGCATCACGGCGAACAGCAGCCAGCTGACCAGGATCGCGATCAGGACGACGCCGATGGCGCGGGTCAGCGCGAGCACTGCGGTGGTGTGGTCACCGAGGCCCAGCAGGATGCCGACCTGGCCGGTGCCCAGGGCCAGGAGTGTCGGCGGTGACATCCAGCTGCGCACCACATTGGCGGTGCCGAGGGTGCCCAGCCACCCGAAGCCCAACCCGCTGGCCCAGCCGATCACGGCCATCACCGCCAGCGAGATCACGCCGAGGGGCACACTCGCCACGAAGAACGCCTTGATCGTGCCGCCCAGACGCCAGGCCAGGGCCATCGCGACGAATCCGAGCGCGAGCAGTGAGGGCAGCTTGACCTGGGAGGACAGCGTGATGAGGACCGTGCCGAGCAGCAGCATCCCCGCGGGGTACCAGCGGTCCCAGTCCTCGCGTGACTGCGGCCAGGTCAGTGGTCGGGGCATCAATGGCGCTGCAGCTTCGATGCCGCGCAGCGCGAACTCGGTGCCCGCCAGCATCAGGCCGAGCATCAGCGCCTCGTTGTGGATTCCGGCCACCAAGTGCATGAACAGCAGCGGATTACACGCACCGAGCCACAATGCGCTGACCTCGGCGACGCCGCAGCGACGGGCCAGCCGGGGTGTCGCCCACACGATGAGCCCGACGCCCAGCAGCACCACGGCGCGGTGGCACAGCACCGCGGCGACGATGTTCTCACCGGTCAGCGCGGAGATGCTCTCGCCGATCCACAGGAACAGTGGGCCGTACGGTGCCGGGGTCTCGCGCCACAGACTGGGCACCGACAGGGTGAATACGTGATCGAGGCCCAGGCCGGTCGCCGGACCGACCTGATACGGGTTGAGGCCGATGTAGCCGATCTCACTCTGCGCCAGGTACGAGTAGACGTCCTTGCTGTACATCGGGGGCGCGACCAGCAGCGGGAGCGCCCACAGCAGCAGTGTCCGGTCCAGCTGGCTGCGTGACATCCGGCGGGGGCCGAGGGCGAATCGCCCGAGCATGAGCCACGCCAGCGTCATCATCACCGCACCGGTGGTGGTCATCGTCAGCGATACCGTCTGGATGCGGGAGGGCAGGTTGAGCAGTCGGACCCCGAAGGTCGGATCCTGCACGACCGGGCGGGCGCCGGCACCGAGGGCGCCGATCGCCATCAGGACGGTTCCGGTGGCCCCGAAAAGCCGGGTACGACGCTGTGCGACAACCTCGGCGGCGTTGAGTGGGGACCCGACGGCCCGTTCGTCGCCGTGCCACCGGGCGATCGATGTGCTGAAGGTCGACAGGCGGCTTGCCATCAGGGCAGCGTAGCGGTCGGCCGAGACGGTCTCCGCCAGGCGGCGGTGGCCCAGGTCACGTAAGGGTGCCCTTGCTGGAACCGCGGGTGGAATTCCGTCACAATGGTGTTGTGAAAATGCGTCGGACGACTGCGGGCTCCGCATCGGGTGCACCGATGCCGGTCGCCGATGTCGTGCCGGCATCCGACGGACACACTCGGCGTTCGATCATTCACCTGTTGCTCGAGGGTCCGATCACCGCGGGGCAGATCGGCGACAGGCTCGGCATTTCGGCTGCCGGCGTGCGTCGGCACCTTGACGCCCTGATCGAAGCCGGTGATGCGCAGGCCAGTGCCGCCGCCGCGTGGCAGCACAGCGGCCGGGGCCGTCCGGCCAAGCGCTACCGGTTGACCGCCGCCGGGCGCGCCAAGCTCGGCCACACCTACGACGACCTCGCGGTCGCCGCGATTCGACAACTGCGTGAGATCGGCGGCAAGGATGCCGTGCGGACTTTCGCGCGCCGCCGGATGGACACCATCCTGGCCGGCGTCACCGAGGGGTCCGGCGGAGTCGCCGACACCGCAGAGCGTGTTGCGGACGCCTTGACCCGGGCGGGCTATGCCACCACGACGAATCCGGTGGACGGTCCGATTCCCGGGGTGCAGATCTGCCAGCACCACTGTCCGGTATCGCACGTCGCCGAGGAGTTCCCGGAGTTGTGTGAGACGGAGAGTGAGGCGTTCGCCGAGATCCTCGGCACCCACGTGCAGCGCCTGGCCACCATCGTCAACGGTGATTGTGCCTGCACCACTCACGTTCCAACCCAATCGACAGCGAGCAAGCAAGGAGCGGCGACATGACCATCACGCCCGAAACGCCATTGACCCAGGAAGAGACCATCGCGTCGCTGGGTAACTACGGCTACGGCTGGTCGGACTCGGACGTCGCGGGCGCCAGTGCGCAGCGCGGCCTGTCGGAAGCCGTCGTGCGTGACATTTCGGCCAAGAAGAGCGAGCCGGAGTGGATGTTGGAGGCTCGGCTCAAGGCGCTACGTACCTTCGACAAGAAGCCGATGCCGAACTGGGGTTCCAACCTCGAGGGTATCCACTTCGACAACATCAAATACTTCGTGCGGTCCAGTGAGAAGCAGGCCGCCACGTGGGACGACCTGCCCGCCGACATCAAGAACACCTACGACCGGCTCGGCATCCCCGAGGCCGAGAAGCAGCGCCTGGTCTCCGGTGTCGCCGCACAGTACGAGTCCGAGGTGGTCTACCACTCGATCCGTGAGGACCTCGAAGCCCTCGGCGTCATCTTCCTGGACACCGACAGCGCGCTCAAGGAACACCCGGAGCTGTTCAAGCAGTACTTCGGCACGGTGATCCCGGCCGGGGACAACAAGTTCTCCGCGCTCAACACCGCAGTCTGGTCGGGTGGTTCGTTCATCTATGTGCCTCCGGGCGTGCACGTCGACATCCCGCTGCAGGCCTACTTCCGGATCAACACCGAGAACATGGGCCAGTTCGAGCGGACGTTGATCATCGCCGACGAGGGCTCCTACGTGCACTACGTCGAGGGTTGTACCGCGCCGATCTACAAGTCGGATTCGCTGCACTCGGCCGTGGTCGAGATCATCGTCAAGCCCGGCGCCCGCGTCCGCTACACGACCATCCAGAACTGGTCGAACAACGTCTACAACCTGGTGACCAAGCGTGCGCGCGCCGAGGCCGGCGCCACCATGGAGTGGATCGACGGAAACATCGGTTCCAAGGTCACCATGAAGTACCCGGCCGTCTGGATGACCGGTGAACATGCCAAGGGCGAGGTGCTCTCGGTGGCGTTCGCCGGCGAGGGTCAGCACCAGGACACCGGCGCCAAGATGCTGCACCTGGCACCCAACACGTCGAGCAACATCGTGTCGAAGTCGGTTGCTCGTGGCGGTGGCCGGGCGTCCTACCGCGGGCTGGTCCAGGTCAACAAGGGTGCGCACGGCAGCAAGTCGAGCGTGAAATGCGATGCGCTGCTGGTCGATACGATCAGCCGCAGCGACACCTACCCGTACGTCGACATCCGCGAGGACGACGTCACCATGGGCCATGAGGCCACGGTGTCCAAGGTCAGCGAGGATCAGCTGTTCTATCTGATGAGCCGCGGCCTGACCGAGGACGAGGCAATGGCGATGGTGGTGCGCGGCTTCGTCGAGCCCATCGCCAAGGAACTGCCCATGGAATACGCGCTTGAGCTGAACCGGCTCATCGAGCTGCAGATGGAAGGCGCGGTCGGTTAAGTGACACAGAATCTCACTGGAGCGGTCGAAGGGATCGTGACAAATAAGGGCGAGCTGTTCGGATCCTTTGATGTCAACGCCTTCGAGGTCCCCGGCGGTCGCGACGAGCTGTGGCGGTTCACCCCGCTCAAGCGGCTTCGCGGCCTGCATGACGGCACTGCCGTAGCGAATGGCAAGGCCGGCATCACCGTGACCGAGCGTCCCGGCGTGACCGTGGAGACCGTCGGCCGTGACGACATACGTCTCGGCGAGGGCGGTGTGCCCACCGATCGCGTTGCGGCCCAGGCCTTCTCGTCATTCGAAACAGCCACCGTGGTGACCGTCAAGCGTGACACCGAGGTCGCCGAGCCGATCGAGATCGTCATCGACGGGCCCGGTGCGGACAAGGTGGCCTACGGACACCTGCAGATTCGGGTCGAGGAATTGTCCCGAGCCACCGTCGTGGTCGATCTGCGCGGCAGCGGAATCTACGCCGACAACGTCGAGATCATCGTCGGTGACGCGGCCGGTGTCGGCGTCATCTGGATCGCCGACTGGGCCGACGACATGGTGCATGTCAGCGCACACCACGCCAAGCTCGGCAAGGACGCGGTGCTCGGACACGTCAACGTCACCCTCGGTGGCGACGTGGTGCGCACCTCGGCGACCGTGCGGTTCGCCGGACCGGGCGGTGACGCCAAGATGCTCGGTACGTACTTCGCCGACGACGGCCAGTTCTTCGAGTCGCGGTTGTTGGTCGATCACGCTCAGCCGCACTGCAAGTCTGACGTCCTGTACAAGGGCGCATTGCAGGGTGATCCGGATTCCAAGAAGCCCGATGCGCACACGGTGTGGATCGGCGATGTACTGATCCGGGCCGAGGCCACCGGTACCGACACCTTCGAGGTGAACCGCAACCTGGTTCTCACCGACGGTGCCCGCGCTGATTCGGTGCCCAACCTCGAGATCGAGACCGGCGAGATCGTCGGCGCCGGGCACGCCAGTGCCACCGGGCGTTTCGACGACGAGCAGTTGTTCTACCTGCGCGCCCGCGGCATCCCCGAGGATCAGGCCCGCCGCTTGGTCGTGCGCGGATTCTTCAACGAGATCATCGCCAAGATCGCTGTCCCGGAGGTGCGCGAGCGCCTGACCGCGGCGATCGAAAAAGAACTTGCCATCACCGAATCGAAAGCCAACTAGTTATGACCACGCTGGAAATCAAGGACCTGCACGTCTCGGTCAACGCCACCGAAGGCGCTGAGAACACCGAGATCCCGATCCTCAAGGGTGTGAACCTCACCGTGAAGTCGGGGGAGACGCACGCGGTGATGGGCCCCAACGGCTCCGGAAAGTCGACGCTGTCCTACGCGATCGCCGGGCATCCCAAGTACACCGTCACCTCCGGATCGATCACCCTCGACGGACAGGACGTCCTCGAGATGAGCATCGACGAGCGGGCCCGCGCGGGCCTCTTCCTGGCGATGCAGTACCCGGTCGAGGTGCCAGGGGTGTCGATGACCAACTTCCTGCGCACCGCGGCCACCGCGGTCCGTGGCGAGGCGCCCAAGCTGCGGCACTGGGTCAAGGAAGTCAAGGGCGCGATGGCCGAACTGGAAATCGACCCGGCGTTCGGTGAGCGCAGCGTCAACGAGGGATTCTCCGGCGGCGAGAAGAAGCGCCACGAGATCCTGCAGCTGTCGCTGCTCAAGCCGAAGATCGCGATCCTCGACGAGACCGACTCAGGTCTGGACGTCGACGCGCTGCGAATCGTGAGCGAGGGCGTCAACCGCTACGCCGAGGCCGAGCACGGCGGAATCCTGCTGATCACCCACTACACGCGGATCCTGCGGTACATCCAGCCGCAGTTCGTGCACGTATTCGTCGGTGGGCGCATCGTGGAATCGGGCGGGCCGGAACTCGCCGACGAGCTCGAAGAGAACGGATACGTGCGCTTCACCCAAGCTGTCGGAGCCTGACATGACCATCGAAGCGTCGACGTTGGATCAAGCCGGGCTGGCCCGGGTAAGGGCTGACTTCCCGATTCTGAGTCGGGTGATGCGTGGCGGAAAGCAGTTGGCGTACCTGGATTCCGGGGCGACGTCCCAGAAGCCGCTACAGGTGCTCGATGCCGAACGGGAGTTCCTCACCCACTCCAACGGGGCGGTGCACCGCGGTGCGCACCAGCTGATGGAGGAGGCCACCGACGCCTACGAGCAGGGGCGCGCAGACATCGCGGCGTTCGTCGGTGCCGAGCCAGATGAGTTGGTGTTCACCAAGAATGCCACCGAGTCGCTCAACCTGGTGTCATATGTACTGGGGGACAAGCGCTTCGACCGTGCGGTCGGCCCGGGTGACGTGATCGTCACCACCGAGCTGGAACACCACGCGAACCTGATTCCGTGGCAGGAATTGGCCCAGCGCACCGGTGCGACGCTGAAGTGGTACTCCGTCACCGATGACGGGCGGATCGATCTGGACTCGCTGCAGCTCGACGAACGGGTGAAAGTGGTGGCCTTCAGCCATCATTCGAACGTCACGGGCGCGGTCGCCCCGGTGGCCGAGCTGGTGTCGCGGGCCAAGGCTGTCGGTGCGCTCACCGTGCTGGATGCCTGCCAGTCGGTGCCGCATCAGCCGGTTGACTTCCACGCGCTCGATGTCGATTTCGCGGCGTTCTCCGGTCACAAGATGCTGGGGCCCACCGGCATCGGCGTGCTCTACGGACGCCACGACGTTTTGGCCGCCGCACCTCCGTTCCTTACCGGGGGTTCGATGATCGAGACCGTCACGATGGAGCGGACCACCTACGCACCGCCCCCGCAGCGGTTCGAGGCTGGGACTCCGATGACCTCGCAGGTCGTCGGGTTGGCTGCTGCCGCACGGTATCTGAGCGATATCGGGATGGACGCCGTCGAGGCGCACGAAGCCGAACTGGTGGCCGCCACGCTGGTAGGCCTGGCTTCGGTTCCGCAGGTGCGGATCATCGGGCCGACGACGATGGAACATCGCGGTTCTCCGGTCAGTTTCGTGGTCGACGGGATCCACGCCCACGATGTCGGGCAGGTGCTCGACGACGAGGGCGTCGCGGTACGCGTCGGGCACCATTGCGCCTACCCGCTGCACCGTCGCTTCGGGATCGCGGCGACCGCTCGCGCGTCCTTCGCGGTGTACAACACTCTCGACGAGGTGGACCGTCTGGTAGCCGGCATCGGACGCGCCGTGGAGTTCTTCTCGTGAGAATGGAACAGATGTACCAGGAAGTGATCCTGGATCATTACAAGCATCCGCATCACCGCGGACTGCGTGAGCCCTTCGCCACCGAGGTGCACCACGTCAACCCGACCTGTGGTGACGAGGTGACGCTTCGGGTCACCCTCTCCGACGACGCCGAGACGGTGACGGACATCTCCTACGACGGGCAGGGCTGTTCGATCAGCCAGGCCGCCACCTCAGTGCTCACCGATCAGGTCATCGGCCAGAGCGTCGGTGATGCCCTCAAGACGGTCGAAGCCTTCACCGAGATGATTTCCTCCCGCGGGAACGTGGAGGGGGACGAAGATGTACTCGGTGACGGCGTCGCATTCGCCGGTGTCGCGAAATACCCGGCGCGGGTGAAGTGCGCGTTGCTGGGATGGATGGCATTTAAAGACGCGCTGGTGCAGGCCAGCGATGACGTGAAGGAACAGCGATGAGCGAGGTACCGGCGGGCACGAGCGAAGCGAGCGGGGATGCCACTGGGGCGTCTGACGAAATGCTCGCCGACCTCGAGGAGGCCATGCGGGACGTCGTGGACCCCGAGTTGGGCATCAACGTCGTCGACCTGGGCCTGGTCTACGGGCTCAACGTCGAAGAGAGCAACGAGGGCCCCGTGGCGCTGATCGACATGACGCTCACCTCGGCGGCCTGTCCGCTGACCGACGTGATCGAGGATCAGTCGCGCACCGCGCTTGTGGGCTCCGGGCTGGTCAACGAGATCAAGATCAACTGGGTCTGGAACCCGCCGTGGGGCCCGGACAAGATCACCGACGACGGCCGCGAACAGCTGCGGGCGCTCGGTTTCACCGTCTGACGGACTGTCGGTGGTGGGTGCTACCAATATCGCCAACAGGCGAATATGGAGGCACGCATGGAGCACCGTCCTGAGGTAAAGGTTTTCGACGACCAGCTGGTGTTGGGCTCGGTCACTGTCGGATTCGAGCGGACATTGCGCATCCCGGAGACCGGATTACACCCGCTCCCACCGGGTCTCGGCGCGTTTCCGTTGCGTCGGGTCCAGGACTATCCCGATCGGGTGCCGGCCGAGTGGCTGGCGCACGGTGGCATCATGTTGCCGGTCTACCAACGTGAGGCGATGTGGCTGTCGTTCCACTCGTCCGATCCGGCCGCGCTGCAGGTCGGTGTGGGGAAGGTGTGTGCGGTCAGCGGCGCGGGCTGGAAGGAACGCCTGGCCCGGGGTCCGCAGAACTATGTCGCGTTGCCCGACCAGCCGTGGCTCGACGGCATCAATGCCGGTGACGGGTTCATCCGCCAGTTCGTGGCCGTGCCGCTCGGCTCCGGGGCAACGGTCGAAGGACAGATCACGGGGCAAGAAGTCCATGGCGGTGTCCAGTTGCGGGCCGTCGGTCTCACCGCGCAGGCGCTTGAACAGTGGCGGGCGCGTCCTCGGTTCGAGGGCTCGATGATGATCGACGAAGACAGTTGCGAGCTCCTCCCGGCCCCCAGCGCGGCGCCGTCGATGGGTTTGGGCGCCGGCGGCAGGATGCGGCAGGAGGTCTACGCCGACGGCCGTCCGCTCTCCGACTACGACGAGGACCGTTCCCAGCGGGTGTTCGTGCATCTCTGCAGCGCGGCGCAGTGGACTGCGATCACGGGTGAGGTGCCGCCGCCCACCCCGGTGGACCGCGACGCGTATGTCGAAGCCGGTCTGCCTTGGTTCGACTATTACGACGCGGACGCCCAGGACTTGGCCGCCACCGACACGTTGGCGAACGTCAAGAGTGTCGGTGAGTGGTTCGGGGAAAGTGAAATGCCTTTTGTCCCTGTTGATCCCGGGAAAGTGGTCACGCTCAAGGGCGCGCCAGGTGACGTCGTTACCGGTGGAGACTGGTAGCGGGGGATACCGTATGCGTTCATGGTGACCGTCCCGGCGTTCGTCTGGCGCAGCGGCTTCTGGGGTCGAGCGCTGATGATCGGCGGCAGCGTGGGCTTGGTGCTGGGTGTGCTCTCCTGGCTGGACTCCGGGTTCTGGATCTCCGGCGTGCTGGTCCTCGTCATCGTGGGCACGTTCTACGGCGTCTGGATGGCGCGCCGGATGGCCCGGTACTGGCCGATGTCGGAACGGCTGACCGGCTCTGATCGGGTCAGGGTCGTAGCCGCCGCCCGCCGTGGTGAGCAGATCGACGACCCGCGACTGGTCGAAGCCGCCCGCGACTATGGCCGGGGCGTGTATGAGGCCGCCACAGCGGGACGACCGTTTCGCTGGCTCCTGCCGTTGGTGCTCGTCGTCGCCGCGGCGAGTGCGTTGTGGGACGCCGTATCCGGGTCGGTCGGCAATGCCGTGGTCTCGGTCGTCTACCTGGCGGCGCTGGTCTTGGAGTTGGTCTGGTGGCCAAAGCGCCAAGCCCAGTTGCTGGCCAATGTCCGACAGGCCTGTGGATAACTTCGCCACTGCATGGTTTCTCGCCGGTTTTCTGTCGGCCGACCTCGCTAGCTTCCAGCACACCGGGAGCCGAAGGGGTTTCCTGGACAGCCGGAAGGAATCGCAATGGACTCGGACTTCGAAAAATTGCACGAAGCATGCTTGCGCGATCTCGGTGATCCGCAACGCTGGTTCAACCCGCGCGGATACCCAGATTCGTTGGCGCTGTGCGTGATTGATTCGATCTACTCGACCGGGGCGCAGTACGTCACCGTGGAGAAGATCATCGCCCGGTACCGCGGCTACCGGGCGGCGCAGGGCGCGGACGCCGACACCGATGGCGCCGTCGAACTCCTACAGAACATCGCCGATTTGGGCGGGCCTGATCCATGGGCGACGCAGATCGGGAACCGTCGGCCCACCTCCACTACGGCGAATGCGCCGTTGAAGTCGGTGGCCGTCGAACAGGTTGTGGAAGCGCTTGTCGCACTGGGTGTTCGCACATCCGCAGACCTGCGTGCCGTGGCGGGCGAGGACGGCCGCCGGGAGCAGGTCAAGGAGGCATGGTGTGCGGTGCCCGGTCAGCGGTCGGGTGTCACCTGGGAGTACGCGCTGAAGCTCACGCAGATTCCTGGGGCGAGGGCCGGCCGCGTGGTGGCGGCGTACGTGGCCCGCCACCTCGGGGCGGTGAGTGCCGAATGCGCCGCTGAGGTGGTGCGTGAGGTGGCCGCATTCGCGGGTTGGGATGCCTTCACACTCGATCACGCGATATGGCGGTTCGAATCCGGACGTCCACATCAGCACGATCTCGTGTCGTGACGTTGTTGCCGCTCGGGGGCTGAACCCGAGCGGCACAACACTGTTCCGCTCAGAAGGGTGGGGGTGGTCCGTATTCTTCGGCGAGCCAGGCTTGGTAGTCGCGTTCGTATGCGAGGTCGTTGTTGAGTTCGGCGCGTAGGTGTCGTTCTACGGCGATGCGTTCTTGGCGGTCTTGTTCGCGGGTCCGTGTGCGTTTGGGCATCATTGCGGCACGGTTGGGGTGCGGGGCTTGGGGTTCGGGGAGATTCACCTCCCCGGTCGGTTGCCCCAGGACGGGAAACAGGTCAGCACCGTGGGGTTCGGTGGTGTAGGTGTGCCCGGTCGGTGATCTGAATTCGACGGTGCCGTCGGGGAATTGACGGTCGTTCCAGCCGGGGCAGAACGTTTTGACCAAATGATGGGCCCGGCAGAATAGTTTGGTGTTCGACGGATGTGTCGGGCCTGCGGGCCAGGGTGCGGTGTGGTCGATGTCGCAGCGTTCGGCTGGGGCGTCACAGCCGGGGAACCGGCAGGTCAGGTCCCGCCATCGGATGAACTCACTCAGCGCCACCGACGGGCGGTACCCCGGCTCGGCGGCCTCCGGGGCGCCGGATTCGGTGGGTTGGGCGGGCACCACCACTGGCTTGAGTGTGGCGTTGGCGGCCAGGTCGCGCACCGATTCGGCGGGCAGGATGCCATGGCCGGGTAGATACCCCGGCGCATTGGAGGTGCCGTCGAGGGTGGCCTGCTCGGCCAGCACATGGACCATTGCAGCGTTGGCTGCGGCCCGTTTCTGGGTGGCCGGGCAATCGTCGCGACCGCACCGGCATGGCAGCTGTGATTCCAGCCGGGCCAACGGCCCCACCGCATCGGCACGACGCTGCTCACGGGTGCGGGGATCATGTTCACACACCGTGGCCGCCAACGCATCCAACCGTTGATTGAGCGCGACACCGTCTTCGGCATGCACGTTGGCCCACAGTGAGGTCATGCCCGGGCTGCTCGGTTCGATCTGGACGAACCGCTCATCGTTCACATTGGGTGGGACTCGCACCCCGTTGGGGTCGAGTTTGGCGATCCACCGGTCCACCCGGTCGCGGAGCTGGCGTTCAGACAGCCGCATCCACCGGTGTGCCCGGGCGGCCAGTTCTGCATCCAGTCCGGCCCACACCGCGCCGTCCACGATGCCGGTGCGGGCGATGATCACACACACCACCCGATAGTCGATGTCCCCGACGGCGAACCGGGCCGCCACCAGGGGCAGTTTGTCCCGCAACACCCGGGCGCGGTGGATCTGGGTGCCGGCCCGACCCCGGCTGATCCGCATCGCCGCCGAAATCTCGGCGGCCACCGCCTCGAAGGGATCGGTGGTCCAAAAGATCGACTCGGCCAGCTCCTGTTCCCGGAAGCTGTCCAATGCCCCGATCGCCGAAAGCCGACCCGCGATCGCCACCGACTCCGCCCGCGCCCCAGCACTGACCGCGTCGATCAGCGCCGCACCGGAACCCGACTCGATGTCGAACATACGTTCGATTATGCCACAGGTGGGTGACACTCCGGGTGTGATGTCTCAGGACATCGGTGACGGTTCTGCGGTGTTTGGCGGATCCGGGTTCGTCGGCTGCCATCCCGAAACCGCGTTGCCCCGGCTCTATTGAAATAGGCTGGGAACAGGCCGCTATGCCCCGACGTTAGGACAAGTGTGAGTACGCAGGACATCACCTCAGAAGAGTTCGACAACATCGTCAAGGACAACGAGATCGTGTTGGTGGATTTCTGGGCGTCGTGGTGCGGACCGTGCCGGGCGTTCGCGCCGACATTCAACGCGGCTGCCGAGAAGCACCCAGATGTGGTCTTCGCCAAGGTGGACACCGAGGCTGAGCAGGCGCTCGCGGCGGCTGCCGAGATCCGTTCGATCCCCACCCTGATGGCCTTCAAGAAGGGCAAGTTGGTCTTCAACCAGGCCGGCGCGCTGCCGCCGGCGGCGCTGGAGGACCTCGTCCAGAAGATCAAGGAGTTCGACATCGACGCGGCCATGAATGAGCAGGCCGGTCAGGGCGACGCCGAACAGGTGTGAGTACCGGCACGCGCTAGCGTGCTGTCTGTGACTGCGCAGAACCAACTCGTACTGGTCGACCGTCCGCGACCCGATGTGGCCCTGGTGACCCTCAACCGGCCCGAGCGGATGAACTCGATGGCCTTCGACGTGATGGTCCCGCTCAAGGGCATCCTGGAAGACTTGCGCTACGACAACAGCGTGCGCGTGGTCGTGCTGACCGGTGCCGGTCGGGGATTCTCGTCCGGGGCCGATCACAAGTCGGCCGGATCGGTGCCGCACGTGGCCGGGCTGACCAGACCGACGTACGCATTGCGGTCGATGGAGATCCTCGACGATGTGATCCTCGCCCTACGGCGACTGCATCAGCCGGTGATCGCGGCGGTCAACGGTGCGGCCATCGGTGGCGGGCTCTGCCTGGCTCTGGCTTGTGACATCCGGGTCGCTGCCGAGGGCGCCTACTTCCGGGCCGCCGGGATCAACAACGGTCTTACCGCCAGTGAGCTGGGATTGTCTTACCTGCTGCCACGCGCCATCGGCTCGTCACGCGCCTTCGAGATCATGTTGACCGGCCGCGACGTCGACGCCCGGGAGGCCGCGAGCATCGGTCTGGTGTCCAGCGTGACGGCCGAGGAGGCCCTGCTGGATACCTGCTACGACATGGCGGACCGGATGGCGGCGTTCTCCCGACCGGGTATCGAGTTGACCAAGCGCACACTTTGGAGTGGACTGGACGCCGCTAGCCTGGAAGGGCACATGCAGGCCGAGGGCCTGGGACAACTTTTCGTGCGCCTGCTCACCGCAAACTTTGAGGAAGCGGTTGCTGCGCGCGCCGAGAAACGGCCCGCGGCTTTTACTGACGACAAATAGGAGGACAGCAGCGTGATCACCGCAACGGACCTGGAGGTCCGCGCCGGCGCGCGCACGCTGCTGTCCTTCGAGGGCTCGGCGTTGCGGGTGCAACCCGGTGACCGGATCGGACTGGTCGGGCGTAACGGCGCAGGCAAGACGACCACGATGAGGATTCTGGCCGGCGAGGGCGAGCCGTACGCCGGATCTATCACCACGACCGGTGAAATCGGTTACCTGCCACAGGATCCCAAAGAAGGTGATCTCGACGTCTTGGCCC
The DNA here is from genome assembly GCF_017876775.1 of Mycolicibacterium lutetiense. Classification (NCBI taxonomy): domain Bacteria; kingdom Bacillati; phylum Actinomycetota; class Actinomycetes; order Mycobacteriales; family Mycobacteriaceae; genus Mycobacterium; species Mycolicibacterium lutetiense. The sequence goes on along the minus strand of NZ_JAGIOP010000002.1, from coordinate 695,184 downwards.
GTGACCGGGTGTTGTCGGCCCGCGGGCTCGACAAGCTGTTGGCAGACCTGGAGAAGCAGCAGGTCTTGATGGCCGAGGTCGCCGACGATGCGGCCCGCGACAAGGCGGTCCGCAAGTACGGTCAGCTCGAGGAGCGGTTCTCGGCGCTGGGCGGCTACGCCGCCGAGAGCGAGGCCGGCCGCATCTGCGCGAGCCTGGGCCTGCCCGATCGGGTGCTGACGCAGCCGCTGCGCACCCTGTCCGGTGGTCAGCGCCGCCGCGTCGAGCTGTCGCGCATCCTGTTCGCGGCGAGTGACACCGGTTCCGGGTCGGACACGACTCTGCTACTCGACGAACCCACCAACCACCTCGACGCCGACTCGATCGGCTGGTTGCGGGGTTTCCTGCACAATCACACCGGTGGGCTCGTCGTCATCAGCCACGATGTCGACCTGCTCGACGAGGTCGTCAACCGGGTGTGGTTCCTCGATGCGGTGCGCGGTGAGGCCGACGTCTACAACATGGGCTGGAAGAAGTACCTCGACGCGCGCGCGACCGATGAACAGCGTCGCCGCCGCGAGCGGGCCAATGCGGAGAAGAAGGCAGGCGCGCTGCGGGTTCAGGCCGCCAAGATGGGTGCCAAGGCCACCAAAGCCGTTGCCGCGCAGAATATGTTGCGCCGTGCCGAGCGGATGATCGCCGAGCTGGACGCCGAACGGGTGTCCGACAAGGTAGCCAAGATCAGGTTCCCGATCCCGGACCCGTGCGGCAAGACCCCGTTGGTCGTCAAGGGCCTGACCAAGACCTACGGCTCGTTGGAGATTTTCACCGGCGTCGACCTGGCCATCGACCGCGGATCGCGCGTGGTGGTGCTCGGGCTCAACGGCGCGGGCAAGACCACCCTGCTCCGCCTGCTGGCCGGCACCGAAAATGCCGATGCCGGCACCATGGAACCCGGTCACGGTTGCAAGATCGGGTACTTCGCCCAGGAACACGACACGCTCGACGACCATGCGTCGGTGTGGGACAACATCCGCCACGCCGCTCCGGATACCGGAGAACAGGACCTGCGTGGCCTGTTGGGCGCGTTCATGTTCACCGGCCCTCAGCTGGAGCAGCAGGCAGGCACGCTGTCCGGTGGTGAGAAGACTCGCCTCGCGCTGGCCGGGCTGGTTGCCTCCAAGGCCAATGTGTTGTTGCTGGACGAGCCGACCAACAACCTCGATCCGGCGTCACGAGAGCAGGTTCTCGATGCGCTGCGGAGCTACCAGGGGGCGGTGGTGTTGGTGACGCACGATCCGGGTGCAGCCGAGGCGCTCAACCCGCAGCGCGTGGTCCTGCTGCCGGACGGCACCGAGGACTTCTGGTCCACCGAATACCGGGATCTCATCGAGCTCGCCTGACCGCGAATTCGCAAGAACCATCACACTTTCGAATACGTCAATATAAGACGTTGGACAAATCGACCCATCGGTGTGTGCGTCGTTTCTAGTGTGGGTACCCGTCGGGACATCACAAGCGGGGAGATGTCGATGAGGGATATGAACATGAATCGCGGCGAACTGCTGGCAGAGTTGCGCAAGGCCTACGAGGGGGGTGCCAGCATCCGCTCGCTCGTGGCCAAGACCGGCCGTTCCTACGGTTCGATTCACAGCTTGCTGCGCGAGTCAGGAACGACGATGCGCAGCCGCGGTGGGCCCAATCACCGCACCCGGGCCAGGGCATGACAAACGCAGCGGCCGTGCGGTAGCCGGATTCAGCTATCCGCCGCCGACGTCTGCTGCCGCACGCTGTCCTCCACCAGATCGAGCACCGCGGTGAGGTTCTTCGGGTCCTCGCCGGAGGCGATCCGGGCCACCAGTCCGTCGAGCACGAGGTCCAGGTAGATGTGCAGGACCGCACTGGGCACGTCGTCGCGCAGTCGACCGGCCTGCTTCTGTCGGCGCAGGCGCTCGGTGATGGCGGCATCCAACTCTGCTGACCGCTCGGCCCAGCCTCGGTGAAAAGCCGGATCGTTGCGTAACTTTCGGGCGATCTCCAGCCGGGTGGCCAGCCAGTCGAACTGCTCGGGAGCGGCGAGCATGTTCCGCATCACCTGAATCAATCCTTCGCGGGCAGCCACGTCGGCCATCCGCTCGGCGTCCTCTCGGGCCAACTCGAAGAACAAGGTGTCCTTGTCCTTGAAGTGGTGAAAGATTGCGCCGCGCGACAGCCCGATGGTTTCTTCGAGCCGTCGCACGGTCGCACTCTCGTATCCGTACTGACCGAAGCAGCGCCGGGCGCCGTCGAGAATCTGACGGCGCCGGGCCGCAAGATGGTCGTCGGTCACCCGGGGCACGTGTGTGCCTTCGCTGCTTCGTCCGGTCCGGTCAGGATTACTTCGACTTCAGCATGTTGCGCAGCACGAACTGCAGGATGCCGCCGTTGCGGTAGTAGTCGGCCTCACCGGGGGTGTCGATGCGGACCACCGCGTCGAACTCCACCTTGCTGCCGTTTTCCTTCGTCGCGGTGACCTTCACCGTCTTCGGAGTCTTGCCCTCGTTGAGCGCGGTGATCCCGGTGATGTCGTAGGTCTCGGTGCCGTCGAGCTTGAGGCTTGCCGCCGATTCGCCTGCCGGGAACTGCAGCGGGATGACACCCATACCGATCAGGTTCGACCGGTGGATGCGCTCGAAGGACTCGGTGATGACGGCCTTCACGCCCAGCAGCACCGTGCCCTTGGCGGCCCAGTCGCGCGAGGAGCCCGAACCGTACTCCTTGCCGCCCAGGACGACCAGCGGGATGCCGGCTTCCTTGTAGTTGACCGAGGCGTCGTAGATGAACGCCTGCGCGCCGCCCGGCTGGGTGAAGTCACGGGTGTAGCCGCCCGAGACATCGTCGAGCAGTTGGTTCTTGAGGCGGATGTTGGCGAAGGTGCCGCGGATCATCACCTCGTGGTTGCCGCGTCGCGACCCCAGCGAGTTGTAGTCCTTGCGCGCCACACCGTTGGCATCGAGGTACTGTGCGGCCGGAGTGCCCGGCTTGATCGCGCCGGCCGGGCTGATGTGGTCGGTGGTCACCGAATCACCCAGCAGGGCAAGAACTCTGGCACCCGAAATGTCGCCGACCGGCTCCGGATCGGCGGGCATGCCGTCGAAGTAAGGGGCCTTGCGCACGTAGGTGGAGGCGTCGTCCCACTCGAAGATGTTGCCTTCGGGGGTGGAGAGCGAACGCCAGCGGTCGTCGCCCTTGAACACGTCGGCGTACGAGTCGGTGAACATATCCCGGTTGATCGAGCTCGCGATGGTCTCCTGGATCTCTGCCGCAGTGGGCCAGATATCTGCGAGGAAGACGTCGTTGCCGTCGTGGTCCTGACCGAGCGGATCGGTCTCGAAGTCGAAGTCCATGGTGCCCGCGATGCCGTAGGCGATCACCAGCGGCGGGGAGGCCAGGTAGTTCATCTTGACGTCGGGGGAGATGCGGCCCTCGAAGTTGCGGTTACCCGAGAGCACCGCGGTCACCGACAGGTCGTTCTCGTTGATGGCTGCCGAGATCTCGTCGGGCAGCGGGCCGGTGTTGCCGATGCAGGTGGTGCAGCCGTAGCCGCCCAGGTAGTAACCCAGCTTCTCCAGGTACGGCCACAGGCCGGCCTTGTTGTAGTAGTCGGTGACCACCTGCGAGCCGGGCGCCATGTTGGTCTTGACCCACGGCTTGGAGGCCAGGCCCTTTTCGACGGCCTTCTTGGCCAGGAGCGCCGCACCGAGCATCACCGACGGGTTGGAGGTGTTGGTGCACGAGGTGATCCCGGCGACGACGACCGCTCCGTGATCGAGCACGAACTCGCCGCGCTCCGCGGACGTGACGGTGACGGGCTTGGACGGCCGGCCTCCGGCGCCGTTGGCCGCCGAAGGACGCACGTCGACGGCGCCGTCGTCGGCGAACGACAGCTTGGCCGGGTCGGAAGCCGGGAAGGACTCCTCGACCGCCTCGTCGAGCTGGGTATGCGGGGTCGGGAAGTTCTCCTCCACGTAGTTGTGGATGTCCTTGCGGAACGCGTTCTTGGCGTCGGTCAGCTCGATGCGGTCCTGCGGCCGTTTGGGTCCGGCGATCGAGGGAACCACGGTCGACAGGTCCAGCTCCAGGTACTCGGAGAACACCGGCTCCTTGTCCGGGTTGTGCCACATGCCTTGCGTCTTGGCGTAGGCCTCGACCAGTGCCAGCTGCTGGTCGGTGCGCCCGGTCAGCCGCAGGTAGTTGATGGTCTCGTCATCGATCGGGAAGATCGCTGCGGTGGAACCGAATTCGGGGCTCATGTTGCCCAGGGTGGCGCGGTTGGCCAGCGGTACCTCGGCCACGCCCTTGCCGTAGAACTCGACGAACTTGCCGACCACGCCGTGCTTGCGCAGCATGTCGGTGACGGTGAGCACCACGTCGGTGGCGGTCACGCCGGGCTTGATCTCACCGGTCAGCTTGAAGCCGACGACGCGGGGGATGAGCATCGAGACGGGCTGGCCCAGCATGGCGGCCTCGGCCTCGATACCGCCGACGCCCCAACCCAGCACGCCCAGGCCGTTCTCCATGGTGGTGTGGCTGTCGGTGCCCACACAGGTGTCCGGGTAGGCGACCCCGTCGCGCTCGAACACCACGCGGGCCAGGTACTCGATGTTGACCTGGTGAACGATGCCGGTGCCGGGCGGGACGACCTTGAAGTCGTCGAACGCGCCCTGGCCCCAGCGCAGGAACTGGTAGCGCTCGGAGTTGCGCTCGTATTCGAGCTCGACGTTGCGTTCGAAGGCGCCGGCGTTGCCGAAGACGTCGAGGATGACGGAGTGGTCGATGACCATCTCGGCGGGGGACAGCGGGTTGACCTTGTCCGGATCTCCGCCGAGGGCCGCGACGGCTTCGCGCATGGTGGCCAGGTCGACGATGCACGGCACACCGGTGAAGTCCTGCATCAGCACGCGGGCCGGGGTGAACTGGATCTCGATGCTCGGCTCGGCCGAGGGATCCCAGTTGGCGATGGCCTCGATGTGGTCCTTGGTGATGTTGGCGCCGTCTTCGGTGCGCAACAGGTTCTCCGCAAGTACCTTGAGGCTGTACGGGAGCTTTTCGGTACCGGGTACCGCGTCCAGTCGGTAGATCTCGTAGTTCTGGTCCCCGACAGTTAGTGTGTCGCGGGCACCAAATGAGTTAAGGGACGAATTTTCCGTATTCTCGCTGCTCACATCAACTCCCGGCTCGATCTCGCCGCGACGGGCTGTGTCGGCGGCGTTGCGACGTTAACAGTACGCTTGTCCTGCAAGGCCTGGTCAGTCGGGGTCCAGTCTTCCCCTGTCGGTTACTCGTTGCCACCCAGTCGGGCGGATCCGTCCGACTGGGTGGTCCGCCCGGACCCTCCGCCCCACCGTCACGCTGGAGTGGCATTCGAGCCCGAGCATCACTCCTGCGTGACGATCGACGTTCGACCCGGTGACGATTCCCCTGTCCCCATCGTCAGGTCGAACGGTCGAGGCGTACCGTGCTGGCGTGACCGGACCCCATGTCATCCCGTTCCTGCCGGCCTACATTCCGGTCGAGGTGTGCGACACCGTAGGGCTCGATGCGGCGCAACCCGACGGGGTAGCCAAGTGTATGGCTGCGGTGCAGGCCGACGTGCGCGATGACGGGGTCAGTGCCCCCGCCGCCGATGTCGAAGCCCTGCGCCAGGTGGTCAGCGATGCCCGACAGGAGGGCATCGACCTCAAGATCGTCGTGCTGCCGAGCAATCCGGGTATCGACACCCCGCTGCGGGATATCGCCACGGAGGTCGGGCACGCCAATCCGGGTGCGACCGTGCTGGCGCTGAGCCCGTCGTTTGCCGGCACTTACAGTCCGACGATCGATCGGGTGACTTTGGAGGCGGGGCAGGACGTCGCCAAGACCGGTAATCCGGTGTTATCTGCGCAGAATTTCGTCGGCGAGATTTCCACCCCGGATTTCCCCTGGACGGCGCTCGCGATCGCAATGGTTGTCGGCGTCGCCGCGGCGGCCGCCTTCGCCCGGGTTCTGCAGCGCCGCAGCAAACAATCGGCCGGGTCAGAGGCGTCGGACGCCTCCTCGGAGTAGTTACCGGAAAGCCCTCGAACATTCGTTCGGTATAGCTTCCAATATCACTAATTGGTCACACTATTCGCAATTACAAACTTGTAATTTGTGACCAATGTTTCTTTGGCTACAGATGTGACGTACGGTGCAGTCGGTAGCCATTGTTGTAGTTGTGCCTCATGTGACTTCTGTGCAATGGCCCCGAGCAAACGCCGGTACGCCGTCGTTGAGCCATAGGAGACTTGAGTCGAATGAGACGCACCGTTGGCGCCTCGGCGTCCCGGCTGTACGGCCGTTTCTTGGCTGTGCCGGTGGCCGCCGGGATGCTGGTTGTCACGGCCATGTCCGGAGGTGTCCCGGCCGCCGCTGAGCCGGGGGCACCCGATCAGGTCGCAACGCTCGTCGCCGCGGTGGCCAACGCCGATCAGAAGCTGCAGGAGTTGGGTGCTGCCATCCAGACCCAGCAGGAAGCCGTCAACAAGGCAATTGTCGACGTGCAGGACGCCCGCGATGCGGCTGCCACGGCGCAGCAGGAACTCGATGCCAGCCAGCAAGGCATCGCCGACGCCAGCACCGCCATCGATGAAGCGCAGAAGCGCTTCGACACCTTCGCTGCGGCCACCTATGTCAGCGGCCCGTCCAGTGCGTACCTGACCGCGTCCGACCCGGCCGACATCGTCAGCGCCGCCGCCACCGGTCAGACCCTGGCGGTCAGCAGCGACAAGGTGATCGCCGATCTGCAACGCGCCCGTACCGAGCAGGTCAACCGGGAGTCGGCCGCGCGCCTGGCCAAGCGCAATGCCGATCAGGCGACCGTCGACGCCCAGACCAGTCAGGACAGTGCGGTCACCGCGTTGAAAACTGCGCAGCAGACGTTCGGCTCGCAGCGAGATGAACTGCAGCGGTTGACCTCCGAACGAGCCGCGGCCCAAGCCCAGCTCGCCCAGGTGCACCAGGCCTCGGCGTCGACGGCCCCGGCCGCCCCGGCTCAGCAGCCGGCACCACAGGCGGCGGCGGGCGACTGGGATCGCGCCCCGGGCGCGCCGGTGCAGGCCGGCCAGAACTGGGATGGCGTATGGGATCCGACGCTGCCGGCGATCCCCAGTGCCTTCGTCAGCGGTGACCCGGTCGCCATCATCAACACCATTCTCGGCATCTCGTCGACGTCGGCGCAGGTGACGCAGAACATGGGCCGCGGTTTCCTGCAGAAGTTGGGGATTCTGCCTACGCCGACCGGTTACACGAACGGTGCCATCCCGCGGGTGTACGGCCGGCAGGCATCTGAATACGTCATCCAGCGGGCCGGTTCCCAGATGGGCGTGCCGTACTCCTGGGGCGGCGGCAACGCCGCCGGGCCGAGTCGCGGCATCGATTCGGGGGCCAACACGGTCGGGTTCGACTGCTCGGGCCTGATCCTCTACGGGTTCGCCGGCGTCGGTATCAAGCTGCCGCATTACTCGGGCTCGCAGTACAACGCCGGCCGCAAGATCCCGTCCTCGCAGATGCGGCGGGGCGACGTGATCTTCTACGGCCCCGGCGGTAGCCAGCACGTGACGCTCTATCTCGGCAACGGCCAGATGCTCGAAGCGCCCTACACGGGTTCGGAGGTCAAGGTCTCCCCGGTCCGCACGAGCGGGATGACCCCGTACGTCGTCCGCTATATCGAATACTGATTGGAATACTTTGCGCTCCTACGTCTTCCGTTGCCTGATCCTGATCGCCGCATGCGCGTTCGCGGCGGTCAGTTTCGTGGCGCCGGCCAACGCCGCGCCCGACGCCGGCCAATGGGATCCGACCTTGCCGAAGATCGCCAGCTCGGGCGCGCCAGGGGACCCGGTCGCCATCGCCAACGCCTCGTTCCAGGTCAGCCAGATCGCGCTGCAGACCACACAGAGCCTTGGTTCGCAGTTCCTGCAGACGATCGGGCTGGCCCCCAAGCAGTCCGCCTCGGCATTCCCCGGCGGTCGGGTCCGTGGCCCACAGGCCATCGAGTACGCGATCCGGCGCGGGGGTTCACAGATGGGCGTGCCGTACTCGTGGGGCGGCGGGACGTTGACCGGCCCGGGCCCCGGTGTGGACTACGACGCCGGCAAGATCGGCTACGACTGCTCGGGCTTCACCCGGTACGCGTTCGCCGGCGTCGGGGTGCAGATTCCCAAGTACTCCGGAGACCAGTACAACACCGGCCGCAAGGTGCCGGTGGCTCAGGCAAAGCGCGGTGACCTTCTGTTCTGGGGTCCGGGCGGTAGCCAGCATGTGACGATATATCTCGGTGGCGGCAAGATGCTGGAGGCGTCGGGCAGCGCGGAAAAAGTCACCGTGAGTCCGGTCCGCATGTCAGGCATCCAGCCCTATGCGGCCCGCATCATCGAATCCTGAGGGGAACCTGAAGTCTTCCGGGCAGCGTCGACGGATTTCGAAGTGCCTGGAATAGTTGACGGCGGGCACCCGATTGCCCGATGAGCAATACGCAAGACCAGCGTTTTTTAGTCGATCGTTTTTTAGTCGAACACCGTGGGAGGAAGTTGATGACGTCACCGAGTGGACCGCTGCAGGGCGCCGGAGGTTATCCCGGTTCGAGCCCGGCGCCGGGCTTTCCGCCCGGGTCGGCGGGCTCCCACGCCGCGCCGGCTGCCCCGCAGACCACCACCAACGGCAGCCTGCAGGCCGAGGTGCATACCCTGGAACGTGCGATCTTCGAGGTCAAGCGGATCATCGTCGGCCAGGACCAGCTCGTCGAGCGGATGCTCGTCGGTCTGCTCGCCAAGGGCCACGTGCTGCTCGAGGGTGTGCCCGGTGTCGCCAAGACCCTGGCGGTCGAGACGTTCGCCAAGGTCGTCGGCGGTACGTTCGCCCGCATCCAGTTCACCCCTGACCTGGTGCCCACCGACATCATCGGTACCCGCATCTATCGGCAGGGCAAGGAAGACTTCGACATCGAGCTCGGCCCGGTGGTGGTCAACTTCCTGCTGGCCGACGAGATCAACCGTGCGCCGGCCAAGGTGCAGTCCGCACTGCTCGAGGTGATGGCCGAGCGAAAGATCTCGATCGGCGGTAAGACCTTCCCGCTGCCCAGCCCGTTCCTGGTGATGGCCACCCAGAACCCGATCGAGCAGGAAGGCGTCTACGCGCTTCCCGAAGCTCAGCGCGACCGCTTCCTGTTCAAGCTCAACGTCGACTACCCGTCGCCGGAGGAAGAGCGCGAAATCATCTACCGGATGGGTGTCAAGCCTCCGGAGGCCAAGCAGATCCTGGACACCGGCGACCTGCTGCGGCTCCAGGAACTCGCGGCCAACAACTTCGTGCACCACGCACTGGTGGATTACGTGGTGCGGATCGTCACCGCGACCCGCGAGCCCGAGAAGTTCGGCATGCCCGACGCCAAGGCGTGGATCGCCTACGGTGCCTCGCCGCGTGCCTCACTTGGCATCATCTCGGCAGCCCGCGCGCTGGCGTTGGTGCGGGGCCGCGACTACGTCATCCCGCAGGACGTCGTCGAGGTGATTCCCGACGTGCTCCGTCACCGTCTGGTGCTGACCTATGACGCGTTGGCGGACGAGGTGTCGGCGGAGACCGTGGTGAACCGGATCCTGCAGACAGTCGCGCTGCCGCAGGTGAATGCACTTCCGCAGCAGGGGCATTCGGTTCCGCCCGCCGTTCCCGCCGCGGCTGCCGCGGCCGGTAGTCGGTGACCACACCTCCCGGGGCCCGACGCTCAGTGGATCTGCCGTCTCTGAAGCGCGGGGAGATTCGGGACCCTGCGTTGACGGCGGCGTTACGCAAGCTTGAGCTGACGGTGCGCCGCAAGCTCGACGGCGTGCTCCACGGCGATCACCTCGGCCTGATCCCGGGTCCGGGGTCGGAGCCGGGGGACTCGCGGATCTACCAGCCCGGCGACGATGTGCGCCGGATGGACTGGTCGGTGACAGCGCGGACGCAGACGCCGCACGTGCGGCAGATGATCGCCGACCGTGAACTGGAGACCTGGCTGGTCGTCGACATGTCGGCCAGCCTGGACTTCGGTACCGCCGGGTGTGAGAAGCGCGACCTTGCGGTGGCGGCCGCCGCCGCGATCGCATTTCTCAACAGCGGTGGCGGCAACCGGATCGGTGCGATCATCGCCAACGGCGACATCGTGCGCCGGGTTCCGGCACTGAGTGGGCGGATACACGAGCAGGAATTGCTGCGGGCGATCGCCACCACGCCGAAGGCCCCGACCGGGGTCCGCGGCGATCTGGCCGCGGCCATCGATGCGCTGCGTCGTCCCGAGCGGCGGCGCGGGATGGCGGTGATCATCAGCGACTTCCTGGGACCGATCAACTGGATGCGCCCGCTGCGGGCGATCGCCGGTCGTCACGAGGTGCTGGGAATCGAGATCCTGGACCCGCGCGACGTCGAACTGCCTGCCATCGGTGACGTGGTGCTGCAGGACACCGAGACCGGTGTCACCCGCGAGTTCACCATCGACGAGCAGTTGCGCAGTGACTTCGAGCGCGCCGCCGCAGCGCACCGCGAAGAAGTGGCACGCACGTTGCGGCGTTGCGATGCGCCGCTGCTGAGTCTGCGCACCGACCGGGACTGGATCGCCGATGTGGTGCGGTTCGTTGCGAGCCGGCGGCGTGGCGCCTTGGCTGGACGATAAGAAATCGAAAGCGAAAAGACTTCTAGCACATGACTTTACCGATTCTCGGTCCGATGAGCCTGACAGGCTTCGCGCACCCGTGGTGGTTCCTTTTCCTCTTCGTGGTGCTGGGCCTGATGGCGTACTACGTCATCGTGCAGCGGGCGCGCAAGCAGCGGGTCCTGCGGTTCGCCAACATGGAGCTGCTGGAAAGTGTGGCGCCCAAACAGCCGACCAGGTGGCGGCATCTGCCCGCGGCCCTGTTGGCGGCTTCGCTTGTCCTGTTGACGGTGGCGATGGCCGGTCCTACCCATGATGTGCGGATTCCGCGTAATCGCGCGGTGGTGATGCTGGTGATCGACGTATCGCAGTCGATGCGGGCCACCGATGTCGCGCCCAGCCGGCTGGCCGCCGCGCAGGAGGCCGCCAAGCAGTTCGCCGATCAGCTCACACCGGGGATCAACCTCGGCCTGATCGCCTACGCCGGGACGGCGACCGTCCTGGTCCAGCCGACCACCAACCGCGAGGCCACCAAGAACGGTCTCGACAAGCTGCAGTTGGCCGATCGGACCGCAACGGGTGAGGGCATCTTCACCGCACTGCAGGCGATCGCCACCGTCGGTGCCGTGATCGGCGGCGGTGACGAGAAGCCACCCGCGCGCATCGTGCTGATGTCCGACGGCAAGGAAACCGTGCCGTCCAATCCGGACAACCCGAAGGGCGCCTACACCGCGGCACGCACCGCCAAGGACCAGGGAGTGCCGATCTCCACGGTGTCCTTCGGCACGCCGTATGGCTATGTCGAGATCAACGACCAGCGCCAGCCGGTTCCGGTCGACGACGAGATGCTGGGCAGGATCGCCAAGCTGTCCGGCGGTGACGCCTTCACCGCGTCCAGCCTGGAACAGCTCAAGCAGGTGTTCACCTCGCTGCAGCAGCAGATCGGCTACGAGACCATCAAGGGCGATGCCAGCCTCGGTTGGCTGCGGCTGGGTGCGTTGGTGCTGGCCCTGGCTGGGGCGGCCGCCCTGCTGATCAACCGCAGACTGCCCGGTTGAGCCACGATCGCATGTTGCCGGACGGCAGTCCGCACCGGTGATGCGATTTTCAGACCATGCTGGTGAGGAGATAAGTTGGCGGGCATGAGTGACGCTGCTGTCTCCGAAGCCGACGCCGAAACCGCCGCTGCCGAAGCCGGCGGGCGGCCCGCGTTCGTTCCCCGCTCCGTGCTGGTCACCGGTGGAAACCGGGGGATCGGCCTGGCGATCGCGCAGCGACTTGCCGCCGACGGACATAAGGTTGCCGTCACGCACCGTGGGTCCGGGGCACCCGACGGGCTGTTCGGCGTCGTGTGCGACGTGACCGACAACGAGGCCGTCGACCGTGCGTTCAAAGAGGTCGAGGAGCACCAGGGGCCGGTCGAGGTGCTGGTATCCAACGCCGGTATCTCCCAGGACGCGTTCCTCATGCGGATGACCGAGGAACGGTTCGAGAACGTCATCAACGCCAACCTCACCGGAGCCTTCCGGGTGGCGCAGCGGGCCTCGCGCAGCATGCAGCGCAAGCGTTTCGGCCGGATCATCTTCATCGGTTCGGTCTCCGGCATGTGGGGCATCGGCAACCAGGCCAACTACGCGGCCGCCAAGGCCGGTCTGATCGGCATGGCCCGCTCGATCTCCCGGGAGCTGTCCAAGGCCGGCGTCACCGCCAACGTGGTGGCACCCGGTTACATCGACACCGAGATGACCCGTGCCCTGGACGAGCGGATTCAGGCCGGTGCCCTGGAATTCATCCCGGCCAAGCGGGTCGGCACCGCCGCGGAGGTCGCCGGCGCGGTGAGCTTCCTGGCTTCCGAGGACGCAAGCTACATCGCCGGTGCGGTCATCCCCGTCGACGGCGGCATGGGCATGGGTCACTGACCCACCCGGATCTGACCCCAAAGATATTGGTCTACTGAAACTTTCCCAAGAAGGAGTCGCACTAATGGCAGGTTTGCTCGAAGGCAAGCGCATCCTCGTCACCGGGATCATCACGGACTCGTCGATCGCGTTCCATATCGCGAGGGTGGCCCAGGAGGCCGGGGCTGAGTTGGTGCTCACCGGATTCGACCGGATGAAGCTGATCCAGCGCATCGCCGACCGGTTGCCCAAGCCGGCACCGCTGCTGGAGCTCGATGTGCAGAACGAGGAGCACCTGGCGAGCCTGGCCGATCGGGTCACCGGTGTCATCGGCGAGGGCAACAAGCTCGACGGCGTGGTCCATTCGATCGGCTTCATGCCGCAGACCGGCATGGGGGTGAACCCGTTCTTCGACGCCCCGTACGCGGACGTCGCCAAGGGCATCCACATCTCGGCGTACTCCTACGCCTCGCTGGCCAAGGCCACCCTGCCGGTCATGAACGAGGGCGGCAGCATCGTCGGTATGGACTTCGACCCGACCCGCGCGATGCCGGCGTACAACTGGATGACCGTCGCAAAGAGCGCACTCGAGTCGGTCAACCGGTTCGTCGCTCGTGAGGCCGGTCCGTTCGGTGTCCGCTCCAACCTGGTTGCGGCCGGCCCGATCCGGACCTTGGCCATGAGCGCCATCGTCGGTGGTGCGCTCGGCGCCGAAGCCGGTGACCAGATGCGGCTGCTCGAAGAGGGCTGGGATCAGCGTGCGCCCGTCGGCTGGAACATGAAGGACCCCGAGCCGGTCGCCAAGACCGTGTGCGCCCTGCTGTCCGACTGGCTGCCCGCCACCACCGGCACCATCGTCTACGCCGACGGCGGCGCCAGCACCCAGCTGCTCTAGAAGTATGGAGCGCTCGGATCCCTTTGACGCTCTCCTGCTGCTGTCGTTCGGGGGACCGGAGGCGCCGGAGCAGGTGATGCCGTTCCTGGAGAACGTCACCCGGGGGCGCGGAATCCCGGCCGAGCGGTTGGCCGACGTCGCCGAGCACTATCTGCATTTCGGTGGGGTGTCTCCGATCAATGGGATCAACCGCGCACTGATCGAGCAGCTTCGGCTGCAATTGCCCGATCTGCCGGTGTATTTCGGTAACCGGAACTGGGAGCCGTACGTCGAGGACACCGTTGCGGCGATGCGGGACAACGGTATTCGCCGGGCAGCGGTGTTCACGACGTCGGCCTGGGGTGGGTATTCCAGCTGCACCCAGTACGTCGAGGACATCGCCAGGGCCCGGGCCGCGGCCGGACCTGACGCGCCGGAGCTGGTCAAACTGCGTCAGTACTTCGACCATCCGCTGTTGGTGGAGATGTTCGCCGAATCGATCGCCGCAGCGGCCGCCACCTTGCCCGCCGAGCTGCGCGCCGAGGCCCGGCTGGTATTCACTGCTCACTCGGTGCCCATCGCCGCCGAGGAGCGCCACGGCCCGCGGCTCTACAGCCGTCAGGTCGGCTATGCGACGCGCCTGGTGGCCGCCGCGGCGGGCTACCCGGACTACGACCAGGTGTGGCAGTCGCGATCGGGTCCGCCCCGGATCCCGTGGCTGGAGCCCGACGTGGCCGATCACCTGACTGTGTTGGGCCAGAAGGGAACCCGGGCGGTCATCGTATGCCCGATCGGGTTCGTCGCCGACCACATCGAGGTGGTGTGGGACCTCGATCACGAGCTGCGACTGCAGGCCGAACAAGCCGGTATCGCCTTCGCACGGGCCCGCACCCCGAACGCCGACGAACGTTTCGCCCGGTTGGCGGCCGGGCTGATCGAGGAGGTCCGCACCGGTGCGGAGCCACTGCGGGTCGCCGGTCCGGACCCCGTCGCAGGCTACGGATTCAGCGTCAACGGCGCGCCGTGCTCACCGCACTGCTGTGGCCCGAAAAGCTAGTCACGCCAAGCAGATTGCAGGATGGCCTCGAGCGCGGCCAACCGGGCAGAGCGCACGACCTGAGCCAACGGCCGCATGGCGTCACCGGCGATCTGAACTTCCGAGGAACTCTGCAGGCCGATCGGCATCAGTCCCGAACTCACGGTGATGATCGCATCCACGTGCGCGGCGTTCTCCAGCACCCGCACCGCTCGGGTGGGGGCGTGGTCGGGCATGACGTGCATCCGCCCGGCTTCGAGGATGTCTTCGACCATGCCGCGGGGATCGTCGACGTCCAGACCGATACCGGCCCGCAACGCGACCAGCGTGTCGGCGGCTGAGCGCACGGCTGAGCGCAACTCGTACTCGGCCCCGCCGAGATCGTAGTGCTGAGGCGGTGGCAGAACGGGCAGTGAATATACGATCCACGAGAGCGCCCGCGGCTCCGGCTCGTACGCGGATTCGGTTTCGACGTCGTCGAATTCAGAATATTCGAATTCCGGCACCAGTCCGACGCCGTCGAGCTCCTCATGGGTCACCAGCACCGCTTCACCGACGGCCAGCGCATCGCGCTGGAACTGCGAACCTGCAGGCAATCCGCGGACGTCGCCGGGCACCGGGAGGGCGATCCGAATCGAGGGCCTGGTACCGGACCTGCCGACGGCGGTGCGCAGTGTCTGCAACAACGACACCGAACCCGAGTCTTCCAACTCAGGCCAGGGCAATCCGGTACGGACCGCGGCTTGCGAGTCGTAGGCCGTCACAGAATGCATTGGTGCCCACTGGGATAACGCGTCGAGGACGTCGTCGGGCGCGGCTGCACCGGCGAGCCAGGCGTTGGCCCACATCGAAAGAGTTGCACTTGGACACCACATGATCCTGGCAGTGTAATTGTCGGTCGCCGATCGGGTCGTATTCGCTAGGGTGTCCATATGCCCATCCCGCTGATCTGGCTCATCCTGGCACTGGGACTCGCCGGGGCAGAGGCACTGACCGGCGACATGTTCCTGCTGATGTTGGCCGGGGGTGCGCTCGCGGCGTCAGGTTCGAGCTGGTTGTTCGACGTGCCGATCTGGGCCGACGGCGTGGTGTTTCTGGTGGTGTCGGTGCTCTTGCTGGTGTTGGTCCGGCCCGCGCTGCGGCGTCGTTTCGAGGCCGGCCAAGGGCTTCCCGAGCCGGTCAAGGCGCTCGAAGGCAGGTCTGCGCTGGTGCTCGACCGGGTGACGGAGCACGACGGTCAGGTCAAGCTCGATGGTGAAACGTGGACGGCGCGGCCACTCAACGACAACGATGTGTACGAACCGGGAGAGCACGTAACCGTGGTGCGGATCGACGGCGCCACCGCGGTGGTCTTCAGGACAACGTAAGACCTAGGGAGGGAC
Organism: Mycolicibacterium lutetiense; assembly: GCF_017876775.1. NCBI lineage: Bacteria > Bacillati > Actinomycetota > Actinomycetes > Mycobacteriales > Mycobacteriaceae > Mycobacterium > Mycolicibacterium lutetiense. Next base: position 679,331 of record NZ_JAGIOP010000002.1, on the reverse strand, counting down.
TCACTGTGGATGGTGCGGTAGCCGGGCTCGTATTGCTGATTGTGCTGGTGGTGTTTGCCATCATCGTCGTAGCCAAATCGGTTGCGCTCATTCCTCAGGCCGAGGCCGCGGTGATCGAGCGGCTCGGCCGGTACAGCCGCACGGTCAGCGGCCAGCTGACCCTGCTGGTGCCATTCGTCGATCGGGTTCGCGCGCGGGTGGACCTGCGCGAGCGGGTGGTGTCCTTCCCTCCACAAGGGGTGATCACCGAGGACAACCTGACTCTGGCCATCGACACGGTGGTGTACTTCCGGGTCATGAATCCGCAGGCGGCGGTATATGAGATCAGCAACTACATCGTCGGTGTGGAACAGCTGACCGCCACGACACTGCGCAATGTCGTCGGCGGCATGACCCTGGAACAGACGTTGACGTCACGCGACTCGATCAACCAGCAACTGCGCGGGGTGCTGGACGAAGCGACGGGCCGCTGGGGCCTGCGGGTGGCGCGGGTCGAGCTGCGCAGCATCGACCCGCCGCCGTCGATCCAGGAATCGATGGAAAAGCAGATGAAGGCCGACCGCGAGAAGCGCGCCATGATCCTGACCGCAGAGGGTGTCCGCGAATCCTCGATCAAACAGGCCGAAGGTCAGAAACAGTCGCAGATTCTGGCTGCCGAGGGTGCCAAGCAGGCCGCGATCCTGGCGGCCGAGGCGGACCGGCAGTCGCGGATGTTGCGCGCCCAGGGTGAGCGTGCCGCCCAGTACCTGAAGGCACAGGGGGAGGCCAAGGCCATCGAGAAGACCTTCGCTGCGATCAAGGCGGGGCGGCCGACTCCGGAGATGTTGGCGTACCAGTACCTGCAGACGCTGCCGGAGATGGCCAAGGGCGAGGCGAACAAGGTCTGGCTGGTCCCCAGCGATTTCGGTTCGGCGTTACAGGGATTCACCAAGATGCTGGGTGTCCCCGGTGAGGACGGGGTCTTCCGCTACACCCCGCCGCCGGTGGAGCAGGGCCTGCCCAAGCCCGAGGACGACAGCGACGAGGTCGCCGACTGGTTCTCCACCGAAACCGATCCGGTGATCGCTCAGGCCGTTGCCAAGGCCGAGGCCGAGGCCCGCGCCCCCGCGCCGCCGCTGGGTGCCGCATCACCGCCCAATGAACTGGAGGGTGGCACGCACCGCGCTTGACTTCCTTGACGCGGTAGACTTGACGAAGTTGACGCATCTGGGAGGCCGCGATGACCGATCTCGCATTGTTCGAGCGGCAGATCATGCGGTCGGTGAGCCGGAAGGTCCATGAGCGGTTGCGTCGGGCCGACGAGGCCAGCCTCGGCCCGGAGGCATTCGGGGACCCGGAGGAGATCGCCGACGCCATGGTGGCCGCGTTGCCGTTGGGTCACGTGTTCGACGAGATCACGGGGCCGTTCTACGACACGGCAGGGCTGACCCGCTGGCTCGGCGTCACCCGCCAGGCGCTGCACCAGAAGGTGGCCCGGTACGCGGTTCTGGCCTGTCCGCTCGACGACGGCGGGGTCGTGTACCCGACGTGGCAGTTTCTCGACAGCGGCGCCACCATCCCCTCGCTGCGCGACGTGCTGACCGCGCTCACCGAGGGCACCGACGATCCGTGGATGGCCGCGCTGTGGATGCGGGCGCCCAGCGACCTACTCGACGGGTCGTGCCCCGCGGACTGGCTGCGCCACGGTGGGGATCCGCAACGGGTGATCGAGATGGCGCGGGAGACCGCCGCGAGTTGGAGCGCATGAGCCGTCAACGGCCTGCGCTCGGTTCACCGCCGGATGTCTCCGGGTTCCCACGGTCCCGGTTGCGTACAGACCAGCTGTTGTACCGGGCGCACACCGTGGGCATTTCGCCGTGGTGGTTCTCCTCAGATCTGACCGGCCGCTTCGATCTGCTCCCGCCGAACGGAACCTGTTATCTGGCAACCGATGTCACGACAGCGTTGCGGGAGCGCTTCGGGCACGACCTGGTCCGCCAGGGCGTGGTCACATTCGAGGCCGCGGCCCGCACCGCGGTGTCGAGGGTCCGGGTGCCGGCCGCCAGATGGTTGGCCAACACGTGCTCACCGCGGGCGGCCTCGTTCGTCGGGATGACCCGCGAGATCGGAACCTGCCCGGACTACGAGCTGCCGCAGGCCTGGGCCGCGGCCTTGTTCGCCACCGGGCGTCACACCGGAATTCGCTATCAGACCCGGTTCAGCACCGGCGCCGGCGCCAATGCGGTTGCCCTGTTCGAGGATGCGGGGCAAGGCGATTGGGCCGTCGACCCGTCACCGACCGGCGGCGTGCAGGCCTGCGTGACCGTCGGCATCGTCGTCGCGCATCGGCCCACCCGGCGTCAGGTACGGATCCAACCTCCCCCCGACTAGGGCGCCGCGGATCAGCGTCGGGGCTGTAAGCGCAGTTCCACCATCGGCAGCGGTGCACCGGTATCGGTGATCGGCCGGCCGAGGGTCTCTTCGAGGACGAGCTTGAACTGCTCCCACGTCTTCGGATGCTGCGCGCGGTAATCCGCCAGGACCTGGTCGACGGACTGCTGGTCGAGGACCTGGGCGACGGCGGCGGCCGGTCGGTGACTGCCGAGCCAAACCCGGACCTCTGGATTGACCGAAACATTGCGGAACCACTGGGCCTTTGCGCCGAAACCTGAGGCGACGACGACGGTGTCGGGGTTCGGCCGGCCCACCACTTCGAGCACGACGTAGCGGCGCGCGCCGGAGTTGCGACCGATGTGCTCCAGCATCAACATCCTCTGGCCGAACAGCGCCCCGGCCCGGATCCGGTAGAGCCAGATCGGGGCACGCACCAACCGGCGGTTCCGTAGGAGTCGGGCACCGAAATCGGACAGTGTGGCCATGCGTTATCTCCTTGCGGTTCCGTGACCTTGCGTGACCTGGGCACGGGCCCGCTCGCGGTGGTGGAGGCGCCATTCATAGGCCAGGCCCGCGACGCCGAGAGCGGCTGTGCTGACCGACACCAAGACCAGCGCCGGGCTGATGTTCCCCGTCAACGCGTCGCCCAGAATGACGACGGCCGCCGTGCCGGGGAACAACCCCACCAGTGTCGCGAGTGCGTAGGGCACGACCCGCACGCCAGAGGCGCCGGCCGCGTAGTTCAGCACCGAGAACGGCACCGCCGGGATCAACCGCATGGACAACACCACCGGCCAGCCGCGCCGTCGCAGTCGGGCATCCAGCGTGTCGATCCGAGGATGTGGGACCAGCCGATTGAGTTGCCAACCGGCCGCGCGGATCAGGAACAACGCGAGCACGGCGCTCACCGCGCTGGCCGCAACCGCGATCGCCACGCCCAGTACCGGCCCGAACAACAGGCCGGCGGCCAGGGTGAATGCGGTGCGGGGAAACGGGAAGACGGTCATCACGGTGTGAGCACCGAGGAAGGCCAGCGGGAACCAGGGACCCACCGACGTGGCCCAGTCCCGCATCTGCATCGCCGTCGGCAACGGAACCAGTACGGCAACTGCGACAAGAATCACAATGCCGGCCAACAGGCCCACAATCCGCCTGGTAGGCAATTGGGAAGCCGTCGCGAGTACCGCGGTGCGCACCACGCGCAGGGTTCTGACGACGGGTTTCACGTCTAACAACAGTACGGCCATCGGCTGGGAACTCCGCTGGGCGCGGCCGTGCGTCCACCTACCAGCGGTCAGGGTCGTGATGGCGATCATTTAGCCTGAGGGGCGAGTGGGTAGGTCACACGCTGCGATAACAGGAGATGCGGGTGTCGTTACAGGGGACTAGTGCGGTCGAGTCGGACCGCGCGCAGTGGCGGACGGCGGTCGGCGGCGTGCTGGCCAAGAGCAGTCGGCGGGACGTGGCCGATCTGCCGGTCGAGCCGGAACGCCTACTGGATTCGCAGACGTACGAGGGTTTCGCCATCCGGCCGCTCTACACCAGCCTCGACGCGCTGCCCGAGCCGTCCCTGCCGGGGCAGTGGCCCTACGTGCGCGGCGGCGACGCCCTGCGTGACGTGAAGTCCGGCTGGAAAGTCGTCGAGAGCTTCCCCGTTGTCGCAGGTACCGCGGTCGGCACGATCAACGGCGCCGTATTGGTGGCGTTGACCGAAGGGGCCAGCGCCCTGGCCCTGCGGGTCGGTGGCGCGGACGGTATCCCCACGGGCGAGCTGGACCGCCTACTCGACGGTGTGTTCCTGGACCTGGTGCCGGTGATCTTCGAACCGGACACCGGCGCGGATGTAGCCGCCACTGCCGATGCGGTGTTGTCACTGCTCGAAGACCTTGACGAGGACCAGCGCTCGCGGCTGTCGATCGATCTGGGAGCCGACCCGCTGACCGCGCCGCTGTCGGGGAAGTCGCGCACCGCGGACGAGGCCGACTTGCCGGCCACCGTCGCAAAGCTCACCGGCTACGCCGGCGGGGTGCGGGCGATCACCGTCGACGGTCCGGCGTTCCACAACCTGGGTGCCAGCGCGGCATGGGAGCTCGCAGGATCGGTCGCCGCGGCGGTCGCGTACCTGCGGATGCTCGGCAGTGACGGGATGGCCACACCGGATGCGTTGCAGCAGATCAGCTTCCGTTATGCCGCCGATGACGATCAGTTCATGACGATCGCCAAGCTACGTGCCGCGCGGCAGCTCTGGGCGCGGGTCGCCGAAGTGGCCGGTGCAGCCGAGGCCGGTGCAGCCCGGATCCATGCGGTCACCTCGCTGCCGATGATGACCCAGCGCGATCCCTGGGTGAACATGCTCCGCACCACACTGGCCGCCTTCTCGGCGGGTGTCGGGGGAGCCGACACCGTGCAGGTTCATCCGTTCGACGCCGCGATTCCCGACGGACTGGAAGGGACGTCGAGGAGCTTCACCCGCCGCATCGCACGCAACACCCAGCTGCTGTTGCTGGAGGAGTCGCACATCGGTCAGGTACTCGACCCGGCCGGTGGCTCGTGGTTTGTCGAAGACCTCACCGCTCAGCTCGCCGAGCAGGCCTGGGCGCACTTCCAGGACATCGAGGCACGTGGCGGCTTCGTCGCGGCCCGCGACTACATCGCGGCGCAGATCGCCGAGGTCGCCGCTCGGCGCAGTGACGACATCGCACACCGACGCACCGCGATCACCGGTGTCAACGAATTCCCCAACCTCGACGAAAAGCCACTCCCGCAGCCGTCTTCGGTGTCCACGATCGCCCGGTACGCAGCTGGGTTCGAAGCGCTGCGCGACCGCTCGGATGCCTTCCTCGCAGCGACCGGAGCCCGCCCCAAGGTTCTGCTGCTGCCGCTGGGACCGCTGGCCGAGCACAACATCCGCACCACGTTCGTGTCGAACCTGTTGGCCTCCGGCGGGATCGAGGCGGTCAACCCCGGTACCGTCGACGCGGATGCGATTGCCGGCGCCGTGGCCGATGCCGGTGCGCCGACGGTGGTGGTGCTGTGCGGCACCGACACCCGCTACGGTGCCGAAGCCTCCGGTGCGGTCGCAGCCGCACACGCGGCCGGTGTGCGCCAGGTGCTCCTGGCCGGACCGGAAAAGGCTGTCGCCGAGGCTGATTCGAAGCCCGATGGATACCTGACCGCGAAGATCAATGCGGTGGAAGCCTTGTCGAACCTGCTCACCGGATTGGGGGCCTGAGATGACTGCCACAACTGGAATCGGAAGTTTCGCCGACGTACCGCTGCACGGCGAAGGCACGGGTGAGCCGGCCACTCCGGACGCCGTCGAGACGCAGGTCGCCGCGGCTGCGGCCGCCCACGGCTACGCGCCCGAGCAGCTCACGTGGACCACACCCGAGGGCATCGACGTCAAACCGGTGTACGTCGCAGCCGACCGCGACGCAGCGGCTGCCGCCGGGTACCCGCTCGACAGCTTCCCCGGCGCACCGCCTTTCGTGCGGGGGCCGTACCCGACCATGTACGTCAACCAGCCGTGGACCATCCGCCAGTACGCCGGATTCTCCACCGCCGCCGAATCCAACGCCTTCTACCGGCGCAACCTGGCCGCCGGTCAGAAGGGTCTGTCGGTGGCCTTCGACCTGGCCACCCACCGCGGCTATGACTCGGATCATCCGCGGGTGGCCGGTGACGTCGGAATGGCTGGGGTGGCCATCGATTCGATCCTCGACATGCGTCAGTTGTTCGACGGCATCGACCTGTCGACCGTTTCGGTGTCGATGACGATGAACGGTGCGGTGCTGCCGATCCTGGCGCTCTACGTCGTCGCCGCCGAGGAACAGGGGGTGCCGCCGGAGAAGCTGGCCGGGACCATCCAGAACGACATCCTCAAAGAGTTCATGGTCCGCAACACCTATATCTATCCGCCCACGTCGTCGATGCGGATCATCTCGGACATCTTCGCCTACACCAGTGCCAAGATGCCGAAGTTCAACTCCATCTCGATTTCGGGCTACCACATCCAAGAGGCCGGAGCGACAGCCGATCTGGAGCTGGCCTACACGCTGGCCGACGGTGTCGAGTACATCAAGGCCGGCCTCGCAGCCGGGCTGGACATCGATAAGTTCGCCCCGCGGCTCAGCTTCTTCTGGGGCATCGGCATGAACTTCTTCATGGAGGTGGCCAAGCTCCGCGCCGGGCGTCTGCTGTGGAGCGAGCTAGTGGCGAAATTCGACCCGAAGAACGACAAATCGCTGTCCCTGCGTACCCATTCGCAAACTTCGGGCTGGTCGCTGACCGCGCAGGACGTGTACAACAACGTGGCCCGTACCTGTGTCGAGGCGATGGCGGCCACCCAGGGGCACACCCAGTCGCTGCACACCAACGCGCTCGACGAGGCGCTGGCGCTGCCCACCGATTTCTCGGCACGGATCGCCCGCAACACGCAGTTGCTGCTGCAGCAGGAATCGGGCACCACCCGGCCCATCGATCCGTGGGGTGGCTCGTACTACGTCGAGTGGCTCACGCACCAGCTGGCCGAGCGGGCGCGGGCGCACATCGAGGAGGTCGCCGAGCACGGCGGTATGGCGCAGGCCATCAGCGACGGAATCCCGAAGCTACGCATCGAGGAGGCCGCCGCCCGTACGCAGGCCCGGATCGATTCGGGCGCGCAGCCGCTGATCGGCGTCAACAAGTACCAGGTCACCGAGGACCAGGAGATCGAGGTCCTCAAGGTCGAGAACAGCCGGGTCCGGGCCGAACAGCTGGCCAAGCTGGCGCAGCTGCGGACCGACCGGGACGAGTCGGCGACCCAGGCCGCCCTGGCGGAGCTGACCCGGGCCGCCGAGGCTACTGGCTCCGCTGGTGAGGACGGGCTGGGCAACAACCTGCTGGCGCTGGCCATCAACGCGGCCCGGGCCAAGGCCACCCTCGGCGAGATCTCCGACGCACTGGAGAAGGTGTACGGCCGGCATCAGGCTGAGATCCGGACCATCGCCGGTGTCTACCGCGACGAGGTAGGGAAGGCCGGAAACGTGAGTACCGCAACCGAATTGGTTGAGAAGTTCGCTGAGGCCGACGGCCGACGGCCGCGCATCCTGGTGGCCAAGATGGGTCAGGACGGGCATGACCGCGGGCAGAAGGTGATCGCGACGGCATTCGCCGATATCGGTTTCGACGTCGACGTGGGCTCGTTGTTCTCGACCCCCGACGAGGTGGCCCGTCAGGCCGCCGACAACGACGTGCATGTGGTCGGGGTGTCCTCGCTGGCCGCTGGGCATCTCACCCTGGTGCCCGCGCTGCGTGACGCGCTGGCCGAGGTGGGCCGTTCCGACATCATGGTTGTCGTCGGCGGGGTCATCCCACCCGGGGATTTCGACGAACTCTACGAGGCCGGGGCGACCGCGATCTTCCCTCCGGGCACCGTGATCGCCGATGCCGCCATCGGCCTGCTGCAGAAGCTGGCAGACCGGCTCGGTTACCAGCTGAGCTAGACATGGCTCTCTCGGTCCCTGAGTTGGCGGCCGCCATCCGCAATGGCGACCGCGCCGCGCTGGCGCGGGCCATCACCCTGGTCGAGTCCACCCGGGCCGACCATCGTGACCAGGCCCAGCAGTTGCTGCTGGAACTGATGCCGGATGCGGGCAAAGCTCAACACATCGGCATCACCGGGGTCCCCGGCGTCGGCAAGTCGACGACGATCGAGGCACTCGGCATGTATCTCATCGAGGCCGGTCACCGGGTCGCGGTTCTGGCGGTGGATCCGTCGTCGACCCGGACCGGTGGCTCGATCCTGGGTGACAAGACGCGGATGGCCCGGCTGGCGGTCCATCCGGATGCCTACATCCGGCCGTCGCCCACTTCCGGGACGCTCGGTGGGGTGGCCAAGGCCACCCGGGAGACCATCGTTCTGCTGGAGGCGGCGGGCTACGACGTCATTCTGGTCGAGACGGTGGGGGTCGGGCAGTCCGAGGTCACGGTGTCGAACATGGTCGATACGTTCGTGTTCCTCACCTTGGCCCGCACCGGTGATCAACTGCAGGGCATCAAGAAGGGTGTGCTGGAGCTGGCCGATGTCATCGTCGTCAACAAGGCCGACGGTGAGCACGCCATCGAGGCCAAGGCTGCCGCCCGTGAACTGACGGGCGCCATCCGCCTCATCTATCCGCGCGACACACTGTGGCGGCCACCTGTTCTCACGATGAGTGCGATAGAAGGCCACGGGCTGGTCGAACTGTGGGAGACGGTGCTCAAGCATCGTCAGGTGCTCACCGAGGCCGGCGAGTTCGAGGCCAGGCGTCGCGCGCAGCAGGTGGACTGGACCTGGTCGATGGTGCGCGACACCGTGCTGGACCGCGTGTTGTCCCATCCCGGCGTGCGCAGCATCCGCGACGAGGTGGAGCGTCGGGTGCGTGAGGGTGAACTCACGCCGGCGTTGGCCGCGCAGGAAATCCTCGACGCGGCCGATTGAGACAATCCGGAAGCGAAAGGCTGGGCTGACCCGAGATGAGGGACGTGAACGCGAAACTGCGTGTGCTGGTGGTCGCCGCAATGGTCGGCGCAGCGGTGCTGACGGGCTGTGGCGGCGGTGAGTCGACGGCGACACAACCTACCGTGGCCAAGACCAAGCTTCAGGCCATGGCGAAGGAAAAGCTCGAAACCGCGGCCAAGCGCAAGGCCAAGTCGGTGACCTGCGACGACGGTATCGTCGGCAAAGTGGGGACGACCCAGCACTGCGTGCTGACAGCCAAGGACGGCAGTAAGTACGGCGTTACGGCGACGGTCAAGGCTGTGGAGTCCGGCAAGGTCATGGTCGACTTCAAGGTGGACGAGAAGCCGACCTCCTGACCGGGTGGCCGACCCTGGCTAACAGGTAGGTAACTCTTGTGGAATTTGCCGGGGTTCCAGGTAAATTCGAGTGTGTGACCGATCACAACGGGGAGCGCGACGAGGCGCTTCCGCACGGCGTCCAGGGCGCGGCGGACAGGAACTTCTCCTGCACGGTTCGCGGCTTCTCGAAACTGTTCCCGGGCCGTAGGTACGGCGGCGGAGCGCTGGTAATCCTGCAGGACGGACAGCCGGTCGTCGACGTCTGGACCGGCTACTCGGACCGTGACGGTACGCAATATTGGACAGCCGACACCGGTGCGATGGTGTTCTCCGCGACGAAGGGCATGGCGTCGACGGTCATCCACCGCCTCGTCGACCGCGGGCTGATCGAGTACGACAGCCCGGTGAGCGAATATTGGCCGCAATTCGGGGCCAACGGCAAATCCGCGATCACGGTGCGGCAAGTGATGGCGCACGAAGCCGGGCTGTCTCAGCTCAATGGAGTCAGCAAAGCCGATCTGCTCGATCAGCTGGTGATGGAGAACCGGGTTGCGGCGGCTTCGGTGAACCCACTTCTGTTCGGCAAGCCGGCCTATCACGCGCTCACCTACGGCTGGCTGCTGTCCGGCCTGGCTCGCGCGGTGACCGGGCACGGTATGCGCGAGTTGTTCCGCATCGAGCTGGCCGAGCCGTTGGGAACCGATGGTCTGCATCTGGGGCGTCCGCCGGCCGACGCCCCGACCCGCGCTGCACAGATTCTGGTGCCGCAACGGCGTTGGCCCAACCAGGTTTTCGACTTCATGGCGCCGCGGCTCGCTGCGTTGAACGCCTCAAGAGCGTTCGGCTCGATGTACTTCCCCGGGGTGATGTCCCTGGTTCAGGGAGATACCCCGTTCCTGGATTCCGAGGCGCCCGCCGTCAACGGCGTCGCGACCGCCCGCGGTCTGGCCCGCATGTACGGTGCAATCGCCAACCAGGGCCGCTTCGGTGGCGTGGAGTTCCTGTCCGAGCGCATCGTCGCCGGTTTGGCCGGTCCGCCCGGTCTACGCCCTGATCGGAATCTGGGGGTGCCGCTCGGCTTCCATCTCGGGTATCACTCGGTGCCGTTCGGGATCATGCCCGGATTCGGCCATGTCGGGCTCGGCGGGTCGGTGGGCTGGGCGGACCGGGCCAGCGGGCTGGCGATCGGCTTTGTGCACAACCGGTTGTTGACACCGATGGTGTTGGACATGGCGACGTTCGTCGGGTTGAACGCATTGATCCGTAAAGACGTGGCCCGCGCGCGTGCGCGCGGATTCGAGGCCGTGCCGGATCTCGGTGCGTCACCGTACGAGGTACCCAAGCCCGCTGCCGGGTAGTCCCGTCTATCTCGACGCCGGAGCCGACCTGAACTGTCAGGTCGGCTCCGTTCGTTGCGGAGTGGCTGAGCGCGTGGCGGGAACAGCAGCGTACCGCCTGCGTCTGTAGTGATATACATCACAGTCTGTCCCAGGTGGGGGACTCCCATCCCGGAATTGCAGTGCATGTCCACCGTTAACCGCTGCTGATTTGCCTTGGTAGACAGAATGTAGCTTCTGTCACCTGTCCAGTCCGGCGTGGGCTGGATCTCAATTGGCCCCTATCGGGCCCGGAGTTTGGTACGCGAATGTGCCAGGCGTTGCGACACCTTGGCCGACCTGAATGATCGATGCTGGTTATGACGTTGCATAGTCAACAACAGCCATTAGCTGATGTGCGTTTTGGGTACGCATTCGTACCACAATCGGGCGTTCCGCCGATGGAACATGAATTCGGTTCAGTTATGTTCGGACAGTTTGCGTACTGGTTGCCAGCTAACTGTTGACGGGAGTCGAATAAATTGGCCGCGGGGGGTAAAAAGAACACCGTTTCCAAACTGTGGACAATCTGTGGGAATGCGTCTCCGGGTCTGGAATCGGGCCGGTATTAGTTAGCGAGATAATTTCTCCGCCAGAGTGGACGTGCGGAGAAATATGGTGAAAACCATTGCAGTGCAGTCTGATTGATGGATCGACGCGGCCATCCTGCGCTCTTGCGCCTGTCTCGCTGCCCCCATTGTCTGGTACTGCCGTTTCTTAAAAATTGATCGACGTAGCGAACTCGTGAACGTTTTTGCGATCGGGCGTTTCCAACATTCAGTTGGTCCAGGCGCTAGGCTACGGACCCGCGTTGGCAACGACTCGTATCGGATACGGGGATTCGGTACCGTCCGTCGGTGACGACGTAGCGCACTTTCTATTCCGCGTCCTAAGTACGTTGATCGGAGTTTTGCTCATCGATCGACCAGAGAGAGGTTGAGCCGACTTGGCCGAGACTCCAGTAACCCCGATTGCTGTCGTAGGCATGGGCTGCCGGCTCCCGGGCCAGATCGAATCGCCCGAACAGTTGTGGGCCGCGCTGCTGCAGGGTGACGACCTGGTCACCGAAGTGCCGGCGCAGCGGTGGGACGCGCATGAGTTCTACGACCCCGAGCCGGGCGTACCCGGACGTTCGGTGTCCAAGTGGGGCGCCTTCCTCGACGACGTGGCAGGTTTCGATTCGGGGTTCTTCGGCATCAGCGAGCGCGAAGCGACGGCCATCGACCCGCAGCACCGCCTGCTCTTGGAAACCGCCTGGGAAGCCATCGAACATGCCGGAATCGACCCGGCGATGCTGAGTGGCTCACTGACCGGGGTGTTCATGGGGCTGGAGTACGTCATCTCCTTCCTCGGCGCTCTGGAGGCCGGGTTCATCGCGGTTCCGTTGTCGGTGCCGATGGGTGGGGTCCACGACGAGCGGGTGACGGCGGTGCTCGGCGACTGCCGGCCCTCAGTGATCCTCACCACCTCGCCGTCGAGTGCAGGGGTCATCGAATATGCAGTCCAGCAGGGTGATTCGACGGTTCCCGCGGTGATCTCGGTCGATACGCTCGATCTCGATGCTCGGGTGAAGGCGATCAGTAGTCGCGAAGCTCGTCCGGAGACTGCCTATCTGCAGTACACGTCGGGCTCCACCCGCACCCCGGCGGGTGTGATGGTGACCAATCGCAACCTGACGGCCAACTTCGAGCAGATGATGTGCGATTTCTTCCCGCACTTCGGAAAGGTTCCGCCGCCGGGCACCAACGTGGTGTCGTGGCTGCCCTTCTACCACGACATGGGTCTCATGCTGGCGGTCGTGGCGCCGATCCTGGGCGGCTGGAACACGGTATTCACCAGCCCGCTGGCCTTCCTGGCGCGGCCGGCTCGCTGGATACAGTTGATGGGCAGCTACCCGCGCGTCGTCAGCGCCGGCCCGAACTTCGCCTTCGAGTTGGCCGTCGGACGTACTTCGGATGAGGACCTCGCCGGTATCGACCTCGGCGATGTGATCGCCGTGTGGAGCGGGGCGGAACGGGTCCATGAGGCGACCCTGAAGCGTTTTGCGCAGCGGTTCGGCAAGTTCAACTTCCCCGAGGATGTGCTGCGGCCGTCCTACGGTCTGGCCGAGGCGACGTTGTATGTCTCGACCGGTGAGCCCGGTCCACCCAGTGTGGTGGCCTTCGAAACGGAGAAGCTGTCGGCCGGGCACGCCGAGCGGTGCGCCATCGGGGCGGGCACCGAACTGGTCGGATACGGCACTCCGGAATCGCCGGTGGTGCGGATCGTCGATGCCGAAACGCGCTTGGAAGTACAGGCCGGTGCCATCGGTGAGATCTGGTCGCACGGTGAGAACAACTGCCTCGGCTATTGGGAGAAGCCCGAGCAGAGCGAGTACACCTTCGGCGCCACCCTGGCCGACCCGTCGCCGGGCACACCGGAAGGGCCGTGGCTGCGTACCGGGGACCTCGGATTCATCTCCGATGGTGAGCTGTTCATCATCGGGCGGATCAAGGATCTGCTGATCGTGCGAGGCCGCAACGTTTATCCCGATGACATCGAAGCCACGATCCAGGAGATCACCGGTGGCCGCGTCGCGGCGATCGGGGTGGAGGAGGACCGCACCGAGCAACTCGTCGCGATCATCGAAGTCAAGAAGCGTGGTGACACCGAGGAAGCGGTCGCGGAGAATCTTCTGACGATCAAACGCGATGTGGCGGCGGCGATTTCGCAGGTTTACGGGCTCAGTGCCGCGGACCTGGTACTGGTGCCCCGGGGTGCGATCCCGATCACCACCAGCGGCAAGATCCGACGTGCTTCGTGCGTGGACCAGTACCGGAACGATGAGTTCAACCGGCTCGACGTCAACGTTCCCGTGAGCTAGTGGTGCGACCGACTTCTCAACAGGCGGTTCCGCGCCCATCGACCGACCGGCAACCGGAAACGACGCGGGTGCCGCTCGGTCGGCGCCGGATTCTGACCTATGCAGGTATCGCGGCGTTGATCACAACGTGGACAGCGGCTTTCGTCTATCTCGCGGTGGCCGTCGTTCCCATTGATCACTACCTGATTTCGTACTACGCCGTCGATTACCGGTTCGGGTTCGTTCGACGCGGCCTGGCCGGGGAGCTCGTCGGAAACGTCTCCGACCCCGACTTCTTCCGAAACGCCTACCTCGTGCGGTGGGTCGCCGCTGCGGCATATCTGGTCAGCCTTGCCGCCTTGGTCGTTCGTTTGCTCAGGGACGGCTGGTCCGATCGCCGGTTGATGGTGGCGCTGCTTCTTCCGGTACTGCCGTTCGGCGTTCCGTTCGCCGTGTATTCCGGGCGTCCCGACCTGTTCGGCGCGGTGGCGCTGATCGCGCTGTGCCTGGTGTTGAACGGTGTGGCGAGACAGCGCTCAGCGGTGGTGTCGTGCGCCTTGTTCGGGCTCGTCGTGGCAGTGCTCGCACTGATGCACGAGGGCATCGCGCTCGAGTTCGGATTAGGCGCGATCCTGGCCATCCTGATCCTCGCCCAAGGGTTGACCGCGCCGGTGCAACGCCTTTGCGCTGTCTTGGCGATCACCCCCGGTCTGCTGGTTGCGCTGGTCGTGGCGACACTTGCCAACCACGAGGTGAGCGCCAAGGTGTGCCAGACCGTGCCGCACCGGATGATCGAGACTCCGTTCGCGTCGATCAAGTCGGCCCCCGAACTCCTCGACTATCTGACCGGCCGGACACAGAGCCTCTCCGACTATCACGACTGGGTTTGCGGTTGGTATCTGTCCACCCTCGATCACACCGTGGCGGACGGGTTCGGTGAGGTCGCCGCGGTGGGATTGCCTGCACTGATCGGGTCGTTCGTGCTGGGTGTGGTGGGGATTGCCCTGACGCTGCGGGCGTTGAGCTATTTCTCCGGGGTTTCCCTGCGCGGTTTCGTTCGTGAGCTGCACGGCCGGTTCATCTTGCCGGCGTTCGGTGTGCTGTTGCTGGTGCCCTTGTTCGTCACCGGTGTGGACTGGACGCGGTGGCTTCTCGTCTTCGCGTTCGACATCGTGGTGGTCTATGTCCTGTACGCGAGCAGACGCCCCGAGATCGACACCGCACCCCCGGCGCGGACCCTGCGGCTGCTGCCGCTGGTCATCCTCGGTTTCATGCTGATTCCGCTGGGCCTTGCTCCGGGTGGTGGCCCGACGCGGTAGTTGTTCGTACCGACTAGCCGAACGGCCATGGCGGGGGTGGCAATCCCGGCGGCGGCGGCGGTGGCGGCAACCCCGGCGGCGGTGGGGGCGGTGGGAGGTCCTGCGGCGACGGCAGTTGCGGCAACCCGACGCCGGGTAGCGCAGGCAGCGGAAGGCCAGGAGGGCCAACCCCCACCGGGACGCTTACCTCGACCGGAGCCGGCCAGTCGGCCGGGATCGGCCCTGGTTCCGGAATCGGGCCGACCTGTGCCAGCAACTGTTGGACTTCCGGCGTACACGTCGGGCACTGCAGCAACGGTTGATCGTTCGGTGCGGCGTTCTCGTGCATTTGCGGATCGGCTGGATCCGCCTGTGCGACGCCGTTGGCGGCGGCCCACATAGCAATGCCCATTGTGGCGGCCGCAGCGGTTCGCAGCAGCCCGTGCGGGAATTTCACCGAGTGCTCCCTCGATTGGAATATCGTTCCATCATAGTGGTTTCGGATGTTCAAAGTCCCGTCACACCGAGGACGACGAGCGCCACACCGGCAAACGTCAGTACGAGCGCCACGTCGCGCCGGGTACGTGTCTGCACCCAGGTTCGCATTGCCTCCAGCCGGGTGCGGGTCGCGTCAGGTGCCACCAGAAAACTTGCGATCGGGATGGCGACGACGGTGTTGGCGACCGTGACGAAAGTGATGAGCATGCCGACCTGGTTCAACGGGGTGGCCCCGGACGTGGCGATGAGGACCAGCAGGGCGACATAGTCGATCGAGGGCAAGGCAATTGCCACCCCCATCGCTCCGGAGAACCAGGGCGAACTGCCCCGTACGAGCCCCTTGACCCGCGAGGTCATGAATTGGACGGTGCGCGACTGGCCGGGTGGCGGCGGGGCGCCGCCCGCGGTCCCGACGCTCTCGAGGGCGCCGGTGAACTGACCGAGCGGCACTTTGCTCGCCAGCAGAGCCGCCGCGAGCAGCGCGAGCACACCAAACACCATTTGCACTTTCCCCGCGCCGAACTGGGGAGTTGCCAGGATTCCGGGACGCACCACGAACAACACGATCAGGCCCGCCGTGACGCTCATCAGAAAGCTCCCGGACAGGAATGCCAGCAGTTGCAGCACGGGCCGCGGCCTGCCGAGGGCCAGGGTGATCAGGCCCAGTCGGATCGGCTCGAAGTTCACCGCAATGGCAAGGCCCAGCACGGTGATCCACACACGAACGGACCTTACGCGAAAGCCCTGAAAGGTTGCCTGGCTCCGGACCGTCCGGCGATGGGATCACCCGGGCCGGTGGGTGCCACCGCTCGGGGTGTGACGATCTACCATGCCGACGTGGACAACACGCTCGCGTATATGGATCAGGCGTCATTTCTGGGATTGCGGGCGCTAGGTCGTGCGCCGATCATGCAATTCACCTGGATCTACTCGGGCGAGGTCGACATTGCGGGGTTGCGCAGGTTCCACCGCAACCTCGGCTCCGGGCTACTGGGGCGCCGCATCGAGCGGTCCCCGCTCCCATTCGGACGGCACCGTTGGATTTCATCGGCCGGTCCCGCCGACATCGCCGTAGCGGCGGCAGAACGCCCGCGTGCGGAGGTCAGCACGTGGGCCGACGAACGCATCGTGATCCCCATCGATCCCGAGCACGGGCCCGCCTGGCACCTCGGTGTGGTGCCGCTGGCAGAAGGCGGTGCCGCCGTCAGCCTGGTGGTGTCGCACTCGATAGCCGATGCGTTGGGCCTGACCCTCACGATCGCCGACGCCGCCGAGGGAATCCGCCGTGACCTGGGTTACCCGCCGCCGGGATCGGTCACCCGGCGGCAGGCTTTGCTGCGGGACGCGCGGCTGGCATTCCGTGGATTACCCGAGGTGGGGCGAGCGGTGCTCGCGACGGTGCGGGTCGCTCGCGAGCAGAGTGAGGACCTGGCGGCATCGTCCAAGTCGGCCGCACCGGTGATCCGGCCAGGCTCCCTGGACCCGGTGATCCCACCGACGGTCACGGCCTACATCGACCTGAATGACTGGGATAGACGTGTAGAAAGCCTTGGCGGAACAAGTAATTCATTGTTCGCCGGATTCGCCGCCCGGCTCGGACAACTGCTCGGCCGAGTCGATGCCGATGGGCGGGCCATGCTGTCGTTCCCGGTCAGCGATCGCACCGCGGGCGATACCCGTGGCAACGCACTGAACACGGTCACCGCGATCGTCGACCCGGCCAAGGCCAACACCGACCTGACCGAGATACGTGGCGAACTCAAGCGGGTGCTGAGCGAGTTGGGCGCCGCTGCGGACGCCAACCTGGCGCCGTTGCCGATCACCCCGTATGTGCCGAAGTTCCTGGTGCGCCGACTGGAACGGATGGTCCTGAAAGTCGGCAGCCCGATCGGGTGTTCAAACCTCGGCGAGTTGCCCCCGGCGCTGAACCGGCCGGACGGCACCGACGCCGACGACGTGTCCTTCCGACTCGTCGAACCGGGCATCACACCGGGCGCGCTGGAAAGCATGGGTGGATGGCTCTACCTGGCTTCGGGCCGCGGTCAGGAGCGGATATTCCTCACCGTGTCGGGCTGGACCGCCGGCGAGCCCAATACGCGCGCAGAACTGTCCGAAGCGGTGAGGCACACGCTTGCCGACTTCGACCTGCCCGGGAACGTCGACTGATGTCGTCGGGCGTCAATCCGCGGCGGTCGCCAACTCTGGCTCGGGCCCGGCAGTTTCGATTTTCCTCGGCGGTGCCTTCTTTTCCGGTTGCCACCGCGACGGCCACCAGTTGAACTTGCCCACCAGGACGGCCATGGCAGGGACTGTGGTGGTACGCACCAGGAACGTGTCGAGCAGAATTCCCACGCCGATGATGAAGCCGGCCTGCACCAGAGTGCTGATGCTGGCGAACAGCATTCCGAACATGGATGCGGCAAAGATCAGGCCCGCAGCGGTGATCACCCCGCCGGTTGCGCCGACCGTACGAATGACGGCGGTCCGTAAGCCGTGCGGCGATTCCTCGCGGATCCGGGAGATCAGCAGCAGGTTGTAGTCGGCACCGACCGCAACCAGGATGATGAAGGTGAGTCCCGGCACGCTCCAGTGCAACTCCTGCCCCAGCGCGAATTGGAACAGCAACACGCCGATACCGAGCGCTGACATGTACGAAATCACCACGGAGGCAATCAGATACAGCGGTGCCACGATTGCGCGCAGCAATACGACCAGGATCAGGAACACCACGGCAACGGTCACCAGGATGATGAACCTGATGTCGGCGTTGTAGTACGCGCGGGTGTCGCGAAGTGAGACCGAGTAGCCCGTCATCGAGATCTTCGCATCGGCAAGCGTGGTGTTGGGTTGTGCGTCGTGAGCTACATCGAGGATCGCGTTGATCTGATCCATCGCATCGGTGCCGAACGGGTTGAGTTTGGTCTGGATCATGTAGCGCACCGTGTGGCCGTCTGAGGAAAAGAACAGCTCCGCAGCCTTTTTGAAGTCATCGGTAGCCAAGAACTGTGGGGGCACATAGAACCCGGACATGGACGGCGTCGAGGCCTCGTTCTTCATCGCGAGCAGGAATGCCGATGCATCGCCCAGACCGCCGCCCATCTTCTTGGTCTCGTTGACCAGGAGCGTCACGCCGTCGGCCAGCTGGCGGCTGGCATCGGCGAGAGAGTCCGCGTGCTGCCGAAGCGTCGCCATCTGCTGCCGCATACTGGACGGGTCGTCCAGGCCCGCCGAATTCAATGCCTTTGTGGCGGTGTCGAATGCACTCCGGAGATTATCGGTTGTCGAACCCAGGGTCTGGTTTCCCTCGGTCGCCTTCAGTTGCCTGGCCAACTGGGCAATACCTGCCAGGCTGCCGTTGTCACCGGCGTCGACCAGGCGTTGCAGTTGACCGCGGGAGTCGCGACAGGAGGAGTCCCCATCGCAGATCGGGCTGGCATTGAGTGCGATCAGTACCGGACGGGCCCGCTGGACGGAGTCGGCCGCATCGTCGAGGGTCACTCCGATCGAGTCGCCGAGTGACCGCATAGCGACCACGAGTTTGGCGGCACTGTCGAACTGGTTGAGCGCCTGGCCACCGCCGAACTGCTTCTGCATCGAGGACAGCGCGTCGATCAGTCCGCTGACGGTGACCGCTGCCTGGCCAAGTTGACCCCGTACCCCGCCGAGTACGTCGGCCATCTGGTCGGCGCCGTTGGCGAGTTTGTCCATATCGCCACCGCGCTCGGAGACCAGCGACGACGCATCGTCGAGTTTCGTGCCGACCTCGCCCGCCTGGAACGACAGCCTGGCCTGCTCCAATGATTCTCCGGTCGGGCGGGTGATACCCCGGACCGCTTCGATATTGGGCAGCTGGCTGATTCGGTGGGCCATCTGTTCGAGGTCGGCGAGTTCCTCAGGGCCCCGAAGGTCATGAGGGGATTCGACCAGGAGATATTGGGGCAGGCTCGAATTCACCGGGAAATGTGCGGCTATCGCGTCATACCCCTGCAGGCTCTCGACCGAGCCGGGAAGAGCCTTGCGGTCGTCGTAGTTGTACGTCGCCAGGCTCGCACAACCGGCGAGTATCACCAGCAGCATCATGCTGGCGATCAGGTTGCGCTTTGGGTTACGCACGATGCGCACACCCGAACGCCGCCACAGGGTGTCGGTGAGACTGCGGCGTGGCGCGATCCATCCCCGACGGCCCGCCAGGGTGAGAACAGCCGGCAGGAACGTCATGGCGGCAAGACAGCCGATGGCGATGGCGACGGCGAGTGCCACTCCGACGGACGAGAAGATTGTCAGCTTGGTGAAGACCATCCCGAGGAATGTGACGGCAACGGTGGCTGCTGACGCGACGATCACCGGGCCGATCGAGTTCAACGCGCTCTTGACGGCGTCGTCAGACGTCTGCCCCAGCCGCAGAAAGTCGTGATACCTGCTGATCAGGAAGACGGCGTAGTCGGTTCCGGTGCCCGCCAGCATCGCGGTGAGAAATACGATGGTCTGGGCGGAGATGCTCAGGCCGAGGCTGCCCAACGCGGCTACCACCCCCTGCGCCGTCACCAGCGACACCCCGATGGTCAGTAGCGGGAAGATCATCGTGAGCGGATTGCGATAGATGATCAACAGGATCGCCAGAAGCATGCCCACGGTCGCGATTTCGATGTGCAATCGGTCGCGTTCGCCCACTTCGGCGAGGTCGGCAAGCGTCGCCGCCGGGCCGGTGACGTGTGCGGTGACACCGGACCCGCCCACGGTGTCCTTGACAGTCCGGACGACGTTCGACGTCGCGGTGTAGGACTGCGGCGAGCCCAGTTCGCCGGTCAGACTGACCGGCAACAACCAGGCCTTACCGTCCTGACTCGTCATCACCTCCCGCAGGGGCGGTGTGGTGACGAAATCCTGCAGGGTCACGACGCTCGCGGTATCGGCCCGTAATTTGTCGACGAGGCCGCGGTAGACAGCTTCGTCGGCGCCATCCAGGCCGTTTTCGTCGCTGAGAACGACCAGGAGGATGTTGTCCGAGCCCGATTCGTGAAACGCCTGGGACATTTGTTTCGCGGCGACCGACCCGGGGGCGTCCGCCGGCAGCATTGCCGGCGGTGTTTTCTGGGCTAGCTCGGTCAGTGACGGGAACATCGGCGGCAGTCCGGCCGCGAGGACGACCCAGAACACGATCACCAGCCAGGGCCACCGGACGGCGATAGCACCCAGCCGTACAAAGGCACGGTTCTCGGTGCCGTCTGCGCTGCCATGGAGGCGCCGCAACAACTGGGCTGCCTTACTGATCCTGCACTTCCTTACTTCTGCGCACCTCGCACGCGTTCGCTCACCGTCTGTCGTACGACGAGCCGATGGCTTCAGTGCGGCCAGTGTATGTGGTGCTCGGGTGTGGGCGGCAGCCCTGCCGTACCCGCAGGTCGGAGGGCTGGCCTCACTGATTGCTCGGGGCCAGCCACCGCGTCTTGATCCGCCAGGAATGCGCGGAGGCGAGTGCGAAGATCGCACCGCAGCTACAGGCGAAGATCCACACCAGTCGGCCATTCTCGATGGGTTGCAGCGCCGGTACCAGCGATGTGACGATTCGGGTCGCGCACGCGAGCACGCCGCTGATCGAGGCGAACAGGTAGATGTTGGCGATCCGGCGAGACCTCGGATCCTTGCGCAGGATCAGCATGGCACGGGCCCCGTAGCCCAGCAGATAGATCAAGGTGCCGCACAGGAGAATCCAGTACACGCTGAGCCAGAAGTCCGTGGGTACCTGGAAGAAGTCCGCCCGGTACACCGAAGCACCATTTCCCATCGAGAAGGTGGCCAGCAGGACCGGGATGCAGATCGTGGCCGGACGCTCGATGTACTGCTTGAACGTGCGCTGCATCGCGCTGTCGTCCTGGAGTCGGCCCAGGGAGTTGTAGACGATGGCCGATGCCGCCACGATGTAGGCGTCGTGGCCCAGGTAGTCCTCGACGTTCCACTTTCCCGTCAGGTCGTACAGCACCTGCCCGATCGTCGCCGAGGCCCAGGGCGACATCAGCAGCACGGCCAGGCCCTGTAGCGCGATGTTCAGGGTGGCGGCCACCTCCCACCGGCACGACCAGGTGACCCTCCTGATCCACAGGCTCCACAGGATGCAGGCCAGTGTGATCAGGATGAGAATGGCGACGGACATAAGACTTTGCCTCGGACGGAGTTACAGCGGGGGAGCGTCGGATCGTGGGGTCAGTTCGGCGAGCCTGCCGGTCCGGTGGACGGCCGACCGGACACGGGTGGCCGTGTCCGCGGGAGCCACCGGGGCCACGGCGACCTGGGCCGATTCCACGTAGTGCCACACCTCTTGGCGGCTCATCAGCCCGAACCGGATCTGCAGGTCGGGGTAGCTGAGGCGGAAACGGTCGGCCACCTGCCGCAATTCCTCGGCATTCGGATAGTCGGCTTCTTTCACCCGCCGGTAATACGTGCTGCTGGATACGCCCAGCGCGCTGTACACGGCCTTGGCGTCGACCTCGCCGTCCAGCAGATAGTCGAGCAGGGCCTTGAGTTGCCTGCCGTTCTCGTCGGTGCGCGGCATCAGAACACCATAGACCCCAGACCCAAGCCTGGTCACAGCGAACCGCAGCAAAGCCGGCCATCGCATTATTGACAACGATGTCAGACTTTTGGCACAGCTCTCCCATTTTTGGGACTGGCTGGCTAACGTTACATATATGTCTGTTTCCGTCCTGCCCTACGCGTCTGGCGCAAGTTCGTGGATTGCCGACTACGGCACGGCAGAACCTCCCGTTGCCGCGGACATGGCAACGGTGTCCAGTTCGCTGGACGACGTGTTGTCCGCAGAACTGCGTGAAGCCGAGATCGCGATGGGCTGCACCGCCGAGGAGCTGCTGTTGGCCGCATTGGGCCGGACAGTGGCCCGCACGATCGGTGACGGTCTGCTGATCGTGGACGTCGTGAGTGGTCCCGAGCGGACCGGATATCGCCGCGTCGGCGTCTCCTGCGTCTCGCATCGTGGCCTGTCCGGGCCCGAATTGTTCGACGCGGCACGTCCGGATGTGGACAGCGGTGACCATCCGTCGGCGGACCTGGGCTTCGCCTACGGCGAGGGCCCGCGCGCGGGCCAATGCGACCATCCGCTCGTCGTGCACATCGCCCACGACAGCGCGACCACCATGCGTCTGGACTGGCGGTTCGACTGTCGCGGGTTCGACCATTGCACGGTGCACGAATTGGCCGAGCAGTTCCCGCTGGCCCTGATCGAGGTCACCTCCGGTTAGACTTGGGCGCATCGGCGCTGATCCGGCCATCACCGGGGAGCCTTCGGAAGAACAGCTGCCGGATCCGAACGCATTGATCCGCAGTCCAGTAGAACCGGACGGGTAGGCCCGTGATCGCCTGAAGTGGAGCGGCGCGCTGCGATGCAGCGCGCAAGCGGGGTGGTACCGCGGCGCTTGCGCACCCGTGCGACGTCGTCCCCGTGCCTTGAGCGTGTTGAGCTGTTGAACTCGGCACCGGCACAGGAGACGAGACGTGAGCGCCTATCCCAAGCCCGCCGCACCGAATTTTCCGGAGCGGGAACTTGAAGTGCTCGACTACTGGGCCGCCGATGACACCTTCCGAGCCAGCCTGGACCGCCGCGAGGATGCCGCGGAATACGTCTTCTACGACGGGCCGCCGTTCGCCAACGGTCTGCCGCACTACGGCCACCTGCTGACCGGCTACGTCAAGGACATCGTGCCGCGCTACCGCACCATGCGCGGCTACAAGGTGGAGCGCCGGTTCGGGTGGGACACCCACGGTCTGCCCGCCGAACTCGAGGTGCAACGCCAGCTCGGTATCGCGGACAAGGCCCAGATCGAAGAGATGGGCATCGAGAAGTTCAATGCGGCGTGCCGCGCCTCGGTGCTGAAGTACACCGACGAATGGCGTGCCTACGTCACCCGGCAGGCCCGCTGGGTGGACTTCGACAACGACTACAAGACCCTCGACCCGACCTTCATGGAGTCGGTGATCTGGGCCTTCAAGCGGTTGTGGGACAAGGGTCTGGCCTACGAGGGCAACCGCGTCCTGCCGTACTGCTGGAACGACGAGACCCCGTTGTCCAACCATGAGCTCCGCATGGATGACGACGTCTATCAGAGCCGCCAGGATCCGGCGCTCACGGTGGGCTTCGCCGTCACCGAAGGCCCATTGAAGGGCGCCCGACTGCTGATCTGGACCACCACGCCGTGGACCTTGCCGTCCAATCAGGCCGTCGCCGTCAACCCGGATGTCACCTACGTGCAGGTGGCCGGACCCGACGGGCGGCGCTACGTGTTGGCACAGGCCCGGCTCGGGGCGTACGCCCGTGAGCTCGGTGAGGAACCTGAGGTTCTCGGCAGTTACGCCGGGCGGGATCTGCTCGGGACCAGGTACCGGCCGCCGTTCGCCTACTTCATGGACGCACCCAACTCGTTCCAGGTGCTCGGGGCTGACTTCGTCAGCACCGAGGACGGCACGGGCATCGTGCACATGGCGCCCGCCTACGGTGAGGATGACAAGGCCACCGCCGACGCCGCCGACATCGTCGCGGTCACACCGGTGGACTCGAAGGGACGCTTCGACGCGTCGGTGCCCGATTACGCGGGCCAGCATGTGTTCGAGGCGAACTCGCAGATCATCCGTGATCTCAAGAACGGTGACGGGCCCGCCGGCGCCAACGGCGCGGTACTGCTGCGGCACGAAACCTACGAGCACTCCTATCCGCACTGCTGGCGGTGCCGCAACCCGTTGATCTACCGCGCGGTGTCGTCGTGGTTCATCAAGGTCACCGACTTCCGGGACCGGATGGTCGAGCTCAACCAGCAGATCACCTGGTACCCCGAACATGTCAAGGACGGGCAGTTCGGCAAATGGCTGTCCAACGCGCGCGACTGGTCGGTATCGCGAAACCGATACTGGGGCAGCCCCATCCCGGTGTGGAAGTCCGATGATCCGGCCTATCCGCGGATCGACGTCTACGGCAGCCTCGACGAGCTGGAGCGCGATTTCGGCGTGCGGCCGACCGATCTGCACCGACCGTTCATCGACGAGCTGACCCGGCCCAACCCGGATGATCCGACCGGCAAGTCCACGATGCGCCGGATCGAGGACGTGTTCGACGTGTGGTTCGACTCCGGGTCGATGCCGTACGCGCAGGTGCACTATCCGTTCGAGAACGCGGACTGGTTCCTGGGCGGGGGCGTCGACGGCAAACAGAATGGTGAAGACGCCCATTTCCCCGGCGATTTCATCGTCGAGTACATCGGTCAGACGCGCGGCTGGTTCTACACCATGCATGTGTTGTCCACTGCGCTGTTCGACAAGCCGGCATTCAAAACCTGTGTGGCACACGGGATCGTGCTGGGCAACGACGGTGCGAAGATGAGCAAGTCGCTGCGCAACTATCCCGATGTAAGCGAGGTCTTCGACCGCGACGGCTCCGACGCCATGCGCTGGTTCCTGATGGCATCCCCGATCCTGCGCGGCGGCAACCTGATCGTCACCGAGCAGGGCATCCGTGAAGGCGTGCGGCAGGTACTGCTGCCGTTGTGGAACGCCTACAGCTTCCTGGCGCTGTACGCGCCGGCGAAGGGCGCTTGGCGGACCGACTCGGACCATGTCCTCGACCGCTACATCCTGGCCAAGCTGGCCCAGTTGCGTGACGATCTCACCGTCTCGTTGGACACGTGCGACATTTCCGGGGCCTGCGACCAATTGCGGCAGTTCACCGAGGCATTGACGAACTGGTATGTGCGCCGGTCACGTTCACGCTTCTGGGAAGAGGACACCGACGCCATCGACACCCTGCACACCGTCCTCGAGGTGGCCTGCAGGCTGGCGGCACCCCTGCTGCCGTTGGCCACCGAGGTGATGTGGCGGGGCCTGACCGGTGAGCGTTCGGTGCATCTGACCGACTGGCCGGAAGCCGATGTGCTGCCCAAGGACGCCGACCTGGTGGCCGCGATGGACCAGGTGCGCGAGGTGTGCTCGGTGGCGTCCTCGCTGCGCAAGGCCAAGAAGCTGCGGGTGCGACTGCCGCTGCCGAAACTGACCGTGGCGGTGGACAACCCATCGGCCCTGGCCCCATTCGCGGATCTGATCGCCGACGAGCTCAATGTCAAGGCGGTCGAGTTGACCGACGACATCGACGCCTACGGCAAGTTCGACCTGGCCGTCAACGCGCGCGTGGCCGGCCCGCGGATCGGCAAGGATGTGCAGGCCGCGATCAAGGCCGTCAAGGCGGGGGAGGGCGTCGTCAACCCCGACGGCACCCTGACCGCCGGCCCGGTGGTGCTGCAACCCGAGGAGTACACCGCCAAACTCGTCGCGGCCGAACCGGAATGGACCGCGGCCCTGCCCGACGGTACCGGCCTGGTGGTGCTCGACGGCACGGTCACCGAGGAACTCGAGGCCGAGGGCTGGGCCAAGGATCGCATCCGCGAACTGCAGGAACTGCGTAAGTCAACCGGCCTCGAGGTGTCAGACCGCATCGTCGTGCAGATCTCGGTTCCGGATCGGTACGAGCCGTGGGCGCGAGCCCACCGAGATCTCATCGCCGGCGAAATCCTGGCCACCAGTTTCGAATTCGTCGATACCGCCATGGTGCTGGAGGGTTCGGCGATCGGGGACGGGGTACGGGTCGCGATCGCCAAAGCGTGACGCGTGCGGGTCAGGGACCGGCCACCCGTGCTGTCCGGTCGGCGAGCGAGACAATATCGCCTGCGCGTAGCTGGCGGCCGCGCCGCAGTTCGACCTCGCCGTTGACGCTGACCAGACCGTCGGCGATGACCGCCTTGGCGTCGGCGCCACTGTCGATCAGGGAGGCCAGCTTGAGGAACTGTCCAAGGCGAATCGACTCATCCCTGATCGGTACGTCATCCGGCGTCATGCAGGTCAGGCTAGCGCCATAGCATCAGCAGCTATGAACGGCGCCGAGGTCAAGGGCGCGGGCGGACGCTGGGTGCTGCACCTGGACATGGATGCGTTCTTCGCGTCGGTCGAGCAGTTGACCCGTCCCACCCTGCGCGGCCGGCCCGTCCTCGTCGGAGGACTGGGCGGGCGCGGCGTGGTGGCCGGAGCCAGCTATGAGGCGCGTCGGTACGGCGCGCGGTCGGCGATGCCGATGCACCAGGCCCGCCGGCTCGTCGGCGCCCCGGCGGTGGTGCTGCCGCCCCGCGGCGCGGTCTACGGCGTGGCGAGCCGGCGCGCCCTGGATACCGTGCGCAGCGTCGTTCCGGTGCTTGAGCAGCTGTCTTTCGACGAGGCCTTCGGGGAACCGGTTGAGCTGGCCGGCGCCACCGCGACCGACGTCGAGGACTTCTGCCAGCGGTTGCGGGGCAAGGTGCTCGAGCAGACCGGACTGGTGGCCTCCGTGGGTGCCGGATCCGGAAAGCAGATCGCCAAGATCGCCTCGGGGCTGGCCAAGCCGGACGGGATCCGGATCGTCCGCCGCGACGAGGAGGTGCGGTTGCTCGACAGCCTGCCGGTGCGCAAGTTGTGGGGGATCGGGCCGGTGGCCGAGGAGAAGCTGCACCGGTTGGGCATCGAGACGGTCGGTGCACTGGCAGCGCTGTCGGATACCGAGGCCGCGAGCGTGCTGGGCGCCACGGTGGGTCCCGCGCTACATCGCCTGGCTCGCGGAATCGACGACCGCCCGGTGACCGAGCGGGCCGAGGCCAAGCAGATCAGCGCCGAGTCGACGTTTCCCGCGGACCTCACCACCCTGCGCGAGCTGCAGGATGCGCTCGGTCCGATCGGCGAGCACGCACACCGGCGCCTGGAGAAGGACGGCCGCGGCGCCCGCACCGTGACGGTCAAACTGAAGAAGTCGGATATGAGCACGCTGACCCGCTCGGCGACGCTGGCCTACGCCACCACCGAGGCCGCCACGTTGATCGGTACCGCACGCCGCCTGCTGCTCGACCCGGTCGAGATCGGATCCATTCGGCTTGTCGGCGTGGGCTTTTCGGGCCTGTCCGACAGTAGACAGGAATCGTTGTTCCCCGACCTGGAGCAGCTCGACGACATCTCCGACTCCCACCACCAGACCGCCGAGGCGGCCCAGACCACCCCAACCGGGTGGCGCATCGGCGACGATGTGGCGCACCCCGAGCACGGCCATGGCTGGGTCCAGGGCGCCGGGCACGGGGTGATGACCGTGCGTTTCGAGACCCGCGTCGGCGGTCCCGGTCCAGCCCGCACGTTTCCCGACGACACGCCCGGATTCACCCGGGCTGATCCGATCGACAGCCTGGACTGGGGCGACTACCTGAGCGGACTGGCGGACTACCAGAGCACGCCGTAGGTGGCGTTCAGGATGAAGCCGTGCTCGCCATAGGTCTTGCAGGTCACCGTCCCCTGATAGCCGACCCCGCAGCTGGCGCCCCAGTTCTCCAGCCGGTGCCCCTCGGGCAGCACGTCGACGTCGCGGGTGAACGACGCGGTGTCGGAGTGCCGGTAGGCGGCGGGGCCGCCACTGTTGACGAAGATCTGGTTGCTGCCGGCCGGTGCGTCGATCGGCACGGCGTCGCAACCCACCGGACCGCCGTTGGGGCCGATCCCGCAATGGCGACCGTCCGCGGTCCGGAAGAACACGCCGTAGAAGTCGGTGGGTGAGCTGTAATGCCCCTCTGCTTTCGGATAGCTGTCGATGGCGTCGGCGCCCGGCGGTGGCTCAGCCGTGGCGGTCGGAGCGGTGCCGAGCGTCAAGAGACCGATCGCCGCAATTGCCATGAGGTGATGGCGCATAGGTCCCATTGAACCGGCGCCGTCAACCCCTGCCGCCGACTACCAGAGCACGCCGGACGCGGGATCCAGCGAAAAGCCATGCCGGCCCGAGGTTTTGCAGATCACTGTGCTCTCGTCGACGACACCGCAGCTGGCGCCCCAGTTCTCCAGCCGGGAACCGGGCGGCAGTACGTCGACATCGCGGGTGAAGGACGCCGTCCCCGAATAGCGGTAGGACGCGGGCGCCCCGCTCTCGACAAAGGTCTGGTTGGTTCCCGCCGGAGCGTCCCCGGGAACCGCGTCGCAGCCGACCGGGCCGCGGTTGGGACGGATTCCGCAGAACCGGCCGTCCGGCGTGCGGAAGAACAGCCCGTAGAAATCGGTAGGCGAACTGTAGTTGCCCTCCGCGATGGGATAACCGTCGATCTCCGCGACGCCGGGTGGCGAGGGCAGGGCCGCCGCGGTCGGGAGCGGGGCGAGCAGCGACAGGCCGACGGCGGCTGCCGCCGCAATGTGGAAACGCGCGTTCTCTATTTGAGCACAGTCCGTCAACCCCAGGCGTCGATGACCTCTGAGACCGGCTGCCCGGAAGCCAGCGCCGCCATCAGCAGGACCCTTGCCTGCGCGGGCCGTAGAGCGGGGACCATGATGGCGCCGGCATCGACCAGTTGCTGACCCGGTCCGTACTGCGCGGCCACCGGACCGTCGGGCACTCGGGTCGACACCGCGATGACGACGCCGTTGCGGCAGTGCCTACCGACTCCGTCGATCAATGCGGCTCCCGCATTGCCCGAACCCATCGCCTGGAGGACGACCGCGCGCGCCCCGGCGGCGACGCAGGCGTCGAGCGCTGCCGTGTCCGCTCCCGGATAGGCGGCGACGATGTCGACCCTGGGCGCCGACGCCGCGGCCAGCTCACCGATATGGACGCGCACCTTCGCGCGGGTGATCTCACACCCGCCGTCGGTGACCGTTCCGAGCGCGGTCCCGGTGAAGGGGGTCAACTCGTGGGTGTGCCGCTTTTGCAGGCCCAGCGGCTGCCACACCGTGCCGGCGAAGGCGACCGCCACCCCGAGATCCCTGGCCTGCGGACTGGCCGCGACGGCGATGGCGTCGCGCAGGTTGCCGGGGCCGTCGGCGTCCGCCGCGTCCGCACTGCGTTGCGACCCGGTCAGCACCACCGGCACGGCTCCGCCGTAGGTGAGGTCCAGCCACAGCGCGGTTTCCTCCATGGTGTCGGTGCCATGGGTGATGACGACACCGTCGGCCCGGGTCGCTGCGGCGCCGGCGGCCTCGCCGATCTCGTCCCAGTCCGCGGGCGTCAGCTGTGCGCTGTCCGTCGCCGACACATCCACGATCTCGACGTCGGCGTCGACGGCCAGCCCGGACGTCAACTCGGCCCCGGTGTGCGTCGGATGCCGGATTCCGGCGTCGTCGGTGCTGGTCGAGATGGTGCCACCGGTGGTGATCACGACGATGCGCCTGCGCGGCACCACGGGCACTGTCACGGTCTGCATCACGCTCCAGATTGTCCCGCAATTGCTCCGCATGGACTGTTTGGGATGATGGGGGAGTGACTGATGAAATGTCAGGCCCGGTAGAGCCGGTAACCGACGCCACCGGGGATGCCGCAGCATCCCCT
Organism: Mycolicibacterium lutetiense; assembly: GCF_017876775.1. Lineage (NCBI taxonomy): Bacteria > Bacillati > Actinomycetota > Actinomycetes > Mycobacteriales > Mycobacteriaceae > Mycobacterium > Mycolicibacterium lutetiense. The sequence goes on along the minus strand of NZ_JAGIOP010000002.1, from coordinate 649,760 downwards.
GAACGTGCTGCTCGGCCCCGGCGGCAGCTGCGTCTGCTGCTCGTCGTCGCCGCAGTTGTGCTGATCATCGACGTGGTGACCAAAGTGCTCGCGGTGCGCCTGCTGACGCCCGGACAGCCGGTGTCGATCATCGGTGACACCGTGACCTGGACGTTGGTTCGCAACTCCGGCGCGGCGTTCTCGATGGCAACCGGATACACCTGGGTGTTGACGCTCGTCGCGACCGGCGTGGTGATCGGGATCGTCTGGATGGGTCGCCGACTGGTGTCTCCGTGGTGGGCGATCGGTCTCGGCATGATCCTGGGCGGTGCGACCGGAAACCTGATCGACCGCTTCTTCCGCGCACCCGGACCGTTGCGCGGTCACGTGGTGGACTTCTTCTCGGTCGGATGGTGGCCGGTGTTCAACGTGGCCGATCCGGCCGTGGTGGGCGGCGCGATCCTGTTGGTGGCGCTGTCGTTGTTCGGGTTCGACTTCGATACCGTCGGCCGGCGCCAGTCGGACGACGAGACTGCCGGGGTCGGGCGGCACCTGAACGACCCCGCGGACGGCGATGTACCGGCGAAATCGGAGCCGGCTGACGCCGCCGACTACCAGGCCGAAGAGGCCGGTGACACCGAGTCGGCGTCCTCATCGGACGAGTCGAGCGCGGTCGGGCGCCAGGCAGAGACGTCATAGTGACCACCCGGTCGATGCCGGTGCCCGAGGGCCTGGCAGGAATGCGGGTCGACGCCGGCCTGGCCCGGCTGCTCGGGTTGTCGCGCACCGCGGTGGCAGGCATGGCCGAGGACGGCGGTGTCGATATCGACGGCGTGCCTGCGGCCAAGTCCGACAAGCTCGTGGCAGGGGCCTGGCTGGAGGTTCGGCTGCCGGAGGCACCTGCCCCGGTCGAGAACACCCCGGTCGACATCGAGGGCATGGGCATCCTCTACTCCGACGACGACATCGTGGCGGTGGACAAGCCGCCGGGGGTCGCCGCGCACGCCACGGTGGGTTGGCATGGTCCGACCGTGCTGGGCGGCCTGGCCGCCGCGGGCTTCCGGATCAGTACCTCGGGTATCCATGAGCGCCAGGGCATCGTGCATCGACTCGATGTCGGCACGTCCGGTGTCATGGTGGTGGCCCTGTCCGAGCGGGCATACACGGTGCTCAAGCGGGCGTTCAAGCAGCGCACCGTCGACAAGCGCTACCACGCGCTGGTGCAGGGGCACCCGGATCCGTCGAGCGGAACGATCGATGCCCCGATCGGACGGCATCGTGGTAACGACTGGAAGTTCGCAGTCGTCGAGGGCGGACGCCACAGCATCACCCACTACGACACCGTCGAGGCGTTCCAGGCCGCCAGCCTGCTGGACATCCACCTGGAGACCGGCCGCACGCATCAGATCCGTGTGCATTTCGCCGCACTGCACCACCCGTGTTGCGGCGACATGACCTACGGAGCCGACCCCACGTTGGCGAAAAAACTTGGGCTGGAACGTCAATGGCTGCATGCCCGCTCACTGGCCTTCGCCCATCCGGCGGACGGCCGGCGCATCGAGATCACCAGTCCGTATCCGGCTGACCTGCAGGCCGCCCTCGACGTTCTGCGCCGCCACTAGCTGTGACGCCTGCGCTGCAGACCGGTGCCACTCGTGCCGGGGTCCTCTACGGCGCAGGTGCCTACATCTGGTGGGGGTTGTGCCCCGGCTTCTTCCTGCTCTTGCTCCCGGCGGGGGCGCCGGAGATCCTGGCCCACCGCATCGTGTGGAGCGCGCTGTTCCTGCTGGTGGTACTGGCGGTGGCCCGGCGGCTCGGTGACCTGCGCCGGTTGACGCTGAAGACCTGGCTACAACTGCTGGCAGCCGCGGTCCTGATCTCCGTCAACTGGGGGACCTACATCTATGCCGTGACGACCGGCCACGTTGTGGATGCGGCGCTCGGCTACTTCATCAATCCCCTGGTGAGCGTGCTGTTGGGCGTGGTGGTGTTCCGCGAGCGGATCGGCCGATGGCAGGCGGCCGCGTTGGCGCTCGCGCTCATCGCCGTGGCGATCCTGACCGTCGAACTCGGCGCGCCGCCCTACATCGCCGTCGTGCTCGCGCTGTCGTTCGGCGTATACGGCCTGATCAAGAAAGTGGTGCGGGCCGACCCGCGCGTGAGCGTGGCCGTAGAAACACTGTTGGCGTTTCCTCTTGCCGCCGGCTATGTGATCACGCTGGAGGTACTGGGCCGGGGAAACTTCCTCAACCACGGCACCTGGCATGCGTTGCTGTTGTTGCTCGCGGGTCCGGTCACCGCGGTTCCGTTGCTGCTGTTCGCCGCGGCCGCACAGCGACTCCCGATGGTGACGCTGGGCCTGCTGTTCTATCTCAACCCTGGGTTACAGATGGCCTGGGGTGTGTTCGTCGGTCATGAGCCGATGCCGATAGGCCGCTGGATCGGGTTCGCCCTGATCTGGGTGGCGTTGGTGATCATGACCGTCGGTGCGTTGCGCAGAAAGCCGGCCGATCGGATCGTCGACGGTGTCGATCGGATGGAACATGACATCCGACACCGGGCGTGACCCGGCTTGGGGTGATGTTTGCGAAGTCGCCTTTGGCCTTATTTCTGGCAATGCCATAGGGTTTGCCAAATGACGTCGCGTAGCGCGCCTCGGGCAGCCCGCCGGCCGGGCAGACCGGTTGGCGCCGATGCCGGGCAAACCCGTGAGCGCATCGTGCAGGCCGCCTATGAAGTGATCAACGAACGAGGTTATGCGGCGGCGACATTTCAGGAGATCGCTAAGCGCAGCGGTCTGAGCCGTCCGACGCTGAACTACTACTTCACCGGTCGCGAGGAGCTCTACCGCGCACTACTCACGCAGGCGCACGACGTCATCAGTTCGTGCATTCGCACGGCGAAACAACATGAAGGAACGCTGGATCGGCTGCACGCCTACATCGATGCCGTGGTGGCGGCGTGGCATCGGGACCGCGCGGTAGTCGGGTTCTTGGTCAACGCGCGCCTGGAGGCCTACCGCCATCCGGATCTGCCCGCCGTCAGCGTCGCGGCCACCCGGAATTTCCTCGGCGAGGTTGTCGCCGAGGCGATCGTCCGGCGCGAACTGCCGGCGCACACCGAGCACGCCACGCTGGTCGAACTCTTGTACGCGATGCTGTGGGGAGTGGGTGCCTACAGCGGTTGGCAGCGCAGGCCCATTGATGTATCGGAGATAGCCAAGCAATTGCATGTGGTCATCGGAAATGGGTTGCTGACGATCGCCGACCGGTGATCGCTGAGGCGCCGGCAAGACACGAGTAGCGACACGCCGGGAAGTACGGGAAGTGTCAGTGGGGCGCCATAGACTGGCACCCCTATGAGCGGTTCATCTTCGGGGTCCTTCGTACACCTGCACAACCACACCGAGTACTCGATGCTGGACGGCGCCGCGAAGATCACGCCGATGCTGGCCGAGGCCGAGCGGCTGGGCATGCCTGCGATAGGTATGACCGACCACGGCAACATGTTCGGCGCCAGCGAGTTCTACAACTCCGCGACCAAAGCAGGCATCAAACCGATCATCGGTATCGAGGCATATATAGCTCCCGCTTCTCGATTTGATACCAAGCGGATCCAATGGGGTGACCCGAGCCAGAAGAGTGACGACGTCTCGGGTAGCGGTGCCTACACCCATATGACGATGGTCGCCGAGAATGCCACCGGTCTGCGCAACCTGTTCAAGCTGTCGTCCCTGGCGTCGTTGGAAGGCCAGCTCGGCAAGTGGTCGCGGATGGACGCCGAGATCATCGCCGAGCACGCCGAAGGCATCATCGCCACCACCGGATGTCCATCCGGCGAGGTGCAGACCCGGCTGCGGCTCGGCCACCGCCAAGAGGCGCTGGAAGCCGCCGCCAAATGGCGCGACATCTTCGGCCCCGACAACTTTTTCCTCGAGCTGATGGACCACGGCCTCGATATCGAGCGCCGCGTCCGGGAGGGCCTGCTGGAGGTCGGGCAGAAGCTCGGCATCCCACCGCTGGCCACCAATGACTGTCATTACGTCACTCGTGAGGCCTCACAGAATCACGAGGCGCTGCTCTGCATTCAGACCGGCAAGACCCTGTCGGATCCGAACCGGTTCAAGTTCGACGGCGACGGCTACTTCCTGAAGTCGGCCGAAGAGATGCGGGCCCTGTGGGACTCCCAGGTGCCGGGCGCGTGCGATTCCACGGTGCTCATCGGCGAGCGGGTGCAGTCCTACGCCGACGTGTGGGCGCCCACCGACCGGATGCCGGTGTTCCCGGTACCCGACGGGCATGACCAGGGCTCGTGGCTGACCCATGAGGTGCGGGCCGGGCTGGAGCACCGGTTCCGCGGCGGGGATGTGCCCGTCGAGTACAGCGACCGCACCGAGTACGAGATCAAGGTCATCTGCGAGAAGGGCTTTCCGGCCTACTTCCTGATCGTGGCCGACCTGATCAACTATGCCCGGTCGGTCGGGATTCGGGTGGGCCCGGGTCGCGGATCGGCCGCCGGTTCGCTGGTTGCCTACGCGCTGGGCATCACCAACATCGACCCCATCCCGCACGGGCTGCTGTTCGAGCGCTTCCTCAACCCGGAGCGTCCGTCCGCCCCCGATATCGACATCGACTTCGACGACCGCCGCCGCGGCGAGATGCTGCGGTATGCGGCCAACAAGTGGGGCAGTGACCGGGTGGCCCAGGTCATCACCTTCGGCACCATCAAAACCAAAGCGGCGCTGAAGGATTCGGCCCGCGTGCATTACGGTCAGCCGGGCTTCGCGATCGCCGACCGGATCACCAAGGCGCTGCCGCCGCCGATCATGGCCAAGGACATCTCGGTGTCCGGGATCACCGATCCCACCCATGAGCGGTACAAGGAGGCCGCCGAGGTCCGGGCCCTGATCGACACCGACCCGGATGTGCGCACCATCTACGAGACGGCGCGTGGCCTGGAAGGCCTGGTCCGCAACGCGGGTGTGCACGCCTGTGCGGTGATCATGAGCTCCGAGCCGCTCATCGACGCGATCCCGCTCTGGAAGCGGCCACAGGACGGCGCCATCATCACCGGCTGGGACTACCCGTCCTGCGAGGCCATCGGCCTGCTGAAGATGGACTTCCTGGGTCTGCGAAACCTGACGATCATCGGTGACTGCCTGGAGAACATCAAGGCCAACCGGGGGATCGACCTGGATCTGGACACGCTGCCATTCGACGATCCGGCCGCCTACGAGCTCCTCGGCCGCGGCGACACCCTGGGCGTGTTCCAGCTCGACGGCAGCGCGATGCGTGACCTGCTGCGGCGCATGCAGCCCACCGGATTCAACGACATCGTGGCGGTGCTCGCGCTGTACCGTCCCGGTCCGATGGGCATGAACGCCCACAACGACTATGCCGACCGCAAGAACGGCCGCCAGGCGATCAAGCCCATCCACCCCGAGCTCGAGGAACCGCTCAAGGAGATCCTGGCCGAGACGTACGGCCTGATCGTCTACCAAGAGCAGATCATGTTCATCGCGCAGAAGGTCGCCTCCTACACCATGGGTAAGGCCGATGCGCTCCGTAAGGCCATGGGTAAGAAGAAGCTCGAGGTGCTCGAGGCCGAGTACCACGGCTTCAAGGAAGGCATGACCGCCAACGGGTTCTCCGAGGCTGCCGTGAAAGCCTTGTGGGATACGATCCTTCCGTTCGCCGGGTACGCGTTCAACAAGTCGCACGCAGCCGGCTACGGCCTGGTGTCCTACTGGACGGCCTACCTCAAAGCCAATTATCCCGCCGAATACATGGCGGGTCTGCTCACCTCGGTCGGTGATGACAAGGACAAGGCCGCGGTCTATCTGGCCGACTGCCGTCGGCTCGGCATCACCGTCCTGCCACCCGACGTCAACGAGTCGGTGCAGAACTTCGCCTCGGTGGGGCATGACATCCGGTTCGGTCTGGGTGCCATCCGCAACGTCGGCGCGAATGTCGTTGCCTCACTGATCAGTACCCGCACCGAGAAGGGCAAGTACACCGACTTCTCCGACTACCTGAACAAGATCGATATCGCGGCCTGCAATAAGAAGGTCACCGAATCCTTGGTGAAGGCAGGCGCATTCGACTCGCTCGGCCACCCGCGCAAGGGGTTGTTCCTGGTACACACCGATGCCGTCGACTCGGTGCTCGGCACCAAGAAGGCGGAGGCGATGGGCCAGTTCGACCTGTTCGGCGGCGCCGACGACGGAGGTGGCACTGACGCGGTGTTCACCATCCGCGTGCCCGAAGAGGAGTGGGAGGACAAGCACAAGCTCGCCCTCGAGCGCGAGATGCTGGGGCTATACGTGTCCGGACATCCGCTCAACGGGATTGCCCACCTGCTGGCCAACCAGGTCGACACGCAGATCCCGGCAATTCTCGACGGCGACATCGCCAACGATTCGCAGGTGGTGGTCGGCGGTATCCTGGCCTCGGTCAACCGTCGCGTGAACAAGAACGGTTTGCCTTGGGCCTCAGCTCAATTGGAAGATCTCACCGGTGGTATCGAGGTGCTGTTCTTCCCGCAGACCTATTCGCTGTTCGGTCATGACATCGCCGACGACGTCGTGGTGCTGGTCAAGGCCAAGGTGGCCGCGCGCGACGACCGGATCTCGCTGATTGCCCACGAACTGGTGGTGCCCGACTTCAGCAGTGCCCAAGCCGACCGCCCGCTGGCGGTCAGCCTGCCGACCCGGCAGTGCACCATCGACAAGGTCACTGCGCTCAAGCAGGTGCTGGCCAACCACCCGGGCACGTCCCAGGTCCATCTACGGCTGATCAGCGGTGAGCGCATCACCACACTGGAGCTGGATCAGTCACTACGCGTGACACCGTCCTCGGCGTTGATGGGTGACCTCAAGGCGTTGCTCGGTCCCGGCTGCCTGGGCTAGAACCGGTAGCGCAGGATGCGCGCCTTGCGTGCACCGGCCTTGCTCAGGCCTGAGGCCCGCGTTGCGATCCGCAGCATTCGGGGGAACAGGTCTACCTCGGGCTCGTGGGTGAGGCTGGCCTCTTCGACGAGTCGCAATCGCGGGTTCCACGTTTCGGGATGGTGAGCATCCTTGAAACCCGGGTAGCCCCACTGGCTTCCGACGTCTTTGAACATCTTGGCGGGAAAGAATTTCAGCGCGGCCCTGCTCATCCAGCCGATGCGGCCGTAGTCGTTGAATGCCAGTTCCCCCGAACCGAAGTGTTCGGTGACCTTCCCGAAGATGCCGACGATCACCGGTTCGGTGAGGAACGCGAACAAGCCGTCGGCGACAAGCATGGTGGGCCGGTCGGAGGGAATCGGGTCGGTCCAGTCCGGGTCGGCCAGCGACGCGGAGACGTTGTGCGACTGGGGGAGTGAGGGCATCACCTGATCGCGCAGTTGACTGATCCCAGGGAGGTCGACGCTGTACCAGTCGACCGTGGCAGGCGGCGCGACACGGTGAACGCCGCTGTCGAGACCTCCGCCGAGATCGACGACGACGGCGTCAGGATGGCCGGAGATGAACGCACGGACCCGGTCGTCGAGCATCTTGGCTCGCAACGCCGACTGGCACACCACGCTGGTCTGCACACCGAGACCGGCGAAGTCGTAGTCGAGTCTGCCTACCGTCTCGTCGGCGATCGTATCGCCGAGGATGGGGTGAGCCCATCGGCTGTCCAGAGCCCTGGCATACAGGGTCAGGAACGCGGTTTCCTCCACCGGCGTCAGATCCGTCGTCGCAATACTCACAAGCCCGACCGTACACCCGGTCCGCGGCTGAACAGTTGGGCGAAAACGTTTACCGCCCTTGCGATCACGCGCCCATGAAGTTGTGCCCTATGGTGGGAACCATGCGCAGCAGGCATCTGAGCGTCTGGATCGAGGTTGCCGCCGATGAGGTGTATGCCTATGCGTCGGATCCGCGGCAGATGGCCGATTGGGCGGCGGGACTGGCCGAGGGCGGGTTGCGTCTCACTCCGCGAGGGTGGGTGGCGAATTCTCCGATGGGTGAGGTGACCGTCGAGTTCACGGCGACGAACGCACTGGGAGTGCTCGATCACGTGGTACATCTGCCCTCGGGCGAGGCTGTCTACAACCCGATGCGAGTGGTACCGGCGGGGGTCGACGCAACGGCGTGCGAGGTTGTGTTCACTGTCCGGCAGCGAGCCGGGGTAACCGATGCGGAGTTCGAGGCCGATGTGACCGCGGTGGCCGCCGATCTAGAGACGCTGCGGCGACTGCTGGAAGGTCACTGATCAGAGGGTGACACGTGGCCCAGGCCCAGCCATGCCACCACGGCGGCCGCGGCAGCCGAGAGTACTGCCGGTGCGGCGCTCATCGTTGCCACGCCAACGACCACCAATACCAGGGCACCGATTGCCAGGGCGATCAGCTTGTAGGTCGGCCAGGGCACCCCGGCAATGTTGACCTGATGATCGGCCCGGGAGGTGCCGCTACGAAAGTTCCCGGCGGTGGTCATGCATTGACGATAGCTCGCAACATTGATTTCGGCTAGCCGAAACCTTAGATGTGGCGTGTCGCTTTATCGGTCCAGAGCTGCTCAGCAGCGGGCTTCCATTCGGTACTGGACCTCGGTCGGTCTGGTGGGATGGTCCGCGTACCAGCCACGCGCCGTGCCGCTGACGCGGAATGTGGTGCCCTCGATGCCGGCATCGGCAGGTGCGGTCACATTGGCTGAGCTGCCGGTGAACCCTGCGATGTCGGTCAGGCGCATCACCTTCGGTTCGATGGTGGCGCCGGTCTGGAGGATGGCGGTGAAGCCGGGAGCTTCCGGCATGGTCTCGATAGTCCACAGCCAGGATCGTTGCGTGCACAGCACCGGGAACGTCGTCGGCCTCTCCTGGCCGTTGAGGTACACCCGTGCCGTGTAGGCGTCGGCCGGGGCTTTGGTGGGGGCTGCGCAGGCCGATGCCGCCAAGGCGCCGATCATCACGGTGTAGGTCGCCGCCCGCCGCACCCGCTGCTGGATGTGCCGCATGAGGTTGTTTTCCCAGTTCGGGGTCCGTTCAACCACATGCGAAGGATTTCTTCGAGGTGATTGCACGAATGGCGAGATCCCAGGGTGTCTCCCCACCCAACTGCAGTGAAACGCCTGGCCAGTGGCACCATTGAACGGTGACTGCCGATCTGAGCAAGGGCTCCCGAGTCTCCCCACCGGCCGCGCCGCTTTCCGCGGCCGACATCGACGAGGCCGCCAAGCGAATTTCCGGCGTGGTCACGCGCAGTCCGCTGCAGTTCAACGAACGACTCTCGGAAGCCACCGGGGCCAACGTCTACCTCAAACGTGAGGACCTGCAGGCGGTGCGTTCCTACAAGGTGCGCGGGGCGTTCAACCTGATGGCGCAGCTCTTGCCCGAGGAGTTGGCAGCCGGGGTGGTGTGTTCTTCTGCAGGAAACCACGCGCAGGGCTTCGCGATGGCCTGCCGGTCGATGCGCACCCACGGCCGCGTGTATGTACCGACCAAGACACCCAAGCAGAAGCGTGATCGCATCCGGTACCACGGACGTGAGTTCATCGAGCTCATTGCGGTCGGGTCCACCTACGATCTGGCCGCTGCTGCCGCACTCGACGATGTCGCGCGCACCGGCGCGACCCTGGTGCCCCCCTACGACGATGTGCGGACGATGGCCGGGCAGGGCACCATCGCCGCAGAATTGCTCGACCAGCTCGACGGTGAGCCGGATCTGGTGATCGTCCCCGTCGGTGGCGGCGGCTGTATCTCCGGTGTCACCACCTATCTCGCCGAACGCGCCTCGGGCACCTCGGTACTCGGCGTCGAGCCGGCCGGTGCGGCGTCGATGATCGCCGCGCTTGCCGCGGGCATGCCGGTCACCCTGGATCACGTCGACCAGTTCGTCGACGGTGCGGCAGTGGCGCGGGCCGGGGCAATGCCTTACGCCGCGTTGGCCGCGGCCGGTGACATGGTCGCGCTCACCACGGTCGATGAGGGTGCGGTCTGCACCGCGATGCTCGACCTGTACCAGAACGACGGAATCATCGCCGAGCCCGCCGGTGCGCTGTCGGTGGCGGCGCTGCTGGAGGCGGACATCGAGGCCGGTTCCACCGTGGTGTGCCTGATCTCCGGCGGGAACAACGACGTGTCCCGGTACAACGAGGTGGTCGAGCGCTCCCTGGTCCACCTGGGGCTCAAGCACTACTTCCTGGTCGATTTCCCGCAGGAACCCGGGGCGCTGCGGCGTTTCCTCGATAACGTGCTCGGCCCGGGTGACGACATCACGCTTTTCGAGTACGTCAAACGCAACAACCGGGAAACCGGTGAGGCCCTGTGCGGTGTCGAGTTGAGCGCAGCGACCGACCTCGAAGGCCTACTGGCCCGCATGGAGGAATCCGATATCCACGTGGAGTTGCTCGAGCCAGGGTCACCGACCTACCGGTACCTGACCTGAGCGGCGACTGAACCGCGATACCTCATGCTCCGGCTGCCCAGGCGATGAGAGCGCAGGTGGCGAAGGCGGCGCCGAGGATGCTGGATCCGGTCCAACCCGCGACCGAGAACGCAGCGGTCGTAGCGGTTGCCCCGAGGGCCGAGCCGAGGGAGTAGAACACCATGTAGCCGCCGATGACGCTGCTGGTGCGGTGCGGGTGGGCTGTGGTGAGCAGATGTTGGTTGCTCACGTGTACGGCCTGTACCGCGAAGTCGAGCGCGATCACACCGACGACGATCAGCGGCAGTGACCATGAGGCGTGCCCGATGGCCAGCCATGAGGCGGCCAGCAGCGCGAGCGCCCCACCGGTGACCGGACTTGCGAAGCCGGCGTCAGCCCAGCGTCCGGCCCGGGCGGCGCCGAGTGCACCGGCGAGGCCGGCGATTCCGAAAAGCCCGATCTGGGCTGTGCTCAGATGCCAGGGAGCCGCTGCGAGTGGCAGTGCCAGGCCGCTCCACAGTGTTCCGAAAGAGGCGAACAGAAAGAACGCGATCAGCCCGCGTGAGACGAACAGATGGTCGCGAAACAGTTTGCCCATCGACGCCAGAACGTCGACGTAGGAAGCGGATTCGCGCCGCGGATCGGCCGGCAGGAGTCTCGGGACGAGGCATGCCAGGGCAAGTAGCAGCACGGCCAGCCCGGCATAGACGCCGCGCCACCCCCACGCCGCAGCGAAAGCGCCTGCGGCCACGCGGGAACCGAGGATGCCGATGACAACTCCGGAGGTCACCGCGCCGATGGCGCGGCCGCGTTCCTCGGTGGTCGACAGTGCCGCAGCGAAAGCCACCGTGGTCTGGACGACGACGGCGAACAGGCCGGCGACCGCCAGTCCGGTGAGCAGCAGCCAGGTCTGTGCGGCCGTCGCCGCCAGCGCGACTCCGACCGCGGCGAGCAGAAGGTGTCCGCTGATGAGCCTGCGGCGGTCGATCATGTCGCCGAAGGGGACGAGAAGGACCAGCCCGACCAGATAGCCGAGTTGGCCGGCCGTGACGATCCACCCCAGACGCGCCTCCGGCACACCGAGATCGCTGCCGATCTGCGCGAGGACCGGCTGTGACGCGTAGATCGTTGCCACAGCCACTGCGCACACCGTGGCGAGAAACATTCTGTGACCGAAGGACAGTTCCATACACGCTCCTCTGATTGGTTGCATATTGCAACCAATCTGACGGTACGGCAGAATGGTCTCATTCGGCAACTCTTTAGGGGGCGTGATGACCGAGTCGGTGCTGAGTGGCGACGACGTGACCTGGACTGATCCCACCTGTCCGGTCGCGCGCACGCTAGATCTGGTGGGAGACCGCTGGAGCCTGCTCATCGTGCGCGACGCGATGGACGGCGCCCGCGCGTTCACCGACTTCCGGCAGCGCACCGGCATCGCGCGCAACGTCCTCACTGACCGGCTGCGCCGACTGGTGGAGCGCGGCATCCTCGACCGGGAGACGGCCGCGTCGGGCCGGCGGCAGCTTTACACGCTCACCCAGGCCGGTCGTGACCTCTTCACTGTTGTGGTGGCACTGCGTCAGTGGGGTGAGCGGCACGCGTTCGCATCGGGTGAGTCGCATTCGATACTGGTGGACCAGCGCGGTGATCCGCTTCCAGAACTACGGCCGACGAGCTCACGCGGCGCCATAGTGGATCTCGACGGCACGTCTGTGCGGAAGGACTACTGATCGCGTCCGCTGCGCAGGACAGCGAATGAATGCCCGGCCAATACCGTGCTGTCGGTGCCGACGACGGGGTGATCCCAAGCGAGGAGCAGCTCACCGGTGACCGGCACCGCTACTGGCTCGGTGCCCAGATTGCAGGCAATGGATACCGCCCCCCGATGCTGAATGATCCAGCGCTCTTCTTCGTCGAAGTCGATCGACATGCGGTCGAGCCACGGGTCGGCGAGGTCAGGTTCGCTGCGCCGCAAGGCGATCAACCCGCGATAGGTCCGGTGCAGCCGATCGTGATCGCCCGCGTTGACCTCGCTCCAGTTCAACTTGGACCGCAGGAATGTTGCCGGGTCCTGCGGATCGGGGATCTCGTCGGCATCCCAACCGTGTTCGGCGAACTCGGCTTTGCGGCCCTCGGCGGTGGCGCGGGCCAGTTCCGGCTCGGGGTGCGAACTGAAGAACTGGAACGGTGAGGAGGATCCCCACTCTTCTCCCATGAAAAGCATTGCCGTATAGGGTGACCCGAGTGCCAATGCGGCCTTGACGGCCAGTTGGCCGAAAGTCAGGAGTTGCGAGGGCCGGTCGCCCACAGCGCGGTTGCCGACCTGATCATGGGTGAGGGTGTACCCCAGCAGGCGGGTGGCCGGAATGCTCGCGGTGTCCAAGGGACGACCGTGTCGGCGATGGCGGAACGAGGAGTACGTGCCGGCGTGGAAGTAGCCGTGCTTCAACGTCTCCGCCAACGTGGCCAGCGATCCGAAATCTGCGTAGTAGCCCTGCCGCTCACCCGATACCGCGGTATGGATGGCGTGGTGGATGTCGTCGTCCCACTGTGCGGTCAAACCGTAGCCACCCCGATCCCGCGGGGTGATCAGCCGCGGATCGTTGAGGTCGCTTTCGGCGATCAGCGACAGCGGCCTGCCGAGTTCTTCGGCCAGGGACTCGGTTTCGGCGGCGAGCTCCTCCAACACATGGATCGCGGTGTTGTCCGTCAGCGCGTGCACCGCATCCAGACGCAGGCCGTCGACATGGAAGTCGCGCATCCAGCGCAGCGCGCACTCGATGATGTAGGTCCGTACCTCGTCGGCGCCGGCATCGGACAGATTGATCGAACTGCCCCAGGGATTTCGGCCCGCCGACAGGTAGGGGCCGAACCGTGGGAGGTAGTTGCCGGAGGGGCCGAGATGGTTGAACACTGCGTCGATCAGCACGCCGAGGCCACGGGCGTGGCAGGCATCGACGAGGCGGATGAGGCCGTCGGGACCGCCGTAGGGCTCGTGTACCGCGTACCAGAGCACCCCGTCATACCCCCAGCCATGGGGCCCGTTGAATGCGTTGACCGGCATCAGCTCCACGAAATCGACACCGAGGTCCACCAGATGATCGAGCTTGTCGATCACGGCATCGAATGTGCCCTCGGGCGTGAAGGTTCCGGTGTGCAGTTCGTAGATCACCCCGCCGCAGATGGACCGGCCGGGCCATTGGGTGTCGGTCCACGCATCGGGAGCCGGAGCCCACAGCTGCGAGCGGGCATGTACGCCGTCGGGTTGGCGCGGGGAACGAGGGTCCGGCAAGACCTCGGGATCCTCGTCGAGGACGAACCCGTACCGGGCGCCGGGGCCGCAGGCGACCTCGGTTCGCCACCAGCCGTCTGCAGAACGCACCATGTCGTGCAGTGTTCCGTCCACGTCGACGCGAACCCGGTCCGGTAATGGCGCCCACACGCTGAACTCAGCCATCGGAGCGCTCCAACAGGGCTACGGGTGAATCACAGAGCAGCTCGGACACCCTGACTCGACCGGCCCAATCTCTGCCACTGAGCCGGTCGGTCCACTGGCCGTCGGGCAGCGACAAAGTTGTATCGCCCCAGCCGGTTTCGGCCAACCCCACGGTCCAGCGGCTGACCGCCACCATGACGTCCTCACCTCGGGTGAAGCACACCAGGTGCCGCGCAGCTTCGCCGATCGCCGGCAGCGGGCGGTAGGCGCCGGCCAGGAATGCCTGCGGCCGCGCGCGGCGCAGGGTCAGCGCGGCGGTGGTCACCCGGATCTTCGCATCGTCCCCGCGTTCCAACGCGTCACGCAGCGCCGGGTAGTCGATCGGACGCCGGTTGTCCGGATCGACCAGACTGTCCTCGGTGGACTCGGTGCCCTGGTAGACGTCGGGGACACCGGGCACGGTCAGCTGCAGGAGTTTCTGCCCCAGGCTGTTGTTACGGGCATGCACCTCGAGTCGGCCCACCAGTGCGGTCAATTCGGCTGTGACAGGTCCGTCGAGTACCCGATCCAGCCAGCCGTGTACCTCGTCCTCGAATTCGCGGGACGGATCATGCCACGAGGTATGGGTGGCGGCTTCCCGGATCGCCTTCTCGGCGTAGCCGTGCAGCCGGATGCGGAGTTCGTCGGTGACGCCGCCATCGACCGGCCAGACGCCGAAGATGTTCTGCCACAGGAATAGTGCGGTGTCGCGATCTGGGGGAGCGGTTGATGCCGTCCACCGCTCGACCGAATCCGCCCAGGTGCCCGGCACCTGGGACAGCAACCCGATTCGGGCCCGGACATCCTCGCCGCGCTTGGTGTCGTGGGTCGACAGGGTGGTCATCGTCGACGGCCAGGCGTGCTGCCGCGTCCTCGTCCGTTGGTGAAACTCGGCGGTCGTGACCCCGAACAGCTCGGGCGCACCGCCGACCTCGTTGAGGGAGACCAGCCGCGCGTCGCGGTAGAACAAACAGTCCTCGACAGCCTTCGCCGTTGCGGCTCCGCACAGTTGGTTGAACCGGGAGACCACCTCGGCACTGCGGGACATGGCCACCGAAACGGTAGCCAGCGCCTCGGTGAGTTCCGGTGTGGTGCAGGCGGTCTCCTGCAACGCCACCGGGAGGATCGTGCCCAGCGCGGGATAGTCGCTGCGATAGACACCGATCCGGCTGATCAACGCGGTGATCGCGGCGGGCAGGTGCTCGTCGTTCTGTCCGGTCACCCCCGCGACGGCGCGGCACAGCCGGCCCAGTTCTCCGGCCAGGGTGTCGGTGACCGCCGCGGCTTTGAGCATGACCTCGGCGTCGGGATCCGGGCGACCGCTGAGCATGGTGAGTACGGCCGCGCCGGCCGGATCGATGAACAGTCCACCGACCTCGCGTAGCGCGTCATACCCGGTGGTGCCGCTGACCGGCAGTGAGGGGTCCAGGCTTTCGTTGGCGGCAAGGATCTTCTCCACGACGATCCAGGCATCGGGTCCGGTGAGCTCGCGCAGCCATCGCAGATAGCCTGCGGGATCGGACAATCCGTCAGGATGATCGATGCGCAGGCCATCCACCAGTCCCTCGTCGAACCAGCGCTTGACCTCCACATGGCTGGCGTCGAAAACGGCCCGGTCCTCCTGGCGCAGCGCCGCCAGGGAGGTGATCGAGAAGAAGCGCCGATAACCGCAGATGCCGGTCCGCCATCCGGTCAGCCGGTAGTGCTGGCGGTCATGCACCTCGCGACCGGTCCCGGCGCCGGTGCCCGGTGCCACCGGGAAGACCAGGTCACCCAGCCGCAGCACATCGCCGTCGACCACCAGGTCGGCGACGTCGTCGTCGGAACCCAAGACCGGAAGCACGATCCGGCCGTTGTCGAGATCCCAGTCGATATCGAAGTAGTCGGCATAGGCCGACGCCCGGCCATACCGCAGCAGGTCCCACCACCAAAGGTTCTGCTCGGGGTGGGCGACGCCGACGTGATTGGGCACGATATCGATGATCAGGCCCATGCCGCGGGACCGGGCAGCCTCCGACAGTCGTTGCAGACCCTCGGGTCCGCCGAGCGCCGCCGACACCGTGGTGGGATCGGTGACGTCGTATCCGTGGGTGGATCCGGGTACGGCGGTCAGGATCGGGGACAGATACAGGTGTGACACCCCGAGGCGGTCGAGATAGTCCAGCAGGTTTTCTGCATCATCGAATGTGCAGCAGTCCCCGCGCATCTGGAGCCGATACGTGGACAGCACCGGGCGCGGCATGTCAGGCCGTCTTGCGCAGGACCAGCAGGGAACGGGCCTGGAGCGAGAGCTTCTCGCCTGCGGCGACGAGCAGATCGGAACTCCCGGTCGGGCTTGCCGTATCCAGATCGCCGACCCACTCGGTGGCGTAGTCGCCGTTCGGCGTGACGAAATCCTGCTCGTGGTCATTGGCGTTGAAACACAACAGGAACGTGTCGTCGACGACACGTTCACCGCGACCGTTGGGGGCAGGGATCGAATCACCGTTGAGGAACACGGCCACACAGGTGCCCAATCCGGATCCCCAGTCCTCAGGGGTCATCTCGGTGCCCGCCGGAGTGAGCCAGGCGATGTCGCGGACCTGATCGCCGCTGCGGATCGGTTTGCCCTCGAAGAACCGCCGGCGCCGAAACGCCGGATGACGCTTACGGAATGCCAAGGCCCGGCGGGTGAATTCCAGATGGTCGGCGTTCGTTTCGAGCAGCGACCAGTCCATCCAGGACAATTCGGAATCCTGGCAGTACACATTGTTATTGCCCTGCTGGGTCCGGCCGATCTCGTCACCATGGGCGATCATCGGTGTGCCTTGGGAGAGCATCAAAGTCCCGGTGATGTTGCGCATCTGCTTCGCGCGCAGCGCCAGAATCTCGGCGTCGTCGGTAGGCCCCTCGACCCCGCAGTTCCACGAGCGGTTGTGGCTCTCGCCGTCGCGGTTGTCCTCACCGTTGGCCTCGTTGTGCTTCTCGTTGTAGGAGACCAGGTCGTTGAGGGTGAACCCGTCGTGGCACGTGACGAAGTTGATGCTGGCGCTCGGGCGCCGGCCCGTCGCCTCGTACAGGTCCGAGGAGCCGGTCAGCCGGGAGGCGAACTCGCCAAGGGTTGCGGGCTCGCCCCGCCAGTAATCGCGCACGGTATCGCGATACTTCCCGTTCCACTCGGTCCACAAACCTGGGAAATTACCGACCTGATAGCCCCCTTCGCCGATATCCCAGGGCTCCGCGATCAGCTTCACCTGGCTGACCACCGGATCCTGTTGGACCAGATCGAAGAACGCCGAAAGCCGGTCCACGTCATAGAACTCGCGGGCCAGGGTCGAGGCCAGGTCGAACCGGAAACCGTCGACGTGCATCTCCAGCACCCAGTACCGCAGCGAGTCCATGATCAACTGCAACGTGTGCGGATGCCGCGCGTTGAGGCTGTTGCCGGTTCCGGTGAAATCCTTGTAGTACTCGGGTTGGCCGTCGAGCAGACGGTAATACGCGTCGTTGTCGATGCCGCGGAAATTGATGGTCGGACCGAGGTGGTTTCCCTCGGCGGTGTGGTTGTAGACGACGTCGAGGATTACCTCGATACCCGCATCGTGGAACGCCTTCACCATGGTTTTGAACTCGGCCACCGCACCGCCGGCATGCCGGGTGGCCGCGTACTGGAAGTGCGGGGCGAAGAAGCCGACCGTGTTGTAGCCCCAGTAGTTTCGCAACCCGAGGTCGAGCAGTCGGTGGTCGTGCATGAACTGGTGCACCGGCATCAGTTCGATCGCGGTGATGTTCAGCGACTGCAGGTACTCGATGACCACCGGGTGACTCAGCCCGGCATACGTGCCCCGGAGTTCTTCAGGGACTCCCGGGTGGGTCTGGGTCATTCCCTTGACGTGTGCCTCGTAGATCACCGTGTCGTGGTACGGAGTCTTCGGTGCCCGGTCGGATCCCCATTGGAAGAACGGGTTGATCACCACGCTGGTCATGGTGTGCCCCAGGGAATCGACCTGGGGTGGGGTGCCGGTGCCGGGGGGATCGGCCGTCAGGTCGTAGGAGAACAGCGCCTGGCTGAAGTCGAAGTCACCGTGAAAGGACTTGCCGTAGGGGTCCAACAGCAGCTTGCTGGGATCACACCGGTGCCCGGCGCCGGGATCCCACGGTCCGTACACCCGATAGCCGTAGCGCTGCCCGGGGGTGACCGTGGGCAGGTAGGCGTGCCAGACGTAGCCGTCGACCTCGTCGAGGTTGATCCGGTGTTCGGAACCGTCCTTGGCGATCAGGCACAGCTCGACGCGTTCGGCGACTTCGGAGAACAACGAAAAGTTGGTTCCCGCACCGTCGTAGGTCGCGCCGAGCGGGTAGGGCTCGCCGGGCCAGACCATCGACATCGGCGTGGGGGTTGGTGACGGCGGTATGTCGGACGGCGGTGGCATGGTCTCACCACCAACCGGTGGCCGCCGCCATCTGACGGCCCAGCTCACCCGTCATCGTGCGCATGTAGGTGGTCGAGAGGTGGTGGGAATCGTGATACAGCAACACATTGCCCTCCACCACACGACAATAGTCCTTCCGGCACACCGCGTCGCTCATGTCGAGTGGCTTGAGCAGGGGAAACCTTCCGACGAAATCCAACGTGGGGTTGCGGTCGGAGAGTACCTTGGATCGGTCGATGCCGCAGGAAACGGAATCGCCACCCTTGGCCAGGCAGTCGTAAGGGAAGAACGGCTTGCCGTTCCGGGTCAGCCACGGGGTATCGCGCATGGCCAGGACGGGAATGTTGTTCTCGGAGAGGGATTCCCAGATTCCGATATAGGTGCTGGGCATCACGTCACCGGGTTTGATGTTCCACGGGCGGGTCGAGGTGGTGAACACGAAGTCGGGACGATCAGCGATGAGCTTGGCCATCACTTTTTCGTTCCATTCATGGCACTTCGGATACGGCCGGTTGTCGCCCATCACCAGCGGAGTCTCCTCCGTGGTCAACGGACACCCCATCTTGAGATAGGTGACGACCTTGAAGTCGTGCAGGCGGCCCAGCAGGTCCAGTGCGGTCATCCAGTGTTCGGCGTGCGAACCCCCGGCCACGGCGACGGTGCGCGTCGCATTCTTGTCGCCGTAGGTGCAGTTGATCACGTCGGTGCTGGCGAAATCGCTGATACAGCCGTCGGTCGTGGACTGGGGCAGGTCGTCTTTGGCCTCGAGCACGGTGGGGCGCATCGGTAGCTTGGGCACCCGGGCGTGGTTGATCAGGGCGCGCGCCCCCGGATAGTCGCGGGCCGACAGCCCCGACAGTTCCTTGCCGTTGGCACGCTGCACGGTGACGTGCTCACGCCAGGTGAACGAGGTGGCCGTCAACGCCACACCGAGCAGGGCGACGGTGGAGCCGAGGACGATCGTCGGCCTGCGCAGCCGCACCCGTAGCGGGACGGCCGGCGCGGGGCTGGCGGCCTTCGCCTTCTGCGAGCGCAGCGGCTCCTCGATGTAGCGCGTGGTGAGCCAGGCCAGAATTCCCGAGATCAACAGCACGATCGTGCCCTCGAGAAAGTTGGCGTGGGCATGGCCCGAGTACGAGAGCCAGAAGATCAACAGCGGCCAGTGCCACAGATACAGGGAGTAGGCCATCGAGCCCAGTGACACGAACGGTTTGGTGGCCAGCATCCGATTGGGCGCGGGCAGCTGCCGCTCGGCGGTGCTCGGATCGTCGGTCCGGTTGGCCGCGGTCAGGATGAAGATGACGGTGGCCCCGACCGGAACGAGCGTCCACGGCCCCGGAAACTCCTTGACGCCGTCGATGAACCAGCCACACGTCACGATCGCGGCCAGCGAGACGGTCGCCAGGATCGTGCGCAGCCACATCGGCCACCGCACCGCCGGGACCAAGGCCCCCGCGAGGGCGCCGATCAGCAGCTCCCAGCCGCGGGCGAAGCTGTTGTAATAGGCCGTCGCCTGGTCGCTGTTGTGGGCGATGATCGCGTACACGAAGGACGCGATGGTCAGGGCGCCAAGTAAAACGATGAACGCCGTGCGTAGGTGCCGCCCGAAGATCCGGCGGCCGACGAAGGCGAACCCGAAGACCAGTGCCAGGAACGCTACATAGAACTGCCCCTGGACCGACATCGACCAGATGTGCTGCAGCGGACTGACCGCCTCACCGGCGCGAAGGTAGTCCGCGGCGGTGTTGGACAGTTCCCAGTTCTGGTAGTAGCCCAGACTCGCCAGGCTTTGGTCAGCAAACGCTTCCCAGCGGGTTTCGGGCTGGATCAGGATGGTCAGTACCGCGGCGGCGGCAAGCACCACGACCAAGGCGGGTAGCAATCGCCGGATCAGTCGGACCACCTCGGGAAGCAGCCACAGCGGGGCCTCCGGGTTGAGCGCGATACGCAGGATCTTGCCGCCGAAAAAGAACCCTGACAGCGCCAGGAAAACGTCGACACCACCGGAAACCCGGCCGAACCAGATGTGGAACATCGCGACCAGGGCGATGGCGATGCCGCGCAGTCCGTCTAGATCGTGCCGGTAGAAGCCCGATGAACGGGTGCCCATGACAGCGCGCGAGTCGGGACCGGATTCGGTGCCGGGCTCCGTCCGGGGGGCGTCAAGGGTTCTCATGATCGAGGCCAATTTACCTAACATCGGCCTCCCGCTCACATTTCGGATGCGTGCGTCACACCCTGTGAGCAAAGGGCTAGGCTGCCCGACTGTGGCTGAGCTGACCCCGGCGCAGATCAGCGCCATCGATGCGGCCCACATCTGGCACCCCTACAGCGCCATGGACGCGGACACGTTGCCGCCGGTGGTGGCGGTCGGGGCCAAGGGCGCGTGGCTGACTGTGATCGACCCTACCGACGGCGCACCGATCGAGGTTCTCGATGCGATGGCGTCCTGGTGGACTGCCGTGCACGGGCACGGGCATCCGGCACTTGACCGTGCCATCAACGACCAGCTCGCCACCATGAACCACGTCATGTTCGGCGGTCTGACGCATGGTCCGGCGGCACGGCTGGCCCAACTGCTGGTGGAACTCACCCCCGAGGGACTGGAGACGGTGTTCTTCAGCGACTCCGGGTCAGTTTCGGTCGAGGTGGCGGTCAAGATGGCGCTGCAGTACTGGCGCAGCCTGGGCCGCGGCGCCAAGCACCGCCTGATGACGTGGCGCGGCGGGTATCACGGCGACACCTTCACCCCGATGAGCGTGTGCGATCCGGACGGCGGCATGCATTCCCTGTGGGCGGATGTCCTGGTGCCCCAGATTTTCGCCCCGCCCGTACCCGCCGATTACCAGCCGTCCTACATCGAGGCGTTCGAACGGCAGTTGGCCGAACACTCCGACGAACTGGCCGCGGTGATCGTCGAACCCGTGGTGCAGGGCGCCGGGGGGATGCGCTTTCACGACCCGCGCTACCTGTCGGACCTGCGCGCCATCTGCGACCGCCACGATGTTCTGCTGATCTTCGACGAGATCGCCACCGGGTTCGGCCGCACCGGAAAGCTGTTCGCCGCCGAGCATGCCGGGGTGAGCCCGGACATCATGTGCGTCGGCAAGGCGCTGACGGGCGGCTACATCACCTTGGCTGCCACGCTGTGTACCTCTGAGGTCGCGCGGACGATCAGCGCGGGGGAGCCCGGTGCGCTCATGCACGGTCCGACGTTCATGGCCAACGCGCTGGCTTGCGCGGTGGGTGTGGCCGCGGTGGAACTACTGGTCAGCGGTGACTGGCCGGCCCGGGTGGCCGAGATCGAGGCGGGCCTGCGGCAGGGGCTCGAGCCGGCGCGCGCATTGCCAGGCGTTGCCGACGTCCGGGTGCTGGGCGCCATCGGCGTGATCGAAATGTGCGAGCCGGTCGATATGCGGGTCGCGACTCTGGCGGCATTGCGTCACGGGGTCTGGCTGCGCCCGTTCGGCAAACTGATCTACGCCATGCCGCCCTTCATCTGCACACCGGCGGAGGTGGAACAGATCACCGCAGGCATGGTCGGCGTGGCGCGTGCACTAACCTGAACGGTGTTCAACTGTCGGCACCGCCGACGTGTTCAACCGTCGGCACCGCCGAAGCGTTCAACTATCGACCAGTCCAAGGAGAACCAGTGACGCGCACGGATCTCTCACCGCTGGCCTGGCTGGCTGATATCGAAACGCAGCGCAGGCAGGCCGGCCTTCGCCGTGAGTTGCGTACCCGCCCCGCGGTGGCAACCGAACTGGATCTGGCCTCCAACGACTATCTCGGGTTGTCTCAACACCCCGACGTGTTGGATGGCGGCATCGAGGCGCTACGCACCTGGGGAGCCGGTGCCGGTGGTTCGCGGCTGGTCACCGGAAACACCGAGTTGCACGAAGAATTCGAGGCCGCTCTGGCGACGTTCGTCGGCGCCGAGTCGGCACTGGTCTTCTCCTCGGGATACACCGCCAATCTGGGCGCCGTCGTCGCGTTGTCCGGTCCGGGCTCGCTGCTGGTGTCCGACGCGCTGACCCACGCTTCTCTGGTTGATGCATGTCGGCTGTCTCGTGCCCGAGTGGCCGTCACGCCGCACCTCGACGTCGAAGCCGTCGATGCCGCGCTGTCGTCACGCGCCGAGGAACGCGCGGTGGTCCTGACCGAATCGGTGTTCAGCACGGACGGGGCCCTGGCACCGCTGCGCGAGTTGCACGCGGTCTGCCGCCGACGCGGTGCGTTGTTGCTCGTCGATGAGGCACATGGACTGGGGGTTCGCGGTCCGGGCGGGCAGGGCCTGTTGTACGAGTCCGGCCTGGCCGGGGCGCCAGACGTGGTGATGACGACGACGCTGTCGAAGGCGCTGGGCAGCCAGGGCGGCGTGGTGCTCGGACCTGAACCGATCCGCGCCCATCTGATCGACGCCGCCCGGCCCTTCATCTTCGACACCGGCCTGGCGCCGGCGGCCGTCGGCGCAGCGTTGGCGGCACTGCGGGTGCTGATCGCCGAGCCGCAGCGGGCGCAAGCCGTGTTGGATCGTGCTGCCGAGCTGGCCCGGATCTGCGGGGATACCGCGGTACCCGATTCCGCCGTCGTCTCGGTGATCCTCGGTGACCCCGAAGTCGCGGTGGCTGCCGCGGCAGCTTGCCTGGACCGCGGTGTGCGGGTGGGCTGCTTCCGCCCACCGACGGTCCCCGAGGGCACGTCGCGACTGCGCTTGACTGCCCGGGCTTCGCTGACCGCCAACGAGATGGACCTGGCCCGCCAGGTGTTGACCGAGATTCTGGCCGAGGCTCGCTTGTGAGCACGCTGGTCGTCACCGGGACCGACACCGGTGTCGGCAAGACAGTGACGACCGCCGCGCTGGCCTGTGCGGCGCGGCTTGCCGGGCTCGCGGTCGCGGTGTGCAAGCCCGTCCAGACCGGGACCGTCGACGGCGACAACGACCTCGCCGAGGTGAACCGGCTGTCGGGGGTCGACAACTTGCACGGGGGCTGGCGCTACCCGGAACCGCTCGCCCCGGTGGCGGCCGCGCACCGGGCTGGATCTGCGTTGCCGACCCGTGCGGAGTTGGTGGATGCGGTGCGCGGTGCCGAGATCCCCGGCGGCCTGACCCTGGTCGAAGGTGCCGGTGGTCTCCTCGTCGAACTGGGCGCCGATGGAGTCACCGTGCGTGATCTGGCAGCCGATCTATCCGCGGCCGTTCTCGTGGTGGTGTCACCCGGCTTGGGGACGCTCAACCACACCGCATTGACCTTGGAATCACTGGCCGGGCAAGGGATTCCATGCGCCGGCCTGGTGATCGGAGCCTGGCCGGAGAACCCCGGCGTCGCCGAGTGGGGCAACCGTGACGCGCTGGCACAGTTGGCACCGGTACGTGCCGTGCTCACGTCTGGTGCCGGCAGAGCAAGCGCCGACGAGTTCGAGAAGATATGCGCCGATGCCTTCGACCCGAACTGGGTGACCGGGCTGTCCTGACATGGTCCATTCCGTCGAGCTGGTCTTCGACCCGGACACCGAAGCAGCGGTCCGGCGAATCTGGGATGCCTTGCGCGAGGCCGATATTCCCAGCCAGGCGCCTGCCGGCCGACCACACTCGACACTGACCGTCGCCCAACACATCGACCGCGACGCCGATGCGGTGCTGCAGGGCCTCGTCGACCGGTTCCCACTCCCGTGCCGGCTGGGCGCGACACTGATCTTCGGGCGCTCGGCCGGAGTGCTGGCCCGGCTCGTGGTCCCGACGGACGAGCTGCTCGAAATCCAGGCCGAGGTGTATCGACGGTGCGCGCCGTTCATGGACCCGGCCCCGATGCCGCATGCCGAACCGGGGAACTGGACCCCGCATGTGACGCTGGCCCGGCGGATCGCGCAGGCCAGTTTGGCCACTGCCGTGCAGATCGCCGGCCGTCCCGCAGAGATCGTCGGTCAGGTGACCGGGCTACGGCATTGGGACGGCGACAAACGCGTCGAGTACCCGATCGGCTGACAGGCCAGTCAATCCCGGCTGCGCGCCACGATGTCGCGTCCAGCGCTGAGCGTGCTCGCGCCGCGCACCGCCAACCCGTCGACCAGCAACTGCAGGCCGAACGCGAACTGTCGTGACGTGTCGCGGTGAAGCACCGACTGGTCGTCGGTCAATGCTCCTGCGGCGTCCCATTGCAGCCGGGACTGTTCGTCGGCGGTGAAGCCGAGCACGTAATAGAGCACTGTCCGGGCGGCCAACTCGTCATCGGGTGACACCACGCCGGCCCGTTGGGCGGCGTCGGTGAGCTGCCCGACGATCTCGCCGATGATCTGGGACTGCCCGGCAGCGAAGCTGGACGACACGAGCTCAGCTCCGTCGGTGTGGGACAGCAGCGCGTCACGAAGGGCCACGCAGATCTGGTGGATCCGGCCGGGCCACGCGGAGGCGGTGTGTTCGACGCGGACGGGTTCCAGAATGCGGTCGGCGACAGCGCCGAGCAGTTCCTGTTTGTTGGCGAAGTGCCAGTACAACGCGCCAGGGCTGACGTTGAGCTCACGGGCCAGGCGCCGCATCGTCAGGTCGGCGATGCCGTAGTTGTCGAGGATGACCGTCGCCGCATCCACCACGTCGGGTTTGTGGAGTTGCACACCGTTACCCTAACCTGAACGGTGTTCAATTGTCGGCTCGGCCGGCAGACGATCCACAGGAGGACGTTTCGGTGACGCAGGCAGCCGTAGATGTACTGGGCGTAGCTCGCGAGCAGGTTCTGGAGCGTGGCGTCGGCCTCGACAAGGACCAGACGTTGCAGGTGCTGCAGCTTCCCGACGACCAGCTCGAAGAGCTGCTCGCTCTGGCTCACGAGGTTCGGATGAAGTGGTGTGGCCCCGAGGTCGAGGTCGAAGGCATCATCAGCCTCAAGACCGGCGGCTGCCCGGAGGACTGCCACTTCTGTTCGCAGTCGGGCCTGTTCGCCTCCCCGGTGCGTAGTGCCTGGCTCGATATCCCGAGCCTGGTCGAGGCTGCCAAGCAGACCGCCAAGACCGGTGCCACCGAGTTCTGCATCGTCGCCGCGGTGCGCGGCCCCGACGAGCGACTGCTGGCCCAGGTGGCCGCAGGCATCGAGGCGATCCGCAACGAGGTCGACATCCAGATCGCGTGCTCGCTGGGCATGCTGACCCAGGAGCAGGTGGACCGCCTCAAGGAGATGGGCGTACACCGCTACAACCACAATCTGGAGACCGCGCAGTCGTACTTCCCGAACGTCGTCACCACGCACTCCTGGGAGGAGCGCTGGGGCACGCTGGAAATGGTGCGCGAGGCCGGTATGGAGGTCTGCTGCGGCGGCATCCTCGGCATGGGGGAGACGCTGGAGCAGCGTGCCGAGTTCGCCGCCAACCTGGCCGAACTCAACCCGCACGAGGTGCCGCTGAACTTCCTCAACCCGCGCCCGGGCACGCCGTTCGGCGATCTCGAGGTGCTGCCGGCCGCGGACGCGCTGCGTGCCGTCGCCGCCTTCCGCCTGGCGCTGCCCCGCACGATGTTGCGCTTCGCCGGCGGCCGTGAGATCACCCTCGGTGATCTGGGCGCCAAGCAGGGCATCCTGGGCGGCATCAACGCGGTCATCGTCGGCAACTACCTGACCACGCTGGGTCGCCCGGCCGAGTCGGACCTGGAATTGCTCGATGATCTGCAGATGCCGATCAAGGCGCTGAACGCCACCCTGTAGAACTGGTGGTGATGGTTCACGATTTGCCCGCGCCCGTCGGCGCCGGCCTATACAACGTCTATACCGGGGTCCAGGTGGACGCGGCGGACGGAAGTGTCGTTCCCACCGCCGCTCAGCTCGGCCTGGAACCGCCTCGGTTCTGCGCCGAGTGCGGGCGCCGGATGATCGTCCAGGTGCGGCCCACCGGGTGGTGGGCCAAGTGTTCGCGGCATGGGCAGGTGGATTCTCTGGACCTGGATACGCGGCGATGAGCCTCTCGGGCGAAGAGCAGAAGGCACCGATGAGCCTCTCGGGCGAAGAGCAGAAGGCACCGATGAGCCTCTCGGGCGAAGAGCAGAAGGCACCGATGAGCCTCTCGGGCGAAGAGCAGAGTGTCCTTGTTGCGAAGGCTCCTGCCAATATCCCTGGCGCTCCGCGAATTTCACGGCAGCGGGCGGTGCTGATCGTGATCGCCGCCCTTGCGGCGGCGGGTGCGGTGATCGGCGCGTTGTGGGCTTGGCTGGCTCCGCAGATTCACGGCGTGGTGGCGCTGACCCGCAGCGGTGACCGGGTGCACGCCTATCTGGGCGGGGAATCCGACCACTTCTTCACGTCGGCATTCATGTTGGTCGGCATGCTTGTCGTTCTGGCGGTTGTGGCCGCGGTGGCACTGTGGCAGTGGACTGCGCATCGCGGGCCGGTTCTGGTCGCCGCGTTGTCTATCGGTTGCGCGGTGGCCGCAGTGGTGGCTGCCGGCGTCGGTGCCGCGTTGGCCCACTTGAGGTTCGGTTCCGTCGACGTTGCCGGGGCTCCGGTCACTCCGGAACACCGGGTCCACTACGTGGTGGAAGCCGCATCGGTATTTTTCGGACATTCGCCGCTGCAGGTCGCCGGCACGATCATGTTCCCAGCGGCCATGGCCGCGCTGGTCTACGCGTTGATCGCGGTGTCCACGGTGCGTGATGATCTGGGTGCGTGGCCGCCTGTGGAGACACCGACGTATCCGGTGATCCCGCCGGCGGTCAGTCCTCCGAGCGTTTGATTCAATTCCCGGACTAGATTTCGGCGGTCAGAGTGGGCGTCGCCGGACCGTGCGGCCCATGGCGACTTTGGTGGCGATGCCGGCCAGTCGCGCCATGCCCATGTAGGTGATCGGGTTCAGCAGCGTCGGCCACTTGGATCGCACCAGGTTGGCGGTCAGCGGGCGGTCGGCGAACCGGTCCGTCAACCAGCGCAACGCCATCGGCGCCGAGAACGGATGCAGCAGCAGGTGCTCGCTGAACATGTCGCGGTGGTAGGTCACGTCGGCGCCGCCGGCCAGGTACGTATCGGCGAGTTCGTCGATGTCGTCGACCGAGATGATCTCGTCGTGCACGGCCTGCACGATCAGAACCGGCGGAACCGGCACGGCCACACCGAGTTTGGTGTCTTTGAACACCTCACTGACTTCAGGGCCGTCCAGGATCTGGTCGAGCGGTAGGTCAACCAGGTCGGCCATGTCGGTGCGGAACATCCGCACGATGGCCTCCACAGTGGTCATCTGGTGCAGCCGGTCCAGGACCTTGCGTCCCTCGGTGGTGGCGTGCTCGGCGATGAGCCGGTTGAGGTTGGGGTAGATGTCGGCGAGGGCGGCAACCACGAGAGCCGGCAGCCCGGAGAACACGGTGCCGTTGAGCCGGCGGAAGGTGTTTCCGAGGTTGCCGACGGGGGAGCCGAGGACCGCACCGACGATATTGAGTTCAGGGGCGTAGCTGCCGGCCATCTCGGCTGCCCAGGCGCTGGCCAGGCCGCCGCCGGAGTAGCCCCACAGGCCGATGCGTGCGGTCGGTGACAACGAGAGGTGCTCGGCGTTGATCGCCGCACGCAAGCCGTCGAGCACCCGGTAGCCGGGCTCGTAGGGCGCGCCCCACATGCCGTTGACGCCCTCGTGGTCGGGAACTGAGACCGCCCAGCCCTCGGCCAGCGCGGCAGAGATCAGAAGGAGCTCCAGCTGGGCCAGGGAGCCGGTGGCCTTAGCGTGGTGGCGCAGCGCGTAGGACGGGAAGCATCGGGCCGAGATCGCGTCGATGGCGCACTGGTAGGACACCACCGGGCAGTCGGCTGCGCCGTCGGCCGGGACGATGACGGTGGTGGCGGCAGCCTCGGGGTTGCCGTTGCGGTCGGTGGAGCGGTACAGGAGCTGCGTGGCGTGCAGGCGCTGCGGGATCAGGCCGAGGAAGGCCAGCTCGACGTCACGGCTGCGCAGGACGGTTCCGGGCTCGGAATGCTCGAACCCCGCAGGTGGGGCGTAGAACGGGTCGTCGTGCGGAAGCGCGGGTCGCGACGCCCGGTCGAGCTCCTCATGAGGTGCTCGACCGATCCATTCGGCTTTGGAGGCTCTTGCCGCGCTACCCAAGTCCATTCGGGCATTCTTACTTAAGGAGGGTCTAAGAATCCAGTCGACTCACACGGGTGGGCGCAATGCGGCGAATTCATCGGTCACGCGGTAACGGGAATCGGTGAATCGGTAGAGCGCCGCGGGCCGTCCGCCGCTGCGGCCGGATCGGGCCGTCGTGCCGGTGCGGGTGATGACTTTTCGACGTTCCAGGACCCGCTGCAGGTTGGTGGCATCGACCTGATAGTCGAGGGCGGCGTTGTAGATGTCCCGCAGTGTGGACAGCGCGAATTCTTTTGGTGCCAAGCCGAATCCGATGTTGGTGTACGACATCTTGGCCACCAGCCGGTTGCGCGCGTGTTCGACCATCGTCGCGTGGTCGAAGGCCATCGGGGGCAAGTCGCTGACCGGATGCCACCGGGTGTCCGGAGGTAGGGCAGGGGTCGAGGGGGAGGGCATCAGGCCCAGGAATGTGGATGCGATGGTCCGCACGTCCGGGACCCGATAGGGGTCGGAGAACACGGCCAGTTGTTCGAGGTGGGCAAGTTCACGCAGGTCAACCTTCTCGGCCAGCTGTCGCCGAACCGAGCTGATCAGGTCCTCGTCGTCACCCAGTCGGCCACCCGGCAGGGACCATTTGCCCCGCTCAGGCTCCAGTGCGCGTTGCCATAGCAGGACATTGAGTTCGGGTTGCCGAGTGCCGAGGCCGCGAACCTGGAACACAGCGGCAAGCACTTCGTGCGCGGTGTTACTATGTGACATGTTTTCGATTGTAAGTCGAAAACCTGATTTAGTGGAGGAGGTCGACGTGACCGCTCTCAATGACACCCTTGCGGGGGGCTTGGCAGAACGGATCGTCGATGGCCCCGGCGGCTATTCCGGCGTAGACGGCGACGAGAAATGGGCCGCTGAGATTCGCCGTCTGGCCGACCTGCGCGGCGCGACCCTGCTGGCGCACAACTACCAGCTGCCGGCCATCCAGGATGTCGCCGACCACGTGGGTGATTCCCTGGCACTGTCGCGCATCGCCGCGGAGGCGCCCGAAGACACGATCGTGTTCTGCGGTGTGCACTTCATGGCCGAGACGGCCAAGATCCTCAGCCCTGACAAGACGATCCTCATCCCGGACCAGCGGGCAGGTTGCTCGCTGGCCGATTCGATCACCGCCGACGAGCTGCAGGCGTGGAAGGACGAGCACCCCGGCGCGGTCGTCGTGTCCTACGTCAACACCACCGCCGCGGTGAAGGCCCTGACGGATATCTGCTGCACATCCTCGAACGCCGTCGAGGTGGTGGCTTCGATCCCCGAGGACCGTGAGGTGCTGTTCTGCCCGGATCAGTTCCTGGGTGCGCACGTGCGCCGCGTCACCGGACGCAAGAACCTGCACATCTGGGCGGGCGAATGCCACGTGCACGCCGGGATCAACGGCGACGAGTTGGCCGCCCAGGCCCGGTCGCACCCCGACGCCGAACTGTTCGTCCACCCCGAATGCGGTTGCGCCACATCGGCGCTCTACCTGGCGGGTGAGGGTGCGGTACCCGAGGAGCGGGTGAAGATCCTGTCCACCGGCGGCATGCTCGACGCGGCCCGCGAGACCAGTGCCCGGCAGGTTCTGGTCGCCACCGAGGTCGGGATGCTTCACCAGCTGCGCAGGGCCGCACCCGAAGTCGACTTCCTTGCCGTCAACGACCGTGCGTCGTGCACCTACATGAAGATGATCACTCCGGCCGCGCTGCTGCGCTGCTTGATCGAGGGCGCCGACGAGGTGCATGTCGATCCCGAGACCGCTCGGCTGGGTCGTGCCAGCGTGCAGCGCATGATTGCGATTGGTCAGCCCGGCGGCGGCGAATGACTCCGACGGGCAGTGCCCGGGGATCGAGCCGCTTCGCCTGCGGCAGTTCGACGCTGTGGCAGCAGCGCGCTGATGTCGTCGTGGTCGGCACCGGGGTCGCGGGCCTGGTGGCAGCCTTGGCTGCCCATCGTCGTGGCCGCAGGGTGGTGGTACTGAGCAAGGCCCGCGAAACGGCGACTTTCCATGCCCAGGGCGGGATCGCCGTGGTTCTGCCGCACACCGATGACTCGGTAGAGGCGCACGTCGCCGACACCATCGCCGCCGGCGGCGGCCTGTGTGACCCGGATGCGGTGCGCTCCATCGTCGCGGCCGGCTACGACGCGGTGGCCGAACTGGTCGCCGACGGTGCGCAGTTCGACGAAACCGCTCCCGGGCGTTGGGCGCTGACCCGCGAGGGCGGGCACACCCGGCGCCGGATCATTCACGCCGGTGGCGACGCGACCGGGGCCGAGGTGCAGCGGGCCCTCGATTCTGCGGCGTCCATCCTCGACATCCGCCGCGACCATGTGGCACTGCAGGTCCTCCGCGACGAGGCCGCCGTCACCGGTGTGCTGGTCCGCAACGAGGACGGCCTGGGCATCGTGCACGCCCCTTCGGTCATCCTGGCCACCGGAGGGCTCGGCCACGTCTACGCGGCCACCACCAACCCCAGCGGCTCGACCGGTGACGGTATCGCTCTGGCGCTGTGGGCCGGTGTCCCGGTCCGCGACATCGAGTTCGTCCAGTTCCACCCGACGATGCTCTATGTTGAGAACGGTGGTGGCCGGCGCCCGCTCATCACCGAAGCGCTGCGCGGTGAAGGCGCCATACTCGTTGATTCGCAAGGCGATTCGGTGACCCAAGGGGTCCATCCGATGGGAGATCTGGCCCCACGCGACGTGGTGGCCGCGGCCGTCAACGCCCGGATGAGTGCATCCGGCGACCCATGCGTGTACCTCGACGCCAGGGGCGTCGCCGAGTTCGCCGACCGTTTTCCCACAGTCGCCGCAGCCTGTGCGGCAGCCGGTGTCGACCCGACCCGCCAACCCATCCCGGTGGTGCCCGGCGCGCACTACAGCTGCGGTGGTGTCGTCACCGACGTGCACGGACGCACCGAACTGCCCGGGCTGTTCGCCGCGGGCGAGGTGGCCCGGACCGGCATGCACGGCGCCAACCGATTGGCCTCCAACAGCCTGCTGGAAGGTCTGGTCGTCGGCGGCCGGGCCGGACGTCTGGCAGCCGAGCATGCCTGCGTGGCAGGTTCGGTGCGCGCACAGGCGCCGCAGGACCGTCGTCACGACTCTGTTGACCGAGATGTACTGCAGCGGAACATGTCCGAATATGCGTCAGTGGTTCGCAACGCCGACGGCCTGCATCGGCTCGATACCGTTCTGGCCGATGCACGCTCGGTGCAGCCCGCGAGCCGCCAGGGCTTCGAGGACGCGGCCCTCACCGCAACCGCACGCGCAATTGCCGTAGCAGCCCTGGCCCGCACCGAAAGCCGCGGCTGCCACCATCGTGGTGACCACCCTGAAACCGACCCCGCCCAGGAGCATTCCGTGACGATTCGTGCCGTAACCGGCCGGCCCGCCCTCGACAGCCCAACGGTGGTGTGCTGATGGCACTTTCGGATATCGAGCTGGCCGAGGCACGGGCCACGATTGCACGGGCACTCGAAGAAGACCTGCGATACGGCCCGGACGTCACCACCATGGCCACCGTCGGAGCCGATGCGATGACCACGGCGTCGGTGGTGAACCGGGAGCCGGGTGTGGCCGCGGGTGTCGACATCGCCCTGCTGGTGCTCGACGAGGTACTCGGCGTCGACGGCTACCGCGTGATCGACCGCGTCGAGGACGGTGCCCGGCTGGATGCCCGGTCGGCGATCCTGACCATCGAGGCGCCGACCCGCGGACTGCTGACCGCCGAGCGCACCATGCTGAACCTGATGTGTCACCTGTCGGGAATCGCCACCGCGACCGCGGCCTGGGTCGACGCGGTGGCCGGCACCCACGCCAAGATCCGCGACACCCGCAAGACGCTGCCCGGCCTGCGGG
Source organism: Mycolicibacterium lutetiense (assembly GCF_017876775.1). NCBI lineage: Bacteria > Bacillati > Actinomycetota > Actinomycetes > Mycobacteriales > Mycobacteriaceae > Mycobacterium > Mycolicibacterium lutetiense. The sequence goes on along the minus strand of NZ_JAGIOP010000002.1, from coordinate 617,564 downwards.
CACTGCAGAAGTACGCGGTGCGGGTCGGTGGTGGCGTCAACCACCGGATGGGACTCGGCGACGCGGCACTGATCAAGGACAACCACGTCGCCGCGGCCGGGTCGGTGCTGGCCGCGCTCAAGGCGGTCCGGGCCGAGGCGCCGGACCTGCCGTGCGAGGTCGAGGTGGATTCCCTGGAGCAGCTCGACGACGTGCTGTCCGCCGATGTGGAGCTGGTGCTGCTGGACAACTTCCCGGTCTGGCAGACCCAGATCGCGGTTCAGCGCCGGGACACACACTCGCCCAAGACACTTCTGGAATCCTCGGGCGGCCTGACGCTTGACAGTGCTGCCGATTACGCCGGCACTGGGATCGACTACCTGGCGATCGGCGCTCTCACCCATTCGGTGCAGGTACTCGATATCGGTCTGGACACCTAACGCGCTGCGGCTCTGCGTAATTCACGGCGGGTCGCGGTCGGAGTCCATCCGGTGTGCGCACGCACTGTGCGGCAGAAGTGGGCCTGGTCAGCGAAACCCAACGTGGCGGCGACATCGGCCATCGTGGATTCACCACTGCGCAGATGGTCGAGCGCACGTCCGACCCGGACTCGGTTGCGATACCGCGTCACCGATACCCCGAGTTCGCTACTGAACGAGCGGCTCAGCCGGTACGGGGAAACGCCGAGAGCGGCCGCGAGGGGAAACAACCCCACAGCCGCGTCATCGGCCTGCCTGATCGCCTCGCGGGCCGTTGCCACCAGTCGCCGCGCGGACAGTCGGGCGGGTGATCCGGCCGGTATCGGCCGTTGCGCCGCCGAACGAAGCGCCGTCCCGACCAGCTGCACCAGACTCTCGGCCAGTTGGTAATCCGGATCATCGTTGCCGGCGGTCAGGAGCCGCCGATGCGCCAGTTCGAGACGGGCGTCCACATAGACGGCCGCGGGCCCGATCCGCTTGGGCTCGCCGGCGAGTTGCCACCAGCTTTCGGCGTTGAGCTGTAGCGACGTACACGAATCGCCGCCGTGCGGATGGGCGAAATGTTCGGGCTCGCCTGGCGCACCGAGGTAACCGAGCGTCGCGTCGTGTTCCACTGCGCCGCCGGATCCGCGACGGCGAAAGCACCCCGAGCGCACGAGTACGAACCGCCCGTCGACCGGGCGCTCGGGCTCGGACCAGTCAGCGTGCTCGCCGGTGCAGTCCCACGTCGCAACGCTGAAATCGGGTCGCGTGATCAGGGTCTGAGCGGTCAACACCTCCTGCACGTTAGCCAAGGGGACCGACAGTCTGGGCGGCACCGACAGCCCGCAAGAATGTTCAAGACAGCCGTTCGGCCGGCAGCCAGACTGGTCCCATGGCATGGATCCAGATCGAGTTCGACGTTGAAGCTGACTGTTCCCTCGTGTGGCAGGTGATCGGCGACTGGGCTGATGGTCCGGTGCGGATGGCGCCGGGGTTCGTGACATCCGCCGAGGCGGACGGCGATGTTCGGGTTGTGACGTTCGCCGACGGTTTCGTCGCCCGTGAGCGCCTCGTCAGCCGCGACGATCAGGCCTACCGGATCGCCTACTCGCTGATCGGGGACGCCCTGCGGCCCGAGCATGACAATGCCGTGATGCAGGTGGTGGCGGAAGGCCCGCAACGCAGCCACTTCGTCTGGTCGCGCGATGTGCTCCCACCCGATGCCGCGGGTCCGTTGCAGGCCGCGATGCAACAGGCAGCACCGATCATCAAGGGTGCGTTGGAGAATTCGGTCGGCCAGGGCGTGTCTGGCATATCGGGCGGCGAGTAGGTGGTGGCCGGAGCCGACACTGTGACGAACGTGTCGCGTTTTGCGGTACTTTCAGCCAGTCACGACGAGAGGCTGCAAGCTCGGCACAACGAATCGCAGTGAACTGAGTCGCAGGGAACTCTCTGGTCCGGACGCAGATGTTTGGGCATCGAGGTGCCTACGCGGCGGATTACGGTCAGCATCAAGCAGTGATCCGCGGCCTAGAGCCTGTCTAATCAAATGTGAATGGTGTTGTGCCCGAGGCTATTTAAGTGACGGTACTGATGTGACTTCTGATGCTTTGTGGTCACTGATCGAGTTGGGATGCCCTCGGTGCGGCTTCGTCAGACCGTTGTCGTCTTCTGCTCCGTCCACAATTGACTGTTGGCTAGGCCGCCGCGCCGCGGCGCACCAACGAGAGCACCACGGCGGCAGTGGCGAACAGCCCGGAGAACACCCGGCCGAGGATGGTCTGTTGACGCGGTGTCTGCAACCAGGTGAGCAGTCGGGCCGCCAGCCCGGTGTAGAGACTCATCACGACCACGTCGATGACGACCATCGTGGCCCCGATCGTCAGGTATTGCGGCAGCAACGGTGCCGTCGGCACCACGAACTGCGGCAGTACCGCGACCAGGAACACCAAGCCCTTCGGGTTGGTCGTGTTCACCAGGAATCCGCGCATCACTAGGGCCAGTCGGCCCCGCTCGCCCGTACCGCCCATCCGGTCGCGCAGATCCTGCGAGGCGCTACGCCACTGCTGGATCGCCAGGTAGATCAGGTAGGCCACACCGATCCACTTCACGATGTGGAAGGCCAGCATCGACTTGGCGACGAGGGCGCCCAGGCCGACGGCGACCAGCACCAGTTGCAGCATCAGACCGAGCTGAAGTCCCAGCACGCTCCAAAGGCCCCGGCGTACGCCATGGGTCAGGCCGGTGGCCATCGACTGGATGGCCCCCGCTCCCGGGGACACGCTGATGGCGATAGACGCGCCGAGAAACGCCAGCCAGATCTGCCAGGTCATGAATGCAGTCTGGCGAGCGTGTCAAACGATATCTGCGACGAAGACGCCCATCCGGCGTGCCGCACTGCGGGGGATGCGGGGGAGGGTCGGATCGTCGGTACCCGCCGGCAGGACGCGCGGGTTGGTGATCTTGATGTCGCCACGGAACAGGTGCACGTCGGCCCCGCCGGCCGCGATCACGTTCTTCACCCAGTTGGTCTTACCGTGCATGAGCGTCACCGCGAAGACATTGCCCTTGCGGTAGCTGGTGACGATCGTCTCGTAAGGCGTACCGGAGGTGCGGCCGCGATGTTTGATCACGGTGAAGCCTGGCAAGCGCTTGGAAAATGGCTTTACCAGCGGGTTGATGTATTTGATCTGGAACCGCTCCAGCGCAGGCGGCATAAGCATCGGTACGCCGGGGGCGTTGTTCGGGTGGTCTTTGGCGGACATCTAGGGCTCCATTCGGCAGTCTGGAACTACCCTACGGCGGGTTGCGCCGGAGGCAACCGACGACGGATTTTTATCAACTGGACTGATCAGGGACAATTGAACCGATGGCCGAGTTTCAGATGTCCCGTATCGACCTGCGCAACCGCGTGCTGAACGCCGCGCAGTTGCGATCCGCGCTGCCCCGCGGCGGCGTCGATGTGGACGCAGTGGTGCCCAAGGTTCGCCCGATCGTAGATGCCGTCGCCGAGCGCGGTGCCGAGGCTGCCCTGGAGTACGGCCATTCCTTCGACGGCATCCGCCCGGAAACCGTCCGGGTGCCCGCGGCGAAGCTGACTGCCGCCCTGGCCGAACTCGACCCTGACGTACGCGCCGCACTGCAGGTTGCGATCGACCGGGCCCGCGCGGTGCACGCCGATCAGCGCCGCACCGACACCACGACCACGCTGGCCCCCGGTGCCACCGTCACCGAACGCTGGGTGCCGGTGGAGCGCGTCGGGCTGTACGTGCCCGGCGGCAACGCCGTGTACCCGTCGAGCGTCGTGATGAACGTGGTGCCCGCGCAGACCGCCGGTGTGGATTCGCTGGTGATCGCCAGCCCGCCGCAGGCGGAGTTTGACGGCCTGCCGCACCCGACCATCCTGGCCGCCGCGGCGCTGCTCGGTGTCGACGAAGTGTGGGCTGTCGGTGGTGCGCAGGCGGTGGCGCTGCTGGCTTACGGCGGCACCGACACCGATGGCGCCGAGCTCGCCCCGGTGGACATGATCACCGGCCCGGGCAACATCTATGTGACTGCCGCCAAGCGGATCTGCCGCTCGCAGGTCGGCATCGATGCCGAAGCCGGCCCGACCGAGATCGCGATCCTGGCCGACGACACGGCCGACCCGGTACATGTTGCCGCCGACCTGATCAGCCAGGCCGAGCACGACGAGATGGCGGCTAGCGTGCTGGTCACCGACAGTGAAGCCCTTGCCGCGGCCACCGACCGCGAGCTCACCCGCCAGCTGGCCACCACCAAGCACGTCGAGCGCGTGACGGCGGCACTCTCGGGCAAGCAGTCCGCGATCGTGCTCGTCGACGATGTGGAGTCGGGGGTGCGGGTGGTGAATGCCTACGCCGCCGAGCACCTCGAGATCCAGACCGAGGACGCGCCCGCGGTGGCCGGCCGGATTCGTTCTGCCGGAGCTATTTTCGTGGGCGCCTGGTCACCGGTCAGCCTGGGTGACTACTGCGCCGGCTCCAACCACGTACTGCCGACCGCGGGCTGCGCCCGGCACTCCAGCGGACTGTCTGTGCAGACGTTCCTGCGCGGTATCCACGTCATCGAGTACGACGAGGCCGCACTCAAAGACGTTTCCGGGCATGTGATCACGCTGTCCAAGGCAGAAAACCTGCCCGCGCACGGCGAGGCGGTACGGCGGAGGTTCGAGCGGTGATGAGCGCTTGCGCGAAGAACAGACGATCATGAGCGCACGGGATGTGACGCTGGCCGATCTGCCGTTGCGGGAAAACCTGCGCGGGAAATCGCCCTACGGCGCTCCGCAACTGGTGGTGCCGGTGCGGCTCAACACCAATGAGAACCCGCACCCGCCGACCCAGGCTCTGATCGACGACGTCGCCGCATCGGTCCGCGAGGCGGCCGCCGAACTGCACCGCTATCCCGATCGTGACGCGGTGGCGTTACGCACTGATCTGGCCGCCTACCTCACCGCGGCCACCGGGGTGCCGCTCACTGTCGACAATCTCTGGGCGGCAAACGGTTCCAACGAGATCCTGCAGCAGCTGTTGCAGGCCTTCGGCGGGCCGGGACGCACCGCGATCGGGTTCGTGCCGTCGTATTCGATGCACCCGATCATCTCCGACGGCACCCAGACCGAGTGGCTGCAGGCCGCCCGTGCCGCCGATTTCGGGCTCGACGTAGACGTAGCGGTCGCCGCCATTACCGAGCGCAATCCCGACGTCGTATTCGTCACCAGCCCCAATAACCCTTCGGGACAGAGCATTCCGCTCGACGATCTGCGTCGGGTACTCGACGCCATGACCGGCGGCATTCTGATCGTCGACGAGGCCTACGGCGAGTTCTCGTCGCAGCCCAGTGCCGTGGCGTTGCTGGACGAGTACCCGGCCAAGCTCATCGTCAGCCGCACGATGAGCAAGGCCTTCGCCTTCGCCGGCGGGCGACTCGGCTACCTGGCCGCCGCACCCGCCGTGATCGACGCGCTACTGCTGGTGCGGTTGCCGTATCACCTGTCGATGCTCACCCAGGCCGCCGCACGAGCCGCGCTGCGGCACGCCGACGACACGCTGGGCAGCGTCGCGAAACTGGCCGCCGAACGTGATCGGGTGAGTGCCGAATTGGCCCGCCTGGGCTACCGGGTGATCCCGAGCGATGCGAATTTCGTGTTGTTCGGCGAGTTCTCCGACGCGCCGGCCAGCTGGCAGCGTTATCTGGACAAAGGCATCCTGATCCGCGACGTCGGCATCCCGCGATTCCTGCGCACCACCATCGGTCTGGCCGAGGAGAACGACGCATTCCTGGCCGCCAGTGCCGATCTGTCCGCCACCGAACTTCAGCCCGCCAACAGCCCGGTAGGAGCATCGTGACCCGTCGCGCGAAAGTCGAACGCAAGACCAGGGAATCCGACATCGTCGTCGAGATCGACCTCGACGGCACCGGTGTCGTCGACATCGACACCGGTGTCCCGTTCTTCGACCACATGTTGACCGCGCTGGGCACCCACGCCAGCTTCGACCTCACCGTGCACGCCAAAGGCGACATCGAGATCGAGGGACACCACACGATCGAGGACACCGCGATCGTCCTGGGCCAGGCGCTCGGCCAGGCGCTGGGGGACAAGAAGGGCATCCGCCGGTTCGGCGATGCCTTCATCCCGATGGACGAGTCTCTCGCGCATGCCGCCGTCGATGTGTCCGGGCGGCCCTACTTCGTGCACACCGGGGAACCCGAGTTCATGGTCGAGTTCACCATTGCCGGGTCGAATGCGCCGTACCACACGGTGATCAACCGGCACGTGTTCGAATCGTTGGCCTTCAACGCCCGCATCGCGTTGCACGTGCGCACCCTCTACGGTCGCGACCCGCACCACATCACCGAGGCGCAGTACAAGGCCGTGGCCCGCGCGTTGCGCCAGGCCGTCGAGTACGACGCCCGGGTCACCGGTGTTCCGTCGACCAAGGGCACTCTGTGACAAAGAACGTCGTCGTTCTCGACTACGGATCGGGCAACCTGCGCTCGGCTCAGCGCGCGCTGGAACGCGTCGGTGCCGATGTCGAGGTCACCGCTGATCCCGGGGCCGCTGCGGCAGCCGACGGGCTCGTGGTGCCGGGGGTCGGCGCGTTCGAGGCGTGTATGACCGGGCTCCGGGCGATCGGCGGCGAGAAGATCATCGCCGACCGTTTGCAGCACGGCCGCCCGGTGCTGGGGGTCTGTGTCGGTATGCAGATTCTGTTCGCCCGCGGCGTGGAGTTCGGCGTGGAGTCCACCGGATGCGGGCAGTGGCCGGGCTCGGTGACCCGACTGGACGCGCCGGTGATTCCGCACATGGGCTGGAATGTTGTCGACGCGGCGGCCGGCAGCACCCTGTTCAAGGGCCTCGACGCCGCTACGCGCTTCTATTTCGTGCATTCGTACGCTGCCCAGGAGTGGTCCGGTAATCCGGATGCACTGGTCACCTGGGCAACGCATCACGTGCCGTTCATCGCCGCCGTCGAAGACGGTGCGTTGTCGGCTACGCAATTTCATCCGGAGAAGAGTGGCGACGCCGGTGCGACGCTGCTCGCGAATTGGGTTGAGGGACTGTGAGTTTGATTCTGTTGCCGGCTGTCGATGTGGTGGACGGCAAGGCGGTGCGTCTGGTTCAGGGCAAGGCAGGCAGTGAAACCGATTACGGTTCGGCGCTGGAAGCCGCCGAGGCCTGGCAGCGGGACGGCGCCGAGTGGATCCACCTGGTGGACCTGGACGCCGCCTTCGGGCGCGGCAGCAACCGCGAACTGCTGGCCGATCTGGTCGGCAAGCTCGACGTGAAAGTCGAACTGTCCGGCGGCATCCGCGATGACGATTCGCTGAAGGCGGCCATGGACACCGGGTGCGCCCGGGTGAACATCGGCACCGCGGCGCTGGAAAGCCCCGAGTGGTGCCGCCGGGCCATCGCCGAATACGGCGACCGGGTGGCAGTCGGCCTGGACGTCCAGTTCGAGAACGACAGTTGGCGCCTGCGCGGTCGCGGCTGGGAAACCGACGGCGGCGATCTCTGGGAGGTCCTGGACCGCCTTGACCGCGAAGGGTGTTCGCGCTACGTCGTCACCGACGTCACCAAGGACGGCACCCTGACCGGACCCAACCTGGAACTGCTGGCGACGGTCGCCGACCGCACCGACGCCCCGATCATCGCCTCCGGCGGGGTGTCCAGCCTCGATGACCTCCGGGCAATCGCCACCTTGACCGGCCACGGTGTGGAGGGCGCGATCGTCGGGAAGGCGCTCTATGCGCAGCGATTCACTCTGCCGCAGGCGCTGGCCGCGGTCAGCGGATAAGCGAGGTGGGTGACCTGGATCCGTCGAAGCTGGCCGCACTGGTAGTTGCGGCCACCGAAATCCTCGACGCGGCGTCGGTGCCGTTCATCGCCGGGCACCGCGCCGATTCCGCGGTCACCAAGCAGGGCAACGACTTCGCCACCGAGGTCGATCTCGCGATCGAGCGGCAGGTGGTGCGGGCGCTGACCGAGGCCACCGGAATCGGCGTCCACGGCGAGGAGTTCGGCGGTGAGCCGATCGATTCGCCGTTGGTGTGGGTGCTCGACCCGATCGACGGCACGTTCAACTACGCGGCCGGGTCGCCGATGGCGGCGATCCTGCTCGGCCTGTTGGCCGACGGCGAGCCGGTGGCGGGCCTGACCTGGTTGCCGTTCACCGGTCAGCGGTATACGGCGCTGGCCGGAGGTCCGGTGCTGGATAACGGTGCCGTGCTGCCGCGGCTTGGTTCACCGACCCTGACCGATTCGATCATCGGTATCCAAACCTTCAACATCGACTCCCGCGGCCGATTCCCCGGCCGCTACCGGGTCGAGGTGTTGTCCAATCTGAGCCGCGTGTGCTCGCGGGTGCGGATGCACGGAGCCACCGGGGTGGACCTGGCCTACGTGGCGGCCGGGATCCTGGGCGGGGCGATCAGTTTCGGCCACCACATCTGGGACCATGCTGCCGGCGTCGCGCTGGTTCGCGCGGCCGGGGGCATCGTGACGGACCTGGCCGGCGATCCGTGGACGGCCGAATCGAAGTCGGCGCTTGCCGCCGCGCCCGGTGTGCACGAACGCATGCTGGAAATCGTGCAATCCGCTGGAAATCCGGAGGACTACCTGTGAGCACCACCAGTGACGTCGCGACCAGGGTCATCCCGTGCCTCGATGTCGACGCCGGCCGGGTGGTCAAGGGCGTCAACTTCGAGAACCTGCGCGACGCAGGTGATCCCGTCGAACTCGCGGCCGCCTACGACGCCGAAGGCGCTGACGAGCTGACCTTCCTGGACGTGACCGCGTCCTCGTCGGGCCGGTCGACCATGCTCGAGGTGGTCAAGCGCACCGCCGAGCAGGTGTTCATCCCGCTGACGGTCGGTGGCGGCGTGCGCGCTGTGGACGATGTCGACGTGCTGCTGCGGGCCGGGGCGGACAAGGTGTCGGTCAATACCGCCGCCATCGCACGCCCCGAACTGCTGGCCGAGATGGCGCGCCAGTTCGGCTCTCAGTGCATCGTGCTCAGCGTCGACGCGCGCACCGTGCCGGCCGGCGAGCAGCCCACCCCCTCGGGGTGGGAGGTGACCACCCACGGTGGGCGCCGCGGTACTGGGATCGACGCGATCGAGTGGGCCGCCCGTGGCGCCGAACTCGGGGTCGGCGAGATCCTGCTCAACTCGATGGACCGCGACGGCACCAAGGCCGGATTTGACCTGCCGATGCTGCACGCGGTGCGTGCAGCGGTCGGCGTCCCGGTGATCGCCAGCGGTGGAGCCGGTGCGGTGGCCGATTTCGCGCCCGCCGTGCACGCCGGCGCGGATGCGGTACTGGCCGCCAGCGTGTTCCACTTCCGGGAATTGACCATCGCCCAGGTGAAGGCGGCGATGGCAGCAGAAGGGATCATCGTCCGATGAGCCTGGACCCGGCCATCGCGGCACGTTTGAAACGCAATGCCGACGGACTGTTCAGCGCCGTGGCGCAGGAACGGTCCACCGGCCAGGTTCTGATGGTCGCCTGGATGGACGACGACGCCCTGGCCCGCACCCTGGAAACCCGTGAGGCCACGTACTTTTCGCGCTCGCGCGGCGAACAGTGGGTCAAAGGTCTGACGTCGGGGCACACCCAGTACGTGCACTCGGTCCGCCTGGACTGCGACGGCGACACGGTGTTGCTCGAGGTCGATCAGACCGGCGCGGCCTGCCACACCGGTGCCCACACCTGCTTCGACGCGGATGTGCTGCTGTCCGACGGCTGACGCCGCAACCTGGTCCTAGGAAGAAGCGACCGCGAAGAGACGCCATTCGCCGGGCACACCCTTGAGTTCGTGAGCGCCGCGGTCCTCGAACTCGATGCTCGAATCTCTTCGTTCCATGGCATGTCCGGATTGATCAAACGTTGGAACCCGCCCGTTCCCCACATACCGACCATGGTCGCTGTCGCTTCCTCGGGATCGAGCGGGCCGCCGACGGGAGTTGCGTAGCATTCGAGGGCCACCAAGGCTTTCGTGCGGGATGGGTGTGATCGGAAGCTCCGGTCCCTGGTTGGTCCAAGAAGATGAGTCTGCCGAGCGAGGTCATCGCATCGATCCACCCTTGCATCGAGGGCAATTCGGGAATGACTTCACAACATGTGAACCAGTTCGGTACGAACACGATGTCACGCGGACCTTCACGCGACGCGCGGTAGGCGACGCGCAGGTCTCCGGTGCGCGCGTAGCGCGTCTCCGAGAACACTGCCGAAGTGTAAGCCGCACAGGGGGACGGGCGGTGCGTATCGGCGGCGTTTATGCTGCTCACGGACGTCGTGCGGACGTGATCTTCAGCCCGCTCAAAGGTGACGACCTGAGTTCCAGCCCGTTTGCCAGGCGGACAATCGACCCGTCGGTACCGGACCCGGGTCCTGCCGGACCACCGTTCGGGTTGGAGCCTCCCTTTTCACACGCCATCGCGCGTTGCGGTGTCCGAACTTGTCGGTGTCATCGGCAACAATGACGGGGTGACTGACAGCGCCGCGATCCGCAAAGCGCGCGGTGCGTTTTTCACTCCACCCGAGATCACGCGTTACCTGACCCGGTGGGCAATCCGGTCCTCCGACGATTCCGTCTTCGAACCTGCGGCCGGGGAGGCAGCGTTCGTGGTCGAGGCGGTTACCCGGTTGACCGAATTGGGCGCCGCCCGGCCGAGGGTCGACGGGGTGGAGCTCCACGCGGCCAGTGCGACCACTGCCCGCAGGCGCGTTGCCGCCGCCGGCGGTACGGCCCGTATCAGGACGGCCGACTTCTTCACTGTCGAACCGCGCGCTGAGTACACCGCGGTCATTGGCAACCCGCCCTACATCCGCTATCAGGAGTTTCGCGGCGCCACCCGGGCACAGTCGCGCCGGGCCGCGCTCAAGGCCGGAGTCACGCTGTCGGGGCTGGCGTCGAGTTGGGCTGCATTCACCGTGCACGCCGCTTTGTTCCTGCGGCCGGGCGGCCGCCTGGCTCTGGTGCTGCCCGCCGAACTGCTCAGCGTCAACTACGCGGCGGCGGTGCGGAAGTTCCTGTTCGACCGGTTCGCCAGCGTCGAATTGGTCATGTTCGACGAGCAGGTGTTTCCCGAGGCCGAGGCCGACGTGGTGCTACTGCTCGCCGACGGGTTCGGCGGAGGGCCCTGCGGGCATGCCGTCATCCATCGGGCCCGCAACGCGGACTCACTGACATCTGAACTCGCGCAGCGGCGTTGGGCGCCACGCGATCCCGCCGACAAGTGGGTCAGCGGCCTGATCGGTAGTGCACCGGTGGACGCGATCCATGGCCTGCACACCGATGGGCACTTCTCGGTGCTGGAGGGTTGGGGAGACACCACGCTGGGCATGGTGACAGGAAACAACAGCTTCTTCGCGCTATCACCGGAACGAGTGAGCGAACTGGGGTTGCGCAACCCTGACCTGCTGCCGCTGTCGCCGCCGGGCAGCGCACACCTGCGCGGCCTGACGTTGTCGGCCGATCAGTTGGCCCGCCTGGGGGAGGACGGCCGGTCCATCCACCTGTTCCGGCCGGCCGGTCAACCGTCGGCCGCTGCGCAGCGCTACATCGACGCCGGCCACGCGGCCGGCGTGCACCTGGCCTACAAGTGCCGGGTGCGCCGGCCCTGGTATCTGGTCCCACTGGTGAAGCCGGCTGACCTGCTGTTGACCTGTATGAACGCCGACACCCCACGGCTGGTCACCAACCGGGCCCAGGCACACCACCTCAACTCGGTACACGGCGTGTACCTGCGCGACGAGGTGCGGACCCTGGGCCGGGACATGCTCGGGTTGGCCGCCCTCAACTCGGTGACCGTGCTGCACGCCGAGATCGTCGGCCGCTCCTACGGCGGCGGCATCCTCAAGATCGAGCCTCGTGAGGCCGACCGGTGGCTGGTTCCGTCGCCCGATCTGGTGGCCGCACGCGCCGGCGAGTTGCGGGCCGTGCGCCGACGAGTCGGCGGGCTGCTGGAACGCGGCGGGCTCCTGGAGGCGACCCGCATCGTCGACGACGCGTTGGGACTTCCCGCCCGAATCGCCCTGGAACCTGTTCGGACAGCGCGCGATTCATTGGCGACCCGCCGAACGGTAAGGTCTCGGCGTGCCCGCTGAACCGTCGACCAAAGCCACCGCGTGGGCCATCTTCGACCGGATCGTGGCCGACGCGGCACCCGGGGGCGTGCACACCAACCCCTGGGTGCGTAACGCGGGAGAGCGGACCTTCGTCCCGGATTTCCGGGTGCTACGCAGGCTGCTCGGGGTGCCGTTGTTCCTGGACGCGCCGTCCACCACCGGAGTTCCGGCGCTAGCCCTGGATGTATGGCTGTCCTACGAGTTGCGGCGCGCCGGGTTCGATCCGGACGCGGTGTGGCCGCGCCCCACCGATCCGCGAATCATGCCCAGCGCCATCTCCAGTCTGCTCGAGGCGCTGCCGCAAAAGGAACGCCACCTCATCGAGCAGCGGCTGCGCCGGTCGATGAAAGGCGTTGCCGCATCGAGCGCGAGCGTGCTGGGCAAGCACTACATGAAGCAGGTCGATGTGGTGATGTCGGACTGGGACACCGGCCCGGAATTGCTGATCAGCACCAAACGGATGGATTCCAGCTTCGGTAAGAACGCCGCCAACCGGGTCGAGGAAAGTTACGGCGACGCCAAGAATCTGCGGCTGCGCCACCCGCTTTCGGCGCTCGGATTCGTCTACGGTCTGCGCTCGACGATCCTGAGCACCGAGCCGGACAAGGCCGAATGGCTGATCGATCTGCTCGGCAAGCTCGGCACCGAGGACGATGCGTATCACGCGGTGGCGCTGGTGATGATCGACTACGACGTCGAGGTCACCGAAACCGCCGGCGAGGAAGTCGACAGCATCGACAAGGCCGAGCCGGAAACCCTGTTCGAGATTGTCGATGTCGCCACGGCTGCTGTTGACGAGGCTTTGGCAGCCCTGCCCGACATCGCCATCCGGCATGACGTGGTGCCGCCCGAGCTTCAGCCGTCACGTTTCCTGGCAACCATGGTCAACCGCGTCATCGACACCACCCCGGTGACCCGGCACCGTGAGGCGCGCCGGCGTCGAAACGCCCCGGCCGAAGGCTGAGCAGCCGCTACAGCACCCGCGAGCTGGCCTTGGCTCGCGCACTCCAGCGACCGTCCTGATATCCCACCACCACGGGGTGGGCGAAGGCCTCGCTGACGTGTTCGGTGTTGACGACGTCGCGGGCCGGCCCGCTGGCGACCGTGCGTCCCTGGGAGATCAGCAGGGCGTGCGTGGTGCTGGTGGGCAGCTCCTCGAGGTGATGGGTGACCAGGATCGAGGCCATGTCCGGGTGTGAGTCATCCAGGGTGTCAAGGGTTTCCAGCAGCTGCTCACGGGCTGCGACGTCCAGGCCGGTGGTCGGCTCGTCCAACAGGAGCAGCTGCGGATCGGCGATCAACGCCCGCGCGATCAGGGTGCGGCCGCGCTCGCCCTGGGACAGCGTGGGCCACAGCGCGTCGGTGCGGGCCGAGAGTCCCACGGTGTCGATCAGTTCCTCGGCCCGACGTATCTGCTCGGCGGTGGGCGTCCAATGCGCGGCAATGTCGATGGTGGCGGTGATGCCGGTGAGCACCACCTCGCGCACGGTGAGCGGATACTGCAGGCGATGCCGCGGATTCACATGGCCGATGGACCGGCGCAGCACGGCCAGGTCGGTGCGGCCCATCTGGCCGCCGAGCACCTGCACGGTGCCTGAGGTCGGAAACGTCACGGCGGCACAGAAACCCAACAGGGTGCTCTTGCCGGCGCCGTTGGGTCCCAGCAGCGCCCAGTGCTCACCGGGCTGCACGGTCAGGGAGATGCCGTCGATGATCTGCTTGCCTTCGCGGCGGAACGTCACATCGGCGATGTCGAGAACCGCGGTCATGCGAAGGACTCCTTCATCGAGCTCAAATGGGTTCGGCTGGCGGATGCGGCGGCCTGAGGATCCCGGGCGGCGATCGCATCGGCCAACTGCTCGTGCAGGTCGTGATCGCACGGTTCGGAGGCGATCGGACGGATCTTGAGCATGTCGATCATCGCCAGCCGGAGCCTGGGCAGGAACGCGTCGAACAACTGGATCAGCACCTCGTTGTGGGCTGCGGCGATCACTGTGCGGTGAAACGCCATGTCCGAGTCGACGTGATCGGGTACCGATTGGCCGACCACACCGCGGGCCGCCAGGGTGCGACGGATCGCGCGCAGATCGGCGGGAGTACGCCGGGTGGCGGCAAGCGCGGCGGCCTCGGCTTCGATGGCGATGCGCGCCTCGATCACCGACACGATGGTCGAGCGGCGCAGCACGGTGTCCCAGTCTTCGGCGGCGTCGAGCGCCGTCACGAACACCCCGGCGCCCTGACGGCTCTCCAGTACGCCCTTGCCGGACAGTTCACGGATCGCTTCGCGCAGGGTGGAGCGGCCCACGCCGAGCTGAGCGGCCAGGGTCGTCTCACCGGGAAGTCGATGGCCCAGCGGCCACTCGCCCTGGCGGATGCGCGTCAGGAGAAGGTGGGCGGTCTGGGTCGCCAATGGGTGACGCTGAACTTGGGACGTCATCACAACCTGTCTACTTGTCTGAGGAGTTGTGTAGAGTCTAGCCATCATGACGCGCGTCCTGCTCCTTAGCCGCCGCGGCGGGGCCTGAATCGACCGGCCCCCTGCCGTGGGGCTGCGTCGCGCCGGTCGAAACTTCATCCGACCGAAAGCACCCTCATGACTAATTCCACTTTTCCCACCATCGACACCCCGGCCGGAGATGTCCCGGCCAACGCGCCGGGCTGGAACCGGCAGCGTCACTCCCAAATGCCCTCGTACCGCTACGCCGAGGTGTATGACCGCGTCGAAGTGCCCCTGGTTCAACGTGATTGGCCCACGGCCCGGATGGTGTCCGCTCCATTGTGGGTGCCGGTGGATCTGCGTGACGGCAATCAGGCGCTGGCCGAGCCGATGGACCCGTCCCGCAAACGCCGCTTCTTCGAACTGCTGGTGGCCATGGGCTACAAGGAGATCGAGGTCGGATACCCCTCGGCGTCGCAGACCGACTTCGACTTCGTCAGGTTGCTCGCAGAATCCGACATCGCCCCGCCGGACGTCACCATCGTGGTCTTCGTCCCGGCGCGGCGCGACCTGATCGAGCGCACCGTGGACTCGGTGCGTGGCATCCGCAACGACGTCGTCATCCACATGTACACCGCCACCGCGCCCACCTGGCGCGACGTCGTACTGGGGAAGGGCCGCACCGAACTGCGGGACCTGATCCTGGCCGGCGCGCGTGACGTCCTCGAATTCACCGACGGCATGCCGAATGTGCGGTTCGAGTTCTCCCCGGAGGTGTTCAACCTCACCGAGCCTGACTACGTGCTGGAGCTGTGCGACGCGGTGACCGAGCTGTGGCGCGCCACCCCGGACCGTCCGGTCATCCTGAACCTGCCCGCCACCGTCGAGATCGCCACCCCGAACGTCTATGCCGACCAGATCGAGTACATGCACCGCAACCTGCCTCGTCGGGACAGCGTCATCCTCTCGGTGCACCCGCACAACGACCGGGGGACCGGGGTCGCCTGCGCCGAGCTGGCGGTACTCGCTGGTGCGCAGCGGGTCGAAGGTTGCGTGTTCGGCAACGGTGAACGCACCGGCAACGTCGACATCGCCACCCTGGCGCTGAATCTGCATGCCCAGGGTGTGGATCCGATGATCGACTTCTCCGACATCGACGAGATCGCGCGGACAGTCAGTCACTGCACCCGCATGCCGATTCACGAGCGCCATCCCTATGTGGGCGACATGGTGCACACGGCGTTCTCGGGAACCCACCAGGATGCGATCAAGAAGGGTTTCGCCGAACATCGCCGACGTGCCGCCGACACCGGGCAGCCGGAGAATGAAATCGATTGGCGGGTGCCGTATCTGCCGATCGACCCGGCCGACATCGGCCGTACCTACGACGCGGTGATCCGGGTGAACTCACAATCCGGCAAGGGCGGGATCGCCTACCTGCTGGCAGCCGAATACGGGTTGGAGCTGCCCCGCCGCCTGCAGATCGATTTCGCCCGTCATGTCCAGGCACACACCGACGAAAGTGGTGCGGAAGTCACCGCCGCCGAGTTGTTCGAACTGTTCGAGGCCGCCTATCTCGATCACGGCGGGCCGGTGCAACTCAAGGACTGGCATACCGGCGGCGACGGTGCAGCCGCCGCCACCGACCTCACGCTGGTGTGCGACGGCCGTACCGCGACCAGCAGCCACCGCGGCATCGGTCCGGTGGACGCGCTGCGGGCCGCACTCGAGGAGATCGGCCATTCGGTCGAGGTGTTGAGCCTGACCCAGCAGTCGATCGGCAGCACCGCCGTCAGCTACCTGGAGTACCGGTCGGCCGGCCGCACCGGATGGGCGTGCGGGCGCAGCGATTCGGTGCTCGCAGCGTCGATGGCGGCGGTGCTGCGGGCGGTCAACGTGCCTTGAGCACTTCCAGCGCCTTGTCGGCATGGGTATCCATGCTGATCTCGCTGGAGATCACCCCGAGCACAGTGCGGTCGGTACCGATGACGAACGTGGTCCGCTTGACCGGCATGAGCTTGCCGAGCAGGCCACGCTTCACCCCGAACTGGGCCGCCACCTTGCCGTCGGCATCCGAGAGCAGCGGGTAGTCGAAGTTCTGGATGTCGGCGAACTTGGCCTGTTTGGCGACCGGGTCGGTGCTGATTCCGACCCGGTTCGCCCCGGCGGCAGTGAACTCGCCGGCCAGATCACGGAAGTGACAGGCCTCCTTCGTGCATCCTGGAGTCATCGCCGCCGGATAGAAGAACAGCACCACCGGGCCGTCGGCGAGCAGGCTCGTCAGGCTGCGAATCGTGCCGGTCTGGTCCGGGAGCTCGAAGTCGGGAGCGGTGTCACCGGTCCTGATCTGTGTCATGGTCGGTCACGCTACGCCGTCTGCATGCCAGTCCTGCTCGGTCGATCTGGGAGGATTGGTCTGTGCAAACCACCCCCGACAGCCTCAACCGCACCACATCGCGCGAGGATTTCCGGGCGCTGGCCGCTGAGCACCGTGTGGTCCCGGTGACCCGCAAGGTGCTGGCCGACAGCGAGACGCCGTTATCCGCGTACCGCAAGCTCGCCGCCAACCGTCCCGGCACATTCCTGCTGGAATCGGCCGAGAACGGTCGCTCGTGGTCTCGATGGTCGTTCATCGGCGCCGGTGCCCCCTCGGCCCTCACAGTGCGCGACGACCACGCGGTGTGGCTGGGTACGGCCCCCAAGGATGCGCCCAGCGGCGGCGAACCGTTGGCGGCGTTGCGGGCCACGCTGGATCTGCTGCAGACCGAGGCGGTGCCGGACCTGCCGCCGCTGTCCTCGGGGTTGGTGGGCTATTTCGCCTACGACATGGTGCGCCGGCTGGAGCGGCTCCCGGAGCTCGCCGTCGACGATCTGGGCCTACCTGACATGGTGCTGCTGCTGGCCACCGACATCGCCGCCGTCGACCACCACGAGGGCACCATCACCCTGATCGCCAACGCGGTGAACTGGAACGGCACCGACGAGCGCGTCGACGAGGCCTACGAGGACGCGGTGCGACGCCTCGATGTGATGACCGCCGCGCTGGGGCAGCCGCTGCCGTCCACAGTGGCCACATTCAGCCGGCCTGCACCTGACCACCGCGCGCAGCGCACGGTGGAGGAATACACCGCGATCGTGGAGAAACTGGTCGGCGACATAGAGGCCGGCGAAGCCTTCCAGGTGGTGCCGTCGCAGCGGTTCGAAATGGACACTGCCGCCGACCCGATTGACGTCTACCGGATGCTGCGGGTCACCAACCCGAGCCCCTACATGTACCTGCTCAACGTCCCCGATGCCGATGGCGGACTGGACTTTTCGGTCGTCGGCTCCAGCCCCGAGGCGCTGGTCACGGTGAAAGACGGCCGGGCTACCACGCACCCGATCGCCGGCACGCGGTGGCGCGGCGACACCGAGGAAGAAGACGTCCTGCTGGAAAAGGAGCTGCTGGCCGACGAGAAGGAACGCGCCGAGCACCTGATGCTGGTGGATCTGGGCCGCAACGATCTGGGGCGGGTGTGCCGCCCGGGCACAGTTCGGGTCGAGGATTACAGCCACATCGAGCGCTACAGCCACGTGATGCACCTGGTGTCCACGGTGACCGGGGAGTTGGCGGAAGGGAAGACCGCACTGGATGCGGTGACCGCGTGTTTCCCCGCGGGCACCCTGTCGGGGGCGCCCAAGGTGCGGGCCATGGAGTTGATCGAAGAGGTCGAAATGACCCGACGCGGCCTTTACGGCGGCGTCCTGGGCTACCTGGACTTCGCGGGCAATGCCGACTTCGCGATTGCCATCCGGACCGCGCTGATGCGTGACGGCACGGCCTACGTGCAGGCCGGCGGGGGTGTCGTGGCCGATTCCAACGGCCCCTACGAGTACAACGAATCGGCGAACAAGGCGAAAGCCGTGCTCAATGCCATTGCCGCCGCCGACACATTGGCCGAGCCGTGACCCGGGTGGCGCAGGCGCTGTTCGTCGTCGCGGCGGTGGTGCTGTGGGTCACGTCGCGGATGACCTGGGTCTCGGTGACGTCGTTCGACGGGCTGGGCCAGCCGAAGGCCACGGCGTTGACCGGCGCATCCTGGTCGACGGCATTGATCCCGCTGGCGTTGCTGGTGCTGGCGGCCGCGGTCGCGGTGCTGGCCCTGCACGGCTGGGCGCTGCGGCTGCTCGCGCTGCTGATCGCCGCTGCTAGCGCCGGGATGGGGTACCTGGGGATCAGCCTGTGGGTGATCAAAGATGTGGCGCAGCGGGCTGCTGAACTGGCAGCCGTTCCGGTGTCCCAGCTGACCGCCGCCGGGGGCGGGACGAGTCGCTCCTACGGGGGCGCAGTGCTGACCCTGGTGGCGGCGGTGTGCGCGCTGCTCGGTGCGGTGCTGCTGATGCGGTCGGCAAACGGTGCGAAGCGCGGCATTGCGGGCCGCTATGCCGCGCCCGCGGCGCGGCGCGAGGCGGCGAGGGCAGACAGCGGCGATGAGCCGATGTCGGAGCGAATGCTGTGGGATGCGTTGGACGAAGGTCAGGATCCGACCGGCGACGGCGGCGATCCGGACAGTAAGGGCCGGTGAATGGTGAAGGTGTGGCGACGGCTACCCTTCCTGGGAGGGCAACCGGGACCGGCCCGGAGGCACCAGAGAGGAACCGACGGGCGATGAGTGCGGCGACAGTGCTCGACTCCATCATCGAGGGAGTCCGCGCCGACGTAGCTGCTCGCGAGGCCGTCGTCAGCCTGGCTGAGATCAAGGCGCGGGCCCAGGATGCACCTGCACCGCTCAACGTGATGGCTGCGTTGCGGGAACCAGGAATCGCCGTGATCGCCGAGGTGAAGCGGGCGAGTCCTTCGCGGGGCGAGTTGGCCAATATCGCCGACCCGGCACACCTGGCGCGGGCTTACGAAGCCGGCGGTGCGCGGGCGATCAGCGTGCTCACCGAGCAGCGCAGGTTCAACGGCTCGCTGGACGACTTGGACGCGGTGCGGGCTGCAGTGTCAATTCCGGTGTTGCGCAAGGACTTTATCGTCAAGCCGTACCAGATTCATGAAGCTCGGGCGCACGGTGCGGACCTGTTGCTGCTCATTGTGGCGGCGCTGGAGCAATCGGTGTTGGAATCGCTGCTGGAGCGCACGGAATCCCTCGGGATGACGGCTCTGGTGGAGGTGCATACCGAAGAAGAGGCCGACCGGGCGTTGCAGGCCGGCGCCAAGGTCATCGGTGTCAACGCCCGCGACCTCAAGACGCTGACTGTCGACCGCGACTGCTTCGCTCGCATCGCCCCCGGGTTGCCCAGCAACGTCATCCGCGTCGCGGAGTCCGGAATACGTGGAACCGCTGACCTGCTGGCGTATGCCGGCGCGGGTGCCGATGCCGTGCTGGTCGGTGAGGGCCTGGTGACCAGCGGAGATCCCCGCACCGCGGTCGCCGATCTGGTCACCGCCGGTACGCACCCGTCCTGCCCGAAACCGGCTCGCTGAACCAGGCAATGAGCCGCTTGCACGAAAAGACACATTGATGGCGGATCTTGCGGGGCCGGAGTTGCCCCGTTCCAGCGCAGGCGTTGCCGAACCCACCGTTCATGATCCCGACGCTCGGGGTCACTTCGGTCCCTACGGTGGGCGGTTGGTACCCGAGGCGCTGATGGCGGTGATCGAAGAGGTCACCGCGGCCTACGAGAAGTCACGAGGCGATCAGTCCTTCCTCGACGAGCTCGACCGTCTGCAGCGGCACTACAGTGGCCGGCCCTCGCCGCTGTACGAGGCCGCCCGGTTATCCGAGCATGCCGGTGGTGCCCGTATCTTCCTCAAACGAGAAGACCTGAACCACACTGGTTCTCACAAGATCAACAACGTTCTGGGGCAGGCACTGCTGGCGCGGCAGATGGGCAAGACGCGCGTCATCGCCGAGACCGGGGCCGGACAGCACGGCGTGGCCACCGCGACGGCGTGCGCGCTGCTCGGTCTGGAATGCATCATCTACATGGGCGCGGTGGACACCGCCCGACAGGCCCTCAACGTCGCGCGCATGAGACTGCTCGGTGCGACCGTGGTGTCGGTCGAGGCCGGTTCGAAAACCCTCAAGGACGCGATCAACGAAGCGTTCCGGGACTGGGTGACGAACGCCGACGACACTTACTACTGTTTCGGAACGGCGGCCGGTCCGCATCCGTTCCCGCTGATGGTGCGTGATTTCCAGCGGATCATCGGCATGGAGGCCAGGGCGCAGATCCTCGATCAGGCGGGTCGGTTGCCCGACGCGGTCGCCGCATGCGTCGGCGGTGGCTCGAACGCCATCGGCGCATTCCACGCGTTCATCGACGACCCAGCGGTGCGGCTGGTCGGTTTCGAGGCCGCGGGCGACGGTGTCGAGACGGGTCGGCACGCCGCGACCTTCACCGGCGGGTCGCCGGGCGCGTTCCAGGGATCGTTCTCCTACCTCCTGCAGGACGACGACGGCCAGACGATCGAGTCGCATTCCATCTCGGCCGGTTTGGACTACCCGGGTGTCGGACCCGAGCATGCGTTTCTCAAGGACACCGGTCGTGCCGAGTACCGACCGGTCACCGATACCGAGGCAATGGACGCGTTCTCGCTCCTGTGCCGTCGCGAGGGCATCATCCCGGCGATCGAATCGGCGCACGCGGTGGCCGGCGCGCTCAAGCTGGGGCCGGAACTGGGCAGCGGATCGATCATCGTGGTGAACTTGTCCGGGCGTGGTGACAAGGACGTCGAGACGGCGGCCAAATGGTTCGGACTGCTCGACGAGGGGAGCGTGGGATGAGCCGGCTGGCGGAGTTGTTCGACGGCTGCCGTGCCGAGAGTCGTGCCGCGCTGATCGGTTACCTACCGACCGGGTTCCCGGACGTGCAGACCTCGATCGCGGCGATGACCGCGCTGGTCGAATCCGGTTGCGACCTCGTCGAGGTCGGTGTGCCGTACTCGGATCCGGGGATGGACGGACCGACGATCGCCGCCGCCACCGAGGCCGCGCTGGCCGGCGGCGTGCGGGTGCGTGACACCTTGGCCGCGGTCGAGGCAATCAGCAACGCTGGTGGCCGCGCCGTGGTGATGACCTACTGGAACCCGGTGCTGCGCAAGGGCGTTGACACCTTCGCCCGCGACCTTGCCTCCGCCGGTGGATGCGGTCTGATCACCCCGGATCTGATCCCCGAGGAAGCCGACGACTGGTTCGCCGCATCCGAGGCGCACGATCTCGACCGGATCTTCGTGGTCGCGCCCTCTTCGACGCCGGAACGGCTCGCGGCGACAGCGAACGCTTCGCGCGGATTCGTCTACGCCGCATCGACCATGGGCGTCACCGGAGCACGTGACGTGGTCTCGAACGCGGCCCCGGAACTGGTCCGGCGCGTCAGGGAAGTATCCGACATCCCGGTCGGGGTCGGGTTGGGTGTGCGCTCGGGAGCGCAGGCCGCCGAGATCGGCGCCTATGCCGACGGCGTCATCGTCGGGTCGGCACTCGTGTCAGCCCTGGGCGAGGGGCTGGACGCCCTCCGTCGACTCACCGAAGAACTGGCCAACGGCGTTAGGCAGAGGATTTCAGCTTGACCACTACCGTGCTCGCGTATTTGCCCAGCCCGGCACAGGGGGTCTGGCATCTGGGGCCGGTGCCGGTGCGCGCATATGCGCTGTGCATCATCGTCGGCATCATCGCAGCGCTCGTGATCGGCGACCGGCGCTGGCAGGCGCGAGGCGGGCAAGCCGGCGTCATCTATGACATCGCCTTGTGGGCCGTGCCTTTCGGGCTCGTCGGTGGCCGGCTCTACCACGTGATCACGGACTGGCCCACGTATTTCGGGCCCACCGGAAGGGGCCTTGGCGCGGCATTCCAGGTCTGGCAGGGCGGTCTGGGAATCTGGGGCGCCGTCGCCCTCGGCGGCGTCGGAGCCTGGATCGGTTGCCGTTCGCGCGGGATTCCGCTGCCGGCCTTCGGCGACGCAATCGCTCCGGGAATCATCTTGGCTCAGGCCATCGGCCGGCTCGGAAATTATTTCAACCAAGAGTTGTACGGCGGCGACACCACACTGCCGTGGGGCCTGGAGATCTACAAACGCGTGAACTCCCTCGGCGAGGTCGACGATCTCAACGGGGTGTCGACCGGAGAGGTCCTGCGGGTCGTACATCCGACCTTCCTGTACGAGTTGCTGTGGAACCTACTGATTTTCGCGCTGCTCATTTGGGCCGATCGGAAGTTCAGGCTCGGCCACGGGCGGCTGTTCGCGCTGTACGTGGCCGGCTACTGCGCAGGCCGGTTCCTGGTCGAATTGATGCGCAGCGATCCGGCAACCGAGTTCGCCGGTATCCGCGTCAACACCTTCACCTCAACGTTCGTGTTCATCGGCGCTGTCGTCTACATCATGTTGGCGACTAGAGGACGGGAAGACCCGGCGACCTTGGCGGGCAAGCCCGATGAGGACGAATCGGCGTTCGACGAGTTGGGCGAGGAACTTGTTGCGGCCGCCGCCACGACCGGAGTTGTCGCCGCCGCCACGGTGGCCGGTGACGACGATGACGGCGAAAACGGCGAGGACGCCGACCACATGCATCCGGACGAGGTCGGTGCCAGCGAGGACGACGGCGCCGAAGCGGCCGCGGCAATTGATCTGAAGGCGATCGACAAGGATTCCGACGAGTCTGAAGACGAGGCAGAGTCGGACGAGACTGCCGAACCTGACGTTGACGAGGATGCCGTCGAAGACGTCGATGATTCGGATATCGCTGAAGATGAGCCGGAGGCCGAAAGCGACGCGGAAGCCGAATCCGAGGACATCACCGACGATGCGGCCGAGGCAGTTGACGCCGAGACCGAGGATGAGGTCGATGAGGTTGAGGCCCCGGTAGACGAAGATGTCGAAGCCGAAGATGCGGAGGATGCGGCCGAGGAGCCCACGGGCACCGACGACGAGGCTGGCACAGACACCGCTGAATCGGAGCCAGAGCCCGAAGCGATCGCCGCCGAGACCGAGGATGCGGCCGACGCCGGCGCGGATGCTGAGCCTGCCGAGTCGGTGGATGCCGGCGAGGTTGATGAGGTTGAGGCCCCGGTAGACGAAGATGTCGAATCCGAAGACGCGGAGGATGCGGCCGAGGAGCCTGAGTCGGCTTCCGATGACGAGCCCACCGACGCCGAAGGTGAGGCGGCAGCTGATTCCGACGAACCTGCTGGCGAGCCCGAGCCCGAGCCCGCTGAAGCCGAGGAAGCTGACGTCACAGACGAGGCTGTAGACGAGGCTGAGCCACAAGCCGACGCCGAAAACGAGCCGGTTGAGGCTGAGGACGGGGCCGATGCTGATGAGTCCATCGCCTCAGTGGACGCTGACGAAAGCGAAGCCGAGGTCGCGGAGTCCTCTGTCGATGAGGTCGCTGACGAGTCTTCGACCGCCGACGAACCGGAACAGGATGAGGCAGAGGTAGACGAGAATCCCTCCGAAGCCGAAGCCGAAGCCGAAGCCGAAGCCGAAGCCGAAGCCGAAGCCGAAGCCGAAGCCGACGAGGTGACGGAAGAGGACGGCGACGACGCTGCCGAGGCAGTGGATGTCGATGTCGAGGCCGAGCCTGCTGAGCAGGTCGAAGCCGAGCCCGACGCCGACGATGACGTGGCCGATGAGTCCGAGGACGCCGACGGTGACACGGAGCCTGAGGCCGACGACGCCGACGACGCCGACGACGCCGACGACGCCGACGAACCGGACGAGGCAGACGCGGCAGATGAAACTGTCGTCGACGAGCCCGAAACCGCATCACCTGCTGCTGCCGAAGATGCTGAGCCGGCACAGCAGGGCCGTCGGGTGCGTCGCTGGTTCCGCCGTAGCCGATAACGATTCGCACTCTGGCATCCTGGCTGTATGACTGATCCGTCACCGTCCGGAGAATCCTCGGATTTCCCGCCGCCAGCGGGATATCCGCCGCCTCCGGGCTACCCGCCCTATCCACCGGCCTTCGTGGATCCGAGCGCGCCATTTGGTCGTCATCCGGTCACCGGTGAACCGCTCTCCGACAAGTCCAAGGTGGTTGCCGGTCTGCTGCAGTTGGTCGGCCTGTTCGGCTTTGTGGGCATCGGGCGGATTTACCTGGGCCAGACCGGATTGGGCGTCGCCCAGTTGCTCGTCGGTCTGGCCACGTGCGGCATCGGTGCGGTCATCTGGGGGCTCATCGACGCGATCCTGATCCTCACCGACCGGGTCCGCGACCCGTATGGACGTCCGCTGCGCGATGGCACCTAGCGGCCTCACCTCCACGCCGGCGAGACGGCTTTCATTGCTGGCCGCGGGCGGACTCGGTGCGGGCGTGCTGACCTATATCGGGGTGGCGGATCCTCACGGTCCCGGTTTCCTGTTCCCTGGGTGTCCGTTCAAGGCCCTGACCGGGTGGAACTGCCCGGCTTGTGGTGGCTTGCGGATGACCCACGACCTGCTGCACGGCGACGTGGGCGCAGCCGTCGTCGACAACGTTTTCGCCCTGGTCGGACTCCCGGCCCTCATCGTGTGGATGCTGCTCCGGTGGCGGCTGGGCAAACCGCTGTTCCCGATGCCGCTGGTGGTGACGATCGTGGTCACGCTGGTCCTGTGGACCGTGGTCCGGAACCTGCCGGGATTCCCGCTGGTCCCGACGATAAGCGCTCCGTAGTAGCCGACCTGCGCTGATACACTGAAAATTCGGGCCGGTGCAGTCCCGGGACCAGGACGTTCCGGACTTGCGGAGGTGCGACTAGATGCTGTTCTCGGCATTGCCAGATGCGCAGGGGCTCTATGACCCCGCCAATGAGGCCGATTCCTGCGGTGTGGCGATGATCACCGATATCCAGGGCCGCCGCTCCCACGGCATCGTCTCCGACGGTTTGACCGCGCTGGAACACCTCGAACATCGCGGCGCCGCCGGCGCCGAGCCCAATAGCGGGGATGGTGCCGGCATCCTGCTGCAATTGCCGGGCGAGCTGCTGCGCGAAGTAGTCGATTTCGCGCTGCCGGAGCCGGCTGCCGATGGCGCTCACACCTTCGCCGCGGGCATCTGCTTCCTGCCCCAGGACCGCGACGCGCGCAGTACGGCCTGTGCCCGCATCGAGGCTCTGGCCGCTGAAGAAGGCCTCGAGGTTCTGGGCTGGCGGGGGGTGCCGGTGGATCCCGACGGTGCCGGTATCGGTCTGACTGCGCTGGGCTGTATGCCCCATATGGCGCAGCTGTTTGTTGCGGCACCCGAGGTCGACGGCATCCGTCCGAGCGGTATCGAGCTCGACCGCAGGGTCTACCCGCTCCGCAAGCGGGCTGAGCAGGGCGCGGGGGCCGACGCGGTCTATTTCGCGTCGCTGTCCAGCCGGACGATCGTTTACAAGGGCATGTTGACGACAATGCAGCTGCCGCAATACTTTCCCGACCTTCGGGACGCGCGTTGCATGAGCGCGATCGCGATCGTGCACAGCCGGTTCTCCACCAATACCTTCCCGTCCTGGCCACTGGCGCATCCGTTCCGGTTCGTGGCGCACAACGGGGAGATCAACACCGTGCGCGGAAACCGCAACCGCATGCACGCCCGGGAGGCGCTACTGGCGAGCGCCCGGATTCCCGGTGACCTGAGCCGGTTATCGCCGATCTGCACGCCGGACGCCTCCGATTCGGCGTCCTTCGACGAGGTACTTGAGCTGCTGCACCTGGGCGGGCGCAGCCTGCCGCACGCCGTGCTGATGATGATCCCCGAGGCGTGGCAGAACGCCACCACGATGGAGGCCGAGGAGCGCGCGTTCTGGAAGTTCCATGCTTCGCTGATGGAACCGTGGGACGGGCCGGCCTGCGTCACGTTCACCGACGGCACCGTGGTGGGGGCGGTGTTGGACCGCAACGGTTTACGGCCGGGACGCTGGTGGCGCACGGTCGATGACCGGATCATCCTGGCCAGTGAGAGCGGTGTACTCGATGTGCCGCCGCGGGAGATCGTCGCCAAGGGTCGCCTGCAACCCGGGAAGATGTTCCTGGTCGACACCGCCGCCGGACGGATCGTCGCCGATGACGAGATCAAGGAGCAGTTGGCCGCGGCGGAGCCCTACGGTGAGTGGCTGCATGCCGGTCTGCTGGATCTCGGCACATTGCCCGAACGGTCCCGGATCCAGCCGAATCACGATTCGGTGGTGCGCCGGCAGATCGCGTTCGGCTACACCGAGGAGGAACTGCGGGTTCTCCTGACCCCGATGGCGGCTTCAGGTGGGGAGCCGCTCGGCTCGATGGGGACCGATACCCCCGTCGCGGTGCTCTCGAAGCGCTCACGGTTGCTCTACGACTACTTCATCGAACTGTTCGCGCAGGTGACCAATCCACCGCTGGATGCGATCCGCGAGGAGGTGGTCACCTCGATGGCCCGGGTCATGGGTCCCGAGGAGAATCTGCTGGAACCTTCGGCTGCGTCGTGCCGTCAAATCGTGTTGCGGTGGCCGGTTCTCGACAACGATGAGTTGGGCAAGATCGTCCACATCAATGATGACGGTGACCATCCGGGTCTGCGTACCGCCGTGCTCCGTGCCCTCTACGACGTCGAGCGCGGCGGCGAAGGGCTGGCTGAAGCGCTCGATGACCTGACGTTGCGCGCCACCGAGGCGATCGCCAAAGGTGCTCGCACCCTGGTGATCTCTGATCGCGATTCCGACCACACGCGGGCCCCGGTCCCGTCGCTGCTGGCGGTTTCGGCGGTACATCACCACTTGGTGCGCACCAAGGAACGCACCAAGGTGGCACTTGTCGTGGAAAGCGGTGACGCCCGCGAGGTCCATCACATCGCCATGCTCATCGGGTACGGAGCCGCCGCGGTCAACCCGTATCTCGCGTTCGAGTCGATCGAGGACCTGATCCGCGAGGGCGAGCTCACCGGGATCGAGACTGTCACTGCCGTGCGCAATTACGTCAAGGCGCTGGGCAAGGGCGTGGTCAAGGTGATGAGCAAGATGGGCATCTCCACGGTCGCGTCCTATACTGCCGCGCAGGTTTTCGAGGCGATCGGGCTGAGCCGCGACGTCGTCGACGAGTACTTCACCGGTACCACCAGCCAACTCGGCGGTGTCGGACTGGATGTACTGGCCGAGGAGGTCAAGCTTCGACACCGGCGTGCGTATCCGGAGAATCCCACCGAGCGGGTACATCGTCGGCTCGAGGTCGGCGGCGAGTACGCGTTCCGCCGAGAGGGGGAACTGCACCTGTTCACCCCGGAAGTGGTTTTTCTGCTTCAGCATTCGACCCGCGCCGGGCGCCGTGACATCTTCGCCAAGTATTCCGAGGAGGTCGACCGGCTGTCCAGGGAAGGCGGGACGCTGCGCGGCCTGTTCGAGTTCAAGCAGGGGTTGCGGCCGCCGGTGCCGCTGGACGAGGTTGAACCGGTCGAGTCGATTGTGAGCCGGTTCAACACGGGCGCAATGAGTTACGGATCCATCTCGGCAGAGGCCCACGAGACCATGGCCATCGCCATGAACAACCTCGGTGGCCGGTCGAACAGCGGTGAAGGCGGTGAGGACGTCGACCGGCTCTACGATCCGCAGCGGCGAAGTGCCGTCAAGCAGGTGGCTTCGGGCCGCTTCGGCGTCACCAGCGACTATCTGGTGAATGCCACCGATATCCAGATCAAGATGGCTCAGGGCGCCAAACCCGGTGAGGGGGGCCAGCTCCCGGGTTACAAGGTCTATCCCAACATCGCCAAGACCCGGCACTCCACTCCGGGCGTGGGGTTGATCTCGCCGCCCCCGCACCACGACATCTATTCGATCGAGGATCTTGCCCAGCTCATCCACGACCTGAAGAACGCGAACGCCGACGCGCGGATCCACGTGAAGCTGGTGAGCAGCGTCGGGGTCGGTACGGTCGCGGCCGGGGTGTCGAAGGCGCACGCCGACGTGGTGCTGATCTCCGGGCACGACGGCGGCACCGGCGCCGCGCCGTTGACCTCGCTCAAGCATGCCGGGGCACCGTGGGAGATCGGCCTGGCCGATACCCAGCAGACGTTGGTGCTCAACGGTTTGCGTGACCGGATCACCGTGCAGTGCGACGGCGGCATGCGCAGTGCCCGCGACGTGATCGTGGCTATGTTGTTGGGGGCCGAGGAATTCGGTTTCGCCACGGCGCCGCTGGTGGTGGCGGGCTGCATCATGATGCGGGTCTGTCATCTGGATACCTGCCCGGTCGGAGTGGCCACGCAGAACCCCGAACTACGGGCGCGGTTCAACGGCAAGCCCGAGTTCGTGGAGAACTTCTTCACGTTCATCGCCGAGGACATTCGCCGCTATCTCGCCGAGCTGGGATTCCGTAGCATCGACGAGGCGGTCGGCCATGCCGAGGTGCTCGACACTGATCCCGGTGTGGCGCACTGGAAGAGCCGTGGACTCGACCTCAGCCCTGTCTTCGAGGTTCCCACCGATTTCCACGGCAACGTGACACAGCGCCGTCGGGTGCGCGGTCAGGAGCACGGGCTCGAGCACGCCCTGGACCGCACCCTCATCCAACTCGCCGAGGGGGCACTCGAGGACGCCCACCCGGTTCGGCTGGAGCTGCCCGTCCGCAACGTCAACCGAACGGTGGGTACCCTGCTCGGCTCGGAGGTCACCCGCCGCTATGGTGCCGCTGGGTTGCCCGACAACACCATTCACGTCACGCTCACCGGGTCCGCCGGCCAGTCGATCGGCGCATTCTTGCCGCCCGGCGTCACGCTGGATCTGATCGGTGATGCCAACGACTATGTGGGCAAGGGTCTTTCCGGCGGTCGGGTGATCGTGCGGCCGCCAGATGATGTGCTGTTCCTGCCGGAGGACAACGTGATCGCCGGCAACACCCTGCTCTATGGCGCCACCTCGGGCGAGGTGTTCCTGCGGGGGCGGGTCGGTGAGCGCTTCTGTGCCCGCAATTCCGGGGCCTTGGCCGTCGTCGAGGGAGTCGGAGACCACGCGTGTGAGTACATGACCGGCGGCCGGGTGGTGATCCTGGGCAAGACCGGGCGCAATCTGGCGGCCGGCATGTCCGGTGGTATCGCCTTCGTGCTCGGCCTGGACCCGGCCCGGGTCAACACCGAAATGGTGCAACTGCAGCAGTTGGAGGCAGAGGACCTGGCCTGGCTGCACGAGGTGGTCGCCGGCCACGCGCGCCATACCGGCAGCACGTTGGCGTCGTCGATTCTGGCTGACTGGCCCAGACGCAGTGCGCAATTCACCAAAGTAATGCCCACCGACTACCAGCGTGTTCTGCAGGCGACCCGGATGGCCAAGGCCGAGGGACGCGATGTGGACAGCGCGATCATGGAGGCCAGCCGTGGCTGATCCGACCGGATTTCTTCGTGTCCCCAAGATCGAGGCCGCTAAGCGACCGGTCGAGGAGCGGGTGGGGGACTGGCGCGAGGTCTACGAGCGCGAGGATCCCAACGCGCGCGCCGGTGAGGTGTCACAACAGGCGCGCCGCTGTATGGATTGCGGGATCCCGTTCTGTCATTCCGGCAAGGCGGGGTGCCCATTGGGCAACCTGATCCCGGAGTGGAACGACCTGGTCCGGCGGGGACGCTGGGATGCGGCCAGCGATCGCCTGCACGCCACCAACAATTTTCCGGAGTTCACCGGAAGGTTGTGCCCGGCGCCGTGTGAGGCGGCGTGCGTCCTCTCGATTTCCGAGGAGCAGACCGGTGGCAGCGTGACGATCAAACGGATCGAGCAGACGATCGCCGACCACGCCTGGATGAACGGCACCGTCGAACCTCAGCCCGCCGCGATCTCCACCGGCCGGAGCGTCGCCGTCGTCGGCTCGGGCCCGGCGGGTTTGGCTGCCGCACAACAACTCACCCGTGCCGGTCACGAGGTGACGGTGTACGAGCGCGACAACCGGGTCGGCGGGTTGCTGCGCTACGGTATTCCCGAGTACAAGCTCGAGAAGGCGGTGCTGAATCAGCGTTTGGCCCAGATGCGGGCCGAGGGAACACGATTCGTCACCGAGTGCGAGGTCGGTGTCGATCTGACCGTGGAGCAGCTGCGTCAGCGCCATCAGGCGGTGGTGCTGGCGGTCGGCGCGCTGCGCGGCCGCGACAACGCGGTGCCTGGCCGTGAACTCGACGGTGTGCACCTGGCGATGGAACACCTGGTGCCCGCCAACCGCGAATGCGAGGGCGACGCATCCGCACCGATCTCGGCCGCAGGCAAGCACGTGGTGATCATCGGCGGCGGCGACACCGGTGCCGACTGTCTGGGTACCGCGCACCGTCAGGGCGCAGCGTCGGTCACTCAGCTCGACTACAACGCCGAGCCCCCCGAGACCCGCGACGACGACCTCTCACCGTGGCCGACATGGCCATTGGTGCTCCGGACCTCGCCGGCCCACGCCGAGGGTGGCGCGCGCCGGTATGAGGTAGCGGTACAACGTTTTCTCGGCGACGACAACGGTCACGTGCGGGCCGTCGAGGTCGCCGAAGTTCGGGTGACCCGCGATGCGGAGGGACGGCGCGAGATCACCCCGGTCGGCGAGTCGTTGCAGATTCCGTGCGACCTCGCGCTGTTGGCGATCGGGTTCGAGGGGGTCGAGCACATGGCCCTGCTCGACGGGCTGCACCTGAAACTGACTCGGCGTGGCACCGTGTCGTGCGGTTCGGACTGGCAGACCGACGCTCCCGGCGTATTCGTCTGCGGTGATGCGCACCGCGGCGCCTCGCTGGTGGTGTGGGCCATTGCCGAGGGCCGCAGCGCGGCCAACGCGGTGGACGCATATCTGATGGGGGAGTCGGATCTGCCGGCACCGGTACGTCCCTGGACTCTCCCGCTGAGCGTCGTCTGAATCGATCAACTAGACTGATGCGACGTGAGCAGACGCGGAAAGATCGTTTGTACGCTTGGCCCGGCTACCAGCACCGATGAGACCGTACGGGCTCTGGTCGAGGCGGGAATGGACGTCGCCCGGCTGAATTTCAGCCACGGTGACTACACCGACCACGAGGCCTCCTACAAGCGGGTGCGGGCGGCATCGGATGCCACCGGTCACGCCGTGGGCATCCTCGCCGACCTTCAGGGCCCCAAGATCCGGTTGGGCCGTTTCGCCGATGGCCCCACTTACTGGGCGACGGGCGAATCGGTACGGATCACCGTCGACGACTGCGCGGGCACCCACGACCGGATATCGACCACCTACAAGCGGTTGGCCGAAGACGCTCGGGCAGGGGATCGGGTCCTCGTCGACGACGGCAACGTCGGCCTGGTGGTCGACCAGATCGACGGCAACGACGTGATCTGCACGGTCACCGAGGGCGGCCCCGTCAGCAACAACAAGGGCATGTCGCTGCCCGGCATGAACGTAACGGCGCCGGCGCTATCGGAGAAGGACATCGAGGATCTCGAGTTCGCGCTGCGACTGGGGGTCGATCTCGTCGCATTGTCGTTCGTCCGTTCGCCCGCCGATATCGAACTCGTCCACGAGGTGATGGACCGGGTCGGCCGGCGTGTTCCGGTGATCGCCAAGCTGGAGAAGCCCGAGGCCGTCGAAAACCTCGAGGCCATCGTGCTGGCATTCGACGCGATCATGGTCGCCCGCGGTGACCTCGGCGTCGAGCTGCCGCTGGAAGAAGTTCCGCTGGTGCAGAAGCGTGCCATCCAGATGGCAAGGGAGAACGCCAAACCCGTCATCGTCGCCACTCAGATGCTGGAGTCGATGATCGAAAGCTCCCGGCCCACCCGGGCCGAGGCCTCCGACGTCGCCAACGCGGTCCTCGACGGCGCGGACGCGGTGATGCTCTCCGGGGAGACCTCCGTCGGCAAGTTCCCGCTCGAGGCGGTCAAGACGATGGCTCGCATCATTGCGGCGGTCGAGGAGAACTCGGTGAAGGTGCCGCCGTTGACCCACACGCCCCGCACCAAGCGCGGGGTCATCTCTTATGCGGCCCGCGACATCGGAGAGCGGCTCGACGCCAAGGCGTTGGTGGCATTCACGCAGTCCGGGGACACGGTGCGCCGCCTGGCTCGGCTGCACACCCCGCTGCCGGTCCTGGCGTTCACAGCGCTGCCCGAGGTACGCAGCCAGCTGGCGCTGACCTGGGGTACCGAGACGTTCATCGTGGAGCAGATGAACAGCACGGACGACATGATCCGCCAGGTCGACAAGTCGCTGCTGGATCTGGGCCGTTACAAGCGCGGCGAGCTCGTGGTCATCGTCGCGGGCGCTCCGCCGGGCACAGTAGGCTCCACGAATCTGATCCATGTGCACCGCATCGGGGAGGACGACGTCTAGCGGTTGTCTGGCAGACAGCGCCAAAGATTCTGGAAGGGCTTTCCTTGACACACCCGGATTTCGAGGAGCTGCTGGCGGTTCTCGATCTGAATCGCGTCGACGACAACCTGTTCATCGGTTCGCATCCGAGCAGGAATCCGGTGCGCACCTTCGGTGGGCAGATGGTCGCGCAGGCGTTCGTCGCCGGCGGGCGCACGCTGGAACACAAGCTGGCGCCGAGTGCGTTGAACGCGCATTTCATCGCTGGTGGTGATCCCCAGAAGGATCTCGAGTTCCACGTGGTGCGACTGCGCGACGAGCGCCGGTTCGCCAACCGTCGGGTGGATGTCATGCAGGACGGCAACCTGCTGACCACGGTGATGTTGTCCTACATGAATGCCGGCCGGGGGTTGGAGCACAGCCTGTCCGCTCCGGAGGTTCCGCATCCGGACACGCTGCCCAAGATCGATGAACTTCTGCGCGGCTACGAGAAAACGGTGCCGCTGTTCGTCGAGGCGTTGCGCCCGATCGAGTGGCGGTACACCAACGATCCGTCCTGGGTGATGCGGGACAAGGGCGGCAAGCTCGATCACAACCGGGTGTGGCTCAAGACCGAAGGCACGATGCCTTCGGATCCGGTGTTGCACGGCGCGGCCCTGGTGTACTCCTCGGACACCACCGTGCTCGATTCGATCATCACCACCCACGGGTTGTCCTGGGGTTTCGATCGGATCTTCGCGGTGACGATGAATCACTCGGTGTGGTTTCATCGGCCCATCAAGTTCGACGAATGGGTGCTGTACTCGACCACGTCGCCGGTGGCCGCGGAATCCCGCGGGCTGGGCACCGGCCACTTTTTCGACGCGGCGGGCCACCTGGTGGCGACGGTGGTGCAGGAGGGAATCGTCAAATATTTCCCTGGTGCCGCCACGTCGTGAGTCGGCTCAGCGGGTAGGGGTCGGCGTCACGCCGAACGAATCCTCCACCCGCCGCTCGAACTCGTTCTCGCACTGCTGCTGGGCCGCGGTATCGTCGCCCGCCTGCTGTAGGCAGGAGATCAGGTCGCTGCCGCCGACTTCGTTGAACCAGTAGACGCCCAAGGTGACCGCGATGACGGTGAACACCACCGCCAGCACCATCGAGATGACTCCGAGCGCGATGCCGGCGGTGGCGACGCCGCCGTTGTCGGCCTCGCCGCGTTTGCAGCGGCCGCGCGCGAGGAAACCGAGGATGACCGCAATGAGTCCGAGCACCAGGCCACCCAGCACGGTCCAGAACAGCAGCAGCCCGATGATCGCAGTGACCAGCGCACCGATGCCCAGTCCGTTGGCGGGTGCACGCGGCGCGGGCGGTATCGGATACCCGCCAGGGGGCGGAGCCGACGGGTAGGCCTCGGAATACCCGCCAGGGGGCGGTCCGTAGGGATAAACCGGTGGTGGGGGAGGTCCGGTCGGCTGTCCTTCATCAGACCCGGGCGGGTTTGATCGCTCGTCGGTCATGTCTGTGAGGCTACCCGCCGATGACAGCGCCGGGTTGCGGACAGTGAACCACGGGACAGGCGAGCGTTTCCGGTAGATGGTGGGTAGCGACGACGACGGTCCGGTCCGCGTCGAACCAGTCACCCGGAGTGAGGATTTCGGTCAGGATGCGTTGGCTGTCGGCCGCGTCGAGGTTTTCGGTCGGCTCGTCGAGCAGGACGACCGAGAAATCTGACAACAGTGCCCTCGCCAGCAGCAGTCGGCGGCGCTGACCGGCTGACATTGCGGTGTGGCCGCCTTCGAGCACGGTCGCCAAACCGTCAGGCAGTGCCGCCAGCCATTCGGTGAGCCCGACACGCTTGATCGCCGACAGTAGCTCGGGGTCGGTGACATCCCCGCGGACCACCAGCAGATTGTCCCGCACGGTGGTCTCGAAGATGTGCGCGTCCTCGGCGAAAAAGGCTGCGCGTCCGGGGGTTTCATCGAGCCGCTCGGCCAGCGCCATCAGCAGCGTGGTCTTCCCCGAGCCGCTGGGTCCGACGACGGCAAGCCGGCCTCCGTCGGGCAGATCGACCGAGGGAGCCGCCGGTCGTCGACGGGCCTGGAGATCACCCTCGGTGAGTTCGAGCAGACGCCGCGCGGCGATGCGGGATTTGGTGAGTCCGACTGCGGCGTCGGGAAGGGCGGTGGTCGCCTCGAAGGCCGACAACGGCAACAGCATCAGGATGGCGAGGGTGGTCGGCGCGACCGTGGGGGCCAGTGCGATGCCCGCGATGACAGCGCCCAGAACACTGGCGCCGATGGCGATGCTGGGCAATGCGGCGGCCAGTGCTGCCGGGGCCGCCGCGCGGTCAGCCGTGTGCCCCCAGTCGCGGTGATGGCGCTCGGCGGTGGCGATGACGTCGTCGAGCCGTCCACTCACCCGCAACTCCGGCGCGTACTCCAAGGCCAGCATCGTGGCAGAGTCGCGATCACCACGGTGTTGGACTGCAACGGATTCCGCGGCCGCGACGGCGCGGGCGGTGAGTGCCGGGGCAACCACGCCTGCGATCAGCAGGCACAGCGCGAACACCAGCGCCGCGCTGGGCGAGATGAGGGCGATGACACCGACGGCCACCGCGCCGAGCACGGTGGCCACCACGATCGGCAGCACCGAGCGCACCACCACGTCGGCCAGTTCATCGACGGAACTGCCGACCCTGGACACCAATTCGCCACTGGGCAGCCGCATCGCGTCGTCGTCGGGTCCCATCGCGAGCCGGCGGTACAGACCGGTGCGGGCGTTGGCCGCCGCCCGTAGCGCCGTGTCGTGGGCAGCCAGTCGCTGGCAGTAACCGAGTACACCGCGTGAAATGCCCAGCCCACGGACCGCGACCACGGCCACGGACAGGTCCAGGATCGGGGGCATCTGCCAGGCCCGGGTGATCAACCACGCCGAGACGCCCGCCAGTGCCAACCCACTCCCCAGCGAGAGCACCCCGAGGACGCTGGCCAGGATCAGCCGGCCCAACCGGGGCCGCAGCAGGTCGAGGGTCAGACGAAGCAGCGGATCACGACGAAACATGTGCGGCACCAATCGTGATCACCTCGTCGCCGATGGCCACTACCGGATCCCGGTGCCCTACCACCACGACCGTGGCGCCGGCGCGGGCCCGGGCGACGATGGCCTGCAACACTCGCTGTTCCAGAGCGGAATCGAGGTGTGCGGTGGGCTCGTCGAGCAGCAGCACCCGTGCCGATGACCCGAGTGCCCGGGTGAGCCCCAACCGTTGTCGCTGCCCGAGTGACAGTCCGACCCCGGTGCGGCCGATCGTGGTGTCCAGTCCGTCGGGAAGGTCATCGAGCACATCGTCGAATCCGGAATCGCGGCAGGCCCGGTCCGGGTCGGCCAGGGGGCCGAGTAGTTCAAGGTTGTCCCGGACGGTCCCCGGGATCAGCACCGGCCGGTGGGGCAGCCAGGCGATGTGATGCCACCAGGCCGTCAGGTCGAGGTCGCCCACCTCGACCCCGTCGACGCGTACGGGTCCCGATGGCAGCGTGGCCAATCCGAGGATGGCTTGCAGCGCGGTCGATTTTCCCGCCCCGTTGGGTCCCGTCAGCACCGTGACCCGGCCGGGTTCAATCGCCGGCCCCAGGCCCCCCAACTCGATCGTCGGTGCGGAATTCGTCAGGCGCACGCCACCTTCGGTCGGAGCGTGCGTCTCGCACAGCCGAAAAGCCTGTTCGGCTGCTGTTTTGCCATCCTGTGCCGCGTGAAATGCCGCGCCCACGCGGCGCAGCGGCCAGAACACCTCGGGGGCCAGCAGCAGCGCCGTCAGACCCGCCGTCAGCGTCATCTCGCCGTAGACGAGTCGCAGACCGACGCTGACGGCCACCAGTGCCACCCCCAGAGTGGCCAGCAGTTCGAGCACCAACGAGGACAGGAATGCGATCCGTAGCGTTGCCATGGCGGAACGTCGGTGCGCGGCAGTCAATTCGGTGATCCGTTGGACCGAACCGGCCGCCCGGCCGAGGGCGCGCAGCGTCGGAATACCCGCGACCAGATCGAGTAGCCGGGCTTGCAACGTCGTCATCGCGGCCAATGACGCCGCCGAGCGCTCGGCGGTGACCAGCCCGATCAACACCATGAATATCGGGATCAGGGGGAGCGCGATCACGACGATCGCCGCGGCCTGAAGGTCGTAGCAGGCCATCACCACCACTGCCAACGGGGTGAGGACCGCCGCCTGCACCACTGCGGGCAGATAGCCGGTGAAGTAGGGCCGCAGCCCATCGAGACCACGGGTGACCACGGCGGCGGCGGAATCGCGTTCGGCCGCCAATTGCCTTGGCGGTGCTGCAGTTACCGAGCGCAGCACCTGGCTGGACAATTCTCCGATCACTGCGGTTGCGCCGCGCTGGGAGAGACGGCCCTGCAGCCAGTGTGCGGCGGCGCGCATTATCCAGAGCGCCGACAACGCGACGAGGGCACCGCCGTGACGGCCTGCCGACGCCGGATCGACGATGATCGCGGCAACGATGTGTCCCAGCACGGCGGCTGCGGCAATGGTGCAGCCGCTGATGGTGACGCCGCAGGCGACGGTCGCCAGCAGATGACGCCGCAGCGCCGTGGTGGACCCGGTGGCTCCCCGGATGCCCAGTGCGCGCCAGAGATTCAGACTGACCGCCGCGACAGTCCGACCGGGGCAGGGATCCGGTCGGCGGAGATCCGCTTGCTGAACACCCAGTACGTCCAGGACTGGTAGATCACCACCAGTGGTGCGAACACCAGCGCCGCCCACGTCATGATCTTGAGGGTGTACGGCGAGGACGAGGCATTGTGGATGGTGAGGCTCCAGTCCGGGTTCAGGGTCGAAGGCACCAGATTCGGGAACAACGATCCGAACAGCAGAAGCACCACGGCAGTAACCACAATCGTGGTGTAGATGAAGGCCCAGCCTTCGCCGCTGCGGCGGTAGATCTGGGCGACCGCCGCGAGTTGTGCCAGCACAGCAGCGGCGAGCAGGAACCACGTCCAGCTCTTGCCGTGGGCCAATTGTGTCCAGATGCCGAACCCGGCCACCAGAACTGTGGTCGGAATCGCCAGCCGCGTCGCGAATTGGAAGGCGTCCGTGCGGATCTGGCCGCTGGTCTTCAGCGCGACGAACACCGCGCCGTGCAGTGCGAACAGGGAGCCGGTCGCCAGTCCGCCGAGCAGTGTGTAGGCGTTGAGGACGTCACCGAACGCCAGGTGCATCTGTCGGTCGCCGTCGACCGGCAGGCCGCGCACCAGCCCGGCGAACGCGACACCCCACAGGATCGCCGGTGTCCAGGAACCGATCGCGATGGAGATGTCGGCCCATCGCCTCCACCCGGGATCATTGATTTTTCCCCGCCATTCGATCGCCACGACGCGCACGATCATCGATAACAGGATCGCCAAGAGCGGCAGGTACAGGCCGGAGAACACCGTGGCGTACATCTCCGGGAAGGCAGCGAACATGGCTCCGCCCGCGGTGATCAGCCACACCTCGTTGCCGTCCCATACCGGGCCGATGGTGTTGAGTGCGGCCCGGCGGTACGGTTCGGGGTCTTCGTTCCGGCCTGCGGCAGTCCGGCCGAAGAATGCCATCAGCATCCCGACGCCGAAGTCGAATCCCTCGAGGATGAAGAATCCCAGGAACAAGACTGTCAGCAGGATGAACCAGAG
Organism: Mycolicibacterium lutetiense; assembly: GCF_017876775.1. NCBI lineage: Bacteria > Bacillati > Actinomycetota > Actinomycetes > Mycobacteriales > Mycobacteriaceae > Mycobacterium > Mycolicibacterium lutetiense. The sequence goes on along the minus strand of NZ_JAGIOP010000002.1, from coordinate 579,169 downwards.
TTCTTGTAGTCCCATCGGTCCGCTCCTCAGTAGGCAAACGACAATGGCGCGACTTCGTCATCGTCGGGTGGCGTCGGCGGGGCAGGTTCGGAGTCGTGTTCCAGCGGTCCCTCGACGATGTAGCGGCGCAGCAGGAAGAACCACACGACCGCCAGCACGGCATACAGGAGTGTGAACGTGATCAGGGAGAGCCATACCAGCCCCGCCGAGTGCCCGGAGACACCCTGGGCGACGGTCAACCGGATGTCTTGATCGCCGGTCGGATTCGGCACCACGACCCACGGCTGGCGACCCATCTCGGTGAACACCCAGCCGGCGCTGTTGGCCAGGAACGGGGTGGGGATCGTCAGCAGCGCGAACCAGCTGAACCAGCGGTGTCGGGGGATTCTCCCGCCGCGGGTAAGCCAGAGGGCGGCCAGCGCGAACAACCCCGGCACTGCCAGGAGTCCGATCATCGCCCGGAATGACCAGTAGGTGACAAAGAGATTCGGGCGGTAGTCACCGGGTCCGAACTTCTCCTCGAACTGTGCCTGGAGGTCGTTGACACCCTCTAGGTGAACGCCGCTGAACTTGCCCTCGGCCAGGAACGGCAGCACATACGGCACCTCGATGAGGTGTATGACACTGTCGCAGTTGTTGTGGGTGCCGACGGTGAGTACCGAGAAGTTGGGGTCGGTCTCGCTGTCACACAACGACTCTGCCGAGGCCATCTTCATGGGCTGTTGTTGGAACATCAGCTTGCCCTGCGCGTCTCCGGTGAAGAACAACGCGACCGCGGAGATCAGTGCGACCCAGCAGCCCAGGATGGTGGCCGGGCGGTACATCCTGACAGCGTCGTCACGCGTGGTGTCCTCCGTGCCCTCACCGCTACGGCGCGAGCGCACCATCCACCACGCGCACACACACGCCACGAATGTGCCCGCGGTCAGAAATGCACCTGCGACAGCGTGACTGAACGCCGCGATCGCGGTGTTGTTGGTGAAGAGCCCGACGATGCTGGTCAGTTCGGCGCGGCCGGTTTCCGGATTGAACCGCGCCCCGACCGGATGCTGCATGAACGAGTTGGCGGCGATGATGAAGAACGCCGACATGTTCACTGCCAGGGCCACGATCCAGATACAGGCCAGGTGAACCAGTCGGGGCAGTCGCGTCCAGCCGAAGATCCACAATCCGATGAACGTGGATTCGAAGAAGAATGCGACGAGGCCTTCCATGGCCAGCGGTGCGCCGAAGATGTCTCCGACGAATCGCGAGTATTCGCTCCAGTTCATGCCGAACTGGAATTCCTGGACCAGGCCGGTCGCGACACCGATCGCGAAGTTGATCAGGAAGAGCTTTCCGAAGAACCGGGTCAACCGGTACCAGTTGTCGTTTCCGGTGACCACCCACACCGTCTGCATGATGGCGATCAGCGGTGCCAACCCGATGGTCAGCGGAACGAAGATGAAGTGGTACACGGTGGTGATTCCGAATTGCCACCGCGATACGTCCAAAGCGTCCATCTGGCCCTACTTTCGAGGTCTCAGATCAATCTACGACGGAGTGTAGTAGACATTCCCGGCCCGACCGCCGACCTGACCGGGTGTCTTACGTCACGGTGGGGCGTTCCGGCGAGATCAAGGCGTGGAGCTTCTTGGCCTCGCTGCGGATCGCGAAGGCCGAGATCACCTCGAATACTCCGACGACGATCAGGATGATGCCGGTGACCTGAGCCAGGGCGACCAATCCGTCCTTGGGGGCGACGAACATGATGATGCCGGCGATGACACTGATGATGCCGATGATGATTTCCCAGACCCGCCCGGGCAGTGCGGAATCCCCAATGGCTGACATCGTGGTTGCCACACCGCGGAAGATGAAGCCGACACCTATCCAGATCGCCAGCAGCTCGAACGAATTCTGCAGGTTGACGAAACAGAGCACAGCCAGCACGAGGGCCGCGGCGCCACCGAGGAACAGCAACACCCGCCCACCGACCGATGACCGGATGCTGAACGCCAGGACCAGTTGCGAGATACCGGTGATCAGCAAATAGGCGCCGAAGAAGATCGCGGCAACCAGAATGGTAATTCCGGGCCATACCAGCGCCAGAATGCCGAGGATGACGGCGAGAATTCCCGACACCAGCGTCGATTTCCACAGATGTGGCAACAAGCTTGGGACAGCAGTGGATTCCATGCAGGAAGTTTGACACAAACACAGATGTAGATCGCGGTTTTGGCGTTACGGCTGTGGTGTCGCAGCCTGGTAGTTAAGGTTCCGTTACCGGCGCTGCAACCCCGGCCGGCGGCCGTTAACGTCTTGGATCTGGAACAGCCCGACCGCAGCCGCAGACAGAGAAAAGAGGCAACCGTGACAGTTGGATGTCGTCCACGACGAAGCAGGATGTGGCGTATCGCGGTCGTGATTGCCGCGAGCGGCGCGCTGGCAATGTCGGGCTGTGCGAACAACACCGAATCCGGTGGGTCAGAAACCCAGACGACAACGGCGGCAAAGACGGACAAGGTCGACGCGATCGCCAATTCGGTGCCGGAGCCGATCAAGTCGAGCGGCAAACTGGTCATCGGGACCGACCCGTCCTATCCGCCCAACGAATTCGGCTCTTCCGACTTAGCAGGGGCGGAGCCTGGTTCTGGATGGCGCTCGCCGTGATTGGCGGGTGCAGGCCCACCGTACGCGGCGGCGTTGGTTGTCCGGTGTTCTGAATCCGAACGCGATTCGGCCGACGTGTTTGACGATTCTGTTGTAGCCCTCGCTGCGGGCGTTGGACAGCCCGGTGGTGATGGCCAGGATCATCGGTTCCTGCCACGCGGAGATGGTTTCGGCGAGCTTGACGATCTCGGGTACCGAGCACGCCGCGCAGAACGTGTAGAACCGGTACAGCGCGTCGCCGATCTCGTAGCGCAGACCGCCACGGTCGGTGCAGGCCAGCACATCTCGCAGCAGTTCCTTGGCGATCCAGGCCGCCGCGATGTCCCCGTTGGGGTCTGCGCAGGTCAGTTTCTCGAACAGCGTGTGGCGTTGATCGTCGGTCAGCCGTTCGGCGGCGCGCAGCAGCCGGCGGCGGTTGATCCACTCCGGATCGCTCTTGTGCCCGCGGCGTCCGCGGTAGGTCTGGGTGACGCGGCGGCGAACCCGATCGACCATCTCGTTGGCCTTCTTCACGAGATGAAAGCGATCCACGATCAGCTTCGCGTGCGGCAACGCCTCGCGGGCGGCCTTGGCGTAGGCCCCCGACATGTCGATCGCGACGAACTCGATCCCGTCCCTCCACGCCTGCTCGCGCTGGGTCAGCCAGTCGGTCACCGGCCGCGCGGCACGCCCGTTGACCTGGACCAGCAACCCGCCGGCGCCGGTGATGTCGACCAGGCCGCTGTCCCAGCGGTCCACCCACGCCCGGGCCCCGGTCTCCGGGCAGGTCTCCCACTTGGCCTTCCCGCGGCGGGTCTCATCGATGCCCAGCACCCGCACCGGGGGCGGTTCACCGGCCAGGACCGGATCCGCGGTGGCGATCACCGCGTCATGGCAGGTGTTCCAGCTACAGCCATACGCGGCGGCGACGGCCTTGACCGAGCGGTCGTCGTCGAGGACCGCCAGGGCCATCTCCGCCTTGGCTCGCACCGTCACCCGAGCCCGCGGCGGGATCGACGGCGTCGACTCAGTGAATGACCTGCGTTCGCAGGAGGTGTTGGTGCACAACCATTTCCGCTTTCGCCACATGATCAGCGGCCGGTCCGCACCGATCTTGATGTCCCGGGGCCGAGTCGTGACCCAACCCCTCGACCGCGACGATCTGGTTCGGCAGTCCGGGCAGATCCCGACCCACTCGAGCGCTGTGCCCACCTCAACGATGCGGACATCGCCGTCATCGACTTGCACGGACTCCACGGTGATGCCGTCGAGTCCAAGCAGCAGGGAACCACTATTGTCAGACATGCTCGCGCCTTTGCTCTGGATGCGTAGAGAACACCCAGTTGACAAGGGCGCGAGCCCTCAATCAGTCACCGACACGAACCCAATCGGTCACACCAGACCCCCATCAAGTCGGAAGAGCCACGAATTCAAAGATCCCGGCGGCCAGATCATCGGCTTCGACGTCGATTTGATGAATGCGATCGCCGCCACGCTGGGTCTCACCCCTGAGTACCGGGCGTCGTTGTTCGACAAGATCATCCCGTCGGTTCAGGGCGGGAACTACAACGTCGGCATGTCCTCGTTCACCGACTCGAAGAAGCGTGAAGAGCAGGTTGACTTCGTGACCTATTTCAGTGCGGGTTCGGCGTGGGCGCAGAAGGTCGGTGCGGGGATCAACCCGGAAGACGCGTGCGGCATGAAGGTCGCAGTGCAGACGGCGACGGTGCAGGACACCGAGGAAATGCCCGCGCGCAGCAAGAAGTGCGCCGAATCGGGTAAGCCTGCCATCAACGTCGTCAAGTTCGACGATCAGACCGCCGCCACCAGCGCGGTGATGCTGGGGCAGGCCGACGCCATGTCGGCGGATTCGCCGGTGACGGCATACGCCATCAAACAGAGCAACGGAAAGCTCGAAGCGGCTGGGGAGATCTTCGACTCCGCTCCGTACGGTTGGGCCGTGCAGAAGGGATCGCCCCTGGCAGCGTCGCTGCAGCAGGCACTCCAGCACCTGATCGACAACGGTGTGTACAAGCAGGTGGCCGCGAACTGGGGCGCGGAGAACGGGATGATCGACAAGCCGGTCATCAACGGTGCGACCAGCTGAGCCGTCCATGAGTGATGAATCGTCGCCGGCCGCTATCGACGCCGTCCCGCTGAGACATCCGTGGCGTTGGGTGGCGGCGATCGTCATCGTCATCCTGATCGGGCTGTTTCTCTGGGGCGCGGCGACCAACGAGGCGTATGGGTGGAAGACATACGGCAAGTACCTCTTCGATCAACGCATATCGCAAGCCGCCTTGAACACCCTGCAACTGACCATCTATTCGATGATCCTGGCGCTCGTTCTGGGCGTGCTCCTCGCGGTGATGCGGTTGTCACCGAACCCGGTGCTCAAGGCCGTGTCCTGGGCGTATCTGTGGGTCTTCCGTGGAACACCGATCTATGTCCAGTTGGTGCTGTGGGGTCTGGTTCCGGTGATATACAAGAACATTCAGATCGGCGTACCGTTCGGCCCGAGGCTTTTCGAGTTCACCCTGTCCGATCCGAACGTGTTCTGGCTGGCGGTTCTGGGCCTGGGCCTCAACGAGGCCGCCTATATGGCGGAGATCATCCGGGCAGGCATCAACTCCGTGCCTGAAGGCCAGACGGAAGCCTCGGTGGCGCTGGGCATGTCGTGGAGCATGACCATGCGGCGGACTGTGCTTCCGCAGGCCATGCGGGTCATCATCCCGCCGACCGGCAACGAGTTCATCAGCATGCTGAAGACGACGTCACTGGTCACCGCCATTCCGTACAGCTTCGAGTTGTACGGCCGCTCAAAGGATATCGGTGTCGATCTGTTTCAGCCGGTCCCGCTTCTGCTGGTGGCGTCCACCTGGTACCTGGCGATCACCAGCATTCTGATGGTCGGTCAGTACTACCTCGAGCGGCATTACGCGCGCGGTGCGTCGCGCAAGTTGACGTCCAAGCAACTCGAGGCCCTGGCCAAAGCGCAGATGGGAGAGCCGCATCCATGACCGCCGCCGAGCCGATGGTGCGGGCCGAGAGTGTCTGTAAGAACTTCGGCGCCCTGCACGTCCTGAAGGGCGTCACGTTGGACGTCGGCAGGGGCGAGGTGCTGTGCATGGTCGGTCCGTCGGGGTCGGGTAAGTCAACGTTCCTGCGGTGCATCAACCATCTCGAGCAGGTCAACGCCGGTCGTCTGTACGTCGACGGCGAGCTGATCGGCTATCGCGAACGTGGTGGCAAGCTGCACGAGATGGCTCCGCGGGATGCCGCCCGGCAGCGCCGGGACATCGGCATGGTGTTCCAGCATTTCAACCTGTTCCCGCACCGCACCGCGTTGGAGAACATTGTCGAGGCGCCCATGCGCGTCAAACGGGTGAAGAAGGATGCGGCGCTGGCCCGGGCCAAGGATCTGCTCGCTCAGGTGGGTTTGGCCGCCAAGGCCGACGCTTACCCCGCACAGCTGTCGGGCGGCCAGCAGCAGCGGGTGGCCATCGCCCGGGCTCTGGCGATGAACCCGAAGTTGATGCTGTTCGACGAGCCGACGTCGGCGCTCGATCCCGAGCTCGTCGGGGAGGTGCTGGCGGTCATCAAGAAACTCGCCGGCGAGGGGATGACGATGGTTGTCGTCACCCACGAGATGGGTTTCGCCCGTGAGGTCGCCGACAAGTTGGTGTTCATGGACGGTGGCGTCATCGTGGAGAGCGGTCCTCCCCGTGAGGTGATGGCCAACCCCAAACATGCACGCACAAAGGAGTTTCTGTCGAAAGTGATGTAGCTTCGACCGCGTGGCTTCCACACGGAAAAACGTCTTCGTCACGGCCGGTGAACTTCGTCAGCTCATCCCTTCCGGGAGCCCGGTCACCGTGCTCGACGTGCGGTGGTCGTTGGCCGAACCCGACGGTGAACAGGCCTACCTGAGCGGTCATCTACCCGGGGCCGTCTATGTCTCACTGGACGCGGATCTCACCGACCACCGCGTGAACGGTCGGGGCCGTCATCCGCTGCCGTCTGGATCCGACCTACAGGCGGCGGCGCGTCGTTGGGGGATGCGCAAGGGCGTGCCCACCGTGGTCTACGACGACTGGAACCGTGCCGGGTCGGCCCGGGCCTGGTGGGTGCTGACCGCGGCCGGGATCGACGACGTCCGCATTCTCGATGGCGGTCTGGCGGCGTGGTCGGCGGCGGGTGAGGTTCTGGACACCGGGCCGGTGGCACCCCCGGGTGGTGATGTCGAGGTGCGCCATGACGACCTGTACCGCGGGGCTCTGCGCACCCTGACCGCCGAACAGGCGACGACCGGGGTCGAGTTGTTGCTGGATGCCAGGGCGGCGGAACGGTTCCGCGGCGACGTCGAACCCGTGGACCCGGTGGCCGGTCACATCCCCGGGGCCGTCAATCTGCCCAGCACCCAGTTGCTTTCCGCGGACGGCACGCTGCTCCCGGACGCCCGGCTACACACGCTGCTCGCCGACCGGGGGGTGACCGACAGCGCCGATGTCGGCGCCTACTGCGGATCGGGGGTCACCGCGGCGCTCGCGGTGGCCGGCCTGGCTGCCGCCGGGGTGGATGCGGCGCTGTATCCCGGGTCATGGTCGGAGTGGGCGTCAGATCCGGGTCGACCGGTGGCGCGAGGGGAGTCGTAGCTCGCACGTTCACGATCGGTGCACGTGCGTGGCCGTGAGCGACTTTATGCTGGGCCGATGCAGCGCCACCCGGATCCGGTCATTCCGTTGTGGCGTGCCGCGCAGATCTTCCGGTTGCTGAGCTGCCTGTATGCGCTGGGGTTTCAGCTCGCGATCAACGACGATCTGAGGCGTCCGGTACTGGCCGGCGTGCTGTGTGCGGTGCTGATCGTGTGGAGTATCGCCTGTGCGATCGCCTACCTGCAGGGTTTCGGCCGTCGACCGTCGTGGGTGATCGCGGAGATCGTGGTGGTTCTGGCGCTCATGCTCTCTACCGAATTGGTGGCATCCGCGCACTGGATCGCGGACAACCAGTCCTGGCCGACCACGTTGTGGGCGACGAACGCCACGATTTCGGCGGCACTGCAATTCGGTCCGGTCGGGGGGATGGGAGCCGGGCTGGCGGTGATGGGCGCCGCGGCCGCATTGAAGGGCTACGTCAGTGTCAATCTCGGGCGCAACGCGACCATCGTCATCGAGCTGGCGGTGGGTCTCGCGGTGGGGATGGCCGCTCAGACCGCGCGTCGGGCGCATGCCGAGTTGGAGCGTGCGGTGCGGTTGGCGGCCTCGTTGGAGGAACGAGAGCGATTGTCACGACGGGTGCACGACGGCGCCATTCAAGTGCTGGCCCTGGTTGCGCGGAAGGGTCGCGAAATCGGTGGTGAGACAGCTCAATTGGCTGAACTCGCCGGGGAGCAGGAGCGGGCGTTGCGCAGGTTGGTCAGCGCACCCGATCCGGAGGCGCACACCGGAGGCACCGCCGATATCGGTGCCCTGCTGCGTTCTCGGGCCTCCGATCGAGTTTCGGTCAGCCTGCCTGCCGAACCCGTGCTGCTGGACCACGATGCCGCCCATGAGTTGTTCGCAGCGGCCGGCAATGCCCTGGACAATGCCGCCGCACACGCCGGACCTGACGCCCGGGTTTTCGTGCTGCTGGAAGACCTCGGCGATTCGGTGACGGTGAGTATTCGTGACGACGGTATCGGCATCGATCCCGGGCGACTGACCGAGGCGATCCGCGAAGGCCACGTGGGAATCTCGAAATCAATTGTGGGACGACTGGATTGGTTGGGCGGGAAAGCGCAGTTGAACACCGAGCCCGGATGTGGCACCGAATGGGAACTCACGCTGCCCCGCCCGTCGGGAGACCGTGACGCCGTCGAGAGGGGGCAGTGATGACGGAGTCCGCACTGAAGGTGATGGTCGTCGACGATCATCCGATCTGGCGCGATGCGGTGGCACGCGACCTTGCCGACGAGGGGTTCGAAGTCGTGGCCACCGCCGACGGGGTGGCTTCGGCGCGTAGACGGGCCGGGGTCGTACTGCCTGACGTCGTGGTCATGGACATGAGCCTGTCCGATGGCAGTGGTGCCACGGCCACTGCGGAGGTGCTCACGGTGTCGCCGTTGTCACGGGTGCTGGTGCTTTCGGCCTCCGACGAGCGCGACGACGTTCTGGAAGCGGTGAAAGCCGGGGCCACCGGATATCTGGTGAAGAGCGCGTCGAAGGTCGAGTTGACCGCAGCGGTGCGGGCCACCGCGGAGGGGCGGGCGGTGTTCACCCCGGGGTTGGCCGGGTTGGTCCTGGGCGAGTATCGGCGTATCTCTCAACGTCCGGACGACGGTCCGGCCACCCCCAGCTTGACCGAACGGGAAACCGAGGTGCTGCGTTTCGTGGCAAAAGGGTTGACGGCCAAGCAGATTGCCACCCGCCTGTCGCTGAGTCACCGCACGGTGGAAAACCACGTCCAGGCCACGTTCCGCAAGTTGCAGGTCGCCAACCGTGTCGAATTGGCCCGCTACGCGATCGAACACGGCCTCGACGAGTAGTCCTACTCATCCCGGCGGGCGCATTTGTTGCCACTATGACCGCATGAGCCAATCTCATCGCGCCGTGATTGCCCGGATGTCATCGGACCTGGCGGCGATCTCGGCCTACACGAACCGGGTGTCGGCGGATCTGGGGGAGTTGGGGCGAATGCTCGATCAGGCTCCGGCAGCGGTACTGCCCCCGGTGCCCGCTGCGCCGTCTGCCGCTACCTGGTCCGTCACCCCCACTCCAACGCCCACTCCAGCGCCGGCGCCGGTGCCGTCACCGACGGTGCCCGCGATGCGGCCGGAGCGCTCCGAAGGCTGGATCGGCAAGGCACTCGCGGTCGCCGGGGTGGCCGTGACGCTCACCGGCGTGGTGCTGCTGCTGGTGCTGGCCGCCCAGGCGGGCATCCTGCGACCGGAGTTCCGGGTCGCGGCAGGTGCAGCGTTGGCCGCCGGCCTTGTCGGCGCGGGATGGTGGCTGTATCGCCGGCCGGGTGGCCGGGTCGGTGCGGTCGCACTGGCCGCGACCGGTGTTGCCGCCGCGTACATGGACGTGATCGCCGTGACCACGATCTATGAGTGGGTGTCGGCGCCGATCGGGCTGATGTTGGCTGCCGGAATTGCTGGTGGCGGTCTGATGCTGGCGCGGCGGTGGAACTCCGAACAGCTCGGCTTGTTGGTCCTGGTGCCGCTGATCGCCCTGGCGCCCGTCGTCACCGACGGGGTGACCCTGTTGCTGATCGGATTCATGCTGGCGTTGTCGGCCGCTGCACTTCCGGTCCAGTTCGGTCGGGACTGGACCGGGTTGTACGCCGCGCGTACCGCCGCGGCCACGGTGCCGTTGTTGATCGCGCTGGCGGCGGCCGCAATCGACGGTCGGCGCGATCTCCTGCTCGCGCTGGCCTGCGGGCTCGCTGCAGTGCTGGCTCTGGTGGGTGGGCTGCTGGTGCTGCGCTGGACCACCAAGCCGTCGGCGATGGCGGCCCTGACGGCCTGCGGCGTCCTTCCGGTGTTGTGTGTCGCAGCCGGCGTTGATCGCACGATTGCAGCCCTCATGGTGGTGGCGCTGGCGGCTGCCTTGGTGGGGATCGTGGCACTCGGCGAGCGCATTCCGGGGATGAGCGTTGTGGTACGCCAGATCTGGTCGGCACTTGCGGCCGTCGCCGCTCTCATCGCGGTGCTGGTGGCCTTCGACGGACCGGTGGCAGGTCCGGTGTTGTTGGCGATGGCCACGGTGGTCGGGGTCGCCGGGCGCGGCCACGGTGTGACGCGGTGGATTGCCATCGGCCTGGCCGTGGTCGGGGGACTGATCTACCTCGATACCGCCGGACCCGGCATTCTGGTCCACGCCACGAAACTGTCTACAGGGCTGACGGTTTCGGTGTTGATCGGCAGCGTGGTGGCGATCGCCGCCGCCGCCGCGATCTCGTGGGCATGGTCGGTCGAGGGTGCCGCGGATCGGGAGGTGCTCCGGTTGGTGTGGGCGTTGGCCGCCCTGGTGGCCGGATATGCGCTCACCGTGTTCGCCGTGACGGCCGGCGTCGCCATCGCCGGCACCCGGGGCGGCTTCTTCGGTGGCCACATGGTGGCGACCATCTGCTGGATCGCGGCGGCGGCCGGCCTGCTCGCCTATGCGGCGCGACGTCCCAAGGCGCAGCGGTCGCTGCCGATCGGCGGCGGTATGGCGCTCGTGGCAGCGGCCATGACCAAGCTGTTCCTGTTCGACCTCGGGACTCTTGACGGAATCTTCCGGGTCGCGGTGTTCATCGTGGTCGGGTTGGCGCTGCTGGGTATGGGAGCGGGATATGCACGACTGCTGAATCAGCAGGATCGGGTGGCTGACCAGCGGCCCGGGTGAACCAGAACCGCGAGGTTCAGGCACCCGTGGGCGGCACGACGGAGGCGGCACGCATCGGACCGGCAGTCTGCGGTCCGGCGCGTACCGCTTCGTCGTCGCGGCGCCCCACCAGATACCAGGTGTGCATGACACCCTTGCCCTTGATCTCGACATCGCCGCGTTCTTCGAGCACAAACGCGTGACTGATGCGGTCATAGACGTTCTGCGGCACCTGAATTCGGCCGGCCACGTCGGTGGTCTCCATCCGCGCGGCGACGTTGACCGCGTCGCCCCAGACGTCATAGAAGAACTTGCGGGCCCCGACCACGCCCGCTACCACGGGTCCGGCTGCCAGGCCGATCCGCAACGGCACCGCGCGCCCCCGCGGGTCCTTGAGATCGGCGACAGCGTCCGCCAGATCCAGCGCCAGGCAGGCGAGCGCCTCGATGTGGTCGACACGCGGCTTGGGCACTCCGGCCACCACCATGTAGGAGTCACCGCTGGTCTTTACTTTCTCCAGGCCGTGACGGTCCACCAACGCATCGAGATCGGTGTACAACCGGTCGAGGAAGCGCACCAGATCGGTCGGGGTGAGGTCGCTGGCCCGTTCCGTGTAGCCGGCGATGTCGGCGAACAGGATCGAGGCGTCGTCATAGTTGTCGGCGATGATGGTCCGTGAGGGGTCCTTGAGTTGCTGCGCGATCGTGGCGGGCAAGATGTTGCTCAGCAATTGCTCGGACCGCTGATATTCGGCGTCCATCGCCTGCTCAGCCCGGGCCATTTCGCGCAGTGACGTCCAGACGGTGGCAAACACCATCACCGCCGCGGAAACCACCGACACCACGAAGCCGGCGGTCAGCGCCCAGGGCGGCCCGACGCCTCGATCCTCCGGAACCAGGATCTGCAGCGCGATGGTGGCAGCCACGGCCATGGTCGCCAACGACGCCGCAAGCACGATGCGCTCGATGCCCAACACCAGGACCACCAGTGACACCGCGACCACGAAGTAGAACTGCAAACCCGAACCGGTACCGACCGCGAAACACATCACGGACACGGATATATAGGCGATCAGGAAGAACGTCAGCGGCGCGATCAGTTCGCCGAACCGGTACAACAGCGGCACCAGAACGAACAGACCTGCGGAAACGAGGTTGATGAACCCGAGTCGCCACATCGGTCCGTCCAAGGCCAACTGGAAGATCCCGAAACCTGCTGTCACGGCGGCAGCAATCCACGTCGCGATGGTCAACACGCGCAACCGGCTTGACACGCTCTCCGCGTAGTGCCGAGTGCGCGCCGACATGCGGTTGTTCAGCGCCATCTCGGGCATGCACACCGAGCGGCGGAACTCGCTGACCGCCACATACACAGCGTATCGCCGCAGGCCACCCATCAGACCGACTCGGTCTCGCTGCAGCCGGAGCAATGGTCCAGCAAACCCGACAGAACTTCGATATGCCACAATAGGAACTTGTTCCAGTGCGCGCGGCAATAGGGCCGCCGATCTCTTTGGGGGGGGGGGATCTCTTCGTGGACCGGTCATGGGTGCGTAACACCGCAGCCGGCTGTGCGATCGCTTGTGGTGCCATGGTGGCTGGACCTGGGATGGCAGGCACCGCGGTGGCCTCGGCGCATCTGTTCGGTGTCGACATCCACGACCTCTTCCATCACAAGAAGAAGAACAAGAAGTCGAATCCCGCGGCCGGCCTCGGCCCGCGGCGCGGCGGGGGAGTCAAGAATTCCGGTGGCGCCCTCGGCCCGGGGGCCGCGATAGGCGCGAAGCCCGAATCGAAGATCGGGACCAGCAAGATCGGGACCAGCAGCGCCGTGACCAGCAAGGTAGGCGTCGACGAGGCTCCGGCGACTGCGGCCCGCGGATCATTCGCCGAAACACCGCGGTCGGCCCGCGTGGGCACGACCGCGCAGGTTCCCTCGGCAGTCCTGTCGGGCGGGATCTCTCAGACCCCGACGGCAGCTGTGACGGGCGATGACCGGGGAGGTGGGGCGGTCGGGGCGCCGATCAACGGAAACATCGGCCGAGCCCCCAACCTGGCGCCGGTACCGACGGCCCCGAGCGGTAGGACGATCGTCATCCGGTCGGCCCCGTCCGAGGTTCCCGCTGCACCCGCTCCGGCGATCGGTGCGGCCCTGGCCCCCATCGTTCCGGCACCGGTGGTGGTTCCTCCCGCGATCCCGGCACCCGCCGCCCCGCCCGCCAGGGCGTCGTCGGCAGCCCCAAGCGCACCGATCCTTCCCGTACCACGGTCAGAACCACCAGTGGCACAGAGTCTTTCGGCGCCTACGACGCCGGAGTTCGTCCGGCTGGGGTACACCGACTATTTGCGTACGGCCAGCACCACCGACCTGCTGTTCGCCGTGCTGCCCGGACTGAGCGGCATGCTATTGATGACGGCCGCAGGTGGCGCGGTGGGCTTCCGGCAGGCGCGCGCCGCGCAGACACTGCCGTCGCCGCAGATCGCCCGATTCCTGCCATAGCGGCACAGCAAATAACGTCCGATTAGCGCGGCCGTCGCAGTGAGCGTAGACCCAGGCGGGTGTTTGGATGGATTCATCGCAACGAGATAGCATCCGCGGACCAGCCTTTGACAATGGCGCATTCCATGGTCCTTTCATGGCGGCTTCATAGCTGGTCCCTGAATCCAGGGCAGCTTCGGCGCCCGCCCGACGGTGCCTGAGCAGCGGTGATCATCGGCGATATCGGTCGACGAACCAGCGATAGGGCTTCACAGTGATTGTCAAGGCGTTGAACCGATTCCGACGATCTGACCCTTTTGCGTCATATTGACACATCGGCATGGTTTACTCTTCGGGATCGGGTGCGCTCATCGAGGCGCGTCGCACGTTTGCGGAAGCTTCGTGCAAGGTCAGGCCTCGGATGCCACCGCATCCCGGGCTCGGTCGTTCGCATCCGATCTGCAAATGCAAGTTTGAGCACCTGGCAGGGTGCCGGCACAGATATAGGCGGAGGAACTCGCGATTTTCAGGATTCTGAAGCGGCTGTGGATTCCGCTGGTGCTGGTGGTGGTTGCAGTCGCAGGCGGATTTACTGTGTCGCGGTTGCACGGCGTCTTCGGCAACGAGACGCGCCCCGCGTATACCAGTGCCGAACGTGAAGAGAAGCGGCCCCACGACCCCAAGCATCTGGTCTACGAGGTGTTCGGCCCGCCGGGGACGCTCGCCACCATCAGCTATTTCGACGCCGAGGCCGAGCCGCAGCTCGTCAAGAAAGCGCCGCTGCCGTGGTCGATGGAGTTCCCGATCACCGATCTCCGGCGATCGGCACGCGCACGGTGTTGGGTGGTGTCGCGTCGCCCTCCGGATCGTCCGCATTGGCCCCCGAGGGGGCCGTAGGCCGACGTTCAGTCTCCGGTGGTGTGTCCGGTTGGGTGTCAGCCATTGTCGGGCTCCTGGGCATGAAAGCTGGTGTCCAGCAGGATCATGTTCAGAGTCTTGCGGGCACCGTCCTCGCCTGCGGTGCCCAGCAGCAGCTCGATGCACCCGGAGGCCAGCGCGGCCAGGAGGCCCTGCAGCCCACCGGGCTCACGGTTGGCGGCGTTCAGGATCGTATCGACGGTGTCGCCGTCGTCATCGAGGCAGGCAAGCAGCAGATGGGCCGCTCGGCGCTTGTCGGTAATCGGTGTGGTCATCAGTGGACTCCTCGGTCCAAAAAAGGGTCATTACTCGTGCACGAAAAAGTTCCTTCACCACGGCGAGGGCCGTCCTGGCCCACGCCAGGGATCCGAACCCCCTCTACCTCGGTGAGTGAGTCGGCCAATCGCTGGGCGTGGTGCCAGGCAAACGGGATGGTGTAGCCCAGACCGAACAGGGCCAGGGCAGCGGGCCAGGTCATCGGTGGGCCTCCTCGGCCAGGTGCCGGTGGTGGCAGTCCAGAGCGGTGGTCATGGTGCCGAGATCCTTTCGGGTTGTTGGGGTCAGGCGCTCCCTTTACATGGGGAGCGGAGGCAAGGGAGCAAGGGAGCGCCGGGGTGTCCGTATGTTTCTCCATCCGCCCTCTTGCTCTCTTTACTGGTAGAAGTGTTTTTTGCAGTGCTCCCTTGGATGCCCTATGAGGGAAGGGAGCAAGGGAGCGAGGGAGCATCAGACGGAGGCATCGGCGCTCCCTTGGCCACCACTCGGCGAACCTTCATGCCCTGGCAGCCTCCAGTACCAAGCGCTGGCCCCGTCCTTCTTGGCCTCGACGCTCAGCCGCTTCTTGGCCCGCTTGGTCTGGTCGACGCTGTACCCGGTTTCCTTTGCGGCTGAGTACACATCGGTGGCCCACCGTGGGCCGTCGGCCAGGTGGCTGGCCAACCACCCGACCACGGGGTTGTCCTCGGCGCTGGTCCCACGGCCTGCCGTGTAGGCCTCGGCGATGTGCTCCTGAGCGGTTTGGCCGGTCTCACCGGCGTAGGCCAGGCGCGGCACCATGCCGTCGTGGTCATCGGTGGGGTTGAAGTGCTGGACACCTCGAACGGTGAACCGTGACGCCATCACTGCGGCGGTGGTGTTGGCCTTGTCAGGCCCGATGACCAGACCGCCGTCCTCGTCGCGCTGGGCGAACAGGGTCATGCGTGCCTTCTTGCGCAGTTCTCCTGTGGCCCCGTACTTGTCGCGTGGGTTGGCGCTGGCCACCCGGTTGGTGTGGGTCAGCAGCAACACGGCGGCGTCGGTGGTCACCGCCACCTCACGCCACGGGTGCAGGGCCTGACGTGCTGCCTGCGGGTTGCGCACGTCGAACCTGGACGGCACGGTGTCGAGCCAGGCATCCACGACGACCAGGGCCGGCGCAGGGTCGGCCTGGCTGATCAGGTGCAGGTCGCGCGGGAACTCCGGTGCGCCGCTGCCGTCCTCCTCGGCGCAGATCACGCGAACCATGTCCAGCTCGGCCCCGGCCACCTCCAGCCGAGGCCGGACCGTGGTCGACCAATCGTCTTCAGTCACCACGATCACGACGTGGCCGGGATCGCGTGCGGGAACTCCGAACTCCAGCAATGGCTTACCGGTGGTGATCGCAGCGGTGAGGTAGACCCAGAACAGGCTCTTACCGATGCCCTCGTCGCCCACCAGCAGACTCACGGCCCCGCGCGGCAGCCGATTCTTGGCCAGCCAGCGCGGCTGCTCGGCAGGCTTGAGGTCGGCAGCGCTCCAGAGCCTCGGTGCGTCGCTGTCGCTGTCGCTGCCGTTCTTGCCGATCTGCTCGTGCAGCACCCTGGCAGCTTCGGCCATGCGCTCGATGGTTCCGATCGGGTCATCGTTGACCGTCTTGGCCACATCGCGCAGGAGGTCCTGAGCGTGGTTGATCACGTGCCGATCTCGCAGTTGGCCGATGAGCCAGCCGGTGTCCTCCTCGACCGTGTCGGGGAGGCCTCGACCGGGGAACTGATACTCGATGGCGTCGCGTGTCGGGGTCTTGCCGTCGCTGGTGTCGCGATAGTCGTGCATCCACTCAAAGATGGCCCGGTGCACGGGCTCCACGAACAGGTCCGGGGCCACCTTGGCCTCGACCACCTGGGCCATGCCGTCGGCGGTCATCATCTGCGCCAGCAACTTACGTTCGATGATGTCAGCCACGGTTCACCTCCTCAGGGGCTGCGCGTCCATACCCGCTGGGGGTATTCTGGTGGCAGTCCTGGGCGTGGGACTTGTTGGTCGCCTCGGTGGTGTTCAAACCACCGGGGCGGCTGTCGTTTGGGGGACTCACTGGGCCAGCACCTCCTCGTCATGCTGGGCGCCAGCGCCAGTGCCCACCCGGTCATCGAGGTCGGGTAGGTCGGGATCGGCCAGCCGGTCGCGGTCGGCCTGGGACGTGTTGGGATGTGCGCTCATTCGGTCACCTCCACACCACCGCGTGCGGTCTTGGCCTTCTCAGCGGCCAGCCAGCACTCGAGGTCGGTGAGGTCGTAGAAGACACGGTGACCGACGTGGTAGGAGGTTGGGCCGACGCCTGTGTGCCTCCAGTAACGAAGCGTTGAGGCAGGCAGTCCGAGGAACTCGGCGGTCTCGGAGGTGGATAGGCGGGTGCGCGGTGGCGCGGGTGTCTGGGAATTCATGACGGAACGGTGTTCCTCTCGATATGCGGATACGGCAACAGCACGCGCCATTGGCGCGCCTTCCACGTGGGTGGTGTTGTCGCAGGCATATCGGCCCGCTACGCAGCTAACGATAGCTCAGCGTGGTCAACGCTGGCAAGCATCAACAATCCGAGATCGATTGTGGTGCAATGTAATTCGTTCTAGCTGGCTAGAACGTTTGGCGTAGCTATCCGCTGGTTGCAGCCTTGCGCGCGGCAGAATCCATCGCCGTCGCGAGCCGGTCCCAATCGCCGTCGAGCATGTGCGAGTAGATGTTGGCGGTGGTGCTGACATTGCGGTGGCCCAGCAGCTTGGAGGCCACCACCACGCTGCCGATCTCGCTGATCGCAAGCGATCCCGCAGTGTGGCGCAGCGTGTGCGGCGTGATGCCTGGCACGCCAATGGCGGTGACGGCCTTATCGAACCGGACCCGGAACCAGCCGACGGTCATCGCCGTGCCGTCGGGGCCGGGGAACAGGGACTCTGACGGGTCGCGGCCCTCGGTGACGGCCTTCAGCTCCTGGGCCAATGCCTCGGTCAGAATCGGCACCGACCGGCGTTGGTGTGTCTTGGTCTCGCCCTCGACGCGGCCCTGGCCCCGAACCTGGGTAACCGACTTGTCAACGAGAACCCGGCGCTTGTCGATATCGACGTCGCCCACCCGCAGCGCGGCGCACTCGCCATAGCGCAGACCGGAGTAGGCCAGCAGCAGCACCATGGCCCGCAGCGCTTCTGGGGGCGTCTGCGCCGGGGCGGTGTCGCTGCGGCGACGAACGGCCTTCTCGGCGTTGGCCGTTTCCTCGGCCAGGCGGTGCACCTGGTCGTGAGTGAGGGCCAGATCCTTGCTCTGTGGCTTGCTGGGCAGCTCGATGTGGTCGGCGGCGTTGGTCGCCACGTACTTGGAGCGCATCGCATAGGACAGCACTTGGCTGACCACCTGGTGAGTCTGGATTACCCGGGCGGGGGATAGGCCTGCGGTCTCGTCGCTCTTCTTCTTGTGTTGTCGTGCCGCCGGGTCAGTGGCCAGGAACGTCAACCAGTCCTGCAGGCGCTCGTGGGTGATGTCGCGCAGACGCTCATCGCGCCACTTGGGCAGGATCACGACGTCGAGGAGACCTCTATATCCGGCGATGGTCTTGGGGGCTCGGTTGGCCGCTTGCTTGGTCTTCAGCCAGGACTCGGCGATGGTGCCGAACGTGACGGCGGACCGCTGGGGGTCGGCATAGGTGCCGGTCTCGACGTCGGCGACGACACCGCGCAAATGCCGGTCGGCGTCGGCCTTCTTGCTGAAGCTCTTGGACCGCTCGGCACCGTCAGCCACCCACCGGGCTTGCCAGCGCTGGCCCTGGCCGTGACGGCCCGTGCACACCAATGTGCCCGGGGTGCCGTGCTTGGAGTCGGTGCACCAACCCGGTGCGCCCGGAACGGCATCGGTGGGATATAGGACGGCCTCGTTATTGCGGGCTGGCCGGTGCCACCGGTCCTCTACTCCTGCGCGTGCTCCACGTCGGATCGCCATGCGCGCATTCTAGATCCTGCGGGCTGGCTGCGGGCTGATGTTGCCTGCGGGCTGACTGGCCGGTGTGAAAACCTGCTCTGGCCTGGTGTTTCTGGTGCCCTCGGTGAGATTCGAACTCACCGAGCGTCAGTGGTCGCCTGACGCGGCGGGTCGAATGGCTGTCACATTGTCAGGCGTTGACTTACGCGAATTATTGAGATTAACCACGCCCGCTGCATTCTCGCTGCATTTCGATGCCCAGTCGATACCTGTGACCTTCGCGGCGGCAACGTCCAGCGCGTCCGCCAGTTCGTCCAGTTCCTCACTCATCAGGTGTCCGTACTTGTTGAGCGTCATCGTGGCGTCCTTGTGCCCCGCCACCGCCTGCACCGTTTTGATAGAGCACCCCGTGTAGATCGCCAGGGACACCGCCGTGTGCCGCAACTTGTGGGCGGTGAGGTCGGGGAACGTCGGGTCGTTGTCTTGACACCGTGCGACCGCACGGGAGAACCAGGTGTTGACACCGGGCGGCTTCATCTCCTTGCCGTCCTTGTCCGGGAACACCGGAGTACGTGACTTGGTGGTGTTCACGATGGGAGCCACCAATGCCAGCACACGGTTGGGGATCGGTACGCGGCGTCGGTCGCCGCCCTTGGGTGTGCCGCGATGGATGGTTGATCCCACAGCTACCGCGTTCTCACGCACAGTGATCTTGTTGCCCATGAAGTGGTCCGGTGTGAGCGCCGCCAGCTCACCCCAACGGAGACCGCAATACCCCAGCACCGCAATGATGGCGGGCGCATCGGCGCGGGTGCGCTTCCCGTTGCCCGCTTCGATGATCAGCGCTTCAAGCTGCCCATGTGTGAGGAACACAGGGTCATCGTCGGACGGTTGGGGGAGGCGCACTTTCGACGCGACATTACGGACAATCATGCCGTTGTCCACGGCTGCCTGTAGAACGCCGTGTAGAACGCCGTGGCACCGCTGCACCGATTTCGCACCGAGCTTTTCGTTCAGTTCGGCTACCCAGTCCACCACGTCTTGGCGTTCGACGCGGGACAGGGGTGTGCGTCCCCAACGCGGCTCCACGTGGACGCGCCAAGCACTGTCGTAGCTGCGCTTACCTGACGGTTTGATGAGGTGCGACTTCATCCACCGCGCGCCGAACTCGCCCACGGTGACCTTGCCCTTGTCCGGTGCGATGTACGTCTGATCCAGCTTGGACACTTCGGTCTTGGCGATGAACGCCTCAGCGTCGCGTTTCGTCTTGAACCCGGACTTGGACTTTTGCGCCCCTTCAGGGTTGCGGTAGAAGGCGCGCCAGCGTCGCGCGCCCGACGTGAGTGCATAGTCGTCAGTGAAACCCATGGGTCAGCCCTTCTCTCGCAACCACGGAGGCTGGCTCCGATCACGGAACGCCGCGACGACACGCGGGTCTATATCGGAGGTGTTCACGGAAATACCAAGGGGTGCAACGCCAGCCAGCCACTCGTACAGGGAAATCGGGTAAGTGGATTCGGTCCCGGTGAGCGCCACAGCGGGGTCGAACCCGTCGTCGGTGTTCGGCATGAGCAAGCGGATAGGGGACACCGAAAACACCGCTGCGAGGGCGGTCAACAGGTCCACGGTGACGGCGGTGTCGCCGCGTTCGATGGCACTCAAGGACTGGGCGCTGATCGTCACGCCGTGTTCGGCGAGTTCGCCGCTGAGCTGCCGAAGAGACATGCCCGCGCCGTTGCGTAGTAGCAACAGGTTGCCCGCCACCGCGTGAGAGGTTTCCGCCGCGCGCTTGCTTGGTGCCATGTCAGCCATATTAAGGCACATAAGCCGTAGCCCCTGCATTTCGACAGGTACAGACTGACGTGTAAGCGCCATAAGCCCCTCCCATCTGGTACTGTCAGGCTATGACTGACAGTGACATGCGTAATCGGGTGAGTGTAGCGCCTGACGCTGACGCCTTCCTGCGCCCGAAGGACGTGGAGAAGCATTTTCCGATCACCGCAAACCACCTGGCACAGCTTCGGCATCAAAAGCGTGGACCCCGTTACATCCGACAGGGACACCTCATCGCCTACCGCGCGGGCGATGTGTACGACTGGCTGATGAGCGGGCTGGTGGAACCCGGAGATTCACGCCCGCGTAGCCGCGCGGTGTCGGCGTGAGCACCACCAACCCCGAAGCATGGGACGCGGGGTACACCCCCGCCTACCGAGCACGGAACTATCTCACCGACCGGATGGCGGCGTTCGTGGACGACACCGTGGATCTGACCCTTGACGCCAACCAATGTGGTGGGGACACCTTCCCCGAGCACTTCGCCCGTTTGCAATCTCAGTGGGCGAAGTGCGTGGACGCTGCCGAGGTCATCCACGCGAGGTTCGACACCGACTGGAACCGTGCGGGTGGACCGCTTACCGTCATCGCGCCTGCCGTTCGTGACGCGGCGCTGAGCGAGCTACGCATCGTGTGGAACACACTGGCGCGCAACTATGTTGCCGAGACGCTGGACATCGACAGGCTGCCGTTCGATTGCATCTTCTGCGGGACTCATGTGCCCCGTGGCGGGCGGTTCGATCATCGGTGTCCCGAGTGCATGTGCGTGCTCAACCTCAACGACGACGAGACGGACTGGCTGTAGTCCACGGAAAGAGAGAAACAACATGGCACACACACTCATCATCGGTAGCGGCACAACACACCGCGCCAAGGAACTTGCCCGCGAGGCGGTGGATCGCGGCGAGATCGTGATTGTCGCAACCCGTGACATCGCCGCGTGGGCTGGTGTACACGGCGTCACCGTGTCCACCGATCCGGCTGGGGTAGTCGCCGTGGCGCGTGCCGTCATCACCGACCGTTACGCCCGCCGCGCCTTCGACACCGCGACACCTATCACCATCATCGTTGACACCGCCGTCCCGAGTGATTGGGGCGACATGCGCTGCGTGGTGCAAACCGGGCGGCAAGCGAAGGTCACCACCGTGCTGACAGCGGCGACGGAGCGGGACGTTCCGGTGTCGGTGCGGGACAACATGGCGGTGTCCGTGGTGGACGCTGCGACGGTCTAGCTCCACCGAGCCGAGCCGCCCCTGTCCCATGTGGACGGGGGCGGTTTTGGCGTGCGGGTGAGAGTGGGGTGTTAACGTCGCATTAGCACCAATCACGTTGTAACACAAGGATACACACCGTGAATGTGACGGAGAACACACAGTGATTCATAGACACGGGTGTCTATGATTGGTAATGTTGGTGTTGTAAGAGAACGACGGGGTTGCAGCCCCGAGGCAACACCAAACAGATTGGAACACAACACATGTCCTACTCATCACGCGCCCACAGCCGCTACATGGCAACCCATGGCGGGGACGCTATCGAGGACTACATCGAGCGCGTCACCGAAGACATCCGCGCGGCGCACGGGAACGAAATCGCCACCGCCGTAGAGGCGCTGCTGGGGTACGAGATCGACCTGTCCGACCACATCGACTACGACGATGACGTGGACGTGGACGTGTACAGCCTGCCCGGTGTGCGCGAAACCATCATCGCGCACAACCCGTTCGTCGCGTTCGCCGCGTAGACCATCGGGGCGGGGAAGCGTCACAGAGCTTCCCCGCCCCACCAACACCCACAGGAGACCATCCACATGACCGACACCCTTACGAGCGCCGAAACCGCCGCGCTGCTGGGAATTTCACCATCGACCCTGGCGACGTACCGATACCGTGGAACGAGCCCGCGCTTCACCCGCACCGGGCACCGAACGGTGGTGTACAAGCGGGCTGACGTAGCCGCGTTCATCAAGCTGCGGGATGACGCGCGCAATTGGCGGGACAAGACCCGCTAAAAGACGAAGACCCCCGGTTGCAGCCGAGGGTCTTCAGGTAACACCAAACAGATACGGAGAGAATAACATGTCCTTCATCGACACCCCCGATCCCGCCACTGAAATCGCGGCGCATCGAGCCCGCATCGTTGAAATTGAAGCCTGGTTAGAAGCTGCTGACGACCTGTTCGCGGGAGACAGTTTCACCCGCGCGGTGTCCATTGCCGAAGCCGAGATCGCGTGGAACGAGGCACATATCGCGGCGTACCTGACCACCATGAGCGCGACGGTGGCGGCATGAGCGACACCTGCCCCGAGACCGTCGCGCTGCTGGGTGCGCTGGACGCGGCGGGGATCGAATATGAACGGGTCAGCGTGTTCGATGCGCTGATGAGCACCGATGTGCCGATGTTCGTGTACCGAGAGGGTGACGGGTAGCACCCTTTTACTGACGCCGGTAAAATGGTGCTGCCAACAAGCTGCTGCTGCCGACAAATAGATCGCTACCTGCAACAGAACCCCGCACCATGGTGGTGCGGGGTTCTGTTGGTACTGCACCCGAACTAGACAGCAATCACGGTACCCGTGTGCTGGTGGGATAGGTTCGCGGCGCGCGCTGATCCCATACCGCGATGGCGGGGCGAGGTTAACCGTCTGGTTAATCATGGGCATGATGCCTATGGTTCACGCGCGGCGTTGGCACAGGCTTGGGGACACCGAAAACGTGTTCGCCGTCGTCAAACAGGTAGCCGTCACGGTTAACCATGGGCATCCTGCCTATGGTTCGCGGCGGCATCGCTGGTCCCCGCTCCAGGTCAAACGGGGTACGGCTTCAACCGCCGCGTTCGTCGGTGAACTGTGGCCCAACGGGCCACAGTTCACGGGCGGCGTTCGGCGATGTCGCGCTGATCACGGAGCACGTCCCATGGTGACGCTGATGATGTGGCGGCTGCTGCCTCACGTTCGGCACGTTCGGCTTTGGCGAGTTCGGCGAAGGGGTTCACGGTTGAGCTGCTGGCTACGACCCGCGCCCATTCGGCAAGTTCCGCTTCAGCCTGCGCTTCACGCTCACGCTTGGCAAGTTCCGCGAACGGGTTCACGCGGGGCGCAGCGGGAAGTGACTTCGCGGCGTTGTGACGTGTGACCCTGGCGGCGGTGGCGGCACGTCGTTTGGCTGTTTTCGCGGCACGGGCGGCAAGGGCATCGCGGCGGTCCTGCCTGTTGCGGGGTAGCGGGGTGGGCGCGGCGCACGCACACCGACGCCCACCTTCAGCGGCACTTCTGCACATACCTGAATTGTATCCGATAAATTCGTGACCTGCACGTTTAACGCGTCCCCGTACCTGTGGGTGGGAATGGCGCTGACCTGGGCATATTTATTTCGTAAATTCGTGACCTGCGGGAATGCTGTGGGACTGGGGCTGTGGGGCTGGGGCTGTGGGCGGGTGTCACGGGGACTTTGTGGGAAGGCGAAAAGAAGGGGTGACGGGATTGCGCAAACTGGTGGGGCGGTGGCTGTCGCTGGTGGGGCGGTGGCTGTCGCTGGCTTCTCCTGGGATCGCAGGCACGCGGCGGTGTACGTGTCAGTCGCGGCGTCACGGTGGGCTCTGTAGGCGGCTGTGAGCGGGTGTCGCGTCCACGGTGGGCTAGGTGGACGGGTCGCGGCGTCCTGTGCCCTGTAGGCGTTCTGAGCGGGTAACGCGTCACGGTGGGACGGGGGTAGTGATGGTCGCGGCGTTCTGAGCCCTGTACGGGCTTCTGAGCGGGTAACACGTCACGGTGGGGAATTGGGGCGGGTAGAGGTGTCAGTCGCGGCTTGGTGTGCCTTGTCGCGGCTTTCTGTAGGTGTTTGTCGCAGCTCCCGTTAGCTGGCTTGCTCAAAAGAGCGAAAAGAGCGAAAAGAGCGCTCTTTTCATGAGTGCCCCTTACCCCCCTTGTCCTTTACTAGAGAATATATTTAATTAGATTAGCTACATACATACATCTACATGGGGATATACCCCCCGAAGGCGGCGGTCTACGGGAGGGCGAATCGGGCACTCTCAAAAAGAGCGCTCTTTTCGCTCTTTTCGCTCTTTGTACTGGTCAGAGCATTTCGGGGCGATTGAGGAGCGAAAACAAAATCGCTCTTTTCGCTCTTTTGGTGCTGGAAAGAGCGGTAGACGCCGCGTCTACCGCGTGTTTGCTGCGCGAGGGTGACGCGTTACCCGCCGCGCCTGACCCTCCAACGGCTGCGACCCGTCACCACCTATTCACCGTCCAAGGCTGCCCTTGAGTCCAACGCTGCGACCCCACCAAGTTCCCGCCCACCGCACGGTGTGAATTGCGTCACTCGAATATGTCCGAGGGTGTTAATGTCGGAGTAACAGCAAACACGAATAGCGCCGCGTGAATAGGTGTCCTAGCTGCTAATACATGCACAGGTGTTATTCCGACGTTAACAACGTTTCCCCTGGTCAGGGACGTGACATGTGTGCACAGTTCACCTTTCCCGTTCGATTTTCGAGGGGATTATGCGTTCGTGGCGCTAGTATTCTGTCGTATAGATAGCAAACGACTAACTGAAAGGGAGAGATGAGATGAGCACCGCTGTTGCTGCCGACATAGCGCGTATCGCTTCCGCTGATGCGGCGCGTGCTGCGTCGGCTGATCCCATCGCCGCCGTGCTGCCGGAAGGCACACCCGCGCTGATGACGGTTTCCGAAGCTGCTGAGTTCTTCGGGGTCCAAGCGGGCACCGTGCGGCTGAAGCTGCGCTCGGGAGGGATCACGCCGTTCTGGCTTCCGCATCCCGTGCGCGGGCTGGTGAAGGGTGTGTCAACCCGCGAAGCGGCGCTGATCTGGGGGTCCAGACGCCTTGCAAATGTGGTGGCGGAAAACGCCGCCAACACGGGAGAGGACGCCTGACAAACAACAAATCCCCGCCTGTAACGGGGATTTGTAAAAGTCAAAGGAAACGAAATGACTGACTCAAGCGTAACACTTCATCCGCTCACCGGGCTGCCCCTTGACCCGTGGGCACCTGACCGCGACTCGATATTCGGTGTCAAACCGCTTGGTGCCGAGCTATTGGAGATCGAACGGCAAACCGACTTCTGGAACTTGAAGCCTGAGCTGGCTCTGATCGCAAACGCTGCGGATTCGCGCGGCGTTGAGCGGTGGGCTGTGCTCGGCGTGGTGCTGCGCAACGTGGTGTCCTGGCTCCCGCCGCACTTCGTACTGGCTGACAAGGACGAGCACATGATGGGGCTCGGTGACGCCGCCTCGTTGAATGTGCTGTTCCACATCATGGGTGAATCCAACGACGGAAAGTCCGTGGCTGTGTCGCTGGGCGACATGCTGATGCCGCCGAACGTCAAGGGGTCGGCGACCGGGATGCAAGGCGACCCTGAGCCGGATGCATTGGTGGCGGGCACGGGTGAAGGTCTGATGAAGCACTTCGTGTCGCAGGGAACGCTGCCCGGTGACGATGACAAGCCCGTCAAAGGAATGGTGCAGCACTCGGACACCGCTGTCGTCACGATTGACGAAGTGTCCGCGTACGTCGCCGAATTGACACGACAGGGGTCGAAGGCGGCGGGCTTCATCACAAGTGTGTGGTCTGGCGTTTCCACGGGATCGAACACGGGATCGGCTGACTCACGCACGAAGCTCCCGAAACACAGCGCCCGCCTGGCGCTGGCGATGCTTGGGCAGTACGGGCACGTGAGCGACCTGTTCACGGACTATCAGGTTGACCTCGGTGCCCCGCACCGCGCCAACTGGTTGCCGAGCGCGCAGTTCGAGCATGACCCGCTTTCGATCACACCCGCAAAGCGGCTGATGTGCCCGAGGGAGTCCTGGAACAAGGCGCACCCATCGACTAACCCCGCCGTTGCCCTCGGGTACGTCAAGCAGTCTATTGACCGCAAGGAGGACTTCCCCCGCTTTGCGTGCAGCCCTGACGACGCCGATCTGTACTGGTTCGTCAAGCCTCCCACCGCAAAGGCGAGCATCGCTTACGAAGTTGCGTACCGCAGGTCGCGCGGTATGACGCCCGCCGAGTACGCCAACATGACGATGGAGCAGCGCAACGCCCGTCGCGCCGAGAAGATGACGGGCCACGCGCTTCTGGCGACGTTGAAGAACATGGTGATCTTCGGTGTGCTCTTCGGGCACTGGCAACCGGACGACGACGATTTCTTCGTGGCGCAGGTGCTGGCGCGGGTCTCGCTGGGGATGTTGGTCGCTTGCCACACGGTGGCGGAAAGTGCGCAGATCGCAGAAGCGCAGAAGCGCGGTGTCAGCCGCGCCGATGAGCTGGACGCGACCGAGACTGCGATGGATCGGAAAGCCCAACAGCGCAAGGCGGATTTGCGCAAGTACGTCATGGACTCGCTGATCGCGGAGGGAACGCCGCAGCGCAAGTCGGACTTCGACCGTGGACTGTCCAAGAAGAAGCGCGAAGAGCTGCGCGAAGTCCTGGATTTCATGGTGGATGACGGGGCTATCGGTGTGATCGAAAGCGGACCACACAGGGGGCGGTTCACGATCCCTCACCGTGGTCAGGTTTATGACGGTGGCGATCTGACACCCGCCGAGCAAGCCGAACTGTTTTCGGGGAGCTGACATGACCGACACCCCGCAGCGCCCACCCATCGTGCTCATCGACACCGACACCCTTGCCGACATGGACCCGTGGCAGGAGCTGGCGAAGGGCAAGCGCTGGACGGAGTTCTTCTCACACATCCCCGACGCCAAGCCGCGTGACAACGGCGTGCGTGACCTCATCGACTTCGCCAAGTCCGAAGGCGCGTTCGTCGTCTACACGTCCCGGTGGGACGCGGCTTACCGCCGCGATGCGTGGGCATGGCTGGAAGGCGTTGGCTTCCCCCATTTCGACCTCTACATGCGCACCAACCCGTACCTGTCACCCGCCGAGGTACGTCTGCGTCACGCGGTGCGCGCAAGCGCGAAGGTACGGCACACGCGCCCGGTGGTCGTCATCGACGCTGATCCCGCCGTGTGCGTCGAGCTGCGCGCCAAAGGCATCGCCGCCGTGTGCGCGGACAAGGTGCCGGACACCGTTGCCGGACTGCGCAGCCTGCTCGCCTATGCCCGCCCGTTACCTACCGACATCACAAAGAAGTTCAAGCCCAAAAGAAAAGTGAGCACCGAGAAATGACCGACACCCCTGCCGTTTCCCCGACCCACACTCCCGCCTCGGCGCTTGCTCGCCGTGACATGGAAGCCGCCGACGCCCGCCTGAACGTGGTCATCGCCGCCCATGCGCGCGGTGAGGTGTCGCGGTGGGTGGTCCTGGCGGCGGGCGCGGAGACGCGCCGAGCCCATGACGTGATGAGCGCGCTGGACGCCGCTGCGCGGGAGGACGCCATCGCCCTCCGATACCTCCTCGGCGAGCTGGGATTGGACAGCATGGAAGAGCTATACGGCATGCTGCTGGGCGCGCCGACGAGGACCGCGTGACCACCATGGCACTGGACCTGCCCCACACCACGACCGCTGTCGCCGACGCACGGCTTGCGCTGGTTCACGAATTGGTTATCGCCCACACCGTGACGGTGCCCCGCACCCCGGAATACGCAACCGCTGCGCGCCACCTGTCCAACGCCAACTTCGCCACGGTGGAGGGCAACGTGGCGAAGTTGGCGCTTCGCTTCGACGCCGTAGACGGCGGCGATCCTGTAGCCGCCGCGAACCGTTACACCGCTGCCTCCTACGCCCTCAGGTACCTGGAAGCGAACAATGGCGCTGCGGCGCGGGACCACCTGGTTGGCGATTTAATGGGTGAACTTGGCGTAGCGAGTAAACCCGTTCATACCGCGCTGAAGTACCTGCAAAGCGTCGGGCTTGTGACGATCACCGACGACCGAAACGGCAAGTGGTACGTCAAAGACAGCACGGCGGGCATCGACCCGTTCCCCGCGACGACGCCCCGCCCCGACTTCGGACTACGCGATGACACCCCCGCGACCGACCGTTGGGCAAGCAAGGACGCCCTGGCGCTCGTGGATGCGGAACTGGCTCAGGATCACGATGCGTACCTTCGCCTGCGGGCGAATGTGAATAACGTCGCACGGTCGCACGCCGTCTATCTGCGAGTTGCCGAGGGTCGCGCGACCCTCATCGACGGCAAGTTGCGCGCGCCCGTCACCAATCCCGCTGCACCTGCCAAGCCTGCACCTGCACCTGCCAAGCCTGCGACTGCACCTGCCGCTGTGCCATCGCTGTCGCTGTTGGACATCGGCGACATCGACGCCCCGAAGGCGGCACCTGTCGCTGCGCCCGCACCGAAGCCCGAACCCGAACCGAAACCCGCACCGGAACTGGCCACGCGGACCACGGAACCCGCACCTGTCGCCAAGGCTGCCGTCAAGCCCGAACCTGCACCCGTCACCGTGCCCGAACCCGTCAAGCCCGCCGCGTCCACCCCAACACCTGCCCCCGTCGCCAAGGCTGTGCCCGCTGCCCGTGACACCGCACTGTTGGTCAGCATCGACCAAGGCGTGCGGAACCTTGGTCAAGTTCTGGCGATGCCCCAAGCCGCCGCGCGGGAAGCATTGGCTGGCGCGAATCGGCTTCACGTGGTGCTGCTGCGTGTGATGACCGTGACACAAGCGAAGGGTCCGATGAACCGCCGCGCTCTGAGCGCTGGCGCGTTCAGCAAACCCGAAGATCGGGCGCTTTTGCCCGCTGCGCTGGACTACGGCGTCACCACAGGGGCACTCACCCGGACAGGGGTGGTGCACGGCGCGACGTACACGGTGGCTGACCCGACCCGCATCGGCGTCAGCTGGTCGGAGCTGAATGCCGCCGCCGCGAAAGTGTCAGCCCGAGCCACGCGCGCTGTCAGTGCTGGTAAGTAAAACTGTTTGCTAGACCCCTGGAGAGAGGGATTGGTAATGAGCTACGAGACCAAGTGGGATAGACCAACAGGGCACGCCGCGTGGGTGGTGACACTGGCGTTCACGGTGTTGTCGTCTTTCCTGAACGCACGTGGCGCGGGCATCGAAGGTGGGCACGTCACCGCCCACGCCGTAGTCCCGTTCGTCGTCCTGGTGGTCGGCGCGTTCGGTGAAATCGTCTACTTGTCAGGGATGCACCGCGCAGCGAAGCGGGTCATCTTGGCGGGTCTGCTGGCGTGTTTCGCTGTCGTCCTGGCGGTGTCGTATATGGGCATTCTCCCCGTGGCGGAAGCCTGGTTCCCGACGCTCCCGACGTGGGCTGTGCGGGGCATGTCGGCGATCCCCGATGTGGTGATGTTGTGCGCTGCGACCGCACTGCTAAGCCTTCGCGCGCGCCGCAAGGTGCACCCCGTGACGCACCATGACGCACCCCGTGAAGCACCCGTGGAGCACCCCGTGGTGGACCATGACGCACCCGTGGAGCAAGAAACGGTGGTTCACGAAGCACCCGTGGAGCACCCTGTGGCGCACCATGACGCACCCGATGACGCACCTGTGGAGCGTGAACCGCACCATGGTGATGCACCTGATGACGCACCCGTGACGCACCCCGCGCCCCGCATCGTGCCCCCGCGTGACGCACCTGTGAAGCGCCCCGAGGGGGTTATTGCCGCTGCCGACATCGACACCCTGGCGGCGCGGATCGTGTCCGAAACGACGATCAGCCTTCCCGTTCGGACTGTCGCCGCGATCCTCAAACGCGCGGCGACGGGTGAGAGTCAGCGGAAGATCGCGAGCGCACTGTCGGGTGTCAGCCCGACCACAGCGGGGCGGGTGGTGACCGCCGCCAAGGAGCTGTCAGCATCCGAGCCCGAGCCTGCACTGGCACTCACCGCCGCTGGATAGCCCCCGCCCGACCCCCTGACTGAAGCCCCGTCACGCTCTCCCCGTGAGGGGCTTCTCTATGTCCACACCACCCTCAAAGCCGCGTCATTGTTGGATGCGGATGCACGTACATATCCAACATTCATTCGCACCACCTCAAAAGCGGTGTGTGTTCTTCAAAAACACTAGCTTGACCTGTGGGTTTTATACCCCTTTGCGAGACCCCGCCGCGCGCGTTACGGACAGCGTTACGGACCGCGTTACGTGGATAAATGTTGGAACGGGTTTTCCAACAATTCCGTGCCATTCCTGACGCTCTCACGCCGCTTGTTACTAGCCCTATTACCGTGCCATCTGTTACTCCGACATTAACAGCCAATTCGCCCCACTAACGGGTTAGCTGTTACTCCGACATTAACACCCACGCACCCCGCCGATAGCTGCTATGAACTGGGGATATGCACATTGGTGGCGACACGCCGAGATATAGCTCCAATTTGCCACAATGTGCTACCCTCTAACTAGCCGCGAACGGGCATTTTATGTCGAAAGCAGGAAACATGAGCCCCACCACCGCCCCCACACCGCCCGCACCATCTGTGCCCTATTGGGATGTGGACGGGATCATTCGCGCGCCGGGGCTCACGCGGGAGCAGCTTTCGCGGAACTTCGACGCCATTCGAAACTCGCCGTCCGCCGACCTGGATTCGCTTCTACCCGCGCCTGTCACGTCCCCGTCGCTGACGTGGGTATGGGTCGGGCTGGTCGCCATCGCCGCCATCGTGATGGTCGTCGCTGTCGTCGCCGTGCTGGTTCGCCGTCGCCGCCGCCCGACCCACGTTGGTGTCGATGTCGTGGACTACCCCGACGATGACCCGTTCACGTTCACCCCCGTGACTGATGGCACGGAACCTGTGCCCCCGCCGCCCGCCGACATGGTGACCTTCATCCCTGCCGACGCCGACGACGACACCGACTTGCCACCCGCCCCCGTGAACACGGACCGCTGACCCATGACCACCCGCCGCGTGACCCTCCCCGCTGCCGCCCTGGCGTCGGTGCTGGCGTCGGTGTTGGCGGCTGTGGTCCTGGTGGGCTGCGGGTCACCAACCACCACCCCTACCTACACCCCGCCCGCCGCCGCGCCGTCCACCATCACGCACACATCGCGCGTGCCAAAAGTGGTGTCCCTGCCGCCCGTTCCCGTCCGTCGTCCCGTGCCGTACAACGCGCGGCTGGCTGTGCGTTACGCCGCGTGGGCGGAATTACGGGCGCACTGTGATCAGCGTTTCCTGGACGCTGGGAAGCGCGGCGCGTGCGCGAACAAGGTCGATTCTGACTTCGCGGATGTGGCGTACAACGTGCGGGCGCGCGAGGAAGCAAGCAAGGTCGGGCAGTTTTCGACGGTGTACTCAACGCCGCGCCCGATCACCTCCTACAGCACCACCACGTCGCTAGAAGTTCGCCGCCCGACCCCGCCATGGACACCCGCCACCACCGACGCTGACGACGCATCGGGGTTTGCTGGCGTTCCTCCCGTGGTCATCGGCGGCGGGCTTGTCGCCGTGGTCCTGGGCACCATCACCGTGGTGGTGGTCCGTCGCCGTGGTGCGGGCTATCGCCCCACGCACGCGGGCGCGGGACCGAGCAGCTACGACACCGACTTCGACATGGACGACCTGTCGAGCCCGACCGATTTCAACACCGATTACACCGACGATCACCGCTAACCAGCAAAGAGAGAGAAGAGATGACCATGAGCCAATACAACCCCTATAACGACCCACGAGTCGGGCATCCGACCTACGCCGCGCCCGAAACGTTGTTCCTTGCGAAGCGCAAGATGCAGGGATGGTGGATGGCATGGGCAGGCTTGGTGGTGATCGGCTTGGTGGTCGGTGCCATCGCACCCGCCACCAAAACCGCCCCGCCGACACGTGATTACGGCGGAGGGATGATGTACACCCCGCCCGACGTGGCATCACCCGTGACCGTGATCTTGTACGTGCTCAGCGGGCTGATTGGTCTCTTCGGCACCGTCGCCCTTGTACTGGCAGTCAAGGCAACCGTGGACCGCGCCCGACTCACGGGCGGGCGGCGATGATGTTCACGACGGTCATGAAATGGGTCACGCTTGCATCGTTGGCAGGGGTAGCCCTCTTCACTTTGGCGTCGTTGGCGGCGGGCGGGATCGCCGCGCCGTGCCGCAATAAAACGGTGGTAAATGGCAGCACGCCGTACACCGTGCGTTCGTGCGATTCGTCGGTCACGACCGGGCAAGCAATCGCGTACGTGGCTGGCGGGCTCTTTATCGTCGCGGTAATCGCGGCGATGGCATGGGGAATCGCTGCGGCGATGCGACCCGCTGACCGCATGCTGTCGATGCCGCTGGCGCGTGGTGCCGATGCCGCCGCACAGGCAGCACATGCAGCCCGTGAACGGCATCAGCAAGCCGCCGCGAACCGCGAAGCCCGCGCCGACGAACGGGGTCACGGAGCCGCTGGCGCTGGTGCGGGCTACATCGACGGCGAAGTCATCGACTACCCCGTGGACGACTTCGCCGACGAGTTCACCGACGAGTTCACAGCCCCGCAGCCCGATCCCGAGCCGCCGACCGACGACCGTCCCCGTTCCGGCTGGGGTCGCGGCGTCACGTTCGGGGACTGACCATGTTGGGTGGAATCGCTAGGTGGTTCGGCATCGCGCTGGCAGGTCTAGGTGTGCTGTGCGCCCTGGGCGGGCTGACGGGTGACACCCCAATGTTGGTGTCCGGTGTGCTGTTCATGGTGGTGGGCGGCGCACTGTACTTGTTCGGGCGCGTCGGGCGTGGATTCCGTGGCGGTGGCGGTGGCGGGGGTGATCCGCTGTACGCCGCGACCCGCGAGCGCGACGACGCGATTTACGCCGTGCAGCGGAACGGTCAGCAAGCAATCCACCAACTCAAGCAACAGGAAACCGCGAAGGCACGCACCGCAATTGCACGGGCGCAGCAGCGGACGAAGGCACTGGAAGGGGCGTGGCTCTGATGGGCTTCTTCACGGGTGGTGGCTACGTGCCGTCCGAGCGTGACCGCTACATGCGTCAGCAAAAAGAGTACGACTATCAGCGGAAGCGCGCCGACAGTCAACATGACGCGGCGCGCAAGATTTTGGACGGCATACCCGCGCTGGTGGAGAAGGAAAAAGAGAAGGTAAAGAAGCAAGCGCAAGCCACTGTTGCGGGCATTCGCAAGAGCGCGGAAACCGAAGAGAAGCGCTTGTTGACGACCCCCGTTACGCAGTATTCAGGTGGCGCGCATGGCAACCCCGATCCCATCGTCGTGTGGCATTGGCGCGTGCCGATGCCCGCCGCCATTAACATCTCCGTGGAGGGTGTGAAACGTACTGACGCTGGTCCCGTTCTGGCGTTGCAACCGGGTGGAGGCATCGCCACCGAGGACATCATCCCCATGATGCTGAGCACGAAGTTGGGCGGGCGCAGTGAGTTCGCGGCGTGGGCGGGCGAAGTCAGCGAAGTGCTGGCGGAGATGGAGCAGCGATACCCGATCCTGGCTGACATTCGCGATGACGCTGTGTTCGCGCGGATGCTTTCGGCGACCGGCGTGAACCGTGACGAGAAGTCGGCACTGGAAGAGCGCGGCGCGTACGGCACCACCTACAGCCGCCCCCGCACGGTGGTGCACGTCCCCGTGCTCACCGCCGTTGACATCACGCCCGAGGGTCTGGAATTAACCTTCGCCCACGACGACACACGCCGCGCCGGAGACATCGGCGGCGCGACCCTGGACCGTCTTCGGTCGGCGTTCAACGCGGGCGGTGTGCACAACGCGAAGAACCTGGTGGCTCACGATGGCGACGACGGAGAGTTGATCTTGTCGTTCCGTGATGCGCCTTCGCACTTCCCCGCAGCGGTTGCCCCGCCCGCCGTGGCGGTCGTGACGACCAAGGAAGATTCAGCCAAGGCGTACCCCGGCATGACGTGGCAACTGGGCGTGGATGCACGCGGAAATGTCATCACGCCGAAGTTGGAAAAGTTTCCACACGTCCTGGTGGCGGGTTCGACTGGCGGCGGGAAAAGTGTATGGATTCGCAGCGCCGTGGAGGCTCTCAGAGTGCAAGCCGCGCAAATCTGGCTGGTAGATGGGAAGCAAAGCGACTACATCGCTTTGGCGGACCTACCCGGCGTGCGGATGGTCACCACCGAGCCCGCCGCGCACGTGGTGGCGGTGAGCGAAGTGTTCGAGGAACTTCAAGCGCGGCGCGCGGCGGCGGCGAAAGCGAAAGCGGCGGGGGTGGAGAAACCGTACGAAAAGTACGCCCCTTGCGTGCTGGTGATTGACGAGTTCGCGACGGTGCGTGATGAGTGGAGGACCCACGCGAAGAAGACACGCGGAAGTGACGAGGGCGTCATCGGCATGATCGCCGCGTTGTTGAGGGTTGGGCGCGAGGCGCGGTGCCACGTGGTGCTGAGTTCGCAGGATATTTACGTGGAAAACATCCCGCAAGCATGGCAGGACAACCTCCCCCTGTTCGTGTCGCTGGGTGCCCCGAGCCCCCGCACCTTGGCGGGTGGGGCGATACCCGAAGCGCTTCGCGACGATGCGCAACGCATCGGTGACCGCATCTCACGCGACACGCCGGGACGCAGCCTGTACGTAGACCGCGCCGCCTTCGCCGTGCGCGAAGTGCAGAGTTTCTACGGCTACTCACCTGGCACGACACCCCTGACCGCCGCCCCGACCCCCGAGGTGCGTGCGGCATGGGCAGTGTCGGAGAAAGCAGCCGCAGCGGTGCCGTGGCTGTACCCCCGCGTTGGTATCAAGACCGAAGATCCGTCATGGCGCGACGGCACATTGGACGAGCTGGCAGACACCCCGACCGTTGCTTTGACCGACCGCACCGGCGCTCTGTTGGCGGGGCGCGAAGGCTACGACCCGTTGCGCCCGGACTGGAACGGCGCAGCGGCAACGGGTGGACGAAAGCGGCGCGCAGCGTCGGATTTCATCGACGTGGATGGTGACGGGGTTGACGACCGTGACCAAGTGCCGACACCGCCAAGCGCCGACAGCCCGAGCCCCGCACAGGTAGCGAACATGACCCCCGAAGAGAAGGCAGCGTGGATGCGGGCTCACGCCGCGCGCATGGGTCTGATCCCCGCCGACGAGGAGACGCCGACGCCGCCCGCACCGAAGAAGACCACATCACGCAAGCCCGCATCCAAGCGCGGCGGAGGTGACATCTGATGACAACCAAACGCAGCGTTGTTGCCGTGGATTCGACCGTGTTTTACGCGAGCATCGCCCGTCTGATCGAGGGCGATACGACACCGTACGTCGGCTACGTCCACGCCGACCCCGTGGAGAAAATCCATTACCCGGCACGGGAAGCGTCGCGGCACACCGAACTGGCAGAAGCGGTGGTGAAAGCGGTGGTGGAGAGCCGTCACGGCAGCCCCGAGTTGGTGGTGCTGGTGAAGCCACACCTTGGTAGCTTGGCGAAAGACCCAAGCGGGCACCGACGCTTGGGCGTGCACTGGGAGCTGGTTCGCCTGTTCGCGGCGGCGGGAATCCCCGTGGGTGAACTGTCCATCTTGTCGGTGCAGAAGGCGTGTATCGGACGCGGCGAGTGGGGCACCAAAGGCACGACCGCCTTGGCGGAGTGGGTGGCGCAGCAGTGGGAGGGGTACGCCGCCCCGACCCGCGAAGACGGCAAGGCGGATGCACGTTTTCGTGCGACGACGGTTGCGATGGCGGCGGCGGGTGCGATGGCGGTGGGCTTCCCGGTACCGCAGCTTCCCGCCACCGACACCGTGCTGACGGGGCTACGCAGCGGGTTCAACCTTCCCCCGAGCGCCCGCTTGCCCGAGACGAGCGCCGCGTATGTCAAGCGGTCTTCGAGGTTGCAGCCGGATGCGTATGTGCAAGAACGCTTGACGCTGATCGCGACACTTCCGGTGTCCGAGCTGGAGACGTGGCACGTCCCACGCAATTCACAGCTGCGGAAGGCGTTGGAGGCGCGGCTGGGCGGCGACGAAGAAGCGGAATTGGAGCGGCAGATGATGGGCGGGGGTGACCTGTGACCGTTACCCCGTTCCCCGTCACCGCCGACGAAGCCGAAGCACTTCGGGCGCTTCAAGTGGTGGTGTGGTGGTGCCGTTTGGTGATCGCACAGGGACGCGGCGGGATCTACCCGCTGGGCAACGATCCCGACCTGACCGACGCTGAACAGACGTATGTCGATGCTCACGTGAACGCTGTGGGTGGCGGACATGTCGAGCTGTGGCAGCGGTGGCAACAGGCGGGGTTACCGCCGCTGGACCCGAGCTTGAAGTTCCGAGCATGAAGACCGCAACCGCAGCCGTATTGGCAGCAACGCTCACCCTCACCTCATGCGCTTCGCCCGTGGGCGGGGTGCCGTCGTCCCCGCTGTCCGACCATGCACGTATCGGTGGTGTGGTCATCGCAGCAGTGGACAGTGGCACGCGGCCCGATGCGCCCGCGCCGGTGGTGCAGGTGCGCGGAACGGACGGTGGTGCCATCGACCGCCTGGGCGCGATGGCAGTCGAAGATGTGCAGGCGTTCTGGTCGCACACCACATTGCCGGGTGGCAGCGAGTATCGACCCCTTGAGTCCGTCACGTCCTGGGATGCCCGAACGGGCGGCGGGGTGACGGTGTGCGGAATCGACGTGACGGTGAACGCAGCGTTTTGCCCGCCCGAGAACAGCATCGGCTGGGATCGCGGCGGGCTCATGGATGTGCTGGTGCAGAACACAGGTGAGATGGCGGCGGCGCTGATCCTGGCGCACGAGATCGGGCACTACGTGGACGCGCAGGCACGCCGCGACAAACCCCCGACCATCGTCCGTGAGCAGCGTGCCGACTGCTACGCCGGAAGCTATTTCGCGTGGGTGGCGGCTGGTGAATCGCCGCGTTTCACGGTGAGCAGTGACGGGCTGGACCTGGTGCTGGAAGTTCTTCCCATCGTGGCGGACGCGCCCGAAGGCGGCGACCACGGATCGTCGGTGGCGCGGCTGTCAGCGTTCACCGAAGGCTTCATGCGCGGACCCGATGTGTGCGCCGCCATCGACATCACCGACAGCCGCGACGCCTTGCCGCTGATCCCCGGTGACAGCACGACGATCTTCACGCCCGAACTGGTGGAGTCCGTCGCCGCAGCCGTGGCGGATGTGACGGGCGTACCCGTGGACACGTCACAGGTGGACATCGCAGCGGTCAACGCGGTCGGTGCCGAGCCTGTGCCTGGTGTACGCGGCGACGGCAGCGGGCTCACGGTGCTGATCGCGCAGTTGGTGCAGCCGTGGGTGGCTGAACAGCAGGTTTCTAGTCCCCGCGTGAGCACATGTGCGGTGGGGTCGGTGCTTCGCGGCATGGCACATGGCGGGGCGTTCAGCCTCACCGTGTCCGATCTGGACGAAGCGGCACTAGCCGCACTCACCGCGCCGCCCGGCGAGTATGTGGGGTTGTCGGGTTCGGGTTTCGAGAGAGTGCGCGGCTTCCTGTCGGGGTTGGCTGGCGGGCTGGAGCGCTGCGCGTAGAGGGTGTTATGTCGGCGCAACAGCTAACTTTGTACACCACTCCTATACGCGTTTCACAAGGGCTTTCGTATAGGGACCATGTACCATAGCAATTATGACCACTATCAGCCCCGATGTCCGAGCGGATTTGCTCCTGTTGCGGCGGCAGACCGACGAAGTGCACGCCGCGCTAGCGAACACTCACAAGATCGGAGCCGAACGCGGCGCTACCGTTCTTCGACTCAGGGACGCTGGTGTGCAGTACCGCCTCATCGCGGCGGCGATGGGTGGTTCCGTGGCGGCTGTGCAAGGAATCATCAGCCGCGCGCTGGTGCAGCGTATGTCCACCCCCGCCGCCCATGCGCCGCCCGCACCCGCGCCTGTGCAGCCCGCAACCCTGAAGGCAGGTGCCCGATGAAGACCCGAGTGAAGCTGGCAGCCGCCGCTCTGGCGGCGCTCACCGCCCTGTCGGGTGTTGGGGTTTTGGTGCACGGGGGTGTCACTGTGCCGCGTGAAGATGTGAGTGTCACGTCCCCGTCACTTGTAGAGCTGGCAGGCGAATATGCCGCAGCCTTCGAGAGCTTGAAGACCGAGAAGGAAACACGATGAGCCCGTACAACGACCTCAGCGCGAAGCTGGCGGACCTGGCGGAACAGGTGAACGGACACATCGACGCGGTGAACGTGCCGTTCCCCGGCAAGGGGGCGACGGTGGACGCGGCGAACGCCGAACGCGCCGCTATGGCGCAACACCTGGGCAGGCTGGCGGAATGGCTCCAAACCGCTTCTGGCACAGCGTCTACGCAGGTGAGCTACGACAAGGGGCTGGAGTCGGCACCGTCACCGGAGGAGATCCTGGCGCGGCGGCAGGCGTGTTTCGAGTCAGGGAACGCCCCCGAGGTGGTGGACGCGCTCAAGGACGCGATGCGGGAGAAGAAAGCCGCGCAGGAACATCACGACGACGACACATCGGGCACCGAGTGGGGCGACCAACCCGCCGCGCCCAAGTGCACCCCCACCAAAGCCACCATAGGCGGCGACCCGAATGCGCCGAGCAACAGCGGTGGAACTCTGGCGGGTGAGGGCGGGGAGGACGACGCCACCGAAGGAGGGGAAGAGAGCGGCGACCGCAGCGATGACGGCAGCCACACCGCAGCCCCGAGTGCGTCATCGGGAAGTGGAAGCAGCGACACCCCAACCACAACCCCGAGCGCAGCGCCCGTATCCGACAGTGCCGTGAGCACCGAAACGAGCAGCGACACAATGGCATCAGCGTCTACAGGCACGGGCACTGGAACACTGTCAGGTGCAACGCAGCCGCAGCCCACACCTGGTGGACAGCCGATCACAGGTACGAACATGCCTCCCAACGCAGGCTACGGACCCACAGGCGGCGCGGCTGGTCAGCTCGGGCAGCAGCCACAGCAGGCACGCGGTGGGCAGCAACCGTCCAAGCGCGGCGATGACGACAAGCCCGCCCCACCAACAGGTTCGGACGCGGTAGCCCCCGTGGTGGGAGCAGTGGGCGCAACAGGTAGCCCGACCGCGCCGCACGCACCCACGAACGCACCGAGCACCGCGCCGACGAGCAACGCAGGGGCACAGGGTGGCACCCCGCAGCCTGGAGGTGCCACCGCCAACACCGGAGCCGCGAACAACGGTGCGGGTGCGGGTGGTGCAGGCGGCGGTCCGATGGGCGGGGCGCGTCCAATGGGCAGCGGAAACACGGTGACGCCGCCTGTGGTGCACCGCGCCGAGACCCCCGAAGAGTACGCAGCGCGTGAAGCGGAATTGGACCGTCTACTTGCTGAGCTGGACACCGACAAGGCAGGAACGAAGTCATGAGCGAGATTGAAGTGGACCCCGCCGACCTGGCGGCGGAACAGGCACGGCTTAACGCGTTGGCGGACAGCATCGCCGAAACGGTGTCATCGGTGAACGCGGCGGCTGGAGAGGTGTCCCCTTCCACCACCGCGTGGAAGGCGGAGTGGGAAGCGTTGGATTCCTACACCCCGGTCGCCGAAAAGCTGACCGAAGGAATGCGCGCGATAGCAGGAAGCCTCACCACTATCGGGGTGACGATGCGGGCACAGGTGAACCTGACGACGCATCGTGTGACGGTCACCGACATCATCGAGGGCGAGGGTGCGGGGGACGTGCACAGCATCGACACCGAGGGAATCGCACCGACGAACGGGTACAGCATATGAGCCGCGTAACGGGGCTGGTCGGATGCGCGGCGCTGGTGGCAGCCGTCGCCTTGTCCGGGTGTGGAGCGGCGTCGATCATGACACGGGACGCGGAAACGTCCACCGTGACAACGACAACGCAGCGCACAACCCCTGTCGCTGTGCCGACACGGAGCAAGCCGATACCGACGACAACGCAGCGTGAGCCGTCAGACCCGTTATCCCGCAGCGTGAAGCGAATCCTGACGGACATCGACCGTTTCTGGGAGGGCGGAATGGGGCTGGGCAGCAACAGCGTCACGTTCAGTGTTGCCGAGTTCGACTCGCGAACCGAGGAAGTGCCGATATGCGGCGTAACGCGGTATGACGTTGCGGGATATTGCGAGCAGGGAGACAAGGACATGCTGATGTGGGATCGCGCCGCGTTCGCCGACAAGGAAGCGCGCGGTGGGGATATGGCGATGGCTGTGACTCTGGCACACGAATATGGTCACGCGGTGCAGGACTTCATGGGGCGCTTCCACGGCAACCGCTTCGTGGAGGTGCAGGCGGATTGTTTGTCGGGCGTGTACATGTCGGCGAACCTGGACAAGTACGGGTCGCTGGACGACCTGGTGCGCCGCGCCTTGCCAACCTCACCCATCGGGCAGAAGCCCGCAAGAGAGAAGGCGTTCAAGGAGGGGTTCGCCGAGGTGCCCGACAAGCTGGAGCATTGCCTGGCGTATCAGGGCTGAGGGGCGTCAGAAGCCGAAGTCGAGCTGTTCCACCACTTCCTCTACGGGACGTGCTTCGGTGTACGGACGGATAATCGGCGGGGTACTCGGTTTCACGCCCTCTAGCAGCTCCTCGACAGTGAATAGTTGCACCCTGGCATACGCGTTGCCAGCGACATCCGTGTAGCTCCCTGCATCGGCGGCGGCTTGAACCATCCCGCGCGTTGGCGTGTATCGGGTGATGAGAACTCCGCCGTCAATGGTGTCGTCGGAGGCGATAACACCTGCGAGGTCACGAACCATCTGCGGGTTGAGCTGTTTTCCACCTTTGACGCTGACGACGAGGCGTCCAGCCTTTTCTTTCTTGCCTCGGTAGTACCGAATGATTCCATCACGTCCACGATCACCAACCTGTTTGGTGTTCGGTGTCCCTCGGACCAGTGACACTGCCCAGCGCTCGAACTCCAGTGCGTCACGCTCGAAAAGATCATGTGCCGCTGCCAAATCTTCGGGCAGTCCGAGGACTTCGTACGTCTCATCAATCAGCGGACCATGCGTTGTGCGCAAGCGGTTCCGAATCAGGTCCACAGCGATATAGGTGATGTCGATGCCGATCCATCGGCGTTTCAGGCGAATCGCGGCGTCCATTGTGGTGCCGCAGCCACAGAACGGATCCATCACGAGGTCACCCTCGTTGGAACTCGCTTTGAGGATTCGCTCCAACAAGCCGACCGGCTTCTGGGTCGGATAGCCAAGACGTTCGCGGTCTTTCGGCGACAGCCAGCGCACGTCTGCGTCGATACCATTCTTAGACGTGTAGTTCTCGCCTTCCAAGTCGAACACGGTACCGACCGTGTATGGCTGATACGCCCAAATATCGGGAGCGGTCACACCGTCTGAGGGCTTGATGGTGTGCTGGTAAATGGGCCACGTTTCACCTTCCGCGATGGTGATGTAGCCGAGTTCGTAGAGGCGGTCCATCTTCTGGTGCTGAGTCATGCCCGTGAAGTCCTCGCCGCTGTCCTCCACCAGCTTGCCGGGTACCGCCCAATGGCGTCCCTTGGCGGTCGGATTGAAGCCCTTCCATGGCATCCCCGATTCACCGTTGCGAGTTCCGCTACCAGTCAGCACATTGCCGTAGTAGTCGGTGCGCCACGCGTCGCCGTCCTGGACAAAGTAGTCCGCAACGTGCCCCTTCATGTAGGGCAGCGTGGGGCGGTTCCAGGTGTACCTGTCCCCGTCGGACTTCGTGTAGAAAAGAATCACGTCATGGACAGGTGTGAACCGCCGCGCCTTGCCGTGAGCCCCAGTGCGTCGCCAAATGATCTCGCTGCGAAAGCATCTGGGACCAAAAATCGCATCTAGCATCACTTTCAGATAGTGCGACGCGGTGGGATCGCAATGTAGATACAGGCTGCCTGTGCCCTTAAGCACACGGTGAAGCTCCACTAACCGTGGTGCCATGTTAGTCATGTAGGCGGTCAGCGGAGTCTCGTGAACGAGCGCGCGGATTGCCCGCAACGTTTCGGCAGGTTTTTCGGGCAGTCCACTGCTGACCAGATAGTCGTACTGCTGCCCAGTTTCGACACTCCACTTCCAGGTGTCATCGAATGCGTGGATTTGCGCTGATGCATCACCGGCGTCGGCAAAGGTGACGTTGTAGACCGCCTCGGAGTTGAACGGCGGGTCCAGGTAGATGAGGTCCACCGAATCCGTGGCAACTCGTTCCTTGAGCACCTTTAGGTTGTCGCCGTAGAAGAGACGGTTTTTGGACATTTCGCGAGCATATGGGGACACCACTTCCGAGTGGGGGATATTGACGCCGCGCGCCCACCTACTCAGCCCACCACGGCGGTTGGTATTCCAGCACCACCCACGGACGCGCAGGGTCAACCACCATCACGCAGCCATCGTCATCGAACGCGGGCAGCGGGTCGCCGTAGGGGTCGTCCCACGCAACGGCTGTAGGTGACCACCGCGCCGAATCGCACCACGGGAACGTGTCAGGCTCATCATCATCTTCTAGCTCGGTGATGGTCGCCAGTAAAGAGTCCAGCGGGTCGGTCACGGATTCGCAACCACCGTGTACCCATCCGCCGCAGCGTGATCGGCGCACAGAGCCCTGTACCAACCGTGCGGGGATTGGTACGTGGTCCCCGCAGCCCCGCATGATTCACAGATGTTGCGCGATGCAATCTCGGCAGCGGCGATCAGGTCACGCGCCGCGTCGTTCCTACCACTGACGTAGACCCGCAGCTCAGCGTACTTCGCCTTGATTTGCTCGTACCGAATGTCGGGTGTCACGGTCACCAGCGCGGCGTCCAGCTCGGTCATCAGCGGCACCCAGCCAGGCGGCACGTCGATGCCTGTGCAGGTGTCAGAACGCCGGGATCTAACGGCAGCCAACGGGTCGGGGGTGGTCATCGGGGCACCACCAGGTCAATCCTCAAGTGCCCCTCAGCACACACCAACTCCGCCCACGGTCGCAACGCCAGTTGACGATCCACCAGGGCTGAAATTTCTAGGGCGTGTTCGTCTTCGGGGTCGGGAAATCCCAAGGCTTCGGCAATGTCGTATATCCCGCACATGAGATGTGGGGTGTCGGCAACGTCGTCACGGTGCAGATGGTCGCCCACCACCGTCAGGGGTGCCCCACGCGGCGGGGTCAACGTCACGCGGCACCACACGCCGCCGTGGTCGGGGTCGATGAACGGGGTCAGATCGTAGGCGTTGCTCATGTGTCCATTGTCCCGTTGCAGGGTGACAATGGGCAGGCGGCGCGGGGGACGTGACGTAAGCCCACGGCTGACAGTTTCCAGCGGCTATGCGACAGTCCGAGAATTATCGCTGCATTTCTGCTGCATTTTCAGGTGTGGGGGAGGTGTTAAACCGCCTCTGACCTGCATGTATATTGCGTGCCCTCGGTGAGATTCGAACTCACACTGTACGGGTTTTGAATCCGTTTCCTCTGCCAGTTGGGATACGAGGGCGTCCCGATCGGTGCTGCGGCCTATCACCATAGAGGATGGCCCCCCGGTCGCCGAACGGAGGCCTCCACGACACAATGTTCTCCATGACCGGGTCACCGAACGACGCTGACAGCCCCCGCCGTGTGCTCATCGCCGAGGATGAGGCGCTGATCCGCCTCGACCTGGCCGAGATGCTCCGTGAAGAGGGCTATGAGGTCGTCGGCGAGGCCGGCGATGGTCAGGAGGCCGTTGAGCTGGCCGAGGCTTTGCATCCAGATCTGGTGATCATGGACGTGAAGATGCCACGCCGCGACGGTATCGATGCCGCGTCGGAGATCGCCGGCAAGCGCATTGCCCCGATCGTCATCCTCACCGCGTTCAGCCAGCGGGAGCTGGTGGAACGCGCCCGCGATGCCGGGGCGATGGCCTATCTG
Source organism: Mycolicibacterium lutetiense (assembly GCF_017876775.1). Lineage (NCBI taxonomy): Bacteria > Bacillati > Actinomycetota > Actinomycetes > Mycobacteriales > Mycobacteriaceae > Mycobacterium > Mycolicibacterium lutetiense. The sequence continues at coordinate 535,150 of NZ_JAGIOP010000002.1, read as the reverse complement.
GTCAAGCCCTTCAGCATCACCGACCTGGTCCCTGCGATCGAGGTGGCGGTCAGCCGGTTCAGCGAGATCGCCGCCCTGGAAAGCGAAGTGGCGAACTTGGGGGACCGGTTGGAGACCCGCAAGCTGGTCGAGCGGGCCAAGAGTTTGCTGCAGAGCAAACACCAGATGACCGAGCCCGAGGCCTTCAAGTGGATTCAGCGGGCCGCGATGGACCGCCGAACCACCATGAAACGGGTGGCCGAGGTGGTGCTGGAAACCCTGGACGAGTCCGAGGAAGCGCCCGCGCCGGAGAGCTGACCGACCGGGCGGTTGTTAATTGTGGGTTTCTGCCGGCCCGAAACTCCACGTTCAGCCAGCACACACGCAAGAAGCCTCACTCAACATCCCGCGCTCGGGCCGGTGGTTGGCTATGTTCTACCCGAAGCTCCGGCGCCCCGCCCTCACCGGGTCAGGGCGCCGGTACCGCTGACAACTCTGACCCGGAGGTGAAGCGTGCGCGGTCGCATGGCACGGAAAGCATTTGCTCTCGGAAGTGCGGGTGTGGTTGCCCTGGCGATTGCCGGCTGCAACCAATCCTCACCAGGAGATGAGGCATCGCAGAGCAATTTGACGATCGTCGAGAAGGTTCAGATCGACGAGAACGGTGCTGAGGTCAAGGCCGCGCAGGACGTCACACCCGCTGATCCGGCCGGCGACGGCAAGGCCACCTGCCCGCCGGTGATGATCGGCATGATGGGTGCACTCAACGGCCCGGATGCCGCCCTGGGCATCAACATCAAGAACGGTGTGCAGCTGGCGATCGACAAGCACAACGCCGCCAACGCCGGCTGCCAGGTGCAACTCAAGAGCTTCGACACCGAGGGTGATCCGCAGAAGGCGACCGGCGTGGCACCGCAGATCGTCGACGAGGCGTTCATCATCGGTCTGATCGGGCCGGCGTTCTCCGGCGAGACCAAGGCCACCGGTGACGTGTTCAATCAGGCCGGCCTGGTCGCCGCCACCGCGTCGGCCACCAACGTCACGTTGAGCGAGAACGGGTGGCGGACGTTCTTCCGCGGCCTGGCCAACGACGGCGTGCAGGGTCCCTCGGTGGCCAACTACCTCAAGAACACGCTCGGCAACAAGAAGGTGTGCGTTGTCGACGACAGCACCGACTACGGTCTCGGTCTGGCCGAGGCCGTGCGTGAAACCCTTGGCCCGGTTGCCGATTCGTCGTGCAACATCTCGGTGAAGAAGGGGGACAAGGAGTTCTCGGCCGCGGTCACCCAGATCAAGAGCGCCGCCCCGGACTCGGTGTTCTACAGCGGCTATTACTCCGAGGCCGCCCCGTTCGTGCAGCAACTCAAGGACGGTGGTGTGACGGCGACCTTCGTCAGCGCCGACGGCACCAAGGACCAGCAGTTCGTCGATCAGGCCGGTGAATCATCGAAGGGCGCGTTGCTGTCCTGCCCGTGTGGTCCGGCCACCGGGGCGTTCGCCGATGAGTACACGAAGAAGTTCGGGCAGGCGCCCGGCACGTACAGCACCGAAGGCTATGACCTGGGCACCATCCTGCTCAAGGGCATCGACTCCGGCGCCATCACCCGGCCGGCGCTATTGGACTACGTCCGCAAGTACGAGGGCCAAGGCGTGGCGCGCAAGTACCAGTGGACCGACAAGGGTGAACTGACCACCAATTTGATCTGGATGTACGAAGTCAAGTAACCGTCACACGAAACGCGTCCGAGACCGTCCCCAGGACTCGGACGCGTTTCGTTTCACATCACGAAGTCAGGAGCCGCCGCCGGATGATTCACCAGTGCGTCGAGCAGTCCGCCTGCCTGGCAGCCAACATCAGTTTCAACCTGGATGGCCTGCGAGACGGGTTCTGGCAGTTGACGATCGACGGCCTGTCCTGGGGCGCGATCTATGCACTGGTGGCGGTGGGTTACACGCTGGTCTTCGGCGTGCTGCGTCTGATCAACTTCGCCCACTCCGAGATCTTCATGCTGGGGATGTTCGGCGCGTACTTCTGTCTGGATGTGATTCTCGGTTTCACCGCGAGCGGTAACGCCTATAACAAGGGCGTCGGGTTGACCGTGTTGTATCTCGGTATCGCCTTGTTGTTCGCGATGCTGGTCTCGGGGTCCGCGGCGGTCGGTCTGGAACTCGTCGCCTATCGACCGCTGCGGAAACGCAATGCCCGCGCGCTGACCTTCCTCATCACGGCCATCGGTATGTCCTTCGTGCTGCAGGAGTTCGTGCACTTCGTGTTGCCCAAGCTGATGAAGGGATACGGCGGGAGCAACGCACAGCAACCCATCGTCTTGGTCCAGCCGAAAGTCCAGTTCACGATCTTCGGCGCGACGGTGTCGAACGTGACGTTGGTGGTCGTGGGTGCGTCGCTGGTCTTGGCGCTCCTCACCGACATCGCGATCAACCGAACGAAGTTCGGACGCGGGATCCGTGCGGTGGCACAGGATCCGACCACCGCCACGCTGATGGGCGTGTCCCGCGAGCGCATCATCATGCGGACCTTCCTCATCGGTGGTCTGCTGGCCGGGGCGGCGGCGCTGCTCTACACGCTGAAGGTGCCACAGGGCATCATCTACTCGGGCGGATTCCTCCTGGGCATCAAGGCGTTCTCGGCGGCGGTACTCGGTGGGATCGGCAATCTCCGTGGAGCCCTGCTGGGCGGTCTGCTGTTGGGCGTGATGGAGAACTACGGGCAGGCGGTGTTCGGAACGCAATGGCGTGACGTCGTGGCTTTCGTGCTGCTGGTGCTGGTCCTGTTGTTCCGGCCGACCGGAATACTCGGTGAGAGCCTCGGGAAGGCACGGGTATGAGCGAGCCAGAATCCGCCAGTTCGGTGACCAAGACGCTGCTGGCGCCCGGCGACGCCCTCCGCGAATCCTGGTCCACCTTGCCGCGGGCGGCCAAATGGGTTGTCGGCGTGGCGGGTTTCGGGTTGCTGGCGCTGCTGCCGTTGTTCACCCCGAGCTTCCTCGACACCCCCGGCATCAGTTTCGGCGGCACCATGGCCCAGTTCGTGATGGTCGCCATCATCGCTGTCGGCCTCAACGTCGTCGTCGGTCAGGCCGGCCTCCTCGACCTCGGCTACGTCGGCTTCTATGCCGTCGGCGCCTATACCGTCGCCCTGTTGACCAGCCCTGACAGCCCGTGGAATCAGGTGGGCCCGAACGGCTTCTTCAGCAAGGACTGGGCCTGGCTGTCCTGTGTGCCGTTGGCCATGGCCGTCACCGCACTGGCCGGGTTGATCCTGGGAACGCCGACGCTTCGGTTGCGGGGCGACTATCTGGCCATCGTCACCCTCGGTTTCGGTGAGATCATCCGGCTGCTGGCCGACAATCTGTCCGACGTCACCAACGGCTCTCGCGGGCTCAATCAGGTCGCGTATCCGCGGGTGGGGGAGAGCGAGAAGCTGCCCAACGGCGTGTTCTCCAGCGGCAACTCGGTCGGTGACGCCAACTACGGCACCTGGTGGTTCTGGCTCGGCCTGATTCTGATGATCGGCATCCTGCTGTTGGTCGGCAACCTGGAGCGGAGCCGGGTCGGGCGCGCGTGGGTGGCCATCCGCGAGGATGAGGACGCCGCAGAGGTGATGGGGGTCAACACCTTCCGGTTCAAGCTGTGGGCCTTCGTGATCGGCGCCGCGATCGGTGGGCTCTCCGGTGCGCTCTACGCCGGCCAGGTTCAGTACGTGGCACCGCCGACGTTCAACATCATCAACTCGATGCTCTTCCTGTGCGCGGTGGTGCTCGGCGGGCAGGGCAACAAACTCGGCGTGATCTTCGGCGCGTTCATCGTCGTGTATCTGCCCAACCGGCTGCTGGGGGTCGAGTTCCTCGGGATCAACCTCGGTGACCTGAAGTACCTGTTCTTCGGTCTGGCGCTGGTGGTGCTGATGATCTTCCGGCCGCAGGGGCTCTTCCCGGTGCGCCAACATCTGTTGACCTACGGCAGGTCGGCCCGACAGTTGTTGCGCCGCACCACGGACAAGGAGCCGGTGGGATGAGCGAGCCCATGCCCGGCGTCAGCGAGAGCGTCGAGGAGTTGGCCGGGGTACACCGGGACATCCAGGCCGCCGAGGGTGAGGTCCTGCTGGAGACACGGGATCTCACCGTCGAGTTCGGTGGCCTGGTGGCCCTGGACTCGGTCAGTTTCAACATCCGTCGCGGGGAGATCCTCGGCCTGATCGGCCCCAACGGTGCGGGCAAGACCACGTGCTTCAACGCGATCACCGGCGTGTACCGACCCAGCTCGGGATCGGTCGTTTTCGACGGCGCCCCACTGGGCCGGATCAAGCGTCACCAGATCACGCGTCGTGGCATCGCCCGTACCTTCCAGAACATCCGCCTGTTCGGTGAGATGACCGCACTGGAGAACGTCATGGTGGGAACCGATGCGCGGCACAAGACCTCGGTGCCGGGTGCCCTGGTGCGCTCCTCGCGGCACCGCCGCGAAGAGCGGTCGGCGATCGAACGCGCCGTGGCGTTGCTGCATTTTGTGGGGATCGCGCATCGCGGGGAGGAGAAGGCCAAGAACCTTCCCTATGGCGATCAGCGGCGTCTGGAGATCGCCCGCGCGCTGGCCACCGAGCCCAAACTGCTGTGCCTGGATGAACCGGCCGCCGGGTTCAACCCGGCCGAGAAGGCATCGCTGATCGAGTTGATCCGAAAGATCCGCGACGACGGCTACACCGTGCTGTTGATCGAGCACGACATGCGCCTGGTGATGGGGGTGACCGACCGCATCGTGGTGCTGGAATTCGGTCGCAAGATCGCCGACGGATTGCCACACGACATCCGCGAGGACCCGAAGGTCATCGCCGCGTATCTGGGGGTGCCCGATGATGAACTCGGCTGAGACCAGTCCTCGGGTACTGCTCGAGGTACGCGACGTGGTGGTGCACTATGGCCGCATCAAGGCGTTGCACGGGGTTTCGCTCGTGGTGCACGAGGGGGAGTTGGTCACGCTGTTGGGCTCCAACGGGGCCGGCAAAAGCACGATGATGCGCGCGATCTCGGGCCTGCGGCCCCTGACCTCGGGCTCGGTGTGGTTCGAAGGCCGCGACATCTCGCGGGTGAAAGCCCATCAGCGCGTCATCGACGGGCTGATCCAGGCCCCGGAGGGACGCGGGGTCTTTCCCGGCATGACGGTGGTGGAGAACCTGGAGATGGGTTGCTATGGGCGCAAATTCGCCTCCCGCCACGAGCATGACGAGCGATTGGACTGGGTGTTCGAGACGTTCCCGAGGCTGGCCGAGCGGCGTTCCCAGGTGGGCGGCACCCTCTCCGGCGGGGAACAGCAGATGTTGGCCATCGGTCGCGCGCTGATGGCCCGACCCAGGGTGCTGTTGCTCGACGAGCCGTCGATGGGGTTGGCGCCGATGGTGATCTCGCAGATCTTCAAGATCATCTCCGAGATCAACGCCCAGGGCACCACCGTATTGCTGGTCGAGCAGAACGCCCAACAGGCGCTGAGCCGTTCGGACCGGGCCTACATCCTGGAGACCGGCAATGTCACGCGAAGCGGTGCCGCGCGGGAGCTGTTGGCGGATGACAGTATTCGTGCCGCCTACCTCGGCGTCGCCTGACCCCTGGCCCCACGGCATGCGTGTCTGCCGACGACACGCCGCGCTAAAGCCGACATTTGTGCATGTTCACGGCACCCTGGGGTGGTGATGGTAGGTAAATCGATCGCGCTGTTCGTCCTCGCTGCGGTGCTCGAGATCGGCGGGGCCTGGCTGGTGTGGCAAGGCGTGCGCGAGCATCGTGGCTGGATGTGGATGGGCGCCGGGGTGATCGCGCTCGGCGCCTATGGCTTCGTCGCGGCGTTTCAGCCCGACGCCCACTTCGGCCGGGTCCTGGCCGCCTACGGCGGGGTATTCATCGCCGGATCGTTGTTGTGGGGCATGGCCGCCGACGGTTTCCGACCCGACCGGTGGGATGTCGCCGGCGCACTCGTCGCGCTCGTCGGCGTCGGGCTGATCATGTACGCGCCGCGCTGAGGTTGTCAGCCCAGATGGGCGCTGTCGTCGTCGAGATTGTCGCGGTTCAGGCCCATCGGCGTGGCGGCGGGAACGTCCCCGGCGGCCACCACCTGCCGGGTGATCGGCGTCAGCACCCGGAAGAGGGTGGTGATCTCGTCGTCGGTCAACGCGTCCAGTGCGCGCAGGGCCAAGGCATCGGTGCGGTCCTCGATGCCTTGCTTGACGGCCCGCCCGGTGTCGGTGAGGTCGCCCTGGCCGTCCAGCCAGCCGCGCGAGCGCAACTGCTCGACGTAGCCTGCCCACTGGTCGTCGTCATAGTCGCGACTCCGCATGATCATCTCGCGCGGCACGCGGCCGGCTGCGGCGTGCAGTACGTTGCATTCACGTCCGCTGATTCCCTCGGCGACCAGTACAGCGATATGGGTGTCTCCGCGTTGCTCGCGCAGCAGGGTGACCGCGTGCCAGAGTTTGGCGATCGGGTCCTCCGGCCAAGGCAGCGCCTGGTTGGCCGCGTAGAGCGGCCGCCCATCCAAGGGTGCCGTGCTGGCAGCTTTGGCGGCGAGATCGGCGGCGAGGCGGGTCGACTCCGAGTCGGCCACTCCCGAGCGACGCAGTGCCGCGACAGCCGAATCTGAACGCAGCTGCAAAAGTGTTGCTGGACTTGCCTTTTCCCACGCAGCGGGCAGGGCCTTCGCCACCCGCGCGGTGGTGAAGTTGTAGAACGCGGCGGCGACCACCTCGGCCGGCACGATGCCCAGCGGGGCTGAGCGGGCTGCGAAGTAGCCCATCCAGAAGCCGGGGTAGCCCAAGGACTCGAGCGCCGCGCGAGACTCTGCGGTGAAGTAGGTGACCGCGTGCACCGGTTCCAGCCGATCGAAGAAGCGACGCGCCAATGCGGGAGTGCGACCCATAAGGCTAGTTAAGCATCGGGGCCGTCGCCGTCGCTCACCGCGGTGGCGGCCTCGTCGATGATGGCCCGCATCGCCCGTTCGGCGGCATCCTCGTCGCGCAGTCGGATCGCCCGGGCCACCTGGTCGTGTAACTCGATGGCCGCCGGGTTGGGAGAGTCCGGCATCAGGCCGTGCTCGGTACGCCCGGCGAGGACCTCGGCCACCACGTCGTTGAGCGCGCGGAACATCTCGTTGCCGCTGGCTTCCAGCAGTGTTTGATGGAATACCTTGTCCGCCAGCAGGTATGCGGCGAGGTTGCCGGACCGTCCGTGCACCACCATGTCGGAAACGGCGGCGGCCAGGATCCGGCATTGATCAGGGTCGGCCCGCCGTGCGGCGAGTGCCGCGGCGGCCGGTTCGAAACCTCGGCGGAGCTCCGACAGCGATGCAAGGAGCGCCGCCCGGTCCCCGGCATGCAGGCGCCAGCGAATCAGTCTGGGGTCGAACACATTCCACTTGCGTGACGGCTGCACCGTGATCCCGACCCGGCGTCGCGACTCCACCATGCCCATCGACTCCAGCACCCGGATCACCTCGCGTGCCACGCTGCGGGACACCTCATGCTCGGCGCTGAGCCGGTCCAGGGTCAGCACCTGCGCGGCCGCCAACTCGCCGGAGACGATGCCGGTACCGAGCGCGGTCAACAGGTTGGCATGCAACGCGCCGACATTTGATGGCGAGGACACGTTTACATCCTGTCATATTGCAGACTGCCTGCTGAATAAGCAGATTTAATCGTGACAGTCTTGCAATCGTATGACCTTTACGGCAGGCTGTGTGACGGTAGACACACATCGTGAGGCGGAGTATGGGTTCACCAGTCGTGGTCATGGGCGTATCGGGGTCGGGAAAGTCGACGGTCGGTGCCGCGCTGGCGCAGCGGATGCGGGTGCCGTTCGCCGACGCCGATGACTTTCACCCCGCCGCCAACATCGCCAAGATGTCCGCGGGCCACGCCCTCGATGACGAGGACCGCTATCCGTGGCTGGAGTCGATCGGTGAGTGGCTCGCCGAGCACCACGACGGCGGCGTGATGAGCTGCTCGGCCCTCAAACACACATACCGCGACCAACTGCGGCGGCACTGCCCCGATGTTGCGTTTCTGTATCTGAGCGGATCGCACGAGGTGATCCGCCGGCGTCAGGCCAGCCGACCGGGGCATTTCATGCCGGCTGCGCTGCTGGACTCCCAATTCGCGACGCTGGAGCCGCTCCGCCCCGATGAGGCCGGTGTCGCCATCGACGTGGATCAGAGCATCGACGCCATAGTCGATGAATATGTGGCCCAATGCGACACGGCGACAACAGAACAGGAGAACCGATGACTTCGGCCCTCACTCATCTCGCGGCCGGGTCTGACCTGATCGAGCCGGTGGCGGGCGGCGCGCAGTTGGTCCTGGCCGCGCTGGCCGGCATCGCCCTGATCGTCGTGCTCATCACGATCGTCAAGTTGCATCCGTTCCTGGCTCTGATCTTCGGTGCACTGACCGTGGGCATGGCTGCGGGTGAAAACGTCAGCGACGTGCTCGCCTCGTTCTCCAGCGGCTTCGGCTCTACCGCTGCGAGCGTTGGGATATTGATCGCTCTCGGCGCGATGTTCGCCAAGCTGTTGGCCGACTCCGGGGGAGCCGACGAAATCGTGGACACCATCGTCGGGCATGCGTCACCGCGGGCGCTGCCGTGGGCAATGGCGTTGGTGGGCGCGATCATCGGTCTGCCGATGTTCTTCGAGATCGGCCTGGTGCTGTTGATGCCGGTGATCTACCTGGTGGCCCGACGTTCGCAACTTTCGCTGATCACCGTCGGCATCCCGGCTCTGGCCGGCCTGTCGGCCATGCACGGATTCGTACCGCCCCATCCGGGACCGGTCGCCGCGATCTCACTGCTCAACGCCGATCTCGGCGTCACGCTGGCGTTGGGTGTGCTGGTGGCAATCCCGACGATCGTGGTGGCAGGTCCGTTGTTCGGCAAGCTGGCCGGTCGCTGGGTGGTCCTGGATGTTCCGGACCGGTTCGACGCGGCGGACTCTACGGGCGGCGTGACCACGACGACCGCGACGAAAGCGCGACCGACCTTCGCCATCACGATGTTCAGCGTGCTGCTGCCGGTGGCCCTGATGATGGGCAAGGCGCTGGTCGACATCTTTGTCGACGACAAGTCCCACCTGCTGCGACAGACATTCGACATCCTCGGTCAGCCCTTGATGGCGTTGCTGATCGCGGTGGTGGTCGGCATGTTCACTCTCGGTGGCGGCGCCAAGATGAGCCGCGACCAGATCGCGAAAACCATCGAGTCGTCGCTTCCGCCGGTGGCCGGGATCATCCTGATCGTCGCGGCCGGTGGCGGATTCAAACAGGTCCTGGTCGACACCGGGATCGGCACCCTGCTTGCCGAATGGGCCAAGGGCGCCAACCTGTCGGTGGTACTGCTGGCGTGGGTGTTGGCCGTACTGATCCGGTTGGCCACCGGGTCGGCCACCGTGGCCACGATTACCGCCTCATCACTGATGCTCGGACTGGTCGAGGGGATGAGTACCGGGGAGGTGTCCCTGGTGGTGCTCGCCGTCGGCGCCGGCTCGTTGTTCTTCTCACACGTGAACGACGCCGGATTCTGGCTCGTGAAGGAGTACTTCGGAATGACGGTGGGGCAGACCATCAAATCCTGGTCGTTGATGGAGACCGTGCTGTCGGTGTCCGGCCTGGTTTTCGTTCTCCTGCTGGGACTGGTGATCTGAACCGGTAGACGGCTTTCAGCCCCGGGTTACCTGGGTGCCACCGGCAAGTTCGTCGTGCTTACCCTGCTTGGTGGGGCTCGAGCTGATGGTCATCGCGATGATGATCATGGCGATGGGTGCCAGGAGCCAACCGACCCACGGGATGATCGTCAGCAGGGTGAAGGCATTACGGATGGCCGACTGTTTGGCAGTCGGCTTCGGTGCGCCGCCCGGCCCGTGTACTTCGAGTCCGAGCAGCTTCTTGCCGGGTGTCGAACCCATTCCCACTTCGAACAACACGAAGTAGACAAACACCAGCAGTCCGGTGAACAGGCCTGTCACCCAATAATTGGAGAGCTGGTCGGTGTAGAAGCCCAGGAAGAATGCCACCGTCCCGACGATCAAGCCGTCGATCACCCTGGCGAACCAACGTCGGCCCAAGCCGCCGGGGGCCTGCGTTCCATACGGCGGGGGATAACCGCCCGGTTGTCCGTACTGCCCGAATTCCGGTGGATAGTCGCCCGTACTCATCCCTCAAAGCTACCGATCGCGGCGCTGGTCGAGTTGGGATCGGGCGATGTCGGCCAGCGCAGCAGAGCGTTCGCGGGCGGCCTCAGCAAGTTCGGGTGCACGCTCACGCGCGATGTGCGCGAACTCGGTGGCGCGTTCACGGGCCGCTTCGGCTACCTCGGGTCCGTGTTCACGCGCTAATTGAGCCAACTCGGCAGCCAATTCGGTCGTCCGCTCCACCGCCACGTCGGCCAGTTCGCGGCCCCGTTCGGCACCGACGGCCAGGTTGTGTCCGACCTTCTCGACGATCGCACTGTCGGCGAGGGAATTGTTGTTGAGCCCGCCCGCCGCCACACCAGGAACCGCGGCGGCGACACTGGCCGAGACCTGCCGCGCGGCACGGCGTCCGCGCCACGCCAGCGATGGTTTGCCCGCCGTATCGGCCGCCGCGATGATCAGGCCGCCCAGCAGACTCACGTCGGTCAGAAACTCCCGGCGCTGAGCCGCGGCGTGTTGCGGGTCGGAATCCTTCAGAAAGGCCTGTGAGCCCACGCCCCTCGGAATCATCGTGACGGCCAGTGCCGCCGCGGTAAGCCGCGGCGCCCGGCCGAGCGCCAGGAGGAGCCCACCCCCCACCTGAACCGCCGCGTTGACCCGCGCAACCGTGTCGGCGTTGCGCGGAACCCCGGCGCCGACCGGGCCTGGAAGGGCACCCAACGCACCGAGTGTTCTGCGTGTCGTCTCGGCGGCGGTACTCGGGTCGCGCAGGGTGTCGACGCCCCTGGCGATGAAGGTCGCAGACAGCATGGGCCGGGCAATTCGTCTGATCAACATGAGCTAGGAGTTCCCACAGATCTCCAACACAAACCTCTCAGGCCAGGTCACTGCGGCCAGACGACGCCAGGGGTAGCTTCGCAGGGGTGGATCCCCTGGCCGGCGCGAGGCCGTGAACTACGACTGGGAACAGCTGGGTGCGGGTGTTTGGCGCACCCGCCTTCCGTTTCTCGATGTCACGGTCGGTCTGGTCAGCGGCAGCACCCACGCTCTTTTGGTCGATGCCGGTACTACATTGGCCGAGGCCCGCGGTATCGAGGCCGATGTCACGGCACTGACGCGGCAGGATGTCACGCGTATCATCCTGACGCACAACCATTTTGACCATGTCCTGGGTTGCTCCTGGTTCGATCGGGCCGAAATCTATTGTGCACCAGAGGTTGCAGTCGCCATGGATGGCGGCCGGGCGCACTTGAGGGCGGATGCGATCCGCCACGGCGCCGATGCCGACGAGGTCGACCGGGCGATCGCGGCGCTGCCGGTTCCCAGGCACCAAGTGGCCGGAGGCGATATCGATGTCGGCGGCCGGACCGTGAATATCTGCCGACCCGGTGCCGGCCACACCACCCATGACCTGATCGTGACGGTGCCGAACGAACGCCCGGTGGTGTTCTGCGGTGATCTTGTCGAACAGTCCGGTGATCCGGTCATCGACGCCGATTCCGACGTGGAGGCTTGGCCGGCCACGCTCGAGGCGGTGCTGGCCGCGGGCGGTGAGCACGGGGTGTTCGTTCCGGGGCACGGCGCCGTCGTCGACGCCCATTTCGTCCGGCTCCAACAACGCTGGCTGAGCGCCCGGCGCGATACCTGATCCCCGCTGACAGATTTAGTTAGCCCATATGCGACGATTCGCCGATGACCGAGGTTGACGCCCATTTCGTGCAGTCCGAGCAGGACAGATTCCAGCCGACCCGCTTTGCGCAGAGCCACTGGGGTGAGGACCATCTCAACGGGCCGGCACTGGTCGGCCTGGCGGCACGGGCGTTGGAGTCGGCCTTCGGGCTTCCCGAGTTTCTGCCGGCCCGGTTGACGGTCGACCTGTTCAAGGCCGCGCGCGGGCTGCCGACGACGACAAAGGTGGCGTTGATCCGTGACGGCAGGCGGGTCCGCAACTCGGAGTGTGAGCTGGTCCAGGACGGCGTGACCGTGGCACGTGCGACGCTGGTGCAATACCGGTTGAGTGCGCCGCCTGCGGGTGAGGAATGGACCACCGCAACGGACTTCGAACCGCCTGCCGCCCTCGACGGGGAGGGCAAGACATATATGGGCAGTGACGCAGGCGGTTGGAGTCGCGCCATCGCCGAGCATCAGAACGCGTCGAGGAAGCGGTTCATGAACCGCACCATCACCGTCGTTCAGGGGCAGCAGAACTCACCGTTCGTGCGGGCGGCGATGGCTGCCGAGGGCACCAGCCTGGTCACCAATCTGGGCACCGCCGGCGTCGGCTACATCAACGGTGACCTGACCGTCGCCCTGTCTCGGTTGCCCGGCGACGAGTGGATCGGCGTCCAGGCCGATTCGCATTGGGCCGCCGATGGCGTCGCCGTCGGCGCTTCCACGCTGTACGACAGTGCCGGGGCATTCGGCACCGGCCTCATCACGGCGATCAGCAATCCAGCGGTGCAGATCGATTTCTCCAACGACCCGTTTCCGAACAGGACCGCACCGCGGTAGCGGCTTCGCAGCTGGGTCACCGGGCAACCCACCGCAACTCACTCCGAGATCTCAACTCCTTCAAAGCTGGTCAGCATGTCCATGCCGGGCAGCGCCATCTGAAGGTAGACGTCGATATGGCGGACCTTGTCGTCGGCGGTGAATTCGTATACCGACACCGAGTTGACCACGGACTCGAAATCACCCATCCGCGAACGCTCTTCGAGTTCGAGGAAGACCACCCCGTCGACCTCGCTGACCCGTTTGAACAGCCCGTCCCACTCCGCCGAGACCGCCCAGTTGGTCAGGAACTCGACATACTGCGGCCAGTCCATCACCTCTTTGAAATTGCCAATCCGCTCGAACTCGTCGAGGGCCAACAATTCGGCCAGCGGAGCCCAGCTTTCCTGGCCGAAACCGGACTGCTTGGCACTGTCGACGATGCGCTTGGTGCGCACCGCGTACTCCAGCGCCACCCTGGGTCGGCCGCTGTACTCACCGACCACATCACTGACAGCTTTCATCGGTAAAAGTCCTCTTTCCTCAGGCGATTCAGGCGTTCGTGGTCTGCAGGTACTTGTCGACAACCGAGTGGAAATGCGCGATGACGACTTCTTCCTTGACCAGGGCCATGTGCTCGAGCGCCGTGTTGCGCAGACCGATCTGTTGACGCGGCATCTGCTCGTAATCTTGTTGGAGCGCTTCGAAATACTTGTAGCTGCCCGGCTCGTCGACCACGATCGGTTCGGCGGTGAACGCGGCTTTCATCTCGTCGGGCAGCCACATGTAGCTGGCGACATGCCAGATGCACCGATTGGGATCACCGTCGGGGTGGGGCAGCGACATGATGATCGTGGCTTCCCCGGCGCGAATGGTCATGAAAAAATTCGGAAACCACACCCAGCCGTGGTTGTCGCTCATCTGCTCGTCGGTGAGCCCACTGACATCAAGGCCCATGCCCGTCAACGTGTCTCGCGTCGCCTTCTGCAGGAGGGTGCGCGCCGTGATCCCGTCGGGAAAGTCCAATGACCCGTCCCCGCTGCGGTATTCGGCGACCAGTTCCTGGAACCGGGGGAGTACCGCGACCGTCGAAGGGAAGGTCTCGGGCAGGTCCATGATGCCGTCGACCTGCTGCTCGCCGGTGGCGCCGACGACGTCGAACGGTGCCATCGACACGCTGTGCCGATCGAAGAACCGGTAGCGGCTCGTGGCGGGATCGATATTGATCACCCGCAGGAGCTGGGGGTGGATACCGTCGATGTGGTAGCCCTCCTGGAAGGCATCGAGGACGACCTTCCAGTTGCAGTCGATCGCCTCGGTCACATCCATCACCGTGACCATCTCTTCGAGGTGGTACGGCTCGAGCAAGGTTGCGACCTCCGTGCCGATGAAGTCGGCCAACGGTTCAGCGTCTGGATCCGGGTTGAGGAAGATGAACCCGGCAAATGTACCCACCGAGACCTCGATCAGCCCGTGGGTGTCCTTGTCGATCGGTCCGGCCAGCGCCTCCCGCAGCATCCCCTTGAGCCGACCGTCCAGGTCGTATGACCACAGGTGGTACTGGCACAGGAACCCACGCTTGGCGTTCCCGCTGGCCTCGCGGCACAGCACGTTGCCACGATGTCGGCAGGCATTCACGAAACCGCGAATGGTGTCGTCCTTGCCGCGCACAACGAGGTAGGACTGATCGAAGATCTGGTACTGCTTCCAGTCGCCGGCCTTGGTCAACTCATCCACCCGGCCGACCACCTGCCAGACCTTCTTCCAGATCGAATCACGTTCCTGGGCAACGAACTCCGGTGCCACATAGCGACTGGTGGGGATCTGCATCCGATAAGCATCGGGCTCGATGTCGTCCAGGCGGGTGGCGTTCTCGACCCAGTTTCCGGGGCGTGCTGTCGGCACGGGCGGGCCTCCTCAATCGATGTGTGGGCGGTGAGGTGCCGCTGACGTCCGGGCACGCCCGACCGTCGGCACCAATGAGTGGTTGTGACTGCGATCACTACTATACATCGACGTATATTCAATACAATGATGAATAAGGATTGTCCGAACAGCAACAAACGTGGAGGTACACCGCCGCGCCGACTGGCTGACGTTTGACAGGATGGGGCCATGGCCGAACGCTGGACCAAACAACGTCGCTTGGAGCACACCCGCAACGTCCTGCTGGACGCTGCCGAGGAGGTGTTTGCGCGCAAGGGGTTTGACGGGGCCGCGCTCGAAGACATCGCCGAGGTCGCGGGCTACACCCGCGGCGCCATATATTCCCACTTCGGCAGCAAGGCCGAGTTGTTCCTGGCCGTGGTCGAACGGCAGCGTCAACAATTCCTCGACGGCTTCGCCGACGTCATCGCGATGTTCCACCGGCTCGAGGACCTCGACGCCGACGACCTCGGTGACCGCTGGCGGGACCTGGTCGCCGCCGAGGGGCCGGACCGGGCTGTCCTCGGATCCGAGTACACGCTGTTCCTGCTGCGCAATCCCGAAGCGCGCGAGCGCGTGGCCGCGCAGCGGGAGGAGACGGTGCGTGCCCTTGCCGACTACATCTCCAAAGGTGCTGCCCGGCTGGGCGGCCATTTGAGCATCCCGGCGGTGGATCTCGCCCGGGTCATTCTGGCCGCCAACGACGGCGTCACCCTCAACAGCCTGCTGGACGAGCAGGCGGTCTATCGGCCGTTCCTTCGCATGGTGCTTGCCAATATCGTGGTCCCCAAGGTTCACAACCCGTGACCGAGGTCCGACCCGAGGTCGGCTGATCGGGCTACGCTGGCGCCAATGGCACGTGGAATCTTCAATTCCCCAGTGGTCCGCTGGTTCAACGCGACAGCCGTAGGCCTCACCCATGTTCCGGTGCTCGGACGGTGGATCGGCCGCGGTGTGGTGGTCATCCGTTACACCGGCCGCCGCTCGGGTCAACCGTTCGAGACCCCGGTTTCAGTGAAGCGCGAGGGCGAGCAGGTGACCATCAACGTGATGGCGCCGGACAACAAGAATTGGTGGCGAAACTTCCTCGGTGAGGGCCGCCCGCTCACATTGGTGAACCTGGACGGCAGGGACCATACGGGGCGCGCGATCGCCCACCGCGACGGGCAGGGCAGGGTGACCGTTACGGTGCAGCTCGACGCGCCCTGAGCTCAGACGTCGGTGCGCTTGCGCCGGTACAGCGTTCCGACCACGAGTAACAGCAGGCTGACCACCAGGATCACCGTGGCCAGCACGTTGATCTGCGGTGGCACGGCAGCCTTGACCGCCGCATTGACATAGAGGGGATAGGTAACGGTCGAGCCGCTGACGAAGTAGGTGATGATGAAGTCGTCCAATGACAAGGCGAACGACAACATCGCCGCGGCCACGATCCCCGGAACGATCAGCGGCAGCGTCACTTTGAAGAACGTTCGGGTCGGGCCGGCCCCGAGATCCATCGACGCGTCCTCGAGCGTCCAGTCGAACCCACGCACCCGGGCCCGGACCGTCATGGCGATGAAGCTCACCTCGAACGCGATGTGGGCGATGAGAATCGTGGTGTAGCCGGCCGCCCAGCCGAGGTCGAGGAACAGTGTCAACAGTGAGGCACCCATCACCACCTCGGGCGCGGTCAGCGGTAGCACCAGGAACGTGTCGACCGCCTTCTGGCCCCGGAAGCGCTGGCGCACAAGCGCGATGGCGACCAGCGTGCCGAGCACCAGGGCGACTGCGGTGGATACCGCCGCGACGTTCAGGCTCAGCTTGAGGGCGTCGGTCAGTGCCGGGTACTTGAACGGATCCGCCCAGTTGTCGAGGGTGAATCCCTGCCAGGTGTAGTTGAACTTGCCCGCGGGCTTGTTGAACGAGAACAACACGATCACGAAGATCGGCACGAACAGGTACACCAGAACCAGACCGGCAACGATCCGCAGGGACCAGTCGCCCCAACGCGGTGAGCCCTTGACCACCTTCGAAGCGGCCGGGCTGGTGGCGTCCGCCAACGCGGTCGACGTCATACCAGATCCTCCGTGCCCAGCGCCCGCGTGTAGAGCAGCACTCCGACCAGGATGATCGCCATCAGCACCATGCTGAGTGCGGCCGCGGCCGGATAGTCCTTGACCACCAGGAACTGCTTCTGGATCACATTGCCGATCATGGTGGTCTGAGTGCTCCCGAGATAATCGGCGTTGATGAAATCACCGGCGGCGGGAATGAACACCAGCATGCTTCCCGCCAGCACACCCGGCATCGACAGCGGCAGAATGACTTTGGTGAAACTACGGGTGTTCGACGAGTAGAGATCCTTGGAGGCCTCGATCAGGCGGGGATCGATCTTCTCCAGGCTCACGTACAGCGGCAGGATCATGAAGATGATCCAGTTGTAGGTGAGGCCCCCGATCACAGCCCAGCTCGTCGACAGCAGCCGGCCTTCACTCGGCAGCAACCCGATGGATCCGAGCGCACTCACCACCAACCCATCGTCGGCCAGGATCGTCTTCCAGGCGATGGTGCGGATCAGGAACGTCACGAAGAACGGCAGGATGACCAGGCCGAGGATCAGATTCTTGTACCGGCCGGCCTTGAACGCGATGACGTACGCCAGCGGGAATGCCAGCGCCGCGCACACGACGGTCGCTACCAGTGCGTAGCCGAAGGTCCGCAGGATCTGGTCCTGATATGTCGTGAACGCATGAGCGTAGTTGCCGAAGTTCCAGTCGAACTCGAGTGTCGGAAGGTACACCGACCCGCCCGACGTGGACAACGAGGTACGTGACAGCGAGATGAACGGCACCACGAAGAAGATCCCGAGATACACCAAGGCAGGCAGGATCATCAGGTACGGGGCGACCTTGCTCCGCTGCCGGTTACTGGTGGCTGCACCCGCCATCGGCGTCAGCCTCCGGTCACTGCGGCGTAGAGACTGTTGAACTCCTGAGTCTGCTCGTCGGTCAGGGCCGGCCAGGACTTGAGCTGGGCGAGAATATCGGCAGGCGGGTTGATCAGCGGGTTCCCGGCCAACTTGGGATCGATCTTGGCGAGTTCGTCGGTCATGTCCGAGAGCACCGGCACGAACTGGGTGAACGCGATGAGCTTGGCATAGTTCGCTCGGTCGTAGACGTAGTCGATCCACGCTTCGGCGGCCTTCTGATTCTGCGTCGTGTAGGGGAGCACCATGGTGTCGATGAACCAGTCGCCGCCGGACTCCGGCACGATGAACTGAAGGTCCGGATTATCTGCCTGCAGCTGCACCACGTCACCCGAATATGCCTGGGCGACAGCGATATTACCAGCCGCCAGGTCATCGGCGTAGTCATTGCCGGTGAACCGGCGGATCTGCCCCTTGTCCTTCTGTTCACGGATGGCATCGACGGCCTTGGTGATGGATTCGGTGGTCGGATCCTCCACGGAGTTTCCCTGCCACTGCATGATCATGCCGAGCCCGTCCTGGACATCGGACAACAAGCTGACCTTGCCCTTGAATGCGGGATCCCACAGATCATCGATCTTGGTGATGTCGCGTCCGGTTACGGCCTTGTTGTAGGCCAGGCCGACCATGCCGGTCATGTACGGCGCGGTGTACTTGCGGCCCGGATCGGCCTTCGACTGGAGAAGGTCCTCTCGCAGGTTCTTCTTGTTGGGGACGCGAGAGTCACGAATCTCGTTGAGCCACTTGAGTCCGGCGAGCCGGACCGCCATGAACTCGGTGGGCACGACGAGGTCGGCGCCGATATCCTGCTTGCGGGACAACGGTTCCTTGACCTTGGCGAACCACTGCTCGTTGTCGTTGAAATCCTCTTTGTAGTCCACCGTCAGACCCGTCCTGGTCTGGAACGCTGCGACGAAACCGTCGGCCATGTACAGCGGCCAGTTCGAGATACGGACTTCGCCGCTGGCCGGCGAGCCGTCGTCAGGGGCGGCCGACGACGATGCCGTCGAACCACCGCCACCACCGGACCCGCACGCAGCCAGCACGGACGGGCCCAGCGCGAGCGCGGCGGCGGCCGCGGCGCCGCCACCGAGGAAGCGACGCCGCGACGTGCGGTTCGCGTTGAGCCGGGCGAGAAGTTGGGGATCGAATTGAGCGGGCATGGGCGACCTTTCTGAGTTCGGGCGCTTTCGTCGATGAAGGGGCTGGCGACTGCTGCCCACACCTACGTGTCGTCGAGCATCTCTTCGAGATCTTCGGTGGTGGGAATGTCCGCGGCCGGGAGCACCCGTGATGCGTTCGGTGCCCAACTCGCGTGGACCTGATCGCCAGGACGGAGCAGGGGGAGCTCCTGCTCGGGCCCGACGTGGGCGATGATCGTCGAATCATCAGGTGCGGCAAGAGACAGCCGCAGCACCGGACCCTGGAAGGTCAGGTCCTTGACGGTGGCGGGCACGGTGGCCACCTCCCCGGCGGGAACCTCCATCGAGACGCGGACCCGCTCCGGGCGGACCATCAGTGTCGCGTGACCGCCGGGTTCGATGGTGGTGTCGCCGGGCTTGGCCTTGAGCGTGGAGCCGAGCACTTCCACCTCGACGAAGTCGCGGTTGGCCCGCCCGGTCTGGCGGCCGGGCCACAGGTTGGCCTGCCCGATGAAGCTGGCGACGAACACCGTCGCCGGGCGGTCGTATATCTCGGTGGGGCTGCCGATCTGCTCGACGTTTCCGTTGTTCATCACCGCGATCCGGTCGCTCATCGTGAGCGCCTCTTCCTGATCGTGAGTGACGTAGATGAACGTGATGCCGACCTCGCGCTGGATCCGCTTGAGTTCGAATTGCATCGCATGCCGCAGCTTGAGATCCAGGGCGCCGAGCGGCTCATCGAGCAGGAGTGCGCTCGGGTAGTTGACCAGGGCACGGGCCAGCGCCACCCGTTGTTGCTGACCGCCCGAGAGCTGGCTGGGCTTGCGCTTGGCGAAGTCGGTGAGCCGAACTATGTCCAGCAGCTCGTCGACGCTGCGTTTGATCTCGGTTTTGTCCTTCTTCATGCTGCGCGGCCCGTAGGCAACGTTGTCCCACACCGTCATGTGCGGAAACAGCGCATAGTGCTGGAAGACCGTGTTGACGTTGCGCTTGTGCGGTGGCACGCGGGAGACGTCGACACCTTCGAGTCGGATGGCGCCCTCGGTCGGGCTTTCGAATCCGGCGATCATGCGCAGCGTGGTGGTCTTCCCGCACCCCGAGGGCCCGAGCATCGAGAAGAACTCACCCGACGCGATGGAGAAGTCTGCCTCGGACACTGCGGTGTAGTCGCCGAACCGTTTCGTGACGTGGTCGATCTCGATGACAGGCGCGCCGATGCGTGGCGAGCCGTCGGGTCGCGTCGACGTGTCGACGGTGGTGATGTCTGGGCCGGTCAGCGGAATCCTCCTCCAGTACAGCCGCGCTAGCTGTCGGTAAACGATCGCGGATAACTGCGACCTTCGCAAGTGATTCCGCAACGATTTAACATTTCGACAATGGAATCCTTCGTCTAGACGGGCTTCGACGGCGCAATCCCATTGCGTGATGGCTACAGCGACGGGCTGATCTCAAGTCTCGCAGCTCAGCGGGTGTCACGACAGGAAACCGGCGACTGAGCGAATCAGCCCCACTCGTGGTTCATCGCACGGGATTCGGACAGGGTCTGCACGGAGTCACCGTGGCGGTCCGGCGCCCGGGATACCGCGATCAGGGCCATCGCCAGTGCCGCGGTGACCGCACCCGCGACGAAGATCGTCACGAAGCTGATTTCCGAGGGCACCAGCCGATGCCCGAGCAGCACCGCCACCACCGCTGCCGCCACCGAACTGCCGATGGTTCGTGCAATGGCGTTCATGCTCGTGGCGATGCCCGTCTCACTGGCGTCCACCTCACTGACCACGAGCGCGGGCAATGCGCCGTATCCGAGGCTGATGTAGGCGTTGGTCAGTACACCGGCCAGGACGACCTGCCACGGACGGTCGTGCGCGACGGCCAGCATGACGAATCCGGCAATGCCGGCCACGGCGGCCACCACCAGCACCCGGCGCGCGCCATACCGGTCGATGTAGCGGCCACTGACCAACGCCACGAGGAAACCGGTGAGAGCTCCAGGAAGGAGGAAGTAGACGCTCGCCTTCAACACGGTGGCGCCGAATCCGTAGCCGGCGATCTCACGCGACATCTGCACGAACTGGGTGAGACCGAGAAAGGCGAAGTACAGGCCCATTCCGACCAGGATCGTGGCCAAATTGGTGAGCAGAATGGGTCTGCGGGCCAGCATCGTGGTCGACACCAGGGGATCGGCCGCCCGTCGCTCCCACCACCACCAGCCGGTCAGCACGCCCACCCCGGTGAGCAGGAAGCCGACCGTACCCGGATGACTCCATCCCCACGAGTTGCCCTGGGTGATCGCCAGCAGCAACGACGACAGCCCGATCGCCAGGCCGGCGGCACCGAGCCAGTCGATCGCCCCTCCCGCCTCGGGCCTGCGGTTGGGCACGATCACGATCGCCACCACGATGACGATGGCGGTGAAGGCGGTGGTCAGCCAGAACACCCGGTGGTACCCGGCGTCGCCCGACATCAGTACGCCGGTGACGACGAGGCCGACGCCGCCGCCGAATCCCAGGGTTCCGGACAGCACCGACATCGCGCTGACCAATCGATCCTCGGGGAGCTCCTCGCGCAGGATCGCAATGCTGATCGGATAGAGCGCATAGGAGGCGCCCTGCAGAATGCGTGCCGCGATCAGCAGCGGTACCGACGCGGTGACCGCGGCCAGCACGGAACCCGCCAGCACGACCACCAGTACACCCAGCAGGACACGCTTCTTGCTGTAGAGATCGGCGAGGCGCCCGATGAGTGGGGTCGTGGCCGCTGCGGCCAGCAGGTTGGCGGTGACGGCCCAGCTGACCGCCACCGACGAGGTGTTCAGTTGCTTGGCGATGATGCCGAGGATCGGAACCACCGCGGTCTGCAGGACAGCGACGGTGAGGGCCACCAGGCTCAGGCCGGCGATGAGGACTCCCGCGGGGCGCGGTGCGGGGAGAGCGGGGGAGACGGACCGGTCAGCTTCGGTCCTGGCCACTTCCGCTCCGATCCTTAGCTCATCTTGGTGTTTGTCGATTATGTCCTTGGTCCGGCACCTGCCTGCACACCGGGCACTACAGTGCGGCGAGCACGTGCTCGGTGAAGGACGACGTCGACGCGCTGCCGCCGACGTCAGGCGTCCCGACACCCGCATCCAGGACGCGTCCGATGGCGTCCTCGATGCGGTCGGCGGCCGCGCCGAGTGCGCGTGTGCCGCCATCGCGGCCGGCGAGCCAACGCAACAACATCGCGCTGGACAGGATCATCGCCACCGGGTTGGCGATGTCACGTCCGGCGATGTCGGGCGCCGAGCCGTGTGCTGCCTGCGCCATCGCGTGGGTGTGCGAGGCGTTGATCGACGGCGCTATCCCGAGCGAGCCGCTCAACTGGCCGGCCAGATCGGACAGGATGTCACCGAACATGTTCTCCGCCACGATCACATCGAAATCGCGGGGATGACTCACCAGCCGAGCCGCGAGTGCGTCGATGTGCTCGCCACGGACTTCGACATCGGGGTAGTGCCCGGCGACTTCCAGGCACGCATCGCGGAACAAGCCGGTGGTTTTGGCCAGGACATTGGTCTTGTGAGCAATGGTGACCGACTTGCGGCGGGCGGTGGCCAACTGGAATGCCTGATGGGCGATCCGTTCACAGGCCGGACGGGTGAAGACGGCGACCGCCAACGCGACATCCGGCGTCGGCATGAATTCGCCTGCGCCGTCGTACATGTTGCGGTCAGCGTAAAACCCTTCGGTGTTCTCCCGGACGATGACCACGTCGAGATCGGGGCATACCGCCGGGACGGCGGTACTCAGGGCCCGCGCGGGCCGGATGTTGGCGAACAAGTTGAAGCGCTTGCGGATTGCCCCGCCGGGCGACAGCGTGCCCCGGAATCGATCCGGGTATCGCGCGTTGTCGTGCGGACCGAGGATCCATCCGGGCAGCCCGTCCAGTTCGGCCAGAGTCGGTTCTGGCAGCGGAGTTCCGAACTCGCCGATCGCCTCGAGTCCGAAGGGCAGTTCGCGCCAGCGCACCTCGACCGACACACCTGCCAGGGCCCGTTCGACGACCCGAGTGGCCGAGTCCACGATCTCCGGTCCGATCCCGTCGCCGAGAAGCACTCCCAGGGTCAGCACAGTGTCACCTTCCACCTATCCGGGATGGGCTGCGAACCACTGCAACAACATCTCCGCGACCTCGGCCGGCTTCTCCTCCGGGAGCCAATGCGACGCTCCGGCGAGCGTTTCGAAGCGGTAGGGGCCACTCACGTAGTTGGCGGTTTCGCGCGCAGGTTTGGCGGTCAGAGCGATGTCGCGGTCGCTCCAGACATAGAGCGTGGGCACAGTGATCTTCTTGGTCTTCAAGCCCGCGCCCAGACCGGAGAAGTCCATCGGCATCGCTCGGTACCAGTTCAGCGCGGCCGTGAGCGCCCCGGGTTCGGCCATGTGCCGAGCATCCCTTGCCGCCGCTTCCGGCGGCAAGCCGCTACGGATCAGGACCTTGGCCATGGCCTTACCCTTGCCGTCGCGCCCGAGCATGAAGCGCTCAGCCACCCAGGGCAGTTGGTTGACGTACATGTACCAGGACGCCAGCCCCTGTCGGCTGGTCAGCATGGACCGCATGAAGGCCATCGGATGGGGCACCGACAGGGCTGACAGCGAGGCCAACCTCTCGGGCGCGCTGCCGGCCACACCCCACGCCACCGCTGCGCCCCAGTCGTGACCGACCAGATGCACCCGGTCGGCACCGCTGGCGTCGATCAGCGCGAGGACGTCCTTCACCAATTCCGTCGTGCGGTAGTCGCGGCGCCGAGTTGGCCGGGCGCCGGGCGAGTACCCGCGCTGGTTGGGGGCCAGACATCGGAAGCCGTTGGCGGTGAGCAGCGGGATGATCTGCTCCCAACTGCTGTTCTGCTGGGGAAAGCCGTGCAGCAGCACCACCACCGGCCCGTCAGCAGGTCCGCTGTCGATGACGTCGAACGCGAGTTCCCCGCGGCGGTATTCATCCATATTCAGCATCATGCCAACCGGGCCCGCCGATCAGGCCGTTCAATCACGCATTGTCCTTGGATGAGATGTTGTTGAGCAGGCTTTGAGCCTGGCGGTCCACCATCCCGGTGAGGCCCTGCTGCGACGCTCCGAACAACAACGAGTAGCCGACTACGTGGGCGTTGGTGGTGACGCTGACCCCGTCCCCGGCGATCCCGGCCTTGACCATCAGCAGTCCTGCGACAGCGGTCAATGCGCCGGTGGGCAGTTTCAGCAACAGCGAGGCCATCGGCACCGCGTAGGCCGTGGAGGTTCCCTTCATCCGGCGGATGGCCACCGCGCCCACAAGGCTGGCGCTCACCAGGCCCAGGAGCTCGGCGATCGCGATGTCCGCGCGGGACATCGAGGCTCCGGCGGCGGTGAGACCGAACGTGTCGGGACGACAAGCGCCGACGACGCCGAAACAGATCGCCAACAGCGCCAACATGGCGGTGGCACCGAGCAGGATGTTGCGGAAGCTGCGCAGCCGCATACTCTCGCTGTCGGAGGCGGCATGTACAGCCTTGACGCTGCGCGCCAGGGTTTCACGGTCGTATTCCGTCCACTTCGGGTGCCCCAGAATTTCGCGGAGCGCCACGACCGACTCATGGCTGTCACCGAGCAATTCCTTTCCGGTGGAGACGATTTCGGGCAGCCGGGCCCGTACCACCCCGGGTGTCGCGAGCCGGATGACCGTGACGTCCACGGCGTGAATCCGAAGCCAGGCGGCTTCCACCGCGGCCCCGTTGAGCACGCCGCGGAGGCTGCACCGCTCATCGACCATCTCGGTCGCCTCCGTGAGCCTGCGTCGCGCATCGAGGTAGCGCGGATCATCCCGGCAATCGACCGGGAGACCGTCGAGATCGACATGGAGATCGGCGAGCCGACCCCGAGCAACCTCGCGCCACACCGACAACGGCCGGCGGTGCAACGCGCCTCGAAACGAGGCGCCGGTGCGCGTCACGCCCGGCGAAGATGCCTCGGCGCCGGCGAGCGTGAGCGTCGGCCGGTCGACTGCCGGGGTGTGCTGAGAGGTCAGCGCGGTCATGTCCGCATCCCATACGTCATCGTCATCACCGTCCGGTATCTGAACTGACAGGTCGAGCAATTCGCAGCATGCGCCGGGTTGGTGGGAATGGGCACGCGTAGTGCGCTACCTCAAATCCGACGCCGTCGAACACCACGCGATTGTCGACGCGGAGACCTTTGCGGGATGGTCGGGCCGATGCTGCCGCGGGCGACTACCTCAGCCGCCTCGTACTCGCATCGGGCGGTGTACTTTTTCGTCGCGACCACACCGCGGCAGTCGAGAGTGGTTGTTTGCCAGGAGATCCCACCGCACGACCGGCAAAAGAGGCCGTAACCTCTCGGTGTCCAACTTGTGATGGCAACGTGGCGACGTCAGGCGCTTTCCCGGTTGCAGCGTATGCGCGGGATGTTGTACCAATCATCTGTGCACATGGGAAGGACGACCTGATGACCGGGTTTGTGGGGGAAGATGTTCCAGGGCACTGGCTGACCGCAGCCGAAGTCGCGCGGGCATCGGAGCTGCGCGAGGATCTGGTTGAGCGGTTCCTGCCTGCCGTTCCGCCGCAGGAGAATCTGTACGGCCGCGATCTGGTGTCGGTAGCGCGATTCGTCAAGGCGCTCACCGATCTCGGGACGCCGACCGCAGCGGTCGAAGTGGCCGTAGCCGAGTTGCGGGCCCGCCCGGACGCGGCGTTCAACGTGGCGCTCGGCGCTGGTGGTACCGGTCGCCGGCCGCTGGGTGTCAAGTTGACCGGCGCACGGGTGTGGAAGACAGTAGGCGTGACCACCGCGGCCGCCTTGCTCGTCGGCGGCGTGGTTGCGGTTACGACGACGGGACGCCACGACGATCAGCCCGCGGCCGGGACGGCGTCGTCGAGCGCGAAACCCGTTCCTGCCGAAGTGATTACGTCGACGGCAACGGGGGATCCGGGTAGCAAATCTGCTCAGGCATTTGCCGCACAGAAGCCGGATCCGGTCTGCGCTCAGTGGCAGCGGGCCAGCGCCGGGTACGACGGCAAGCAGCAGACTTGGGCCAAGGGCGATCATCGCGTCGCAGCCGCGCGTTGGTCGCGCAAACAACGGGCGGTGACGATGTCGGTCATCCCGATCATGCGTCAGGAGGCTGACGAACTGCGCCGGTTGGCAGACAAGGCCACGGATCCGCTGCTGACCGGTCTCCTGCGCGCACAGTCCCGGTACGTGGACAACTATGCCACCAAGCTGCCGAAGTTCGAGCCCGCAGATCATGCGAACTGGACTGCAGCCATCGCGATGGACGGTGCGGTAAAGGCGGCGTGCTCCACGCCGCGTTGACCGCACCAATTCCGAATTCTGTTGGGGCACTAGGGGATGAGTGCCCCAACAGAATCGGTTCGGCTACATCGGAATCCAGCGATCAAGGAACCAGAAGCCCCAGCCGCGGCCATCGCCGGAAGGCATCGGTCGCACCTGCTGGCCATTCCACTCGAAGGGTTGATGATCGCGACGCGCCGCGTCGATATTGCGGCCGCGCCAGTCATCGGGCCGAGCCCCGCGGTCGTCATGATGCCCACACGACGGTGCACCCGGGCGGTCGCAGCCCGGATCGGCACTCGCCGTACCTATGCCGAGGCCCAACAGCCCGGCTACGCCGATGCCTGCCGCCATCGCTGAAATGCCAACGGATTTCTTGAAACGCATTGCTTTACTCCGTTTCTGACCGGTGCGACGACGGTGCCGCACGGAGAGCAACGCTATTTCGAGCCGATGTGTTTGCCCTGTGATGCTTGTGGGGACAGGCTGTGCGGTCGGTAACGGATTGAAATCCGCACAGTGTCAATCTGATTGATCACTGGCAGCAGATTCTCACCTTCGGGGCCGCAGCCCGGGCTCACCAGGTCAGGTTGTGTTTTTCAAAGTGTCGGGCGAGTGCCTCCATGTACTCGTCGCCGTGGAACGGCCCGCGAGCGCCGATCGCCTTCTCCAGGAAAGGCCCGTATTCCTCGTCATTGACGTAGGTCGACCAGTGGGTGATCTGGCCATCCTCATTCGTATCGATGAAGCTGATCGAGTAGAAGCCCATCGTCTCGCCGTCGGTGGTCGTGCCTTCCCAGCGGTAGCGCATGACCAGGCCGTTTTCTGCCGGCCAGAACTTGTGGTCGACGGGTTTCCAGTCCGGGAAGGCCACCGAGTAGGCCTTGGCCTCGACGGTGGCCGCGACGTCGAACGAAGTCGCTACGTCTTTGAGGACGAGTTCCTGCCCAGCCACGAAATAGGGGGAGGTGTAGACCGCGTCGTCGGTGAACTCCCACTCGTCATAGGACTCGCCTTCCTGGACCTTCCGTAGGACATATTTGTCCCGGTAGCTCTCGGCCATCCGGCGGTGTTTGGCGATTCGATCGACCAGATCCATTGCGGTCCTTTTCCATCGGGGGAGCGGTAGGGCAGCCAGTGGCCCATGTGGCGTGGCGCACACAACAAATATACAGCTCTGTATCGTAGATTCAACGATGGATTTCAGGCGAACGAGACGCCCCAGGAATTTGGTGTGGGCGCTGGGAGAATGGGATTGCCGACTACATCGACTAGCCGCGGGTCAAGAATCCCAGCACGGTCTGCTCGAAGGCCTCTTTCGCCTCGATCATCGCCCAGTGCCCACAGTTGGGGAACACATGCAATTCGGCGTTCGGGATCGTCCGCATGGGAATCAGCGCCATGTCGAGGGGGCTGACCCGATCATCTCGACCCCAGGTCAGCAACGTCGGGGCCGCCACCTTGTGCATCTGCGCCCACGGCATCGGGGCGTCAGAGGACCGCATGGCGGCCATCATTCCCGCGAAGGCCGCCTTGCCGTACATCCGCTTGGCAGCGGCAAGCGTCTTGGGATCGGTCGCCAGCTCCCAGCGCTGTTCGATCAACTCGTCAGTCACCAGCGCTGGGTCGTAGACCATCGAATTCAGCCAGTCGATCAGGCGTTGGCGGGTCGGGTCTTCGGTGAATTCCTGCAGTAGCCGGATGCCCTCGCTGGGGCCCGGGCTGAACAGGTTGGTTCCGATTCCACCGATGGTGACGAGCTTGCCGATGCGGTCCGGTTGGCGGATCGCGAAGTTGATCCCGACACCACCGCCCATCGAGTTGCCGACGATGTGGACCCGGTCGATACCGAGGGCATCCACGAACGGTCCGACCACACCCTGTGCCGCAACCATGGGGTGGCCGCCGATGTCATCGGTGACCCCGAAGCCCGGAAATTCCAGGATGAGACAACGGAAGTGCTCGGCGAAGGTGGGCAGGATTCCCTGGAAGTTGCGCCAGCCGGTAACCCCCGGGCCCGAGCCGTGCAGGAACAGCACCGCCGGCCCCTCGCCAGTGTCGTAATACCGCAGTACTCCGGCGGATGTCTCGATCTGCTTCAGTTCCAGCTCGGTCATGCCGACAAAGCTACGGGCGGCGGTCGGCCCGTCGGTCGGCAGTCCCATCCGATGGAACACGACCTGCGAGATCGCCGGTCGGCATCTGACTACAGTGTCCGCATGACGCTGCACGCCGACGCTGCCCATCCCGATCTGGTCACGGTCGAGGTGCCGACGCACTGGTACAACCTGCCGGCCGAACTCGATCAGCCGATCCCGCCGCATCTGCACCCGGGTACCAAGGAGCCGGTCGGCCCGGACGACCTCGCGGCGCTGTTCCCGAGCGGGTTGATTGCGCAGGAAGTGTCCACGGAGCCCTACATCGCGATCCCGGATGCAGTGCGGGAGATCTACTCGATGTGGCGACCCTCCCCGTTGATCCGGGCCCGGCGGTTCGAGCAGGCGCTCAATACCGGTGCTCACATTTACGTCAAATACGAAGGTGTCAGCCCAGTTGGCAGCCACAAGACCAATTCCGCTGTGGCACAGGCCTATTACAACAGCATCGACGGGGTTCGGAAGCTGACCACCGAGACCGGTGCCGGGCAGTGGGGCAGCGCACTGGCTTTCGCCGGGGCCCAGTTCGGCCTCGAGATCGAGGTCTGGCAGGTCCGGGCGTCCTACGAGTCGAAGCCGTACCGCGGTCATCTGATCCGGACGTACGGCGGCACCGTGCACTCAAGCCCGTCGAATCTCACCGCGTCGGGGCGCGCGATCCTGGCCGCGACCCCGGATACTCCCGGCAGTCTCGGGATGGCGGTGAGTGAGGCGGTTGAAGTCGCGGCCGGCGATCCCGACATTCGCTACGCGCTGGGCAGCGTGCTGAACCATGTGGTGTTGCATCAGAGCGTGATCGGCCAGGAGGCGGTGGCGCAGCTCGTCGCCGTCGAGCCGAATGGTGCCGACATCGTGTTCGGCTGTGCCGGTGGCGGATCCAACCTTGCCGGGCTGGCATTCCCGTTCCTGCGTGAGAAGATCCATGGACGATCGAATCCCAAGGTCGTGGCCGCCGAACCGGTCGCGTGCCCGTCGATCACGCAGGGGGAGTACCGCTACGACCACGGTGATGTGGCCGGCCTGACTCCGCTGCTCAAGATGCACACGCTCGGCATGGATTTCGTGCCTGACCCAATCCATGCCGGTGGACTGCGCTACCACGGGATGGCGCCCGCACTCAGCCACACCGTCGAGCTGGGCCTGGTCGAGGGCCTCGCCATCGGGCAACACGACGCGTTCTCGGCGGGAGTTCTGTTCGCGCGGACCCAGGGCATCGTCCCAGCACCCGAATCCACCCACGCGATCGCGGCCGCAGCCCGGCACGTCGCCGACGACCCGGCCGAACAGGTGGTCGTGATCGGCCTGTCGGGTCACGGCCAACTCGACCTGCCGGCGTACGCCGAGTTCTTGGACGGGAATTTCTGACGCTGACGCACCGGGTTCCACGACGCCGGCCCTCATATGTGAATTCGATCTGAATTTGCCAAGAAACTCCTATGCGGCTAATTATGCGTCGCATATGAGTTTTTCCCTGGATTCACATTCGCAAGTACTCTCGATGTAGATACCTCAGGAAAACGAGGTTGGTATATCGACAGGCCGGAAAGGGAATTGGATGACGAATAATCTGCTCGTGAAGACCGTCGCCGTTGCCTCGGTTGCAATGGGACTCGGGTTTGCCGCATCTGCGCCGGCAAGTGCTGCACCCAGCGGTCAGAAGTCCGCCCAGGCGACCATCAGCGACCTCGAAGCGCAGGGATTTCGCGTGATACTCAACAAATTCGGCAATTCACATTTGGATCAATGCACCGTGACGGCGATTCGGCAGGGCACTGACGTCAAGCATTCGTGGGTGCAGCGGGGTCCTGCGGGCAACGTGAACAACCTCGTGCGCTACACCACCGCATACGTAGACCTCATGTGTAATCGCTGAGCGCCTGCATACCGTTGACAATCAATTATCTGGATTTCAATTCGGATCATTCGCAGCAATAATTCACTGCCGCAGAAAGGCAAAGTGGTCACAATTCACGGTGCCGGCACTCGACGCCGACACCGTGATCCGATCTGGCCACTGCCGAAGTGGTCGAAGAACCACTGGGCGTTCATGAGGGACGCCGTACGTTGACGAGTCCATGGTGACCACGGTGCCGACCTGGTGTGCCATCGCGGAGGCGGAGTTCTTCAACAAACCTTCACACAATCCATACCGATTCACTGTTCTCCGGTGGTCAGGTGGAGGCGAAGCACCGTGCACCTCGACCTGTCACGTAAGACCCCTGGAGAGCCCACCATGCCCAACACCGCCAGCCTGCCGCGTCTCAGCCGCCGTGGATTCCTCGTGGCCACGGCCGTCTTGGGCGCGACGGGGATCGCGGCGTGCCAGCGGGAAACCGGCGCCATCTCTACCAGCGCGACTTCCCCGGATGCCATCGCCGCGGCCGAAGCCCGCCGCCCGCACAGTGGCCGTACCGTGTCGACCACTTTGACCGCACAGCGCACACAAGTCGATCTCGGTGGCAGGATCGCCGAGACGATCGCCTACAACGACATCGTGCCGGGGCCCCTGTTGCGGGCGTCGGTCGGCGATGAGCTGGAGGTCACGGTACGCAACAGGCTCGGCCGTGCGACCTCGGCGCATTGGCACGGCCTGGCCCTTCGCAATGACATGGACGGGGCAGCGCCCGCCACCCCTGACATCCCCGACGGTCGTGATTTCACGTACCGATTCTCAGCACCTCATCCCGGGACCTATTGGGCCCACCCACACACCGGTCTGGATGCGGACACCGGCATGTACTTCCCGGTGATCATCGACGACCCCGATGACGCCGGCCGATATGACGCGGAATGGGTGGTGATGCTCGACGATTGGACGGATGGCGTCGGTGAGAGCCCGGCCCAGATCTACGACCGGTTACGCAAGCCGTCGGGCGCAGGACACAACATGCCAGGCATGGGTGGCATGCCTGGCATGAGCGGCCACGACGCTGTGGGTCCGACGGGTGGTCGGGGAAGTTCGGCACTCGGGGGCGACGCCGGCGACATCGATTATCCGATGTACGTCGCCAACGGTCGTAACGCTCAGAACCCCAACAGCTTCCGGGTCCGCCCCGGCCAACGGGTGCGGATCCGGTTGATCAACGCCGGTTCCGATACCGCGTTCCGGGTCTCCTTGGCGGAGCACCGGATGACCGTCACCCACACCGACGGTTTCCCCGTCGTCCCCACCGAGGTGGATGCGGTGCTGCTCGGGATGGGCGAACGCTATGACGTGGTGGTCACCGCACAGGACGGGGTCTTCCCGCTCGTCGCAGCGGCCGAGGGCAAGAATGCGTCGACGCGGGCCCTGCTGGTCACCGCTGAGGGCTCGACCCCGCCGCCCGACTATGCGCCTCCGGAGTTGCAGGGGCGACTCGGCACGGTGGGTGCGTTCACCGCAACTCCGGAAGTCACCTTGGACTCCGCACCCGCAGACGCGGAACTGCCCATCGAGCTCGGCGGCTCGATGGCGAACTACGAGTGGACGATCAATGGCCGCACGTTCGCCGATGCACAGCCGTTGACAGTGCACGAAGGGCAACGCGTCGCAATGACATTCCGGAACTCATCGATGATGTGGCACCCGATGCACCTGCACGGCCATACCTTTCAGGTCATGGGTGACGACGGGCGACCCGGTGCCCGCAAGGACACGCTGATCGTGTTGCCGATGCACCGGGTGCGCGTGGTATTCGACGCTGACAATCCAGGTGCATGGATGCTTCACTGTCACAACACATATCACCAGGATGCCGGGATGATGACCCGTCTTGACTACGCCGGCTGAACCTAGGCCTGCCCTGTCGCTGAGGTCAGTGCTCGCGTTCGAACACCACGAGCGTGTCGGCGAAGTTGCCGTCGACGAAATATGCCCGGCAGGTGAAGGGATCCTGAATCGTGCTGGCGGTTTCGGTCTGTGCGTCAACGATTCCCGAGACGTTCCATACGGTGATCCGCGAATGCTCGATACCCTTGAGAGCCTGGTCGGTGGTCAACGGGAACAAGTCCCGACTATCAGGGTCGAGGTCGCTCAGCTCCGACTTCACGTCGGAGAGCTGCGCGGTCGCCGGGGATACCAGCTTGCTGCGGACATCGGTTTCGCAGCGCTCCTGAGCCGTACGGGCCGCTGTGCGTTCAGCTGGATTCGTGAAGCCGAAGGCGTGTGTTTTCACGGCGACCACCGCGACGACGCCCAGAACGAACGCACAGGCCAGTACCCAGAGTCGGACTCGCGGCTTGTTCGACGACGGTTGGTTGCGCATCTCCACACCTTCACGGTCCGGTCTAAAACAATCGCGGCTGCGATCTCATTCAATACTCGATGATGCAACGGCCATCCGACGTCATCCCGGATAGAAACAGGTAGTGCAGTACTCACGGCACCTGCGCCACCGCTCCATACGCTGATGGGCATCAGGTTGCAGAAGGGCTTGCTGTGATGATCGTCTTGACGGATACCGTGAAAACCTGGGGACACTCGGCCACTGTCCATTACTCGCACGCTCCGCGCTCCGTCGTCGCTCAATCAACCCTGGCGTTGCACATGGAGTTCAACGTGAACCTTCCGCCCAAGCCGATCTTTCGCAGCTTCGGGTTCTTTCGTACCGCCGTGGTCGATGGATCGACGATCACCCTCAACGGACCGTCCCTTGTCGCGTCCGGCGTCACCGAGTTGCATTTCGAGCTCATCACAGACAACGGCGCATCGGTGTCCGTCGTCAATGAGTTCGACACGACCGGCACCTTCAGCGGCCCTCCGCAGGAGGCCGTCCGGGTCCGGAGGGTTTCGTTTCACCGCCCGAACGGAACGACGGCGTTCACCCATACAACCAAGGTCTATCCCGGCGGGCGTGACATCAGCGAACAGGAAGCGATCGAGACCGCAACAGCGACAATGATATCGCGCGGACTGAACCCGACCGAACTGATCATGAAAGTGACGACAGACGCTGAGCATGTCGCACGCCTACAGCGCCTCGACCCTGCGACCAACGAACTGGTCGACGAGGCGACCGATCCGCGACTCGGGTAGCCGGGACCAGCGACCTCAGGGTTGGTAGCCGTCGATAAATCCGGTGAGCCCCGATGGTGCATGTGGTCCGATCGCGATCTGCTCCACGACACCGATCCCGGTGCGCTCACCCATGGTGGCCTTGACGACGTTTTGCAGGTGGATCGAGGCGAAGTCGGTCGGGTCGAAGTCGTCGAGATTCATTGACTCCC
Organism: Mycolicibacterium lutetiense; assembly: GCF_017876775.1. Classification (NCBI taxonomy): domain Bacteria; kingdom Bacillati; phylum Actinomycetota; class Actinomycetes; order Mycobacteriales; family Mycobacteriaceae; genus Mycobacterium; species Mycolicibacterium lutetiense. The sequence continues at coordinate 501,783 of NZ_JAGIOP010000002.1, read as the reverse complement.
GGCCGATCTCGAATTGTCCGTGATTGGTGCCGTGCCCCCATCGCGGATGCCAGTAGCCGAGACCGCGCATCCGGAAGGTGAACAGCTTCTCCACCTCGATATGGGTCTCGCCTTCGATAGGATCGGTGAACCACAGGTGGGCGCGCCGGATCTCCCGTCGCCCCGGCTCCCACTCGAGTTCATAACCGAGGTCGTAACATTCGCGCACACCCACCCGACTGCACGGCGAGGCGCCCGCCGGTATCGGGTCGAGAATCTGGGCCGTCTCCAGCCACCGGCGGCCATCCTCGTGCTCATGGAAGGCGTAGTGCGTGAATCGATCGCCGAAATGCAGAGGTGCCCAAAGCCAGAACACCTGAAACGGCATCGGTTGCCGGAGCACAGGCACCTGCTCACCGATGGGCCGGATTCCCCAGGATCGGTCGCGTGTTCCGGGTACCGCACCGGCCTCGACCTTCAGATCTTCACCGTCGACACAGATGGTTCCCTCCCAGGATCCCCACTGGGTGAGCCGGGTGTGATCGGTCAGCACGATGCCTTCGGCAGTACGCCGCTGTTGGCGAGGTTCCTCGATGGCGACGGTGGTGGCGCGGAAGGTCAGATCGCAGGAGATGCCGTGCTCGTTGGAATCGACGATGTAGCGGATGGTGCGCAGCGGTTCGACGACCTCGATGCGGAACGGGCCGATGTTGGCCGATCGGTCCAGAGGCATGGCCCCCGAAGCGAACACCGAATGCTCCACTCCGTCCTTGACGACGCTGAAGGCGGCGTCGATGATCCCACGCACCGGGTAGTGGCCCATCGCCGTACCGAAGTAGAACTCGCCGTCACGCTGATGACCGTTGAACCAGTAGCGGTCATAGTGGTTGGGATCGGCGCTGAACGGCGTGGCGACCGGGTCAGCCGAGCCGTGAATCGGGTAGTCGTCGAACGGCGTCAGCACGGCGTCAGCTGCCCGACTCGTTGATCTTCACCAGCATCTTGCCGATGTTGGCACCGTTGAACAGTCCGTTGAGCGCGTCGATGCTGGATTCGAGTCCCTCGTAGACGGTTTCGCGATGGACGAGCAGACCTTGTTGCTCCCATTCGCTCAGGGCGGCGAAGGCCTCATCGAAGTGCGCCCACTCTTCGAGTGCGATGAAGCCCTGCATCGTCGAGGCGGTGGCGAGCAGGTTGACGTAGTTGGACGGGCCGGGGTGATCGCCGTGGAGATAGCTGGAAATGATGCCGCACATCACCACGCGCGCCTTGTGGGCGAGGTTGGCCAGCACCGCATTGAGAATGTCGCCGCCGACGTTGTCAAAATAGACGTTGATGCCGCCCGGGCACACTTCTTTGAGTGCAGCGGTCAAGTCGCCGGCTTTGTAGTCGACACACGCGTCGAAGCCGAAATCCTCGACCACGACACGGCACTTGTCCGGGCCACCGGCGATACCGACCACCCGGGCACCGGCGATCTTGGCGATCTGACCGGCGACCGATCCGGTGGCACCGGCGGCCGCCGATACGACGACGGTCTCACCGGGTTGCGGTTTGCCGACGCCCTTCATGCCGAAGTAGGCGGTGGCGCCCGTCGGTCCGTAGATCGACATCACCGCGAGCGGATCGGTGTAACCGACCACCGGCGTGCTGAACAGGTCGTCGCGGATGATCGCGTAGTCCTGCAATCCGGTCAGGGTGGTGACCATGTCGCCGACTTTGTAGGCATCACACCGTGATTCGACAACTTCGCCGATACCGGCCACCCGGACGACCTCGCCCAATTCGAGGGCCGGAAGGTAGCCGGGTTCGCCGTCCAGCCAGGTGCGCGCGGCAGCATCGATACCCACATACGTCGTCCGCAGCAGTGCCTCACCGTCGGCGGGAACCGGTGCGGATGTGGTCACCATCTCCGTGTCATCGGGGGAGACCAGCCCATCCGGGCGGCGGCGCAACAGGATCTGGCGGTTCTGGCGATGTGCGGCGTCAGTCATTCACGTCTCCTGTAGTCAGCCTATTTTCCATATTGATTATCAGAACTAATATCGAATAGCGTCAACCCTCAGACCGAGAATGTCCCGCCTGGTAGGAGGAATCCGTGACCTCCAACGACGTAGCGCCGCGGCGCGGTCGGCCGCCCCGCATCGACAAGCACGCTATCGCCGCGGCTGTGGTGGCGATCGGGAGCGAGAACGTCACCATGCGCTTGGTCGCCGAGCATCTCGGCATCAGCGTGCCCGGTCTCTATCACCACGTGAAGAACCAGGACGAATTATTGCGACTGGCCGCCGAGAGCGCGTTGGTCATGTCGCCGCCACCCCGGTACGCGGGCGAGCACTGGGCGACGTGGATGCGTAGCTACGCGTCATACATCCGGACCGTACTGGCATCGCAGCCGGCGCTGGTGGAGAAGTTCGTCTCGGGCGGGGTGCGCGACGAAATGGAGATGGAGTGCAACGGCGCTGCGGTCGAGGCGCTGGCTGAGCACGGTCTCGCGCCCGACGACGCGATGGCCGTCTGGGCTGCGGTGAGCGCGATGGCAATCGGCAGTGTCACCGAGGCGCACCGTGAGCACCTCCACGCCGAAAGTGGACAGCCATGGCTAGCCCGGATCTTCACCCTGCTCGCCAAACATCCCGCCACCGATTACCCGACGCTGCGTGCGATAGCGCAGTCCGGCTACGACCCATTTGGCGACGACAGTTTCCAACAGCGAATGACCCTGTTGCTCAACGGTATTGCGGTGCAATACGGATTGCGACCCGAACCCTCGGGCTAGCTGCCCGGCATCCTGCGGACCAGCCCGTCGTCGAGCATCTGCTGGAAGTGCTCGGTGACGGTCTGTGCGGTCGGCCGGTAGGCCAGTCCGAGTTCGTTGCGGCTGCGGCTGTTGTCGAACACCAACGGGTAACCGATGTTGCGGTCGACGAACTTTCGGGTCAACCCGGCCACCGGAGCGATGACTTTCACGACCGCCTTCGGCGCGGTCATCCTCGGGAACGGGTAGAACGGGCCGAATCGGCGGCGCAGCATCTTGCCCATGTCCAGGAGGGTCAGCGATTCGGCGTTGACGATGTAGCGGCCGTGGGCCTCGGGGGTGAACCCGGCCCGTAGGTGCGCATCGGCGACGTCACGAACGTCCACCACGCCAAGGGTCAACGCGGGCGCTCCGGCCAGCAGGCTGCCGTCGGTGAACTGCTTCATGGTGCTCAAGCTCGCCGAGTCGCTGGCACTGGTCAGGGAAGGACCGAGCACCAGGCCCGGGTGGATGGTGACCATGTCCCAGCGCTCTTGGGCTTTTTGATACCGCCAGGCCTCCTGTTCGGCCACCGTCTTGGAGTAGGGGTACGGCTGGTGGTCAGCACTGCTGGTGGTGTTCCAATGCTCATCGGTGAAGACGCCGCCGGGGATATCCCGTGACTCGCGGGCGTCGCCGTAGATCGCCACCACGCTGCTGGTCAGCACCACGCGTTTGACACTCTCGGTGCGGTTGACGGCATCCAGCACGTTGCGGGTGCCCTCCAGCGCCGGGCGGATCAGCGCCTCCTGCGCATCCTTGAAGCCCGAAAGCAGGAATGGCGAGGCAGTGTGCATGACAAGCTCGCACCCGGCCATGGCCTCGTCGAAGCTGCCGGGCTCGAGCAGGTCCGCCTTGAACAGTGTCAACCGGCCGGGATGGTCGGCCGACAGCGTGTGCAGATGCTCCAACCCGGAGGCCTTCTGCGGGTTGCGAACCGTGCCGTGCACGGTGTGACCGGCTTCGAGGAGGGACCGGACGATCCAGCTGCCGATGTAGCCGCTGGCGCCCGTCACCAGCACCGGTGCGTCCGGGTCGATCGGTGTCGGGGATGTGCTCATGCGAGTTCCTCTCGTGCGGGTCAGCTCGAGCATATTGGTGATGACGTGACCCATGTGGGGGGACAGTTAACGGTATGAGTAGCCAGAAGGTACCTAAACCCAGCGACCTTAGGTCGGCCGCTCAGGCGGCGGTCGAGACGGCCCAGTCCGCGGTCGGTGCTGCACAGGCGGTGGCGAGCGGCGCCATGCGCATTCCGCCGGCGTCAGCTCAACTTGCCGCCCAATTACCCGATCTCCTCGAGAATCTTGCGGTCGCGACCGAACGCCTCAACATGACGATCGACCGGACCGAACGGTACATGGCCATGGCCGACCCGATGTTCCGCACCCTGGACCGTCTCCTGCCACAGCTCGAATCGCTGATCAACACGGGCAACGACGTCTTCCGGACCTTGACGAACCTCCCGGGCATCTCCACCCTGAGCCGGATCGCCGGCCGCGGTCAAGACGACCGAAGCTGACTCTCGGTCTAGGTGATGCCGAGGACGGCAGCGGTGAAGCGCCACAGCGTTTGTGTGGCTTGATCGGAACTCGGCGTCGGGGTGACCCGGAGCTGTTGTGCGATGCCGTGGCGCAGGCCGCCGATGACGTAAGCGCCCGCGCTGTCGGGGTCCAGGTCCGTTGGGAGTTCACCCAGTTGCTGGCCGTGGCGGATGTTGACGGCGGCGTTGTCCATGAGGTCATGAACGTAGGCAGCCTCGAGCTCGGTGAGCTGCGGGTCGCTGGCCGTGCGGTTGAGCAGGATCGGCGCCAGCGGGTCGGCGAGGTGATAGGCGACGAAACGGTGGGTGCGGTCGCGTTCCCGAGTAGCCCAGTCGCCGTTGGGCAGGTGAGCATCGGCGATCGCGTGTCGCAGCCCGTCGTAGAAGCCCTCATAGATCGCCGTCAGCAGACCACTCTTTGATCCGAAGTGGTGGTAGAGCGCGCCGGTGCTCAACCCGGCGCGGCGGGTCAGCCCGCTGAGTTCGAAGGCACCGTTTCCGGCGACGAGTTCCTCGCGGGCCGCGTCGAGAAGTTGTTGACGTCCGACCGGCGCGCGTGCCATAGTCCGAACCATAACAGAAGTCAGTTATGTTTCGGTGAGGGTGACCCATGAGCACTGAAGTGACCTCGTTGACGGAGTTGGCCGGCGACCTGGCCGGTACCTACCGGCGGACCCGCAGTAGTGGCGAGCAGGTGGACCCTGCGGTAGCAGACGCAGACCTGGCGGCGGTGCTGCGCGACGGATACGTGATCCTGCCTGATCTGCTCACTGCGGCCGAGCTCGACGAGATTCGGGAATCTGTGGGTCCACTGTTGGATCTGCCGGGCCGCAACGGGTTTGAAGGACACGCCACCCAGCGGGTGTACAGCGTGCTGAACAAGACCCGCAGCTGCGACCGGATCGCCGACCATCCGCGCGTGCTGGCGCTGCTGGATCGGTTGTTCATGCCGAACTACCTGTTGTCGATGTTGCAGGTGATCAAGATCCTGCCGGGGGAGCAGGCGCAGATGCTGCACACTGACGACGGCTTCTACCCGTTGCCCAGGCCACGAAAAGCCTTGGGCGCAGCCACAATCTGGGCGATCGATGACTTCACCGCCGACAACGGCGCCACCGACATCGTCGCGGGCAGCCATGAGTGGGGCGATCGATTGCCCGAGCCTGACGAACGTGAACCGGTGGTGATGAGCGCTGGGTCGTGCGTGTTCTTTCCCGGGACGCTGTGGCACGGGGGAGGCGCCAACCGATCCTCGAACGCTCGCCTGGCGCTGACGGCGCAGTACTGCGAACCGTGGCTGCGGCCGCAGGAAGCGTTCACGTTGTCGATGACCCGCGACACCGTGCGCGCGGTCTCCGAGGACATCCGACGCATGCTCGGCTACAGCATCCATCCGCCGTTCATCGGCCAGGTCGACGGCATGCACCCCAAGCGTCTGCTCGAACCGGGTGCGCAGCCAGTCTGGCGCATTGCTGTGCAAAATTGCCCTCCATGCAACACGATTCGTGATGATCGCCGTCAATAATGCTTGTTCAGTTGAGGATTGACACTCCCGTCGCCTTTCATCGCCGGCTCGACAGATGTTTGTGAGCCTGGCCCAATGCAGTCTCGACTCTCGCTTTTTCATGTGACTGCGAGTACCGTTAAACGTGTTGGTGCTCCGTCATTGCAGATTGCCCATTCGGGTTTGAGAGCATCAATTCAATAAAGCCGATTCGATCGGCCATAGATGGGGGCGTCCACATGACGCTACAAGTGGTTGAGAATGGGCAACGGCCGCAAGGCTTGTCGCGTATTTCGAGGTTGCGGTTGAAACCGACGGCGCCACGCAGTGGGTTCGTCGATGGGGCATGGTGGCCTCGCGGTGATGATCTCTGTGCTGAACTTCCCGACCTTCTAGTAGGGCTGCCGGTCAGGCTGGGGCAAGTTGAACGGGTGCTCTACCGATTGTCTGACTGGCGGCCCGCGCCGCGAAAACTCTACGTTGGCAGCGGTCCAGTCAAGCTGGACGGGTATGAGCGCCAACCGATCTCAACCATCAGCCTGCTAGGACCTGGATTCCGTCGACTCGATTTGCTGGTCTTGGCTGTGCATGCGGAAGCCTCCGACGCGCACACGACGATGATGAGGGCCGCACATCCCTGCGACGAGACCCGGGTGGATCGCCTTCTCGGAATCGACCCGCGCGTCCGGATCAGCTTGGACCGAGCCAGCGCTGCCCAGCAGCGCTGGGAATCAGAAATACCCAAACCATACAGCGCGTCCCCGAATACGCATCCGGTGACCGCATTCTGAAGACCACAACGCTGGCGATGTCGTCAGGGATCGGATTTGACCATGACTGTACAAGTAACGCGCAACGACGGCATCACTGATGAGTTTGCCCGCTTCGGCGATCGCTACGTCAAACACGCCGACGGGTCACTGGAGGTTGTCCGAGCCGGAACGATGCAGCCCGCGACCTATCCGGCGGACAGCTGGGCTGAGGTGGCCGGAGACGAGAAGCGCAAGCCTCACGGGCTATTTCATCACCGCACATAGCGCGGCTAGTGCCGAGTGAGCATCGAGTCACGTTCGAGATTCACTCGCCGCGTCATTCCGCCTTCTGACTCCCAGCGCTCTTGAGCATTGGATGCCTGCGTGCGGCTGTCACGTTCTCGCTGGCTGATCATGAGCAATCCGTCGACGGTCGCGGCGTTGTGGGGTTGCGCTGCGGTCATCATGGTGCGGTGAGCGTCGTCGGCGTCGGCATGCGGCGGAATCACCAGTAGGGTGAGCCGGTCACCGTCGAGCCCGAGAACTTCAATGGTGTTGATCGGTTGACGCCGATAGCCATCCAAGCGCACCGCGCGCCCTCCGGTGATGAGCTTTCGTGGTGCGTTGGCCCATGCCTTCAGGTGATACATCACCCGTTCGATGCGGCCCAGACGTACCGAGAGCACGGCCAACAGGTCTGGTAGCTCGGCACTGAGGTCGTCGCTGTGCGGCCACCAAGCCCCGTCAACATAGCCGCTTTGGGGTGCCTTGGGTTTCAACCGCAGGCGTGGCGTACGCGCCGGCACGGTGGAGTTCTGATCATTTTTGCGTGTCTGCTGTGGCGTCATGATGACGCTCCTGCCCGGACTGCGTGAAGCGGTCCTATCCTTCAAATCAGCGATGACACACTCGAAATGGTTGCGTGTACGAAGTACCGCCGATAGTTGTGATCCTACGCCGATCCAGCTTGACTACAGTGCGCATCGGACCCGACGCCTGCGGTCTCGGCGACGAGGTGGTCCACGACGTCGAGCAGGCTGTTGCGCACGCGCATGGCGCGACGCTGCCGGGCCGCAGAACTACCGTCTGCCAGCGCCTGCTGCGCCAATTCCTCAACGGCCTGCCAATCTCCGGACGCCTGCAGCTGTGGGCGGAGCATCTGGACCAAGTCGGTGACCACATCGCCCGCGGGGCGACTCGCCGGATCTATCAAGTCCACTAGATCGGCTTCCAATCCAGATCGGGCAGCCCGCCACAACGCGGCGCGGCCGAGCGGAGGGACCACTATGGCGGCAGGCACCCCGGCGCGTAGGCCCTCGACTTCGCGTTCTACGAGCGCGCGGAACAGGGCCGCGATCAGGACGATGGTGTCGGCCCGCGGGCAGCTGTCGCACACGCGCAGCTCCAACGTGGGCGTTCGCAGGGCCGGGCGAACGTCAAAGTATGACATCCCTGCGTCGCTAATCACCCCGGTCGCAACCAGATTGGAGATCAACGTGTCGTACTCCGCGGCTGACGTGGCCGGGGGAGCCAAACCGGTGGTGGGCCATCGTTGCCAAACCAGTGTGCGGACACTGCTATAGCCGGTGTCAGATCCGTCGGACCAGAATGGTGAACTCGCACTCAATGCGAGCAGAGTCGGAACATATGCCGCGACTCGGCCGGCCACCAGGACCGACTCGTCGCGGTCGTCGATTCCCACGTGAATCTGGGTACCGCAGATCAGTTGCTCGCGCGCCAACAGCTGATAGTCGGCAAGCATCTGCTGATAGCGGGAAGTCTGGGTCACGCGCATCTCACTGGGCACCGACAAAGGAACAGCGCCTGCGGCAACCACGCCCAACCCGAGAGTAGACGCCGTATCGACGAGGACTCGGCGTCTCGCTGTCAGATCAGCCCGCAGTTCCGTAAGCGTACTGACCACGCCGCCGTTCGTCTCCACGACGCAGCCCTGCAATTCGGCCACATAACTGTCAGACAGCAGTTGCAGCAGCTCTGGTGCGCGCGCTGCCAACCGCCTGGTCGTGAGGTCGACAAGGTGGAACTCTTCCTCAATGCCGACCGTCCGGGGCATCTATCCTCCAGTCAGTGAAAATGCTGCTGACGACCAGCTGGGTAGCCGTCGCTCGCCACGATGAAACCCACGCCGGGCCGTATGCGTCCGTGGGCATGTGGCCTTCCGCCGGCTAGTCAATTGTTCTGGCGGTCCTTGCCGTCAGGAGGGGTGCACGTCTGGGGTGGCTGTGGGTCTGTATCCATCGTGTCCGCGTGGTCCCACTGGGTCGTTGAACTGCTCAGGGGAGGTCGGCGCCGCGTTGCGGTGGACGTCGCCCGGCTGCGGCAGACCCCAGGCTGGGGCCGCACAGATGTCGGCTTCTGACTGCGTTTGTTGCCCGCCACCCACGCGAAGACCGCGATGAGCATTGCCACCGCGAACACCACGAAGACGATGAAAACGTTACTGCTGGTAGCCATCTCGGCTCCTTCGGACTTGTGGGAACGCGAGGTCGACTGTGAAATCGGTTGCGCCCCAGGGCGTTGTCGTACCATCTGCGGCTCAGCGGGGACAGGCACGGAGCTGATTGCAGCCGTCGGCACCGTGTCGTCGGCTATGACCGTGGGTCGGTCAGTAGTAGTGGCGTCGACCGCCGACGGCGTGACCCGTCCGCCCCATCAGCATCATGAGCAGGCCGACGACCAGCAGGATGACCCCGATGACAAGTACGACATGGGCGAAGGCGAATGTGGGGACGAGACTGGGGAGGAGTAGCCCCAGAACGATCATGACGATTCCGAGGACGATCATGGCGTTTACCTAGTTTCGGTGTAGATGTTTGTGGGCGGGTTTGCCCGGGTCAGTGTTCGAAGGCGTCCCTGGTGCCTCTACCTAATGGGCGATCTTTCACCGGCGCTCATGCGGACTCCTTGGTTCTCGGTGTTCATGGCCCGCGCACGCGGGAGATCCTCTGTTACTCCGATCGCTAAGCGGCGGCGAGCCGGTACGACGAACTCAGGGAGGTTGCCGCGGGGCGGGAGCGCAGAACCTGCGGGGCGTTGCCACTGCACACAACGTGGAGGCAGGATGAGGTCGGTCCCGGCAGCTGCGTTCTGAACCACCGGAACCTCAGCGTTCTGGGCCGCCGGCAGCACACAACTCCGTGGTTGAGTAATACCCGTTTCACGCCCCCGCCAACCGATTGAGGCACCATCACTTCGCCACATACGGCGGATCGCCCGGCCGGGATCATCCGCCGCCGCAGGCTTAACGCTATTCAGCCGATTACATTCGGCCACTGGGCGGCGTCGGCCAACGGAGCCACGCAGCCACGCAGCCACCGATCAATCGCCTGTGGCCCGCAGCATGATCTCTGAGATGCTCGTGCGGCTCTGCCCATCGGTGGTGCCCAACTTCGAAATCCACACCAGCACGTTGGAGGTTTCCGTCGGATTGTCGACGGTGATGGTGTTTTCTCCCGGCTGTAACGCCACGTACGGCGTCAGCTCGGTGGTGTCGGACAGGCTGTTCGGGTGGGCACTGTCGGCCGCACGAACCTGGACTTCTGTTCCGGTGCTGGGCACGTCGATCGTCACCTCGCTCAACGCGGTCGGCGAGGGGAGCTGAAGGATCAGGCCGACGCCTTCTTTGAAGGCCGGGAACGGCGCGGCATCCTGGTAGATATCGGTGGACCACGACGTATCCGGGTCGCCGTCGACGGCCAGACCCGCCTGATCCGGATGGTCCGGTGAGCCGCCGGGGGAGAACACCGTCGCACTCTCGGGCGTCACGATCGGCGGCGGGGCGCTGTACCCGGACGAGCCCCCACCGCGGATGAGAAAGATGGACGTGGCAACGATCATCGCGACCACGGCCAGAATCAGGACGATGCGCACCGGACGGGACGTCAAAGCCCGGCGGCGACTACCTGGCTTCACTTCGACCGAGTTGCGCCGGCGGCGTCCGCGGGTCCCGGCCGAATGATTGACCACCGAGTCGGCGAACAGCGTTCGGTCATCCCAGGGGCCGCTGACCTCCACCACATCCCCGTCGGAAAGTTCACCCGTAATGGAGTTGCCACGTAGCTCGACCGGCACGACGGTGTGCGCTTCACCGGTCGATTCGTATCGCTCCACGCGGAAGGTCCAGACCTCCTCTTCGCCGTCAGGTCCGGATGGTCTCTTCTGAACGTCGCGGGCGGTGCCCAGGAATGTGAGCATGGCCAACCGCATCGTCTCCGGTGAGCTGCTCCGCTCACGGACGTCGGAGATCTCGAGCGGGGCGGTGTGCCCACCCGTATCAGGGGGCGTCGGCTCGGAATCCCGCACCGGCACCGGCTGGGGCGCGGTCGACACCTCCGTGCTCCCGCCCAGCGCCCGGGCGAAGTCCAGGCACCGCGCGTAGCGCTCACCGGGTTGCTTCGCCAGCGCCTTCGCCATCACGGCGTCGAGATGGGCGAGGTCGCGACGACGCTCGGACAGCCGGGGCGGAGGTGCATAGAGGTGGTTGCCGGCCACGATGATGCGATTGGCGTCGTCGAAGAGAGGCGTTCCGGTCAACAGATGGAAGGCGGTCGCCGCCAGGGCGTACTGGTCTGCTCGGCCATCGAGCGTCTTTCCGGTGAGCTGCTCGGGCGCTACATACGCGACGGTACCGATGGCCACATCGGTCTCCGTGAGGCCACTGACGTCGTCGGCCTCACGGGCGATGCCGAAATCGGTGAGCAGTATGCGTCGCCGGGCACTCCCCGACGGAGGAGTGACCAGGATGTTCGCCGGTTTGACGTCGCGGTGCAGCAGGTTCCGTTCGTGCGCGACGTCGAGGGCTTCGGCGACTGCCGTCACGATCTCCACCACGTCCGGCAAGGGCATTCCAGACGGGTGCTGCTCGATCAAGTGCTTGGCGTCAGTGCCTTCGACGTAGTCCATCGAGATCCACAGCCGGCCGTCGAACTCGCCACGATCGTGCACCCCGATGATGTGCGGATGCCACAACGTTGCGGCCAACTCTGCCTCTCGGGTGAACCGGGCGCGGAACTCCTCATCGCGCGTGGTGTTCACCGAAAGGATCTTGAGTGCATCCAGACGAGGCAGTCGCGGATGCTGGGCCAGGTAGACCTCACCCATGCCACCGGCGCCCAAAAGCCGCACAATGGTGTACCCGGCAAAGACGTCACCGGCATTGAACGGCATATTCGAAGCCTACAAAGCACGGCAAATCGGGCGCGAACAGGTGTTCGTCGGGCCGGCGATGCCTTGAACAGATTTAGCCGAGCCCGTCCCAGAACCGGGTGAGGGCGGCCGCGCCACGAGCCGGGTCCTGCACCATCCACCAATGACCGAGCCCGTCGAGCACCTCCGTGCGTGCAGCGGCCCGCGTCGCAGCACGCTGTCGAATTTCGTCGGAGCCGATGTAGGGATCATCGGTGGCGAGCAGGGAAAGGCCCGGCCGGGCCCGAGCGTTCTCCAGCGCTCGCCCGGCCTCCGCCATCGCGGGTTGGCGGGCCGAGCGGTACAGCGAGAGGATCGCGCGCCCCATCTCTGGGCCTTGGTCGGCGGCGACCGAAGTCGCGATGTCGATCGGTATGCCCAGCGCGGCCATTTGGGCGGCGCGGTCCTCGACGGTTCCACCGAGCATGGCGTCGACGAGTTGCTCACCCTCTCCGGGCGTCTGCCAGACCTGGGCCATGTCGTGCCACACATAGTCGGGGTCCAGGACACCGATGACATCGGTGGCCCAGCTGCGCACCAGTTCGGGCCGATGCATCACGACGCTCATCACATGGCCGCCGCCCCAGTCATGCCCGACGACATCGAGGGGTCCGTCGATGTTCTCCAGCTCGTCTTCGAGCCAGTCCCGGTAGGCAAGGAAGGTCGCCGGAAAGCCGTCGGGGAGTGGCGCACCGAACCCTGGCGGCGACAGCCGCACCACATCATCGCGACCGAGCGCCTCGACAAGCGGCCCCCAGATCGCGTCAGTCTCCGGATTGCCATGCACCAGAACCACAGTCATGGAGGTCATCCTTCCATCGCCCTCGTGCTGGGGGCACCCGTTTGGCACCTGTGGTCAGGTGTCCTCGAGATAGACCAAGCCGTTGCCGTCGGGGTCGGTGAAGGAAAACATCGCCGGTATTCCCTCCATCCGGACCAATTCGTCGTTGTGCGGGGCCCCGCAATGCGAGCTGATTGTCCAGGAACTGTTTGAGCGTTTCGCTCGTCGCCCGGAGTGCCTGGTACATGGGTCAACTGACCTCCGGCCCGACCGCAGTGATCATGGCCCGTCTGCCCAGCTGCCGCGGATTGTGTCTACGAGAGTGGCCGGGGAGAGGGCGCCGAGCTCGATCCGATGTGGAGTGAGCTTGAATCACCCCGGGTTTGATGCACACCTTCTTTCGAGGGAAGGTAGTTCGCATCATGCCGAAGAGATACGACGAGGAGTTCAAGGCCCGAGCGGTCCGGTTGGTCACTGACCATCTCGAGGAGTACGACACCCGCACCGCCTGCATCACCGCGGTCGCCAAGCGGTTGGGAGTGTCCTACGAAACGCTGCGGCGGTGGATCAACCAAACTGAGGTCGATACCGGGGTCCGCGACGGGGTATCCACCGACATCTCGCGCGAGAACCGGGAACTCAAGCGTAAGAATCGTGAGCTTGAGGAAACGATCGAAATCCTCAAGGCGGCAACAAGTTTCTTCGCGCGGGAGAGCGACCCGCGACGCCGTTGATCTGTGCGTTCATCGCCGAGCATCGTGCTCGGTTCGGGGTCGCTCCGATCTGCCGCGTGCTCACTGAGCACGGCTGCAAGATCGCTCCGAGAACCTTCTACGCCTGGCTGTCGCGGCCCCCGTCAGCGCGGGCCTTGTGGGACACCGTCATCACCGAGGTGATGGCCGGCTACTACGAGCCCGACGAGGCGGGCCGCCGCAAGCCGGAGTCGTTGTACGGCGCGGTCAAGATGTGGGCTCACCTGCAACGCCAGGGCATCACGGTGGCCCGCTGCACCGTGGAACGCCTCATGCGGGCCAACGGATGGCAGGGGGTGACCCGGCGCAAAAAGGTCCGCACCACGATCGCTGACCCGGCCGCAGCCCGCGCTGCGGATCTGGTCAAACGCCGGTTCCGGGTGCCCGCCCCCAACATGCTGCTCGTCGCCGATTTCACCTACGTGCGACTCGCCTCTGGGGTGTTCGTCTACACCGCGTTCGCCATCGATGCCTACGCGGGGCGGATCGTGGGCTGGACGTGCTCGGCCAGCAAGGAGGATCGGTTCGTACGCCAAGCCATCCGGCACGCCGCGCTACTCAGAATGAGTCAGGGCAATCCGTTGCTGGGCAACACTATTCATCATAGTGATGCGGGGTCGCAGGGCGGATTCAACTGGTCGTCGCAACACCTTGATCACGGAGGTGTGGTGTGGCCAAGCGTAAGGACGCGGAATCGGTTGGTAGGCGACGGCAGTGGGCGGCTGACCGTGCGTTGCGGCCTGCGATGCGCTCACCAGGGCGCCCGGACCCGTCGCGGTCGGTGCAGCGTCAGTTTTGGCGGCTGATCGCCCAGGGTGTCTCCACCGACGACGCAGCCGCAGAGGTCGGCGTGTCGACACCGGTGGCGACCAGGTGGTTCCACCACGCTGGCGGCATGACGCCGATCAGTCTGGATGAGCCCACGGGCCGGTATCTGTCGTTCGCCGAGCGGGAGGAGATCGCACTGCTACGCGCCCAGGGCGCCGGGGTGCGTGAGATCGCCCGCGAGATCAAGCGTGACCCCTCGACAGTTTCGCGGGAACTGCGGCGCAACGCAGCCACCCGCAGCGGCACGCAGGTGTACCGCGCAGGGGTGGCGCAGTGGAAGGCCCAGCAAGCAGCAAAGCGCCCGAAACCCGCGAAACTGGCAGTCAACCCGCAGCTGCGTGAGTACGTGCAGCAGCGGCTCGATGGCAGTGTCCGCGGACCCGACGGCACCGCCGTCGCAGGTCCGCAGACCAAGGCCTGGAACGGCCGCAACAAGCCGCACCGACAAGACCGACGGTGGTCGACAGCATGGAGCCCGGAACAGATTGCCCACCGCTTACCGCTGGATTTCCCCGATGATGAGTCCATGCGCATCAGCCATGAGGCGATCTATCAGTCCTTGTTCATCGAGGGGCGTGGGGCGCTCAAACGGGAATTGGTCGCGTGCCTGCGGACCGGTCGTGCGCTGCGGGTCCCGCGGGCCAGGACACAGAACAAACCGCAGGGACATGTCACCGCGGACGTCGTGATCAGCAAACGCCCTGCCGAAGCCGCCGATCGCGCAGTTCCTGGGCATTGGGAGGGTGATTTGATCATCGGTGCGGGCCGGTCGGCGATTGCCACCGTGGTGGAACGCAAGAGCCGCTCGGTGATGCTGGTTCACCTTCCCCGCCTCGAGGGGTGGGGTCTGGCGCCGCCGGTGAAGAACGGGCCGGCGCTCAGCGGCTACGGCGCCGAGGCGATGAACGCTGCCCTGATCGCCTCACTGGCACAGCTACCCAAGCAGCTGCGTCAGACGTTGACATGGGACCGCGGCAAAGAGTTGGCCGCGCACGCCCAGTTCACCTTCGACACCGGAACGAAGGTGTTTTTCGCCGACCCGCACTCGCCATGGCAGCGGCCTACCAACGAGAACACCAATGGCGTTCTGCGTCAGTACTTTCCGAAAGGCACCGACTTATCTCGATGGTCGGCTCAAGACCTCGAAGCGGTCGCACTGACGCTCAACAACCGACCCCGAAAGGTCCTCGGCTGGAAGACTCCCGCCGAAGTCTTTGCCCAACAGCTACACTCACTCCAACAACCCGGTGTTGCAACGACCGATTGAACCCGCCCAGTACACCTCGGTGCGGTTCGGAGAAACCCTGTCCCTGTCGGGGCTGATCCCGTCAATCGGAACGGTCGGGGACGCCTTCGACAACGCCCTGGCCGAAACGACCATAGGGCTGTACAAAACCGAAGCCATCCGCGACGACTCGCCATTCCGACGGGGCCCGCTGCAACGGCTGGCCGACGTCGAGATGCTCACCGCCGACTGGGTGCACTGGTACAACACCGATCGGCTCATGCACCGCCTGGGCCGCATCCCACCGACCGAATACGAGGCCATCTACTACGCTACAAACACAGCCCAACCAGAGGCTGCACACCCATAACCACGTGTGCATCAAACCCGGGGCGATTCAGCTCCCACAGCGCGGCTTGCTGACCATCGCTGAGGGTAGCCAGCACACGAGGGGAGTGGCGGTGCGTCAATCCTTTGAGCCACTCGGCGATTCGGGTTTCGTCGGCCTCATTCCACAGAATGAAGTCAGCGTCGACCGGTAACAGATCCAGATCCGGACCAGGTGTTGTCAGCTGCTCGACCAGGACGAGGTCGGGTGCCTCTTTGATGGCC
Source organism: Mycolicibacterium lutetiense (assembly GCF_017876775.1). Lineage (NCBI taxonomy): Bacteria > Bacillati > Actinomycetota > Actinomycetes > Mycobacteriales > Mycobacteriaceae > Mycobacterium > Mycolicibacterium lutetiense. Next base: position 485,805 of record NZ_JAGIOP010000002.1, on the reverse strand, counting down.
TGCCGGACGATGTCGCCAAGCAACCCGGTGTAGCCGACGAGCGCCACACGGACTGTGAAATTGGCTTGGGTCACGAACTCATACCTCCGCTTCTACACCGTCGTATCAAGTTACTGTCGCGCAGCATGTCCCGTATGGCATACGTAACGCACTACTCAATTTCGCCACGTCCTAAACCTGCAGCGGCGCTACCGTCAGGAACCGGGCGCCCTATGACGGCCGGAGAAGCCGCTATCCATACGGACGCAGGCGTCGATGTGAGGCGTTGTCGGGCATACAAATTCGAGTAGTCGACTACTCACTCATGGCGTTTGCCCCAGTCGTATGGTTTTCCCAGTCGCGCCAGATCCGGGACAGACGTTGAGGGGGACCCATTCGGTGGTCCAGTCGCTATGCGGCTTGGGGTTGGTGGGTCGTGGTCCACTGTAGGGCGAACTCGGCTGGGGTGAGTTCGCCGTGGGCGGAGTGGGGGCGGTTGGCGTTGTAGTCGATCCTCCAGTCTTCGATGATCACCCGGGCTTCCAGCAGTGAGTCGAAGCGCCAGGAATTGAGCAGCTCATCGCGCAGTCGGCCGTTGAACGACTCGATCCAGGCGTTCTGCCAAGGGGATCCGGGGTCGATGAACAGTGAGCCGGTGCCGTTGAACCGGCACCATGAATCGCCCCGGGTTTGATGCACACGTGGTTATGGGTGTGCAGCCTCTGGTTGGGCTGTGTTTGTAGCGTAGTAGATGGCCTCGTATTCGGTCGGTGGGATGCGGCCCAGGCGGTGCATGAGCCGATCGGTGTTGTACCAGTGCACCCAGTCGGCGGTGAGCATCTCGACGTCGGCCAGCCGTTGCAGCGGGCCCCGTCGGAATGGCGAGTCGTCGCGGATGGCTTCGGTTTTGTACAGCCCTATGGTCGTTTCGGCCAGGGCGTTGTCGAAGGCGTCCCCGACCGTTCCGATTGACGGGATCAGCCCCGACAGGGACAGGGTTTCTCCGAACCGCACCGAGGTGTACTGGGCGGGTTCAATCGGTCGTTGCAACACCGGGTTGTTGGAGTGAGTGTAGCTGTTGGGCAAAGACTTCGGCGGGAGTCTTCCAGCCGAGGACCTTTCGGGGTCGGTTGTTGAGCGTCAGTGCGACCGCTTCGAGGTCTTGAGCCGACCATCGAGATAAGTCGGTGCCTTTCGGAAAGTACTGACGCAGAACGCCATTGGTGTTCTCGTTGGTAGGCCGCTGCCATGGCGAGTGCGGGTCGGCGAAAAACACCTTCGTTCCGGTGTCGAAGGTGAACTGGGCGTGCGCGGCCAACTCTTTGCCGCGGTCCCATGTCAACGTCTGACGCAGCTGCTTGGGTAGCTGTGCCAGTGAGGCGATCAGGGCAGCGTTCATCGCCTCGGCGCCGTAGCCGCTGAGCGCCGGCCCGTTCTTCACCGGCGGCGCCAGACCCCACCCCTCGAGGCGGGGAAGGTGAACCAGCATCACCGAGCGGCTCTTGCGTTCCACCACGGTGGCAATCGCCGACCGGCCCGCACCGATGATCAAATCACCCTCCCAATGCCCAGGAACTGCGCGATCGGCGGCTTCGGCAGGGCGTTTGCTGATCACGACGTCCGCGGTGACATGTCCCTGCGGTTTGTTCTGTGTCCTGGCCCGCGGGACCCGCAGCGCACGACCGGTCCGCAGGCACGCGACCAATTCCCGTTTGAGCGCCCCACGCCCCTCGATGAACAAGGACTGATAGATCGCCTCATGGCTGATGCGCATGGACTCATCATCGGGGAAATCCAGCGGTAAGCGGTGGGCAATCTGTTCCGGGCTCCATGCTGTCGACCACCGTCGGTCTTGTCGGTGCGGCTTGTTGCGGCCGTTCCAGGCCTTGGTCTGCGGACCTGCGACGGCGGTGCCGTCGGGTCCGCGGACACTGCCATCGAGCCGCTGCTGCACGTACTCACGCAGCTGCGGGTTGACTGCCAGTTTCGCGGGTTTCGGGCGCTTTGCTGCTTGCTGGGCCTTCCACTGCGCCACCCCTGCGCGGTACACCTGCGTGCCGCTGCGGGTGGCTGCGTTGCGCCGCAGTTCCCGCGAAACTGTCGAGGGGTCACGCTTGATCTCGCGGGCGATCTCACGCACCCCGGCGCCCTGGGCGCGTAGCAGTGCGATCTCCTCCCGCTCGGCGAACGACAGATACCGGCCCGTGGGCTCATCCAGACTGATCGGCGTCATGCCGCCAGCGTGGTGGAACCACCTGGTCGCCACCGGTGTCGACACGCCGACCTCTGCGGCTGCGTCGTCGGTGGAGACACCCTGGGCGATCAGCCGCCAAAACTGACGCTGCACCGACCGCGACGGGTCCGGGCGCCCTGGTGAGCGCATCGCAGGCCGCAACGCACGGTCAGCCGCCCACTGCCGTCGCCTACCAACCGATTCCGCGTCCTTACGCTTGGCCACACCACACCTCCGTGATCAAGGTGTTGCGACGACCAGTTGAATCCGCCCTGCGACCCCGCATCACTATGATGAATAGTGTTGCCCAGCAACGGATTGCCCTGACTCATTCTGAGTAGCGCGGCGTGCCGGATGGCTTGGCGTACGAACCGATCCTCCTTGCTGGCCGAGCACGTCCAGCCCACGATCCGCCCCGCGTAGGCATCGATGGCGAACGCGGTGTAGACGAACACCCCAGAGGCGAGTCGCACGTAGGTGAAATCGGCGACGAGCAGCATGTTGGGGGCGGGCACCCGGAACCGGCGTTTGACCAGATCCGCAGCGCGGGCTGCGGCCGGGTCAGCGATCGTGGTGCGGACCTTTTTGCGCCGGGTCACCCCCTGCCATCCGTTGGCCCGCATGAGGCGTTCCACGGTGCAGCGGGCCACCGTGATGCCCTGGCGTTGCAGGTGAGCCCACATCTTGACCGCGCCGTACAACGACTCCGGCTTGCGGCGGCCCGCCTCGTCGGGCTCGTAGTAGCCGGCCATCACCTCGGTGATGACGGTGTCCCACAAGGCCCGCGCTGACGGGGGCCGCGACAGCCAGGCGTAGAAGGTTCTCGGAGCGATCTTGCAGCCGTGCTCAGTGAGCACGCGGCAGATCGGAGCGACCCCGAACCGAGCACGATGCTCGGCGATGAACGCACAGATCAACGGCGTCGCGGGTCGCTCTCCCGCGCGAAGAAACTTGTTGCCGCCTTGAGGATTTCGATCGTTTCCTCAAGCTCACGATTCTTACGCTTGAGTTCCCGGTTCTCGCGCGAGATGTCGGTGGATACCCCGTCGCGGACCCCGGTATCGACCTCAGTTTGGTTGATCCACCGCCGCAGCGTTTCGTAGGACACTCCCAACCGCTTGGCGACCGCGGTGATGCAGGCGGTGCGGGTGTCGTACTCCTCGAGATGGTCAGTGACCAACCGGACCGCTCGGGCCTTGAACTCCTCGTCGTATCTCTTCGGCATGATGCGAACTACCTTCCCTCGAAAGAAGGTGTGCATCAAACCCGGGGTGATTCACCAGTCGTTGACAGCGTGGGCGACGAACTCAGGTCCGTTGTCTAAGCGCACGTAGTGCGGCGCCCCATGTTGGTCGACCAGTTGGTCGAGGATGTCGACGACGCCGTCGGCGTTGATGGCGCGATCGACGTGGATCGCCAGGGCCTCGCGGGTGAACTCGTCGATGATGTTGAGCATCTTGATGGTGCGCCCGTCGGCGGTGGTGTCGAACTGAAAGTCCATCGCCCAGATCACGTTCGGACAGATCGGGCACATCGCCCCGACCACGGTCCCGATGCCGGTCAGGCGTTTCTTCTTGCGGCGCTGCGGGACTCGCAGGCCCTCCTCGCGCCACAGCCGGCGGACACGCTTGTTGTTGACGACCCAGCCCGCTCTTCGTGCTGCAATCGCCGCTCGTCGCCAGCCCCAGCGGGGCCGGTCGGTGGAGAATTTCTGCAGCCAGGCCCGCAGCTCGGCTTCCTCAGCGGTGATCGGTGCTGGTTGCAGACGCATCGTGGAGCGGTGAATGCCGACCACCGTGCAGGCTCGACGCTCAGATACCCCGAACCGCTCACGCAGCACCGTCACGGCGCTGCGTTTGCGGTTCGGGGTCAGAAGTTTCCCGACGAGATTTCCTTGAGCATGTCGATGTCGAGGGCCTGGTTGGCGACCAGCTTCTTGAGCCGGGCGTTCTCGGCTTCGAGTTCCTTGAGCCGTTTAGCCTCGTTGGCCTTCATGCCGCCGTACTGGGCAACCCAGCGATGCCAGGTCGACTCGGTGACCTCCAGGTGCCGGCACACCTCGGCCAGCTCCTGCCCGGTCCCGAGGAGCTTGTTGCCCTCGGCGAGCTTGCGGATGATCTGATCCGGCGTATGCCGCCGGCGCTTGTTCGCTGCCATGTCGTCGTCGATTCTTCCTGCCCAAAACCTGGGCAACAGAGTCGCACAACGACTGGACCACTACGAGGGGCCCACCTCAACGTGTCCGACACATCAATGCCGGCACGCGATCATGACCACCATGGAGGCTTCCAATGAGCGCATCAGGGAATCTTGGCCGCATCGTTCATCACGACCCCAAGTCGCGAGACCACGCCTTCATCAGAGCCGCGGGATTGCCGACTCGGCACGTCCGGCACGCAATGAACGCCCCGCACGTCGACCAGTACTTTCTGTCGGGCTGTGTCGGGTTCAGTGGGACGAACATGCTCAACACCGCCTACGCGATTAGCAGCCGCCGCAAGTTCAACGCCGTGGCTCCGATCGGCAAAGCAGGGACGAGTTACCTCGGAAACGACGACGGCATCCGCAACTATCATGAATCCACCTTGCGTAACCCGTACGTCGGCCAGTATCCACCCGACGACGAAGGTTCGAGCGCGATCGGGTTGATGAAATGGTGGAAAGCGGTCGGGGTGATCTCCAGTTACTCCTGGACATTCACATTCGATGATTTCCTGGGCGCCCTGTCCCGCCAACCGGTCCTGTGTGGGACCGCCTGGTACGACGACATGTCGTCCACCGGACCGGACGGCATCGTCCACAGCGCCGTATCCGGTGAATCCGGCGGGCACGAGTACCTCGCCACCGAGATCATCCCATCCAAGAAACTGCTTGGCTTTGAGCAGAGCTGGGGCCAGCACCCACCCGGGTTCGGCAACGGCAACGGCCGCTTCTATATGTCGTATGACTTGGCCGAGGAGCTGATAATCCACCAGCAGGGCGATGTCGCCGTGCCAGAGGTGCTCTAGCGGGATGTTGTTGCGGTTCGACTCTCACCTGCACATCATCGATCCGCGGGACCCGCTCATCACGAATAACCGGTACCCTGCCACCTGCGTTCACGGTGCAGGATTGTGGCTCTGCCGAAACACAATCCGTCACAGTGATGAAACTTGCCCCTAGAGGCCGGGGTTCACGGAAAGGGGATAGGCGGGACCGCGGAGGGTAATTGGATCCGGGGAATCGCAGCGGGCAACTCGATTTGGGGTACATCGGCCGGAAGTTGAGCCCGCGGGATGTCGCTCGGCAGCTGGACAGTGGGCACGGCGCTAGGCAGCGGCACCGGTGGAACATCGCTGGGAAATGGGAACGGTGGCATGTTGGCCGGAACAGGCAGCGTTGTCACTGGATCGTCCGATGCGATCGATCGGCCTGGATCGCCAGAGCATCCGGCGGCGAGAGTCGCCGCGGCCATCGGAGGCAGGAGCAGTGCAACTCGCCACCGACTCCGTCTCACCCCAACAACCATCCGTCAGCCCCTTGCGGTCACTGATGACGCTATCACCGGGCGCGCACTTGAAGATGCCGCCGACTCCCACCTCATTGGGTGGGAGCCCAAAGTTCCTGCACAGCAATCGAATATGACACACAAGGCACCAATGGACAAATCGTCACTGTGACGTATTCATCGATGCGTACCCGCTCTCAAGTAGTTGCGGATGACTATGGGCAGGTCTATCCGCAATGGTATGAGAGTCTCGGACGGAATCCGGAAGGGCCTGAGAGCGCCGGACGTTCCCTGGCGTTCCGGCAGCGACGCTCAGCTGCCGCACCAGTCGGTCGTGACGAACGCCCGCCCCGAACAGCCCTGGACCAAACGGCAATCCGCACGTCTCGTACTTGAGGAGATAGGACCGTGGTCGCAAGAGGAAGGCGGGCCGAACTAAACCTCAGCCACCGAAGAGCAACCGCAGGCTGGTTGCCGAAGACGAGCGCGTCGGTGTCTACCTCGTTGAAGTCGTCCAACGCGACTGGCCAGTGTCCAACGGTGGGGTGTCCTTTGGAGTCGAGTGAGATGATCTTGAGCAGAGCCCACCGGCCAATCATTTTGCCACCGTGTCGATTTCGGTGGTCGGCCTTGCCATGGAGGTCGTCAGTCGCCCGGGCGTACGCATGTGGCTCGGCACGGCCGAAAAGCGGCACCTGGTCAACGAGGACGTGGAGCATCGCGCGGTAGTCATCTCGATCGTGGACTCCAACAATTCGTATCACGCCGGCACACGCGACGTTTTCCAGCCGGTAGATGCTCGGCTGGGCGATTCAAGCTCGGTGTGTCAGACCAAGTCTAGATTCACCTCTGGTTAGACGTTCGCCGGTCCAGTCAGACTGCCGGACTCGACCGCAACAGCCTGCGGCAAGTCCGGCAGCCTGACAGGGAATCGACCGCAAGGGAATGCAAGGTTGGCCGACTCCTATTCCTCAATTTGGGAGGACTACTTCGAGGAATAACCCTGGAAGGGCAGGCTAAGAATAGCAGGAATTAGCTGAAAACACCAGTGCTGGAACAGTTTCCGGCCAAGAACGACGCTCGACCGACCGCCACAAGGTCGCGTGTGCCTTGTAGCGGGGAGCGAAATGTGCTGCCCTAGGCGCGCCTATTCGAGCTATTGGTCTAGGGGCCTGCGTAAGTTCCGGTAGCAATATAAGGTCTGGTTTTGTGCGGCCGTTGCGATGGTCTCAGGTCGAGTCCTGCTGGTGCTCAGGGTTGTTGGGGACTGGCTACAGGGAGGTTGATTAGTATCCGATCGATCTGTTGCGTGGTGTCTGCGCTGAACTCGATGCCCGTCACCGCCTGCATGAATTGGAGCGCAATGTCGCGGACTTTCGTGTTGGTTTCCTGCGATCGCCACACGAGAAGTTCGAAGGCTCGGTCGGCATCAATGCGGTACGACATCATGAGGATGCCTTTGGCCTGTTCGATTTCGGCGCGTGACGCCGCGATTTCGGCGACGGCTTCGGTGAGGTCCGATTGCATTGCGTCGCTGACATCGATGTAAAACCCGCTGGCGCCGAGCAGTCCTCCGTCGTCGGCTAACAGCCGGTCGCCAACAACGACGACCCAGTGTGTGCGACCGTGGGTATCGATGATTCGGTGGCGGCTGCTGAACGGTTCTCCGCGCAGAATCTTGTCGAATGCGCGGGTAACGCGTTCACGGTCGTCGGGGTGTTTGTGTTTGAGGAGTAGCTCTGTGGTCGGGGGCATGGTGCCAGGCGAGTAACCATGCATTTGGGCTACGGCGTCCGCCCACTCCCACCGTTGCTCGGAGAGGTAATAGCGAAAACTGCCGACGCGTTGAGGTTGGCCGGGGCCGATCACGCGATCGACGAGCTCGGCGTCCTCGTCGAAATGCGTCTCGGACATGCTTGCCAATCTAGTGCGCCGTGGTGGGGATGGTGGAGGAACCGTTTCGATGCCGTCAGTCCGTCCCGATACGGTTCTTGAGGGCGGCGAGTTCGTGCCGCAGAGCCTGGGGCAGTTTGTCGCCGATGTCGGCGTACCACTGTTTGATCGACTGTAGTTCGGTCGACCAGTCCAGGGGGCTGACGTTGAGTGCGGCCGCGACCTGTTTCAGCGTGTGGTCTGCACCGAGTCCGGTGAGGTCGAGGCTGCCGACGGTCGGTATGTCACCGATCGGAGTACGGACTGCGTCTGCGCTGCCGTCGATGCGCTGCAGCGCCCATTTGAGGACACGGATGTTGTCGCCGAAGCCGGGCCACAGGAATTTGCCGTTGTCGTCGCGGCGGAACCAGTTGACGTAGAAGATCTTCGGCAGCTTTGCGGGGTCTGTTTTGGTGGCGATGTCGAGCCAGTGTTGGAAGTAGTCGCCGACGTGGAATCCCAAGAACGGCAGCATTGCCATGGGGTCGCGGCGTACGAGGCCGACCGTGCCGGTGGCGGCGGCGGTGGTTTCGGAGGACAGGGTGGAGGCCAGGAATACCCCGTGCTGCCAGTTCAGGGATTGGGTGATGAGCGGCACGGTGGTGGCACGTCGTCCTCCGAAGAAGATGGCCGAGATGGGCACCCCGGCAGGGTCGTTCCATTCCGGTGCTGCGGTGGGGCATTGCGCGATCGGGGTGCAATAGCGCGAATTCGGGTGGGCGGCAGGCGTGTTCGACTGAGGTGTCCAGTCCCGGCGTTTCCAGTCGGTGAGGTGTGCGGGTGTGTCGGTCGCCATGCCTTCCCACCAGATGTCGCCGTCGTCGGTGAGAGCGACGTTGGTGAAGATGGAATTGCCGCGTTCGATGGTGGCCATGGCGTGGGGGTTGGTGTGGGAGCCGGTGCCGGGGGCCACACCGAAAAAGCCGGCCTCTGGGTTCACTGCGTAGAGCCGCCCGTCGGCGCCGAAGCGCATCCAGGCGATGTCATCGCCGATGGTCTGGGCGGTCCAGCCAGGCAGTGTCGGGGACAACATGGCCATGTTGGTCTTGCCGCATGAGGAGGGGAAGGCAGCGGCAATGTAGTGCACCTGCTGCTCGGGCGAGGTGAGTTTGAGGATGAGCATGTGCTCGGCGAGCCAGCCCTCGTCGTGGGCCATCTTCGACGCGATGCGTAGCGCATAGCATTTCTTGCCGAGCAGGGCGTTGCCGCCGTAGCCCGATCCGTAGCTCCAGATGGCGCGTTCTTCGGGGAAGTGCGAGATGTATTTGGTGTGATCGCACGGCCAGGGCACGTCGGCGTGCCCGTGCTGAAGGGGGGCGCCGACGGAGTGCAGGCAGCGGACGTAGTCAGCGCCGGCGTCAAGCTTCTCCCACACTGGTGTGCCGGAGCGGGTCATGATCTGCATGGATACTGCGACGTATTCGGAGTCGGTGATCTGCACACCGAATTTGGGTTCTGCGGCGTCGAGGGGTCCCATGCAAAATGCGATCACATACATGGTGCGTCCGGCCATCGCACCCCGATATTCCTCTGTCATCACGGTTTTCATGTCGACCGGGTCCATCCAGTTGTTGGTGGGTCCGGCGTCTTCTGACCGTTGAGAGCAGATGAAGGTGCGGTCCTCCACCCGTGCCACGTCCTCGGGGTCGGAGGTGCACCAAAATGAGTTCGGCTTGCGCGTCAACCGGACGAAAGTGCCCTTGTCGACCAGGTGGGTGGTCAGGCGTTGCCATTCGTCGTCGCTGCCGTCACACCACACCACGTGATCGGGCGTGGTGAGTGCGGCGACGGTGGCGACCCAGTCGGTGATTGCCAGGCGGGTGGTCGGCGCCTGGTCGGAACCGGTGATCGCGGTGATGGTCATGGTGGTCCTCCGTGGGTGACTGTCGACGTGGACGGGTCGGCGCTGATGGGTTGGTGAGGCTAGGCCGGGGTAGTGGCGAGTGTGCGGTGGATTCGGGAGGTGATGGCGGGCACCAGGAGCCGCTCATTGAGGTCGGGCAGCACCTGATTGGTCGGGGTGAGCAGTGTCAATGCTCGAGCGCAGGCGGTGAACAGCTCGATCGTTACGGGGCTGCGCCCCTGCCCGCACAATCCGGCCAGCAATCCGGGCACGACCAGCGCGCCGAAATCGTAGGGGTCAGCAGGCATGCGCAGGGTGCGCCCAGGTGCGGCGCGCTCGTCGCCGATTCCAGCGAGGTCGATGAGCACGTCGTTGTGGGCCATCAGCCGTCTCAGGGGATAGTCCTCGGCGTCGTAGCGGCGCCAGGTGGTCATCGCTGCAATGCCGAGCGCGGCGAGCAGCGGCCCGAGTCGCGGCGCGTTTTCCGGGCCGGTCACGACAATTTCGCCGCGACGCGACGTGACGCCTCGGTCACGGAGCACTGCGCAAGCCGCCGCGGCCACAGCGACAGTGGTCGCGTCGAGCTCGGTGATCACCGGTGGGCCGCCGGCGGCGCCGACAGCGGTCTGCACCTGCCCGGCCGTCGTGGCGTCCAGGCCGATGAGCAGCACCGCGTCCAGGCAGACCGGAAGCTGGGATAGTCGCGCGGCCACCGCGGCGGCCTCGGAACTGATCAGCGGCAGGGGCACTGCACGCATGTTGGTGCGGTCGCTGACAAGCCCGGCGTAGTCCTCCATCGCCGTCCAGCAGTCCCGCTGGGGCATGGGCGGGATCGGTGAGCGCACCGCGGCCACCCCCACTGTCGGTTTGTTACTGGCGGTCACATCGGGGGTCGGGATGCGGGTTGCTGCGTTGTTCGTCATGGAGATCACCCACCAAGAGGTTTATCGGAACTGTGTAATTAAGAAAGTTAGCAAGTAGTTGGCGTGCGTCGGCGTTGCCGCGGATGGTGGCGACTCAGCCGGCGGGCGCGCCGAGTTCGTCGTCGAGCAGTTGCGCCTGGCCGGTCAAGACACCGGTGAGGATGGCGCGAGCGACGACGAGCAGTTCGGTGACCCGCGGTGAGGCCAGTGCGTAGGTCACGGTCAATCCCTCCCGGCGCGCGGTCACCAGACCCGCGCGCCGCAGAATGGACAGTTGCTGCGACAGGTTGGCCGGTTCGATGCCAACTTCGGGCAGCATCTCGGCCACGGTGTGCTCGCGCACGCTGAGCAGCTCGAGTACCCGGATGCGAGCGGGATGGCCGAGCGTCTTGAAGAACTCGGCTTTCATCCGGTAGAGCGGTTGGTGCGCGCCTGCCACGACGGGCCTCCTAATACGGTTAATTTCTAATCTTAGCAACTTAATGAGGTTACCGGAACTGTTGAGGTGGGGTTATAGGTCGTTGCCGGCATAGGACTGGTTGAAGCTTTTGTTGGCCAGGGGGAAGTCGGGGACGATGGTGTCGGCCATGGCGGTGGGCAGCGCGGGCCAGTTAAACCAGGATGGGTCAACGATTTTGGCGCGGGTGATGGTGTTGTCGGGGCCGAGTTCGACGCGGTGCACGATGGTGCCGCGCCATCCCTCGGTGATGCCGATGCCGCTGCTTGCCCCGTGGGGAGAGGGGGCGGCGTTGTGGTGCAGGGGGCCGGTGTGGGCGTCGATGAGGTAACCGGTCAAGGCCGCTGATGCGGCGAATTCGTCGCGGCGCACCGTGTAGCGGGCCAGCACGTCGCCGGTGGTCGCGCTGATCTCGGTGATGGGCAGCGCGGTGGTGGGGTGTTCAAGGCGGGCGTCGGTGCGCAGGCCGCTGGCCCGGGCGATATATCCCAGGCAGCCGATGCCGCGGGCGTCGTCGCGGTCGAGGACGGCGGTGCCGGCGAAGCGTTCGTAGACCATGCTGGTGCCCAGGCTGAGGGCGGCGGTTTCGGCCAGGTCGGCGGCGATATCGCGCAGTTGGGCAGGGTCGGGCAGCTGCCGCAGGGTCACTGTGCCTGGTGCGATGGCCCCGCGCAGCAATCGGTGGCCGGTGACGGCGGCGTTGATGCGCAGCAGCTGTTCGCGGATGCGCTGGGCGTGGGCATTGGCGATCCCGAAGCCGACGTCGTTGGCCAGCGCACCCAGATCGGTGGCGTGGTTGTAGAGCCGTTCCAGTTCCACGACCATGGCTCGTAGCCGGTGTGCTTCGTCGGGTAGTTCGATGCCGAGCGCATCTTCGATGGCCAGGCTGTGGGCCAGGGTGTGGGCGGCCGAGGTGTCGCCGCTGATGCGTTCGGCCAGGTCGGTCGCGCCGGTGGCGGGGCGGCTCTCGAAGAGTTTCTCGATGCCGCGGTGCACAAACCACAGCCGGGCTTTGAGCCGCAGCACCGTCTCGCCGACTACCGAGAACCGGAAGTGGCCGGGTTCGATCAGCCCTGCATGGATGGGGCCGACCGGGATCTCATAGACGCCGCTGCCTTCGACGGTGACGAACGGGAAGCCTGCGGCGCGCCCGAAGTGCGGTGCGGATGTGGCGTTCGCCCGCATGGGGTGCCAGTCGTCGGGCCAGTGCGCGTGGCGCACGAGGCGGCGCGGCCGGGGATGGCCCAGTGGCCGGATGCCGTACAAGTCGGCCATTTCGCGTTCGAACCGGCTAGCCGGGAACGACAGGTAGGCCAGCGAGGGCAGTACCGGATCCGCGGCGGGTACTACGTATTCCAGCTCGACGCGCCGGTCGGGCCAGCCTGCCAGGAACAGGTAGACGATGCGCAGGGTGTCGCGGTCGTCGTGTGCGGCGACCAGCGCCAGCCGGAATCCGGCGGTCAATAGTTCTTCGGTCCGCTCGGCCAGCGCGTCGCCGCTGACCCTTTCGCGCATCCAGTCCGGTGTCATCGTAGGGCTCCCAGATAGGTGGCGGCGGTGGTGAACAGGTCGGTGAGCGGGCCGGCGGTCACGCCCAGTGCCACACAGCCGCCGACACCGACCAGCAGTGCTGCGGTCACCGAGGCCGGCGCGGTGATTGGCGGTGAGTCAGGGTCGGGTAGCCCCAGCATCATCTGGCCGGTGTTGCGGGCCAGGGCGGTGAAGGCGATCGCGATCGCGATCATCGCCGCACCGAGAACCCAGGCCAGCCGGGCATCGGCCAGTGCGCGGGCGATGGCCAGTTCGCTGGCGAACATCGCAAACGGCGGCAGCCCGAGCAGCACGATCGTGCCGACCACAAAGGACACCCCGATCAGCCGCGATCGTCGCACGACCGCGGTGATGTCGGCGATCGCGGTGCCGTCGTGGGCGGCCTGCAGTTGGCCGGCGGACAGAAACAGTACGGTCTTGCCGAGACCGTGGGCCAACACGTGCAACAGCAGCGCCGCGATCGCCAGACCGGTGCCGGCGGCGGCCGCGATGGCGATCAGCCCCATGTTTTCCATCGACGAATAGGCCAGCATCCGTTTGAGGTCACCGGTCACCGTCAGCATCAGCGCTGCGATGAGCAGGGTGGCCAGGCCCACCAGCAGCAGGCCTTTACGCAGATAGCCCGGACCTACGCTGAGGTCGATGACGGGTTTGAGCCGGATCAGGACCGAGAATGCCACCGACAGCAGCACCCCGCTCATCAGGGCGCTGACTGGTGCCGGGGCCTGACTATGGGCGTCGGCCAACCAGGTGTGAAAGGGGAACAGTCCGGCCTTGGCGCCGTAGCCGATGAGCAGCAGCCCGCCAGCCAGCCGGGTCACGTCCGGATCCAGTGTGGCGGCGTAGGCGCCCAGCACGTCGAGGTTGAGTGCGTGCGCCGCGGGCGCCCCGGCGTGTTGGGCCGCGTAGTAGAGCAGCACCGTGCCCAAAAATGCCACCGCGATCCCTACCGAGCACAAAATGACGTATTTCCAGGTGGCTTCCAACGCGGTGCGGGTGCGCCGATGCCCAACCAGGAACGCAGTGATGATGGTGGTGGCTTCGATGGCCACCCAGATGATGCCGATGTTGTTGGCGCACACCGCAGTCACCATCGCGGCCAGAAATGCCGGAGTGAGCACCCCGTACAGCCGCGCCCCGGCGGCGTCGGTGTGACCGTGGTCGAGTTCGGTGTCGATGTAGCCGATGCTGGCGGCGGTGGCCAAGGTGCCCACGATGCCGATGACGATCAGCATGGTGGCCGTCAGCGCGTCGGCGCGCAGCAGCCCGCTGACTGCCAGATGCGCACCCGTGCCGACGCGGCAGCCCAATACCGCCCCGCAGGTCAACACTGTGGCCGCGGCGGCCACGGTGAGCGCCGCGGTGGCGCGGTGCCACCCCACCACCACGGCGATCAGGGAGGCGGCAGCGGGTGCAAGGATGGCGGCCAGGAGCAGAACAGTCATCAGTCGCGCAGCTCCTGTAGTTGGTCGAGATCGGCGCCGCCGAACGCGCGGCGCAACTGACCTGTCAGGACCCCGATGACGATGACGGCGAACAGCACGTCCAGCGAGGCTCCGAGTTCGACGATCAACGGCACACTGAGGGTCAGCAGGAACGCTGTGGCGGCAATTCCGTTGTCCAGCATCAGAAAGCCGGCTGCCTGAGATACGGCGTGGCGGCGGGTAGCCATCACGAACAGTGCGATGAACACCACGGCGAACGCGGCCGGTGCGGCCTGGGTCATGGGTGTGGGGTCGAGCGTGACGACCGGACGTGTAAGGGAGAATGCGGCCACACTGAGTCCGGCGGCAATCAGCAGGGAGCTGGAGGTGTTGACCAGCGGGGTGGCCTCACGCTGTCCGGGATTTTCGGCGGCCAGCGTACGGGCCAGCAGCCACGGCAGACCGATTGCGCGCAGCCCCGCCACCACCACCGCGACGGCAAGCAGCACCGGATCGCCGTGGTGGATGGCCGCCACCGCCGCGATGGTGGCCAGCGCCGCCCCTTGTGCGGCCAGTAGCCCGACGATGGCGCGCAGGTCGCGACGCCACACGATCAGCACCGCCGTCAACATCAACGCGCCGGCGGCCAGATCGATCAGGGTCATAAACATCGCGTCAGTCATGGATGTGGCCCCTTACACGGTGAAGAAATTGGCCGACGTGACCGCCAGCAGGGCCAACAGAAACGACCCGGCCAACAGTTCGGGCACCCGAAACAGCCGTAACTTGGCGATAAACACCTCCATCGTGGCCAGCGTCACCGCCAGCACCACCACCTTGGCCGCAATGGCCCCGATTCCGAGCAGCAACTCCACCGCGGTGGGGTTTGCCTCGGCGATGCCCCACGGCACAAACAGATTCGCCACCAGGGCCAGCAGCACCGTCAACCGCATCGCCGAGGCCCATTCGATCAACGCCAGCCGTGGCCCGGAGTATTCGAGCACCATCGCCTCGTGCACCATGGTCAGCTCCAAATGGGTCGCCGGGTTGTCCACCGGCAACCGGCCGGTCTCGGCGAGAATCACCACCGCCAATGCCACGAACGCCAGCAGACCGGTCAGCGACGCGACCTGACCAGGGTGCTGCAGTGTATTGGCCACCAGCGCACCTAGATTCGCCGACCCTGCAGGAATCGACAGGGCGAACACTGCGAGCAGAATGGTTGGTTCAACCAGCGCTGCGATGGTGATCTCGCGGCTGGCGCCCATCCCGCCGAACGCGGTGCCGGTATCGATACCGGCGAGACTCAATGCGACCGTGCCGACAAACAATAGGCCGACCACGGCGAACAGATCCGCAGCCGGGTCCAGCGGGGATCCGGTGGCTACGATCGGAATGACCGCAGCGATAAGCAGCGTTGTGCCGGCCAGGACGGCCGGTGCGGCGGCGAACACGACGGTGGTGCCTTGCGGTGTGATCTGTTGCTTGCCAAGTTGTTTGCGTAGATCGCGCCACGGCTGTCCGACACCTGCACCGGCACGGCCCTCCCACGCGGCGCGGACCTGACGCATCACCCCGACCAGTAGGGGAGCGCCCGCCATGACGGTCACCAATTGCGCGGCGCCGGCGACGAAGGCCATCGCTGTCATCGCGCCACCACCACAACGACCAGTACGCCGAGAGCGCCCAAAGCAAGGTAGAGGTGCACGCTGCCGGTATGCGCACGGCGCACCACCTCGGCCAGTGCCCGCACCACTGCGATCACCGGAGTGTAGAGCCGGGTTTCGATGGCGTCGGTGATCCGCGCCCGATACGTGACGGCCTCGACCATGTAGCGCGATTCGGTGGCATGGGTGACTTCGACGTCAGTATCGGGGCGCAGCACATTGTCGAAGACGCGCTGCAGCGGCTCGGCGAACGAGGTTGCCGTGTACTGCATTCGGGCGGTGAGCGCCTCGGCGCCGCACGCCCACAGCGGCAGCACCGCCGGGGCTGGGCGTCGCTGTGAGCGCCATCCTGACACTCCGACCGCGGAGGCCACCGCAATCACCAACGCCGCGGCGATCATCCCGGGCGCGACCGAGCTGCCCAGGCCGGGCAACCGCACCACCGCGCCGAAATCGGTGAATCCCACGGCCGCGGCGGCCGGCAGCTCATCGAGAACCCGCGCCAGTACCGGTGCGGTCACGAACGGGGCGAAAGCCAGCACCAGGCATGCCGCGGCGGCGACGGTCATCCCCACCAGCATGCTGGGCGGCGCTTCTCGCGCGGCCCGCGCACCCGGTGATCGCGGCCGCGCCAGAAACCCGATGCCGAATGCCTTGACCATGGCGGCCACACCCAGCCCGGTGGTGAGTGCCACCGCGCCCACGGCCAGAGGCCCCGCCAACGCCAGCAGTGTGTCGTGCCCGGACCCGGCATGTATCAACGACTGGATGAGCAGCCACTCACTGACAAACCCCGCGCCCAGCGGCAACCCGGCCGCACCGAGGGCGGCCAGCCCGAACAACAGTGTGGTGCCCGGCATCACTCGGGCCAGTCCGCCGAGGCGGTCCAGATCACGCAGCCCGGTGGCGGCGAGCACTGACCCGGCTCCCATAAATGCCAGGGCCTTGAACGCCGAGTGCGCGGTGAGATGCAGTAGTGCTGCGGCCATTGCCACCGTCGCCGGCTCCTGTGCCCCGGCGGCGGCGAATAAGGTCGCGCTGCCCAGTGCGACCGCGATCAACCCCATGTTCTCGGTGGTTGAGAAGGCCAGCAGCCGTTTGAGATCGGTGGCCACGGTGGCCTGCAGCACTCCATAGACCGCCGAGCAGGCGCCGAGCACCAGTAGCACCACACCCCACCACCGTGGGCCGGGGCCCAGCAGCTGAAGATCGAACCGCACGATGCCGTATATGCCGAGGTTGACCATCGCCGCGCTCATCAGGGCCGACACCGGGCTGGGGGCCTCCGGGTGTGCGCGGGCGAGCCAGGCATGCAGCGGCAGCAGACCGGACTTGGATCCGAACCCGACCACCGTCAACACAAATACCGCCGACCGGACACCTTCGGGAGCCTGCGACAACATGGCGAACCGGTCACCGCCGGCGGCAGCCGACAACACCAACAACCCGACCAGGATGGCGCCGAACCCCAGCTGCGTCATTGCCGCATACATCAGGGCAGCAGACCGGACCTGGGGTCGGGTGTGTTCGGCGAGTACCAACACCAGCGAGGTCGCCGCCATCAGTTCCCACGCGAACAGGAACGTGGTCACCGACCCCGCTGCGGGTACCAGCAGCATCGCGGCCGCAAACACGGGCAGTGCGGCCATGGTGACCGCGCCCAGCCGTTCGCGGCGGGCATAGCCGATTGCATATACCCCCACGGGGATGGTCACGGCGCCCACCAGGGCGATGAAGAATCCCGCGAGCCGGTCCAGCTCTAGATAGACCCCCGATAGTGGCAGCAGCCAGCCGACATGAACTGACGGCACCGCTGTGAATATTGCCGCCCCGCCAGCGATGACCCCGACCACACCCAGACACGAGGTGGCAATCCCGCCTACCGCCGCACCGGCCGCAGACCGTCGTTGCCTGTCGGGCGGGTCGATGATGGCCGCCGGGGGTGCGGCGTTCACGTGCCGGTCACCGAGCGCAGCGCCGCGATGATGTCGCTCGGTGTGGGCGGGCACCCCGGAATCCCGATGTCGACCGGCACCACCTCGTTCACCGCGCCGCGCACACCGTAAGCCTCGGCGAACACGCCGCGATTCAATGCGCAGTCACCACAAGCGATCACGACCCGCGGCTGGGGGGTCGCGGCCACGGTGTTGAGCAACGGCTCTTCCATGTTGCGTGTCACCACTCCCGTCACCAGCAGTGCATCGGCGTGCCGCGGTGAGGCCACCAGCCGCGCCCCGAACCGTTCGGCGTCATACACCGGCCCGAATGCACCGGAGATCTCCACCTCACAGCCGTTACACGATCCCGCGTCGATGTGGCGAATCTGCAACGACCCGGCTACCCCGGCTGGTGATTCGATCACCGCTCCCGGTGCGCCACCCGCGGGCTCCACCACCCGGCCCGTGCGCACCGCCTTGCGAATCCATCCCCACACTTGGCCTACCTCCGCGTACTCAACACGCCGCCCTGCCAGCTCCGGCAGCGCTCGCGTCGGTCAAACACGTTGTCTCCCAACCAGTCCTGCGAGCGGTAACGGGATGGATCGCGCCACGCGTCTGTCACGCACTCCATCTTCCCGGGGCGGACGTGACGTCCGTCCGTGCAGGACCCAACAAGACTGGAGATACGCACTTGCTAATATTAGCAAGTTCCAAGTTCCAAGTTCCAGGTGGTGCGGGGTGTTCCTCTGGTGTCGACCTGCGACGACGAACAGCTGATGGTCGAACAGGAAGGCAGGGCGTCATGGGTGATCCGGTGATCGTGGAAGCGGTGCGCAGTCCGATCGGTAAGCGGGGCGGATGGCTGTCGGGTCTGCACGCGGCCGAACTGCTGGGGTCGGTCCAATCCGGATTGGTCGACCGGGCCGGTATCGATCCGATGCTGGTCGAGCAGGTCGTGGGGGGGTGCGTCACCCAGGCGGGCGCCCAATCGAATAACGTCACCCGCACGGCGTGGCTGCATGCGGGTCTGCCGTGGCAGGTGGGGGCGACGACCATTGATTGCCAATGTGGCTCAGCTCAGCAGGCCAATCATCTCATCGCGGCGCTCATCGCCGCCGGATCCCTCGACATCGGCATGGCGTGCGGTGTCGAGGCGATGAGCCAGGTTCCGCTGGGCGCCAACGTGGGCACCGAGGCGGGGGCGCGCCGACCGGCGTCGTGGACGGTGGATCTGCCCAATCAGTTCGACGCCGCCGAACGTATCGCGGCGCGTCGCGGCCTTTCTCGCGCCGATATCGAAGTGCTCGGTGTCCGGTCGCAGACACTGGCCAAGCAGGCCTGGGACGAGGGACGGTTTCACCGTGAGGTGCTGCCCATTTCGGTGCCCGTGGTCGACGAGCAGGGCGATGTGACCGGCCAAACGAAGGTGGTCAGCCGCGATCAGGGCCTGCGCGACACCACTGCAGAGACTTTGGCCACGTTGGCGCCCATCGTCGAGGGCGGCATCCACACCGCTGCGACGGCTTCCCAGATCTCCGACGGTGCTGCAGCTGTGCTGATCGCCGATGCCGACCGGGCACGCGCACTGGGCCTGTATCCGCGCGCCCGAATCGTCTCGCAGGTACTCGTGGGTGCCGAACCTGAATTTCATCTCGACGGGCCTGTTCAAGCGACTACGAAAGTCCTGGAGAAGGCCGGTATGAAAATCGGCGACCTCGACTTGTTCGAAATCAACGAGGCCTTCGCCTCGGTTGTCCTGTCGTGGGCCCAGGTCCATCAACCCGACATGGACAAGGTCAACGTCAACGGCGGGGGCCTCGCGCTGGGGCATCCGGTGGGCAGCACCGGTTCCCGGCTCATCGCTACCGCACTTCACGAACTGGAACGCCGCGACAGCGCGACTGCGCTGATCACCATGTGCGCCGGAGGTGCCCTGGCCACCGCCACCATCATCGAGCGCGTATAACCAATGACGACCTCCCCCAACTGGACTGAGGGCTACCGATCATCCCCATGTCACGTCCTGCTCGGACGAGGAGGGCGATGATCGCACGGACCGCGGCGGCCCCGATGAGGTGGTCAATCCGTCAGGTCCTCAACACGCCCAACCGGTGCCCGCCGGCCCCGCCGGAAACGGCATTCACTGCAAGGAGGATCCACACCCGCATGCCCAAGATCAAAGTCGTAGGTAAGGTCGCCGAGCTCGATGGCGACGAGATGACCCGAATCATCTGGAAGATGATCAAAGAGCAGCTGATCCTGCCGAATCTCGACATCGACCTGGACTACTACGACTTGGGCATCGAGCACCGCGACGCCACCGACGATCAAGTCACCATCGACGCCGCCGAAGCCATCAAGCACCACGGGGTCGGCGTGAAGTGCGCGACCATCACCCCCGACGAGGCCCGCGTCAAAGAGTTCAACCTCAAACAGATGTGGCTGTCACCCAACGGCACGATCCGAAACATTCTGGGCGGCACCATTTTCCGTGCTCCCATTGTGATCGATAATGTGCCACGACTGGTTCCCGGGTGGACCAAACCGATCATCATCGGCCGCCACGCCTTCGGCGACCAGTATCGTGCCTTCAACACCAAGGTCGACAAGCCCGGCACCTTCACGGTCACCTTCACTCCAGATGACGGCAGCGAGCCGCAGGTGCACGACGTCGTCAAGATCCCCGAAGACGGCGGCGTCATCATGGGCATGTACAACTTCCGCAAGTCCATCCAGGACTTTGCGCGCTCCTCGTTCAACTACGCTCTGCAGCAGAACTATCCGGTGTTCCTGTCGACAAAGAACACCATCCTCAAAGGCTACGACGGGATGTTCAAGGACGAGTTCGAGCGCATCTTCACCGACGAGTACCGCGAACAGTTCGACGCCAAAGGGCTCACCTATGAGCACCGGCTGATCGACGACATGGTGGCTTCCTGCCTGAAATGGGAGGGCGGCTACGTGTGGGCATGCAAAAACTACGACGGCGACGTCCAATCGGACACGGTGGCCCAGGGCTATGGCTCGCTGGGCCTGATGACGTCTGTATTGATGACACCAGACGGCAAGACCATGGAGGCCGAAGCCGCCCATGGCACCGTAACCCGCCACTACCGCCAGTATCAGCAGGGCAAACAGGTCTCTACCAATCCAATCGCATCGATCTTCGCGTGGACCCGAGGCCTGCAGCATCGCGGAAAGCTCGACAACACCCCGGAGGTCATCGCGTTCGCCGAAACGCTGGAGGGGGCGGTCATCAGTACCGTCGAAACTGGCCAAATGACAAAGGATCTAGCGGTATTGATCGGACCCGATACACCGTGGCTGACCAGCGATCAGTTTCTTACTGCGATCGCCGACAACCTCAAAAAGAAGCTCGCGAGCTAACTCGTTGCCGTGCCCCGGCCGACCTAGCACCACATCGGGGGGTCGAAGTAGGTGCGCACAGAGACCCATCTAGCCACGAACGACCACATGGTGATGGCCTGAGAATCCGGACGGGCGCATACAGGGTTGGGTGCTTTTGATCGGTGTACGGCTAAACGCAAATCGGCGCACTTGCCCAGCCGTTTAGCTCACGGCAGCACCAGACACGCTGCGCAATGGCGGTTAGATCATCCGGGTACCAGCAGGCAAGGTCTCGTAGATCCCAACACCTTCTGCGGGGGCCGCGGCCACCGTTTTCCTGCTCTGGTGCGTTGCGCACCCACCCTCAACTCTGCGTACCCTCCTACAGTCGGCAGTGACGATACCGAAATTAGTCGGGGCAGCCGCAGCGGAATGGTGCCGATCAGTTCTGGTTGCCGCTCTCGATCACTTGTCGCAGCTCCTCTTTGACCATCCGTCGCAGATCTTCGCGCTGATAACCGTGGGTGGAAGGAATCGCCGATGCAACGGCCGGCGCGCGCCGCGCTGAGCTTGCACCGATGTCGCTTGCCAGGGTGATGGGGCCACCTGATTGCCAGGAGGATGGGACCACCGTGGCGCGTCATTGAGGATGCTCGTCACCTTGGTCTGGGTCAAGCGGGCCGGGGCGGTTGCGTTGGCGGTAGGACGGTCCTTCGATGACGAGGGTGTGAGCGGTGGCGGTGAGTCGGTCGATCGCTGATTGGGCCAGCAGCGTGTCGGCGGTCATGGTCAGCCATTCGGAGGGTTCACGGTTGGAAGTCACGATGGTCGTCTTGGCGCGGTGGCGTTCGACGACGATTTCGTAGAAGTCGCTGGTTTCGGTGGCGCCGAGGGGCCGCAGCGCGAAGTCGTCGATGATGAGGACGTCGATGGTGGCCAGCCGGCGGATCTCGGCGTCGACGGTGTTGTCCAGGCGGGCGGCGCGCAGCCGGGTGAACAGTTTGTCGGATCGGGCGAACAGAACGCTATGGCGGCGACGAATCGCCATGTGCCCCAGTGCTGTTGCTAGATGTGTCTTGCCCACGCCGACGGGCCCGAGGATGATCGCGGACTGTCCGGCGTCAAGGAATCGTAGCGAGGTCAGGTCGCCGAGCAGGGTGCGGTCATAGCGTAGGTCGTCCTGTGCAGTCCAGGAGTCGAACCGCATCGTCGGATCGAGTCCGGCCTTGGATGATCGCAATCCGGCTGAACGGGATTCGCGTCGGGACACCTCGTCGGCGAGCAGTGTTTCGAGGAACCCGATGTGGCTCAGTTTGTGCTGGCGGGCCAACGCGGCCCGTTCGGGCAGGGTGTCGGCAAGGGCGCCGAGCTTGAGCGCTTTGAGCAGTCGGGTCAGGTCCGCGCCGACGGGGTCGGCAGGTGCACGATGGTTGGTCATGTCAGCAGGTCTCCGGGGTTGTCGGCTCGTCGATGACGACGGTCAATGATGTTGTGATGGTTCTGAATTCGATTGGACTGCGGGTGAACCGAGTGGCATCGTGTCCGACTGCTCGCGGCAGTTCCGGGGTGGTGGCGTCGGTGCCGCGCTCCAGCATGGAGGCGATCTTGTTGACCGAGACGACATCGAGGTCCAACGAGAGCGAACATGCTTGCTCGACGCGCTCGGCGCCGTAGCGGCGCACGAGGCCTTGGAGTCGGTAGACGGTGCGCATCCGGGTCCAGGGCAGCGGATCATCGAGGATGCGTTCGGCGTAGATCCCAATGTTGGGGCCGTGTGCGGAGCAGGTGGCGATCAACGCCTCGAGGTCCCGCAACGCGTAGACGGCTTTGTGTTCGGGCAGGTCATTTCGGTCGGTGCTGCGGCCGCCCGGCGGCTGGCGGGGATGGACTTTCACCAGCTTGCCGCGGTGATAGAACTTCACCAGCTCACTGTCGGCACGAACGTCCAACGTGATGCCGATCCATTGCTCGGGCAACGAGTACAGCGCTTTGCCGACTTCGGCGTGGAAGTCGCGGTGCACCTTGACCGCCTTGAACACCGGCACGTCGTAGGCACCCGGTACCGGCAGCAGCAGGGCCTGCTCGGCGGAGGTGAACACCTCCAGGGGACGTGCACAGGTGCTGCCGTGAATGCGGGTACCGGCAGTACCCGCACACCATGCGGTCGCGGCCTGCTGCGCCTGATCGAGGCTGGTGAATGTTTCACCGTCCCAGAAGTTTCCGCGCACGTACTGCACCGCCCGTTCCACCCGCGGTTTGTCCTTGGGGGATCGCACCCGGGCCGGGTCGGTGAGGAATCCGACATGGCTGGCGTAGTCGAGCCACCCCTGGGAGAACCGAGGATTGATGGCATCCGCGGCGGTGATCACCGGTGTCAAGTTGTCCGGGATCAGCACCGCGAACACGCCGCCGAAGAACTCCCACGCTGCCTGACATCCGGCGATCACCGCCGCTAAGGTCTGCGAATAGGACAACCACACGAACACGTGCCGGGAGTAGACGGCGGTGAAGATCAACGCGTGCACCTTGCGGCGCCGCCCATCGGCGGCATCGGTGAGCATCCCGAGGTAGCCGAAATCGATCTGGCATTCCACCCCAGGATCCCCATCGCTGACCCGTACCGTGGTGTCCTTGCGGCCGAAACCACAACGCTCACCGGCGAATCGGTTCAACGTCCGATACGGAACCATGACGCCTTGGCGGGCCAGCAGGGTGTGGATCTTGGTGATCGTCAACGGCCGCTGATCACCGTCGCCGGCCACCCACGCGGTGATCTGCTCCTCGAACCCCGCCAACTGTTCCCACGCCGCGCCGTGGCCATCCGGTCGCACTGGGCGCACCGCGTCGGCGACCACCCCGATCAACCCGTCATCGACACCCTCGACGCTGTCGCTACGACGCAAACCAGCCGCTTGCGCGGCCTCGACGTAGCGACGCACCGTTTTGCGGTCCACGCCGCAATGCGCGGCGATCGTGCGGTAACCCGGTGCCGGTAACCCGGCGACCCCCAGCCACACCCGCAGCACTTCCCTGATCTCGTTCACACTGACCTCCCGAAAAGCCATGCCCGCCGCCTCCGTGACTTGGACCGTCACGGCGATCAAACGAACAGATGAAGAGACCACCGACGCGACGCGCCGGTGGTCCCATAACTGGCAATCCAGGTGGTCCCATCACCCTGGCAAAATCAGCTCACGCTGGTCCCATGCTCCTGGCAGGCGACACACCGACTCGGTCGCCTGCAGCGAGTTGGCGTGCAACGTAATCGAATTCAGTCAGAAATCGATCGACGTCAGATTGATCGAAAGTCAGGGGTGGTCTGACTTTGATAACATTTCCAAACTGACCGGCCATGCTCGTGATGACTTTACGCCCTCGCAGGTTGTTGACGAAGATCTGCGCGGTATGCGGATCAGGCATTTGGGACTGCCTCGAGTTCAGTTGACTCGGGGGGTGTGAATTTCAGGCCGCGGTTGCGACTGGTGTGTGGAGCAGTTCGAACTCTATCGGGGTGAGCCTGCCGAGGGCCCGTTGGCGGCGGCGTCGGTGGTAGGTCCGCTCGATCCAAGCCACGATCGCCAGGCGCAGTTCGGCTCGGGTAGCCCAGCGTCGCCGGTCAAGAACGTTGCGCTGCAGAAGGGCGAAAAACGACTCCATGGCGGCGTTGTCCCCGCATGCACCGACGCGGCCCATCGATCCATGTAATCCGTTATGCGACAGCGCTTGAACGAATTTTCGTGACCTGAATTGACTGCCCCTGTCGGAATGAACGATCGTCGCAACAGGTGAGCGCAGCGCCACCGCATGTTCCAGGGCTGCCACCGCCAGGGAGGACTTCATCCGTGAGTCGATCGAGTAGCCCACAATCCGGTTGGAATAGACGTCTTTGATGGCGCAGAGGTAGAGCTTGCCTTCATCGGTGTGGTGCTCGGTGATGTCGGTCAGCCACACCTGGTTGGCGGCCTCGGCGCTGAACAGACGCTCTACGAGGTCGTCATGAACTGGCGGGCCGGATCGACGGTTCAGTCCACGTTTCTTGGCGAAGACTGACCAGATGCGCTCCTGGGAGCACAGCCGTGCAACCCGGTTTTCGCCGGCGGTAATCCCGCGACCGGGCAGTTCGTCGGCGATGAACCGGTACCCGAAGGCGGGGTCATCGGCGTGGATATCGCGCGCGGCGTTGATCAGGTGCGCGTCATCCCAATCTCGCTGGGACAGAGGTGCTTTACGCCACTTGTAGAACGCCTGGGTGGAGAAGCCAAGGACCCGGCAGGTCACCGTGACGGGCACACCGTCATCGGCAAGGTCGAGGACCAGCGGGTACATCATTTTGGGTTGGCATCCCGGGAGAGGTAGCCCACCGCGCGGCGCATCACTTCGGCTTCCTGCTCGAGGAGCTTGATTCGCTTGTGCGCTTCACGCAGTTGGGCGGCTACGTCATCAGGGGTTGCCGCAGACGCGGGCCGGTCGACACAGTCCTCACGATCAGCAATCTTGAGCCAGCGGTGCAAGCAGGCCTCCGAGATCCCGAAGTCCTTCGCGATCTGGCGCATCGGCGCCTCACCCTTGCGGGCCACGGCGATCACGTCAGCACGGAACTCAGCAGGGAACGGTTTCGGCACGAGATTGATCCTTCCAGCAAGGACGAATCCTCACAGGTCAGGAGTCAACCAAACCGGGGGCAGTCCCCTACACCGGAAGCGGGCGACCACGAGGCGACGTCGCGAGTACATCCGTGGTAGGCATATTCGGTGACAATGATGCCGGTCCCGCCGGTGACCTGGCGGGCCATCCGCACAGCTAGGTCATTGGCCTCCGAGCCGGTGCAGGTGAACATCACGTTGGCCAAATCCGCGTCGTGCGCCGAGACCAAACTCTCGGCATATTCGATGATGTCCCGTTGCAAATACCGGGTATTGGTGTTGATGAGCCGCAACTGACGAGCGACAGCCTCGACCACCCGGGGATGATTGTGCCCGACGCTGGCGACGTTGTTGTACGCATCCAAATACTCGTCGCCGTACACATCGACGATCTTGGTGCCCTGCGCTCGGGCCGGCTGCAGCGGCACTGTGTAGAACAGCCGGTACGCGGGTCCCATGACCCGTTGTCTCCGCTCGATGAGGCTGCGTGTCTGCGCATCCAGAGCGACCTGATCCTTGGATGAGAACGAGTTCAGCGCAATAACTTCAACTGGATTTTGAGGCTGGTCGATGCGATGTGTGGGCATCCGGAAATTCCTTCCGCAGACTTGGTGGCTGGGGTTCATATGTCGGTTACGAGCGCGAACGACACCTCAGATGAGCGTGCAGCTGTCAGAAGTCGGGCCCCATGGGCCGACACTCCACCCAGCTGATGCTGTCAAGCGGCGCGATCATTTGTGAGGACCTCCTTCAAACCTGGAGTTGCGTTGGGCCGCCAGCCCAGTCATCGGCCAACCACACGTGCAGAAACCATTTAACACCCAATTGGTTATTAATGGTTGAGATGACCGTACCACTCTCCGGTCACGCGTCAAGAGGGCCTCAACAAACCGGTTGCGCCGCATTGTCGCATGTCAATTCATCCGCGACGGCGCCGCCCATTCACCAGCTTGGGGGTTGCGGGCTGGCAGCGACCTAATTGGTTCGCGGTATTTGGTCGCGCCTGGTTCAGGTTTGGTACGAGTTCAACAACTGACCGCGTTGGGCCCCTCGAAGACGTCGATATCGGCGTAGCACCACGACGAACCCAGACCTTTCGCGGCGTCCGTAGTTGCCGTCAGCGGACATCAACGAGCTGGTTGAGGTGATGTGTCGGCGGCGGGTGAAGACTTCCTTCAGCCTCAGCTGAAGTACCCGATTTCGGTGGGGGAGAGGTAGAACGGGACGCACCGTCCGGGGACCGGTTTTTCTAAGCAATCGGCCCAGCCTGGGTGTGGGCCGGCGGCCGCCTCCGAAGGGCCTTTAGCACGAGTCGCGTCCAGTTTGCGAGCCCTGTCCGAGTGTTCGGGCCACTTCCGTGCCGATGGTAGGCACCAGTAGTGGTTCGGTCAGCGCAGGAAGTATGCGATCGAGCGGGGTGACCGCCGTCAGCGCCTGCGCACAGGCGGCCAGTACATCCATCGTGACGCTCTTAACCGGGTGATCGCGCAGGGCACTTAGCAACCCGGGCAGCACAAGGCCGCCGTAGTCGAACAGGTCACGTGGCAGGCGCAGGGTCCGCCCAGGCGCAGTGGTATCGGCCGCAGTTCCGGCCAAGTCGACGAGGACGTCATGCTGGGCGACGAGAGCCCGTAGGTCCGCTGAGTCGGGCTCATTCCAGGTCGTCAGCTTCGCCACCCCCGCGCTACGCAATAGCCGCGACAACCGGGGCAGGGTCTCAGGGTTGGTCACCACGACCCGCTCGGATCGCCGCGCGATACCGTGACGGCGCAGTGTGGTGATTACCGCAGCACTCAATGCTGCGGCAACCAGATCTGATTCACTGACGACGAGCGGGCCTCGCAGGCTCGCCGCCTTGAGTTGCACGCACGCCGAGTCAGACGGATCCAACCCAACGACGAAGACGGCCGACACGCAGTCAGATAGTCCTGCGATTCGCGTCGCAATGGCGTCGACGCTACCTTGAACCAAGGGTAGACACCCGGCGCGGATCGCAGTCCGTTCACGCACTAGAGCGGCATAGTTTTCCATCGCCACCCACGCGGAGCGATCCAAAACTGTTGCGCCGGTGGGCTTACGACATCTATCTGAACCCAGGATGCCAATGTCGATGCCGTCGTCATCGGGATCGGTTTCGACGGTCGTACCACCTGCGCCGCCGGGACTGTTGTGCGCCATCGTTATCTCGTTTCCGCGATCGTATCCTTACAGGATACGCATATTAGAAACTCTGCAACTACCGGATGCGGGGTCGCCCTCGTCTCACGTCGATCTGCAGTCATCGAAGGCCCTCAAATCTCAGCGTCCCGGTAATCGAGCGGAACAATGCGATCAAAGCCAGATGGACTTGGTCTACTGCGGCTAGAGCCTGCGCAACAATGCTACGCAGGCTCTAGCGCGTTGGCGCCATCGTCAACAGCGACGGTGACCCCAATGGCACAACAGCAATAGCGCCAGCGAGTCACACTCGGGGTAGGCCGTACCACCCGCGTGCGGCAGCCTGGCCGGAAGATGCGTGGAGGCTAAAGAAGCTCCAGGATGGTCGCGTTGGCCTGGCCGCCACCCTCGCACATGGTCTGCAGGCCGTATTGAATGTTGTTGTCCCGCATGTGGTACAGCAGGGTAGTCAGGATACGGGCGCCGGAGCCGCCGAGCGGGTGGCCCAGCGCGATCGCACCGCCGTTGGGGTTCAACCGCTCCTCATCGGCGCCGATGTCCTTGAGCCAGGCCATCGGCACCGGGGCGAACGCCTCGTTGACCTCGAACGCACCGATCTGGTCGACACTCAGGCCGGACTTGGCCAGCGCCTTCTGGGTGGCCGGGATCGGCGCGGTCAGCATGATGACCGGGTCGGCGCCGGCGAGCACCGCGGTGTGCACCTTGGCAAGTGGCTTGAGCCCCAGGTCTTTTGCCTTCTCCGCGGACATCACCAGCAGCGCGGCCGAACCGTCGCAGATCTGGCTGGAGTTACCGGCGTGGATCACGCCGTCCTCGGTGAAGGCCGGCTTGATGGCGGCCATGGACTCGACCGTGCCGCCGCGGCGGATGCCGCCATCCTCCAAGACTGTGCTGTCGTTGCCGTCGGCGTCCTTTACCTTGATCCCCACGATCTGATCCTTGAAGGCACCGGCATCCTGTGCGGCTGCGGCCTTTTCATGCGACCGCAGGGAGAACTCGTCGAGCTGGGTGCGCGACAGGCCCCACTGCTCGGCGATCATCTCGGCGCCGACCCCCTGGTTGGGGGTCTTGTGGTCGTAGCGCTCCCGGAACGCCTCCGGGTAGGGGTGTCCGCCGCTGGCCAGTGAGGATCCCATCGGGGTGCGTGACATCGACTCGACGCCACCGGCGACGACGACGTCGTAGTGCCCGGCGATGACGCCGGCTACGGCGAAGTGCAGGGACTGCTGGCTGGAACCGCACTGGCGGTCGACAGTGACACCGGGGACAGTCTCGGGCCAACCCGCGGTCAGCAGGGCGGTGCGGGCGATGTCGAGGGCCTGCTCACCGGCCTGCATGACGCAGCCCCAGATGACGTCGTCGACGAGGGCGGGATCAATTCCGGCGCGCTGCACCAGACCGTTGAGCACCTGGGCCGACAGCTCCGACGGATGCACACCGCACAGGTCGCCGTTGCGCTTTCCGATCGGTGAGCGGACAGCCTCGACGATGACGGCTTCAGCCATGACTTCTCCTTCGGGATGGGGAGGCAGTTGCCGCCCCGAACGGAGGGCAATGTGACTGAACATAAAGCAGTTGGTTAACTAGGTCAACTTTGCCGCGGCCGCGCTGGATTACCGGGTCGCTAGTCCAGACAGAGCGAACTGGTGCTGGCGCTAGCGGGCGCCGCCGAGTCCTTCATCGTCGACACCACGCCAGAAGGTGGGGTCGTAGGCAGTGTCGGCGATGACGATCTTTTCTTGGGGTTGGTCCGCGCGCTTGCGCCCCGATTCCATTTCGTCGGAGTCGATGTCGAGACGGTCGACGTCGGTCAGTAGGCATTCGGCGTCATTTTCAACGCGTCGCATCGCAGCGCTCTCGCCGTAGCGGGCGGCTAGCGCACCCACGCAGCGTTGGAGTCCACCGATGAGATCATGAAGTTCACGGGTCGTGGGCAATGGTCGACCTCCCTCGGAGGCTGAGTGGTGATGCAGATCACCGTACTCGGCTGTAGCCGTGGGAGCGGGTGGTTAGGGGATACAGCCGTTGCACGTGAGCGATCTTTAGTGGTCACGCGACTCGCGCCCGGTCTCGGGGTTATTCGGCAGCGTTGCGGCTCCGTCCCTTCCGCGCTTCACAGCCACCTGCCCGGCTTGGCCAGGTCTCACGGTCGGCTCCACGCTTGACGGCGGCCCCAACTGGGCCGACGACACTAGGTGTTTCGTCGTAGCGTGCGAGGTTGATGGCGGCGCAATCGTCGCGCTGGTGGACGGTACCGCAACCACCAGCGGTGGCATCACAGGCCCAGTACTCGGCCCAGTCGATGTCTTGGACATGCCGGCAGGCGTGGCAGGTTTTCAACGAGGCAAAACCAGCGGTCGGCCACTACCAGACTCCATCCGCACCAGCCAGTCTTGTAGGACATGCCGGCGCGGGGTGCCCAGTGCCGCGTCGGACAGTCCGCGCCGTCTGGCGCGCGCCCCGGACGGGCCCTTTTGCCGCAGCGTTCTCGCCCCACTGCGCCGCCGCAGGTGTAGGTGCAGATGCGCTTCGCGATCACCGCGAGGGCGGCCGAGGGAAGGGGGCGGGCCTTTTCGGTACCGGATACTTGTGCCTACAACATGTCGACACGGTCGGGCTCGCCACTGCACCCCGCGACAAGTCCGACCGTGTATCAGGCAGCTTAGTTCACCGGTCCAGCTTGGATCGCAGCAGAATGCAACGGGACTGGACGTATGCCCGGGGCGCATCGTGTGCTCCCAGAACTTGGGGCCAACAGACCATCGATGACGAATGGCTCCTGCTATGAAGCGATCACGATCACAAGGAAGCTGCCGGGGCGGCTTCCGGCCTTCTCGATGAGGGCCTTCTGGACGCCTCCGAGAAGTTCGGCAGCGCCTGGGCCGGACGACCAGCTGTTGCGCTTTCCGATGGGGCTGCCGGTGGCTTCGACGATGGCTGGGTTACCAAGAAGTCAGGTTAGAACACGTTTCAATCGCGGCGATGAGAGACCGTGGTTCATGGTTATCCGAGACGTTCGATGATGGTGACGTTGGCTTGCCCGCCGCCTTCACACATGACCTGCATCCCGAACCGTCCACCGGTGCGTTCCAGTTCGTGAAGAAGTGTGGTCATGACGCGTGCGCCGGTGGCGCCCAATGGATGGCCGAGCGCGATCCCGCCGCCGTTGACGTTGAGTCGCGCGGGATCGGCGCCCGTTTCGGCCAGCCATGCCAGCACCACTGACGCGAAGGCTTCATTCACCTCGAACAGGTCTATGTCGTCAATAGACATTCCGGTTTTCGCCAGGGCGTGCGCCGTGGCGGGTATCGGGGCGGTGAGCATCCATACCGGGTCGGCGGCCCGGACCGACAGATGGTGAATCCGGGCGCGCGCCACGAGATTATGGGTGTTCAGGCCGCGTTCATTGGAGATCAACAGCGCCGCAGCGGCATCCGAGATCTGGCTGGCACAGGCAGCGGTGTGTTGCCCGCCCTCCACCAGCGTCGGTAGCGAGTGGATTTTCTGCCAGTCTGGTTGACGGGGACCTTCATCGGTGTCAAGTCCAAATGCAGGTGCGATCTCGCGATCGAAACGTCCTTCTGAACGGGCAGCCAACGCCCGTTCGTGGCTGCCGACCGCGAAGGCTTCCATTGAAGCTCGGGTGCATCCCCACTTCTCCGCGATCAACTCCGCCGCGCGAAACTGCGAGACTTCCTGTGTGCCATACCGAGCACGCCACCCGGTCGACCCGCTGAACGGATCGTCGAATCCCAGCGACTGCCCGGCGGTCATCGCATACGAGATCGGTACGGCGCTCATATTCTGCACACCGCCTGCCACGACGATGTCCATGGTGCCGCTCATGACGGCCTGCGCGGCGAAATGCACTGCCTGTTGCGATGAACCGCACTGGCGATCCACCGTCGTCCCAGGCACGTGATCGGGCAAACCGGCAGCAAGCCAGCAGGTGCGCGCAATATCACCCGATTGTGGGCCGACCGTATCGACGCAGCCGAAGATGACATCCTCGACGGCGCCTGGGTCGAGGTCCGCACGGCGCATTAAGGCGTCCAACGCCGACGCTCCGAGATCCGCTGGATGGACGTGCGACAAGCCTCCGCCCCGCTTACCAACTGGTGTCCGTACGGCGTCCACGATGTATGCATCTGACATGAGGGCCCATACTACCAAGCAATCGCTTGGTTGGGGAGCCCGAGTCTTCGGCCAGGAGAAGGCCGCTAAGCCGGCGAAATGATCCGGACCAGCACCACAAGGTTCGCGCTGCGCGCACGCCATCTTACTTGGCTTACACGGAAATTCGGCAAGGCCAAACAATCTGGGTTCGTGACCTGACATGTTGGTTGTTGTCAGGTGCGGGCCAGATGGGTGGTCGTCGGCCGCTATCGAATAGTTCAGACCGAACTTTCCATACGGGTTCTGGGGCCAGGCGCGCCAAGGTGAGCGGCGTCGGGGCCTCAAGGACAATTCGATGGTTCAGCCCCGACGCCGCCCCGGCAAGCCTAGCCTGTCCGGGCCCGGCGGATGTGGGCGCGTGCCCAATGCGGCGAAGGTGCGTGGGTTGCTTCGTTAACTCGTTCAATCCATCGCCAGTTCCATTGCGTAGAAGTCACTCTCGGCATCTAGTTGCTCAGCCGCTCGAAGATGTGCCCGATCCCGAACGGCAGTTCTGGATCAGGTGAGTCGGGTGCTTCAGCCTGGCGTTCGTCAGGGTCCCGCAACCGGTTCCGCCTGCCCCTCGACTGCGTGATTGGGTGCCCTGTGTTACGCCACGGCACCCATAGCGTGGAGCGGCTGACGGGCGGCTTTCAGGATTGAGTGCGCGACCGGGAATGTGGTTGGGATGTGCGGTGTTTGACGGGCGCCGGAGCCGCCATGCTCCGTAAATGCCAGCCCCGAGTTCGCTCGACCAGATCCGGCCAGATCCGAAGCGGCTGAGCGAAGTTGAAGTGCGTATGGCGAATACTGTGGGCAGCACAATATTACGGGTGTGGTTCCGTTTCCGGTCGGCAGGTGAAGGTGAGCCGGAATTTGCCGATCTGGATTTCATCGCCGCTAGACAAGGGCAGAGACTGCACTGGCACTTGGTTGACGTAAATGCCGTTGAGGCTGCCGGAGTCGATGATCCAGTATTCGTCGTCGAGCCAGCGGAATTCGGCATGGCGGCGGCTGACGGTGATGTCGTCGAGAAACACCGGGCTGTCGGGGTGGCGACCGGCGGAGGTGACCGGATTGGTGAGCAGGAATCGCCCACCCACCGACGGTCCGCGGGTGATCACCAGCACACCTGAGCCCGCGATGGTTCCCGGCCCTCCCAACGGTAAATGCGGTACTGGCGCGGCGCTGGCGGAGTTGGGAGCGCGGTGTACGGCTGCGGTGTGCAGGCTCGCTTCTTCTGCGACGTGGGGATCGGTTGAATTCATTGAAGGGGTCCTTTTTGTCCTGGCGCTGTCAGGAATGGCTGTCATGTGGAGCTGCTCGACAGCCTTACGGGTGTGGGTGTGCTGCGAGCCTTGGTGTTGTGTGGCTGCGGGCATGGGCAATGGCCTCATCGAGGGCATCAATGAGATGGTTCTCGTGCCGCAATGAGTCGATAATGCCGATATTGGTCAGCAGGTTTCGGTGCTCGGGTTGGACGCCTTTGATGATGACGGTGATTCCGCGTGATTCGAGGTCTTCAGCGATCTCGGCCAAAGTGTTGGCCCCGGTTGCATCGAGCATGCCGAGCTGGGACAGCCGGATAATCACCACCGTCGTATCGGGATGATGGTCATCGATGATAGCCGACGAGATCCGTTCGGCGGCACCGAAAAACATTGCTCCGTCAAGCCGCAGCAGCGCGATTTTCTCATCGCCAGGTACCGCCGGCCTGGGCAGTTCCTCGCGGGTGACGCTGCTGCGCCGGGCCAGGGTACGCAATGCGAATAGCGCGGTCGCGATGATGCCGATTTCGACAGCCTGGATCAGATCGAAACACACCGTGACCGCTGCGGTGAGCACAAAGGTCACCGCGGCCGAGCGAGTGGAGCGCAGGATCCGCATCATCGTGTGGCCCGAGATCATCCGGCACGCGGTCACCATCAGCACCGCCGACAGGGCCGCGAGCGGGATCGCCCCGACCGGGCCGCTAACCAGATATACGACTGCGAGCAGCAGCACCGAGTGGGTGATCGCCGCCACGCGAGTCCGCGCTCCGGACCGCACATTGACTGCGGTGCGTGCGATCGCCCCGGTGGCCGGCATCCCGCCGAACACTCCGGAGGCCACCGACGCCAAGCCCTGACCGACCAGTTCACGGTTGGGGTCATAGGGTCCGGACGGGGACATGGTCGCGGCCACGCGCGCCGACAGCAGCGATTCGATCGCGGCCAAGGCGGCGATGGCCAAGGCCGCACCGGCCAGGGTTTGCAGCACCTCCAGGTCGGCCTGCGGCCACACCGGCACGGGCAGCTGCGAGGGCAATGCACCGATGCGGGTCGCCGGCACCCGCAGGCCCACCACCATGACGGTGGCTGCCACAACGGCCAGCAGGGATGCCGGCACCGCGGGATGTAGCCGCGGCAGCGCGATCATGAGCGCGACCACCAGGACCACCACCGCCAGCGCGGGCCACGCCGCGACCCAGTTGGCGTGCGAAACGACGGTGACCGCGGCGGCGAGTGGGGCTTGGCCGGCAGGGACCGTCTGCCCAAGCGCCGCCGGCAATTGCTGCAGAAAAATGATGATCGCGATGCCGAGTGTGAATCCTTCGATCACCGGCCAAGGGATGAAGGTTACCGCCCGTCCCAGACCAGTGATTCCGGCGAGGATGACGAAGACCCCTGCCAACACGGTGACTAGCGCCACGCTGCCCAGCCCGTAGTGGGTGACGATGGGTGCCAGCACCACGGCCATCGCGCCTGTCGGCCCGGAGACCTGCACGTGCGAGCCGCCGAACACCGCGGCCACTACCCCTGCCACGACGGCGGTAACCAGCCCGGCGGCAGCTCCCACCCCCGAACTGATCCCGAATGCCAGCGCCAAAGGCAACGCCACCACCCCGACCGTCAGGCCGGCCAGCACGTCGCGCCGCCACGACCGCTTCAGGTCGGTGTAATCCGCGCGTTTCGGCAGCAGGCGGGTAACACTGTCACGGGCAACACCAATCATCGACCCATACCAATCGGCGGCAGCGAGCTCATGACATCGAGCTGATCTCGCTGGGCTGTGAGGGTGTCGGCCAGGAACGTTCGGGCGATGAGCAGCAGCTCGGCGACCTTGGGGTGCGCGATCGTGTAGTACACCGCGTTACCGACGCGGTGCCCGCTGACCACGTGGTGGCGTTTGAGGACCGCGAGGTGCTGCGAGAGCAGGGTCGGTTCGATTTCGCTGGCGGCCAGGATCTCGCTGACCGGGGTCGGCTCATCGTTGACGGACAGGATCTCGAGCACCCGGATCCGCGCTGGATGCGCGAGCGCTTTGAAGAGGTTGGCCTTGACCTCATACAGCGGCCTCTCGGGACCGTCTAAGACATTGCCGACCATCGCGGAACCCCTTTTGGCGTTTGACGGATTGAGGAGATTAGCAATCCATGCTTGTGCGGGTTACCCTACAGCAATGCCCACCGGTCAAACCCCACGCACGAAGCCACGTCCGCTGCAGTACATCGGGTATTGCTACGGCAAACGGCTGCCCAACTCGATGCGCGACTGGGTGGCCAACGACCTGGCGGGCCCCGGAGCCACGGTCCGGATGATGGTTCGCGTCGCGATTCCGGCGGTCCTCGTCCTGGCGCCGATCTGGTTCATCCCGATGTCGCTCTATCTGCACGCCAGCATGACCGTGCCCATCTTCATTCCGTTCGTGTATTTCTCCCACGCACTGAACAAGGTGTGGCGCCGTCACATGCTCGTCAAACACGGTTTGAACCCGGCGCTCATCGACGAACTGTCACGCAAGAAGAATGCGCACATCCACCAGGCCTACGCCGAACGCTACGGCCCCCGCACCGGCCCGAGCAGCAGCGGTCACATCTGACCTCGGATCAGTGCACCTCAATTGCGTCTCGCTGCCAACCATGCCGACGAACCGCCGCTAATGGATCGTTTCCAGTCTGGATTAGTTGCACTGAGCAGGGAACAGGTGGGCACCCTGTGGTCGAAAGCATTGTGGCATTTGCACTGACTGCGCAGGCAAACGCGCAGCTGTGACGATGAGCGGTAAGGGCGGTGGCCGGTGGGCCTGATTCGGGTTGTGGTAGGTGATGATTCACCATTGCGGGCGGTGTGGTCCGAGATCCTGCGCGGCAGCGGGATGCGGCTGCTGGGAGAGACTGCTGATGGGGTGGCCGCGCTTGAGCTGATTCGGGCGCGTCGTCCTCAGGTGGCACTTGTCGGTGAGCAGTTGCCCGGTCTGCGGGGTGCGGCGATCGCCACGGCGGTGCATGACGAGGGCCTGCCGACACGGGTCCTGGTGGTATCGGCGAATCCTCGCCGTCCGTTGACCGACGGGGTGGTCGATGACGGTGTGGCCCAATGGTTATCGACACAGGCCTCCCGCGCCGAGATCGTCGAGGCGGTGTCGCTGTGCGCTGAGGGGTCTAGTGCCTGGACCCGCCACCACCGGCCGACGTGATACATACGAGCCAAGTCCAGCGTTGCGGCGCTGCGCGTTTACCTGCTACTTGCCGTGGGGCCTCTGGAGGCTTGCGGGGCCGCCCCTTACTCTCAATGCCTATGCGCACTGTGTTTCACCGGCAGCTCGACGATCTCAACGCCCGCATGGCCGAGCTGTGCGACCGCACTGGCGAGGCCATGGCCCGCGCCACCGATGCATTACTTGCACCCGACCTGCAGATCGCCGAAGCCGTGATCGCCGACTACAGCGATATCACCTGTGAGTGCACCCGGCTGGAAACCGACGCGTTCACCATCCTGGCCCGCCAAGCCCCAGTCGCTGGTGATCTACGGGCGGTGGTGAGTTCCCTCAACGACGTCGCCGATATTGCCCGTATGGGAGCGCTGGCCACCCACGTTGCCCGCATCAGTCGCCGCCGTCACCCTGAGGTCGCGGCACCCAGTGAGGTTGCCGGATACTTCACAGAGATGGGTCGCCTCGCCGTACGCATCAGTCAGGACACGAAAACCGTTGTGCTCTCACGTGATCCCGACAGGGCCGCACAACTTGCCACCGACGACGAAGCGATGGACGACCTGCACCGGCACCTGTTCACAAAAGTCCTGGACCACCGATGGACGCACGGCACCACGGCCGCTGTCGACGTCACTCTGCTCAGTCGCTACTACGAGCGGTTCGCCGACCACGCCGTCGACGTCGCCAACCGCGTCATCTACCAAACCACCGGAACACGCCAGCCCTGACTCGATCACGAATGAGGTGAGTGTCGGCGCACATTGATGGAACAGTCAACATTGTCGATCAAATCAACCCAAAAGCGAAGTGCATCAGTGACTTTCCCGTCAGCAACCCGGAGGGAGAAGTGTCACAGTGACAAAACCACGCTCTCGGATGGGACATGCGACATAGACTGTCGGAGTGAGTCGCAAGGCCTGCAACGATGAACCCGACAGCTTGGCCTTGCTGGCCGAGCTGCTGCACGGCAGTGACTTGTCGGCCACTCAGCAGCGCGCGGTGTACGACGCCATTGCAGACAGCATCATCGAAGGCGCGACACCTGACCGCGAATTCATCCTTCGGCTCATCGAGCTCGCCGGCCGCCGCATCACCTTCGACCAATTCAAGACACTGGTACTCCTCTCGCACACCTCGGCCATCGACATCGTCGACCAGGAGCTACGCGACTGCCACAGGCTCCTTGAGTTCCCCCGTTAGCCCATTCAACCCCGAAACCCCATGGTCGAGAAGACAATTCACGCTCCTCCCGCATTTAAGCCATACCGGAACATAAACGTCACGTGACGTATAAGGCATAGTGAAGCCCGGAGGGGAGGGGCATCAGCCATGGCCCGGTCCGCGAAGATGCCATCGGAATCCGGCACAATCAGATGGTTCCAGAATGCCAGTCCGGCGCTGTCAGGTAGTCGCGGATCCGGAGAGTCGCACAGACCGCTCAGCCCGTTCATCTGTCGGAAAACACCCGAGCGACCAGGCTCAACTCGACTCTCAGATGGTTCCGGAAAACAGGGCAGAATCGGACAGCTCTCACGTTGTGCCGGTGTCATTTCTCAATCAATCGGTGCCCACGGCAGAGTTCTGACCTGCACGGAACCGATAGACTGGGAAATGCGCCCTAGAGGCTTCTCACTTTTTCGATGCCCATTAGTCGCCCGTCGGCTCCCGATGGATTGAGCATCCTTGTGCACCGCCCTGTGATCGTTCGGGATCGAGGTTGACTAGCCGTCGCAGTGAAGCGTGGACGTTCCCCTAGGCGGCTATGACACGGACGTGCAAAATGCTGGCGCGGGCAAGGAAGGCCAGTCGTCGTGACCAGCGGATACTTTAGCGTTGGCGCTTCCCCGCTAGTGGTAAGACAGAACCTACGGAGCCATGGTTGTCTTGTGCAGCTTGCCGTCGGCGGGCTCGTTTTGCCCGGTCGATCTCTAGCACTGGTGCAGATTCGCGGTCGACGTCGGGCACCCACTCGGTCCAGCGAAGCAAATGGGACATGCCGATGCCCACGGATCGTGACGCTGACTGTAAGCTGTCGGCCGATCCAGCGGCGGACTGCTGGATTGCACGTTTGAGCCATATCGCGTCCTCAGGACCGACGTG
The DNA here is from genome assembly GCF_017876775.1 of Mycolicibacterium lutetiense. Taxonomy (NCBI): domain Bacteria; kingdom Bacillati; phylum Actinomycetota; class Actinomycetes; order Mycobacteriales; family Mycobacteriaceae; genus Mycobacterium; species Mycolicibacterium lutetiense. The sequence continues at coordinate 447,469 of NZ_JAGIOP010000002.1, read as the reverse complement.
TACCGGCTCGGATTTGTTCCAGCCTCGTGCTGAGATCTGCTTGTAGAGGCTTCGGGCGTGGTCTGTGTCGATGACACCCAGACTCTGAAATCGCATGACAAGAGCCTTAATTGAGACTCCCCATCGCTCTTTCAGCCGCGATAGTGCGCGAAGTGTGACGCGCCCGCCTTCATCGCGGAGATCTTGCAGGAGTGCGTCGCCCGGGCAGAGAAATGCACCGGCGAAGTGATGTGCTTGTTTCTCAACACGATTCGCTTCCTCTGCAGTCTCGGGGGGACCCAATCCTGCATGAAGCCCTAAATGGCCAATCTCATGTGCGACAGTGAATCTTTGCCGATCGCCTGGGACGCTGCCGGGGGTTCCGCTTTCTGCGGCTTGACTGACGCACAACACAGGGACTTGTCCGGCGCGCAGCGAAAGGCCTAGATGTCTGCCAAGTTCGTTACGCATCGGAAGGACTAGGCATCCAAGCCGTTCCGCCGCGCGGATCGAATTTCCGACGACATCGTTCTCGCCGAGTTGGGCCGCGGCGCGCGCGTCAATCGCGAACTGCTCAATAGCGTCATCGTCAGACAGACTGTCTTGGAAGATCGGGATCTGATCAGGTATGCGCCGAAGGTGGAGTAATTCAATGACTTCAGTGGCAACAACGCAGTCTGCAGCCTGCTGGTCAACCGCTTTCTTTGACGCATCGGCGTACGCACGCAACCATGGGCGAGTGCTTGGGCCCACCACTTCAGGTGCCTTCAAAAACGTTGCGGTGCAATCGAGTACTTTGGCGATGTCCTCGATAAGATTGTCTGAGACCAGCATCCTGCCGTTCTCGATCTTTGATACCGACCCGTTGGCGATGCCGAGTTGCTCGGCGAACTCGACTTGACCGATGCCGGCGACGAGGCGCAGCCTGTTGATGCGCTCACCGAGATCGTTCTGCCGTCGCACTCCGAACTCCTTTCGATATGAGTTCACGCGATATCTGTCGTGTCAGGCGCTGTCGCTGTCTGCGTCACCGGACGCCACGTCGTCATCCCCAAAACCTTCCAGACCTTCGTCGGAAGGCTTGAAGCCCGAGCCCTTAGGCGGCAGTTCGGAGCCGAGCAACTGTATTGGACGACCCAAGTCGAAGTGCCCCGGATTGCCCTCGACGAAATCCAGGATTGGCGCGATGAACACTTCGTCGAGCATTGTAGGGCTTGACGAGATGTACCCGAAGATCCACGGCTCAACCGCGTACATCCCGCCCTCCTCTACGACCAGGGGCGAGTCTGAACTCGCGAGGACCTCGATCTGATCGTCGGAAATCCGCGATGCACTCTTGCAACGGAAGCGGTGGATGACGCCGTTACCTACCGTTTGCAGTTCTCGGCCGCCACCGTTGATTGTCTGGAATTCAACGCCGACGCGTGATGCCGATTCATCGATCGCATCCATCACGAGGTCGCGCAATAGCCACGCCCGGGCTTGCCCGCTGCCAAATGCAGGATCGACATTCAGTGCGACGTCAACACGGTAGCCACGCTCGGCGATCACCTCCTGCAGTTCGGAAGCAATCATGCCCAGCTTTTCGAGCTGCACCTCGTCCGGACGTGACATAGTTGATGAGAATATTCCTGCAAATGTCACATGTCAATGACTGGCGTTCCTGGGCGCGTCGGAGGTCGACCGTCCACCTTTTGTATTGGGCGTTCGTTTCGTCTCGGTGATGGTGATCGTGTTGTCCTTGCCGATGATCGTGAGTGTTTTGCGCGCTCGGCTGAGTGCTACGTAGAGATTGCAGTGGTCGGTTTGTCGTTCAAGGTTTGCGACGATCACGTGGTCGAACTCGAGTCCCTTTATCAGCGCTGTGCGTGAGACAACCCGAGCGGTGGCTGGCCGGCCGCTGTGGCGGAGGCGATCACGTATGCGGCCGAGTTCGGTAACGGCCGACCGCTCGGGGTCAGTACCACATCGTTCAAGGGCGGCGGCGATGTCGGTCCACGCTTCACGGGAATGCAGTTGAGCTTCTTTCGCGCAGCGGATGTCCCGCATGGCGTCGCTGATCACGGCGAAGGTGGGGTCGGTCAGGACACGGTCGAATGCGGCGAGTGTCTGTTCAAGCCCGGGCCGGGTCAGACCGGCGACGGGTTGCCCAGTCGCAAGCTTGTTGAGCACCGTCTTGTTTACGTTTGCGTAGCCCGTGAAGCACGACTTCGCCATGTCGGCCAGCCACCGTGCGCGGCGCTCCGGTGCGGCGTTCTCTAGTTCGGTTAGGGCGTCAATCATGAACGTGCCCCGGACATCTTCCATGGTGCCGTACGTGCCCTTGAGTTGGGCCGCGATCGTTCGGGCTGACGTTTTGTCGGGCGGTGTGATGATGACGACCGATTCGCCGTCGGGACGAGGCCGCAATGCGGCCTGTATGAGTTCCGTTCTCCGCGGTGTTCCTTTGATGAAGGTGACGCCTGAGGGAGCATCGTTGTCGATGGTCAGGGACGCTCCAGGGCGCAATCGATCGCGCATCCGGTAAAGCCAGTGCCCGAGCGGTTGATTGTGCTCCATCCACCGGCGGGGGAAGTAGTCGAAGGAATGGGCGGGGAAGTGGGGGAGCACGTCGGTGTTCCAGTCGACGAGCGGGTCGCGGAAGCCGAAGATGCCCTGCAGGGGATCTCCGAAGACGGCGCAGTTCGAGATGACATGGGAGAACTCGGTCACCAGCATGTGCTGGGCCAGCGAGCAATCTTGGTACTCGTCGACCAGCAGATGGCTATAGCTGACCTTGAACACGTCGCGGACGTGAGGGTTCCGCATGACGCGGCGCGCACCCTCGATGTAGTCGTTAGAGTCTGCCCAGTCCGGTATGGGGGGAACGTCCATTCCGGCGATGCGGGAGTAGCTACGCACGAGTTCGAATGCGAGGCTGGTGATGGTGCCAACGTGTGCCGCGTCAGAAGCTACACCGAGCGTGCGCATCTTGTTTCGAATGGAATGCACACCTGCGTGCGTGTGGGTGAGCACCAATGTCTTTCCCGAGCCTCCAGCGACTTGGCGGACGGTATCGACGAGAAGCCACGTCTTGCCGCCGCCGGCAGCAAGTTCCACGGAGCACGGAAACCTGGAGATGAGCGGTGCGGTTGTCACTGTCCGGCCAGCTCCGCGATGGCAGCGGCATCAGGCTCGCTGTAAGGCGTGGCGTCGTAGGGCGCAAAAATCGCGGCGCGAAGTGCGACGATCTTTGATGCGGTATCGGAGTCCGGATAGCCTCGGGCACCTTGCAGGAACCTTGCCAGGGCGCGGCCCTTATCGACGCGCTTGAACCATCCGGATTTGTGGGCTGCGGTCGCTACAATTTCGCGGGCAGCTTCGATACCAACGCCGTCAGCGACCCAGGTCTCGGCCGCCAGTGTCGTTGTGCTGGGGGGTAAGCCGCGGGTTTTGAGTTGAGCCAGGTAGTTGTTTGGCGATGCGGACGGGTCATCGGCCAGTTCGATGGCTCGCGCGATCAGGGCAGTGAGTTCGGAAGCAGTCAGCGCGTCGGTAACTGCGCGTTCGATGTGATGGTCGGACCTCCACCGGATGACTGCGACGCCTTCCGCCTCGAGTTCGTCCGCCGCGGCGCGGTCTTTGGGGACGTCGCTGTCGATGAAGACAACGACGTCGTAACCGACCTGGGTCAGCACCCTTGCCCAGTCGATGGTGGCACCACCGCTGCCTTCCACTGCCACAACGCCGATAGCCGCAGACGAGGGCAGACCTGCCGCGGTCACTTCTTCGTCCCACTGGTGGAGTAGTTCGAGAAGGAATCCATATTCGGTCTTGCCCTCGGTGAGCACTACGCGTCGCGCCAGAAATGCTTCGGGCGAGCTTCTGATTAGTCGCTGCAATTCGGTGTGTTCGGCTGCGAACGAGCTCACGGTCAGGGTTCCCGCTGAGCTCATCCGTACGATCCCGAGGTCGTCAACGTTGAGGTGTCGCAGTGCAGTCGGCGAATGAGTGGTGACCAGCGTCAGCGACGCAGATTTCTTGATATTGGCCAGAAGGCTGACGAGGCGGTGAGGTTCGAGGCCGTACTCGACTTCGTCGACGAGGATGACGCCCTTGCCTTCGTTGGCCAACTGTTGTGCCGCTACGCCGGCCAACCGGCGGGTACCTAGTCCATAGTTGCTGAGCGGCACCGCACCCTCGTAGAGAGCGAGGTTGCCTGACGCCGTGGACAGGGATAGGTCAAGGCCGGGCTGCAGGTCTGTGAACTCGCCGCTGCCCAGAATGTGAAGGCGTTGTTGGACGGTGCCGACCAGTTCAGCGAGCTCTACCGGGATGGCGCCCGAGACCGCTTTGCGGGCTGCTCTGTTGGCGTTGAGCAGCAGTTCGTCTGCGCGGTGTGCAGCGTCGGTGAGTCGGCCGAGTGCCGACGCGCGCGACCACCGTAGATGCGTGTTTATCCGCTCATCTACCTTGAAGGCCCCGATGATCTGGCGCGCGGAGGCAGTAACGGCGACGGGAGGGGCTTGCTTGTTCGGGCGATGCGCGGTCCAAACCGGTTCGAGATGCTTGTCGATCGTGAGATCGACAACGAGACATGGGTCGAGCCCATCGTCAGGATCCTCGTAAAGGTCCCCGGCATGATCGATACCGGCGAGCGACATCCCGAGTGTGTCGTGGCGCCGGATTGCCGCCGGAACATCGCTGAGTGCGACCCGAATCATTATTGGCACCTCGACGTCGCCCAGATAGAAGTCGGTATCGCTGATGGCCAGGTTCCAGCGATCGCTGAGCGCCATGTCGATCGCGGTCAAGATGGTCGATTTTGCACTATCGCCGGGGCCGATCAACGCTACGAACCCCGTGCCTGCCGGAATCCGCCACGACATCCGCGCGATTCCGCGAAAGTGCTCGATATCTACCCGGCGTACATCCATTTGCCATCCTCATCTCCCGCCGACACCGCGTGATGCGGCACCGCAGACCAACGCTCGACTATGTCACCGAGGACTGACAGAAGGTTGCATAAACGGCGGCGGGTTACCACCGGTTGCGGTTCTTCGCTGCAGACAGACAGCGACCTGGTGCGGCGATTGACGGCCACGCAGTTGCACGGCGCTCGGCCGTTGCGCACCCAGCGACCGCGCATTCCAACCATTCTGCGGGTCGGGTGCCCTTGCCGTCACATGCGCGTGGAAAGCTGCTCGACTTCTGGCATTGGTTCGTGGGCATCGGGATTGTCGCGCCGCTCGATCAGGGATTGTCTCCACTGGTGGAGCGCCTCGAATGCCCGGTGCGGCAATGGAAATTCGCCGATGGTGGTCATGCAGATCTCGGCGTAGACGTAGGCGACTCTGTGGCGGGGGCCGCTCACGAGCCGTCGGCGATGGCGGGAGTTGGTCAGTTCGGTGGCGAGGGCGACCGCTTCGGGGTAGGTCGCCGCATTGCGTACGACGGTGCTGGCACCGCGCCGGGCGGGATCGAGTTCTAGTTCGCAGCTGCGTTCGGCGACGGAGGGCAGCAGGGTCCAATGGTTCCAGTGCTCCATGATGGTGTAGGCGTCGGCGATCGCCTGGCGGGTCAGCTGGCGCCCGCGCTCGATGATCAGTTGTTGGTGGCGCTGATGGGCGAGGGTGATGTCGTGTTTTGTGGCGCCGGTAAGTGTGATGGCCGGACGGCCGGTGTCGGTTTTGAACAGGGGGCCGTTGAGCCACATGCCGTGTTTGGCGCACAGAACATTGTCGTGGGTGGTCCAGACGCGGGGGAAGTAGTTGCGAATTCCGTGTCGGGAGGCGCATTGGGGGCACGCGGGCCCGGTGTACGCGGCGCGTGGCCGGCCGATGAGTTCGGGATAGGTGATCAGGTCGGCGGGTGTCCGCAATTCCGGGAGCGCGAAGGCGATCCCGCGGTCGCTGATCCGGGCCGCGATTGACAGCCCCCCACGCAGCGATCCGTCCCGGCCGCCCAGCAACGTCAACAGTTTGTATCGGTCGATCCCGTTGGCGTCTCCGAGTCGGCTCAGGTATGCGTCAAGAACTTCGTTGGGCAGAGGCTTGACGCGCCGCGGAAGGCTCCGGGCGGGGGATTGCAGGGCTGCAGTGAGGGATGTCATGGCGCTAGATCGCTTTGGCGACTGTGGGTCTACTGGTGACCGACTCGGCGGCGTGGTCGATGACGGTGTCTTCGAGAGTGGCGCGGGTGATGGCATCTTCGCCGGCAAGGATGGCGGTGATCGCGCTGGCCCGGACCAGGTGACTGAGGCTGCTGATGGAACCACCTGTTCGTTGGTGCAGATACTTGGCATTGCGCAGAAGTGTTCCGGGCCGGTGGTTGTAGAGTCGAAGAGCTGACTCCAGCGTGGCGACAAGGGATTTCCATTCGTCGTCGAAGCCGAACACCCCGGTTTGGATGAGCACTGATCGTCCAGAGATCTGCCGCCCGCGCACGCCGGCGAACAGGTTGGAACGCTCCACGTTGATGCCCGCGTAGACAAAGGTGGCGGGCATGTGTTCGTTGAAATATTTCAGGTGATCGGACATGTCTTCGCCGGCGGCGCTGGCCAGGTTGAGGTTGTGTATCTCGTCGACGATGACCAGTTCAGTTCGGGCGTCGGTGAGTACGCGGCAGACCGCGTCGGCGATGTCGGTGGTGTTGTGGCGGGCGCGGGTCGGCAGGCCCAGAAAGTGCGCGAACTCGGCGGCCAGTTGGCGTGGGGAACCTTTGGGTGGGGTGGTGATGTAGACGACGGGGATGCGGTCTTGGCCCGGATAGCGTCGCCACACGGTTTGCTCGTGGATCTTGCCCAGAAGTTTGATGGTGGTGGTTTTGCCGCTGGCCCAGGGCCCGGAGACGATCATGGAGCGGCGGGCGCCGCCTTCGCGTTGGTTGAGCAGGGTCAGTAGGCGGCCTTGGCGGGTGATGCGCCGGACCACCGAGGTTTCGATGGTCACCAATTCGGAGTGGTAGGCCATTCTTCGGTCGTCGTAGTCGAGTTGGGCGTTGCCACTGAGTTGGTGGTACTTGTCCTGGTCGAGCAGATCGAAGGTGATCGGTTTGGATTTGACGAAGTGCCGCCATCCATCGAGGGTGACTGCGGGTAGTCGGCGTACGTCGCCGCCGTCTGATTGGTCGTCGTCTGACTCTGCGACCGCGCGTTTTCTCACCATGTTTGGGCTTCCTTCTCTGCATCGAACACCGGTAGGGGGATCACATCGGCGACGTCTTCGGGTGGGGCCTCGGCGGCCAACGGTTCGGGCCAGACCTCTTGTGGCCCAGCAGCGATGGTGGGTGGTTGTTGGGCTGCTGCGCGGGTGCGGGCCACGATGCGCCGGTCCTGTTTGGCGGTGCGGCGCCGTGACGGTTTGGGAGGGTCGGTGCTGGCGCGTTGGAGCAGATCGTCGACGGCGGCTTTGATGTTTTCCTGGGAGTCGCCACGTTGGCCTCGTTCGGATTCGAGTTGACGCGCGTAATCCCATATCGCGGCGCCGAACGGTTCGGGCATGGTGTGCAGTTGGGTCCAGTAGGCCTGCAGGTAGCCTTCACCGTGGTGGTTGCGCACCCACACGCGGCTGATGTCGTAGGGGTCGTAGTGCACTCGCCAGCATTTGCCTTTGCCCGTCACGCCGGAGAGTTGACCGCGGATGGGGTTGAGTTCGTCGCTTTGGTAGACGCGGTGGCCGATCTTGATCCCGGATGCGCCGATGACCCGGTACGTGCGGGGCAGCAGTGCAATGTAATCATCACCGCTGAGCGGGGTGGGAACATAGCCGCTGTATCCGAGTATGGCGCTGTACTTTTCGTTGGGGGTGAGCAGACGTTTGGGGTTCAGCGGATCCCGCAAGCCCTCGTGTGGGCGGTTCTGCCAGCACACCACGACCCACTCATCGAGGAGATCTTGCAGTTCGGGGAGCGAGAACACCGCGGCTTTGTCGGCGCCTTTGCCGCGGTGTTCCACCGATGATCCGAGATACCCGGTGACATATTGGGCGAAGAGCGTCTTGACCGAGCCGAAAGCCCGCTCCACGACGGGTTTGTCGGTGGGCTGATCCTTGTGGGCGGGTTGCATGCTGACGCCGAGCGAGCGGCATGCTGAGCGGAACGTGGCCGACAGGTACACCGCACCGTTGTCGTAGACGATGTTCTCCGGGATGATGATCGGCCGGGCCGCAGCATGTTCGAGTCGTTCATCGAGTGACCGCATGACGTGATAGGGCAGGACCGAGTTCGACATTCGCACCGCCTCAACCCATCCGGGGCGCATGGGTTCTGGGGTCATCGACTTGGCCAGCAACAGCGCGGCATCGACTGCTTTGGTGGTGGGCCGCAACACCGCGGCCGCGATGGTGCGGGTGGCTATGTCGCCGAGGATGGTCAGTTCGACGCGCCCAGTCACGGTGTCGTCCAATCGGATGCTGACATCGAAGGGTGTGGTGTCGATCTGCATCCACTCGCCCGGGCGGGTGGCGGTCACTGTACCGTGCACGCCGTCAGGTTGATGGCTTTTGCTCTGGCGGGTTCGTGCCGACCCGGTGGCGTGGCGGGCTTGCGGTAGCCGCCGCAGCAGTCGGTGAAACGTCGCGTGCGACGGAATGGGCAGATTTGGGCCGAACCGTTCAGCTGCGCGCTGATCGACATGCCACTTCAATGCCGTTTGGGTGCGCGTCGACTGAAGCGTGTTCTCGGCGAGCACCTCAAGCAGAATTCCGACGTATCGGTCGTCGACCCGGCCGGTGGTCGAGGTGTGGCGCCGGTGGCGGAGATCGATCAACCCTTCCAGGCCAGTCTTTTCGTAACGGCGCCGCAGCCGTTGAAAGTGTTTCAGGTTCACGGGGGTGCCGTCGGCGCGCAACTCCGCCACTTTGGTGCGTTCACGCTGGCCTAAAGAGGTTGCCGCGACGTTGTACTCGTCGCGGATTCGAGCTGCTACGTCCGAACCGACGGGCCGCCCATCGAGGACCTCGCTGATGTGGTGTTCCCAGTGCAGCGCGCGGTTACGCACGTCGCTGGGCAGCGAGTCGAAGTCATCGGGCGGCAGGGGTCGTCGCCGCAGTGTGGAGGGCATCACACGAAATGACTTGTCGTCGAACAGTTCAGCGATCTTGATCGCGATATGTCGGCCGTCTTCGCGGCGCAGTTTGGCGATCATCCCGTCGGTGGCGATCAGTTCGCACAGGGTGTCGTCGTAGTGGCAGAAGTCGCCAACAGAGATTCGGCCTCGTTCGATGGTCATGTCTGGCCGGTTTCGATCAGTGTGTGGCCGCTCAGCGGTGCGGTGTCGACATCGGCGACAACCTCGTGTGTCCACAGCAGGTGATAGATGGTGGGCAACACGGCGATTGGTTCGCCGACCGCGGCGGCGAGCGAGTCGATGCACAGCGGTCCCTCGGCGAGTCGGCTGTCGATCGTGGCAGCCACGACGTGGTCACGGTTTCGCCCATGGCGGTAGCCGGCGAGCCAGCGCAGATTCGCGGCACGGACAACGGGCTGTTCGGCGGCCCGCAGATAGGACCACCCGGCGCCCTCGCACAGAGCAGCAGCAGCGGCGAATGCCTCATTGTCGCGCTCACTGGCCGATGTTGTTGTGCGCACGTCGACCAGCGAGGCATTCCCGCCCGCAAAGCGCAAGAACACGTCCGGAGTGTGATCGCGCAGCTTTCCCGAGCGTGACCTGAACTGGAACGTGAACGGCCACACCGAGATGGCCACGACCGCCGGATCAAAATCGGCGCTAATGAGGAAATCACGTTTAACCCAGGAGTCAAAGGCCAGATGCGTGCCGGTTGTGGCGCTCCACCATTGCCCGGTGAAGTTCTTCTGCCCCTTGTAGGAGGCGGGTTTGCGGATGGGAGCGCATGTTTCGAACGGCACCGACCCGAGCTCACCTGCACCTGCCCAGGCGACGGGCAGTCCCTCAGCGGGCCGGTATTCGACCTGACCGCTGCGGCGGGTTTTCGCTGTCACTCGTCCGGCGTTGGACACGACACGAAGGTAGAGCGGGCTGACACCGCCCACCGGGAAACGCTGCAACGGAGGCGAATCGGTGACCTGATCGTCACCCCTGCGCGATCATGCGGCGCATCGCTTGCCGCCGCGCGGGACGGTGGTTACGGTGTCGACCCGCACCACGGACTGTAGCAGCGCCTATTGCGCGGCTCAGCGAACCGGTTGCCCGCTGGCAGCATCGAATTCGAAATGGATGGCGAAAGACCGTGGTGCACTTCTACAAATGGGGTAGGCACGTGACGATACGGTGGAACGCACTGGGCGCGATCTGGCGCGACGCGAGCTGTCGATGCTTGCGACCACGCTGGGGTCCTCGACCTTGCTGAAAACGATGCGCTGTTGCGACGCGGCGATCGTCGTCGGAACGCCGCGCAGCGGTGTGTTGCAGGGCAGTCATGAGCGTTTCACTGTGGCGGGTGGTCCCGGAGAACGGCCAATTTCTCGCGGTACTGCGACTCGGTGATTTCCCCGCGCGCGAGCCGGTCAGCCAGGACCTGTTCGGGCGTGGGTACCGCTGCGGTCGAAGACTGCAGCGGTTTGGTGATGAGTCGGATCAACGCCACGATCGCGAGAATCAACAGGGCCCAGAACAGCACCATGCCTATCCCCATCCCGGCATAACCCCACCAACCCATGTCGTGGTCGTTCCAAATCATCACAACGGTCTCCTTGATGCGAATCGTTTTCGAGTGTGACGGAAGCTCTTGTATGGCGAGGCTGGCCGGTCAGGATCACACGATTGCCGTGTCGGGCATAGGATCTCGGGTTCTTCACGGGCGCTCCCCGCGCCAAAGAGCAACCCTGCTTGCGACCGGTCACAAGCGACGGTGTGACCGCCAAAGGATCGACGATCCGGCCAGGCGTGACGGTACACCTGGCCCGGTGCTGCAACTTTCGGCCATCAAGGGCACGCGTGCGCGGGCTGTTTGACGATGCGAGAGCTAGCCGATCCAAGGCAGATGCGGGGGACCGCCCCCTGGCCCGCCTTGGTAGTTGGGGTAGTTGGGGGCCGGTGGCGGCACGTGGATTTGTGCGTGCCCCGGCGAGGTGCATTCGTGCACTCCGGGAGATGGCTGCAAGCATTCTTGCGGAGCCGCCCCTGCAGCAGGAGCGCTAATCGCTGCCGCGGCGCCGAGGGTTGCTGCACTGATCGTCAGCAGATGGTGGAAATGAGTCTTCATGGGAGTTCCCTTTCGTGTCATCCTCCACCTACGGTCGCACCGCCACCGCTGCGGCGACTAGTGCCTAAAGTCCCCAATCTTCTGCAGATTTCGATTCGATAATCCTGAGCTACTACATACTCCCGTATGCCGTCGTGATCGAGTACCCCGAGACGCCGTGGGCAGGCCTTGAATCGGCATGAGACCTGCTGCCTGCAGGGCGGTCTGCGGAGCATGGACGGGCGAATATGTCGGGATCAGCGGTCCGCAGACCGATGGGATGCAATGTATGCGGATAGCTGTGGGCCGGTGTGGAACCGAGTTCCTGGTCGCTGGGCTCGACTTGTCCCCCTCATCGGGTCAGTGGGCTTGCAACGCGGATGGGCGGTTTTGCCCGCCTCCAGCACCGTAGGTCAGCATCCATGACCAGGTGGCCACGGGCGTCGCACGCGGTGGGTCGAGAATGCGCAGTCGACTGAGCCCCCGGGCGAGAGCCGAGGTGTACCCGGGTTTGGAGCGGGGCGGGTTCGAGATGGCCGAGATGCTTCGATTTTCGAGGCGGTCAGCTGAATTGTTCGATGAGGGCGCGGCATGCCTGTTCGCACCTTCGGCATTCGTCGGCGCAGAATTTGCAGTGTTGGTGATGCGATGAGTGGCGTTGGCATTCATCGGCGCAGACTCGGCATGCGGTTGCGCAGACTGCGATTAGAGCTGGGGCGAGTTCGGGGTCGAATCCTGTTTGTCGGGCGTTGATGGTTGCAGTAGCGGTGCAGATGTCGGCGCAGTTGAGGTTGGCTGCGATGCAGGCGGTGAGTGTGTCGATAGCTGGCTCGCTGAGGCACGCGTCGGCGCATTGAGTGCACGCTTGAGAGCAGTCCAGGCAGGCGTCGAGGCAGGCGGCCAAGACTGTCCGGAAGTCTTCAGCGATCGTGCGGGGGTGAGTTTCGAGGATGGTGGCTGAGGTGCTCATTGGGTGACCTTCCTTCTACTATCGGAATCCGCAGTTCCGATGGCCTACCCCGAGCGCGGCGCCAACAAACCCACGTCCGCAATCTTATTGGGCATCATGTGGACGGCCCAGCGACCTCAGACGGTGGCGTGCAAGGTTGTTGTGCTGCGTGCCCGCATGGGTAGTCGACTGTCGAGGACAGTCCAATTATGTTGGTGCACACCGTGATGATCGCGGCCGTGTCAAGCGTCAGCCGGCGCCGGGACGCATGTGGCACGGAGGATGTTGTGGGGAGTCCCGCTCAGGCTGCCGTGTGGGTCGATGGGCAGCCGATCTCGCCTAGATCTGCCAATCTTGCGCTCCATCGGGTTGGTTGTAGATGCCAACGGAGTTTTTGACGACCACGGGGTCGCCACTGCCGAAGTTGTCGAAGAACCATTGCGCGTTGGTAGGGCTGAGGTTGAGACAGCCATGGCTGACATTGCGTTTTCCTTGGTCGGCTACCGACCAGGGCGCGCTGTGCACGAAGATGCCGCTGTTGTCGATGCGGACGGCGTTTTGGACCTTGAGTTTGTAGCCTTCAGCCGAGTTCACCGGAACCCCGTAGGTCGAGGAGTCCATGATGATGTCGGGGAATTTCTCCAGCACGTAGTAGGTGCCGTTCGGTGTCGCGTAACCCGGTTTCCCCAGTGATACCGGGAACGTCTTCTCCAGTTTGCCGTTACGGACTACTTGCATTTGGTGGGTCTTGTCGTCGATCGTGGCGACCAGTGCGTCACCGACGCGGAAGCTGGATGTGGTGCCGGCGGCATCGACATTGACGACTGTGCCGGTGGGCCAGAAATCGATTGGCCGCCATCGGACTTGGGTGTCACTCATCCAGTAGAACTTGCCGGGGACGGGTGGATTGGAGGAGATGCGGATTGCGTCTTGCGCCATCTGTCGATCGGCGATCGGGCGTTGAAAGTTGATGTAGATCGGCTTTGCGACACCGACTGTCGAACCATTGACCGGATTGAACGATGGCGGAAGGAACGGAGGTTGGCCCGTGAACGGGAGCGGGTTCTGTCCGGCAGCAGTGTCGGAGCTCAACGGTTGTGTGAACGGCGTTGGTAGCGGGCCGGGCTCAGCCGTCCCAGCGACAGGTCCGGCTGTTGGCGGTGGCGCCGGGTCTGGAGTGGGCGCCGACTCGAAGGGCGTGGGCGGTGGTGGACTTTGCGGGTCCGCCATCGCGACAGGGCCAGTCAGCAGCGATGCCGAGACCCCTAGGGCTGCCAGGATCGGGGCGGACCGGCGATGTGCGCTCTGGTAGTACATGGTGCCTCCTCAGCGCAGGGTGTAGACGAAATGGCCGTGCGAACGGGCTGCGCAGCGCATGCACGACAGTCTACTAGGTACGTACGGATATAGTAGATTTCTGTTTTGATGGTGAAGGGGTCGCTGGCTTCGTTACTTTCCCATCGTGATCGCGTTAGCCTCTAGCGTGCCCGCTGGGGATGTAGCTGCCTTAGTCCTTCGATGAAGATTTCATAAAGCGAAAGGGAGCAAACCCATTTCGTCTCCTGCTGACCATACCCAAAGTGTTCTAGGACCGTGCCTGGTGCGGTCTACTGCTCAGCAGGCACTTCTTCCCGTGGCAACCGTGTGTGAGAAGTCGAGTCGGGTGCAGCCGATGCAAGCGGTGCTGTACAAGTTGACTGCACATCCACGAGTCTTGGAGCCAGCGCAGCGACGGCGTAGAGCGGCCGCGTCGCCGAGGATCGATGGGCTCGCGCATCGATCGTATGTACCCGACCGCGTGATGGATATCCGAGGTGCCGCGGGGTGATGTTCACCGGCGCCTCCAGGATCCCCACCCTGTGAGTTACGCACGCCGACCTCGCCGTGGCGACGTGGTCGACTCATCGCGCGTCGGACACCGCGGGAGGCCTACCACGAGATGTCGGCACATGCTACTTATGTACCGACTCCGTGTATTGCGGCGCGGCGCCGAGCGGGTTTCTTTACCGACTCTTTATCGAAAGCCGAACTGGTCACAAGATTCGGCGGTCACCCTGGAGAGGAGCTGAGACAGCGGCGGCCAAACAACGGCGACGCTGGGCGGTAAGGCATCGTGCCTATGTGGTCTGGGGCGACGAAAGGACACGAAATGCGTGCAGAGCGTATGGCTGCTGTAGCTGCCGGGGTGATGGGCATCGCGCTGACGGTGAGCGGCTGCAGCGGTAGCGATGATGCCGCTCATGACAGTTCGGTGATGGCATCGCTGACGCCATCACCACTCACCACGCCCGCGAGCAGCGCCCCGACACAGGCCCACAATGGCGCCGACGTGGCGTTTGCACAGGGCATGGTCCCCCATCACCGGCAGGCAGTCGAAATGGCGGACATGATCCTGGCCAAGCAGGGCGTCGATCCGCGCGTGGTGTCGCTGGCCAACGCCATCAAAGCTGCTCAGGACCCCGAGATCGATCAGATGTCGCAATGGCTGACCGAGTGGGACGTCCCGGCGATGCCATCGGCGACCGGGATGCCAACCATGCCCGGCCACGGTATGGCGACCATGGGGGAGGGCATGATGACCGAGCAAGATATGACCGCTCTGCGCGCCGCCCAGGGGGTGGAGGCCTCAAAGTTGTTTCTCACTCAAATGATTGAGCATCACAACGGCGCGATCACGATGGCCCAGCAGGAGATCGACGGTGGCCAGTTTCCTGCGGCAGTGACTCTGGCGCGTTCGATCGTCACCGCCCAGCATGAGGAGATCGCCACCATGCAGGAGATTCTCAAGTCACTGTAGCTGCGAGAGCGCTAGGCTCCGGCGCACATCGAGACCCGCACCGCATGGCTCCGCTGAGGACAACATCGAGTTTCTGAATAGACAACTTCTGTGGCTCAGCCACCAGTGGCGACAGGAGAACGCTCACCGGTTTACGGTGCGGCGTCGCGGTTTCATGGAATTGTGGTGCCCCCATCCGAGATTCGACAGTGCCTTCGAGTTATGCGATTTGACGTTGATTCGCGGCAGGTTGGGATTAATTTCACGCAGCGGCAATATTCGGTGACGGCCGCCAACAGGGACTATATGGGAACGGCATGAATGTAGTGACGGCATTACTTGGATTTCGGAACATATAGCTATGACAACTGTGTCAACAGCACATGATCAATTCCGGGGGGCCGTGGGTGACGGCCCGGTCAGCGGTCTGGATGGCGGCGATGCAACGCCGATCAAGATTTTGCTGGTGGACGATGAGCCGGCGTTGACCAACTTGGTGAAGATGGCCCTGCACTACGAAGGGTGGCAGGTCGGTGTTGCTCACACCGGCCGGGAAGCGGTGCAGAAGTTCACCGAGATGCGCCCCGATGCGCTCGTCCTGGACATTCAGCTTCCTGATGCGGATGGGCTGGAAATTCTCAGGCAGGTGCGCGGCGGTGACCAGTACACGCCGACCCTCTTGCTGACGGCCCGCGATTCGGTGATCGACCGGGTGACTGGTCTGACGGCCGGTGCCGATGATTACATGGCCAAGCCGTTCAGTCTTGAAGAGCTCGTTGCCAGGTTGCGCGGTCTGCTGCGCCGATCGAGTGTGCTGCCTGCACCCGACAACGAGGTGCTGAGGGTGGGCGGGCTCGTGTTGTACGGGGCCTCACGTGAGGTGACCCGCGATGACGACCCGATCACGCTGACCGGTACCGAGTTTGAGTTGTTGCGGTACTTGATGCGCAATCCGCGGCGGATTTTGAGCCGCGCCGAGATTCTCGACCGGGTCTGGAACTATCGTTTTGCGGGTCGTACCAGCATTGTTGACCTCTACATCTCGTATCTGCGCAAGAAGGTCGATGCCGGGCGAGCACCGATGATTCACACCGCTCGCGGTGTCGGGTACATGCTGCGGCCGGCCGATGGCACGTAGTAGTCGCGTGCGGGGGTGGCCGCCGCGCTCGCTGCTGAGCCGATTGGCCTTCGGTGTGTGCGCTGTCGTGACGGTGGTGTTGGTGGCTGTCGGGGCGGTATCGATTCTGACATTGCGCAGCTATGTGACCAACGTCAGTGACTACCAAGTTGGGCAATCACTGTCCGCGTTCGAGTACGCGTTACAGGATCATGCTGACGGCCCTGCGCTGGCCGAAGAACTTACCCACTTCACCGGACAAGGTATCGACAACGTCATTGCGGTGCTGCACGGCAACGAAGTGGTCGAATCGGCCGTGTTTTACGAACGCGATGCGCGACCGGCGCCGGCGGACGTGATGGGGGTAATCGAGAACCACGTCTGGCGCAACGGGCCGGCTTTCACTATCGATTTGGGCAGTTTAGGTCCGTACCGGGTGCGCAGCCGGACGATCGAGGGCGGTGAGCGCCTGGTTTCGGCAGTGTCGTTGGCTCCTGCCTATCGTGCTCTCAAAGAGAAAACGTTGTGGACTCTGACACTGATCGTGACGGCGCTTGCTGCGACGTCGCTGGGCACGGTCGCGGTTGTGCGGTCATCGCTGAGGCCCTTGCGGCGGGTCGCCGCCACCGCCGCCCATGTCGCCAACCTGCCCCTGGCCGACGACGACCACCGGATCACGATGCGTGTCCGCGCCGTCGACACGGATCCCACCACTGAGGTGGGCATCGTCGGCGACACGCTGAATCGATTGCTGGACAACGTTGACAATGCTCTGGCCGCCCGCGGGGAGTCCGATCGGCGCACCCGGCGGTTTCTTAGCGACGCCAGTCATGAGCTGCGCACACCCCTGACGGCGATCCAAGGTTATGCGGAGTTGACCCGGCAAGACAGTGCGGAGCTGCCGGTAGTCACCGAATACGCGCTGGCCCGTATTGAAGCCGAATCGCACCGGATGACCCGACTGGTCAACGATCTGCTGCTCATCTCCCGACTCGACGAGGGACAAGACCTTGACTATGGCGAACTGGATCTGTCTGAACTGGTCGTCGATGCGGTCAACGACGCCGCTGTCGTGGGCACCGAGCACACGTGGCAGACCGTACTACCCCAAACGACGGTGTGTGTCCTCGGGGACCGCGCCCGTCTGCATCAGCTCATCAGCAACCTGCTCACCAATGCCCGGGTCCACACCCCACCTGGAACAATCGTCACGACCACACTGGCTGTGCCGGGCGCAGGTGTGGGCTGGGTCGAGCTGATCGTTGCCAACGACGGCCCCGGCATCGACCCTGGATTGCTGCCGAACCTGTTCGACCGGTTTGTCAAAGCACAGAATCCGGGTGACCCAGAAACAGGTACTGGTTTGGGATTGGCGATCGTAGCGTCGATCGTCGAAGCGCACCATGGCACGGTGCGTGTCGAATCCGCGCCGGGGCAGACCTCGTTTATCGTGCGGCTGCCGCTACGAGATGACATTTCCAGTACGTGACGGCAGCGCACCCAAAATGTGAAAATTCACGGTACCAGCTGAAAATGTCCTGGACGTTCGATATGCGCAATATTTTGGGTTCGATATGAGTTCTGAATAGCGCGCCGTTTTCGCATTTAGGCTGAGCGGTAGACGAATCTTCTATTGAAAGGAAGGGTCGATGTCTTTCACATTACGCTCAGCATTAGCGGCTCTTCCGACTTAGCAGGGGCGGAGCCTGGTTCTGGATGGCGCTCGCCGTGATTGGCGGGTGCAGGCCCACCGTACGCGGCGGCGTTGGTTGTCCGGTGTTCTGAATCCGAACGCGATTCGGCCGACGTGTTTGACGATTCTGTTGTAGCCCTCGCTGCGGGCGTTGGACAGCCCGGTGGTGATGGCCAGGATCATCGGTTCCTGCCACGCGGAGATGGTTTCGGCGAGCTTGACGATCTCGGGTACCGAGCACGCCGCGCAGAACGTGTAGAACCGGTACAGCGCGTCGCCGATCTCGTAGCGCAGACCGCCACGGTCGGTGCAGGCCAGCACATCTCGCAGCAGTTCCTTGGCGATCCAGGCCGCCGCGATGTCCCCGTTGGGGTCTGCGCAGGTCAGTTTCTCGAACAGCGTGTGGCGTTGATCGTCGGTCAGCCGTTCGGCGGCGCGCAGCAGCCGGCGGCGGTTGATCCACTCCGGATCGCTCTTGTGCCCGCGGCGTCCGCGGTAGGTCTGGGTGACGCGGCGGCGAACCCGATCGACCATCTCGTTGGCCTTCTTCACGAGATGAAAGCGATCCACGATCAGCTTCGCGTGCGGCAACGCCTCGCGGGCGGCCTTGGCGTAGGCCCCCGACATGTCGATCGCGACGAACTCGATCCCGTCCCTCCACGCCTGCTCGCGCTGGGTCAGCCAGTCGGTCACCGGCCGCGCGGCACGCCCGTTGACCTGGACCAGCAACCCGCCGGCGCCGGTGATGTCGACCAGGCCGCTGTCCCAGCGGTCCACCCACGCCCGGGCCCCGGTCTCCGGGCAGGTCTCCCACTTGGCCTTCCCGCGGCGGGTCTCATCGATGCCCAGCACCCGCACCGGGGGCGGTTCACCGGCCAGGACCGGATCCGCGGTGGCGATCACCGCGTCATGGCAGGTGTTCCAGCTACAGCCATACGCGGCGGCGACGGCCTTGACCGAGCGGTCGTCGTCGAGGACCGCCAGGGCCATCTCCGCCTTGGCTCGCACCGTCACCCGAGCCCGCGGCGGGATCGACGGCGTCGACTCAGTGAATGACCTGCGTTCGCAGGAGGTGTTGGTGCACAACCATTTCCGCTTTCGCCACATGATCAGCGGCCGGTCCGCACCGATCTTGATGTCCCGGGGCCGAGTCGTGACCCAACCCCTCGACCGCGACGATCTGGTTCGGCAGTCCGGGCAGATCCCGACCCACTCGAGCGCTGTGCCCACCTCAACGATGCGGACATCGCCGTCATCGACTTGCACGGACTCCACGGTGATGCCGTCGAGTCCAAGCAGCAGGGAACCACTATTGTCAGACATGCTCGCGCCTTTGCTCTGGATGCGTAGAGAACACCCAGTTGACAAGGGCGCGAGCCCTCAATCAGTCACCGACACGAACCCAATCGGTCACACCAGACCCCCATCAAGTCGGAAGAGCCAGCAAACGAGCTTGCGAAGTTCGCTGAGAGGGTGGACACAGTGGACAGGGTGGACATGGCTGTGAAAATTCGGTCGGACACGAAAACCAAACGACCAGGTCATATAGATAGATTTCATATCGCGTAGAGGGGCCGGAGCGCGTTTTTCGCAGACCGCGTCCACCCAGTCCACCCCGTCCACCCCTGTTCGCCGAGGCCAGCTAACCGCACACCGCGATACCCCACGCGGGCCGTGTCGCTTGCCAGGGTGATGGGACCACCTGATTGCCAGGGGGATGGGACCACCGTGGCGCGTTATCGAGGATGCTCGTCGGGTTCTTCTGGGTCAAGCTGGCCGGGTCGAGTGCGTTGGCGGTAGGACGGTCCTTCGATGACCAGGGTGTGGGCCGCAGCGGTGAGTCGGTCGATGGCTGATTGGGCGAGCAGGGTGTCGGCGGTCATGGTCAACCATTCGGCGGGTTCCCGGTTTGATGTCACGATGGTGGTCTTGTTCTGGTGGCGTTCGACGACGATTTCGTAGAAGTCGCTGGTTTCGGTGGCGTCGAGGGAGCGCAGCGCGAAGTCGTCGATGATCAGGACGTCGACGGCCGCCAGCCGGCGGATCTCGGCGTCGACGGTGTGGTCGAGTCGGGCGGCGCGTAGCCGGGTGAACAGTTTGTCGGATCGGGCGAACAGGACGCTGTGGCGGCGCCGAATGGCTATGTGTCCCAGGGCTGTTGCCAGATGTGTTTTGCCTACGCCGACGGGCCCGAGGATGATTGCGGACTGTCCGGCGTCGAGAAATCGTAGCGAGGTCAGGTCGCCGAGCAGGGTGCGGTCGTAGCGCAGGTCCTGTTGTGCGGTCCAAGAGTCGAAGCGCATGCTCGGGTCGAGTCCGGCTTTGGCCGCCCGCAGGGCGGCTGAACGGGATTCGCGTCGGGATACCTCGTCGGCGAGCAGTGTTTCCAGGAATCCGATGTGGCTGAGTTTGTGCTGGCGGGCAAGTGCGGCCCGTTCGGGCAGGGTGTCGGCCAGGGCACCGAGTTTGAGTGCTTTGAGCAGTCGGAGCAGGTCAGCGCCCACCGGGTCTGCGGCCACGCGGTTGGTGGTAGTCATATCAGCAGATCCCCTCGGAGTCGGCATTGGCGATCACGGTCAATGATGTTGAGGTGGTGCTGAATTCAGAGGGATCACGCGAGAACCGGGTAGCGGTGTGGCCGACGGCCAGCGGCAGTACCGGGATCGTGTTCTCCGTGGCACGCTCGAGCATCGAGGCGATCTTGTTGACCGAGACGACATCGAGATCCAGTGCCACCGAACAGGCCTGCTCGACGCGTTGCGCGCCGTAACGACGCACCAGACCCTGGAGTCGGTAGACGGTGCGCATCCGCGTCCACGGCAGCGGATCGTCGAGGATGCGTTCGGCGTAGATCCCGATATTGGGGCCGTGCGCGGCGCAGGTGGCGATCAGCGTCGTCAAGTCCCGCAGCGCGTAAACGGCTTTGTGCTCGGGTAAATCGGCACGGTCGGTACTGCGGCCACCCGGAGGCTGACGGGGGTGGACTTTGACCAGCACACCGCGGTGATAGAACTTCACCAGCTCACCGTCAGCACGCACGTCGACGGTGGTGCCGATCCACTGCTCGGGAAGCGAGTAGAGGGCTTTGGCGACTTCGGCGTGGAAGTCGCGGTGCACCTTGACCGCTTTGAACACCGGCACGTCGTAGGCGCCCGGCACCGCCAGCAGCAGCGGTTGCTCCTCGGTGGTGAACACCTCCACCGGCCGTGCACAGGTGCTGCCGTGGATACGGGTCCCGGCAGTACGCAGACACCACACGGTGACAGCCTGCTGCGCCTGCTCAATACTGATGAATGTTTCACCGTCCCAAAAGTTTCGGCGGACGTACTGCACTGCGCGTTCCACTCGCGGCTTGTCCTTGGGGGAGCGCACCCGAGCCGGATCGGTGAGGAATCCGACATGGCCCGCGTAGTCGAGCCACCCCTGGGTGAACCGGGGATTGACCGCATCAGCGGCAGCGATCACCGGCTTGAGGTTGTCCGGGATCAGCACCGCGAACACGCCGCCGAAAAACTCCCACGCCGCCTGGCAGCCAGCGACCACCGCCACCAGGGTCTGCGAGTAGGTCAGCCACACGAACATGTGCCGGGAGTAGACGGCGGTGAAGATCAGCGCGTGCACCTTGCGGCGCCGCCCATCATCGGCGTCGGTGAGCATCCCGAGGTAGCCGAAATCGATCTGGCATTCCACCCCGGGATCCCCGTCGGCGACCCGCACCGTGGTGTCCTTGCGGCCGAAACCGCAACGCTCACCAGCGAATCGGTTCAACGTCCGATACGGCACCACGCACCCCTGACGGGCCAGCAGGGTCTCGATCTTGGTGATCGTCAACGGACGCTGCTCACCATCGCCGGCCACCCACGCGGTGATCTGGTCCTCGAACCCCAGCAGCTGTTCCCACGCTGCGCCGTGGCCATCCGGGCGTACCGGGCGCACCGCGTCGGCGACAACCCCGATCAACCCGTCATCGACGGCCTCAACGCCGTCGCTGCGGTGCAGACCAGCCGCTTGCGCGGCCTCGACGTAGCGGCGCACCGTTTTGCGGTCCACGCCGCAATGCGCGGCGATCGTGCGGTAGCCCGGTGCCGGTAGCCCGGCGACCCCCAGCCACACCCGCAGCACTTCCCTGATCTCGTTCACACTGACCTCCCGAAAAGCCATGCCCGCCGCCTCCGTGACTTGGACCGTCACGGCGATCAAACGAACAGATGAAGAGACCACCGACGCGACGCGCCGGTGGTCCCATAACTGGCAATCCAGGTGGTCCCATCACCCTGTCAAAATCAGCTCACACTGGTCCCATCCTCCTGGCAGACGACAGGCCGCACACGCACGACTCTGAATTGCGCTGCCGAACCTGACCCCCTGGTCTGAATTGCGCTGCCGAACCTGACCCCCTGGCGGGTTGAAAATGACCCTTGGACGCGCGAACCCATGGTCAACGCTAGAGCGGTCGCTTGCTGGTGCCTCTCGCGTCCGCTGAGCGGCGATCTGCACGTTCCGCACCGTCTCGGGTGTGCCACCGTCTCGGGTGTGCCGCATCCCGTCCGTATCGCATTGGGTGGATCCCGCCACGCCGGGGGCGCCGTCGCGCCTATCGGCGAAATCCGGGACTCGTCTACGGGGTTTAGCCGTAGACGGTCGGGGTATGCCGCACTTGTCCGTCGACTGGGCCGTGCTATCCTGCTCGACCTCAGGACATTCCCTTCAGCGTCGTGGACCAAAACCGTGGCGGGCGACAACCCCAGATAGCTTTGATGAGAGGACCGGCATGGCCAGTACCCGTATGATTTCGGCGCTCGCGGCTGCGGGCGTCATCGCCGCAGGGATCTCGACAAGCACCGCTTGGGCGGGTGGACCAGGCGGCGCTGTCGAGGACCGCGAGGGCATGTACGCGGCGGTCGGTACCGGTACATTCCAGGGAGCCCTGGTGGGTTATCGGGCAACCGGCGACACCGCAGAGGAGGCTGCGGCGGCCGTGATCGCGGCATGCCAGGCCGACGGTGGTCAAGACTGCAGCAGCGACGCGGTAACCAACGACAATCTCTGTATCGTGTCCGTTGCTGACGACTACAACGATCATGTGGCCGGCGGTGTCGGGGTGACTGTCGAGGCTGCCCGTCAGGATGCGCTCCGGCGAGCGGCGGAAAACAACACGCCCCATGGTCCGCACGCCGGCGTTGTCATATCGGACTGCCCCTGATGCGTGAGCGAATCGCAGCGCATGCAGCGCATGACCATTGTGTTAATCGGCGCAGCCGCTTGAAGGGCGAGGGACAAATGACAACTCCAGGAAAGTCAGCACTGCTCGTGGCGAGTTTGACGGTAGCGGCGCTCGTTTCGGCTCCTGCCGTCGACGCCCGACCGACCTGCCAGAGCCACGACGTCACCACCACCACCTGCTCAAGCGACGGCCATGTGTCGATCAGGTCGCGGCCGGGCACAGTGGCGCCGCCCGCCAACCGGCCGGTGTTTCCGTGGCTCGGCCTCCCCGGTCGCTAACCTCGCGCTTTCGTGATTTGGTGGGACACTCTGGCCTGTAATGCCACGCCGGGGGCGCTGTGCCTCAGAAAAAACCGGCCTGCGGCACAAAGCGGAAGTGCCCGGGGCTGTCGTCGTCGCCACACTGGCGGGAGTACGCGCCCAGATCGCCGCTGCGCTGTCATCGACGCGTGGCCCAACAAATGACACCGGCTCGCCAGTCTCGGCGTTTCAGCGTTGACTCAGCGGCCCGAATCAAGCGAGAGATTCCAGACGAAACACGCTGCGATTCGGCGATGAGCTGCCCGAACCTGGTGAGAAGTGAAACCCGCTGTGTCACAGCGTGATTGCTCGTTGCGCGTGCTACTCCGGCATGCATCCGCAGGTACGAAACCTGCGGGCATTAGGCCGATTACCTGCACAAACACACCAGCGCGGCGCGTCTCTAACTATTAGCCAGCTATTAGGGTGGTCGTCGTGGGTCGAGTCACTTCATGTTGGCGAAGGGCAAACGCCCGTAGTGACGCCGGAACGCCTCAATTAGTCGGCGCTCGGTTCGTTCCGCTTCGTCGTCGGCGGTCTCTTTCCAACCGACCAACAGACTTGCGCTGTCTGCTAGCTGCCAGATGCGTTTTCCGCCCGAGTGTCCTATCCGCTCGCCGTGGCCGAACCTTCTGAATTCATCGAGCCGTTTCCACAGACTTCGGTCCTCTTTGCCGCCGAGACATGCCTTGCCGATGTAGACCACCGTTGCACCCTGCACCCATTGTTTGTTCAGGTCTGCGAGTGGGACGGTTTGGTCCTTGCCTTTGAAGTGTCCAGCGGGACTGATAGGGCGAAAAATTGGCTCATCGGTGCTTGGACGAATCACGCAGTAGACACCGGGCTTGTCTTGCGGCACGCCAGCGGTCGGAAGCGCAGCGAAGGGTACGAATCCCTCAAAGCCGTATGCCGTCAACCCTTCACGCGTCCATACCGGCACGCTCTCATCAAGCATTTTCGGCCTGCGCAGTATTGGTCAGCTCAGCCAGCGCGTTGGCACTCAGATTCGCGGCCACGATGGCATCACGTCCGTCCTGGCTGTGCTGATAACGCAGCGCCGCGCCGACCGTCTTATGTCCGAGCCGTGCCATGTTCTCAGCCAGCGACGACACAGCAGCGTTTTTCGTTCCCGCGAAGTGGCGCAAATCGTGAACCGAAATGTCGTCTTTGCCAACATCTTTGGCAGGCTTGCTCAGAACGTCTTTGTTAAACACCCGGTCATCAAGATGGCAGCCACCACGCGCCGGAATGAATAGCAGTGCATCGGGACTCTTGCCGACGTAGCGGCTCAGATGCGCTTTCACGTCGTCGCGGATATGAGGCGGAATCGTCACGCTGCGTTGCTCGCCGTTTTTCGTGCCGTCTTTGATCCGGCAGCGTTCGCTTGGATTGTCGGGGTCAATGCGGCTCTTCCGACTTAGCAGGGGCGGAGCCTGGTTCTGGATGGCGCTCGCCGTGATTGGCGGGTGCAGGCCCACCGTACGCGGCGGCGTTGGTTGTCCGGTGTTCTGAATCCGAACGCGATTCGGCCGACGTGTTTGACGATTCTGTTGTAGCCCTCGCTGCGGGCGTTGGACAGCCCGGTGGTGATGGCCAGGATCATCGGTTCCTGCCACGCGGAGATGGTTTCGGCGAGCTTGACGATCTCGGGTACCGAGCACGCCGCGCAGAACGTGTAGAACCGGTACAGCGCGTCGCCGATCTCGTAGCGCAGACCGCCACGGTCGGTGCAGGCCAGCACATCTCGCAGCAGTTCCTTGGCGATCCAGGCCGCCGCGATGTCCCCGTTGGGGTCTGCGCAGGTCAGTTTCTCGAACAGCGTGTGGCGTTGATCGTCGGTCAGCCGTTCGGCGGCGCGCAGCAGCCGGCGGCGGTTGATCCACTCCGGATCGCTCTTGTGCCCGCGGCGTCCGCGGTAGGTCTGGGTGACGCGGCGGCGAACCCGATCGACCATCTCGTTGGCCTTCTTCACGAGATGAAAGCGATCCACGATCAGCTTCGCGTGCGGCAACGCCTCGCGGGCGGCCTTGGCGTAGGCCCCCGACATGTCGATCGCGACGAACTCGATCCCGTCCCTCCACGCCTGCTCGCGCTGGGTCAGCCAGTCGGTCACCGGCCGCGCGGCACGCCCGTTGACCTGGACCAGCAACCCGCCGGCGCCGGTGATGTCGACCAGGCCGCTGTCCCAGCGGTCCACCCACGCCCGGGCCCCGGTCTCCGGGCAGGTCTCCCACTTGGCCTTCCCGCGGCGGGTCTCATCGATGCCCAGCACCCGCACCGGGGGCGGTTCACCGGCCAGGACCGGATCCGCGGTGGCGATCACCGCGTCATGGCAGGTGTTCCAGCTACAGCCATACGCGGCGGCGACGGCCTTGACCGAGCGGTCGTCGTCGAGGACCGCCAGGGCCATCTCCGCCTTGGCTCGCACCGTCACCCGAGCCCGCGGCGGGATCGACGGCGTCGACTCAGTGAATGACCTGCGTTCGCAGGAGGTGTTGGTGCACAACCATTTCCGCTTTCGCCACATGATCAGCGGCCGGTCCGCACCGATCTTGATGTCCCGGGGCCGAGTCGTGACCCAACCCCTCGACCGCGACGATCTGGTTCGGCAGTCCGGGCAGATCCCGACCCACTCGAGCGCTGTGCCCACCTCAACGATGCGGACATCGCCGTCATCGACTTGCACGGACTCCACGGTGATGCCGTCGAGTCCAAGCAGCAGGGAACCACTATTGTCAGACATGCTCGCGCCTTTGCTCTGGATGCGTAGAGAACACCCAGTTGACAAGGGCGCGAGCCCTCAATCAGTCACCGACACGAACCCAATCGGTCACACCAGACCCCCATCAAGTCGGAAGAGCCGCATTAGCAGGCCTTGCGATCGCGGTAGCGGCAGGCGCGGCGCCGATCGCGTTGGCGAGTTCGGCTGTGGCCGCACCGACGGGATCTTCTGATGCCCAGTCAACGATCGGGATGCTGCAAGCACAAGGATTCCACGTTTTGGTCAGCAGAGTCGGCGACGGACCGCTCAACAAGTGCACCGTCAACGCGGTGCGACCCGGCCGCAAAGCCTCACAGAATGTGCCGATCCGGACCGGAGTACGCACGCAGCCTATCGCGGCACCGACAGTGTTTGTCGACCTGGCGTGCAAGCGCTGACGCGACCCAACTGCATTGCTAGGTTACGCGTTTCAGGAGGTTACCTCCGGGCGTGGATCTCAGGCAGTCCTGCTACCCTCAGCCGACCACGCCGTCGTGGGCGGCGATTCCATTCCGGTGCCGGACCCCTACGACGGTGAGAAAGGCACTCGATGAACCATGTTCTGAGCGCCCCTCCGGGCAGCCACGCCTTGCATCCACGGCTTCTTCGACGCTGCGAGCGCCCCGCGGCGATGGTGGGCGACACACCACTGTTGCGGGTGCCGGCACGATTGGCCCACGGCGATCGCGGATACTGGGCCAAGCTAGAAGGGTTCAACCCCGGCGGAATGAAAGACCGGCCCGCTATGCACATGGTCGAATGCGCCCGAGTGCGCGGTGACTTGGAACCGGGTGCACGTATTGTTGAATCAACCAGCGGCACATTAGGTTTGGGTCTTGCGCTGGCGGGCATGGTGTATGGGCATCCGGTGACCTTGGTGACAGATCCCGGGATGGAGCCGATTGTTCGGCGGATGCTGTCGGCATATGGGGCCAGCATCGACCTTGTCGCACGGCCGGATCCCCGCGGCGGCTGGCAACAGGCCCGCAAGCAGCGGGCAGCACAGATTCTCGATGCCGAACCCGGCGGTTGGTATCCCGACCAATACAACAATCCCGACAACGTCGACGGGTACCGGACCCTGGCGATGGAACTGCACGCTGAGCTCGGCCCGATCGATGTTCTGGTGTGCTCAGTGGGCACCGGTGGGCATTCGGCCGGAGTGGCCCGCACTCTGCGGCAATTCAATCCGGATCTGCGGTTGATCGGCGTGGACAGCGTCGGATCGACCATCTTCGGCCAGCCGGCGACCACCCGTCTGATGCGCGGGCTGGGGTCGAGCATCTTTCCCCGCAATGTCGCGTATGAGGCGTTCAACGAGGTGCACTGGGTTGCGCCGGCCGAGGCGGTGTGGTCCTGTCGCTACCTGGCCAGCCGCCATTTCGTCAGTGGCGGGTGGAGCGTCGGGGCAGTCGCATTGGTCGCTGACTGGGTCGCGCGCACCGCCGATGCGGACGTGACCATTGCCGCGGTCTTTCCCGACGGACCTCAACGCTACTTCGACACCGTCTACAACGACGTCTACTGCCTCGAGCACGAACTGCTCATCGACCAACCGCCGCGGCAACCCGCGGTGATCGACCATCCTGCCGAACGGGTGGTGACGAGGTGGACGCGGTGCCACAACGTGTCCCAGCCCGCGCCCGCATTGCACTGACACCTCATGTGGCCTCCGGATGCCGCTATCAGTTCGATGTCGCCGTTGTCGGCAACTCGACGGTGAAGGTGGTTTGTCCTGTGGTGCTGGGGCTTTCAACACTGATGCTGCCGCTGTGGGCCTCGATGATCGCCTTGGCGATAGACAGGCCCAACCCCGAGCCGCCGGGCTCGCGGGTGCGTGCCGGATCAGCGCGGTAGAGGCGGTCGAAGACGTGGGGGAGGTGCTCGGGAGAGATACCGTCACCGGTGTCGGTGACCCGTACCACAATGCTTGCGGCTCGGTGTTCGGCGCTGACGGTGACCAGGCCGTGCGCGGGTGTATGGCGCAGCGCGTTGTCTAGCAGGTTGGTGAGCACTTGGGCCAGTCGTTGCCCGTCGCCGTGCAGCGGTGGAAACGACGGAGGCAGCGCTGTGTGCAGCTGCACCTTTTTGGCGCGGTAACGGGAGCTGATCGCTGCGATGGTGGTGAGAATGACATCGGAGATGTCCATTTGGGCCATCGACATCGATGAGGCGCCTTCTTCTGCCTGGGCGAGTGCGGCGACGTCTGCGGAGAACCGGACGAGTCTTCGGGTTTGGTCTCGCAGCATCGCGGTGGTGTCGGTGGTCAACGATCGCACTCCGTCTTCGACTGCTTCGATGTATGCGTCCAGGACCGATACCGGGGTGCGGATTTCGTGGGCAAGGTCGCTGAACAGTCGGCGCCGGTTGGCGTCGACGGCTTGCAATTGTGCGGCCATGTGGTTGAAAGCGGGTGCCAATGAGTTGAAGTCGGCGCCCAGACCCGGGGGCGGCACCCGGACGCCGTAATCGCCGTCTGCAACGGCGGTGGCCGCAGCAGCGACATCAGCGACCGAGCGTTGCAGCCGCCGGCTGACATACCAGGTCACCAGAATTGCCGTCGCGGCCGAAACGACCACGGCGCCACCAACCGACAGCATGGTCGCGTACTGGTAGGCCTCTTCGGCGTGCAGTTGTTCGGCTGAGCGCGGCGGGATACCGGCTCGGTGCAGGTGTTCGCGAAACAATGGCGGCCCTACCACCGCAGCGACCAACCAGGTGGTGACGGCCCCGGCGAGCAGCACAGCCGATTGCGCGATCAGCAACCGCATCCCAATACCGGGGATCACTTGCCGCCGCGGTGTCATTGTCCGTTCCCTATGCGGTAGCCCACCCCTCGGACGGTCACGACATAGCGTGACGCGGCCGGGTCCTCGCCGAGCTTTCGCCGCACGTGCCCGATGTGAACGTCGACGAGGTGATCGTTGCCCACCCATGGACCGTCGTGCACCACCTCCAACAGCTGGCGTCGACTCAACACGATTCCTGGACGGACAGCCAGCGCCGCCAGAATGTCGAATTCCATCCGCGTCAACGCGATCGGCGCCCCGGCCAGCGATACCTGGCGGGCGGCAACGTCGATATGCAGCGCCCCGATCTGCAGGGGCGCCGGCAGCGCCGCACCCCCGGCGGACCCCGGATCGGTGGCGATGCGCGGGCGGCGCAACATGGCGCGTATGCGGGCAACCAATTCGCGCGGGCTGAACGGTTTCGTGACATAGTCGTCGGCGCCCACCGTAAGCCCGAGGATGGTGTCCATTTCGGTGTCTCGGGCGGTCAGGATGACCACGTAGGCATCAGAGAAGGTGCGAATCTGGCGGCACACTTCCAATCCGTCCATCCCAGGTAACCCCAGATCGAGGATCACCACGTCGGGATCTACAGCGCGAGCCAGCTCAAGCGCATCAGGCCCGGTATGAGCGATGTGGGCGCTGAACTGCTCCCGAACGAGGTAGCTGGCCACCACATCGGCCAGCGCCGTCTCGTCATCGACGACCAGTGCCCGGTACTGCGAGCCCTCGGCCGCTGCCCGCGGCGCATCAGTCATGTGTCAATGGTGCGGCTGCATCGCGCGACGTAAACGATCGGTGAGTTTCTTCAACGAATCTTCACACGACCCATACCGATTCAATGATGTGCGGCGGTCATGGTGGAACAGGTAAGGAGGCCGACATGTCTGTGGGATCAACGGTGGGCGGGTTCGTCGCGGGGGCCGACTGGGATGTCTGGCTGCTGCTGACCGCTGCGCTGGTGGTGTGCTGGGTTGTCGCGATCGCGACGGCGGCATCGTTGTTCAGTCCCCGCTCCCGCGACGGACATGAGGTTCGGCCGGCACCGGTGATTGCGGCAATGTTGACACCGGGTCCCCGCGTGCGGGCCGGCGTCCACCACCGCGCATCGGCAACGAGCGATCACACGAAGCAGGAGAACCCCGGCAATGATTGATACCGGCAGAACACCGCAGTTCAGCCGCCGCGGGTTCCTTGCGGCGTCGGTCGCGTTGGGTGCCACCGCGATAACGGGGTGTCAACGCAACACTGGTACGACACCTCCGACCTCCACTTCCCCCTCGTCGGGCGCGATCGCCGCCGCCGAAGCACGCCGCCCCCACAGCGGCCGCACCGTGTCGACCACCTTGACCGCTCAGCGCGGCCCCGTTGATCTGGGCGGCCGCACAGTAGACACGTTGTCCTACAACGGTTCTGTACCCGGGCCTCTCGTGCGGGCCTCAGTCGGCGATGAGGTGGCGGTGACGGTGCGCAACCATCTGGATCACTCCACCTCGGTGCACTGGCATGGGGTTGCGTTGCGCAACGACATGGATGGCGCTTCGCCGGCCACGCCCGACATCGACGCCGGCCGTGAGTTCACCTACCGGTTCTCGGTGCCGCACCCGGGAACCTATTGGGCCCACCCGCACACCGGCCTGGACGCCGACACCGGCCTGTATTTTCCGGTCATCGTCGATGACCCCAACGACCCTGGCCGCTACGACGCCGAGTGGGTGGTGATGCTCGATGACTGGACTGACGGGGTGGGCCCGACCCCAACCCAGATCTACGACGGATTGCGCGGCGGGGGCGGCCACAACGGTATGCCGGGGATGGAAGGCATGGGCGATGGCGGTATGGGCAACAGTGCGTTGCTCGGCGGGGACGCCGGCGACGTGAGCTACCCATACTATGCGATCAACGGGCGTATCCCCCAGGCGCCCACGACGTTTCGTGCCAAGCCTGGGGACCGGGTGCGGATTCGGCTCATCAACGCCGGGTCTGATACCGCCTTTCGAGTGGCGCTCGCAGGACACCGGCTGACCATCACCCATACCGATGGATTCCCGGTAACGCCCGTCGACGCTGACGCCGTGTTGCTGGGAATGGGGGAGCGCTACGACGTGGTCGTCACCGCCGGAGACGGGGTGTTCCCACTGGTAGCAGCGGCGGAGGGCAAGAACGCCACCGCGCGCGCCTTGCTGGTCACCGGGACAGGGGCAACCCCGGCCGCCGATTACACCCCGGGCGAGCTGCAGGGCCGCGTCGCGACAGTCAGCGACTTGGCCGCCACCAAGGAGGCAGTGTTGCCGCCATCGCCCGCCGAGGTGAACTTGTCGGCGGATCTGGCCGGCTCGATGATGCGCTACGACTGGACGATCAATGGATTGCCGTTCGCAAAGACCCGGCCGCTGCAGGTCCGAGAGGGTCAACATGTGACGTTGACATTCAACAACGCCACGATGATGTGGCACCCGATGCACTTGCACGGACACACCTTCGAAGTGGTCGGCGCCGACGGCCGCCCCGGCGCCCGCAAAGACACCGCCATCGTGTTGCCGATGCAAAAGCTGCAGGTGCGGTTCGTCGCCGACAACCCCGGCGTGTGGATGATGCACTGTCACAACACCTATCACCAAGAGGCCGGCATGATGACCAGTGTGGATTACCAGGCTTAAGCCACCGGGAAAGCAACCAGCCGGTGTGTCCTGCGATGCCTTCGGGGCCCGTCACACAGAGGTGTCGCATCAGGCCTGTGCGGACCGGCCGTGGAGGACATTGCGGGTTGCCGTGATGCGGGACCGGCCCGAACGGCCGCTGTCGCGTGCAAGAGCCCACGTCCGCCTAATGGCCTGGGAGGCGTCACCTTAAGCCGATCGCACGGTGAGCCGAGGCGGCGACGATCACATCGTCTACTATGTAGCTTAGTAGATGATGTGATCGGTGTAGTTCAGATGACGGGGCATGCGCGGCTGCTCCGCGACGGGAGGCTGGTGTGACCGTGGACCGCCGAATCGGCGTGCGGGTGTTGGCCGTGGTGCTGGTGCTCACCGGAACGCTCGGGGTGGTTGTCGCCGTGGGCCTCTCGCACTGTTGGGGGTGTGATCGCGCGGGCGGCAGCTACCAGCACAGCGCCGATGCGCCGCGGCCGCCGGCCGACCTGGTGATCTCCCCGGGTCTGGGGGCAACCGATGTGGACCCACTGGGCCCGGTGAGGGTGTCGGCGAGCTTTGCTTCGCTGTCAGAGGTCGCGATGACTAACGAACAGGGCGTCCGCATCGTCGGCGTCACCACGCCCGACGGTGCGGTGTGGAAGCCTGCTGTGCCGCTGGGCTATGGACGCACCTACACCGTCACCGCGACCGCCACCGCCCCTGACGGGGCCCGGCTGCAACGTGTTTCGACGTTCTCGACGCTGGTTCCGGGCAATCAGACCCGGGTCCGGCTGACCACGACGTCGGGCGCCGACGTGCGTGACGGCGCGACCTACGGCATCGGCACGGTCGTGGTGGCGCGCTTTGATGAACCGATCGTCGACCAGGCCGCCGCCGAGCGGCGCTTGGTGGTGTCGACTGCACCGGCGGTGACCGGATCCTGGTACTGGCTGGACAATCAGACTGTGCATTGGCGCCCGGCGCAGTACTTCGCCCCGGGAACCGCGGTGACGGTGCAGGCCAACATCTACGGAGCGGCCCTGGGTGGGGGCCTGTATGGGCAAGAGGATGTGCATGTGGGCTTTGTCATCGGCGACGCACACGTCGCCATCGCCGACGACGCCACCAAGCAGGTCAGCGTGTTCAACAACGGCCAACTGGTCCGCACCATGCCGACCTCGATGGGCATGGGCGGCACCGAGACGGTCAACGGACAAACCCTCTCATTTTGGACCCAGCGCGGCATCTACACGGTGATGGACAAGGCCAATCCCGTGGTGATGGACTCCTCGACCTACGGCCTGCCGATCAATTCCCGGCTGGGATACCGCGAAACGATCTCCTGGGCCACCCGTATAAGCACCGACGGGATCTATCTGCATCAGTTGGAGAGCACCGTCTGGGCTCAGGGCAATACCAATGTGTCGCACGGCTGCCTGAACCTCAACCCCGACAACGCTCGCTGGTTCTACGATTTCTCCCAGCCCGGCGATGTCGTTGAGGTCCGCAACACCGGCGGCGAGCCCCTGCAGGTCTGGCAGAACGGCGACTGGAGTGTGCCCTGGGAGCAGTGGGTGAAAGGCAGTGCTTTGCGTTGACGGTGCCCCTGAAAGCGGTGGGGAGCAGCCGGCGTGTGTATGACGGGGACGGGGTGCTGGCCGGCTTCGATGGGGAGGTCACTGAGGTTGCCGACAGTACGCTCCAGCTTCCCCAGCCTGCTGCACTCTCCGTACCAGTCCAGGCGCCGGGGAGCGCGCTGGCGATGTCGGTGGGGGGCACGAATAACGGTCCGTCTTGGCCGAGCAGGTTGATCCAGACGATGTGTCCGCGGTCTTTGAGGACGCGGGCGAGCTCGTGGGCGGAGCAGAACGTATCGACGAGTACGGCGGCGTCGAAGGCGTGATCGCACAACGGCAATCGAGCGGCGTCACAGCAGATGCGAAAGCTGGTGCAGCTGGCTGCTTGGGTGAGCATGGCGATGGACAGGTCTACAGAGAAGACCTCGTCGAAGTGGTCGGTTAGCAGCGGGGTGATCTGTCCGGTTCCGGATCCGACTTCAAGGCAGCGTCCGCCGACGGGTATCTGGCCCCGCCGCAGTGCGTCGCGTACCGCGTCGAATCGGTTCGTGCTGTGTTGGGTGTTCCAGGTGGCGGCCATACCGTCGAACATGCTGGCGGTCGCTTGCGCGATGTCGGTGGTCCAGACACCATCGAGGGCGATTGCGCGGGCGAAGGCCTGGAGCTCGGAAACATTGTCTAGGACCGGTTTGTTGGGCTGAGCGGGGATAATCCGGGGGATGGTGGTGATGGTCATCGACGTGTCCTGTCTTCAGGTCGCTACGACCAGGTTAGGCACGACTGGCACTACAGATGACCAAGTTGCTCACGGTCAGGAAACGCATTGACCTTGGCCGTGTGGTTGGCCAGCGAGTGCGCTATGGGCTCGATGGAAACCCCTCGATACCTACCGTGGCAGGTATCGAGGGGAGCCGGTGCCAGGGGCGGGTTAGAACTTTTTCGAGCGCAGCCGCAGCGCGTTGCCAATGACGCTGACCGACGACAGGGCCATCGCGGCGGCGGCGATGATCGGCGACAGCAGAATCCCGAACACCGGGTAGAGGACTCCGGCGGCGAGCGGGATGCCGGCGGCGTTGTACACGAACGCGAAGACCAGGTTCTGCCGGATGTTGCTCATCGTCGCTGCCGATAGTCTCCGCGCCCGGACGATCCCCGTCAGATCCCCGTGCAG
Organism: Mycolicibacterium lutetiense; assembly: GCF_017876775.1. Taxonomy (NCBI): domain Bacteria; kingdom Bacillati; phylum Actinomycetota; class Actinomycetes; order Mycobacteriales; family Mycobacteriaceae; genus Mycobacterium; species Mycolicibacterium lutetiense. The sequence continues at coordinate 413,357 of NZ_JAGIOP010000002.1, read as the reverse complement.
CAGGGTGACCCCGGCGCTTTCGATGGCCACGTCCGTGCCCGATCCCATCGCGATGCCCACGTCGGCGGCCGCGAGTGCGGGGGCGTCGTTGATGCCGTCGCCGGCCATGGCCACGATCTTGCCCTGTTCCCGGAGTCGCTGCACGACTGCGCTCTTGTGATCAGGCAGAACCTCGGCCTCCACCTCGCTGATGCCGAGTCGGCGGGCGACCGCCTCAGCGGTGGTGCGGTTGTCGCCGGTGAGCATCACGACTTCGATGCCATCGTCACGCAGCGCGGTCAATGCCTCGGGGGTGGTGCCTTTGACCGGGTCTGCGATCGCGAGGACACCGGCGGGGCGGCCATCGACGCCGACGAAGATCGCAGTGGCGCCGTCGTGGCGGAGGTCATCGGCCCGATGGGCGAACGCGGAGATGTCGATTCCCTCGTCCTCGAGGAACGCGGCGTTGCCTAGGGCGACGCGGCGTCCCTCGACGGTGCCGACCACGCCGCGACCGGTGGGGGAGTCGAAGTCGGTGACGGCGGGGATGGTGAGGCCGGCACGTTCGGCCGCTTCGACAACGGCGAGCGCCAACGGGTGTTCGGAGGCACGTTCGACGCCGGCGGCCAGGCGTAGTACGTCGTTGGCGTCGATGCCGTTGTCGGGCACGACCGCGGTGACCGACGGGCGTCCTTCGGTCAGCGTGCCGGTCTTGTCGACAACGAGGGTGTCGACCTTCTCCAGGCGCTCGAGGGCCTCGGCGTTCTTGATGAGCACACCGAGTTCGGCGCCCCGACCGACGCCGACCATGATCGACATCGGGGTGGCCAGGCCAAGGGCACAGGGGCAGGCGATGATGAGTACCGACACGGCGACGACAAGTGCGTATGCCAGCGAGGGTGAGGGCCCGACGAGTGCCCACACCACAAACGCGACGACGGCGATCGCGATGACCGCGGGCACGAACTTTCGGGCGACCTGGTCGGCGAGCCGCTGAATGGGTGCGCGGGACCGCTGGGCTTGCGCCACCATCGCAACGATGCGGGCGAGCATGGTGTCGCGGCCGACCTTCTCGGCACGGATCACCAGTGCGCCGGTGCGGTTGAGGGTGCCGCCGATCACGGTGTCCCCGGAGGTCTTGGTGACGGGCATCGATTCGCCGGTGACCATCGACTCGTCGAGCGAGGACCGCCCGTCCTGCACCGTGCCGTCGACTGGAACCTTCTCGCCGGGCCGAACCCGCAGCAGGTCGCCGATCTGCACGACGTCGAGCGCTACTTCTTCCTCGGTGCCATCGGCGTTGATGCGGCGCCCGGTCTTCGGGGCCAGATCGAGCAGTGCCTTGATTGCGCCGGAGGTCTGCTCCCGGGCCCGCAGTTCCAGGACCTGCCCGAGCAGCACCAGCACGGTGATTACAGCGGCGGCCTCGAAGTACACGGCGACGGTGCCGTCCATTGCGCGAAAGGCGTCCGGGAAAACACCGGGCACGAGGGTGGCGACGACGCTGTAGAGCCAGGCCACCCCGGTGCCCATCGCGATCAGGGTGAACATGTTGAGGTTGCGTGTGCGCAACGACTGCGCGCCGCGAACGAAGAACGGCCATCCAGCCCACAGCACCACCGGGGTGGCCAGGACGAACTGGATCCACGTCGAGACCGTCGCGGGGACGAGGTGGTGGAGTGAGGGGAACAGGTGCCCGCCCATTTCAAGGGCGAACACCGGGGCGGTAAGGACCAGGCCGATCCAGAAGCGGCGGGTCATGTCCAAGAGTTCGGGGCTCGGTCCGGTGTCCGCGGTGATCACGACGGGTTCGAGAGCCATGCCACAGATCGGGCAGGACCCGGGTTCGGGCCGGCGGATCTCCGGGTGCATTGGGCAGGTGTATTCGACGTTCTCGCCGAAGGATTCGGCCGGCGCAGCGGCCGGGGTCTGTGCGGCGTCGATGAACTCGCCCGGGTCCGCCTGGAACCTGGACCGACAGTGCGCCGAGCAGAAGTGGTATGTCCGACTGTCGTATTCGATGCGGTACTCGCTCGTGTGAGGATCCACCGTCATCCCGCACACGGGATCGTGGACGAGATCGGGGGCAGGCACCGATCCGTGGTCGTGGTCGTGGTGGCGATGCTCGGTCATGATCTGCCTTTCATGTGCTCGATTGCCGCGACGTGTACCCGCGAGATGCAGGTGCCATGACACCATTGTATACCCCCATGGGGTATGGGGGCTAGTGCATCGCGGTCCAGTTCGCCCGGCCGACCGGTACACCACGCTGCGAACACACCGCCGCGTGCCGGAGGTGAATCGAACCCCTGTTGGGAACGGAACTGGCGTTGCGCTTGGGCCAAAGTGGCAACCGCGGCGTCCTGCCGCTGACCGGCGGCGGTGAGGGCTTGTTCGGCGCGCTGCGTGGCCGCTCGTGCCGCCGATTCGTTGTTTGTCTTTTCGGTGCGTGCACGTTGCAACTGTGTCAGCACGGTGCGATATCGGCTGGTCAGCGCTTGGTCAGCGCTGGCGGCGATCGCCTCGTCTGGGCTTGACGCCAGCACTAGCATCTTCGGGGGCCCGCTGACATAGGTCCAGGTCGCCAGCTGGTCGAAACGTCGTTGCTCGGTGTCGATGGTGGAGTTGGCCTCGATGAGTTGCTGTCGGCTGATATCGGCGTCGCGACGAGCAACTGCAGCGGCATCGCGGGTTTGGGAGACTTCCAGCAGGGCCTTGTTCACCCCTTCCTGCTGGCCCTGAATCTGTGCACCTACCTCAGCCAGTCGTTGGTTGGCCTCGGCCAGCTCGACGACCGCCGACACCGGGGAGTTGTCGGTATGGACCTGACCAGTGTGGGAGGCGTGCGCCAGCGGGTTGCTCAGCGTTGCCGAGGCTGCGGTGACCGCAAAGATGAGGCAACTGCTGGCAATGCGACAGACAAGCCTCATCGAAGGTCTCCCTCAGCAGGGTGCTGGTTCACCGTCGGCAGCTCACACGCGCTGGGTCACCCTCGACCACGCAGATTCTAAGGAACTACCCCAGTACGTAGTTGCACCGTATATTTCTCTCGTCACACAGGGAACATCTGCCACAGTCCCGGTGTGGTAGCGATCGGCGCGCAGCGACAAGCCGGCGAGGGCGCGGGAAGATAACAGTTCGCGCATACAACACCATGGCGTAGCAACTGATTCGACGTCAGACACGTCCGCCCTCATCTACTATCTAGGTCAGTACTATCTGTAGAGATGATCGCGGACGCGTATGCCGGAGGTGATGGCGTGGTCGGGCAGCCAAAGGTCTGGCGGCAGTGCGCGGTGGCCGTGGCCGTCTTGGTAGCGGTGGGTCTGGCAGTGGGTATTCCCAGCGCGCTGATCGCCAATCCGTGGTTTGTGCGCATGACGCCGGCGCCGTGGTGGAGTTACGCGGTGTGGGTACTTGCCGCCGCCATGAGCGCCGGGTTGGCAGTGACGTTCGTGGGTGATATCTCTGGTGCCTCGCCGGCACCGGGGCGCACCGGGATCGTTGCCAACCTGGGCTCAGCGCTGGCCGTCGGGTGCCCGGTATGCAACAAACTGGTCGTGGCGGCCCTGGGTGTCAGCGGCGCGCTCAACGTGTGGGCGCCGGTGCAACCCATTCTCGCCACAGCGTCACTGTCTCTGCTGGGGTGGGCTCTATGGCGACGGATTTCGGCCCGCCGCCGCTGCCCCGTCAGCACCGCCGCCGCGTTGACCGCGGCGCCCCCGGTGATCGACACCGTGCCGGAGTATGAGCACTGATGGGCGCCGCTCGGCCAGTCACGGCCCTCGTACTGGGCCTCCTCGGCGTCGCCGGAGTTCTGGTGGCCGCACACGCCGATCCGGTTGGCCTACCTCAGTCACGACCACCGACCACCCACCACCGCGCCGCCACCGTGGAGAACTCCGCCGCGGTCGAGGGCGGCACCACCGCCTGTCCCGCGCCTGCCCGTGACGCGGTAGCGGTGCCACCGCTGGCCGATGTAATGGCCCGCTGCCTGGGTTCTGCACGCAGCGTCAATCTCGGGCGCGCGGTCTCAGGTGCGCCCACACTGTTGAATCTGTGGGCGTCGTGGTGTGCGCCGTGCCGGCAGGAGATGCCCATTCTGGATGCCTACGCGGACAGCCCTAACGCGGTCCGAGTAATCGGTGTGAATGTGCGCGACCGGTCCTCATCGGCAGCCGCGCTGATGCGCGACTTGCAGATCGGGTACCCGTCCTACGCCGACAACGTCGCAGCAGCCTTGACCGCGCCACCGCTGCTGCCCCTGAGCTACCTAGTGAAGGCTGACGGTTCGGTGCGCCGCTTGCAGGACGTGCTGGTGTTCCGTGATGTTGAGCAGGTCGCCCGTTCCATTGCCACGGCCATGAGTTCGTGATGCACGTTCCCGAACGGCACCTGCCAGTGTGTGGCGAACGTCGCTCAGCGCGGGTGCCGGGCGGCGCCCGGACTGAGCTGTCTGTGGTGCGGGTGGGGCCGCTCGGCGTATCGGGCGGCCGGCCAGGCAACCGACCGCGTCGTCGGTGCCGGCGATGACCGCGGTGGCGTGGTGGGCCCTGGCCGGCGTAGCGGCAGGCTGTCTGACCCCGGTGGCGCTGCGTGCACTGTTGCGCCGCGGCATCGGCGCAGCTGTGTTGCTGTGTACATGGGGCGCGATGGTGAGTCTGATCATCACCGCCCTGGCACTACCTGCATTCGCTGAACTCTTTCACCGTTGCCGGCTGAGCGCACACCCTTTCGACACCAGCCCGGTAGGCACCGCAGCCGCTGCGGTCAGCGCAGGCATTCTCCTGGTCGCTGCGATCGGCGGCGGCTGGCGTTTCAGCCACCACAGCCGGATGCGGCACCGCCTGCACGGCAGGCATTTCGAGATGAACTGGCTTCTCACCGGTCATCGTCCCCGTCCCGGGACGGTGGTGTGGCTGCCCGTCGCCGAGCCCCTGGCCTACAGCCTGGCCGGCCAACCGCCGCTGGTTGTGGCCACCACGGGGCTATACCGGGTCTTCGACGCCGCCACGGTCAGCGCCGTGCTGGCCCACGAGCACGCCCATACCGCACGCCGCCATCATCTCTTCGTATCTCTCGCCGATACGGTCGCCTCAGGTTTGGGATGGTTGCCGCTAATGCGTCAATCCCCGTCGCTGGTGCGCACATTGGTCGAATTGGATGCCGACGCCCACGCCGCACGCTCCCACGGCCATCACCGCCTGCTGCAGGCCCTACGGGCACTGCAACACACAGCCACGCCGCCAGCGGCCCTGGGCATCGCCGGTGAGTGCACCCAACTGCGGATGGCCCGCCTTTGTGCGCAGAGCTGCCGCGGGTCCGGCCGACTCGCCGGTGTCGCCGCATATTGCGGCGCGGCCCTTGTCGTCGGGGTGCCAGCGTTGTTGAGTTTGTCGGCCGTGATCGCCGTCGCATCCTGCACCACGGTCTAACACAATGCTCACCCTTGAGCTCCGGTCCACAACGACTCCCGGCAGTACTACGTACCCATCCATGTAGTCGTCCTTGCCAGCCGCAGCTCTGCGCGCTCAGCCCAGCATGCATCCACCCAATCTCGCGACTCTAGGCGGCCATCGAAAACGTTCACTCCTGAAGATCGGCGCGCGATCGCAGGCCTCGCAGTGCTGGTCGGAGCGGCCATGGCCGTTGCCCACCCGATTGCGCACCTGGCCGGTCTCCGGGTCGGAGCGCGGACTGAATGGCGCTCGAATTCCCGATGGCCGCCTTACTGATCGTGCTCGGCCTGTTGTTGATACGGCATCCGCGCGAGGACCCCTGACGCCTCATCGACACAGGTCGTTGTGTGGTTGCCGACGCGTCGAGTCGGCGGAGCACAGGCGCGTCGAGGTAGGCTCACAACAACGATCGTGGAGGGTGACAGTGCGCGTACGGGGATTCGGTGAACTCGAGGCCGACATCATGGATCGCATCTGGAATCGTGACCCAGAGCCGGTCACGGTGCGCGACATTTTCGACGAGCTCGCCGATGAGAGGCGGATCGCCTACACCACCGTGATGTCAACGATGGACAACTTGCATACCAAGGGTTGGTTGGAGCGCGACCGTGACGGCCGGGCATACCGCTACTGGGCGACCCTGAACCGCGAGCAACATTCGGCTCAGTTGATGCGTGAGGCCCTCGACGGCGGTGGGCAGTCGGACCTGGTTCTCAGCTACTTCATCGAGCAGATCGACCCGCAGGACTCCGATCGGTTGCGCGCCGCGCTGCGCACGCTGGCCAGGCGGTCGAACAGGGCGAAGAAGCGGTGAGCGTCGCCGCCTGCCTGCTGATTTTCAGCATGGTGATGGTGGCGTTGGGGCCAAAGGCGCTCGGCTTCCTCACCCGCGGCGGATCGGCGCCCAGGTTCGGCATCGTGGCGTGGCTGACCGCGATCGGCAGCGTGTTGGCAACCGGGATCGCCATTCCCGCTCTGGTGGCCCTGGAGGTGCTATCCCACGGCAGTCAGCACGGTTCGCTGCTGACCTCTTGTATGCAGTTGTTGTGCGATCTGGCGGCCGGACGGGCCGGCGGCGCAGCACAATTGGGGCTACTGACGGCGGCGCTTGCCCTGATCGTCGCTGTGATCGGCCTTGGGGTGAAACTGCTGCACACCATTCTCCGGTTGCGTGCCCATGCCGACACTCACGCCCAAGCGGCGCGCCTGGTCGGACGGCCAACCGACCAACCCCATGTCTACATCGTTGATGCCGAGCAGCGCACCGCCTATTGCGTGGCCGGCAACCCGCCGGCGATCGTTGTCACCAGCAGCGCGGTCGCCGCTCTCGATCCTCGGGAGTTAGCGGCGGTGCTGGCTCACGAACGGGCGCACCTCGATGGACACCATGCCACGATAGTGACCGTGCTGCGCAGTCTGGCAATGGTGTTGCCGCGGGTGGCATTGATGACCCGAGCAGCCACCGACGTTACGCGATTGCTGGAAATGTGTGCCGACGATGCCGCCGCCCGTCGTTACGGCCAGCGCACGCTGCTCGCGGGACTGCTGGCCCTTGCCGGTGCCGCACCGGCTGAGGCCCTCGGCGCCGCTGATGTCGCGTTGCTGAGTCGTGCCGAACGTTTGGCACGCCCACCCGCCTCGGGTAAACGCCTGGGTGCGCGCGTCGGCCTCGCCGGCGCCACCACTCTCATCGCATTGGCCCCGATGGGCACCTTCGCCCTTGGCGCATCTGGGCTGCTCTGTAGTTGAGTGGTTCGATTCGACCCGCCGGGCATGCGGCGGTGCGTTAACCCGAGCCCCTCCCTGCGTTGACACGCGGCTGCCGTGCTTAAGACGGCTGCCCAACCGGTGGGGCGTACCATCCCGGACCCGGGGACCAAGACCACTGGCAGCGCCGACGACCTGGCTTTCTAAGGCAGGTGCAGCGGTTCGGGTCGAGAGCCACGTACAGTGCTTGTAGGGCTTCGGGTTTCACGCGGTGAAAGACGTTCATGCCGCGCCGGTCCGATATCACCAGCCCGGCTTTGCGGAGCTGGCCCAGGTGATGACTGACCGTTGATTCGCTCAGGTCAAGCACCGCCCAGGCCCGCCTTGTGGGGTTGACCCCGTTTGGTGGACATCGGGTAAAGCGGCTTTGAGGTGAGCCCTTCGTAGTGGTCCACTTGTTGTGCGACTCTGTTGCCCACGTGTTTGGGCAGGAAGAATCGACGACGAGATGGCATCAAACAAGCGCCGGCGGCACACGCCGGATTAGATCATCCGCAAGCTCGCCGAGGGCAACAAGCTCCTCGGAACCGGCCAGGAATTCAATGAGGTGTGCCGGCATCTGCAGGTCACTGAGTCGACGTGGCATCGCTGGGTCGCCCAGTACGGCGGGATGAAGGCCAACGACGCCAAACGCCTCAAAGAACTCGAGGCCGAGAACGCTCGGCTCAAGAAGCTGGTCGCCAACCAGGCCGTCGAGCCTGTACGGTGGTCGGCATTCACCGCTCCACGATGCGTCTGCAACCAGCACCGATCACCGATCACCGACGAGGAAGCCGAGCTGCGGTCCTGGCTGCGCACGTTCTTCCACCGACCGGCCCCGCTGGGGCTGGCGACGAGCGGCGATTGCAGCACGAAAGCGGGATGGGTCGTCAACAACAAGCGCATCCGCCGGCTGTGGCGCGAGGAGGGGCTACGAGTTCCTCAGCGCCGCAAGAAGAAACGGCTGACCGGCATCGGGACTGCGGTCGGGGCGAAGTGCCCGATCTGGCCGAACGTGATCTGGGCTATGGACTTTCAGTTCGACACCACCGCCGATGGACGAACCATCAAGATGCTCAACATCATTGACGAGTTCACCCGCGAATCCCTGGCGATCCACGTCGACCGCGCCATCAAAGGCCGGCGATCAGGATGTTCACGCAACGGGGTTAACCTTACTTGATAGTTGGGGTAGTTGGGCGGGGCCGGCGGCGGCACGTGGATTTGTGCGTGCCCCGGCGAGGTGCATTCGTGCACTCCGGGAGATGGCTGCAAGCATTCTTGCGAGTCGCGCCGGTATGTGAGTGACGCTCCCGGCGTTTCCAGCGTCCTTCGAAAGCCGCCTCGGTGTCTGCAGGCCTGGCAGTCTTGCCACGACAGAAGGACGTGGGCACGCGAACTTTCGGCATCTACTATCTAAGATAGTATGCGCTGGGCGGCTGAGGTGCCGGTCCGATCACCCTAGCTCGGGTTGCGCCTCAGCCGTTCCTTCATGCGAACCGGCGTTGACGCGAAGGCCGTCGAGGGCGCAAGGGGCATGTGTGGCTACGGACACGTCACGAGGCCTACGGATACCAACTGCAGATCATCAGGGCACCGTGCACAGATCCTCGACTTAACCCAAGTACCGCGTTTGGATAGTCATGGTGTGCGTCCGATGGGATCGATGACGGTGGAGCACCGGGTCCAACGGTCCACGACGCGCTGTGATGGCGTGGCGATGGTATCGGGTTCTCTCGCCGGTGGGCGGCCCAGCAGGTTGTGACGCTTGCCGTATTCGTCGTCGTAGATGGTGCCGTGGTAGCGCAGCGGCCCGTCGGGGAAGACGGCGGCCACGCACGTGCCCGATTCGGCGTGCCGGGCTGCCCAGCCGGCAGCCAGCGCGACCGCGCCAACGCTCCACCCGCCGCTGGCGTGATGGGTAGCGGCCAGTGCCCGGCACGCCCACACCGCCTCATTCGGGGCCACCCAGTGGATCTCATTGAACGCTGAGTAGTTGACGTTTCCCGGATAGATGCTCGATCCCAGGCCCCGCATGAGTCGGGTGCCGGCGGGCTGTCCGAAGATAGTGGAGCCGATGGTATCGACACCGATCAGACGCAGCTGCGGATTATGTTGGCGCAAAGTGCGACTCACGCCAGCCGAGTGCCCGCCGGTGCCCACTGAGCAGACCAGGATGTCGACGGTACCGAGCTGGTCGATCAGCTCCTGGGCCAGGCCGTGATAGGCGTCGACGTTGTCCGGGTTTTCGTACTGGTCGGGGCACCACGCGTCCGGTTCTGCCGATAGCAGCTCGGCGACACGGTCTTTGCGAGCCTGCTGCCACCCACCTACCGGGTGCTGCTCACCGACCACGTCGACGATGGCGCCGTAGGCGGTGAGCATGCGCGCAATGATCGGTTCCAGCCCGGGATCGGTAACCACCGTGACTGGGTGCCGGTAGACGATTCCAGCAAACGCAAGGCCTAATCCCAAGGTTCCGCTGGAGGATTCGACGATCCTGGCGCCGGGTTTGAGGTCGCCGCGCAGCCTCGCCTGCTTCACCATGTGCAGGGCGGGACGGTCTTTCATGCCATTGGGGTTGTGACCCTCAAGCTTGGCCCAAAAACCGTCGCCGGGCCCGGCGAGCGGCTCCGATACCCACAACACCGGCGTGTTGCCGACCATCGTGCCGAAATCGTGGAATCGGGCACCCGAGCGATTGGGCGTGACGGGTGACGATGAAGCGATGCTGCAGTTCATGACTGATCCCCTGTGTACGGGCCACAGTGTGCGGCCAAAGCTGACATGGGCGGTGTGGCCGGGTACGGCGAAATCCGTCCGCCGTACCCCAAAACCGCCGTCAGCGGCGGCTGATGCAGAGATCAGTGAGGAGGAGCCACCCCGAGCGCACGGTGCCCAAATGTCGACGCAGCGGCGGGCTCCGGCAGATGACCGTACCCCCCAGTATTGCCGTGGCCACCACCACAGCCACCAGCACGGCCCGCAGCGAGTTGTTACCCCGAGCGATAACGGTCAGCGAACCAATCGTCTGACAGACCACGGCGTGCGCGGCGGTGTCGGCATGCGACTGATTGGCGAAAAGATCGGTGCCCGACGCCGACACTCCGGTGGTCTGCGCGTCGGTGCTCACCGCATCCTGCGCGGCCGGCGCGGCGTGGTGCGAGCTTTCGTCGGTGAGGCAGTGCAGCATCGGCAGCGCGGACATCACGGCGATGAGCAGTACCACCAACCGCAGCCCACCGCGTCGACGGTTGATGCGCTTGGCTCGGATCACCTTGGCAGCCAAGCCAGTACGACCCGGCGCTACCCCTGACAGGTACGTGATCGGATCGCGACGCGACCGCGCCCTGGCGCCGGTCGTTAGCATTTCACATCGACGTGAAACGTCCGGTACTTCAGCACTCGACTGTTGCCCGGGTAAGCACTGTTGGGCGGTAGGCCGTACACCGCCGAGTCCTGGCGTACCGAGGTGACAACGCATTGCGATAGTGGCTTGTTGCCGGATTTCGTGATCACGACTTGATCACCCTGCGCTTTGATGGAGTTGATGACGTCTTGAGCGTTGCCGCCGGCGCCGGGAGTTGCGCCCGCGGCGGGTGCTGTCAGTGCGGCGGCTGCGGCAAAGCCGACAGTGGTGAGCGTAAATCCGATGGTGCGGGCACAGAAATTCCTGGTCATGGCAATGAATCCCTACGTGAGAGGACCACATCAGTGATGCGGCGATGGCTGAAGCTCGGCTATGGGCCGGTCCGCGCATACCACACAGGCATGCAGCGGCCGGTTGCCGATGTCAGCGTCGAAGCACGCAGAGGTGATAAATGAGGGCGCGGCCACCTACAACGGCCGCGGGTGCAGTCCGGGCAGGTGGCGCACGGGTTAAAGCCGCCGATGCCGCATAAAACAGCACGCACGCCACCAGCACCAGCCCGGCCGTCCACCACCCGCGCGGCACGTCCAGGGTGCTGACCTGCGCGGTCAGGCCAGCCGGGATGGCACACAGGTAGGCAGGGGCCAGCCCGATATGGTCATGCGCGACCATGGCCGTGAGCGCATGATGGGGTGGCGTGGCCGTGAGCCCGGTATGCGGTGTGCGTGTCGCGCACTGCAGCGAGACGATCGCTGCCACCAGTACAGCCAACACGGCCAGCACGAACCACCGCTGTCGGGTGCGGTCTGAAATCACCAGGAAGCGTCCCGACGGGAACTCCCGGACAGGTTGCAAGCCACTAGCGGACGGCAACACTCGTTCATTCTAGCATGACCTCACATACCCCTACCCCGTATTAACCCAGGCGTATTCGGGTTGGTTCCAGCGCGGTGAATACACCGATGAACAATGGCCAGATCGTGACGCCGCAGGATCCACCCAATATGAGAAATTCATCGATTCATCGATCACCCGCTCTGAACCTGCCCATCACCTTGCTGGGGGAGACGTGTCCGGCGACCAAGTCGTCGCCGCGGGCAGATCAATCCCGTGGAACTTACGTTATGGATCCCCGGCCTCACAGACCACCGAGTACAGGCCTACAGATAAGCCTGTCCTTCACGATCTGAAACGCGGTGACAACCTATCGTCGGCGACAGTCGAGTACACCCGGCAAGTAACTACAGATAACGGCCACCGTGCGCGACATGGCCACCCAGCTATGCGTCTCGCTTATCCGCGTCGACAATGTCGAGATTCGGGAAGGTCGCGCCGAGGAGACCGGATGTACCGATAGCAGCCAGGATGTGGCGGTCTCGGTCAACAACGTGATGCTGTGGGATCGCCCCGCCGACGTGCCGGTGCACGCTGACCAGCAGCCGCCCGGGCCGGACGGAGGCCCGCCGGTCAACGCCATCCATGACATCGCCGCCAACTAGACACCGACGCTGCCGCCTACCGCATCACCCAAGCCAGCGCCCAACCTGCCCATCACCGACATCCCGAATCAGAACCCGGGCGGCCCGCCCGCGTGAACACCCACCTGCGCTTGGCCGGCAGGTGCGACCAGCCGCAATTCAGCGAACGCAGCGGCGAGGCAAGTGCGGCCCAGCCCCCCCCGCGACCGCTTGCTGTGTGGACCCGATTCTGGGGAAGTTCACATTTTCATGCTTGGAGGGGGCTGGTCGCTGCGATGACCAGGCATCCGGGTTGTTCCGTCATGGTGTCGCAAACCCGTAACGTCCTGGCATCGACTAGATCATCTACGTAGTGAGGCAGTACTGGCTGCTACTGTGGTTAACACTGTGGGGCACAAAACCGTTTCTGGGACGGCGTGGTTGCGGTCGGCGACCACGCTGGGTGTCGTTGCCCTGCTGATGATCGTCAGTGCCGGACTGACCGGAGCCGTGTCCAGCGGCGGTACGCAGCGCCACGCGCCTCATGTGCTGGCCGCTGCGACCGGGGCAGCGGCAGTCGTCAGCCTGGATCATCCCCACGTTCAACGAGACGACGCGGTGGCGGCCCCGGATACCTCTGCCGCGGCGGTGTTGCCGCGGGCCGCGACGGTTCTGGCGCTTCTCGCTGTCGCCGCCGGGCTAGCCGCGCTGTGGCTTTGCGAGATGTGTGCCGCAGCAGCGACGCAACGGGGGCCTCCGCTGCACGCGGGAGCCAATAGGCCCTCGGGCTGGCAAATGCTGGTCCGCTTCTGTATCGATCGGCGTTGAGCAGGCAGGCGCCCGCGGCCTAACGGCCTGCGCCGGTGCCCGCCCGCCTGCTCGTCGACCACTACGCCGTGCGCTACGTGCGGCTACATCACAGGAGCTGTGTGTCCATGAACGAAGTTCTGTCTGTTTCTGCCGCCAAAGATCTGGCCGCAGGCCCCAATCGGCTGGCCGGCGATCAACGAGTCGCATCAATGGTGGGCAACACCCCGGTGCTGCGGATATCCGAGCCGTTCACCGCCGATGCGCGGGGATTCTGGGCCAAGCTGGAGGGCTTCAACCCCGGCGGAATGAAAGACCGCCCCGCCATGCACATGGTTGAGCGGGGACGCGCGCGAGGTGACCTGCGCCCCGGTGCCCGGATCATTGAATCCACCAGCGGCACATTAGGTTTAGGACTTGCTTTGGCCGGGACGGTTTACGGTCACCCGGTGACCCTGGTCGCCGACCCTGGCATGGAGCCCATCATGCACCGGATGCTGGCCGCCTATGGCGCCGATGTCGAGGTAGTGCGCGAACCTCATCCCCAAGGTGGATGGCAGCAGGCTCGCCGCGACCGGGTAGTCGAGTTGCTGGCCACCCATCGCCATTCGTGGTATCCCGACCAGTACAACAACCCCGACAACGTCGCCGCCTATCGTGGACTGGCGCTGGAACTGCGCGCGCAACTCGGCGATATCGACGTGCTGGTCTGCTCGGTGGGTACCGGGGGACACTCTGCCGGGGTGGCGCGGGTATTGCGGGAATTCAACCCTGATCTACGGTTGGTGGGTGTGGACACCGTCGGTTCGACCATTTTTGGTCAGCCATCGGCCACCCGGCTGATGCGAGGACTGGGATCGAGCATCTACCCGCGCAACGTCGACTACGGGGCGTTCGACGAAGTCCACTGGGTGGCCCCCGAGGAGGCGGTGTGGGCCTGCCGCACCCTGGCCGCCACGCATTACGCCAGCGGCGGCTGGAGCGTGGGGGCGGTAGCGCTCGTCGCCGGTTGGGTGGCGGGTGCTGAGCCGATCGATACCACGGTAGCCGCAGTGTTCCCCGATGGCCCTCAGCGGTATTTCGACACCGTCTACAACGACGACTACTGCCGTGGCCATGGACTGTTACAGAACCAGCCCCCGGCCGATCCCGAGCTTGTGGCCGATCCCGGCACGCACGTCATCACTCGTTGGACACGGACCCGCCATATCGTCGATCCGGTCGAGAGTCGGTGCTGATGGGCGTATTCCGCCAGTTCACGACCTTCGGCTGGCCCAGCAGGATGCTGATGATCAATCAGTTCGGCATCAATCTGGGCTTCTATATGCTCATGCCCTACCTGGCCGGCTACCTCGCCGGTCCACTCGGGCTGGCGGCGTGGGTGATCGGCTTGGTCCTGGGCGTTCGGAACTTCTCCCAGCAGGGAATGTTCATCGTGGGCGGCACCCTGGCCGACCGATTCGGCTATAAACCGCTCATCGTCGCCGGTTGTCTGCTGCGCACGGCGGGCTTCGGTTTGCTGGTGTTCGCCCACACCCTGCCGCTGCTGGTGATCGCCTCAGCAGCGACGGGTTTCGCCGGCGCACTGTTCAATCCCGCGGTGCGCGCCTACCTGGCAGCCGATTCTGAATCGCGCAGGCTGGAAGCGTTCGCCCTGTTCAACGTCTTCTATCAGGCCGGGATCCTGGCCGGTCCGCTGGCGGGGCTGGCGTTGATGGCACTGGACTTCCGCACCGCCGCCGCGGCGGCGGCCGCGGTGTTCGCCGTGTTGACGATCGCCCAGCTGTTCATGCTGCCCCAACACGTTTCGGGTGTGGCGGAATCGACAGCGAAGACAGCCATCATTGACGACTGGCGCACCGTGGTGTCGAATCGGTCGTTCGTCTGTTTTGCCGCGGCGATGATCGGCTCGTATGTGCTGAATTTCCAGGTCTATCTGGCCTTGCCGTTGCACGCAGCCACCATTGCCCCCGAGCACTCGTCGGCCGTGGTGGCCGCAGTATTCGTCGTATCGGCAGTCGTGGCAGTGGGCGGACAGCTACGCCTGACCCGCTGGTTCGCCCAGCGGTGGGGAAACGGACGCGCCCTGGTGATCGGAATGACGATCTTGGCTGCGTCATTTCTGCCGTTGGTCGCTGTTCCCGACACCGGCCGCTTCGGCACGACCGGCGCAGTGATCGCCCTACTATGTGCCGCGGCGCTATTGGCGGTCGGTTCTGCGGCGGTATTCCCGTTCGAGATGGACACCGTCGTCTCCTTGGCCGGCGGCCGCCTGGTGGCCACCCACTACGGGTTCTACAACACGATTGTCGGTGTGGGCATCCTCGTGGGGAATCTGGCGACGGGCTCGCTGCTGCAGGCGGCGCGAGACGCCGGCGCCGATGAACTTCTGTGGGGTGGACTGGTGATGGTGGGTCTGATCGCCGCCTTGGCGATCTACCTGCTCGACCGCCGCGGACACCTCAGCGTCGCGCAGCAACCCATGGAGGCAGCCCAGCGCTGAGTTCGTCCCCGCGATGGCTCGCACGCGATCACCGAGGCACAGGTTGGGTGCACTTTGCTCGCCCGCTTATGGGAAGACTCGCAACCACCATGGCGAGACATCCTGCCGAGCTCGTGCACAGAGCCCAAATACATTGGTATATCGACACTTTAACGTGATGGAAGCGTTGTACGTCGCGCTGGGATATCGCGCAGGGAACTGTACCCTCTTATCATCTACTAAGTAGCTACGTACGGAGTGTGATAGCAGACCTCGGTGCGTGAAGGGAGTTCTTCCATGAAGAAACTTGTGGTGGCCGCGATCGGCGGTCCTTGTACCATCCTGCTGCTCGCGGGCCCGGCGCACCTGGCCGCAGCCGCACCCGCCGGACCAGGAGCGGTGCAAGACACCGTGTCGACATTGGAGTCACGTGGCTACAAGGTGATCATGAACAAGACGGGCGCAGCCCCACTGGACCGCTGCACGGTCGCGGCGGTGCGGCCCGGTCGAGATATCACCGAGCTGCGTAAGAACACCCGGGAACACACCGTTGAGCGGGTCGTTTACAAGACGGTGTATCTCGACGTGTCCTGCTAGCGCCCAGCCGACCCCGGACCCGGGCAGGTGTGCCCACTTGCATCCGAGGGCATCGGGTCCCCGCGACTAGCCGCGTTCTCGGCTCTGTCGGTTTCGTTTTGAGCGACTATGGGCAGCACCTGGTTTCGCGATCTTGGGTGCGGATGTGGGATCGAGCGCCCACGGCGCACCATAGGATGCACTGCGCGATCGTTCGGACCAGCGGGTGCCCGACAACCCGTCGCAGGCGTGCAGTGGGTGTCTGTGCATGGGTTGTCATTGACGTGTCCTTTCGATTGTGACCATCACGCGGTATTAACGGCCCTTGGGGCGGCCTTGCGCCTCGGAATCCGTGCTGATGCGAAAGGTTATGCCCCAAGGATTCTGCGAACGCTCGACGGCAGCGGTGCCGGTAGACGATTGCCGATAGCGGGGCCGAGATCGCCATAGATGACCATAATCGGAGTCGTGAGAAAATGCTTGGCGCGGGGCGCCATCGGCATCGCTGCCAGCGCGGCCCTCGTTGCGCTTGTCGGCTGCCAGTCGGCAGCCCGGCCTACCTCTACGGTGTCGACGCCGGCTGGGCAGTCGACTTCGGCCGAGGCGCATCACGTGCGTTCGGTCGGACCCCAGCAGTTCGCCGATATCGTCGTCGATCCGAATCGCGTGACCATCAACGTCCACGTCCCCTACGAAGGGGACATTGCCGGCACCGATCTGTCGATACCGTTCGATCAGATCCAGGCGCGAGGCGATGCGTTGCCGCAGGAACGTGCCACTCCTGTTGCCGTGTACTGCCGTTCGGGCAGGATGAGCCAGATCGCTGCGGCCACGCTGACCGCCATGGGGTATCAAGATGTCGTCGAGTTGGCGGGTGGCACGCTGGCCCGGGTGGAAAGTGGCCGTTCACTTGTGTGGCGTTAGAGCATTGGCGGTGACCCAGAGTCGCAGGCAATTCTCTTACCCCGACACGCCTACCCCGTCACTGAGCGAGGCCGTGCCACAGGCGTAGGCCGTCAGCTAGCAGCACCCGCACGAGGAGGCTGGCGAGGTCGACGGTGTTGGTGACTCAGTTGCGCGAACCGCCTCGTAGCCGGCCGCCTTGACTGCGGCAACGATCGCTTCGTCGGCGAGAGGCGCCGCGCTGGTGACCACCAGCCGGCCGGTAGCCGCACTGACCTCGATCTGTGTCACCCCGTCGAGGCCGGTGACTTCCTCACGGACCGACTGCTCGCAGTGGCCGCACGTCATACCCGATACCTGATACTCGGAAACTGTCATCGGAACAACCCCTTTCCATACCCCAGCGGGGTATACAACACCCAACCTTATACCCCCCTGGTGTATACCGCCAGGGCGGTATACAGTCCGTGGCTCTCCGTGAATTCCGCTCAAGGCGCGGACTTCCAGGGTGTGCGAGCATGGTCACTCTGCGACTGCGGTACAGCTGGAGCGACAGTTGCTACGGCATAAGTCCGTAGATAGGCTGTTGTGAGGGTTTCTGACCAGCGAAAGGCATGTACTCGTGCGTATTCCTCCAAAGCTCGCCGCCGTGGCCGCGATGCTCATGCTCGTCGTCCTCGGGGCTGTGGGTGCGCCCAGCGCAGCGGCGGCGTCCGATCCCTGCCCGCACCGGTTCGGTGCCGTGCAACGGCTGACTGACGCCAATGGTGCGGTCGTCACTGGGTGGTCGGTGTCGGGGCTGCGCGCCAGCGCTGTCCAGCCAGGCGGCTACGGGTCGGCTGGGCGGTTGTGGGAGGCTGACGCCACCGTTGAGGCGGTAACCGGCACCGTGACGCCGATCATCCCCAATCTGTACGCGGTGTCATCCACCGGTGAGCGCTATCAGGTTCTCTGGCAGGTTGCCAGCCCAAACGGCTTGGCGCCCAGCACCCTTGAGCAGGGTCAACGGTCGGCAGGCAAGCTGTACTTCGATGTCACCGGTGCCGATCCCATGGCCGTCATCTATGCCACCAGCGGTGCCGCGCCGGCGCTAATGTGGTGCTGTAACGGCGACATGAAAATGTCCATGCCGATGTCGCGCCCGATATCCATGCCGATGGCTGGTGGATCCTGTTGCGACGGACTGCAGCCGTGCCCATGTTGTGCAGGAATGTGTCCCTGACGGTTCGTTCCAACCGCCGCGCTACACGGCGCGGGGGCCCCTGGTTGAGATGGACGCCACTGTCGATGACGGCGGGAGCGGTATTAGATCGGCATGACCGTCGTCGAGACGAACTGATCACGCAGCCAACCGACAAACTCGGCCCACTGTCCGGTCACCAGCGCGACGCCCACCGCCATGAGTGCGACACCGCCAGCGATTTGAATGGACCGTGAATGGCGCCGTGTCCATCCCAGCCAGCGGTTGACCGACCCCACGCCGAGCGCAATTCCCACGAACGGCGCACCCAGGCCCAAGCAGTAGGCCACAATCATCAGGACGCCACGGGCTGCCGTGACGCCTTGTGTGCCGGCGGACACAGAGAGTATTCCCGCCAGGGTGGGCCCCAGGCAGGGTGTCCACCCCAGCGCGAACGTCGCGCCCAGCAGGGGAGCGCCGCCCATGCCGCTGACCCGCTGTGGATGAAATCGCACATCACGTTGCAACGACGGGATCAATCCGATGAAGGCCAGTCCCATCACGATGGTCACCACACCGCCGACCCGCTCCAACAGTTCGCGATTGAGGGCCAGCGTGCCGATCACGCCAAATACCGATGTGGTGGCGGCGACGAACACCACGGTGAAGCCGGCGACAAACAGCACCGCGGCGCCGGTCACCCGCCAGGCGTCTCGGGACCAAGCCTGGTGTTGGCCACGGCCGGGTACGCCTACCGTGCCCGCGAGGTAGGACAGGTATCCAGGGATCAGCGGCACACAGCATGGCGAGGCGAAGGACACGAAACCGGCGAGGGCCGATGCGCCGAAGCCCAGAATCAGTGGCCCGGTCGCCGCCGCATCGGCGAAGGCATTGCCGATACCCTCAGGGTGGGTGGTCACGATTCGCGTGCCACTCGCAGCACGACCGGACGTAGGTCCTCAGCCAACAGCGCGCGCAGAAAGATTGCCGCGACACGGTGGCGGCGGTCGAGTATCAGGGTCGTCGGGACGACGCTGCTCGGATATCCCTTGCCCAGCGCCATGAGGCTACGCATCGGGGGGTCGAAGATCGAGGGGTACCGGACATTGCGGTCGGTGACGAAATCGGTCGCAGCACTGCGGCTGTCGCGCACGTCGATACCGAGGAACGCCACCCCCAGGGATTCGGTCTCATCGAAGACTTTCTCCAGCTGCGGCGTTTCGGTTCGGCAGGGGCCGCACCATGAGCCCCAGATATGAGCAGGGTCGTAGAACAGGTCGGTTTTGCCTCCGGGTGACACGAATTCGAAACTGCCGCCTTGAGCTACGGCATCACGGCCTGTGCTGCAGCCCGCCGTGGCCAGCGCACCGATCAGTGCGATACCGAACACGCGTGCCGCGCAGGTGTATGGCATCAGCCCTCCGACACTGAATCGGCCAGAAGCCAAATTACGTTCTATGTACGTAGATAGTATGTTATCGGCCGGTGCCATAGTCCAGCGCCGCGGGCCTCGACAGCGCTCCGGCCGCTCCACAAAGAAACGAGGTGGCTACGTGGTTATGGAGTACGTAGAGGACACGTATTTGAACTGCGAGGATCCTGCGCACACCGTAGGCTGGCTGCCAAGCTGCCGGGAGATGAAGTGAGAATACGCGGATTTGGAGAACTTGAAGCGGTGATCATGGACCGCGTCTGGTCCCGTCGATCTGAGACGCCGGTGACGGTCCGCGACATCTGCGATGAACTGTGCGCCGAGCGTCAGATCGCCTACACCACCGTGATGTCGACGATGGACAATCTGCACACCAAGGGGTGGTTGGAGCGGATCCGAGACGGCAAAGCCTACCGGTACTGGCCGACTCTTACCCGTGAGCAGCACAGTGCCCGGCTCATGTGTGAGGCGCTCGACGGCGGGGGACAGGCTGAAGTTGTGCTCGGCTACTTCCTCGAACAGATCGGTCCGGACAGATCGGCACGGCTTCGCACGGTACTGGGCCGACGGGGACGGTCGAAGCCGGCAAAGAGCCAATAGCGGCCCCGCGACGATGCGCCGGGCGCCGAGTTCCGGGGATAGGCAACCAAAGCCGGGCCGACTCGATCTAGGGCTGCAGCGCACAAGACTTTCACCGCACGGCCGACACGATGCGTCAACTCGCCGGGGGACCGCACCGTGGCCTGTCGAGCACTCGTGTGCGGTTAGGCCGGTTGGTCTGTCGGCAATTTCAGGCGTTTGAGCATCAGTGCGTTCACCGCCACGATCAGGCTCGAACCTGACATCGATAACGCGGCGATCTCGGGACGCAGTACCAACCCGAACAGCGGTTCAAAAACGCCTGCGGCGATCGGCAACGCGATCACGTTGTAACCCACTGCCCATCCGAGGTTCTGACGCATCTTCCGTAGGGTGGCTCGCCCGATGCGCAATGCGATGGGCACGTCGAGCGGATCTGACCGCATCAACACCACGTCAGCGGTTTCGATGGCCACGTCAGTGCCTGCGCCGATTGCGATTCCCAAGTCGGCCTGTGCCAGGGCCGGCGCATCGTTGACGCCGTCGCCAACCATCGCGACCTTGGTGTTTGACCGCTGCAGTGCGGCAATCTCTGAGGCCTTGTCACGTGGCAACACGTCGGCGATGACGCTGTCGATCGCCAACTGGGTGGCGATGCGTTTCGCGGTGGCTTCGTTGTCCCCGCTCAACATCACCACGTCCACGCCAAGCTCATGCAAAGCTGACACCGCTGCCGCTGACGTTTCCCGGGCGGCGTCGGCCAGTGCGATCACACCCACCCCCCGGCCGTCCACCGCGACCAGCACGGCGGTACGGCCGGCTGCAGCAAGCTCATCGCGCTTGGCCATGAGGGCCCCGAAATCAATCTTCTCCTCAACCATCAATTTTCGGTTTCCCACGGCCACGCTGCGACCCTCCACGACGGCGGTGGCGCCGTGCCCGGGCACGCTGCGGAAATCATCCACCGGCGTCGGTCTTATTTCGTGGCTCGCCGCGTAACGCACGATCGCAGCGGCCAGCGGATGTTCCGATGCCGACTCGACGGCGGTCACCAGAGTTAGCAGTTCAGCTTCGGTGATCCCGTCGACGACAACATCGGTCACTGCCGGCTGACCCTTGGTCAAAGTGCCGGTTTTGTCCATCACCACCGTCTGGATGCGGGCCGAGGTCTCCAGCGCCGTAGCGTTTTTGAACAGCACACCACGTTTGGCGCCCAAGCCGGTCCCCACCATGATGGCCGTTGGTGTCGCCAACCCGAGCGCGTCTGGGCAGGTGATCACGACAACGGTGATCGCAAACAACAATGCGGTCTGGACACCTGCGCCCACCAGCCACCAAACGAGGAAAGTCGCCGCGCCGCCGATGAGAGCGACCAGGACCAGCCAGAAGGCCGCACGGTCGGCCAGTCGCTGACCAGGAGCCTTGGAATTCTGTGCCTCCTGGACCATCTGCACGATCTGGGCGAGCACAGTGTCAGAACCCACCTTGGTGGCACGCACATGCAACGTGCCAGTGGTGTTGATCGAGGCGCCGATCACCGCCGATCCCGGGTCTTTGGTGACCGGCAGGCTCTCGCCGGTCACCATGGATTCATCCACCTCGGAATGCCCGTCGGCCACCTCGCCGTCGACCGGAATCTTTGCGCCGGGGCGGATCAACAACAGGTCTCCGACTACCAGATCAGCAGTCGGCACTTCTACCGGCGTGCCGTCGCGCACGATTACCGCCGTCGGCGGTGCGAGCTCGAGCAGCGTGCGGATGGCATCGTTGGCGCCGCCGCGCGCACGCATCTCAAACCAATGCCCCAGCAGCACGAACGTCGTGAGTACCGAAGCCGCCTCGTAGAAGACCTCGCCACCACCGGTCAGAGTCACACCGAAGCTGTAGAGCCAGCCGGCGCCGACGGCGACGGCGACCAGCACCATCATGTCGAGTGTGCGAGCCCGCAGCGCACGCCAGGCCCCATCGAAAAAGATCCATGCGCTGTAGAAGACGACTGGAAGACTCAGCAGCAGCGTGAAGACGTCATCGCGCATCCCGAACGGCGCCGGCAGCGTGAACCCAAACATGTTGCGCCCCATCGGTGACCACAACATGATCGGGATCGACAGGACCAACGCGACGATGAATCGGTTCCGCATATCGCGGACCATGTGGTCCATCGACATGCCGACGTGGCCGCCGTGGCCCATCATTTCTTGTGGCGACACCGCGCCATGGGCAGCATGCTGTCCGGGCTCAGCCATCGGATCACACATATGGTTCGGTACCGATTGGCCCGCACAGTGCATTTCGCATTCGCGAACCCACCCCGACAGTGCTTCTACCGAAGTATGTACAGGGTCATAGGTCACCGTTGCGGTTTGGTTCGCCGCGTTCGCCGCGACCGACACCACACCGGGGCGTCGCCGCAATGCCGACTCGACAATCCCACCAGAGGTAGCCCAGTGCAACCCACCCACATGAAGCACCACAGTGCTCTCAGCCATGGTTCCAGGATCACCACGCGCCGTAAGTCTCAGCTAGCCCTCCGATAAAGATTCGGTCAAGAACGGCAGCGCCGCGCGGCAACAACTGTTGGCTAGTGCGCGTGGTCGAACAGCACGAGGGTATCGGCCAAGACACCGTCGACGAAATACGCGCGGCACGTAAACGGGTCATGAATCAGGGTGCCGACCTCTGTTTGTTCATCGACCGTGCCAGCGACGTTCCATACCGTGATCCGCCCATGATCAACACCTTTAAGCGAATCGTTGCCGATGAGTGGAAACATGTCTCGGCTGTCGGGGTCCAACTCACTTACTGTCGCTTTGACCTCCGAGAGTTTGGAGCTCGACGGTGATGCCAACCGAGCGCGCACATCAGTTTCGCACCGCGCTTGTGCCATACGTTCGTTCGAGTTGGCCAGCCCGAAACCATGTGTCATCACTGCGATTACTACGATCACGGCCAACAGCACGACCGCCGTGGCCGCGATAAGCCATACGGGCATTCCACGCTTCGACGGCCTAGGTTGACTATGCATGCCCCGAGCCCTGCCCGGTCGCGGCCCAAACGACAACCCGATGCCATTGCGCCTTGGGCGCGCAGGGCGCTCGGGTGTCGCGTAGGGTCCATGGCCACGCACCCTTGATCAGACACGGCCTCAACAATGGCTTCACAGAACCTCATTCATCTACTGGCCACGATAGTAGTTCGCTTGCCGAGGCGGTGCAGATGTTGTGGCGGGCCTGCCGACCAGGCTGTGAACGGCAACTGCAACCGCTAGGGTCACCTGAATACGCTAGCTTTCGATCACTCGGGTCACATAGGGGGTCATCCCGGCGGTACGGACAGGCGAAATTTTGACCGGCACACCGGTCTGCTGGGCCTCCAACATCTGCCCGCCACCCAGATAGAGGGCCTCGTGCTGTCCGCCACCGGGACCCCAGAACAGCAGGTCCCCGCGTTTGGCTTGCGAGGGCGGTATGTGACGGCCGGCGGTGTACTGGTCTCCGGAGTATCGCGGCAGCAGAACACCCACTCCGGCAAAGGCGTAACGTGTCAGCCCCGAGCAGTCGAAACCGACGGTGCCAGCGCCCGAATCGATACCGCGACTCGGGCCGGTGAGGCTGCCGCCACCCCAGGAGTAGGGAACTCCGATTTGGGAGCCCGCTCGTCGAATTACGTACTCGATCGCCTGCGCTCCATAGACGCGATTCCCCCTCAGCGGCGCGGGACTGGTGGGACCGGAGAAACCCAGGCTGCTCAGGAATGAACGCCCGAGATCCATCGTCGTCTGAGCAGCGATCGCGCTCGCCTGCAGCGACGCGTTGGCGACCGCCAGCGGATCGCCTGGCGCTCCAGCACTGATCAGCTTGGGCAACGTCGGATCCCATTCACCCTTATCGGCAGTCGCGACCGCCGGGGTCATCGTACCGAGCAACAAAACTAGGACGGCGGCGAGCCAGGTGCGCACCATGCCAATCACCACCCGTCAGGACCTCATGCCAGCCCACGCACTTTGTGGCGAGGCCAATCACTTACGTAGTCACACCGTACTAACGGCTAGCGTAATTCACTCCGGTCACAAATGTAACGTCCAGCTCAAATTTCACTTTCACAACATTTTGACTCAGCCGCAACAGCGTGCACTTGATACCGCTTCCCACGGCGAATGCTCCCCTGTACGAAGCTTCATCACCCGTGCCTGCTGGCGAGCGAACTGTCGAAGGTCCGCAGATGCAATCACGACGAAATCCCCACCCTCACGGGCGGCTCGTATCAGTCAAGCGTCCGCGCGGAGGGCTCGCCGCGGGCCGCAGCAGCGACTGGACGAGCCACACGCCAGGCCTCATGCGAGTCCGGTGATCAAAACTCTGGGCGGCCAGTTGCCGTCGCGACGATAGTGCTCTCGCGGGTGCACTTGAGCTTGTCCTGTTGAGCTTCGTTGCAGGTTTGGGGGTTGCGGTCCTGACGGCTCCTGTGGGCGTGTCCGGAGCTGTGTTCCTGCTGCCGGTCCAACTCAGCGTCCTGCAGGTACCCAGTCCGGCAGTCACGCCGACCAACCTGCTGTTCAACATCGTGGCGATTCCTGGGGCACTGCTTCGTCTCCGCACCCAGGCACCCTTGCGCAACGCGTTGACCACGGTCCTGCTGATCGGCACCGTTCCTGGCGTCGTCCTCGGTGCTGTGATCCGGGTGTTCCTGATTCCCGGTCCCCAAGTGTTTCGACTGTCGGTGGCCGGATTCCTCCTGCCCCTTGGCATCTGGCTTCTTGTTCAACGAAACCCCAACGCACCGACACCGTCGCATCGGCTGCCGTTGTCCCACACCGCTACCACGGCGGTAGCGCTCGCAGTGGGCGTCATCGGCGGAATCTACGGTATTGGCGGCGGATCCCTGCTCAGCCCGATTCTGGTGGGCCGCGGGCTGCCGGTCGCCACCGTGGCACCCGCCACGCTCATCTGCACGTTCATCACCTCGGCCGCCGGTGCGTTCACTTACCTCATCCTGGCAATCACCACCGCCGCAGGTCACCACATTGTGCCGAACTGGACGATCGGCCTTATCGCCGGCGCCGGCGGCCTCGTTGGCGGCTACCTCGGGGCACGAGCCCAACCACACCTGCCCGAACGGGCACTCCGAACGGGCCTGGGGGTAACGGCCATCGCCACCGCCGCTCTCTACGTCATTGAGGCCCTGCAATAGCACCCGGCGGGTCAGCCTTCCGGGAAACCCACAGGGTGTGGAATTCACGAACCGTTGACACCGGCAACACCACGGGCGGCTTATGCGTGCGTGGCGAGCGCTGTCGGCGATGAGGTCGCTGCACCCGCCGCCAGTGCTGTGGTGCGCCCGGCGCGCACACCGTTGGCGATGACGATGATTTCGGCGAGTTCGTGCACGGCGACGACCGCGGCCAACCCCAATATCCCGGTGAGGGCGAGCGGGATGAGCACGGTGATCAAACCCAATGAGAGGCCGACGTTTTGCAGCATGATGGTCCGGGCGCGCCGCGCGTGGGCCAGCGCTTGGGTGAGGTGGCGCAGGTCTTCGCCCATCAGGGCGACGTCGGCGGTTTCGATGGCCACGTCGGTGCCCATCGCCCCCATCGCGATGCCCAGGTCGGCGGTGGCCAGGGCGGGGGCGTCGTTGAGCCCGTCACCGACCATGGCTGTCGAAGAGTGTTGGCGCAGTTGCGCGATCAGCGCGGCTTTGTCTTCGGGCCGCAGATCGGCATGCACCGTGTCGATGCCCACCTGGCGGGCCAGGGCGTGCGCGGTGGCTTGGTTGTCACCGGTCAGCATCGCCACCTGATAGCCGCCGCGGCGCAGCGCCTCCACGACCTGGGCGGCTTCGGGGCGCAGTTCGTCGCGCACCGCAACCGCGCCGATCAGCTGATCGTTGTCTTCGACCAGCACCGCGGTCGCGCCGGCGGCCTGCATCGCGGCGACCTGTTGGGCCAGCGGGCCGGGATCGAGCCAGCCGGGCCGGCCCAGCCGCAGCCGCCGGCCCTGGCGATACCCAGCCAGGCCGGCACCGGTGACTGCGTCCACCTCCTCGGCGGGCTGGACCGGACCATCGGTGGCAGCGAGAATCGCTGCGGCCAGGGGGTGTTCGCTGCGCGCCTCCAACGCCGCCGCCACATCCAAGACCTGCTCGCGGGTGGCGCCGCCGGTGGTGGCGACGTCGATGACGGTGGGCCGGTTGGCGGTCAGGGTGCCGGTTTTGTCCAGCGCGATGGTGCGTACCGCGCCCAGGGCTTCGAGTGCGGCGCCGCCCTTGACCAGGACGCCGAGCTTGCTGGCCGCGCCGATCGCGGCGACCACGGTGACCGGCACCGAAATCGCCAGCGCGCACGGCGAGGCCGCTACCAGCACCACCAGGGCCCGTTCGATCCACACCAACGGATCCCCGAGGACCGAGCCGATCGCGGCGATGAGTGCCGCGGCGATCATGATCGCCGGGACCAGGGGTTTGGCGATGCGGTCAGCCAGGCGCTGGGCTTCACCTTTTCGGGACTGCTCGGCCTCCACGATGGCCACAATGCGGGCCAGCGAGTTATCCGCGGCGCTGCTGGTGACCTCGACCTCCAGGGCGCCGGTGCCGTTGATCGACCCGGCGAACACCTCACTACCGGGCCCGGCCTCGACCGGCACCGATTCGCCGGTGATCGCCGAAACATCCAAGGCAGTGCGGCCCGAGGTGATGGTGCCGTCGGTGGCGACCCGTTCCCCGGGACGGACGAGCATCCGGTCACCGACCCGCAATTCGCTTGCCGGGATGGTGGTTTCGGCGCCGTCGCGGAGGACGGTGGCCTCATCGGGCACCAGCGACAACAGGGCGCGCAGGCCGCGGCGGGTGCGGGCCAGTGAGTATTCTTCGAGGCCCTCGCTGATGGAGAACAGGAAGGCCAGCATGGCGGCTTCGCCGACCTCGCCGAGGATCACCGCGCCGACCGCGGCGATCGTCATCAGCGTCCCGACCCCGATCTGGCCTTTCGCCAGTCGGCGCAGGGTCGAGGGCACGAAGGTCCACGCCCCGATCGCCAGGGCGAGCCCATACAGGCCGATCTCGACCGGGCGCGGACCGCCGGTCCAGCCGACCACATACCCGGTCAGCAGCACCACTCCGGCCACCGCGGCCGCGCGCAGTTCGGTGATCTCCCAGAGTCGTTCGGGTTCGTGCTCGTCGTCGCGTTCGTCGTTGCCGCAGCCGCACGCCTCACTCATCGCGCAACCTTCCGCTGGGTCGGGTGGCCGTAGTTGGGGCACAACGCCACCGCGTTGCCTGTGGCCTCCAGCACCGCTTCGGCGGCCCGCAACATGTCCAGCAGCTCCGGGCGGGCCAGCCGGTAGATCGAGGCGCGGCCCTGCGGCCGGAAATCCACCAGTCCGCAGTCCCGCAGGCAGGCCAGATGCGCCGACACCGTCGACTGGGCCAACCCCAGTTCGCCGGTCAGATCCACCACGCGGGCCTCACCACCAGCCAGGCGGCGCAGGATCGCCAGCCGGGTGCCATCGGAGAGGCTGTGAAACAACGCCGTCGCCGCATCCAGATTGCCGCACACCGCGGGATCGACCGAATCACTTTTCATCGCCACATGACGATGATAGCGTCCAACACTATTGATCGGTCAACCCCGTCAACATCGCCGGCATGCGATGCCAGAGATTGGGTCCACGGAAGAGGTATCTGAATGGCGCGCACCAGCCGCATGTTGCTCACCGCGTTCGTCATCACCGCGATGGCGGTCGGTGCGCTGGTCTATCTGTCGGTGCGCGACCGCGCCTCGACCAGCCCGGCACGACCCGACAGCCCGGTGGTGGGGCAGGTGGTGCGCGAGAACAGTCACCGCCTCAACGCGGTGCCCGACAGCCGCGTGACATTTGTGGAGTTTCTGGACTTCGAATGTGAGGGATGCCGCGCGGTCTACCCGGAGATCGAAAAGGCGCGAGCCGAATACGGGGACCGGGTGAACTTCGTGATCCGCTACTTCCCGATGCAAGCCCACGTCAATGCCGAGCGGGCCGCCCGGACGGTGGAAGCCGCCGCCCAACAGGGACAGCTGGAGGCGATGTACCGCACGATGTATGACACCCAAGCCCAGTGGGGTGAGAA
Organism: Mycolicibacterium lutetiense; assembly: GCF_017876775.1. Classification (NCBI taxonomy): domain Bacteria; kingdom Bacillati; phylum Actinomycetota; class Actinomycetes; order Mycobacteriales; family Mycobacteriaceae; genus Mycobacterium; species Mycolicibacterium lutetiense. The sequence continues at coordinate 385,284 of NZ_JAGIOP010000002.1, read as the reverse complement.
GCAAACCCCGGCTGATGACGTATTCCGCGTATTCGCAGCACAACTCGGTCTGGACATGGCCGCCTTCGACGCCGCCTACGCCGATCCCGCGACGCTGGAACGCATCCGCCTCGACGTCGCCGACGGCCGGGCCTTGGGGGTGCAGGGCACGCCGACGTTTTTCCTCAACGGCACCCGCATCCAGCCACACAGCTATGAAGACCTGGCCACAGCGTTCGACGAAGCGCTCGCCGCCGACTAACTGATTGCCTGCCGCGGGCCGCAGCTGCCCGCATCCCCATCAAGCCAGGAGGAATCACCTGATGGCCGTCACCGCGCTGGGTCTGTATCTGATTTTCGCTGTGTTGGGGTTCGGCTGGCGCAGCTGGACCCAATACCGCCACACCGGCTCCACCGGATTCCGCGGCATTCACGGCCGGCCCGGGTCGCTGCAATGGTTGGCCGGGGTCGGATTCATCGCTGCCATCCTCGCTGGGGCGGCCGCGCCGCTGCTGCAACTACTCGACATCCTCGCCCCGATTTCCGTGCTGGATGCGACGTGGATCCACACCACCGGCACCATGGCGGCTGTTGCCGGGATCGCCGCCACCGTCTACGCCCAACGCGACATGGGCCAATCGTGGCGCATCGGGGTGGACCCCAGCGAGACAACCACACTGGTACGCCACGGCGCGTTCGCGCTGGTGCGCAACCCCATCTTCACCGCCATGCTGATCTTCGCGGCCGGCATCACCCTGATGACCCCCAACCCGCTCGCGCTGGCCGCGTTCCTTGTGCTGCTGGTCACGATCGAACTGCAGGTCCGGGTGGTCGAAGAGCCCTACCTCAATGCCGTTCACGGCCGGGCCTACCGGGACTACTGTGGGGCTGTCGGCCGGTTTGTTCCCCACATCGGACGCAGCCTGACCGTCTGACCGCCGACGCGAGGTGAACGATGGCCACAGATGATCGCACCGCCCGCTGGAACCGATACTGGGACAAGAAATCGGCCACCTATGACCGTGAGATCGGGTTCTTCGACCGCCACCTGTTCGGCGACTCCCGCCAGTGGGTCTGCAGCCAAGCCACCGGCGAAGTGCTGGAGGTAGCGATCGGCACCGGACTCAACCTTGCCTTCTACCCCGGCGACGTCACCCTGACCGGCATCGACTGGAGCCAGCAGATGCTCGACCTCGCCCGCGCACGCGCCGCCGACCTCGGCCACCCCGCCACCCTGCAACAAGCCGACGCGCATCACCTGCCGTTCAATGATTCCAGCTTCGACACCGTGGTGTGCACCTTCGGGCTCTGCGCCATCCCCGACCACACCCAAGCTCTCACCGAAATGACCCGAGTCCTGCGGCCCGGCGGAAAACTCATCCTCGTCGACCACATCCGCAGCAGCACCGCCCCAGTGCGAGCCGTGCAGCGCTTCTTGGAGCTGTTCACCGTTCCCCTTGGCGGCGAACACTTCCTACGCCGCCCCCTAGAGCACCTGCGGGCCGCGACCGACCTCGCGATCGATCATCGTGAGCGGTTCACGCTCGGCCTCGTCGAACGCGTCGTTGCCCACAAAACCGCCGCCATTTCACCTAACCGGCGACCAAGGGGGTACAAGCACGTATAAGTTGCACCGTGGCGCCGAGGGCCTGCCGCGTTGCACCACGAAGACGCCCGACGAGACATTGGCGGCGCTTATCGACGTTTGGCCGACAACATACAGGTATGGAGGAACTGACTATGGCGCTTGCTATTTCAACCACTCTGCAAAGCACATTTGACCACGCCGTAGAACGTACCCGAAAAGCACTGGCCGATCAGGGCTTCGGCGTGCTGACCGAGATTGACATGAAGGCCACACTGAAGGCCAAACTGGGTGCGGATGTCGAGGATTACCTCATCTTGGGTGCATGCAATCCGTCCTTAGCTCATCGGGCCATTGATGTCGATCGCCAGATCGGACTGTTGCTTCCATGCAACGTAATCGTGCGAACCGATCCCACGATCGATGGCGCAGTCATCATCGATGCGATGGATCCGCAAGTGATGGTGCAGGTCAGTGATCAGCCTGACTTGCATGCAGTAGCCGATGAGGCCGCGGCACTCCTGCGCAATGCGATCGAGTCTCTCTCACACGCAGGCCCAGCCAGCTGAGCGGGCGCTGTTTGCTCCATGCTGAGATGCCGTGGAATCTGAGCTCACCGGAAACATCGAGGAGATCTGCAGAGGATGATTGATCGTTGATCTTCTCCGCAAATCGAGAGAGTTCCATTGCGAGGCTGAGAGTCTGCGGCTGCAAGCCATCGCCCGGGCAGCCTATATCTCCTCGTCGCGGCCCTTACTCGTCCAACCCTCCCACGACCCTGCAGGCGCAGCATTGCCACAACCTGCAGCGCCATCGACTCAATGATCCGACCTCAAGACCGAGGATGCCGGTCTAGCCGACTCCCGGCGCCTGGAAGTGATGTTCCTCGGTCGCCGCAACGGGGGCGACCAATGTATATAGGTAATTTTGTGCTGCGGCAGTTCGGGTTTCGTTTCCCGCCGCGGTGACGTAGCGCTGCGAGGTGGTCATCGACTCGTGGCCGAGCAGCTTCATCAGCGTGTAGACGCTGACTTCGGCGCTTGCCAGTTCGGTAGCGAAGGTATGCCGTAAACCATGCACCATCGCCCCGGGCACCGGCTGAGCGTCAGGGCCGGCGAGTTTGAACGCACGCTTGATTCGCGACTGCACCGTGCCGCGCGTGATCCGCTCGCCGTCACGGCCAACGAACAGGGGCGAGCGAGCCGGCCATCGGGACAGACCGCCGCATAGCGGCCCAGCCTGACGCTTCACGGCGTCGGGGAATCTGATTGCCCTACTGTCGAGATACACCTCGATCACTCGTAGCAGGTCGGCCTCTACTGGCACCGTTCGGTCCTTGCCGCCTTTGCCCTTCACGTGGATGACGCCAGCACCATCGTCGACGGTTCGCACGTCGCCGACGTCGGCCTGGCGCAGTTCCTCCGCCCGCAACCCCGCCAAGAGGGCCGTGAAAATCATCGCGAGATCTCGTTCACCCCAATCGGTCCGACGAGTGGAGTCCACATCCTTGGCCACAGTCTCTACCAAGGCACCAACCGCGGTGCGGGGGAGCGCTTTGGGTAGCGACCGCGCGAGTTTCGGACGGCCTACCAACGCCATTGGATTGGCGGCCAACAGCTCGGAAGTGAACAGAAAGGTGCACAGCACATTCCAGGTAGACCAACATCGGCGGATAGATGCAGCTTCGTGATCGCGCGCGAAGTGGGCGAACGCGGCCCGCATCGAGTCCTTCGTTATGTCAGATACCGCAAGTTGGGCGGGATTACCGTCCGTGATTGCAGCTGCTATCGCGACGAAGTCCTGGCGATACGCCTTCATTGTGTGTGCAGACGGTTTACGGGTCTGCCGATCATTGAGGAAGTCTACGAACCAGCCCGGAAGCGGATCAGCCGTCTGACTAGCCGCCACACGACCGAGCGAGGTGGGCGAGCATTCGGGTGTGGCGGGCATGCTTCAATACTGCGGCAAGAAAAAATGGATAATCAATCTTATCCATCAAACCGACCTAAAACCGAAGTGCATCAGTGACTTTCCCGTTAAAGAAACCCCGGGGGAGAAGTGTCACAGTGACAAAACGGGTCTGCTGCACGAATAGGTGACATCTGAGTTGGCTTGCCCGTGCTGGGCGAGCTGGAAGGATGTCCTTGTGCCCAGGCCCTATCCCCGTGAGTTCCGCGACGACGTCGTCCGCGTTGCCCGCAACCGCGACGACGGTGTGACGATCGAGCAGATCGCCACCGATTTCGGAGTCCACCCGATGACCCTGCACAAGTGGATGCGCCAAGCCGACATCGACGAGGGCACCAAGCCTGGTAAGAGCACCGGCGAGTCCGGTGAGCTACGGGATGCGCGGCGTCGGATTAAGTTGTTGGAGCAGGAAAATGAGGTCTTGCGCCGGGCCGCGGCGTACCTGTCGCAGGCCAATCTGCCGGGAAAAGGCTCTACCCGCTCGTAGGTGAGCTCGCCGCTGACGGGATTCCCGTGGCGGTGACGTGCCGGGTACTCAAGCTCGCCCGCCAGCCCTATTACCGCTGGCGGGCCAATCCCATCACCGACGCGGAGGTCGTCGAGGCCTACCGCGCCAACGCGCTGTTCGACGCCCACGGCGAGGATCCAGAGTTCGGGTACCGCTACCTGGTCGAGGAGGCCCGTGATGCCGGTGAGCCGATGGCCGAGCGCACCGCCTGGCGGATCTGCGCGGACAATAAGTGGTGGAGCGTCTTCGGCAAAAAGCGCGGTAAGAACGGAAAAGTGGGTCCGCCGGTGCACGATGATCTTGTCGAGCGCGACTTCACCGCTGGTGGTTCAAATCAGCTGTGGCTCACAGATATCACTGAGCATCGCACCGATGAGGGCAAGCTCTATCTCTGTGCGATCAAGGACGTGTACTCCAACCGCATCGTCGGGTACTCGATCGACTCTCGGATGAAGTCCCGGCTGGCCACCGCAGCGCTCAGTAGTGCGGTGGCACGCCGCGGTGATGTGGCCGGTTGCATTCTGCATTCCGATCGCGGATCTCAGTTCAGGTCAAGGAAATTCGTGCACGCCCTCGGCCGCTACGAGATGGTCGGATCGATGGGCCGCGTCGGGGCGGCCGGCGACAATGCGGCCATGGAGAGCTTCTTCGCCCTGCTCCAGAAGAACGTGCTCGATCGCCGCCGGTGGAGCACACGAGAAGAGTTGAGGATCGCGATCGTCACTTGGATCGAACGGACCTACCATCGGCGCCGGCGCCAAGCCGGACTCGGGCGGTTGACCCCGATCGAATTCGAAGCGATTATGACCGCACCGGCCAGTCAGGCCGCGTGACCGAAACTGTCACCTGATCGTGCAGCAGACCCGACCGTCCGCTCCGCTGATCCGCGACATAGACTGTCGGAGTGAGTCGCGAGATCGCCGACGATGAACCCGATAGCTTGACCGTCCTTGCCGAACTCCTGCACGGCAGTGACCTGTCAGCCACTCAGCAGCGCAGTGCACGACGCTGTCGTCAGCAGCGTGCTCGAAGGTGCAACACCTGATCGCACATCGATGCTCCGACTCATCGAGTTCGCCGCCGGGCGCATCACCTTCGACCAATGCAAAAAACAAGTACTCCGGGCGCGCACCTCAACCCTCAACCACGAGCTCACGCAGGCCGACGCCGACTATGCAGCCGGCAACACCATCGCCAGTGAGGATCTACGCAAACACTACGGACTCCGATGATCCCCATCCAACCCATTCGTCCCGGAATCCCATGACCAAGAAGACAATTCAACTCACCAGGCCCACACCAGGCAGTTGCGTCACTGTGACGATTATAGGAAATCGTCGGCTAACTGCAGAGGCCATTTCCGGCGCTCTCAGATAGGCAGTGGTGGCACTACTGCGGCGTGGCCGGTCCAGCGCCGTATACATCGCGGATCTCATCCTCACCGTAACTTCGGCCAGCGGCGACATCAGCTTCCGACTCAGCGACCGACTCCGCAGACCCCGGAGTCGACAACCACTGCAGCGTATCCTGCATAGTGTCCCATTCGTCTATGCCAATCAACACCGCCACTGGGGCATCGTCTTTGACGATCAGAATGCGGTCCATCGTCTGGAACACAGCATCGACAAGCTCTTCAAGATTCTCGCGCACTTCAGCGAACGGCAGTACCCGCATACTCAACACGTCAACGTCCATGACCCATTATAGGGGCGTTCCTGACCGGTTTCCGGAATAGGACACTCGTTCAATCCCGCACGTCAGCCAGCTTTCCGGGCACCTCTAAATTGAGAAAACTCGATCAGCAGGCACCAGTAAAGTGAAAAAGTGCTCGATTAGTTGAGAAATGACACCATGTGGTGCGAGCATTCTCATCAGATGCAACTCGCAATGGTTGTGTACCGATAAGCTACATTATGTCAACTTAAGTTCACCCGGTCGCTCTCCCCATTTAGGCTGCCGCCCAACCTTTTCCACCCGTTAAGGAGATGCTGTCGCAGCGACTCTGGGCAACTGCAGGAACAGGTCGTCGACAATCACGTCGAGTATGAGTGCTTCCGTTCGCGCCGTAGGCTCACGGCATGCACAACGTGATTCTGGCCAGCACCGCGGCAACAGCGACGCTGACGCTGACGGTGGCGCTGGCGGCCTATTCAGCGTTGATCCTCGCCTGCATCGCGGTGGCGATCGATGCCGCCCGCCGACACCTACGACGCCGGGCGATCGCCGCCGCAGTGATGGTTGGGGTGCTGACCCTGGGCGGGCTGGTTGTGGCGATTGTCAGCAGCGTCGCATGAACCCTCACGACGCGGTGAGCGTGAACACCGGATACCTGATCCCGTCCGGCTGCCGCTAGCGAGCTGGCCAGCAGTCAGCACCTCTCCCCTGCCACACTCCACCTGAGTCGCCGCTTAGCAACGCCGGGAATGCGGCGGGATCGAATACGGAGTGCTACCAGTAAAAGCCCCGCTTTCATCAGGTGAATCATTTTCAATCCGATCGGCCGGATCGGCACTGGCGTCGCCACTCCGGGACTTCCTGGCCAGAATCGTTGACCCACTGAAGGTGTGGGCTAGATCGCCAGGGCCAGCGTTTATCGCCAACCGGCCTTCGATTTGCTAGAACAGCCCGATCACGAGAGCCATCGTGAGGAACAGTGCGAGTTGGTACGCACTGTTGATGATGGTCAGTCGGGGCGGCTTCAGTTCGAATGCGTTGTGTTGAACCAGCGTTGTGACCGAGAAGGCCAGCCACGCCGCGAAGCCGACGACCATGGCGACCCACACAGAGTGGCCGCCGGTGGCCGTGAAAGTGACCTCGACCGCAGCCCCCAGCCCAATCGCAGTCACCGCGTTGGCGAGCAGCAACTGAGCCATGTTTCGTCGGCTTGCCGCTTTCGATTGCTCTGGTGTGATGCCAGTCAGGTTCCACCACGGGGTGACGAAAATCTTTCCGTACCATACGCCGGCTACCGCCATTCCCGCGGCGGTCGCGACTGCAATACCGAGCCAATTCATATGCACAGCAAGGCTCCTGGACTGATTGCGAGCAGGCGTGGCGCCGAGCCCTGGTCTACGTGATGCGCGCTGCCGCCGTTTCGTGCGATCTGCATATGCCGGTTACCTCTTCCGTCCATGGTCACGCATTGCACATGTAATATACAAGCTCGCAATCAAAAATGAAGTGTGATTGGAGGCGGTGGGATGGTTGAGCTACTCAACGAGGTTCTTGACGCCTATGGCGGCGCTGAACGTTGGAGTTCTATTGCGATGATTACCGCTCGGGGCCGCTTGGGTGGCTTGCTGCCCAAGCGTTTTCCCGGCAGCAAGCTATCGAACTTCACTGTCGAGGTCAGACTCGCCGAGCGGCGCACCGTCCTTCAAGACTTCCCGCAGGCCGGCCAGCGCGGCGTGTTCGACCACGGCGAGACGCGGCTAGAAAGCCGTGGCGGTGAGGTGATTGATGTCCGAACCGACCCTCGTGCAGCTTTCTTTGGGCTGAGTGGAATCCGCCGTAACTTCCGTTGGGATCCCCTCGACACGACCTACTTTGCTGGATACGCCTTCTGGAACTACCTCACCTTGCCGCACCTGCTTACCCTCGACGGCGTCACCGTGACAGACGGCGGACCCTGCCAGAAGTCAGGTCGTCAATGGCGGCGGCTCCTGGCCACGTTCCCTACTGACATCAACACCCACTGCCGGCAGCAGACGTTTTACGTGGACTCCGACGGCCTGATCGGTCGCCACGACTTCCTCGCCGAACCTGTCGGCGCCTGGGCCAATGCCGCGCTCTACTGCAGCCAGTATCGCTGCATCGATGGGATTGTTTTTCCCACCCGGCGGCGCGTATTTCCGCGAGGTCTCCGAGGCAGTGTCCTGCCTCAGCCCACATTGCTGGCGCTCGACTTCGACGAGATCAAGATCGAGCATTGAGCTTGGCGCAAAGCAAAGAAGGAGGCGCTACCCATGCGGTCATACGGGCAGTACTGCGGCTTAGCACGTGCACTCGACGTCGTGGGCAATCGGTGGAGCCTGCTCGTCGTGCGCGAATTGCTCTCCGGCCCAGCGCGCTACGGGCAACTCCAGGCCGGGCTTCCCGGGATTTCGACTAACCTGCTGACTGATCGCCTGCGTGAACTGGAAGACGCTGGCGTTGTTCATCGCCAGCTAGACAGTGACAGCAACAGCGTCGCCTACGCACTCACGCCCTGGGGGCACGAACTCCGAAATACCGTTGCCGCGCTGGTGAGTTGGAGTAAACCCCTCATGGTTTCCGGCCCGCAGAACGACAGCTTCCAACCCCATTGGCTGGTGGTGGCGCTGGAGTCGCTGCTGGGCGGCAATCGGGCCAAGGTTCCTGCAACGGCCGCTATCGAGGTCGACGGCACAATCCTGATTGCGCGCATAGACAACGTCGGCACGCACGTTGGACTAGCGGTCGATGAACAGCCCACTACCGTCCTCCGCGCCGAACCCTTGGTGATACTCGGCCTGGCGGCGGGCATGCTCACAGTCCAGCAGGCAATCGCTGCGGGAAACCTCACCGGTGATCAACAAGACCTCGCCGCGGTATTCGACCCTCGCTGACGCGACATCGCCCGTAACCGACTGGACCGTTCGCGGCGCCACGCTGATGGTCATCGCCATAGCTGCCGCATTGCCCCGCTGTCAGGCTCTCTCCCCTTGCCAAACCTCAGGATGTTCACGCCTACCCCAGTTAGGGGGCCTATCGGTGGCGACTCGATCCGACGGCTAGCGCGGCGCCCTGACCACTCAAAGCGGCCCGACTACTCGGCGGGCACCACCTGGGTGGACACTATGACGTGGCCCTTTCTGCAACAGTGTTCAAAGTCGAACTTGGCGTCTCCGATGTCGATCACGGTTACTACGCCGATCACACACTGACCGTGGCCCGTCATCCCAGTGAGACCGATGAGCGGATGGTGGTGCGGTTATTGGCGTTTGGGCTGCGCGCACACCGACTCAGCGACGTCGACGGTGAGTTGGCGTTCGGGGCGGGCCTGTCCACCCCTGGCGTACCGGACTTGCGGCTCGCCGACTACACCGGCCGGATCCTGGAGTGGATCAACGTCGGCCAGCCCGACGAGCGAGTCTTGGGCAAGGCGGCCAGCCAGGCCGACCAGGTGCTGCTGTTCCCGTTTGCCGCCGGCGTTGCCACCTGGTGGCGCACCGTCGGCCCCAAAGTGGCGGGGCTGCCGAACCTGTCGGTGATGCAGATACCGCACGCACCGGTGCAGCAACTGGCCCAGACTGTCGATCGACGGGTCTCGGCGCAGGTGATGGTGATCGAAGGTCAGGTGACGATGACCGTAGGCGGAGTCGACGTCACCTTCACACCCGAGCCATTGCAGTGAACCTCTGAGCCCGAGGCGCTGGTCGATGGTGTTAGCGCCCAGTTCTGGAATATCTGGATCATCGAAGCTCCCCCGGACTTGGATCCGCTGGGGTTGAGGTGCTGCAGGTGTCGCTCACCTGACAGCCCCGTGGGGGCCTACGCGGAGGGACGCCGGGCAGTATGTTTCCTCGGATGTGGGAGGAACGGGCGGGCAGATCACCGTGGGTCCGCACAGTCTGGCGCGCGACTGTGGAGAGCCCCCAACGCTATTCGGTCATCGGATCCGAGTATTGGGGTTTGTCGTTTATCCGTCGCCGAGACGGAGAGTTGGCCGCGGAGCTGGATGGTCCCAGCTTGCGCAATCGGGTTGTCGACGGGCATTTGGGTGAGCAGTACTGGGGCGTCGAACTCGCCGCCTACGTCGCAATCCCAGGAGTGCCGAAGTGCGCGATCCTCGGTGAGACGGTGACCTTGCCGGTATCGGGCGGCCACGTCCTCCTCGGGGATCGCCGATGGCCGGTGCCAGCCTGGCCCGATCTTGAAGACTGGGTCGATCACCTGGCTGAGAACTGCGGGCTACTGGTCGACGAGGAGGTCCGCAAGGCACTGAACGGGGATCGGATCGGCGCCTCGGAACGGACTTGGCAACGCCGCTACCGTCGCACGGTCGGGCTGACCGCTCAGCAGATCGATCAACTTCATCGCGCGCAGCACGGCTACTTCCTGTTGCAGACCGGGCACTCGCCTGCGGAAGCGGCGGCCGGGGCCGGATTCGCCGATCAGCCACATCTGACGCGCTCGCTACGGTTGATCCGCGGTCAGACCCCGGCCGCGATCATTGCCGCCCAAAGGCGCCGGCAGTACTGACGCGACCGACGACGACCCCTGACGGTGTCGTCACCGAAGAGTTGTCGTTCTGGTTCAAGAACTGGCCTGCGGCCTCGCGATCAAATGGTGGTGACGAGAGGAAACTCATGACTGCTGTCCCCGCCGCACCGGCCGGCTTCTCAACGATCAACCCGTTCATTGTCACGCGTGACGCCGAGGGGCTGATCCGTTTTCTGACCGATGTCTTCGACGGCATCGTGCATCCCGACGCCCGCACTGTCGACGACGACGGGCTCCTCCTACATGCCGAGCTTCAGATCGGTGGCAGCACTGTGATGTTCGCCGAACGGAAGCCCGGCTGGCCATTCACCCCGGCACTGCTGCAGGTCTATGTCGACAATGTCGAGGTCGTGCTGGCGCGTGCGGCCGCCGGCGGTGCCGAGATCATCACCCGCCCGACTGAGTTCTTCGGTGATGTCTTCGCCCGTTTCCTCGACCCCTGGCACAACCTGTGGTGGGTCTACCAGAGCGGGACCGCCCTGGACAGCAACTGGGGCGAGAGCTCCACCGGCACTGACTGGTCAGACAACACTGACGATTCGGCCGCGTGGGAGCCGACTCCCGAACTCACCTACATCCACGACACACTGCTTCAGGCGCTCCGCAAAGTCCGCGACCCCCATAAGTGATCGACGAGCGGAGGTTTCCAAGCATGGCGAACCAAGACATCAGCTACGACGACGCCGACGCCCCGTGGAATCAGGAAACCGGTCAAGATCCATCGAACTGGAACGACGACGTGGTTGCCGAGTTCCGAGCGAACGCGGGCCAGGTCGGCGGTGACTACGCCGGGTACCCGCTGATCCTGTTGACTACGACCGGTGCCCGCAGCGGTGAACTCCGAGTAGTGCCTCTGGCGCCCAACTATCGCGGCGATACGCTCTACCTCAGCTCGTTCCGGGAAGATCGGGATCCGGACTGGTTCCACAACATCCGAGCGAACCCGGCCGTCACTGTCGAGATCGGGAACGAGACGCGTCAGGGAACGGCCACGACGCTGGCCGGTGCCGAGTACGACGAGTTCGCCGATTGGGTGCGGCGAAACAACCGACTGCTGGCCGAGTTCCAGGCGACGATCGACAGGCCGGTGCCACTGGTGACGATCCGCTTCGCACAACGCCGATCTACGGGATGAGAAGCGGCCAGATCACTTTTCCGCAGTGTCCGGGATCCGCACTCGACCAGTACTAGAACGTGTTCTAATTCGGTTTATGTCCAGTTCGGCGGCGGGGCACGCTGACCCCGCGTTTGCGGAAGTGAAAGCCGTCTTTGAAGCAGGTTTAGCCGACGGCGACGACCTCGGCGCCGCGGTGGCGGTATTCGTCGACGGGCGTGCGGTGGTGGACCTGTGGGGAGGCATCGCCGACAGACGGACCGGACGTCCATGGACTCGCGACACCGCTTGTCCGACCTTTTCCTGCACCAAGGGCGTCACGGCGACCGCGGCCCTCATGGTCGCCCAGCAATGCGGCCACGACGTCGAGGAACCGGTGAGCGCCTGGTGGCCGGAATTCGCACAACACGGCAAGCACGAGATCACCCTGAGCGACCTGATGGCGCACCGGGCCGGGTTGCCCGTATTGGAGCGCCCGGTTTCGGTGGCCCAGGCCGCGGATCCCACGGCGATGGCCGACCTGTTGGCGCGCCAACGCCCGCTCTGGCAGCCAGGGACCGAACATGGTTATCACGCTTTGACTTTCGGATGGTTGGTCGGCGAATTCGTGCGCCGCCACACCGGCATGACAGTCGGCGAGTTCGCCCGGCGCCACTTGGGCGATCGGCTGCACATCGGAGCTTCCGGTGCGGCGGTGCGCGAGGCTGCCCGGATCAGTTCGCCACCGCCCGAGCAGCGTGTCTGGAGCGCTGAGAACGCGCCGCCGATACCGGAGGACACAGTCGCCGACATGGTCGCCGCGTTCGCCGATCCAGAATCGCTGTTCATTCGGGCATCATCGAATCCCGTTGCAGCATATAATGATCCAGAAGTATTGGCGGCCGGATGGCCCGCGTCTGGCCTGGTCACCACCGCTCGCGATCTGGCCAAATTCTATGGCGACCTGATCGGCGGAACCCTGGTCGCCCCCGGTCCCCTGCGGGAAGCGATCACAGAACGCGTGCGCGGCCGCGACCGGGTGCTGCGTTTGGAAAGCGCATTCGGCCTCGGCTACATGCTGCCGTCACAGAACTTCGTGGTGCCCGAACATGCGCAGAGGACGGCCTTCGGCCATCCGGGCGCCGGCGGCTCGGTGGGACTGGCGGATCTCGAACACAAGGTCGCTTTTGCCTTCGTGCCCAATCTGCGCCGCGACTGGCTGGCCGGCGATCGCCGTGCCTATCGGCTCGTCGCTGCGGTGTACGACGCGCTGTGACACCGCGACGCAACTGACACGCGCGGTGCCGGGACAGACCCTCGTCTGGGTGCCGCGTCAGTAGCGGTCGAGCTCGATCAGCCGCTCGTCGCTGATGCCGAAGTGATGCGCGATCTCGTGGAGCGTGACGTGCGTGACCCGGCGACGTAGACGATCGGTGTCGCCGGCCGCGAGTCGGGTGAGCGGCCCGGCGAAGATGCTGATCTTGTCGGGCAGCGCTCCGCTGTAGTTGCTGGTCCTTTGGGGCAGCGGCACGCCGCGGTACAAGCCGAGCAGTGGTTGCCCGTCCGGAGGCTCGTCCTCTACGACGATCTCGACGTTGCTCATCGCCGCACGAAGGTTGGCCGGCAGCGAGCTGAGCGCGTCGGCAATCCCCTCGTCGAACGGATCCCTCGGACCCGGACTCGAGACGGTATCCATCTCCGCCATGGTGCCAGAATCGGCGGCCCTAGGACGCCGACGGTTGGGACGGTGTTCCATCCTGGGTGATCCTGCCGACCCGCCGACATCGCCTTGCGCTACACGCCGCCGCGGCGCAGCAGACGTGCGAACACGTGTCGACAGAACATACCGAGCGGTCATCGCGCACACTAGGACTCGCATCCGACGCCATGGAGGAACGTTGCCGCAATGAGCCCCGTCGCCGAATTTGACTTCATCATCGTGGGGGCAGGCAGTGCGGGCTGCCTGCTCGCCAACAGGCTCAGCGCCAACCCTGGCCACCGTGTGCTCTTGATTGAGGCCGGCGGAAATGACAACTGGTTCTGGATCAAGGTGCCGGTGGGCTATCTGTACACCATTGCCAACCCCCGCACCGACTGGTGCTTCACGACCGAGGCCGACCCAGGTCTGGCCGGCCGCAGCATCCACTACGCGCGGGGCCGCGTGATCGGCGGCTGCTCGTCGATCAACGCCATGATCCACATGCGCGGTCAGGCAAGCGATTACGACCTGTGGGCGCAGGCCACCGGTGACGACCGATGGCTTTGGGGTGGCCCGGACAGCGCCGGCGACACACTGGCGATCTACAAGAAGTTGGAAGACTACTTCGGCGGAGCCGACGACTGGCACGGCGCCGGTGGTGAGATCCGCGTGGAGCGGCCGCGGGTGCGCTGGAAGATCTTGGATGCATGGCAGGCCGCCGCTGCCCAGGTGGGCATCGCCCCGATCGACGAGTTCAACCGGGGCGACAACGCCGGCAGTGCGTACTTTCACGTCAACCAACGGCGTGGCCGTCGCTGGTCGATGGCCGATGCGTTTCTGCATCCCGTCGCCCACCGGTCCAATCTCACCGTCTACACCCAGACGCAGGCCGTGCGACTGCTGATGGACGACCAGGTGCGCGAGGATCAGCGTCGCGGAGCCTGGACGACGGCTCAGCGCCGAGCCACCGGCGTGCGACTCCTCAAAGATGGCCAAGTCGTCGACGTCCGCGCCCACCGGGAGGTGATCCTGACCGCCGGAGCGATCGGTTCACCCCATCTCATGCAGGTCTCGGGTCTGGGCCCAGCCGAGTTGCTTACCCAGCATCACGTGCCGGTGGCCGTCGACCTGCCGGGAGTGGGTGAAAACCTCCAGGACCACCTGCAGCTGCGAACCGTCTACCGCATCCAGGGCGCCCCGACTGTCAACACGCTGTACCGCAATTGGATTACCCGGGCCGGCATGGGACTTCAGTACCTGTTGCTCCGTTCAGGGCCGATGACCATGCCGCCCTCCACACTGGGGGCCTTCGCCAAGAGTGACCCCGCGGTGGCCAGTCCCGATATGGAGTGGCATGTGCAGCCCTTGTCCTTGCCGAAGTTCGGCGAATCTCTGCACCCTTTCGGCGCGATCACTCCCTCGGTGTGCAATCTGCGTCCCAGCTCGCGTGGCCATGTGCGCATGGCCGATTCAGATCCGCTGACTTACCCCAAGATTTCCTGCAACTACCTGTCCACGGACACCGATCGTCAAATCGCTGTGCGCGGCCTCCGGATGACGCGGCAGATCATGGCAGCGCCGTCCCTGGCCCCCTACTGCCCGGAAGAGTTGCTTCCCGGCCCCCAGCTGGTCAGTGACGAGGACCTGCAGCAGGCGGCCCGTGAACTCGGGACCACCATCTTCCACCCGGTGGGCACCTGCGCGATGGGAACCTTTGACGCCCAAGGTCTTCCGCGGTCGGCCGCCACGGTGCTCGACACCGACTGTCGCGTGTACCGCGTCGCCGGCCTTCGTGTGGCCGATGCGTCGGCGATGCCCACCATCACTTCCGGTAACACCAACGCGCCGGTCATGCTGATCGCAGAGCGCGCCGCACGGGCGATCCTGGGATAACTACGGACGCACCGGCGGTCGTCAGCCGCCGCACACGACCTTGGGTATGGGGTCGTAGACGACAGTGTGGGAATTGGTGCGAGTTTGTCCGGTGGCGATGTCGCGCAGGGTGCGGGTGTCGGTGATGGTGAACCCCGGCCCGCCGCCGCTGGAGCTGCAGGCTTCACCGGCAGGGATCCGGACGGTCTGCGGGCTCGTCGGGCGGCTGCGCCCGCTCTGCGAGGACGTCACCTCGTAGCGTTTGATACCGACCAGCCGGACGGTGATGGAACTCGACGTCCACTCGGTTTGTATCTGCACCGACGTCGGACCGTCGTTGCGGAACTTGACGTCCAGCACGTCATCGAACACCGTGGCTTCCCGTCCGGCCGGGTACCGACTGATGTAGTAGCTGTGCTCGTGGTGCTCGATGTCCTCCATGCCGGCGAAGTACCCGGCGTTGAAGAGAGTGGTGGCTATCTGGGACACCCCGCCGCCGACACCGCGTGCAGGCCTGCCGTGTTCGATGATTCCGGCCTCGACATAGCCCGACGCGGCGTTGCGAGGATTGGTTGCGGCGTTGAGGCTGAACGTTTCTCCTGGCCTGATGACGATGCCGTCGAGCTGCTGGGCAGCGCGCCTGATGTTCTTGCCGGAGTCACCGGAGAATCCGCTCGTCTGAAACTCGCCGATGACTTCGATGGGGCCGAGTTGATTGATCTGGTCGAAGGTGAACGTCGGCCGCTCGTCGACATACTTTGCAGTGATCTCGCGGTCGTCGGTGCTCGTGAGAACCGCCAGCAGATCGTCAAGGGTCGCGTCGTAGTCGACTCGGCGGCCAGCCTGCTCGGGAACCTTGGCCGGCGGTGTGGCGGCGAAGTCGATGTCGGCGTTGCGGAGCGGGGTCTCCGACGCCGCCAGTTGGGGGCGGAGCTCGTCGACGATCAGGTTCTCGTTGATTTCCGGCACCAGGCGCCCGTCCTCGGCACGGAAGGTCAGCGCCGCCGCGATCGTGTCCTCGGAGATGACACCCCCCTCGCCGTTGCCGTTGCCGTTGCCGTTGACTTTGCCGCCGACGACGGTGATCGGCCCGGACACTGCAGGTTGAGCAATGTCACGTACGACGGTGTCGACGTCGGCGCTGGTGATGCTCGGCGCAAGTTCCACGATCGGCAGGGCCACGGCCTGACCGCTTGCCCAGTCACGGGTGAACACACCGGTGGCGGCAGCGACATCGAGGCGTCGGCCGGTCTGTGGATCAGTCGACACGGGGCGACCGTCGACGAAAGCGACGGAGCCCTCGACCGGGTCCTCGGCGACGGTCGACCCGAGTTCCTCGAGCGTTGCGGTCAGGGCCTGTTCGTCCACTGAGGAGACCAAGCCGATCGGGGTCTCCACGACGAACGACATGAGCCGGGTGATCGGGTTCAGTGGTTGAGCGCCGGCCTGATCGACCGTGGCGCGCGAGTCTATGGTCAAGCCGATCGAGTTCGGATCTACCTCGGCTTCGGTGGTTGCCACCGTCACCGGGATCGGGTGGTCGGCACGGGGGCCGACCACCTCGCGAAGGCGCTGCTCGGCGGCCTCAGGTGTCAGTCCGCCGAGCGAAACACCGGCGGCGGTCACCCCGCGGGGAACCTTTCCAGAGGTGATCATCAGATCGGCGGCATAGAACGATGCCAGTAGAACGAGCGGGACGCCGACGATCAGGAACAGGCGTCGACGCGAACGCCATCTCGCACTGGGACCCTTCAGGGCACCCAGCACCAGCGTCTTGCCCTGCATGGATCGGTTCCTCAAATATCGTCAGGCCCGGTATGTCCGCGGCCGGCTTTGCTCAGACCGGCTTTTCGCACGGTGTGTTCCATGGTATCGGGTTGCTCGTAACGGCGTGGATCACACAAGTCGCACCAATGTGTGCGCGATCGCGATGAGTTTTGCCCTCCGGTGCAGTCTGCCGTCCATGGGCAAACTCATCTATGGCTTCAACGTGTCGGTGGACGGCTACATCGCCGATGCACAAGGCAAAATCGACTGGTCGGATCCGAGCGAAGAGGTGCACCAGTACTGGAACGACTTCGAGCGGGAGACCGCCCTGGCGTTCTACGGGCGGCGACTCTACGAACTGATGTCCGCGTACTGGCCGACCGCCGACAAGGCTCCGGACGCCACCCCGCTGATCGTCGACTTCGCGCAGATCTGGCGCGACATGCCCAAGGTCGTGTTCTCGCGCACCCTGGAGTCGGTCGACTGGAACTCCCGCTTGGAACGCGGCGACCCGGTCGAGGTGGTGACGAGGCTGAAAGCCGAAACCGAGGGCAATCTGGAGGTGGCCGGCGCGATGCTGGCCGCACCGATTGTGCAGGCCGGCTTGGTCGATGAGTACCGGATCGTGATCGCGCCCACCGCCGTGGGTGGCGGCACCCCGTTCTTCCCGACACTGCCGTCATGGATCTCGCTGCGACTGTTGGAGAACCGCACCTTCCCGTGTGGCACGGTACTGCTGCGCTACGAGACGAAACACGACTGATCGGCCGCGTTCAGACCGTCATCTCGAGGATCTTGTCGCCCTGTACGTTGCCCTCGAAGTAGCCCAGACCGTAGTCCCCCTGGATCGTGGTGCGGTGCATGGTGCGCGGCTCGTCTGGATCGTGGCCACTGACGGCGTGCAGCATCCGCAAGTTGTCCCAGATCACCATGTCAGTGGGGCGCCACTTGTGGAAGTACGGCGTGAGGCCGGCCAGCATCTCCCTGCACACCGCTTCGAGGAGTTCGTCCCCGTCGGACGTCTCGTCACCTTCGATGCCTTCTGCCATCCACGGCGAGATGTGCAGCACCTTCTCTCCGGTGTCGCGCATCCACACCGCGGGATGGATAGCACGGGGAAGGTTCTTGCCGTAATCGATCGTCGCCTGCAGGCGCACGTGCGGCTGGATCTCCCGGAACCCATCGGCCAGGCCGAAGCGCATCTCGGCGAAGCGCAGGTTCAGGGAGTAGAGGATGTTGCGGTCCTCGATCTGCCTGCGCAATTTCGGCGACAGAGTCTTGTAGAGGTGGATGCCGTCGGCGAAGCCGGTTTCTCCCCCTTCACTGACACCGGTCACGCACCGCAGGACGCCCGCCAGGTTCAGTTCGTTGTTGTAGCAATGGTCGAAATGCCATGGCAGCCATGAAGTCACCTCTTTCCCGTCGACCTCGACGATGTTGCCCTCACGCGGAGCCTGGCCGATTTCGATGACGCCTGGGTGTAACGCTCCCCCGGCTCGCGGCACGGAGGGAACCGGATGGTCTTTCAGCGGGCCAAAAACCTTGCTGATCTCCACCTGCAGCCCGCCGTCGGGCTCGACCTCCTCGAACAGGATCATCCCGCGCTCGTGAAAGACGCGCCTGAGGCGGTCGCGGACCTGTTGGTCCTCCAGCAGTGCGAGCGTGACGCCGGTGACCCGCGCGCCGAACGACAGGTCGTCCCGAAGGGGTCTGACGTGGATGGGTGACATCTCTCGTTTCCTTCTCCGTTCGGGGCCCAGTACGTATCAATATATGATACGGTGAATCACTATCTAACATTAGCGAGGTGAGCCGATGGCCGTCAAGGGCAGTTCCACCGCTGCACGGGTACTGACCGTGTTCGAGGCGGTGGCCGCCAACGAGCCTGTCGGCGTCGCAGCGCTGGCGCGGATGCTGGAAATCGACAAAAGCGCGGTGCAGCGCGCACTCGTGACGCTGTCGGATCAGGGTTGGATTCAGGCGTGCGAGGAGCAGATGACGCGGTGGGAGACGACCCCGCGCATCCTGAACATCGCCCACAGCTCGCACGCCAAGTCCGACCTGCGCCACAACATCCAGTTGGCGCTCGAGCAGCTCGCGATGCAGACCGGCGAAACCGCGATCTTCAATGAACCGGACGGCCCGCAGTTGGTGGTGTCACAGGTAGCGGAGAGTCGGCAGGAACTGCGTATGGTGCCGCGCATCGGCGCCATCGTCCCCGCGCGCGATAGCGCCACCGGCCGCATCCTGTTGCCTTTCTTGAGCATTGAACGGCAGACCGAACTCCTCGGCGCACCGCCTGATGCGGAGTTCCTGCACCTCCTCGACGCATGCCGCGCGCGTGGCTACGCCGCCAGCAGTGAGGTGGACGCCCCCTCCATGACCATCGCCGCACCGGTGTTCAAGGTCGACGGTCGCCCGATCGGCGTGGTGGCGATCAGTGGACCGGCCGAACGGATGTCATCCGACAGCCACCCCCGCCTGGCCGAGCTGGTGTGCCAGACAGCGAATCTGCTCTCACGCAACGTTCCACAGCCGACCAGGTCGTAGAATCGGGCTGAACGTGGGTTCTGCCCCATTTGGGTACTACCCATCTGTTACATATTGGGTAGGATGGCGTGAGGAGGTGGATGATGAGCAGCCCGCAACCCGCCAGGCATTTCGTCACCGAGGTCGAGGTCGACCCGCGGCGCCGAGTCACCTTGGGTAAAGCCGGCAAGCCCGGCCACCGCCGCTACCGAGTAGAGGAAGACGACATGGGCGTGCTCACGCTGACGCCCGTGGTCAGCGTGCCCGTCACGATGATTGCCGACCGTCTACGCAAGGCGGTTGCCCTTGCCGACGCCGGTGATCTGCGCCCACGCCCGGAACGTTCGCGTCCCCAACCGGAGGATGCCCCGTCGGCCACGACCCAGGCACCTGCCCGCCGATCCCGCACCACGGCCGCCCGCCGGCGTGCCTGAAGGCAGCGGGTCACTGCCCTCAGAACGACCGTTCCCAGGACCGACAAACCCGTTGGCCCGTGGCGGACGTAGCTATACGCATTGCGCGGTCGGGTTCGTCGACACTCTCGGCGCCAAGAATTTCGCCGCCAGCGACACGTTCCTCAACGCACTGGCCTACATGGTTGACCTGCAGCACAAGGTGGCACAGGCCCAACCGGGAAACGCCGTGCGGACCGTCTATTTCTCCGACAACATCGGCGCATCGATCCCGTTGACAGGCCTAGACGCCGCCGGCGCCAAACGGGCCGTCTGCCAGCTACTGCGGCTATTGGCCGGCATTCAGCTCTACTATCTGCGCGACTTCGGAATCCTGTGCCGCGGTGGGGCGGCCGTCGGTGACTGCTTCCACAGCCAGGACATGATCTTCGGGCCCGCACTCGTCGAGGCCTACCGCCTGGAAGGCAGCGCCGTGAGCCCGCGCATTGCGATCTCCGACGACGTTGTCGCGCTCGCGGGCGAGGACGTGGTGGCATTGTTGCCGCCCGAGCCTCTCGTGGAAAACGGCAGAACCGTCGGTGTCGCTCGCGCGATCGACTTCATGCGCGCCGAATGCCCTACCCCGCCCGCTCGCACGCAGTATCTGGAGCAGTTGAGGACCGTCACCGCCGCCGGGTTGAGCCAGTCCGGCGCCACGGCACGCAGCAAGTGGGATTGGACCGCAACGCAATTCGCCGCACTTGATGCCGCAAGCTCCGCAGACTGATCAGAGCCGTCAGTCGGCGAAGACGAAATCAAGCACGATCGCGCCCTTATCGGCATCGAGCGACCAATAGATCCACAGGCCCGGCGTCCCGGCTTCGATCAGGGTGCGACGGATCTTCCGAACGACCCCAGCCAACGCGACCGGTTCTGCGGCCGCCCACGCGGTGCGGGACTGGAACTCGACCTCGTCGAGGACCTCCCTGGCACGCAACACCATCGCCATCCGATGGTGCGGCTCAAACAGCGCGTCCCAGGACTCCTCTGCCAGCTCCGTCCACCACACGCCGAGATGTTACCGCGCCGGTCCGACATGACAGCTCAAGTTCCGTCTCGGGGCGGGCAGATGGCCGGTCCCCCGCACGCCGAAACGAAACCCCCATGCCTGCAACACATTCAGCGATCCGCGTGCAGTTCGAGGGTCGTGTCTACAGCCCGGACGGTACGACCTTGCCGTTGACCGTCACCTCGACCTGACGGGTCTTCGAGTTGTACGTGACCTTGCCGTGGTCGAACGTCTCCACGAGCAGACCATCGACGGCACTCTCGTCGCTGGTGGGGGCGCCCAACGGACCCACCGAGCCGTTATCGCCGGTGACCGCAGGCACGCCATCCTTGTCGCGTGGGACATTCCAGGCCTCCCGGATCTTGCCCCAGGTGATATAGGCAGGCGTGCCCGCCTCGTCGTTCTTGGCGGTGATCACGCCACCCTGGAACTGCTGGAAAGCCACTCCGCTCTCCCGTGCCCCCGCGTTGCGGTCACCCGTCAGCGGCTTGCCGAGAGCATCCTTCTGATCCTCGGTTGCCGACGAGTACTTGGCAGCGATCGGGCCGGTCAGCGTAACCTCGACATCCCTTTCCCCCATCAGCTTCACCTCTTCGGGTTGCGCAGGGGCTTCGGTCGCGGAGGTGACGATCAATTCGACCTGAGGCGGCGCCGATGCGTCGACGCCTGTGCCGTTGCTGCAGCCCGCAGTGATCAGTGCGACGGTGGCCAGGCCGACGACGGCCGTGTGGCGGTATGCGTTCATCCTCATGGGTTTTCCCTCCCGCGTCTTCGTGTGGTGTGGGTTCAAGTTGCGGCTGAACCCTCGCCCGGCCGGGACTATAACCGAACCACTTGAGTAGCGCAGGAGATCGTGATCTGCCACCGCCGCCGGACGGCGACGTCGGCAGCCCCTCCTGGCTCCACACGACGCTTACCAGCTCCACCACCGACACCGACGATGTGGTCGCCTATTACGGCATCACCAAGTCGGTCTGACGGGTTGGACGTGAAGGGTTAGGTCACCGGTTGCAGCGGGGCGCTGACAGCGTGGCTGTACATGTCTGCGGCAGCACTCATCGCGGCCTTGACGGTGTTGTAGTAGTGAGTTCCGACGCCGCCGCCGCGGTACTTGAGCAGCTGTGGGTTCTGGGCCAGCGTGGCCGCCAGCACACTGTCGCCGTTGATGCCGTACTTCTTGGACGCCTCAGTGAACCGAGCGATGAACCGGGCGATCGACTTGTTGGGGTCTTGGCGCTCGGCGACGGTGCCGAAACTGGCCTTCTCCTGGAACAGGCCGATGACCTCATCCGCCGCGCCCCCTGGGCCGCCATAGGCCTGCACGCCGCCGGATGCGGTCGGACGGAACGTCGACTCGATTTTTGCGGTGGCGATGATGGTCTTGATCTGATCTTCGCTCAGCTTGGCGGCTCGGCCCTGGCTCACGATGGCCTTGACGATGTCCTGCGCGGTGGAGTCTTTGGTCACGACCACTGGTCTCGGCGGGATGACCGCGGCCTGTTTGGTGACTGTCTCCCCCGCCGGGGGTTGGTCAACCGCGACCGCCGCATGCCGGTCCGTCGGAGCGGAAAGCAGAGTGGCACCCCCGACGCCGGTGACGACGAGAACAGCGGTGATGATCTTCTTCACTTGTCTCTGTTTTCCGAACGTCTGGATTGGTCCGCCGAGCTTCGGCATGGTCTTACTCGCTTCTGTGGGGTTTGAGGGTGTGGAGCCGTGTCAGACACGAACACCCCTCTCACCGCGCTTCTGGGCGCCAAGAAGACAGGGATGGACCGTGCACTGGTCGCTCTGCGGCGACCAAGCGCCGATCCGACCAAATGCGCGCGAGTAAACATTTGCTGCGTGCGTTACAGCCGAGGCGACGCCAAGGTCAGCCCGCCGCCGACACGTCACATTTGTGGCAACTACCACCCTTATTGCCAGAATGTGATCGACGCCACTTTACCTGGCACTACAGCGGTGTAGTAATTAGCCGAGAACTGTAATGGAACATCTGGGATCTGGCAAAATCCCAGTATGGGTTCGATCATCAACGGCCAGGGCACGCATGAATGACGCTCGGCTATTCGTTTGCCAACAGGCCCGCTAGGTGCACAAATACTGTCCGTTGAGCACGCAATTCGACGGTGGTACGTACGAGCCAGACAACACGCCTCTGAGGCCGCCGGTGGCGGTACCGCCGGGTGCGATGATGCGATTCCAATTCGCGGGCGTGAGCACATAGTGCGTGCCATACCGCGTGAGATTGCTACTCCACGTGTGCGAGACGGATTCCCCCATCGGCAAGTCGAATTCGAGCTTCCAATCCGATAGCGGCACCGGACTCGAGTTGACGATCGTGAAGTGGCCGATGAAACCGGTTTGCCATGTCGATGACACCCATATCCTCGCCGCAGGCGCAGCCGCATGGGCTACGGGAGTGATGACGAGCCCGGGGATGGCAACTATCAACGCCGACACGATGACGTGAAGCGCTGTGCGCCAGCGCTTCACATATTTGTCCCATCCCGCCATAGCTTTACCAAGGTAAAGCCAAACAGGGATGTCGGCGACTCGCATCGCGGGTAAGGTGCCGTACCTTTGCCCAACTGAAACCGTCGCGCAATCTCCAGTCTCCTCGATCCCCCTGAATCTTGTATCGGCCCGGTCCTCCGTGTGTATAAACTTCGTCAGCCGACGATGGCTGGGAACACGCGGAGAGTTGTGGTCATCCGCCGGGAACGATCGGGACAGCCATGGGTCGGCACACTGCCTCGTATATCGCAGCGCAACATCGAATTTCCGCCGGACCGACCGCACCGGGCGCAGCGATGTACGTGGGTCGCGTCGGTCTATTGGCGCTGACCTTGGGCATCGGTGCGGTGGTGGCAGGATGTGCCGGAATCGCCAATGCCGAAGGCCCCGCGGATAACGCGGGTGGTACCGCAGCACATTCGTCGGATTCACCGACCGGTGCCGGCACAGTCAAGGGATCCCCCTCCGCCGGATCGCCCGGCGCCAAGACGCGCAAACGCGGTTTGTCACCCGTTCCAGGGATCAAGCTGGCCCACGGCCGCAGAGCGCCGATCAGCGATCGGCGCTCACCCCTGGCTGCCACCCGCTCTGCCACCACGGAGCCGTCCATCCGCCGCTCGGGCGACAGCGCTGCCAAGTCAGTACGTGCGGCACGCTCACCCGCCGACGCGATCAACAAGTCTTCTGCCCCTTCACCTTCGACGACCGGCAGGGCCCCGATGTCCGCGGCGACGGCCGCGCACGCCGAGCCGGCCATCGCGAATCCCGTCGCGACCGCGGTCTCGGGAGTCGTGTCGGCCCTCGCCGTCACGCCCTCAGCGGTGAATACCGTTGGCGCACCGGCAGTCCCGATGCCGATGGTGCAAACCATGGTGCAGTTGGTCCACCGGGAAGTCGAACGCATTGCCCTCGGCGCCAACCACTTCGGGCCGGCAGCCGGTCACACCCCGGTCGGCGTCAACGCCGTCCCGGCGATTGCACCCGGGGTACCGGCCCCCACCGATCAGGCCCCGACGGTGTACGGCGACATCGGCAAATGGATGCTTCAGTCCAACGGGCAGATATCCAATTACGGTGGGCTGCCGCATGGTGGCAGGACGGTCCTGGAGCCGGTCAACGTCATCATCGTCGACCCGACGTCGACATCAGCTGCTGAGTCGGCGCGCAAGCTCAACACCGCGATGTTCTGGTCCGGCTTTCCCGCCCAACCCATTCACAGCACCGGGTTCCACGGCACGATCGACGACGTGACCTACGGGCAGCAGCCCACTGGCCTCCTGGTGGGCTACTCGGACAACTTCTTCCTTTTCCCCAACAACCATGGCCGAATCTTCGGACCCGACCCGGTGGAGACCAGCACCGGGTACGTCTGGAGCGGCTCGTTCAGCACCGAACAGTTCGTCATCTACGAGCTGCTGCCCAGACACGCGTACGTCTCATCCAACCTCGCCCGCAATGCGCTGGCGATGCGGCTCATCGCGAGCGGCCAGGCGACCTATGGCGGCATGGTCCCCTTGGACAACTCGTACAACACCGCCACCACGACAACCGGCGACCATGACGGCTACGCCGTGGTGATCGTCTTGAAGTAGCCGCAACACCCCCGCGGTCACCGAACCTTCACGTCCGTAACCGGGTGGCGGAGAAATTCGAGATCCGCCGCCACCCGGTTACAAACGCGGCATGGACCGCACTCTATGGCCGCAAAATCTCTGCTGGAGAAACGGTTTCGACGAACGCGCTCGCCGAATCGGCGAGTTTCCTGTCCGCAGTGGCCAGCGCGTCCGCCTGCAGCTGGGTCAGTGCGATGTACTCGGCCTGGTAGGTGTCGGGCCAATCCAACTGGGGCCGCTATTCGCCAAGCGTGATCCAAGGTGCTCTGGACGAGCTGACCAAACAGCTTGCCGAGAGTGGCCGGTGCGTGCCGGTGAGGGTCAAATCGTGGGAAAAGTGACGACTGCCGTCGGACTCAGGTAACACTTCTGGACATGACGATCGCAGCGGACGTCAAGGCCGAACGAGCGGCAGTCACCCAGTCGTTGATCGAGTTGGGTCCGGCGGCCCCTACCGCGTGCGGCGATTGGACCGCACTCGACCTTGCGGCCCACCTGGTCGGCGAAGAACGCTACGGCGGCGTGACGACCTTCATCGCTCGATCCCTGGTAACCCGCGGGGTTTCGGTCGCAGGCACACCGAAGATGGTGGACACAGCGCTTCGTCGGGAGCGACGCCACGGTTTTGCGGCAGTGATCGATCGGTTGCGTCGGCCCATGCCACGGCTGCTGCTACATCCGGTGGTGGCTCCGCTGGCCCTGTTCGAATACTGGACCCATCACGAGGATCTCATCGGTTTCGGCACACGAGCCCACGCGGTGCCGGCAACGCTCGTGGCGGCCATTCCCCTCGTGCTGCGCTATCAGCTCAAGAAGCTGCCCGTCGGCGTTCGGGTGACGGTCGGGACCAGCGACGGCGACCACCGGTGGTCGGTCGGCCCGAAGTCGGGGCCCGAAGTGATTGTCGGTGGCTCTCCCCCGGATCTGGTCCGATGGCTGTCGGGGCGGCGAGCAGCAGGCGAGATCACCATGGCCGGGCCCGGCCCAATGGTGGAGGAACTGCGTGCATTCGGGGGTCGAGTGTGACTGGCGGAAACCGGAGTTGCCGCGCTGGGAGATTGCCATGACCGTCGACGACGACCTCAATTCGCTCTACGGCTTGCGGCCGGAGGAGTTCACCGCACGGCGCAATGAGCTCGCGGCAGCAGCAAAGAAGCGTGGTGATGTGTTGGCGGCCAAGGTGATCGCCGCGGCTAAACGGCCGACGACGGCTGCGTGGGTGGTGAACTTGCTCGTACTGACCGACGCGACAGCCCGCTCGAAATTGACGAGCTTGCACGAATCGCTGCGTGCCGCACATGCGGCCATGGACGGACAACGCATCCGCGAGCTGTCCACGGCGCAGCGGTTGCTTGTGCAGGGGCTGGCCCGTGCTGGATTCGCGGCCGCCGAATTGCCCGATCCGCCAGCGGCATTGCGCGACGACGTCACCGGCACACTCCAGGCGGCGATCGCCGATCCCGAGGTCACTGCGCGATTGGGAAGGCTGTCCCGAGCGGAAGAGTGGTCAGGATTCGGTGACTTCGGAGCGTCGTCCGTTGTGATCACGCGGGCCCGATCCGACTCTGGGTCCTCGCCGAGGGCCACCCCACCACCGCCGTCGCTTCCGTCGCTTCCGTCGCCAGAGGAGCAGTCACACGAGGACGCCGCCGCGGTCGAGGAGGCCCGGCGCCGCCGTGACGCCACCGCATCCGAACTGGGCGGGGCCCGCGCCGCACACGACGGCGCGCTCGCAACGTTGAAGGAACATCGGCACAAGGTCGCAACCGCACGCCGGCGCTACGAGAAAGTCCTCGAGACCCTCGCGGCCGCGCAGCACGACCTCGAGGCAGCGGATGCACAACTCGACCTCGCACAACAGTCCGCCGATGAGCTGCAGAACAGGTTACGAACCGCCGAAGAAGCTGCGGTGCAGGCAGAATCGCAGCTGATCCGCCTCACGCGCGAGTGACGGTGCGGTTCAGGCGTCAGACGCCGAAGGCTTTGGCATATGCAATCTCACCGCGGGGTGCCGCCGCTTCAGGATCCAGGGTCAGGCTCAGGAAGTTGCCGTCCGGCGCGTCAAACGGCGCAGTGATACCGAGGCGCGATGCCGGGCCGAACCCGAATCGCGGGTAGTAGTCAGCGTGCCCCAGCACGACAACGAGGTTCTCCCCCAGTTGGCGCGCGCGCTCAAGCCCTGCGCGAATCGCTGCCGACCCGGCCCCACTTCGCTGGAGGTCGGGCAGGACCGCGCAGGGCCCGAGTGCGAGGGCGGGATGACCGTCGACGGTGCATCGCGTGAGCAACGCATATCCCACAATTTCA
Source organism: Mycolicibacterium lutetiense (assembly GCF_017876775.1). NCBI lineage: Bacteria > Bacillati > Actinomycetota > Actinomycetes > Mycobacteriales > Mycobacteriaceae > Mycobacterium > Mycolicibacterium lutetiense. The sequence goes on along the minus strand of NZ_JAGIOP010000002.1, from coordinate 358,143 downwards.
CCGTTCACGTCGCAGCTGACGATGGACAGTCCGTCTATCCATGCGGTCGGGTCTTCTCGGAGCGCATCGACGAGGTTCGCTTCGAGCGCCGTGGGGAACGCGGCCGCGTTCACCGCGTGGATGCGGCCGACATCCTGCGGCTGTTCAACTCGGGTAGTCCACATATCCAACTTTCCACTCACCGACTGTGTTTCATGCTACGTGAACCTTTCCGCTCCCTGGCCCCGTCAGCCCGCCACTGTGGTCGACGAGCGTCCGAGATGCCGGGGGAAGAATCGAGTGTCGATCCGGTCCGTGGGCACCGGGTGATGCCGGCCCGGGAAGGCATGCAGCACTTTGTCTTCCGAGGCGAAGGCGCCGAACAACTCGAGACCGAATCCGCGCGGGATCTCCCTGTCGTCCCACGGGAGGAGGAACTCGACCGGGATGGTTACCTGCTTCGCTGCCTCGAGCAGCGCATCGTGGGCGACTACCCCTCCGAAGAGCGCAGCAGTGATCCGAGGCTCGGCCGCGGCCAGCGGTATTCCGATCGCGCTCGCGAGCGTCATGCCCGAGTAGCCGATAGGCGCCCGTGCGTCGATCTCGGGCAGGGCTTGTACGGCATTGATCGTCGCCTGCCATTCGGGAACGGCGCGTTCGGCCACCGAGTGGCAGTACTCAGCGAGGCGCCGACCGAACGACGGGCTGCCTTCCGCCCGAGCCTGCTGGAAGGCGGTGACCAGGCGAACATCGGCTGGGCTGCGTGGCCGGTCGCCATGTCCGGGCGCATCAATCGAGACGACGTGAAAACCATCCGTGAGCACCGAGGAATGGGCCCGCGCTACGTGCCCTGGAGCCTTCTTGTCCAGGCCGCCGGGGTGACCGGCCAGGATCACGGGCGCGCCGCCGGAGCTGGTCTCCGGTGACCAGAGCACACCGGTGATGTCGTCCAGGGTGAAGGTGCGTTCGATGACACCGTTCGACGATGTCTCAGAGCTGAAATGCATGGTGGTGCCTTTCGGAAGTGCCGGTGTTCGGGCGCTCCTGACGACACCTACCTCGATCGCCCGACCGTGAACGCGAGTGGGAGCACCCACAGGGTTACAGCGTCCATGGGTCTCACTTCCTCGCGTGCTGTCACGGTCGCCGGCACGCTATCAATCCGGCCGCGACCCCGTCCAACGATTTTCCGCGCACTTGGCCCTGGTGCCGCCCAAGACCATCGATCTGTACGCCACCGGTGACAGCGTGTGTAATGGTGCCGCGCCCGGGCCGCCGAGCGGCGCGCACAACGCCTACATCGCCAACGGCATGGTCGACCAGGCCGCGTAGTTTGCCGTCAGCCGGTTGTAGCGACTACTCCCGACGACTCCCGTCGGGCCACACTCCCCGGGTCTGGTCGACGGCCGTACAACAGAATCGCCTCGCGCTTCGACCTCGACGCCACGATAGACATCCCTGCCGAGGGAACCGTGAGCATGCGGTGGACCCTGCTCGCCATGATCGAAGAGTTCGCGAGGCATGCCGGGCACGGCGACATCCTTCGCGAACAAATCGATGAGCCCCACTCTGGATAGTTCCTGCGGCCCGAGGACGTTCCCACGAGAAAGACAGGTCATTCGACAAGTCTTCAGTGCGGCCCTCAGGAGGAGACAACATGAGCGTGGACAACATCGCACAGGCCGGAAGTCCGGTCGACGAGTTGGTTCCGTCGCGCTATGCAGTGCAGGTCGGCGACATCGACGTTCTGGTGATCAGCGACGGCGTGCTGCCGATAACCGCCTCGACGTTGGCCACCAACGTCGAGCCGACCGAACTGGCAGGCTGGCTGGGCGACAATTTCCTGCCGCCCGAGGTAGTCGACTGGCCGCTGAACATCGTGGTGGTCCGTAGCGGCGCTCAGACCATCCTCGTCGATGCCGGGCTGGGACTGGAGTTCCCGGACTTTCCCCGGGCCGGTCAAACGGTCCAGCGACTCGAAGCCGCTGGTGTCGATCTCGGTTCCGTGACCGATGTGGTGCTCACTCACATGCACATGGACCATGTGGGTGGCCTGATCACCGAAGGGGTGAAGGAACGACTGCGACCGGACCTGCGGGTCCACGCGGCGGCGGCCGAAGCTGAGTTCTGGGAGTCGCCCGATTTCTCCCGCACCGTCATGCCGCAGCCGATACCGGATGTCCTTCGGAGGGTCGCCTCGCAGTTCTTGGACGACTACCGAGGCCAGCTACGGACGTTTGAGACGGAATATGAGGTCGCGCCGGGCGTACTCATCAGCCGTACCGGCGGCCACACCCCCGGGCACAGCGTGGTCCGTCTGGCGTCTGGCGGCGAGAAGCTGACCTTCGCCGGCGACGCCGTGTTCGCACCCGGATTCGATAACCCCGAGTGGCAGAACGGATTCGAACACGACCCCGAGGAAGCGGCCCGCGTCCGCGTCGAGCTTCTACGCGAGCTGGCAGCGACGGGAGAATCGCTGGTGGCCACCCACCTGCCGTTCCCGTCCGTCTGCCACGTGGCGACCGCCGGCGACGTCTTCCGGTGTGTACCTGCCGGCTGGGATTACTGATCGCCTGTCGTGATCGGCCGGCGTTCCCCGCCGGGAGCGCCGGCCACCCCGCGTTCTGGACGATGTTGTCGCTCAACATTTTTGACATGCGCGTCAAAGTTCGCGGCGGCGCCGGAGTTTCTTCCAGCGAAGTTGCGGTTTCCACCCGCGGTAGGTGTGGAGCTGCAAGCATGAGCGATGGCAGTGCGATGTCGGCAAACATCTAGCTGACTCGTTTGGCCGGGACGAAGGAGCGAACGATGCGTTCGATGATGACTTCTGAGGTGCGACACGTCCTGACAAGGTCTGCGGTGGCGGCACTCTCGGGGATAGCGGTGCTGGGCGCGGTCACGCCGGTGTCCGTCGTTTCAGCGATACCCCGCATGCCCGCGGCTCTCGATTCCCCCACCAGCCCGGATGATCCGGCATGCGCGACGGAGGGGTGGAATCCGGCCTGCTGGGGAGGCATGTACGACCAGACACCAGACGACGGAATTCCCGGGGACAACGCGGTGGACGGGGGCATACCCGCCCCGGCGATGGTGCCGAATGTCGACGGGTCGATGAGCCCACCCGGCACACCCGGGGCCATCTAGCGACGATGCTCCGCTCCGGCCCGACGCTGGCTAGCTCTGCACGGCGTACAACTTCTTCCGGTACGCCGACAACGAGCGCGAGCCCAGAGATTTCACCAAGACCCGTTGCGGCAGAGGTACTCCCGCCAGGAACGAGCGGCGCTCTTCGGGGGATGCGTAGTCCAGCACAAGACCGCCGAGTACGGTGCCCAATCGTGGATGTGTGGTCAGGAACGACGCTCCCCTCTTGACCGCGGCTCCCCACTCCTCGGGGGTCAAGTGCTGGACGATAACCGGTAATGCGTCGCGTTCCTCGTCATCGAGGTGGGCCAACACCTGTTCGGACAGCTGGGCGAACGACCCCCGTAGCCGTTCAGTGGTCGATCGTTGTACAAACTTCGTCCATGCCACGCGGTCAGCCTGCACCTCATCGAGCACCGTTGCGATCTGCCCGTGTTGACCTTCCATCCGTTTGATGTCGGATCTCCGATCCAGCGCCCTTGCCGACACGATCGGCCAAACGAGCTCATCTTCGGCCATGTGGTGGTGATGCAGCGCATCGGTCATCAATTTCAGATGGCGACCGACAATGCGCGCACGCGAGTTGTCGCCGGGCTGCACGCTGTCGATCAACCACGCCAGCTCACCGAGTTCGCGGCGAAACACGCGGTGGACGAGCAACATGTCCAAGGCGTTGACCGGCATCTCGACCTCCCCTCGGTGAACGGCAACAACCGTTCAGGATCAGCTTGCGCCGGGCGCCGGCCATCGAAATGAGTAGGCGACTACCCCACTCGATAGTTCAGTATTTTCTGAATACATATTCTGATGTACTCTCGGCCAATGGAGATATTGCCCCAGGTCGCAGTGCTTGCCCGATTCGGTCACGCCCTCTCGGACCAGACCCGGTCCAAGATCCTGCTGGCACTCAAAGATGCCCCGGGGTATCCGGCCGACCTTGCCGAAGCGGCGGGGGTGTCACGGCAGAGCATGTCCAATCACCTTGCCTGCCTGCGCGGTTGCGGGCTGGTTGTAGCGGTCCCGGAAGGTCGGCGTACCCGCTACGAACTTGCCGACCCCAAGCTCGCCCACGCATTGAACGATCTACTGCATGTGGTGCTGACTGCCGACGCCGAACTCTGCTCCAAGGCGGCATCCGACGGGTGCTGTTGATGACGTCAGAGAAGGACGCGAAGCGTGGCGCGACGAAACCTGTTGTGAACAAAGCTGGTCCGAGGAGATGACGATATGGCCGTAACCGCACTGCTTCTCTACCTGATCTTCGCGGCGCTGGGGTTCGGTTGGCGCAGTTGGGTTCAGTACAGGCGAACGGGGTCCACTGGATTTCGTGGCATCAACGGCAGGCCCGGCTCGCTGGAATGGCTGGCCGGTGTCGGATTCGTCGTGTCGATCATTGTCGGTGTGGCCGCGCCCGTGCTCCAACATCTTGGGTTCACCGCACCCATCGCCTTGCTGCACGCGCCATGGATCCAGTCGCTGGGTACAGTGCTGGCCATTACCGGAATCGCCGCCACGGTCTACGCGCAACTGGACATGGGCGAATCCTGGCGTATCGGGGTCGATCCCAGTGAGACAACAACATTGGTACGCAGCGGAGTATTCGGATTCGTTCGCAACCCCATCTTCACCGCCATGCTCGTCTTCGCCGGCGGTGTCACGCTCATGACACCGAATCCGGTCGCACTCCTGGCCTTCGTCGTGTTGTCGACCACGATCGAACTGCAGGTCCGTGTCGTCGAAGAGCCCTACCTGCTGCGGACCCACGGTCAGGCTTATCGTGACTATTGCGTCGCTGTCGGACGATTCCTGCCCGGTGTGGGACGCAGCGACTTTTCCCAGCGATAACGAGGTGAATGCGATGGCGCCGACCGATGCTCAGCGAGCCAAGTGGAACCGGTACTGGGACAAGAAATCCGACAGCTACGACCGAGAGATGGGGTTCTTCGACCGCCACCTGTTCGGGGACTCGCGCCAGTGGGTGTGCAGTCAGGCCACCGGCGCCGTTCTCGAAGTGGCGGTCGGCACGGGACTCAACCTGGGCTTCTATCCCGACGACGTCCAGCTGACAGGGATCGACTGGAGCAGGCCGATGCTGGATCTGGCCGAGCAACGTGCCGCCGAGCTCGGCCGCACCCCCACCCTGCAGCAGGCGGATGCCCACCATCTCCCGTTCGATGACGCCAGCTTCGACACCGTCGTCTGTACCTTCGGGCTCTGCGCCATTCCCGACCACACCCAGGCCCTCACGGAGATGACCCGCGTACTGCGTCCCGGCGGAAAGCTCCTCCTGGTCGATCACATCCGAAGCAGCGCGGCGCCGGTGCGGGTGTTCCAGCGGGCCTTGGAGCTGTTCACCATCCGGCTCGGCGGAGAACATTTCCTCCGCCGCCCTCTGGACCACCTCCGCGCCGGCAACATCCTCGACATCGATCACGTCGAGCGCTTCAAACTGGGCCTCGTCGAGCGTGTCGTCGCCCACAAGCCCGCGACCGCCTGAGGAAGAGCGGGCCACGATCACACGTTGACGTTGAAGCCCAGATCGTCGACATCACAGGCGGCCTGCCCACCACGAATTCCCCAGTTCTGCATGGGGTGGTCGCGCAGCACGATGGTGACGTGGTCGGGTGGGATGCCCAGCGCTTCCAGTCGACCGACAATCTCTTGATAGAGGCTGCGCTTGGCCTGCACCGATCGCCCGGAAAAGCAGTCGATCGTCACGAGGGTGTACAGCTCAGGTTGCGCCAGGCCCGGCGAGTGCGAGAAACGATGCGGCTCATGGGATACCAGCCGGACATGCTTGTCGCCGGCCGGGATCTGGAAAGCGACCACGAGTGCTTCGTGCACCGCGTCAATGATCGCCACCTCGTCGGACCGACGGCAAGGCCGCCTTATCTCGATGACCGTGCTGGGCATCCGGGAATCGTCACACACGTCGTGCCCTGCGGCCACTCGATTTTCGGTGCCATGTCCAGTGACGCCCGATGACGACGGCTTCTGCCGTTACGTCTGGACCTGCCCCAGAGTGACCTCCACGGTGCGCGAAGCACCCGACGGATCCTCATAGGCCAGCGTCACGGTGTCCCCCGGCGCCTTCGATCGCACCGCGGCGACCAGGGCATCCGGCCCGTCGATCACCTGATTGTCGACCTTGGTGATCACCGCGCCGTCGGGCAGACCCGCATCGGCTGCCGGGCCGCCGGCAACCACGCCGGCGACCGCCGCGCCGTGCGAATCGTTACCGGAGAGCTGGACACCCAGCGAGGCGTGCCGGACGGTTCCGGTCGAGACCAGTTCATCGGCAATCCGTTTGGCCTGATCGACCGGGATCGCGAAGCCCAGACCGATCGACCCCGACGGGCTGCCGCCCTGCGGACCCTGGCCACCGCCCAACGAAGCGATCGCCGAGTTCACTCCGATGAGGTCGCCGTTCATGTCGACCAACGCCCCGCCCGAGTTACCCGGATTGATCGCGGCGTCGGTCTGAATGGCGCTCATCACCGAATGCTGGCCGCTCCGCTCATCGCCCGTTGAGACCGGACGATTCAGAGCGCTGATGATGCCCGTGGTGACCGTCCCCTGTAGCCCTAACGGCGAGCCCACCGCGACGACATTCTGCCCGACCTTCAGATCGTTCGAGGAACCGATCGTGATCGGGGTCAACCCGGACACGTTCTGCGCCTTCACCACCGCGATGTCGTCGTCGGGGTCGGTACCGACGACGGTGAACGGCACCGTGCGACCATCGGACATCGTCACGGTCGCCTGCATTGCGCCGCCGGTCCGGCCCGACGTCCTTGGCGACGGGCCGTCAGGCGAATACTGGTCGCCACCGGGGAATAGGCCGCCTGGCAATCCGGGGAACCGTCCACCGGGTGAGTCTTCGGCGGCCAGCGGTCCCTGCGTGCCCGCGCCGCGGGCGGCAGCCGCCACGACGTGGTTGTTGGTGAGGATCAGACCGTCCTCGCTGAGGACGATTCCGGATCCCTCCTCACTCCCCTGCCCGGTCTCGACCTGCAGCTTCACCACGCTGGGAAGCACCTTGGTCGATACCTGTTCTACTGATCCGGCCGGTGCGGAACCCTTCGGCTGAATCGGGGCGGGTCCGGCGGCCGGCGACGATAACCGGCCGTGGTCAGCGGCCGGCGCCTGTGCGACGGTCGGGGGCTTTCCGGACTGATCGATCACCGCGACCGCTGCGACTGCGCCGGTAGCCATGGCCACCGCGGCGGTGCCGGCTACCAGCACGCCGACGCGGGACTTCTTCTTCGGCTGTGAAACCTCCTGCACCAGAGGTGCATCGAACTTCTGGGTCATCTCGGGATGCAGGCCATACGGAGGAGATGGCTGCTGATAGCCGGTCCGGCTCCATGGGCTTGGGTTCCGTTGATCCACCACCCGTTTCGCGTCCCAATCACGATTGTCGTTCTCCGGCGATCTACCCGACCAGTAATTCATTGCGTTTGCTTCTTCCCATGCGGCACCGACAGACATGCGCCGTGTCGGCGCCTGCCTAGATGTTGCAGTGCCGCACTGAGGGTTTGCTGAGAGTGAGTTCGGTGCTGGCCAAGACTTTTTCAGCTCTCGAAAACGCTACTGCCGCTGGAATGTCCTCAGTTGGGCGGTAGCAAGCACCTGCTCGGCGTCGAATTGCTGAAAGGTGTCCACGCGGGTGAACCCGAGCCGGTCGGCGACGCGGAGCGCGGCGAGGTTTGCCGCCTGGGTAATCACGATGATCGGTTGATCAGCGAGTTGCTTTGCGGCGCAGAGCAGCAACGCACGCGCAGCTTCGGTGGCATAACCCTTACCCCAGGCAGGTGCGCGGAAGACGTAGCTGAGCTCTAGCTCGCCGCCGCCCTCCAGCATGTGACCGGGCAGTTCAGGACCGCGCCGGCCAAGTGTCACCATGCCGAGCATCGCGTCGGATTCCCTGTCCGCGACGACGTAGCAGCCGTCGGCGGCCAGCAGGGTGGCCGCCCCTGCCGCGGCCACCAATGCCCGGACCTCCGCTTCGGCGCGCGGCCCACCGAGGAAGCGGCGTACCTGCCGCGCGGTCTGAGTATCGATCAGCCCCTCGGCATCATCGTCACGGCCCTTACGCAGATGGACACGCTCGGCCACTATGCGGGCCGTCGTGACCGTCGACTGATCGTTCATGCGCTAGAAGAGCTCCGGCATGACCGGTGCCACGTCGTCGAGAAACGCCGTCACCATAGGCACCAACAGTTCCGACTCCCCGGCCAGGCCGATGTGCGACATCGCCGGCAGGACCACCAGGCGCGCGGCCGGAACCCCTTGCAGCAATCCAGCCGCCGCGGCGCCCTCGTCGCCGCCGCCGCGCAACCGGAACATCGCCAGCGCATGTTCGGGCTTCACTCCGTCGGCGTCGCCGATGATGACCATCGTCGGCGCGGAGATCGCGCGCATCTGCGCGTCGGAGATGTGCTGATCGTCGATGTTCAGGACCTTCATCTTCTCGACGTAGGCGTCGAACCCCGCGGCCTCCGGCGTGTGCTCCCGGAACGAACTCTCGACGGGCGTCCCGGCGAACACGGCGGCGGTGAGGCCGCCGATCGCCTCCAATGTCGACGAATACCAGCCGTCCCGGTCGAACGTGGCCGACATCGAAACCAGTTTGGCCACCAGCGACGGATGACGGATCGCGAGTTGCAGCGCGACACCACCGCCCTGCGAGTAACCCATCACATCAGCACGATTCACCTGCAACGTGTGCAGCAACGCCGCCGCATCGTCAGCGAACTGCTCGTAGGACATCGACCGTGGTGCGTCCGGCGTCCGGCCGTGACCCTGTTGGTCGAACACGATCACGGCACGCTCGCGCGCAAAAGCCTCCGCCCAGGTCTGCATCGAGTCCGTGGCCATGAACGCACCCGGAATCAACAGCAACGGCGGCGTGGGGCCACCGAGCGTGCCGTACACCTCGTAATAGAGGTTCAGCCCGTTGATCGGCAGGTAGCCACCTCGCGCAGTCGTCGCGCCCATAAATTCTCCCGTCGAATCTGTCCACCGAATAGTTCCCGCCGAGGTAGACCTCGGCGGTGCCAGAAACTCATCGCGAGATATCGGAGCGGTTGCGAATACGGTGTCAGGACAACGGATTGAGCACCAAGGTGCACAGTCGCGGCAGGTTCCCCAGGGGAATCCAGACCATCACCTGGCGGCAGGTCCCTGAGGCCTGGCCCATCGGCCCGCCGCAGACCGGCCAGGCACCGAGACCCTGGGTCTGCAGCACGTTGCGTGCCACGCGGATCTGTTCCTCGCGACTCGCCATGGCCGGCGATCCCGACCCACCGTTGGAGGTCCACGTGGCCGGGGCGAACTGCAACCCTCCGTAGTAGCCGTTGCCGGTGTTAGCCGCCCAGTTTCCACCTGATTCGCATTGAGCCATTGCGTCCCAGTTCGGTTCGGCACCAGCGTTCGGGACTGCCAGGAGGGTCTGAGCCAGGGCGATCGCACCGAAAAACCCGAATACGGTGACGATCTTGGGCACGAGCATGTCGATCCCTTCACGACGGTGTGCACGTCGGTAATGGCGAGCGACAGACCATTTCGGCCCATCGTGATGCACGAGTTTACCGATGGGACGAAAGTAAAATAGCCGTGCTAGAGAGTCTAATTATCTTCTTTGAGTTTATTTAATAGTTATGGGTTTCCTGTGGCCAATGGGAATGGGCTAATCCCGCCCATCGACGATAAACCCGCAGTTCAGCCCATGCCCAAGCGAGATGGGCGGCCCATCCGTGCGCGCGTCGCGTCTCACAGAGTTGGGGCGCCAACGTTGTGACAATTGCAGCCTAATGTGAACCCAGTTCCCAATGTGATGACAGTGAAAGAAATGAATTCTGTTGCTAATGTGACTGGTGAGGTAGATGTGGTTGGTGTTACATCGAAATGCCCGTTACGGCTGCGGGCCTCAGCCGGGCGATGATCCCGTCCAGGTCGACGAAGAACATCTCGGGACGAAACACGTGGCCCCCGGGCACCTCATGCGCTTCATTCGGGATTCCGGCGTGGTCGAGAAGGCCCCGGAACTCACGCTGGCCGGCGAGTACCTCGGTCTCGTTGGCGCTGTCGAACCAGTTGATCGGATCCGGACTGGTCCCCGCGACGAGGAAGACCCGCTTGTTGCGGTAGCTCTCGATCCGCTCGACCGGGTTGTCGGCACTGACCCTGGCCTGATCCCAGAGGGGGGCGCCATAGACCGTGCCGCCGGCCAGATCCAGAACCGCCGACGTGATGTTCGCCCAGTGCACGACGAGACCGAAATCGCGGCGCAGGCTTGCCGGCCCCGAATGGGCACTGACCGAAGCGAAGTGGCCGTAGTACTTCGCGGCGTACTTCAGCGCGCCGAAACCGCCCATCGAGAATCCACCGACCGCCCGGCCGTCGTACTCGGCGTACGTCCGGAAGTTCGCCTCGATCCAGGGCAGCAACTGGGCGATGTGGAACGTCTCCCAGTTCCGCGGTCCGACGAACGAGGTGACCGGGTTGGAATACCAACCGGCGTGTCCACCGTCGGGCATCACCACGATGATCGGCTTCCCGGCGGTCCAGGCGCGGATACCCATGAAGTCGAAGGAACGGAAATCGTCGTTGCCGCCGTGGAACATGTAGAGCACCGGATAGGTACGCCCGCTGGTGTGGTAATCGTCGGGAAGTAAGACGTTGACGCCGGGGTTCCAACCGATGGCTGCGGTCTGGAAGCGGTAGTACCACAGGCGAGGATCATTCTCGTTGCGGTCCACGATCCGCAGACCAAATCCGTCACCGCGCCCGGTGAATATCACCAACGTCTGCCCGGGCTTTATTGCGCCCGGGTCGGAGATACCGTTCACACCGGCGATCGGCGGATAGAACGATGCATCACCGTAGAAGCGTGATGCCAACGCCGACAACGCATCTCCCGGGACAACCGAGTATTTCCTCAGTTCCGGGATGATCAGTTGCTGACCGGGATCGAGGCCGGCATCCGGGGCCAGGCCGCTGGCGGTGGCGATCAACCGAGACAGATCGGCCTGCCCATAAAAGCGCGACGCCAGGCCCGTCAACGTATCGCCCGCGACCGCGGTGTATCGCGTGTAGTCGGGAAAGACCAGCCGTTGCCCCACCTGGATGACGTTGGGATCGGGTATCCCGCTGGCCGCGGCGATCAGTCGATACCGTTCGGCATCCCCGTAGAACCGCAATGCCAACGCTGACAGCGTTTCCCCCGGCACGACCGTGTGAATCCTGACCATGTCCCCTCCTTCAGTTGCAATGCCCCCTGGTCCCTGATATCGACAAGTCTAGGCCTGCGACCGACAGCGTGAAATGGTTGACTTCTAAGGCATTACGAGTTCCCGGGACGCCCTCTGACGTACGCTCCCCCACGTGTATGTCGATGTGATGACCGTTCCGCAGCCGCTGTCTGAGATCGGTGACCTCGCCCGCCGTACCCAGTCCGCCGGATTCTCCGGGCTCCTGCTCACCGAGACGGGCCGGACCGCCTATCTCAACGCGGCCGTCGCCTCACAGTCCGCACCCGGTCTGGAGCTCTCGACCGGTGTCGCCGTTGCCTTTCCGCGCAGCCCGTTCGTCACCGCAGCGTCGGCATGGGAGCTCCAGGAAGCCACCGGCGGCAGATTCCGGCTCGGTATCGGCACCCAAGTCCGCACCCATGTCGTACGTCGCTACGGAGTGCCCTTCGAGCAGCCGGGTCCGCGCCTGCGCGACTATGTGCTGGCGGTCAAGGCGTGCTTCGCCGCGTTCCGGACCGGCAAGCTCGAACATCACGGCGATTTCTATGACCTCGACTTCATCACTCCGCAGTGGAACCCCGGTCCGATCGATGCCCCCGATCCGAAAGTCGACATCGCCGCCGTGAACCCGTGGATGCTGCGCATGGCCGGCGAAGTCGCCGACGGCGTGCACATCCATCCGATCGGCGAGCCGGGCTACATCGCCCGTCATGTGCTGCCCAACCTGGCCGCCGGTGCGGCCAAGGCCGGCCGCTCCCCCGACGACGTTGCCAAGATCGTCCCCGTCATGACGATCGTCGGCGACACCGACGAAGAACGCGCCAACGAACGCGAGTTCGTGCGGGCCAGCATGAGCTTCTACGGGAGCACGCCGAACTACGCCTTCATCTGGGACGAGGCAGGCTTCGACGGCACCACCGCGCGTCTGCGGGAGAAGCAGAAAGCCGGTGACTTCGCCGGCATGGCGGCGCAGATCACCGACGACCACATCGCCGCCTTTGCCACCGAATCCACCTGGGACGGACTGACGGAGGCGTTGACCGCCAAGTACGGCGGAATCGCCACCCGCGTCGTGCTCTACAACGCGCTCGGCGGGCCCGAACGTTTCGAGCGGTACGGGGAGATCGCGAAGCGGTTGTCGGCAGCGTGACGCAGGCGGGCTATCGGCAGGCACCACCCACCCCGCTGTAGCGTGGCCAAGCATGAACTTCTCTCGCGTGCCCTCCTCCGTTGTGCTCGTAGCCTGTGCCGCGACGTTGACCATGACGATCGCGGCCTGCGGCTCCGACACGGACACCTCCGCGGCGTCGTCGTCGACGAGCACGCCATCGGTCGCTGAGGTGCTCACGCCCTCCATCGCGGAGACCGCAACCGCGACCAGCACCTGCCCGACGACAGCGCCGCAGGGTGAAGGCACCCCCGAATGGACGCTGTCCGGGGCTACCGGCAGTGTCGCGGTCACCGGGTCCACCGACACGGCCGCACCCGTGGTGAAAGTGACCGGACCCTTCACCGTGGGTGAGACCCAGGTGCACACCCTGAAGGCCGGTGACGGCCCGGTCGTCGCGCCGTCTGCGAACGTTTCGGTGTGCTACATGGGTGTCAACGGACGCGACGGGTCGGTGTTCGACAGCAGCTACGAACGCGGCGAACCGGTCGACTTCCCCCTCAACGGCGTGGTGCCCGGTTTCCAGAAGGCCATCGCGGGACAGAAGGTCGGCTCCACCGTGGCCGTCGCGATGACCTCTGCCGACGGCTACCCCCAGGGTCAGCCGGCCGCGGGCATCCAGCCCGGTGACTCGTTGGTCTTCGCGATCAAGATCCTCGACGCGCAAGGCTGAGTCACACCGCCCACCGGGGCCCGGGACCGACTTGCCACAATGCTCCTATGGTCGAGCGGAGCATCTGGATGCAAAAAGTGGCGGCGGATCCCGGACATTCGGATTGGTACGTCGAACGCTTTCGCGCCATGGAGCGCGCTGGTGAGGACCTGGCCGGCGAGGCCCGTCTGGTCGACGCGCTGGCATCACGCAATGCCCGCATCCTCGACGCCGGCTGCGGTCCCGGCCGGGTGGGTGGATACCTCGCCGAGGCCGGGCACCGGGTAGTCGGCGTCGACGTCGACCCGGTGCTGATCGAGGCGGCCGAGAACGACCGTCCCGGTCCGCGCTGGCTCGTCGGCGATCTCGCCGAACTCGACCTGCCGGCACGCGGTATCACCGACCCGTTCGACGTCATCGTGTCGGCCGGCAACGTGATGACCTTCCTCGCTCCGAGCACCCGGGTTCAGGTCCTGACGCGCCTGCACGCGCATCTCGCCGACGATGGCCGCGCGGTGATCGGATTCGGAGCCGGCCGCGAATACGAGTTCGGTCAGTTCTTCGACGACGCGGCGGCCGCCGGGTTCACCACCGACCTGCTGCTGTCCACCTGGGATCTCCGCCCGTTCACCGAAGACTCGGACTTCCTGGTGGCGATCCTGCGCCGCGGCTAACCTGAGCCGTTCGGGCTGAAGTTGAAATTGGCTATCGCGGTGGACAACCCGGTGCCGATCGGGCCCGACGTGTCGTACAGGCACGCACTGCAGGTGGCCACTCCCTCAGCGCTGGTGTGGGTCAGCGCCGCCATGCCGATATAGGGGCCGACCGGCAACCGGCTCAGCGCCAGCGTGTAGTCGGCATTGATGAAGGCCAACCCGGCCGAACTGAAATTGCCCATCGAACTCGTGACGTCGACCGCCAGCGCCGTCCGCACGAACGGTGTGAGCTCTTCGCCGGCAACCAACTCTCGGACCTCGCGCAGCCATGCGTACCGGGGCCCGCACTGCTGCCACGGAAAACCTTCACCGGTCCATTCCGGATCCGGCCCAGAGGGCCGGATGAACATGGGGACGTCGTCGTCGAAATCCGCCGGTTCCTCGGGCAGCGGTGGCAGGTCGACGGACGTGCTCCAGAACTCGCCCTCGGGTTGGGCGCCGCGCCGCAGATACAGCGCCGAAGCCCGGGCCACCAGCTCACCGTCCTGGGTCATCGCCGCGTCGACCGCCTGCATCCGCGAGCCTGCCCTCACCACCGACGCGGTGACCCGAACCGGAGCGCCGGCGACCCGACGCAGTATTTCCACGGTGAACCGAGCCGGTTGCAGGTCCTTGTCGGTGACGAGTGCTTCCACAGCACGCGCCAACAGTCCGCCGACCACCTGACCGCCCAGGGTGGGGCCCCAGCCTCCGTGCGCAATCTCGTTCGGCACGAACCCGTCGTCACTGCTCACAAAGAACGGCGTTGTCGCAGTGAGCTCCACAGGTACACCTCTCGTCCGGCCATTCAGGCAATTGCAGACACTATTACAGATACAGATACCGTTGATGCAACGATATTCATGGGCGGTAACGTCGATCGATGGGATTGGTGTACTCCAGCGTCATCGACGCCCCGAGCGACGAGGTCTTCGGCTGGCACAGCCGACCCGGCGCGTTCGCCAGACTGTCCCCGCCGTGGCAGTCGATGAAGCTCAAATCCGAGGCCGACTCGCTGCGCGACGGCCGTGCCGAACTCGCGTTGCCCGGCGGGTTGCGGTGGGTGGCCCAGCATCAGGCCGACGCCTACGACCCACCACGACGCTTCGTCGACAAGATCGCCAGGGGTGGGCCGGCCTCGCTGCCGGCGGCACTGGCGGTGCGCTGGAAGCACATTCATGATTTCGAAGCCATCGACGCGACCCACACCCGCATGATCGATCGGGTGGAAACCCCGATTCCCGGTCAGTTCCTGCGGCCGATGTTCGCCTACCGCCATCGCCAGCTGGCTGACGACCTCGCCTCCCATCAGCGCGCCCGGGCGCGTGGGTTGAAACCGCTGACCGTGGCCATTACCGGGGCATCCGGGCTGGTCGGTTCGGCGTTGACCGCGTTCTTGAGCACCGGTGGCCACCAGGTGATCCGACTGGTCCGCCACGCAACAACCAAACCCGATGAGCGGCAATGGAACCCGGACGCTCCCGACCCCGAACTCTTGGCCGGGGTCGACGCCGTCGTCCATCTGGCCGGCGCATCGATCGCCGGCCGGTTCACCGACGAACACCGTCGCGCCATCCGCGACAGCCGCGTCGAACCGACCCGCCGGCTCGCCGAACGTATCGCCGCGACCGATAGCGGCCCTCAGGTCGTCGTCAGCGCGTCAGCGGTGGGCCTCTACGGCTACGACCGCGCCGACGAGGTTCTCACCGAGACCAGCGAACGCGGCGACGGCTTCCTGGCCGACGTCGTGGCCGACTGGGAACAGGCGCTGGCCGCGGCCGAACGATCCGGTGTCCGGGTAGTGCGTGTCCGCACCGGGATCGTGCAGTCCCCCAGCGGCGGCACCCTGCGACTGCTGCGGCCCTTGTTCGCGGCCGGGCTCGGCGGCCGCATCGGCGACGGGCAGCAGTGGTTGCCCTGGATCGGGATCGACGACCTGGTTGACATCTACCACCGCGCGTTGTGGGACACGCAGTTATCCGGCCCGGTCAATGCCGTGGCACCAGAGCCGGTGCGCAACACGGAATACACCGACGTGCTAGGCCACGTTCTGTACCGTCCGACCGTTCTGCCGGTTCCGACGCTGGGGCCACGGTTACTGCTGGGCGACCAGGGTGCCCGTGAACTGGCGTGCGCCAGCCAGCGGGCGGTTCCCGCGGTCCTCACCTCCGCCGAGCACCATTTCCGCCATCCATACCTGGATCAGGCGCTGCGCCACGTGTTGGGGCGCCCGGTTACGGCGTAGGAGCTGCCGGCGGCGCAGGCGCTTGCTGACCCGGCGAGTTGTACTCGTACCCGGGCGGCGGCGGACCGTTGAGCGAGTAGTAGCCAGGCGGCAACGCCGGGCCGGCGGGACCGCCGCTACCGGGGGCCGGCGCCGTGGCCGGCGTCTCCGAACCGGGGGCGTTGATCGAGACGTACCCCGGAGGCAAGGGAGGTGCGACGCCGGCGCCCGGCGGCGGCGCGACCGTACCTTCGGGTGCTCCCCCGGCACCCTGGAACCCGCCCGGGTCGCGGGCCTGGTGCCACAGATCGCGCAGGGTACCGACCGGGCCGGAGCCGTACTGGCCCGAGCCGTACACGGGGTTGGCGATCTCGGGCACCTGTGGCGGGCCGGCCGGCGCGGGCGGCGGCGGCGGCGGTGCTGCCTCCGCGGGCGCAGGCGCGGGCACCGGATCGGGCACTACCGGGTCTGCGGCTGCCTGGCCGGCGGTGGCCAGCGCAGCGCCCAGGACGGTCAGTCCTGCGATCGCGAGCTTCGCCCGTTTGACGGGAAGCGTGGCGCGGTGCGCATCGGTCATCTGTCCGGCGGTCCTCTCTGTACGCCCGCTGAAACCTGTACGCCCGCTGAAACGCCTGCTCGGGAGACACGGCGATTACCGGGCGGTCCGTGCATCGTCGCACATCCCACCGCCGGCGCGCTGGGCTCGCGCGGTGAACCGGCCCGGAGCAACTCCGCGCAGCGTGTGCATTCACCGGTCGTGATCAGAACGGCGCAAGCAGGAACTCGTCGATGAATCGGCTGAATGTGTCATCCACGTAGGCGCCGTCCTCGGCCGTGAAAAACTCGATGATGAGGCCTTGAAATGCCGCGAGGGCGATGCGTGAGCGCGTCTCTGCGACATGGTCGGACATTCCGAGCGCCGCCAATCGGGCCTTCGAGTTGCAGGTGAGCAGGGACAACGTATCCCAGGTGTACTCGCGGTACGGACTATCGCGGCTGCACGCGGCACCGAACACCTGCAAGACCACCCGCAGGCTCTCGCTCCGCTCACCACGGGTGCAGGCATACCAGTCGTTGAAACACCATTGCCGATGTGCGGCCACCGACACCGGCAACTCCACGTCGTCGGCCTCCGGAATCGCCTGGCGTTGTTGCCGGTTCAGCACTTCCAGTATCAACTGATCTTTGGTGCCGAAGTAGTAGACCAGCATTCGCGCACTGGTTCCCAGTTCGGTGGCCAACGTACGCAGCGAGGTGTCGACCACACCCACGCGGGCGAACACCGACGCTGCGCCTGCCAGCAGCTGGTCACGCTTCACCCGGTCGATCTCGCGAGGCACATTTGACTGTAACAAATGCTTCATATATTCGTTAGTTGTTGCGCCTGAACGAGCTTCGTTCACAGCCAGGGGTCGGCTGGTGCGCACGGCAGGGGCTTGCTTCATGACTGCGCCACACCGAGTCCACGCAGTTTCGACGAACGCGGTGGCGATCGCCTGGCTGGCGGCCGCAGCGCTGCTGGTCATTCACCAACTGCTGGAACCGTTCACCGCAGGCTCACACATGGGGCTGCTCACCAACGGCGGCGACCTCGACATCTATCGCGCCGGCGGGCAACAACTGCTCGACGGTCAACCGCTCTACGCCACGGAGCTGCCCGGAGGGGGTTGGTTCACCTACCCGCCGTTCGCCGCTGTCACCTTCATCCCCCTGTCCATCATGGGTTTCACTGCAGCCCAAGTAATCTGGATGGCCGTCTCATTCACGGCGCTGACCCTCACGATCTGGCGATGCGCCACTGTCCTGAGCTACCGGGCAGATCATCGGCTCTGGCTGCTCGCCCTCGCACTCAGCCTCGTCGCCGTCGACATCGAGGCGGTGAGGGGCACGCTTTGGCAAGGGCAGGTCAATGTCGTCCTGATGGCGTTGATCGTCTGGGATCTCACCCGGCCGCCATCCGCTCGTCTGCGCGGATGGTCGGTCGGCATCGCCGCCGGTGTCAAGCTGACCGCCGTCGTGTTCGTGCCCTACCTGTTCCTCACCCGGCAATGGCGTGCAGGCTTCACCGCGCTGTGTGCGGCGCTGGCCACGGTCACGATCACCTGGTGTGTCCTGCCGACCGATTCCACGGCCTACTGGCTACACGCGGTGTTCCAAACCGACCGCATCGGGCCGCTCACGCATCCCGGAAACTTCTCGATCGGCGGAGTGCTGGCCACCCTGGCGGCGCCGGCACCGATGCCGACCCTGTGGTGGATATTCGCGATCGGCACCGCGGCGGTGCTGGGGTTCGTTGCGGCACAACGGGCACAGCAGTCCGGGCACTCCCTGCTGGCGATCACGCTCATCGGGTTGCTGTCGTGCACGGTGCCACCGCTTGCCTGGGGGCATCACTGGGTGTGGACCGTTCCGCTGCTGGCCATCATGGTCGATCGGGCGGTGCGCTCCACCGGCCTGACCTGGGGCGTCTGGGCGGCCGGTACGCTGGCCGTCTATCTGGCGGTGTTCATGTGGTTCGCCGCCTGGCTCTACCGGACCTCGCTCCAGCTCAGCGCCGGCTACACCAGCTATGTCGAGGCGCTCGACGCCGCCATCGCGACGATGTCCAAGCCGGACAAGCTGCTGGTGGTCTCCACGAACCCGACTCTTTTCTTCGTCGCCGCCGTCGCAACCATCGTGTTGGTTCGCCGACATCATGATGTCGGTCGTCGCGCGAAAGGCCGTCCACTGCAAGGGATTGCAGCAGAAAATAGTAGGGATCGGCGACTTTGGTGACATCGACCGTTGAAAACTAGGTTCGCCATTGCGGGTTCTCGAGCGTTTTACCGGCCGTGATTTTTGTAGCGTGGCACGCTGAAACCGTGAGTCACGTGCTGATCGTCGGATCGGGTTTCGCCGGGCTGTGGGCAGCGCTCGGCGCCGCCAGACGTATCGACGAACTCAGACCGGCGGCCGACGGCGTGAAGGTCACGGTGGTCAGTGAGCGCCCCTTCCACGACATCCGGGTACGCAATTACGAAGCCGATCTGAGCGACTGCCGGATCCCGTTGGAGAAGCTGCTCGATCCCGTCGGCGTCGACCACGTTGTTGGCGAGGTCACCGCCATCGACGTCGGCGCGCGGAACGTCACGGCGCAACACGATGGCCGAACGCTCGTCATGGGCTATGACCGACTGGTCCTGGCCGCAGGCAGCCGGGTCGCGCGACCGAATATCCCCGGGCTGGCCGAATTCGGTTTCGACGTCGATACGTTCGACGGCGCCAGGCGTCTCGCCGGTCACCTGGATACGCTGGCCGCGAATCCCGTGACACCGGGTGCCGGCACGGTCGTCGTCGTCGGCGCGGGGCTCACCGGTATCGAGACCGCATGCGAATTGCCCGCACGGCTCGCCGCGATCTTCGATGGCACCGTTGCACCGGTAGTCGTGCTCGTGGACCACCACCCGCAGGTCGGCTCGGATATGGGCGCCTCGGCGCGCCCGGTGATCGAAACTGCATTATCCGACAATGGAATTCAGGTCGTCACGGGTGTCAGCGTGACATCTGTCGATATCGGCGCGGTGACCTTGTCATCTGGCGACACGGTGCCGACGGCCACCGTGGTGTGGTGCGCGGGAATGCGGGCCAACCCGCTGACGGCGCAGCTGCCGGTCACGCTGGACCGGTTCGGTCGGCTGCCGGTCGACGACTACCTCCGCGTCGAGGCGGTACCGGCGGTGTTCGCGGCCGGAGATGTGGCCGCCGCGCGAGTCGACGACGGCCACCTGTCGGTGATGTCGTGTCAACACGGCAGACCGATGGGCCGCTATGCCGGGTACAACGTCATCGGCGACCTTCTCGGGCAACCCATGCGCGCATTGCGGATCCCCTGGTACGTCACCGTTCTCGATCTGGGCCCGGCCGGTGCCGTCTACACCGAGGGCTGGGATCGCGATGTGGTGGCAACCGGTTTGATGGCCAAGGCCACCAAGAGAACCATCAATACCGAACGGATCTACCCGCCGTTGACCGGCGATCGGCAGCGCCTGCTCGCGGCCGCCGCACCCGACCTGCAGAGGCGGCCGACCCTGGGCCGGTAGGGGCTAGCGGTCGTTTCCGTTCGGCGGCAGCTCAGGCGGCGGTGTCGACGCGTCCCAGGTGGTCCACGTGTAGTGCTGATCGGGCAGACCGCTGGCACCGAGCATGAACGCGCGGTGCGACCGATTCTCGCGGGCGATGGTGGTGAGCCAGGTGGTTACCGTGCTGATGCGGTTGCGTACGCCGGTGAGGAATGCGATGTGGATGAAACCCCAAGCCAGCCAGCCGAAGAAGCCGGCGACCTTGATCGGTCCGACCTGCAGGAGTGCTTGTCGGCGGGCAATGTACGCCGCCGAACCGAGGTCGCGGTAGCGGAACGGCCGCCGGGGTTTACCGTCAAGTTCCCGGCGGACGCACGAGGCGACGTGGAGCCCGCCCTGCATCGCGTTCTCGGCGACTCCCGGCAGATTCTCCCGGCCGGCCAGGTCTCCGATCACGAAGATCTCGGGACGGCCGTCGATCGAAAGATCAGGCTCCACAGCGATTCTCCCGCTGCGATCCGCCTCCACTCCCAGAACCTGGGCCAGGTGCCGGGCGAACGGCACGGCCTCAACGCCGGCTGTCCACAACACAGTTCGTGCCGCGTATTGCTCGTCGGGGCCACCGGCCTTCGGGCTGATGGTCACCCCGTCCCGGTTGACGTCGGTGACATGAACGCCCATATGGAGCTCGACACCCAGTTTCTGCAGCGCTCTCGTCGCCTTCTCCCCCAGCTCGGGGCAGAAGGCCTTCAGCACTCGGTCCCCACCGTCGAACAGCAGCACCCTGGCTTCCTCGGGCTCGATGCTGTGGAACTCGTGAGCCAAGGTGCGCGTGGCCATCTCGCGGATCTGCGCGGCCAACTCGACCCCGGTGGGACCGCCCCCGGCAACAGCGAACGTGAGCCAACCATCGCGCTCCGGACCGGGCGGCAGCGTCTCGGCGATCTCGAAGGCGGTGAATACCCGCTGCCGGATGCTGAGCGCGTCGTCGAGCGTCTTCATCCCCGGTGCCCACTCGGCGAAATGCTCTTTGCCGAAGTAGGACTGCCGCATCCCCGCGGCCACCACAAGTACGTCGTAGTCGAGGGTGTAGGTCGTCTCATCCGGCCGGCGGGCCGTGACCCGGCGCAACTCCGGATCGACGTCGATCGCTTCACCGAGCAACGTGGTGACGTTGCGGTGTCGCTCGAACTCCTCGCGCAGCGGCCGGCTGATCTGGCCGAAGCCCAAGGTGCCGGTGGCGCATTGGTAGAGCAGCGGCTGAAACAGGTGACCGGCCGCCCGGTCGAGCAGGGTCACGTCGACGTCGACGCCGCCCAATCGGCGCGCACAGAACAACCCGCCGAACCCCCCACCGATGATCAACACTCTCATCCGACTGTTGCCCACACCTAGGAGGTTAACCGTCCTCCCGTCAAATGCGACGGTGCAGGACAGATGCGCGCAGGGTGAGGTGGTTGCGCTCGGCCAGCGATTGCGCTTCGGCGGCGGCCTGCACGTAGAGCCGTGCGGCCGTCGAGATGTCCCCCGCCCGTTCATGGAGGTAGGCCACTGCGGCGGTGTGGCGCGGCAGCGCCGGGTCGAGTTCGGCGAGCACCGCCAAACCTGCCTGCGGCCCATCGGCTTCACCGACAGCGACAGCGCGGTTGAGACGCGCCACCGGGCTGTCGGTGAGCGCGACGAGTTCGTCGTACCACTCGACGATCTGCACCCAGTCGGTCTCCTCGGCGGACGGGGCGTCAGCGTGCAGCGCCGCCACCGCAGCCTGGGCCTGGTACTCCCCGAGCCGGTCATGCGCCAGCGCCGCCTGCAGCACGAATACCCCTTCGGCGATGAGATCACGGCGCCACAACGTGCGGTCCTGATCGGCCAGCGTCACCAGGCTGCCGTCGGCCCGCGTTCGTGCCGGACGCCTGGCATGGTGCAGGAGGAACAACGCCAGCAGGCCGCTGACTTCCGGATCGTTGGTGGTCCGGGCCAGCTGGCGGGCCAGCCTGATCGCCTCGGCTGCCAGGTCGACATCGCCGCTGTACCCCTCGTTGAACACCAGGTACAGCACCCGCAACACGGTGCGCAGATCACCGCGACGATCCAGCCGAACCGCGCTCACGGTGCGCTTGGCGCGGCTGATCCGTTGGGCCATGGTCGATTCCGGAACGAGGTAGGCCTGCGCGATCTGACGCGTGGTGAGGCCTCCGACGGCGCGCAAGGTCAGGGCGACGGCCGCCGACGGGGTCAGACTCGGATGCGCGCACAGAAAGTAAAGCTGCAACGTGTCGTCGACCTCCGCGGCAGCTCCGGCGACTGGTTCGGCAAAGACCCGCATCTCACGGTCGCGCCGTGCCACATCGGAACGGGCGACGTCGAGGAAACGCCGCCATGCCGCGGTGATCAGCCAGCCCTTGGGATCGTCGGGCCGCCGGTCCGGCCACGTGTCCCAGGCCCGAACCAGAGCTTCCTGCACGGCGTCTTCGGCTGTCGCGAAGTCCGCCCCGCGGTGGACAAGGGCGGCCAGGACACCGGGAATCAGATCCCGGAACTGGGCCTCGTCCACCGCACCGGCGGCCATCTACTCGGTGACGGTCGGCGAGGCGGTCAGGAACGGACGCACCTCCAGCCACTCGTGGATGGGCTGCCCGCCCGCGCCGGGCGCCGCCGACAGTTCTCCGGCCAACGCGACGGCGCGTTCGTAGGAGTCGACGTCGACCAGCATCCAACCCGCGATCAAGTCCTTGGTCTCGGCGAATGGGCCGTCGGTCACGGGCGGCTTCCCCTCGCCGTCGGAGCGGACCCACGCGCCGTCTGGGGCAAGGGCCTGGCTGTCGACGTACTCACCGCTGTCCTTCAGCCGATCGGCGAAGTCATTCATGTACTGGATGTGGGCCTGGATCTCGGCGGGTGTCCACTGATCCATGGGGATGTTGTTGACGGACGCCGGCGCGCCCCGATAGTGCTTGAGAAACAGGTACTTGGCCATGAGGTTCTCCCTTCAGATTGGCGACCCTAGTTCGTCGCTCACCCCTAGGACGGAGCCGTCACGGCGTTCTCGACATCGAGAAAGGAGAATCTTTCTCATCTCGGTGTCAGGCCACGTCGCGCGGGTTCAGGATGACGGATGAGCCCGTCGCCGACCACACGTGCAGACTCAATCACTTCGTGTGGCTAAGCTTCGGGTATCCAAGTTCAGAGTCAAACACCGAGGTGGACATTCATGTTCGGAAGCAAGGCAACCCTGGCCACCATCGCGGCCACCGGCCTGATCGGGGCCGCCCTCGGCCTCGGCACCGCCATCGCGGGCGCGGAACCGGATCCGAGCCTCCCGCCGCCGCCGAACGCGCCGAAGAAGCCGGCTGAGACGTGGCAGGGCAAGCCGATGGTCTGGTGGAACCTGCCGGCCGGCGGCCACTGGGGCGTCTGGATCAACGGCGACTTCCTCCCGTTCACCTGATTCAGTTGCCGGGCTCCACGCTCTCATCGCCGTCCGACTCCTCGGCCGGTGCAGCTTCCAACGGGACGCTTTCCGCGCGTGGAGCGCCGGCAGCCGTGGTGTTGTCGGCCGGTTGGAGGCGGACCACCACCTGACCCACTGCCCGGCGCAGCCCGGGCGGTCCCTCTTTGCGGAAGAACTCGCCGATGCGGCCGGCGCGGTACCGCAGCGGCGAGCCGAGCAGCTCACCCATCACCACGCCGCTGCCGAGTGCCAACGCCGT
The DNA here is from genome assembly GCF_017876775.1 of Mycolicibacterium lutetiense. Lineage (NCBI taxonomy): Bacteria > Bacillati > Actinomycetota > Actinomycetes > Mycobacteriales > Mycobacteriaceae > Mycobacterium > Mycolicibacterium lutetiense. Next base: position 334,258 of record NZ_JAGIOP010000002.1, on the reverse strand, counting down.
CGCCGCCGCGCTAAGCAGGTGCGCGAGCCCCTCACCGAACTTCTCGTCGACGGCAAAGGCGAACACCGCCCAGAACACTGAGAGACCGGGCAGCATCGGCATGATGCCGGCGGTCGCGGTCACCAGTGCGGGAGACTGCCGGCGGATGGAGATCAGGGTGGCCAGAAACCCGACACCGACCGCGGCGATCCCGGTGGCCGCCCACTGGCCGAACCCGGCGGTCCCGAGCCCGATCAACGTCAGCTCGGCCAGCCCGGCCGCCAACCCGGCGGTGGGCAATGACCGCAGGGGTGCATAGCTGGCCAGGGTCAGGCACATCCCGGCCAGCGCGGCACCCACGACCGCCAGGACGATCGGCACCGGGCCTCTCGGCGTGAGGAAGGTGCCTGCCGTGTTGACGTGCAATTCGATCTCGATCCCCAGGAGCGTGGCGGCCTGCAGTGCACCGGTGATGCCCACGACGATTCCCGCGGTGAGAAACACAGCGTCACCGAGCCGCGCGACCGCAGTGACCATGTAGCCGGTCAAGGCGTCCTGCACGGCACCGACCAAAGTCATGCCGGACAACAACAACACGATCCCGGTGGCGACGAGCGCGCTGAGACCCTGACCCGTGTACCGGTACGCAGCCAGCGCGATCAACGTCGCGATCGCCGCCCCGACCGCGTGCTGAAAGAAGAACGGCGTGCCGATTCGATTCAGCAGACGGCCGACCCGGTCGATGAGCGCGGCCGTCACAGTGGCCAGCAGGCAGGTCAACCAGTTGCCGCCCAGCAGCATCGCGATACCGAGCGCGAACCCCGCCCACCCGGCGGTCGCCAGCCACCGGGGGAACGGATGCGGGCTCTCGGTCAGCTCATCCATGGCCTCGTGCGCCTCGTCGACGGTGATACCGCCGGAGGTGATGCGCCGCACCAGTCGATCGAGCTCGGCCAGCCGGGTGTAATCAGTGGACCTGGTCCGCACCGCCCGCATGATCGTCACCGGCGGACTGTCCGCAGTCGGCAGTGCCGACACGATGATCGTCGCGACGGTGATGTCGACGACGCAGTCGGTGAGCCGGTAGGCCTGTGCGACGTCCTGGGTTGTGGCGACCACATCGGCAGTACCCGAGCCCGACGACAACATGACCTCCGCGAGCCGGATGGTCAGGTCGAGAACCTTGCGGGTGTGCACGTCACCCATCCCCGCCGACGCGCGACTGCGTCGGCCGGCGACCGGCGCCGGGTCACGGCGCCCTCGCAAGGCCATGCGCAGCCCTCCGCGCAGGCGATCCCTGCCGTTCAGACCTTCCTCAGCCATCGTTGAAAAGCGTACTGATAAACGGCCGCGTGACTATCTGCCATGAGAGGCGAAGAAGCGCCCGGACGCGTCCGAGGCGTCGAAGGCCCGGCTGGCCGCTCCAACGGACTGCACGGGAAGAATCTCGGGGACCCCCGGCCAGGTGTGCCCGCCGCCGTCGACCCGCATGAACACCACCGAAGTTCCGCCGGCACACCCATCGGAGGCGATGCGGTGGGTTTCGGTGCCGTCGCCGGTGCTGGGCAGCACCTCGTCGGACGGAGCCGGGCAGCCGTCGATCTGGCGCCACCGGTCCACCATCGCCGGCCCCGACACCACAGTGCTACCTCCACCACGCCCCGACATGGGTCCGCCGGCGAACGGCACGACCGGGTCTGCCGTCCCGTAAGTCGCGAGAACCGAAACGGGCCTCGACGGATTGCAGCCCACATTCGTCCCCAGCGTCCCGGCGACCGGGGCGATCGCCGCGAACAGGTCGGCACGATCACACGCCAGGCGGTTCGCCATGAACCCACCCGCCGACAGCCCGGTGGCAAATACCCGGCCGCGCGGGATGCCGTTCTCCGCGGCGAGGCGATCGACGAGGGTCGAGATGAACCCGACATCGTCGACCCCTTGACGGTCCGGCACCGAGGCGCCGCGGCCGTCGGCCCAGCTGTAATCGATGCCATCGGGGTAGACCACGGCGAACCCGTAAGCGTCGGCCACCGCGTCGTAATGGGTGAGCGCCGCCTGATCGGCTCCGGTCGCACCCGCGGCATGCAGGTTGACCACCAGCCCTGAGGGCGGGCCACCGGCCGGCAGGTGGAGCCGATACGTGCGCATCATGCCACCGAAGTCGATTTGCGCCGACGGTATGGGTGCGGCCCACGCGGGTGCTGGCGCGGCCGCACATCCCACGAGCGCGATGAGCGCGGCGGACAGTAGGTTGCGGCGTCGTCCCGGCGTGAAAAGCACCGGGGCAGAATAGATATCGCGAGCGAACTCTTTGGCAACGCCAGGTGACCTACCGGAGAAAAACCTGCCGGCAACCGTCGCTATCCGCTTCCACGCCATCCCGGCCCCCACCGATTCGTCGTCCAGCAAACGAAGTCCCGACGCTACCCGCTCGCTGTGACCAGTGGGGCGAGATAACCGGATTCGACCACCGATCAGACGGTCAGGACCATGCGGTAGCGCGCCTGCCCCTGCTCCATCGCGGCGTAGGCGCTCGCCGCGTCGTCGAGTGGACGCTCCTCGATCCGGGCCCGGACCCCCGACAGCACCGCAAAATGCATCGTCTCCTCGACGTCACGTGCCGTTCCCGACGGGTGCCCCGAGATACTCAGCGCGGGCTGGATCAGTTGCACCGGGCTGATGGGCAACGGATCGACCGATACCCCGATCGCGACCAGCTCCCCACGCGGCGCGAGCCCGCCCACGGTGTCGGCCATCGCCTGCGAATTGCCGACCGTGGCGAGCACCACTGCCGCGCCGCCCAGGTCCCGCAGCGCCGAACTGACGTCCCCGGCGGTCGAGTCGATGTAGTGCCGAGCCCCCAGCGAACGGGCATCGGCTTCCTTGCCGGGTCCGCGGGCGATGGCGACGGTCTCGAAGCCCATCGCGTGGGCGAACTGCAGGCCGAGGTGCCCCAGACCGCCGACGCCGAGGACCGCGACCACGTCCCCGGGGAGGGCACGGGTGTGGCGGAGCGCGTTGTAGGTCGTCACCCCGGCGCACCCCATCGGAGCGGCCTCGGCGAAGGACAGTTCCTCGGGGATCCGGGCGAGCGCGTTGGCCGGCACCGTCACCGATTCCGCGTAGCCGCCCGGATAATGCAGGCTCGGTATCTGCCCCTTTTCGCAGTGGATGAACAAGCCCTTACGGCAGGGAATGCAGACCCCGCAGTGTCCGCCGAACCATCCGATCGCCACCCGGTCACCTACCGCGAAATCGGCGACACCCGCGCCCACTTCGGCGATGGTGCCGGCGATCTCATGGCCCGGGGTCAGCGGCCAGGCGATGCCCGGGAACCCACCGTTGACGATGGCCCGATCGGTGCCGCAGACCCCGCACGCGGCCACGGCGACCCGGACCTGTCCCCGATCGGGCGAGACAGTTTGGGCGTCAACAAGTTCCAGCGCACCGCCGGAAGACTGGACGTGAACAGCTCGATGCACAGCCATGAGAATCCTCACCGTCGCCGCAGGGATACCTGGCAATCATGGACTCTCAGCGGCGTGCTTGGCCAGCGGCAGATGTCAGCGCAGGACCACTCTCTCGGCCGCGGTCCAGTCATAGGGCAGGAACTTGCCGTCGAACGTCACCACCACGCGGTCCCCGGCGGGGTGAGATTTGCGCTGGATGTCGACGCTGAAGTTGATGGCGCTCATGATGCCGTCACCGAACTGCTCGTGGATGACTTCCTTGAGCGCCCCTCCGTACACCTGAAGTGCCTCGTAGAAACGGTAGATGGTGGGATCGGTAGGTACCGCCGTCGGTAAACCGCCGCGCATCGGCACCGCGGCCAGCACCGGGATCACCGAAGCGTCCAACCCCAGCAGGTCCGCGATGATCTTGCCGGACTCGGCCGGAACCGGGTGTTGTCCGAGCAGTGCAGACACCGTCCACACCACAGGTTTGTCGATGGCGTCTGCCAACTGCTGCCACGTCAGGCCCTTGGTCAGGCGGGCTTCCACGATCGCGGCGGTGATCTCGTCTCTGCTCATACCAGCAGCATGCCTGCGATACGTGGTCACCGCACGCCCAAAGTGCCCTCCAGATACTCACTGCGACACGCCACCCGGGCCAGCTTGCCGCTGGTGGTCCGCGGGATCGCGCCGGCCGGAAGGAATCGTAGATCCGCGACCGTCACGCCGTGCCGGGCGGCAACTGCCGCTCGGATGGCCTCGCTCGCCTCATCGGGGTCAGCGCGGCGGGTACCGCCCGCACGTTCTGCGATGACCACCAGGCTGGCGCCGTCACCGTCCGCACCGGGATCGGAGTTCACGGTGAACGCGGTGACATAGCCACGCCGGACCAGCGGGGAGGCCTCCGCCACGGTGGCCTCGATATCCTGTGGATAGTGGCTGCGACCGTCGATCTGAACGAGGTCGGCCATCCGCCCCGTCACGTAAAACTGCCCTTCGAAGTACACCCCGAGATCGCCGGTGCGCAGCCAGGTGGCGTCCTCGGCAAGCCCGTCGGCGTGGCTGCCCGAGGCAAGGCGCGAGTGCAGCGACACGCCGAACACCTTGCGTGTCTCCTCCGGCCTGCCCCAGTAACCCCGGCCGATGTTGTTGCCGTGCAACCAGATTTCCCCGACCTCACCGTCGGGCACTTCCGCGGAGCGACCGTCGGCAGGCGCGGGGTTGACGATCACCGCCCACAGGCTGCGGGCCGGGTGGCCACAGGACACATGCGCGATGGCACCTTCGGCGTGGGCGTTCACCCGGACCGCCCGGCCGACGGCGAGCTTCTCGCGGTCGAAGTAGACCACCGATGGCTGTTCCGCCGGGGCGATCGTCGTGATCAGCAGTGTCGCCTCGGCGATGCCGTACGACGGCTTGAACGCCGTGGGCGGCAGTCCGTACGGCGCGAACACCTCGTTGAATGCCGTTATCACCTCGGGGATCACAGGTTCCGATCCGATGATGAGCACCACATCGCTCAGATCAATGTCCTCCCCCACGGCGGGCACTCCGCGCTGGGCCGTCCACTCGTAGGCGAAGTTCGGCGCGGCGGTGATGACCCGGCCGTGCTTCGATGCCTCCGACATCGCCCGAATCCAGCGCTCCGGGCGACGGATGAACGCGGTCGGCGACATCAGCGTCGAGTGCCCGCCGTACGCCGCGGGGAATCCGATCATGGACAGGCCCATGTCGTGGTAGAGCGGTAACCAGCTGAGTCCGTGGGTGTTTCGGTTCAGCAGGTCGATGGACAGGATCATCTGCAGCAGGTTGGTGCCGACCGCACGGTGGGTGATCTCCACGCCGACGGGTGGACGTGTCGAACCCGAGGTGTACTGCAGGTGGGAGACGTCGTCGGGGTCGACCACGATGGGGGTGAAGCCGTCCCCCACCGAATCGGGTACCTCGTCGATGACCACCAGCCCAGGACGCACGGTGTCTGGCAGCTTCGCCAGGAACGCCCGTACGGCGTCGGCGGCGGCTGTGGTGGTGAGCACCGTGGTCGGACGGGAATCGAGCAGCGCAGTTTCGAGCCGTTCGGCGTGGCCCTGCAATTCCGGCGCGAACAGCGGTACCGCGATGGTGCCGGCCTTGATCGCGGCGAAGAAGCCGACGACATAGTCGAGACCCTGCGGGGCCAGGACGGCGACGCGATCACCGCGTGTGGCGACCTGCTGCAGCAGCGCCGCGACGGCCCGCAGCCGAACCCCCAGCTGGGACCAGGTCAGCTCGAAGATCTCTTCCTCGGCGTGGCTGTAATCCAGGTAGCGGTAGGCGACGTGGTCGCCGACGTGGGCGATGTTGCGCTCGATGAGCGAGATCAGGGTGGTGCCCGGCGGCAGCACGATGCCGCCGTCCGCATCGAGGCAGTCCTCGATGCGGAGCAGGCCTTCCGGAGCCTCGTATTGAACCTGGGTGCCGCTGTCCATGCCCGCAGTCTAGGTCGCGGCACTCTCGAGGACTGCTGCCAACTGCTCGAACGTGAGGGTCCACCCGCTGTGAAAGCTGTCGAATTCCTCTGGCGGCAAAAGGGAATGCTCGATCGACATCATCGTCTGCCCGTCGCCGACCGGCTCGAATTCGACGTTGACGACGCTGACGACGGTCGGATCGATCCAGTCCGAGTTACTCCAGGTGAAGCGCAGCACCCGCGGACGCTCGATGACCAGGAACTGCCCGGTGATCAGTACGCCGGTACCGGAATCGTCGACGTCGAAGCGCACGAGCCCACCGACCCGGGGTTCGACCACGACCTCGACGCACCGGACCGGGCGGGGGCACATCCACTCGCGCAGCGCCTCGGGGTCGAGCCATTGGTCGAACACCACACCGGGAGCCGCGGGCATCAGCCGTCGCACGCGGACCGTCGACGCCTCGGTCATCGAGAATCCGCCCGCCGCCGCAACCGCGCGGCCAGCGCATCGGCGCGGCTCGACCAGAAGTCGGTCTGCTCACTCATCCACTGCTGGGCCATCGTCAGGCCGTCCGGCTTGAGCGACACCCAATGCTCGCGCCCCCGGACCTCGCGCTGCACCAGGCCCGCGGCCTCCAGCACCCCGACATGACGCGAGACGCCGGCGAAGGTCATGGGCAACGGGGCGGCCAGGTCACTGATCCGCGCGTCGCCCTCACGCAGGGCCTCCAGCAGCCGCCGGCGGGTCGGATCGGCCAGTGCCGAATACGCGCGGTCCAGAACTTGATCTTCAACCACCTTGTTGACTATAGCGGCGACCCATGGTTCGCTCGAGATAGTTATTCAACTGTTTTGTTGAATATTGAATGGGCGCCGTAAAGGACCGACGACGGGAGCAGACGTGAAGACCCCACCGATCGTGCCGGCCGCCGACTGGCAGGCCGCACTCGACGAAATGCTGGTCAAGGAAAAGGAATTCACCCGCGCACGGGACCGACTCGCGGCACTGCGCCGGCGCATGCCCTGGACGCCGGTGGACAAGGACTACGAGTTCGAAGGCCCGGAAGGCGCCGCGAACCTGCTCGACTTGTTCGCCGGACGTCGTCAGCTGATCGTGTACCGCGCCTTCCTCGACCCAGGCGTGCACGGCTGGCCGGAGCACGGGTGCGTCGGCTGCTCGTTGATGGCCGACCACATCGGCAACCTGGCCCATCTCAACTCCCGTGACACCACCCTTGTCTACGCCTCCCGCGGATCGCAGGCCGACATCGCCCGGATCAAGGCACGTATGGGATGGAGCCACCCCTGGTACTCCATGCTTCCCCGTGCCGGCGCGGAGTTCGACGTGGACTTCGGTGTCGATGAATGGCACGGCACCAACGCGTTCATCCGCGATGGCGATCAGGTTTTCCGCACCTACTTCATCAACGACCGGGGCGACGAGGCCTTCGTCAACACCTGGAACTTCCTGGACATGACCGCGCTCGGCCGACAGGAGACGTGGGAGGATTCACCCACGGGCTACCCGCAGGCCAAGCCCTACGAGTGGTGGTCCTGGCACGACACCTACCTCGAGGCTCGCGGGGACGGTGCCGACTGCGGAAGCCACTGACGGAGCGGTATCACCCATTGGAGAAGATGGGTCGGTGACTCCATCCCCGCTGACCATCCCCGCTCTGCTGCAGCACAGCGTTGCCGAGTTCGGTGAGTCCACCTACCTGGTCACCCCCACCGACCGGCTCACCTACCTCGAGGCCGAGCAACGGTCCGCGCACCTGGCGCGGTGGCTACTGCACCAGGGGGTGGGCAAGGGCAGCCGGGTGGGCCTGTTCTTCCCCAACGGCGCCGAGTGGGTGACCTGGTGGCTGGCGGTATCGCGAATCGGGGCGGTGGCGGTGCCGCTGAGCACGCTGTACACGCCGGCCGAGATCGCAAAGGTGTTGCGCCTGGCCGACATCGGGCTCCTGATCGCCCCCAGTACCGTCCTGAACATCGATGTCGCCGAACGACTGGAGGCGGCACTGCCCGAACTGGCCGGCCACTCCACGCGGCGACTGGCCCTGCGCGCCGCCCCCTACCTGCGCCGCATCGCACTGATCGGTGACATCTCCCGCCCCTGGGCGTCCCCCGCGTGCGATGAGACCACCGACGAGGTACCCGTCGAAGTCCTGGCCGCCGCGGAAGCCGAGGTGTCGCCCGCCGACCTCGCCGTCATGGTGCACACTTCCGGATCTACCGCCGATCCCAAAGGTGTCCTGCACACCCACGGCACGCTGGTGCGCCAAACGTCGACCTGGCCCACCGCCATCCGGGCGATCACCGGGTTACAGGAATCGTCCCGGATCCTCTGCGCCATGCCGTTCTTCTGGATCGGCGGACTACTCGCGGTCACCGGGGCCCTGCACGCACCCGTCACCCTGGTGGTCATGCCGAAACTCGATCCGGAAACCGCACTGGATCTGGCTGAGCGCGAACGGATCACCGGGATCGTGGGCTGGCCCGCCTTCACCCAGAAGTTGCGCGATCATCCGTCGTTCGCCGACCGCGACCTGAGCAGTGCACCGATGCTGCGCGACGGCCCGCTGGACATTGCGATGACCGATGTGCCAGATGGATTTCCGGTGCACCGCACCATGTCTGAGACGGCGGGGGGATTCGTGTTCACCGACATGGCCATTGTCGACGAGCACGGTTCCCCGGTGGCATCCGGGGATACCGGCGAACTCCTGGTCCGCGGCATCGGGGTAATGGCCGGTTACAACAAGCGGGAGCGATCGGAGACCTTCGACGCCGACGGCTGGTACCACACCGGCGACAAGGTGTACCGCCGCGACGGTGATCCCCGACTGTTCTACGTCGGGCGCACGACCGATCTGATCAAGGCCGCCGGGGCCAACGTCTCCCCGCTGGAAGTCGAGGCCGTCATCGCCGCGGCTGCCGACGTGGCGCAGTGTGTGGTCATCGGCATCGACGACCCGCAGCGCGGCGAGGCGGTCTGTGCGGTCGTCGTGCCCACCGCGGACCTCGACCTGGCCGCACTGGCCGCCTACGCCCGCGAACAATTGTCCGCCTACAAGGTGCCCACCCGTTGGGCGCTCACCGACAGCGAACGCATCCCCACCCTCCCCAGCGGAAAGTTCGACCGTAAAACCCTGCGGCAGTTGATCATCGACGGAGAGATCGAGGCGGTCCTGATGCGGCCACACCGAACGGCCGGCTGATCACGCCGCGCTCAACCGCACCGGCGTTGTCATCGGATCGCTGTGGAGTCGATGCGCGCTTCGGCGAACGGTTCCCCGCCAGTGTCCACAGCGATCCATGACCGCCTGCGCACGGAGTTCTACAGGTCGAACTCAGACGGGTCGATGCCCACTGCAAAGCAGGCTTCCTTCACAGCCGCCTTCTCGTGCTCATCGAATGTGCCGTCAGCGCCACCGATGATGATGCCAATCTGAATGACAGCTCGTGCCTGTTCCGGCTTGGATTTGAGCTTGCCGACCGTGGCCGTTGCCTCCACCTTGCCGAAGTCGAAATCGCTTTCGAGCTTGTCGCAGAACCAGTTGAACTTCTGCCGCAAATCGTCGGATTCGAACACCGACAACGCCTGGTTGTTCATGATCAAGGCCGCTGTCTTCTGCCGTTCGGATGGGTCGATCGACCCGTCGGCAGCGGCAACCAGCGCACACATGGCCATCGCGCCGTTGGCAAACTCCTTGTTCTTGAACTGCGCAGTCTTGAGTTGCAGCTGATCGTTCAGCTCAGACGTTTTCGCCCGCAACTGATCCCAGAATCCCATTGGCGCTCCTTCTCATGATCCGATTTGCCGCACTTACCCTATCGGCACTGACGTGCATCTTTTAGGGTGGTGTCGGAGTTGTGCGCATCCCTTGATCAGCCCTCGGGCGTCGAGGTCGTCCGAGGCGGCTTTCAGGGATACGCGACTGTCTCAGGCACAGCCTTCGTGACGGGCTGCCCGCTCAGGGTGTATCCGGGCACGCCGTGGCGACCGCGACCTGAAGCGCATTGGCCTGCGTAGAGGTGTAATGGATGGTCTGGCCGGTATAGGGATCAGACTGCAGCGTCCCTGACAGCACCTTGCAGTTGCGGGTACCGGGCTTGAAGACCACGTCGGTCAGCGACCCGCGGAGCATGGCGAACCTGCCTGGGGCCCAAGGGAGTCACGGTCGGCCGGTCAGCGCGTCTCGCACGCGACACCGTCACCGTCGCGATCCAGCGCAGGGCTGTAGCCGGGAGAGCCGCGATGCAATGGGGCCGCTCCGGCAGCACGGGCAGCACCGCAACTCGAGAAGGGCCCCGGTGCCGGGATGTACGGCACCACCGGCGGTTCGACCTGATCGGCTGATCCCAGGTACGGCGGGTCGCCGGCGACCACCGGCTGCTCTGCTACACCGGTCTCGCTCGGCAGGGAAGGCGGAACGACGGAAGTCTGGCCGGTAGTAGGCGGCACGGTGGTCGTGGTGGTCGTGGTGGTCACCTGCGTGGTGGTTGTCGGTGTCGTCGATGCGGCTGTCGATGCCGACTCTGGTTCCAGATTCCGGCCCTCCTCCGCGGGAGAGGAACAACCGACGATCCCGGCCAGGGCCACGGGAATCAGCAGACCGACGACAAACACGCGCCCTGCTGTCGACGTGCGCGACCACCAATGCCGAAGGCTGTAGTACGGACTGTGAGAAGAACTCACCGGAACCTCGTCTCTCCTCGCGGCCCTGAATCCTGGTGTCGGGTCACGTGGTCGGATCGACGATAGCGATGCCGAGCCGGCAGCGGTGGCAAATGGCGGCAGTTCTGATGTCCCGCGAGGGCAGCTCAGCCGCCACCGAGAGCCCACTTTGCTGCGCCGTGGAATCCTCTCGGCAGACAGCGATGAGAGGCGAGGCGGCTCTGCATTATCGTTCTGCTGAGATTCTGAGGGAGGGGGCGTTTATGGCGCAGTTGTTGCAAATGTCGAAGAAGGTCGTCGAGGCGCGGGTACACGGCACCAGCGTTCGGGCCTTGAGCGGCTCGATGGTGGCCTACGAGGGCAATGTGTCGTTCAAGTCGGCCGGGTTCGGCGGCGGGTCGGGGGTCCTTGCCGGCCTCAAACAGCGCGCCACCGGTGAGGCGTTGTCGCTGATGGAGTGCCAGGGCGACGGCCGTATTTTCCTGGCGGTCAACGCCCAGCACGTATGCGTGCTGGAGCTGAACAACGAGCAGTTGCGGGTGGAATCGCAACAGCTGCTGGCGTTGGCGGGCAATCTGCACACTGATGTGACGTTCGCCGGTCTGCGGGGCGCCAGTTCGGGTCAGGGGTTGTTCACCACGGTGGTCTCCGGTGTCGGGCAGGTGGCGCTGCTGTCTGCGGGCGGGCCGTTGATCCACCTGGAGGTGTCCCCGCAGTACCCGTTGGTGGTCGATCCGGACGCGTTTGTGTGCGCCAAGGGAAACCTTCAGCAGTCGTTTGTCACGGGTGTGTCGTGGCGCAGCGTCGTCGGGCAGGGCGGCGGCGAGGCGTTCTCGTTGCGCTGGGACGGCATTGGTGTGGTGTCTATTCAGCCGGCAGAACGGTAGGCGACGAGCAATGGTGTTCACCAAGGTCAACTCGAAGGTCGTCAATGTCAACGTCGCCCAGGCCGGTGGCGTCGTAGCGCGCACCGGTGCGATGTTGTTCTACACCGGCGATGTCGCGTTCTCTCCGCATCAGGTGCCCGGGGCGGCCCAGATGGGCGGTGCCGGTGGGTTGATGGGCATGGCCGGGCGGATGATGCAGGGCGAGCATGAACGAACCATGCTCGCCCAGGGCTACGGCGATGTCCACTACGGGTTCGCCGGCTTGGAGGTCCACCCCGTGGATCTTGCGCCGGGCGCGGTGCTGCGAGTGGAGGCCTCGCGTCTGCTGGCCCACAGCGCGGGGCTGCAGAGTGCGGTGGTCTCGGTCGCCGGCGCGAGTTCCGGTGGCGGCGGGATGAGGGGAATGCTGCGGGGTGCGGCTGCGGGGGCGTTGACCGGGCAGGGCATGTTCACCACCCAACTCTCGGGCCAGGGCGGCGCGGTGTTGCTCGCTCACGGCGGGGTGATTGAGCTGCAGGTGGGTGGGCCGGCACCGGTGGTGGTCGATCCTCAGGCGTTTGTCGCGGCGTACGGCAACGTGTCGACTGAGTTGAAGTCGGCGCTCAGTTGGCGTGATGCGGTGGGTCGTGGTTCGGGTGAGGCGATGCAATTGCATTGTGTGGGACAGGGTGTGGTGTACGTGCAGGCTTCGGAGGAGAAACTATGACCCAGCCGCTCAATCCGTCGACGCTGCCGGTTGATGACAATGTGCCCGGTAACAACTATGCGTTCAACATCAACCTGACCAAGCCGTGGTTCATGCGCAAGGGAGCGATGATCGCCTACTACGGGCAGATCGAGTTCCGGGCGTTGACGCAGAGCCTCCAGGGCAATCTGCTGCACATGGTGGCTCAGCACTTCTCGGCGCCACTGTATTTGGGCGACTACGTGGTGGCCGAAGGCCACGGGAGCCTGGTGATCGGCGATCGCGGCTACGACATCAATGCCTACGACCTGGACGCGGGGAACCTGACGGTGCGGGCAGCCAACCTGTTGGCGTTCGAGCCCGGCCTATCGATGAATCAGTCGATCGTACCGGGGTTTGTCACCCTGATCGGGACCGGGAAGTTCCTCGCGTCGTCGAACGGTCCGGTCATGTTTGTGGAGCCGCCGGCGCGGGTCGATCCAGAAGCGTTGGTCGGCTGGGCGGACTGCCCGGCGCCCAGTCATCATTTCGATCAGCGTTGGATCAGCGGCTTCATGGCGGCGGGTGCGGCACGAATGGGCTTCAACTCCGGGGAAGAGCGTCAGTTCGACTTCACTGGTGCGGGAACCATTTTGGTGCAATCCAGCGAAAAGGTGATCAGTGATTCGGCAATCGTTCGCACCATCGAGTCGCAGCTGCACGGCCTGACGTTCTCCGGGCTGCAGCACCTGAATTCGGTGATCACCACGCAGATGTCGGCCCAGCAGCGCTGAGCCGACATCCGCGGGCTGATCTGTACCCGGAGTGGGCTGCTACTTACGTCCGGGCGTCCAGTTCATCCCCCACTGGTATGCACGGTCCAGATCCGCTTGATCTCCGTGGATGTAGTTGACTTCACGGTTGACGTGCAGCGCGCCTTGGGCGTAGTAGACCTGTGCGATCGCGCAGATCCTGGCGCCGTCGACCGGCGAGTCGAGGCGGACCTCGATCGGCGGGCCCGAGGTGGGATACATGGTGACGACGCCGTCCACCGCAGCCCAGTTGGCCGCGCCGGAGTAGATCATGGCGAAGATCAGAATGCGGCGAAACTGTTCCGGCCGTGCCAGGTTGATGCGCATCGTCTCACCGGCAGCGCTGTTGCCGGAGCGGTCATCACCGTCGAGGGCGATATAGGGCTTGGACTGCTCGGAGCCGAAGCTGTTACCGAGGGCCTGCACGACACCTTTGCTGCCGTCGGCAAGCTCGTACAGACAGCCCAGGTCCAGGTCGATGGCTTTGGAGCCGCCGAACAGGCTGCGCTTGCCGGCGTTCCAGTTGAGGTTGACCCGCATCACGCCTTGCTGTTCACCCTGTTTGGTCAAGCTGACCGTCGGTGAGGACTTGGTCAAGCTGATCTTGGACAGGTTGACCCCACCAGATGCCGGCGGGGCGGCCGGTGCTGCGGGCTGAGGACGCTTGGTGTAGTCGATACCCACGGATGATCCTTTCCGAATCAGATTCCGGTAGTGCGATTAGCTTGCGAGGGCGGGGGTTTGGTCGTCGGTGTCCGACTGTGCGGCGCGGCGGTTGCGGATGATGCTGGAGATAAAGGCCGCGGCGATCAGCACGACACCGATGAGGCCGGTGAAGATCTCGTCGACATGCATACCCAGGGACACCAGCAGCACCACCGCGAGCGCACCGATCGCCCAGTGCGCGCCGTGTTCGAGGTAGACGTAGTCCGACAGCGTGCCTTTGCGAACCAGGAAGATCGTGATGGAACGGACGAACATCGCCCCGATGAATCCCAGGCCGAGCGCGATGACGATCGGGTCGGTGGTGATGGCGAAGGCGCCGATGACACCGTCGAAGGAGAACGATGCGTCAAGTACCTCCAGGTAGAGGAACAGGAAGAACCCGGCCTTGCCGGCCTGCCGCACCAGCTGTGAAGGTTCAGATCCTGCGGTGCCGTCTTCGGCTTCCTCGTCGTCAGATTCGAACATGGAGCCCAGTCCGTCGACCACGATGTAGGTGATCAGGCCTAGCGAACCAGCAATCAGCACGGTGAGTTGATCCTGGTCAGGTGCGAGGATATCGGAGGCAACAACCAGGATGCCCAGAGCGACGACGACGGCGAGCTGATCGAGCTTGCCCGCGCGGCCGAGGGGACGCTCAAGCCAACTGAGCCAGGTGATTTCACGTTCGCTGAAGATGAAGTTGAGGAACAGCATCATGAGGAACATGCCACCGAAGGCCGCGATCTGCGGGTGGGCAGCGGTTAGCGCTGTCTCGTAGCTCGGCGAGCCGTCGGCAAAGTGTGTTGCGCCGTCGGCCGGCGGATTCAGCGCGATGTCGAGCGCGTGAGCGGGGTCCAGGCCGGCGGTAATCCACACGACGGCCAGTGGGAACACCAGACGCATCCCGAAGACAGCGACCAGGACCCCGACGGTGAGGAACATCTTCTGCCAGAATTCGCTCATTCGTTGCAGCACAGTGGCATTGATGACGGCGTTGTCGAACGACAGTGACACCTCGAAGACGCCGAGGATGGCGGTGAGAATCAGGGCCTCGACACCGCCGTAGAGGAACGCCGCGATCAGCGCTGCGACAGTCACCACCATCGAGAATCCGAATGTGCGTACTAGCATTGTGCCCCCAGATTTTTCGTTTGAGTAAGCGGTGGCCGCCGGCGCATGGCGCCGACGGCCACTTCCGATGTCGGTGGTGTCTTAAACGCTGACGCCGTAGTCGCGAGCGATGCCGGCCAGGCCAGAGGCGTAGCCCTGGCCGATCGCGCGGAACTTCCACTCGGCGCCGTTGCGGTAGAGCTCACCGAACACCATCGCGGTCTCGGTCGAGGCGTCTTCGGAGAGGTCGTAGCGTGCGAGTTCCTTGCCGTTGGAGCGGTCGACGACCCGAATGAACGCGTTCTGCACCTGGCCGAAGCTCTGCTGGCGTCCATCGGCGTCGTAGATGGATACCGGGAAGAAGATGTTGGTG
Organism: Mycolicibacterium lutetiense; assembly: GCF_017876775.1. Classification (NCBI taxonomy): domain Bacteria; kingdom Bacillati; phylum Actinomycetota; class Actinomycetes; order Mycobacteriales; family Mycobacteriaceae; genus Mycobacterium; species Mycolicibacterium lutetiense. The sequence continues at coordinate 319,143 of NZ_JAGIOP010000002.1, read as the reverse complement.
ATGCTGGGCGGGGTTGCGGCCAGATCGACATTGATGATTTCGTCGTCGCCTTCGCCCTCACCGGTGGTGTTGTCGCCGGTGTGCTCGACCGACCCCTCCGGAGAGCGCAGGTTGTTGAAGAAGACGAAGTGCTGGTCCGAGAGAACCTTCTTGTTCTCGCCGCACGCGATGGCGCTGGCGTCGAGGTCGAACTCCGTCCCAGTGGTGGTGCGGATGTCCCATCCCAGACCGACCGAGACTGCGGTGAGGTTTGGGGCCTCCTTCGTCAGCGAAACGTTGCCGCCCTTGCTCAGACTGACACCCATTTACCAAAACCTTTCATCAAAGGGTTGAACCGAACGGCGAAGATCCGCGCGGTGGCTGTCCCACCATCCGGCGCGACGCCTCGTACCGTAATGCATATGATGCCGCCTCCGAGAGGCGTCCCGACACGCATTCTTCACCGGTTTGCAAGGGACCGCTCTCTGTGCATTCTGGAGTCGGTGGTGGCCGGTACGATTCAGTCGTGCCCAGTCGATGGCTGCGGCGGTCTCGCAGTCACTCCGACGGCCGCTCACCCGAAGTCCCTGCGGAGCTGACCGGTGTGTTCCTTGACTTGGACCATCGGCAATCGGAAGTGCAATCCGCAGTTCACACTCTTGTCTCACTCAAGCCCAGTTCGCCAATAGTCACCGAGTGGGAATCCGTTCAACAGCGTTGCTATAACGCCTCAGCGGCCTACATTTCTGCCACCAGTCCCACCGGCCCCACCGGTTTCACCGAGACCGGCCCGCGACCCTCGGCCACCGAGGTGCGCAGCCAACTCAATGAGGCACGTTCAACGCTGGACTCTTTCTATGCCCGCCACCAGCGTGCACTCGACGGTGCCGTCGCTGAGACCACGGCAACAACAGCGCGGGCGGCCACCTTACTCATGCAAGCCCAGACCATGCAGGGGCGACTGTCCGGAGCGGACGGCCAGTGGCTGCAGTACCCGTCCGTGCAGTCTGCGCACGACGGGATGCAAACCGCGACACGAGAGCTGCAGTTGGCACAACAGCGCAGCGACCTCGTCGCCACCCGCGATACCACCGAACGTCTCGATGCCGCGATCGAGGCCTTGGGTGCGGTTCTGGACAGCGCCCCTGGGGCCGCCGAGAAAGCACGCCGCACCGTGTCGTCAGTACGCACCCGCCTGGCAGCGGTGCGCACCCGCGGGGCGGATGTCGAGGTGAGCCTCTCGACGCTGCTGCGGGAATTTCATGCGAACTGCTCGGCAGATCTGGTGGACAACGAACGCCGCAGCCGGGCGGACCTCGACAGCGCCGATGCGCTTCTGCAGCAGGCAGTTCTGGCCGACCGGCAGGGCCGCGCGGAAACCGCGCTGGAACTGGCCCAGCAAGCGCGCGCGGCCATCGGGGCAGCTGAAGACCTTGTCGATGCCCCCTTGGACCGGCTGACGGTGCTACGCACCATCCGGGACAACCCGAGCAAGCCGGAACAGGCGGTGCGGTTCCGCCTGCGGGATGCGCAGAGACTGGCCGTGGACCGCGACGCGGTCGCCGAATGGGGGTCTGTGCTGGATGCGCAGGTCGAACGTATTGATCGGATCGTTGGCGCACTTCAGGGGCGCCATCCGGACTATTGGGGGTACCACCTTGCACTGGAAGAGGTTTCAGAGTTCGTGGCGGGCATCGTGACGCGCATCCGCCAGCGGTCTGCGCGGTGACCGCCCCGAACACCACCCGCCCGGTGCGGGCAGTCGAGCATTTTCATCACCTCGGTGATGCTGACCGCGCCCACCTGTTCTTCGCGAACCCGCAGCCGTTGAGCTTGGGCGCAGAACGTGACACCGTTGCCACCGCATTGGGTGCCACCCTCTACATACCGGCCGATCGTGACGATCTGGCCGCCACAGTGGCCCGACGGGCCGGCGAAGGTATCTGCTCGATGGTGCTCGACCTCGAAGACGCGGTTGACGAGGCCAACGTGGAGACCGCCGCACTCAACGCGGTCAATGCACTCGACGAGTTGGCCGCCGACGGTCTCGCCGCGACGGCGATGGTGTTTGTGCGCGTGCGCAGCGAGGCCTGCATCGAGCGCATCGTGGGGAAGCTGTCGGTGGGCGCACAGGCCCTTGCCGGTTTCGTGGTCCCGAAGTTCTCGGCCGCCACCGGCGAACGGTATCTGCGCCAGATCGCCCAGGCTGCAGAGACATTGGGCAAGCATCTGTACTGCATGCCGGTGCTGGAATCACCGCAGATCCTCTATCGCGAAAGCCGCGACGGTGAGCTCACCGCGATCGCTGACATCCTCAGCCGCTACCGCGACATGGTGTTGGCCGTTCGGGTGGGCGCTACCGACATGTGCGGGATGTATGGCATCCGCCGCGACCGTGACCACACCATCTACGACGTGAAGACGGTCGCGGACACGATCGCCGACATCGTCAATCGGTTGGCCCGAAACGACGGGACCGGCTTTGTGGTTACCGCCCCGGTGTGGGAGTACTTCGCCGATCACGAACGGCTGTTTCGCCCGCTATTGCGCACTACACCGTTCGCCGAGCACGATGCCGTGCGGTTTCGGTCCGGACTGGTCAGCCGTGACCTCGATGGGCTGCTGCGTGAGATCAGCCTCGACCGCGCCAACGGGTTGCTCGGCAAGACGGTCATCCACCCCACCCACGTGCCCGCTGTGCACGCGCTGTCGGTGGTGACGCACGAGGAGTACCGCGACGCCACTGATGTGATGGCCGCAACCGAAGGCGGAGTCCGCCGCTCGGAGTACCGCAACAAGATGAACGAACCCCGTCCTCACCGCATTTGGGCTGAGCAGGTGCTGCGCCGCGCCCGGGTGTTCGGCGTGGCCAACGAGGGCGTGACGTTCGTGGATTTCCTGACGGTGCTGGCTGCCCGATGACGTTGACGCAACAACCATGGGCCACTGAACGTTTCGGCCTGCAGATACATGACCACGATGGCGCCGAGTTGGCGACTGATCTGGTGCTGCCGGGCCTTCGGCGCAACCCGCGACGCGCGCATCTGCTGGTGTCGACCGTGCTGGGCAAGCACATCGCGGTGGCACCGCAGACCGTGATCGAGGCGGCCGGGCGTCTTGGCAGGGTGATCGCACAATGCGGTGTGGGCGAGGTCGATGTGCTCGGGATGGCCGAGACTGCAACCAGCCTGGGCCACTGTGTGGCCGATGAGCTCAACGCCGCAGTGTATCTGCACACCACCCGCCGCCCAGCCGACGCTCGCTGGATCTATGCGCAGTTTCAGGAGGGGCATTCGCACGCTACCGACCACGCGTTGCAGCCCACGAGCCCAGAAGTGTTCGACGGGCAGCGCACGTTGGTGCTTGTCGACGATGAGATCTCCACCGGCAAGACCGCGCTGGCCACCATCGAGGCGCTGCAGCGCGTTGTGCCGCGCCCGCGCTACATCGTCGCCGCACTGGTCGATATGCGTTCAGCCGACGATCAGGCGTTGGTCGCAGAGGCTTCAGCCTCGCTGAGCACGCAGATCGAGTTCGTCAGTCTCGCCCAGGGCCGGGTCAGCCTGCCGGTGGGACTGATCGACTCCGTGTGTGCGATGGAGGCCCCGGCGCTCAACACGTCGGCCGGGCCCGACGCAGTGTGCCCGGTGCGTGAAGTCGCCTTGAAATGGCCCGGCACGGTCCCCGAAGGTGCACGCCACGGTTTTCTGCGCACCGACCGGCCAGCGTTTGACGCCGCGGTGTCCGAATCGGCGCATCGGCTGGCCGGCGTCCTCGACGCCACCCGGCCCGTCCTCGTCGTCGGACACGAGGAGTTGATGTACCTACCGCTGCGCCTGGCTGACGCCTTGGCGCAGAGCGGGTTTGATACCCGGTTCCAATCCACCACCCGCTCACCGGCCTACGTGTACGACGACGCGCGTTACCCGCTGCGGGCGGGTTGGACTTTCCGGGCGTCTGAGACGGGCGACGAAGCACCCCGGTTCCTGTACAACGGTTGGCTCGACACTGATGGCGACCAGGCCGTGCAGCTGGTGCTGGTGGTGGATGCCATCGCCGCCGCCGGTGACCGCCACATCGTCGAGGTGCTCGCCTCAGCGGGCTTCGAGGTCACCGTCGTGACCGTGACAGGGCCCGATGTGCGGGCCCTGGCCGGGCACCGTGAGCAATGCCGATGACCACGCCGCTGCTCGGCCCGACGTTCGGCAGCTACGCCGCTGACGAGGTCAGCTGGCTTTTGACCGACCTGTCTCACATCGCGCTGGAAGCAGATACCGCCCAGCGCGAGCGTGAGATCCAAAGCGGTCGGGCGCATTACGCGGAATCGCTACCTGTCGAGTATCAGCCCGATCAGGCCTACCGGACGCTGTTCGCCGAAGTGCTTGCGCAGACTGCCGGGCGGCTGGCCGCCGCGGTGGGTGTCGTCACCGAAATGGTGTTGGCCGAACGCGGACGCGATGTCGTGTTGGTGTCGTTGGCGCGCGCCGGCACCCCGATCGGCATTCTCATGCGGCGCTGGGCCCGGCAACGTCACGGGTTGACGTTGCCGCACTACGCGGTGTCGATTGTGCGGGGCCGCGGCATCGATGCGGCGGCATTGGACTACCTGGCCGCCCACCATGACCCGTCCACGGTGGTGTTCGTGGATGGCTGGACCGGCAAGGGTGCGATCACCCGGGAGCTGACCGACGCGGTGGCGGCATACGCCACCACGTCGGGCGTGGTGTTCAATCCTGACCTGGCGGTGCTCGCCGACCCGGGCCACTGCGTGCGAACCTTCGGCACCCGCGACGATTTCCTGATCGCCTCGGCATGCCTGAATTCCACTGTCTCCGGACTGGTCTCGCGAACGGTGCTCAATCCGCGGCTGACCGGGCCTGACGATTTTCACGGCGCCAAATTTTACCGCGAACTCAGCACCGACGATCAGTCCGCGACCTTCTTGGACGCGGTCACCGCCCGCTTCGGCGACGTCGAGGCGCAGGCAGACGCACAGTTGCAGGACCTGCTGGGCACCGATCGCACGCCGACCTGGTCTGGCATGGCCACCGTGACGCGGATCCAGCAGCAGTACGGAATCGGCACCACCAATTTCGTCAAGCCCGGTATCGGTGAAACCACCCGCGTGCTGCTGCGCCGACTGCCATGGAAAATCGTGCTGCGCGATCCTGAAGCTGACGAACATCGACACATTCGTCTGCTCGCCCAGGCCCGCCAAGTCCCCATCGAGACCGATCCGGAGCTGGCATACGCCTGTGTCGGCCTGATCAAGGACGTCACCTCATGACTGCGACTGCCCTCATTGCCAGCGACCTGGACCGCACCCTGATCTATTCGCACCGGTTCTTTCACACCGATTCTAATGGGGCAACGTGCGTGGAAACCCTTGACGGCGAGCAGATCTCCTTCATGACGCCGCCTGCGATCAGCGCGCTGGAACAGCTGGCATCGCGGCAGGTGGTCGTACCGGCCACCACTCGCACCGTCGCTCAGTATCAGCGCATCGCACTGCCCGGTGGTCCCTACCGGTTCGCCGTCACGAGCAACGGCGGCACCATCCTGGTCGACGGACAGCCCGATCCCGGGTGGAGTGCGACGGTGGCCGCGGCAGTGGCCGCCGGCGGGATCACACTCGAGGAAGTCATGGTGGCTTTGCATGCACGGATCAGCGACACCTGGGTGCGCTCGGTGAAGACTGCCGAGGACCTGTTCTGCTATCTAGTCGTCGACGAAGCCGCAATGCCGGCTGATTTCGTGAAGTCCTGGCAGCACTGGTGCGCCCCGCGCGGTTGGAAGGTGTCCCAACAGGGCCGCAAGGTGTACACCGTGCCGCGATCGCTGTGCAAATCCCATGCCGTTCAAGAGGTCCGCCGGCGCCTGACCGCCACCGGTGAACTGGCGGCCGATGCCCCGGTGCTCGCTGCCGGCGACGGCGCCCTCGATGCGGAACTTCTCGTCGCCGCCGACGCCGCAATCCGCCCATCCCACGGCGAACTACACGCCTTGGGATGGCAGACCGAAGGCCTCACTGTCACCGCGGCGCACGGCGCGGGGGCGGCCGAGGAGATCTTGGCGTGGTTTCACGCCCGCTCAGCAGCACACAACGCGCAAGCGCTCTGAGCGGCTGTTCTACAGTGTGACGACTTCGACACGTACGAGGAAGGACCTGGTTTGACCACCCAACTGAGCAAAGGTCAGAACGGGCCGTTGACGGCAACCGATCTGGTGATATCGGTGCAGCTCTCGGCGCCCGCTGACTTGTCGGCGCTGCTGGTCACCGAGAACGGCAAGGTCCGCTCCGATGCGGACTTTGTGTTCTTCAACCAGCCCACCGGCCCGGGCGTGCGATTGCAGCCCGGCGCCGCGGGCCAACCCGCCAGCCTTGGTGTGACGCTGAGCGCGGTGCCCGCCGATATCGCCCGGGTGCGCGCGGTGATCACGCTGGACAACCCCAGCACCACCTTCGGAGCGTCTGCCGCCCCGATGGCGTGGGTCAGCGATACTGCCGGCCAGAAGCTCTACGAGTACCGCGTCGACGGTCTGACGACCGAGTCGATCGTCATCGCCATCGAGCTGTATCGCCGCAACAGCGAGTGGAAGGTGCGGGCGGTCGGCCAGGGCTATGCGGGCGGTTTCGCAGCGCTGGTGACCGATCACGGTGTGACCGTGGACGACGCCCCCGCGTCTACTCCTGCTCCGTCCAGCGCTGCCCCGCCTGCCGCGCCCGCCTACCCGCCACCACCGGCCCCCGCCGCGCCGCCGCCTCCCCCACCCGCTTCTTCGGGCGAGGTGAGTCTGGTCAAGGGCCGCACCGTCAATCTGTCCAAGGGCCAACGAGTCTCGCTGAAGAAGGACGGTGGGGTCGCACTGACTCAGGTCCGCATGGGCTTGGGATGGGATCCCATCAAGCAACGCGGAATGTTCGGCAACCGCACCCCCGACATCGATCTGGACGCCTCGGCGGTGCTGTTTGCAGACGGCCAGCTCGTCGATGTGTGCTACTACGGCCAGCTCGCATCCAAGGACGGGTCCATCCGCCATACCGGCGACAACCTGACCGGCGAAGGCGAAGGTGACGACGAAGTCATCAACGTCGATCTCAGCCGCATCCCGGCCTACGTCACCACCGTGATGTTCATCGTCACCTCCTACAAGGGACACACCTTCGACCAGCTGAGCAACGCGTTCTGCCGGCTCGTCGACGCCACCACCAACAGCGAGCTGGCCCGCTACACCCTGCAGGGAACCAATATGCGTTTCACCGCGATGGTGATGGCCAAGTTCTTCCGCGTCGGCGCTGAGTGGAAGCTGCAGGCAATCGGGGACGGTATGCAAGCCAAGCACCCCGGTGAAGCTGCCCCGCAGATGGCACGCTTCCTCTAGGACATGACAGTGGACACGCTCGTGGCAGGCCAGAATCATGCACTGTCGCAACGCAATCTGCGATTCGAGGTCGCCGGTCAAATCGGTGGAGTGGCTGCATTGCTGCTCGACGAGCACGGACGTGCGACGACGGCCGATCATTTCGTGTCCACTGTGCATGTGGTGCGTCCCGCCGGTGTGACCCTGGCTCACACCGGCGCGGTCGACATCCGCATCGACGCGCTCGACCCCGACGTCGCGCGCGTGTTGTGCATCGCCACCGACCCGTCGACACATTCCGAACTGACCTGCCGGTTGACCGGCGAGGCCGACGACATCGCCTTCAACATCGGGGCCCAGATCCATCCGGCCATGGTCTGTTTCGAGCTCTACCGTCGAGACGGCCGGTGGAAAGTCCGCGCCGTCGGGCAAGGCTATTCGGGTGGGTTGGGCGAGCTGCTCGGCGCCCACCATCTCAACCTGCCTGCCACCGCAGAATCGGCGTCGGCAACCACCGCCCCGCCGGTCATTCCCGCGGTCGCACATGTGCCCCCCGCGGGTGCCATGCACGCACCGATCGAACCGCTCGGTGACAGCAATCCCCTCGAACGACTCGCGATGATCCACGAAGACGCTGCCCGCATCACCTCGGCGCTGCTGGCCGCGCGCGGGTTCGCCGAGGAGCGTCGCGACACCGAGATGTCGGCCGCCATCGCTGATCCGGCCACCCGAAACACCGCCGCGGCCCAGGATGCGCTCAAAACCGCCGAACACCGCCATGACGAGCTCATGGCCCGCGCCCAGGGCGATTACCAGCGCGACGCAGCGCACCTGAGCGCCGAGCTGGTCGCCCTCGACGGTGAGCTACCGTCGGCGCTGGCCCCGTGGGAGGCTCCGACGTGGTCGCAGGCGGTGCGTGCACCCAGCAACGGGATCCGGGTGGGCACAGTCACCGTGCCCGACGTCGGTTCGCTCACCGTCCCGTTTTGCGTGTCGGCACCGCTGCGGCGCCCAATTTGGCTTGACAGCACCGAGTCTTCGGCTGCGGCACCGGTGGCGGCGTCGCTGGTGTTGCGGCTGCTGGCCGCGGTGACCCATGCCGCTCCCACACTCGACATCATCGACATATCAGGAGGCCTGCGGCCACTGTGGCAGCCGCTGGCCGCGCACATGCCACGCCCGGTGGTGACCGAACCCGGCGAGGTTGTGGGCCGGTTGCAGCACTTGATCGAGCAGGCCGATCTGGCGACGCTGCGACGCGAGGCAGGCGAAGCAGTGCCGGCCGGCGGCGTGGTGCTCATCGCTGATTTCGGATACGCCATGCCCGCCGAGGCCTACTCCGATGTGGTCAGTCTGATCAACATGGCCGACGGCGCCAACGTGTCGCTGGTGTTCACCGGTGACCCGCAATGGGACACCATCGCGCCGACCCCGGTGCTTCGCGATATCGCCGAACATTGCCTGCACCTGCCGGTCGATGACCAGGGCGCGTCGCTGTGCGACCCGTGGACGCACAATGTGTGGCAATTCGCACCCTGCGGATTAGGGATTGATCATCGGATCGGCCAGATCAGCGCGGCGCTGGCCGAGACCTTTCGCTGACCGCGACGAGCAATACCAAAAGAGGAGGCGCTCATGGGGTTTGGATTGAGCTTCAGGGCGGCTCCCGGCTTCGAGCGTGACGCTCGCCGTCAAGCCATGCGCAGCTTCGAAGCCACGTGATCGCCCATCGCTGGGGACTCGGCGCGTTCGTCTTCGTCGAGGCCGCCTATCTGCTCACCTCGGTCGCGTTCGGTCTTTTCGCGCCGCCGGGCCCGCCGCCGGCCTGGTTGATCACCCTCGCGATCGGGGTGCCCACACTCGTCGCCGCGGCCCTGGCCGTCGCCATCGCGAGATGGCGCGGCAACGGCGCCCGCATCGACTTTCGATGGCAATGGTCCTGGCGTGCAGTCGGTCTCGGGTTGGCATTCGGCATCGGCGGGCTGTTCGTCACACTGCCGGCCGCGTTGCTGTACCAGTCGATCGTCGGACCCGACGCGACCTCCGCCGTCGGCGGGGTCTACGAAGGCGTTCGGACCGGGTGGCCCCTGGCGGTGACCGTCCTACTGCTCGTCGCGTTCATCGCACCCATCTGCGAAGAAGTGGTGTACCGCGGACTGCTGTGGGGTGCGCTCGAGCAACGCTGGGGACGCATCGTGGCGATGATGGTGTCCACCCTCGTATTTGCCTTGGCCCACCTGGAACTCGAGCGGGCTCCGCTGCTGCTGGTCGTCGCCATCCCAATTGCATTGGCGCGGCTGTACTCCGACAGTCTGTGGGGCAGCATCATCGCCCACCAGGTGACCAACCTGCTGCCTGGCGTCGTCATGATGTTCGGCCTGTTGGGAATGATGCCGGCGCGCTGAACTGCTACTTCCTGCGGTCGCGCACCTTGTACGTCGAGGGCCACGACATTCGGGATTCATCGCCGACCAACGGCGTTCCCGAACCACCGACCCGAACGTCGTAGGCCTCCTGCCCGGCGCCGACCTCGCGATTGGCGTGCTCTTGAGCCAGGTAGTAGAGCTGGTCGATCTCGGCCTCGGAGAACGCCACGAAGGTCGTCTTCCGCACAATGTCGTTGATGCCGGCCGTCATTCGGTCGGGCAGGACGCGTGAGGCCAGCGCGGCCAGGCCCAGCAGGATGAACGGGATGACCCAGTAGCAGATGAACGACAGCGGAGTCTTGGTGTCCAGAATCGTGGCGTCACCCTGCACGATCGGCGGAATTGCCGAGGAGATCGTCATCCCGGCGAATGCGCCCACCCAGATCCAGGTCAGGATCTTGACGATCCGTTGGAACAGGTCGCTTTCCACGACTCCAGGCGGTTGGCCCGCCGCGGCGAACTCCAGCACGAACGGCTTGCCGAGCAGTAGACCGACCAACGCGACCAGGAAGATTCCCGCGGTACTCAACGGTTGGATCCAGCGCTCCATGACGTCCTGGCTCAGCACCAGGGTCAAGATCGTCAGCACGATGAACGTCGCGAGTGCACCGACCTCGAGGGTGCGCCCCGGCTCCCCCGAGATCCGACTGATCACGAATGTCGCGATCGCCGCCACGAGCGCCACCAGTACGGCGACGAGGAACGGCACATTGCCGACGAGTACCCAATAGATGATCCACGGCGCGAAGCCAAAAAGGATGCCCACGACCGCCTAGTCTAGGGGCTTACCGTTGATCCGACGGCTACCACCCATCGGACCGCTATTGGTCGTTCGCCCCGGTGTTGCGGCGCCACTCGGAGATCTTGCGGCCCATCGCGTCGGCGGCGCTCGTCGCGGCCTGCCCCACTCCGTCGACGACGCCGCCCACGCCATCCCGGATCCCGCGGATCAACGGATCGTTGGACTGGTCGAAGCCGTCCTTGTAGTGGCGCGCCGCCGCACTGACGTCGTCGTTCCAGCTCGCCGTGTCGTCGTCGGACCGCAGCGGATAGTCACCGGCCATGATCGCGCCGTATCCGCCGGTATCAACCCACTTCGTCAGCGCCGCCGCCCGCAGCACCGAGAAGGGATGTGTGCGCAACTCCAGGTTGAGCAGTTTGAGCAGCCCGTCACGCATGTCTCCGGTCGCCTCATAGTCACGCGCCTGGGCGAGGAACGCCTGTGTGTCAAGCTTCTCGAGATGGCTGCCCGCCGCCAGCTTCAGTTCGACCTGAATCGCCGTGTCGAAGTCCTGTCCGCACAACAGCCCCGCGCGGTCCCCCGAAAGTTCGGATTTGCGTTGCCATTCCTGCAGCGCGGCGACGATCGCCCGCAGCGCCCAGCCCCCGAGCGGGATGAAGCCGAATGACGAGGCCAGCCGCAGCAGATGATTGAGCATCGTGCGGTACACGGCATGGCCGCTGAGTGCGTGCCCGAGTTCGTGGCCGACGATGAAACGCATCTCGTCGTGCGACATCAGGTCGTACATGGCCGAGGTGATGACGATGAACGGATCATCCATGCCGATGCAGTACGCATTGACTTCCGGCGACTGAATCACGAACATCTCCGGACGCACCGGAGCGTCAAGCACCTGCACGCAATCGTCAAGCAGCGCATCAAGATCGGCGAACTGGCGTGGACCCACCCGCGCCGAGCTGGCGAGATACAGCAGCCGGTGCTTGCGTTCACGCAGCATCGCCGACAGCACCTTGAGGATCTGATCGAAGCCCTTGAGCCGACGGAGCGCGGTCAGCGCGGTCCGGTCCGCCGGATGTTCCCAGGCCCGCGAGCTGATGCCGGGAAATACGGTCCGCGCAGTCGCGGGTATCTGTTCCATCGGTGCGGTGCGCCCTTCCTCGTCGACGGGTCAAACCCTACGGAAGGGTTGGGCTGCCCCGGCGCACGAGTATGGACTCAGGCGATGATGCGGACCAAATACGGGGTCATGCCCTCGCCGCGCACCGGTGTGACCGCAACGGCGGGATCGGTGCCCTGGATCATCTGGTTGTCGCCGAGGTAGAGCGCCACGCTCTGGGTGCCCTCAGGTCCGTAGAAGATCAGGTCACCGGGCAGCGCCTGGGCGGGCAGCACCTTCTGCCCGACCTTGTATTGCTCACCGGACGACCGCGGCATCTTCACCCCGACCCCGCCGAAGGCATAGACGATGAGTCCGGAGGCATCGAATCCGACCACATTCGCCGAGGGATCCGGCGCAAGTCCGAAACCCGGAGCGACCGGGGCAACCGGAGCGACCGGGGCGGCGAGCGCGGGGGTCGACAAACCCGGGGTCAGTCCGCCCGCGAGCGGCGGCGTCGTCGTCGGAAGCAGACCCGGGGCCGGGAGGCTGCGGGCGACGCCACGGGTCGGCCCGTTGATGTCCCCGCCGCCGTAGCTGAAGGGCACACCGCGCTGCGACATCGCGCGCGCGATCACAAGGTCGATAAATTGCTGGTTGCCGGTCGGGCGTTCGATCGGTGCGGCGCCGGCCAGTCCGGGAGCCGCTACCAGGAATGCCAGACCGAACAGCAGGGCAAAGGTACGTCTCATCGAACATCAACTCTCTCGACCAGCAAAAGGAGACACCGACCGCTGGTCGTTGTCAGCCGGGTCAACCATTTGTACCGCCGAGTAACCGATTTGCCCAATTAGCATGGGGCACAAGATCGATCAGATGCAGTACCGTGACCCAACGGTTACCCGAGGCAAAGCGCTTGCAGCCGGTCCGGTTTGACAGCACCACCCCGAAAACGGTTGTGGTACAGGGTATGTAGAGAGGGGTAACCGCGTTTGCCGATCACCTGACACGATGGTGGCATGCACCCCGACGAACATCCGCAATCCTGGTCGGCCCGACTGTGGGAGCCGATCGAACCGACGTTCACCGCGATCCTCGCGCACCCGTTCCTGACCGGCCTGACCGACGGCAGCCTCGACGACGCGGCGTTCGCCCACTACGTGGCACAGGACGTCCACTACCTACGCGACTATGCCCGCGCCTTGGCCATCGTCGCCGCCAAGGCCCCCGCCCTGGCCGACACCGCGATGTTCTCCCGGCATGCCGCCGAGGTCTTCGATGTCGAATTGGGTTTGCACAGCGAACTGCTCCCGGAGTTGGGGCTGGATATCGAGATGTTGAACGCGACGCCGGTCGCACCGACGACCCGCGCTTACACGAGCTATCTGCTGGCCACCGCCTACGGCGGCACTTTCGCCGAAGGCTTGGCGGCGGTGCTGCCGTGCTACTGGATCTACGCCCGGGTCGGGGCGGCGCTACTGGAACGCGGATCACCGGATCGGCGTTATCAGCGGTGGATCGACAGCTACGGCGGCGACGAATTCGCCGCCACGGTTTCTGAAGTGCTCGCCCTGACCGATCGAGTCGGACCGACACTGGGCGGGGCGGACGAGGCCGCCGCACGAACTCATTTCGAGGTCACGGCGAAATACGAATGGATGTTCTTCGACGCGGCTCATCGCCGCGAACAATGGCCCATCTGAGGGCGGCCCACCGGTTGCCCGTACCGTTCTTCGCCGACGCGCAGGCGCCGGCGAAGAACGGGGACGACTACTACAGCGCGGCCAGCGCCGCGTCGTAGTTGGGCTCCTGGACGATCTCGGGCACCAGTTCGGTGTAGACCACGTTGCCGTCGGCACCGACGACGACGACGGCGCGTCCCAACAGACCGGCCATCGGACCGTCGGCCATGGTGATTCCGAAATCCTCTCCGAAGGAGTCACGGAACGTCGACGCGGTGACGACGTTCTCGATCCCCTCGGCGCCGCAGAAACGGCTGAGTGCGAACGGCAGATCCTTCGACACGCACACGACGGTCGCGCCGCCGTTCGCCGCGCGCTCGTTGAAGGCACGCACGCTGGCGGCGCATATCCCGGTGTCGACCGACGGGAAGATGTTCAGCACCACTGGCTTGCCCTGGAACTGATCGCTGCTGACGGCGCCGAGATCGGTGCCGACGAGCGAGTAGCTCGGGGCCGGGCTACCGACAGCGGGCAGGTCGCCGACCGTGTTGATGGGGTTTCCCTTGAGAGTTATCTGTGCCATAGGGCACAGTCTGTCAAAACCGGATGCCGCGCGGGCGCGCCGGGGTGCGACGATGGGGCACGATGACCGATCTGCCCGAGGCCGTGCGCGCGATGGCCCGGCGCGGGCCGCAGTGGCAATCGTGGGTCGATGGCTTGCCGCGCACGATCCGGGACCAATTCGACGAGTGGGATCTGCACCCCGACGGGACCGCGCTTCACGGCTATTGCTCGATCGTGCTGCCGGTACGGACCGATGAGGGTGTGCCCGCAGTTCTCAAGGCCGCATTTCCCGACGACGAGTCCGAACACGAACACCTGGCGTTGCGCCGGTGGGCGGGCGCCGGCGCGGTGCGGTTGCTGCGCGCCGACCCGCACCGTCGGACGATGCTGCTGGAACGGCTGCACCACCGAAACCTCAACGAGCTCTGGGACATCGAGGCATGCGAGATCGTCGCCGATCTGTACGGCCGAATTCATGTGCCGCCCCTGCCCCAGCTGCGGTCACTCGCCGAATACACCGCGCGGTGGAACGCCGACCTGGCGCGACTCCCCCGCAACGCCCCGGTTCCACGGCGGCTGGTGGAGCAGGCGATCACCCTCGGCAGGGATCTCGCCACCGATCCCGACGCCACCGGCACCCTGATCCACGGCGACCTGCACTACGAGAACGTCCTCGCCGCTGACCGCGAGCCATGGCTGCTGATCGATCCCAAGCCGATGAACGGCGACCCGCATTACGAGCTCGCGCCGATGTTGTGGAACCGATGGGATGAGCTGGCCGGCTATGTTCGCGAGGGTGTCAGGCGCCGGTTTTCAGCATTGGTCGACGCGGCCGGCCTGGATGGCGAACGGGCCCGAGCCTGGGTGATCGTACGGATGGTGCACAACGCGATGTGGGAGCTGACCGAAACGCCCGAACCCGACGCAGACTGGCTCACCAGATGTGTGGCGATTGCCAAGGCGGTGCAGGACTGACGCTCAGATGACCTTGTACGTGAGGTCGTACAGTGCGCCTGCGCCACAGAACTGCCGGGTGAGCTCTCCCCGCCCCAGCTCGTCCGAGCGGATGAAGATCGAGCCGACATCCTCCATATCGTCGGTACGCAGGTCCACCTCCCTCAATACGATCTCCAACTGGCCGTCGAACGGCAGCAGTCGGTCCAGATCCACCACATCCCCCTGGCACATCGAGACAGCCTTGAACTGAAACCCGTCAGCTCGGCTGATACTGAGCGCGTCGGTCCCACCGGAGTCCTGGGTCTTTACGGCCCGGAGTTCCGACAGCTTCGCGAACAACGACATGGCATCCTCCGTTGGATCTTCCCGCCAGCGGTAGCTGACGCAGTCGATTCTCGAGTTGCCGCCACGTCGCACACATGCGTAGTGCGCTACTTGAATCTGTTCGGCGAAGGTTGCTGCTCCCGGTCCTGCATGATCTCCCCTGAAACGACATCAGTGCAGTTCAGGAGGCAGAAATGGCACTCTGGAGGCGCTCGCGCCACCACGCCAGCCGGGCCGGGTCGATCACGGCGTATTGCTCGAGTCGGTCGCGCTGCGGCTCCGGGGGCATCGGCGCGACGGGGAGGTAGCCATCCACCGCGACCAGGGAACGCGAATCCGCGACGACGTCGCCGGCGAGAAATCCCCTGGTCCCCAGCTCGCACGCGAACGCCAACTGGGGTAGCGCGCCCGCCAGCGCGAGCCCCGCCGCAAGTCCGATGGTCGTCTCCAGCGTCGAGGTGACCACGCAGGGCAACCCGCAGGCCTCGGCGACGCGCAACGCGCGCCGGACCCCGCCCAACGGCCCCGTCGCGAGTACGGCGATGTCGGCTGCCTCGCCGAGCCGCAGACCCATCGGATCGTCGGATTCGCGGATCGACTCGCCGGCCGCGATGGGCACCTCGACCCGGCGCCTCACCTGCGCCAGCTCACCGATCGTGGGGCACGGCTGCGCGATGAACTCCAGTCCGCCGGCCGCGCGATCGAGAGCAGCGATGGCGGTGACCGCGGTGTCCGGATCCCACCGCCCCTTGGCGTCACATCTGAGGGCGCCATCCGCGCCGAGCCCGTCGCGCACGGCCCGGACCCGCTCGATGTCCTGGGCCAATCCCCCGACACCGACCTCGACCGCCGCGGTCCGACAACCCGATGCGGCGGCGATATCGCGCGCCCGCGCGGCGTCGACGGCAGCGGGAATGGTGGCCGCGATGGGTACTCGTCCACGCACCGGATCGGGCCAGCCGACGGTCCCTGGCTCGATAGCCGCCGTGAGCCAGCGGCCCAGCGCGGGCTCATGCGGCAGCGGGCTGAATTCCCCCCAGCCCTGCGGCCCCTCGATGAGCATGCCCTCGCGCATCGAGAGCCCGGCGACCGGCTCGATGGTCGGGATGGCGAAAACCGGCGCACGGTCAAAGTCGATCAGGGTCTGCACAACCACGTGACGCTAGCGGACGGAACCGGCCGTGGGCAGACAACCCGCGGCTTAGACTGCGCCCGTACGTCCGGAGAGGTGTAGCTCATGAGGAGACAACCAATGACGAGCGCGGTATGGCGCGGGGTATTCACAGTGGTGTCGGCCGCGGTGCTGTCGGCCGGCTCGATGGCGGTGGCCACGATCGTGACGCCGGCGCTGAGCTCGGCGTGCGCTCCCGGGGAAACCGGCGTCATCTACGGTTGTGCACCTTTCTGCATACCGGGTCGGCAGCTCGACACCGCGACCGGGCTGTGCATGCCGGTGCGGCCGCCGGCCGCGGATGGCGTTGCGACGCCGCTCTTCTAAGCCCACTACGCTGTGCGTCATGGCGCACGTTCTGACGGTCAACGTGGCGCATCCACGACCGAACACCGCCGAGGGCCGCGCCGTCACCGGCATCGACAAACGGCCCGTCGACGGGGCTGTCGCGGTACGCGCACCGGGTCCGATGCATGGCGGGCTCGGTAGCGGCCTCGTCGGCGACACGATCGGCGACCAGCAATTCCACGGCGGCGACGATCAAGCGGTGTACGCCTACGCCCGTGAGGACCTCGACAACTGGCAGACCGAGTTGGACCGTGAGATCGCCAACGGCGTGTTCGGCGAGAACTTGACGACGGCGGGCATCGACGTCACCAACGCCGCCCTCGGCGAGAGGTGGCGGGTCGGTTCCGACGGGCTCGAGCTCGAAGTGTCCCGGCCACGTATCCCCTGCCGGACGTTCGCCAACTGGTTGCAGCTCAACGGATGGGTCAAAACCTTTACCAGAGCAGCGATTCCGGGCGCCTACCTACGTCTGGTGGCACCCGGTGCGGTGTCGGCGGGAGATGAGATCGTGGTGACCGATCGGCCCGACCACGGCATCACCATCGGATTCGTGTTCCGGGCGCTCACCCTGGAGCCGAATCTGCTTCCCGAGATCCTGCGGGCCGATGCCCTGCCCGAACCCCTGCGGGAGCTCGCCGAACGCCGCACCGCCTCGGGCTGATTGACGGGGGCCCACCTCGGCGGGGCAGGCTGTTCCCCCGCTCAGATCCAGCGCGGAAGTTCGTTGCCGATCAACGGGGCGATCTTGTCGGCCATGTAGGCGTGGCCGGCGTCGGTCGGGTGGATGCCGTCGGCCCCGATCAACTCCGGGTTGTCGAAGAACCAGCGCTCGGCGATCGGATCGACGAACGTCGCCCCTACCTGCCGGGCCTGATCCCGCAGGATGTCACGAACACCGAACAGATTCGGCGGAACATCGGCGTTCACCCACGGCGGCCCGATCACCAGCATCCGGGCGTTGGGCGCAGCCTGCCGTGCCATCATGAGGGCATCGTGGCTCAACCGGGTGACCAGACCCAGGTCGGCGTCCTTGTCGTTACGCGACCCGAAGAAGACGATCAATGCGTCGTCAGGCTGCACTGCCCTGGGCGTCAGGTCGGCGAAGACGTTGCCGCGGTTACCGCGCGCCTCGTAGCCGGCGCCACCCTCGGCAACCACATCGGCGTCCACCTGCACACCGCGTTGTGCCAGCTTCTGCCAGGCCAGCGGCGCCCAGTTTCTCGGGCCCATGCCTCCCTCAGCGAGCATGCCGGTGGTGTAGGAGTCCCCGATCACCGCGATGTGGTTGATCTGGGGGTCCAGGCCCGAAGTGACAAAGCGCTGCTGAGGAGCCTGCGCGAACAGCCCGACCAATAGGCCGAGTGAGACGATGAAAATGGTCAGACGACTCACTGCAACCTCCACTGCCGGCGAGACTCAATTCGTCCCGGACCGCGATACCGGGACAGCCTAAGGTGTGAATCACGACCGTAGATAGGCGGTCGGTGACACAGCGATAACAAGGGCATAACAACCTGTCGCGCACGGGGTTTGGATGGTTACAGCGGTCAGCCTGCGCGGGCTGTAACCTCGTCGGACCGGTCTGCCGACTCAGTGTCTATCCGGTGCAGTTTCTGGTTCGACCCCTCGACCGGGCGGATGTCGACCATCCGGCGCATCCATCGCCTGGCCGGCTCCTCCACGAGGTGGTACAGCGCGATCGCGCCGATCACCGAGATCGCGAACAGCCCGAGCAGTGTCGCCTTACCCGAGAGCGTGGGTGTCAGGGTCAGCTCGAATTGCCTGGTGGTCCAGATCCAGGCGGTATGGACCAACTCGTGCACCATGTACAGGCCGAACGAGATCTGTCCGCCGTAGACCAGAAGTCGGGTGGACAGCAATGCCGGCAGGCTGCCGATGCCTACCGCCAAGGCGACGACCTGCGGGACGAAAAGGATGTCGACCATCCCGCCGGCATCGCCGACGGTGTTCAACGGGTGTTTGTCGAAGAAGTACAGTCCGCCGACGATGGCCGCGCCCAACACGATCGAGAGATAGCCCGCACGCTTCCGGGTCCGATCCGTCAGATGCAGCTTGAGCACCGCGGCGCATGCGAGCGCACCGGCGGTGAACTGCATGACGATCCGGGGCAGCCAACTCCACGGGGTGTAGAAGTGGCCCGTGGCCATCAACAGCACGACCGGTGGTACTGC
Organism: Mycolicibacterium lutetiense; assembly: GCF_017876775.1. Taxonomy (NCBI): domain Bacteria; kingdom Bacillati; phylum Actinomycetota; class Actinomycetes; order Mycobacteriales; family Mycobacteriaceae; genus Mycobacterium; species Mycolicibacterium lutetiense. The sequence goes on along the minus strand of NZ_JAGIOP010000002.1, from coordinate 300,300 downwards.
AGCGACGATGGCCAGCAGGATCAGTCCGCGCGCCCGGGTGGCACGGGCGATCCGGAAGATGACCAGGATCAGCGCTCCGAACAGCAGGTAGGCCAACCACTCGGCGCTGATCGACCATGCCGGCCCGTCCCAGCTCGTGCCGTCGAAGTAGGGCTGGAACCACAGCTGAACCAGGAACAGTTGCCGCACGTAGCTGATGGCGTTGTAGCCACTGGTGTCCTCAGGTGGGATATGCCCGACGTTGAGGGTGAAGATCAGCCACAGTGCCGCCAGGTGCAGCGTGACGAGGTACACCGGCCACACCCGCGACAACCGCAGCCACAAGAAGTGCAATGTGGCCCGGGTGGACCAGGTCGGCCCCATCCGGTCGATGTAGTTCCAGGTGAGAACGAATCCGCTGAGGATGAAGAACAGGTCGACGCCTTGTGCGCCACGATCGAGCACGGGAGCGAGCGCTTCGGTGACATCAGGTGCCACCTGGTAGAGCAAGGGCCGGAAGTGGAAGAGAACCACCCACACCGCGGCAACGACGCGCAGTCCCGTCAGGGCCTTGATCTCTGCGCCGCGCACAACACCCTTTTCCGTATCCACCGAGCTGATTCGTCACGTTCCCGCCGCGACTGGCCGGGCGGATCAGCCCGCGATTCGCGCAACCGGCAGCCCTCGCAGACTAGCAGCGGGCCGGTGCCGGTCGCGCTCCCCACGCGGTGTGCGCTTCCCGTGTCACACGCTTGGGCACGCGAACACCGGGGCGGGTGAGCTTGTGCAGCAAAGCATTTGCCGACGTTACGGCATCGGCACCGAGGAACCGTCGTAGTTGCGGGCGTTGTTGTTCAGCGTGTCCATCCACGAGCGCAGCTTGGCCCCGCCGACCAGCGCCGGGATCGGGCCGCTGGCCGGAGTTTCGGGGACGGCGTCGGTCGGCTGCCATGGCTGGCAACCACTCGTCTTGAACGCCTTGTCGGTCGCCTCGATCGTGATGACCTGTGGCTTCTTGGTGAACGCGTTGTCGATGATGTCGCCGCCGTGCAGATCGGCCATGCGTTTCCAGTAGCAGGTGCCGCCCTCGACCGGCCCAGCCGAGGCGTAGTTGCCCGGCTGGATGTCGGTACCGACCATGAAGAGGCCGTCGTGGTCCATCGTCTTCACGGCAGCGGGAGCCGCGGGGGCGTCCGGAGCCGCGGGGGCTGCTGGGGCCGTCGCGACTGGACCCGGGGGCGGACCGGGCGCAGGGCCAGGAGCCGGCGCGTCCGGGTCGGCGCTGGCGATGCCACTGAACGCCCCGCCTGCAGACACCACCAGGGCGGCCGCGAGGATCACGGCTTTCATCGGCTTCATGAAAATCCAGGGTACCGGGTAGCGCGGAATGCTCGGGCGCCATTGGGTGGAGGTCTGCGGCGACAAAACCCGCCCACGTGATCTGTGGCACGCTCGCGGTGTGGAGCCAGCGCGTCCCGATCCCGATGCACCCCACCTGGCCGATGTGGTCCCGTCGGTGCTCGCCGCGATGGGCGCACCTGGGTTCGATGCCCGGATTTCCTGGCCCGGCCCGATCCGCGGAGCATGCGTTCTGCTGATCGACGGACTCGGCGCCGACCTATTGGCCGCCCATGCCGCCGATGCCCCGGTCCTCACCGCCTTGTCGGATACGACAGCCAATCCGACACTGCACGTCGGGTTCCCGTCCACCACGGCAGCGGGTTTGGCGGCGATCGGTACCGGACATCGCTCGGGTGAACACGGATTTGTCGGCTACTCGTTCCGGGTCCCCGAAGCCGGCCCGGAATTCGATGTGATCAACGCGCTACGGTGGCGCCCCCATCCGTGGGGACCCGATCTTCGAGATCGCGTGGTGCCCGAACAGATCCAACCGGCGCCCACCACCTTCGAGCGGGCCGGACAGGCCGGTTTCGAGGTCTCGGTCGTATCGGGCGCCGCGTACGCCGGTTCCGGACTGACCCGGGCGCTGCTGCGCGGCGGACGTTACGTCGGCGTGCATGCCCTCGGCGATCTCGCTGCCGAGATCATCGCGGCCGTCGCAGGCCACGGCTTCTGCTACGGATACCACGCCGACCTCGACCTGATGGGCCACCTGCACGGGCCCGGGTCGCCCGCCTGGCGGATGGAGTTGCGGCAGGTCGACCGCCTGGTGGAGTCGGTGTTGGAGGCCCTGCCATCGGAGTGTCTGCTGACCGTGGTGGCCGACCACGGCATGGTCGCTGTCGATCCCGTGGCGGCAGTAGACATCGATGAATGCGGCCCACTCCGCGACGGGGTAGCCGCCGTCGGTGGCGAAGCCCGCGCCCGGCACATCTACACCGCCGCCGGTGCGGCCGACGACGTTCTCAGCGCATGGCGCGCCACCCTGGCAGACTCCGCATGGGTGATGTCTCGGAACGAGGCCATCGCGGCGGGCTGGTTCGGGCCTCGGGTATGTGACGACGTCCGGCCCCGAATCGGTGATGTCGTCGCCGCAGCGCGCGGCTCAGCTGCATTGCTGAGGCGCCAGGCCGAACCCCTGGAGTCCGCATTGATCGGCCATCACGGTTCGCTGACGCATGCCGAGCAATATGTCCCGCTGCTGTCGGCGATCGGCTGAGCGAACCGCACACCAGAAACAGGCTTAGATGGGCTAAGATTCACCGCATGAAGCTTGCAGGGCTGGCAGTGATCGGTGCCGCGGCGGCAATCGCCTTCGCCGCTCCCGCACAAGCCGAGATGGATACTGATTTCGCCAATGAGCTGCACACCTTTGGCATCTACGGGCAGCGGGACTACAACGCCTGGATCGCCAAGATCATGTGCAAGCGGCTCCACAACGGCGTCGACCACACCGCCCAGGACTCGGTCGGCTTCGTGAAGAAGCAACTGGCCAAGGACAGCACCGACGCCCAGGCCTGGCAGTTCACCGGCACCGCCATCAACTACTACTGCCCCGATCAGCGCTCCGTCTACGAGCAGGCCGCGCACTAACCGACTTTGGGAGCACCATGTCCAACCGCATGAGCGTCAAGAACCTGATCCGCACCGGCGTCGCCGCCTGCGCGGTCGCCGGCAGCCTGGTCGGGGCCGGAATCGCCACTGGCCTAGCTGGGGTCGGCACCGCCTCCGCCGATGCCACCGACGACTACCCCATCCCCAACCGCATCCTGCGCACCCCGTGTACCGCCGAACAGATCATGGCCGCCGCCCGCGACGTCGAACCCGTCTACTACGAGCGCTACATGATCGACTACAACAACAAGCCCGTCGCCGACCAGCTGGGCGCCCAGGACCGCATCCACTGGTTCTTCTCCATGGACTACGCCGGCCGCCGCCAATACTCCGAGAACACGGCCACCAACGCCTTCTTCGAGAACATGGCCTGGCGCTGGCCGAACTGGGCCAAACTGTTCTTCAACAACAAGGGCGTCGCCGCCAACACCACCGACGTCTGCCAGAACTACCCGCCCAACGACATGTCGGTCTGGAACTGGCACTGACCGAAACTCCACACGGGCTGGGTATCGCTGCCGACACGGCGGCGAGGCCCAGCCCGATTCCGTTAGCTCCATCACATCCGGTAGCACAGATTCAACCCCGGAGCGCAGTTGACAGGGCCGAAAAAGCCGTTTGACCTCGCACTACGAGGCTGTTGCCGAAGTCGGGAGTGCACCGACAGCACGGCGTCACCGCGGCCGCGGCATCACACCTGTGTCACCGTTTTGTCACTCATTTAAATAAGCTAATATCTCGCTAAGTTTTTAGTTAGCCATTCGGCTAGACAGCGAGGCATATCAAGGTGAACATGGTGCACGGGCGCTCCCCCATCGACTGCAATGCCGACGGCGTGGCCGCTTCACCTCACCGCCTCAATACCCACACTGCCCACAACCGACGGACCGGTGCCATTTCACGATGACCAACGCGACGAAAAACTCTCGCCGGAAGCAGTTTTCACTTTCGGGCCTGGCCAAGAGGTTCTGGATTCCGTTGATCATCGTCGCGGTGGTGTTCGTCGGTGGATTCACAGTGATGCGGGTTCGCACGTTCTTCGGCGCCGGCGGCGGCGCCGGGATCTCCAGCGCCAAGGTCGATGACACCAAGCCCTTCGACCCCAAGGTCGTGGTCTACGAGATCTACGGCGTGCCCGGGGCGACGGCCGACGTGAACTACCTCGATCTCGACGCCCAGCCCCAGCGCATCGACGGGGTCACCCTGCCGTGGACGCTCCGTCTGGAGTCCACCGCGCCGTCGGTCTTCCCCAACATCGTCGCGCAGGGCAACGGCGACACCATCAGCTGCCGCATCACCGTCGATGACGAGCTCAAGGACGAGAGAACCTCCAACGGCGTGAACGCCCAGACCTTCTGCTTGGTGAAATCTGCATGAGCACCCACGACGCCCCCACTGACGCCTTCCCGGTCGCCGGGTCGCCGCGGCAGGCCCAGCAGGGTGGGATCGCCAAGTGGATCCGGCGGCTGGCCATCCCGATCATCATCGGCTGGGTCGCCCTCATCGGCATCCTGAACACCGTTGTGCCCCAGCTCGAAGAGGTGGGCAAGATGCGGTCGGTATCGATGAGCCCCGACCAGGCTCCGTCGATGATCGCCATGAAGCGTGTCGGCGAGGTGTTCCAGGAGTTCAAGTCCAACAGCTCGGTCATGGTCGTGCTCGAGGGCGACGAGCCGCTCGACATCAAAGCGCACGATTACTACGACGAGGTCGTCGCCAAGCTCGAGGCCGACAAAGCCCACGTTGAGCACGTCCAGGATTTCTGGGGCGACCCGCTGACCGCCTCGGGCGCCCAGAGCTCCGACGGCAAGGCCTCTTACGTGCAGGTCTACACCGCCGGTAACCAGGGCGAGGCGCTGGCCAACGAATCTGTCGAGGCCGTCCAGAAGATCGTCGAGAGTGTCACGCCGCCGCCGGGCGTCAAGGCCTACGTGACCGGGCCGGCTGCGTTGGCCGCCGACCAGCACATCGCCGGTGACCGCAGTGTGAGGATCATCGAGGCGCTGACCTTCACGGTCATCATCATCATGCTGCTGCTGGTCTACCGCTCCATCGTGACGGTGCTCCTCACGCTGGTCATGGTGGTGCTGTCGCTCTCAGCGGCGCGCGGCGTCGTCGCCGCTCTGGGCTACTACAACGTCATCGGTCTCTCGACGTTCGCCACCAACCTGTTGGTCACGCTGGCCATCGCGGCGTCCACCGACTACGCGATCTTCCTGATAGGCCGATATCAAGAGGCCCGAAGTGTCGGCGAGGACCGGGAGCAGTCGTACTACACGATGTTCCACGGCACCGCGCATGTGGTGCTGGGCTCAGGCCTGACCATCGCCGGCGCCACGCTGTGTCTGCACTTCACCAATCTTCCGTACTTCCGGTCGCTGGGCATCCCGTTGGCCATCGGCATGGTCACCGGCGTTGTCGCCGCCCTGACGCTGGGACCGGCGATCATCTCGGTGGCCAGCAGGTTCGGTAGGACGCTGGAACCCAGGCGGGCCATGCGCACCCGCGGCTGGCGCAAGATCGGTGCCGCGGTCGTCCGCTGGCCCGGGCCGATCCTGATCGCCACCATCGCACTGTCACTGATCGGGCTGCTGACCCTGCCCGGGTACAAGACCAACTACAACGACCGTCAGTACCTCCCGGCGGATCTGCCCGCCAACACCGGCTACGCCGCGTCTGACCGCCACTTCTCGCAGGCCCGGATGAACCCCGAATTGTTGCTGATCGAAAGCGATCACGATCTGCGCAACTCGGCGGACTTCCTGGTCGTGGACCGGATCGCCAAGCGAATCTTCCAGGTACCCGGCATTTCTCGGGTCCAGGCCATCACGCGCCCACAGGGAACGCCGATCGAGCACACCTCGATCCCGTTCCAGATCAGCATGCAGGGCACGACCCAGATGATGAACATGAAATACATGCAGGACCGCATGAAGGACATGTTGGTTCAGGCCGACGAGATGCAAAAAACGGTCGACACCATGGAGAAAATGCTCCGGCTGACCAAGGAAATGTCGGACACCACCCACAGCATGGTCGGCAAGATGCACACCATGGTCGTCGATGTGGCCGAAATGCGCGATCACATCGCCGATTTCGACGACTTCTTGCGACCGATCCGCAACTACCTGTACTGGGAACCCAAGTGCTTCAACATCCCGCTCTGCTGGTCGATGCGTTCGGTCTTCGACACCCTTGACGGCATCGACACCATGACCGACGACATCCAGAAACTGATGCCGGACATGGACCGTCTCGATGAGCTCATGCCACAGATGCTCACGATCATGCCCCCGATGATCACGACGATGAAGAACATGAAGAACATGATGCTGACGATGCAGGCCACGATGGGCGGTCTGCAGGATCAGATGGAAGCGATGATGGAGAACCAGACGGCCATGGGCCAGGCGTTCGACGCTTCCAAGAACGACGACTCGTTCTATCTGCCGCCGGAAACCTTCGATAATCCGGACTTCAAGCGCGGCATGAAGATGTTCCTGTCCCCCGACGGGCACGCAGTGCGTTTCATCATCAGCCATGAGGGCGATCCGATGAGCCCCGAAGGGATCTCCCACATCGAGGGGATCCAACAGGCGGCCAAAGAGGCCATCAAGGGCACCCCGCTGGAGGGCTCGAAGATCTACCTCGGCGGCACCGCGGCCACCTTCAAGGACATGCAGGAAGGCGCCAACTACGACCTGATGATCGCCGGAATCGCGGCCCTGTGCCTGATTTTCATCATCATGTTGATCCTCACCCGAAGCGTGGTCGCCGCCGCTGTCATTGTCGGCACCGTGGTCCTGTCGCTCGGCGCATCATTCGGCCTGTCGGTGCTCATCTGGCAGCACCTGATCGGGCTCGAGCTGCACTGGATGGTGATCGCGATGGCGGTCATTGTGTTGTTGGCCGTGGGTGCGGACTACAACCTGCTACTGGTCGCCAGGTTCAAAGAAGAGATACATGCCGGCCTGAACACCGGCATCATCCGCGCCATGGGCGGTACCGGCTCGGTGGTCACCTCGGCGGGCCTGGTGTTCGCCTTCACCATGATGTCGATGGCGATCAGCGAACTGGCCGTGATCGGCCAGGTCGGCACCACCATCGGCCTGGGTCTGCTCTTCGACACCCTGGTCATCCGGTCCTTCATGACCCCGTCGATCGCCGCGCTGATGGGCAAGTGGTTCTGGTGGCCGCAGCGGGTGCGCCAGCGTCCCCTGCCGGCGCCGTGGCCCACTCCCGTCCAGCGCGAGCCGCAGGACTCGCTGGCCTAGGCTGCCTGCTCCAGTCCGGACTTCAGGCTGGACAGTTTGATCGGCCAACCGTGCGAGATCATCTCTCGCACGGCGCCGGCCGGGTCGAAACCGTCGTGGCTCAGCGTGAGCTTCACCTGATCCCCGACCGGTTCGATGTCGAACGACACGCGCGACCGGGGTTCGGCCGCCGCCTTGACGATGTCCTCCTCGTTCACGTCCGGGGCAATCTGTCGCAGTTCGGGCGTAAACGCGTGGTACATGAAGGCCAACCGCTGATACGCGTCGGACTCGACGATCACCTGCTCGGGGTCATCGATCCGTAACCCGCCTTCGACCCAGGTGTAGGTCGAACCCTTCTGCCACTCGGATTCGATGGCATGTCCCAGATAGCCGCGGGAGTACGCCGGGTTGGTGATCGCCTGCCACAGCCTCTCCGGCGTGGTGAGGATGTAGGTGGTGTACACGAACTCTCCGGGCTTGCCGGGGCTTTCCAATACCGTCTTCAGGTCAGCGAAGGCCTCCACCCGCGTGGAGTCGTATCGGTCGATCCAGCGGTCGGCGATGGCGTTGATCGGTTCGGCATTGAGGTAGTGCAATTTCTCCCTGCCCTGACGCAGGGTCGTGACGAGGTTGGCCGCCTCCAGCACCGCCAGATGCTTGCTGACCGACTGCCGGGCCATCGACAGGCCGCTACAGAGCTCTCGCAGGCTCTGACCGTTCGTGTCGTTGAGGCTGTCGAGCAGCAGTCGCCGACTCGGATCCGCCAGTGCTCTGAAGACCTCGTCCACCCTCACCATCCCGTCATACGCAACCCGCCCGGCTACCCCATCGATTATGCAGCCAATTGGCTGCATGTCAACGCTTCGCCGGGCCCTGGCGCAGGCCTCAGAACCGTCGATCACCGTGCGGGACCGGCGGCTCCCAGCCACCATCGGAAGGGGTCGACGTTGCCAGCACCTCAGAACACCCGCTCCAGATATATGGAGTGCACGTCAGGTGTGCCGATATCGACACCGACGACGTCTCAGGTTCGGGCGCGTGATACGTCGTGCTCCGAAAACTCCTTCACATCAATGAAATTCAGGTTTGAGATCGGCCGTCGAAGCCATGTGCAGCGTACCCAAACGCAGTACAAACCCCAGTGCCGCAGCACTATTGACGATAGTTCGATACGTCTACCGATAGCCGGTGATGCACCCGCCGTTGGCAACCGAATTGCACGTGCAGACAACCACACCCAATCCCAAAATGCGTGAAGCAGTCCATACGCGGCATCGGTTGTGAACGGAGTCACAAATTTTGCCCGCTCAAAATCAGCTCTGCTAGCGTCCCGCCGCATGTTTGCTATCGCGACGCTTATGGCGCTTGTCCAGCAGGTTTCGGGCACGCCGTACATCTCGGGTGGAGACTCGCCGGCCGGTACCGACTGCTCAGGTCTGGCTTCCTGGGTCAGCAATATGGCGACCGGCCGCCCGGTCTACGGGGACCGGTTCAACACCGGAAACCAGGAGCGTGCGCTCCTGGCCCGCGGCTTCAAGTACGGGACACAGCCCGGCGCCCTGGTGATCGGCTGGAACAGCGGCCACACCGCCGTGACCCTGCCGGACGGCACGGCGGTGTCCTCGGGCGAGGGCGGCAACGGCGTCAAAGTTGGCGGCGGCGGCGCATACCAGCGCCAGTTCAACCGCCACATGTACCTGCCCATGGCAGTGGAAGCGCCGCAGGACGCCCCCATCGACCCGTTCGCGCCTCCGCCGCCCCCGCCTATCGATCCGATGGCGGCCCCGGCACCCATCGACCCCTTCGCTCCCCCGCCGCCCCCGCCGATCGATCTCATGGCCGCCCCGGCGCCCATCGACCCGTTCGCACCGCCGCCGCCGGCCGAGGCGATCCCCCCGGTGGCCCCGATGGACGCCCCGGCACCCATCGTGCTGGATGTCCCGCCCCCGCCGGCGCCCCCTGCGCCCGACGTACCGGCGCCGATCGCCGTCTGACATCACACCGGTCGGTGGTCCGCGAGCCGCGAACATTCGGATAGCGTCTGGATGTGATCGTGCTCCTGCCACCATCGGAGACCAAACGCACCGGCGGGGACGGCCCGCCGGTGCGTTTGGACATTCTGAGCTCGCCCGAACTCACCCCGCTCCGCCAGTCACTGATCGACGAGCTGGTCACACTTGCCGCCGACCCGCCGGCCTGCCGGAAGGCGCTGGCCATTTCCGCCGGCCAGGATGCCGAGATCGAACGCAACGCTGCACTACGACAGGCACCCACGATGCCGGCCATCGAGCGATATACCGGGGTGCTCTATGACGCCCTCGACGTCGGATCGCTGCGCGGCGCGGCGGCCGTGCGGGCCCGCAGCCGTCTGGCCGTCGGATCCGCACTGTTCGGTCTGCTCCGCGCCGATGATCCAGTGCCCGCGTACCGGTTGTCGGCCTCTTCCAAACTGCCCGGACAACCTGGGCTGGCCACCCGCTGGCGCCCACGGTTGGAACCGGTGCTGGCCGACCTTTCCGCTCACGAGCTGATCGTCGATCTGCGATCCGGCTCCTACGCGGGTCTCGGCCGGATCCCCGGTGCGGTGCGGGTACAGGTGCTGGCCGAACGCGCCGACGGGCAACGCACCGTGGTGAGCCACTTCAACAAGGCACACAAGGGCCACCTGGCCCGCGCCCTGGTCAGTTCCCGAAGCGAACCCGACAGCGCCGCCGCTGTCGCGGCGGTGGCCCGCCGAGCCGGAATGAAGTTGGAGCGCGATGACAACGAACTCACCGTCGTGGTGCCGGCCTGACGGCTGAAGTGCCTTCGCCGGGCAGGTGACTGAAATAGTTTTGCCGGCTGCAGCCCAAGTTGGCGATCCAAATCGCTTCTGCCTGCGGCGGGCTAACGCTTCGCGAGAATACGAGTTCGAATCGCACTGTTGCCGAGCAACTTTCGGTGCGGCAGTGCCACCGCAGCGCGAACGGCCCACAAAGCGACCGGATTTCGGCGAATTCCCGGGTGTCGCCACAGCGGCGGGTCTCGTCGTGCACAATATGAGCTCGCGTCAGCGCCCGTCGCCTGTGCCACGCCCATCACACCGCCATCCTCCGGGAGCAAGCTTGGTCACCCGCCCAGTTTCCACACCGCATCCCTCGTATCAGCCGGTTCGTCATGGACGGCACCGGAAGGCGCCGCAACGGCAGTGGCTGCCCGTCGGGATCGGGATGGCGGCTGCAGCGGTGGTCAGCTCCATGCTCACCGCATTCGTCATCATCACTACGTTGGCTTCCAAGCTTTCCGCCAGGGACTCGGTCTACGCCGTCGGTGCCAGAACGTATGAGGTGAAACCGAACCACCCGCAATTACCGGTCTTCACCGAGCGCGGTGCCGCTCCGATGGTCGCCGCGTTCGCATCCGACGGATCCGGCTTCGTCGACACCCAGGCACGCTGCCGCGATACCCAGACCGCCAGGGCGATCGGCCGCACCGAAGGCTCACTGGTCGTGATCTGCCTGGACCGCACCGGCCGGCTGGAATATCACGGTGTGCGGCTCTCCGACCATGCCGCCCTCGCGGCATCAGCCGACGTCACGCCCGGCCGCAGGTTCGTCGCCCGCAACTACCAGGTGAACTACGCGGTCTCACCGACCGAGTTGCTCGTCACCGCGGGAAGTGCGGTCCTCAAACGGGAACCGATGGTCGAGTACCGCGAGATTCTTTCCGCGCCGGTCGTGCTGGCACCGAGATGACCGCGCTAGGCTGGCCGTTCATCGGCCAGGCGGCGGGAGATCGATGTCCACATTCTGGCGCTATCTCTACATCCAGGCCATGGTGTTCGTGGTCGGTATCGTCGGACCGATCTTCCTGGCTGTTTACTTTGCCTCGCAGCCCGATCCGACTCTCAAATGGATGTACTTCGCGGGTCTGATCGTCACCGCGGCCGATGTGCTCATCGCACTGGAGTTGACCCGCCGCAGCCAACCGTCGGACACTCTCGGCAATCTGCTGGGGTAAGGCGATCCGGGCCGGCCCGACGGGTGGCAGTTGCCGCCATGATGTAGCCGCATATCCTCTGAGGCGAACGGTGCGCCACCGGCGGTGACCGAACCGGCGCCCCTACCGAACAACAACATCGCCGATGCCGTCTTCAAAGGAGTAGACAACCTCATGGTGAACCAGCAGCAGGCCGACAAGATGACCACGGGTAAGGGCTTCATCGCCGCGCTCGACCAGAGTGGTGGGTCGACCCCCAAGGCCCTCCGTCTCTACGGTGTCGAAGAGAGCGCCTACTCCTCCGAAGAGGACATGTTCGACCTGATCCACCAGATGCGCTCACGCATCATCACCTCCCCGGTGTTCAACGGTGACCGGGTGCTGGCCGCAATCCTGTTCGAACAGACCATGGACCGCTCCATCGACGGCAAGCCCACCGCGACCTACCTCTGGGAGGACAAGGGCGTGGTGCCGCTGCTCAAGATCGACAAGGGTCTGGCCGAGGTCGCCGACGGTGTGCAGGTGATGAAGCCGATGCCCGGCCTGGACGAGCTGCTGGCCCGTGCCGCGAAGAACGGCATCTTCGGCACCAAGGAGCGCTCGGTGATCGGCGCGGCGAACGCCGACGGCATCGCCGCCGTGGTGGCCCAGCAGTTCGACGTGGCCAAGCAGGTACTCTCGCACGGCCTGATCCCGATCATCGAGCCCGAGGTCACCATCTCGATCTCCGACAAGGCCGCGGCCGAGGACCTGCTCCGCGACGAGATCACCAAGAACCTCGACGCGTTGCCCGCCGACCAGAAGGTCATGCTCAAGCTGACGCTGCCGACGGTCGCCAACCACTACCAGTCGCTGGTCGATCATCCGAAGGTGATGCGGGTCGTGGCGCTGTCCGGCGGCTACTCGCGCGATGACGCCAACAAGATGCTCGCCGAAAACACCGGCGTGATCGCCAGCTTCAGTCGGGCGCTCACCGAGGGTCTGTCGGCCCAGCAGAGCGACGACGAGTTCAACGCCACGTTGGACAAGTCCATCCAGTCCATCTTTGAAGCCTCTGTCGCGTCCGGCGCAGAGTAACCGAACTCCGGCGAGGCGAGGCACACGAAGATGGTCATCCCGATCGATCGCCCCAAGCTGGAGGGCAACGTCGCCGTCGGCGACGGCCGTCAACTCGGCTTCGCCGAATTCGGTGACCCGCAGGGCCGTGCGGTCTTCTGGCTGCACGGCACCCCGGGCGCCCGCAGGCAGATCCCGACCGAGGCCCGGATCTACGCCGAGCGGAATCACATCCGGTTGATCGGGGTGGACCGGCCGGGCATCGGTTCGTCCACCCCGCACCAGTACGACCGGGTGCTGGATTTCGGTGACGATCTGCGCACCATCGCCGACACCCTGGGCATCGACAAGATGTCCGTCATCGGGTTGTCCGGCGGCGGTCCCTACACGCTGGCCACCGCGGCCGCCATGCCCGACCGGGTGGTGGCGGCCGGGGTGCTCGGCGGCGTGGCTCCGATGGTCGGCCCCGACGGGATCAGCAGTCCGCTGATGCAGCTCGGTGCGGCGGTCGCACCGATCCTGGAGGTCGCCGGTGCGCCGATCCGATTGGCCGCGTCCGGACTGATCCGGTTGATCCGCCCGGTCGCCTCCCCGGCCCTGGAGATCTATGCGCGGATCTCCCCCGAGGGCGATCGGCGCATGCTCGGCCGGCCCGAGTTCAAGGCGATGTTCCTCGACGATCTGCTCAACGGCAGCCGCAAGCAGCTGGCCGCCCCGTTCTACGACATCGTGGTGTTCGAGCGTGACTGGGGCTTCCGGCTCGACGAGGTCAAGGTTCCGGTGCGCTGGTGGCACGGCGACCATGACCACATCGTTCCGTTTGCGCACGGCCAGCATGTGGTCTCACGGCTTCCCGATGCGGTGATGACCGAGCTGCCCTACGAGAGCCACCTCGGTGGACTGGGCTGTGCCGAGGAGATCATGGGCACGATGATCTCGGTGTGGGACGAGGCGAAAACTGATTGAGTCCATCGAGGGTTGACCTCAACCATTGTTGAGGGTCGAGGCTGTCGTCATGACACCCCCGATGACCCGGATTCGGTCCGACCTCTGGGAAACGCGCACCGACACACCGTTTCCCGGCTTGACCACGCACGCCTACCTGTGGACGCCGGACGGGCCCAACGCACTGTTCTACTGCCCCGCCGGTGATGCCGACTTCGCCACGTTGGATTCACTCGGCGGAGTCGACGATCACTACTTGTCACATCAGGACGAGGCCGGACCGATGCTGGCCCGCATCGCCGAGCGGTTCGAATCCCGGTTACACGCGCCCGCAGCCGAGCGCGAGACGATCGGGCAGCACCACCCTATCGACGTACCGCTGTCTTCCCGGCACGTCGATGATCGTGGCGTCGAGGTGATCCCCACCCCAGGGCACACACCGGGCAGCACCTGCTACCTCGTGCGAGGCGCCGAGGGCCGCTATCTGTTCACCGGGGACACCATGTTCGTCGCTGCCGACGGACGGTGGTCGACGTTTGTGGTCCCGGGTTACGGTGATGCCGAAGCCATGGCCGACAGCCTGAACCTGTTGGCGAGCCTGCAACCCGATGTCGTGATCTCCAGCGCCTTCGGGGCACGCTCGGTCACGGACCTCCACGGGACCGACTGGTCCGCATGCATCGACGAGGCGCGGCGCTCGATACCGGTGACCCGTTGACGTTCGAGTAGCGGGTCAGTCGCCGATCCCGATGAGGGCCCGGCGCAGCAGGTGCATCGCGACGGTGGTGGCCCGCTCCCGGATATCGGATCGGTCACCCGGGAGCCGGAGCGTCCGGGTGATGGCCACCGATCCGGCCCGGACCGCGAAACATACGGTGCCGACCGGCTTTTCCGGGGTGCCGCCGTCCGGCCCGGCGATCCCGCTGATCGCGACCGCGGTATCGGCACCGAAGTGGTACAGCGCCCCATTGACCATGGATTCGACCACCGGTTCGGACACCGCACCGCATTCGGCGATCAGAACCGGATCCACGTTCAGCAGTTCGGCCTTGGCCTCGTTCGAGTAGCTGACAACCCCTCCGGCAAAGTAGTCGGAGCAGCCGGGGATATCGGCCAACCGGGCGGCCAGGAGCCCGGCGGTGCAGGACTCCGCCGTGGCGATCCGGTGTCCGGCGAGCAACCCGGCCACCTGCTCGTCCACGGTCGTGCCGTCCTCGGAGTACAGCGCGGCACCATGCCGGTCGCGCAGCAGCGTCAGGAGATCCTGGTAGGCACGGGCGGCGTCGGGCTCATATCGGGTGACGATCTCGAGTTCGCCACGGCGCAGGCACGTGGTGATCTCCAGTGCGTCGAAACCGGCGATGGCACCCTCGGCCTCGCGCAACGTCTCGGCCAGACCGGATTCGGCGAGGCCGAACATCCGCACCATTTCCTGCTGGTACTTCGTTCGGCCTGAAATAGCCTGTTGCACAGCCGCGGTCGCGACCGCGGTCTGCCACATCGGTTGCAACTCGCGTGGCGGTCCGGGCAGCACCACAACGGTAGGGCCGCCGCTGCCGACAACGACACCGGGGGCGGTACCGACGGGCGCGAGGACCTCGGCACCAACCGGCACCATCGCCTGCTTGCGGTTGGCCGCACGTACCGCGTCGAAATCCACGCCGGGCCGGTCGCCGATCATCTTCCGCAGGATCGCGGCGATCCGCTCCTCCATCGCCTCGTCGAGGACTAGTTCACGCCCGCAGAACTCGGCGACCGTCGCCACGGTGAGGTCGTCGGCCGTCGGCCCGAGCCCGCCGCTCGTCACGATCAGGTCCACGCCCTCGTCGGCCAGGAACCGTAGTTGGGCCGCGATGTCGCGGGGGCGGTCGCCGCAGATGGTGATGTGTGCGAGTTCGACACCGAGCTCGAGCAGCTGGTCGGCCAGCCACGGACCGTTGCGGTCCTGAACCCTGCCGGTGAGTACTTCGGTTCCGGTAACGACGATGCCTGCGCGTGCGCTCACCAGATGAACACTACGCAGCGGCCCCTCGCCCCGGCTCAGAAGCTGTACCCGAGGGCCGCCGGAACCGCACTGGCGAAGGCCGCCCCGAGACGGTGCACCACGGCTGAATCCTTGCTGCGCAATCGGTTTGCTGTAGCGAAGGCCTCGGGGCGGTGGCCGCCGAGGTACAGGCTCCCGAGCACGTCGAGGCTGAGCTCGATATCGGCCGGCGCGTCGGTGGGCGCACACCGCGCGTGGCCGTCGCGAATCTGCAGGGCAAATCGTCCGCCATCACCGCGGAAACCGTCGGAGACCTCAAGTACCGCGTCGAGGTCGGCCTGATACCGCCGGGCTTCGAGAGCGACCGGAATGTTCATGATCCTGATCCACAGGTCATCGCTGCTCGAGGTCACCCGGGCCAGCCGTGGATTGGTCAGCAGGTAGGGCACCACGTCGCCGGGTGGCGTCCAGATGCTCACCTTGTCCATCAGGTCCATGCCCAACAGGGCCCGCCACAGGGCGATGTAGGCGTCGGTGGTCACGGCGGTGACCGATCGGACCCGAATCGACCGGGATTCGTCACCGTGTACGCGGTACATCGCATAGCCGTCCGGATGCAGGAACGCGAACAGTTCTGATCCGCCCTCGCGAGTGTTCTCCCGGTCGGCGAGCAGGTCGTCCCACAAGGGCGTCGGGCACACCAGCCCGCCCGGCGTCTGCTGTCGCCAGCGGTCGTAGATCGCGGCGAAGGTATCGCGGTGCTCGGCAGGTGTGACCAGGCGGACACCGCCGGGGTCGGGCACGGAGGCGTGGAACTCGGCGAACCTGCGGTCAATGGTCAACAGCTGCACGGTGGTGGCCGGACCGTAGCCGAATCGGCCGTAGATCCCGCCTTCGCTCGCGGTGAGCGCGGCGATCGGATATCCCGCCTCGGCGATCCGTCGGTGCAACTCGGTGTACATCGATCGCAAGATCCCGCGGCGCCGATGAGTGGGTGCGACGGCCACGTAGCTCAGACCCGCAGCGGGCAGCACCGCGCCACCGGAAACGGTGAGTGTGTGATCGAGATAGATCGACTGGCCGACGATGTCTCCGTTGTCGCCGTCACGCATCACCACGCCGCCGTCGGCGGACACCATCTGCCGCCACGCCGACATCGAATCGGGGTGGTTGACCTCCCCGAACGCGGTATTGCCCAGCAGCGCCATTCCCGACCAGTCGGCGTCGGTGACGCTGTGCAGCATGGGGGTTGTTGCCGAAGAAGCGACGGTGTCGGTCACAGAATCCGACAGTGCCACACCGCCACCGACGGGGCCACAGATTATTCCGGCCGGCCGAGCGGGCCGGCCGGGCAAATCAGCGCTTGAGCCAGTTGTTCAGTGTCGCCAGTTCCCGGGTGTAGGTGGTCATCATGTCGTCCACGTACAGCGTTGCCCCGCTGATCACGCTCGGGCCCTGCCACACGACCCTGATCCGGTTCGCCCCACGTTGGTAGACGTCCACCCGCTCGAGGTCACGGTGCAGCCATCCGACGCTCTCGGCCAGCTGGCCGACCTCATGGCGCTCATCGGTTGTGGTCATCTGTCGATCCTATCGTCGTGCCCGCTGGTCGATCGGTACCACCGTCGGTGGGCTGTTGTAACCGCCGACCCGGACCCAGTTGGGTCCGTGCTCCGATCCGGTCACCGCGCCGGTGATCTCCGCCGTCTCCCCGGGGTACACCGTGACGTAGTTGTCGGAATACTCGATCGGCAGGATCTCCTCACCATCGCGGGTCGTGGTGATCTCGGCCCGCTCGAAGAACGCGATCCGACGTCCCGGATTGTGCAATCGGATCCGGACGCTCGCGCCGCCGTCGGCCGAGTCCGTCCGATGCGCGGTCACCTCCAACGGCGCCTGCGCCATGGCGTTGAGCGGGGTCATGTCGGCCCAGCTACTCTGCACCAGGTCGAATGCCTGGTCATTGACCGGCGGCCCGACATCATCGAGTTTCTGCGACTGCCAATACGTATTGTCGGCGACGACAGCGCCGGACTCGTCGAGCAGTTCGCAGCGGACGAACACCACCGGTGAGTCGAGGGCCAACCGGGGCAGCGTCAACCCCGGCACCACACCGTTCGACGGCACGGCCGGCAACTCGGAACCTCGGTCATCGCGCAGCCGGCCGGTCAGATCGTAGGTGCGGACCCGCACCCGAAGGCCCGTCCGCTCCTGCGGTGACTGATTGACCACTTTGACGCTGGCGGTGTCGTGGTCGCCGGTGGCATAGGAATCGAAGACCACCGACAGCGGACGCAGCCCCTTCTTGGCCCCGAAGTACGCGCCGCCGGGCCGCAGGTAGTAGTCGAAAAGGTGGCCGAAGAACGACGGCCAGTGATTGTTCAGCATCCAGTAGATGGTCATCTTGTGGTTGTCCCACCCGCCGGCTGCGAACGCCTCGAACTGTGCGCGCGTCGACTCGTAGTGGGCGAGCTGGGCCTTGCGGGCGAATTCCTCTGCGCCGCTCGATGATCCGTAGCGCTGGACCACCGCGGTACGGATGCTCTCCAGAGCGGCGTTGCTGGGGTTGGCCCCGGCGTGGAAATACCATGCCTCGTTGATCGGCCACAGTTTGTCCGGCGGGATGAACTTCTGCAGGCTGGCGAACGGTGGGATGTGTTCGTTGTCGCCCTGTTCGGCGTTGGAGCCGCGAGTGGCCTGATAACGGCCGTCGAACCAGTAGCTCGGCGGGCGCCAGGTGTACGGGCCGGCCATGTGGATGCCATCCCAGTCGGGCTCGCCGTCGGCGCCGCGGGCCATGGACGACACCGTGTCGACGACGGTGTTGGGCCAGCGCAACTCATCCAGGATGCGGCGGTAGCCGTCGAGCACCGGCGCCGGAGGCTTGCCGTCGCTGCCGTTGGCCCACAGGAACGCCGCCGCGTGCCCGCGCAGGGACAGGATCTGGGAGCGCATGCTCTCGTCGGCCACCCGCCGATCCTCGTCGTCCCACTGCCACCACTTCTCCCACTGGTTGCAGCACATCCACCCGTACATCAGCGGAATGCCCAATTCGTCGGCCCGCTCGATGATGTTGTCGCCCGGGAACTTTCCCTCCAGGCGCAGCATGTTCAGCCCCAGGTCCCGGACGTATCCCAGGATGGCGTCCTCACGCTGCGGGTCGAAGGCGAACAGCAGATCCGGCGTGTACGCCGCACCCCGGACCAGAAAATCCCGCCCGTTGACGGTCAGGTAGAAGCTGCCGCCGCGACCGAGATCGGGAAACTGCTCGTCGTTGTCCCGGTGCTGAGCCACCGTCCGGATGCCGAAACGTGAATCCACGGTGTCGGCTGCCCGGCCGTACCGCACAAACTCCAGCCGCAGGTCGTAGAGGTCGGGCCTGCCCATGGTGTAGGGCCACCACAGGTCCGGGTCGCTCACCCGCAGCGCTGCGAAAGCGTCCGGGTCGAAACGGATTTCACGCTTCTCCCCCGGCGCCAGGCTGACCGGTTGATCCACCGAGATGGTCGGCTTTCCGGGCCGGCTGATCCGGGCCCGCACCACGCCACGCATCGCCACATCGGCCGTGTTGCGGATATCGGCGTAGACCGTGAGCCGGGCGCTGTCTGTGGCGGGCAACGGCAGCTCGGTGGTGACCAGCGGGTCACTGAGCACGACCTGGCCCGAATAGCTCAGATAGACAGGTTTGAAGATGCCCGCATTGCGGTCGGCCACATAGGAATTGCCGCGCAGCGGGTTCTTGTCCGGCCCCTGGTAGCCGATGTGGTTCCAGTTGAGCCAGTCCCACCAGCTGTCGGCCAGCTCGACCCCGTCGATGTCCTGCAACGCCTGCTCGGGTGTCACCCTGACGGCCAACGTGTTGGTCCCGCCGGGGTTGATCCACGGAGTCGCGTCGATCTCGTGGGCCGTATGCATGCCCACCAGCAGCGAGTTACCCGCGATCAGCTTGCCGTTGAGCCAGACCTCGGCGCGGTAGTTGATGCCGGGGAACTCCAGCCGGTAGCTCGAGCTTCCCTGCGGCGCGGCGAACGTCGTGCGGTACCACCAGTCCTGGCGGTACAGATCGTCGGGCACCTCGGTGAGGTTGTCCCCGAAGTACAGGTCGGGGTAGGTGCCGTCGTCCTGCAGTGCCGCCAAGACCGTGGACGGCATGCGCTTGACGGGGTGCCAGTCGGCGTTCACCTCGCCCGGCGTGGACAGCGCCGCACCGTCGGCGGTCACGGTGCGCGCCGAGGCCAGCTGCCAGCCCTGGGCCAGCTCCACCCGCCCCGACGGCGGCTCCGGCTTGGCGAACGGCGGGAAATCAGCCGCGCACAGCGACAACACGAGCAGTGCGACGACAACGAAACCCGCCAGACTCAGACCGGCGCGGCGATTCCGGGCGGAAATGGGCAGCTCCTCAATGACCGGTGCGGCACCGGGTCGGTGAGTCGATGCCGTGCCCGATCATTCTGCCGTGGTGAGTGCCGCCCCGTGCGGCCGGTGCACCCTCAGAGCTTGTGCGGGACGTCGTTGACGAGGCCACCGTCCATGACGAACTCGGCGCCGGTGGCGTAGCGGGATTCATCGCTGGCCAGGAACACCACGAAGGTGGAGACCTCCTCGGGTTGCCCGGATCGGCCCAGCGGAATGGTCAGCATGTCCTCGGGGAAATGCTCGGTCATCGGGGTCCGGATGAATCCGGGGTGGATCGAGTTGACCCGGATCTGCTTGGGCCCCAGTTCCAGCGCCGCGGACTTGGTCAGGCCGCGCACGGCCCACTTGGAGGCGACGTACGGGTGCACCATGGCGGCACCGCGCAGTCCCTCGATGGAGGAGACGTTGATGATCGATCCGCCGCCCGCGGCTTTCATCGCCTTGACACACGCCTGCATGCCCAGGAAAGTCCCGGTCAGGTTGACGTCGATCACCTTCTGCCACTGGGCCATATCGAATTTGCCGATCTGGCCGATCGCGACGATTCCGGCGTTGTTCACCAGCACGTTGAGCGAGCCGAACTCCTCGGTCGCCGTTGCGACGGCAGCGTCCCACTGGTCGGCGTCGGTGACGTCGAGATGGACGTAGCGCGCCGAATCGCCGAGTTCGGCCGCCAACGCCTTGCCCTCGTCGTCGAGGATGTCCCCGATCACGACCTTGGCGCCTTCAGCGACCAGCGCCCGGGCGTGCTCGGCGCCCATCCCCCGCGCCCCGCCACTGATGAGTGCCACTTTTCCTTCAACCCGTCCCATGACGGGTGAGGCTACCGCCTGCAGCCACAAATTAGAACCTGTTCCAATTTTGACGCCGGATCGGCATACTGCAATTAGACCGAACAGCTTGAGGAGACCTGTATGGCCATTCGCGTGGCGATCGTCGGCACCGGAAACTGCGGCCGGTTGGCCCTGATCCAGCTCATCGACGACCCCCGGTTCGAACTCGTCGCGGTGGGCACCTCGACCGAGGCGAAGGTCGGCCTGGACGCCGGCGAACTGGCTGGGCTGGGCGGCGTCACCGGGGTCACCGCCACGCTGGGCATCGATGCCGCGATCGCCGCCGAACCGGACTGCCTGGTGTACTGCGCGATGGGTGACACCCGCCCCGTGGAAGCCACCCGCGATGTGATGGCCGCACTGGCCGCCGGGATCAACGTGGTCGGCTCAGCCCCGGGCGGCTTGCAATTCCCCTGGGGCGCCATGCCGGAGAAGGCCATCGCACGGGTCGAAGAAGCTGCTCAGGCGGGTAATTCAAGCGTGTTCATCACCGGTGTCGACCCCGGGTTCGCCACCGACCTGGTGCCGTTCGCGGTCGCCGGTACATGTCAGCGCATCGATCAGATCAAGACCATGGAGATCGCCGACTACGCCACCTATGACGGCACCGAGGTGATGTCGATCGTCATGGGATTCGGCAATCCGATCGACCAGCCCGGAATGTTGTTTCTCCCCGGGATCCTCAGCGCTGCTTGGGGGACCGCGATCCGGATGCTCGCCGCCGGACTGGGCGTCGAGGTCGAAGACATCACCGAGCACTACGAGTTGGAGCCCGCGCCCGAGGACATCGAGGTCGCGACCGGCGTCATCGCCAAGGGCACGGTGGCGGCGATGCGCTTCCAGATCAACGGCATGGTCGGCGGTAAGCCGGTGATCGTCGTCGAACACGTCACCCGGGTGCGTGCTGACCTGCGACCGGACTGGGCGCAACCGGCCCAGCCCGGCGGCTCCTACCGCGTCGAGATCACCGGCGAGCCGTCGTATGTCGTGGACATCTGCCCGACCAGCGATCGAGGCGACCACAACCACGCCGCGATCGTGGCCGCGGCGGGACGCATCGTCAACGCCATCCCGGATGTGGTGAGCGCCGAGCCGGGCATCCGCACCACCCTCGACCTTCCCCTCGTCACCGGCAAGGGTCTGCACAGGCTGAACTAGGCACCGGGTCGCAACCGACGATCGCCCCGGCGCCGGCCGTCGGGTCGCGGCACGGTCAGCACCGGCCAACCCTGGTCGGTGGCCACTGCGGCCAGGCGCGGCCGCGGGTTGACCGGCCGGGGCCGGCCCACCAATCGCATCAACGCATCGTCCTCGTAGCCGTCGGCATAGAAATAGCTGTGGGCGAGGTCGACCTGTGCGTCGTGGCAGAAATGCTGCACCGCAGCGGCTTTGCTCGCACCCCAGATGATGGGTTCGACGATTCCCCCGGTCAGCCGCCCCTGGCCATCGGTCAGGAAGCGATTGCACAGCACGTGGCTGATCCCGAGGTGACGGGCAACGGGCTCGGCGTGGATGGTCAGGGCCGAGGAACTCATCACGACGGTGTGGCCGCGGTCCTGGTGACGACGCACCACCTCGCGCATGTGCGGGTAGACCCGCTGGTTGATGCGGCTCTCGAACAGGTACTCCCCCAGCTCGTCGAGCTCGAGCAGCGATTCACCCCGTAGGTATCCGGCCGCTCGGACCAACAGTCGATCGAACGGAATCCGGCCGATCCGGTACCGCACCGCGGCCTCGACGATTCCCAGGATCTCGCCGGCAGCTGCCTGTCGCCGGCGGATGCGATGACCGGCGTGCGCCGTGGCGGTGTACCCCTCCACCAGGGTGCCGTCCAGATCGAAGAAGGCTCCCACCCGCGCGCCACCTGGACCGTCCCCGATTTCCTCGAGTGACTCGGGTGGCGACAACGTGCGGGCCATGGACCTAGTACACCAAGCCGCCACGACAATCGGCCAGTCGCGACTACAAATGGTGGATGCCTGTCACGGTGCAACCCATCGCGATCAACGACGTCGCGGCCGTCATCGCCACCGGTCGATTCGAGGAGGCGAGGGCCTGGTACGCCCGTCTCCTCGGCCGAGAACCCGACCTGCAACCCGTTCCAGGGGTCGCGGAATGGCAGTTGACTGCGACCGCTTGGCTACAGGTCGTCACCGATCCGGCCGGGGCGGGACGCGGCGCCGTCCGATTCGGGGTCGACGATCTGGAGCGCACCGCCGCCCGGCTGCGCGAGGACGGGGTGGCCATTGGAGAACCGCTGGTCATCGCGGACATGGTGGCCGTCATCGACGTTGCCGATCCCGACGGAAATGAAGTTTCATTCGTCGCCGAACTCGGATGAAACTCCCGGGTTGCACCCCAAATGAGGCCGGGGTGGTACTAAACTAGAACACGTTCCACTTCCACGCGGGCCGTTCCGGTCGAGGACTCTCACACCGCACCGCCATCACAAGGAGCTCCGAATGCACACCGCACTCTGCGACGAGCTCGGGATCGACGTCCCGATCTTCGCATTTACCCACTGTCGCGACGTCGTTGTCGCCGTCAGCAAGGCCGGCGGTTTCGGCGTGCTGGGCGCCGTCGGATTCACCCCCGAACAGCTCGAGATCGAATTGAACTGGATCGACGAGCACATCGGCGACCACCCGTACGGTGTCGACATCGTCATCCCGAACAAGTACGAAGGCATGGACACCGACATGTCCGCCGACGACCTCAAGGGCATGCTGCAGTCCCTGGTGCCCCAGGAGCATCTGGATTTCGCCAAGAAGATCCTCGCCGACCATGGCGTGCCGGTCGACCACAGCGATGACGACGCCCTCCAGCTGCTGGGCTGGACCGAGGCCACCGCGACACCTCAGGTCGAGATCGCGCTGAAGCACCCCAAGATGACGCTGATCGCCAACGCGCTGGGCACCCCGCCGAAAGACATGATCGACCGCATCCACGCCGAGGGACGCAAGGTGGCCGCGCTGTGCGGTTCGCCGTCGCAGGCCCGCAAGCACGCCGACGCAGGCGTCGACATCATCATCGCCCAGGGCGGCGAGGCCGGCGGGCACAGCGGCGAGATCGGTTCGATCGTGCTGTGGCCCCAGGTGGTCAAGGAGGTGGCCCCGGTTCCGGTCCTGGCCGCCGGCGGTATCGGCAGCGGCCAGCAGATCGCCGCCGCCCTGGCACTCGGCGCGCAGGGCGCCTGGACCGGCTCCCAGTGGGTCATGGTCGAGGAGTCCGAGCACACCGAGCAGCAGCACGCCGCCTACGCCAAGGCGACCAGCAAGGACACCGTCCGCAGCCGCTCGTTCACCGGCAAGCCGGCCCGCATGCTCCGCAACGACTGGACCGAGGCCTGGGAGAACCCGGACAACCCGAAGCCGCTCGGCATGCCGTTGCAGTACATGGTGTCCGGGATGGCCGTCGCGGCGACGCACAAGTACCCCAACGAGAGTGTCGACGTCGCGTTCAACCCGGTGGGTCAGGTCGTCGGCCAGTTCCAGAAGGTCGAGAAGACCTCCGCCGTGATCGAACGCTGGGTACAGGAGTACCTGGAGGCGACGGGCAACCTCAACGCTCTGAACGAGGCCGCCGGCGTGTGATCGAGGCCGCCGGCACGGGTTCCTGATCGCCGTCGGCGTGGATGGACCTGATCTTCGATGTTCAGGTCCTGCCCCATCGCAGGTCGGCCGAATTGCCGGAACCCGTGCTGGCGTCCATCGCCGGTTACTACCGGGCGGGCAGCCCGGCCGAACAATCACACCTGGCGCTCGATCTGTCGCGATCATCTGCTGTGCCTGGCCGGCATGTCCGCTTTCCTCCTGCTGTGGTGACCGCCCACTAGAACCGAGGCCTTCGAGCCGTCGCGCCGGGCATAGACCCTTGTCCGCCGATTATGTATGGTTGCATACATAGCCGACGAAGGGGTTCGTTCGTGACCAGTCCTCGAGAACGCATGGTGGCTTCGGCCGCAGTGCTGATCCGGGAGCGCGGCGCGCACCCGACCGCCATCGCCGATGTATTGGCTCACAGTGGCGCCCCCCGCGGGTCGGCGTACCACTACTTCCCCGGCGGTCGCACCCAACTCCTTTGTGAGGCAATCGATTACGCGAGCGATCACATCGCAGCACGGATCGACAAGACGGACAGCACCGCAACGCTGCTCGACGCGACGATCGCCGGATTTCGTCAACAATTGACCGCCACCGACTTCCGGGCCGGATGCCCGATCGTCGCGGTTGCCGTCGAGGCCGGCGAACCCGGGTCCTTCGAGTCCACTCCCCTCGACCGTGCCGGGGTGGCGTTCACCCGCTGGACGGGGCAGATCACCCGCCGACTACAGAGCGACGGGGTGTCCGCCGAGCGCGCCGAGGAACTCGCGATGCTGATCCTGACCGCGATCGAGGGTGCGGTCGTGGTGGCACGGGCAACCCGCGACGTCACACCGCTCGACCTCGTCCACCGCCAACTTCGCGCACTCCTCCCGGAAGGAACGTCGTCATGACCGTCGATCAATGGCAACCCACCGCATGCATCCTGTGCGAGTGCAACTGCGGCATCGTGGTGCAGACCGAAGGCCGGGCCATCACGAAAATCCGCGGCGACAAGGATCATCCGGCGTCGGCGGGCTACACCTGCAACAAGGCGCTGAGGCTGGACCACTACCAGAGCAGCACCAACCGGCTGACCTCGCCACTGCGCCGCAGATCTGACGGCAGCTACGAGGAGATCGACTGGGACACCGCCATTTCCGAGATCGCTGCACGGTTCCTGGCGGTCAGGGACGCCCACGGCGGGGACAAGATCTTCTACTACGGTGGCGGCGGGCAGGGCAACCACCTGGGTGGCGCGTACAGCGGCGCGTTCCTCAAGGCGATCGGATCGAGGTACCGGTCAAATGCCCTGGCCCAGGAGAAGACCGGCGAGGCGTGGGTCGACGCCCACCTCTACGGCGGGCATACCCGCGGCGAGTTCGAGCACGCCGAGGTCTCGGTGTTCGTGGGCAAGAACCCCTGGATGTCGCAGAGTTTCCCGCGGGCCCGGGTGGTGCTCAACGAGATCGCCAAGGATCCCGACCGCGCGATGGTCGTCATCGACCCGGTGGTCACCGACACCGCCAAGCTCGCTGATTTCCACCTACGCGTACGACCAGGCACCGATGCCTGGTGCCTGGCCGCGATGGCCGCTGTGCTGGTACAGGAAGACCTGTGCGACGAAGAATTTCTGGCCACCCACGTCAACGGTGTCGAACCCGTCCGCGACGTGCTCCGGCAGGTGCTGGTCGGCGACTACGCCGCGCGGTGCGGTGTCGAAGAAACCCTGTTGCGCGCCGCGGTGCGCCGCATCGCCGCAGCCGACAGCGTGGCGGTGTTCGAGGACCTCGGCATTCAGCAGGCCCCCAACAGCACGCTGTGTTCCTACCTCAACAAGATGCTGTGGATCCTCACCGGAAACTTTGCCAAACGCGGTGGGCAGCATCTGCATTCGTCGTTCGCCCCGCTGTTCGGTTCGGGCGGGGTCGGCCGTAGCCCCGTCACCGGCTCGCCGGTCATCGCCGGCCTGGTCCCATCGAATGCGGTGCCGCAGGAAATCCTCACCGACCATCCCGACCGGTTCCGCGCCATGATCGTCGAGAGCAGCAACCCGGCTCACTCGATCGCCGATTCAGCGGCGGTGCGGGCCGCGCTCGAATCTCTGGAGCTCCTGGTGGTCATCGACGTCGCGATGACCGAGACGGCCCGACTGGCCCACTATGTGCTGCCCGCCGCCAATCAGTTCGAGAAGCCCGAGGCGACGTTCTTCAACCTGGAGTTCCCACACAACAACTTCCACTTGCGTCACCCGTTGTTCGAGCCGTTGCCCGGATCCCTTCCCGAACCGGAGATCTGGGCCCGCCTGGTCCGCGCCCTCGGTGCGGTCGACGATGCCGAGTTGGATCCGTTGCGCCGAGCGGCCCGGGAGGGACTGGACGCCTACGCCGCAGCGTTTCTCGGCGCGGTGGGTGCCAACCCCGGGCTGGGCCGGGTGCTGCCGTATGTGCTCTACGAGACGCTCGGACCAGTGCTTCCCGACGGCCTGGCCGGCGCCGCGGCCCTGTGGGGGCTGGCGCAGAAGGCGGCGATGACCTATCCCGACGCGGTGCGTCGCGCGGGCCACGCCGACGGCAACGCACTGTTCGAGGCCGTCCTGGCCGGCCGGTCCGGGCTGACGTTCACCGCGCACGAATATCCGGACGATTTCGCCCTGATCAGCCATTCGGATCACAAGATCGCCCTGAACATGCCCGAGATGCTCGACGCTCTCCAAACGTTGCCGGCCAGACCGTCGGCGCTGACCACCGCGGAGTTCCCGATGGTGCTCTCGGCCGGTGAACGCCGGGCCTACACCGCCAACGACATCTTCCGCGATCCCACGTGGCGCAAGCGCGACACCGAGGGAGCCCTGCGGATCAGCGTCG
This sequence comes from Mycolicibacterium lutetiense, assembly GCF_017876775.1. Classification (NCBI taxonomy): domain Bacteria; kingdom Bacillati; phylum Actinomycetota; class Actinomycetes; order Mycobacteriales; family Mycobacteriaceae; genus Mycobacterium; species Mycolicibacterium lutetiense. Next base: position 273,390 of record NZ_JAGIOP010000002.1, on the reverse strand, counting down.
ATGATGCCGAAGCCGTCGGCCTAGTCGACGGAGACCGGGCCAGGCTCACCACCGCGGCGGGAAACGCGGAGGTGACGGTGGAGATCAGCGACGCCATGCTGCCAGGGCACGTCTCACTGCCCAATGGGTTCGGCCTCGACCACACCGACGGCCAGGGGCGGTCGGTTGCGCCCGGCGTCGCCCCCAATGAGCTCACCTCGTCGCAGTGGCGCGACGAGTATGCGGGCACACCGTGGCACAAGCATGTGCCCGCCCGGGTCGATCGGATTCGGCGGTAAGCCGGCCGGCCTGATCGGTGAGCCCGTCCCTCAGGGCGCGGGCGACGGTGCAGGCGGTGGCGGCGGAAGCTCCGGGGCGGCGGGCATCGGCGGTGCCGGTGGCACTGGCGCTTCCGGCGCACTCGGCGAGATCGGTACGTTCGGACCGGGCGCCTGGCCGGGAACCGGCGTGTTCATCCCGCGTTGCGCGATCCCGAGTATCAGTGCCTCTTTGCCGCTGATCTCCTGGCTCTGTACGGCATGCCACAGATCCTTGAGATAGCTCCGGTTAGGGGTTTCATTGCCCTGCCCGGTGGGATCCATCGTCGCTCCCGGCGGGAGGGCGTCCGGGCTTGGCAGATGCGGGGTGCCCCCGGTGGGCGTCAGCTGCGCTGCGCCCGGATCGCCGGCTGCCGCCTGAACGGCTGGTGCAGTTGCCGGTGCAGGCGCCGGTTCGGGGCTGGACGGCCCCCCCGGTGTGGCGGGCTCCGCAAGCGCGCTCGCGGCGACCGACAGCGCGACGACAGGGCCGGCCACGCCGCACACCAACACGGACGCACATTTTCGGATGTCGACTCTCATCGCATTGACCTCTCGCTGTTACTCCAGGGACGAATGGTAACGCTGAGTGAATCGTCGCGCTCGCCGAACCGTTACAGCCCAAGGAACGGAACACGTTCCAATACCAACGAGGTGGGAGTTTCCGGAACCCGCATCGACACGCCCCACCTGTGGTGTAGCAATGGCTCTAGGTCACTACACAACGTCGTCGCGAGGAGCGCCCACCGCCATGCCGACTTTGAATCTTCCGCCAGGATTCGACTTCACCGATCCCGACATCTACGCCGAACGACTGCCCATCGAGGAACTCGCCGAGATGCGCAAGCTGGCCCCGATCTGGTGGAACGAGCAGCCGATCGGTGAAGGCGGTTTCGACGACGGCGGGTTCTGGGTCGTCACCAAACACAAGGACGTCAAGGAGGTGTCGCTGCGCAGTGACGTCTTCTCCAGCCAGGAGAAGACCGCGCTTCCGCGGTATCGCGAAGGCACCGTCGCGCAGCAGATCGACCAGGGCAAGTTCGTCATGCTGAACATGGACGCCCCACACCACACCCACCTGCGCAAGATCATCTCCCGGGCCTTCACTCCCCGGGCCATCGAACGCCTGCGCGCCGACCTGGCCGAACGGGCCCGGGCCATCGTCGCGGCCGCCGCGGCCGAGGGTTCGGGGGACTTCGTCGAGCAGGTCGCGTGCGAACTGCCACTCCAGGCGATCGCGGGCCTCATGGGCGTGCCGCAGGAGGACCGCAAGAAGTTGTTCGACTGGTCCAATCAGATGGTCGGCGACCAGGACCCGGAATTCGACTCCAACGACCCGATCAGCGCCTCGGTCGAGGTGATCATGTACGGCATGCAGATGGCGGCCGAGCGGACGAAGAACCCTGGCGACGACCTCGTCACCAAGCTCCTGGAGGCCGACGTCGAAGGGCACAAGCTCTCCGACGACGAGTTCGGCTTCTTCGTCATCCTGCTCGCGGTGGCCGGGAACGAGACGACCCGGAACTCGATCACCCAGGGCATGATGGCCTTCGCCGACCACCCCGAGCAGTGGGAGTTGTTCAAACGCGAGCGCCCGGCCACCGCCGCCGACGAGATCGTCCGGTGGGCCACCCCCGTCACCTCATTCCAGCGCACCGCGCTGGAGGACACCGAACTGGCCGGAGTGCCGATCAAGAAGGGGCAACGGGTGGTGATGTTCTACCGCTCGGCGAACTTCGACGAGGATGTTTTCGAACACCCCTATTCTTTCGATATCCTGCGTGACCCGAACCCGCACGTGGGATTCGGCGGCACGGGGGCGCATTACTGTATCGGCGCCAACCTGGCCAGGATGACGATCGACCTGATCTTCAACGCGATCGCCGACGGGATGCCCGACCTGACGCCGCTGGCGGCGCCCGAACGGCTCCGGTCGGGTTGGCTCAACGGCATCAAACATTGGCAGGTGGATTACCGCGGCTCGTCGGATAGTCGATGATCGACCGCCAGTAGTCCTCCGGGATTTCGGTATTCGACCGCAGCACGATCGCCAGACCGGTTGCCATCGCGATGCCGAGCAGCCCGAGCCACAGGCCCGCGAGCGCGATCGCAATCCAGAGCGCCGTTGTCAGCGCGGGCCACGGCGATACCACTGCGAGCACCGGTGCGAAGAAGAACCCGGCTCCGATGTAGGCGGCCGACCCGGCCCGGTCGGCCGCCATGATGGCGTGCAGCCAACGCGGAATCGATTGGCACGACGGGGTTTTTTCGCTCATTGCTGCCTCCTTCATGGGGACGAGACCACCATCTCGCGGACCGGGTAATCAGGGCAATTACCCCTCAGGTAGTGGTTATCGCCCCCCGGTGTGAGCGAGACTCGGGTGGTGACGAGCGCGGCAACCCAGACACCTATCGGATCGCTCATGCGCGACTGGCGATTGCGCCGCCGCATCAGTCAGTTGGACCTGGCCATCGAGGCCGAGGTTTCGGCGCGTCACCTCAGCTTCATCGAGACCGGTCGCTCGGTGCCGAGCCGGGCCATGGTGCTGCGCCTCGCCGAGGCACTGGAGGTACCGCTGCGGGACCAGAACCAACTGCTCCTGGCCGCGGGGCTGGCACCGGTTTACGCCGAGCGGACACTGGAGGATCCCGAGATGACTGCCGTGCGCGACGGGGTAACCCGAGTGCTGGATGCCTACAACCCGTTTCCCTGCGTGGTAGTCGATCGCACGTGGAATCTGTTGCAGGCCAATGCCGGTACCGCGGTGATGCTCGACGGTGTCGCACCGCACCTGCTGGCCCGACCCAACGCGCTGCGCATCACCCTGCACCCCGAAGGAATGGCCCCTCGGATCCGGAACCTGGCCGAATGGCGCCATCACCTGATCAGCCGGTTGCGTCGCGAGGTCACCGTGAGCGGATCGGCCGAGCTGGCCGGCCTCCTCGCCGAGATCGAGTCCTATCCGGGAGGGATGGAGCCGGTCCGCGATCTCGGCGGCGTGGTGGTCCCACTGGAAATGACCGCATCCGACGGCACCGTGCTGACCTTCCTCAGCACCGTCACCACCTTCGGGACCGCGCTGGATCTGACCGCAGCGGAACTGAGCATCGAGGCGTTTCTGCCGGCCGACGCCGAGACCGCAGATGCACTTCGGTCACATTCAGTGGTCTGACCACTTGACCTCTGACCGGTCGCCGGGCAGCATGTCGCTATGGCGTTACAACCGGTAAACCGCCGATCCGTGCCCGAGGATGTTTTCGAGCAGATCGTCGCCGAGGTACTCAGCGGGCAGATGCGGCCTGGCGAACCGCTGCCCAGCGAACGGCGCCTCGCCGAGGTACTCGGGGTGTCCCGCCCGGCCGTACGCGAGGCCATCAAGCGGCTCACCGAAGCCGGCTTGGTCGAGGTTCGGCAGGGCGACTCGACCACGGTGCGAGACTTCCGCAGGCACGCCGGCCTGGACCTCCTGCCACGGCTGCTGCTGCGCGCGGGCGAACTCGACGTCAGCGTGGTGCGCAGCATCCTGGAAACCCGCCTGCACAACGGGCCCAAGGTCGCCGAGTTGGCCGCCGAGCGGGCGCCGTCCGGCGTGGTCGCACAACTGACCCACACGGTCGACGCCCTGGCGGCCGAACCGGATCCGGTGGAAAGACAGCGCCAGGCACTCAGCTTCTGGGACCTCGTGGTCGACGGCGCGGATTCGATCGCATTCCGGTTGATGTACAACACCCTTCGGCAGACCTACGAGCCCGCCCTCCCGGCGCTGGCCACCATGATGGCCGCGGAGGTCGGCCGCCCCGATGCCTACCGGCAGATCGTCGCGGCCATCGAAGCCGGCGACCCGGCGGCCGCGCACCGGGCGGCTCAGGACCTACTGAAGCCCGCCACCAACGCGCTCCTGGGCGCACTCAAGGCACTGGAGGAATCCCGATGACGCGCAAGGCTTTCACGCTGGGCGACGCGGCGCGCGAATTCGTCAGCCACCCCTCCCCCTGGATGATCGGCGCCGCGCTGGTCGCCAGCGTCGTCGCGCGCTGCGCCGTCGGGGACTGGCAACTCACCGACGCGCTTGTGCCCGTGGTGATGCTTGCGGTGTTCCCGCTCTTCGAATGGATCGTCCACGTTTTCGTACTGCACTGGCGGCCGCGGCGGTTCGGTCGGATCACACTGGATTCGCTGCTGGCCCGCGACCACCGGCTACACCACATCGACCCGCGCGATATCCCGCTGATCTTCATACCGTGGCGCGCCCTGCTGTGGATTCTGCCCGTCGCAATGACGGTGGCATTCCTGGCCTTTCCGCGGACCGGCCTCGGGCTGACATTCCTGTCGGTGGTGAGCGTGCTGGGGCTGTGCTACGAGTGGTGCCACTACCTGATCCACACCGACTACACGCCGAAAGGCAGTGCCTACCGCGCGGTTTGGCGTAACCATCGGCAACACCACTACAAGAACGAGCACTACTGGTTTACCGTCACCACCGCCGGAACCGCGGACCGGATACTGCGGACCTATCCCGACCCGGCGGAGGTGCCCACCTCACCGACGTCGAAGAACCTGCACGCGACTACGACTGCACGACAATAGGATCGCCGAGGTTCACCGTGTTGAAGTACCAGTCGGCGTTGTCGGGGCTCAGATTGATACACCCGTGGCTGACGTTGGAATAACCCTGCGATCCCACCGACCACGGTGCGCCGTGCACGTAGACGCCACCCCAGGTCACCCGGACCGCATCGTAGACGGTGAGCTTGTACCCCTCGGGATCGCTCAGCGGAATCCCGATGGTCCGCGAATCCATCACCACGACAGGTTCTTTCGACAGTGCAGTGAACGTACCGATGGGGGTCGAATACTTGGGCTTGCCCATTGATGCGGGCATGGTGCGGGCCACCGCACCATCGATGCTGACCGTGAACGTGTGGGCACTGATGTCAGCCACACCGAGCACCTGGGCCCCGGTCTCGAAGCTGGTCTTCGCGCCGCCGGCGGTGACCGAGATCTTCGAATGAGCCGGCCACAGCTGATCGGGCTTCCACTGCATCACATCGTCGCTGAGCCAACTGAAGGTGCCGGTCGGGGTGTCGGGCGAGCTGATCTTCAGACTGCTCTGCGCCGCATCCCGGTCGGTCACCGGGTTGTCGAACGTCACCGTCAGCGGCATGGCGACACCGACGGTCGAACCCGCTGCGGGCTCGATGGCCGCACCGGGTGCAGGCGTGCTCACTGCGGCAGATGCCACGTTGACCGTGCTCGCGGCTGCCAGGGTGGCGACACCAATCGCCGCAAACACTTTCCGGACCGACACTCGAACGGTTCCGAATGACGACGATGGGGCATTCAGCATTCCACCAGTGTAGGTGAGCGCCGGCACTGCACCTCTCAGGCGCAGCGTGGGAGCGGCAATTCGAGGTCGGCGGTGGCGCGAAAGGTTGCCCATGGTGAACTCATCGGCCCAGCGACCCAGAACGTTTCACCGCAGGCATCGGCGACATTGCGGGGGTCTCCAGCAACGTCGCAGCGGTCAGGGCGCGACCGGCTCCGACAGGGCTGGCTCGGGCACGGGCACTACTGCCTCCGGTGCCGGAACGGCAGGCTCCACGGTGGGAGGCGGCGCCTCCGGAACCGGAGGCAACTCGGGCGTCGGGGGTGGCGGTGCCGGCGGGACCACCGTCTCGGCCTGCGGGTCAGGCGGCGCCTCACCCGCAGGTAAGGGCTGCTGTCCCGACTCGGGGGGTGGCATCGCAGGGTCCACAGGCGCTTCCGGCTGCAGTTCTGGTGCCATCAGTTCGTCGGGCCATGCCGTGGTCTCCGGTGGGACCATCGTGGATTCATCGATGACGTACTCGGGCTGAGCATCCTGCACCACGGGCTCGAGTACCGATGGCGCTTCGGATATCGAGGCGGTCGGCACCGCAGACATGACCGCGGAAGTCTGTGGCACGGCAGCCGAATCACCCGACGTACTCACCACTGGGCGTGTGCTCTTGTGGGGTGTCGGCTCCGAACCGGGTATCAGCTGCTGGCCGATCGCCAGCGAGAGCGAGACCGCAAACGCCAGCACGCCACCGACCAATATCGCCAGCGGCGTCAATTGCCGTGCGGGCCACCGCCACCCGGATGGTGCCACACCGTCGTCATCGAAGGTCGACCGGTCGCGGCGCACCGAGGCCAACGCGGCACCCCTGGCCAACGGCAAACCGGGTTCGGCAGGTGTGAACACCGGCACCCGGAGGGCCTGCTGCAGCTTCGGCAGCACGGAGTCCAGGTCCACCGCGGACCCGACGACCACCAGAGCATCGGGCCGCGGATCGGCCGCGCCGAGAATGTCGGCCAACCAGGTGGTCAGGCCGGCCACGGTTTCGATGCCACGGCTGACCGCGGTCTGTACCGGATTGTTCCCGCCCACCGTCATCGCCTGCACGACATCGGGTTCCAGGACGCACACGCTGGTGGTGTCGAATCCGACGATGCCGGCGACACGCCGCGCCAAAGCATCGGTCGCCTGGGGCAGCCGCACCGGAACCACATCGGCGAACCCGGCGTCGGCGAACTTCCTCAACAACGCCGCACCCTCGGCAGCCGCCCCGGAACTCCAGGTGACACCGATCGCGGTCAATCGCAGACCGCGTTCTGCCGCAACCCTTTCGACGCGCCGAGCCGCCTTCACGACATCGGCGCAGATGTCATCGGTTCGCGCGGGCGCCAGGCCACGGATGTCGAGGGCGTCATGGTCGACGGTCGCTCCGTCAGCCTCGCAGCCCTCTACCAGGACCAGACCGACGGTGGACGGTGTCAACGAAACACCGAGCACCGCGTCCACATACACCCCCGAAAAGCGTGGCCGTCGTCCAAACGTTTCACAGTGACATTACCCGGTGGCAGCTTCGTGCCCACCCCCCGCACCGTCGGTCGCCGTTCAGCATCTCCGCCGAAATGTGCTGTGCCGCAGAATCGCCAGTACACAACGCAGTACCAGTTTGCCGTTGATGCCGTCAATTTCAACCGGCCGGCGACGATCGCATGGCAAGGTGGGCGCGCATGCAGGAAGTGCAGGGTTCATCGCGTCGCCGCACCTTCTTCGGCCATCCCGTCGGGCTGGCCAACTTGTTCGGCGTGGAACTGTGGGAGCGCTTCTCCTTCTACGGGATGCTCACGATCCTTGGCTACTACCTGTACTACGTGGCCGCCGACGGCGGACTCGGGCTGCCCAAGAGCACCGCCACGGGCATCGTCGGCGCCTACGGCGGACTGGTGTACCTGTCCACCGTGCTCGGCGGGTGGATCGCCGATCGCCTCCTGGGCATGGAGCGGACGGTGTTCTACGGCGGCGTGGTCGTCATGGCCGGCCATATCGCACTGGCCGTCGTTCCCGGGCTGGCCGGCCTCGGGGTGGGCCTGGTGCTGGTGGCGCTTGGATCCGGAGCGCTCAAGGCCAACGCATCCTCACTGCTGGGCACGCTCTACGACAAGAACGATCCGCGCGCCGACGGCGGATTCACCCTCTTCTACCTCGGTATCAATCTGGGCGCCTTCGTCGGGCCGCTGGCCACGGGGTTGTTGCAGTCGCGCATCGGCTTCCACTACGGCTTCGGTGCCGCTGCCATCGGTATGGCATTGGGGCTGGCGCAGTATGTGATCTTCCGGCGCAACCTCGGGAGTCACGGACGCATCGTGCCGAACCCGTTGCCGCCGAGGGCAATCGGCAAGGCCATCGGCATCGTGGCCGCACTGGCCTTGGCGGTGGTGGCGCTGTTCTCGGCGCACCTGATCACACTGGCGACCCTGTCGCAGTTCACCACCGCCGTTCTCGTGGTGGCCTCGATCATGTACTTCGTGGTGATGCTGACCAGCACCAAGGTGTCCGACACCGAACGGATCCGCGTTCGTGCCTTCATCCCACTGTTCATCGCCAACGCCGTGTTCTGGTCGCTGTTCCAGCAAATCTTCACCGTGCTGGCCATCTACTCCGACGAACGGGTCAACTGGTCCGTCTTCGGTTGGACCGCGCCGTCGAGCTGGATCGGGTCGATCGAGCCCGTCTGGATCATCCTGCTCTCCCCCTTGTTCGCGATCCTGTGGACCCGGCTGGGCAACCGGGCACCCACCACACCGCACAAGTTCGGCTACGGGGTGATCGGCGTGGGCGCAGCGTTCCTGCTGTTCCTACCGATGGCACAGACCACCGGCAAGATGGTGCCGGCATTGTTGGTGGCGGGCATCATGGTGGTGTTCGCGGTTTCCGAGTTGCTCTTGTCGCCGATCGGACTCTCGGTGACGACAAAGCTTGCGCCAGAAGCGTTCCGATCTCAGATGATGGCACTTCTGTTCTTCTCGGTAGGACTGGGCACGGCGATGTCAGGTGTCCTCGCGCAGCACTACGATCCCGCCGACGAGTTCGCCTACTTCGGGATTCTCGGGGCGGTGGCCATCCTCGCGGGTGTCGTGGTCCTGCTGATGTCACCGCGGATCAGCCGCCTGATGGAAGGTGTTCACTGACCCCCGGACAGGATCTCGGCCAACGACAGCGGTTCGATGTTGCCGCCCGAGACGATCACGACCGCCGGACCAGACGGCGCGGTCGCCTTGCGGTAACCCGCCAGCGCCACCGCACCGCTGGGTTCGGCGACCAAGTGCGCACGGTACGCGAGTTCTCGGACCGCTGAACGGATCTCAGACTCGGTCACGGTGATGACATCGTCGAGAACACGTTGCAGGTGGGCGAACGTCAATGCCGACGGTGTCGACCGCAGCCCGTCGGCGATGGTCCGGTTCCGTTGCGCCACAGGCCAGTCCACGCGGTGACCCACAGCCAGGCTTTCGGCGGTATCGGCGGCGAGTTCTGGCTCTACACCGAAGATCCTGGCCTGCGGGCACAGGGAACGGACAGCGGTACCCACACCCGAGGCCAGTCCGCCACCGCTGATCGGGATGAACACGGATGCAACATCGGGAAGATCCCGGGCGATCTCCAGTCCGATGGTGCCCTGACCGGCGATCACGTCGGGATGGTCGAACGGCGGCACCAGCACCCCACCGGTCCGCTCGACCAGCTCGGCGGCGACCGACTCACGCTGCCCGGCCCCGCACAACACCACCTGCGCCCCATGATCCCTGGTGGCCTGCACCTTCACCGTCGGCGTCTCCTCGGGCATCACGATGTGTGCGGTGACGCCGAAGGCCGCGGCCGCATACGCCACCGCCTGAGCATGATTGCCGCTGGAATACGCCACCACTCCGGCGGCCCGCACGCCGGGATCGAGTCGACCCAACGCATTGAACGCGCCGCGGATCTTGAATGCGCCGATCGGTTGCAGATTCTCGGGCTTGAGCCACAACGGCCGTTCACGGTCTCCCCAGCCGGCGGGAAGCAGCGGGGTTCGCACGATGTCGGCATCGATCCGCCGGGCAGCGGCGTCGATGTCCTCGAGGGTCACCAGGTTCACCAGGCAAGTGTCTCCCGAACACCGGTTACCGTGGAGCGGTGACGCGGTACAGCTTCGGCATCGTTCCCCGGTACGCCGAGATCGACCAGCAGGGTGTGGTGTTCAACGGCCACTACCTCACCTGGTTCGACGAGGCGTGCACCGGGCTGTTCGACCACCTGCGGGTGAGTTACGCCGACCTGATCGCCGATGGACTCGACATGCAGGTGGTGCACACCGAGATCGATTTTCGGTCGCCGGTCCGGTGGCGGGAATCGGTGCGGGTCGCGGTGCAGTGCGAGCACATCGGCACCACCAGCTTCACCCTGGGTTTCACGGTGCTCGGCACCGACGCCTCCGGTGACGAGCAGCCCAGAGTCTGCGGCAGCAACGTCTACGTCGTGGTCTCGACCGGTGACTGGTCCAAGCGACCCGTTCCAGAATGTGTTCGCAGCGCGCTCAGTTCCGTTGCCCGCCAATGAATCTTTCGACCCGGCCGTACCGCGGTGCCCGCGGCGGTAATGTCTGGACATGGGCGATCAGCACGATCACGATCCACAGCGTGAATTGCCGCCCGGCATGGCCGAGCAACTCGACCTGCCGCACTCGGGCATGGTCTCGTTCGGGCACCGGCCGTTCCTGACCGAGGCGGCGCAACTCGACACCTGGCAGCCTGATGTGGCGATCGTCGGTGCACCGTTCGACATTTCGACGACCAATCGTCCCGGCGCCCGGTTCGGTCCGCGCGCGATTCGGGCGACGGCCTACGAACCGGGTACCTATCACCTCGACCTGGGCCTGGAGATCTTCGACTGGCTCGAAGTGGTCGACTTCGGCGATGCGTACTGCCCGCACGGGCAGGCCGAGGTCTCCCATGCCAACATCCGCGAGCGGGTTCATGCGGTGGCCTCGCGCGGGATCGTTCCGGTGGTGCTCGGCGGCGACCATTCGATCACCTGGCCCTCGGCGACCGCGGTGGCCGATGTCCACGGCTACGGCAACGTCGGCATCGTGCATTTCGATGCGCATGCCGACACCGCCGACAACATCGAGGGCAATCTGGCCAGTCACGGCACCCCGATGCGTCGGCTCATCGAGTCCGGCGCGGTGCCCGGCACCCATTTCGTCCAGGTCGGGCTGCGGGGTTACTGGCCGCCGCAGGACACTTTCGAATGGATGCTGGAGCAGGGCATGACGTGGCACACCATGCAGGAGATCTGGGAGCGCGGATTCAAGGAGGTGATGGCCGACGCGGTTTCCGAAGCACTACAGAAAGCCGAAAAGCTCTATGTCTCCGTCGATATCGACGTCCTCGATCCGGCACATGCGCCGGGCACCGGCACGCCGGAGCCCGGCGGTATCACCAGCGCCGACCTACTGCGGATGGTGCGACAGCTGTGCCGCGCCCATGACGTCGTCGGGGTCGACGTGGTGGAGGTGGCCCCGGCCTACGACCACGCCGAGCTCACGGTGAACGCCGCGCACCGGGTGGTGTTCGAGGCGCTGGCCGGGATGGCGGCGCGGCGCCGCGACGCCACCGAGACCCCGGCAGGCCCGCCCGCGCGCTGAATGGACCGAAATTCGCGTTGAAACGCGAGTTCAGAAGTAGCACAATCGGTATGCACGGCGATGCCGGTCGGTGAGGGGAAATCATGACGCACGCGAACGATGGCGGATTCGATGAGGACAGCCTCGATGACGACGCCCCAGAGGCCGACGTCGTGGAACAACTGATACCGGTCAGTGTCGACGACGAGGACGACGCATTGTCGGATCTGCGTCGGGTGCGCATCTCACCCGACGTGGAAGCCACCGAGGCCGACCTGATCGATCAGGCGATCGTCGTGCCGCTCGACGACGAGTCCGACTTTGACCGCTGAATGAAAGGATGCCCGGCGTGCGCCTTCCCGATGCGCTCGACAGCATCACTGCTGATACCGCGACGACCTCACGGGTCTTCGGTGACCCCTATGTGACGCCCGACGGGGCGACGGTGATACCGGCCAGTAAGGTCTGGCACCGGCCCGACAGCGGGCGGTCCATGTCCAGGCCCCTCGGGATTTTCGTCGTCAAGGACGGCAAATCCACCTGGGTCCCTGCCGTGGACACCACGCGGATCGCGTTGATGGGTGAACTGATCGGGTTGGTGGCAGCGACATTGGCAACAATCGCTATGGTGCGTCGTCCACCGTGGCCGGATGTGCGCGGCGAGTTCTCGCGGCGAATCTGACCCGCCACACACCGAGCGCCACCAATACCAGCAGGGCCAGCACCCACGGCCATCCGCCGTTCCGGTGCACCCATCCCACCAAAGTGCCCTGCAGGCGGCCGGCGGCAGCGATCACCGGATCATCGGGATTCCCTGCGGCGCTGAACAATTGGATCTCATACCAGCCGTAGTAGGCGACATAGGCGCCGACGGCGATCAGCAGGGCGCCGCTGATCCGGCCGATGTAGGGGACGACGCGGCGCAATCGGTCGAGCACGACGGTGCCGGCCAACGCTGTTGCCACGGCCAGCACGCCGACGACGAGGGCGAACCCTCCCGCGTACGCGGCGAATACCGCTACCCGGTGCAGCGCGGTGTTCGATTCCAGGGTTGCGCCGGTGACCGCCAGGAAGGGCCCCACGGTGCACGTGAGTGATGCCAGCGCATATCCGACGCCGTATCCGGCCATCGAGCCCAGCCGCGCAGTGGGTGCCCATCCGGCACGGCCCACCACCGCGTCGGGCAGCAGCAACCCGAGTCCGCGGCCCGCGAGCAACCAGACCCCCAGCAGGATCAGGACGATCCCGATAAGCAAGGTGACGTAGGGAAGGTATCGCTGCACAGTGTTTGCGGCGGCGACGGTCAGCAGGCCGAAGGTGCCGAATACCGCAACGAATCCGGCGGTCATCACCAGGGTGGCCACGAGTGCTCGCGCCACCGCGTTGAGCGGTCCGCGCGGCGAGGTGCCCTGCACCACCAGCGCCAGGTAGCCGGGCAACAGCGCGAAACCGCAGGGATTGAGTGCCGCGACGAGTCCGGCGCCGAACGCCAATGCCACCAGGTTGTCTGGCACGCCCGGCGCCTAGCTCTTCAGGGCCGCGACCCGTTCGGTCAGCTCCTGCTGCGGCATCGCCGACGTGGGGTTGTTGACGAACGTGGACGTTCCGTCGGCGCGGTAGAAGACATACGCCGGCTGCCACGGGACGTTGTAGCGGGCCCAGATCGACCCGTCGGCATCATTGAGATTGGGGAAATTGAGGTGGTACTTGTCGACGAATCCCTGCATGGCCCCGACATCTGAGTGTGCCGCCACACCGACGAAGCTGACCTGCGGATTGGCCGCAGCGACCTGGCTCACCGATGGTGCCTCGGCGTTGCAGAACGGGCACCACGGCGTCCAGAACCACAGCACCGCAGGCCGCCCGGCCAGGCTCGACCCGTTGAACGGGGCGCCCGACAAGGTGGTGCCGGTGAACTGCAGCCGGTCGTCGGCGGCTGCGGTCGGTGCCGCGACGAGCGCCAACACCACCCCAACTGCCGCCAGCACGCCGGCCAGGCCGGATAGGACCGATCGGTGCAACCGCGGGAGTCGCAACGTCATGGCAGTCTCCTTCGCTCAGGGCGCAGCACACGCACGGCCTGCGCATACCCCCTAATACGGAAGTCGACACCCCCGGGTTCACCCTCGGAGTTCTCGCCGGGGTCAGTTCTGCCGGGGCAACAACTCAGTGGTGAACCGGTCCAGGAATGCGGCGCGGTCTGTGGAGCCCGCAGCCCTGACCACGAACTTGGTCAGGCCGGCGGCGAGGTAGCCATCGATTTGGCGGTGCAGGTCGGGCCAGTCGGCGGCCACGAGTTCGGCCGGGTCGACGCCGGGTCTGCGGCGACGCACCGCGGCGAGCAGGTCTGCGGGCAGTGCACCGTCCCCCACGGCGAGGCTGATGCCGTAATGGTCGGGTTCGATGGCCCGGCCGGCTGCCGCGGCTTCTGCCTCGATGCGCCGACGCGCCGCGCCCGCCTCGTCCGGGGTGAGGAAGCTGCCCAGCCACCCGTCGGCGTATCTGCCGATGCGGGTCAGCGCCGCCGGCGCCGATCCGCCCAACCAGATGTCGATCGGCCTGGCCGGAACCGGCTGCACCTGCGCGGAGTGGACGGTGAAGTACTCCCCCTCGAACGACACGTCATGGCCGTTCAGGACCGACCGCAACAGATGCAGCGATTCGTCGAAGACCGCGGCCCGGCGACCGTCGGGAACCACGAAGATGTCGCGTTCCGCCGGCAGGGCCGAATGCAGGCCGAACACCGGGAGGACCCGTTTGGGCGCCAGCGCCGCCAACGACGCCAGCTGCTTGGCCACCAGTACCGGATGGCGGCCCGGCAGGATGGCCACCGAGGTCCCGACCTTCAGCCGCCGGGTACGTGCCAGCGCGTAGGCCATGCCGATGAACGGATCCACCGCCGGCGTGTAGACCAGCTCGGAGAACCACAGCGAGTCGACCCCGGAATTCTCGAGGTGATCGACGATGTCCCCCAGTTCGTCCGGGACCGTATCGGCGCCGACTCCTACCCCGAACCGGACCTTCATCGGACGTTTCCCATGCCATCCATGTTTAGCGCAACGTCTCGCTGGCGCCTCTTGTGCCCGGTCGTCCGGCGGTTCAGAGTTAGACAATGAGCGAACAATGGATTCAAGGGTGCTTGGTCCAGCGGATCGCGTTTCGCGATGGCCTGGTGCTCAACCTCGACGACTACAACGAACTGGTCATCTCGGTCCCGCTGGAACTCACGCTGCCGGCCATCGGTGCCGACGCTTCGGAAGTGGTGTCACTGGACCCGCAAGCACTGCGCAACGAGGTTCGGCCGCTCTTCGATTTCGCGGGGCAGCGCTGCACGCATGCCGACTGGGAGGACAACGGCAGCCTGCACCTCAGCTTTTCCGACGGCCACCGCATCGATGTCCGGCCCGAGGAGGACCGGACATCGTGGGAGCTGTACGGGAAGCACCACGGCTACGCCGCATGCCTGCCGCACGGGCGGGTCCGCGTCGTTCGTCACGATCAGGATGACGTCGGCGACGAGGGCCCCGCCCGCGAGAGCGGCTGACCGCTACCGACGGGGCATCAGCCGACGCCGAGGATCGGGATCCAGACGCCGAACAGCCATACGCCCCACTGCCGGAACCCGTGGTCCCAGACTGGGTTCAGGTTGTAGCCCCAGTAGTTGATGGTCGGCGGTAGGTGCCCGCCCCGCCATTGGAACGGTGGCGGCGGACCCCAGCCCCACGGCGGCGGGCCTTGGCGGTCATCCCACCAGTCGTGCCGGTTGTTCGACCACCAGGGACCCTTGTCGTCCCGATGTCGGCGGTTGTCGAAATCGTGGCCCCGGTTGTCGAAATCAGGACGGCGGTTGTCGAAATCACGGCCACGATCGAAATCACGGTCATGGCCGGGCGGCCCGCCGCCGTCACAGAACGGGAAGCAGTCGTCGTTGCCGTGCCCCGGCTTGAGCGGAACCGGCGCAACCGGTGATGCCGACGCCACCGGAGCCCCCAACCCCGTGACGCCCATTCCGAACGCGCCGACTGTCAACGCAGTCGCCACGAACTTGGTCAGCTTCATACCTGAACCTCCTACGGCCGTGACCCCGACGCCGGCCATCCCCCAATGGCCCGGCGCCGCAACGCCTTGCAACACATCTGGCTGCGAGCGGTGAAACGTGCACCCCGTGGGGTATCGCCCCCACCGATCCGAGCGTTACCCATTCTTCGGTCCGTTCCGGCCCTACCCTGGCGGGGTGGGTATCGCACCGCGGATCAATGGGGCACCTCCTGTCGACGTGCCACGCTCGGAGATCGACCTCGGATTGTGGGAGTTCTGGCGTGCGGACGACGATGCCCGCGACGGGGCGTTCGCCGCGCTGCGCCGGGATGACCCGATCTCCTTCCACCGGGCCTGCGGCCTCGACGGCTTGCCGGAGAGCGCCGGGCACTGGGCGGTGACCAGGTACGACGACGTGTTCCACGCCAGCCGCCATCCGGAGATCTTCAGCTCTGCCTCCGGAATCACCATCGGTGATCAAACCGCGGAATTGGCAGAGTATTTCGGCTCGATGATTGCATTGGACGACCCCCGCCACACCCGGCTTCGCAACATCGTGCGCAGCGCGTTCACGCCGCGGGTGGTGGCGCTGATCGAGGGTTCCGTGCGGGACCGGGCCCGGCGCCTGGTCAGTGAGATGGTGGCCAGGAATCCTGACGGCACCGCCGAACTGGTCACCGAACTCGCCGGACCGTTACCGCTGCAGATCATCTGCGACATGATGGGGATCCCTGAGCACGACCATCAACGGATCTTCCATTGGACCAACGTGATCCTGGGATTCGGCGACCCCGACCTGACCACCGATTTCGACGAGTTCGTCACTGTCGCGACGGATATCGGCGCCTACGCGACCGCGCTCGCAGACGAACGGCGCGCGACGCCCACCGAGGATCTGACGACCAGCCTGGTTCAGGCGGAGGTCGACGGGGAACGGTTGACCTCCGCTGAGGTTGCCTCGTTCTTCATCCTCCTGGTGGTCGCGGGCAACGAGACCACCCGCAACGCCATCAGCCACGGCGTGCTCGCGCTCACCCGCTACCCCGAGCAACGTCAGAAGTGGTGGTCGCACTACGAGGAACTGGCTCCCACCGCGGTGGAGGAGATCGTGCGGTGGGCGTCGCCGGTGAGCTACATGCGCCGCACGGTCACCCAGGACACCGTGCTGGGCGGGACATCACTGCCCGCCGGGGCCAAGGTGACGCTGTGGTATGGATCGGCGAATCGGGACGAGTCGAAGTTTGCCGATCCATGGATGTTCGACATCACCCGCCATCCCAACCCTCACCTCGGATTCGGTGGCGGCGGGGCACATTTCTGCCTCGGAGCTAACCTGGCGCGCCGCGAGATCACGGT
Source organism: Mycolicibacterium lutetiense (assembly GCF_017876775.1). NCBI lineage: Bacteria > Bacillati > Actinomycetota > Actinomycetes > Mycobacteriales > Mycobacteriaceae > Mycobacterium > Mycolicibacterium lutetiense. Next base: position 256,726 of record NZ_JAGIOP010000002.1, on the reverse strand, counting down.
GGCGTTCGAGGAACTGCACCGCCAATTGCCCGACATCATGGTGACCGAGGAACCTGACCGACTCCTGTCGCCGTTCATCCACGGCATCAAGCGCATGCCGGTGGCCTGGCCTACATGACCGTCAGGGTGCCCAGCATCGCGGGGTGATACAGGCAGTAGTACGCGTAGTCACCCGGTTCCTGCGGAGCGGTCAGCGTGGCCCGTCCCTTTCCGTCGACGTGGACGTCGAACAAGCCCTTGGTTCGCGACGTCACCGAATGCTCGACCTCATCGTTGTTGACGATGGTGATCTGGGTGCCCGGCGCCACGGGTCCCAGGGCGCTGAAGCCCATGCCCTCGATCATGATGACCGGGCCGGCCGGGACCGACGTGGCCGGACCGGCTGTCGCTGCAGGCGAGCCCTGCCCACGGTCGGCCGGGGTGTTCGACTGCCCGCATGCCACCGCCGTGCCGACCACCATCAACACGGTGGCAGCCCATACCGTCGCCCGGTTCATGGCGTGCCCCCTTGAGTTCGATGTCGCGGTCGTGGGCCGATTATCGACCCTCGGCAGCGTTTCGGCCGGCGAATACTCCTGAAATGCCGAACCGCAGCTATAGAACTGCAGGTCGAGCGATACTCGTCGGATGACCTGGACACCCGACCCGGAGGCGCTGCGGGGACACATTGCCGTGGTTGCCGGGGCCACCCGTGGCGCGGGTCGGGGCATCGCCGCAGCGCTGGGTGAGGTTGGTGCGACCGTCGTGTGCACCGGTCGCAGCAGTAGATGCGGAAGCCGCCTCTCCGACTACGACCGGCCCGAAACCATCGAAGAAACCGCCGAATTGGTAACGGCACTGGGCGGGACCGGCGTCGCCGTTCAGGTCGACCACCTCGACGTCACGCAGGTGCGCAAACTGGCCGGGCGGCTCAAGGCTGATTACGGACACATCGACATCCTCGTCAACGACATCTGGGGAGCCGAGGTACTCAAGGGGCCGCCGGATACCTGGGGACGACCGATGTGGCAGCACGATCTTGACGACGGGTTACGGATGCTGCGTCTCGGACTGGACACGCACCTGATCACGTCCCACTGCCTGCTGCCGCTGCTCGCCGACCGCCCCGGTGGGCTGTTGGTCGAGATCACCGATGGAACAACCGAATTCAATGCGGAGAACCCTCGACTCTCGGTGTTCTACGACCTGGTCAAGAACGCGGTGAACCGACTGGCGTTCAGCCACGGGCACGAGCTCGCCGCGTTCGGCGCGACCGCCGTCGCGGTCACCCCGGGATGGCTGCGGTCGGAGATGATGCTCGACAACTACGGCGTCGACGAGACCAATTGGCGGCGCGCACTCGACCTCGCCCGCACCGACGGCTATCCGGCCGCGCCGCCGGGATTCGCCGAATCCGAGTCCCCTCGTTTTGTCGGGCGCGGGGTCGCCGGGGTGGCCGCCGACCCGCAGCGAGCCCAGTGGAACCAACGTTCGGTCAGCTCGGCCGCACTGGCGCGCCGTTACGGGTTCACCGACCTCGACGGGCGGGTCCCGGACGCGTGGGCGCCGCTATAAGCCCAGGTGAGCGCGCTTCCCACCTCGGCAGTAGACATTTTTTCAAATCTGTTCACTATTTTCATTGACACTGGCGTTACCGGCCTGTTCTATGGCTGGGTGAGCTTCGACACGATCATTCGCAACGGCCGGTGGTTCGACGGCACCGGCGCCCCGTCAGCAGTGCGCAACATCGGAATTCGTGACGGGCACGTCGTCGCCATCTCCCCCGACCGTCTCGACGAGACGGACTGCCCGCAGGTCATCGACGCGACCGACAAGTGGGTCATGCCCGGGATGTTGGATATCCACACGCACTACGACGTCGAGGTGCTCAACGGCCCGTCGCTGTCGGAGTCACTGCGCCATGGCGTGACCACCGCGATGCTCGGATCTTGCTCGCTGTCCACCGTCCATGTCGGCGGCGTCGACGCCGGCGATCTGTTCGGTCGAGTCGAAGCCATCCCTCGCGAACACGTGATCGCCGCCGTCGATGACAACAAGACCTGGACCAACTGCGACGAGTATGTGGCGGCGCTGGAAGCGCGTCCACTGGGACCCAACCTGGCCGCATTCATTGGCCACTCCGATATGCGGACCGCGGTGATGGGGCTGGACCGGGCCACCCGTAAGGACCAGCGGCCGACCCGTGCCGAGCAGGCCCGGATGGAGCAGATGCTGACCGAGGCACTGGACGCCGGTTTCGTCGGAATGTCGTCCATGCAGTTGCTGTTCGACAAGATCGACGGTGAGGTCTGCCGTTCTCGGACGTTGCCGTCCACCTACGCGAAGCCTCGGGAGCTGCGCCGCCTCAAGTCGTTGCTGCGCCGGACCGGGCGCGTCATGCAGTCCGGCCCCGACATCGCAAACCCCTTCAACCTCGTATCGCAGGTCGCTCAGTCGCTGGGCTTCTTCCGCAACCAACTCAAGACCAGCCTGCTCTCGGCGGCCGACGTCAAGTCCAACCCGTACGCGATCCTGCTGATGGGTCCGCTGGCCCGGGTGATCAACGCGCTGGGCGGCAATTTCCGTTGGCAGCACCTGCCGGTACCTTTCGAGGTGTACGCCGACGGCATCGACCTGGTGGTGTTCGAGGAGTTCGGTTCCGGAGCCGCGGCCCTGCACCTGCGCGACGAGGTGGAGCGCCACGACCTCCTACGCGATGCGGAGTACCGCCGCACGTTCCGCAAGGACTACGAGAACAAGCTCGGTGTGCGGGTCTGGCAGCGCGACTTCTTCGACGCCGACATCGTCGACTGCCCAGACGAATCCGTGATCGGGCTGTCCTTCGGACAGGTCGGCCTGGATCGCGGCCTGCATCCCGTCGACGCCTTCCTCGACCTGGTGCTCGAACACAGCACCGCACTGCGGTGGCGCACCACGATCTCCGGTCATCGCCCCGAGGTACTCAAGAAACTCGCCCGCGATCCGGGTATCCAGATGGGCTTCTCCGACGCCGGTGCGCACCTGCGCAATATGGCGTTCTACAACATGGGACTGCGCCTGCTGCGGCACGTGTACGACGCCGAGAAGGCGGGCACGCCGTTCATATCGGTCGAGCAGGCGGTGCACCGGCTCACCGGTGAACTCGCCGACTGGTACCGGCTCGACGCCGGCCACCTGCGCATCGGAGACCGCGCCGACGTCGTGGTGATCGACCCGGCCCACCTCGACGATTCCCTCGACGCCTACGCCGAGGAGACCGTCGAACAGTACGGCGGGTTGTCCCGCATGGTGAACCGCAACGACGACGCCGTCACCGCGGTGCTCGTCGGCGGACGCACCGTGTTCGCCGACGGTGCACTGACCGACCTGGTGGGCAATCAGCGCACCGGCCAGTTCCTGCGGGCCGCACACCGCGTCCCGTCAATCTCCGCCGAAGATGGGAAGTTGACCAGTGTCCGTTGAAGACGTCTCGATCGAGGAAACCGTTCACGGCATGTGGAAAGCGCTGTCGGAACGCGACTGGGAACTACTCAAGACGTACCTGTCGGACGACTGCATCTACCTGGACGTGCCGGTGGGCCCGGCCGCGGCCGCCAAGGGCCCCGAGGACATCGTCAAGCGGCTCAAGATCGGTCTCGAACCGCTGGCCTCCTACGAGAACTTCCCGGGCCTGCTGGTCGATAACGGGCGCGATGCCATGTACGAACATCACGAAGAATGGCATTGGGCCACAGGCGAATCCGCCGTGCTGAAGTTCGTCACCGTGCACCGGATCGAGAACGGCAAGGTGACGATGTGGAAGGACTACTGGGACATGGGCGGCCTGGCCAACCACGCCCCGCCGGACTGGCTGGAGAACTTCGCCACGGCCGACATGTCGTGGGTGTTCGACGCCACCGGACTGGTCTGACCCCGTCGGTCAGAGTGTGATCTTGCAGGATTGGCCGATGTCGAGTGTCCGCAACATCCGGCCCATTCCGAGCCACATCGCACACGACAGCGACAGGTCGGTGAGCAGTTCGGGATCGAACTGCTCACCGGCGCGCTCCCAGAAGTCCTCGTCGTCGCGCAGCCCGGTGTGATCTGCGGCGAAGCGCGCGGCGAACTCGGCGGCGATCCGCTCCTGCGCGCTGTAACCCGGCCAGGTCCGCCACTCGGCGGCGTGATCGTAGAGATCCTCGTCCACCCCCGCCGCGGCCCCATCGGAGTCGCGGGTGTTCTGGCACACCACGCACTCGTTGTCGAGCGCGATCACCATCCGGGCGAGCTCGCGCACCCGAAGGGGCAGCCGCCCCTTGGTGTACACCGCGTTGGTGAAGTTGGCCATGGCGGTGCCGATCTCGGGAGACCTGAGGATCCAGCCGGCCACGTCGTCGTCGGGAAATTCTCCGATACGGCTCATATGGTGAATCGTACGTAAAACCCGGCCATTCTGGAACAAGTTCTAGTTTTTGGCTTCGGAACGGGTCAGCTCGACGGCTCGGTGATCGTCACCCCAGTCCCGTTGCACCACCACCCGGTGCGCGATGCGCTCAAGCGCGGCCTCCACCTGGGCCCGGTCCGGGCGGCCCTCGAAGGTCGATGAATCGCCCAGTTTGTCGACGATCCGCCCCACGAGTGCGGCGGAGACGCCATCGACCTGCCGCGCCCCGCTCTGGGTCAGCGAGAGGGTGTCCCCGGTGCGCAACACATAGCCGTCCTGCACCAACCGATTGAAGGTCGGCTCCAGCACTTCATACGGCACGACCAGGCGATCGGCGATCTCGGTCAGGCGAGCCGAGCCGAAGATCTGGCCGTGCCGATAGATCTTGAGCAGCGCCCACAACCCCGCCACGTCCAGCTCGCATCCCGGCCCGCCGGCCACGTTTCGCAGCCGGATCTCGGGTGAACTGCGCATCAGCCGGCTGATCACGGTCTCGAGCACCTGGTCCGCCGATTCCGAGCTCGGCATGCCGAAGCCTTCGCCGAGATCGGCCGCCATCGTCGCCTCCGCCTCGAGCAGTGGCACCTCTTTGAGGAACAGCGCGGCGATCAGGCCCACCAGCGCCACCGGCGCCGCACAGAGGAACACCAGATCCAGCGAATCGGCGTAGGCGTTCACGATCGGGGCCGCAACCTCGGGCGGCAACTCGTGCAAGGCCTTGGGCGAATCGCCCGCAACCGGTGGAGCGCCGCTGGCCGCGAGTGCGCCCGGCAGCCGATCCGACAGGAATCCGACGAACAGCGACCCGAATATCGCGGCACCGAACGAACTTCCGATGGTCCGGAAGAACGTCACTCCCGAGGTCGCCACACCCAGATCGTTGAAGTCGGAGGTGTTCTGCACGATGAGGACGAGCACCTGCATGCACATGCCGATGCCGGCACCCAGGATGAGCAGGTAGAGCGACTGGATCGGGATCGGTGTCGCGGCGTTCATCCGCGAGAGCAGCACGAAGCCCACGAGCATGATCGCCGTGCCGGCGATCGGGTAGATCTTGTACCGGCCGGTGCGGCCCACCAGGCTGCCGCTGACGGTTGAGGTGATCAACAGCCCGATGACCATCGGCATGGTGCGCAGTCCGGACTCGGACGGCGATACGCCGTCGACGAACTGCATGAAGGTGGGCATGAACGTCAAGGCGCCCAGCATTGCGAAACCGACGACAAGCGACAGCACGCAGCACATGGTGAACACCGGATTACGGAACAGACGCATCGGCAGAATCGGTTCGGCCGCCCTGGTTTCGGCCCGGACGAACATCGCCAACGCCAGGACGGACCCGATGACCAACCCGATGATGGTCGGCGAGGTCCAGGCCAGTTCACCGCCCAGGCTGGTGGCCAGGGTCAAACCCGACGCCCCGAGTCCGACCCACACGATTCCGGCGTAATCGATCACCGGGCGCGCGCCACGGGAGGCCATCGCCGGGATGGTCGCGGCCGCGACGATCAGAACCACGACGCCGACCGGGATGCTGAGCCAGAAGGCCCAGCGCCAGCCGAGGTGATCGGTGACGAAACCGCCCAACAGCGGGCCGGCCACGGTGGTGACGCCGAATACGGCGCCGAGCGCACCCTGATAACGCCCGCGGTCTCGCAGCGGGATGACCTCGGCGATCAGCGCCGACGACGTCACCATGATGGCGCCGCCGCCGATCCCCTGGAGCGCCCGCGCGGCCACCAACATGGTCATGGATCCCGACAGTCCGCTGAGAACCGATCCGACCAGGAAGCACAGGACCGCCACCTGGTAGACCACTTTGCGGCCGAAGATGTCGCCGACTTTCCCGACGACGGCGGTGACGACGGTGGAGGCGAGCAGGTAGCTGGTCACCACCCATGCCTGATGACCGGCACCGCCGAGGTCCGCCACGACGGTGGGCAGCGCGGTGGCGACGATCGTCTGGTTGAGGGAGGCCAGCAGCATGCCGAGCAGGACCGCGACGAACACCAGGTTGCGCCTGCGCACACCCAGCAGCGGCGGACCCGAGGGGTGCTCAGCGGTTGATGTCGGGCTCGTCATGGATTCCTTTCGCCGGCCTGCCGGTACGGTCCAGTATCCATATCGTTAGGCAAGCTATGAAAGTTACAGCACGAGCAAAGCCGCCCCGGACAACCGGCGGTGCACCGGCTACCCAGGGCGGCCACGACTGAAACTGGCTGCGCTACCGACCCCTATTGAGGTGGCCGGGAGACGCACTGCGCGGCATAGAGCGCGTCGCCCAACTTCTCCATGAGCTCGAGCTGGGTTTCCAGGTAGTCGATGTGGCCTTCCTCGTCGCCGAGGATCGTCTCCAGGATCCGCGCCGAGGTCGCATCCTCTTTTTCCCGGCACATGATTATTCCGGGACGCAGCCGGGCGACCACCTCGTACTCGATCGCCAGATCGGCCTCGAACTGCTCACGAAGAGTCTGTCCGACGCGCAACGAGAACAGCCGCTGGTAGTTCGGAAGACCGTCCAGCAGCAGGATTCGATCAGTGATGGTCTCCGCGTGCCGCATCTCCTCGAATGATTCGGCACGGGTATGTTCAGCCAGTTCGGTAAATCCCCAATTATCCTGCATCTTCGAATGCAGGAAATATTGGTTGATTGCAGTGAGTTCGCTCGTCAATTGCTCATTGAGCAATTTCAGAACATCCGGATCGCCTTGCATGATCACTCCTAAGCACCTTGAGGGCTGGTCAAGTGTTGCTGTTTACCGCGCACATCCAATCTAGTCCAGATATCACGGTGTAGCGCAATGATGACGCCCAATTCGGCGTGTTCGTGCGGCATTACCGGAGAGCCGGTGTCACCGCACCCGAAGCGTGGCCACGAAGAGTGGACTGCCTGTCCTAACTAAGGTTAGACTGCGCTAATATTAACGCCAGGTCCCGAATGAAAGGTCGGTAACAAATGAGTGAGTACGATTTACACTCGCTCATTTTATCCTGCGATTTCCGCGTCGACGATGTCGAACAAATGTGGAAATGGATGAAGAAACATCGCTCGGGATTGTTATCGATCGGCGCCCATCACGTGGTGCTCTACAAATCTATTTGGGAGCCGGGCCGGGTATTGGTCACGATCGGAATTCGGCACGCCCGGTCAATCCGCGACGTGCTGCGTTCACCGGCAATTTTTGAGTGGTTCGACATTTCCGGCGTCGAAGATATTCCACCGATATTCGGCGGTGAAGTGGTGGAGAAGATCGACCTGACCGAACCTGCCCCGGACGAGCACGTGGCCGGGGTGATCGTCGGCGCGGTGGCCACCGTCGACGACGTGCCGACCTTGATGCGCAAGGTGCACGACGGTCTCGAGCGCTTCGAGCAGGGCGGTATCCGGAAGATCTGGGTCTATCAGGCACTCGACGACGGCCAGGAAGTGATGATCCTGCAGGAGGTCTCCGACGAGATCAGCGCCCGGCAGTGGATCGATCATCCGGATGCGGCCGCCGAGTGGATGACCACAGCCGGTTTCGGCGCCTACCCGAGCCTGTTCGTGGGCAAGTTGGCCCACATCATGAACGTCGACGAGCAGGACGACTGATGTTCGTCTGCCTGTGCACGGGGGCGACCAGTCAGGTCGTCACCGAGATCGTCGAGTCCGGCGCCACCACCTCCAAAGCGGTGGCGGAGGCCTGCGGCGCCGGCGCCGACTGCGGACGGTGCCGACGCACCATCCGCGCCATCATCGCCGCCCATCAGGCGGCTGAGGGGTGCCCCAACCAGTCCAACGGTTGCCCGTCACGGGCCACCCACTAGCCCTTACGATCGGCGAACTGAGCCAATGCGTCGACGTTGGCCGCCGCACCTACGAGTTCGGCGAACAACGCCTTCTCCCGCTCCACGGCCGCCGAGATCTGGTCGCGAATCGGTGCCACCATCGCCTGCTTGACGGCTATCAGGCTCGAAATCGGCTTGGCTGCCAGGATTTCGGCGTATCCCCTGGCCTCACTCAGCAGATCGTCGGGCTCGCAGACCTTCCACACCAGACCCATCTCGCGGGCCTCGGCCGCACTCACCCACTCCGAGGACATCAGCAGCCAGGCGGCGTTCTGCCTGCCGAGCATTCGCGGCATCAGATACGACGAAGCCGCCTCGGGGGCCACCCCAAGGCTGGTGAAGGGACACTTCAACCGGGCCGAGGACGACATGAACGCCAGGTCTGCGAACCCGAGGATGGTGGCGCCGATACCCACACCGACCCCATTGACCGCACAGATCAACGGTTTCGGGAAATCCGCGAGCACCTCGAGCATCCCGTAGAACCCGTGCTCACCGGGGGTGGATTCCGGGTTGGCGATGCGGGCCTGCATCTCGACGAGGTCATTGCCCGCGCTGAATCCCCGGCCGGCCCCGGTCAGCAGCACCACCGCCACGTCGGGATCCTCGGCAGCGGCACGCAGGGCGACCGTCGTCGCGTCGTACAGCGCCTCGTTGAACGCGTTGAGCGCGTCGGGACGGTTGAGGGTCAGCGTGCGAACCCGATTGTTGTCCTCGATCAGCAGGGTCATCTCTCACTCCTCGCGTGCGCGCCGTGGCCGCTGCAGCCTAACTAGAACACGTTCCACTATGACCGTCCGGGTACGTGATGTGCGCCACGCGTGGGCGGTTGCCCCACCGACGGCCGATTGCGAGCAAGAATGGTGAGGTGCACACAGGTGGACAGGCAGCCGACGCCCTCCGGCTCAATATTCCTGACGCCGGTGCGGTGACCCGAAGCCTGATCGGCGTTCTGGCGGTGACTGCGGTCGCCCTGGCATGGGGTTCCGGCGCGACAGCGATGTGGACGCTGGGCGGCGGCGTGATCGCCGGTGCGATCGCGCTGCAGCGCAGTCCCGGCGGCCGGGTGCCGCTGGTGGTCACCGGGTCCGTGGAGTTGGCGATCGCGGTGCTGCTGGGCACCCTCGTCGGCGGCTACAGTCCCGTCTTCATCGCGGTGGTTGCCCTGTGGTGCTTCGCCGCGGGCATGCAGTGGTCGCTGGGTGCCAACTCCGGCCTGGTGGCCTCCGCGGCCAGCGCGTTGCTGGTGCTGGCGCCACCGATCCCACCGACGCTGGGGCAGTCGCTGTTGGCACCCACCCTGGTCATCGTCGCCGGAGTGGTCCAGGCGGCGCTGATCGCCGTGTGGCCGCCGCGGCGCTGGCGCGCCCAGCGCCACGGGCTGACCCGGGCCTACCAGTCGTTGGCCGGCGACGCCCGCAAGGTCGCAGCCGATTGCACCGCGACCGTCGACGACTCCCCGCTCACGTGGCTGCGAGAGGTGTTCGCCGACAGTCAGGTGAGTCAACGGCCACGGGCCTACCACGGCGGATTTCGCCTCCCGGAGCGCCTCGCCGGCACCCTGGCCGCGTTGCGCGCCACCGCTGACCGTGACGACCCGACCGACGACACGAACCCGGGCGACACCGGACTTCCCCAACTTCTGACCGCCGCGGCGGTGCTGCTCGACGCGATCGCCGACCACGGTCACACCGCACGCCGCGACGCCGAGCATGCCCTGGTGCGGGTTCAGACCGCCGCTGCCGCCGTGACCGGACCCGAAGCGGCTCTGGCACAACGCTTCTGCGAACAGCTGCGCGAGGCCGCGGTGCTGAGGTTCGGCCGCCTGCACCGGCCCGACCTGATCGGCTCGCTGGCCTCGGCGCCCGCCGTCGTCCGGTCACACCTGACCTGGACCTCGCCGATCCTGCGCCACGCCATCCGACTGTCGGTGACCGCCGCGCTGGCGGTGGCAGCGGCCCGCTACAGCGGGCTGGAGCACGGCTACTGGATGCCCCTGGCCGCCGTGGTGGTGCTGCGGCCGGAAACGGCGCACACCTACACGCGGTGTGCCGGGCGGATCGCCGGACTCGGCGTCGGCATCATCGTTGCCTCGGCCATCACGCTTGTGTGGCAACCCGGCCCGATCGGTTCGGCGATATGCGCGCTGCTGTTCGTCGGGCTGGCCTACGGCGTCGCACAGTTCGGCTATCTCCCGGTCGGCGCGGCGGTGGGCGCGATCGTCATGTTCGCGGTCGGGGTGAGCGCGTCCGCGCCGTGGTCGGGTGACACCGACCGACTGTTCGCCATGATGATCGGCGGCGCCCTGGCCGTGATGGCCCACGTAGCGCTGCCCGACCACGCCCTCATCCGGCTGCGCCAGCGCGCCGGTGAACTGCTGATGACCGAGATCGACTACGCCGCACTCGTGATCAAGGCATTCGTGCACGAAATCGACCATCCTGCCGAGATCCTCTCGGCGGCGTGGCAACGGGCCTTCCGGGCCCGTGCGGCGTTCGAGGCCGCGTGGGGCGCCACCAGCCTCGAACCGCCGCTCCTGCGACGCTGGTTGCGGTCCTACCGCTCCGCATTGAATTCGGTGACCAGCGCGTGCACCACGCTGGAGAACAGCCTGCCGACACATCCCTCGTCGGCCCTGCACGGCGAGTTCATCGCTGCGGTGGACGACTACGTGGAGGCCCTGCGCGGCGCGCCACCGAGCCCCGCGGTGCCGTGGAGCCTGGACACCGCCGAACTGTCGGCCGCATTGCGGAGGGTCCACAACGTGGCATCGACGTTGTCTGCCGACAACGGCGCGGCGCGCATTCTGATCGGCGAACTGACCACGATCACCCGCAGCCTGCAGGACATCGCCATCGATCGCGTGGAACCCGCAGGTGATTCGCGTTAGCTGCGCGCCCATTTCGGCAGGATGAACACCCCTTCGGCCTCGGCGGTGATTCCCTGGGCATCGGAAACATGGCCGGAGGCAAAGGCTTTGATCCCGTCCGTGCGGGTGATCCGCCCCTCGGCGTGCAGATCACCCAGCGGGGTGGCCCGCAGATAACGGATGGTCAGGGTGCCGGTGAACCGCGGGCGATCGGAGTCGCTGGCAGCCACCTCCCCCAACACATGATCGAGCACCATCGCCACCATGCCCCCGTGCACGTGACCAGGTGGCCCCTCGTAGGGCGCACCGAGGTGGAAGTCGGTTCGCACGCCACCGTCGGGATCCTTGACGATCACCAGGGGCGGTGCGATCGGATTGCGGATGCCGATCGCCGGGTTGCCCCACGGCATCCGGTCGCCGTCCGAGGTGAACCGGACGCCGAACGGCCCGTCGATCTGTTTGGCCTGCAACCGCGCGGTCGCCGCATCGATCTGGGCCTGCACGGCCGCGACCTCGTCGGCGTCGACCTCCGAACGGATCGAGGCATCAATCAGTGCCCGCACGGAATCGGCCAGCGGTGCCCACACCGACCGCAGACGCTGCACGTCCGCGGAACTGAGACCCTCGACATGGGTATAACCCGGCATGGGTGAACTAGAACATGTTCGGCGCTCCGGTGTCGACCCGTCCAGGTAGCGTCAGCACCGTGACGGATCTCGCCGAGACCGAACCGTACTACCGACTCGGGACGTACCACCGTCCGACGGACACCCCCTCACCGCCGGCGCAGGTCTGGTTCGACCGCGGCATGGTCTGGTCCTACGCCTTCAACCACGAAGAGGCCATCCGGTGCTTCGAGCGTGCGTTGCAGCTCGACCCGGATTTCGCCCTCGCCCGCTGGGGTATCGCCTACGCGGTCGGCCCCAACTACAACAAGGCCTGGGACGCGTTCGACCCCACCGACCTGAGCACCTCGCTGGCCCGCGCCCTGGCCGAACTCGAGCGCGCTGCCACGGGCCGCGCCTCGGCGCTGGAGCGCGACCTGATCACCGCTCTGCACAAGCGATTTCCGACCGCCGACCCCGATGACGCGGAGGCCCTGACGGCCGGGCATGCCGACTACGCCGATGCGATGACGGCACTGGCCGCCACCCATCCCGACGACATCGACGTGCAGACACTGGCCGCCGACGCCCTGCTCAACGTGACCGCCTGGGCGTTGTGGGACGGTCGCACCGGTGAGCCCGCACCGGGATCTCGTGTGGTGGAGGCGAAACGGATCCTCGACGCGGCGCTGGCCACCCCTGCCGGACGGCAACACCCGGGGGTGCTGCACCTGTACATCCACGCAATGGAGATGTCGACAACACCGCAGGCAGCAATGCCTGCCGCCGACCTGCTGCGCGGACTGGTTCCCGACGCCGGACATCTGCAACACATGGCCAGCCACATCGACGTACTGTGCGGCGACTACCGCAACTCGGTGACGGCCAACCTCGCTGCGGTACACGCTGACCGGAAATTCGTCGCACGCGAGGGCGCCTTCAACTTCTATTCCTTGTATCGCGCGCACGACCTGCATTTCGTGGTGTATTCGGCCATGTTCGAGGGCAGTTCGCAGATCGCCCTGGACGCGGCCGAGGAACTCGCCGCCCAACTCACCCCCGATGTGCTCTCGGTCTCCTCACCGCCGATGGCCGACTGGCTCGAGGCCTTCGTGCCCCTGCGGGTGCACGTGCTGGTGCGGTTCGGCCGCTGGGACGACCTGATCGCCGAACCGCTGCCCACCGATCCCGACCTGTACTGCACCACCACCGCAACGATCCATTACGGCCGCGGCGTCGCCTACGCGGCCACCGGGCAGCTGGAGCAGGCCCGCGCCGAGCGGGAGAAATTCCTCTCGGCGTACCGGCGCATCCCCGATACGCGCTACCTGTTCAACAACACCAGCCGCGACATCCTGGCCATCGCCGAGCAGATGCTCAACGGCGAAATCGCCTACCGGGAAGGTGATTACGACACCTCGTTCGGCTATTTGCGCCGGGCCATCGAACTGGACGACGCCCTGCCCTACGACGAACCGTGGGGCTGGATGCAGCCGACCCGGCATGCCTACGGTGCGCTCCTGCTCGAACAGGATCATGTCGAGGAGGCCGCCCGCGTCTACGCCGCCGACCTCGGCCTGGACCCCACCCTGAGCCGGTCCAGCCATCATCCGAACAACGTGTGGAGTCTGCACGGCTACCACGAGTGTCTTTCGCGCTTGGGCCGCGACGCCGAGGCGCTCATCATCGGGCAGCAACTCGAGTTGGCATCGGCGCGCGCGGACGTCGCGATCCGCGCGTCCTGCGCCTGCCGACTCGACGTGGCGAAGCCATGCTGTGACGGCGACTGAGGGGTCCGACATCGGTTCGGGCGTAAACTCGCCTCCGTGGCCATCAGCGACAACGACCTGGGTCAGCTGCGCAAATGTGTCGATTTGGCCCGCGAAGCGCTCGACGACGGCGACGAACCCTTCGGATCGATACTGGTCGATCACGCTGGCACGACGATGTTCACCGACCGCAACAGGGTCAAGGACGGGGACGCCACCCAACATCCCGAATTCGCCATCGCCCGCTGGGCCGTCGAGCACCTGAGCCCCGAGGACCGGGCCCGCGCCACCGTGTACACCTCAGGTGAGCACTGCCCGATGTGCTCCGCCGCGCACGCCTGGGTCGGCCTGAACCGGATCGTCTACGCCACCTCCTCGGCGCAACTGAGCGGCTGGCTGTCCGAATGGGGTGTGCCGGCCGGTCCGGTGGCGCCGCTACCCATCACCACCGTGGCCCCCGGTATCGACGTGGACGGCCCAGCCCCGGAACTGGCCGAGACCATGAAGGCCCTGTACGCGGTGAGGTTTCGTGCCTGAGCCCGCGTGGATCGCGCATGCCATCTGGTGGCAGGTGTATCCGCTGGGCTTCGTCGGTGCGTTTCCCACCGACCAGCCGCCGTCGACCGATGAACACCGGTTGCGCCGGATCGCCGAATGGCTGGATCACGCCGTGCAACTCGGCGCCTCCGGCATCGCGCTCGGGCCGATCTTCGCGTCACGCACCCACGGGTATGACACCACCGACCATTTCCGGATCGACCCACGCCTGGGCGACGACGACGACTTCGACCATCTGGTCGCCGAGGCCCGACAACGCGGACTGCGCATCCTGCTCGACGGGGTGTTCAACCACGTGGGCACCGACTTCGCCCGGTACCGTCAGGCCGTCGAGGGCGGACCGGATCACCCCGCATCCCGCTGGTTTCGCCGCCGCGGCAAGGACTTTCGGTTCGACACATTCGAAGGACACGACGAGCTGATCACGCTCGACCACGATGAGCCCGCAGTGGTGGACCACACCGCCGCCGTGATGCGGCACTGGTTGAGCCGCGGCGCCGACGGCTGGCGCCTCGACGCCGCGTACGCGGTACCCGACCGGTTCTGGGCGCAGGTGTTGCCGTCGGTGCGTCGCGAGTTCCCCGAGGCCTGGTTCGTCGGCGAGGTGATCCACGGCGACTACGCCGCGACCGTCCGCGCCTCCACCTTCGACTCGGTGACCCAGTACGAGCTGTGGAAGGCCATCTGGAGCAGCCTGAACGACGGCAACTTCCACGAGCTGGACTGGGCGCTGAAGCGGCACAACGACTTCCTCGACACCTTCGTACCGCTGACCTTCGTGGGCAACCATGACGTGACCCGGATCGCCAGCCAGTTGCAGAATTCCGCGCACCTCGAACACGCGCTGGTGTTGTTGCTGACCAGCGGTGGAACCCCGAGTATCTATGCCGGCGACGAGTCGGCCTACCGCGGCGTCAAAGAGGAACGTCGCGGTGGCGACGACGCCGTCCGACCGGAATTCTCTACTCCCCCAGATGATTCCGATGCACTACGGCTGCATCAGTATTTGATCGGATTACGCAGGCGCCATCCGTGGCTGCACACGGCGAGGACCGCGCCCTTGCTGCTGACCAACACGCACTACGTCTACCGGACCGGCGCCGGCCCCGAGTCGTTGATCGTCGCGTTCAACATCGACGACGCACCGCTTTCACTGTCGTTGCCCGACCTCGGGGTGAGGTCGGGTCGGGTGATCGCGGGTTCGGGCGCGCCGCCCCAGGACGACGTCACCCGGACCGGGGTTCCGCCACACGGGTGGCTGATCATCCAGCCGCACTGACTCGTCAAGTGTCTCGGCGCCGAGTTCCAACCGTTAGTAAACCGCGATCTGCCCGCCCGGTGTTGTTGCGCGTGTGACTGGTGTGGCACATGTTTCACTACCGAGGCAAGCGGCAAACTGCTTGGAACACGTGCAGAAAGGACGGTTGGTTGCCGTTATGAAGGTCCTCAACAAGATTCGCGGAGCGTGGATGCGCCGACTGGCGGCTGGGGCAATGGCAGCCGCCACCCTGCCCGCGCTGATCGGTCTCGCAGGGGGTTCGGCGACCGCTGGTGCATTCTCCCGGCCGGGCCTGCCGGTGGAATACCTCGACGTGTTCTCGCCGTCGATGAACCGCGACATCCGCGTCCAGTTCCAGGGCGGCGGGCCGCACGCGGTCTACCTGCTCGACGGCCTGCGCGCCCAGGACGACTTCAGCGGCTGGGATATCAACACCCCCGCATTCGAGTGGTACAACGATTCGGGCCTGTCGGTGGTCATGCCGGTCGGCGGCCAGTCCAGCTTCTACACCGACTGGTACCAACCCTCGAAGGGCAACGGTCAGGACTACACCTATAAGTGGGAGACCTTCCTGACGAACGAGCTGCCGACCTGGTTGGCCGCCAACCGCGGCGTCTCGCAGACCGGCAACGCCGTCGTCGGCATCTCGATGGCAGGCAGCGCGGCGCTGACCTACGCGATCCATCACCCGCAGCAGTTCATCTATGCCGGAACCCTTTCGGGCTTCCTGAACCCGTCCGAGGGCTGGTGGCCGATGCTGATCGGCCTGGCGATGAACGACGCCGGCGGATACAACGCCGAGAGCATGTGGGGCCCATCGACCGACCCGGCCTGGAAGCGCAATGACCCGATGGTCAACATCAACCAGTTGGTCGCCAACAACACCCGCGTCTGGATCTACTGCGGCACCGGTACCCCGTCGGACCTCGATGCCGGGACCAACGGCGGCAACCTGCTGGCGGCCCAGTTCCTCGAGGGGCTGACCCTGCGCACCAACGTGACGTTCCGGGACAACTACATCGCCGCCGGCGGCACCAACGGGGTGTTCAACTTCCCGGCCAACGGCACGCACGCCTGGAACTACTGGGGACAGCAGCTGCAGCAGATGAAGCCCGATATCCAGCGGGTGCTCGGCGCACAGTCGGCCACCTAGCAATCAACCAAACCAGGGAGCCTGTCGTCACCCCCACGACAGGCTCCCTGTTCGGTTTCCGGGAGTAGCTTGGTGACGATGGCTCACTCCTCAACGTCCTCATCCGAGGGCTCGTCCGAGCCCTCGCCCGAGCCCTCGTCGAACGCACGGATGCTCGGCGGAGTTGCTGCTGCCGCGGTCTCGCTCGGCATCGCTCAGCTTGTCACCATTCCGTTCGGGGCACCGGCCGATCCGCTCAACGCGGTCGGTTCGGCGATCGTGGACCTGACCCCGGGCCCGGTCAAAGAGTTCGTGATCCAAACGCTGGGCAGCCTGGACAAACTGTTCCTCGCCGTCGTCGTGCTGGCGGTGATCGCCACCATCGCGGCCATCGCCGCGACGTACGAAACCCGGCGCCGCCGGATCGGCAGCGCGATCTTCGTGGTCGCCGGACTGGTCGCCTGCGCGGCAGTGCTCTCGCGGCCCGGCGCGACAATGGCCGACATCGTGCCGACGGTGGTGGGCACCGCCGGTGGAGTCGCGGTACTGCGACTGCTCGTGCAGCGACTGTGGACCACCCCGAACGACGATGCCGAGCAGTTCGACACCACCAGGCGCATGTGGCTGGCCACCGCCGGTCTGCTCGGATTCGGTGCGGCCACCGGACTTCTGGGTGTCGTTGTCGGCCGGATGACGAGTTCGGTGGCGGCAGAACGCGACACCGCTGAGCTGCCGATGCCGCGCGTGCCGGCTCCCCCGCTACCGCCCGACGCCCAGCCCAAAAACGTTGCGCTGCCCAGCTTCATCACCGACAGCGCGGACTTCTACCGCGTGGACACCGCACTCAGCGTTCCGCAGTTGAGCCGCGACGAGTGGCGATTGCGCATCCACGGCATGGTGGTTCACTCGCCCATTCGACAGTTGTCCACCCAGCCGATCATGATCGCCCGACATGGGAGACAAGACAGGAAATGAGACAACGTTAACTGCGGATACATCCGGTCGGCACTGGCGTCGGCTGGCTGTCTCGTTTCTACAGACGAGCCAACGCGTGACGGCGGGGTCACATGCTGCAATCGTGGTGACTAGTCAGATTGGCTGGGAACCGTCGCCCTCCGAGACAGAAAACGTAACGAGACGACGACGGGGATTCATGGGTTTCCGCACAACTCCTGGTGGCTACCGGAATCCGCTTCGGCTTTGTCATGCCGGTACGGTCGTGAGATGGCCGGGCTGAGATGGCCAGGCCGAAGCTCATATGGCAGGTATCGCTAACAGCTCGGTGGCGTCGTCGTCGGTGTTGGGCACGCGCTTGTTCATCCGGCTAAACGTTAGTCTGAGCCTCGGTTGGATTGCTGCCGAACATATTTGGCGTATGTACGCGGCGGAACGTCGCCTTTCCATCTCTTGAAGGCGGAGGTGAAGCTTGGTGTGTCGGCATAACCCAAACGTCGGCCGATCTCGGCGACGCTGAGTGCGCCGGTGGCGAGGAGTTCGTCGGCGAGACGCTCGCGAACTTCATCGACGAGGCTCCGGTAGGAGGTTCCTTCTTTGGTGAGGTTGCGCCGCAGCGTGCGCGAACTCATGTGAAGTTCTGAAGCGACGGCCTCCAAGTCGGGCAGATTCCCCGGCTGTTGCACCAATCGATCGCGGACCTGTCCCGCGTACCCGGATCGCGCACGACGTTGGGCCAGCATGTGTCGGCATTGCTCTTGGGTGGCCGCTGCCGCGTACGGGTCTGCCTGCGGGAGGGGCAGGTCGAGTATGTCGCGGTTCAACTGGATGAAGTTCGAGTCCGCGTTGAACGCGGGCAGCGGCACGAACGCCCGATACGGTTCGAGCGACGCCGGCGCGGGATGAGCGACGACTACCTCGACATACCGATGGCCGACCTGCTCGCCGAACCAGAAATCGTCACCATCATCGACGGCCTCCGGCTCGGACAGCGGGCGCCAACCTGTCCACTGCTGGTCGTGGCGCCCGTGCACGACCAGTTCATCGACATCGCCGACGTCGATGGGCAGGTCGATCGCTACCTCGACGCCGGGGCGCACGTGCAATATCTACGCGACCGGCTCAGCGAGCACATCACCCTGATGCCCTTGTCGACGCCGACAGCGCTGGAGTGGCTGACCGACCGCATCGCCAGACGGCCGCTTCCCCCACCGGGCATCAAGACGGTGTGGTCGACAGCAGCGTCGCTAAACGGAATACGCGGACTGCTCAACATGGCTCTCGTTGCCGCGAAGGTCGTCTTGGGCCGACGGCTCACCCCCCGGTCCTGGAGCCCACCACCCGCCGACACACGAGATCGCCGACCCGCGGCCTAATGACGACCTGCTCGGCCTTGAGCCGCGACATCCGTACACCGCGGACATGGTCACGAAAAACAGGGTTTCGGCTGGCGGCTCACCCAGGACGGCGTGTGTGGTATCGGCGGAGTGCACGTTGGCCAGCGTCGGCGGCCAGGAGGCGCTGTTCCTGAACCGGGGTCAGTGGCTGGCCAAACTGCTGCTCGCCGACAAACTGCTGCGGCTCAAGAGCGTTCCGATCTCCCTCGCGCTGCCGTGGGGACTGAACATCGGCGACCTGGCCGGACACATTCCGCTGCCGGCCAAGATCGCGCTCGAAGTACAAGACCCGATCGACGTGGACGGCGACGACCAGGCCGTGCACGACAAGGTGATGGCCAGCTTGCAAGCCGGCGTGGACCGGCTGGCCGCCGAACGTCGTTTCCCGGTGCTCGGCTGATGCGCGTCGAGCGCCGGTGCGTGGTGACCGCCGACCGCGACACCATCTGGAAAGTGATCGGCGACCCCGACTGCTATCCGACGTTCATGGCGAACCTGGCGCGGTGGGAAACGATCACCGACGGCCCGGATTGGAGCTCGCTACACCGCGCACTGGAAGATCGGTTCAGTGCCGGTCGGTGGCCTGATCGAAATCGTCGAGTTCGACGAGCCGCGCGACCTGGCTTTCATCGGCATCACAGGCGTGACTCTGCGTGGACGCTTCCGGCTGCGCGACGACGGGGACGGCCGGACCCAGATGACATTCCGTCTGTCGTATCAGGCGCCGGGCGGTGTGCTGGGCCTGATTGCCGACCGACTCGCGACCCGCCAGGTAGGGCATACGCTCGCTGAAGCGCCTTAAGGCACTGGTCGAGTCGTAGCGCATCAGCCGGGGGACATACCACTTGCCGAGTTTCGGCGCGTGACCGCTTCGCACGAACACCGTGTCGGCGTCGAGCTCGAACGAGTCGCAGTCGCCGAGGTTTCGGCAAAGCTGATAGTGCCGGCTTTTGAGGATGTGCGGCGTTGAAGGTGACACGGTGGACGACGGCGGCGCCTGACCTGCGGCGCATTGGTACGGGGGCCCTATACTCAGCGCACAACAATTCAACGGAACGGTCCCTCCGTGAAGTACCATTTACTCTTCCTGGCCAACGGACACGGTCTGTCGGGATCGCATGACGTTGTCGAATGATCCGCAGGCAGCGGCCGGTCAGTCGCTGCGACTGCGGTTGCCGCCCTCGTTGCTGCGTGCCGTTCGGGACGGACTGCCCCTGCTGTCGCAGCACACCATCGCCCGTGTCCTGACCGAGGTGCCCGCCTATGCCGATGCCGTCGGCGCTCAGCGGCGCCTAATCGAGAATGCCGTGGATCAGACCATCACCGTCTTCATCGAACTCGTCGCCGAGGGGAAGGACCCCGACACGTCACCAGCGCAGGATCCCGCTTTGGACGGGGGCTACTCGTTGGGCAGGGCTGAGGCCCGCGCTAGTCGCAGTCCGGAGATGTTGTTGGCGGCCTATCGGGTCGGCGCTCGTACGGTCTGGCGCCAGTGGAGCAGCCTTGCCGTCACTCACGATTTGCCTGGAGATCAGCTCGCCGTGTTCGCGGAGCTGATCTTCGCGTACATGGACCGGTTGTCGGCGGCGGCGGTGTCCGGGCATGCCGACGAACTCGCCAAGACAGGTTTAGCTCGCCAACGCGCGCGGGAACTGTTGACACGCCGCTTGATCGGTTCGGCGAGCGCCGAGGAGCTGCTCGTCAGCGCGGAGCGCGCCGACTGGTCGCCGCCGCGAACGTTGACAGCCGTGGCGGTGCGCAGCGGCAGGGCGGTGGCTACGGCGATGATGATCGATCGTCGCACCCTGGAGGTGCCCGACGACGCGGTGGGACCCATTGAACGCCCGATGTCGTTGGTGTTGGTCCCTGATGTCGGGGGTTCCGCGCGTGAGGAGTTCCTATCGTCGTTCTCCATAGAAGGAAGTGTCGTCGGCCCGGCGCGGCCGTGGATGCAGGCAGGCCAATCAGTGCGTCGGGTGGCACGGGCACTGGTGATGAACTTGGATGCTGAACCGGTCACCGACACCGAACGCCTCCTGACCGAGTTGGTGCTGGGAGCCGACAGCGAGGCACTCGCAGATCTCCGTTCGCAGACACTGGCGCCGTTGAGCGAGCTGCGCCCCGTCGTGCGCGACAACCTCATCGCCACCTTGCGATCCTGGCTTCTTCATCATGGACGACGAGATGACATCGCTGCAGAACTGTTCGTCCATCCCGGGACCGTGCGCTACCGTCTCGGCCAGCTGCGGGAACTCTACGGCGGGCGTTTGACCGATCCCCGCATGATCCTCGACCTGACGGTAGCGCTGGGCGTCGAGCCAACACCGTCCCGCCAAACAGTCGCAGTCTCAGCTTCCGAAGAGCGGATTGAGGGTCTTCGGGGTGGGCAAGTCGATCGGGGATGAGCCGTTCTGCCTCCGTTCTCGAGAGCCAGAACGGGCCGGTTGCGTCAAAAAGCCGCTTCGTCGAGTTCCATGATGTCGAGGTCGAGGTTGTCGAGAACCGCGCGGGTGCTGGTGAGCTGGGGCAGGAAGTTCTTCGCGAAGAACGACGCCACCGCGATCTTGCCCTCATAGAATGCCTTGTCGACACCGCTGGCGCCCTGGCCCGATGTCGCCGGCAGCCCGGCTCCGGCGTCGAGCGCGTCGATCGCCACCGCAGCCTGCTGCAGCAGCAGCCAGCCGATCATCAAGTCGCCGACGCTCATCAGGAAGCGCACCGAACCCAAGCCGACTTTGTACAGGCTCGTCATGTCTTCTTGGGCGGCCATCAGGTACCCAGTCAACGCGGCCGCCATCGCTTGGGTGTCGGCCAGAGCGGTGGCCAGCAGCTCGCGCTCGGCCTTGAGCCTGCCGTTGCCGGACTCGTTCTTGATGAACTGCTCGATCTCTCCTGCGACGTAGCCCAACGCAACACCCTTGTCGCGGACGATCTTCCGGAAGAAGAAGTCCTGCGCCTGGATGGCGGTGGTGCCTTCGTAGAGCGAGTCGATCTTGGCGTCGCGGATGTATTGCTCGATCGGGTAGTCCTGCAGGAAGCCGGAGCCGCCGAAGGTCTGCAGGCTCTCGGTCAGCTTGGCGTAGGCCTGCTCGGAGCCGACACCCTTGACGATCGGCAGCAGCAGATCGTTGATCTTCACGGCCAGGTCGGCGTCGATGCCGTGCAACGTCTCGGCGACGCCGTCCTGGCCCTGGTAGGTGCTGGTGTAGAGGTACATCGCACGCAGGCCCTCGGCGTAGGCCTTCTGCGTCATCAGCGAGCGGCGCACGTCCGGGTGGTGAATGATGCTCACGCGGGGCGCGGCCTTGTCGGTCATCTGGGTCAGGTCGGCGCCCTGGATGCGGGTCTTGGCGTACTCGAGTGCGTTGAGGTAGCCGGTCGACAGCGTGGCGATGGCCTTGGTGCCCACCATCATTCGGGCCTGCTCGATGACGTCGAACATCTGGGCGATGCCGTTGTGTACCTCGCCGACGAGCCAGCCCTTGGCAGGCTTGTCATGCTGGCCGAAGGTCAGCTCGCAGGTTGCCGAGACCTTCAGGCCCATCTTGTGCTCGACTCCTGTGACGTAGACGCCGTTGCGCTCGCCGGGCTCGCCGGTCTCGAAGTCGAAGAGGAACTTCGGCACGAAGAACAGGGACAGACCCTTGGTGCCTTGCGCGGCGCCCTCGGGGCGGGCCAGCACCAGGTGGAAGATGTTCTCGAACAGGTCGTCGGAATCGGCTGAGGTGATGAACCGCTTCACGCCGTCGATGTGCCAGGAGCCGTCCTCCTGCTGGACGGCCTTGGTGCGGGCCGCTCCGACGTCGGAGCCCGCGTCGGGCTCGGTGAGCACCATTGATGATCCCCAGTCGCGCTGGGAGGCGATCTTCGCCCACTCCTTCTGCTCGTCGGTGGCTATGTCGGAGAAGATTTGGGCGAACCCGCTGCCGAGGCAGTACATCGTGACGGCGGGGTTGGCGCCCAGCACCTGCTCTTGCAGCGCCCATACCAGTGCGCGCGGCACCGGGATCCCGCCAAGTTCGGCCGACACGCCCACTTTGTGCCAGCCGCCGTCGAGCACCACCCGCGCTGATTTCTTGAAGGCTTCGGGCAACGTCACGCTGTGGGTCGCGGGATCGAATACCGGCGGGTTGCGGTCACTGTCGGCGAACGAATCGGCGATCGGCCCCTCGGCCAACCGCACCATCTCTGCGAGCATCTCGCGTACGGTCTCCACGTCCAGTTCGGCGAATCGGCCGACACCGAACACGCGGTCCACGCCCAACACCTCGAACAGGTTGAACTCGATGTCACGGATGTTGCTGCGGAAGTGTCCCATGGTGAAGTCGCTTTCCTGCGTCCCTTGGTTCGACGCGTTCTATCGGGCTGGCAACCGCCACTTGACGTGACGCGATGATGGACGGCTGCTGATCACCGAACCAAATCGCCGGCGGTTGCACACGTCGGCCCCGGTTTGTCCCGTCGTTTGTAAAGTGTGGCTGAAAATTGGAACAAAATCTTGCCCGCAGGGGTCAACGATTCCGGGATGTTTTGTCGCCTGCGGCCAAAAAGCGTGGTTGGAGGTGGCTCAACGCGGCACGCTTATTTCAACCGCGCGGAGCGACCCGGAGCCGGTGCTCCAGTTGAGCCAGACGTTAGGCCGCGGGCTGGCGATCTTCTACATCAACGGGGTGCTGCTTCCACGACCGGGGCGTCAACGTTCGACCCATGAGGACTCGGATTGCGACGTGCGCCATGGCGAGGAGTCCGCGCATCCCCGATGGCGACGCTGCTGTCGACCACACCGTCTTGATGCCCGGCGGGGAAAGCGGCCGTCCGTCGATGCGGTCGGTCAGCCAATTCAGCGCTGTCGGCGCCGACAGGGGCATCAGGGTGATGTGTTCGCTGAGGCGGTCGCGCAGGTATTGCACGTGCACCCCGGCGTCGAGGTAGCGGTGTACCTGGCCGTCGACGTCGGCGACGTCGATGAACTGGTCGTGCACTGGGTGTAGCACCAGAAGCGGGCACGTCGGCGCGCGCATGCCCAGCCGCAGGTCGTCGATGACGAGGGCGACTTCCGGTGAGGCCAGGAGGTCGGCGAGCGGGACGTCGATGTAGTCGTCGAGGTCGTCGTACCGGAATCGTTTGATGGCCGCGATCGTGCCCACCGTCGTGATCTCGTCGAGTCGGCGCAACCCGGTGGGGGTGACGTGGATGTCGAGCAGGCGGTCCAGGGCGGGATAGACGTGGCGGATCGCTGCGATGACCATCGTGGGCAATCCGGCCAGCCAGGTGCCGTTGAGTTTGAGCAACGTCTGTCCGGGATCGCCCACGGGGGCGCCGAGGACGGCGCCGACGATGCGAAGTTCGGGCGCGTACGAGGGAGCCATTTCGACGGCCCACGAGCTGGCCATGCCGCCCCCGGAGTAGCCCCACACCGCGACCGGCGCATCCGGATGTAGGAGCAGCGGCTCGAAGGACGTCGCCGCGCGGATGCCGTCGAGCACCCGATAGCCCGGCTCGCGCGGTGCGCCGAAGTGCCCGCCGCGTCCCTCGTGATCGGCGATCGACACCGCCCATCCGCGGCGCAACGCGTTGGCGATGACGAGCAGTTCGAATTGCGGGACACAGCCGGGTGATCGGGCGCCGCGGCGCAGCGCATACGACGGGAAGTGCCGGTCGACGACCGCGTCGATCGCGCACTGGTAGGCCAACACCGGTCGCGGCTCGCGCGGATCGGCGCAGGCGGGCAGCAGAACCGTGGTCACTGCGGCGTCCGGACGCAGGTTCAGATCACTGCTGCGGTATAGCAGCTGCCACGCCGAAACCCTCTGCAGCACAATGCCGAACAACGCGATTTCGATCTCGCGGGCGCGTAGGACCGTGCCCGGCGGCAACGCTTCGAACCCGGCCGGCGGTTCATGAAACGGATCCTCACCGGGAAGCAGCGGCGACGGACCGGTCCGCGTCGATTTCTGCTGTTCGTGGCTGGGATGAACATTCATCCGTTGGGCCTTCCTCATCGTTGCCGGCGTCGCCGCGGGTACGGCTGCGCCGTTGTCGCCGTTCGTATATCCGGTCGACCACGGCGTTCGATCTAGGGTTTTTGGACTGTCTCACGATGCTTACACGGCCGTCTGTCTCGCGAATCGCTTCGTTTCCTCCACAGGGCCGCCGAACTCGATTCGGCCCTAGGCACCGCGCGGGCTGAGGTGCTCAAAGATTTGCCGCGAGGGCGACGGGCCGAGGTCTCATGGCTCGGCCGGGGACTGGGCCAAGCTTCGCCAGGTGCGCGGAACCACTCAGCGTTAGACGGCGATCAACGGGCGCGTGATGGTGTCGTCCTCGACCGGCTGGTAGGGGCCGGGTTTGGCTGCGGGACTGCCGCCGGGGAATGCCAGCCGGAGGATGGTGCGTTGCACCGACCCGATTTGCCGGCCGAACCGACCGCTGTTGTAGGGCAAACCGTAGCGCTGGCAAATGTCTTTGACCTTCGGGGCGATCTGCGCGTACCGGCTTGCCGGCATGTCCGGGAAGATGTGGTGCTCGACCTGGTAGCCGAGATTGCCCGAGAGGACGTGGAAGATCGGCGAGCCCTCGATGTTGGCAGCCCCGAGCAGTTGACGGATGTAGAACCCGCCCCGCGTCTCGTCTGCGACCTCTTCCTCGCTGAAGGTGTAGCACTGATCGGGGAAGTGACCACAGAAGATGATCGCGTAGGACCACCCGTTGCGGATGATGTTTGCGGTGAAGTTCGCTGCGAGGGTCTTCTTGAAACCCTTCGGACCCGACAGCAATGGAAAGGCGATGTAGTCCTTCACGATCTGGCGCCAGGCTTTGCTGCCCATCCCGCGGAGTTGGCGGCGCAATTCCTCTTTGTCTTTGGTGCCTGCCTTGATCGCGTCGCGGTCGAGGTCGTGGGCCGCGACACCCCATTCGAAGAAGGCGGCCAGGAGCAGGTTGTAGAGCGGCTGCAGCAGATAGATCGGGCGCCATTCCTGGTGCGGATCTATCCGCATGACGTTGTAGCCGAGGTCCTTGTCCTTGCCGCGGATGTTCGTATAGGTGTGGTGAACGTAGTTGTGGGAGTGCTTCCACGCCTCCGGGGTGGAGGCGGCGTCCCAGTCCCATGACGCGGAGTTGATCCGCGGGTCCTGCATCCAGTCCCATTGGCCGTGCATCACGTTGTGCCCGATCTCCATGTTCTCCAGAATCTTGGCGATCCCCAGCACCGATGTGCCGAGGATCCACGCCGGCTTGTAGCGGGAGCCGAGCAGGATCGCCCGGGACAACAGTGCGAGTTGGCGGTGCAGCGCGATGATGCTGCGGATGTAGTCGGCGTCGCGGTCACCGAGACTGTTGAAGACCTCCTCGTGAATGGCGTCGAATTCCCTACCGATCGCTTCGATCTCCTCGGCGCTGAGGCGGGCCAGCGGGCTTTCGATCATCGATTCGGACATACCGTGTCTCCTAAAGCTCAATAGTGACGGGGCCGTCGGGGCAGTTCAAACAGGTGCGGATCTCGGTGCCGGCCCCAGTGACGTCACCGGTGCGCAGGTCGCGCACCGATCCGCTGCTGAGCTTGCCGATACAGGTGTGGCAGATGCCCATTCGGCATCCGTAGGGCAGGACCGCGCCGGCGGCTTCGCCAGCGACCAGGATCGGCGTCCTGCCGTCGCACTCGGCAGTGACCCCGCTGCCTGTGAAGGTGACCGTTCCACCGTCGCCGGTGACGCCGCCGATCAGTAGGTGCTCGAAAGACTCGACGTGCATTCGCTCGGCAATCCCGGCGGCGTTGAAGTGAGCCTCGAACGCCTCGAGCATGGCGCCGGGTCCACACGCGTAGGTTTGCCGGTCCCGCCAGTCAGGGCACAGCTCGTCGAGTTGTTCGGGCCGCACGCGGGCGTCCTCACCCGTGGCGCGCAACGTCAATCGGTGGAGTGCTCCCGCTGCTTCCGGTCCTCGGCGGCTCGGGATTGCCGTTGATTCCGTTCGGCACGAAGGCGATCAACGCGCTGAACCTGACCGTCCCGGCGGCGACCGCGACCACCTACATCGTGGGGTCGCCGCAGCTCACTTTCACCTATTCCGGCACCGGCTCGAGTCGCCACGTCTTCGCCCAGCTGGTCGACGACACCACCGGTCTGGTGCTCGGAAGTCATGTCACTCCGATCCTGGTGACGTTGGACGGGCAGACGCGTACGGTCACCGTTGCGCTGGAGCAGGTGGCGCAGACGCTGCGGCCGGGGGAGACGGTGACCCTGCAGCTGGTCGCCTCGGCGGGCACGTACCAGCAGATCATTCCGACACTGGGTGTGCTGAATGTGTCGAGCATGCAGCTCGGGCTGCCGACCAAAGACGCCGCGGCTGTTTCGCCGTCGTCTGTGGTGCAGCTGACAAGTGCCGCGTAGGAAGATCGAGGGTGGCACCTTGCGCGAGCGTACGAGAGCGCTGGGTGTCCGACGCTGTCCCTGCTCCATGTGCGGGTCAGTTCTAGCTAGCTAGATCCACCTACAGCGACCGCGATGGCGGTCGGCGGTTCAATAGTTTCGCGTGTCGCGGCGTCGACACGTGGGGGCCGTTCAAACTGCTTGGTGGCGTCAGCAGGGCCGACCCAACAACAGCGACTTAGCTAAATGGGCCAGACGGATATCTGTCGCTGAAAACTGCGGCGTGAAAAGGATTGCGCAGCAGTCTCCCCCTGTCGCGACGGTCCCAGCTCCCAGCGACTCGACACCGTGGCGCGCCGTGAACACCATGTCGACTGGTCGTGTGGTGATCTAGACACCATGGCACCGCAACGTCCGGCACCCAGGAGGCCTCCCGGCGGCAGTCAGGAGCGCGCCGAGCGCAGCCGCGCACTGGTGATGCAGGAGACGGTGCTTCACTCGCCCATTCGACAGTTGTCGGCATACATAATGTCCTGATCGGATTCACTGAATTTCCAGAGGTTTTCTGGG
Source organism: Mycolicibacterium lutetiense (assembly GCF_017876775.1). Lineage (NCBI taxonomy): Bacteria > Bacillati > Actinomycetota > Actinomycetes > Mycobacteriales > Mycobacteriaceae > Mycobacterium > Mycolicibacterium lutetiense. Next base: position 228,994 of record NZ_JAGIOP010000002.1, on the reverse strand, counting down.
AGCCGAGTTGCGCTTGAAATCTACTTGAGTGTGAGCGACGTGCCTCCGGCCGTCCGCACGACCGCCATCACCGGGCGAGCAACACAACACCCGCAGCAACACCCTCCGTTGACACACGCATCAGGTGACGCGCGCGCGTGAAGTTTCCTGGGCATCGAGCAATGGTCAGGTCGCCAAATTGGAAAGGCCCGGCGCCCGTAGAACGCATTCCGTCAACGGTCCTTATCGATGTAACTACTGATGACGTCGGCGAGTATCGCTCTGTCGCTGGCGGTATCGACGGGTCGGGCCATGATCAGCTGGGTCGCGACCAGTCCGCGAAGGTTGCTCAGCAGAAGGTTGCCAAGGGCGACGCTCTGCGTGGCATCGAGGTCCGCGGCGACCGCACTACCCAACGCCGCAAACGTCTTTGCAAGACGATTCAGATGCTTGGCGGCCGCGGTTCCCCGCGTGGCGCGGGTTCCGATCAGAATCTCGATCGCAGCCCGTGACGTAGCGCTTGACATCGCCTCCCATGCCGCATTCACCACCTGATCCAGCCGTTGTCTGGTGTCGGTCTCCGCGGCGGGCGGCGCAAGCGCCCGGAGCGTGGCCAACAGGTCGGCGAAGCCCTGGTCGACGACGGCCATCAGCAGGCCATCGCGATCACCGAAATGGTACTGGATGACACCCCAGGTCATTCCGGCCCGCTCGGCGATGTGTTTGGCGCTAGCAGCAGCAAACCCTTCCTCCAGCACGCACCGCACGGTCTCATCTATGGCCAGGGCACGGGTGCGCTCAGCACGTGCCTGGTTGCCATGCGCGGGTCGGCGTGGAGCAGTTCGGGGAGCCATACCGTTAAGGGGACCACACCGGCCGCGGCCCAGAGAAAACATTGACACCAAAACATTAATAGCATTATGGTTCTGACACTGGTGGTCGGCGCCGCAGCGTCGGTCGGCTTCGGCGTCGATGCGAAGGAGAAACCGTGGGCGATCCCCTGGCAAACGGCAAGCGGTACAAGGTGATCCTGTGGGCCACCGGCACCATCGGACGGTTCGCCATCCGCACAATCCTTGACCGGCCCAATCTGGAATTGGCCGGAGTGTGGGTGCATTCGGAATCAAAGGACGGCCAGGACGCCGGCACGTTGGCTGGTCTGGACGCGATTGGCATCGCCGCCACCCGCGACGCCGAGGCGCTGTTGGCGTCTGACGCCGATTGTGTGATGTACGTGGGGCCCGGCACGTCGCGGCCCAAAGAGGCCCGCGACGATTTCTGCCGGATCCTGCGGGCGGGCAAGAACCTGGTCACTACGTCGATTCCGGGCTTGGTCTACGAGCGTGGCTCGCTATCGGCCCGCTACACGGGCCCGCTGCGCGAAGCCGCGCTTGCCGGAGGAAGTTCGTTGTTCTCCTCGGGCGTGGAGCCAGGATTCGGCTGTGACCTACTGCCGATCGCGCTGACGACGATGTCACACACCGTGTACTCCATCCGGGGTCTCGAGATCACCAACTATTCGGAGTATCCAGTCGCCTTCGATGTGCGCGACACCTTTGGGTTCGGCATGCCGCTGGATTATCAAGGGGGACTTCGCACTCCGGGCGCGTTGAGGTTCGGGTGGGGCGCAGCGGTGACCATGGTGGCCGACGCCATGGGCGTCACGCTCGACGAGATCCGGGAATCGTGTGAGTTTGCACCGGCGACACGACGCATCGATGCGGCGTCCGGGGTCGTCGAGGAGGGCAAAGTCGGAGCGGTGTGGACGCGCTGCATCGGCGTCGTCGACGGCGTGGAAGCGATCACCATCGAGCACATCGACCGGATGGCCGACGACTTCGCGCCGGACTGGCCCAAAGGTCGTGACGGCGGCACCGACGGCATCTGGCGGGTCATCATCGACGGCGAACCCAGCTTCGACGCCGAGTTCCAGGTCGGGTTTCGGCCCGGCGAAAACACCAGTAACCAAGGGCTGTTAGCGACGGGAATGCGGGCGCTCAACGCGATCCCGTGGGTGTGTGAGGCCGAACCAGGCATCGTCGACGCCCTACACCTTCCACTTACCCCAGCGGTGGGCGGCATGCGACCGCACCGCGACGGCATTCGCGCCTTCTGAGCAGAGAAGAGAGACACCGATGGGTTCACTTGACGGAAAGATTGCGATCGTCACCGGCACCAGCCGCGGCGTCGGGGTCGGCATCGCCCACGAACTGTTGCGAGCGGGCGCCACCGTCGTCGGCTGCTCGCGCAAGCCGCTCGACACCATCCCCGGTACCGACGAACATCCAGATTGGGCGGACCGCTCGGCGCAGCTGGTGTGCGACCAGGGCGACCACCCGGCGATCGATGCCATGGTGCAACAGGTGGCTGACACCTACGGCCGCATCGACATCCTGGTCAACAACGCCGGCGGCACAGTACCCGCGCCACACGCAGAAGACATTCCCGAACTCGTGCAGAAGATCCAGGGCGCGCCGCGCAGCGACGACGACTACGAACGCACTGTGCTGTTCCACGCGTTCGCCATCCAGATGAACCTCACCAGCCCGCTGTGGTTCGCCATCAGGGTCTATCGGCAGATGCGGCGCCAAGACGGCACCGGTTGCATCATCAACATCTCCAGCGGCGCCTCGCACCCGGCCGGCTCGCCGACGTTGGTGTCCTATGGCGCGGCCAAGTCCGGCCTCAACCACCTGACCCGGTCACTGGCCGAGGAATGGGGACCACACGCGCGCGTCAACGCGATCGCTCTTGGGCCACACATCACCGAGAACTTCCGCTCGTTCGTGCTGCCCAACGACGATCCCACCGGCGCCAACTACTTCGCCAGAATCCCGCTGCAGCGAGGAGGCGAGCCTGAGGAGGTCGGGCGCACCTGTGTGTTCCTCGCCGGTGGCGGAGCCGACTTCATCAACGGCACCACCATCGAGATCGACGGCGGCATGATGCCCGGCGTGCTCTACGAAGCCGGTCTGAAGACGATCACCGACCTGCTCTGAAGGGACGATTCTGATGAAACGCAAAGTGATTCAATTCTCCACCGGCAACGTCGGCGAGCATGCACTGCGCGCGCTGATCGGCCGGCCCGATCTCGAACTGGTCGGCGTGCACGCCAACGGAACCGACAAGGTCGGCCGCGACGCCGCCGAACTGTGCGGGCTGACCGCACCGACCGGCATCACCGCGACCGACGATCTCGACGCGCTACTGGCGCTGCACGCGGACTGCGTCGTCTACACCTCACAAGCCGAAACCCGCCCCACCGAGGCCATCGATGAGCTCAGCCGATTCCTGAACGCTGGCGTCAACGTGGTGGGCACGTCGCTGGTTTGGATGGTCGCCCCCCAGCATGCCGACGCCTGGTTGCGCGAGCCGCTGGAGCAGGCCTGCAAGCAGGGCGGCTCCACGTTGTACGTCAACGGCATCGACCCTGGCTTCTCCGGCGACACGCTGGTGCATGCGGCCCTGAGCCTGTCCACGCGGGCCACCGCGGTGACCGTGCAGGAGATCTGCGACTACGGCAGCTACGACGACGCCGAATTCACCGGCGTCAGTTTCGGATTCGGCACGACACCGGACCACACGCCGATCTTGTTCGCGCCCGGCGTCTTGACGTCGCTGTGGGGCGGACAGGTGCGCACCCTCGCCGACAACCTCGGCATCAAACTCGACGAGGTGCGCGAGCGCCACGAAAAGTGGGTCACCGAGCGACGCATCGAATGCACGATGATGACGGTCGAACCCGGCCAGGTCGCCGCGGTGCGGTTCGGCGTCGAGGGCGTAGCCAATGGCGACGTCGTGATCACCATGGAACACGTCAACCGGCTCACCGATGCCGCCGCGCCGGACTGGGCCTTCCCGCCCGACGGGCGGCCTGGCGTGCACCGCGTCGTCGTGGACGGCGATCCCGGGGTCGAGATCAACACCCACGTCGGGATAGGCATCGACCACAACCAGGGGGGCGTCACCGGCACAGCAGCGCGTGCGGTCAACGCCATCAGTGCGGTCTGCGCGGCTCCGGCAGGCATCCTCGCCGCACACGATTTACGGCCAACCGATCACCTACGCGGCACCATGTGGTGACGCCAGTTTCAGGGTAAGTCGGTGGCCAGCAACGTCATTGGCAGGCCCAGTACCGTCATCTCCGATTCGTCGAGTGCGAAGCCGTCACCGTCTCGATGCTGGCGGAACCCGGTGACCGCCCCATACCGGGCGGCCACCTGCTCAGCGGCAGCCATGTCGGCGACCCGGATCGCGACCGAGTAGACGCCGTCGCCGCGGGAGGCGAGAAACTCGGCCACCGCGCTGCTGCGTCCCGCCTCGGTGTCCAGCGGGCTGATCAGCTCCACCCCTCCGGTCCAATCCACCCTCACCTGCAAACCGACGTCTCCCAATTCGACGGCGGTGAAGGTGAATCCGACTTCGGAAAAGAACGCAGTGGCCGCCTCGAACCGCTCGCGGTCAACGGCATAGATCACGTGATGCATTCTCGGCGATGCGGTCACATCGGCCTTTCCGACGGTGCAAAGGTGGACATCTTTCAGACCCCGACGATGCTCTGGATAGCCTGGCCGTAAACCGCGACGACCGCGGCGGGATCGTCATCGCGCAACGCTTCATCGGACATGCTCAGCGACTGCAGCAGCCCACCGACCTGGGCGGCCATCAACCTTGCACGCAGCACCGGATCCGGCCCGGGCAGCCGCTCCCTCAGCAGCTCGATGAACGACGAGTCCACGATCTCGTAGAGCCGCGCCCGCACCGCCGGGCTGTCGGACGCCCGCACCAACGTGGTATGCACCCGCAGCATCTTTCCCGACGCGCGACTGAGCACGAAATCCACCAGCCGGGTACCGAGCGTATCCAACGGGCCGGCCAACACGTCGTCCCAAAACCCTCGCACCGGGAGCGTTTCGAGGAATAACTCCTCCTTCGATCCAAAGTGGCGGATCACCAACGCCGGGTCGACGCCGACGTCCGCGGCGATCGCGCGCACCGAGGTCGAGGCGTAACCGTCGCGCCAGAACCGTCGGGCCGCGCAGCGCTTGATCGCTTCGGCGGTCGTCATGGACCGACCGCGTCGAGGCGCCGACTTTGTGGCTGCCTGCGCCATCGTGGTCCTCCTTGGGACTCGAAGTGAATGCCCATCCTGCCCTCGGCTCCCCATCTGGTCAACACTGTTGACGGGTACGGGGTCAACGGTGTTGACTTGGTGGAGTCACCAGCATCGAGGCAGGAGTTGTTGCACCATGACCAACCCGTTGGACAACATCGATAGGACCTACAAAGTCGTAGTATGGGCGACCGGCCGGGTCGGTAAGCTGGCCATTCGCTCGGTTGCCGGCCGCCCGAATCTGGAACTCGTTGGAGTGTGGGTCCATTCGGAATCCAAGGACGGTCAGGACGCCGGCACGCTCGCCGGGATCGACCCCCTCGGCGTCGCCGCGACTCGTGATAAAGACGCGATTCTGTCCGGTGACGCCGACTGCATCATCTACACCGGGCCGGCGACCAACCGTCCACGTGAGGCGTTCGAGGATTTCTGCAGGATCCTACGGGCGGGTAAGAATATCGTGACGACGTCGGTGCCGGGGATGGTCTACCCGCGTGGCTCGTTGAAGCCCTCGACGCTGCAGCGGATCGTCGATGCCGCTCACGAAGGCGGTAGCTCCATTTACTCCACGGGCATCGAGCCTGGCTTCGGATGTGATCTTTTCGCGGTGGCGCTGTCGTCGATGTCGAACCGGGTGTATTCGGTTCGCGGCTTGGAGATCACCGACTACTCCCGCGACAGCACGATCTACGAGATGCGCGAGCTGTTCGGCTTCGGTCAACCGCTGGACTATCAGGGCGGCGTGATGATCCCAGGCGTCATCAAATTCGGTTGGGGTGCGGCGGTGACGATGGTCGCCGACGCGTTCGGGGTGCAGCTCGACGAAATCCGTGAGGACTGCAAGTTCGCGCCTGCGCCGCGCCGACTCGAGACGCTCTCCGGGGTCATCGAGGAAGGCACCGTGGGCGCCGTCTGGTTCCGCTGCATCGGCGTGGTGGACGGCCATGAAGCCATCACCATCGAGCATGTCGACCGGATGGCCGACGATATCGCCCCGGACTGGCCGAAGAGCCGCGCCGGCGGAATTGACGGAGTGTGGCGCGTCATCATCGAGGGCGAGCCGAGCTTCGATGCCGAATTCGAGGTCGGATTCCACGACGACGAGGACTCCACAGATCACGGCTTACTCGCGACTGGCATGCGGGCCATCAACGCCATCCCGTGGGTATGCGCTGCCGAACCCGGCCTTGTCGATGCATTGCGCATCCCGCTGACCCCTGCGATCGGGTCGCTGCGTCCGAAAGAAGAAGGCATCCGGGCAATCTGACTGCATCGCATGTCTTCAGCACACGTCGATCCATTCCCGAAAGCCAGTTGCTTCGGCGATCGACAGGAGGCCGGCTGCACCAAGCCCGCGGTGCAGTCGGCCTCGCTCGTGGAAGTACCTAGCAGGTCAATTCACCACTCGAACAGGGATCGACAATGACAATTGACACCGGACCGCGGACACGGCCAGATGTCGACCTGACCGACGGCACGTTCTACGCAGACAGCAGCACTCGCGATGCGTACCGGTGGATGCGGACCAACGAGCCCGTCTTTCGCGACCGCAACGGGCTGGCCGCGGCGGCGACCTATCAAGCAGTCCTCGACGCCGAGCGCAACCCCGAGTTGTTCTCGTCCACCGGCGGCATCCGGCCCGACCAGCCCGGGATGCCGTACATGATCGACATGGACGATCCCGCCCATCTGTTGCGGCGCAAGTTGGTCAACGCCGGCTTCACCCGCAAACGGGTGATGGGCAAGGTGCCCTCGATTGAGCGGCTGTGCGACACGCTGATCGACGCCGTGTGCGAACGCGGGGAATGCGACTTCGTCCGCGACATCGCCGCACCACTGCCGATGGCGGTCATCGGCGACATGCTGGGCGTGCTGCCCAACGAGCGCGCAAAGCTGCTGCAATGGTCTGACGAGCTGGTGTGCGGGCTGAGCTCCCACCTCGACGAACAGACCGTCCAGAATCTGATGGACACCCACGCCGCCTACACCGCGTTCACGATGGACGCCATCGCCAAGCGCCGCGCCGAGCCCACCGACGACCTGTTCTCCGTGCTCGTCAACGCAGAGGTCGAGGGCGAGCGAATGAGTGACGACGAGATCGTCATGGAGACGTTGCTGCTCCTGATCGGCGGCGACGAGACGACCCGACACACCCTCTCAGGCGGCACTGAACAGCTGCTACGCCGCCGCGACCAGTGGGAACGCCTGGTCGCCGACCCAGAGCTGGCGCCCGGTGCTATCGAGGAGATGTTGCGCTGGACGTCGCCGGTGAAGAACATGTGCCGCACGCTCACCGCCGACACCACGTTCCACGGGACCGAGATGCGCGAGGGCGAGAAGATCATGCTGATGTTCGAGTCGGCTAACTTCGACGAGACGGTGTTCGGCGACCCGGACAACTTCCGAATCGACCGTAATCCGAACAGCCACATCGCCTTCGGCTTCGGTACGCACTTTTGTCTGGGTAACCAACTCGCGCGCCTCGAACTCAAGCTTATGCTCACTCGGACATGGAAGCGGCTTCCGGACTTGCGGCTGGCCGACGAATTGGCGCTGCCGCTGCGCGCGGCGAACTTCGTCAGTGGCTTGGAATCGATGCCGGTCGTATTCACACCCAGTGAACCCGTCGGCGCAGGTAAGTGATTCGTGGTCACCAAGCATGGGGCCCGAGATCGGTCCAATTCGATGACATTCGAGGTTGAGCAGCGAGTGCTCCGCGTCGTGCAATGGACGACGGGCAACGTGGCTGCGGAGGTCGTGCGTGCCCTCATGGGCCGACCGGATATCGCTGTGGTCGGCGCATACGCCCGCTCGCCCGAGAAAGCCGGGGTCGACCTGGGCGCGCTGTGCGGTCTGGGAACGGACCTGGGCGTCCGGGCTACCGCCGATGTGGATGCCTTAGTCGAGTTGCGGCCTGACTGCGTGGTGTATACGCCCCTGCACTTCAACCTTGCTGAGGTGCAACGGATACTACGAGCCGGTGTCAATGTCGTCACCAGCGCGGAATTCATGACAGGCGTCAATCTGTCCAGCAATGACCGTGCAGCGCTCAACTCTGCTGCGCTCGGCGGTGGTTCGAGCATTTTCGGCAGCGGAATGAACCCGGGGTTCGTGCAGCTTGCCGCCGCGGCGGCCAGCGGTGTCTCGACGAACGTGCGCAGAGCAACAGTAGTGGAGTCCGTTGACGTCTCAGAGTTCATCGGAGACGCCAACTTCGCTGGGGTCGGATGGGGTCGACCCAAGAACGACCCCGGCCATGTGGAGGACGTACGTGTCGCCACGGCGGTGTTCGCCGAAGCCGTCGACGCGTTAGCCCGAATGCTGCGTGTCGAACTCGACGAGATCTCCTGTTCGGTTGAGTTCGCGCACGCGACACAGGAGGCCGTCGCCGACGGCGTCCTGATTCGCGACGGCCATGTCGGGGGTATCGAGGTCAGATGGAGCGGACACCAGGCTGGCCAGGAGGTGGTTTGTGTCCAGCAGCGATGGGCCGCCACCCCGCTGCTGGAGCCAGCGTGGCACATCGAACACGGCTACCTCGTCGATATTTCTGGCGACCCGAACGTGCGCATGAAGATCGACCTGCTGCCCACCGATGCAGATCTCGCCGATTGGTCACCGCAACGCATGCGCAACATTGGCTTACGGATCACCGCCGCACCATTGGTGAACGCCATTCCGGCGGTGTGCGCGGCGCCGCCCGGCATCGTCACCTACGCTGAACTTCCCGCGATTGCAGCGCTTCTCGTACCCGAGTCCGAAGCAGGTCACAGACGGCGCACCGACGAGGTGATCGCATGATCCGAAAGTCCTTCTGCCGAATCTGCACATCCGCATGTGGAGTGCTCGTCGAGGTCGACGACGAAGAGCGTGTGCTCAGCGTCCGCGGCGACGCCGATAACCTACTCTCGCACGGCTACACCTGCTCCAAGGGCCGGGCCATGGGACACGGCCACCACCGCGAGGACCGGCTGCTGTATCCGAAGATACGCAACGGCGATGCAATGGAGCGGGTTTCGTGGGATGAAGCGCTTGACGACGTCGCTGCCAAGCTGCGCGCTATCATCGACGAGTCCGGACCGGACGCCGTCGGCATCTTCCTCGGCGGCGGCGGGTACCTCGACAGTGCCGCCTACGCGACCGCGCAGATGATGCGCAAGGCACTTCGCACTCGCTCCTACTACAGCGACATGACGATCGACACCGTATCCAAGATTCTCGTGGGCGAGATGATCGGCGGCTTTGCCGCCTTGCCGCGTCCGGACTTCGGCCGCTGCCGGATGACGATCTACGTCGGCACCAATCCCCTTGTCTCACACGGACACACCGCGATGCTGAGCAGCCCGGCCGTGCGGATGCGGGAGTTCACCACTGAGGGGCAGGTGTGGGTGCTCGACCCGCGCCGCTCGGAGACCGCGGTCAAGGCGACGCGACACCTGCAGACCAGGCCGGGGACCGACTACGCGGTGCTGGCCTACCTGGTGCGCGAGCTGCTGCGCGACGGCGCCGATCGCGAATACCTCGACCGGCACGCGCAGGACGTCGAGGCGCTGGCAGAGGCCGTCGAGGGCTTTACGTGCGCCCGGGCGGCGGCGATCAGCGGCATCGCGACCGAGGTCCTGGAAGAGTTCTCGGCCGCAGTACGGCGCGCCGGCAGGGTCAGCGTCGAGTCGGGCACCGGCGTGTCAATGTCGCCTGCGGCCAACGTGACCGCGTGGATGACCTGGGCGCTGATGATCGTCACCGGGTCGCTCGACCGCGAGGGCGGCGCCTGGTCGAATCCCGGCATGCTCACCCAGCTCGACAACCGCCGCATCCCGACTGCGCCGGAGGAGGGGTTCCGCGGGCCCGGGCCCGCGAGCCGTCCCGACCTGCGCTCGGTCGCAGGCGAATACCCCTGCGCGGCAATGCCGGACGAGATCGAGAGTGGCAACCTGCGCGCGCTGATCAACCTCAGCGGCAACCTGATCACCTGCATGCCGGGAACCGAGCGGATCACCGCCGCGCTGCGACAACTCGAGGTCCTGCTCACGGTCGAGATCGCCGACAACGCGACGACGGCGCTGTCCACTCACGTGTTGCCCGCCAAGGATCAGCTGGAACGTCCCGACGTGTCGCTGGGTACAGACTTTTCGTTCCCCGAGCTCGGTGCGCAGTTCACCCCCGCGGTGGTAGCGCCGCGAGGTGACGTCCGGTCCTACTGGTGGATCCTGACCCAAATCGGAAAGCGGATGAGTCTGGACTTCTTCCCCGGAGTGAACCCAGACACCGTCACCGACGACGACGTGGTGGCTCTACTCGCGCTGGGCGCGCGGACGCCCATCGACACCAGCGGCGAAGCGAACTACACCGTGGCGGCGGACCGGGCATTCGGCTGGCTGCAGTCACGGGCCGACGAGTTCGGGGGCTGGCGGCTGGCGCCAGGCCCGCTTGTAGCTCAGCTTGCCGAGCTGGCCCCCGGACCCGACCTCGTGCTCATCTCGCGACGGCAGAAGAACCAACTCAATTCCCGCAAATCGGCCGACCATGGCACCACCGGTATATACGTCAATCCCGACGACGCCGCCAAACGCGGTCTGAACGATGGGGACATCGCGGTCGTCCGAAGCAGGCACGGTGAACTCACGGGCTCCGTGACGATCGATCCCACGCTTGTATCCGGCGCCCTTTCGGTGCCGCACGGCTTTGAGGGCAGCTGCAACGTCAACCAGCTGACCAGCGCCGACGACATCGACCCGATCACCGGGATGCCCATCTTCTCCAACCTGCCCGTGGAGCTCGCTAGAGCGGGCAACCCCTAGAGGTAGCGAGCGGCCTCATACCGCCGAGTCGGCGAGACGATTCGGGGCGAACTTCACCCACGGTCGACCGGGCTGAACCTGGCCGACCTCCTGGAGGCTCCCGCTCACAAGATCACGTCCCCGGCTCTCTCCAACCAAGACGCCGGTCGATGAAACCGGCTGTGACGGCGCTCAACTAAGACAGTGCAGCTGAGCATCAATCCGTCAATCAGAGTTGACAGCGCGATACACTGGCCGCTCGTTGTAAGTCAAAGGGGCTGTCAGATTAACGGTGGATCCGACCTTGGCATCTGTTAGTTGCCGGTCGGGGTGATCCGGCCTTCGAAGGTGATCGCGAACGCATTGAGCGCTGGCTTCCACCTCATTGCCCATCGTGCCTTACCGCGGCCGGTGGGGTCTAGGGAGCGGGTCACGAGGTAGAGACACTTCATCGCGGCCTGCTCGGTCGGGAAGTGCCCGCGGGCGCGAATCGCTCTGCGGTAACGGGCATTGAGGGATTCGACGGCGTTGGTCGAGCAGATGACGCGTCGGATCTCGACGTCGTAGTCCAGGAACGGCACGAACTCGCTCCAGGCGTTCTCCCACAATCGGATGATCGCCGGGTACCGGGCACCCCACGTCGCGGTGAACTCGGTGAAGCGTTCCTTGGCCGCGGCCTCCGACGCCGCGGTGTAGACCGGGCGGATGTCCTTGGCGATCTGGTCCCAGTACTTCCGCGACGCGTATCGAAACGTGTTGCGCAGCAGATGAATAACACATGTCTGGACGATGGCACGGTCCCACACCGTGGTGATCGCTTCGGGCAGCCCCTTCAGGCCGTCGCACACCACGATGCACACGTCACCTGTGCCGCGGTTCTTGATCTCGGTGAGCACCGCCAGCCAGAACTTGGCGCCCTCACCACCGTCGCCGGCCCGCAAACCGAGGATGTCGCGTTCCCCGCCGCAGGTGACTCCGATGGCCACGTAGACCGGCCGGTTGGTGACCTGGCCGTCGCGGACCTTGACGTTGATGGCGTCGATGAACACCACCGGATACACCGCCTCCAACGGACGGTTGCACCACTCGGCCATCTCCTCGATCACCTTGTCGGTGATCCGGCTGATGGTGTCCTTGGACACCGTGGCGCCGTAGACGTCGGCGAAGTGCGCCGACACTTCCCCGGTGGTCAATCCCTTGGCCGTCAAGGACAAGACGATCTCATCGATACCGGTCAGGCGACGTTGGCGTTTCTTGACGATCTGCGGCTCGAACGAGGAATTCACATCCCGCGGCACGTCGATGTCGACCGGGCCGATCTCGGTGAACACCGTCTTGGATCGCATCCCGTTACGGGAGTTGCCGCTGCCCCGCCCGGTGGGATCATGCCGGTCATAACCCAGATGTTCGGTCATCTCGGCATCCAACGCGGTCTCCAGCACGTTCTTCGTCAACTGGTTGAGCAGCCCGTTCGGGCCGACCAGCTCGACGCCTTGCTCCTTGGCCTGCGCCAACAATTGTTCGGCAAGCTGCCGTTGATCCAGTTCAGTCGCCACGGGATCGAGTGTTTCTGACATTGGTGATCCTTCCCGCCAAGCTCACGCTCGGCGTGTCACACCAAGATCAGATCCACCGTTTCTCTGACAGTCCCAAGTCAAACGACCAGCCAAGATCAGACAGAATCCGTGGGACGGTCTGTTCAGGTGAACCCGTTGCGTCCCGCGAGTTTCCGTGGCATCGAAACAACGACGTTGGCTCCGGAGGTTTCGTGCGTGAGTTCGGTGATCACCGCTGACAGCGTCCTTATCTTGCTTTGCAGGTGAGCATTCTCGTTGGTCAGTTCCTGGTTGTGCTCACGGGCCTGTGCAAGTTGTCGTTGCAGCGCTTCGACATTCGGGGGAACGGGTCCGCACCCGACCGTCGCCTTGAACTCGTTGAGCAGATCGCCGTGATGTTCATAGAGTCTCTGCCGCGATACTCCCGATTCGGCTGCCAAGGCCACCACGGTACGTGGGCCGTTGCTCTGCTCGGCTTTGTCGTCTCGGAGGCGGCTCATCGCGGCCAGCACCAGCTGGCGTTCTCCATCGTTGCGTGCGGCAGCATCACCCATGAGGGTCATTCGTCGTCCTCGTCCTGCTGGGGGTTTGTCGTCGGTCGGCTGGATTCGTGCTCTGCGAGGGCCTTTCGGTGCTCGATCAGGCGAACCTGAACTCGCTGCCGCAGCGGTTCGGGAAGTTCGAGAGTCGCCAGATCGCGTTGGAGTGCTTCGACATGCTGACGAAGGTTGGCGGCGTCGCGGTCGGTGCGGGCGGCGTTGACGCAGCCAAGTCGGCACCGACTCCAGAACGGTTCAACAGAGCTGTTGTCGGTAGGTTCCAGGCAGGCTGCGGTGGCGCGCCGGAACACGCACGTCACGACCGCGCCGTGGTGGATCTGCAAGTCGGGGTTCGACAGTGCATTGTTGATCTGACTCTTGGTGGTCACTGTCAAACCCGCGAACGTGCTTGCCCGAGCAACGCGGGCCCGGTACTCATCGGCAGCTGGACCGGAGACGTGCTCGCCGCGCTCGAGTCGATGGTTGTCGTCGTGGATGATCTCGGCACGGTGGAGGAATTGTTCGAAGGTGATGTCGTCGAGGAATCCTGAATCAGCTCCGCCGGCATAACCTTGGATCATTTGTGTGTGCAGGTGGCCGTATTGCGTTGCGCCGGCGATGGTTCCGCCGGGCCGCCGGACGATGTGCCATGCCAGTGTGCGTCGCAGGCGCGGCACTTGGATTGTGCCGTGCGGGTCGGCGCCGATCTGCGGATGGATGCCTGCTGGAGCGATCGCGTGGTTGAACCACTCGATGAAGCTGGTGATGTCGGCGTTGATGGAGCCGGGTGTTCTGGTCCGGTTGGCGCCGAAGAGGAATCGCTGTTGGGAGCACATGTTGAAAGCCGGAAACAGCAGATCGCTCACCGTGATCTGCTCAAGAACGTTGACGGCGTGGGCGGTTTCGTCGGTCACGACCCAGGGGATGGTGGCGGGTGATCGGTGTCGGCGCCGGTCATCGGCCTTCAACTGGTGACCGGACATGAGTGTCAACGCCAGTTTCGAGTCCCGGCTGATGCAGCCGCGCCGGAGGTTGAGTGCCTCGCCGGTCCGAACACCCGAGAGGTAGGCGATCACGAGGAAACAGGCAGTCGTGACGTGGCGCAGCAGTTCGACGAGTTCACTCGCGCCGACGGGGGCTTCGCGCCAGCAGTGCATGCCGGTGGCGCTGAATGTGGTGGCGCGCAACATGTCCACTTCGATCGGCAATCCATGCTTGGCTACCAGGACCGGTGTCTCTTTCATCCGCCTCAGTTCGGTGTGGTTGAGCCATCCACCCACGGCCAACCCCATCAGATCGACACTGGTCGTGTCGCCCGTCCGGATACCTGGAAGTGAGGCGTCGTTGCGGCCTAGTGCCGCGAGCAGGCATTCGAGTTGCTGCTTGGTGGTCTCGAACACCGACACCGTGCGAGTAGGAGCCCGACGAATGGCGGGTGCGATGCGATGGGCCAGGTATCGCATCGCGAGAAGGCTGCGTGCTGCGGGAAGTAGATCGGTGGCGATCGTGTGGGTCACCATCAATGCTGCCGAGAGTAGCGGCTCCATGATGTCGGGATGAATACGCGGGGTGGTGTTCGGTTTGCCCCAGGATGACTCGTAGTTGGCGAGGCCTCGGGCGCTCGCGCCGCCCCACAACGGGCCCGGGGGGAGCCGGCAATGCGTGGGCAGGGCATCCCGGTACACGTGCAGACGCTTGATGGCCTGTAACGCTGAACGTTTGGATTCGGCGCTGACGCCGCTGGTCTCGGTGACGTGGCGCAGATAGTCGTCGAGATGTTCGGCGCCGACTCGGCCGAACGATGTCACACCCATTTTCGCCAGCCATGTCGTGAGCCTCCGCAACGGCACCAGCTCGGCCAAGATCGTCTTGATGTGCGGATAGAGCGATCGGGAACTGTCAAGGCGGGGTGCGTCGTCGACGATGTTGAGCAGGGCGAACAGGTAGAGCTTGCAGGCGTGGCGGAATGGCGTTGGGAACCCGTCCCAGTGCACGGCTTGTCCTGCGCTGTGGCGGTCCTCGATCGCCGCGGACAGATCCCACACCGGGTCGCCGAATCGGTATCGGATCCCTGGGACGTGAAGGGTGCGGTTGATCACGACCTCTGTTGCGGGGGCGACGTGGACACCTGCCACGACGTCGAAAGCTTCAGCTGTATGGGTCATGACGCTTCGAGGTTTCCTGTCAGCAGAAGGTTGGCCGTGTGGTGATCGCTGTCGGTGATCTCGGCTCGCGCGGCGCTCAGCTGGGCCTGCTCGTACTCGGCGAAGATGTCGTCGAGTTGCGCGAGAGGACCCGCGTGATCGGCGATCCACTGCCCAAGGGGCATCTCTTGGCGCAGGCCGCGAAGCCGGTCGGCGACGACCAGTTGAACGGGTAGGTGGCGCGGGAAGGCGCGGGCGTTGCTGCAGTCAAGGCATGCCATGAACGACTGGCGGCACCGTTGACCGTCGATCGGCGAGTGCTCGAAATCAGCGCACGTGCCCAGCACGGCGTCTTGGCCGGATCCGTCGTCGTGGGTGTCCGGTTGCACCGTGATCGACCGGCGGGCCAGTGCTCGGTTCACCTGCTCGTCGAGGGCCTCGGCGACGATCTGGAATCCCTCGTTGCGCACGGGGTCCATGCGGCTCAGGTAGCGAGCCAACGTGGCCGGGGTGTGGGATGTGGGTTTTCGGACCTGCTCCAGGTAGGTCTTGCGCAGCCGATCCATGCTGATCCCGAGGAGCAAGCCGTCATGCTCGGCGTCACCGGTCAGCCACGGCGCCATCCACCGCCGCCGAGCAGTCACGCCGGTGCCTTTGCTGCTGGTTCCGTATCCGAAGAGTTTCTGCTCGACATGGTCGGGCTGGGCGCTGTAATAGATGAATGCGCGCTGAGACCCGGTCAGCGTGCGGGCCGGTTCGGTAAGTTCCAACAGCACCATGAAGACCCCGTACGCGGTCGTCAGCGACGTGTTGGCCACTGCGGCGCGCCGATTCTGCCCACCAAGTGGCCGCAGTTCGGGGCGTAGCGCAGTCACCGGCACCGTCATGACCGACCGTTTCCCACGGCGGGGCTTGTCGGCGTTGACGAACACGATGCCGGGTTCATCTGGGCTGCTGGCTCGTCGGTGTGGTGCGGGCAGCGAGTCCAGCGTCGACAGGTTCAGGCCGGTCAGTCCGGCGAGGAGAACACCGAATGCCCATGCCTCGCCCGGGTTGAGATGCAACAACGACTGAAGACGGCATCCACCGGCCGCTGCCGTTACCCGCCGGGTCACGTAAGTCCTTGCGCCCGAGGCGGTGCGGGGGAAATCTCCCTCACGGGCGCAGTGATCGAGCACTTCGGCCAGACTACGATTGGGGTCCGTGCGGGGGAGGTGATCGAGCCGTCCCGCACGATGGTCGTCGACCATCTGCCAATGAGTCTTCAGCCGGGTACGCGCCCGCCGCACCATTCCCCGCGCAACGACGGTGATGCGGCGAAGCTCATCGGTGGAATAGGGCTGGCGTGCCGTGTTCGTCTTCGGGTGACGCACGCGCGTGAACGCCTGCCGTGCCTCATCGGAGACGACAGGACTACAACGCAGCAGAGTCTTCAGGCTATGCAACGGGCCAGGACCGCTGGGTACCCGACACGACAAGGCGAGGAGCCGGGCATCCGACGCTGATAAGTCTGTCAGCCCCCTTAATGCTGGCCGGTTTTCGGCGAGCCAGCAGCAGGCGTGCCGGGCAGATTGCCACAGCGCGCCAGCGCCCCTCAACCGCTTGGATACGCCCAGCACACCAGTGGCGTCCTCGAACGCGATCGCGAAATCGTGGCGGATCCCGTCAACGCCCGCCAGCGAACCGAAGTCGAAGTCCTTCGACTGAGTGCCGTCCTCGCTGACGAACGTCACGATCAGCCCGCGTCGCCGCAATACAGGCTCCCACTCCGAATCCGGCTGCGCCGCGCGGTGACCCGTCACGTTGGGACCGTCAACACGCGAGACTCACCGACACCCACTGCTGCGACGAGACGCTCAAGAGATTGCCGATCATCGGCATCCATCAGCGCGATGAGCTCCTCGACCTGCAGCACCTGAAACGGCTCGAGATAAACGCTGCGTGTCACCTCGGCACTACGATGTCCAAGAAGTGTCGCCAGCAGGAACCAGACATCACCAAGCTGATTGCGGAAGTCGCGCTGCTCCTGCTTGGTCAACATGTCGGTACGGCGCCACGCGACGAACGTGGCGATGCAATACCACCGCAGCGCAAAGGAATGCCTCAGCATGTGGGGACGGCACCACAGCGGCGTACCGCCCACTTGGACGAGCGCCTTCGCGACCCTGGCGTTCGCACGGTCGAACGTCTTGTACCAGGCGTGCTTGGGACGAGGTGTCCCGTCGTCATTCAGCCACAACCACATCGGCTCCAGGCCATCACGACCCTGGCGGAATAACCTCATTCGCGTCGACGGCCCAAGTGCGTCCAGCCGGACCATACGACGCGATCCCTTCTCATCTACAACCTCCAGTTGCCCATCCCGGCGAACCCGTTCAACGACCCAGAGATCCGTAACCTGCCCGTACCGGCCAGCACGTTGCGCGCGGGCGATGGCAGCAGTGCGACTACCTTCCTCCAGATAGAAGTGCACTTGCTGGGCGACGCGACGCCGCATCCAGAACGCCCGCCCGCTACCACCCTTCGCGCAATGAGAAGCCACCCGCGAACGCATAAGCCCCTCAGAGCCCGGTTTGGGCACCTCTATAGTCAACATGCTGGACCACTCGCCGATTCGTAAACCCGTCCCGAACAACCCCTCCACGAACGCGATGTCGCGATCCTCAGTCGCGCCCCGCCAATCGTGGCGCGGCACGCCCTCCATCGTAAAACCACGCAACCCCAGGTTCCGCCACAACCGAAATGCCTGTGGAGTAAGCCATTTCACGTCAGCCCTGCGCATCCCGGAGGGAGTGCTCTCCAACACGACGTGGCCACCGCCCATCCACGACGTAGCAATCACGCGGGCTCGGACGGGGTTGTCAATTCCGTGCTGCTCGGCCGCCCACGAATAGAAACTGCGGATCGCCGCGCGATCGACACAGAAACTATTTGGACTCACTTGCCGGGGGTTCTTCTCAGCCGACAAACGCCACTCCTTGAACGCAGCCAGTTCTGACCGCGACGCCTGATCCCACCGAACGCCCACCGCGTGCAGAAAATCCAGCCACACCTTCAACGACAGCGCGTAACGACGCAACGTCCCCGTTGCCCGTCCCCGCACCAGCGGATCCCGCCAGTAGGCGTTCACCAACGCATCCGCCCGGCCCCACGGGTCCAGAAAGAACGGAGTGCCATCACGCACACCATTGCGCTTCGCCCAGGCCTCGACATCACCCACCCCCGGAACGACGTCCTCCACCGAGACGAACCGCTGCTGAAAGTCGTAGAAATGAAGGGTCCAACCATCAGCCGAATCACCAGCCATCCCGGGACTCCCCTCACCTCACGGGCATCGCACCCATCATCACCGACACCATTCACAAACCGTGTTCGACACGCCTGTCGGGCAGAGAACAGGCGACCGCGAGATCACCTACAGTTTCGCTGATCTGACCCAGTTCGATCTCATCGAGAAGGCCGTCACGCTGACGTGCGTATCCAATCCGGTTGGCGGCGACCTGATCTCAACCGGAATCTGGACCGGTTACCGGCTGACCGACCTCCTGAAGGCGGCCGGTGTGGCCACCGATGCGGACATGTTGCTGTCGACATCGGTAGATGGGTTCACCGTGGGCACCCCGGTGGACGCCCTGAGCGACGGCCGCGATGCGATGTTGGCCATCGGCCTCAACGGACAGCCGCTTCCCGTCCAGCACGGCTATCCGGCGAGATTGGTGGTGGCCGGACTCTACGGCTACGTGTCGGCAACGAAGTGGGTCACCGACTTCGAGTTGACCCGCTACGACCGCGCAGCTGCGTATTGGACCAAACAGGGCTGGGCCGCGCGCGGCCCGATCAAAACCGAGTCGCGCATCGATGTGCCGAAGCGGGGTCAAGAGGTGGCGGCGGGGCCGACGACCTTCGGCGGAGTGGCCTGGGCGCAAAACCGGGGCGTACGTGCCGTGGAGGTCCGAATCGACGACGGCCCATGGCAACCCGCACTCTTGGGTGCCGCCTATTCGAACCAGACCTGGCGGTTGTGGAGCCTGCCCTGGCAGGCGAGCGGTCCGGGCAGCCACACGATCACGGTGCGGGCCACCGACAACACCGGGGCGGTCCAGACCTCAGATCACACCTCGACCGTGCCCGACGGCGCCACCGGTTGGCATTCGGTGGACTTCACCGTGGCCTGATCCGGCCCGCTACTTCGACGAGAGCTTGCGCCAACTCCACCCAGCGATCACGACCCCGATCGCCGCGGTGATCGGGCCGATGACCGACCAGGTAGTGGTGTTGCTCATCGGGCTGCCCTGCAGCACACCGAAACCTTGCAACGCCCAGATGAGGCCGAACAGCGCCACGATCACACCGATCGCGAACGATACGACGAATCCCCGGTTCATGACTGGATCCTAGCTTCCGTTCACTCACGGCGAACTCGGACGACGGGCACGCCGGGAACAAACCTGCCCTCATCAAGGTTGAGCGCATCAGACTGAACTTTGGAGGTTTGATGCCTGAACAAATCGCAGTGCCGGTCCTGTTCCTGAGCGAGCCCATCGTCCTGCCCGGAATGGTGGTGCCCATCGAACTCGATGACGCTGCCCGCGCGGCGATCGACGCCGCCCAGGCCAGCGAATCCGGCAAGCTGCTGATCGCCCCGCGCCTGGACGACCGCTACCCCACTCATGGTGTGATCGCGTCGATCGTGCAAGTCGGCCGCGTGCCCGGAGGCGCAGAAGCCGCCGTCGTCCGCGGTGAACGCCGCGCACACATCGGTTCGGGAACGACCGGACCGGGCGCGGCGCTATGGGTCGAGGTGGACGAGGCGGCCGAGGCCGATCCGGTCTCCGACGAGACCAAGGCGCTGGCCGCCGAATACAAGAAACTGCTGCTGGCCATGCTGCAACGCCGCGAGGCCTGGCAGATCGTGGACGTGGTCAACAAGATCACCGACCCCTCCGCCTTGGCAGACACGGCCGGCTACGCCTCGTACCTGACCGATGTGCAGAAGCGTGAGCTTCTGGAGACCTCAGATGTGGGTCGTCGGCTCCGTCTGCTGATCGATTGGACCGGCGAGCACCTGGCCGAGGTCGAGGTCAGCGACAAGATCGCCGAGGATGTCCGCGCCGGCATGGACAAGCAGCAGAAGGAATTCCTGCTGCGCCAGCAGCTGGCCGCTATCCGGAAGGAACTGGGCGACGGCGAGCCGGAGGGATCAGATGACTACCGGGCCCGCGTCGAGGCCGCCGACTTGCCGGACAAGGTCCGCGAGGCTGCACTGCGCGAGGTCGGCAAGCTGGAACGGTCCAGCGAGCAGAGCCCCGAGGGCGGCTGGATCCGCACCTGGCTGGACACCGTGCTGGACCTGCCGTGGAACGAGCGCACCGAGGATTCGACCGACCTCAAGGGCGCCCGGGAGATCCTGGACGCCGACCACCACGGTCTCGACGACGTGAAGGACCGCATCGTCGAGTACCTGGCTGTGCGGGCACGTCGCGCCCAGCGCGGCATGGCCGTCGTCGGTGGCCGCGGTTCGGGAGCCGTGATGGTGCTGGCCGGTCCGCCCGGGGTCGGCAAGACCTCGCTGGGCGAGTCCGTCGCCCGTGCGCTGGGCCGCAAGTTCGTGCGCGTCGCCCTGGGTGGTGTGCGCGACGAGGCCGAGATCCGCGGCCACCGGCGTACCTACGTCGGCGCACTGCCGGGTCGCGTCGTGCGGGCCATCGGCGAGGCGGGTTCGATGAATCCTGTTGTGCTGCTGGACGAGATCGACAAGGTGGGCTCGGACTACCGCGGCGATCCGTCGGCCGCACTGCTGGAGGTGCTGGACCCGGCGCAGAACCACACGTTCCGCGACCACTACCTGGAGCTGGATCTGGACCTGTCCGACGTGGTGTTCCTGGCGACGGCCAACGTCATCGAGAACATCCCATCGGCGCTGCTGGACCGGATGGAGCTGATCCAACTCGACGGCTACACCGAGGACGACAAGGTCGCCATCGCGCGGAACTACCTGCTCCCCCGGCAGGCCGAGAAAGCGGCGCTTACCGACTCCGAGGTGACGGTGACCGACGCGGCATTGCGCAAGATCGCCGCGGACTACACCCGCGAGCCAGGCGTTCGGCAGTTCGAGCGGTTACTGGCCAAGGCACTGCGCAAGGTGACCACGAAACTGGACTCCGCCGAGGCTGCGATCGTGATCGATCGGCCGGATCTCGTTGAGTACCTGGGCCGTCCACGGTTCACTCCGGAGTCCGACGAACGCACCGCGGTGCCGGGCGTGGCAACCGGCCTGGCCGTCACCGGCCTGGGCGGCGACGTGCTCTACATCGAGGCGAATGCCAACGATGGCGAGCCGGGCCTGAAGCTGACCGGGCAACTGGGTGATGTGATGAAGGAGTCGGCGCAGATCGCGCTGTCCTACGTCCGGGCCCACGCCGAGCAGTTGGGTGTCGACCCGAAGTCACTGGATCGCCAGATCCACGTGCACGTCCCGGCGGGTGCGGTGCCCAAGGACGGCCCGTCGGCCGGCGTCACGATGGTCACGGCACTGGTGTCGATGGCCACCGGGCGTCAGGTCCGCGGTGATGTCGGGATGACCGGTGAGGTCACGCTGAACGGCCGGGTGCTGCCGATCGGCGGGGTGAAGCAGAAGCTGCTGGCGGCGCAGCGCGCCGGGCTGAAGACGGTCTTCATCCCCCAGCGCAACGAACCAGATCTGGACGAGGTCCCGGCCGAGGTGCTGGAGGCGGTGCAGGTCAAGCCCATGACCGACGTGGCCGACATCATCGTGGCGGCGCTGGAGCCCCGGGAGGACGCCGCGGCCGCCGCCGCCTGATCGAACGCGCAGCTTTGTCACGCTCGCACCTTTGTCACGCTGGAGTGGCTGCCGACCCCGGCAGCCACTCCAGCGTGACTTTCGAGCGGAGTGGGGCCACACACGCGCCGCAAGCCGCCGTCTGCAATCCTTCACGGTGTGACGTCAGACGCATCCACCGACGATCGACACCTCTCCCGCCAGCTCTCCAATCGGCATATCCAGCTGATCGCGATCGGCGGTGCGATCGGCACGGGTCTGTTCATGGGCTCGGGCAAGACCATCTCGCTGGCCGGCCCGTCGGTGCTCTTCGTCTACATGATCATCGGCTTCATGCTGTTCTTCGTCATGCGGGCGATGGGCGAGCTGCTGCTGTCCAACCTGCACTACAAGTCGTTCGCCGATTTCGCGGCCGACCTGCTCGGCCCGTGGGCGGGGTTCTTCACCGGCTGGACGTACTGGTTCTGCTGGATCGTCACGGGCGTCGCCGACGTGGTGGTGATCGCCGGATACGTGGCCTTCTGGTGGCCGGACCTACCGCTGTGGATACCGGCGCTCGCCACCGTCGTGGTGCTGATCGGTTTGAACCTGCCGACCGTGCGGGCCTTCGGCGAGACCGAGTTCTGGTTCGCCTTGATCAAGATCATCGCGATCGTGACGTTGATCGTCATCGGCCTGGTCATGATCTTCACCAGCTTCACCGCCCCCACCGGGGCCCAGGCGTCCTTCGCCAACCTGTGGAATGACGGCGGTTTCTTCCCCACCGGCCCAATGGGTTTCGTCGCCGGGTTCCAGATCGCGACCTTCGCATTCGTCGGAATCGAGTTGGTGGGCACCACCGCAGCCGAGGCCAAGGATCCCGAACGCAACCTCCCCAAGGCGATCAACTCGATCCCCGTACGCGTCATGCTCTTCTATGTCGCCGCCCTGACGATCATCGTCGCGGTCACGCCGTGGCGCGAGATCGATGCCAACCTCAGCCCGTTCGTGGCGATGTTCAGCCTCGCGGGCCTGGGCGTTGCCGCATCGGTGGTCAACTTCGTGGTGCTCACCTCGGCGACATCGTCGGCCAACTCCGGTATCTATTCGACCTCTCGGATGGTGTACGGCCTGGCCACCGAAGGTGACGCGCCCAGCCTGTTCGGCCGGCTCACGTCCCGGCGCGTACCTGCCAACGCATTGTTCCTGTCCGGGGTGTTCCTGCTGTCGGGTGTGGTCATGGTGGTCGCCGGCGACTCGATCGTCGCGGCCTTCACCTTGATCACCACCATCTCGTCGCTGTGCTTCATCTTCGTCTGGACGATCATCCTGATCAGCTACCTCGTATACCGCAGGCGCCGACCGGAACTGCATGAGGCATCGAAGTTCAAGATGCCCGGCGGCGTTTTCATGTGCTACGTCGTCCTGGCCTTCTTCGCCTTCCTGCTGTGGGCGTTCACCCAGAAGGAAGACACCCTGCAGGCCGAACTGGTGACGCCGGCGTGGTTCCTGGTGCTGGGTATCGCGTGGTTGGTGCTGCGGCGTCGCCCCGGACATCTGGCCCGCGAAGCCGCCTTCCACGCAGATCTGGAGTCCGCCGACCTTGAGTCGAAGGGTTCTGATTGACCTTCGGCCCGGACCTGGCCAACGGCAATACGCCCGTCACGCCCAAACAGTTCCCGGGACGCCGATCAGAATCACCATTAACATAGAGCGCGCCTGACAACGACGGGGGCGCACCACACATGTTGACCGCAGTACGCAAGATTCTCGGCTTTCAGATGACCATCGCCGAGTGGATCGGCACCGCGATCATCCTCGCGGTCCCCTATCTGCTCATCGGCCTGATCTGGTCGCTCACCCACACCAGCCACCTGGCCGGGATGCACGGTGCCGATGCGGCGGTGTCCTTTCTGGGCTCCATCGTCTCCTGGCCGGTCCTGCTGTTCACCAACGTGTGCATGAGTTGACGGGGCGGCTGCAGATGAACTCCACCTCCCCCAACCGGATCTCGATCGCCCGGCGCACCTCGCGCTGGTCCGACGACGACGTCACCATTGCCGATGCGATGGACCTCTGGGGTTTCGCTGCCGGCGCGGCCAACGTGATCATGCAGCTGTCCGCGCCCGGCGTCGGCTACGGCGTCGTGGAGAGCACGGTGGATTCCGGCAATCTGCTCAAGCATCCGTGGAAACGCGCCCGCACCACCCTGAGCTACCTGGCGGTCGCGATCCTCGGCAACGCCGAGGACCGAGCGGCGTTCCGCGATGCCGTCGACGCGGCTCACCGGCAGGTCCGGTCCGGGCCGGCAAGTCCCGTGCAGTACAACGCCTTCGACCGCGACCTGCAGATGTGGGTGGCGGCCTGCCTGTTCGTCGGGCTCGAGGATGTCTATCAACTGCTGCGCGGTCGGATGACCGACGCGCAGGCCGAGCAGTTCTACCAGTCCGCCGCCACGCTGGGCACCACCCTGCAGGTCAGCGAGCAGCAGTGGCCGCCCACACGGGGCGATTTCGACACCTATTGGGATACCGCGTGTGAGCGGGTCCAGATGGACGACGTCGTCAGGCGGTATCTGCACGACCTGGTGGATCTGCGGATGATCAACCCGCTGCTGCGGATTCCGTTCCGGCCGCTGCTGAAATTCCTGACCACCGGGTTTCTGGCGCCGATATTCCGGGACGCCGTCGGCTTCGGTTGGGGCCCGGGCCGACAGCGACTGTTCGAATGGCTGTTCCTGGCCGTGGCATTCGGCAACCGGTTCCTGCCGGTGTTCATCCGCCAGGGCGGCAGTTACCTCCTGCTGGCCGACGTGCGCCGGCGGATGGCGGCCGACAAGGCGCTGATCTGATGAACCGGATTCGCCGGATCCTGGGCCACCGGGTGAGTGTCGAGCAGATGCTCGAGACGTTGATGTGGCTGTCTCTGCCCTACCTGGTGATCGGACTGGTCTGGACGTTCTTCCATCCCGAACAGGTGCAGCTGATCGAGGCGAGCCTGCTGACCAAATTTCCGGCCGGCGCCGATCTGGTGGCCTTCGGCCAGGTGACGCTGTTGTGGCCGGTGCTGCTACTGGGCGCCGACGTATGCGTCGCGATGTGAGCGCAGCAGCCGCGCGGCCACACCCGCGACATACAGCCACAGCACCGTGCCGACCACCCAGGTCGGCACGTAGTTGAAGGTCTCGGTCTGCGCACCGGCACTGGCGCCCATGTAGGCGAGGACCGCCAGGATCGCGACCCCGATCGCCGCCGACATCGCCGCCCACACCCGATCGCCGATGTGTGCGAAATACCTTGCCAACACGAAACATCCGCAGGTCATGGCCAGGAAGCCAAGTCCGCCGGCCACGCCGTGAATCGTCGCCGAGGTACTCGCTTCTTCGACCCCGGAACGGCCCGGCGGAAACCCGGACCCCGGATCGGTCGGGTTCAGCCCCGCCACGACACCGGCCAGCAGGCCGTAGAGCGCCACACACACCGCCGCGATGCGGCCCGACCGGATGCCGGCGGCCACCCGCCAGACCCCGGCCCCGAATGCGATCAGCAGCAAGCCGCAGACCACGAAGTCGACCGACTGAATCCAGCCCCAATCCCCAAGGACGAGCATCGAATTGGCGTGCCGGGTCAGGTCGAAGCCAGAGCGGGTGAACACCAGGGTGTATGAAACCGCAGTGAGCAACAGGCCGGCCGCCACGCCGGCGGTCAGCAGGGCCGAGGTGACCCGGGCAGCTGCCGGGCGCGCGTCGGAGGTCACAGAAAGTCGACGCTACCGTTCCGGTCTCCGCGACCGTTGGCTAGGGTCTTGCGTCGTGAAGGCTTGCCTCGTCGTAGTCGCCGCCGCCGCTGCTGCTGCGCTCACCGGATGCGCGTCAGGAACTGTCGTCAACACCGACGATGCCGCCGGGCCGCCGCCCACGAGCACCACCACACCGCGACCCCAGTTCGGTACCGCAAACCTGGTCGATGCCGCCGACTACGCCATCGAGGTCAACGGTCGCAAGGCCTATTACTTCAGCACCCCGAGCGGGAGCTGGCAGTGTGCGATCCTGCCCCGCGACCGTGCCGGCTGCCAACCGGCGGGCGGCACCTCGGCGATGAGCGTGACGGGCGCCCCCGAAACCGTGCCCGATGCGACCGGCGGTTCCGCAGCACCGAATGCGCTGGTCCTCGACCGCGACACCGACGCGCATTTCGCCAACCTGGCACAGCCGGATTTCGCCCAATCGGCCGCAGTCGTGCTGCCGTTCGGCAAGGCGCTCGCGGTAGCGGGATTCCGCTGCAACGTTCAGGAGCAGTCCGGGGTGTCCTGTGTACGGGAGGCGACGGGCCGAGGTTTCACCTTCTCCACCGAGGGCTACACCCTGCACTACACCGACGTCCCCTAGCGATCACAGATGTGCGGTAGCTCAGGCGAGTAGGCTGGATCGGTATGACAACGTCGCCCACAATTGCGATCATCGGCGGCGGCCTGGCCGGCGCCAAAGCAGCTGAAGCACTGCGGGACAACGACTTTGACGGCCATGTCGTGCTGTTCAGCGCCGAGGACCACCTGCCCTACGAACGTCCGCCGCTGTCCAAGGAGTACCTGGCCGGCAAGAAGAAACTCGACGACTTCACGGTCGATCCAGCGGCCTGGTACCGCGACCGCAACGTCGACCTGAGGCTGGGAACCGAGGTCACCGCCGTCGACGCCGCCGCGCACACGCTGGCGCTACCCGACGGCACCACCGTCGGCTACGACAAACTGCTGCTGGCCACCGGATCCTCGTCACGCCGGCCATCGATCCCGGGATCCGACGCCGCGGGGGTGCACTATCTGCGGACGTTCGACGACGCCGCGGCCCTGAGCGCGGCGCTGACCCCTGGTTCCACGCTGGCCATCGTGGGCGGTGGATGGATCGGGCTGGAGGTCGCCGCCGGCGCACGTGGGCGCGATGTGAACGTCACGGTCGTCGAGGCCGCACACCTACCGCTGCTGGCCGCCCTGGGCGCCGAGGTGGGTGAGGTGTTCGCCCAACTGCACCGTGAGCACGGGGTCGACCTGCGCCTGGACCAGTCGGTGCAGGAGATCACCACCGAGCACGGCACCGCCACCGGACTCCGACTCGGGGACGGCTCCATCGTCGCCGCCGACGCGGTACTGATCGCCGTGGGCGCCGCACCGAACATCGGACTCGCCGAGAACGCCGGCCTGGCCACCGGAAACGGTGGAGTGCTCGTCGACGCATCGTTGCGCAGCAGCGATCCCGACATCTATGCCGTCGGCGACATCGCCGCCGCACAACACCCTTTCTTCGGGACACGAATCCGCACCGAGCACTGGGCCAACGCACTCAAGCAGCCCGCGGTGGCGGCGGCGGGGATGCTGGGCAAGCACGCTGAATATGCCGAACTGCCCTATTTCTTCACCGATCAGTACGACCTCGGCATGGAATACGTGGGCCACGCCCCCGAGTATCAGCGGATGGTGTTCCGCGGTGACGTTGCTGGACGCGAATTCGTGGCCTTCTGGCTCGACGCCGACAACCGCGTTCTGGCGGGAATGAACGTCAACGTGTGGGATGTCCTTGACGACGTCAAGGCGCTGATCCGGTCAGCGGCGCCGGTCGACCCGGAACGCATCGCCGATCCGGCACAGCCACTGTCAGTCGGATAGCTGCGAGCCGCACATCGCCCGCGTGGGCGAATGCCGTGCAGCACAACGACATTCTCGCGCGGTCACTGGTACACGCTAACGTGCATGAGACACGTGCCGGCATCACGCCGCCCGCGTGCCACATCCACGACGGCAGGAAGGTGAGCATCCGGTGAATGTCACGCCCGACGAGCTGACCGGTACCGAGCAGGCCGTCCTGCTGGTATTGATGGCCGAGTCCCGCCCGGTGCCCAACGCTCAGCTGGAGCGCCTCGGGCCCAAACTCGACAAACCCAAGCGCGACCGGCTCAACCGGTTGGGCCTGATCGAGTCCACCGGCACCCGCCCTCTCGTCCACGAACTCACCGACGCTGGGTGGGCGCTGTGCCGTTCCCTGTTCGGTGCGGGCGCGCCGGCCCGGTCCACCGGACAGGGCAAGGCCCTCTACACGCTGCTGGGTGCGCTGCACCGCTATTTCGAACACGCCGACCTGGTTCCCGCCGACGTCTTCCTGCCTGCCGAGGTGCCGCCCGACCAAGACACCGACCAGGCCCCCGAAGTCCAGTTGCGCACCGCCTATGCCGGGCTGACCACCCGGCCCGGCGGTTGGGTCAGTCTGCTGCACCTCCGTCAGGCCGTGCCCGGGCTGCCCCGACCTACCGTCGACGCCGCGCTGATCAGCCTTTACCAGCAACCCGGCGTCAGCCTGATCCCCGAGGAGAACCAGAAGGTGCTCACCCCCGCCGACCGCGACGCCGCGGTGGAGATAGGCAACCAGAACAAACACCTGATCGCGATCGAGTCCTGATGGAGTTACAGCACCGCGAAGCGCTCAGTGCGCTTCGCCTGACCTGGGCGCCGACCGCCGACGATCTGTGGCATTCACAGGGCGCGCTGCACGTCCGCGGGATGCACGACCGGCCGATGGCCGATGTGATGGCGGCCTTCGGCGATGCCGAACGGGAAACCGACTCCAGCCCGTTGGGCGTGGTGGTGCGCGGCCCGGCCGGATCCGGCAAGACCCACCTCCTCGGTCAGGTCCGCGAGCAGGTGCAGACCGGGGGTGGATACTTTTTCCTGGTCGAACTGCTCGATGCGGCCAGCTTCTGGCAGTCCGCCCGTGCCGGCATCCTGGAAAGCCTGGGCCGGCCCGGCAGCGAGCGCGAGACCCAACTCAAAGACCTGCTGTGGGAACTGTCCTCGGTCGCCCACATCTCCCGGGCCAACCGCCGGGCCGTGATCGGCGACGACGACCTGACGCCCGAGATCCTCAGCGACTTCGTCAACGCGCTGCACAAGGTCCACCGCCACACCGTCAAACGTGCACACCACACCCTGCGCGCGCTCGTCCTGCTGGGCTCCGGAGACCTCGAGCTGCAGGACGTCGGCGAAGCGTTCCTGACCGGCAGCGGCGAACGGGAAGCCTGGGGATTGCCCGCGCCGACGCTCACCGCGCAGGAATCGGTCCGCGACATCTCTCGGCTGATCGCCCTGGCCGGGCCCTCGGTTCTCGCCCTCGACCAGATCGACACGCTGCTCGCCCAGTCGACCGAACGCACCGACACCGCAGGCGCCGAGCCGGGGAACGGCGACCTCGAGCACATCGCGCACGGCCTGATGTCGATCCGGCAGACCATGCGCCGAACCGTCGGCGTGGTGGCCTGTCTGCCCGCGGCGTGGGAGGCGATCCAGGACCGCGCCACCGCCACCGTGCAGGACAGGTTCCGCACCACCGCGCTGTTGCAGGGCCTGCCGACGCCCGACGTCGGCCGCGCCATCCTGGAACGCCGGTTCACCGCCAGCTACGCCTCGATCGGGTTCACCGCGCCGTACGCGAGCTGGCCGATCCTGCCGTCGGCGTTCGAGGAGGCCACCCAGTACACGCCGCGTCAGCTGCTCAAGCGCGTCGACACCCATATCCGCCGCTGCCTGGAACACGACACCGTCGAAGAACTGTCCCAACTGACCGCCCAGGTGGACGTCCAGGACCCCACCGGGGGCCACGGCGCACCCGGCGACACGGGCGAACTGGACCGCCGCTTCGCCGATTACCGCCGTCGCGCGGTGACGGTTGCCGCGCTCGACCCCGACGGCGAGGACATCACCATGCCCGGGCTGCTGTCGGCGGCGCTGGACGCGTGGATCACCGAACTCGGCGAGGCCGGGCAAGCGTTTCGTCCCGATCCGCTCCCGGGCCAACGCGTGGTGCTGCACGGGCGGCTACGCCAGACCCTCGACGCCGCCACCGACGACGAGCGGCACTGGGCATTTCGCGCCATCTCGTCCGGCAATGCCGTGGCCGTGCAGAACAGGATCCGAAAAGCCTGGGAAGCAACGGGTTTCAACGCGGACCGGCGGCAGCTGTTCCTGCTGCGCAACACCGCGTGGCCCAAGGGCGCCAAAACCGCGGTGATGATGGCCGAGTTCGAGGCCGCCGGCGGCCGGGTGCTGCCGATGACCGAGGACGACGTGCGCACGATGACGGCGCTGCGCGACCTCATCGACGACAATCACCCCGACCTACCCGAATGGCTGCGCCGCCGCCGCCCGGCCCACGGGATCGGCTGGCTGCGTGCCGCCCTCGGGGACATCGCGGGTGACCCGCCGCCGCCGGCCCAGATCGACGTGGAGGCCGAACTCGCCACCGGGCCGATACGTATTCAGCCGCCGGCACCGGTGATCGAGCATTCGCCCACCGCTGTGACCCTGGGTCTGGAAAGCCCCGGCGGGCGCCCAGTCTCGGTCGACCTGGCCGCACTACGCAAACACACCGCGATCTTCGCCGGCTCCGGGTCGGGCAAGACCGTGCTGATCCGGCGGCTGGTCGAGGAGTGCGCGCTGCGAGGCGTGTCGTCGATCGTGCTGGACCCGAACAACGACCTGTCCCGGCTGGGCGCGCGCTGGCCCGAGAATCCGCCGGGATGGAACCCGGCCGACGACGAACGGGCCGACGCGTATTTCGACAACGCCGAAGTGGTGGTGTGGACGCCGGGCCGGTCGACCGGCCGCCCGCTGTCCTTCCAGCCGCTCCCCGACTTCGCCAGCGTCATCGATGACGACGACGAGTTCTCCGACGCCGTCGAATCCGCCGTCGCCGCACTGGAACCCCGAGCCCTGATCGCCGGCAACACCGCCAAGGCCGAGCGGTCCCGCGCGGTGCTGCGCGAGGCGCTGCGGTTCTACG
The DNA here is from genome assembly GCF_017876775.1 of Mycolicibacterium lutetiense. Taxonomy (NCBI): domain Bacteria; kingdom Bacillati; phylum Actinomycetota; class Actinomycetes; order Mycobacteriales; family Mycobacteriaceae; genus Mycobacterium; species Mycolicibacterium lutetiense. The sequence goes on along the minus strand of NZ_JAGIOP010000002.1, from coordinate 198,284 downwards.
GGGCCGGCCCCTCGGTGTCCCTGGGCGGTTTCATCGATCTGCTCGACCATCTGCCCGCCGACGTCAGCGCATTGGGCGGGGCACAGAAGCTCGCCGCCGAGCTGGCCCAGAACCTGCGCGCGGCGACCGTCAATGATCCGCTGTTCGGTGGCACCGGGACCGCCGCCGACCCGGGGGTCCTGCTGACACCGTCGCCGGGCTACCGGGCGCGGGTATCGGTGATCAGCATGGTCGGTCTGACCAGCGATCAACAGCGCGAAGGATTCGTCAACCAGTTGCAGATGGCGCTGTTCGCCTGGATCAAGCGGAACCCGGCCGCGGACCGGCCGTTGGGCGGGTTGCTGGTGATGGACGAGGCGCAGAACTTCGCACCGTCCAGCCATACGACCGCCTCCACACACAGCACCCTGGCGCTGTCCTCGCAGGCCCGAAAGTATGGGCTCGGACTGGTGTTCGCCACGCAGTCCCCGCGCGGTCTGCACAACCACATCCCGGGTAACGCCACCACCCAGTTCTACGGTCTGCTGAACTCCCCCGCCCAGATCGCGGTGGCCCGGGAGATGGCCCGGGTGAAGGGTGGCCACGTACCCGACATCAGCAAGCTGCGCTCAGGCCAGTTCTATCTGGCACTGGAAGGCAACGCCTTTCACAAGATCCAGACGCCCTGGTGCCTGTCACACCATCCGCCCAGCCCTCCGACCACTGACGAAGTGCTGGCCCTGGCCGCTCAGAGCAGGGTCGCGCTGCCGTCGGGGTGAACCTGCACGGCGGCCCCGGCGATGTCCTCGGTCATGGTCGCCGCCGCCTGAGACTCGTCGACGATCCGGACCAGCGTTCGTCCGTCCTCAGGGGTCCGCACCGCCAGGAAGGCCCGCTCCGCGGTGCCGTCACGACCGACCGGGGTGGTCCACGATTCCACCTCGCCGATGCCGGTGAAGTCCAACTGCAGCGCACGGGTCGGCTCGGCGTCCACCTCGGACTGCACGTCCTGCCAACGGAATTCGTGGGACGGCGGCTCGGTGCCGTAGACACCGAAACTGTGCTTGGTGAGATATCCGCCGTTGGCGGTGATCAACCCGCGGGTCCCCGGATTGGCCACGAGTTTCTCGGCCATGGTGGCGATCGAATGGGACACGTAGTTGTTCCACGGCCCGCCGGCGAAGGTCAACCCACCGGTGACCGTCAGCGGCCGGGCTGGGTCGGCCACTGACAGACCGAGTTCGGCCGCTGCCACCTGCACGGCCGACGGGAAGCAGGAGTACACATCGACGAAATCGATGTCGTCGACACCCACTCCGGCCAGCTCCAACACCCGGCGCCCGGCGATCCGGATCGCCGGTGACCGGTAGAGCTCGGCCCGCTCGCCGATCGCATAAGTGTCATGCGAATCCGTCCCGGCGTACGGGAAAACCCAACGGTCGGTCGGGATCTGGAGATACGTCGCTTTCTCGACGGTGGTCAGGATCAGCACCGCACCCTGGTTGACCATGTTGTTGGAGTTCATCAACTTGGTGTAGGGCCAGCTGATCATCCGGTTGTCCGGGCCCGGCTGCCAGATCTGCTCGGCGGGTACCGCCTCCCGGCTCCAGGCATGCGGATTGTCGGCCGCTACCGCGCTGAACCGCGACCAGAGCTCGCCGATCCGCCTGCGGTGTTCCTCGCTGGTCTCCCCGCCCGCGATGCGCAGCGCCTGTTCGAACATCGGGTACACGTAGGCCGGACGGTCCAGATTGATCCGGATCTCGGCATCACCGACCATCGGCACACCGTCATGCGCACCCGGTGCCTCCGGCACCGATTCGTCCTGACGCGTCCAGTCGGGTTTGGTCCCGGCCGCGCGCAGGCGGCTGCGGGTGCGCCACGTCTCGGCGCCCGCGATGAGGACCACCTCGGCCCGTCCACCCTGCAGATCCAGACAGGCCTCGTTCACCAACGACTGCGGGACGTTGCCGCCCACCCCGGTGTAGCGCGTCGCCGCTTTGTCGGCCCGGATGCGTTGAGCCAAAAGCAAACCCGGATCCCGGTAGTGCCAGGACAGCAGGTTCACGATCCGTACCGAGTCAACAATCTCCAGCACCCGCGGATCGGCAGCCTCGCGAGCGGCCGCAACCATCAGATCGACCGGCTCGACGTCCGGATTCTCCTCCCGCAGGTTGACCTGGCCGTAGCCGATCAGTACCGGGGTGCGTGGGTCGAGAGTCCTGGGGACGGTCATGCCCACGAACCTAGCCGACGCGGTAGATCGACTTCAGTACCTGGTAGGCGGCCAAGCCTTCGGGCCCCAACTCCCGGCCCATGCCACTGGATTTCACACCGCCGAATGGTGCGCCCATGTCCAACTGATAGTCGTTGATCCCGATGGTGCCGGTGCGCACAGCCCTGGCGATATCGGTCGCCCGCTCGACATCGGTGGACCACACGCTGCCGCCGAGGCCGAACTCACTGTCGTTGGCGATGGCCACCGCATCGTCATCGCTGTCATACGGGATGACGGCCAGCACCGGCCCGAAGATCTCCTCCTGCGCGATCCGCGCCGAATTGTCCACCTCGGAGAACACCGTCGGCGCGACGAACCAGCCGTGCGGCTGGTCGGCGGGAACCGACCCGCCGGCGACCAGTTTGGCGCCCTCGGCGCGGCCCACCTCGATGTAGTCGAGCACCCGAGACCGCTGCCGGGCACTGACCAACGGCCCGACTTCGGTGGCGGCGTCCAGCGGGTCTCCCACCCGCAGCCCCTCGGCCAGCGCGGCCACCGCATCGACCACCTCGTTGTAGCGCGAACGCGGAGCGAGGACGCGCGAATTGAGGTGGCAGGTCTGGCCGTTGTTGACGAACGACGCGGTACGCAGCCCGCGGATCGTGGCGTCCAGGTCGGCGTCGTCGAGCACGATCGCCGCCGACTTGCCTCCGAGTTCCAAGGTGACCGGACGCATCAACCGCCCGCACACCTCGGCGATCTTTCGCCCGGCTGCCGTCGACCCGGTGAATGCCACCTTGTCGATCCCGGGATGCGCCACCAGGTGCGCACCGGCGTCCGGCCCGCCGGCCAGCACGTTCAACACTCCCGGCGGCAGGCCCGCCTCGACGGCCGCCTCCCCGAAAACCAGTGCATCCAGGGCTGTTTCGGGTGCCGCCTTGAGAACCATGGTGCAGCCCGCGGCCAGGGCCGGCGCAAACTTCATCGCCGCCAGCGCCTGCGGGTAGTTCCACGGGATGATCGCGGCGACGACACCGACCGGTTCGCGCCGCACGATGGTGTGCCCGATCGTGCTGGGACGGGTCTCTTCGATACCGTTCTCCACGATCAATGCGGCGTAGTAGCGCAGCAGCGCCGCGGGGAACGCGCCGTTGGCCCCGCGCGACAACGCCAGCGGCATCCCGTTCTCCCGGCTGCACAGTTCCCTGGTGGCGCTCGCCCGGGACTGCAGCGCGTCGGCAAACCGGAGCAGCGCCGCCGCACGCTCGGCCACCGGCACCTCCCGCCAGCCCGGCAGCGCGGCTCGGGCCGCCGATACTGCCAGGTCGACCTCAGATTCGGTTGCTGCGCATCCTGATCCGAGCGGTTCACCGGTGCCCGCCTCGATCACCGACTCGGCCCGCTCAGCGGTACGGAAGGCACCGTCGATGAACAGTTGGGCCGGCTCGCCCGGGGCGGGAATGCGATCCATGGTGGGCTCCGATCTAGGTGAGTTCTGTGGCTGTGAATAGCACATCCGACCGCGTAGGGCGGCGTATTTCGCGTCGCGTTGGTTGACCGGAACGAATCCGGGTACCCGGAACGCAGACACCATTCACCGACACCGGCCACGATGAGGATATGAGCGACGCGACTGGATCACCGGCACTGACCGACACAGAACTTGAACAGCTCAACGCCTACTGGCGGGCGGCGAACTACCTGTCCGTCGGGCAGATCTATCTCCTGGCCAATCCGCTGCTCGATGAGCCGCTGGCCGCCGAACACGTCAAGCCACGACTGCTGGGCCATTGGGGCACCACCCCCGGGCTGAACCTGTTGTACGCCCATCTCAACCGGATCATCCGCGAGCGCGACGCGAACCTCATCTACGTCACCGGGCCCGGCCACGGGGGTCCGGGTCTGGTGGCCAACGCCTACCTGGAAGGCACCTACAGCGAGGTCTACTCCGCCATCGGGCCGGACACCGACGGTCTACGGAAACTGTTCCGCCAGTTCTCGTTTCCCGGCGGGATCCCCAGTCACGTGGCCGCCGAGACACCGGGCTCCATCCACGAGGGCGGCGAACTCGGATACGCCCTGGTACACGCCTACGGCGCGGCATTCGACAATCCGGACCTGGTGGTGGCCTGCGTGATCGGCGACGGCGAGGCCGAAACCGGCCCGCTGGCAGCCAGCTGGCATTCGAACAAGTTCCTCAACCCGGTCGTCGACGGAGCGGTGCTGCCGATCCTGCATCTCAACGGCTACAAGATCGCCAATCCCACGGTGCTGTCCCGCATTCCCGCCGAAGAACTCGAATCACTGATGTACGGGTACGGCTATCGGCCCATCACCGTGGCCGGCGACGACCCGACCGACGTGCATCAGCAGTTGGCCGCCGCCATGGACGACGCGTTCGACCAGATCGCGGCGATCCAACGCGCGGCCCGTCTCGACGACGAGCCGGGCCGTCCGCTGTGGCCGATGATCATCCTGCGCACCCCCAAGGGCTGGACCGGCCCGCACGAGGTGGACGGCAAACTGGTCGAGGGCACGTGGCGCTCCCACCAGGTGCCGCTGTCGGAGACCCGGACCAATCCGTCGCACCTGGCCCAGCTCGAGACATGGCTGCGCAGCTACCGGCCCGAAGAACTGTTCGACGCGACCGGCGCGCTCCACCCCGACCTGCGCGCACTCGCGCCGTCGGGCACCCGGCGGATGAGCGCCAACCCGCACGCCAACGGTGGCGTGCTGCTGCGTGATCTCGACCTGCCGGACTTCACCGACTACGCGGTCACCGTGGAGAGCCCCGGTTCCGACACCGCTGAAGCCACCCGGGTGCTCGGCACCTTCCTGCGTGATGTCATCGCCGGCAATCCGGACCGTTTCCGGCTGATGGGTCCCGACGAGACCGCCTCCAACCGCCTCGCCGCAGTGTTCGAGAAGACCGACAAGGCATGGCAGGGCGAGACACTGCCCGTCGACGAGAACCTGGCCCCCGACGGCCGGGTGATGGAAGTGCTGTCCGAACACCTGTGCCAGGGCTGGCTGGAGGGCTACCTCCTCACCGGGCGGCACGGACTGTTCAACTGCTACGAGGCCTTCGTCCACATCGTCGACTCCATGCTCAATCAGCACGCCAAGTGGCTGTTCAGCAGTTCGCACCTGCCGTGGCGCCGGCCGATCGCGTCGCTGAACTATCTGCTGACCTCTCATGTGTGGCGCCAGGACCACAACGGCGCGTCACACCAGGATCCGGGTTTCATCGACCACGTCGCCAACAAACGTCCCGAGGTCGTGCGGGTCTACCTGCCGCCGGATGCCAATACTCTGCTCTCGGTCGCCGACCACTGCCTGCGCAGCCGCCAGTACGTGAACGTCATCGTGGCGGGTAAGCAACCGGCATTGACGTACCTGACCATGGACGAGGCCGTCGCGCACTGCACCCGTGGACTGGGGATCTGGGAGTGGGCGAGCAATGCCACCGGTGAGCCCGACGTGGTGTTGGCCTGCGCGGGCGACATCCCGACCCTGGAGACCCTGGCCGCCGCCGACATCCTGCGCCGCAAGCTTCCCGACCTGTCGGTCCGGGTGGTCAACGTCGTCGACATCATGCGCCTGCAGCCCGAGTCCGAACATCCACACGGATTGCCCGATCGCGAGTTCGATTCGATCTTCACCACGGACAAGCCGATCATCTTCGCCTATCACGGCTACCCGTGGCTGATTCACCGGCTGACTTACCGGCACACCAACCACGACCAACTCCACGTCCGCGGATTCAAAGAACGCGGTACGACAACGACGCCGTTCGACATGGTGATGCTCAACGACCTCGACCGGTTCCACCTCGTCATGGACGTGATCGACCGGGTCGACGGCCTGGCGGTCAGGGCCGCCGGGCTGCGGCAGGAGATGGTCGACGCCCGACTGGCCGCCCGCAGCTACACCCGCGAGCACGGCGAGGACGACCCGGCGATCTCCAACTGGACCTGGGATGCGGTGTGACCTGGGTAATTGCGCTGCACCGGTACGATTGGCAAGTTATGTCTGAGCCGAGCGCCGTGGCCGCGCACCCACATCCGCTGGTGGCCCAACTCTCTGCGTTGCATCACTTCCGCATCTATGCCGACATCGGCATCGTCGTCGTCATCCTCACCCTGACCAACCTGATCGCGCACTTCACCACCCCGTGGGCCAGCATCGCCACCGTCCCGGCCGCCGCGGTCGGCCTGTTGATCCTGGTGCGGGCCCGCGGGCTGGGGTGGACGGAACTCGGATTGGGCCGCGAGCACTGGCGCGCAGGAGCCGGGTACGCGCTGGGCGCCGTCGCCCTGGTGGTCTCGGTGATCGCGATCGGGGCGGCGCTGCCGTGGACGCGGCCGATGTTCATGAACGACAACTACGCCACCATCTCGGGCGCGCTGCTGGCGTCGATGGTGATCATCCCGCTGCAAACAGTGATCCCCGAGGAACTGGCGTTTCGCGGTGTACTGCACGGAGCCCTCAATCGGGCCTGGGGGTTTCGCGGCGTCGCCGCGGGTGGCTCGCTGTTGTTCGGTCTCTGGCACATCGCCAGTTCGCTGGGGCTGACGAGCGAGAACGTCGGATTCACCCGACTGTTCGGCGGCGGCGTCTTCGGGATGGTCGCCGGTGTCGTGCTCGCCGTGATCGCCACCGGCGTCGCCGGTTTCGTGTTCACCTGGCTGCGCCGACGCAGCGGCAGCCTGATCGCGCCGATCGCCCTGCACTGGTCACTCAACGGGATCGGCGCACTGGCCGCCGCCGTGGTGTGGCATCTGTCGACTTAACTACCGGCGCGTCTCCGCGCCCGGAACTCACGGTTTTTCAGCATGTTCCCGCAGCTGGCCATATCGCACCAGGTACCGCCATGATTGCGGGACCGGTCGTAGAACGCCCACGTACATTCGTCGTTCCCACACGCCTTGAGCCGGGCCCACGTGCCGTCGCGCTGCGCATCGCGCATCACCAGCAGCAGCTCGAGCAGTCGCTCCCCCACGCCCTCTCCGACGGCCGACAACCGCACCTGCCCGTCGGGGGTTACGTCGACCTTCGCGGTGGATCTTTCCGTGACCTCTTGCAGCACGGCTAGGTGATCGGCGCCCGGCGGCGGACCACCGATGTTGTGAATCAGCAGCGCGCGCAACGCTTCGCGCACCCGACGCACCAGGTCCAGTTCGGCTGTGGTCGGGCTCGCCCCTACTGCGAGTAACCCGTTCGCCGCCAGCCAGGGCGCCGCGTCGTCGGGATCCGCAAGGCGGTCGATTCCGGCGGGCAATTCGATGGTGTTGACCAACCCCTGAATCCGGGCCAGCGGACCGGGCGCGGGTTTCGTCTCGGTGTCGCCGGCCCACGTCGTCGTCATGACACCAGCGTACCGCCGTGACCGCTAAATTGGTTTGACTAGTCATTCATGACCGTCGTACAGTCTTAGGTAGTCACGCCTTCCCGGAACCGCGCACCACGGAAACTACGAGGTATCGCCATGAACGACAACCGAATTTCCGCGACACCAGCGACCTCAGTCCGCCGTGCACCCATCCCCTGCCGCCCGTCGATCCGGGCCCGCCTGACCGCACGGATCCGGTCGGGCCGACTCGACGCCATGCTGGCCGTCGGCGCGCCGACTCCCCCGGGCAGCGCCATCGCGGCCAGGGCGACCCGGTTGACATCGATCTCCGAGCGGGAAGCCGTGGCCCGCGTACTGCGCCGCTGCGCGCGCGAGGCCGCCAACGACACCATCTTGTGGTCGTCACGAATCCCGTTGCACCGGAAGAATATTGCCGCGGCCGAGGCGACGATCGACGCAATCGCCCTGCGACTGCATTCACCGCTACCGGTCGCAGCACGCGGGATGGCCCGCCTGAACCGGGTGCTCAACGACGGACTCGGACCCCTGTACGCGTTCGGACACGGCGACCTGGACGGCAGATTGGGCGCTGCGCTCGCCGCACTCTGATGCGTTGCCGGCTACACCTGCAGCACCGCTGCACCCGCAATACGGCCGGCGGCCAGATCGGCCAGCGCCTGGTCGGCGTGGTCCAGGGCGTACTCGGGAGTGCTGACCGCCATCCGGTGCGCACCCGCGAACGCCAGGAAATCACGGGCATCGGTACGGGTGTTGGCGGTCACCGACCGAATTTCGCGTTCGAAGAACAGGTGCTGTTGATAGTTCAAGGTCGGGATGTCGCTGAGGTGGATTCCCGCGATCGCCAGGATGCCGCCGCGGTCCAGGGCCGCCAACGCAGGTAACACCAGATCGCCGACCGGTGCGAACAGGATTGCGGCATCCAAGGGTTCGGGTGGCATGTCGGCGCTGCCCTGCACCGACGACGCACCCAGCGCCAGTGCGAGTTCCCGGGCGCGCTCGCCACGGGTCATCACATGCACCCGAGCCCCCTGCGCCAACGCCACCTGCGCCGTCAGGTGCGCGCTGCCGCCGAAACCGTAGAGTCCCAGCCGTCCGCCCGGAGGTAGGTCGGTCCGCAACAGGGCGCGATAGCCGATGATGCCCGCGCACAACAACGGCGCCAGCTCGATATCGGAGTATCCGGTCGGCAACCGCAACGCGAACGCCGCGGGGACGGTGGTGAATTCGGCATAGCCGCCGTCGGCGTCCCAGCCGGTGTACAGCGAGGACGGACAGAGATTCTCCCGCCCTCGTAGGCAATAGACACACTGCCCGCAGGTGTGCCGCAGCCACGCCACACCCACCCGATCACCGGGGGCGAAACCGCCGCCGGTATCGGCACCGAGCGCGACGACCTCACCGACGACCTCGTGCCCGGGGATCACCTGTGGCCGGTGTACAGCCAAATCCCCTTCGGCGACATGCAGATCGGTACGGCACACCCCGCAGGCCAGCACCTTGACGAGCAGTTCGTCAGGGCCGGGCTGCGGGGTGCGCACCGTAACTCGTTGCAACGGCCGTGAACTCACCGGGCCAGGGTGGACGACCTGCCAGGCTGTCATCGTCCCGGTGGTCATGACCGGCGCCGAATCAGCTGCCCTTGCGCACCATTCCGACAATCCAGAGCAGGATCACCGATCCGAGGATTGCGGTGAAGAGGGTGAACCACCAGCCGCCCCCTCCGGTGTTGAGGAAGAAGCTGAGCAGGAATCCGCCGATGAGCGCGCCGATCACGCCGATGACGATGTTCATCAGAATGCCGGAGCCACCGCCCTTGACGATCTTTCCGGCGATCCATCCGGCCAACGCGCCGATGATGATGTAACCGATCCAGCCGACGTTCGTCAGCGTGGAGGAACGGGCCAGAATTTCGGTAGCCGCCATTACATCCATTGCAGGTCTCCTGCCTGTCACTGGCTAGGCCCAGCGGGCTCGCTGAGCCACATCCCAGATGTACCTGCCGAACGTAACAATCCGGTGGGCTAATCGGGAACAATCAGCGCTCGCCTGCGGGATTCTCGTGACCCGGCGTGCCCGGTATCAGCCCGGGGGCAGCATCTCCGGCGGAGCGTTGGTAACCGGTACCGGCACCCCGACACCGGGATGGGCCGGGTCGGCAGGCGGTGGCGGCGCGTTGGGGTCAGGCGCGGCCGACGGCGGAGGCGTCCACGGCCGGATCGAGTTGGCCAATGTCGCCGCGGCGGCCTTGTCCACCGGATGGGCCGCCGTACCCAGCCACACCACGAACCAGCGTTCCGGAGCACGCTGCCCGCGCGGGGTTCCCGGGGCCGGCGGGGCACCGACCACACCGGCCCAGATCTGGCCGTTGGGCTTGTTGGTATCGGTGAACTTCACCTCGTAGTACGAGGCGACACCGGTGAGCCCGTTGGCATCCAGCGGAACGGTCTCCTGATTCACCCGGGTTCCGGGGAAGGGCATGAAGAATTCACCCATGTCGGAGGCCAGCCGGACGGCCGCCTTGGCGTTGTCTGCTTCGGCGCCCGCGAACAGCTTCAGGTCCAGGCGCCCGAGCAGCACGCTGGTGTCGTTCGGAGGCTCGGGCGCGCCCTCCGGCGGGATCGGGGTCAACAACGCCTGGCCGTATGACAACTGGGTCGCGTCGGACACCTTCCACCCGCCGGGTACGACGTAGCTGAAGCCGCCCGCTGCGTTGTCCACTCGACCGGGCTCCGGCGCGGGGGCCGGGGCCGGGGCGTTGGGATCCGCGGGAGCAGGTGCGGGTGCGGGTGCGGGTGCGGCCGGAGCATTGGGATCGGCAGGCGGAGGCGGCGCGGGAGCAGCCGGGGCGGGAGCAGGCGCTCCAGGGGCCGGAGCCGGGGCAGGCGGCGCGGGCACGGCCGGGGCGGGAGCAGGCGCCGCCGCCGGAGCCGGAGCAGCCGGGGCGGGTGCGCCGGGCACAGCTGGGGCCGGCGCCGGGGGCGCCGGGGGCGCCGGCTCGGGATCCGCATACGCCACCGCAGGCAGCGCAACGGCCACGGCGGTTGCGCCGGTCAGCGCAACCAGTGCCAGCTTCTTCGACAGACCTCTGCGCCGAGGTGGCATCGCATCCGACTCGTCCATGGGGATGAAACTACCGTGTTACGGCCGTGACGCAAGTGTGAGTTGCTCTTAGAGTGTTCAAAAGTAAGTTTGCTACCTACAGGAGAACATCAGGTAAGTGCAATTACATCGATTGCTGACGCACGAGCGTGTCGGGCGCCACGCCGGAGCTGGCAACCCGCTCCCCGGCACTCGACGGACCGGGCCCTCAACAGGTGATTCGGGACTGCGCCCGCCGGTGTTACGCGAAGGGCCCCGAGTCACGTCCGGTGCCCCGCCGGATGGATGGCTACCTCCTGCGCCTTCACCGAGAGATACACGGTGTCGCCCGGGGTCAGCCGCAGCTCGGCGGCCGCCTCCGCGGTGATGTCGGCGGCCAGGCCGGGTGCGCCGTCGGGCTGCTCATCAGCCCGAACCCGGATGCCAGGCCCCCGGCTGTCCAGCTCGGCGACGGTCACCGCGACGGTGTTACGCGGACTGCCGTGCGGTTCGTCGCGGTACACCGAGACCGACGCTGGGGAGAACAATGCGACGGCCGGGGCGCCGGGCTGCACGTCGATCGCCGGCGCGCCGTGCCAATTCGCCTGCCACGCGGTGGTCAGCACGCCATCGGCCGCGGCCGTGCCGCCGATCAGGTTGACACCGGCGAACCTCGCCGCGAAGTGACTCTTCGGCGTAGCCAATACTTCTGCCACAGAACCACTTTCGACGATACGGCCACCCTCTACCACGATCACCCGGTCGGCCAGCGTCAGGACGTCGAGCAGGTCGTGGGTGATCAGCACCGCGCACCTGCCGCCGGTGGCGAGAACGCGGCGCAAGACCTTGCGCATCGACGCCGCCACCGCCACGTCCAACCCCGCCAACGGTTCATCGAGCAGCAGGACCTCGGGATCGGCGGCCAGCGCCCGGGCCAGGGCCACCCGCTGCGCCTGGCCACCCGACAGCCTGCGGGGCCGCCGATCGGCCAGATCCGTCGCGTCGACCTCGGCCAACCACCGGCGAGCACTCTCGTCGGCAGCGCGACGTCCTGCCCGATGCCCACTGCGTGCCCCGAATGCGACGTTGGCCAGCACGCTCAGGTGCGGAAACAGCAGAGAGTCCTGCAGCAACAAGCCGACCCGGCGGGCATGCGTCGGCACGTGCACCCCGGCGGCCGTATCGGTCAGCACCCGGTCCCCCACCTGCACACGCCCGGCATCCAGACCGACCAGTCCGGCGATGGAGTGCAGTGCGGTCGACTTGCCCGCACCGTTGGGGCCCAGCACCGCCAGGACCTCACCGGCCGCTACAGCGAATTCCAAGTCCAGGCCCCGGTTTTCGATGACGACTCGCACCTGCAGCGTCATGTCCATCCGCCTGCCCGCAGCCGACGACTGCCGAGCCCGATGACCACGACCGCCGCCACCGCCACCAACAGCACCGACAAGGCGACGGCGGCGTCGGCGTCGCTCTCCCGCTGGAGATAGACCTCCAGCGGCAAGGTGCGCGTGACTCCCTGGCGTGACCCCGCGAACGTCAACGTGGCACCGAACTCGCCCAGGGAACGTGCGAAGGCCAGGACGGCTCCCGAAATCAGGCCCGGCGCCAACAGGGGCAGCGTCACCCGCCACCACACGGTTCCCGGCGGCGCACCCAGAGTTGCCGCCACGACCTCGAAATCGGCGCCGGCGGTGCGCGCCGCGCCTTCGAGCGAGATGACCAGGAACGGCAGGGACACGAAGGTCTGCGCCAGCACCACCGCCACCGTGGTGAACGCGATGTGCACGCCGGCCGCCTCCAGGTACCGGCCGACCAACCCGAGCCGGCCGAATGCGTACAGCAATGCGATACCGCCGACCACCGGCGGCAGCACCAGCGGCAACAGGATCAGCGGCCGCACGATTCGGGTGACAGAACCTTCTGTGCGAGCCAGCACCAACGCCAACGGGACTCCGAACAGCACACACAACACCGTGCTGGCCAGTGACGTCTCCAGACTGAGCTTCAACGCCGCCGTCGACGACGGGCTGGAGATCAGTGACCCGAACTGCGGCCAGTCCACCTTTGCCACCATCGCGACCAGGGGCAGCACGACGAATATCGCGCCCACCGCGGCAGGGAGATATATCCAGCGCGGAAGCCGTGGCGAATTCGTCACGACACCACCTTGCCGACCACGTCGACGCAGGTCGCGGCACTGGGTCGGGTCATCTCGGCTACCTTATGCGAGCCGCGGACGGGCGCGCCGAGTTTCCCGACCTAGCTACCGTCCAGTAACATTGGACCGTGGTCGCCCCCGTCCGGCGCGGCGACCCCCAGGTACACGGAGGTACATCATGGCGGAGGTGCTGGTCACCGGCGGGGATACCGAACTCGGCCGCGCGATTGCGGCAGGTTTCCTCGATGCCGGCCACAACGTGGTCATCGCCGGCGCCCGCCGCGAAGATCTGGAGTTGGCGGCCAAGCAGCTCGACATCTCGTCGATCGTGTTCGACAACACCGATCCGGCCAGCGTCGAGAGCGCCCGCGCCCAGTTCCCCCTCCACCTGGACACCCTGGTCAACGTCCCGGCCCCGCTGTTCGAGGCCAAGGACCCCCGCACCTTCACGCTGGCCGATCAGTCCACCGCCTGGCGCAACGCACTGGATGCCACCGTGGTCTCGGCCGTGCTGACCGTGCAGATCGTCGGCGACCAGCTGAGTTCGGGCGGCTCGATCATCAACGTCGTGCCGGCGAGCCCGCGTGAAGGCAGCATCGAAGCCGCGGTCAAGGCGGCTCTCGGCGAATGGACGGCCGGCCAGGCCGCGTACTTCGGCACCCGCGGAATCACCGTCAACGCCATCGCCCCCGGCCTTTCCGCCGAGCCGAGCTATGACGGCCTCGGCGCCACGCCGCCGTCGGTCGCCGATGAGTTCGCCCGTCTCGCAGTGTTTTTGAGCACGCCGTCGGCCCGCCACATCACCGGGCAGACGATGCACGTCAGCCGTGGGGCATTGGCGACTCTCGGCTAGAAGGTTACGGTTGACGGAGTGACGATCCGACTCGCGCTCCAGATTCCCAATTTCACCTACGGCACCGGCATCGCCGAGCTGTTCCCCACCGTCATCGCCCAGGCCCGCGAGGCCGAGGCCGCCGGATTCGATTCGGTGTTCGTGATGGACCACTTGTATCAGCTGCCGCAGATCGGCACTCCCGATCAGCCGATGCTGGAGGCCTACACCGCTCTCGGTGCATTGGCGAACGCAACCCAAGAGGTACAGCTGGGCACGTTGGTGACAGGCAACACCTACCGGAACCCGACCCTGCTGGCCAAGGCCATCACCACGCTCGACGTGGTCAGCGCGGGCCGAGCCGTTCTGGGCATCGGCACCGGCTGGTTCGAACTCGAACACGACAGCCTCGGCTTCGAATTCGGCACCTTCACCGAGCGATTCAAGAAGCTCGACGAGGCACTGCAGATCATCCTGCCGATGTTGGAAGGCCAGCACGCAACCTTCAGCGGCAACTACTACCGCACCCAGGACGCCTTTGCCGAACCGCGCTTCCGCGAACACATTCCGCTGATGATCGGCGGCAGCGGCGAGAAGAAGACCATCCCCTTGGCGGCGCGGCATTTCGACCACCTCAACATCATCGCGGGGTTCGACGAGCTGCCCCGCAAAGTTCAGGTGGTCAGACAACGCTGCGAGGAAATCGACCGCGACCCGGCAACACTGGAGACCAGCATGCTGGTCTTCTCGATGATCGGCGACCACATCACGGCCGACATGATTCCCGACGAGGTGAAGCAGAATGTGGTCTTCGGCAGCCCAGCGCAGGTCGCCGAACAGGTCAAGACGAAGGTCCTCGATGCCGGGGTCGACGGGGTCATCCTGAGTCCGGTGACCACGGGCGGTTACGTGCCGGGTGGCATCACCGCGGTGGCCGAGGAGTTGAAACCGCTTATATACGGGTAAACAATCGGTTCGGTTAGCCATCTCACCGCACTGACCGGAATGGCGCCGTCTAACCTATTCGTTATACGAGTGGCAAACACGTCCGCGAGGAGCAGCAATGAGCCATCCCGGAGCTACGGCATCGGATCGGCATAAAGTAGTCATCATCGGATCGGGTTTCGGCGGTCTGACCGCCGCCAAGACCCTCAAACGTGCCGACGTCGACGTCAAGCTGATCGCCCGCACCACCCACCACCTGTTCCAGCCGTTGCTGTACCAGGTGGCGACCGGCATCATCTCCGAAGGCGAGATCGCCCCGGCCACCCGCGTCATCCTGCGCAAGCAGAAGAACGCCCAGGTGTTGTTGGGCGACGTGACCCACATCGATCTGGAGAACCAGACGGTAGATTCAGTCCTGTTGGGGCACACGTACTCCACTCCGTACGACAGTTTGATCATCGCGGCCGGCGCCGGGCAGTCCTACTTCGGCAACGACCATTTCGCCGAGTTCGCCCCCGGTATGAAGTCGATCGACGATGCGCTGGAGCTGCGCGGCCGCATCCTCGGCGCGTTCGAGCAGGCCGAGCGTTCCAGCGACCCGGTGCGTCGGGCCAAGCTACTCACCTTCACCGTGGTGGGTGCCGGTCCGACGGGCGTGGAGATGGCCGGACAGATCGCCGAATTGTCGGATCAGACACTGCACGGCAGCTTCCGCCACATCGACCCCACCGAGGCCCGGGTGATCCTGCTCGACGCCGCACCGGCCGTCCTGCCACCGATGGGCCCGAAGCTGGGCAAACGGGCCCAGGAACGGCTGGAGAAGATGGGGGTCGAGGTTCAGCTCGGCGCCATGGTGACCGACGTCGACCGCAACGGTCTGACGGTCAAGGACTCCGACGGCACCCTGCGGCGTATCGAATCGGCCTGCAAGGTGTGGTCGGCCGGCGTCTCGGCCAGCCCGCTCGGCAAGGATCTGGCCGAACAGTCCGGGGTGGAACTCGACCGGGCCGGCCGGGTCAAGGTGGGGCCGGACTTGACGCTTCCGGGCCATCCCAATGTCTTCGTGGTCGGCGATATGGCCGCGATGGAAGGTGTGCCAGGTGTCGCCCAGGGGGCGATCCAGGGCGGCCGTTACGCCGCCAAGCTGATCAAGCGCGAGGTGGCCGGAACCAGCCCGAAGATCCGGGCGCCGTTCGAGTACTTCGACAAGGGCTCGATGGCGACGGTGTCGCGGTTCTCGGCGGTGGCCAAGGTCGGCCCGATCGAGTTCTCCGGGTTCTTCGCCTGGGTGTGCTGGCTGGTGCTGCACCTGGTGTACATCGTCGGGTTCAAGAGCCGTCTGGTGACGGTGTTGTCGTGGGGTGTGACGTTCCTGAGCACCAAGCGCGGTCAGCTCACCATCACCGAGCAGCAGGCCTACGCCCGCACCCGGATCGAGGAACTCGAAGAGATCGCCGCCTCGGTGCAGGAAACCGAGAAGGCGGCGTCCTAGGCGTCCGGTGGGAGCCGGTCACCTTGCCAGGTGGCCAGGCTGCCGCCGCGGGCCAATGCCAGCACCGTTCCGCGCGCATCGAATGAGGATGCGGGGTAACGCAGTTCGCTGATGCAGGCCCGAGGTGTGGCCAATACGTCATCGGATACTGCTCCGCGGCCGAGTTCTATCCGATGACGTAACAAGGGCGCCGACTTCACGTCGGCATGCATCGCCGACGACCAGAAGCCTTCTCGTTCACCGGATCGGCCGATCTGGGTTCGCTCCCGGATCCGGAGGTGGGCGGCATCGGCCAGTTGCAGTCGCGTGGTGGTGCAATGCGTCGAACCGCCTGCCACCACGGTCGGCTGCGGATCGAGATCCAGCTGCCCGGCCACCTGGATGTCCCAATGCGCCGTCGACCCGAGTGTGTGGGCGCCGGGCAGCACCAGCGTCGCCGCGGCGGTGCGAACCCGCAGCCGGGCACCGGCTTCCACGACCAGCCGCACCGTGAGGGTGTCGCCACCCAGCGGCGTGGCCGCCGTTGAGATCAGGTGCACCGTATCGGGTTCGGTGCACCGCCCGGCCACACCGCCGGCGGCCTCGATGCGCGGCAACCGGCCCGGCGCGGCCACGATCACGACATGCGCGTGCATCAGACCGTCGTTGCCTGCGCGGCCTTGAGCTGTTCGCGCACCCAGGCCAGCACCGGACCCGAGGACGGATCCTCGGTCAGCGAGATCAGGGCCGTCGGCCGGTTTGTGCGTACCTTGGCCGCGTCCCGGCGCATCACGCCGAGATCGGCGCCCACCAGCGGGGCCAGATCGGTCTTGTTGACCACCAGCAGATCCGAGTACGTGACGCCGGGGCCCCCCTTGCGCGGCACCTTGTCTCCCCCGGCCACGTCGACGACGAAGATCTGCACATCCACCAGCCCCGACGAGAATGTCGCCGTGAGGTTGTCACCGCCGGATTCGACGAGGATCAGATCCAGCGCCGGGTTGGCCTCGATCAGGTCGTCGATGGCATCCAGGTTCGCCGTGATGTCGTCGCGGATCGCGGTGTGCGGGCATCCCCCGGTCTGCACGGCGGCGATCCGCTCGTCGGGCAGTACCGCATGCCGGCGCAGGAAGTCGGCGTCCTCGGTGGTGTAGATGTCGTTGGTCAACACCGCCAGCGACAATTCATCGCGCAGCTGCCGGCACAGCGCCGCGACCAGTGCGGTCTTTCCTGAGCCGACCGGACCCCCGACTCCGATGCGCAGCGGCTCACCGGGATGACGTACCCGCTTGGGCCGGTCGGTGTGGGTGTGCGGTTCGCCGTCGAGGAAATGTGGTGGCATGGTGGGCCTTTCGAGAACTTGACAGAAATTTACGAGACAAACAGGGGACGGTCCCGTTCGGTGTGCCGCTGGGCGAGGACGTCCAGCAACGGGTCGGACAGATCGGCCAACCCGGTGACCGCCTCGGCCGCCACGTCGTCACACAACCCGGACAGCTCGAAGGTCAGGGCCGCGACATCAGCGGGGTCCAGCGCGAGCAACCGCTGCGCGGCGGTGGCCGAACCGGTCATGGTGGGATAGACCACCGACAGTGCCGTCTGATCCGGATCGAGTCCGGCGGCTGCCCCGACCGCGCCCGCTGCGACCGGCAGATGCGGCCGGGGACCCAGCACGTCCCACGACTGCAGCGGCCAGACCCGCCTGGCCAACCGGACCAGTCCGCGGCCCTGAGCGCGGGAGGCGTCACGCGCCGCCGGAGCCGGTGTGCGGGCATCGGTTTCGGCATCGGCAGCCTCGGGATCCAGGGCCCCGGTGTGTACCGCAACCGCGAGCGAGGCGGCCACCATGCCAGTGGTGCGGATCCGACGAACCAGGAAGGCACGCAGGGTGGGGAGGTCGGTGAGCAGGCCGCTGGTCACCGCCTCCTCGACGCCGCCGGAATGCACGTGGCCGCCGGTCGGCAACCGCGAATCGGCCAGGTTCAGAAGGGTTGTCAGGCTGGTCATCTAGAACAGGAAATATCGCTGTGCCATCGGCAGCTCGACCGCGGGCTGTTCCTGCCACACCTGCCCGTCGATCCGCACGGTGAAGGTGTCCGGATCGACCTCGATACTCGGCATGGCATCGTTGAGCGGCATCTGAGCCTTACCCACCTGCCGAACATTCTTGACCGCAGCCAGCTTTCGACGAATATCGAGGCGTTCGGCCAAGCCGTCCTCGATCGCCTGCGGCGCAACGAAATGCACGGATGTGGCCGCCGCCGCGGCGGGAGCCGCACCGAACATCGGGCGGGGTAACACCGGCTGCGGGGTGGGGATGGAGGCGTTGGCATCGCCCATGGCCGCCCAGGTGATCATTCCGCCCTTGAGTACCGCGTGCGGGCGCACCCCGAAGAACGCCGGTTCCCACAGCACCAGATCCGCCAGCTTGCCGACCTCGACCGAACCGACCTCGTCGTCCAGACCGTGCGCAACTGCCGGGCAGATGGTGTATTTCGCGACGTACCGGCGGACTCGGTTGTTGTCCGCCGCACCGTCACCTTCCAGCGCGCCACGCCTGCGCTTCATCACGTGCGCGGTCTGCCAGGTCCGCAGGACCACCTCACCGATGCGGCCCATCGCCTGCGCGTCACTGCCGATCATCGAGATCGCCCCGATGTCGTGCAACAGGTCCTCGGCGGCAATCGTCGAGGGCCGGATCCGGCTCTCGGCGAAGGCCAGATCCTCGGGCACGCTCGGGTTGAGGTGATGGCACACCATGAGCATGTCGAGGTGTTCATCGAGGGTGTTGATCGTGTGCGGCCGGGTCGGATTGGTGGAACTGGGCAGCACATTCGGGTGCGCGGCCACGGTGATGATGTCGGGTGCATGCCCGCCGCCGGCACCCTCGGTGTGATAGGCGTGGATGCCGCGGCCCTTGATCGCGGCCAGGGTGTCCTCGACGAAACCGGCCTCATTGAGGGTGTCGGTGTGGATGTTGACCTGGATTCCCGCGGCGTCGGCGACGGTGAGGCAGGCGTCGATGGCTGCCGGCGTCGTGCCCCAGTCCTCGTGCAGCTTGAAACCGGCCGCGCCGCCTCGTAACTGCTCCCACATCGCCTCGGAGCTGACGGTGTTGCCCTTGCCCAGTAGCGCGACGTTGAGCGGCCAGGAGTCCAGCGATTCCAGCATCCGGGCCAGGTGCCAGGCACCAGGGGTGACGGTGGTCGCCTTGCTGCCCTCGGCGGGTCCGGTGCCCCCGGCGACGATCGTGGTGATGCCGGAACCGAGCGCCTCCGCCATGATCTGCGGACAGATCAGGTGCACGTGGCAGTCGATCGCGCCTGCGGTCAGGATCCGGCCGTTGCCGCCGATGATCTCGGTCGATGGACCAACGACCAGGGCGGGGTGCACGCCGGTCATGATTTCGGGGTTGCCGGCCTTCCCGATCCCCACGATGCGGCCGTCGCGGATCCCGATGTCGGCCTTGATGATTCCCCAGTGGTCGATGATCACCACGCCGGTGATGACGGTGTCGGGCGCGCCGTCGGCCCGGGTGGCTCTCGACTGCCCCATCGACTCGCGCAGCACCTTGCCGCCGCCGAACACCGCCTCGTCGCCGGCCAGTCCAGGGCCGCCGCTGCGGTCCTCGGTGATCTCGATGAACAGGTCCGTGTCGGCCAGTCGGATCCGGTCACCGGCGGTCGGGCCGAACAGAGCCGCGTAGCGGGCCCTGGTCAATTCGGTCATGAGGGTTCCAATCGACCGGGCGGATCGAGACTGATTCCGTGCACCTCGCGCAAACCGCCGAGTGGGACCACCGAGACGCGCTGGGCCACACCGGGTTCGAAACGAACCGCGGTGCCGGCCGGGATGTCGAGCCGATGGCCGCGGGCTGCGGCCCGGTCGAAGTCCAGGGCGGCGTTGGCCTGCGGCAAATGTACGTGGCTGCCGACCTGCACCGGCCGGTCACCATTGTTGACGACGTCCAGAATCGACCGTGGCGCACCGGCATTGAGCACGATCGCACCGTCGCCGAACACGACTTCGCCGGGGATCACGGGATCGGGTGGTGGACGGTGACCAGTTTGGTGCCGTCGGGGAACGTCGCCTCGACCTGCACGTCGTCGAGCATCTCGGGCACGCCCACCATCACCTGTTCGCGCGTCAGCACATCTCGTCCGCTCACCATCAACTCGGCGACGGTACGACCGTCACGAGCACCCTCCAACAGGTGATCGGTGATCAGCGCGACAGCCTCGGGGTGATTGAGCCGCAGGCCGCGAGCCTGTCTGCGGCGGGCGAGCTCGGCTGCATACGAGATGAGCAGGCGGTCCTGCTCATGCGGGGTCAAACGCATAGTGCGCGATATTGCCACGGCGAGCGGAGTTCGGCAGCGCACGCATGGCGGGCCGGTGACTACTCGGCGATGTTCTGCAACCGCACCTGTCCGCGGGCCACCGGGCGGTCGTTGTCATCGGTGATGGTGATCAACCACAGCTGCTGACGTCGGCCGCGATGGATCGGCGTCGACACGGCGGTCACCGTGCCTGAACCGATGGCGCGCAGGAAGTCGGTGTTGTTGTTGACCCCGACCACCGTGCCGCCGCCGTTCTCCGACAACCAGACATGGCCGGACACGCTGGCCAGGCTTTCGACGATCGAGCAGTACACGCCGCCGTGCACGATGCCCCACGGCTGCAACAGCTTGTCGTGGATCGTCAGCTGCGCGCGGCCGCCGTCGGGCGTGAGGTCCAGATAGGTCAGGCCGAGCTCGGTGTCGAACCCTTTACCCAGGCCCTCGGGGGAATCAGTGGTCACAGTCCTCGTGTCTACACGCTGTGGCGCCGCAAAGATGCGGGCGGGTCCCGCGTAATACGCGGAACCCGCCCTCGAGCGGACCGGGGGTCTCTGCAGCCCTCAGGACTCCGGCTCGGTCCGTTAGTCTCGTACCTACATACTAGGCAAGGCTATCCTAATTTAGCAAGACCTTCCCCACCCGGCCCGAGCCGCGGACCGGCAGGCCGAAGCCGACCAGGGCATCGAGCACGGCCTGACCGCGCCGCATACTCACGACCTCGCTCGACCCGGCCAGCAGCGGGATCTGAGTAGCCGCGCCGACCACAGCCGCGCCCACCATGTGCCACATGGCAGCGGCCGTGATAGCACCGTCGCTGATCTCCACCAGCCGGGCGAACAACGGCGCGAGCGCCCGATGGCTGCGATGGGCCACCCAGGTCGTCAGCGCCGCCTCGCTCGGCAACGCGACGATCCTGTCATGGGACGCACGGGCGAGCCGGGCCGTCCGGCCGGAAAGACAGGGATCCCCGGGCAGGCCACGCAGGGTCGGGTCGACGACACCGACCCAGTCGATCGCCCCCTCGGAGTCGACATGGACCCAGAGGTTTTCCAGGCCGGTGTCCCAGGCCCGTCCTTCCAGCACCAACAGCGGCACGACCCGACCGATCACCACATGGGTGAACGTGGCGGCCAACTGCTGCGCGACGGCGGCCCGGTTCCCGGTCTCGGCCATCGCGGCATCGAACATTCCCTGCAGCCGATCCGCGGACAACGCCTCCGCGAGCGGCCACCACCGCCGGCGCGAGAGATCGCCGACCACAGCGACGCCGTAGACCCGCGGACATTCCGGGTACAGCTCGCGCAGGCGCCGACTCGACTCATGCAGCGGCAGTGTCCGCCCGATGTCCATGCCCACGATCAGCGGGTCCTCGATCAAAACCGTCATGCCACCTCCGAAGGCTCCAAGTTCACTTAGGTTAGCCTTACTATAGTCACGTGAAGCACGAGAGCCATCCCCTGTGACTGGATTCACAAGGCGCCCGACAACGGGCGTTGACCTTGCCCTAAACCGATGCAGACAGCTGTCCAGAGGCCGGTCGCATCCGCATACGACGCGCGGTAGTAATCCCGTAGTACGCTGGCTTTACTGCTCAGGAGAGTGAACGGAACATGGCCAAATTGACGCGTCTCGGGGAGCTTGAGCGCGAGGTGATGGACCGGTTGTGGTCTGCGCCCGAACCCCAAACAGTGCGCCAAGTGCATGAGGCGCTGGCCGCCCACCGCGACTTGGCCTACACCACGATCATGACCGTGCTGCAACGACTGGCGAAGAAGAACCTCGTCGTACAGCACCGCGATGACCGGGCGCACCGCTATGCGCCCACACACGGCCGCGACGAACTGGTCGCCGGCCTGATGGTCGACGCCCTCGACCAGGCCTCGGACTCCGGCGGCCGCCAGGCCGCGCTGGTCCATTTCGTCGAGCGAGTCGGCGTCGACGAGGCCCGGGCCTTGCGCCGGGCGCTCGCCGAACTGGAGAGCAAGCACCAGCTGCCCCCACCGACTGGCAATTCCGGTACCGCCTGAGAGAGACTTACGGCGTGTCCGCGCTGGCCTTCACCCTCGTAGCACTGGCCCTGGTCGGGCCGGTACCGGCGGTGCTGGCGCGCGCAACCTGGCCCCTGCGCGCCCCGCGCGCGGCGATTGTGCTGTGGCAGTCCATCGCATTGGCCGCTGTGCTCTCCGCTTTCTCGGCCGGGATCGCCATCGCGAGCCGGCTGTTCGTTCCGGGGCCCGACGGCCGGCCGACAGCGACCATCACCAGCGAGATCGAGGCCCTCGGCTGGCCGCTGTGGCTGCTGCTGGTCGTGGTGTTCACGCTCACCCTGTTCATCGGGGGGCGGCTCTGGGTGGCCGTGATCCAGGTGGCGGTGGCCACCCGGCGCAGGCGCGCCCATCACCGCATGATGGTCGACCTGCTCGGCAAGTCCCGTGACGCGGTTCCGGCCCATCTCTGTACGACCCACCGTCCGCTCGCCGGTGACGGGCTGCGCATTCTCGACGTCGCCCAGCCCCTCGCCTACTGCCTGCCCGGCGTCCGCAGTCGCGTCGTGGTCAGCGAGGGAACGCTGACCACGTTGTCCGACAACGAGATCGCCGCAATCCTCACCCATGAACGGGCCCATCTGCGCGCCCGCCACGATCTGGTCCTGGAGATGTTCACCGCCGTCCACGCCGCCTTCCCGCGGTTCGTCCGCAGCGCCAACGCCCTGGATGCCGTCCGGCTACTGATCGAGCTGCTGGCCGACGACGCCGCGGTCCGGACCGCAGGTCCCACTCCCCTGGCCCGGGCGCTGGTTGCCTGCGCGAGCGGCCGCACCCCCTCGGGCGCGCTGGCCGCCGGCGGGCCGACCACCGTGATCCGGGTACGACGCCTGGGCGGCAAGCCCAACAGCGTCGCCATGGCCGCCACCGCCTATCTGACCGCGGCCGCAGTTCTGGTGATCCCCACCGTCGCCGTCGCAGTTCCCTGGCTCACCGAGCTTCACCGCCTGTTCTCCGGACTCGGATAACGCCCTGCACGACAGGCGTTCTGCTACAACAAAACAACGAAAGGCTGCTGCATGACTTCGTCGAGCACTCCGTCGAGCACCACCGCCACTGCGCAGATCGGCGTTACCGGCCTGGCGGTGATGGGCTCCAATCTCGCTCGCAACTTCGCCAACCACGGCTATACCGTCGCGCTGCACAACCGGTCGATCGCCAAGACCGACGCGCTGCTCGCCGAACACGGGTCCGAAGGCAAGTTCGTGCGCAGCGAGACCATCGCCGAATTCCTTGACGCCCTGGAGAAACCGCGCCGGGTGATCATCATGGTCAAGGCCGGTGACCCGACCGACGCCGTGATCAACGAACTGGCCGACGCCATGGAGCCCGGCGACATCATCATCGACGGCGGCAACGCCCTGTACACCGACACCATCCGCCGCGAGAAGGCGATCCGCGAGCGCGGCCTGCACTTCGTCGGCGCCGGGATCTCCGGCGGCGAGGAAGGCGCACTCAACGGGCCGTCGATCATGCCCGGCGGCCCGGCCGAGTCCTACAAGTCACTCGGCCCGCTACTGGAGGAGATCTCCGCCCACGTCGACGGTGTTCCGTGTTGCACCCACATCGGCCCCGACGGCGCCGGTCACTTCGTGAAGATGGTGCACAACGGCATCGAGTACTCCGACATGCAGCTGATCGGCGAGGCCTACCAGTTGCTGCGCGACGGCCTGGGCCTGGCGGCCGGGCAGATCGCCGACGTGTTCACCGAGTGGAACAAGGGCGATCTGGACAGCTACCTGGTGGAGATCACCGCCGAGGTGCTCAAGCAGGTGGATGCCAAGACCGGCAAGCCGCTGGTGGACGTCATCGTCGACGAGGCCGAGCAGAAGGGCACCGGGCGGTGGACGGTGAAAGCAGCCCTCGACCTCGGCGTCCCGGTGACCGGTATCGCCGAGGCGGTGTTCGCCCGGGCGCTGTCGGGCTCGGTGCCCCAGCGCAAGGCGACGACCGGCCTGGCGTCCGGCGAGCTCGGCGACAAGCCTTCTGAATCAGCACAGTTCATCGACGATGTCAGCAAGGCGCTGTACGCCTCGAAGATCATCGCCTACGCCCAGGGCTTCAATCAGATCCAGGCCGGCTCGGCCGAGTACGGGTGGGGCATCACCCTGGGCGATATGGCCACCATCTGGCGCGGTGGCTGCATCATCCGGGCGAAGTTCCTCAACCGGATCAAGGAGGCGTACGACGACGATGCCGACCTGGCCACCCTGATCGCCGCGCCGTACTTCCGCGACGCAGTCGAGGCCGGCATCGACAGTTGGCGCCGGGTCGTGATCAAGGCCACCGAGTTGGGGATTCCGGTCCCGGGCTTCGCCTCGTCGCTGTCGTACTACGACGCGCTGCGCACCGAGCGGCTGCCCGCGGCGTTGACTCAGGGCCTGCGCGATTTCTTCGGCGCGCACACCTACGGACGCACCGATGCCGCGCCCGGTCAGAAGTTCCACACCCTCTGGAGCGGCGACCGCAGCGAAGTCCCTGCCTGAGCAGACTGAGTAGATTCGTGGCGTGAGGTTTCTTCCAGGACACACGCCGCCGTACGACCTGACCTACAACGACGTCTTCGTCGTCCCCGGCCGCTCGGATGTGGCATCGCGGTTCGACGTCGATCTGTCCACCGACGACGGATCCGGCACCACCATCCCGGTGGTGGTGGCGAACATGACGGCGGTGGCGGGTCGACGCATGGCCGAGACCATTGCCCGGCGCGGCGGCATCGTGGTGCTGCCACAGGATCTGCCGAGCACCGTGGTCGCCGAAACCGTGGAGTTCGTCAAGAGCCGCGACCTGGTGGTCGACACACCGGTGACGCTGGGCCCCGACGACGCGGTGGCCGACGCCGTGGCGCTGCTGCACAAGCGTGCCCACGGCGCGGCGGTCGTGGTGTTCGAGGGACGCCCGATCGGTCTGGTCACCGAGGCCGGCTGTGCCGGCGTGGACCGGTTCGCCCGGATCCGCGACGTCGCGGTGTCGGACTTCGTCACCGCGCCCGTGGGCACCGACCCGCGGCAGGTGTTCGACCTGCTCGAGCACGCGCCGATCGATCTCGCGGTGCTCACCGCGGCGGACGGCTCCCTGGCCGGGGTGCTGACCCGCACCGCAGCGGTACGGGCGGGCATCTACCGGCCGGCCGTCGACGCCGCCGGACGACTGCGCATCGCCGCGGCCGTCGGAATCAACGGCGATGTCGGCGCCAAGGCTCGCGCACTGGCGGAGGCCGGGGTGGACCTGCTGGTAATCGATACTGCACACGGGCATCAACTCAAGATGCTCGACGCCGTCAAGACGGTGGCATCGCTGGACCTCGGCCTGCCGCTGGCGGCGGGCAACGTGGTCTCCGCCGAGGGCACCCGCGACCTCATCGAGGCCGGCGCCTCCATCGTCAAGGTCGGGGTGGGCCCCGGCGCGATGTGCACCACCCGGATGATGACCGGCGTGGGACGCCCACAGTTCTCCGCTGTCGTCGAATGTTCCGCTGCAGCAAAGGAATTCGGCGCCAAGGTGTGGGCGGACGGCGGTGTCCGGCACCCGCGGGACGTGGCACTGGCGCTGGCCGCCGGCGCCGCCAACGTGATGATCGGCTCCTGGTTCGCCGGAACCTACGAATCCCCCGGCGACCTGCTGCACGACCGGGAGGAACGGCCGTACAAGGAGAGCTACGGCATGGCCTCCAAACGTGCGGTGGCCGCCCGTACGGCCGGGGACAGCTCGTTCGACCGCGCCCGCAAGGCCCTGTTCGAAGAGGGCATCTCGTCCTCGCGGATGAGCCTCGACCCGGGGCGCGGCGGCGTCGAGGACCTGCTCGACCACATCACCTCGGGAGTCCGCAGCACCTGCACCTATGTCGGGGCCACCAATATCACCGAACTGCACGAGAAGGTGGTGCTGGGCGTGCAATCGGCCGCCGGCTTCGCCGAGGGTCATCCGCTGCCGACCGGATGGTGACCGCGATACTATTGAGGTTCGGAGTATCGCGCGGACGGTCGGACATTGCCCGGTCGTCCGCTGCGTCAGATCGAACGAAAGGGTTCACGTGCCGCAGGCACCCACCGAGGCCTCCGGTTCTGAACCGGCCTTCCGGGTGGAACATCAGTCCCTACTGCCCGCCGAAGCTGACGACCCCTCTCCTAGTCGGCCGGGCCCCAGGCCCGGCGTAACCCTGGTGAGGATCTGATGGGCAGCTCAACAGACGTGATTTTCTCGCTGCTGTCGATCCTGGCGATCGTTCTACTCACCTTCGGCACGGCGGTCTTCGTGGCCGCCGAGTTCTCCCTGACCGCACTGGAGCGCAGCACGGTCGAAGCCAACGCCCGCTCGGGCGACCGCCGTGACCAACTGGTCCGCCGCGCACACCGCACCCTGTCATTCCAGCTTTCCGGCGCCCAGGTCGGCATCTCGATCACCACACTGGCCACCGGTTACCTCGCCGAACCCGTGGTCGGGGAATTGATCCGCCCCGGCCTGGATGCCATCGGCATCCCCGCCAGATTCGCCGGTGGTCTGTCCCTGTTCCTGGCGATACTCATCGCGACGTCGGTGTCGATGGTGTTCGGCGAGCTCGTGCCCAAGAACCTGGCCGTGGCCCGCCCGGTCCCGACGGCACGCGCGGCGGCACCGCTCCAGCTGCTGTTCTCGTTGTTGTTCACCCCGGTAATCCGGCTGACCAACGGCACCGCCAACTGGATCGTCCGTCGCCTCGGCGTCGAACCCGCCGAGGAGCTGCGCTCGGCCCGCTCGGCCCAGGAGCTGGCATCGCTGGTCCGGAATTCGGCCCGCAGCGGGTCGCTCGATCCCACCACTGCGTTGCTGGTGCACCGCTCGCTGCAGTTCGGTGAGCGCACCGCCGAGGAACTGATGACTCCACGCTCCAAGATCGAGGTACTCGACGCCGGCGATTCGGTGGCCGACCTGATGGCCACCGCGATCCGCACCGGGTATTCGCGGTTCCCCATCGTCGAGGGCGACCTCGACGAGACGATCGGCGTGGTCCACGTCAAACAGGTGTTCTCGGTTCCGCGCGAGGACCGGGCCAAGATGCGCCTGGCCGCATTGGCCTTGCCGGTGGCGACCGTGCCTTCGACCCTAGACGGCGACTCCGTGATGACCCAGATCCGCGCCAACGGGTTGCAGACCGCGCTCGTCGTCGATGAATACGGCGGCACCGCGGGCATGGTGACGGTGGAGGATCTGATCGAGGAGATCGTCGGCGACGTACGCGATGAGCACGACGACGCCACCCCCGACGTGGTGCCGGCCGGGGCGGGCTGGCAGGTGTCCGGGCTGCTGCGCATCGACGAGGTGGCGGCCGCCACCGGATTTCGCGCTCCCGAAGGTGAATACGAGACCATCGGCGGGCTCGTCCTGCAGGAACTCGGCCACATCCCGGAGAACGGCGAGTCCGTGGAGCTCGTCGCGTTCGACCCCGACGGCGATCCTGACAAACCCACGCACTGGCTGGCCACCGTGGTGCGGATGGACGGCCGCCGGATCGATCTGCTGGAGCTGACCAGCCTCGGCCACCGGGAGCACGACCATGGGTGACATCCTCGGCGTGCTGTTGACGGTGCTGCTGCTGGCGGCGAACGCGTTCTTCGTGGCGGCAGAGTTCGCGCTGATCTCGGCCCGCCGGGACCGGCTGCAGGCCCTGGCCGAACAGGGTAAACGCAGTGCCGTCACCGTCATTCGGGCCGGCGAGCACCTGTCGCTGATGCTGGCCGGTTCCCAGCTGGGCATCACGATCTGCTCGATCCTGCTGGGCCGGGTCGGTGAACCGGCCGTCGCGCATCTGCTGGAGACGCCGTTCGCGTTGATCGGGGTACCCGACGCCGTGCTGCACACGGTCTCGTTCTTCGTCGCGCTGGCCGTCGTGGTGATCCTGCACGTGCTGCTCGGCGAGATGGTGCCGAAGAACATCGCGATCGCGGGGCCCGAGACCGCGGCGATGCTGTTGGTCCCGCCGTACCTGGTGTACATCCGCGCGGCCCGCCCGTTCATCGCCTTCTACAACTGGTGCGCCAACGCCACCCTGCGCGTGTTCCGGGTCGAACCGGTCGATGAGCTGGCCTCGGCCGTGTCGACCGTCGAACTGTCGGAGATGATCGCCGAATCGGTGTCCGAAGGCCTGCTCGACAGCGAGGAGCACGGTCGCTTGACGCGGGCGCTGCAAACGCGCAGCCGGACGGTCAACGACGTCGCGATGCCGTTGACCGACATTCACGCAATACCCGTGGCCGCCGAGGGCAGCGGGCCGACCGTGGGTGCGGTCGAGCAGGCGCTCACCGAGACCGGCTACTCCCGTTTCCCGGTGACCGATACGTCGGGATCGGTCATCGGATACCTGCACATCAAGGATGTGCTGCCGCAGATCAACGATCCCGATGCGGTGGTGGACGTGACGATGGTGCGTCCGTTGCCCCGCGTCCCGGCGTCGTTGCCGCTGCCCGACGCGCTGTCGCTGATGCGGCGCAGTAACAGTCACCTCGCGCTGGTGGTCTCGAGTGACGAGCCCGGGTACGAGGGTGACGAGGGGCCGGGCGACGAGAATGACGGAGAGGCGGCCGGAACTGTCACCGCGATGGTCGCGCTGGAAGACCTCGTCGAGGATCTGGTCGGAACGGTACGGGACGGCACGCACCGCATCTGACCTCGGGGACTGTCTCCCGGTCTGATCGGTAGGCTCGAGCCGCGTGGCGGCGACGGGCCCGCCTGGTGGAGGAAATATGGAAGGCCGTGCGGGATCTGCCGAGCAGGTCCTGGCGCCCCCGGAGTGGGCTGCCCGAGCAGAATCACACCGGCGGCGCGCCGACGACTTCCTCACACCGCACGTGCGGCGCCGACACGCCGGTGAACCGCACCCGGTGTGGGATTTCCTGTTCACCTACTACAGCCTTCGCCCCCGCCAGCTACGCCAATGGCATCCGGGTTTCGGGGTGACACTCGCCGGGCAGTCAGCAGCCCCTTACCTGCGGCGCACGGGTTACGGCCCGCACCCGCACGGCGTCACGGTGCGGGACGACTACCTGCTCTCCCGCATCGAGACGGTCCGGTTCGTGGCCCGACTGATGCGTGCGACCGCGACGCGGGCACCCCGGATGAACTGCTTCGGACTGCACGAGTGGGCCATGGTCTACCGGGCTCCCGAGCTACGTCACGACCAGGTTCCGCTGCGCCTCGGCACCGCCGGAACCGATGCCGTCGTCGAATCAATGCCTTTACGGTGCAGCCATTTTGACGCGTTCCGATTCTTCACCGACGCCGCCGTCACCCGCAACGACCGGCAACTGCGCCGGGAGCAGCAGCTCGACGCCGAGCAGCCCGGCTGCATCCACGCCGCCATGGACACCTACAAATGGGCCTACAAACTGGGCCCGCTGGTGCCGTCGGAATTGGTCATGGACGCACTCGATCTGGCGGCCGACGCACGGGCACTCGATATGTGTGCCAGCCCATACGACTTGACGCAGTATGGTTTCGAGCCGATCGCCATCGAAACACCGGCCGGGCGTGCCGAATACGTCAGAGCCCAACAGCGCATCGCCGAGCGAGCGGCTCCGTTGCGGGTCACTCTGGCAAACCGGTGTGAGCTGTTGCTCACCAGGCTGGACGGCTGAAAGGCCGACGTTACCAATGGGTAAGCTGGATAAACGGCAGGCGTCGCACGGCGCCTGGAGCCGAGGGAGGAAACGCGCATGACCAATCGCGTGACTGTCGGGAACCTGCGCGTGGCGCAGGTGCTGCACGACTTCATCACCAAAGAGGCACTGCCGGGCACCGGCGTCGATCCGGACAGTTTCTGGTCCGGTGTGGACAAGGTTGTCGCTGACCTCACCCCGAAGAATCAGGACCTGCTGGCCCGTCGCGATGATCTGCAGGCGCAGATCGACAAGTGGCACCGCGCTCATGTGCTCGAGCCGGTCGACCCCGAGGCGTACAAGCAGTTCCTCACCGACATCGGCTACCTGTTGCCCGAGCCTGCCGACTTCACCATCACCACCTCCGGCGTGGACGACGAGATCACTTCGACCGCGGGCCCGCAGCTCGTGGTGCCGATCCTCAACGCCCGCTTCGCGCTCAATGCCGCCAACGCCCGGTGGGGCTCGCTGTACGACGCGCTGTACGGCACCGACGTCATCAGCGAGGACGACGGCGCCGAGAAGGGCACTGGCTACAACCAGATCCGCGGCGACAAGGTGATCGCCTACGCCCGCAACTTCCTGGATCAGGCCGTCCCGTTGGCCGCGGGAACCTGGGCCGAAGCAACCGGCCTCAAGATCGATGACGGCCAGCTGCTCGTCGAGTACGGCGACGGTCTCTCGAGTGGCCTGGCCACCCCTGAGCAATTCGTCGGCTACACCGGTGAGCTCGGCCAGCCCCAGTGGTCGGTGCTGCTGGCCAACCACGGGCTGCACATCGAGATCCTGATCGACCCCGACTCCCCCATCGGCTCCACCGATGCCGCGGGCATCAAGGACGTCGTGCTGGAATCCGCGATCACCACGATCATGGACTTCGAGGACTCGGTGGCCGCCGTCGACGCCGACGACAAGGTGCTCGGCTACCGCAACTGGCTGGGCCTGAACCGGGGCGACCTGGCCGAAGAGATGACCAAGGGCGGCAAGACCTTCACCCGGACGCTCAACCCCGACCGGACCTTCACCACCCCGGACGGCGAGGGCGAACTGAGCCTGCCCGGCCGCAGCCTGCTGTTCGTCCGCAACGTCGGCCACCTGATGACCAACGATGCGATCGTGGATGCCGACGGTAACGAGATCCCCGAGGGCATCCAGGACGCGCTGTTCACCGGCCTGATCGCCATGCACGGCCTGAAGGACGAAGAGGGCAACGGCCCCCTGAAGAACAGCCGCACCGGCTCGGTCTACATCGTGAAGCCCAAGATGCACGGGCCCGACGAGGTCGCCTTCACCTGCGAGCTGTTCGGCCGCGTCGAGGACGTGCTCGGCCTGCCCGAGTCCACCCTCAAGGTCGGCATCATGGACGAGGAACGCCGCACCACGGTCAACCTCAAGGCCGCCATCAAGGCTGCCGCGGACCGCGTGGTGTTCATCAACACAGGCTTCCTGGACCGCACCGGCGACGAGATCCATACCTCGATGGAGGCCGGCCCGATGATCCGCAAGGGCGCCATGAAAGCCCAGCCGTGGATCAAGGCCTACGAGGACAACAATGTCGACGTCGGCCTGGCCACCGGCCTGGCCGGTAAGGCCCAGATCGGCAAGGGCATGTGGGCCATGACCGACCTGATGGCGGACATGGTCGAGCAGAAGATCGGTCAGCCGAAGGCCGGCGCCACCACTGCGTGGGTGCCCTCACCGACCGCGGCCACCCTGCACGCGATGCACTACCACGAGGTGGACGTCGAGGCGGTGCAGAAGGAGCTGACCGGCAAGAAGCGTGCCACGATCGAAGATCTGCTGACTATTCCGCTCTCGGACAAGTCGCTCGCCTGGTCGCCCGAGGAGATCCACGAAGAGGTGGACAACAACTGCCAGTCGATCCTGGGCTACGTGGTCCGCTGGATCGACGCCGGCGTCGGCTGCTCGAAGGTGCCCGACATCCACAACATCGCGCTGATGGAGGACCGCGCCACCCTGCGGATCTCCAGCCAACTGCTGGCCAACTGGCTGCGTCACGGCGTCATCACCGAAGAGGACGTCAAGGCCAGCCTGCGCCGGATGGCCGCAGTCGTCGACCAGCAGAACGCCGGGGACCCGGACTACCTGCCGATGGCGCCCAACCCGGACGCCAGCATCGCGTTCGGCGCGGCACAGGAGCTGATCCTGTCCGGAGCCCAGCAGCCCAACGGCTACACCGAGCCGATCCTGCACCGGCGCCGCCGCGAGTTCAAAGCGAGCGCCGCCGGGAAGTGATTAGACTTCGGCGGATCCGGATCACTAGTCGGCGCGAGACGTACAGGGGTTAGGAATGGGCAGGCACAGCATTCCCGACCCTGACGGTGCACCCGACGGGCCCGACCACGGGCACGTCGGGGACTCCGATTACGAGGACGATTACGACGAGTTCGACCCGTCCGGGCGTCACCCCGATGCCGGCTACCAGGATTCGCCGACGTACCGGGACGACCGCGGGTACCGGGCCGAACCCGAATACCGCGCACCCCAGTACGCCGACGGGGACGACGACTACGAATCGGACTACCACGATTCGGAGTACGCCGACTATGACGAATCGGACAACGCCGAGGACGACTCGTACGACGACGAGTACATCGACGGGTACCGCAGCACGTACTCCGACGACTACGACGCGGAGTACGGCGATGATCAGCCGACCGCCCAGTTCGGTGCGGTGAGCGAACCGCCGCCGCCGTCCGGTCCGACCGGTCGCCAGCACGGCGGTGACTGGGACGGTGGTGAGTGGACGGGCAGCCATCGCGCGGTGCAGTCCGGCCGACGCGGTGTCAGCGTCAGCGTGATCGTCGCACTGGTCACCGTGGTGGCCGTCGTCGGTGCGGTGATCCTGTGGAACTTCTTCGGCGAGGTCCTGGCCGGCCGCAGCGACGCTGCCGCCGCACGTTGCGTCGACGGCGAACTCGGTGTCGCCGTCATCGCCGACCCGACGATCTCGACCCACATCGAGGGCTTGGCCAACGCGTACAACGAGTCGGTCAGCCCGGTCGGTGACCGCTGCGTCAAGGTGCGGGTGCAGTCCGCCGATTCCGACCGCGTGGTCGGTGGTTTCGCCAACACGTGGCCCAGCGAGCTCGGTGACCGCCCGGCGCTGTGGATTCCGGCCAGCGGCATCGCCGAGGCGCGACTGGAGGCGGCCGCGGGCACGCAGACTGTCAGCGACAGCCGGTCCCTGGTCACCTCACCGGTCCTGCTTGCGGTCCGCCCTCAGCTCAAGGACGCACTGGCACAACAGACCTGGGCTACTCTGCCGCAACTTCAGAGCAGCCCGGCAGCGATGAACGCGCTCAAGCTGCCCGGGTGGGGCACGCTCAAACTGGCGCTACCGACCCGCAGCAACGGCGATGCCGCCTCCCTCGTCGTCGAGGCTGTCGCCGCGGCGACGGCTCCGTCCGGCGCGCCGGCGACCTCCGGTATGAGCGGTGCGAGCAGCCTGATCCAGGGGCAGCCCAAACTCGATGACTCCGAGTTGGGCACCGCCTTCGACGCGTTGCTCAACGCCTCCGATCCGGCGACCGCGCCGGTGCACGCCGTGGCCACCACCGAGCAGCAACTGTTCCAGCGGGCCACCTCGGTCGACGACGTCAGGTCCTCGTTGGCCGGTTGGCTGCCGCCGGGGGCCCCCGCCACCGCCGACTATCCGACGGTGCTGTTGTCCGGGGACTGGCTGGAGAAGGAACAGGTCACCGCCGCCAGCGAGTTCGCGCGCTACCTGCGCAAGCCCGAGCAGCTCGCCGCGTTCGCCAAGGCGGGGTTCCGCGCCGAGGGGACAAAGCCACCGTCCAGCGATGTCACGTCTTTCAGTCAGCTCGCCGCACCGTTGTCGGTCGGTGACAACGCCACGCGGGTGACGCTGTCCAATGCCACCGCCGCACCGTCCGGAAAACCTGCGGTCACGATCATGCTCGACCAGTCGATGCCGACCGAGGAGGGCGGCAAGTCCCGGTTGGCCAACGTCGCGGCAGCGCTCGACAGCCGGGTCAAGGCACTGCCGGATACCGCCGCAGTCGGCCTCTGGACCTTTGACGGCACCGAGGGGCGTTCGGAGATTTCGACCGGTCCGTTGGCTGAACCGGTCAACGGGCAGCGCCGCTCCGATGTGCTGACCTCGACACTGGACGAGCAGTCCGCCTCGGGTGGCGGCGCGGTGTCGTTCACCACGCTACGCATGCTCTACACCGAAGCACTGTCGAAATATCGTGAGGGTCAGAGTAATTCGATCCTGGTGATCACCGCCGGACCGCACACAGACCAGAGTCTGGATGGGGCTGGGCTGCAGGAGTACATCCGCGGCGCATTCGACCCCGCCCGTCCGATTGCGGTCAACGTGATCGACTTCGGCGGTGGCTCCGACAAGGCCACGTGGGAAGCCGTCACGCAGGCCAGTAGCGGCACCTACCAACACATCTCCAGCTCCACTTCGCCCGAGCTGACCACCGCGATCAACACGATGTTGGGCTGAGCCGCATCCCGGTGCCAGAATCCGACGCGTTCTTCACTGTCAACGGCGACAGCTATGTGCCCGGACCGTTGGCACAGGGCCCATGGGGGTCGACGGTCAGCGGCCACATCATGGGCGGGCTGCTCGGCTGGGCGGTGGAGGGCGCACAGGCCGACCCTGCGCTGCAACCCGCCCGGCTGACCGTCGATCTGCTCCGCCCCACGTTCATGGAGCCGGTGTATCTACGCACGACGGTGCAACGGGAGGGCAAGCGCATCACGGTGATCGACGCGGAGGTGCTGCAACGCGACACCGTGGTGTCACGGGCCAGCGCGGTGTTCCTGCGCCGGGGTGACCACCCGGAGGGAACCGTGTGGTCTGCCCCGGTCAGCATGCCGCCACTCCCCGACGACTCCGACGTGCCCGAGATCGAGATGCCGTTTCTACTGTGGGCCTACGGCGCCAGCGGATCGGAAGGCGTGCTGGGCGGCACCTCGCCCGAGTGGGAACAGGACCACGCACCGAAGTTCGCCTGGGTGAAGGAGGTCCGGCCACTGATTGCCGACCATCCGATGACCCCGTTCACCCGGCTCGCCCTGGCCGGGGACGTCACCAGCGCGCTGACACATTGGGGCACAGGAGGTTTGCGTTACATCAACGCAGATTTCACGGTGTCACTGAGCCGCCGGCCCGACGGCGAATACATCGGCCTGGCAGCCCAGAGTCATCACAGCGGCTCGGGTATCGCATCCGGGGCGGCCACCCTCTTCGACCGGCACGGCCCGATCGGCAGCAGTATCGCGGTGGCGCTTGCCCAACCGGCAGACGCGTTCAGGCCACCCCGGCACATCGGCCTGAGGTGACCCTGCCCGCCTGACGGCGCGCTACGCGAACGCCTCGATCGGCGGGCAGGAGCACACCAGGTTCCGGTCGCCGTACGCGCCGTCGATGCGACGCACCGGCGGCCACACCTTGGGACGGAATCCCTTGCCCAACGGGTAGGCGGCCTGTTCGCGGGTATACGGGTGATCCCAGTCGGCCACCAACAGGCACTCGGCGGTGTGCGGGGCACCACGCAACGGGTTGTCGTCCACCGACCACTCCCCCGAGCCGACCCGGTCGATCTCGGCCCGAATGGCGATCATCGCGTCGCAGAACGCGTCGACCTCGGCCAGGCTCTCACTTTCGGTCGGCTCGACCATCAGCGTGCCAGCCACCGGGAAGCTCATCGTCGGGGCATGGAATCCATAGTCCGCCAGACGTTTTGCCACGTCATCCACGGTCACGCCGGTGTCCTTGGTGATCCCGCGCAGATCCAGGATGCACTCATGGGCGACCATCCCGTTCTCCCCGGTGTAGAGGACCGGGTAGTACTCGTCGAGGCGACGGGCCACATAGTTGGCCGACGCGATCGCGGTCAGGGTCGCTGCACGCAGGCCCGGGGCGCCCATCATCCGGATGTAGGCCCAGGTGATCGGCAGGATCGACGCGGACCCGTACGGCGCCGACGAGACGGTGTGCTCGTCGGGCAGCTCGTCGGCCAACGGATGGCCCGGCAGGAACGGGGCCAGATGCGAGCGAACCGCGACCGGACCGACGCCGGGACCGCCACCACCGTGCGGGATGCAGAACGTCTTGTGCAGGTTCAGATGGCTGACATCGCCGCCGAAGCGACCCGGTCGGGCCAGCCCGACCAGCGCGTTGAGGTTTGCGCCGTCCACATAGACCTGTCCCCCCACATCGTGCACCGCCGCACAGATGTCGGCGACGTCGTGCTCGTACACACCGTGCGTCGACGGGTAGGTGATCATCAGCGCCGCAACATGATCCGCATGTTCGGCGATCTTCGCGCGCAGGTCGTCGAGATCGACATCGCCGTTCTCGCGGCAGGCCACCACCACGACGCGCATGCCGGCCAGCGCGGCCGACGCGGCGTTGGTGCCGTGCGCGCTCGACGGGATCAGGCAGAGGTCACGTCCGGTGTCTCCACGTGCGTCGTGATAGGCCTTGATCGCCAACAGTCCGGCGTACTCCCCCTGGGATCCGGCGTTGGGCTGCAACGAAATCTGGTCGTAGCCGGTGATCCCGGTGAGCCAGTCCTGCAGATCGGCGATCAGCTTGCGCAGGCCCGGATTGTCCGAGGCCGGCGCGAACGGGTGCTGACGGCCGAACTCCGGCCAGGTGATCGGCTCCATCTCGGCGGCCGCATTGAGCTTCATCGTGCAGGAGCCCAGCGGAATCATGCTGCGGTCCAAGGCAATATCCTTGTCCGCCAGCATCCGGAGGTAGCGCATCATCTCGGTCTCGGTGCGGTATGAGTTGAA
Source organism: Mycolicibacterium lutetiense (assembly GCF_017876775.1). Taxonomy (NCBI): domain Bacteria; kingdom Bacillati; phylum Actinomycetota; class Actinomycetes; order Mycobacteriales; family Mycobacteriaceae; genus Mycobacterium; species Mycolicibacterium lutetiense. The sequence continues at coordinate 161,410 of NZ_JAGIOP010000002.1, read as the reverse complement.
TGCCGGATGGGTCAGGAACTCCGAGGTACGGGAGGCCACACTCGAGTCGCCGGCAACGGCCGTACCGACGGGCGCAACCCCGAATGCCTCAAGCACGGCGGCCACATGCTCGTCGGTGGTGACCTCGTCGCAGGACACCGACACGTGGTCGGTGTCCACACGCCACAGGTTGATCCCCTTGGCCTTGGCGGCCGCGACCACCGCGTCGGCACGTCCGGGGACCCGGGCCAGCACAGTGTCGAAGTACGTGTCGTGGATCAGCGCATCACCGAGTGCGTGCGCGATGGCAGCGGCATGGTCGTGCACGCGGCGAGCGATCGCGGTCAATCCCTGTGCGCCGTGATAGCTGGCGTACATCGCCGCCATCACGGCCAACAGCACCTGCGCGGTACAGATGTTGCTGGTCGCCTTGTCCCGACGGATGTGCTGCTCACGGGTCTGCAGCGCCAGGCGGTAGGCCGGCGACCCATCCGCGTCGACGGAGACACCGACCAACCGGCCCGGCAACTGCCGGGCGTGCTTGGCGTGGACCGCCAGATAGCCGGCGTGCGGACCGCCGAATCCCATTGGCACACCGAACCGTTGGCTGGTGCCGAAGGCGACGTCGGCCCCGATCTCGCCCGGCGGGGTGATGACCGTCATCGCCAGCAGGTCGGCACCCACGGCCACCAGTGCGCCACGCTCATGGGCTTCGCCGATCAGCCCCGTCCAGTCGTCGACGCGACCACTGGCTCCGGGCAGCTGCACGATGACGCCGAAGAACTCGCCGTCAGGGAGCCCCTCGCGGAGGTCCGTCGTGACGATCTCGATGCCGAGCGGTTGTGCGCGAGTGGCCAGCACGGCCGCCGTCTGCGCGTACACATCGGTGTCGACCAGCAGCCGGTTCGTCTTGGATTTGGTCGCACGGTGCATCAGGGTCATGGCCTCGGCCGCGGCGGTGCCTTCGTCGAGCATCGAGGAGTTGGCCACCTCGAGTCCGGTCAGTTCCGACACCATGGTCTGGAAGTTGAGCAACACTTCGAGCCGGCCCTGGCTGATCTCGGGCTGATACGGCGTGTAGGCGGTGTACCAGGCGGGGTTCTCAAGAATGTTGCGCCGCAGCACGGCGGGCGTGAAGGTGTCGAAGTAGCCCTGGCCGATCATCGAGACCGCGGTCGTGTTGGAGTCAGCCAACGCACGCAGCTCCGCAAGCGACTGCTCTTCGGTGGCGGGCGCGGGCAGACCCTCAAGGCCCGGGGCGACCCCGCCGGAGGACAGCGCATCGAGAATGCCTGCCGGCAGCGCCTTGGCAGCGAGGTCGTCGAGCGATGCGACACCGATCACCTCGAGCATGGTGGCAACGGCGGTGGCGTCCGGGCCGATATGGCGATCGGCGAAACGCGATTGAAGCTGGTCGGACACGACACTCTCCTGGAGGCGCAGACGTACGCAGACGTCCTACAGTCCCTCTCCCTCTGTCGTCGACCCGGTCCGGGCGCCTGAGAGATTCAGCCCCGATACAGGACTTTTCCCCATGGGCGGGTGCCCAGTGGGCACCACTTTCCAGAGGCATCGGGGCCTGCGCGGTCCTGGGTGCCTGAGAGGTTGACGGAGAGGTATTGCTCCTTCGGCGTCCGTGGCTGGCTGTCACGAAGCTCTCCCGCACGAGGGCGATGCGTCGGCAATTCTACCGGCAGCACGCCGGTAGACGCGAACAGGCGCGGGGGAACTCAGCCGATCTTGCGGTCGCGGGTCTTGCGCCGCGAGGCCAGCTCATCCTCGGGTGAGGCGATGGACTCGCCGCCGTCGGCACGCTCACCCGGGAAATCGGCGATGGTGCCGGTCAGCTCACGCATTGCTCCGGACACCGCGATGCCGAACACGCCCTGACCGCCCTGCAGCAGATCCACGACCTCTTCGGCCGAGGTGCATTCGTAGACCGTGGTGCCATCGGAGAACAGGGTGATGTTGGCTAGATCCTGCACGCCGCGCTGGCGCAGGTGGTCGACGGCGACCCGGATGTTGTGCAACGAGATACCGGTGTCCAGCAACCGCTTGACGATCTTGAGGACCAGGACGTCCTTGAACGAGTAGAGCCGTTGGCTGCCCGAACCGGCCGCACCCCGGATGGACGGAACCACCAGGGAGGTACGCGCCCAGTAATCGAGCTGCCGGTAGGTGATGCCGGCGATCTGGCAGGCACTGGGCCCGCGGTATCCGACCAGTTCGTCGGGCACCGAGTCGTCGGGGAACAGGCCACCCTGCACCGGCTCGCCAGCTGGCCTGACAGGCGGCTCCGCACCGCTCCCGTTGGCCAGATCCAGCTCTTCCTGCCGTGGCGTGTCACCCACTGTGAATCCTCTCGCCGATCAAACTCGCCCGCGCCGTATCGATATGTCCTGCACCGCAGCAATCTCTACTGCGGCGGTTTGCGGTGAGCTCGAATGTGTCGAGCATACGCTTTCCGCCGAGTCCTGATTGCCCGCTGCGAAGAAAGTATGGCGCCCGAATTCCGGCCTGATCGGCTCCCGCGCCGCGTGTCGACACCGGTATGCGCAGTTGAGACGTATCCGTGATCTGCGACGGTACCGCGGCGCGGGCGACGATCAGGTGGCCTTGAAGTCGTCCGGCGAAACGCTGTCCAGGAACTCCTTGAACTTCTCGACCTCGTCCTCACGGACGGTGCCCGTCGCCTCTTCGTCGTTCTCGTCGGGAATCAGCAGGCCGGCCTCGGCCAGCACCGCCTCCTCCACGTAGATCGGCACACCGACACGCAGGGCGATCGCCACCGAGTCCGACGGCCTGGCCGACACCGTGATGTCGCGGTCGAAGATCAGGTCGGCGTAGAACGTGCCTTCCTGCAGATCGACGATCCGCACCTCTTTGAGCGAATGTCCGAGGGCGGCAATGACATCTCGGATCAGGTCGTGGGTGAGCGGCCGGGCGGGCTCGACACCCTGCTGTTCCAGAGCGATCGCGGCGGCCTCCGACTGCCCGATCCAGATCGGCAGGTAACGGTCACCGTTGGATTCCCGCAACAGCAACACGGGTTGGTTCTGCGGCTGCTCCACCCGAATGCCGACCACGCGAACCTCAGCCATCTGTGCCTGCCCTTCGCACCGCCGTGCCGTTTCGTCGAATCTTCGTCCTTCGCCAGTTCGCCTCAGGGGTCCCGACTTAGACGAGCTGGCCGTCGAAACGAGTCTAGTCCTCAGCGATCCAGAACGTCGCGTACGGCGGACTTGATCAGCGACGTGTGGAGAGTGATTGCCAGGGCGGCCACTTCACGGGCCAGATCGTCGGCGCGATCGCGCGCACCGGCCGTGCCCGCCTTACCCACCGGGCCGGTGATCTGCGCGATCAGGTCGGATTGCCGGTCCGCCGCGGACCGAAATGCCCGCAGGTGGCGGGGCTCGACTCCGTAGTCGCCCAGGGCTCGCGCACACTGGGCGATCACCACGGAATGTTCGTCGAAAAACCCGGCCGGTCCGGCCGTGATGATGCCGTTGCGAACCAACGCCCCGAGCATCTCCTCGTCGATTCCCGACCGGGTCAACAGATCTTCACGAGACAGCCGGACCTGTGTCGGCGCCACCGCGGAAACACCTGCGGCGGCGCCGTCCGGGCCGTCTCCACCCTCGGACACCCCGACCAGATGGGGCACCGCGTAGGCCGATCCGGTCTGCGGCAACTCACCGTCCGACTGGGCGTCCAGCTGAGCCTTGATCACTTTCAACGGCAGATACTGGTCACGCTGGGCGGTCAGGATGAACCTCAACCGCGCACAGTCGTATGCAGTGAACCGCCGGTAGCCCGACGCGGTGCGCTGCGGGGTGACCAGTCCCTCGGCCTCGAGGAACCGGATCTTGGAGATGCTGACGTCCGGAAAGTCGCCCCGCAGCAGGTCCAGCACTGCGCCGATCGACATCCCGGCCAGCGCAGGTCTGTCGGGGGCTGTCATCGGCTAGCTGGTCGGGCCGCTGTCGTCGTCAGATCGAGGGCCGGTGAGGAACACCAGGCGGAACTTCCCGATCTGCACCTCGTCGCCGTTGGCGAGTACGGCCGAATCGACCGGCTCGCGGTTGACGTACGTACCGTTGAGGCTGCCGACATCGACAACCTGGAACTCGCCGCTCTCCAACCGGAACTCGGCGTGTCGCCGGCTGACCGTCACGTCATCGAGAAAGATGTCGCTGTCCGGGTGACGCCCCGCCGACGTGGTCGGCTGATCGAGCAGGAAGCGCGATCCGGCATTCGGCCCACGCTTGACGACGAGCAATGCCGAACCCGCGGGCAGGCCCTCGACACCGGAAACGGCGCCTTCGGAACCTGCCGTTGCGGGTGCATCCAGTTCGGTCAGGAAGTCCGCGCGAAAAACCGATGTGGTTTCCACCGTCACGTCTTCCGACTGGTCGGCCCCCAAATTGCTGTCCTTTTCCGTCACCCGCTGCTCCTCACTGGCTGCTGTGGCGTTGGCCGGCGCGGCCCCAGCTCATCGTCGGTCTCACGTCGACCGTACCGCGCTTCAGGCATCGTTGTGTCCACCACCGCCGGATCCGATGGGGAAGATATCTGCGCGCAGGGTACTGCCGAACCGGTCCTGGCGACCGGCCTTCGAAACCCTAACAACCCCTCACTCGGTCACGGCGGCGCGGTAGCCGTCCGCGTCGAGCAAACCGGCCAGAGCGGCGTCGAGCGTGCCCTCCTCGAGCCGCAGATCGACCAGCCAGCCTTCGCCGTAGGGGTCGGAGTTGACCAGTTGTGGACTGCCGTCCAGATCACCGTTGACCGCAACGACTTTCGCCGCGACGGGCGCGTAGAGGTCCGATACCGACTTGGTGGACTCGACCTCGCCGAACGCATCGCCGGCGGCCAGCTCGGCGCCGACGTCGGGCAGTTGGACGAACACCACATCGCCGAGGGCGGACTGCGCATAGTCGGTGATTCCGACGCGTACCGTGTCGTCACCGATACGCACTACCCACTCGTGCTCCGAGGTGTAGTAGAGGTCGGCTGGGATCTCGCTCACGGCGCTCCTTCAGGTCGGGCGGTTGATTGCTGCTGCACTACTTGACGGGCTGAGCGTATTGGCGTTGTTTCGGTTGCCGCAAGGCGGTGACGTCGATGCGCTCGGCTTGTTGCATCACCATCGTGCCGCCGACGCGCTTGACACTGTCCATTGCCCCGCCGGGAATGTTCATCGCGGCCGCCAGGGTCGGCGGATCCCCTATGGCCAGAACAGAATACGGCGGCCGCAGCGTCACGTCGTCCACGGTGAGCGCGCCAGGTGTGCCGATGATCCAGGTGTCGAGGCCGACCCGTACGGCGGACTGCGGGTCTGCGCCGCGGATCTCGATGGCCTCAGCGCCCGCTGCGCGCAGCTCGTTGATCACATCGAGCATGGTTTCGGCGGGCACTCCAGGAGCGTTGTCCTCTATGGTGAGCGTCACTCCTGGACCCGTGGCGGCCACCGTCCCGATCTGGATGGACAATGCCTCCAGCCGCGACCGGGCGTTCTCGATCGCGGCCTGATCGCTGCTGCCCGAGGCCTGCAACTGCTGCAGTGTGCGCTGCAGATCGGCCACCTCGGTGTTGAGTGAAGCCTCACGTTGCTGCAAGGAATCGAGCAGCACCAGCAGATCAGCCGGACGCGCGGTCTCCAGCGAATCCCCCGACTCGTTCTGGCGGACCTGCGTCACGATCGCCATGCCCAGCAGGAGGCACAACAACACCCCCAGTGCGCCGAACACCAACTGCGAACGGCTACGACGCGCGATCCGCAGATTCCGGAACCGGCGCGGCGAGACATCGGCGGGCATCTCATGGCGGCCGTGGTGCTCAGGCTTGGGCTCGGACTCCGCGTCGGGATGGTCCGGCTCAACCTGTGGGGGTTCTGCTTCGCTCATGTCAGGCGCCGAACAACCTGCGCCGCAGTGCGGCGGCGTTGCCGAAGATCCGGATGCCGAGGACCACGATGATCGCCGTCGACAGCTGGGTACCGACGCCCAGCTGATCACCGACGTACACGATCAACGCCGCCACCAACACGTTGAAAACGAACGAGACCACGAACACCTTGGCGTCGAAGATGCGCTCCAGGTAGGCGCGCAACCCCCCGAACACCGCGTCCAGTGCCGCGACCACGGCGATCGGCAGGTACGGCTCGACAAAGTCGGGAACGCTGGGGTGAAACACCAACCCGAGCACGATCCCGACGACCAGTGCGACGATCCCGATCATCTAACGGTCCATCCTGTGCACGTCCGGCCTATCCAATCTGTTTGGCGAAGTTGACATCTCGCACCGACACCGCGGGCACGGTCAGGCCGTCACCCGCACTCACATTCACCCCTACCCCGTAGGAAGTCTCCAACAGCCGCAACCGCTGCAAACCCGGAGTGCGGTCGAAGGCATCGGCCATCCCCTTCGGTGGTCCGATGGCCACAATGGCATACGGACTGGTGATCGGCTGATTGTCGACCAGAATTCCACCACCGGCCTGCCTGATCGTGACGCCGGCGCCGACCCGCACGCCATCCACCGAAACCGCCTCTGCGCCACTGGCCCACAGTGAGTTCACCACCAACTGGAGGTCCCGGTCGAGGATGATCTGCTGGCCGCCGGCGACCCGCTGTTTGGACACGTCGCTGAGGTCTTTGGACATGCCGGGATCGGTGACCGTGACGGTCAGCCCGGGCCCGATCATCGCGATTGCGGCCGCTTCGATGTTGGCGGTGTCCAGGCTGCCGAGCAATTGCTGGCCGTTCTCGTCCATCCCGAGCCGGCTGCGTCGCTCGGTGTCCACCTGATTGACCAGCGTGTCCCGTTGAGCGCTGGCCGCGTCGGCGCCGATCTGAGCCGCGCGCACCCGTCCGGCCATGGTGTGCTGGGCTTCCCGGGCCGCCGGCGCCGCAGTCTGGGCCTGGCCGGCGGCCACGGCGAACACCGTGGCGATCGCGCCCGCGCCGAGCGCCAGCCACCCGAAATCCCGGACCCGCCGGCGCGGCCGGTCGCCGGCCTCACGCGCGGCCGCGGCCGCGGCATAGCCGGGGTCGAGGTGCTCGGACAACAACGATCGCAGCAGTGACGGCAGCGGGATCCGGGTGGGCGCGTGGGCCTCATGGTCGTTGAGCCCGGCCCCCGACTCGTAACCACCCAGGGTGCTCATGCCCGTACGGGGAGTTGTCGCACCACCATGCCCACCTGAACCAGATAGAGCACCGCCGACCACAGATACAGCGCCACTCCCCACAGCAGGAAGGCCCATCCGCAGGCCAGGGCGACGCGACTCCACGTCGCGTCCCACTGGCCGAGCAGCACCCACGGGAAGGCCGACATCAATGCGAAGGTGGCGGCCTTGCCCAGATACGTCACGGGCAGGGCGGTCAGTCCCCGGCGGCGCAAGATCGGCAGCGTGGCGGCCAGCAGCACATCGCGGCCGAGCAGGGTCAGCACCACCCACCACGGCACCACGCCGTACAGCGCCAGGGCGATCGGAACGATGACCATGTAGATCCGGTCGACGAGCGGGTCCAGCAGCTCGCCCAGCCGCGACGACTGGTTGTCGACGAGGCGCGCGATCTTGCCGTCGGCCCAGTCGGAGAACCCGCTGAACATCAGGACCGCTACCGCCCACCCGTTGGCGTGCTGGTCGAACAGCAGCCACAGGAACACCGGCACGAGCACCAGGCGCAGCGCACTCAGTGCGTTGGGCACCGTCAGCACCCGATCGTGCACGGCATGGTCCATGCCTAAAACCTAGCGGAACACACCCGGCAGGCTCAGCGCCGACATGGTGTCGTCGTTGAGTGGATTGTCGTGGACCATGTACGTCCACGTCGACGTCGGCCGCGCCAACTTGGACAGATCGATACCCGGTTCGTCCTCGATCGAATCCGCGGTGTCGAAGGTCTGCTGGGCGGCCTCGATGGCATCGGCGGCCAACGAGGCGAATGCGTCGACGGCCATCCGGTGGAACTCGTCGAGCGGGTTCTGGCGGCCCAACGCCCTCAGGTGGATGCTCTCCCGGATGTCGGCAAGGAAGGCCAGGTGGTCACACCAGCCTCGGTCCAGGTGGTACAGCATGATCAGGCGGCAGATCTTCTCCAGCTTCTGCTCACCGTCCTCGCCGAGATCCTCGGCCAGGGTGGCGTAGCGCTCCGGCGAGCGGGCCTCCAACTCCTGGCGGGCGGTGTCGGTGCGCAGCAGGGTTTCGCGGCGGTCCACGATGATCGCGCGTTGCTGGGCGATCAACTGGTTGTAGCGCCAGGTGTTGGCGTGCACGTCGAGCAGCCTGCCCTCGGCAACGCGCTGTGCGTGGTCGAGAAGACCGGCCGCCCTGGGTGCGGTGATCCGGCCGTTCTCGTCGGTCTCGGTAGGCAGCTTGGTGTCGTCGAGGTGGGCCGCCACCACTTCGTCGTCCCAGCTGGAAAAGAACACCGTCGAACCGGGGTCGCCCTGGCGTCCGGCCCGCCCGCGCAACTGATTGTCCAGGCGTTCGGTGTGGTGCCGGCCCGTGCCGACCACGTGCAGCCCGCCGAGGTCGGCGACCTTCTCCTTCTCTGCCGAGTCGTCACCCACATCGGACCCGCCGAGCCGGATGTCGGTGCCGCGACCGGCCATCTGGGTCGACACCGTGACCGAGCCCAGCTTGCCTGCCTCGGCGATCACGGAGGCTTCTTCGGCGTCGTTCTTGGCGTTGAGCACGACGGCGGGGACGCCCGCCTTGATCAGCCTGCGGTGCAGGTCTTCGGACTCGGCCACGTCGTGGGTGCCGACGAGCACCGGCTGACCGGTCTCGTGCACCTCGGCGATGTGCTCGACGATGGCGTGGTTCTTGGCGGCCTCGGCGAGGTACACCCGGTCCGTCTCGTCCTCGCGGACATTGGGCTTGTTCGGCGGGATCGGCGACACCCCGAGCTTGTAGAACTGGCGCAGCTGCTCGCCGGCCGCCAGCGCGGTACCGGTCATGCCGCACACGGTCGGATAGCGGTTGACCAGCGCCTGCACCGTGATGGTGTCGAGAACTTCGCCGGTCTCGGTGGTCTCGATGCCCTCCTTGGCCTCGACGGCGGCCTGCAGACCGTCCGGCCAGCGCTGCAGCGAGGCGATACGTCCACGGGACGCGTTGATCAGGTGGACCGCGCCGTCACGGACGATGTAGTGCACATCGCGCTGCAGCAGCACATGTGCGTGCAGCGCGACGTTGATCTCGGTGAGCGTGGTGGCGACATGCTCCTCGGAGTACAGGTCGATGTTTCCCAGCCGAGCTTCCAGCTTGCGGGCACCGGCCTCGGTGAGATGCACGTTGCGGTTGTCGTCGTCGGTGTCGAAATCGGTCCCGGCGATCAGGTCGCCAACCATTCGGATGACCTCGACGCGGGGCTGCTCACGGTGGCTGGTGCCGGCCAGCACCAGCGGCACCAGTGCCTCGTCGACCAGGACCGAGTCGGCCTCGTCGATGAGCGCGACATCGGGGTTGGGTGACACCAGATCGGCGACATCGGTGACCAGCTGGTCACGCAGGACATCGAAGCCGATCTCGTTGACCGACGCGTAGGTGACATCGCACCCGTAGGCGGCGCGCCGTTCTTCGGCCGTCGAGTCCTCGGTGATCCAGCCGACCGTCAGACCGAGCGCCTCCAGCAGCGGGCTCATCCACTCCGCGTCACGCTTGGCCAGATAGTCGTTGATGGTGATGACATGGACGTGCCGGCCGCCGATGGCGTAGCCGGCCGCTGCGATCGCCCCGGACAGCGTCTTGCCCTCACCGGTGGCCATCTCGACGACGTCGCCGGCGAGCATGCGCAGCGCACCGAGCAGCTGCACATCAAAAGGCCGGAGGCCAGTCGTCCGGTCGGCGGCCTCACGCGCGAGTGCCAGGAACTGCGGCATGTCGGCCGATGCGGCCAGGTCCTGCAGCTCGAGCAGCTTGGCGGCTTTGGTGAGCTGCTCGTCGTCGAGTTTGGCAGCCTTGTCCTCGAACCCGGCTGCACCCTTGACCTCTGAGAGCGACCGGGCCTCGTTGCGCTCGGTACTGGCCCCCAGTAACTTCCAGAACTTGCTGCTCAAGCGGCCCGGTTTGGCGCTGGACGTCTTCGACACACGTTCACGGTACGCGGACGCGCGGAGTGCCCCAGAAACCGGATCGGCGCGACCGCGCCTGGAGCCGTCCGGCCGGGCTCACGCCAGCTGATGCGGGTACTTTGCCCGGATGGAGATGTTTAGCCCTTCGCTGGACTGGGGCGCCGAGCTGGCCGTTTCACTGCTGTGGATCGCCAAGGTGTGGGTCTACACCGCGGTTCCCACCATGCTCGTGCTGGTACTGATCGCGAAGTTCACCACCTGGGGCCGGCAGTTCTGGCGCGTCACCGGTGGGTACTTCACCGGTCCGGAAAGCGTCAAGGTGTGGCTGTGGTTGTCGGCGTTGCTGCTGTCGGTCATCTCCGGGGTCCGGTTGCAGGTGTTGTTCAGCTACTACAGCAACGACCTGATGTCGGCGGCGCAGACCGCGTTCGAGGGAATGGGCGGCGGCAACGACGCCGTCAAACAGTCCGGCGTCGACGGCTTCTGGTGGGCCCTCATCCATTTCGGCATCCTGGCCACGGTCCATGTCGCCCGGGTCATGCTCGACCTGTTCATGATGCAGCGGTTCACGTTGGCCTGGCGCGCCTGGCTGACCGACCGGCTCACCGGCGACTGGCTCGACCGCAAGGCCTACTACCGCACCCGGTTCATCGACGACTCCATCGACAACCCGGACCAGCGCATCCAGTCCGATATCGACATTTTCACCAACGGCATCGGTCCGCTTCCCAGCAACCCGAATACCTTCACGCAGAGCACTCTGTTGTTCGGCGCCATCGACGCCATCGTGAGTGTGGCTTCCTTCACGGTGATCCTGTGGAACCTCTCCGGTGACCTCACGATGTTCGGGTTCACCATGCCGAAGGCGATGTTCTGGATCGGTATCGCCTACGTGCTCGTCGCGACCGTCATCGCCTTCTGGATCGGCCGTCCGTTGATCCGGCTGACGTTCAACAACGAGAAGTTCAACGCGGCGTTCCGGTACGCGCTGGTCCGCTTGCGCGACGCCGCCGAGGCCGTGGCGTTCTACCGTGGCGAGGCGGCCGAACGGATGCAGCTGCGCAAGCGGTTCGCTCCCGTGGTGGACAACTACAAGCGGTTCATCAACCGCTCGGTGAAGTTCTACGGCTGGAACCTCTCGATCTCCCAGATCATCAATCCGCTGCCGTGGATCATCCAGGCGCCGCGAATGTTCGCCGGTGAGATCAAGCTCGGCGACATCTCGCAGACCTCCTCGGCGTTTGGCAGCATTCAGGACGGCTTGTCGTTCTTCCGCAACAATTACGACGGCTTCGCGGGTTGGCGGGCGTCGGTGATGCGTCTGCACGGCTTGGTGGTCGCCAACGAACAGGCCCGGCAACTGCCGGAGTTGACTGTCGAGCCGAGCCAGGACTGCCTGGTCGAACTCGTGGATGTCGAGGTGCGTACGCCGTCCGGTGAGCCGCTGGTCGACAACCTGGACCTGCGGCTGAACCTCGGCGACACCCTGATCGTGACCGGCAGGTCCGGCGCCGGAAAGACCACCCTGCTGCGCAGCTTGGCGCAACTCTGGCCTTATGCCACCGGCACCTTCCGCTATCCGGTCGACGCCAACGAGACCATGTTCCTGTCCCAGATGCCGTATGTCCCACTCGGCGATCTGCGCGCGGTGGTCTCCTATCCGGCCGAGCCCGGCAGCATCCCGGACGAGGAACTGCACGCGGCGCTGCAGAAGGTGTCACTGCCGCAGTGTTCCCAGCGACTCTCCGAAGTGGCCGACTGGGCGAAGGTGCTCTCCCCCGGTGAGCAACAACGCATCGCCTTCGCCCGGATCCTGCTGACCCGGCCGCGGGTGGTGTTCTTCGACGAGGCCACCTCCGCTCTGGACGAGGGCCTGGAGTACACGATGTATGCGCTGGTGCGGTCCGAGCTGCCGGAGACGATCCTGGTCAGCGTCACCCATCGCAGCACCGTGGGCCAGCACCACGAGAAGCATCTGCAGCTGCACGGTGAGGGTCGCTGGACCTTGGGCGAGGTCGACGACGACGCGGCCGACCTGGTCAAGCAACCCTGATCGGGCGGTAGTTCCCGGTAACTTGCCGGGGTATGGAGATGTTCACCCAGTCTCTGGACTGGGGCAACGAGATCCTGGCCTCGCTGTGGTGGGTCGCGAAGGCCTGGGCGATCGGTGCGGTGGCTCTGGTGTTCGCGTTGGCCGTGCTGGCGCGTTTCACCACGTGGGGCCGTCAGTTTTGGCGGGTCACCGGCGGTTATTTCCTTGGCCGCGAAAGCATTCCGGTGTGGGGACTGCTGGGTGTGCTGCTCCTGTCGGTGATGTTCTCGGTGCGCATGGACGTGTTGTTCAGCTACTACCTCAACGACCAGACCACGGCGCTGCAGGTGGCGTTCTCCGGCGCCGGTTCGGGCAACGAAGCGGTCCGCAGCTCCGGAATCGACGGCTTCTGGCATTCGATCCTGATCTTCGCGTTGTTGGTGACCGTCGACATCACCCGCACCTTGCTCGACCTGTACCTCATGCAGTACTTCATCGTCCGCTGGCGGGTCTGGCTCACCCACCGACTCACCGGCGACTGGCTCGATCAACGGGCCTACTACCGCGGCCGATTCATCGGCGGCTTCGGCGGCACTCCGATCGACAACCCTGATCAGCGCATCCAACAGGACATCGACGTCTTCACCACCGGCACCGGGCCAGAAACCAACACGCCGACGGTCGCCACCGCGCAGACATTGTTGTTCGGATCGGTCTACTCGCTCGTCTCGGTTGTGGCGTTCACGCCGATCCTGTGGAATCTGGCCGGCCCCTTGACGTTTCTGGGCGTGACGCTGCCGAAGGCGTTGTTCTGGATCGCACTGCTGTGGGTGGCGGTCACGACGGTCGTGGCGATCTGGATCGGCAGGCCGATCATTCGGCTGACATTCCGTAACTCGCTCACGAACGCCGCTTTCCGGTACGCCCTCGTGCGGGTCCGTGACGGAGCCGAAGCGGTGGGCTTCTATCACGGCGAACGCACCGAACGTGACACGCTGGCAGCGCGGTTCGCCGCCGTCATCGCCAATTACCGGCGGCTTGTCCTGCGCGGCGTGGCGTTTCTCGGTTGGAACCGATCCATCAACCAGATCATCGACCCGCTTCCGCTGATCGTCCAGGCACCACGGTTGTTCGCCGGTCAGCTCACCTACGGTGATGTCCTTCAGTCGGCAAGTGCGTTCAACCGGGTGCAGAGTTCGTTGAGCTTCTTCCGCTCGGTGTACGACGCATTCGCCGGATACCGGGCCGCGATCATTCGCCTCGACGGACTGGTGAAAGCGAACGAACAGGCAAGGGCGCTACCGCGATTGGATATCGGGGTGAGCGCCAACGGCGGGGTAGAACTCGAGGATGTCGAGGTGCGGTCGCCCGACGGAGATCTGCTGCTGCACGACCTCGACATCCAACTGGCCCCCGGCGATTCGCTGGTCATCACCGGGCCGTCCGGTACCGGGAAGACGACCCTGCTGCGCAGCCTGGCCCGGCTGTGGCCGTATGGATCGGGGACGGTGCGCTATCCCGAGCAGGGTGAGGTCATGTTCCTGTCCCAACTCCCCTACGCACCGCTGGGCGATCTCCGCACCGTGGTCTGCTATCCCGCACCGGCGGGCACGTACGGCGACGACGAGATCCGGGCCGCGCTCGACGCGGTCGCCCTGGGGAATCTGACCTCTCGCCTCGATGAGGACACCGATTGGGGAAAGGTGCTGTCCCCGGGCGAACAGCAACGGATCGCCTTCGCCCGGGTGCTGCTAGCCAAGCCGGCAGCGGTATTCCTCGACGAGGCCACCTCGGCGCTCGATGCCGGTCAGCAGTACGCGTTGTACTCGACGCTGCGCAGCGAATTACCCGACTGCATCGTGGTCAGCATCAGCCACCGCGACAGCGTCAACGAGCTCCACGACCGTCGCCTCGAACTGCTCGGCGACGGCCGTTGGGAGCTCGCGCCGGTCGGCTTGCCGACCTAACCGGTCGAGACGGCGATCCTCTTCATCGTTCCGCGGCGTGCGTACCGGCGCGGCGCCCGAAGAACGAGCCCTCCCCGAGTTGCACACCGCTGGCGTACCCCTCGCCGTCCTGGGCGATGTTGGACGCACAGGCCCCGGCTGCGTACAGGCCGGCGATGGGGCTGCCGTCCTCGCGCAGCACCTCACCGTCGATGGACACGGTCAGCCCGCCCATGGTGAATCCCGAGTACATGGCGACCCCGAGCGACAGGTCGAACGCCGCCCACGGACCCTTGTGCTGCACCGCGATGTAGTCGGACTGCTTGTGGAAGTCGGGATCTTCGCCGTCGGCCGCGTGCGCGTTGTAGCGGTCCAGGGTGGCCGCCAGGTTCCCGGCCGGAATTCCCAGTGCCTCTTCGACTTCGGCGATCGTCTCGTAGCCGTCGATGAATTTGATCAGCGGCATCGCCGGCATCTCCATGTGTTCCTCATCCACGATCAGGTACGCCTGCTGCTCGGGCTGACGCAGGACGAACGCCGACGTGCGGGAGTGGTAGGAGTCCTCGGCGACGAAGCGCTGACCCTGATTGTTGACGATCACACCGGTCAGCAGGATCTCCGGAGGGTAGGCCGCGGCGGTGATGAACAGCTGGTCCATGCCGTTGGCGACGCCGCCGGCGGCGACACCCATCCGGATTCCGAGGCCGTCGTCGTTGGGGTTGCCCAGGATGTAGGGCTCGACCTCGCCGTGGTGCTTGGTGCGACGTTTCTTTCCGAGAGCCGGCGTGTATTCGGCGACCATCTCCGGGTTCATTGCGAATCCCCCGGCGGCGATGATGACTGATTTCGCTTTGACACAACCGGTTTCACCGAAGTTCTTCCACTTCACCCCGACCACGGAGCGGTCGTTCCCGCCGCCCTCGACGATCAGGTTTGTGGCTCCCGTCTCGTACCGGAACGTGACACCCAGCGTCTCGGCGCGCTTCAGTAGGAGATCGGTCACCATCGCGGCGCCGCCCAGCTCGCCGGGCACGGGGACCGAATGACCTCGCGGCGCCGGCGCGGCCTGCTCGATGAACGGCCACACCTTCTCGTTTCCGGTGTAGGACAGCCCCTCGGTGCCCGGCGGCACCACGACCTTGCCCGGGTAGAAACTGCGCTCAAACTGAAAACCCAGTGCCTCAAGCCAATTGAAATGTTCGACGCTGCCGTCGCTGTAGGCGCGGATCTTGTCCAGGTCGGGCTCGCGCGAGACTGCGACCAGATACTTGTACATCTCCTCGGGGGTGTCGGAGTGCCCGGTGGCCTCCTGCACCGCGGTCCCGCCGCCGAGATAGAAGTGCCCACCGGCCATCGCGGTGGTGCCGCCGACCGCCGCAGCCTTCTCCAACACCAGCACCCGGGCACCGCGGGCGGCGGCGCTGACCGCCGCAGAGCCTCCGGCGATACCGAATCCGATGACCACGACATCGAACTCGTCCGACCAGGATTCGATGTCCGCGGCCTCGACGACCTCGGGGATTTCCTTCACTGCTGCTCCTGTTTCACATACTCGAAGAACGCCCGGATCTCGGGCGGAATGTAAGCGATCTCCAGATACGGCACCCCGGCTCCTACGGCCGACAGGTAGGCGAATCTCATTCCTCCGGGCATCTCGCCCTGGCACACCACCGGTGTCCCGTCGCCTTCAGCGTCGCGCAGTCGCGCCTCGAACTCCTCTGCGTCGGCCGCCTCGATGCAGACGTGGTGCAGACCCGCGCCGTGCCGTTCCAGGAACTCGGCGTAGATGCTCTCGCCGCTGACCGGAGCAATCAGCTCCAGTTGAGTGTCACCGGCGTAGCTCAGTGAGATGTCGGCGACGAAATCGGCGGGTCGGCCGTGGTGGCGGCAGGTCTCCGGGCTGAAATGCACCGCGGGCATCCGCACCCACCGGCGAGCCCCCAGCATGGTGGTCAGGGCCTGTTCGGTGGCGTCCAGATCAGCGGTAACCCAGGCGATCTGGACAGGTGTCTGATTAAGCATCGCCATGAGAATATCGCCCACCCGGCGCAATGGCTAGAACGTGTTCTAGTTAGTGGTCAGGGCTGCCCCACCAGGGTCGACACCTCGCCGGCGGGTAACCCGCCGCCGCGGGACTGCCCACTGACGTTCTGCCAGGACACGGCGGCCGGAAAGGTGCCCCAGGTGCTGTTGAACATGCCCACGATGGCGGCACGGCCGTCCGGGGTGACCACATACACCGGACCACCGGAATCGCCCTTCTGGCTGACCACACCGTTGGCCATGGTGAACCAGCCGTTGTTGACGGCTTGGATGGTGCCGCAACTCTCACCGGTAACCACACCGAAGTGGCAGACCGGGGCACCCGGCGTCGGAACCACCCCGGGATCCTCCACCAGCATCCGCCCGCCCGGCAGGATGTTGTTGATCGCGACATCGCCGGCCAATTGGATGGTCTCCCAATCGGAGATCATGTAGTTGGTGTCAACCGTGGCGCCGTCGGGCGTGTTGTCCTCGAAGGACCCCTGGTGCCCGATGAAATTGCCGTCCCGGTCGCCCACCGGACCGCCACCCCGGCAATGACCCGCGGTGAAGCCGACGCGGCTCATCGGATCGACGTAACCCAGCGTGCAGACATTCGTGCCCTGCCGGATCTCCATACCCGGGTACACCAGCGAACCCGCGGCGGCGGCCACCGGTACCGGACACGCCAGCAGACCCGCCACCGGAACCCCGGCCAGCGCCCGTATCACCCCACCTAGCCACCTACTCACGGCCGACCTCCCTCGCTGTGCGAACGTGGTGAACGTCACCCTACTGACTTCAATATCGGTCAGGCGGCAACTTCGTTACCGGCGGTCCGCATATCCCGTGCGATCCATCGCCAGAAACAACGAACGGCCCGGACCATCGAGGTCCGGGCCGTGCGTCTGTTCAGGTCAAGGAATTGTCAAGACCTGGCCGGGGTGGATCAGGTCGGGATTGGAGATACCGCTCGCATCGGCGATCTGCTGGTACTTGTTGCCATCTCCGTAGAACCGCTCGGAGATCGCCCAGAGAGTATCGCCGGAGACCACGGTGTAGGTCCGCGGCTCGGGTGCAGGCGGGGGCGGCGGCGGCGCGGCCGGCGCAGCGGGCTCGGCCACGGCAACCGGCTCCTCGACAGCGGCCGGGGCGACTTCGGCCTCGGGCGCCGGTGGCGGAGGCTCGGAGGTCGCGGTGTCGGACGACCACGCGGGCCCGTCTGCGGCGTACAGCACCAGGTTGCGGTCGTCCTGGAGAACCAGCTTGACGTCCTTCTTGCCCTTGGTGTCGGTGTGCCACACCGGCTTCTCGGACGTGTACAGCACGAAGTTGCCGTCGGTCTGCACCTCCGCCCGCACGACGTCCTGGCCGTTGGTGGAAGTCGACCAGACCGCTTGGCCACGCGCCTCCAACACGAGGTTGCCGTCATCCTGCAACGTCAGCGTGTATGCGCCGTTGTTGGAGGTGAGCGAACCACCCTTCTCCAGCTTCTGACCTTCGGTGAGTGTGTCTCCCACGCAATGCCCCTTTCGTGACCGTGATCCGGGTGAAGGCACCCGGGTCTTGTTGACCTTACTGATTTCACGTTTGCTTTGGCGGGATTCAGCTCGCCGCGAGTTCAAACGCCACGCAAACACTGGGAATCGCCAAGGCGGCGGGCGCTGCCCGGTTCCGGGCGGTCAGCCGACCGGCTGAGAATCGCGAACCTCGGCGGGCTGCCATCCCGGTGGGCCGAAGAGGTAGCCCAGCCGGTCACGCAGCCGGCGGGCCCGCCGCACGTCGCGGGCGATCGCCGCATATTCGTGGGTCTGCAGCTTCCAGATGTTGAAGGTGTCCACCTGTTTGGTCAGCCCGTAGTGCGGGCGGAACACTTCCGGCTGGAACGTGCCGAACATGCGGTCCCAGATGATGAGGATGCCGCCGTAGTTGCGGTCCAGATACAGCTGATCGCGGCCGTGGTGCACCCGATGATGCGACGGGGTATTGAAGATGAATTCGATTGGCCGCCACAACTTTCCGACTCGTTCAGTGTGCACCCAGAACTGATAGACCAGGTTCAGCGAAAAGCTCGTGAACACCAGCCAGGGTGGGATACCGAGCAGCGGCAGGGGAATCCAGATCAGGATCTCACCGCTGTTGTTCCATTTCTGACGCAGCGCGGTGGCGAAGTTGTAGTACTGACTCGAGTGGTGGGCCTGATGCGTCGCCCAGATCAACCGCACCCGGTGCGCAATCCGGTGGTAGGCGTAGAACAGCAGATCCACCCCGACGATCGCGATCACCCAGGTGTACCACCGGTTCCCGGGTAAGTGCCATGGCGCCAGATAGGCATAGATGGCGGCATAACCCAACAGCGCGACCAGTTTCCATCCGCCCATGGTGAGGATGGAGACCAACCCCATCGAGATACTCGTCCATGCGTCGCGGGCGTTGAACGCGCCTGCGGGTTCCCGCTGCGATTCGATGTGCTGCAGGCGCCGGGCGGCAACCCATTCCACGGTCAACAACACCAGGAAGAACGGGATCGCGAAGAAAACCGGATCGCGCATCGGCGGGGGCAGAAAGTCCAGGACGGACCCGGTCATGCGGACTCCTCGGTGAAGCTGGGGCTAACTCCCCCACGGTACTCACCCGTCGACCGGGGCTCGGCTAGGTTTGTCCGGTGCAGAAGTGGGCGTTGCTGATCGCGGCTGTCGTCGCCGAGGTCGCGGCCACGCTGTCGCTGCGCGCATCCCAGGATCATGCGGGGTGGCTGGTGCTGGTGGTGGCCGGTTACCTGACCGCATTCCTGTTGCTGACCCTGGTGCTGCGGGCGGGCATGCCCGTCGGTGTCGCCTATGGCATCTGGGGTGCGCTGGGTACCGCAGCGACGGCGGTGCTGGCCGCGGCGTTGTTCGGCGATCCGTTCACCTGGCCGATTGTGGCCGGTATCGGTCTGATCATCGCCGGCGTGCTGCTGGTCGAGCTCGGGTCACGCCCGCGTCAGGCGGAGTCATGATGTGGCTGGCCCTGACCGGGGCGATCCTGGTCGAGGTGTGTGCCACGCTCGGGTTGCGTGCGTCGGACGGCTTCCGCCGCAAGGCGTGGATCGCGCCGGTGATCGCCGGGTACGTGCTGTCCTTCTACCTGCTGTGGCTGGCCCTGTCGTTGGGGGTGCCGGTGGGTATCGCCTACGGCATCTGGACCGCGTGCGGGGTCGCGCTGGTCGCCGTCATCGCCAAGTTCCTATTCGGCGAACCGTTGACCCCGGTGATGTTGCTCGGTATCGCGCTCATCGTGTCGGGTGTGTTCACGATCGAGCTGGCCGGTATCGGCCCCGGAACGACGCACTGACGACCGCCGTTTCGGCAGTACTCCGGCCAGCAGGGCGGCAGCCAGCCCGGCCAGAGGCACGACCAGAAGGCCGACCCGCAGCCCGGCGGCATCGGCGACCAGCCCGACCAGCAGTGGCGCACCGAAGAACCCCACCCGCATGAGCCAGGTGACCACAGTCAGCCCGGTCCCCGGTCGCAGGCCCGGCAGCTGATCGGCGCCGTGCATCGCGGCCGGCACCAGCGTGGCCACCCCGAGGCCCGCCAGCGCGAAGCCGACGATCGTGGTGGCGATGCTCGGGAAGGCCAGTGCGGTCCCCATCCCGGCGGCGGCGATGAGTCCTCCGACCCGCGCCACGGTGGCCTCGCCGAACCGGTCGACCAGCCGATCGCCGATCAGCCTCCCGACGAACATGAACCCGACCAGCGCGATGTACCCGAAGACCGCCAAGGCCGGCGGGGTGTGCAGGCTGTCGCGCAGATACAGGGTGGCCCAGGAACTTCCGGCGTCCTCGACCGTGGCGCCTGCGATGGCGATCAGCACCAGGGCCAGCAGGATCAGATAAGTCCTTGGACCGGCACGGGTCCCGGCCGGGGCGTGTGCCGCACGATGCTCGTCATGGTCGGGTCCGGGCAACAGGTAGCGGTAGGACACCAGGGCCACCGCGCTCAACAACACGGCGATCACCGAGAGGTGGACGGCGCGCGGGACCCCCAGGGCAATGGCGCCGGCACCGGTGAGGCCGCCGAAGATCGCCCCGGCGGCCCACACGGCATGCAGTGAGTTGATGATCGATCGGCCGTGTGCGCGCTGTAACCGCAGCCCGTGGGCGTTCTGCGCGACATCGACCACCGCATCACAGGAGCCGGCCAGGAACAGCGCGGCCGCCAGCGTCAGCGGTGTGCTCGCCACACCGGCCATGACGACGAAGGCGGCCAGCGCCACGGTGCCGATGACCGCCACGCGCGCGCTGTGGAACCGTCGAATCAGCGTCGCCGCAGCCAATCCTGCGACCAGCGCGCCACCGGAGAACGAGGCGACGGCCGCCCCGTACACCGCATTGCTCAGGTGAAGGTCGGTCTTGATCTCCGGATAGCGTGGCAGCAGATTGGCGAAGATCGCGCCGTTGGTCAGGAACAGCGCCCCGACCGCGATCCGGGCCCGGCGCAACGTCGATGCCACTGAGCCGACACTACTGCGCGCCCTCTGGGTCAGCCGACCGCCGATACCAGCCGTTCACTGACCTGCCACAGGTCGGCGGCCTTGGCCCCGTCATAGGAATCACGCGAGGACCGGATCCGGCGACTCCCTTCGAAGTACGCGCCGGTGACGCCGTCGAGGTCCGGACCGGCCACCAGGGCGGCGAGGTTGGCTCCGGAGCGTCGAGGGCTGTTGACATTGGGCAGTATCCGCAGGGCAGGCATGAACAGACGCCAGGCCATTCGCTGAACGCCCGAGTAATCCCTGGCCAGCCCCGAGCCCGGCATCAGGCCCGGATCGAACGCGTTGACCGTGATTCCGCGGGCACCGTGGCCCAGCCGCCGGTCCAACTCGTAGCTGAACAACAGGTTGCACAGTTTGGAGGTGGTGTAGCGACGCCGGCCCTCCTCGCCGGTGAGTCCGCCCGGCGGCGGGCTGAGCAGGTCGTCAGCCGTGGTGTAGCGGGGCGCCGGCATACCGGTGAACTTGTCCGGATCGTGGGTGCCGCTGCTGACCACCACGATCCGTGCCGGTGTGGCCAAGCGCTCGAGCAGGTGCTGTACCAGGGCGAAATGACCGAGATGGTTGACGCCGAACGTCATTTCGTAGCCGTCCGCGGTCGCCTGCGAACCCGCAACCATCTGCAGCCCGGCATTGCAGACCAGCGCGGTCACCGGCGGCACGTCCAATCGCGGCAATCTGCCGGCAAAGTCGTGCACCGACCGCAGCGAGGCCAGATCGAGTTCACTGACCGTGACACGGCCGGGGCTGCCGAGCCGCTCCGCCGCGTCGGCGCCACGTTCGGCATCGCGCACGGCCAGCACCACGTGCCACCCCGGATCGGATTCCAGCAGGGCACGCGCACATTCGAATCCAAGCCCGGTGTTCGCGCCCGTGATGATCGCGGTCTTGTCGCTCACTGTTCGTCCTCCAGGAGTATCGGGACCAGAGCGGTGACGGCTTGCCACAGCCTCCGGTACATGCGCACGACGTCGGTGGTGTCGGGTTCGAGGTGGTTGGCGAAGAACACGCCGTCGGACTGCGCGACGGCGAAGGCGGTGAGTTCGGCGACCACCCGCTCGGCGCGCTGTGGCGGCAGTCCGTTGGGCAGCAGGCGGCGAACGGCGTCGGAGAATCGCGCGATCGCGGTGTCACGGACCCGGCGCACCACCTGCGTCACCGTCGGATCATCGCTGCGCTCCAGGGACAGCAGGTAGAGAATCCGCAGGAATTCGGGGCGCTGCGAATGCAGTTCGGCGAGGACCGCCAGTTGTTCGTCGATGCTGCCTTCGCTCGGTATCGCCGCGAAGAAAAGTTCGGCCCCACGGGCCATCACCGCGGCGAGGACGCCGTCCTTGGATCCGAAATGCCAGTAAATGGAGCTGGCCGGTAGGCCGCAGGCCTTTCGGATCTCGCTGATCGAGGTCGCGGCGTAACCGCGGGTGGCCATGAGCCGCTCGGTGGCCTCGAGGATCTGCTCCCGCGAATCCGCACCCTGCTGTTGTCGTCGGGTGGCCGGCTGGGTCATCTGTATCACCTGTCGGTAAGGATCGTTACAGACACCCTACAGCGGCCGTGAGCACGTGAGCCGAAGGTGCACCAAGATTGGCGTCATGACTTCTTCGTCGCCGGCCCTGCTGGAGTTGGCCCGTCGCTATGGCGTGGCCGCCGAGTTCGACGACTGGACCGGCTGCCGTACCGCTGTCGCGGCGTCCACTCTGGTCGCCGTCTTGGACGCGCTGGGCGTGAAAGCCGGCACCGAACGGGAGTGCGCGGACGCCTTGGCGGCGCACGACCGGCGGTACTGGCAGCAACGGCTGCCGCCGATCGTGCTGGGCCAGGCCGGGATGCCGTCGAGTTTCTGGGTCCACGTCACGCACGGGGATCCGGTGCACCTCGCACTGTCGCTCGAGGACGGCACTGAACGCGGCGACCTAAGGCAACTCGAAAACAACCGGCCCCCATACGATCTCGGCGACCGATTGGTCGGTGAGGCCACGTTCGAGCTGCCGGCGGATCTGCCGCTGGGCTATCACCGGCTCCGGTTGCGCGAGGGCGACTTCCATACCGAGACGCCCGTCGTGATCTCCCCCGCCGCCGTGGGCCTGCCCACCCGCCTGGACCGGCGTCGGGCCTGGGGTCTGGCAGTCCAGCTCTATAGCGTCCGCTCGCAACATTCGTGGGGTACCGGCGATCTCACCGACCTGACCGATCTTGCCGTATGGTCGGCCGCCGAGCACGGCGCCGGGTTCATTCTCGTCAACCCGCTACACGCGGCCGCCCCCACGGCCCCGATGGAGCCCTCGCCGTATCTGCCCACCTCGCGGCGCTTCGGCAATCCGCTCTACCTGCGGGTGGAGGCCATCACCGAATTCGCCTCGGTCCGTCACCGCGGCCGCCTCCGGGGGCTGCGCACCACGGTCAACAAGCGCGCCGACCGCCGGCCGACCATCGACCGCGATGCGGCCTGGCAGGCCAAACGCACCGCACTGGAACACGTGTACCGGGTTGAACGCTCGGCCGGCCGGGAACTGGCGTACACCGCCTACCGGGCCCGGCAGGGCCGCAGCCTGGAAGAGTTCGCGACCTGGTGCGCGCTGGCCGAACAGTACGGTGCCGACTGGCATGCCTGGCCGTGCGCGCTGCAGCATCCGGGAAACCCGGAGGTCGCCGCGTTCGCCGCCTCCCATTCGGAAGCCGTCGATTTCCACCGCTGGCTGCAGTGGGTTCTCGACGACCAACTCACCGCGGCTCAGGCCACGGCGGTGCAGGCCGGGATGGCGCTGGGCATCATGGGCGACCTCGCGGTCGGCGTCGATCCCGACGGTGCCGACGCGTGGGCACTGCAGGACGTGCTGGCCCTCGGGGTTACCGCCGGCGCCCCACCGGATGAGTTCAACCAACTCGGTCAGGATTGGTCGCAGCCTCCGTGGCGACCGGACCGACTTGCCGCGCAGGCTTACGAACCGTTCCGGGCGTTGGTCGAGATGGCGCTCCGGCACGTCGGCGGGGTCCGCATCGACCACATCATCGGCATGTTCCGGCTGTGGTGGATCCCGAAGGGCGTCGCGCCGACCGAAGGCACCTATGTGCGCTACGACCATGACGCGATGATCGGCATCATCGCGCTCGAGGCGCACCGGGCCGGCGCGCTCGTGGTCGGCGAGGATCTGGGCACGGTGGAACCGTGGGTGCGCGATTACCTGCGCGAGCGGGGTCTGTTCGGCACCTCGATCCTGTGGTTCGAGTCGGACTGGTCCGGAAAGCCGCTCCCCGCCGAACACTGGCGTGAGTACTGCCTGTCCTCGGTGACCACGCATGACCTGCCGCCCACGCCCGGCTATCTGGCCGGCGAGCATGTGCGGTTGCGGGAGGAACTCGGCCTGCTCACCCGGTCTGCCGATCAGGAGTCGGCCGCCGACCGCGCCGCACAATCGGCCTGGCTCGACGAGCTTCGCCGGGTCGGCCTGCTCGGACCCGACCCGGATACCGATCAGATCGTGACGGCGCTGTACCGGTACCTCGCCCGGACCCCGTCGAAGCTGCTGGCACTGTCGCTTGCCGACGCAGTCGGTGAGTTGCGTACCCAGAACCAGCCGGGAACCACCGACGAGTACCCGAACTGGCGGATCCCGCTGGCCGGTCCGGACGGCCGACGACTGCTGCTCGAAGACGTGTTCGCCGACCCCCGGGCAGCCGCGTTGAGCGAGGTGGTGGCCGGGATCACCGGACACGGAGACGGGGCCGGGATGTAACACTTCCGGCCTCTGCTCCGGTTTCACAATCGTCACAGCTGCGATATGTTCGCAAACGCACCCGACTGACGGAGTTCACGTGAAGAAGCTTGTTGCACTCGGCGGCGGTTTACTCGCCGCCGGTTCGATGGCCTTGATGGCCGCGGGCACGGCCACCTCACAGCCGAGCTCGGCTTCGGTCAACGTCGTCGGCGAGCCGTATCTGAAGGCGCTGGCCATCCTGAAGAGCCAGGGCGTCAAGGCCACGTTCGGCGGCTCCTTCGGCAGCTCCCTGCCGCAGGCCGAGTGCCTCGTCGATTCCCAGAAGGTCAACTCCAGCGGCAAGATGATCCTGACGCTGGACTGCAGCGAAGCCGCCGCCGAACAGTCCGCCGAATCGGCCGTGCCCGGCGGACCGAGGGTCGGCAGCAATGGCGTGACCACGGTGACGCCGACCCCGGTGATCCCGATCCCCGGCGCCCCAGGCGCGGGTACTCCACCGCCCGCCTGACCCCACCCGGTACCGCCGTTCCCACCTAAATCCGTACACTGCTGAGAGTCCACTCATCCCAGGAGGCTCTCGATGTTGCGTCCGTTGCGGTTCGACCATGAGATCGACCCGGGCCCGGTACAGATCCAGGCCAGAAAAGTGCACTTCGATCTCGATGACATCCCGTTGCACTGGATCCCCGGTCATCCCGTGGCCTCGTCGATGGTGAACCTGTTCAATGTGGTGCTGCCGGTAGCCGAGCACTGGTTCGTCGCGACGTTCAACGAAGCGCTGCCGTACGTGCGCGATCCCAAGCTCGCCGATGACATGCGTGGCTTCATCGGTCAGGAAGCCACCCACGCCGAGACACACGATCAGGTGCTCGACGAGTTCTTCACCAGCCACGGGGTGGATTACCAGCCGGTGTTGTCCCTGGTGGAGCACGTATTCACCAAGACACTGGCACCGTCGGACTCCCCCGATCCGCGCCGCAGGCTGGCCCACCTGTGCGATCGGCTGTGGCTGATCGCGGCCATCGAGCACTACACCGCGGTGCTGGGCGACTTCGTGCTGAACTGCTCCTGGGAGGACTACGCAGCCGACCCGACGATGACCGATCTGTTCCGCTGGCACGGCAGTGAAGAGGTCGAGCACCGCAGCGTGGCCCACGATGTCGCGGTCTATTTCCAGGACAGCTACTTCAGCCGGGTGCGCGCGATGTCGATCGCGGCGACCGCGGTCTACCTGTTCTTCCAGCGTGGCTGCTGGGCGATGGTGAAGAACGACCCGACCCTCGACATCGGCTGGTGGCGGATGAACAAGATGCGTATCCGCGATTCCAAGCTGGGACTGCTGCCCAAGTTCTCCCAGATGTTCGGCTCCCACACCCTGGCCTACTGTCGGCCGGGCTTCTCACCGGAGGAGATGGGGTCGACGGCCCAGGCGGTCGCGTACCTGGCGAGCTCGCCCGCGGCGCGGGCCGCGCACCTGTGACGGGCTCAGCCATGCCGACGCTGTCACTGATATCCCGATATCGCCGCCTGCCACCGAGCATCTCGGGCCGATTTCGGCACGATCCGATGCTCGGTGCCGCCGGCGCCGCCATCGCCACGATCTGGACGGTGGGCCGACTCGTGCGGCGACCGGCCCTGCCGCCGGAGCTGGACCGCACGATCGCGTTGAGCGTCGCCGGGCGGGAAGTGGTGGCCCATGACCAGGATGTCATCGCACTCACCCTGACTGCGGCTGACGGCGGCCCGCTGCCGCAGTGGTATCCGGGTGCACACATCGACCTGCACCTGGCCAGCGGACGGGTCCGGCAGTACTCCCTGTGCGGTGATCCCACGGTGACCGACAGCTATCGAATTGCGGTGCGGCGCATCCCCGATGGCGGCGGTGGCTCCGTCGAAGTACACGACAGCCTGCAGGTCGGCAGCCGGGTCAGCACCCACGGCCCGCGCAATGCGTTCGCCTTGACGGTGCCCGGTCACGGGTCGCCCGCCCAACGTTTCCGCTTCATCGCGGGCGGAATCGGCATCACCCCGATCCTGCCGATGCTCGGGTTGGCGGCGCGGCTGGGTGTCGACTGGTCGATGGTGTACGCCGGGCGCAGTCGCGACAGCCTGCCGTTCCTGGACGAGCTCGCCCGGTTCGGTGACCGCATCGAGATCCGCACCGACGATGTCGAGGGCCTGCCCATCGCCGCGGATCTTCTCGGCGACTGTCCCGACGGCACCACGGTCTACGCCTGCGGTCCGGCCCCGATGCTGACCGGAATCCGGGCCGCGCTCGCCGGCCGTGACGACGTGGAGTTGCATTTCGAAAGGTTCGCGGCCCCACCGGTTGTCGACGGTGCGGAGTTCTCGGTGACCGTCGCCTCTACTGGCGCCACGGTGTCGGTCGGCGCCGACGAGACGCTGCTCGCCGCGTTGGGCCGGGCCGGGGTGAATGCCCCGTACTCATGTCAGCAGGGGTTCTGTGGCACCTGTCGAATTCGAACCCTGCCGGGAACGGACGGGACCGTGCAGCACCGGGATACGTTGTTGACGGACCCGGAGCGCGACGCCGGGTATCTGCTGACCTGCGTGTCGCGGGCCGAGGCCGGACACCGGCTGGCACTCGACCTCTGAGCCGCTACCCGCCCTCGGGATCGCCTTCTCCGTAGCCGGCCAGTTCGGGTGCGGTCATCAGCTGGTCCAACAGGGGGCGCTGCCCGCTGAGCAGCTTGGTACGGGCTGCTGCCACCGAAACCCAGGCGACGCGGTCGATTTCGGGGAACTCGACGAGCCGCCCCGATCCTTTCGGCAGCTCGACGCTGAATGTGTTGCTCACGGCTGTGGCGGGATCGAAGTCTCCGTTCACCGCGAACGCGGTGACCACCTTGCCTCCCGCCTGCCGCACCGGGGCCAGCTCAATGCGTGGCCCCGCGGGCGGGGGCGAGCCGAGTTCCTCGGTGAACTCACGTTGCGCCGCCGACCACGCGTCCTCGCCGTCGACGTACTCCCCCTTGGGCACCGACCATGCCCCGGCATCCTTACGGGCCCAGAACGGACCGCCCGGGTGGGCGATCAGTACCTCCACCGCCGACCCGGCGAGACGGTACAGCAGGACGCCTGCGCTCAACTTCGCCACCCGGTGCACGCTACGCGGATGCCGCACCGCCAGATGTGACGCACCACTCGTCAACTATTTTCGGCCAGCCGGAATCTAAATTGTGAACAACCGGTTAACCATTGAGTAACACCCGAATGGAGCTGACGACGGGGGCCGAAGTCGACAGCGAACGCGAAACAAAAGAAGATCGAAAGAAGGCACCAAAGATGATGAGGATCGGATTTTCCACTGCACTTGCCGGCGCGGCCGCCGCAGCAGTGATCAGCCCGACCGCACCGGCCCAGTCAGCACCGACCGGCCCGGGCAATGCCGAGCAGACCATCAGTCAGTTGCAGCGGCAGGGCTACAAGGTGGTCGTCAACCACATCGGCTCCACTCCGTTGAACCGGGCGACGGTGGTGTCGATCCGGCAGGGCCAGACCTACAGCCGGACAGATTCCGGTAACCCAGGCGACAACTTTCAGACCAGTGTCGTCAACAAGACGGTTTACGTAGACGTGAAGTAAGCCGACCAGATTCACGAAACCTCAAGAAGGGGCGCCTTTTTCGGGCGCCCCTCAGACTCCGCCCCAGGCGGAGTCGAGTTCCTTGGCGACGTCGATCACCTTGGCCTGCTCCGACGCCGGGCTGTCGATCTCGCCGGCCACGTGCGCAGCGATGAAGCGTTTGATCTCCGCGTCGACACCCGCCAGTATCCGCAGCACCTCGGCCCGCAGCGACGTGGAGGTGACGTGGATCGAGATGTCGGACGGCCGCGGTTTCTTGACATCGAGGATCAGTAGGAGCGGCTCGGCGGCCAACGCCGAGGCCCGCAGGGCGATCTCACCGAACACCATGAACTTGGGCCGGTCGATGCGCAGGTCGATCACCATGTCGATCTCCAGTGGGATCCGGATGGAGAACGTGATGGTTTCGCCCACAACGCGGTTCACCCGGGGCTTTTGGATCTTCACCCGCGCGGTGACCTTGGCGATTTTGCCCGGCCCCTGGGCCATCGGACCCATCTCGAACTCGTCGCCGGCGATCGAGCCGATGGCGTCACCGACCCGGTCCTCCGACACCGCCACCTCGAAGAACCGTCGCCCGAATTCCTCGTAGGTGATGAAAGCGTGATCAGCCATGATCCTTCTACGGTCTCACGCCGGTAGATCGGGGTGGTGCAGCCGGGTCCCTATGCGTGTCGATGCCGCGTTCAGTTCGCGTCCGCGAAGTACCGCAATCGGGCGACCGTGCGAGGTCTGCTGCCCAGATCCGCGATCAGCACCGCCCGTCGACCGTCGCGGTCCAGCCCGGCCACCAGACTCGACCCGGACGCGATCAGTTTGCGCCACGAGGCACCCGACGTGCGTTCCACCAAACCGGAAGCACTCAGCGGTGCGTCGTCGCCGGCGCGGATGACGGTGTCGGCGCTCAGCCACCGTTGCACCGCGACCGCGTCGCCGGCACACAGGTCGTCGAGCAGCCCCGTCATGAGGCGCTTGCCCGCCCGGCCCGCGCCGCCCATTCCCTTCGCGAACCCGAGTGCGCCCGAAGGTCCCTGGTTGCGCAGCAATGCCGTGCTCAGCCGCAGGCCGACCGGCACGGCGCCCAGACCGGCCCGGGCGAACTGCCCGATCATCGCGGGCAGCTCCCAGTACGCCTGCAGTTCATCGATCCGCGGGCCGGCCGGGGCGGACGTCACCACATAGCGAAGGTAAGCGGGGATCCGCATGGTGACCGACGGGCTCATGACGACTTCGAGCTCGAGATCGCGGAGCACCGTCGATCCGATGACGATGTCGACGTCGCGGTGGAACGTGATGTCGCGGGGCGCGATGAAGGTGTCGTAGAACCGCTCGATCTGGGTGGGTCCGCGGTGCGGCCGTGAGCCCACCGGATCTTCGACCTGTCCGCCCGCAGCGAACAGTCCCACCCATCCTTGACGGTCGTGCGCACCCGCTGCCTGCGGTGACAACTCGACGGTGGCTAACAGTTCGTCCCGTGTGAAGAGCATATGGATCGTTTACCATCCCGCCCGGCGCCGCGTGCGCGCACACTGGTGTTTGACACATTCAGATGCCCACAACCACCGAGGAGAGCGCATGAGTGGCAGTGGACCGTTCGGGTTCGACCCCGAGGACTTCGACCGCGTCGCCCGCGATGCGCTCGACGGGTTGGGCAAGTTTCTCGGAAATTCCGGCCAGGCCACCGGGTGGGCCGGCCTGATCGATGAGGTTACCCGGTTCTCGCGGCCGAGAACCGAGCCCGAGACCACCGGCGAAAAGGGCGACGGGGTGTGGGCGATCTACACCGTGGACGATGCCGGCGGCGCCCATATCGAGCAGGTTTACCCGCATGAACTCGATGCCCTGCGGGCCAACGCGGCGAATACCGATCCCGGCCGCCGGGTGCGGTTCTTGCCCTACGGCATCGCGGTCAGCGTGCTCGACACCGATACCGGCGAGTAACAACGGGTCCAAATGTGGACTGCGCCGCTCGGCGACCGGCTAGGCTTCTGAGCCAAAGTCAATGAACTGGCCGGCCGGGTTCGACAGGCGGCCGGCGATACTGAGGGTGGAACATGATTCGCGAGCTCTTCGGTACCACGGCGGTCGCGGCGGCGGCACTGGCAACGGCGATTTCGGTGGCGCCCGGCGCCTTCGCCGACGACAACAGCAATATGTACCCGGACAATCCCGGCCGCTATCCGACCGACGTCCCCGGCATGAGCTATGAGGCGTCCAACGGCGCACCCTGCTTCAGCTGGGAACGCAACGTGTTCGGCCGCGGGCCGGGCGGCACGGCGATGCAGTGCCGCTGGATCCCCAACCAGTGGCCACCGGTCTACACCGGCTTCTGGACCTACGCCTATCCGTTGCACGGCGTGCAGGAGATCGGCACACCGTGCCCGGAGCCGCAGGCCGCAGCACAGTCCCCTGACGGCCGGCCGATGCTGTGCCTCGGACCGCAGGGCTGGCAGCCCGGAGTACTCACCGGCGACGGCTTCTTCCCGGTCTGAGTCGCGGGTCACACCCCCTCGGCCATACAGCCAAGTGATCCTTGTATGGTCGTGGGGCCCGAATCCGTGCACACCAGGAGTGCCATGAGCGCTGACGTGAAGTTCGACCTGTCCACAGTGTTCTCCACGGTGGCCAAAGCTGTGCCCGGTCACACCTTCCTGGTGTGGCGGGAACTCCGATTGAGCTACGCCGAGTTCGATGCGCGCGTCGACGGCTTCGCGCAGTACCTGGTGTCGGCCGGTCTCGGCATGCACACCGAGCGCGATGGACTGGCCGGGCACGAATCGGGCCAGGACCACCTCGGCATCTACCTGCGCAACGGCAACGAGTACCTCGAGTCGATGATCGGCAGCTACCGCGCCAGGGTGGCACCGTTCAATGTCAGCTACCGCTATGTCGAGGAGGAACTCCTCTACCTGCTGAAGGATTCGAACGCCCGCGCGGTGATCTACAACGCCGAGTTCGCACCCCGGGTGGCTGCGATCCGCGACCAGTTGCCGAATCTGCAGGTGCTCATCCAGGTCGCCGACGAATCCGGCAACGAACTGCTGCCGGGTGCCGTCGATTACGAGACGATCCTGAAAACCCCTGCGCCGCAGGCGGGTATGCCGACCCCGTCGGGCGATGACCTGTACGTCTTGTACACCGGCGGAACCACCGGCATGCCCAAGGGCGTGCTGTGGCGCCAGCACGACATCTTCCTGTCCTCGATGGGTGGCCGGCCGTTCGGCAGCGACACCTTCATCGCGTCGTACGAGGAACTCGCCGAGCGGGCCGCCACCGCGGGCGGCGGGCTGTCGCTGCTGATGATCCCTCCGTTCATGCACGGCGCCGCACAGTGGGCCGCTTACAACGCCATCACCATGAGCGGAAAGCTCGTCATTCCCGACGATGTCGTGCGGATGCGCCCGGACAACGTGCTGGCACTGGCCGCACGCGAACGGGTGCTGAGCATCCCCGTCGTCGGCGATGCGATCGCGCGGCCGCTGATCGACGAGATCGAGAAGGGCGACTACGACCTGTCCGGCCTGTTCACGATCACCAACGGCGGCGCGCCCCTCTCCCCGACCGTCCGCGAGCGCATCCTGGCCGCACTGCCGCACCTGATGTTGCTCGATGCCGTGGGCTCCTCGGAGTCGGGCACCCAGATGAGCACCGCTTCCACCGCAGGCACCGATTCCGAGGCCGCCACCTTCAATGCCCAATCCGATACCGCGGTGGTTGCCGAGGATCTGTCGCGGGTACTCGGCGCCGGCGAGGGCGGCGGCTGGCTGGCGCGACGCGATCTGATCCCGCTGGGCTACCTGGGCGACGAGGCCAAGACGGCACGCACTTTCCCCACCATCGACGGAGTCCGTTGGGCGGTTCCGGGCGACCGGGCAAACGTCTTGGACGACGGGCGTATTCAGCTGCTGGGCCGGGATTCGGTGACGATCAACTCCGGTGGCGAGAAGATCTTCGTCGAGGAGGTCGAGCGGGCCATTGCCGCACACCCGGCCGTCTACGACGTGGTCGTGGTCGGGCGCCCCTCGGAGCGCTGGGGCAACGAGGTCGTCGCGGTGGTGCAGTTCGCCGAAGGCGCTTCGGCCACCGACGAGGAACTCGTGGCGGTGTGTGAGACTGCGATCGCGCGCTACAAGATTCCCAAGGCGTTCGTCCGGTCACCTCAGATCGTGCGCTCCCCCGCAGGCAAGGCCGATTACCGCTGGGCCAAGTCGGTGGCCACCGAGCACGCCGAGGCCGTCAGTACCTCCTAGTCCGACATCACTTTGGCGATGGCGGCAAGCATCGTGGTGTGGGCGGCGACCGCCTGCTCCACGGTGAGCGCCAACAACGGCCTGGGCGCGGCGATGGTCAACTCTTCGGTGATCCGGGTGCCGGTGACGATCGTCACGAAGTCCACCCGACTGTCCAGCCGCACCTGCGGGAACTGTCTGGCGTGTGCGGTCACCGGGCCGGCGGTGGGGACGATCACCCGGGCGCGATACGTGATCGGAAGACCCATCGGCCCCAACGGGATCCGATCGCGCACCCGATAGTCCTGCTGGTATCCGTCGGCCAGGTCCACCCGGGATGTGCTGCGCACCCACTGCACGAGCGGGTGCACCCGCGGGATGTTGTCCAGATCGACGTAGAACGCCCGCACCTGTTCGGGCGGTGCGGGCACCTCACCGCTGACATTGCGCCGGGCCTGACCGATCCAGATGTTCACGGTGTTCAGTTCACCACAAGACGCAATCGTTCCCAGCCGCGCACCGTCGAGGTCGGCGCCAGTTGCGCACTGTCGTAGTCGATCTCCCATTCTGGGAAACGGTTGAGCAGTTCGTCGAGGGCCACCCGGCCTTCGAGCCGGGCCAGATTGGCGCCCAGGCAGTAGTGCAACCCTTTGCCGAAGGTGAGGTGGCTGATGTTGTCGCGGTGGACGTCGAAGGTGTCGGGGTTGCGGTAGCGGCGCGGATCGCGGTTGGCCGCCCCGAACAGCAGCAGCATCGCGCTCCCGGCCGGAACCGTGACACCGTTGTATTCGAAATCCCTTGCCACCCAGCGCGCCACATGCGGACCGGTGGGTTCGAAGCGAAGCGTCTCGTCGACCGCACGGGTCAGCAGTGAGCGGTCCCGCTCCACCTCGCGACGCTGGTCGGGATGTTCGGCGAGCACTTTTGCCAGCCAGCCGATGAGCCTGCCGGTGGTCTCGTTTCCCGCACCCGCCACCACCTGGGTGTAGTGCAGTACCTCTTTGCGCTCGAGCTTGCGGGTGACGCCGAACTCGTCGGTGAACTCGACGTTGAGTAGCGCCGTCATCAGGTCGTCGGAGGGATTCCTCGACCGCCACTCGACGTAGTCGGCGTAGATCCGGCCGTCGGCGATGCGGTCGGCCTGCACCACCTTCATGGGTGCGCCCGGTTTGGTACGCAGATTGGCGTCGTTGGCGTCACGCACCCCGATCTGCTCGGATTCCGGTATGCCGAGCAGCATCCCGATCACCCGCATCGGCATCATCGACGCCAGTTCGGCGATGATGTCGAAACCACCCGACCCGACCAGCGGGTCCAGGCAGCGCACGCAGAACTGCCGGATCTGGTCCTCGATCTCGGCCATCCGGCGCGGGGTGAACACCCGGGACATCAGCCCGCGCAACAGGGTGTGCATGGGCGGGTCTTCGAACATCATCACGCCCGGGGGCATGTCGAAGTCGGACTTGATCAGTTCGAGGATGTCACTTCGACTGTTGGAGAATGTTTCCCAGTCCGACAACGCTTCTTCTACATCGGCGTGCCGCGACACCGCCCAGAAGTCATAGCGCTCGTTGTAATACAACGGTGCCTCGTCGCGCAGTCGGGCGTACACCGGATAGGGATCGGCGACGATGCCGACGTCGTACGGGTCGTAGTAGACGGTCATTTGAGGCAACTGCCGGCGTCGACGGGAAGGGTGACCCCGGTGATGTAGCGGGCCTCGTCCGACGCCAAGAACAGGACCGCGTTGCTGATGTCCTCCGGGGTGACCCACGGGACCGGCAGCATGTGGAAGGTCTGGCAGATGGGCGCCAGGTCGTCGGGGCCGGGGTTCTCCAGGTCGGGCCGGAACATACGGTAGGTCTTCTCGTTCATCAGCATCGGGCTGTTGACGTGGGTCGGGTGCACGGTGTTGACCCGTATCGAATGCTGACCCAGTTCGACGGCAAAGCTGCGCATCAAGCCGACCACGCCGTGTTTCGCCGCGACGTAGTGCCCGGTAAAGGGGTAGGCCTTCGACCCGGCCACCGAGCTGGTCAGGATGATCGAACCGCCACGTCCACCCGCAAGCATATGGGACACACCGGCTTTCACGGTCTTCCACACCCCGCTGAGGTTGACGTCGATCATCTCCTGCCAGAGGTCCTCGTCCATCCGGTCCAGCTTCACCCCGGTGGTGCCGATCCCCGCGTTGGCCGCGATGATGTCCAGTCGGCCCAGCTGCTCGACGCCACTGTCGACCGCCGCCTTGAGCGCGCCGAAATCGCGTACATCGACCTCGGCGGTGACGATGCGCCGGCCGAGGTTCTTGACCAGGTCGGCAGTTTCGGCCAGGTCTTCGGCAGTCGCACCCGAGACCGGTGACCGGTCGAAGGTGGCACAGATGTCCACGGCGATGATGTCGGCGCCCTCGGTTGCCAGCCGCACCGCGTGGCTGCGCCCCTGCCCCCGGGCGGCTCCGGTGATCAGTGCAACCTTGCCGTCGACCCGTCCAGTCATTGCCCGCCCTCAATGCCGGGGCAGGTGTCGGGTTACCGCCACACTGCCTACCTTGGGCGATCGCCCAATAATTACACTCAGGCCATGTCTAGCAGCCGCCGCCGCGCGTGGTCAAGGATGCGATGAGTACGCACAAGGCCCCCGCCGGACGTGAGTCGACCACCCGGCGCGCCCTGATCCGGGCGACCGCCCAGGTCATGCTCGAGGAAGGTTATGCCGCCGCGACATCACGACGGGTGGCCGCGCATGCCGGGGTGAAACCGGCACTCGTGCACTACTACTTCCCCAGCATGGACGACCTGTTCGTGGCGGTGCTGCAGGCCGGAGCCGAGAGCAACCTGAGCACACAGCAGGAGGCCTTCGCCGAGGACGGCCCGCTGCACGCGCTGTGGGAGCTCAACAGCACACAGGGTGCAGCATTGTGGATGGAGTTCACGGCTCTGGCCAACCACCGCAAGGCCATCCGCACCGAGATCGCCGGCTACGCCGACCGGTTCCGCGCTCTGGAGGAGACCGCGATGGCCTCGGCGTTACAGGCCCACGGGGTCGACACGGACGAGTTTCCGCCCGTGGTGATGTCGATGATCGTGGCGAGTCTGGCCCGCATCCTGGTGCTCGAACAGGGACTGGGGATCAGCCGCGGGCACGGCCAGGCCCAGGATTTCGTGCGCCGCTACCTTGACCGGTTCGAACTGCCGCCGGGTGATCCGGAATGAGTCTTCTCCACGAGCTGATTTCGGTGGCCGCCGCCGGCACACCGCGACGCCAGGCCGTGGTGGGCGACGATGGGACCACCGCGACCTTCGCCGAGTTCGACCGCCAGGTCCGCGGTGTCGCAGGCTGGGTGGCCGCCCGGACCGCCCCGGGTGACCGGGTGGCGGTGGTCGCCGACAACAGCGCCGCCTACGCCCAGCTGTACTACGGTGTGCCGCGCAGCGGGCGCGTGCTCACGTTGATGAATCAGCGTCTCAGCCCGGCCGAGCAGGTGGCGCAGTTGGCCACCGCCAGGCCCACCCTTTTGCTCGGTGATGACCGGTATCTCTCGGCTCTTACCGGCACCGCGGCGCCGGCGGTCGCGTTCGGATCCGCAGAGTGGCAAGCCGCACCCGCAAGCGATCTCCCCTTCGCCGATGACGCCGGTCCGGACGATCCGGCCTGGCTACTGTTCACCAGCGGATCCACTGGTGTTCCGAAAGCTGTTTTACACAGCCATCATTCGATCCTCACCGCGGTGTGGGGCTCGGTGGAGGGTCGCTCGGTGCAGCCGGCCGGCGTGTACCTGTTGCCGTTCCCGATGTGCCATATCGCCGGTTACAATATGCTGGTTCAGCACGCGGTCGCCGCCACGGTCGTGCTGTGCGCACAATTTCGCCCCGAGAGTTTCGCACAACTGGTTCGCGCGCACAGGGTCACTTCGTGCTCGCTGGCGCCGACGATGCTGCACGCGCTGCTGGGCTATCTGGAACGCACCGCGACCGACCTGCCCACCCTCAACACGGTCGCCTACGGCTCTGCCGCGATGCCGCTGGATCTGCTGCGCCGCGCGATCGAGGTGCTCGGAGTCGACTTCCACCAGGGCTACGGGATGACCGAAACCGGTGGGAACATCACGTTTCTCGGTCCCGACGACCACCGGGCCGGCGCCGCGGGACGGCCCGAATTGCTCACCAGCGCCGGCCATCCACACCGCGCGGTCGAGATCGGCATCGCCGACCCGGACGGCGGGCTGGTGCCGACCGGTCAGGTGGGTAAGGTCGGCGAAATTCTGGTGCGCGGCGCACAGGTGACTCCCGGATACTGGCCGGACGGTGCCGGCACCGAGGATGGCTGGCTGCACACCGGCGATATGGGCCGCACCGACGCCGATGGTCGGCTGTTCGTGGTCGACCGGCTGAAGGACATCATCGTCACCGGCGGTGAGAACGTGTCCTCCCGCGAGGTCGAGGACGCTCTGTCCGGCCACCCCGGGGTCGACCAGGTGGCGGTGGTCGCGGTCCCCGATGACTACTGGGGCGAGGCGGTGTGTGCGGTGGTCGTCCCGGTGCCGGGGCGTCAACCGACCGCCGACGAGTTGATCGGCCACGCCCGCGGGATCATCGCCGGTTTCAAACGGCCACGGGTGGTGTTGTTCACCGAGTCGCTGCCGCTGACCGGCAACGGCAAGGTCGCCAAGGACCGGGTTCGTGCCTTCGCCCGCGCTGCCGTTCTGAGCGGCACCGAGAACGCGTAGTGGATCGGGCCAGGAGATGGCCGCGGCCAACCCCTCAAATGGCCCCGACCCAGCGAACGATACGCCCGGTACGCGCGTTTTCCGAGTTTTCCCTCAGATGCCCCGACAAATTCAGACAAGCCGTCAATGCAATCCCCGTCCCCGACTTAATGAGGGTGCTAGCGTTCCGTCCTACCTGACTACACCTGGGGGTGCCAAAGTGACTGCGAACAAACCCGACTGGACCAAGCCCGCCGCGCTGGCCATTCCGCCGGAGGGCTATTTCGAACTCGAACAAGGCAGGTATGGGCCCGTCTACCCGAGGACACCTGCCTGCCACGGCTTCTCCATCATCGCGAAGGTGAAGGAGGGGCGGGAAGAGGTAGTGCGCGAATACGGCAAGCAAATCGAGGCGGCGATCGCCGGCAGTCCGGACGTACTCGCGCCACT
This sequence comes from Mycolicibacterium lutetiense, assembly GCF_017876775.1. NCBI lineage: Bacteria > Bacillati > Actinomycetota > Actinomycetes > Mycobacteriales > Mycobacteriaceae > Mycobacterium > Mycolicibacterium lutetiense. The sequence continues at coordinate 124,100 of NZ_JAGIOP010000002.1, read as the reverse complement.
GCGACTGCATTATTTGCGTTGGGTACTTTTTGATGTCGGGTCGGGTCTACATTTCCAATACCAGGGCATCTTCGACACCGATTTCGACAAGTACACCGAGGATGCGGTGCAATTGTTCAGTAGCACCGGCATCACCACGGTGTTCACCCATCTGGAGGGGTTTCCCGAGGATTGGAAGGAGAACCCACAGGCGTTCATCGAGTTCGTCCGGGCGCACCAGGTTCCGAGCTTCCTGGAATACGGCGAGTATCCGTACGTCACCGCCGATGAGATCAAGAAGGCCCTGCGACTCAAGGCGGCCTTCTCGGACATGCTCGACCAGATGCAGTAGCCGACCGTGCTCGAGTTCGACGAGATCCAGCACATCCTGCTTACCCGCACCCCGGCGCTGACCGGGCGCTACGAGTTCCTGACGTTCGACACCCCCGAGGGTGGCCGGGCCTGGCTCGCCGCGCTGCTGGACAAGGTGTCCTCGGCCGCGGACGCGGTGGCGACCATGGACGAATCCGACCGTTGGGTCACGTTGGCCTTCACCTGGACCGGATTGCGGGCACTCGGCGTCGACGAGGAGGCGCTGGCCAGCTTCCCGGATGCGTTCCGGCAGGGCATGGCGGAGCGTGCCTCGATCCTGGGTGACACCGGCGCGGCCGCACCCGAACACTGGCTGGGCGGCCTGGCCGGCGAGGACCTGCATGCCATCGCAATCCTGTTCTCCCGCACCGACGAGCAGTGCCGTCGTTCCATCGATGAGCACGACAAGCTGCTGGACAGAACCGACGGGGTACGCAGCCTGTCCTATCTGGACCTGAACGCGAGCCCACCGTTCAACTACGCCCACGATCACTTCGGATTTCGCGACCGGTTGTCCCAACCGGTGATGAAGGGGTCCGGGGAGGAGCCGACCCCGGGTTCGGGTGATCCGCTGGAGCCCGGTGAGTTCATCCTCGGCTATCCCGATGAAGACGGACCGGTCGCCAATCTGCCCAAGCCGGAGGTGTTGTCCCGCAACGGCAGCTATATGGCCTACCGCCGGCTCGAGGAGCACGTCACGCTGTTCCGGGATTACATCCGTGAACGGTCGGATTCACCCGAAGCCGGGGAACTGCTGGCGGCGAAGTTCATGGGGCGGTGGCGCAGCGGCGCTCCCCTGGTGCTGGCACCCGAGCACGACGATCCCGAGCTGGGTGCAGATCCCATGCGCAACAACGATTTCAACTACAAAGAGATGGATCCCTTCGGCTACGCCTGCCCGCTGGGGTCACATGCGCGCCGACTCAACCCACGGGACACCGCGCACTACATGAACCGCCGCCGGATGATCCGGCGCGGCGCCACCTACGGCCCGGCCCTGCCCGACGGCGCACCCGACGACGGTGCCGAGCGTGGTATCGCGGCGTTCATCATCTGCGCCGATCTGGTGCGCCAGTTCGAGTTCGCGCAGAACGTCTGGATCAACGACAAGACGTTCCACGAACTGGACAACGAGCACGACCCGATTTGCGGCACCCAGGACGGCACGCTGGACTTCACCGTACCCAAACGGCCGATACGTAAGGTACACAAGGGAATTCCGGCATTCACCACGCTTCGGGGTGGCGCCTACTTCTTACTACCGGGTATGTCGGCATTGCGGTACCTGGCCGCCGGAGACGGAAAGGCCGTCTCTTGACCGGTGCCCGCACCTACAACCAGACACACGTTCCCCGCCGCCACGACGGATGCCGCCGGATCAGCATCTACTGGACGTGGAGCTACCCGTGGGAAGCCCAGCGCAGTCCGGCCGCCATGGAGAACCGGTTCTCCACGATGACCGAGGTCCGCAACGTGCTGTGGCCGGCATACGAGACACCCGAATACGACGGAGCCGCTTTTCTGCAGGGCATCGCCGGAACGCTGGAGTTGTTCCACCGGTCGACGCTGGCCTTCCAGGACTTGGCCGGCGAAGCGACCGGGCACCCGGTGGCCGTGTTCCAGCGGATCGACCAGGCCGGCTACCGGCTACCGATCGACGAGCGGATTCTCGACGACTGCGACACCCTGATGGTGTTCGGCCTCGACCACATCTTGTCCGAACAGGAGGCCAATGCCGCCGAGATCGAGGCGATCCGTCGCTGGCTGCGGCGCGAGGGCACCTGTCTACTGCTGGCGCCGCATCACGATGTCGGCGACACCGACGATTACGCCCGACGCCAGGTCGAGTATCTGCATCACGGCGATCCGCTGGTGCCACGGCAGCAGCGGTTCGGGCAGTACACCCGCTCGCTGATGTCGGCGCTCGACGTCCCGGTGCACAACGTCTGGGGGCTACGTCCGGCGGTGGTGGAGGGCACCACCGAGATCGCCCCGTTGACGGCACTGCGCGATCTGGACTCCCCCGGTTTGCTCGCCGATGTCCCCACCTTCAATTTCCACCCGCACCTGCCGCACTACCAACTGACCGCACCGGAAAGCAGCGCACTGCGGGTGCTGGGGCGCCAGCGCGTCGACCCGACCCGGCCGCATCCGTTCACCGAGGCGGGCAACACCGAGTTCAACGCGCTGATCTGGATGCCCCCGGCGGGTGGTCGGGCCGGCGATATCGTCCTGGTCGATTCCACCAATTTCACAACGTTGTTCGGCGGTACCGACAGTCTCAGGCATTTCTGGAACAACGTGGCGACCATGCCGTAATTCGGGCGGGCTCCCTGCTACGGCATCGCGCCGAGGAAACACAGGCTGCAGGCGCAGGTGCGGGCAGTGGCACTGCCGCCGGGCCGGGCGCCGGATCTGCCGCAAGGTGCGGCTCGGCTGCCGGTGGGCCGCCGGGTGCCTGCGCGATGGTCGGCACCGACTCCCGGATCACCGGAATCGGCGCACCAGCACCAGCGACTCACACACCGCCACCGCGGTGTCGGTGTCAACCGTCACCACAGCGGGCCCGAGGAAGTGGCTGCAGCCCGAGGCCACCAGGGCACAGTGAGATGTCGAGCTGACCATCGCGTGGACATCTGCGCGGCCGGCTATCGTCCAGCCCTCGACCTCGTAACTGGCCGTCGGTCGCCCACCGCGCGGCAGTGCCGTCGGCGTCGGCGGCGTCCACATGCGGGCCGTAGGACGCCACTAACCGGGCGATGTCGCGTTCGTCCTCCAGGCGGCGCAGCCGCGCCTCCGGTGCTGCCACCTCGGACGTCGTCACTGCGCTCGCCTGTTGATCAGGTCGCGGATGGCAGCGTCGGACGTGAGCATCACCTGGGCCCGACCAAGGTGGTCCAGTCCTTCGCGGGCAACCTCGGCGGGATCGTTGATCAGCATGCCCGGGGCGTCGAAGTTCAGGCCGGCGCGCTGCATCGCCGGCGTGCGGGTCACCCCGAGCACCAGCTCCAGCACGTCGACGTTGTGGCGCATCGATCCCGCATAACCCGCCAGCGACCCCACCAGCAGGATGCCGCCCCGGCCGCGCGCGGCCATCGGCCTGCCGAAGTGCTGGACAACTCCATCATCCGGGTCACGTTGAGGTCGACGAACTGTCCACCAAGTCCACCGGCAGCGTGCGCACCTGCACGCCCAGCTCCCGGCCGTTGCGCGGTGGCTTCCAGCGGGCCGGCCTTGCGCGCCAGCAAGACCAGGTTGAACCCGTCCTCGGCGAGCAGGCGGGCGAACTCCGCGCCCACACCTTCGGAGCCGCCGGCGATCACGGCCCACGGCCCGTATCTGGCAAGGTCGGTCATCCCTCGGATGCTATCTTTGGCCGCCACACCAGCCCGGTATCGGGCGGCAAAGGAGACGATCATCGGCACCTACGCGGTCACCGGGTCCGCATCCGGCATGGGATTGCAGGTCACCCAACGACTCCAGGATCTCGGACACACCGTGATCGGTGTTGACCTCAAAGAAGGCCAGGTCGTCGCCGATCTGTCCACCCCGCAGGGCCGCCGGGCAGCCGCCGACGGCGTGCTGGCCGCGTGCGGTGGAGTGCTCGACGGAGCTGTGCTGGCTGCCGGCCTCGGCCCCGGCCCGGGTGCCGACCGCAACCGATTGATCGCCGAGGTCAACTTTCTCGGAGTGGTCGAACTCCTCGATGCCTGGCGGCCCGCCCTGGCCAAGGCCGACCGCGCCAAAGTCGTGGTGATCTCCAGCAATTCGACGACGACGGTACCGATCGTTCCCCGCCGCACCATTCGGGCATTGTTGGCGCGCGACACCGACCGGGCGGTCCGCTCGCTGCGCCTGTTGGGCCGGAACGGGTCGGCCCTCATGTATGCGGCTTCCAAGATTGCGGTTAGCCGCTGGCTACGGACCAATGCGGTCACTGCCGCCTGGGCCGGTGCCGGTATCCGACTGAACGCGTTGGCCCCGGGCGCCATCCTGACTCCACTCCTACAGGCCCAACTCGCCGATCCACGCGAGGGTGCCGCCGTTCGGAAGTTCCCGGTACCGGTCGGCGGGTACGGCGACGCCGGCCACCTCGCCGACTGGATGTGTTTCATGCTGTCGGACTCGGCCGACTTCCTTTGTGGCAGTGTGATTTTCGTCGACGGTGGCTCCGACGCCTTCTTCCGTCCCCAGGAGTGGCCGAAGGCCGTTCCGCTACGCCGGCTGCCGCGGTACCTGTGGCGATTCAGCCGCGGCATTCGGCGTGATTGAGGCCGGCCACCCACCACGACGCGCATGGGCCGCGGTCGCGCTGCTGACTCTGGCCGGCACCCTCAACTACGTCGACCGGTTCCTGCCCTCGGTCCTGGCCGAGCCGATCAAACACGACCTTGCCCTGTCGGACACCGCGATCGGGGTGATCAACGGCTTCGGCTTTCTGATCGTGTACGCGGTACTCGGCGTCGCGGCGGCCCGGGTCGCCGACCGCGGGGCGTTCGGCGCGGTGATCGCCGCCTGTCTGACGCTATGGGGCAGCATGACCATGCTCGGCGGTGCCGTGCAATCCGGTTTTCAGCTCGCGCTCACCCGGGTGGGCGTCGCGGTGGGCGAGGCGGGCAGTACCCCGGCCGCCCATGCCTACGTGGCCCGCAACTTCGCCCCGGAACGTCGCGCGGCGCCGCTGGCAGTCATCACCTTCGCGATCCCGCTGGCCAGCGCCACCAGCCTCATCGGCGGCGGGTTGCTGGCCGAAAACCTGGGCTGGCGAATGGCTTTCGTAGTGATGGGTGCGTTCAGCGTGGTGTTCGCCCCGTTGGTGCTGTTGATCGTCGGGACCCGCCAATCGCTGCCGGTTGCGGTACACCGGGATCAGGACGTCACGGTCAAGTGGTGGGCTCTGCTGCGTAAACGCAGCTTCCTGGCCGTCATCGGCGGGACCGCGCTGGTCTCGGCGGCCGGTTACTCGCTGACCACCTTCTCCCCGGCATTCCTGATGCGGACGCGGTCCATGTCGCTCAGCGAGGTCGGGTGGGAGTACGGCCTGGCCACCGGCCTGGGAGGGGTGCTCGGGCTGCTGATCGTGGGTCGCCTGGCCGATCGATTGGCGGTGCGCGATGCCCGCTGGCTGCTCTGGATCGTGGTGGCGACGACGGCCCTGCTGTTGCCGGCCTCGGTCTTGGCGTTCACCGTCGAAAGCCGCCTGGCATGCGTGTGGTTCCTGGCGCTCAGCTACATCATCGGCACGGCGTACCTGGCCCCGTCGATCGCGGCCATCCACCGTCTGGTCCTGCCGGGGCAACGGGCCACCGCGTCGGCGATCTTCCTGTTCTTCAACGCCACCCTGGGGTCCGTCGGCCCGTTCGTCACCGGCCTGATCAGTGACGCGCTAACTGCCGATCTCGGCGCGCAGGCGTTGGGGCGGGCCCTGCTGATCCTGGTGCCGGCGCTGCAGCTGATGGCGATGGGCTGCTACCTCATCGCTGCACGTTGGTACCGCGCCGACATCATCGAGACGGCTACCTAGACCGGGCTGATCGACTGCCGGTCGGTGGCACGCTCCCGCCGGCGGGTGGCACCCCACAGACCGACCCCGATGCCGACCACGGCTCCCCCGAGGCCGATGACCTGCTGCGACCGCGGCATCTGGTCGTGGACCGCGACGCCGCCGAGCAGGTCGGCGGCGTCGGCACCGCCGGAGGCCAGGAACCAGCCGCGGGTGTCCTTGCCTCGTAATCCCGCCGCCAGCAGCAGCCCGCCGATCAGCGCATCGCGATATCCCATCGACCGCAACAGCAGCTGTGCCGTCGTGTCGGGTTCGTTCCGTGCGCCCCACAGTCGGTTGGCCCGCAACGGGTCGACGAGAAACGAGACGCCCGACGCGAAGCGGATGGCGCCGGCGGCCAGCGCGACTGCGTCCGCCATCAGCGCTTCTTCTTCGGATCGATGATGTCTGGCGGACCGTCGGGGTGCAACGCACCGCCCTCGCTGACCCAGTCGTTGATCTCGGCGGCATCCTGCGGTGTCACCGGCCGGCGCCTGCTGAAGATCGACTTCACTTTCCTGGTGAACTTCGACATCTGCCGATCCTAGGCCGCCGGCGGGTAGCTCACGGCGACATCGATCCAACTCGACCATCCCGCTCGCGAAACACCCTGACATCGGCCGTCTTTGGAAATTGTCCACCGCAACGTGCGACAGCCGCGACCCGGAGGAGTTTGCCGATTTGCGCCAACTGGGTCCGTCACGGCCCGCATCCCGCGATAATCACCAGTACCCGAGTTCAGGAGCGCAGACATGGCCACCACCGACGCCAACGCACAGACCAACTCGTCGTTCGAGAAGGATGTCGAAGCCACGCAGGTCTACATCGACAGCTCTCGGTTCGAGGGCATCACCCGGCTATACACGGCGCGGCAGGTCGCTGAGCAGCGCGGCACCATCCCGTCGGATTATCCGGTGGCGCGCGAGGCCGCCACCGACTTCTTCCTCTACCTTCGTGACCTGTTCGCGCAGAAGCTGAGCATCACCACCTTCGGGCCGTATTCGCCAGGTCAGGCCGTGGTGATGAAACGGATGGGAATCAGGGGGATCTACCTCGGCGGCTGGGCCACCTCGGCGAAAGGCTCGATCAGTGAGGATCCCGGGCCCGACCTGGCGAGCTACCCGCTGAGCCAGGTGCCCGACGAGGCGGCCGGGCTGGTGCGGGCGCTGCTGACCGCCGACCGCAATCAGCAGTATCTGCGACTGCGGATGACGCCCGAACAGCGCGCAGCCACCCCGGCGGTCGATTACCGCCCGTTCATCATCGCCGACGCCGACACCGGACACGGCGGCGATCCGCACGTGCGCAACCTGATCCGTCGCTTCGTCGAATCCGGGGTGCCGGGCTACCACATCGAGGATCAGCGTCCCGGCACGAAGAAATGCGGGCACCAGGGTGGCAAGGTGCTGGTGCCGTCCGACGAGCAGATCAAGCGGCTCAACACCGCCCGGTTCCAGCTGGACATCATGCGGGTGCCCGGCATCATCGTCGCCCGCACCGACGCCGAGGCGGCCAACCTGATCGACAGCCGCGCCGATGAGCGCGACCAGCCGTTCCTGTTGGGGGCGACGAACCTCTCGGTACCGACCTACAAATCGTGTTTCCTGGCGATGGTGCGTCGGTTCTACGACCAAGGCGTCACCGAACTCAACGGCCACCTGCTGTATGCGCTACCCGACGGCGAGTACGCGACCGCCGAGGCCTGGCTGGATCGCCAGGGCATCACGAACACGATCGACGACGCCGCGAAGGGCCACCGGGCCGGCGCCTCGGTGGATGCCCTGTTCGACGAGGTCGAGTCGGCGTTCGTCGAGGCCTGGCAGGCCGACGCCGGCCTCAACACCTACGGCGAGGCGGTCGCCGAACTGCTGGAATACCGGCAACGCGAGGGAGAACCGGTCGCGATGAGCGCCACCGACTGGCGTGCCTTCGCCGCGCGAGCATCGCTGTACACGGCGCAGCAGAAGGCGCAGGAGATCGGCGCCGACGTGGCCTGGGACTGCGAGCGGGTGAAGACCCCCGAGGGCTACTACCAGGTTCGCGGTGGCATTCCGTACGCGATCGCGAAGTCGCTGGCGGCCACGCCTTTCGCCGACATCCTGTGGATGGAGACCAAGACCGCCGACCTGGCCGACGCCAAGCAGTTCGCCGACGCGATCCACGCCGAGTACCCCGACCAGATGCTCGCCTACAACCTGTCACCGTCGTTCAACTGGGACACCACCGGGATGACCGATGACGAGATGCGGGCGTTCCCGGAGGAACTCGGCAAGATGGGGTTCGTCTTCAACTTCATCACCTACGGCGGCCACCAGGTCGACGGCGTGGCGTGCGAGGAGTTCGCCACCTCGCTCCAGCAGGAAGGCATGCTGGCGTTGGCCCGTCTGCAACGCAAGATGCGACTCGTCGAATCTCCCTATCGAACACCGCAGACCCTGGTGGGCGGCCCGCGCAGCGATGCGGCGCTGGCGGCGTCGTCCGGCCGCACCGCCACCACCAAGTCGATGGGCGCCGGCTCCACGCAGCATCAGCATCTGGTCCAGACCGAGGTGCCCAAGAAGCTGCTCGAGGAGTGGCTGGCGATGTGGGGCGATCACTACAAGATCGGCGAGAACCTGCGGGTGCAGCTGCGGCCGCGCCGCGCCGGATCGGACGTGCTCGACCTCGGTATCTACGGCAGCGGTGACGAGCCGCTGGCCAACGTTGTCGTCGACCCCATCAAGGACCGGCATGGCCGAAACATTCTGACGGTGCGGGACCAGAACACCTTCGCCGAGAAGCTGCGCAAGAAGCGCCTGATGGATCTGATACATGTATGGCTCATCCACCGGTTCAAGCCGGAGATCGTCTATTACGTGACGCCGACCGAGGACAACGTCTATCAGACCGAGAAGATGAAGGCGCACGGCATCTTCAGCGATGTGTACCAGGAGGTCGGCGAGATCATCGTGGCCGATGTGAACCAGGCCCGCATCGATGAACTGCTGGCGCCCGATCGTGAAGCGCTGGGACGGTTGATCCGCAAGGAGGACTGAGGTTTTCGCGCTGCCTCACTGGCGCATGTGCGATGCGCCGCCGATATACCAGGTCTGGCCATTGATCCATTCGGCGTCGTCGGACAGCAGGAACGCGGTGACGGCGGCCAGGTCCGCGGGCCTACCGAGCCGCGTCACCTTGGCCGCCCTCAGGAACATCTGCTGCATCTGCTGATCGTTCTGGCGTTCCTGGGTTTCCCCCATGACCAGTCCCGGCATCACGGCATTGCTGCGAATCCCCCTGGCTCCGTAGTTGTTCGCCACGTGGCGGGTCAGCTGATTGACTGCGGCCTTGGAGGCGTTGTAAGCGACGTGCATGGGGTCGGTTCCGAGTGAGCCGCCCGATGAGGTGTTGACGATGCTGCCGCCACCGTGCTCGAGCAGATGCGGCAGCGCCGCCCGGATGGTGCGCACGAAGCCGAGCAAGTTGACGTCGATGGTCCGGTGCCACACCTCCAACGGCGTGTCCAGGATCGTAGTGTCACGCCCGAGGTTGTGCGCCGACAGGTCGGCACCGACGTTGTCCAGTCCGTGGACCGCACCGAATTCGGCGATCGCAGCACCGCCGGTGGCCGTGATTGTCTCGACAGTGGCCTTGGCACCCTGCATGTTGACGTCACCCACGACCACCGACGCGCCCTCGGCAGCCAACCGTTCGGCAGTGCCGGCGCCGATGCCGGTCGCTCCCCCGGCAATGATGAACGTCTTGCCCTCAAGCCCGTGCATCGAGGTCGATCTTCTCGATCGGATTCGAGCGTTCGAGCATGCCGAAGGTCTCCTCGCCGTCCCACCGGTAGCGCACGCCGGCCTGTTGCAGGGCAGGGAAATTCGGGTTCTCCTTCTTCATCTCGCGCACCGAGAACGTGTTGTCGTTGTGGTGGATGTCATGGGTCGAGAACACCGTCTCCCCCTCGATGTGCACCTGGCCGTCAGCTGTTTCCAGCACTACCGATACGTCCTCACCCACTGCTTGTAGTTTCGTCAGCCACGGCGCCTGCACCGCACGTGCGGGAGTCAGCTCACCGTCACCGGTGAAGAGGTAGCCCTCGTTGAAGGTGGGCCGGCCGTCGTCGCGCGGCGGGTAGGCGATGTAGCCGAATGCCTTGCCGCTGGGGAAAACCGCCGATTGCCAGGCATGGCCCCAGAAACTGCCCAGCTTGCGTACCCCCTGCCGGCGGATCCGCAGACCGCTGCCGGTGAAGTCCTGGCTGTCGCCGTTGATCGTCACCGATCCGCGCGCCCGGAACAATTGCTCATAGCGGGCACCACCCATGAGATCGCCTTCTACGGAATTCTTGATCCGGTCCCCTGCCGCCTTCTGCAACGAGCCCTGGATCCATGGCGGCACAGCCATTTTCGCCTCGACGTGGAACGCCACGTCTACCAGGGGACCATCGGAGGTGCCGGCGACCAGATCGGCCGACGACGTCTCAACGGCCTTGCCTGCATACGTCATCGTCCAGGTTTGGAACGGCCCTGGTGAGGTCCGGCACATGGACCGCCGAGTTGACGGCCACCCGGCCGTGGAATCCGATGCACGGATGATCCGATGAAGGGGGTCCTCCGTCGGCGCAACGCCGTTCGGCTCAGAATGGTGGGGGTGGTCCGTATTCTTCGGCGAGCCAGGCTTGGTATTGGCGTTCGAATTCGAGGTCGTTGTTGATTTCGGCGCGGAAGCGCCGTTCGGCCTCGATACGGTCTTGGCGGTCTTGTTCGCGGGCCCGTTGACGTTTGGGCATCATCGCGGACCGGTTCGGGCTGGGCGCCTCGGGTTCGGGCAGGTTCAGCTCCCCGGTGGGTTGGCCCAGGGCCGGGAACATGCCGGCGCCGTGCGGTTCGGTGACATACGTGTGCCCGGTAGGTGCGGTGAATTCGACGGTGCCATCGGGCAATTGTCGATCCGACCAGCCAGCACAGAACGTTTTCACCAAATGGTGTGCCCGGCAATACAATTTGGTGTTCGACGGATGCGTCGGACCCAGTGGATAGGGCACGGTGTGGTCGATATCGCAACGTGCCACCGGGGCATCACAGCCCGGGAACCGACACGTCAGATCCCGCCAGCAGATGAACTCCGACAGTGCCACCGAGGGCCGGTACTGCGGCTCGCCAACTTCGGCGGGTTCGACCGCCTGGTCGGGTCCGGCGGGTTCGGTGGGTTCGTTGGTATCGGAGCGACCACCAGGCACCGGCAGCGGCTTGAGTTTGGCCGTCGCGGCCAGATCCCGCACCGACTCGGCGGGCAGAACCCCATACCCGGGCAGATACCCCGGATCATCGGAGGAGCCCTCCACGGTGGCCTGCCCGGCCAACACATGAACCACCGCCGCATCGGCAGCCGCACGCTTCTGGGCGGCCAGGCAATCGTCACGACCACACCGGCAGGCCAATTGAGCTTCCAGCCGGGCCAACGGCCCCACCGCATCAGCCCGACGCTGCTCACGGCTCCGCGGATCATGCTCACACACCGTGTCCGCCAACGCATCCAAACGCTGATCCAACGCCGCCCCGTCAGCAGCATCCACATTGGCCCACACCGTAGCCTTACCCGGGCTGCCCGGCTCGATCTGCACGAACCGCTCCTCAGCCACATCCGGAGGGACCCGCTCCCCGTTCGGATCGAGTTTGGCGATCCACTGATCCACCCGATCCCGCAACGCCCGCTCTGAGAGCCGCATCCACTTATGCGCCCGCGCCGCCAATTCGGCATCCAGCCCGGCCCACACCGCCCGATCCACGGTGCCGGTGCGGGCGATCAGCGCACACACCACCCGATAATCGACATCCCCGACCGCGAAGCGGGCCGCCACCAACGGCAGTTTGTCCCGCAACACCCGGGCATGATGAATCTGGGTGCCGGCCCGGCCCCGACCGATCCGCATCGCCACCGAGATTTCGGCCGCCACCTCCTCAAACGGATCGGTCCGCCACAAAATGCTGTCGACCAGTTCCTGTTCACGCAGGCTGTCCAACCCGCCGATCGCCGCCAACCGTGCCGCAATCGCCACCGACTCCGCCCGCGCCGCAGCACCGACCTTGTCGATCAGCTCCACATCAGACACGTTCTCGAACACGTGTTCGATTATGCCACTACCGGGCGACGGGCGCGAGTGTTATCTCTCAAGAGATCGGTGACAGTTCTGCATCAGGACATGGGTGACATTTGGTGGGATGGTCCCGGAGGTGTTCACCGTATGACGTGCGCGATGGGTTCATTGACAGCCACCGCCCGAGCCTGAAGGCAGAAGTGTCACCACCAAGACCACCCGAACCGTCACCGATGTCCTGACACGCGGAGGCGTTATCCACAACGCATGATTCAGCCACAGGGGTAGTGAATTACGTTGCACGACATTGTGATAATCCGGCCTCCGCCGCCCGCCCTGCGCTCCCGCGCGCGGCTACCACAGCGATGACGAACCCACCGAGCGCTGACCAGCCCAGCACGCCGTCGAGCCCGTTCTTGGCCATCAGCGTCAACGTGGCACCGGCGACGCACAGCAGGACACCGGTCATTACCGAGCGTGCCCCGCTGATCTGAACCCGGCTGTCCCACCACGGAAGCGGGCGGTGTTCCAGTGGTGACAGCAGCCGGAAAGCCACCGCCATGAGAACGGCGAAAACCGCTGCGCGCAGGGCCAGGTGGGCCCAGAAGCCCGGGGCGTGCGGATCGAAGGCATCGAGGCCGAGAGCGTGCAGACTGAATGCGGCGATCGCGATCACCGGGATGTGCCACAGGTACAGCGTCATGGCTCCCCCGTTGCCCGTCGCCACCACGCACCAGACGCGCGGACGGGCGGCCCAGCGGCGGATCGGGTTCGCGGCGGCGATGAACAGGCATGGCATCCAGACGCACTGCAGTGCCAGCAGCAGCGTCGGGGGCGACACGTTGGACACCCGCTCGGTTCCGGTGACGACGAGGGATACGTCGTAAATGCCGGTGAGAGCGAGGATTACCTGCGCGGTGAAGGCGACGACGGCGATCGCCAGCGCTCTCCGTGCACAGATCAGGTGACGGGCGTAGGCCACGCCGATCACGACCGGGATCAGCCAGACGATGATCAGGTTGGCGGTGCCCGCCTCGGGTGTTCCCACTGCGAACCGGATCGCATCCACCAGCCCGGACGCGGCGAGCAGTCCGGCGACCACCCAGGCCAGCGTCCGACCGGTGGTCAGGCGCATCAGCGCCGGGACAAAGGCGAGCGCCACCAGGTAGACACCCAGGAACCACAGCAGGGCAACGCATTCGCGCCCGAGTGCCGACGCGGACGAGGCTCCCATCGTCGCGTGGACCACCGGCAGGACCACCGTCCACACGGCCAGGTACCAGAACACCGGCCGGCACAGCCGTTGTGCGCGGGCAAGCAGCCATTCCCCCCAGGGTCGTCCGTCGCGCCAGCTGTAGGCGCCCGCGGCACCACCGGCCATGAAGAACAGCGGCATCACCTGCAGCACCCAGGTGACCGGGGCCAGCGCGGGCAAGGCGCCGAGGATGTTGCCGACCCGCACGCCGCCGGAGTCGATGGTGGCCAGCAGCAGGGCGCAGTGCCCGAACATGACCACGAGCAGGGCGCCCAGGCGCGCCACGTCAACAGCGCGGTCGCGGTCGAGTTTGGTGTCGCGGGCGACGGTGTCCGAGGTCGGAACAACCTCATCGATTGGCATGGCCCCCAGTCTGCCGGTATCGGTGCACTGCACGGATGGGTATTACTACGTGCCCTGGCGATCGTCGGCAAAATTCTGGCCGGTGAGTTTCGCGTACGACAAATGGACATTGCATTCTGCAACTCCATTGTTCCAATGACGCTCGTCATGTTATTTGCAAGCGGAAGTAGATTGTTTCGCAGCATCTCGGACCGCGTCGAAATATCGGACATATGCGCCCGACCCAGGGATACTCGGTTCAGTTCCTGATCGACCAGTCGAGTAGGAGATTCCTGCGATGACCTCGGGTGAAGCAATACCTGATGACGTATTGTTCGCTGCCGGATTGTTGATGGGAAACGACGCTTTGGCGCCACAGCGGGACGCCGATAAACTGATGGACAGGCTCGAAAAACTGATCCAGATGTGCGCAGATTCTGGCCCCGGTGGGCCAATGGAACCGCCGTACTGGGTGGCGCCAGATCCGGAATTCGCGGCACGAATAGCGCCCCAGCTCCATACTGCGTGGCGGAAGGCCGTCGAACACGCTCACGACGTCTCGGTGCTCTACGTCCGGGTGGCCAGCGTCGAAGAGGCCATTCTGCTGGCGCAGTCGGATCACCTCACGGGTCTGCAGGTAATCGCCTCCACACCGGATGTCATCGAGGGCCACGCAAGCCTCCGCGGCGACGTGGCCCACGTGGCGCCCCCCGACCAACCCGAACTCGGAGTCCAGGAGCAGCCGCCCGCTGTGGACACCGATACCGAGGCACCCCGGCAGTTGATCGCCGAGATCTTCCGCGACGGTGCGGTCTGCGCGGTCCTGACGCCGGGACAGGACCACACGCTCGCGGTGCGGATCGCCGTCCCGCGCCGCGGTCAGCGGGGCATCGACTTCGACGAAGACGACATCGAATTCGATCCGGACGGAGCGGCCGACCTGATCGTCGATGTCACCAGCGAGGACGGAACCTTTCACGCCACCCGGCCCATGGTGTTGCCGCAGGACCGCACCCGCCCGAGCACCACGGCGACATTCCCCGTGCGGGCCGGCGACGACGGGACGATTCTGCAGCTGAATATCACTGTCCTGTACCGTAATCGACCGACCCGGGCCGGCCGGATCGTCGCCGTCGTCCGCAGCAGTGCGCTTCCGGACGACGAGGTCCAGTTCTGGCCGATCGGCTTGAGCTCTCCGTCGGAACCGACCGTGGTCACCGGTGCGGACGCCGCGCTCGACGACGACGGCGTCACGCTGTCTCTACGGGGTACCGACCACGCCGACGGCATTCCCCTTGTCGGCGCGGAGAATTGGTCGAAGGCCTTCGAGCAGGTGGCGTCGCAGGTGTTGGGCACCGACTCCGCTCCCGGATCGATCACCGATCCGGAAGCGGTGAGGTTGCTGATCCTGCTGGCCCGGCGCGGCAGCCAGTTTGCCAAGAAACTCACTGAACTCGACCTGGAGGATGCCCGCACCATCTCGGTCATGGTGCGCTACGACGCCCCGATCCTGCCCCTGGAGCTCGCCTACGACGGCCCGGCTCCGACTGAGAAAGCGGCTCTCTGCGACTGCGTGGGCCGGCCTGCCGATCATCCGTGTACGAGGCGGCGCTCCAGGCGGCGAGTGTGCCCGTGGGGGTTCTGGGGCATGAACCGTGTCATCGCCCGGACGGTGCGCTTCGGCCCGGCGCCCGCCACCGAATCGCGCCCGAAACTCACCGAACTGGCCCTGCGGCCCGTCGTCTACGCTGCAGCCGATCGCGCCGACATCGGCAGTCCGGCAGATCAATTGCCCTCGACACTGCTGCAATCCGCGCTCACCCAGCGGGTGGGTTCCGCCAACTGCACACGGGTGGCGACGTGGCCGAAGTGGCGCACCGCGGTGAAGGAAACCGACCCGCAACTACTGGTGGTGCTGGGCCACACCGATCAGGCCCAGTCCGAGTTCCGGATCGAGATCGGCGGGCATTCGACGCTGTCCCAACCGGACATCTCCGAGCGTGAGCTCGGAGCCCCCACCAATCCCGCACCGATCGTGCTGTTGTTCGCGTGTGACTCCGCGATATCCGGCGACGTCTTCGGAGCATTGCCCGCGACATTCATTCTCATGGGCGCCGCAGCGGTGGTGGCCACACTGACGAAGTTCAAGGGCCAGCACGCTTCCCAGGCCGCTATCGCGGTCGTTTCTGCACTGTTCACCGGCGCGGCGGACGGCGGGCTCACATTGGGATCGGCGTTGACCGAGGCCCGACGCGACCTGGTCGCGAACGGACTGCTGGTCGGTCTACTACTGGTCGCCGTCGGTGAGATCGACCTCAAGCTGGTCGGTTAGGAGAAGTCATGCTGGCCATCGAAATGCTGCCCGGCGGTCACGGCGACGCCCTCGTCGTCGAGTACGGCACCACGGCGGATACGCACCGGATCCTGATCGACGGCGGCACCGCACGTTCCTGGGATGCGGTGCGCGAACGCCTCAAGGCCCGGCCCGACCACACCTACGAGGCGATGGTCATCACCCATGTCGACGAGGACCACATCGGTGGGAGCCTGCAGATCCTGGCCGATCCGGATCTGAGCCACCGTATCCGAGACATCTGGTTCAACGGGTTCGTGCACTGTGAACGTGGCGGCAGCGTGCTGGGGCCCGTCGACGGCGAGCGACTCACCCAGCGGATCAACGACGGCCCGTTCCGCTGGAATGAGCCGTTCCGCAACCGCGTCAGTAACAAGGTCGGTGGGCCGGTGGTGGTTTCGGCCTCGGGTACGGAGCTTCCCGTCATCGAACTGCCCGGCGGTGCCGCCGTCCATCTGCTGTCCCCCACCGGGCAGAAGCTGAAGAAGATGGCGAGCGAGTGGCGATCGGTGGTCACCGCGGCAGGTCTGGTGCCCGGCGAGGGAACCCCGCTGGAAGCGCGGACGCCGCCGATACGCCACCGGGAAGTCCCGCCGCTGTCCGACACGCTCACCGACCAGATTCTGCGCACGATGGCGACGGCGTCCAGCGCCGACAACTCGGAGGCCAACGGATCGAGCATTGCGTTCATCGTCGAATATGAGGGCCGGCGCGCCTTGTTGGGAGCCGACGCCCACTCCGATGTACTCGTGCAGTCGTTGCACAAATACGCCACGACGGTGGGTGAAGAACGGGTTCGGCTGGACCTGGTGAAGCTTCCGCACCATGGAAGCCGGGCCAACGTCACCGCCGAGTTGATCGACGCGATCGCGGCCAAGCGGTATCTGATCTCGACCAACGGGGACAACTTCGCGCACCCGGATCACGCCGCGATCGCTCGGATCATTCTCGGCTCGGCACGGCCGCCCACGTTCTACTGCAACTACCGCAGCGCGTTCACCGTGCCGTGGCAGGAGCGGGCCGCCGATGTCGGCGCCAAGTTCGTCCTACCGGCGAACGGACGTGAGGGACTGCGGGTTCTGGCGACGGCGTGACATCGCTACGCGGATGGCAAAGATTACCCGCCACGGCGGCGACCGCAGTAGATTGCTGCCGTGGGGAAACGACGGTTGGCCGGCGGCGCAGGACGCTTGCTGGCACTTGCCGCCTCGGTCGCCCTCGCTGGGGGCATGGTGTATGTGCAGAACACCGAGTCGAAGTCGGGTCCGGAGGTCCCATCGGCAACACCGCCGCCCAGCAGTCAGCAACCGGCGCCGGTCCCCGCTCAGGCCGAGTTGGTGGCGGCCAGCGCGCCCGTCGTGGCCCGCGACTTCCAGTTTTCCCTGCCGAAGGGTCCGGCAGCCGAGGGCGGGCTACAACTCAAGACGATCTGGGTGGCCCGTGCCATTGCCGTGATGTTCCCCGAGATCACCACGATCGGCGGATATCGCCAGGATGCGCTGAAGTGGCACCCCAATGGTCTGGCGATCGACGTGATGATCCCGAATTATCAGTCCAAGGAAGGCATCGAACTCGGCAATCAGATCGCCGGTTTCGCTCTGGCCAACGCCGAACGTTGGGGCGTGCTGCATGCGATCTGGCGTCAGGGCCTCTATCCCGGGATCGGCGCACCGCACTGGACCGCGGACTACGGCAACGAGACCGCCAATCACTTCGACCATGTGCATATCGCCACCGACGGTGGCGGATATCCCACCGGGCACGAGACCTATTTCATGGGGTCGATAAGCCGCTAGAAGCCGAAGGGGCAATAGCTGGGCGGCAGGTAGGGTGCTGTCGATGAAGCGCGTACAGGTGGTGCGTGGCTACGGCGGTATCAGCGCAGCCGACCGCCGCACCGAGCGACGAAGCAAGCTGCTCGCTGCCGGGCGACAGATCTGGGGCGAATCCGGGATCACCGAGGTGACCGTCCGTGCCGTCTGCAGCGCCGCCGGGCTGACGTCGCGGTACTTCTACGAACAGTTCGAGACCCGAGACGCCTTGTTGTTCGCCATTTCCGACGACGTGCGGGATCAACTGTTGACGGCGCTGGTGAACGCCGGCATCGGCGACCCGGGCACCCTGACCGACAAACTCCGGTCGGCACTCACCGCATTTCTCGAGACCATCGCGGCCGATCCGCACATCCACCGCATCGCCACCGGAGATGTCAGCAGCGTCGCCGGGCTGACCGAGCACCGCACGCACATCTTGGAGATGATCACCGGCCTGATCGTGCAGCTCGCCCCGGATGTGCTGCCGTCAGCGGCGCCGAGTCCGGCCGAATTGCGCCGTGGCGCACAGTTCATGGTCGGCGGGGTGAACCAGATCATCGAGGCCTGGCTTGAGGATTCCGCCGAAACGCCCGAGGATCTCGCGGCCGAATGCGCCACCCTCTGTGTCGCCGTGGTTCACGGTGTCACCCGGTCGGACGATTAGACGTCACATCCAGCTCGACGGCCGGATCGAATTCGCCACGTCGACAAGGCGGTAGCGGTGACGCTGCCGCGGCGAATGGCGTGCGAGCTCCCGCAGCGCCTCCTCGACACCGACGCGTAATCCCCGTTCGTCGAAGCGATGGCCGAGGAGCGGTTCGCCGGAGACAATCCCCGCGCCGGAGCGGTGCCAGTCGAGGGCGATGCCGAGGACGAGCGCGCGGACCTGCAGAACGCGTGGCTCGGTCTCGGGCAGGGCGCCCACGCGCCGCGCGGCATCGCGTAGGTCTGCCTCGGTGATCTCCGTGCTGGACCGCCCCTCGAGCAGCAGCACCGCCGACGTCAGTTGGGCCTCACCGTAATGGCGCGAGGTCACCGGGATCTGGTCGAGCACTTCGATCGCTCCCACCCGATCGCCGCGACGAAAGAGGACACGAGCCAGGCCGAACGCTGCGCTCACCATCGCGTGGTCGGTGTGCCACAACGTGCGGTAGTACCGTTCGGCCAAGGCCCGGAAGCGTTCCGCATCGGGCGCGTCGTCGGTGTCCAGCAATAGTTCCGCCGTCGCGGCCGCCGCCAACTTGGGTGCGGCTTCACCGGGCAGCAGCGCGACGACGCGCTCGAAACATGTCAGGGCCGCCCCGAGGTCACCGGCCTGCAGACCGGCGATCCCGTCGTCCCACTCGATTCGCCAGTCATCGTCGGAGTCCTCGACCGGCACCGGTTCGGGCAGGGCACCGGCGACGTCGCGGGCGCCCAGGGCAACGGTGCACTGACGGCCGTCGACGAACACGTCGGTGCACCGCAACGCCAGATCGGCACCGAAGGTGGAGACCGGCGGGCTGAACAGCGTTGATTTCCGGGGGCTCGGTGCACCGGCCTGCTCGGCAAGGATTTCGTGGAGCACACCCCGGCACTGGTCGGCCATCTCGTCTACCGACGAGAACCGTTGCGCCGGGCGGGGGTTGGTGGCACGGACGAGCAGTCGATAGAAGGACTCACACTGTTCGAACAGCGGCACCTCGTCGCGGTTGGGCAACGTCTCGGCGTAGCGGTCGTTGGGCAGGTCCACGGTCAGCTTGGCCAGTGTACGGCCGACCGTGTAGACGTCGGTGGCGACGGTGGGTCCGGTCCGCACGATCTCGGGTGCCTGAAATCCTTTGGTGCCGTAGATGTATCCGAACTCCTCGACGCCCGATACCGCACCCATGTCGATCAACTCGATGTTGTCCTCGGTGAGCATGATGTTGTCCGGCTTGAGGTCGTTGTACACCAGGCCGAGTGAGTGCAGATAGGACAGCGACGGCATGACGTCGAGCAGATAGCCGAGCGCCTCCTCCACCGGCATCATCTGCCTGGCCGCTCCACCCGAAGCGAGCTGCTTGTCCAGGATGGCTTCCAGCGTGGTTCCGCCGATGTACTCCATCACGATGTAGCCAACCGGGTGTCCGTCAAACCCCGGGTGTTCGACGAAGTTGTAGATCTTGACGATGCCGGGGTGGTTGACCATCGCGAAGAATTGCCGTTCGGCGACAGCGATCTCCTGCGCCTGCCGCCCTCCGGGTTGGAGCAGACCTTTCAGCACCACCCACCGATCGCTGACATTGCGGTCGATCGCGAGGTAGATCCAGCCGACACCGCCGTGCGCGATGCAGCCCTGAACGTCGTACTGACCTGCCACCAACTCACCGGTCTCCAGCTGCGGCGAGAACGTGAACAAGGTGCCGCACTGCGGACACACCCCGTCGCTCGGGGCGGGCCGTCCTGCGCTCCCCCGCCCCACCGGACGACCGCACCCAGGACACTCCCGTTTCGCCTCGGCGACAACAGGATTGGCGAGGACGGCACTGGCGGGTTCGATGTCCTCCCGAATCGGGATCTCGACCAGGCCATCGCCGACGCGCCGCCGCCCGGTACGCAGGCGCGGGCGGGTGGTTGCGCCCTCGGTCTTGACCGGTGCCGATTCGGTCACCAGGACGGCTCGCGTGCCCTCTTCCCCTGCCATGTCAGTCCCGGTACCTCGGCTCCGGAGGGCCCGGCGCAGCGCCCAGAACGTTCAGCCACTTCCGGTACAGCGACGACCAGGTTCCGTCGCGCCGTATCCGTTCCAGGGTGCCGTTGACTGCGCGGACCAGATCCTCCCGGGACTTGTTCATCCCGATGCCGTAGGGCTCGGCCTCGAGGCCGGGTCCGACCAGGTGCAGGTTGGGATCCTGCACCGCCATGCCGGCCAGTATCGAGTCGTCGGTGCTGACCGCATCGGTCTGCCCCTGCTGCAGTGCCACCAGGCAGTCGTCCCAATTCTGAACCGCGAGCAGGGTCGCTTCGGGGGCCACCCGGGCGACGGTGGCCAGCGAGGTGGTGTCCACCTGTGAACACACCCGTTTCCCGGACAGATCCCCGGGCCCCTCGATCGCCGAATCTTTCGGCACCAGCAACCGCTGGTGCGCGTCGAGATACACCGTGGAGAAGGCGATCTGCTCCGCACGGGCACAGGTGATCGTCATCGCCTTCACGACGATGTCGACGGAGCCGTCCTGCACCGCGCTGATGCGCTCGGGTGAGGTCAGCAGGCGGAACTCCACCTTGGTGGGATCGCCGAGCAGATCGCGGGCCACCTCGCGGGCGATGTCGACGTCGAAGCCCCGCAGTTCACCTGAGACCGGATCGCGAAAACTCAACAGATTGGTGCTCTGGTCGATGCCGACCACCAGTCGGCCCCGCT
The DNA here is from genome assembly GCF_017876775.1 of Mycolicibacterium lutetiense. Taxonomy (NCBI): domain Bacteria; kingdom Bacillati; phylum Actinomycetota; class Actinomycetes; order Mycobacteriales; family Mycobacteriaceae; genus Mycobacterium; species Mycolicibacterium lutetiense. The sequence continues at coordinate 102,976 of NZ_JAGIOP010000002.1, read as the reverse complement.
GCCGGATCGCCTGCACCGCCGGGCCGGACACCGTCGACGGGCGCAAACTCGCTGTGGCGTCGCAACTCTCGACCGGCGCACCTGGCACCTCCGATACCACGGCGGCCCCGCTCGGCAGCGGCAACGTGGTGCGCGAGGCGGATACCTGGGCGAGCGGTTGCGCTGTGGAACATCCCGCCATCACCGTCGCGGCGAGCAGGAGAAGTCCGGCAACCGCCCGCATCAGTGATACTCGCTCAGCCTCGGCGCGACACCGGCGGCCACCGCCAGTGCCGCCAGCACGCTGATGGCTGCGGCACCGGCCGGAAGTGCGCTCAGCGCCTCATAGGCGCGGGTGATGCCGTCGCGCTGCCGATCGCGCAGGCGGGCGATGTCGCCTCCCAATGCCTCGTCGAGTCGGCCGAACTGGGCCGTTGAGTGCTGCGGCCCGCCGTCCCGCGCGATCGCCACGGCCCCGGCGTAGTTGCCGCTGCCCAACATTCGCCGGGCCTCGGCGTGCGATTCCTTCCAGGATCGCAACGCGTCCTGCGCCCCGTTCACCGGAAGCTTGTCGAGAATCCGGCCGACTTCGGTGGTGCGTTGTTCGAATCGGATGTCGGAGAGCGGATCGGACCCGCGTTTGAGCAGTCCGAGGATCTCGTCGGCACGGGCCTGTTGAACCAGAATCCGAGCCATCACCGCCGATTCCAGTGGTTCGCTGCCTTCGGTGCGCGCGCTACTGACCGCCTGCGTCACGACCAGTCCGGCCACGGCCAACCACACCGCGAGCACGGTCATCAACACCGAGGCCACCACCAGACCGGGGTTGAGGCGCCGATGACTGCGCCTGGCGAGAAAGACCTGCGCCACCACCAGCAACCCCACCACGAGTGCGGCTCCTGCGATCAACACCCACGGTGTGCCAGCCGACCGTCCCGATGCGGTGACAGCATGAGCCTGCGTCCGGTACAGCCGCTCGGCGTCGGGCAGGATGGCCTGCTGCAGCAGCGCGGACGATTCGCTGAGGTACCCGACGCCGATCGGGCGGCCGCCGCGGTTGGTCGCACGAGCGGTCGCCATCATGCCGGTGTACACCGCCAGTTGGTTCGACAGGTCGGTGAGCAACGTCAGCGATGGAATGTCGTTGGGTGACACCCCATTCGATGCGGTGACCAGGCCGGCCGACGCCTCCCCTATCGCCGCGTCGTAGCGCTCGCGGACCTCGCGAGGTTCGACCCCGCCGGCCAGAAACGCGGTGGCCGCGGTGGTGTTGGCCGACGACAGCGCACCGTAAATCCGTTGCGCTGCATCGGCCAGCGGTTCGGTGTGCGAACGCAGGGTCTCCAGTTGGCGTTGCCGGCTGGACTCCATCGCCGACGCCGCCACACCCACGGTGAGAACTGCCGCAACCAGAAACACCGCCAGCACCGCGATCCGGCCCGGTGTCGCCCGCAGGAAATCGACGACAGGCCGGTCTTGTTCCTCGTCGTCGGCCAGCATCGACTCGTCGAGTGTGCGCATCGATATCACCTCGCGATCGGACGCCGACGAATGCACGGTAGCCCTCGCCAACGCGTTACGCGGGCCAATTACGCTGCCGCCACGCTCTCGGCGGCCAGCACCTCCGCGGCGGCACGTTCGCCCGACCGAACCGCACCATCGATCCAACCGCACATGACTGCTGAACTCTCGGTGCCGGCCCAGTGAATTCGCCCGCACGGCTCCCGGAGGGCATGGCCGAACTCGGTCAGCACACCCGGCGGCGCGTGACTGATCATCCCGCCACCCGAGTAGCGCTCCACTGTCCAGTTCTGCTCGTGATAACTGATCGGGGACGCGGCCTTCGGACCGAACCGGTCGATCAACTCGCCGATCACCGCGGATTTGCGTTCCGCGGCGTCGAGCAGCCCGAGCCGGCGGGCGGCAGGCCCTTCGGTGATGACGCACATGATCCCCGGGGTGCCGGTGTCGGTGCACGCGTCGATGGTCAACGTGGCAGGGCTGCCGGGAGCAGCGGACTGCCCGCACAAGCCGTCCTCGCGCCAGAATGCGTTGCCATAGACGACCGAGATCTTGAAGACTGCGCCGCTGGGCATCCGTTGATGAAGAAACATCCGGTCGACGGGAAGCATTGGTTCATAGGCGATCTGGCTCGCCACGGCCAACGGGACCGCGACGATCGCCTGCCGTGCCCGCACCGTGGTGCCGTCGGCGTGGACCGTCACGCCATCGTTGCCCTGCTCGATGAGGTGCACCGGCTGTGAAAGATGCAGCGCCTCACCCAGTTCGGTGGCCATCGGCCCGTAGACGGCACCCATCCCACCGCGGACCCGGGCATCCTGGGCGCCGCCCCGGTTCGAAATGACGAAGCCGGGCCCGCCGCCCGACCCCATCTGGTGCAGCGCCCACAACAACGACACCTCGGATCCCGCTGAGGTGTAGATGCCGGCAAGCGCCATCTCAAGCATCTCGCGGGCCTGCTTGGAGCGCATGTGACGGTTGATCCACTCACCCAGGCTGATCCGGTCCCACTCAATGGCCTTCTTCGCCTCCCACGGGGCATCGAACGGAATCGTCTTGCACATGAGCTCCACCTCGAGCAATCCGGCGCCGAGGTTGGCGATCGCCCACGGGCTCATCGCCCACGGAATCGTGCCGGAATAGCGGTGCTGCTTGCCGTCGAGGACCATCATCGCGTTGCCGTCGACGTACTCCTTGTATTCGTCGACGCCGAACTCGGCCATCAGGGCTTTGATGCGATCCTGCCCCGGCCCGATCCAGGCCCCGCCCCGGTCGATCCACGTGCCGTCCGGCAGCACTTCGGTGAAGGTGCGGCCACCAACCCGATCACGGGCCTCCAGCAGCGCCACCGAGCGGCCCGCCTGCTTCAGTCGCAGGGCCGCGGTCAGGCCTGCGAACCCCGCACCCACTACGCAACAGTCGACATCGGTCATGGGTCACGCTCCCCGTTTTCGACGGGCCAGATTCGCTCAAATTACGCCGTCGCCGGCCGCTCCGGAGGCACTGTTGGCAGACAGATGTGGTAAATGCCATAAATTTTGCCCACCCGTGGGCAGGTCACTCCGATCGAGCCGAATCGGGTCGGCCGGGAATGCCCTGCCCACCCCCTGATATCCGCACCCGCAGCGGGGTGTGCAAAGATATCTGACCTGGTTGTTCACCAGGATTCGCCTCGTGCTTACCTCGCGCTCCCGCGATACCCGGGCGCGTCAATCCACGGTTGACGCCTGATCGTCGAACTGGTTGCTATCGACAGCACCAGACAACTTCGCGATTCCAGTGATCGTCGGCCCCGCCGGTAGGGTCCGGTTCCCGTGGGTAGAGACCAGTTGAAAATGGATCGGCGCCGCCGGTCCGCAGCCATTGCTGCGGTCGTCGTGCCTGCCGTCGCACTCATCGTCGTCGGCGCGGACACCGGGCCGACCGCCAAACTCGACACCGAGGTCGTGCCCGTAGCGGCCGTCCAGCCCGCCGCCGCCCCGGCCGCACCGGCTGTACCGGCCGAGCGCGGCGTGCGGCGGAACATGAGGTTCCCCCTGCCGGCCGGCCGCGCCCCCGAAAAGGGCCTCCAGGTCGAGACCATCCTGGCGGCCCGCGCCGTCAGCGCGCGGTTCCCCCAGATTCTCGACATCGGTGGGGTCCGGGCCGATTCGATGAAGTGGCATCCGAACGGCTTGGCGATCGACGTGATGATCCCGAACTACGGCAGCCCGGAAGGTAAAGCCCTCGGGGACCGGATCGTCGCGTACGTCCTCGACAATGCCGATCGGATCGGCGTGAATCACCTGATCTTCCGGCAGCACATCTACTACCGCGGTAAGGCGCCACGAATGATGTCCGACCGCGGCGGGGACACGGCCAACCACTACGACCACGTGCACATCGCCACCAACGGCGGTGGATTCCCGACCGGGCACGAAACGTATCTGACGTAAGTATTTCGCAGGAAAGTCGGGCGGCTCCTATTCGGAGTCGCCGACGTCTTCCAGGCGCTGGCTCACCCGAGCCAATGCCTCATCGAAGACGTCCACCTTTTCGCCCCGCTTCTCGTTGGCCGGCTGGGCAGCGCCGCGGCCACCTTCCGCCTCCACCCGCGCGGCACCCTGGCGCCGCAACAGGCTGAAGTTCTTCTCACGCGCTTGCCTGAGTCGGCTCTGCAGTTCCTTCAGAGACTTCTCGTCCATGCGGGCCAGAGCCTCGGGATGGCTCTCATCGATCAACGAGTTTTCCTGCGGTGTCAGGTTCACATGGTTGCTCACCCTTGATTCATAGCGCGGACCAGCCCCGCCGGGGAAGGGATTTGCTATAGGACGCCCAAACCTTCACCGGATGTCCGAGCTGAAATTGCGGATCATCGGCGTGCCGGAAGCGGCATCGAGAGCAAACGGCGCGATGATGCAGATGTGGTTGATGATGCGAATGTGACCAACGTTGTCCCGGTGCCCCCGACGTCCGGCCCGGAAGCCGACGAGGTGCGTAGTGAACCCGAACCCGTTGCCAGTTCGCCCGCTCAGCAGCAGCGCGTCTGGACGATGCCCAAGTCTCCGGTGACGCGCGAGCAAGCCGATGAGGTGGGGCGGATCGCTCGCAATGCCGTCACCGCCATCATGGGGTTCATCGTCGGCGTTGCCCGGTATGTCGCCCGCACCGTTCGGCAGCTGGCCTTGGCGGTCGAGGCAGTGCCGCCGGCCGTGCGCGCGCTCGCCCTGCTGGGTGCCGTGATGCTTCTGGGCATTGTCGGCGCGATTGCACTGGGAGGCTCCATCGGCCTGGTCTGCATCGTCGTGGTGGTCCCGCTCTGCTCGATCACCCTCGGCGCGCTCGGACACCGCTGGTACAGCGGACTCGGCGCACAGCCCGCCGCCCGCGTGGAAGGCCCGGCCGTCGCAGCCTCGACACCCGACCTACAGCGTTCGATCGAATACGTCGACAAGAAGCTCACGCTCGCCCTCAACGCTTTTGGCGCTGACCGTCAACAACACGCGATGATCGCGCTCTTCCAGGCCAAGACCGCCGTCGAACTCACGCTCGGCACGGAGCAGGACACCGCAAGCCATGTCGACGCGATGCTGTCGATGGACGACCATGACTCGCGGCCGCGAATCCGGGCCGGCTCCGCGGCAAAATCGCTGCGGGACAACACTTCCCTCGCCGCATCATGACCGAGCACGCCCTCACCGGTCAGGTCGCCCTCATCGAGGACGACTACACGTTGGTCATCAATCGTGGGGCTGAGGCGGGCGTGATGGCAGGCATGGTCTTTGCCGTCCAGTCCGATTCGGATCAGGTGATCACCGATCCCGAATCCGGCCGGGAATTGGGCAGACTCACGCGCGAGAAGCTTCGGGTGAAGGTGTTCGACGTGCAGCCCTTGTTCTCCCGCGCACACACGTTCGCCAGAACCGACGACTTCTACGGTCTGTTCCAGGCCACGGCTGTAGTCACGGTGGACATCGGCGACAACCTCGAATTGGTGCCCGGCGAAGCCGAGGTCCGTCGGGCAGCGTCAGGCACGTAGCTGGGCACCTGGCAGGTAGGTGAGTTCACTCCGGCTGCCGAAAGCAGTGCCACGCCAACCTTCATCTACTCCTGCTGGTCGAGCGGGTCCCTCATCGGAGTATTTGAAATCATCCCGATTTTTGCCCGTATCAACGACGTTGGTTTTCGCTAGCTTCTAGCGGTCGTCGCTGTGCGGAAGGAACGTGGTTGATGAGCACAACACACGGGCAGGTGCCGGTGCTGTGTTGTATGTCCAGCAGAGGGGCGTTACGGGATCCTCACTAGCCGGGAACACGGCCCGAATTGTCGGCCGTTTGCGTCCCTTGGGAACCCTCCCCTTGGGGGTGTCAGATGTTCTGTGTAGGTCCTAACGGAAGGATCTCAGGACGTGACGGATGGCAAGGACGTGGATTCGCAGTTGGCTGAGGCTGGCTCCACGGTGGAGATGGCTGAGGCGCTGCGGGCCTCGGGGGCAGTCGATGATCTGCTGGCCCAGATCGATACCGGCGAGGTCGCGCTGACCGGTGAGGGTGGCTTGCTGCCCGGGCTGATCAAGCTGGCCCTGGAACGCGGCCTGGCCGCCGAGTTGACCGATCATCTGGGCTACGAGAAGGGCGATCCGGCCGGCCGGGCACTGCCCAACGCCCGCAACGGCACCTCACCCAAGACGGTGGCCACCGAGGCCGGCCCGGTACCCCTGGACGTCCCGCGGGATCGGGATGGTTCGTTCACCCCGCGGCTGGTCCCCAAAGGCCAGCGTCGTACCGGCGGGCTCGATGACATGATCATTTCGCTGTACGCCGGTGGAATGACATTGCGCGACATCCAATTTCATCTGGAATCCACGATCGGCACGGTGGTGTCGCATGAGACGATCTCCAAGATCGTCGACGAGATTTCCGATGAGGTCCTCGCCTGGCAGCGCCGCCCGCTGGACCCGATCTACCCGGTGATCTACCTCGACGCGATCATCGTCAAGGTCAAAGACGGTGGCCATACCCGCAACAAGGCGGCTCACATCGCCGTGGGCGTGGATATGGCCGGGGTCAAGCATGTCCTGGGGATCTGGGTCCAGCAGAACGAAGGGGCGGCGTTTTGGGCGGCGGTGTGTGCCGATCTGGCCAACCGCGGCATCAAAGACGTGCTGATCGTGTGCTGCGACGGGCTGACCGGTTTCCCCGAGGCGATCGGGGCGACCTGGTCGCAAGCAGCCGTGCAGACGTGTGTGGTGCATCTGATCCGCAACGCGCTGCGGTTCGTGTCCTACAGCGACCGCAAAGCCGTGGCCGCCGCGCTCAAACCGGTCTACACCGCGCCGAACGCCGATGCCGCCCGCGCCGAATTGGATGCTTTCGCCGGATCGGAGTTGGGTAAGAAGAACCCCACGGTGACAAAGGTTTTCGAACGCGCGTGGGAGCAGTTCATCCCGTTTCTGGCGTTCCCGCCCGAGCTACGCCGGGTGATCTACACAACCAACTCGATCGAATCGCTGAACTACCAACTGCGCAAGGTCACCAAGAACCGCGGCCAGTTCCCCAACGACGCTTCGGTGGTGAAACTGCTGTGGCTGGCGATCTGCAACATCGAAGACAAACGCGCCGCCGAACGCGCCAAGGAACGCGGTCAGAAACGCAGCCGAACAGCTCCAGGACGACTCGTAGAAGGCCAGGTAGTCACCAACTGGAAGAAGGCCCTCGAACAACTCACCCTGGTCTACCCAGACCGCATCGAACGGTATCTGTAAGCACCACAACCGAAAGTTTCAGACAAGCGATCTACACAGAAAACTTGACACGCTCCTCCCCTTGCTGCAACTCGACCCGTCGAATGATTCGACGCGACAAATCCCTTGGATCACATGGATCCCAAACTCGATGTAAATTCCTGGATCTCAACCACGAGAGGCGCAAGTTCACACATGTTGAGTCGTTTTGCCCCGCTGGCTGCAGTCTGCCTGTTGGCCCCTGTGGCGATTGCGCCCCTCGCGTCGGCAGATCCCCCGCCCCCGCCGGACACCGGCGCAATGCCGTCCTCAGCTCCCGGCGTCCTGGACACCCCCGACGGCTGGCACGTCACCGTAGCCGGCGCCAACGAGACCCTACTGCCGGTCGCCCCGCTGACCACCGCGGTGTCCTCACGCGAATACCTCGTCGGTGGCACCTTCACCGGAAAGGTCTCAGGTGCAGGCAAGACCAAGCTGACCGGCGGCACACTCGAAGCCGGTACTCAGATCGGCTGCGGCATCATCAACGACGAAACCGAGATCAACCCCGGCATCAGCTTCACACCGGGCATCAGGATTCCGTTCACCGGCTCCGCCGGTGATGGCAGCCTCGGTACCGGTATCAGCCTGCAGGGCAAGGTGTATCTCAAGCCGGGCACCGTCAGCATCGTCCCCATCGACAAGAAGTCGTTCAAGGGCACCGGTACCCGCGTGACCGTCACGGGCGTCCGCATCAAATTCGACCAATGCGCGGGTCAATCGTTCATCCGCACCTACGCGACCCTGACCAGCTCCACCGACAACACCGACGACGTCGTCACCTACCTCGGCGTCACCAAAACCGTCTGACCCCGGGCCCGCAAACGACACCGACCATGACCCGCTCTGATCACCACGCCGACCCCTCAGATTCAAAACCCATGAGAGGCACAAGTTCCCGCATGTTGAATCGTTTCGCCACCTTGGCCGCTGTATGCATGTTGGCCCCGGTAGCGCTGGCGCCCCTCGCGTCGGCCGACCCGCCACCACCCCCGCCCCCAGCCGATCCGGCCGTTGACGCCGGCCCACCACCGGACAACGGACTGGTCGCCTCCGCCGAGCCCGGTGTCGTCACCACCCCCGACGGATGGAAGCTCACCGTGGCCGCCAAAGACGAGAGCCAGCTGCCCGTCGCTCCGCTGACCACCGCCGCATCCTCCCGCGAATACCTCGTGGCAGGCACGTTCACCGGCACCGTCGCCGGAGGCGGATCCACCTCCCTGACCGGAGGCACACTCGACACCGGCTACCAAATCGGCTGCGGCATCGAACTGGGACAGGTCCGCCTCGTCGGGTCGATCGGCCTGAGCACCTCGGGGTCGACGCTGGCCGGCATCATCCCGACCGGCGTGAGCATGCCAATGTCGGGCACCCTGGAAGTCCACCCCAAGCCGGGCACCGTCACCAACGTCTCGGTCAACAAGAAGTCGTTCAAAGCAGCTCCCGTACGCGTCACGTTGAAAGACGTCCACATCAAGGTCGACGGCTGCGTCGGTCAGTCCTTCCTGCGCTCGTTCGCCACCCTGACCAGCTCCACCACCGACACCGACGACGTGGTCGCCTACTACGGCATCACCAAGTCGGTCTGACGGGCTGCTGTGAACACGAAACACGAAGGCATCAGCGAGAACCCGGAAGGTACACGAGTGGCCGTCCGGGTCTCGGATGGAGCGGCTGCGGCGTAGCCGGGTCGTTCGCGGTAGCCCGCCCGGCTCCGAAAGTATGTCGAAATCGCCACGGCCGCAGAACAAGAGTGGGATCGTGCGGATATGCGATCAACAGAAATCGTCGCCGCGTTCTGGGATGACGTCTGGAACGCCCGCGACGCCGATGCCGTCGACCGGTTCGCCGCCGACGACATCGTTATCGAAGCCAGTGGTCAGAAAATCTCTGGGCTGGACAACGTAAAAAACTGGGTGCAGCAATTCCTCGATCAGGTCAACGACTTGCACATCAAACCTGTCGAATCCTTTCAGAACGAGGATGGCACCCGCGTCACCTCTCGGTGGGTACTGACGGGGACCAACAAAGGCATGCTCGGCACCGAACCCAACGGTAAACCGATCGTCCTGACCGGCACAGCCGTCTGGTCCGTGGCCGACGGCAAGCTACAACACGGTTGGGTCGAACAGGCCTCATTCGAGCTCTACCACTCGCTGCTCACGAAGTAGCACGCTGTGCAGGCACGATTCGGGCGGCGGGCGATAGCAGCGAGCGCGCTCGCCCTGTCCACCATCGTCGGCGCGCCGAAAGCCTCGGCAGAACCAATCGCGACCTGCACGAGCGACGTCGTGGATGGCGTCGAGGTCGATTACTGCGTCGGCAACCCGAACTCCAACACGGGCACTGTCAGTGGTGTGCCGGGCGTCAACGTGGACTTCGAATTCGGTGTGGGAATCGGCCTGGGGGGCTTTTGTTGGCAGGCCGACCGGCCGGGCAACGAGAAAACCCTATCCGATGCTGGTCGGAGAGGGTTTTTCTACCGGCTCACCTCGGCACGGTCTGACGAACCCAGAACCGCGCCAGTAAGCCAAGGGCGTCCGCTAATTGGCTGAGCGGAAATAAGGTTCAACCGTGCCGCTGAGCTTGACGACCATCGGATTTCCGCGGCGATCCTTGGCGGTGGGGACTTCCACACGCACCCAACCCTCGGCCACGTTGTATTCGTGCACATTGGTTTTCTCGACGCCATTGAAACGAATACCCACGTCGCGCTGGAGCACCTCTTCGTCATAGAAGGCGCTGCGCGGATCGATGGAGAGGTGATTCGGTGGGACGTCTGTGTTCTGATCCTGGGACATGATGGCCTTCGTTGAATGCTGCGTTAGGTTCTTGGTTTTGATTCTCTAAGAACGTACGCGACGTTGCAGTAGCGGGTTCCACGTAGGTCTTGTGACGGGCCACTCCTATGAGGTGCTTCGCTCTGCCCGAATTCGGGCCTCGATCAACCAGTGAAGCTCTGCGCGACACGAGCTCCCGGCGCCGACGCCGGCGCTACGGCGCGCACTTGCCAGTCGCCTCCCCGTCGACCTCCACATTGGCCGACCAGGTGTCCCCGAGCTCCTCGGCGGCGGCAGCCGGGATGACGGCCGACACGGTGTTGCCGTCGGAGCTCGGCGGGATCGTGAGGTCGTCCTGCGGCGCTCCTGTCGCGTGGAACACGTAGTTCTCGATCAATTCACCGTCGCTGAACTTCACGCCGCGCATGATGGTGCCGCTGACCAGGGTGAATGCCACTTTGCCGGCCGGGATCGGCGCGTTCGTGGTCCAGCGGACAGTCTTCGCGCCGTCAGTGTGCCCGGCCGCGGGGGTGAGCTCGACTCCCGTGAGACCGAAAGGGCCGGCCGGCGTGGCGGTGCAGGACTCGGGCAGCGACACTGCGGCGCTGGTAGTCGCGATGGTGCTGGAAGTCTCCGCCACGGTGGTCTCCGTGGCCCGCGCGGCGCCGCCGCTACACGCGGCGAGCGGCAGCACCGCGGCGGTGGCGATGACGGACAGGACGATTCGGCTCTTCGGGCTCATCCGGCCATCCTGGCAGCAACCGCACAGGTACGAGCGCATGACGCGTCGTGGTCATACCGGCGTAGGTTCCCCTGGCTTCTGAACCTCGGAAACCGCCTCTGATCTACGTCGGGCCGACAGGACCCGCATCATGTCCCCGACAAAGAAAAAAAACTCGCTCGGCTTTCGCCGGCGAGTTTCTCTTCTGTGTCGGGCTGACAGGATTTGAACCTGCGACCACTTGACCCCCAGGAGTGTAGACCACTGTTTTCCCTGATTCAGGCCGCTGCCCATGCGTCTTTGACCTGCATAAACATAGCAGAGTGGATAGGCGGGATTAGCCGTTGAGTGGGAACTATGTGTGAAGTCGGGCCGGGAGTTCGGGTGGCTCGGCCTGCGCAGACCGCACGGACTCGGTTCAGAATGTCACGTCCGCACGGTCGACACCACGCTGTTCGACGGGCTTAGTGCGAGTCGGTGTTCGCGCCGCGCAGAGCCCGGTCACCAGGGTGCGGTGACACTGACGCCGTGTCGATGAACCTGACTGTTTCCGCATCCACCGATGGCCCCGACGACGCCGAGACCCTGGCGCTGATCCTTGAATCCGTCGCCTCCCAGATCCGCGCGGCAGGCGGTGACCCGGTGCACGCTGACGGAGAATTCGACGTGACCGCCGGCGGGCAGAAGCAGCAGGTGTTCCTGTCGTTCGTCGCGAGATAGTCCGAAGTGGGGCTGGCGACGGCGTCGACCAGCAATCAGCGCCTCCCCGCCGCGGTGGGTCGAAGATGACAAGGGCACGGTGCTGGTGCGGCTGAGCGGGACCAGCTCCGCGGTGCGCAGCCCGGCCCTGGCATCTCTCATCGCTGATCACGGTTTCCCGCCCGGAAGTTGGGTCGCAGACGGTGACGGGTTCCTGTTCGCTGCGGCTTGAGCCGGGCCGGCGCCAATCTGGTTCCAGTTTCGTTTCAGCGCAACCGTTCCGGGATCTGGTGGTCGTATCCGGGCAGCAATTTTCGTTCCCCGAAGCGCGTGGTGTTCTCCGGATCCTCACGCACGAAGTGCGCGACGGTGGACGCCTGGCCTACCAGCTCGCCATCGATGTAGACCTCGGCGGTGCGGTTGTCTCGGGCACCGGCCGGCAGGTAGGTGGCCCGGCCTTCGCGTGCAGCGTTGAGCACGTTGATGCGTAGCTGCTCGAAGTTCGTGCTGCCCATGGATGATTCCTCTCGTCGGCGGATGGCAGCGCGACTCTGCCCGCGCCGTTCTCCGACCGGCGAACGCGGCGCGTCGCGGTCCTCCCGCCGGATCACTCTCAGGACGTGACATCGCGGCGGGGGTGGCGAGATGCGCCTGCCCACTGGTGCTGGTCGCGCCGTGCACACCGGTGATGTGCGGGCCCTGCCACGATGCCGACATGACCTACAACGGACGCGCGGTGCTCGAACAGGTCGCCGCACAACACAGATGGGCCACCGTCTCGGTGACCCCGTGCTTCGAAGACCAGGAGCAGGTCGTCTACGGCCGTGACGGTATCGAGATTCTGATCGTGTGGACGCCACTGAACACCGCGACGGCCGTGGTGAAGAACTACGGAAAGCCCGATGAGTCTGTGGCGAACGGTCCACTGGGCCTGGTCACCGCTCGCGGCTGGATGGAGGAGAACCGCTGATGTCGATCATCGATGGCGGCGTTGAGAAGACCCTGACCTACGACGAGGCCGCGGCGATCCTGGCCGAGCCCGGCTACGACGCCTACGGCCGCCTACGGCTCTACGGGGTCATCGCAGACGGTGAATCCGCCGGCCAGCTCACCGCCATCAAGTCGCAGCAGAATCTCGACCGGTTCAGCTACACCCACATCTGCTCCGTCGAAAGGTAAGGCGCCGTGGTCGAACTCGGCAATGTTGTCAAGACCGCTAATGGCGCGATCGGCGCCGTCGTCGACTGGCTCGACCACGGGATGCGTCCAGGCATCTTCACCATTGAGTGGGACGAGACCACGTTCACCGGTGACGCACCCCCACGCCACTGGACGCGCGCGCAAAGCGAAGCCTTGACAATCCTGAGCTGATCTCCTCCAAAAGCACTCGCGCCGAGCATCGTGCTCCCGTGCGATGGCTGCCACTATGCGCGCATGCCAACACACGGTGGACTCGACGACGCCCAACGCCAACAACTCTGCGAATCGAAAGTGACGCTCGACGGGGAGCCAGCACGCATCATCGGCTGGGCCCACCCATTCGCCACGGTGTCGCGTAGCGATGGGCGAGGCGGCCGCGTCGAATTCGCATGGGCGACAGCAGCCCGCATCGTGGATGCCGGCGGGGCATTCCAGTCGTGAGCACCGCGACTGTCTTCGTGCACCTGGACTACGACGTGTGGGACCACCGCGAGACCGAAGCGATCCGGGTGTCGCGCCACGGCCGCGCTGACGTGTACCTCCCCCAAGGCCAGCGAGCCACCGGGCAGTGGGACGACGCCAACACCGCCGCCGTCACCGGCGCGATCGCACACCGCTTCGGACTCGATGACGAGGAACGCAGCCGCGGCGTGTTCGTGGAAGCAGCCGCGGCGATCGAGCAGAACGACCCGCGCTGGATCGTCACCTTCGCGCTCTGAGAACAGCAGCGTGACCCTCCGCTGCTCTGTCGTGCGCGCCGCGATGTCGTCGACGTTGAGGAGACCTGGACCGGATCGGAGCGATTGCTCGGATCTGTGACGGGAAATGCCGCACCGGCGCCACTACGACAGCGATTGATCGGCCGCGGCTGTCGAGTCAGTCAGCCGCGGCCAGGAGATATCGACCAACTCACCATTGATCTCGGTGGCGTAGCGCTCTGCTTCGCCATACTCCGCCTCGGTGAAGCACCGCACGGCGAATGGATTTCCGTCAGCGCGCACGAGGATGGTGAGATCCTTCAGCTCGACATCCCGGCGAGCTGGTTTGACGCGCTGCACCATCTCCTCAGCCATGCACAGCATCTTCGCACCGAGGCTCGACAGCTTCGGACATCGGGGGACGTGATGTGCGTCAGTGTCGCGGCCCGCCGTGTCCCGCCCTCCGAGCCCGCAGCTGCGCCTGGAGCTGTTGGTGGTGACAGGCGCTGGCACCGCAGCGGACCGGAGCACCGCTCGCTCCCGAGCTGCAGTGTTCGTCGCCCGCGGCGGCTGCTGTCAGACGGTCAGGTCCAGGATCATGGCGCTCTTCACGAAGTTGCCGCCGTCGTCGGCTAGGCCGATGATCCGGGTCGGTCCGCGCTGCGCGGTGTAGCGGATGTGGTAGTGGCCGTGGTACAGCACCGTTGGCGTGGTGGCGTCTACAACCTCGCCGACAAGCTGCCGATGCAGGTCGGCCTGGTACAGCTCGGCTGGCGGGAAACCGCCGGGCAGACCCGGGATCTCGTAGCCGTCCGGTGCATCGTGCGCGACGATCACGTCGACCGGGCCGCCGCTGATCGCGTGGGAGACATCAGCTGCGGTGAGACGTTCCTCGGGCCACCAACTCACGCCGGGCTTGCGCATGGGGCGGTCCACCGAGTGCGCGCCACCCAAGGCCATCCACGTCTTGCCGTGCCAGCGCCAGCGCAGGCCGCGGGGCAGGTGGAAGATGTGCGACCGGATCTGGCGCAGTCCCGTGTCGGGGTCAGCCGGCAGGTCGTACAACGCATCAAAGCATTCATGGTTGCCGTCGACCCACAGCACTGTGACGCCGTGACGTGCACAGGCCATGTCGATCTCGTCGAGATAGTCGTCGGTACGACGCCCCGGAACCCAGAATCCAAAATCTCCAAGCTGCAGCAGCACCGGGATGCCGCGGACACCTGCGGACAGGATCAGCGACGTCGCCCAGCCAGTGTTGCCGTGCCAGTCGCCGGCCAGCATCACCGTGCTGGGCCCCGGCTCGTGCAGAACGGTCGTCATCGAATCATGGTCCGTGACAGAAGTGATGTGGAGCAATTGGTTTTCGGGTCAGAGCCTGTGGCGGATCTAATGGCGGGCCAAATGAATTCGGGGGCGGCGGATCGCCTCGCGACAGGCCCCGGCAGGCAGGTAACTGGCCAGATCCTGGTGCGTGGCGATGAGCGCATCTCTGCGCAGCTCAGCTCAGTAGTCGCGGGACTGTTGACAGAGAAAATATGCGAGGCCCCGACTGGAGCCGGGGCCTCGCATCCCACGTGTGTTCCACCACCAAGGAGAACGCCTCCAATATATATCGCAGAACCAGCCACCACCAGGGTCGACACCGGCACCCGACCTCACTCCCCCTGCCATTTGAGGAAGTCGAGCACGATCCAGCAAATAGCACCGATGATTGTGGCGCACACCAACATGCCGATGTCCGCTAGATAGAGGCAGCCCAGTACCGAACCGACCGCGCCCGCGGTGATGAGAACCATGACGCGTCGGGTCATCGCACAACCAACTCGGCAATCAGGCCTGTTAGACAAGGGTTCTCACCGAGGGCAGTTCCGGCCAGCACCGCGGCACACAACAGTGTGGCCGCGAGGACGATCTGGCGTGCGGTGCGTTCGTGCACGGTGCGATTCCATGGCAGTTGCCGCCGCGGGGAGCTGATTCCGCCTCGCATCCCAACCTCCTTCTATCTCTATTTTAGAGATTACACGCTGCGACGGCGACAGTGTGGATTCAGTACACCCGTGTGTCGTGCACCCTCGACGGAGTCTTGAGACAGCTGGATCAGCTGCGGCGCATTCTCGCAGCGGTCACCTGCATCCGTGGAAAGCGGGTGCAGCCTGATTCTGGAAGCGAAACCGGCTTCGCGACAGGCACTGTCACGTGCCCTCTACTTGCACGCAGTCCGACCGTTTCGGCCGACCAGCTGCGTCGGCGTGTCGTGCATGCCGACTCGTCGAAGTAGTCGACGTGCGCGAGCATCGCGACGTGATCGAAGCAAAATGCCGGCAAAACGCCCGGCCAACGGAGGACCTGAGATGACGCACAGGAATGCCTGTGGGGGCGACTCACGAGCCTCACGATTCTCGCGGATGCTTGCCCATTCCAGTCTCTATGTCCTGCCCTGCTGGCTGGCTGTGTGTATCGCGTCGTGGTTTGGCTTTCTGGGGCCCACCAGCCGCTTCACTGCCGGCACAGTGATGGCCGCGTGTGCACTGGCGGCGCTAGGGCATCGGCTCAGGGGGCCGTTATGTGTTCGTTGCATCGAGGAAGTGCCTACCGACGCTCCACTCCGTGCCCAGCGGAAGAAGCGCTGGCTCTGGTTGGCCCATTTTGTTACTCGGTCATCGGGGATAGCGGTGACGATCATCGTCTTGGTCGGCCCGCAGCTATTGTCGCTCGCACTTCCGGGCGCTCTATCAACCGGAATCTGGTCCACTCGCCTTCGAATTCCGATGGACCTCTGGTTGTTCGCCATTCTGTACTCAGAGACGACCCACTACCGGCTTCTGCTGTGGTGTCCGTACTGCCGCGGCTGGGATGACGGTGAGCCCGAACCGTCGCCAGACCCCACTGCGTTTGGCACCAAGACCGCGCGTTGAAGGCGGCCGAACCGCGTCGCGTTCGTCGGCAGCCTCAGACATCGCCTACCTTTCGCCCCAATCGCCTTCGTCGTGGGGCGGGAGTCGTCTTCGAGCCGGGCCGCGACCCCGGCCGATTTCGGCGGTCAGCCCCCCTAGGGGCACACGGCTCGTCCTTCCTGTTTCAGCGGGACGTGGCAGGTGGTCGCGGAACCGTTCAGACCACATCCCGTACGACACAGGAGGTTTAGTCCACATGGTTGAATCCGCACGTCTCAAGAACCGGGCCCGCCGCTACATGGCCGCCCACCCCGGCACCAAGTACCAGCAGGCACTCGACGCGGTCACCGCCACCGAAACTGACATCGCGCCAGTCACCTCTACCGCGTCCATCAACGACATTCCGGACTTCTTCGAAGCCCTCGGGATTTCCGAGATCTCCACCCACGACTTCCAGGCGACATGGGCGGCCAATGATCACACTGATGAGATCGAAATCCCGGTTGCCCTCCTACGTGCAGGCGATGAACTCCTACCGGAGTTGAGCTATCTGAACTTCGGCGAGGAGACTCGCGGCGGCAACGGACCGCACGGGGTGATCACTGGACGAACGGGTAGCGGGAAGAGCCGTTTCCTGCGAACAATCGTCCTTGCACTGATGTCCAGATACAGCCCCGACAGGATCGGATTCCTCCTCGCGGACTACAAGGGCGGAGCGACATTCCGGGGCATGGACCCCGGCCGGTGCCCACATGTCCTGGCCAACGTTTCCAACCTAGCTGACGACCCCGAGATGGTGGATCGTCTCGGCTTGGTGATCGAGGGCGAAATTGTCCGCCGCGAGGAGTTCATCACCGGCGAAAAGGGATGCAAGGACATCTTCGAATACCGGGAGCAGCAACGACAGCACCCCGGTGAGCTTGACTGGCCTCCGCTGCCGAATTTGTTCGTGGTCATCGAAGAGTTCAATGGTCCCCGTCCGAGACAACGAGGAATCAACGAACTTCTCACTCGCGTCAGCCGCGTTGGCCGTTCACTTGGCATGCACCTGGTCATGTGCAGCCAGCACGCCGACCGGTCCACGTTTGGCGAGCTGTTGGAGCAGCTTGCATTCCGCTACTGCATGGCAGTGAGTTCACCACATCAATCGATCACCATGATCGGCACTGATGCCGCTGCAAAATCGTCCGGCGGCACGCTCACAGGGAAGATCTGGCGCAGGTTCAGCTGCGACGAAGCACCCGTCGAGATCAGGGCTTTGGACCACAGCGCTTCAGTTTCTGGACGCAATGCCACGATGGCTGACGCGCTGCTTGATCGGCTGTCGCGTGAACCAGCTCCGGATGTGCGCCGGTTGTGGACAAAACCACTGCGGGAGCCAGTAACACTGCCAGAACTTGGATTACAGCGCCAAAAGGATGGGCTCGGGATTCAGATCGGCTACCTTGACGACCCGCTGTATCACCGAACCCTCCCCTGGACAATAGATCTCGGCTCAAACACCCCGCACTGGCTCATCTCGGGGGACCCCGGATCCGGGTGCACCACAACGCTGCAGACCATTGTGCTGGCGGCCTGCGCGCAGCACACGCCCCAGCATGTATCGTTCGTTCTCCTCGATAGCCGCTCCGGTCAGTTGCACGCGGTCGCCGAGTCGGCGAACGTGATCGCCTATGCCCACAGTGGGGATGCTGAAAGCGTGAAAGCGGCTCTGGACGAGATCGATCGGTTGATGAGGCTGCGTCACGACGCTGTCACCCGACCTTACAGCGCAGGGATAGATGCCTATCTGGCGGGAAAGAACACCGACACGGTTCCCGGCGATCCCTACGGCCACGTGATCGTCGCCGTTGATGGGCTTGCAGGTTTCGCCGGATTCGGGGCCGGTGGAGGTTCGGTAATACACCGAATCGCCGCTCTCGGCCGCGGACTGGGTGTACATCTTGTGGCAACAGACCAGACCCGCGCACAGGAGATCTCCCCCGGGCTCGAGGCGAACTTCTCCAGACATATCCAGCTTCCATGCGAGCACTACCACCGCGCTCACGCCCCGAACATTCTCCGAGCGCGTTTCGACGCTGAGATCCCCCGGGACCAGCCCGGCCGCTCGATCGACCCCGCTACCGGACTGCAGGCGCGCGTTGCCCTCCCTGTCGCCGGCAGCATCGAACCGGACGGACTGAACGTTGACCGAACCTCGGCTGTTCAGGAACTGAGCAGAGCGCTGTCTTCAGGCATCGAGCCGGTCGAGAAGCCGACACCTGAACGTCTCGCGGAGCTCGCTGACGCCGCTCGCCGGTCCGAGTTGCAGGTGATTCACGGTGAGATCGACAACCTGATTGGACGAAACGCTGTTAAAGACCAGTTGCGCCGAACCCTCGCGTCGGCGCAGGTATCTGCAGAACGAAAGCGGCGCGGCCTGGGGAGCATCGGTGCCGTAGAGCGCACGTTCGTCATCACCGGTCATCCCGGAACCGGAAAGTCATACACCGCTGACCTGCTCACCCGCGCGTTGTACACGTGCGGACTCACTCGTAGTTCAAAAGTCGTTGTAGCCGGCTGGACGCAGCTCACGGGTGCGAACCCGGGCGATACAGTGGACAAGGTTCAGGCCGTACTTAAGGAAGCCAGCGGCGCAACTCTCATCATTCACGATGTCCAGCCGTGGCATGCGGCCGAGATTTCGGACATGCTCGTGGACAAGCTGGATGACGGTGGTAGTGGCGGCGACATCGCGCTGATCCTCACCGGCTATCCATCAGACGTGGCGCATCTCTTCGTAACGAATCGCAGGCTGGACTCTCTGCTTGGCGCGCGAATCGACCTCGCACGCCCCACGGCGGCCGAACTCTGGCAGCACCTGCAGCGGTTCGCCCACAAAGCTGGCCGCCTGCCAGCGGCCGGCTCGGAAGCGACGTTCTACACAGAGGTCGCGCACCTGTTCGAGCACACCGACGAAGACCACTCACCGCTCGATGTGCTTTCCAACATTCGGTTCGCGAGCTACATCGTCGAGCACGCAGCGCGTGCGTCCATTGCGCGCTTGACGGACACCGACCTTTCGAAGTTGACAGATGCGCAGCTGACAGAGCTGACCGCTGAAGACATCGTCATCGCGGTGCGAGGGATCGACGCACGCACCCGATCAGTCCCGAAGGGATACAAGGGGTACTGAACAAGTCCCACGATCCCGGCCGCTTCTGGGCTGGGGTCGTGGGACCTTCACCGTGGGATCCACTTGCAAGAGTGGCCCACCACCCCATTCACGTCGATAGCGCCTCGGGAGCGCTGTGTGTGCATGGAACGGGTGTCATGTCCTTCGATGCGGAGCGTGCCTCTTGGCGCATCTGGTTCAGTGGCGGTTATGGCCGGGTGCCCGGGCATGGCGATCACATCTTCGTCGCGATATCGGCAGTAATTTCACGGTCTTGCAGCTCGTGCTGCACCATAAGAACCCATGAGCACAACTGGCTCCGCCGAAGGCACGTTGGTCAGCATCGGCTACGAGGGCAAGACCGCCAGTGACCTTGTAGCCCAGCTGCTTGAACAGGACGTGCGCGTCCTCGTCGACGTTCGCCTCACCCCGCTCAGCCGCAAGCCTGGGCTGTCGAAAACGAAGCTGTCCAAAGCGCTCGCTGCCGTCGGCATCGGCTACATCCACCACCGCGCGCTCGGCAACCCCAAGGACAACAGGGCAGGGTTCCGTGCCGGCGAACCTGAGTCCCGCGCGCGGTACCGAGAGGTGCTCGAGAGCGCCGCGGCGTCCGATGCTCTGGCCCACGTCTGCGAGCTACTCGAGGATGGAGCGGTGGCGCTGCTGTGCTTTGAACACAATCACGCCGAGTGCCACCGCGACATCGTGGTGCGCCAGCTCCTGAAGGCCTGCCCGGATGCAGCCGTCGTGCACGTCTAGTTGAACAATGCCAACTCAGTCTTTGGGTACCAGACCCCGAGCACTGAGAACGACCCACGATGCAGGGCCTGATTGCCGACATAGAAGTGCACGTCCCGCTCCGGTGCGAGCATCAGGTCGCGCCAATTCCCGTAGAGCATTTCGCGAGCTTTTGCTTCGCCGTGCTGTGTTTTCCAGTCACGGCCCGCCTGACCGGCTTCCCAGTCGAGCACCTTCTGTCTGTGTCCGCGGCATTTGGGGGCTTCACAGCGGTACCGGTAGCGGATGGCGAACGGCGCCGGTTCCAGCGGCTTCATAGCCGTGCCGAACAAGTCCTGTGCTGACGCCTTCTCAACTTTTGCTTGCTCGACATCCGACCACGGATCACCTTCTGCGACATCGACTTCGACATCCATCGGCTTGATCAAGCCGAGCGAAGGTGAGGGCGTGCCCATACCGCCTTTTGGGTTGCTCTCAATCAGGTCGCACATCGAGGTGGCGCCAACCAGCTCACCGAGAAGCTGACGCCGCCGCAACCAGTTGTGTTTGGTCCCGACGTGCTCGATGTGCACCATCTCTTCCTGGCGTGGTCGAAACGACTCGGGGCGGTTGTCATTGGACTGCGTGTAGGTGCCGTTAAGTCGGAGGATCTCGTACTTCTTGAACTGCTTGTCGAAATCCTCATTGCGGAACTTCACCGGGTAGAGACGAATCCACTCCGGACGACCACGGTCGAGTCGCACACCGGCGACGCAGACGGTCTCCAAGTACTTGTCGCTAGGGTTTGGGTAGGTCTTGACCGTGATCATCACCTCCGCGGTCTCCTCGCCCGGCCGTGGAGGCTTCAGCCCTCCGGCGCTGTCCCCTTCAACGCTTCCTGCCATATGGGCAGGTTAACGGCTCCAGTAGCTACTACTTCGCAGATCCGGGGGGCGCAGGTCGTCCGCATGGTCACCTTCGCGGTGACTTGGAGCAGAATTCGCCAGCTCAGCTGTCGATCCTGTCGATGTCGCGCATCAGGTCGCTGTACACCTGGGCAAGCGCCGCATTCTTGTCGACCGGCGCGCCGCCATGCGCCCCACCGAGAGCAACGATCTCAGCTTGAGCTGCAACTGCCCGCGCGGCGATCTTGTCGATGTTCTGGCGAAAAGTGCTCGCCTCGCTGTCTGTGTAGACCAGGTGGTCACAGGTAGTGGTGGTCATCTGGGCCCTCTCGGTGGTGGCATCGCTGCAGAACAGATGCCCAGACACTAGGAACCACCGCGGCCTTCGCCCAATCTGCAGGCACGACACGCCGACACAGCACGGTCACGTCGCTGTGTCCATCCCGCAGCACGCGGCGACTACCCGCTGTGCCCTCTCACATCTACCGGGATTCGATCGCGTCCCTTACCCAGTCGAGTTCGTGCGAAATCTTGTGCAACGCATCGATCTTCGCTTGCTCTTGATACGCCGACAACAACGCGATCTGCATCGGATCTGGTTGGGTGGACGCTTTCTGAAGAGCCTCCAACGTCTCGGCCGCCTTCTTGCGAGAAGCGTCAGCCCGGTCGGCCACCGCGCGATATTCCTTGTCTCTCACTGATTCCACACGGCGATCTTCACACGCGGTGGCCGACCCGCCACGAACTGAGCTTCGTGTCTCGCGCCCATTTGGCCCCGCCCAGCCCAGTCTCGCCGTGAATCGAGCGGTGTGTCAGGAGGCCCGCCTGTCCCAGTACCGCGGTGGCAGCATGCGGGCACCGCGCAGTGCGCGCAGAAGAGCGGCCCCGTGGCGTTCGGGGATGAAGTCTGCATCGGCGATCACAACGTCGTTGGGGCTCAGCGGTTGCGTGCCGGCGATGCGAACCCGCACTACCCTCAGTCCGCGAGACGCGTAGAACCGGTTGCGCATGAGGTCCTCGGCCACACGCTCTGGGGTCCCGTGCCAGCGCTCAGGGTCGACTTCCACCACCGAGAACGGTTTTCGCACAAGGATATCGGGGGTAAAGAATCGGTTCTTCCCGGCGCTGTCACGCCCCATGCACATCAGCGTGCCTTGCGGGTAGGTCCGGTAGCCTGCGTTCTCGATGACCTGGCGCACGCGCTGTTCGGTCTTGCTGGTCGCCGTCGAGCCGTCGGCGGCCAGATCTCCGGGCCGGGCCCGTTGGCGATCCATCCGAGGCAGCACGGGCGGAGTATTGCGCTGGGCCCACCAGACCACGCCCCACAACACCAACAGTGCTAGCGGGACCGCTGGATGCAGGAGAAACTCGATCACAGACGGTGACTGTAGGAAGCCGTCACAGTTTGGGCGCCTGCGGCGCGAGACCGTCATTCGGATCACCGGCGTCGGGGCCTCAGCGCTCATACCTCGTTCGCCCGTCCGAACGGCTGCTCGGTGTTCGTCTTCTCTGCGGTTCGCCGCTCGCTAGACCTCCCCGAGTTTCACCGTAAATTACCCGTTTGACCTGCGGTAACTGTCAGTAAATCGGTGACTTTTCGGTTCACCTGCAGCAATGCGTAGCTGTCGTGGGAATGGGGGGTGCCTCGGACAGCTCGGCGTGACAGAAGGCAACAGGGTCTATAGGTGAAAGCTCATTAGTTAGTTGTTCTAGATACATAACTTTACCTGCATTCTCTCTGAAACAGAGAATATCCGCTGCCGGAGGCACCCCCCATTCCCACGACAGTTGCGTGTTTGCCCAGCTGAGCCGTGAAGTAACCGGATCGGTGACAGTTACCGCAGGTCAAACGGGGAATTTACATCGAAGTACGGGGAGGTTCAGCGCGGCCGGGACAATTTACATCCGGCGAATTCGACCGGAAACCGGGACCCGGACACGGGAACCGGTGTGCCGAAAACCTGTTCGAACAGATGGGCGCGGCATTCGCGAGACGTCCTCGAATAGGGCGGCCGGAACCCCGCCATTTAGCATCCGGACGCGTCGCAGTGGCGCTGCAGATCCCGCTCCAGCGGTGCCGGTCGGGAGTTCAGTGGCAAGCCGCGATGATCAGGTTGTGCATGGAGATGCGAACGCCCCGAGAAGGTGACGCCAGTCGTCCGCACCGGTAGCGCGGATCCGGCGGTGCAGCGCATCGCGGGACACCCCAAGCTGTCGGGCCACCCACACCCGCGGAATCAGCTGAGCGCACCCCGCGGCGATGAGTGAGCAGGCCGCATCCGAGGCGTCGCGCAGACCGTTGAGGGCTACTTCGGCCATCGCGACATCGATCCCGGCCCCACACAACCACGCCAGCTCTTTCTCTTTCGGCGAGGTTTCGAGTGAGCCAGCTGCGACGACGAGCGCGGCGCCGGTGTCCGCCGACGGGTGCATGAGCCACTGTTCGCAGGCCAGCGCCAGGTCTGTGCACTGCAAGTCGGAGTCGATCAGTGCCTGCATCAGTGTTGAGAGTGGACCTGCCTTGCGGCGGGCCGCAACACCGTCCCCGGAAGAGGACTCGGCGATCAGCGGGTACAGGGCCCGGGCCGACTGCGCCCGCACCGGTTCGACTCGGATCAGCGCCGCTGAGAGTGCAGCCGCCGCTGCATGTTCCGGGGTTGCGGGCTGCCGCCACCACGTGGTGTCGCTCATCGGTCAGTTCCTTTTGCGTCATTGTCGACGACCAGGCGCAGCCCCATTCGCTTGAGCACGGGAGCCAGGTAGGTGACGTAGTTGTCGGTGTCGGTCGGGCCGTAGGCGAGCATCCCCACGGCCATCGCCTCTCCCCTCTCGTCGACGACGAACACAGGGGCACCGGAGTCGCCATGGACCGCCGAGCCACCCCAACGCACCTGTATAGACGTGGCTCTCACCAAGGGACCGCAGGTGAGACCGGAACGGGCGCCATTCATGCACATCGGAGTCCCTGCCGGCAGTGACCGCACCGCGTCCACGCCGAGGACCCCGCGCAGTCTGACTCCGGGGGCGATTTCGACACCGTAGGGCCCCTGCTGCTGGCTGGCCGACAAGAAAAACACCGCGGCGTCGTGGTAGACCCCGTCCCGGTCGTATCCGCGATCGTAGCTCTGCAACGGTGGAAGTTGTTCTCGCGCTGACTTGTTCATGGCGGTATACATCCACAGCGGGGCAGATTTAGCGGCCATACAGTGGCCCGCTGTCAGGTAGCCCGGATCGTCGGTGGTCGCCACGATCGGCCATGACACGGTGCAGTTCTGCGCCTCGGTCTCATCCACCTGGGAGGCGATGGTAATTCCCGGCTGCGGATAGTCAGCCGCAGTCACCTCGACGGGCTGCGATGCGCCGTGCACCCCGGCGATCGCCACCCAAGGCCCGCCGGGCAAAGGGTCAGCTCCGGCGGGCGCGACGGTCGCCATGGAGGCCACTGCACCAAAAACAACGACAGAAGCAACTTTGGCGATCCAGGGTTTGCTTGGATGTGCGGTCGACATGGCCGCAGGCTAACGCGACGCATACGAAAACTTCCGCTGCACCACTACCGGCATCATGCGCCTGGCTTCAAAGTATCTACCTGCTCGCGCCGCGGGCAGTTCCTGAGATGCCGACGACCTAAGTTTCCCGGCATCGGCGCGCACGCGCCCCGAAACACAGGAGCTCTGCTGACGATGCCCCCGCTGTCCACCGGTACGCGGATCCTTCTTCCTGCTGCCGCCGCTATGACACTCGGCGCGATCAGCGCCGGTATCGCCAGCGCAGATGACACTGTTGCCGCTCCCGATCCGTCTACGTTCGACGTCCCGGGCCCGGAAGCCGTTGACCAGCTGTGGGCGTTGCCGGCGCCCGTACCCGACAGTCCCCCGGCGCTGGAGGCTCGCGCATTCACCGAACCTTTCACTTTCGAGGCCCCGGGCGCCGAACCGCCCGTGACGGCACACGGAGCAGCCAACGGCGCGGCCGCCGGTCCCGCCGAAGTGGACATGGCTCAGATCGACGTCCCGCCGCGTCCCGTCGTCCTTATCCCGGACGAGGTCGGCTCGACGCCGATCCCGGCGGCTCCTGAGCCAGGAAAGTCACTGCTCTCTGGCGTCATCCCAGTTCAGGCTGTCTCAGTCACTGACCCGATCGGGGGAACGACACCGTCGCGGACGCTGGTGCTCGTCTCCGAGGAACCGAGCCAGCACCCGGCTGTGCCCGCCACCGCGATCGACAAGGCCGCTGTCGACTACAGCGCCCATCCGGTTGCCGCCGTCGGCGACGCCGATATTGTCGCGGGCCTCAACGCAGCTGGGGTGGCTCCGGAGTTGACGCCACGGTTCACCGCGGCCACCCGCACCATCATCGGAGGTGAGTCCGGTGGATCGACCAACGCAGTGAACCGTTGGGATTCCAATGCCTGGGGTGCCACCCAGCCCGACGGCGCACCACACAACAGCAGCCGCGGTCCCATGCAGACCGTCCCCGGCACGTTCGCGACATATCACGCCCCCGGAACCTCGACCGCGATCTACGACCCGGTTGCCAACATCGCCGCGGCCTGGCGCTACATCCGCGTCCAGTACGGCGTGAACCTGGCCACGGGTTCCGGGCTGGACGCGTTCATGGCCCGGGGCACGGGCCGAGGCGTCGGGTACTGATAGCGATGGCACCTCTAACCGACGCGCAGTCTCGCACCGACGCCACCCTCACCCAGCTGATCGCCAAGTGGAACGGCATCGACAGTGTGGCGATGCGGAGTGGGGCGACCGGCCAGTCCCTGCTCGATCAGATTGAAGCGATCATTCGTCGCCGCAACGGTATCGACGCTGCGATCGATTTCCGCGCGACGGCCAACAATCAATTGAATGACGGTCCCTACAGCTCCCGTTCCAAGACGCTCAATGCCCAGGACGTCCTGAGGAATGCCGACGCCAAACAGCCCAGGATCGATGGGAGCACCGATGCCACGACCCAGATCCCTGACAGCGACGCGTACGGAGCGAAAGGATCGGTGCTCAAGGCCAGCGATTCGGCGGCGGACACCGCGTTCAACGCCGCGCCCGCATTCGCCGGCAGTCGCTGGTGGCTGCCGTCTAACGAGTACCTCCCCGGATTTACTGACGAGGGCGGCCTGACCTACGGCGACGAGGCGGCGCTCAACGCACGAGACGACGCGCTGCAGAAGGTCAACCTGGAACACTTCCACGTCGACATGGAGAAGTCACAGGCGTGGAGCCCGTCCGGTGCTGCCATCCCGACCGAGAGCGGAACCGGCAGCCACATTTCCACGCTCGGGTCGGCATTCACCGCCGCGGACAAGAAAGTGACCGCGGCGTTGGGGGTTCTAGACGCATTACGCCGGGCGTTCGAGAGGAGCGGTGAGCAGC
This sequence comes from Mycolicibacterium lutetiense, assembly GCF_017876775.1. Taxonomy (NCBI): domain Bacteria; kingdom Bacillati; phylum Actinomycetota; class Actinomycetes; order Mycobacteriales; family Mycobacteriaceae; genus Mycobacterium; species Mycolicibacterium lutetiense. The sequence goes on along the minus strand of NZ_JAGIOP010000002.1, from coordinate 76,563 downwards.
AGATCACCAAGCAACTGGAGCGCATCGCTCCGGTGTTCGACCAGCTTGCCGCCGGGCTGCACACGTCCGCTGATGTTCCGCAGCAGATCTGGCGTGCAGGAACTGGCGCCAATAACGCTTTCCAGGAGCTTCGCAACAGCAACCACACGATCCGGCGGGCCATCGGTGACATCGTGTCCAACCTGCAGCGGGACTACGGCAGCACCACTGGTCTCGACATCAAGAAACGGCTCACGCTGCATGGGGAATTCACCAAGCTGCCGGATGTGGCCGTACCTGCCGGCTTGGGAGCTCCGACCGAAGCCGCACAGAAGATCCAGGAGTACGCAGGGTCGATTACAAAGCCCGACACAGTGCCGGTGGAGAACGTATCGGCCGCGGTCGCGAACACTGCCGCTACTCCCACAGCGGCGACCAACAAGTCGAACGTGACCGGGAGCACCGGCAGCACCGGAGCCTCGACCCCCAAGCCGGGAGCAACACCATCGGGCTCGGAAGGTTCGGGGACCAAGGCCAAAGGCAACAACGACCTCGGACCTTTACTTTCGGCACTGGGACAACCGGCGTCCACCGCCGCGCAGCAGGCGTCCGCAGTTCCGCAGCAAGCCGCCAACGCCGCACAGCAGACCGCGGCTCCGCTCACCGAGGCCGCCCAGAAAGCCGCCGCACTCCCCGACGACGTCCTCAAAGCGTTGCGTGGCGATACCGCGAATAGCAACGCCAAAGCCGATCCGGCGGCGGTTGCCGCAGCCGAAACTGACCGGGCCGCTGCCACGTCGGCGACCCCCACACCAGCGGGCCCCGCAGCTCCGACACACCTCGGTGCACCCGGTACCGATGCCCGCCCGCACCAGCTGGACGCCAACGGCAAGCCAGCCGACAAGGACGGAAACGGCAAAGTCGACAAGGATGCAGTCCCGCTGTCGAAGCGGACCGTCAAACCGTTCGCCTTGGAAGTCTCTGCCGACGGGCGCAACGTACAGGTCAAGGATGTTCCTGACCCGCGGATTGGCGAGATGATGTTGAACATGGCCGAGGCCAGCGGAGGGTCGCCGATGTCGGTTGTCGACGCCGCGAAAGCTTCCGGAATGGACATCGCCTCCCTGGGCGATGCGCTCGATCCATCGGATGTCCAGGTCGGTGACGCGGTCATCGGTGCTGTTTCCTCAGGCATCTATCTCGGCAACGATCTGGTGCTCACCGCGACGGGTCTCGTGGAGGACCTGGCCGATGTGTTGGGGGACGACGGGTTTATCTCGGCGATCCCGCTGCCGGAACTGCCAGAAGAACCGGTCGGTCCGGACGGGCAGCTGTTGCCGGACAACCCGGCTCCCGTGGTGCCCGAACGCAATGGGGTAGACGGGGATTCCATGCCCGCCATCACCGTGAACACATCAAGTGCAGAAGCCCCCCAGGATCCCCCGAACGCGCCGGCCCCGAAGTCAGATCAGCCCGCTTCGACAGCTCCGCTGCCCCCGACAGACATGTCACCTGCTGCGGCTACCGCGATGCCACCGGCACCAGCTCGAGTGAGCGATCCTGCGCCGCCGGCTCCTGCAGCCGCGCCCCTATCGGCGATCTCGTCAAATGATCAGACGACGCTGCCGCGGCAGGTTCCCTATGAGGGACACGCGCTCGGGTAGGGCGCGCCGCGTGCCGGTCGACTGAAGCCGGGCCGTCACGATCAGCGATGTGATTGACCCACGCCTGCAAGCGCTCCTCGAGGATCGCCCTGACCCCGATCTTGAGGCCGAAGCGGCGACCGACGAAGCCGAACCGGACATCGTCGGCCCCGTCGAAACGGACTCCGGTTCAGTGCCCGACACGCAAGCCGAAGACACCGGCGCTCACGCCAAGCCGGCAGACACCGCCGACCCCGAAGAAGTGCGCCGGGAGTTGATCTCGCAGGCCGTCGAGGCTAATCCGGCACTGGCGCCGATCGCCCACGCCGCACGTGAAGGCGTGAGCATGGGTGGAGGCGGGAACGTCCGCGTCTCCTCGACACTGCGTGACGCGATGGACACCCTTGTTCCGGGACCTGACACGGCGCCTGATGGAGGGTTTCGGACGGTCGGAGGCTGGCTGAGCGCTGACAACTCTTTGTCGTCGCCGGTCACCAAGGTTTCGCCGTGGTTCACTGTTTCGCACTGGCAGTGGCTGGCGGCCAAGAACATGGTGCGGCGCATGCCCGTCGAATTGGGGCTCGTCCTGCCGCATCTGTTCATCTCTGAAGCACAGGTGATCTTCGACCTCAAAGCGTGGGGGGCCCTCAGCGGCGATGGCCAAATCACCGCCGAGGCGGCCGACATGTTCGGTGCGGTGACAGGTTTCTCCGAGCTCACCGTGTACGGGACAGTGCTGCTCTACGCCCAGCGGCGCGCACCCAAAAAGCTGCCCGCGGTACTGGAGAAGTTCGGGCTGTCCGCCGCGGTGCGCGATGTTCCTCGGGTGTCGTTCGCGGTAGGTATCAGCGACCGCGAGGTGGTGACGACTCTGGTCAATAACAACACCGTTGTCTTCGCACGCCGACTGCGGCGTATCCATGACACTGCTGATGCTGCCGACGCGGTACTGGGTCTGCTCGATCCGCAGGGGATCTGGCCTGAGTATCCGCTGCGCACCAGCGTGGTGCTGCCGGGGGCTGTCGCCGATGAGCTTGCCACGTCGGCGGCCACGGCCAAGCTCATTGACGCAGAGCCTGACGAAGACGCCACAGATGATGAGCGCGCAGCCGACGCAGAGCTTCGCGCCGGAGTCCGCAAAGGTGCCCGCAAAGTACTCGCCGCCGCACGCACCCCTGCTGCGGCCACCGACGCGATCGCCGAGATCGCCACCTCTACCGTTCACGCGTTGGCCCAGATCACTGTTCGCACCAACGACGTGGACACCCAGCGGGGGGCTCCATCCGCGCTAGCGCTGGCATTTCTGCGGGGCAAAGGGATAGTTGCCTCGTACCCCTCAGGCACTGGACCGTTGCGGCGCATCACCTATGCCAGGGGAAACGCAGCTGGCATTGAGGAAGGCATCAAGGCTCTACGACACGCATACCGAGGCGGGTGATCGGCAAATCTGCGCTAGCATCGGCCGTAATCGCCCATTAGCGACGACACACGGAGGTTAGCCATGACCAACCCGAAGGTTGGACTCACGCAGGATGAAATTGCGGCCATCAGCGACGCGATGTTGAGCGAACTCGTCAACCTGCGACAGGCCACGGACAACAAGCACAAGGTGATCACCGAGATCGCGCATGTGCATTTCCAGTCCGAAGGCGCGACAGCAGTCCTCAACCGCTTCGAGACCGAGACCATGCCCAAGATGACCGATCTCATCAACACGGGCAACCAGGCTCTCGAAGGGCTGGGCAAGTACACCCAGCAGCAGATCGCGCAGGCCGAAGCGGCCAAGCAGGCCGTATACCGGCCCGTCTGATCCACCCGCCCACCGACCACGCCTCAACGACAAGGAGATTCTTATGAGTGGTGGAATGATCGATCTCAATATCGCCGGGACAACTGACGCCATCGCGCAGATGAAGAACCTGTCAAAGGCGATCGCCGGCTCCGCGACGACGCTGCTCGACAAGTACACGCAGATGACCGGCGGCGCCCTGCAAGGCACCACCTCGGATGCGGTCAAGGAGTTCTCGGACAAGCAGAACGCCGCAATCACTTCCAACGAGGAAGTGGACGCCCAGATGGTGACCGTGCTCAACACCTCGATGGATGACATCCATTCCTTCGACATGAACCAGGGCCCCGGCATGGCGACTGCCGGCTGAGGCTTCACACATCGACCAAAGCCCCGCGACCTATACAGTCGCGGGGCTTTGTCGTGCAGCTGTTTACGCGGCAGCCGACTGCGGCGGGACGCCGTAGCCCAACAGCGATTCACGCAACCACCCGGGCAGCATGCGGCACGGCCCCAGCCGCGTCACCGGTGCGCCGTTCTGGCACGTCGGCGGGACAGGAACCAGCATGTCGCCAGATGTCACCGTGATCGAGCAGTCCTCCCAGCCGGTGACCGCCATGGTCAGTGGATCGATACGGTCCCCCTCCGAGGTGCGGAACAGATACATCCCGCCGCCACGCAACTGCGGCACCAACAGCGTTGGTGCACTGTGGCGTTCGTAGCCATCGCCACTAGCCTGCATGGACCATTGTCGCCACACCCGCAACGACGCAGCATCACCGATCATCACCGCCACCATGTTCGACGCGCCGGCATGGATCGCCGCCGAGGTGGTGATCGCTCCTCGGCGCCACAGACCCGCGGCCACATCTTTACCCACGGTGCGATTGATCCGCCGGTAGTAGGCACCGACACGGACGTTGACCCGCTCCGCGGCAGCGTCGATGAGTCCGGCCCCCGCCAACTTCCCGGTTGTTTCCATGGGCATCTGCGTTCCGGTGGGATAGGTACTCACCAGCGTTGCCAGTCCTGCCCGCTCAGCGTCGGTGGCGTCGTCGGGGACCACCACGTCCGGTCCGAGCATCGTCACTGCGGCACCCGCATTCACCAGCCGCCGCAGATAGCCTTTCCACAGCACCTCCGGCAGGCGCGGATCCATGCCTGCACCCAGCAGCGCAGCGATCGGGTCAGATCCGAGCATTGTTGTCTCCCTTGCCAAGTGACTCGCCGCTGCGCAAGTAGGGGAAGGTCAGCGGATGCACCTGCCACAGTGACCGCCGTGCGTTCAAATGTGCCCACTGCACGGCCTCGTCCTGACACGTGAAAGGTCCAACCATCCGGGGAAGATTGGGTATATTGCCGCTGCGCCAGTGAATGTCGAGAATGACAGCGTCGTCCATCAGACGTACTCCCACCGCTTCCCCATCCCGTTAACGTCGACAGCCAGAAACGCCTCGATCCCTCGTTGCGCAGCCGCGCGCTGCAGGAACGGCGGCGGGGTGGCCATCACTTGGGTCAGAGCATCGGCAATCTCTTGATCCGCGACGATCTCGTCATGCATCCACAGGTGCACATGGTCGGACAAGCCCATCCGATCCAGTTCCAGGATCGAATAGTGCATCACATCAAGTGCAGACCCTTGGCAGAAATGGTTCGGTGCGATCCTCGATGCCACTTCGTTCATGCGAATTCCGTTGTCATAGAACGAGAATTCCTGATTTACGACACGCCCCATCAGTGTGACCACCCTGCCGACGTTCTTCGACTCGTGCTTCAGAGCGTCGATGAGCCGATAAAGAATGGGAAGACTGTCCCGGATCGCCCAGGCGACTTCTTTGGCCCGATCCAGAGTCCAGCCGTACTGCAGCGCGGCTGCCTTGTGACCCTGGCTGTACATGTCGGCAAGCATCTTGCGTTTCGCCAGTTTGCGATCGATACCGGCCATTTGGCCGACCGGCTCGTAGGGATCCTTCCCAGCTCGCATGTCGGCAAGGAACTGACCATCACCTGATGCCGTCGCTAGGATCACCGGCTCAATCGACTTCCAGTCCGCGCTGACCCAGTCACTGGCGTCTGACACGACGATCCCGCGCGCCTCCTTCGGAAACTGCTGAATCTCCGGCTTGGATGCCGAGTTGCCGGTCAAGTACGGTCCCCGAGATCCCCACGCCGTGAAGGTGCCGGCATCAGTGGTCACGCACCAGACGTCGGCACGGCCACGGCCAGGTAGCGACATCGGCCCCTCTGCAACCTGTACATCGGTGAAGTTCCATACCTCGACCAGCCCACCACTCACGCGAGGCAACACTCCAAGACGGTACAGCGCCACCGCAGCCGCGGCCCCCCACTGTTCGTCGAAAGAGTGCGGCGGGGCACCCTTTTCGTGACAGAAGCCCGCACCGTTCACCCAGCCCGCCAGATCGGAAGTCGGCGCCTCCAACGCCCACAGGAGCGGTTGATTCGGCAGCCTGCCCTGATCCCTCAACCGGTCGGCGAAGTCAGCGGAGCGTCGTTCCAGGAGCTGTTTCCGCACGACGGAGACGGATGCGCCTCCCGCCATCGCGGCACACTGTTGAAGCTCGAGTTCTTTCCTCCATGCCGCCGCAGCTGCCATCGACTGGGCACCGTTAGTCCATGCCTCCGTCACCGACTTGATCGCGTCTGCGCCGAGCTGCCTGGCGATGTACGGCGGCGGGGTCAACCGAATCGTGTCAGTTTCCGTCAGAGCGTCGAGCGTTTTGAGATGTGTTTGCGCCGTTGCATCCTCAGTCACCCAACGATGCTCCGGAGTGCACGTGAAGTGCATCCCATTTGTCAGCCGATAGGTACTCACCGGCGCATCGGTGTAGCGATGCACCGCACGCACTGTGGTCCAATTCCCGTCCGCATCAAGGGTCTTGTCGCCTAGCCTGATGTCACCGACGCCGACGATGCCACGACGGGTGAGCAACCGTTGATTCTCCGGCAAGCACATGCGGCCGGTGGCGTTGGCGCCGAGGATTTTGATCTCAGGGTGCAAACGTCCTGTGGGAGCGGCGTTTTCCTTCACCTTGCAGACATAGCCAAGGACTTTCTCGACCCCCGCGACCGTGCGGTGTGCCAGTGCCAGGTCCGATCGCAGCACCGCGTCGTCGTCGGTGAATATCTTCAGCGCGTCTTTGTCGGCCTTGAGCTGCCCGGTGGGGGTGGTTGGCCACGGCTGGGGCAATTCGCCACGAGCATCTAGTGCATTGACCAGATCCCGGCCATTGCCTGGGCGGATGCCCGCGTTGGCCAGCAGCTGCGCCGCTGCCCGCGCCTGCTCCACCGTCTGTTCGCGGAACCGCTCAGGAAACTCGGTGTCGACGGCATAGCCGCGGGCGGTGCGTTCCAGGACGATCCGGTTGACCTGCTGAACGTCCTCAACCACCTGCTCGGCGTCATCGGCGTTGAGCACACCGCGACCACCCATCCCCAGGTCCGGGGTGGTCAGGTACCGAGCAGCGGTGGCCATGATTCCGGTTCCACCTACTCCGGGGGTGCCCCACAGCCGCAGCGTCGCCACGGTGTCCGACATCGCGCCAACGGCGTACGTGGGTGTGTCGATGTCGGTGGCCCACCAGCCTTCGTCCTTCTTCAACCCCCGTACAGCGAACACTTCCGACATGGTCGTCCGGTCGTCATTCATCAGCTGGTACGCCATCGCCAGGTCTTCCAGAGTGCGTCCGGCTTTGTCGTAGGTCTTCACCATTCGGGCGGCGACCAGGGTGTCACCCAACTTTCGGATATGTGCACGGGTCATCAGCCGGTGTGCATACAGCGGCGCCACGTCGAAGCAAGCACCGTGGAATATCAACGCCGCGGCATGGTCGAAGACCTGGGCGAGAAGTTTGCGGTGCTGGGGCCGGCGTAGCGGGTCCAAGAGCAGGGACACGGTGTCGGCGCCGAGGTGAAATGCCACCGTCACGCAGGTGATCGAGAACTTGTTGACGTCCAGTCCGCGTGTCTCGATGTCGGCAGCCACAGTCGAGGGCGCGGTGGAGCACAGGGCGTCGACCCATTGCGCCATCGCGTCATCGTCGGTGACCAGGTATGCACCCACGGTGTGGTCGTAGATCTGAAACTGCGCAGCCGCGACGCGACGCAGCTCGACTCGGGGGACGTCGGGTTCTGGGGACACGCGAGTCAGTCAAGCAGCAGTTGCCGACATGTTTGCCTGCACTGTTTCGACACGCCGATGACGGCACTATGTGGAATCTAGTGCCGCACGGATGCCGGTTTGGATCGGCATCGCGATGCCGAGTCAGTCCGCCAATCCGACTGAGCTAGGGACATGACAAAGCGGGAAGGTGCTACTGAGACGCGTGTGAAACACGTGAACTACACGGCTGTGTAGCCGGCCACCGCCGCACGCGCAGAGATGGCCGCTCTAGGTGGACTGGAGCGGCAGAAAAGGATCTCGCGGCCGTGAGCCCACTACAGCTGTAAATGCTCGTTTTACTGCACCTTTAGTACCACCATCGAGACATCCGTAGAGGATCCTGGCGGCAATTCAGGATCCTCTGATCGACCGCCAGGGAGGCCCCAGGGGGCGGTCCAAGCCGCCTCGCGAGAGTCGCCATCCCGTAAAGCCAGACGTCCTCGATTCCGTCGCCTTGTCGGTGCCCGCAGATACAAACGACACGCGATAACTCAACAGGGGTTGCCTGGCATCACAGTCGGCATTACAGTCGGCATCGTTGGCATCCAGTGCCGGTGACGAAAACGTGGCTGATTCGTAGTTGTGAGCAACCACAGGTTCGTACCGGCACCCGAAGCCACCGCCCACGAACCACCCCACCACCGAAACCCGAACCACCAAGGAGGGTCCTTATGACCGCTGCACTTGCGCCCACCGCGCCCCCGAGCTACCCCATCGCCCCGACGGCCGCTGCGCCGGCCACATCCAAGACCGCCACGGTTCTCGACCTGGCTGCGCTCTCCGATGCAGTCGCCTCCAGCGCCGATCCCGTCGCGGTCCTCACCCAGCTGGTGCTGGCCACCGCCGCACGCTCGCGCAGCGCAGCCGAGCAGGGCCGGACTCTGTCGAATGTGAACGCCGCGATTTCCAAGACCCTCGACGCGGTGCGGACCGCGTTGCTGGACTCAGTCGGAGGCACCGCGGGTGTCTACGCCGGATTCACGGTGACTGCCACCGCCGGCGGTCGGCAGATGGACTACAAGCGCCTCGAGGCGGAATACCCCGACATCTACGACGAGCTGGTGACCACCAAGTCGCCCGGCCGGACCCTCAAGTACACCGCCTGACATCGCCGCCCCACCGGCAACCACCACCAAGGAGAACACCACCATGTCCGCTTCTGTACCGCCCGCCCCCAATGCGGCTCCTGTTGCCCCACAAGGTCTGCAGGACATCAGTCACGGCGCTGCTGTTGCACCAGCACCCGTATCCGTAGCTCCGGCTCCCGCATACGCGATGGCTCCGATCATCCCGTTGCATGATGTGTCGCACACTGCGGCGGTCGCCCCGGTGACTGCCTCGGAGCCGTTGCCTGTGCCCGACCCTGTCGCCGTGCAGTCCACGCCGTTGACTGTGGCACCGGCGCCGGCGGCAGCCGACAACAGCGTGATTACTGGAATCGTGCCTGCCGGTCCGCCGATCGCTCCGGCTCCGGCCCCCGTTCCTCCGGCGCCCGCTGTCGCACCGCCAGCACCCGTGACCGTGCCCGTTACGGGTGTGCCTCCCGTTCAGCCATCCGCGCCGGCGCAAGAAGAGGTGTTCGCACCGTCGCCGGTCGCCGGTGGCGCTCCCCTGCCGCCGGTCATCGCGCTTCCCGACACTCCAGCGCTGCAACCCACCGCCGACACCCCGGCGCCCTCGGTCTCCAAAGCGGTTCAGACGCTGGCCGACCGGCACGGGATCGACCTGCGCACCATTACCGGAACCGGAACCCGTGGGCGCATCGTGCGCGCCGACGTAGAAGCCGCGATCAGTGCAGCAGCTGTCGAGGCTGGGGAACAGAGCCTCAATCCTGCGCCGGAACCCGTAGCGACCCCGGTGCCGGCCGCCGTGGCCGAACAGCCGCTGGTTTCCACCCCGGTGAATCCGGTTCAGGCCATAGACATCGCGCAGGATTCCGTGGTCGTCGCACCCGTCGAGGTGCCTGCCACTGAGAATCCCGCCAATCCGAGCCCCCCGCCTGTTACCTCTGCCGACGCCCCGCCGGCTGCGGTGTTGAGCACCGTACGGCTGCCGTTCGACCTCAGCGGCGGACGCACTCTGCAAATCGGCCCTGACAGCGACCTGGTGGCGATGGCTGCCCACGCGTTGCCCGGTCTGATGATCACCTCCGCGGTGCTGGAATTGTCCGCAGATGGTCCCGCGGTGCTGGCGACCTTCGCGACGGCAGCGGCGGTGTCGCTGTGACCGCCGCCGGGATGCTTCACAGTGCATTCGACACAACCGCTGCCGGTGATGAGACAGCTGTGTCGCCGGCCCCGATTCCGCTTCGTGCGATGCCTCCGGCGCCGCCGATGATCCGGGTCCGCATGGACTCTCTGACCCGCACCCACGATGACGGCGACGACGGCAACGGTGAAGGGCCGGAAGAAACGGTCGTCGACATGCAGCTGATCATCGACTACACCGGAGCCCTGGCACGGCGCACCGCCAGCTACATCCGCGACGGTCTGGTCGAACAGGTCAACCACCCTCACCGCCATCCAAGCAAGGTGACATGTCTACGGTGCGCGGTCCTTAGCGCAGCCGAGCACCCGACCCTGGCCGCCACTTTGCTCGAAATCCTGAATCGCAGTGCTGCCCCCGCCGACGAGGATTGGAACCTCGAGCCGGACTGCACCGACACCCGCACCATGTCGCGGCTGCGGCGTTTGGCGATCAGCTCCAACACCATGCACGACCTCTACGGGGATCATTGGGGCCAGGTGATGCTGATGTGCCTGCGCGTCGAACGCGCAGATCTGGAGCTGCTGTCCTTCCTCACCCGCAAATATCAGCCGAGTCGTGTCTTGGTGCCGCACAGCCGGGCAGCGCTGGCCGCGCATCATCTGGCCGGCATAGTCTGCCCGCGGGTTGGCCGTGACGGTAACCCCGTAGCCGACACCGTTCGCAACGCCGTCGCGGTGCGCCTGGCCGTCACTGCCGGGAACGTCGCCGAAGGCGCGTGGCCGTCCTGGCTGGATCACCTGCCAGCACCAGCGATGTGACGGCCATGGCCACCGCATCCTCTCTGCCACAGCGAAACCCGACCAACCTCACCTCGCCGCAGCACGTCCGCGGATTCCTTGTGCACTCGGACGGAACGATCCAGGGTCCGTCGGGAAAGACACTCAAACCTGCGGAAGTGTCCGGATACCTGCGCGTCGCTCGGTGCATTCCCGGCGGCGGAATCCGTTGGGAAGGGGTCAAACGGCTCGTCTGCGAGGGCTACCACGGTCCCGCTCCCGAGGGAAAGCCGTACGTGGCCGTTCTCAACGAGAACAATGCGGATGTTCGAGCGGAAAATGTCTGCTGGGCCTCCCTCGCGGAAATCGCGGCACGCCGCAGGCCCGTCCAGGCACGGCAGGGCCAGGGCAACCCCTCCGCCAAACTGACCGCCGCCCAAGTCCGCTCGATCCGATCCAGCCCCGGCACCAACCGGGACTTGAGCATCAAGTTCGGAGTATCTGACGCCACGATTTCCAGAGTCCGTGCAGGGATCACCTGGAGGTCGGTGGCGTGACCCTCGCCAGTTCCACACTGACGGCGCCATTTCCGTCACTGGTACCGAGCGCCGAGCCCCGCACGCTACGTGGCTACCAGGTCGAAGCCGCCGATCGTGTGACCGAGGCTTTCGCCGGCGGCGTAGAGGGACCGGCGGTTGTGCTACCCACCGGATCGGGCAAGACGACGGTGATCGCCGAGCTGGTCCGTCGCGACGTGGCAATCGGCGGCCGGGTTCTGCTGCTGGCGCATCGCAACGAACTCATCGAGCAGATGAGCGGCGCTGTGACCGCGGTGAACCCGGCAGGTCCTTCCCCGGCGATGATCGGTGGGCCGCACCGCGGCGATCCGACTGCGCAGATCGTCTCTGCCACCGTGCAATCGCTGCAGCGCAGCGCGGCGCTGTTGCGTCTGGGTAAGCGCGATCTCGTCATCGTCGATGAGGCGCACCACGCGGTGGCGACCACCTACCGCAAGGTAATTGACCATTTTCACGCACTCGGTGCACGCCGCGCCGGGTTCACCGCCACGATGACGCGCCACGCCGCCGGCAAGAACGAGGTACCACTTCGGACCGTCTGGAGCGACGTTGTCTTCGAGCGGGACATCACCTGGGCTATCGAGAACGGGTTTCTACTGCCTCCCTATGGGGTGACCGTTGACCTACCCGACCTCGACGTGGAATCGCTGCACACCGGCGCCGGCGAAATCACTGATGACGAGGCCGCCGAAGCCATGCTGCGGACGACCACGCTCAACGCCACCGTGGAGGCGGTGCTCGAACGTACCGCCAGCTTGTCGACTATCGCGTTCGGCGCCTCAATGGAGCACTGCCGCCAACTCACCGAATCACTGGTCGGCCTCGGCGCCACCGCGGAGATGGTGGTGGGGCCGACCACCGTTCGTGATCGCACCGGCATTTACCACCGATTCCGCAACGGGACCACACGGGTTCTGGTCACCGTCGATGTTCTGACTGAGGGCGCGGACTTCCCCCGCTGCGAGGCCGTGGTGCTGGCCCGCCCCACACGCAGCCAGTCTCGGCTGGTGCAGTGCGTGGGCCGGGCACTGCGTCCGCACACATTCGAGGACGGCCGCGTCAAAGAGCGCGCCCTGGTGGTGGATCTGGTCGGAGCGGGATCGCTGGGCCTGATCGTGCAGACCAGGCTGGAGCCCGACCGCCGAGAGCAACCCGACGGCGACGAGGAAGGGCTCGGCTGCGGCTGTGACCAGCCGTGCAACGGGGAATGCGACCTCACTTGCACCGGTGTCGGCTGTTCATGCGACTGCAGCTGCGCGGCAACCGGTTCGGGTGTCGAGACCGTCAAAGGCAGCATCGAATGCACGTGCGAGTGCGCCTCGGTGTTCGGAGTGTGCCGCTGCGGCTGCCAGTGCGACCAGCACCGGGTCGATCCGCTCGTCACGTTCGACCCGGTCACCGGCGAACTCACCGCTGCCGGCCCCAAGCGTCGCACCGATTCGTCCTGGTCGGTGCGTACTTCGACGATCCGCTGGACCCAGCATCCGCGCGGACTGGTACGGCCGGTCTACCGGCAGGGCGGGTCCAAAGGCGCCATCCTGCTCGCCGACATGCGCGGAGTGCCAGGCACTGTCGCCGGAAAAGATTGGGCCTTCGGATTTTTCGACACCACGGTGCACCAGATGTTCTGGGTGGGACTCGATGGACAGTGGACCCGGCCGGGACCGGATTGTCACCTGCAGGGCATGGACCTGGCGCGCGCGGACTCACTGGCCCAACAAATCTTCTCCGGCCACATGCGTGATGTGGAACGCAGCGAGGCCAGTGGCGCACAGGTCGACCTGGCCGCCCGTCTCGGTGTCCCCGACGCACACAACCTGGACCGCCGCGACCTTTCCGACATGATCGCCCTCGCCCAAGCAGACCGCTGGCTTCCGCTGTTCGACCGCCCCACCCACACCACCGCCGCCTGACACCGAAAGGACTATCCCTGTGAATCTCACCGACACCAGCCGTACCGGAGGCGACACGATGCGCGCCCGGTTGGCTGACCCGAGCTGGATCGCTGCTGCCGGACCGGCGGAACTGCGGGCCGCGGTGCACGCATTGTGCTGGCGCACAGTGCGCTCGACGATCGACGGGTTCTGCGCGGACCTTCACGTCGCGTCCAAAGTTCTGATCACCGCGCGTGGGGTCAAAGCCGAACTTGACGCCCGCCTGGCATTGCTGGATGCGCGCACCGGTACCGACCCCGACGAGCGAGCAGTCCTGCTGCGACGAAGCGCCAACGCCACCGAGATCGTCGCCGCCTGCGATGCCGCCGTGCAGTTCGCGCAGATGCGGGATGCCCGTTGGCCCGCCGCTAGCGATCTGGTTGCCGCAATCGCCGATCACCGTCGCCGTGTCAGCCCCGAAGACGCATGCGATGCCGACACCGCCCTGTGGCGTGTGCTCGATGACGCCGAACACCTCAGCCCGACCAGTAACGCCGCCTGACAGGCACTCCCACCCCACTACCCCACCACCACCAAATCTGGAGGCACACCGTGTCGATGACCGCAGAACTGAAAGACGAGCTCCTCGGAGTGCACACCGGCACCCCTGAAGGATGCAGGCGTGCACAACTGGCCGCAGTCCTACGCCTGACCGCTACCCTGCGTGTGTCGCGTGGCCTGGTTGTCGCCGCGGAGGTCAGCAGCGCATCGCTGGCCCGGTACCTGCGCCGTGAGATCTCCGAGCTGTACGGCCACCGCGCGGTCGCGACGGTGCTGCCGCGAAATGCGGCACTGTGCGGCGGCCGCTACTTGGTCCGTGTCGCCGCCAGCGATGGCGGAGGGACGTTAGCGCGATCCATCGGAATGATCGACGATCGTGGCCGCCAGGTCCAGGGTCTGCCGGCCACTGTTGTTGGGGGCTCCCCCGGCGAGATCGAGGCCGCCTGGCGTGGCGCATTCCTGGCTTCGGGAACCCTGAGCGGCCCTGGCAGTAACACCAGTCTGGAAATCCGCTGCCCCACTACAGAAGTGGCATACGCGCTGGCCAGTTGCGCACGCCGGATCGGTGTGCTGCCGTTGGTGCGCGAATCACGAGGTATCGACCGGGTGATGGTCCGTGCCGGTACTGACATCGCCGATCTCATGACGCGCATCGGAGCCCCCGAGTCACGCCTCGAGTGGGAGAGCCGTGCGACGCGCCGACGGATGTGCCGCATGGCCAGCCTCGACGCCGCCAACAGTCGGCGAACTGCCGATGCTGCGGCAGAAACTTCGGCCCGGGTCGAACGCGCGTTGACCATTCTCGGTACCGACGTTCCGGAGCACCTGGCTGTCACCGGAACATTGCGCCTGACCCACGGCGAGGCCTCTCTTGAGGAACTGGGGCGCCTGGCCGATCCACCGCTGACCAAAGACGCTGTCGCAGGGCGCCTGCGGCGCCTGCTGGCGCTGGCCGACAAGCACGAAGCGGCCCTGCCCGTCACTGTCGCTGACCCGGAACCGCAGCTGGTGGCTGTCAGTGCTGGGCTCGACGAGCCGGAAGGAGCGTTTCCGTGGATCCGACAATGAGTCTGGTTGCAGAACTGGTAGAGACCCCTGTCGAAGGCACTGGAGAAGCCAGGTACCGCCAAGCCGAGGCCGTCTCCGCGATACGTGTCGGTGGTGGCCTACGTATGCAGCACGGTCGATTGACTCTGGAATCGCGCATGTCCTCCGAAGCGGCCGTAGTGCGCATCGCGCAGGCGCTAACCGACCTGTATGGATGCACACCGCGCGTTGATGTAGGACCACGCAGAACCGCGACACTTCGTGTGAGCGACGCCGACGACCTTGCTCGGCGCATCGGGCTTCTCGACCCGCGCGGACGCCCCGTGGTGGGCATGCCGGCAGCCTTGGTGTCAGCGGCGTGCGCATCGGATGAGATCGCAGCTGCGGCACTTCGCGGAGCGGTGTTGTCCGCAGGACACCTGCGGGTGACTTCAGTGAGGCCACCAGCGCTGGAAATGCGTTGTCCCGGACCGGCGTCGGCACTGGCAGTGGCCGGTTTTGCTCGTCGTCTGTCGGCGATCGCGGAAGCACGTCAAGGCAGTGAGATCGACGGTGCCGCTGACTATGTCCGGGTCCGCTACGGGGTTGGGGTTCTCCTGGAACAGCTCGGCGCGCCGGGGGCCGCTACGCGGTGGGTCGATGCGAAAGCTGTTGCTGCCGCAAAATCTCGGCTCGACACCAGGCCACTGTCCCAGGCCAACAGCGCACGCGCCTCGCAAGCAGGACAACACATCGCCGAGAAGGTCCGGCTCGCCCTCGACATTCTAGGGTCCGACGTGCCGCCAGAGTGGATTTGCGCTGCGCAGCTGCGGATCGCCCACCCCGACGCCTCAAACACCGAACTTGCCGAACGCTGCATACCGCCGATGACCAAGCACACGTTCGCAGGCCGGTTGCGGCGACTGATATCGGCCGCCGAACAGCGAGCCCTCGACATTCCAGCGTAGAGCGCCTGTGCCCCATGGGGCAGCCATCGCGCCGGTCCGGCCCGTTACACCTTCGGACCGTCAATGATATTCTCTATTTTAGAGACTCGATGAAAGAGGGGACATGACCAGCTACCCGGACGGGATGACGTTGCGCCCCCTGCTGGAATGGCCGGGACAGCTGCCGTCAGCACACATAGGCTCGCCGTTCACCGCGCCGCTGTCGGCCACCCTCGATGAGCTCGACCGCGAACTCCGCCACTTGGGCAAGCACTTCCGCAATGCACCGTCGGTGCTTGAGATCGCGTTACGCGACGACGACTTCCGCATGGACGGGATGCCACGGGCGAGCGCTAAAACCATCCACCCCGGGGTAGTCCTGCACGTCGAATCGCGATTCGGACCGCTGTCCTACCCCGCCGCGAAATTCGATACCTGGCAGGACAACCTGAGGGCCATCACACTCGGACTCAACGGGCTTCGCCGCTTGGACCGTTACGGGATCACGCCCGGACATGAGCAGTACCGAGGCTGGGTGGCGATCGAGAATCACTCTGACGTCCGTTCCCGCGCACAGGCGCTCATCGACTCCTACGGCGGCGTGCGTGCCGCGCTGCGCGCTACGCACCCTGACCGCGGAGGAACACCAGAGGAGTTCCAGCGAGTTCAGGAAGCACGTCGCGTGCTCAGGGTCTGACATCCGAACCCCGTACCCCAACTGACGATAAGAGGAAAACAGCCGCCATGAACTCAGTCTCACGACCACACATCCCAGCCGGGGCCGAGGTCATTGCGTACGGCAATGTGTTGGAGGTTGGAACTATCGAAGAGGGACCGTTCGACTCCCCCATCACAGGCTCGTCGGTGTATAGAATCCGGACCGCGAATGGCGAGATCACCACGCGGTCAGTGCAGATCGTAGTTCCGCGCATCGAATTCGAAACTAGTTGGCACGTCTGGAAAGGCGGCACCGTCATAGCCGGCGGGCCTGGAATCAGCCGCGACCGGATGGACGAGTACGCCTCAGTGCACGGCGGCGACGTCGTTTATGGGTGGCCTGCCGCATGAGCGAAATCTCGTTCACTACGCGCGACTTCGAGTCCACCCAGCAGGGAAACGAGCACATCCATGCGCTGCTGATCGATGGGATCACCGGGCGCACCCTTGAACCCGACACTGAGCACTTGGATGCCCCAATCGGCCAGAAGGTCTCAACGTGACCGTGCGCAGCGAGGATCACCGGCCGCACCGGATCGTCAACGCGTGGATCAGTGGTGTCGGCGTCCCGGATCGCGATGAACACCGGTAAGCACCGCCCGACAAGATGAGGAGCCTAGACAGTGAAATATCCCAGTGATTTCGTCAACGAGGATCACGGATGGCAACGCATCCATGCAGGACATGATCTTGACCGTGGCATGCTGCTGGCCGACCTGGCCGACAACGGCGGAAGCCAACGCACCGATGGCCAGGAACTCGTAGTCGAAGAGGTCTGGCTTAGCGTGGCGTCGCGGATCAAGTGGTGCGGCCGCCATGATTGGTCATGCGACAGTGAAGGCGAGTGGCACGCGCACTGGTTTGCCGCCCGTCCCGGTTTCGGAAAGCCCTTCACGCTGGTCTACTGGGGCTGCCCCGAACTGGTTTCGCAATGATCCGGCAATCGTTGCATATAGGTCTCGATGTCGATGGTGTGCTTGCTGACTATATGGCGGCCATCGCCGAGGTCGGACGCGGGAACGGACACGCGATGTCGGGCGAGGGACCGCTCACCTATGGACTGATCGAACCTGGCTGGTTTCCCGATGCACGCACTGCGGCGAGGGCAATGGCCCAGCTGCACGAGAGCGGCCTGGGCGATCTGGCACTGTTCGACGACACCGCTCCGGCCGCGGTGCGTGAACTGCGCAACGGCGGCCACAAGGTCTCCATCGTGACTGCACGACAAGAGCACCGCGCGGGAGAATCAGGGCACCGTGCCGGACGCCGCGACCTCGCAAGCTGGCTTGCTCGCCATGGCATCGAAACTGACGATCTGCTTTTCCAGCAGCGAAAGAGCCTCTCTGGCTGTGACGTCTACCTCGATGATGCTCCCCACAACATCGACGAGATCCGAAGTGCCGGAAGGATCGCCGTGGTGCGCGACACCACCTACAACCGGCAAGTTCCCGGCCCACGCGTGATCAGTCTGGCCGAGTTCGCCGATCGAGTGCTCCGCGGGGATTTCAACCGGCAGGCAGCCTGACTGCTGGCTCGATGCCGGTGCAATCACCGGCCGCACGGGGATGTCACGTCCCGGACCTGTCGTCTTGAGCCGGCGAAATCGACGGAAGTTCGGCTCGATGTCGGGACCCGCGCTGGCTCGCCAGCCGCCTTTTCTGTGCGTCCAGGCCATACAGCCGGTCCAACAGGAAATCCACGTAGCGATGCTGCCCAGCTGAATGGGCCTTGTTGATCCGGGCGTGCAGCAGGCCGCGCAACACCTCTGAGTCGGGCAGTTGATTCATACGTCAGCGCACTGATGCGGGCCCAGCGCGCCATCGCGGGCAGTGGTGAACACGCGGCCGCCGCAATCTGGACACCGCTTGTGTATCCCCGACTCTGGACCGTCGTCGGTGTCGTTGGTGAGCAATGTTCGGATGTTTCGGCGCTCGCCGCAAGCGTCGCAGATGACGGTTTCGCGGACCCATGTCTTTGGTCCGTCGATGGTGTCGCGGTGTTCGTCAAAGTCGGAGACGGCGCGCGGCTGGTCTGCGGGATGGGTGCATTGGCTGGTCATGCTTTGGCAGTCTCCCCTACGTCAGCTTGGCGCGGGCGCCCACACAGCTATGAAGTGGCTGTAGAGGTCGCCGTCTGCCGTGGCCTCGCGGTGATGCTGGATGGATTATTCCACTGACAATTTCGCGTTGTGTCCTTGGCGATCAACGTGTTTCACTGACTATCTCAACTTTGTCGGGTCGATCGGGGAGAAAATGTACGCCGGTAGGTCGTCCTCGGCGTAGCCCGACCCCGGTATCTGCACTAGGCGAAGGCCGCGCTTACCTGCCCATTCGCTGATCGCTTCCCACATAACCTCGTGAGCGATCACGATCTGACGAGTCTCAAACTCCATCATTCCCCCATCCGATCATTGCGCCTACGTCAGGCCGGCCACTTGCACGGCTCGTCGGGGTGCTCGTCAATGTTGGCGCTCGCCTGGTCCCAGTTCAGGTACATCGGGCCACCCATCACCTTGCGTACTGCGTCCTCGTAGGGATGTCCGCAGCCGCACGGGCACAGGTGCTGATCTCGTGGCTTTTTCGCACCCGCACCTGCACGGATTGCGAAGGGTGACCTCGTAACCGCCTTCACGGAGCGCAGCGAGTGCACGGTCGGCCCAGTCTCCGGTGCCGAAACCGGCAGCCTCATCGAGAGCCTGCTTCACAAGCTCAGACGGTGTGGCCATGTCGTCTCCTGGCGTGCGCCAGTGCGGCGGCTTCCAGTGCCTCGAACTCGGCATCGGACCGCCTTGGCTTGTCAACGAGATAGGTGTCGCCACAGGCACAATCGACGATGAACTTGCCCGGTTCGGGGGGATCGAACAGGTCGCCATCCGTCGTGGTCTCGCGGTGATGTCGCATGAGTCCTCCGCCGCCACCGCGCGTTGATTGTGAATTTTCGCCGTCAGCGTTCACCAGTCAGGCCGTTCTTGAATTTCACTTGCGCCATCACGCATTCCGCGGGCAGGATGTCGTCGCGCACACCGAGGTAGACGGGCTGGTACAGCGCCGGGGCGGCGTAGAGGTAGCGGACCTCGACGACGGCGCCGACCGGCGGCACGTCGTGGTTGGCGGGAATGGTGACGTTGCCGACGAAGGTCAGGCCGTCGTTGCCGTGCAGGCTCAGGCCCACGCTGCGCTGGGTGTTGACCGCGGTCACCAGGGCGCTCAGGGTCTCGACGAACTTGAACTTGAGCTGTGGGCCGCCGCTTTTGGGCCGCCCCGGCGAATACGGTGCATCCAGGCGCTTGAACACCACGCCCTCGGCCTTGGCGTCCCGCAGCTCGGCCAGCTTCCGGCGCTTGTCACTCTGGGAGGTCCAGTTGTGGGTCGGCGCGATCGCGTCATCGAGGTTCAGGGCGATCAGATCGAGCAGGATGCGGTAGCGCTCTTGGTAGGGCTTGTCGCGCAGGTCATTGCCTGCGTACTCGAAGATGTCGAAGGCGTACAGCACATCGCCGATGATCTCCCCGTCGAGGATGAAGTCACCGTCGATGGACCCAGCTGCACGGGCCACCGCCGCGGACACCCCTACCGCCAGGCCCAACTTGTTGATGGCCTCGACGGTGTCGCCGGTCTTGCGAATCAACATGCGACGGCCGTCGTACTTCTCCTGCAGGCACCAGCTGTCACTGTTGATGGCTTCGTTCGCAGCGGCCTGGTCGGCGACGTTGAGCAGCTGGGGCAGCACGCCAGACGGGTGGCGGTCGCTGGCGCTGTTCTGATATGGGGTGCCGTCCTCGCCGCGGGTATAGCCCTTGGCCTCTTTGGCTTTGACCAGCCTGTCGAAGATCGCCGTGGCCTTGGCGTAGTCCACCGCGGTGGTGGTCTTCGTGCCGGTGGTCAGTGCCGAACCCCGGCGTCCATAGGCGAAAGTGACGAGGAATCCGGCGTCGGTGGGTTCTAGCCTCGCATGGTATTCCTTGTCGCTGTTGCCTTCCCGGTAGTAGAGGCTCGCGGTTCTGGGTTCCCCTGCGGCGGTCATCATGGCCCTTTCAGCATCCGGTCTATTCTCTAATATAGAGAATAGACCAAGAGGCCGACAACTCTCCAGTTGCTGTGGCGCCGACGCGCCCCCACAGTCGCTCATCGGCGAGTTTCTTGAGCTCGGCGGCCAATACGGGCCTGGTTATGTCATTACCTCCTCGATCAGGTCGGGTTCTTCGGTCACTCGGTGAGCTTCCGGGTCGGTGTATCCCCGGTCCCGGAGCTCCCAGTACAGGTCGGTGTGCGTCATACCTCTCCTCTGCGATGAACCGCGATTACGTCAGGTGCCGAAGTTCCAACGGGCTGGCCGTGCACCAAGTAGCACCGTTGATTGGCCCGCCGTCGAACTCCACCACAATTCCGACATCGTTGTAGCCGGTGACGATGCCTGTGGCGTGCTGCGATGCCCGATTGCGGGCACGCCGAACAGTGACCACGGACCCGACCGTGACATGGTCGCCAACGGCGAAGTCTTGACTGATGTTCTCCAGCCATGTCTGTCCACTCATACGCCCATCCTTCACCGATGATTTCGCCGTCTGCCGCCGATTACGTAAGCCCTTGGCGGCGATTCGCTGGTCCGCAGGCCCCAGATCATCGTCTACGTCGTGCCCCCCTTACGGTCACCTACTTTCGCGGTTTCCGGATACGCCGCACCACATCTCGTTCTTCAAATGCGCAGGAGACCGTGTGACTGAGGTTGTCGAATGTGCCAGCGGACATAACGTCCACGTGGCCGACGAGTTTCCCATCCCGGTAGACACTCGATCGCACCTCCCAGTCGCCCTCGCTGTCGAGCAGTCCATCTATGTCCATGTCCTATTCCTTATGTCGTCCACTCGCCACGGTCTTGTGACACATGCGGGCCAGGGTGCCCGTCCACTCGGCGGCAGCCTTGGTATCCCAACGTGCCCGGCCGCACCGCCGGGCAGTTCCGCGCCCCGGCGTCCTGTGCGTCGAGCTCGCTGATCGGTATCTTCATCGTCAGACCCCTTTGTGACCTTGGTGCTCAACGTGTCTCACCGATTACGTCAGGTCGAAACCCGCCTCGGTCAACGCCTCGACAACTTCGCCCGCCAGGCGCTCGGCCTCGTTGCGACTCACGTGACCACCACCAATGGACTCATAGACCAGCATGGTTGTGACGATCTCGGTAGCTCTGCTCACGGCTCCTCCTGTTCCGATAATTTGGCCTTGCGTGGCCTGTTGTTGGTCACTCGAACCACTCGCCGGTTCCGTCACAATCGACGCATTCTTCGTCAGCGACATAGCCCGTTCCGGCGCACCTTGGCGTACCAGTTCCGCCCGAAGACCAGCACGGCGTGCGTGTAGGTCCGGGTGGACGTGCGGGTGCGGGTGCTGCCGTCGGGAGCGGTGGCGACGTAGGTCGTTTTGTTCGCCATGGTTATGCCCGCCCGGGGGTGCGGCCGCGCTTCGCTGCCCGTCGGCAAGAGCCATCGCAGTACACCGACTCACCCATGTGCTCGCCGGCCAGGGACTCGTGGCCTTCGCACTGGTTGCCGCCTTCACAATCTGGGCATCGTTCGGTGCCGGTGGTCATCCCGTCGTGACGATCACCGCAGTCCGGGCACTCGTAGGGCAGCTTCTCGGCGTCGTCAGCGGTGGTCTCGCCGAACGGGTCGTCCTCGCATTGTGGGTGCCCGTCGTTCGAGTAGTGCTCCCTGGCACCCTCGCATCCGCGCGGGCAACCGTGGGCCATGTCGCCGGTGCCGCTGTGCGGGCACACGCCGCGTTGTTTGTCGGCCGCCAAATGTCCCTCATCGAGGTGGTGGACCGGCAGCGGCAATCCGGCGTCGGGGTGAGGTCGGGATTCGGCGGCCTCGGCCGCGTCGGCGGCAAGGTCGACGGGTGTGCGCAGGTGGTCACCGGGATAGTAAGTAGGCATGATCGGAATACCTTCTGTGGTGGTGGATTAGGCGCGGCGCAGGCGGTTCGGATAATCGTCGACGATGCAGGAGCGGCCGTCGGCGGCGTCGGCGATCGTTGCAACGTTCACGTCGGTATCGAGCGCGGTGACGGTGCCCGTGCGCTGTTCGGCGCCGTTCCACGGCGCGGAGTGGCCGTAGGTCCACGTCACGACGTCGCCGACGCCGATCGGAACGGGTTCCTGCGCGATTCCCGCGGCGTCGACAACGTTTGCTCCGTCGTGCATCTGGGCGTGGAACTGTTCGCGCAGCCGGTCGGCAGTGTCTGCCAGCTCCTTCAGGAGTTCGGCGTTGTCGCCGTCTTCTGCCCGCCATCGCTGGCGCGACGCGTATTCCTCAAGCGCGTCGATGATGACGAACGCCTCGTGTGTGCGGTAGTCGGTGCTGATGTCTATCCGGCAGCGGTACACCGCGCCGGGCGCGTACGGGTCGATGGCTACGAGGGAAAGTCGTTCGACGGCGACGCTAGACCGTCCGCCGCCGCCCAGATCGATCGTGGCTATGCCGCTATGGATTCCGAGGATGGTTCCGTGGAATGCGCGGGATTCCTGCCCAACGCGTTCGCGGTACTGAACACGGTCGCCCACCTCGATCGGGCGAACGTCCGCGCCCTCGCCGGCAGAGTCACAGTGGACCGAATGCGGGTCGGATTCGTCGCGACGTCCGACGCATTGACAGTTGGTGGGACTTGCGTTCATGTCGAACTCCTTCAGATGGAACTTCCCGGCGGCCAGTCAGGCCGCTGGGCCAGGTGGTTAGCGGGCAGTGTTCGGCCGCATGGGGTTTACGTTGCGGGCCGGGTCTACCCCGAACCCGATCAGTTCGTCGGTGGAAACCTGCCGTGTTGCACCGTCACGGCATACCGCCAGGAACCAGCCGAGGCCGTCGTCCTCAATCCACTTGACGACACTGGAGACGTTGCCATCAAAGTCAACTGCTGGCAGGGGTGCGTCGGTGGCGTTCATGGTGGTCATGGACGGAATCCCGTCTGTAGTGGTGGATTAGGCGCAGTGCAACAGGGATATACCGACGTAGATGACTACGCCCGTCTCGGTGTCGGTCACGTATGCGCGGCTGACGGTCACGGTTGACCCACCATGCGCAGCGCCGCCGCCGGGTTCAGCGCTTGCTGGATGTGTTGACCTGTTGCCGCATCCACGGCAACAAGCGCGACTGTGAGCAGGACTGCAACGGCCGCAACCAGTAACACCTTGCGGATCAGCCCGCCCAGGAGGGTGATGGCAGCAACGGTCACGATCACCGATGGCGCCGGCCAGTGGCTCAGTCCTGGAAGGGCCGTGGTGGTCGCTCCCCCGACGCCGGCGGTCAACGCGCCCGCCAGCGCCATGCGCTGAAGTATGGAACGTGAAATCACAATGCAGCCATACCCTTCTATTCTCTAAATTGGAGATTACTGCCGACTTTGGACCGGAGCAACTGGGGGCTTGCTTTTACTGTTGCGCAGCGGTTTCACGGCGCTGGTGGAGAGCCTGTCACGTCTTTCGGCCATTCGAACTTGCGATTGACCCCGATCAGCTTCGAAGCGCGTCGGCGCAGTTCACTCGCCTGCTCCGATTTCCCCGCAGCGTCGAGCAGCTGCGCCCTGTCCAGAAGCTGGTCGGCGGCGACGCGATCGGGTGTGCGTCCACCAAAATGCGCCACAGGATGTCGTCCTTTCATCAGGTGTAGACAGGACAAAGGCCCGAGCACGATGACATTTCCGCGCTCGGGCCTTTGGCGAGGTTCAGTCGAACAGCTCGCTCATGTCCTGGTCGAACGGTCGAGCTTCCCGGTCCGCAGCTTCCGCACGCGCGGCATCGGCTTTGACGCGGTACTCCGCGGCACGCTCAGCGTCAGCCTTTTCCTGCTCGGCTAGCGCCGCTTCGCTGGCGGTGGTCGGAATCTCGAACTCGATCTGCGCGTCAATGCGGTGGCCGTGAAAACTGTTCTCTAGTAGTGGGACCAGACGCGGGTCATCGGGCTCGGCATCGGTCAGATACGCGACGACTGTCGAAACAACCATGGGGTCGCGGTTGACGCCGTTCTCGTCGGGCTCGATATCCTGCAGCGCGCGCAGGCGGCCGTGCCGGATGGTAGGCCGGATTGCGATGCCCAACCTGTCCAGGTGGTCGCGAACATCGGCAGCGAGTTGGTCCGTCTTGGCGGCGACGTCGTACTCGTAGGCACGCATCAGAGGGAACAACTCGGCCGAGAAGTAGACGGCCAGCGTCGGCTCGCCGGTATCAGCGTTGGGCGGGCGGAAGTAAGTCGGCTCGCCGGTGGTGACGTCTTCGCTCATGAAGACTCTGCCTTTCCCTTGCAGGTATGTCGGCGGTGATGCTAGCTATGTTGCCGCCGCATCACTCCGCGCAACGCGTCTACGCAAGTGCCGGTGAGAACAACACACGACCCGCACCGGTTGAGGCACGGGCCGTGTGTTGATCGCGGGTCAGGCGGCGGTGGCGGTCCACCAGTTGAACTGGCTGATCGCGGCCTCACGCAAGTACTGCGTGGCCAGTTCGGCGCCGTAGCCCGTGTTCTGGTCGTCGAACGCGCGCAGCACCTTGGCCGGTTCGTCGTTCTGCGTCGGCACCTTGATGGCCACGGCGGTCACCGCGGTCATTCCGCGCTGGAAACATGCCACCAGCTCGTTCCGGATGTGCTTCTGCATCATCACCGCATTCTTGATCTCGGTGAAGGCACCGGTGGCCGGATCGAGCACGATGTAGTCGACGGTGGGTGTCGAAACCTCGGCCTTTTCGTACTTGCTGTAGCGCGGGCTCACCGACAGCAGGCGGAACAGGATCGGCTTGTTGAAGTGCTCGTCGCTGATACCACCACCGCCGCCGGTGGGAATCGAACCGATCGCCGGGGCCGCCGTGATGCCTCCGTAGGTGGCGGCGGGAGCGGCGGCCGGAGCCGGCGCGGCAGCCACCGGAGCCTGAGCAACCGGAGCAGCGACCACGGGCGCCTGAGCAACCGGAGCAGCGACCACGGGCGCCTGAGCAACCGGAGCGGCAGCAACCGGTGCCTGAGCGACCGGCGGAGCAGCGGCCACGGGGGCCTGAGCGATAGGGACAGTCATGGCGGAACCTCTCGTTTAGTTTCTGTTGCGGTAATCCGGTGCGAGAACGTAGCCGGAATACTTCCCCGGCACTCCGGCCTGTGGGTGTTCCCGCACCGGATTACCTCAATCGTTGCACCGGCATCCGACAAAGCATTGTGGAACGAAATATGCATGTCCGACGGCGTGTCCCGGCCAATCTGTGGCGCCGAATCAGGTTCTACCCGAGCAGCACGAGCGTGACCGCTACCGAGGAAGACTCGGCGACTTCGCGAATGATCTGTTCGGCCTCTTTCGGATCGAGACCACCAATGCCTCCGCCGATGAGTGGCAGCGCCACGGACGCGATCCCGTGCGAGACTGCGAGTTCGAGCCCGACGGTCAGCGACGAGCGTAGCCATTCGGGTCGGGCGTCGGGGCCCGGCTCATACTGACTGGCGCAGTGGATGATCGTCATATCTCCCGGCCCTTGGGGGCATATCATCGCCCCGCCAACTGGAAGCTCACCTCGGCGTGCAAGCACCTCGTATTGGTGAATCGCGTTTGGGTGGCGCTGTTTCATGATTGCTGCGACACCGGCGCCGGCGACTCCGATGCAATTGACGCCATGTGCGAGCGCCTCAGACGGGTGCGCGAAAAGGTCGCCGGTCTCGATTGTGAAGCTCATATGGTTTTCTCTTTCACTGGGTTGGTAGTTCAGGGGGACGTGACAGATCGAGATGAACTGCGGCGCAACGTCAGCACTCTCCGCGACATCGCTGCCGTTCATCGCTGTTGCCCGCGTAGCCACCGATGCAATATCTGGCTTCGAGGTCGACGGCCATGGCAGACATCGTCAGCGATTCGGTCAGCCGCAGCCGCGGCGCGAGTCCCGCAGCCCAGCGGAGAACTGGTCCCACGATCGCCCCGCCAGCGTCAGTGGAGCCTTGTCTTTTATCGCCAGGCGGGATCCGTACTGTTCGCAATCGGTGATCTGTTCTGCGGTGGCACCGCACGCGACTGCGAATTCCCGCGCCCGGAGCAAGATCGCCTCTTTCCCCTGCCGGTCCTCCCAGTGCCGCACGTGTGCCGGCAGATGGTTGAACCAGCAAGCGACACCGAGCTGGTCCAGTGCGAATTGCAGTTCTGAAAGACTCACGGAAACTCCTCTACGCGTTTAGGATTCGGCTGCCCGGACTTGCCCCGGGGGCATCGTTACGCGCCCGCTGCTGCGCGTGCGCGACGCGCCTTTCGGCATGGCGGGGACACACGGTGACCACACCGCGGCCGTAGCCGAACATGACCTGCAGCATCGCCTGCTCGCGACATTCGATGCTGGGGATGCCCAGTGCGTCGAAGTCCTTGTCAGGGCACGCGGTCACGCTGCGTCAGCTTCGGCGTCGTCGGTCAGAGCTATAGCTACCGGGACTTCCGGGTCATCGACGTCCAGGTCGGGTGAATAGGCATGTGCAGCCAGTACCGCGCGGAACACCCCTGCGCACGTGATAGTCACGATCGAAGCTGGGTGTTCCCGCGTGTAGAGCTCGACAGGCTCTTTGAACACTGCAGTGATCGCGCTCATCTTCTTGATGGCATCAGCGGTGAACGATTGCACGTTGCCGGCACCCAGCGGCGCGAGTGTCTGTTCGTCACCCGTTCCTCGCGTGCCGAGAATCTCTTTGGCACCACGAGCATTGAGTCGGCTGATCGTCGAGCGGATCGGGAAGTCCTCGGCGTCCTGCAATGGGATGTAGTGGCGCGAGTCGGCCTCGCCCGGGTCGCCGTCGGTGAGTGTGCGCATCAGCAGTGTTGCGCCGTTGTCGACCACCGAGAGCTCGACGGAGCAGTCGGCTTCCTTGTCGAGCTTCTTGACCGCCGATGCCGCACCCTTGGCCGCCGACAACAGTTGTGACGCCTGGTCGACCGAAAACTTCACCAACTTCAGATCGCCGTCGCACTCGAAGATCGCCTGCCCAGGACTGACACCGTCTGAGGCGATGAAGGCGAGGCTGTTCTGAGTTCCACTGTCACCGGCCTCCACCCGGCTCGAGCCCAGCACGACCGCGGCGTGGGTTGGGTCGTCGTTTCCCGAATAGGCCATCACTTTGGCCGCAGACAGTCCCTTGACGAACGATTCGTTGTCGATGATGACGGGCATGCGTTCCACCTTCTGATTCCTTGGCTCCCGTCGCGGTGAATCCCGCGACGAGCAGCATCGGCGGTGTGGGTGCCGGGCTGCGGGCACAACATTGGTCCCAACGTTTGCGTTCGGCCGTCTACGGCGCGGTGGGGGTACACCGGGCCCAGCTTCGTCGCCTGACGCCCTGCTACAGACATCTCCACACGCGCCGCTACAACGATCGCCACGAGAGGGGACACGTCGGCCGATAAGCGGCCCGGTTCACCGTTCTGAACTGCCTGTTGGCGCTGCGTTTCGACGGAACCGTGCATTCCCACGGAACTACGCGCAGCGCTACAACCACCGCGCCGTAGCGCTTCCAACAGCCCCCGTGACCGTTGACTGTGACTCCGTGCGAGACGACTGGCCGCAAGGCAACCACGGGACATGACACGGTATTGAATGACGCACCGCCTGCCTTCAGGACGCGCCCACCGCGGCGGCGACAGTCGCCGCAAGTCGCGCCGTAGTCGCCGCAGTCGCGCGAGTGCGGCGACAGTCTGCGATCGTGGCTGACAGAGACTCGAAGAAGTCCAAAAAGGGTGGCGTGCTCGGAGATTCGGGCGAACTCGCACGGACAGTGTTGGTGATCGCCGCCGTCATCGCGGTGATCGCTGTCATTGTCCGCATCGGTCCGAACGGGGTGCGCGCCTATGCCGACACCGCCATCAACTGGGCAACCGAACGGATCAACCCGGCTCAAACCTTGCCGGACGGAATCGGAGGGACCGGCACCCCGAGCGACGACCCGTCCACTCTGACGGTAGCCAAGTCGGGGCCTATGCGCGGGTACGCCCGAGACCGCTTCGGTGCGGCGTGGACCGATAACGTGGACGTCGAATACGGACACAACGGATGCAACACCCGCGACGACATCCTGGCTCGGGATATGACAGGAGCCCTGACGCGCGACGGCTGCAAAGTGCTCTCTGGCACGCTGGCCGACCCGTATACAGGCACCGTGATTACTTTCACCCGCGGCCGGGACACCTCTGCACTGGTACAGATCGATCATCTGGTCGCATTGGCCAACGCCTGGGTGTCGGGGGCGGAAGCGTGGCCGCCGGCGCGGCGTAAGCAGATCGCCAATGACCCACTGAATCTGATGGCCTCCGACGGATCGGCCAACCAGTCCAAGGGCGCGGCTTCGGCCGATCAGTGGTTGCCGCCGAACCCGTCGTTCCAGTGCACGTACGTCAAGCGACAGGTGCAGGTGAAGAATAAGTACCGGCTCACGGTGACCGCCGCCGAGAAGTCGGTGATGATGCGGTTCCGAGGGTACTGCTGAACTCGCCGCGCCACCGGCCAGACATCGACGCCGAGGCCTTTACCGTCCCCGGCCATGCCCACCCCCACCGTCTCTGCTGTGGCCACCGCACTGGCCACCGTCCTATTGGCCAGCGGCTGCTCGACTGCGGGTCCACCGCCGACAGGCTCGCCCCCGGCCACCGAGACAGCCGCCGCAGCACCGGACTTTCCCTCTGCCCCGTCCGCAGCGGTGGCCGATGCAGCTCTAAGACTGCGCACCACAACCGCGGCAACCATCATGGTGGCCACCACCGGAATAGAGAATCTGATTGCATCGTCCTACGCGGCGCAGGTGAGCACCGACCCGGCTGCCGCGAACGGTAACGCCAGCCTCATGATCAACGGCGAACGGCAGCAAGCGAACTTCCAAGTCCGAGACGGCGAGCTGCTCCTCGACTCCGCGGACGGAGAACCTATCACTGTCGGCCCAGCGCGCGGAAACTTCGACCCGACACTGCTTTTGGACCCGCAGCTGGGCTTGGCGTCGATGATCGAGACAATCTCACCGCTGTCGTTCGAAGGTCCACAACCGGTCAACGGTGGACAGGTCGCCGGCACGGTGAAACTCCACGGTGAGCTTCCCGTCGCCGCTGCGGAGGCCGTACTCCCCCGCGACAACCTGCACAACCTGGCATCCGTGCCCGTGACACTGTGGCTGGACCCAAACGCCGGCAATGCGCTGGTACAGCTGATCATCACCGCCAGGGGCGGAGCGCTGACTCTGCAGATCCGCGACACACACTGATCCCTCATACGACAACGCCCGGCCCAGACCACCGGAACCGGGGCGTTGTCGTATGCCCTACTTCTGTTCGAACCTCGCCGCCACCGCATTGACGTCGATGTGCGCCGTCTGCACCATCTCGTAGGCGTCCGCGTCGATGATGAGCCGCCCCTGGCCAGGGCGCCACCGAGAAGGCTTGAGGTGGTACGCCTGCGGGATAGGCATACCCGAGGACGGTTGCCCGGCCAACTGCAGGATCGGGGCCATCATCTTCTCGCGCAGTGCCGCAAGCATCGCGGCCGACTTCACCCGGTCGTTGAACCCACCGTCGTCGGAGATGATGAAGTGCACCCCGAGGTCAGTGCCCGTCGACAGCAGCTTGGAGACTGTCTGATCGCCGACTTCGACAGTGTCGAACACGGTCTTGGCCATGTAGCCCTCGGAGATTGCGTGGAAGTTGTCGATGTACACATACACCTCCGGACCGGTGAAGTAGGTCCGGTTGATCAGATCCTCGGCGGTTGCGTCCTCGCTGGGGCGACGTTGGCCCATCAGCCGCACCAGCATGTCGGCAACATCTTTGAGATCCTCAGCCGAGCTGACATAGCCAGGGGGCCGGATCCGATTGGTTGTACCGTCCGCGCGAGGCTCGCCGAACTTCGCCGGCCGCACGTGACCACGCGCGTAGAGGCGGTCGCGTTCGCCGAGTTGCTGACGCAGCGGGTCGATGACGACGATCACGGCGTCCTTCGGCGCGAACTGACGCATCACCGACTCCATGTGCATCCGCAGCATATTGGTCTTGCCACAGCCTTTCTCGCCGTACACCAGCAGGTCCTGCGACCTGTTCGGAACGAGCGCGAGTTCCAGGGTGTCCGTCAGGGAGCCCACCGGGAAGTGTGTCTGTACCGGATGACGGTTCGGTGGGACCAGCGGCGCATAGACCGACCAGATCGTCTCAAAGTCGATCACCGGGTCTGCGGGCCGGACAACAGGCACCTGCTCGGCGGCGAACACCTCGGCCAGCTGGTCGCACAGGCCCCGGATCTCGGCGCCATAGTCGTTCACCTCGAACACCGGCATGCCCCTGGCGAACGAGTCGGGTTCGATTTCGCGGTTGATCGGCACCACCGTTCGCGCCTGCTTGGTGCTGTACGGATCCACCGACCGCCCCGGCTGATCTTGCGGGATCAGGGTTTTGAGATTCATCCGCAGCTCTGGAGCCATCTTGGCGCCGGCGTAATCGGTCGCAGGCAACTGCACGCCACCGGGAACGTCGATGGAGTAGTGAGCCACGTTGCCGGTGGTGCCGCCGCCGGAAGAATCAGCGGTGAACACCAGGTGCACACCGACAGCAGCGCCGAGGTCGAGGATCGGGCGCAGCAGCTTGGCCCGTTCGGAACGGTCTTCGCCGAGGAACCCTCCGATCCCGTCGATCAGCACCATCACCCGACCATATGGGTCACCGGGAACAGGGTTGTCGACTTTTGAGTCAAGATAGGCGTCCACCGAGGACACTGCACGGTCCACCATCGCTTCACGGCGAAGCCCGATAACTCGCCGGGCCTCACCCAGGATCCGCGACACTCCGTCAGCGCTGCCGGGGGCCGCATACGACGCTACGTTCGGGCTGTTTTTGACCTCACCCAGCTTGCCGGTTCCGAAGTCGGCGAGCATAAACGCCAGCCGGCGCGACCCGTACTGCAGGCAGCCACAGATGACCAACGTCTGCAACAACGTGGTGCGCCCCGACTTACCGCCACCGGCAATAACCTGGTGCGGCAGAGCGCCGCTGAAGTCCATGAACCATGGCAAGCGGGTGTGCTTCTCGGGCACATCGAGGTCGCCGATGCGGATACTCAGCCCCACAGAGGAACGGCTCAGTTTCAGTGTCGGCAGACTCAGAGGCTCACGCAGTGAGGGCTTCCACAGGTCGAGCACCTTCATGTCCGCCAGCCGAGAAACCTTCTCCAGCAGTACGTCACTCATCCTGTCGCCGGTCTCCTCTTGCTTGACGTTGACGACCTCGCCGTCGACGACCGTTGGAGTGAAGCTGCGTTCGGTGAACAGGGCGAACGGCAGGACCGCTTCTGCGATCGCCTCAGCCGAATCGCCGCCCGAGCGGGCGCGTTCGACCACCGTCTTGCGTATGTAGGCGGCCTCGTGATGGAACGCCGCGACCTCGACCGGGCCGTGGTCGGTGGTGAACTTGCGCAGGATCTTGCCCTTGAGGTTGCCTTTGATCATTCGGGCCGCGTCGTCGGTGCCGAGCATTACGTTCGAATGCTGGGGCGAGTTCACCGCCAATGAGTAGCGGAACGTCAAGTGCTGCAGAAGATCACCGAGCACGGACTGGTCAATGTACTGACTGCACATGACCAGGTGCATGCCAAGTGAACGGCCAACGCGGCCGACTCGGGTCAACAGTTCCAGGTATCCCGGACGTTTCTTGAGGAATTCACCGAACTCGTCGATGACGACAATCAGGTCTGGCACCGGAGGCCATAGCGGATCGTTGGGATGTTTCTGCTGCTGCTCGCGGTATTCGAAGATGTCCTTGCATCCCTTTTCGCCGGTGATGAATTCCTCGCGACGGGTGACCTCACCATCGATCACCGCGCCGAGACGATCCACCAGCTCTGCGGTGTGCTCCAGATCGGAGATGTTGGCCACCACGTGCGGAATCCGGTCGGGGTCCATCCCCAGGAATGTCGAACCGCCTTTGAAGTCAGCGAGGATAAGCGCCACCTTGTCGGGCCCGTACAAGGCGAGCAGCGCCAGCACAATTGCCCGCAGGAAGTACGACTTTCCCGATCCGGTGCGGCCGGCGATCGCCCCGTGTGGGCCGTTTCCGTCGCGGTTCTCCTCGTAGAAGTTCAGGAAGCTCAGCTCGGGGGTGAGTTCGTCACCCTTGCGCATGTACCCGAACGGAACTTTGATCTCGTCTGTGAACGCGTTGGACTTCCACACTTTGATCAGGTCGTGCGTTTCGATGTCTCCTATCGCGATGGCTTCGAAGAAGTCCGGGATGTGTTCGGCCCGCTCATCCTGGACTCCGCCTCCGGCACCGTAGCCTTTCGGGCGGTGCTGATACATCGCACGCGCGAACGTCTCGGCCAGGGTCGCCGACGCGGAATCGGCTGCCGCGGCGTCGTAGTCTTCGAGCGTCGACACGCGGCCGTTCTTGAGCAGAATGCGCGACCGCTCCTCAGAGACCAGATCGGTGCCGTAGCGCACCACGAGCCATGTCATGCCATCCATCCCGCCAGCCATCGTGGCCGGCCATGCCACCATCTGCTCAGGGGTATCGACAATCACCAGCAAGTGCGGTGGCCGATCATCCCCGCCGGAACGGATCCGCTCGATCACAGCTGCGTGGCGCACCGCGAACTCGTCCAGACTGCGCCACGCCAGCAGGCGTGGGCCGGTCCCCTTCTCTACCTTCGAGATGTCCTCGAGGTGCGGCAGCCACTTGATCCATTCCCATGCCTTCGGATCGTCGGTGATGACACCGATATTCAGATCACTGGGTCGGTGGTTGAACGCCAGACTCATCACCATTGCCCGCACCAGATCCAGGCGCGCCGACTCGTCACCGCGCAGCGCGTAAGCAGGCCACTCGCTCAAGCGCACGTCGATCGGCAGGTTGGCCACCACCGACAATGTGTTCATTGCCCGCTGGTACCGCACCAAGGTGACCGGTTCGGTCATCTCGATCACCATCTCCTCAGCCTTGGGCAGCTTCGGGAACAGCGGAGCCACACCGATGCCCACCCGGGCCCGCAGGAACGGGTTCGCCGTCAGGTGCTTGACGTCCGGATCCTGTTCGCTCTCAGGGGGAACCACCCGGCCGATGTCCGGATTCGGGTCTGCCTGCCACATTTCCTCAGTTCCCACCAGGGACAGGAGATCCGACGGGTGCGGGAAGCAGGTGGTGCGCAGATCATGCATCGCCCGGCCCTGGTCGTGGATTTCGGCGCGCCGCTCCCGCAGGTCCAAGTCGTAGCGCTCGATCTCCTGCTCGATGTCGCCCCCGGACGCACCCCCGCGCTGGGTGCTCAGATGCATGATCAGCATCATCATCATCATTGGAACGCTGAACAGAACCGAGGTGATCGCGCGGACACCCATCAGCGCCATGCCCCCCACCATCGCGACCATGACTCCGACCATGAGTAGCGGAAGCATCCGTTGCCAGGTTGGGCGGCGGTCCGGCTCCGGCGCGGGTAGCGGTGCCGGGATCTCCACCCCGGTGGGACTGAGCTGTGTCTGCGGCCGTGGTGCTGGCCGGAACTCGTTGAACAACACGGAAGGTCCTTCCTTCGAAGCAGGTCAGGGTGTCGGATCAGCCGGCGGCGTCAGCGGTGGGCGCTGGTACGGCGGAGGCAGAATCAGTGGGCGCTTCGGTCTCCTCCGGCGCCGAATCGTCAGGCGGCGCGGCCGGCGGCGGGGTCTGGTCCCCAGTGGGACTAGGAGCTTGCGCGGGCGGGGCCTGGTTGGCGGTCCTCGCCGGACTCGGCACCTGAGAGAATGGCTTGATCGTTCCCTGCATCACCTGTGCGTTCTTGATCGACAACGTGGCCCCAGGCGCATAAAGCTTGGCCACCGACCACGGGATCGGGGTCGGAAACACGTTCTCGAGTCCAAGTGCCTTCACTGTCGGGTCGTAGGAGACGTCGAGCTTGTTGCCACTGTCTGGAATCACCGCATCGATCGGGAAGCGCGTCCCGTTCGGGTCGATCCACAACACCTGTTCGGCGGCCACCGAATCAGCGGCGTCCCCGGTGACGCGGGCATACCAGCCATACCCCGGTCGCGTGATCGCGTCGGTGGCCTGCTCGGCGGTTCCCTCGTTGGGTAGCAGGCGCACAGTCGAGATACGTCCCGCTTCAGTCAGTGGCATCTTCGAGTTGGTGAAAACCCGGGTGTGAGCCGCCAATTCACCGCGAGTCTTAGTCCAGCTCCAGCACAGCGCTGGATTCGAGACGAGGGTCGGCACCGACGACGGGAACCGGCCGTCGTCGACGATCGACACGCGTTCGAAGGTCTGCACTGTTGCGGGATCATCGACCAGCCGCTGTGCAGCACCGACATTGACCATCATCTGGGCCAGCACGGGCCCCACTTGCTGAATTCCGGTGCGGCCCACCAGATAGAAGGCGCGGGCCCCTGATGCGGTGGACACAGTCAACACGTCGCCGATAGCCGACCCGGGGACCGCTGCGCTTGGCTGGCCCTGATCAGCCAGCTGCGGTGCGGTCAAGACTGGCGAGGCCGAAATCGCCCCCAGCAGTGCCGGGGACACCACTGCGGCCGAGTCAATGCGAGCGGGAGTCAGACCTAGGGCGGCTTGTGCGGCGAAGTCGCCTCGTCCCACTTGTGCGCGGGTGTCACGGTAGATCAACCACAGCTGAGAAGGATCGGTGGACGGTCGAACCAGAACTGCCCGCGTCTGGCCAAGGTCCTCTCCACCTTCCAACATGTCTTTCCCAGCGATGACCGCGGTGGTGATGTCACCGGAGCGCAGCAGCGACAATGGCACAGCGGTGTCACGCCAGTCGCACACCGTCCAGGCCGCCTCTTCATCGGTACGCGGCGTAAGCAGGTTCGGCGCATTGGGGATTCCCATCAGTGGGCCAGTCGGCATCGAACGTAGCGCCGTATCGGTGACGACCTTCGCATCGTCGGCCTTGCCCACAATCAGCCTCGCGGAGGCCAGGTTGGTCACCGGGTGCAGGCGCCCATTGAACTGGACGAACATGCCACCGCTTCGGGTCGTGACAATTTCGGCGACACTGCCATCGGGTTTCGGACTGATCAGCGACACCACGAACGCCGCGACCAGGATAAGGATGCCGCCTCCGAAGCCCAGCCCAAGCCAGCCGCGCATTCGCTTCAAAGGGGAACCTAGGCCCCGCACGTCCTGACGCGACAGGGCTTCGTCGACACGATTCAATTCGCGCCTGTATCCCTTGATCTGCCGCGGGGTTGTCAGATACCAGGGCACCCGATACCTCCTCGATCACCGGCGCCGGGCCTGTTGCTAGCGGCGCGTTCGGGGGCTGAGCGTGGTCGATTGATCCGCCACGGCGCGGGTGGGGCGCGGGTTAGCGCACCCGCCGTGTGCGTGATGGGCGTGGCGCTGCATGTAGTGATGTGCGTATCGGACCTCGTAGGGTGACCGAAAACGCTGTATCCCCCACCATTCCCGGCGGGTTCCCTCCACAGCTGGGACAACATGCACAGGCCACCCGCGCCTTGCAGCGCCTGTTCCCGTCACATACGATCAAAACTAAAGTTCTCTACTTTAGAGACTACCCACGACACGACGGAGACACTCGACGATGACCACCTCAGGCACGCGCCCCGCGCAGTGCATCCGCGCCCAGAAGCGGCCTCGGTTGACCGACGCGCGGATCGGGGCAATCATTCGTATCGAACGTCAGAACCGTGGAATCAGCCAGAACCAGCTCTCCCGTGACACCGGCATCGACGTAAGGGTGCTCTCACGTATCGAGCTCGGTCAGCGCCCCTGCCGCGCCACCGAGCTGTCCACCATTGCCGCGGCCTTGCCCATCCCGGTGGACAAGCTGCTGGAGCAAGCCCGCCAGCGCACCATCACACAGGCTTCTGACGGCCGGCGCCGCAAAGCCAAGAACAGTGCAATTGTTTGATGCGACCCCAGCATCGAAAGCAACGTCGCATTCCGGGACGCCGGCGAACACCATGCCGCGCTATGCGCTGACGGCTGCTACTAACCCGCTCGAATCACGTTGCCGCACGATGGGCAGAAACCGGCACTGAGAATTACGGCGACCCACGGTGACACCAGCCGCCCACCCTCAGCGCCGAATCCCTTTGGTGGGCCACACCGCCGGTCGCGCACCACATCAACGAGGCTGCCGAAATTCTCACACCGAGCCCCGAAGCCGACACCCGGAACTTCATCCGGCACCGCGTCGACGGGCGCGTCGACCTCAGTGAGGCGGCAACTGGCGATGATCACGGCCGGCGCCATTCGCAGCCGCCGCAGTTCTCGGGCGCTCCCTGCACGCCGCTCTCAGCGGCGAGATACGTGAGGACTTGTCGCTGCTGCGCTTCCGATATCGGCGCGTCGTCGCCCCGGTGAGCATCTCAGCCTCGCAGCGCTGGTCCCACTTTCCCCACCTGCTCGGACTGGCCGTTGCGCCCATGTGGCGGACACACCTCTCAGAACACGGCGCACCACCGCTTGTCGATGGCCGCTACGCCGACGTCGAGACCAACTGACCGAGCCGACCGTGCAGTCCTCCCCGCGGCGCCGGAAGGGGCGCTCGGATCGCCTCCAACTACTGGAGCCAGTGGAGCTCCCATCGAGCCCTGCTCGGAATCCTGGAACTCGCCTTCCGGTCCGATTCATCCCTGGCGCTTGCGCGCATTCGTTTCCGGTTCAGCCGGCCGACATGATTCGCCGCTAGCTAGACCTCCCCGAGTTTCACCGTAAATTACCCATTTGACCTGCGGTAACTGTCAGTAAATCGGTGACTTTTCGGTTCACCTGCACCAATGCGTAGCTGTCGTGGGAATGGGGGGTGCCTCGGACAGCTCGGCGTAACGGAAGGCAACAGGGTCTATAGATGAAAGCTAATTAGTTAGTTGTTCTAGATACGTATCTTTACCTGCATTCTCTCTGAAACAGAGAATATCCGCTGTCGGAGGCACCCCCCATTCCCACGACAGCTGCATGTTTGCCCAGCTGAGCGGTGAAGTAACCAGACCTCTGACAGTTACCGCAGGTCAAACGGGTAATTTACATCGAAGTACGGGGAGGTTCAGCGCGGCCGGGACAATTTACATCCGACAAATTCAGCCGGAATACGGGACCCGGAGACGGGAACCGGTCTGTCGAAAACCTGTTCGAACAGATGGGCGCGGCATTCGTGACACGACACAAGTTGGGAGCGCATCGGACGCCCCTACGCGGGGCATCGCCGCCGCAGTGGCGGGGGGACCCCGAGGCACATCGGCAGCGACAGTGCGTGTCGCCGGCCGGTGCCGCTCGACGGTGAACCCGGACGCATCCTGGGTCTCGATTTGGGCTCCACTCGCGTAGCACGGCGCGACACCGGGCGGGGAGGTCGAACTCTCATGGCCCGCCATGGTCCGGAGAATCGCAGCGATCGGAGCCGGCCGCAAAACCGATCAGCAGCGACGGTGTAACCCGCTGCACTCAGCCGGGTCGACTTATTGCATTCAGGGGGGCGCACTCGCACCGGAAGGCGGGGCTTCAGCTGGAACCATCTCGGGGCCAGACACGTCGGCGGGGATCGAGGTCTGGTGCCGGAGCGTCCGCGGGGGGCATCTAGAACCGGTACGTCGACCGCAGCCGTGTACTCGGGCCTATGCCCGAGGTGGCGCGGGCGTTTCGGGTGGCGTATCCGCAACAACCGGCAGATGCATGTAGTGGGTGAACTGGCGCTGGTAGGCACCTGGGCCGCCGAACTTCACCCCGCCACCTTCACCGGAGGACACCGCTGTACCGTCGGGCAACGTCACCGCGGTGTGCGACGCGTTCCACCCAATTACCAGGGCATTGGGTGCTGTGCCTTGGACGAACCCGCGGGAAGCCAGTTCGGATGCCTCGTCGGCGGTGCTGAATCGCCCCGAGAATGGGTCGCGTCCCACCGCGGTGTTGGCTACCCAGGACGCCAACCCAGAACAGTCGGTTCCCGCGGCGCTGTTGCCCCCGGGGATGTACGGAGTTCCCTGGACCTTGGACAGAAGGACCAGGATCGCTGCGATCGCGTCTGGTGTCATGCCCGCACTGTCTCCGATGCGGACATGACACGGCGCATGTGGCGCGTGTCAGCAAAAACTTAGCTATCACGCAGGCAGAGAACTTCGACTGGGTGGGTTCATCTCCAGTGTCGTGCTGCTAGGTTCCGCAAACGATGCGTTCACACCACCGCTCGCGCATCGCCCGCAGCGAGCGTGTTGCGCGCCATGTGGCCCGCTCGATCTCTCCGAGGGGGCATGCTCCAAGACTCAGCGCTGCCGGAAACGCCTGTTTTCGCCAACATGTCACGTCCCTGCGCTGTTACGGTAGCCGCCACGGGTGGTTTTGCCATAATCTCCACGTTAGAGACGTGAACGCGCCTCGGTTAAAGCGGAAGGACGCACTGTGCCTATTCACCCCCAGCGCACCTACGACCTGACCGACGAGGCAGTGGGAGCGGTGCTGCGTCAGGCACGCGCAGCAGTGGGGATGGATCTCGATGCCGGCGCGGAGGCATCCAACGTCAATCGCGCAGTCCTCTCTCGGATCGAGATCGGCGACCGGCCATGCCGTGTTCCAGAACTTGACGCCCTATCCCGGGCCTACGACATCCCCTCGCACATCATGATGCAGGCGATCTCCGGCGATGAACGGGCGATGGCCCGTGTCCGGCGCGCACGCAGACTGGCTCCGGAATCGGTTCCGGCCAACACCTCTCCTCGAAGTGCGAAGAAAGCTCCTACCAAGAAAGTCGCGGCCCCCGCCGTGAAGAAGTCTGCGCCAGTCAAAGTCGCTAAAGCCCCCGCTAAAAAGGCAGCCGTGACTGCGAAGAAATCCACGCCCGCCAAGGCCCCGCGCAAAGCTGTAGCCAAGAAGACCACGAGGCGCGCCCCTTCCCGCGATCGCTAATTCGTTACTCACCCGGCACGCCTTTCGCCGACGCAATCGCGCCTCACACGCGGTTTCACTGCGCCAGCCGCAAGTCTGCGGAACATCCGCACCGCGGATGGATCAAAGTCGGCAGTGTGCGCGAATTGTGCACAGGGAAAGGGGAAGAGCCCGTGGACGATCGACAAGCTGAGCAGCTGGGCCGTAACGCTTTCGCCGCCGGTCGCCCGGCAGCCGCGGCTCTGGATCCCACCATCATGGCCGAGGTCGCCGACGCCGCAGTCGGTGAGAAGACGCACCTGCTGGCAGCTTTCAGCCGGGGCTGGAACGCCGCCAACGCCGAGTCTTGACCTTGTCCCGCACTCGCCACACGCGGCCGGGGTGCGTCGACACATCACAGCCGCACGTCCCCCCCGACCGCTCCCCCGGCGTGGCGCGCAGTTGCTTTGAGGTGATTCCCACCGTCGATCCTATTCTCCACTTTAGCGACAGGGGCCCGCTCTCTTTTCGGACGAGAGCGAGACAGCGGTGTGTGAAGGAGGAGGATTCGGTGAGCGCGGAGGTCTCCCCGGACACCAACATCGGATTCGGCGGCGATGGGCACCCGGACACAGAGTGGTTGGGATGCCACGAGACTGCAGCAAGAACGCGAGGCCAGAGCCTGCGGGCCGACGCATTCGCCTGGCTGATCGCCGAGTTCAACCGTTACGTAGTTCTGTTGCCGGACATCGTCGACGATTCAGACCCGGCCGCCGGCTTTACTCGCCTGCGTGCGCGAGCCGGCAGTTACCGACTCTTCGAATTCGCAGCCGCGCTGGAGGAACGACGCACCGCGAGAATCGCCCAGGAGCAGTGGCACGCCGCCTTCGACCAGGGTGGAGCAGACGCGGCTCGCGCACTCGAACATGACCACCCGACATACGAAGCGGTGGCGAAGGACGAGATCCACGCCTGCATCGGCAACTTCCTCGCCGTGATCGGGTACGCCGCTGAGCTTCAGGCATCAGCGCCGCTCTCCCGGTGGATCGACACGGTCCCCGGCGACATCCCCGACACGTTGCGTGTCTTCGTCGACGCATACTTATCCGTGCTGCGGTCAAGTATCGGCCTCCCCTCCCATGACGAGGCGCTGCGGCGGTACTCACGGGAGTTATCGAACACACACGGACCATCTGTCGGCGACTTCGAAGCCGCCGCGGGACGTGCGCACGCCTGGCGAGTGGTCCTTTTCGAAGGAGGGCGATGAGGATGTCATCTGGGGGTCCGGCGGCGCAGTGAAGGCCATCAGCATTTTCGACGTCACCGAAGACATGCTCCCGGTCCACGCTCCGTATCGGCCGGTGACTGACGATGATCGGCTTTTCCTGGAGCTTCTCGCACTCGACCCGCCCGGCCCACCACGCCGGCCGTCGGAGGCCCGAGCCGGTAACCACCGCGATTCATACGGGATCTCTGACGCCGAGCACAGCGTACGGCGGCTGTGTTCGCGATGCGGTATCCATTTCAGCCTCTGCCCGCATGCAGGTCTCGGTGTCTGCGTCGACTGCGCTGAGGTTGAACTCAGCCTCACGGCGTGACGTAATCCTTGTTGGGGCGGTCATACGCCTCGGCGTGGCGCACTGATTCGGTTGCAGTGCACGAACTCCTAGATACTCTCTTTTTTAGAGATTTCGTTGAGCAAGGAGAGTCGTTGTGCCCGTTCCGTTCGTCCCCTCCGCCGAGCAGCAGGCCGTGATCGATGCGTATCTCCGTGGTGAAGACCTCGCCGTACAAGCACTGGCGGGAACCGGAAAGTCGAGCACCCTGGCCTTGATCGCACAGGCTCAGCGGGATCATCGGCCCGGTGCCACAGCCTGGTACATCACGTTCAATCGACGCAACGCGGACGAGGTGCAGGCCACATTCTCCGAGTACGGGCTCACCAACGCACGTGCCTCCACCGCGCACTCACTGGCCAACCGCACCTGCCGGGCGACCCCGGCGCTGCGGCACTGGGTGGAGCGGCTCAATAAGCACTCTCTTCGCATGGCCGAGGAGATGCGCCTGCTCGGTGTCCCCCGCGCCGCACGGTGTCTTGACGCCGTATTGAAGCTGGAGCCCGGCACCGGAAAGTGCGTGGGGGTTATCGTGCCGTCCCGGGATCCGAGATTCTCGTTGCAACGTCGGTTTCTGACACTGACGCGCAAGACGGTGGAGAAGTTCTGTCAGTCCGCAGAACCCGAGATTGACTGGATGCATGTGCCGTCACTGGCAGGGATGCCCAAAGAGATGCGGCCGATCGTGCGCCGGGAGCTGATCACATGCGCACGAGGCATGTGGGACGAACTGTCGGATCCCGACAGCCCGCTGGGAACGAGCCACCAGCACTTTTTGAAAGCGTGGGCGTTGAGTGCGCCGATCATCGGCAGCCCCGGCGACGTGCTGCTCTACGACGAAGCCCAAGACGCAAACCCCGTACTAGCTCAAGTCGTCATGGCCCAGCAGGGCCGGGTACAGCTGGCCCTGGTAGGCGACGAGAACCAACAGATCTACACGTTCACTGGAAGCGTCGACGCCATGCAGGACTTCGTGATGCGGCCCGGAGTCCGGGCCTTGCCGCTCACAGAGTGCCGCCGCTTCGGCCCCGCCATCGCCGCGGAGGCCAACAAGGTTCTCGACCTGCTTGACCCTGCCCGAACTGGAATCCGCCTCGTCGGGATTGGGCCGGAGGGTGGGCAGGTGCACCACCAATACAGCGACAGCGATACCCACGCCGTCACCGCAGTGGTGTGCCGCACCAACGCCCGCGTGATCGAACACATCATGCTTCAGCTCGCGGCCGGCCGCCGCGTGCACTCAACGATCGACATCGTCGCGTTGGAGCGACTGGCCCGGGATGTTGAACTCGTCGAAGACGGCAGAGCCGAAGAGGCGAAAGACACTGTGTTGCAGGGGTTCACCGACCTTGCGCTTTGGAACGACTGGCTCTATGAAGAGGACCCCGAAAACGAGGAGCTGCGAGACCAGGTGCTGGCAGTTCTCAAGTACGGGGTATCCGCGATCAAAACACTGGCTCAGGCTCTGGTGGGGGACCCTTCAGGCGCCGACGTCACCGTCTCCACCGTGCATAAAGCCAAAGGCGGAACCTGGGATCGTGTCTTGGTCGATATGGGCGACGTTCCGATCGATGACGACGATGACGAGCAGCTGCGTCTGCTGTACGTGGCCCTGACCCGGGCGCGACATCAGGTTCTGTGGGCCCCGCCGGAACCTAAGAACGGCGCCTACGGGCGTCCAGCAGCGTAGACCTACCGCGACACACTGACGAACACGGTCTCGGGCCGGGTCACCGCGGCCATTCTGCCCGCGGGCTCGAGAACCCGTGACCGGGACCGCCAGCTGCGCACCACCTCAGCGGTGGGAGCGAGCATGCTCCGGGACGCCGCCGGCCAAAATGGGGCAGGAGACGCAGCGCGGCCCAGATTCCCCGGACGGCCCCTCCTTCGGCGTGTTGCAGCGCCAACTCTTGCGCAGGCAGAGCCCCATCTCTAAACTAGCGACACTCGGGGCTGACAGGTTTCGACAGCCAGAAGAGACAACTGAACAGCGTGCCAGTGAATGGCTCTCGACCACTGCGAGCGTCGGAGCCGAAAAGATAACCGCGAACGAAAACGATTCGCTCGTGCCTGACGCCGATCTCGCGGAGATCGAGGCCTTCGCCAACGGCGACGTCCTCGTCTGCGCCTGACTGGTAGGACACTGGGGCGGACCCGGGAGACCTCCGACGCTCCCCCGCCCTTTCACAAACAAGATTCGGGTGGCGACAGCACGGGCTTCCCGCTCCAACGTTGGTGACTGTCGTGAGTCTGCCTATGAGGTCTGCCCTTTCAAGGAATCTGTCAGATGGGGTGGATCGCGCTGTACCAGCCGGTGCAGCCTTCGACGAACACACCGAGCGGCCGCAACCGCGTCTGCAGCTGGTCATGGAGCTCGTACTGCTCGTAGTCGAGATTGAATGCACCGGCATGATCACCACCGTCGTGGGTGATGATCAGCAGTGAGCTCAGTCCGTACAACTCGCCGCGATCCAGCCACTGCTGCGGCGAGTAGAACTTGCCTCCCCCACCGTGATTGGTGATGTTTTTCTCGGTGAAGAAGTCTCGGATCGTCTCGGCGGCTTTGCGGCCGTCAGCGCTCAGGTCCTCAGGGATGGGCCAGTCGTTGCTCATGGCGCAGATCCTCGCCAACGAGTCTGGGACGTCCGTCACGCGGCGCGATCGGATGCACTGCCTTTCAGGCCGACTTACCTTGGAAGCGCGTAGCGACCCGGTCGCTGGACTGCAGCACGCCCCGGTCGCCGGGTCGTCGAATCACATGGAACCACAGCGTTTTGTCGCCGGTGTTCTGGTTGGTCTCGTAGCCGGCTTCGGCCAGTGATATGTGGCCTCGCTCCAGATCGTTAGTCCATACCCGAAGGCCCTCGGTGATCAGGACACCGTCGGCGGTGCGGTCAGTTCCTGACAGTTCAGTGTTTCGTTCCATCATGTGCTGCAGCGTCACAGCTGCGGTTGCCCGAACTTCCCAGCGGCGCGGACGCGCGTCGCCCCCGTGCGTATTCGCTGGTTGATGTCGGTAGCGGGTGTTACCTTTTGATACATGACCGTGTGGGGCCGCGACTATCGCACAACGACCGGGATGCACGCTGCATCCTCGGCTTCGTTGTCATGCGCGGACACCAACATCACCAGCATTGTCGGCCTCTGGTCGGTGGACGAGTCCCGTAGCTTCAGCCAGTCCAGGTGCTTCCGGCCATCACTGCGTCACCCTTCCGCCCCGTCAGTGGGCGTGTGCGCCGGCCGGAAGCTTGGGCCCGAAGAACAATCTTATAAATCCCTCAGCCTGGCTGTTTTCCCTGACAGAAACGTCGCTTGACGTCTCTGTAGCTAATTACACCCAAATCCGCAGTCCCACAAACTATTTCAGTCGAAAATGGGCTGGACAACTCGCTTTTCTAGTAGCACCATTCTGGTCACTGGATACGGAATCGCTCCCAGCGATCACGGCTTCGGTCCGCACCACCCGGGACACCCCCGTGATGCACAGCAACTTGAGAACTCCACAGTGTGTGATGCACTGCCCCTCACCGGGACAGGCGAACGCGCCGCCTCGGCGTCCGGGCTCTTTCGAGGGCACGTGACCGGTCAGCCAGACGATCGCGTTTCGCCCCCGTACCGGTGAACCCGGGGCAGTGGCTGGGCGCCGCCATGCGCCCAGCGGCCGTACAGGACCACGATCGCGTGGACTGTACGGTCTTCTGCAAGCGCGGACCGGGTCTTGAATGCCGGTCCGCGCTTGCAGATTCGCGCCGCTAGCTCAGTCGGTAGAGCAGCTGACTCTTAATCAGCGGGCCGAAGGTTCGATCCCTTCGCGGCGCACCACACGCGACCAGTCCCCGGC
This sequence comes from Mycolicibacterium lutetiense, assembly GCF_017876775.1. Classification (NCBI taxonomy): domain Bacteria; kingdom Bacillati; phylum Actinomycetota; class Actinomycetes; order Mycobacteriales; family Mycobacteriaceae; genus Mycobacterium; species Mycolicibacterium lutetiense. The sequence continues at coordinate 31,981 of NZ_JAGIOP010000002.1, read as the reverse complement.
GCCGCCTGGGACACTGCGGATGTAGCTCAGCTGGCAGAGCGCCACCCTTCCAAGGTGGATGTCGCGGGTTCGATGCCCGTCGTCCGCTCGATGCGCGAGATGCGCGAGATGCGCGGGCTCACCTCGACCCGGATGCTGCGTCGTCGCATGACCAGGACGCTGCAGCACCCGCTCGGCTCCCCTCAACGGCCAGGCCCTCTGGCGGAACTGGAAGACGCACCGGATTCAAGACCCCGTGCCCATTCGGGCGTGCGGGTTCGACTCCCGCGGGGGCTACCGATTGCCTCGTGGTGTAACTGGCAGCACTGGCGATTTTGGTTCGCCTGGTTCAGGTTCGAACCCTGGCGAGGCAGCAGGTCGGCGGACCGTAACCACACTATGCCCCGTGATCTAAACGGCAGCATGACTGATTCTGGATCAGTTCAGCCTTGGTTCGAATCCAGGCGGGGCAGCCACTCTCGTCTCGTCGGCGTGTCGCATCTGGGCTGCTCACTTGGTAGGCGGCGGCATCTATTCTCTATTTTAGGGATATTGATCGTTTCCAGGAGTGAGGACATCCACCCATGTCGATGAACCCGAAACTGCACCTCACACCGATCAGTCTCGGCGACGTGGGCGTGCGAGAAAAGTGGAACTATCTGGGAGCACGTGTCGCGCTCGGGTACGGACCGCAGGTTGAGGGCAAGCGCTGCTATTGGTTCCGCCGCGAGAACATCGGCACGGGCGGCACCACGCTGATCATTCCGGTCGCTGACTTCTGGCCGGCTGGGCAGCGGTGCGACAGCTCGCCGGCGTAGGACGTGCACGCAAAGGACTCCACGCCCAATGGTTGCCGCTAGTACGGCCGCGAGCAGCGCTCCCACTCCCTCGATTGGCATGACTCCGCCCGGTATGAACGGTGGTCCCCTCCCGAGAGACGAGCAGCATGAACGCATTCGCAACCGCCGCGAGGCGGACAACCCGCCCCGGTAGCTCAGTCCGGCCAGAGCGGCTGCCTTGTAAGCAGCGACCGTCGCCGGTTCGAATCCGGCCCGGGGCTCAACCCGATTGTGACGAATGCAGCGGCTCAAAGTGCCGCTCGATCGCCGCAAGCATGTCCTCCATTGTCGCGAGGCCGTAGCGGAGGCGCTCACGGCTGGCCATGGGCGTGTCTGGAGTCGGCGCTTCAGCGAACCGGTCGACTCGGATCCTGAACTGGTGCAACTCATCGGCGTTGCACCGGCCAACGCCGGCCAACAGCAGACAGCGCTGTTGTTCAAGTAGGGCTGTGTGTGGGGATATCCGCATGCATCACGACGCTAGGCTCCGCTGCGTGAATGCGCTACTCACCCTTGTCGCTAGCCGAGACCACGCAGATGATCTGGCGGACACGCTCAAGTACGCTGCTCGCCCGCTTCGCCTTCATAGCTCAGTGGCACGAGCGCGCCCTTGGTATGGGCGAGGCCCCGGGTTCGACCCCCGGTGAAGGCTCCACGGTTGTCGGTGACTATCCGCTCGCGCAGCGGAGCGCGGAGCCGTCAGACCAGGTCCCCTCTGCCATGCGGGGGCGCATGGCGGCAGTAGCCGAACTGGGCAAGCCAGCTGTAGCTGGTCGAAAGCCGTGGGCTCTAAGTGGATGTGGCGCAGCCGGTAGCGCGTTTCGTTGCCAACGAGAAGGCCGCGGGTTCGATCCCCGCCATCCGCACCATGCCCCTCTAGCCCAACTGGTAGAGGCGTCGGATTTAGGTTCCGAAGGTTCCCGGTTCGAATCCGGGGAGGGGTACACAGAGGAAATACCTTGGCCCGTAGCTCAATTGGCAGAGCACGCGACTGTTAATCGCGTAGTTGAAGGTTCGACCCCTTCCGGGCCAGCGCACCACTTCGGGGGCTTAGCTCAGCTGGTAGAGCGCCTGCTTTGCAAGCAGGATGTCGGGAGTTCGAATCTCCCAGTCTCCACTTCTGGCGCATCCGCGCCACCTGGCCCGCCACGACACTGAAAGGAGGTGCGGCGCCATGACGATGACGGCCCCCGCACCTGCCGTCGAGGTGTTCAACGCCGACTACAGCCTGCTCGACCGGGTTGGCTGGCAGGCTGCAGTGTCGATGCTGATGCGCGAGGTCGCCTACGCGCTGGAGGCGCACGACCCGCCACAGGTGCTGCGCTCCCCCACCGCCGCAATCGAGCTGCCCAAGTCGCTGCTGCTGGTGCGCTACGCCCCGGTTCCGTACCGTCGCGAAGCCGATCACGCCAGCCGCGCCGAGATCTTGACGCGCGACGCGAACCGGTGTCAGTTCGTCGGCTGCGGCGGGAGCGCTACGACGATTGATCACCTGTTGCCGCGCAGTCGCGGAGGCGGAAACACCTGGCACAACCTGGTGGCCAGCTGCGAGGCGTGCAACGGCGCCAAGGCCAATCGCACGCCAGCCGAGGCGGGAATGCGCCTGGTGCGCGAACCGTTTCGTCCCGGCCACCTGTGACGGCGGCTGTGTTCCGCACCATGCCGGTCGACGCGGTGTGGGACACAGCCGCCGACCCGACATGGTCCGTTGGAGTAGTTGGTTATCTCGCCACCCTCTCAAGGTGGAGATCACGGGTTCGATCCCCGTACGGACTACCTAGCCGTCGCCGGTCAGCCGGCCGTCACGTCAGGCAGACTGTTGATTTCCGCGCTCGATGCGCGCCATGGCATTACCCGCGCAGTGATGGGGGCGGTCGATGCGCACCTGCAGCTGCGGGCACGCACCTGAAATGGTCCCGAAGCTGACACGGTTCAAGCGCCAGGTTGAAGCCCCGGAGACGCCGGTTCGACTCCGGTCGGGACCACTTTGTCGGTGTTCAGGTTCGACTCCTGCCACCGACGCCGAGCCGCGGTAGCTCAGTGGAAAGAGCATCTGCCTACGAAGCAGGGGCCGGGGGTTCAAATCCCTCTCGCGGTGCAACGGACCGGGACCGTCAACTCCCCGAAACGATCTGTAGCTCAGACGGTTAGAGCGCATCGCTGATAACGATGAGGTCCGAGGTTCAACTCCTCGCAGGTCGACCACGCGGCGGATCGCCGCGCATGCCGGTGTAGAGCAGCTGGTTAGCTCGCCGCCCTGTCAAGGCGGAGGTCGCGGGTTCAAGCCCCGTCACTGGCGCCAGCGGTGCAATGGGCACCGTTTAGGTCTCGTAGCTCAGCGGGAGAGCGCCGCGCCTACAACGCGGATGTCGGGGGTTCGAACCCTTCCGGGACCACTACGCCGGCACGGCGCAGTTGGCGAGGCGCGCCTGACTGTAAATCAGGTCTCTCGGGTGAGGGGGTTCGAATCCCTCTGCCGGCACCAAGGCCCGCGTCGGCCTCAACGATGCGAAACGGGGTGTGGCGCAGCTTGGTAGCGCGTTCGCTTTGGGAGCGAAAGGTCCTCGGTTCGAATCCGGGTACCCCGACAAGATTTTCAGCCCGCGTAGCTCGGCGGCTAGAGCGCCTGCTTCCGAAGCAGGAGGTGCCGAGTTCGATTCTCGGCGTGGGTACTTCGCCTCCATAGCTCAGTCTGGTCCAGAGCTACGGTTATCTACCTTGCTGGAGTCGCAGGTTCGAATCCTGCTGGGGGCACCAGGTCGTATCTTCGGCCGAGATCTGGAAGATGAACGCGCCCGGGCGCGCACGGCTTCGAACACCGTTGGTCGCTTCGGCGATGGGGATCAGCGCCTCCGTCTTCCGCTTTACGGGGATATCTCCCCTATGCGTCCGTGGTCTAGCGGCTATGACGCCGGTCTCCAAAACCGGACAACGCAGGTTCGAGTCCTGCCGGGCGTGCAGATCTCCGATCACCGAACGATGGTCGGATCCAGAGGTCGTGGCGACGATCGCGGTCTCGTCCATGGCGCCGTGCTGTGATGGCTAGGCACTCGGGCTTTCACCTCGGGGATGCGCGGGTTCGATTCCCGTCGGCGCTACTGCTTTCGGCGTGTCGTGGCATTTCAGTGGAACATTCCGCACGCCGCGTAGATGCTTAATCCGCGAGATCCTGTGTCAACGCCACCCCTGCTATCACCTGGCGAAGGCACCTCCACGACGCCGCACCTATCCCCGGACGAGAGGTGACCTGCACCGGATCTCGTACATATGCCCCTGTAGCTCAGCGGACAGAGCGGCGCGGTCCTAACGCGGCGGCCGGCGGTTCGAATCCGTCTAGGGGCACCGGTTTTCGAGCATGACGAGGGGGAATAACCATGACGCGTAATCCTCACCTGCTGCCGGCCGGCGTCGGAGACCTGTTCATCGTGGACGTCGAAGCGACTGACAAGACTCCGATGTCAGGTCTGATGACCGAGTTCGCCGTGGTCCACGTCGTCACCGGGGCGTCGTTCTATGGGCACGTGTACCGCGCTCATCCGCACCCTGACACCCCGGCCCTGCCGGTCGTGGAACTCGACGCCGCGGGACGACCGATCATTGACGCCTATTGGAGCACCGACGGCCAAGACACCGCAGATGCCACTCACGCCCGCGAGGCCAGCGAAGTGGCCGGGGCGCTGCACCGCTGGATCGACGGCTTTGGTCTCGCACGGCGCACGTTGGTCAGCGACAACAACAGCTTCGATGCGATGTGGCTGAACTGCTTCACCGATGAACAGCTCCGGCGAGTGCTGTTCGGTCACTCGTCGCGGCGCATCGGTGACTTCTACGCCGGCTCCCGCGGCAAGTGGAACGATCAATCATCGTGGAAGGGGATGCGGCGTACCCGGCACACCCACCATCCGCTCGATGACGCTCACGGAAACGCCGAAGCCCTGCGGACCCTGTTGGGCATTCCGGAGCCTCGCCTCGCCGAAGCTTCGCACTAGAGAGAAGACGCGGGCCGTCGGCGCAGTTGGCAACACGCTTCCACGGCATGGAAAGGTCGCTCGTTCGGACCCAGCCGGGACCACGCTGCACGGTCGAACGCGATTTACCGCGGCGGGCGTCCATGCGAGCGATCCGATACCAGTGTCGCCGCCCGTATCAGCCAACGCGGAGTAGGGCAGGTAGGTAGCCCGCCGGGCTCATAACCCGGAGGTCGCGGGTTCGAATCCCGCCTCCGCAACGACGTTCGCGCTGTCCGGGGTTCGATTCCCTCGTCCGATCTCCATGGGGAGGGAAGGTAGCAGGCGCGGCAAACCCGGTGAGACTCGAAAACCATCGAGTTCAAGGCCGAGCAGCACGGAGCATCGCCGTGCCTGACGCTCCGTAACTCAGCTGGCAGAGCTCCGCACTCATAATGCGGTGGTCGCGGGTTCAAGTCCCGCCGGAGCCACGACGCGCTGACCAGACAGGCCGGCGCACCCTGGAGGGCCAACCCGACGGATGGCGACGGGAACTGTCTTGAAAACAGCCGAAGCGCAAGCTCTTGGGAGTTTCGATCCTCCCGCCCTCCGCGCACCGACACGGTTGAATACCGCGCTGGAACTGCCTACCCAGTTGAGATGCCAGGTGCGGATGGCTCCGCCTCTGTGGCCGTGGACGGGCGGTTCGGCGACGTCGGCCGGGCTGATCTGTATGTCGGCCTGTCATGGCGGTGGTAGCTCAATCGGCAGAGCACCTGGTTGTGGTCCAGGAGGTAGTCGGGTTCGAATCCCACGCATCGCCCCAGACGTCTCCCTCAGACGGGAACGGCCCCGCGGGCCGTGCGGACGGCCAAACATGCCGCCCATCCGATGCCGCGACGGTCCAAGGCGCGTCTTCGCATCTCAATCGTGTTTCTTGCGATACGAAGCTGGGTGTTGGCTCTGAAGATAGACACCGATGTGGATCTGAAAGTACCAATCGAGCCACCACTGCAGTAACGTGAGCACACAGACGCACCGTTAACCGAAAACTCACAAATACGCAATGGAGTGAATCGTGGCTGACCAAGCAGAAGACTCCGAACTGGCAGCGAAGATCAACCGGCTGTTCGAGATCATGCGGAAACCGACCGAATCGCCGCTCTCCAACGCTGCCGCCGCGGAGGCCATCACCGCAAAGACCGGCGTATCGATCAGCTCCGCCTACCTGTGGCAGCTTAGGTCAGGGATGAAAACCAATCCCACGATCGCTCACCTTCGTGCGATTGCTACATACTTCGGCGTCCCCGCGTCCTACCTGATTGACAATGGAACGGACCCAAACATTGACGCCCAGCTACGTTTGCTACAAACTCTCCGAGATGCCGGAGTGCGTGACATCGCCGCACGTGCGTCTGGACTAACGCCACAGTCGCTTGAGAGTATTCGAATAATGGTTGACCAGGCACGACGCGTCGAGCAACTGCCCCCTGTCGACCGTGTCGACGGCGAGTCCTGACCAGGCGGACCTGTAGCGGGGGGTTCTCAATGACACTGTCCAACCAAGACATGCTTGACCTAGCGCGAACGCTCCCGATCCCCTCACCATGGGATCGGGATGTTTTCGTGCAGGGGGTTGCCGACATGCGCGGTCGGCCGATCACGTTGATCCCAACCGACACTGCCTCGCTGATCGATAGTCCGTGCGGGCTGTGGGTGGCCCGCGATGACGAGGATGTGATCGTGCACGAGCGAGGCACCTCGGACTACCACATCGATCAGATCGTCTGCCACGAAATCGGGCACATGCTCCTGGGACACCGCAGCGGCAGCCCGCGCGAAAACCGCGACGAGACGATCGAATCTGCGTGGCGTCATCTTCTCCCCTACATCGATCCCGAAACAGTGCATGCTGTGCTGGGTCGTAAGGACTACGGCGACGATCAGGAACGCGAGGCCGAGACGTTCGCCTCGCTGTTGATGATCGCCACCGAGGAGCAGGCGCATGAGCGTTCGATCATTCGCCGTGTGTTCTTCCAGCGCAGATGATCACAGGACTCCCCGACGCGGTGGCGTGGCCGCTGCTGTTCTTTATGACAGCGGTGACCCTCACCAGGTTCGCGTTCTACAGCACCAACAGCACGCAGTACGACAAGTACCTCAACTACACCCTCGGCTTCGCACTCGCCTCCAACCTGCTGCGCGACCGCACCATTGAAACGCACCTCAACCAGGCCCTGGGCTGGGATCTGACGACGATGCAACAGATCTCTCTGGCTCTCATGATCTTCGTCGGCGCTGAATTTCGTGGTTTCACAACCGTCTGGCGCGGAGACCTGCCCAAGGACGAAGCAATCCGCCGACACCGTATCCACCGAATCACCGCAGTGGTCTGCTGCGTGGTGTTCCTGGTCGCCGCCACTCCAGCACGCAACGCCGATGAGCACCTGGAGGTACACGGTGGTTGGCCGGCGGTCATCGCCTGGTCGTTTTACGAGATCCCGATCGTCGCACTGACCGCTCCCCTGATGTGGATGTGCATCAAGGAAACCATCCGCCGTGACGCCGCCTTTAAAGAACGCCTCGTGCCCATCGGTGGCATCGTGATCGGGTTGCTGATCGCAGTATCCAATCCCGGCGCCGCGGTACTGGCACTGCTGGAGGAACTGGGCTGGCTGCACAGCGTCGACTACCGATTGGCCGTGCATTCGGTCATCTTCTTCACCATCTCGGTGTGCGCCAACGCACTGGCCGCAGTCCCCTGCCTGATGGCCGTCCACACGCGCTCTGGGCTGGACTCCATGAGCCGCACCTGGCGCCAGCTGCAACCGATGTTGACCGATATGACACGTATCGTCCCCGGGATCGCATTCCAGCTGTACGAACCGTCGTCCTATCGGCGCAAGAAGCCCCTGGATGTCCACCAGAGCGTCGTGCAGCTGCGCGACGCCATGCTGCAGCTTCGCCCCTGGGAACGGCCGATTGATAGCGACGACGCCGCGCAGTTCCTCAAACAGCATGCAGTCTCCCCGCGCCGGCACCCCGAAGCGCTACGCGCGCTGAGCTTGGCGCGAGCCGCCGAAGCCAAGCTGGCCGGCGCCCCCATCGCTGATAACGACCAAACTGAAATCACCACATACCGCTCCACCAGTCTGCGGGAAGAGGCTGCTGACCTACTCCGGTTGGCCAGCTGGTGGCCAGCGGCCCGAACGTTCACCGGCTCCGTCCGCCCAATGGAGGTGGCCCCGTAATGGCCTACGCCAACTCGCACAACGGTTTCCCGCACACGCGCTGGCGGTTACCGATCGTCGGTGACCTGCTCACTCTCGACCGCAACAAGGTCTGCCAAGGCCTGGCCCGCGAACTGGTCAAGCATGGCGGCATCATTGAGCAAAAGGTGTTCAACGTCAGCGGCATCATCGTTTCGCGCACCGACCTGGTCAACGAGATCAACGACGAACAGCACTGGGAAAAGCAGGTCGGCTATTCGATGGTCAAGTTGCGCGCCGCGGCCGGCGACGGACTATTCACCGCACACAGCCACGAACCGAACTGGGCCAAGGCCCACAACATCCTGATGCCAGCGTTCACCAAATCCGCCATGCAGTCCTACCACCGCGACATGGCGGCCACTGTCGGCGAACTCATCGATGTCTGGAACGACCGTGCGGGTAGCTGGATTGAGATCCCGGCGGTTACCAACCGGCTCACCGCCGAGCTGATCGGCCGCGCCGGCATCGGGCACAGCTTCAACAAAATCGGCTCCGACAGCGCCGATCCGTTCATCGCCGCCGTCATCCGCGAACTCACCTACGCCAACCGGCGCACTGACGCGATCCCGTTCTACGAGAAGCTGTTCGGCCGGCGGCGCCGTGAGCAGCACCAGCACGACAAGGTATGGCTGCGTGAGCAGGTGGCAGCCATCGTCGACGACCGCCGCCGCAGCGGGATCTGCTCCGGTGCCGGCATGCTCGACGCACTGCTCAATACCGCAGACCCTGACTCGGGCGACAAACTCGACGACGCGAACATCGCCAACCAGATCCTGACCTTGATGGTGGCCGGCAGTGAAACCTCTGCCAACGCGATCGCTTTCGCCCTGCACTACTTGGCGACCAACCCAGAAATCGCCGCGGCAGCCCGCGCCGAGATCGACAACCGCTGGCCACGCGGCGACCTGCCCGAATTCGACTTCGACGAGATCGCTCGTCTGCGCTATCTGCGCCGAGTCGTCGACGAAACGCTGCGCCTGTGGCCGGTCGCCCCCGGTTACTTCCGCCAGGCCCGCCACAACACAACGATCGGTGACGGCGAGTTCCACTTCCAGACCGGCGACTGGGTTTTCGTCGTACTCCTGGCAGCGCACCGCGATCCAGCGGCCTGGGGCGAGGACGCCGACCAATTCCGTCCGGACAGATTCCTGCCTGAAGAGATACGCCAGCTCGGGCCCCGCATCTACAAACCGTTCGGGACAGGTCCACGCGCATGCATCGGGCGTCAATTCGCACTACACGAGATGATGCTGACCCTGGCCGCGGTCCTGCACCAGTTCGACCTGGAGCCTGACCCCGACTACCGGCTGGAGATCAGCGAAATGATGACCCTAAAGCCTGATGGACTTCGACTGAAGATGCACCGCCGCCGCTGAGCAGAACCGGCGATAGCCGCGGATGGCGGGCATGGTTTTACCCACGAAAACACCGTCTCCGTGGCCGAATGGCGAGGCAGCGGCGCAGCAGTCGCGCGTACACCGGTTCGATTCCGGTCGCAGACTCCGCGCCGCGTCGCACCCCCGCGTCGTGTCGATTCTTGTAGATACTGGCCGCCCCTGCCCACCTTCCTGCGAGCGAGGAGCGACGCCATGGACCGCATCGGGTATCTGGACGGTCACCCTGATGTCCGGCACCTGGAGTTCGTCGACAAGCAGGGCAACACACTGGTCGCTGTCGATGCGCATGTTGATCGGGAGTCCGGTGAGCGGGTGGCGGTGTGCCAGAACTGCGTCTGGGTCGAACGCGGAAACGATCGCGATCAGGTTGATGCTGCCGCCACGGCACACTTTGACGAACACCGCGCCCAGCTTGGCCTGTAACCGTTCCGGCTTACTCGCCGGACCCGCCCCCATAGCTCAGTCGGCCAGAGCGGCTCACTCGTAATGAGCATGTCACCGGTTCGATTCCGGTTGGGGGCTCCAGGACGGCGCACTGCGCACGTCCGCGCCGCGTAGCGCAGGGAAAGCCTCGCGCACCTACCTTCTCGCGTGATCGAGGTCGCCCCGGTCGACCTCGCCGGCGAAAAGGAAGAACGGCGATGTTTGTATGCGAGTTCCAGAAGATCCGCAGCGGTGAGTATTTCGGACGCTCCGAGCATCCCGACCGCACTACAGCCGAGCAACACGCGACCGCTGAACTCGCCCTGCTCGGCGAAGATCCAGCCGACGTCCTGCTTGCGGTCGCAGCTGCCGGCTTCGGATGCGCAGACACCCGCGGCGACGGGTACGGGGTGCGGATCTTCGAGGAGTGACGCGGCTCGGTGCGGCATACCCGGTGCCGCACCCGGGATATGGCGCAGTTTGGCAGCGCGCCTCGTTCGGGGCGAGGAGGTCGTGGGTTCGAATCCCACTATCCCGACGCAGATTGCGCCTCGACGCAATCTCGATTTTGGAGACGTGGCAGAGCGGCGAATGCAGCGCCTTGCTACGGCGTAGTCGGCAGGTGCCGGCCGCGGGTTCGAGTCCCGCCGTCTCCGCTCCCGCATCACACACTGTGGAGCTCGCGGTCGCGCCGCATCTCGGCGTGATGCGCGCCTAACGCACCCTGTCCCGCAGGGTCCCCTCGGGTACATCGTCGAACCGCTGGGGCGCAGGTCCCTTGGTCACATCGGATTCGACCCGGCGAATTTCATCGTCGGCCTCCTTGTCCCCGCGGTTCAGCTGTCGAGTGCCCTGCGAGTTCAGCCCGCTTGCGGCGGATCAGCGCGCGGGACTGCTCTCCCATGTAGTTGATCGGAACGGCACCGAGCCGAATCGCCAACTCCCGCTTGGTGTCCGTCACGTCGTAGTGCGAAATCGCCGTCCCCGGCTTCTGGTGCCAGGACCGGCGCAGTCCGAGCTGGTCGGCGAAGGCGTGCAGTTCCTCGTCGGTATCGGCCAACAGATGCGACCACCGCGCGTTAAAGCGGCCGACCCGCGCCGGCATCCTCATATCGTCGACGTATACGGTCATCGCGGTCTCGCTTTCACCCTGTCGGCGACGTCGTCGGCGGCGAGCGACGCCTCCTCAGCTGTCAGACTCCGCAAACCTTGCGGGTATGAAGCGAACGGCTCCCACCCGACGTGGGGGTTGTCGTTCCATTTGACATAGAGCGCGGCGTCGGTGACCGCGAGAACACGGCCAACACGTCCGCTGTGTCCGATCGTCACCTGGTCGCCCTTGTGGAACCCGTTGTTCATTTCGCCGCTTTCAGAGATGACATGACATGCCGGTGAGTTTCGCTCCACTGCGGGCCGGCGTCCAATGACAGGCCCCGACACGCGGACGGGAAAGTCAGGTGTCGCCCTGCCGGACGAAACGATGCCGTGATCGAGGTCAAGACAGGACCCTCAAGACCACAACTTCGTCGTCGGCGTAGTCCCAATCGACCGGTGCTCCCGTGACGACGTCGCGCAGGTTCCAGCGACCGGTGGAACGGCGGCAGCCGTTGTACTTCGCGATCTGGCTGGGAGAGCCCCAGTGGTCCCAGTCGTCATCATCGAGCGCGACGATGTAAGCCCATACGTCCGGATCTGCGGTGGCGGGGTCGATGATCGAATCAGGGATGTCCATTGGCCCCTACAGTCCCCCGAGCTCGTTCTTGGCCTCGGAGATGTACTCCTCGTCGGTGTGAACGCAGCTGTCATAGCTGGACAATTCGCTGCCGTCGGGACCGTAGATCGTCACGATGTCCGAGGATTCGGAGTCACCACAATCGTCGACTTCCAGCCGGTGCGTTGCACCTTGATGGTCGAAATAGACTGTTCTCACGATGTCGCCTCCGGATGGTTGGGTGTGCCGGGGGCAACGCTGCTTCAGTTTCCGCAGCGACAGCGAGTGCGGCGCGACGAGAAGCGGCGCAGCTCCCCATCTGACACGACACCGACGAGTACAGAATGCTGCGCGCCTGTTCCCGGATTCCCGATCCACGGGTAGGCGCACACCGAGGCATCACACTTCGGCGATCTGAAACGATCCCGATCCGCCCTGCGGGAGGCCATCAAGGCCGGGGACCAAAGTGGTCGAGCTTTCGCCCGGCAGGGGCCGTACATTGCCGTGCTCATCGTCTGAGCGCGGGCAGCAGCGCCACCCGGGCGTCACGCCACGCCTGACCGCGGCATCCCAACCGAGTAGTGTTCGAAACTATGTTCGATGATCTGGATCGCTGGGTGACAACCGACGACTACCCCACGCTGTACAGGGTGGACAGACCCGTGTGGGTTCACTTCCAGACTCTGTTCCCCGACCTCGGTAAACGCCTGACGGGGGTCCCGATGTGGTTGAGAAGCGGCGGTCTCCGGATCGAACCGTGGCAGCGAGGCCGACAGGTGGCCTGGATGCGCCGATTTCGATGGCGGCTGGTTGGCCGCAGTCGCCGTTCCCGTCTCCAGCGGGAACGGCATATCGAAACTCAACATGCAGCTGTGGCTGGAGCCGGCACAGTTCAGCGCTACGCCGCCCCCGGGATGGGTTGAGCCGCAGGAACACAGGACGTGACGGCAGGGCTGCTGTCACGTCCACCGCGCAGTGCCCCAGCCCACTAGGACCACGCACCAGCATCAGTCACTGAGAAGATTCAGGAGGTCAGCCAGGATCCGATCAGCCTTCGCCTCGATGTCGTCGAGGGTGTCGCTCACGCCGCTGAGTTTCTGAGCCGCGCGGTAACGAGCGGCGACCCCGCGCGAGAACATCGAAGGGTCCAGTTCTGGAACCTGCGGCGGTTCCGGTGCCTCGTCTTCTGGATCCAGCGTCGGTGTGGGTCGGTTAACCGGACGGTGCGCGACAGGCGCGCCCGCCAGATGAGTGGCAACGATGTGAGCGATCGACGGCGCGCTCAGTGGAACATCCAGAATCGGAGTCGCGCCCCATCTGTCGATGGGGGTCACGAGCGGCAGCGACGGCGGAGCTTGCCCTGTAGCAGGTACCGATTCGCCTCGAAGGAAAGCCGCCAGAAACCGAGGATTGGACAGGCGGTGCTGAATGCTCCTGATCCGCGCCCAGTTCCGATGAATGTCAACTGCTGAGACCCCGAGATGCACCAGATCATCCGGGGTGGAAAGCATTCCACCGTTCTCGTCCCGGACAAGGACCCGGTGTCCGGACTGGTCGCTACGCACATCGCCGATCCGCAGTGCTTCCATTCTCGTCGCGGGCAACCCCGCAGCTGCCAGAACAAGTACAAGTGCGTCCCGGCTGGCGAACAGCGCTGTCGGCCAGCCTTCGTCCGGCAGTCTGGTGATCGCGCCGGCCGCAGCAACAGCACGTTCCCGCAATCGGCCGCGGCGGCGGTCATACATCAATTGGCGCACCGCCTCGCCCCGTCCAGGCGTGGGCAGGCCTGCGCGTGCGTGAATCGCGTTGACCACTCCTACGCGGCGGCGCTGGGTGGCTTGACTGGCTGGGGTGGCGGCGACGAACTGCGCCAGTGTCAACGGATCCGTTGGCAGCGACGCACGTCCCGATGCGGTGCACCAGTCGCAGAACAGCTGCCATACGGCGCGTTCACGAGGCCCGGTCCCAGTCATAGCCCTAGGGACGTGACAGCGTTGCCGATCAGCGGAGCTTCTTCGCGGGCGTAGCGCTCAACCATTGCGGGGCTGCGGTGTTGTGTCTGGCGCATGATCGCGTGCGCGTCAGCGCCGTTGCGGAAGGCCTGCGTCACGAATCCAGCACGGAGGCTGTGCGCCCCGAGTCTGGTCACCGCCGTCGCGGAGTATCCGGCCCGCTCAGCGCGCCGGCGGATCGCGGCATGCACTGCGGCGCCGGACATAGGCCCCGTCGACAGGTTGGCAGTGCGCCCCACCGCACGGAAAATCGCTCGGCTCGAATCGATCCCGGGGACAGTGCGACCTCGGCAGAGGTGCTCGCTAAGCACGCCGTCGTCTTCAGCGACCAGCGCAATCACTGCGGGGCGTCCTCCCCTGTCGAAGGCTGCAACCACCTGTGCCCACCGCGCGTACGCACACGGAGGGCAACGGTCAGGCAGCTCGGCACGCGGCAGTGCGTGCACGGTTCCAAGTCCTTCTTGATCGGTTTTGGACCGCCGGATGTGGATGTGGATCCCATCGAGCGGATGCAACTCGACGTCTGATCCCCGCAGGTCAACCAGCTCGCTACGCCGAAACGCACCGGCGAATCCCATCAGCAGGAGCGCCGAGTCGCGCCGCTCCGCTACTGCGTCGGCCCAGCTGCCGACTTGGTCGCGGGCGGCGGCGACAATGGCCAGCACATCATCGGTGAGCAGCGGCGCCCGCGGCTTGCGGGGACGGTCCCCAGCGGCGGCATATTCGCGCCGTATGCCCGCCAGGGTGGTCCGCACCATCTCATGGTGGGTGGGCGCGAACTCTATTCCGCTCTGGCGATGTCGGTCGGTAATCGCCGCCACCCACTTGATCAAGGTCGTTGGCGCATAGGCACGTTGGCCGTCGGAGGTCAACGTGTCGGCAGCATCCACCAGGTACGCGGCCACCACCGCGGGGTGTGCTGGCAGCGCCTGATGCCCCTGCGCGGCACACCAGCGTTCGAACCTGCTCCAGGAACTGTCGTAGGTTCGGCGGGTTCCTGGCGACTGGGCACCGGAGGCGGCGCGCAGGATCCGTTCGCGCACACCACGGTCCAGCCCGGCCACGGAGCCGGGATCGGGGACAGCCGGTGTGGACACGGCCGCAGCCTAACCTCGCCGATCGACAGGTTGCCAGACGCGCCTGCACAGTCCAGCGCTGGTCGACGGTTCGAGAGCCACGGTAACTGGGGGTTGGCTGTGAAAACAGCTGTGACCGAGTGCCGCGTTGGCGGCGTTGACAGCGTCGATCGAAGCGCATCCGCTGCTCATCCAGTCCTCCCCGATGTCGTGTGAGGGGTGGGACTTTGCCGCTGCGATCCAGCTGCGCGGGCACAGGGCGCGGATGGGCAGACGCCACACGGCTGCGCGTTCAGAGTGTGCTTCGCCCCGTCCACCGACACTTTCGGCGTTGACGCGCGTTGTCATTGGCGCCTGCTAAGCATGGATCTGTGGGGACAACATTCCAGGTGCGCGAGGCATCTCCAGGTGACAACGAGCGGGCGATCGGGCTGATCGAGCGGTATGTCGGTATCGATTATCCGTGGCCAGAGCGGTTGGGCTCCGGGTCGAGCGCCCACGAGTGGCTTTCTCTGGTGGCGACCGACAGCCGCGGCGTCGTGTGTGGCGTCATCGGTGTTGGCCAGCCCACGGATAAAAACCTGCATGTCCTGCACCAGAAAGGGGGGCCGGCCTTCGATCCGGCGAAGGTCCCTTGGTGGAAGATCTATGTTCTAGCCGTGGATGAGGGCCATCGCGGCAGTGGAATCGGACGAGCCCTGCTAGATGCCACTGTTCGCCGGATGCCACGCAAATACGTTGGCCTGTACGGCAACGTCGAGCTGACTCGCACGGACTCCATTCAGTGGTATCGGCGTCAGGGGTTCTACATCAGCCCGATGTCCGGGCTAACAAGCACGCAACGCCCCCAGGACACCGACACGGTCGGCGTCGCCCCCTCGAAAGGTGAAGTAATCTTCCGCGGCTACCGCCAAACTCTCGAGGACCATCTCGCAGGTCGAGCACCTGCAGAGTGGGAACGCCGTATCGCCACAGCTGAGTTCATCCGCCAGAACAAGCAGCGTGAGAAGGCGGCGCTGGACCTCGGATATCGGCTTTATGCACGGCGGATCGCTGAAAACTCTGATGCCCAAAGCTGTGTGCATGCCAGCATGGGACCCCGCAACCTCTCGGTGTTCGGCTGGGACCCCAACCACATGCGTGTCTGTTGGGAGTGCGTAGGCCCGCACACCCAGAACATCAAGGGCTACGACGCTGACACCCTCTGCGACGGATGCGGTCGACACGACCGCGACACCCGGGTTTCCTGGGCGACCGATGACGACCAGCTACTTGTGGTGTTCGCCGGCCTGTGCCTGTCATGTCGACGTGGCGATGTCCCGGGAGTGTCCACCCGATCGTAAGTACCGTCGACGCCTGACACTCCGCCATTTGGCGCCACTATGGCGGATCTCTCCCCCGTCGAACGCAGCGTATCCACATGAAAGGACGCTGTCGGTCAGCCTCGCCGGAGCGGGTGCCGAAGGACAACCGGTAACACGGAACCGCACAACTCATCGATCAGCGACGCCGAGTCGCGGCCGCCGCATAGGCTCATCGGACGCACGCGTTCGACGGACAGGGGGCACACAGGTGGGGACGATCCATGAGGTGATGGAGGTGTTCCGCGAGGCGCCGTCGAACTCCGAGCGGGGCACCAAGTTCGAGAAACTGATGGTGCGATACTTCGAACTCGACCCGATGCTGTCGCAGCAGTACGACGCGGTGTGGCGGTGGGTCGACTGGCCCGACCGCCCCAAGGGCAAGATCGATCTCGGGATCGACCTCGTGGCACGGGAGCGGGACACCGGCGAGTACACCGCGATCCAGTGCAAGTTCTACGAGCCCACTACGACGCTCGCCAAGAGCGACATCGACTCCTTCTTCAACGAGTCGGGGAAGAAGCCGTTCACCAACCGGATCATCATCTCCACCACCGACCGGTGGGGTCCGAACGCCGAGGCCTCCCTGGAGAATCAGACGACCCCGGTGCAGCGGATCGGCCTGGCGGAGATCGCCGATTCGCCGATCGACTGGGACGTGAGCCTGGTCGACGGCGACATCCAGGTCGACGTGTCGGAGGCGACCCGCCACGAACCACGACCGCACCAAGCCACCGCGATCGACAAGGTGTTCGCCGGCTTCGCAGCCGGCAACGACCGTGGCAAGCTGATCATGGCTTGCGGAACCGGCAAGACCTTTACTGCGCTGAAGATCGCCGAGCGCACCGTAGCTGAGAACGGTGGCAGCGCGCGGATCCTATTCGCCGTCCCGTCGATCTCCCTGCTCAGCCAGACGCTGCGTGAGTGGACCGCACAGACTCAGCTGGATCTGCGGGCGTTCGCCGTCTGCTCCGACGTCAAAGTCTCCCGCGCAGCGGAGGACATCAACACCTACGACGTCGCGATCCCGGTGACCACGAACGCCGCGAAGCTCGCCTCCGAGATGGAGCACCGCAAGCGAGCCAAGGGGCTGACCGTCGTCTTCACCACTTACCAGTCGCTGCCGGTCGTCGCGGACGCGCAGAAGCTCGGAGTGGCCCCTTTCGACCTGGTGATTTGCGACGAGGCGCACCGCACCACGGGCGTCACCCTGGCTGGCGACGACGAGTCCAACTTCGTTCGAGTCCACGACGCGGACTACCTCCACGCCGACCGCCGCCTATACATGACCGCCACCCCGCGGATCTTCGACGAGAACGTCAAGGCGAAGGCGGAGGAACACTCCGCCGTGTTGACGGGGATGGACAACGAGGAGGACTACGGGCCGGAGTTCCACCGCCTCTCGTTCGGGGAGGCCGTCGAGCGTGGCCTGCTGACCGACTACAAGGTTCTGGTCCTCACCGTGGACGAGGAGATGGTCGCCGCTCCGCTGCAGGGGCAGCTGGCGGGCGGGGAAGGTGAACTGCGGCTCGACGATGCCACGAAGATCGTCGGGTGCTGGAACGGGCTCGCCAAGCGTGCCGGCAAGACCCCCGACGGTCAGGGCTTCGTACCGGGTGCGCCCCCGATGCGCCGGGCCGTAGCGTTCGCCAAGGACATCGCGACCTCCAAGCAGGTCGCCGAACTCTTTCCGAAAGTCGTTGACGCGTACCGGGAATTGCTCACCGACAGCCAGGACGACGGCGTCGACATCAACACCACGAACCTGGATCTCGCTGTGCAGGTCCGCCACGTCGACGGCACCTTCAACGCACTGGAACGCAACCGGGAGCTGCAGTGGCTCAAAGCGCCGCTGCCGGAGGACGAGTGCCGGATCTTGTCCAACGCGCGGTGCCTGTCCGAGGGGGTGGACGTTCCCGCCCTGGACGCCGTGATGTTCCTGCACCCGCGCAACAGCGTCGTCGACGTCGTGCAGTCCGTCGGCCGCGTGATGCGCAAGGCCGAAGGCAAGGACTACGGCTACATCATCCTGCCGGTGGCCGTCCCGGCCGGGATCTCGCCATCGCAGGCCCTCGGCGACAACCGGCGGTTCAAGGTGGTGTGGCAGGTTCTTAACGCCCTGCGCGCCCACGACGACCGGTTCAACGCGATGGTGAACTCGATCGCGCTGAACACCGCGAACCCCGGCACGGACACCGGTCACGGATCGGATCGCCTACTCGGCGGGCACATCGGCCCGACCGTCGACAACCCCGAAACATTCGGCGCCGAAGGACCGACTACCGCCGCGGAAGGCAGCACCGAAACTGCCGACCCCGCAGCTGGTGTAACCGACGGGGACGGATCCGGCGGCGGTGGTGGTCTGGCTTCGCAGATGGCGCTCTTCTCCCTGTCGGAGTGGCAGGAGGCCATCTACACCCGCATCGTCGACAAGGTCGGAACCCGAACGTACTGGGAGGACTGGGCGAAGGACGTCGCCGACATCGCGGCGGCCTTGATCACCCGCATCGGCGCCCTGCTCGACGGCGCCGACAAGAAGGTGACCGCGGCGTTCGACCGGTTCCTGCGGGGCCTGCGCGACAACCTCAACGACTCCATCACCCGAGACGATGCGATCTCGATACTCGCCCAGCACCTGATCACCGCACCTGTCTTCGACGCGTTGTTCGCCGGCCACGAGTTCGCTGCGCACAACCCCGTATCCAAGACGATGCAGACGATGGTGGACGAGCTCGGCGGTGCGGGTCTCGAAGCCGAGACGGCGCATCTAGAGGGCTTCTATGACTCGGTGCGGATCCGTGCGTCGGAGGTCGGTTCTGCGGACGGTAAGCAGCGGGTGATCGCCGAACTGTACGAGAAGTTCTTCAAGATTGGCTTCGCCAAGCAGGCCGAGGCCCTGGGCGTGGTCTACACCCCAGTCGAGATCGTGGACTTCATCCTGCGGGCCGCCGACCACGCGTCGCGGGAGGCGTTCGGCCGCGGTCTCACCGACGAGGGCGTGCACGTGCTGGATCCCGCTATTATGCGAAATTTTGACGTCTCAAGAGACATCAAAACGGCCTGCGCCTAGACGTGGTTTCGCGCTAATTCTGCGGAGAACGCGCAACTTGAAATCCCGGGTTCAGAAGCGAAGCGTCATATCCCCTTTGGCTTGGTCGCGTCGAGGAACGCGCCGAGAGCATCGAGATTGTGCGCCCAGAAGATCGTGAGGCCGTCCTGCTGCGCGGACTCCAAGTTGTGCACCTTGAATACCCCGGAAAGCACGGCGGCGGGCACGACGAGCTTCCTTCCGAAGTCCTCGATCCAACGAACGGCTTTCACCGCTGCATCGTTGTTGAGGCGCTTGACGCTGTTGGTGGAGGAATTGGAAACTTTGCACTCGATGGGCATAGCGCGACCGTCCCAGAGGCGCACGATCAGGTCGGCCTTGCGTTCTCCGAACAGGCTCTCGCGGCAGAATTCACCCTGCGACGGTAACTCGCTGAGGTTGGTCACCGTTCGGGTAGGAACTTGGACGAACCCCTGACTGATCAAGTATTCGGCGACGTGGTCTTCCTGCTCGTTCTTCGACTCGTTGCGCCGTGCCGTCTCCACCTTTCGGGCAGCGATGAGCGCTGCCGTGGAGATTACGGCGACTTCCCGCTCTGTCGGTGTGGGCTCGCGGTTCTCCGATACCCAAGGGAATCGGTTGCGGTCGAGACCCTGCATCACCGTTTCGATGACCCGTTGTGCCCCAGCACCATCCTCAGATGTGAGCTGTTTGGTGCTCAGTCGCGTATCCGCGATCTCCTTGAGGTCGTCCTCGCTGATGGGTGGAGCGGCGAGATACCTGATGGAGGTCAGCATGTCGGAAGATTTAGTGAGAAGGTCTACGGCTTGTTCAGTTATCTGTGACAGGTCAACTGTGCCTTCGATCAGCTCCTCAATGGTCAAGCGGAACTCCTCAAAGCGATCCAGGTACTGCTCCAACGGCTCCTGCATTCGCAGTTCCACGAATTCCCTTCGCGCAGCCTCGGCGGCAGCAGCGAACTGCTCCTTGGTCCAGCGGGGTGACGGTGCTGGGGTCACGCGGTGACACCTGCTGTGAGCATGTCGATGTTGGGCACCACGATGCGTTCCATTTCCTTCGGCTCAAACTTCGTCAATCCGCCTGCGTACGTACGTCCTTCAGTAAGCGACACAGCAGTGCGCAGGTACGCGCCAAGGTTGTCCAGCACTGTGGTGCTCAGCTCTTGCCGCGGGTACAGCCCGTGCGCAATGTTGATGTGTCGGGCGTCCGCTTCGTTACGCACGAACGCGGGTGGGCGCCGCGCCATGTAGGTCGCAAGTAGTGGTGCTGCGTTACGAAGACCAACGCTCCACCACGCTCTCCGTGTGGCGGCAATATATCCTTCGTGCACCTTGCGTCCCTTGGCAATTCGGAGGAACTGGTCGATCTGCCTGCGATCATTGCTGTCGAACTGGTCCAGGTCCACGGGCAGGTCGATGACTACCTTCAACCCGTTGGGTGACGCCAAACGGTCACCTGCGCTGAACAGTTCGTGAGCCTTCGTGATGGACGGGAACAGGACACTTTCAGGGAGCTTAATGTCGGTGTGACGCTGCACCCAAACAGCATTGGCGCCCGTCACCGCGCCGCGGTGCACTCGGCACAGCTCTCCGAGTTCGACGTACCCGGTCGGCAGTTTCGGGGTAACCCGGGTTAGCACGGACCAGCGACTCGACTCGGTTAGCCGTTGGCGGGACACCCTGCGCCCCTTGCTCAGATTGCCTAGGTCGCTCACTTTCTCGACACGACGCAACTTCATCGACGCTGGGGCATCGCCCACCTTGAAGCACGTGATCGCGCCGGTGGTCGCTGCATCGGCAAATGGCGCGGCTGAAGGGTCCAGGACGTGGATCGACTCGCCGCCCAGCCCGTCCAGCAGGAGTTGACGAACCAGGCTGCCGTAGTTGACATCCATCCATTCACTTCCTGTGATGAATGTCCCGAAGTCGCCAGGCCTGCCGAGTTGCGCGGTGGCAAGGAAAAAATGCACGTGCAGTCCCGCTAGTCCGCTCGCTTTCAGGCCACGTGCCCGAGCAGTGTCGACGAGCCACTGCTTCCATTCGGAGTTGATCTGATGGTGACGGACGTACGGTGGGTTGCCGATAAACAGGGTCGATCCATCAACTTCAGGGAGATCTAGTGCGCGGTAGTCGCCGAGGCGCACCTCAGTGCGGTTACCTAGCTCGTGCACGGCGATGTTGGCGCGGAGCATTAGTGCGGCAACAGGGTCCACCTCGGCGGCAACCACCGAGGCGCTGGGGAACTTCTTGGCTGCCGCGACTAGGTACCGTCCAGAGCCTGCGCCGGGGTCCACGACGCGGGTGGGAGTGCCCTGCGCCGATGCCCAGGCGGTCATCGCGGCGATGATCGGCGACGGGGTGTATGTCTGCCCAAGTGGACGGCGCTCGGCGGGAGATAACAGGCGGCAGTACGTGTCACCGAGTGGATCAGCCCCGCGTTTGATCGCTGCACGTGCACGCGCCACCGCGGCGGATACCAACGGGGATTCCGCTGCGGAGACAAGCGCCTTCTCGTCGGAAGACAGCTCACCCACGGTGTCCGCGCCAAGGTCCACGCAGAGACGTGCGAGGTCGCTAAGAGAGTTCACGCCGCCCATACCCGGGATCGTCTCACCTACCACCGACGAGGAGGTGACGATGCGCCTAGCCACGGATACGGAAGACGCCGGGTGAGACGCGCTCGAAGTACCGTTCATCCTGGAGTGCGGAGCGGTACGAGGATTTTGGCGCTTCACCGATCTGTGGCATGAGGGCTGCCGTGATTTCGGCGATGCTGGCGGGCTCCCCCTTCTTGCCAGCCAGGTATTCGCGCATCGCGTTCTTCACCTCGCCGTGGGGGCGACGTCTACGTTGCTCGTCAGTCATGGCTACCTCCAATCCGAGATGTCGACTCTATAACGTCGACATTAGCAAGTGACTTGCGCATCCTCGTGCAGAACTACTGAAGTCGTGACCTGAGATGTCCCCAAGCACGTGGATTACCAGCGTCTACGATTCCGTCTGGCAGCCAAGGGCGTGACGGTGCCAGTCGGCACCTCTCCATTTTTTGCACGCAACTGTGCGTGAAGTTCTGCGATGACCGTGACGGCGGCTTGGTTCTTGCGTTCGAGGTCGGTGTTGCTTTGCCGCAACGTCGCGATGGTCTGCTTGAGCTTGGTGACTGTTCCCTGCAACTCGATGATCTGGGAGTCCCGCGGTGCGACCCGGGCGCCGACAGCGGTATTCCAGTCGGCGAGGACGGCGTCGGCCCGGTTCATGGTGGCGCGGCTGACACCGGCTTCGACGTGCAGGTTGGCTTTGGTGAGCCGCCCGTCGGTCCGTCTGGATTGGCCTGTGAGGAGTCGCTGCATGGCGTCGCGCAGCTTCTTCTCCGTCGCAGGGCTGACGGCGGTCACTTGGGGTCCTGCTGGGTGATTCGTCGGACGTCGGCGAGTTGGGTTTCGAGGCGCTGGCGGTGGACGGTGGCCATCTTCTTGTCCTTGAGTTTCTCGACGAGGTCGGCCTCCTCGTGGCGCCAGACCGGGAGGTGTTTGTCGGTGATGACCGAGTTTCGGCAGGTGGCCGGTTGGCACATGCTCGGGATGGGTCCGCCAGCTTTAACTGCGGCGGACGCGCCTTCCAGGCAGAGTGCCTTGCTCGGGTCACCGAGGCAGTGGTTGAGGGTGCCCAGGCGGATGGTGGCGAATTCGTCGCGCAGCAGGTTTCGGAGCATGCGTTCGTTGCCTACCGCGGCGGTGCTGCCCGCACGGTCGGTGACGCTGTCGAGGCTGTTGACGAATGTGGTCGCGCCGGGGCCGCGCACTTCTCGGTCACCGTTGGCGTGCCGTGCCCAGTCGGCGACGAGTTCTGCGGCGGCGGCCTCCTTGGCGTGGTGTTCAAACTCTTTGGCCCACTCCGGTGTGGGTGCCCCATACCCACTGGTAGTCGCGTTGGCTAGTGCTCGTGTGGCGTTGTGCTTGAGGGTGATTCCGAGGGCGATCTCGCCGTCAGGTTCGTTGGCGGTGATGACGGCCATGGTTCGGCGAAACATATGCGGCGCCAACGCTGTTGCGAGGATCGGTTCCAGCCCGTTACGGGGTGAGTGGTCGTTGACCCAGTTGATGAACAACCGGATCTGTTCGTGCTGGTCGAACCCGGCGAGGTCACGGTTGACGCCAGTGCGGACGCTGCCGAACAGTCTGCCTGGGTCACGGGTAATGCGTTCTGCGACTTCGAGGGCGCGAACGACCGGCGGGCTTACCCACCAGCGCTGTGGTGTACCCGCACCCGTCTGGCCTTTATGGACAGTGCTGGTGATCGCGGGGGCGCCATAGTGCGTGCCGATCGCTCCGGCGGCGATTCCCTGGACTTCGCTGTCCCGCATCATCGTCATGATTGCGACGAAAATATAAGCAGCGTTGCGGATTTGGGTGAGCTCTTTGCTTACGATGACGCGGTCGAATCCGCTGATCCATGGCCCACGTGTCCCGTCGGGTCGATCAACGACGGTGGGTGGAACGGAGGAGTAGCCGAACTTGGTGGGCACGCCGCCGGCGATCGCGTCGCGGACTCGTTGCCGTCGGGCTGGTCCGCTGCCGTTGTAGAAGTTGACTGCCCGGATCCGCGGCGTGGTACATAGTGCCAGGCCGTCCCAGTTGATCTCGCCGGCTTTTCCGCGTCCAAGCGTGTAGATGTGCAATGGAATGAAGGCATCGGGCGAGGTCAGCCAGGAGTTGATCGCTTTGTCGATGGTTTGTGCTGCTGGCCATTTTGCGGGATGCGGACTGGCATCCAGGGTTTCGATGTCTTCGCGGGCCGCAAGGACATCGGGGGCGAATACATCGATGTAGGTCCAGCAGGCGCGGATCAGCGGCCAGAATGCGTCCGGGGGGATAACCGGGGTCTTGATCTCGCCCGAGCTCCCGGTCTTGGACGCCCCCACCGTCACCCGCAACCCACCGTTGTGCATCAGGGGTCCGAATTCCACCAGGTGACGCAGCAGATCCTTGGCGGAATGCTCGGCGGTGGGCGCGCGGGTGGCGCGGACCGATGCGAGATAGGCCTCGCTGTCGTCGTCGATCCATTGCGACAGATCAGCGGTGCGATCATGGTCCTCAGCCCATCTCGCGAGGTATCGGAGCTCGGCGAGCGTGTGCTGGATCGACTTGATCTTGTAGGGCCGGTTGGACCGGTAGACGTGCGCTTCCCGAAGGATGCTGTGGGTCGGCTGCAGCATGGCCATTGCCAACGTCTTGGCGATCGGCACCCATGCCTCGGGGAGACCATCGAACCGCAGATGCGCACGAGACGGACTCAAGTTGGGGGCGATTCCGCCGGCGGTCAGATCCCAGCGGGGCATGTCACCGAATCGCGGTTCAGGGCCGGGTGCAATGCGGCGGGAAGCCGGTAGGACCGGTTCGTCGGCGGCGAAGGGTGGATCCCACGCCGCCGAGATCGGTGATGTGAGTTGGCGGGTCACTGTTCTGCCCTCTGTCCGAGCGGTCGATGAAGGTGAGCGGTTTGTTGGCGCGCTGCTTCGATGTGGTCACTGGTGAATTCATTGAGCACGGCGTCGATGTTGACTCGTTGCTGGCCGTAGATTTCACTGAACTGTATTGGTGGCATGGTCTTTTCGATGTCATCTAGCAGGTCGCGGTATATGACGAGGCGTGGTAAGTGGTCGCGGAAGATGACCGCGTTGCGACACTGCAGACACAGCGACGGCGATGCGTGGCACAACGAACCTGTCTGTCCCACGGGCGGTTCGTAGGGGTCTCGGCACGCTGAAAGTGTCAGCTGCTGCTCGGTCGGTGATTCTTCTGCGACTGACGCGACGAGGGCAGCTACATCGGAGTCAATTGGGCTGGCGGCGACGTCGGCGGCCGTCGCATCGATAAACGTCGGTCCATTTGATGCACGGTCGAGGACTTTGCGTTGGGCGCGCAGGACCGTCTGCGCGGCGATGGTGTGAACCGTGGTGGTCTGGGCGTAATGTCCCCTGAAGACTTCGACGGAGTGGTCGTCGCCGGCTGCGCCGTTGAGAGTACCGAGCAACGCGGCTCGCGCGCTTTTCACCGTCTTGCGGATCCTACGCATGTCGTGTGGTTCGCTGATTGACAGTCCATAGCGCCCGATCAGCTTGTTGAGCGAGTTGGGGCCGCCGAAATGCCTTGCACGGATGAAATATTGAGGATACTCGTCGGCGCGCCGGTTCCGGGCTGAGCGAATCCCTGTCACCCAGAACAGGGGCTCGTCGGGCGTGAGTGCGTGCGCATGCTGCATCGCGTGTGCGGCGCGTCGAATGAGGTCGCCGGCCTTCCATCCCCACGGCGGCTGTTGCGTCGAGGGCAGGGTGTGCCAACGGATTCGTTGCGCCCGCAGCTTGGTCGCTCGCACCCTGACAGACGAGTCTCCGAACTCGATGTCGCTGCGAAGGAGTCGGCGGCTCTCTTCGGGTGCCCACCCCGTTTGCAGGTGGAGTAGCACTCTGATGGCGAGAAGGTATTCGTCCTCTGGCGTGAGGTAGGCGCCCACGGCCGTCACCAGCGGGCGGGCCTTCAAACGGGCATCCCGGTTGACGCCTGACTCTTGGTCGACGTCACATCCATTCAGCGCTCGACGCGGCCCGGCAAGATGGACATGGAACGAGTCGTCGTAGGGAAGGTTCCGCAGAGCCCACAGAACATTCTCGACCCGATTCCATCCGTCCGGGCGAGGATCCGTACCGGCCGCCAGGAGGGCGTTGCCGTGGGCGAGCCGTTCTTCGGTATCGCGCACGATCGTTCGACATGTCTGCTCGAGCTGGAGGCGTTCGTTGTTGTTGAACTCGTCGAGCGGCAATCCCTCCCACACGCTGCCGTCCAAGACCCATCCGCTGGCCCAGTCCGCAAGCACTCCATCAAATATCTCGTGCGATTGGAGATATCGAGCGACGTGATTGCGCAGCTCCATACCGAGGTCTTTCGCGTGCACGCTGGGCGGCGGAAAGCGCACGATCATCGCCGATTCCCAGTCGTGTAGCCGACGTGCAACATCCGCCCCATCGCCGGACAACGTGAGAAATCGGTCGGCGCGATCGGTTAAGAACTCGCCGACCCGTCTGATGACCCCGCCTTGCCGGGAGATCGTTCCGGGGGTGAGATCTAGTGTCTCAGCGCTCTCCTTCCACGCATCGGCGAGCTCGGCGACCAGTCGCGTGGCCACATAGTCACTCGGACTGATGCGGGCGGACTTCATCGGACCACCAGGCGGGAAGATAACGACTCGCGGTTCACGGTCATCGGGTGTCACGACGATTGCGCCTCCAGCTCGTCCAGAACGTACGTGGAGTAGTCGCGGGTGTCGTCGTTCCAGGATTCAAAAGCTCGCTGGATCAACTCATCTGACTCGTCGACATAGCGGAGGTAGACCATCGTCGTGGACGGGCTGGCGTGCCCGAGCAGGCGTTGCAGTGTCAGCAGCGGATTGTGGACGACATGTTCGCTGATGGTGCCGAATCCTGTTCTCGGCCGGGACTGCTCGAACTGCGCCGCTCTCCGTTGAAGGCTTCGCAGCATGACGACGGCGAATGTGTGTCTCAGGTCATGGGGTGTGACGGCCGGGGGCATGGTGGGCGTGGCGCTGCCGAAGGCGGCGAGGCGGTTGTTGGCGTCCTGGAAGGACTGATGCCAGCGTCGCTGTGACGGCGGGCGGCCGCCCTTGCCCACAAAGAGCGACATGGGCTCGATGGAGCCAGCCTCGTCGATTCTGACCAAGAGACGGCGCACGTCGGGAGGGATCGCAGCGAACTCATCGCGCTTATCGATCCCTTTGTACCGGTAGGTGAGCTTGCCTGCCGCCGGGTCAACATGTGTGACGACTGCCAGTGTCGGCAGCTTCCGCCGCAGAGCATTCTGAGCCTTGCGGACAAGGGATTTGCGTTCTGTGCCGCGGTAGAGTTCAACGGCCTTGACGGTCGAGGCCGGGATATAGACCCGCCGGCGACGCTCATTCTTCGCGCATGCTTCCAGCACCAGCGACGCGCCACCGTCGGATGAAGGCACCTCGACGTCCAGCAGCGTGGACCACTCGGTGAGACGCATACCGCTGGTCAGGGCCAGGTCGACCGCACACACGTTGCGGACGGTCGATTGGCCACGATAGGACCGGTCCAGCTCCCCAGAAGGCAGCTCTCCGCCAAAACCGATGTTACGCAGGGTAAGCCATTGCGCATGTGAGAGTGCTCGGACATCCATCTCCGTGTGTGGTGTCCTGGGAGTGACAACTGACCTGCTCCCGACTTGAATCCAGGGCATGCTGTCGCGCTGTCCAGTCTCGTACAGGTAGGCGAACAGGGCTCGAATGACGACCAGGTGTCGTGACCAGGACCGCGCTGACACACCTTCGCTGCGACGGTGCTTTCGGAAGGCGACGAGGTCGTGCTCGCAGACATTCAGCACCCCAATCCCTCTCGTGTCCAAGAACTTTCCGAACTCCAACGCGTCGCGGGCGTAGGCGTAAACCGAGTTCGGTCGCAGGTTCTGGCTGTATAGCCGCAGGAACGTGCACCATGGCTCCAGCGGCCGCATCTCGTCGTCCACGATGATCGGCGTACCGTCCTGGACGATTGGAGGATCGCCTGAGGCGAGGCCTTCGCAGTCGCCTTCGGATACGAGGTCCCAATCCGCGTAGTAGAGCTCCACTGGCGTTACCTTCTCCAGCCCGCGAGATGGGCTCGCCGTTCGGCAATGTCGTCGAACCCGACCTGCTCGTGTCCCTCTCGGTACAGCGAGGCCTCGGCGTGCAGCCACTTCCAGCGGCGCGAGTCGATCAGCTGGCCGAACTGGTACATGCGAAACTCGATGACGTCCGCGGGTGCACCAAACTGCCGGGACCACATGTGCATGTCGTTGCAGAAGCGCTCGTATGTCGCCGCCTTGTCTTCCGAGTAGTCGCGGCCGGTGAGCGTGAAGGCCGCGGCGCTGACGCGCGAATCCAGGATTACTGAACTTGGATCCGGCGAATCTCGGTCAGCAGTGAAGTAGAGGAATTTCGAGAAGAAGGCCGGCCCCAGTCGTGGAACTTTGCGGCGGATCGCCATGTAAGCGGAACGGATTTCGCCGCGATGGCTGGCGTAAGCAGCTCTGCGCAGAATGTCGTTGAGCCGGATCCGCTGGTCGCAACCGGCTGCGCTCGCCACGATCGTGGGTGCGTTTCGATAGTCACCCATCACGCCCCAGGCGAGAACGTGCCACAGGAAAGACACCCAATCCGCATCCGCGTTCTCCCGGCACTGTGCGGCGATTGCGAACAGCGCATCGCGATTGAGTTCGACCGGGTCAATCGCGATTCCGTGATCAGCCCACCAGGCACTCACTTTGACCGGGTCATCGATCTGACCCACTCGGCCGAGCACGTGCGACGTCAGCAAGTCACCGACGGCACCGTCCGACTCCTGCCACATACAAGAATCCGCCCTTCGGGGTTCATGTCCCAGCCTCCGGATCCGCCGCCCGTTGGCGCGTCAGTGCCGACGGTAACGGTGTGCAGACGGTTCGGTGGTGAGACACGCCCAAGTAGAGCGCATAACGTTCACCGGCACCGCCACGTTCCTGACCCGGCTGCTGCAGTCAGGGTTGGTCAAGCGGCAGGATCTGGAGCGGAAGTACGCCGGTGAGCTTCACGCCAACGAGATCATGTTGCTCGCCTACTACATCGCGGCGGTCAACATCGAGACCACCTACCACGCACTCACCGAGACGGAGTACAGCCCGTTCGAGGGGATCGTGCTCGCCGATACTTTCCAGATCACCGAAGACGGTGATTCGATGGACACGGAGATGTTCCCGCAGAACAACTCCCGGATCGTCAAGCAGCTCGCCGCGCCCATCCACGTCGTCGTCGGGAACCCGCCCTTCCGTAGAATGTCGGTGTGTTGTGGCAGGTTCTGTTGCTGTGGAACAACACGACGACGGCTCCCGGTGGAGGTTGTGTTGGGCGCGGCAGCCTAGCCGGCTGTATACCGCGCGGTCCGATGTCCTTGCAGACTTCCCGGACCTAGCGGAGCGTGAGGCCGCGCTCGGAATTCGTCCTGGGCAGCCGTTTCTCCTGATGGCCGATGGCCGGCCGGACGTCGAGGTCTTGGAGTTCTTCCGATCGGCGGTGTTCCAATCGTTGGCGGCCGGCTCGCAGGAGTCCTATGCGCCCGACATCCAGCTGTTTCTGTCCTTCCTGTCCGTTCAAGGCATCGATTGGAGAGCTGCCACATCCGAGCATCTCGCCGACTATGAGTTCTGGCGGCGACGCGACCAACAAAACCCGGATCGGGTTGGTGCAGCTACATTTTCACGGGATTTAGCGGCGATCAAGAAGTTCTACGACTGGCAGCAGTGGCGCGGCAACGTGACTGTGTCTCCTGTCGCCCTGCACAAACCCAGCTCGACCGGGGACTCGGACTCCACGCGGCTGCAGCCGAACGCGGTCCGCTCGGTCCAATTGAAATGGCTGACGCCCAGAGCCTACAAGCGCTGGCGCAACGTCGGCCTCGGCGGCTACCGCAGCGACGGGCGACGGGATGCGACGTGGCGAGGACGCAACGACGGCCGCAACCTGGCGTTCGCCGAAGCGCTGTGGTCGAGTGGACTGCGGCTGCGTGAAGGCGGAACACTGGTCCTGGACGAGATTCCCAGCGCCGACAATCAAGTGCGATACGCTAAGGCCCGAGTCGGGCAAGCCGTCGCGAAAGGCCGCGGCCGTGACTTCTGGATTAGCGCCGCAGCACTGAACCACATTGACAACTACGTCATTTCAACCCGAGCAGCAGCGGTTCACGGGGCCCGGTCTGAAGGTCGTTACGATGCGCTGACCGACATCAAGATCGTCGACACGGTGGACCATCATCGTCGTGTTCACTTCACCAACCGGGACGGAACCAAAGGAACGGTACCGCTAGACAGTCTCGACTGGAGAGATCGGCTCAACTTCTACATCACCACCGATCGCGGGCTCGAACCATGGATGGTGTGGCTGTCCGAAGGCGGTCTTCCGCTGCCGTACCGCACCTGGGAAGCGATCTTCTCCACGGCCAATAAGCGGTGTCAGACCCTTGGGGTAGACATCCATTGTCACCCGCATATGCTGCGCCACTCGTTCGCCCTGAGGATGTTGGTCACGTTGATCTACGCACACGAACGCAAGATGGGCATCACCCCTGCCGAACGGCGCGAATATCGCCATATCTTTGGTGACCCTTGGGTTTTGGTTCAAACGTTACTGGGCCACGTGAGCGTGGAAACCACGCGCAACTGTTATCTCGAACCCGTATCTGGCCTGCAGGTGGACCTGTTCCTCAACGACGACGTCGCCGAGGACACGTCGATCACCGACTTCATCACACACATCGCAGCCGTGGCTCCCGGAATTGTCGACGTCGAGGAGCAGTGAGCGGTGGCCTCGGGTAGAACAGCGGCACTGCCCGCCGGCAAGTACACCCGACCTGCCCGGGTAGGCCCTGCGCTTCGGCAGCTCTGCTTCACAGATGAGGCGGGACGCACTAGGACATTCACATTCAACGACGTCCGCGGACCCGCTGAACTGATCGAAGACCTGGTCACCGCACTGGCCAACGGGTCTCAATCCGGTGGCCGTTGGCGCACGCTGGCGACCGTGGATGCGGCGGTGAGTGCCGCGCGGCAACTCATCGCCTACCTGGGCACCGAGTTCCCCGAGGTCCACTCGATCGCCGACTTCGGCCCCGAGGTGTGGTGGACGTGGCGCGCTGCCAAGGAGAGCCAATCCCGCTGGCCGGGGCAAGTGAATCTCATGCGGACCCTCCTGTCGGAATCACCCCGACTTCCTGAAACCACACGCAAGGCGATGCGCGCCAAGGCCGTGAAGCCCCGGAAACGCTTGCCGAAGAATGACTCCTACAGTCGCGACGAGTTCGGACGGATCCGCAGTGCCGCCAAAGGCGAGGTCCGTCAAGCGCTCCGCAGAATCCAGACCAACACCAAGCGGCTGCACCAGTACCGCGAGGTTGGCGATGTCGGTGACGGAATCACGTTCAATGTCGGCGGGGAGCGGTGGAGCACCGGATCCCTGTTGGAGCATCTGTCGCGAAACGGGATGCTTCCCTCTCAGTACCTCGCCAACCGGGTGGTCCTCAAAGGCTGCTTCGACCTGGCCGGCGTGTCAAACCCGGCGCAGGCGCTGTTCCCGTCGATACGGGAAATCTATTGCTTGATGGTCCTTCTCGTATGCGAGCGAGGATTCAACCTCTCCGTCATGGACAACCTCACCGTGACCTCGTTCAGGGCATCCGACGGTGCCGGTGAAGACTCGATATACACCGTCAACACCGACAAACCGAGACGGGGAACCAAGCGCTACAGCGCCGAAATCCTCGCCGGCGAGGCCGGAAAACTGTGGGAGAACGCGGTCCGCTTGACCGAGCCATGCCGCGCGACGCTCGCCGAGCTCGGAAACCCGTCGGAGAAGTTACTCATTGCCCACCGGCACAAGAACCGCACCGGAGTCGGCCCGTTCCGGCAGGAATGGTTGACCGCGGGCATCGGAGATCACTACATGGCCGACGCCGGGCTGCTGGCAGACGACGGGACACCATTGCGGGTGAGTCTGCGACGGCTGCGGCTCTCCGAGCAGGTGTTGAACCAACAGGCCCGGCAGAACAGCGAAGCCGTCAGCGAGGACATTTACCGAAGCCCGGACCCGGCCACCGCAGAAGGGGCTGTCGACACCATCATCGACGGACAGGCCGATGCCGTCGCCCACGCCAAAGCCACCGTCACCATCCGCTCGCTGAGTGCCGCCGAGATGACCGCCGCCCGCGCCGCCCCGGAAACCGCCGCGACACAACTCGGCATCCCGGTGCCGACACTGAAGCAGCTGCTCGCCGGAAGCCTCGACACCGCCACCACCG